>NZ_JASZYT010000020.1 GCF_030316765.1 Variovorax saccharolyticus
AAAAGGGCCGCGCGTGTTTGAGTGGAGCGAAGCGGAGCGAGTTTGCGCGGACCCCGCGTACCGCGAGCAGCGCAGGGCAGCCGCGAAGCGGCCGGTGACGTCGGCCGGCCCAGGGCATACCGCCCGCCGCCGCCGTCCCGAATCCGCATCGGGAGAGGCCCAATGAACCTCTCCAAGCCCTTCGTAGAGCGCCCCATCGCCACGATGCTCCTGACCATCGGCATCGCACTGGCCGGCATCGTCGCCTTTTTCGTGCTGCCGGTGTCGCCGCTGCCGCAGGTCGACTACCCGACGATCTCGGTGCAGGCCAGCCTGGCGGGGGCCAGCCCGAGCACGATGGCCTCGAGCGTCGCGACGCCGCTGGAGCGAAGGCTCGGCATCATCCCCGGCGTCAACGAGCTCACATCGACCAGCTCCAACGGCTCGGCCCGCGTCACGCTGCAGTTCGACCTCAGCCGCAATATCGACAGCGCCGCGCGCGAGGTGCAGGCGGCGATCAACGCTGCCCGCGCCGACCTGCCTGCCACCCTGCGCAGCAACCCGACCTATCGCAAGCGCAATCCGACCGCGGCGCCCGTCATCATCCTCGCGCTGACCTCGAAGACCCGCACCCCCGGCCAGATCTACGAGGCGGTCTCCAACATCGTGAGCCAGCGCCTGTCGCAGGTCGAAGGGGTCGGCGAGGTCGAGATCGGCGGCGGCTCGCTGCCCGCGGTGCGGGTCGAGCTCGAGCCCTTTGCGCTCAACCGCTTCGGCATCAGCACCGAGGACGTGCGCGCCGCCATCCAGGCCAACAACGCCAACCGCCCCAAGGGCGCGATCGAGAGCGCGGACCGCCGGCTGCAGATCTACACGCCGGCGCCGGGCCGCCACGCCTCCGAGTACCGCGACATGGTGATCGCCTGGCGCAACAACGCCGCGGTGCGCCTGGGCGACGTCGCGCGCGTGATCGACAGCGTCGAGAACACGCGCACGCTGGGCCTCTTCAACGGCGAGCCCGCGGTGATCGTGCTGGTCACGCAATCGCCCGGCGCCAACATCATCGAGACCGTCGACGGCGTGCGCGAGCTGCTGCCCGAACTGCGTGCGCAGCTGCCGCAGGACATCGACGTGCAGGTCGCCTCCGACCGCACCAACACCATCCGCGCCTCGCTGCGCGAGATCGAGGCCACGCTGATGATCTCGGTGGCGCTGGTGGTGCTGGTGGTCGGCCTGTTCCTGCGCAAGGCGCGCGCCACCATCGTGCCCGCGGTGGCGACCGTGGTGTCGCTGCTCGGCACCTTCGGCGTCATGTACCTGCTGGGCTACAGCCTCAACAACCTGAGCCTGATGGCGCTCACGGTCGCGACCGGTTTCGTGGTCGACGATGCGATCGTGGTGCTCGAGAACACCACCCGCCACGTCGAGGCCGGCATGAACCGCATCGAGGCGGCGCTGCGCGGCGCGCGCGAAGTCGGCTTCACGGTGCTGTCGATCAGCCTGTCGCTGGTGGCGGTGTTCATCCCGCTGCTGTTCATGGGCGGCCAGGTCGGCCGGCTGTTCCGCGAGTTCGCGGTCACGCTGTCGTCCGCGGTGCTGATCTCGCTCGTGATCTCGCTCACCACCACCCCGATGCTGTGCGCGATGCTGCTGCGCAGCGAGGCCGAGGAGGCCGGGGGCAAGCCGCCCGGACGCCTGCGCGCCTGGTTCGCCCGGGTCGGCGAGCGGGCCTGGAACGGCACGCTGCGCACCTATGCCCACAGCCTCGATTGGGCGCTGGCCAGCAAGGGTGTGGTCGTCGCGGTGCTGCTGGCGGTGATCGGACTCAACATCTATCTCTTCAACGCCATCCCGAAGGGCTACTTCCCGCAGCAGGACAACGGCCAGCTCAACGCCGGCCTGCGCGCCGACCAGAGCATCTCGTCGGGCGCGATCGCCGACAAGCTGCGCCAGGCGGTGGACATCATCCGCAAGGACCCGGCGGTCGACACCGTGGTCGGCTTCTCGGGCGGCGGCCGGTCGGGCGGCGGCTTCATGTTCGTCAATCTGAAGCCGCCGTCGCAGCGCGGCGAGAAGACGCAGGCGGTGATCGACCGCTTGCGGCCGCAGCTCAACCAGCTGACCGGCCTGCGCGTGTTCCTGAGTCCGGTGCAGGACCTGCGCATGGGCGGGCGTTCGAGCAACTCGAGCTACCAGTACACGCTCAAGAGCGACAACCTGGCCGATTTGCGCGCCTGGTCGACCAAGCTCGCCAACCGGCTGCGCGACGAGACCGCGCTGACCGACGTCGACAGCGACGATGCCGACAACGGGGTCGAGACCTACGTCGAAGTCGACCGCGACGCCGCGGCCCGGCTCGGCGTGACCTCGGCCGCGGTCGACAGCGCGCTCTACAACGCCTACGGCCAGCGCTCGGTGGCGACCATCTACGACGAGCTCAACCAGTACTCGGTGGTGATGGAGTGGGCGCCGCGCTTCCAGCGCGCGCCGATCGCGCTGAAGGACATGTACGTGCCCTCGACCTTGCAGACCACCACCGATGCCAGCGGCCAGTCGATCACCAGTTCGCTCAAGAACACGACCGATGCCAACACCGGCACCTCGACCACGGTGTCGGCCAACCCGGCGTCGCGAACCGCCTCCACCGGACAGCAACTCGCCACCGACACCACGCTGATGGTGCCGCTGTCGGCCTTCGCCAAGCTCAGCGAGCGGGCGGTGCCGACATCGATCGACCACCAGGACACCGAGCTCGCGAGCACCGTGTCGTTCAGCCTGGCCGACGGCGTGAGCCTGTCGGACGCCAAGCGCATCGTGGCCCAGGCCGAAGCCGACATCGCGATGCCGATCAACGTGCGCGGGAGCTTCCAGGGCACGGCCCTGGCGGCCCAGCAGTCGCAGGGCCAGCAGTGGTTCCTGATCCTCGCGGCGCTGATCGTGATCTACATCGTGCTGGGCGTGCTGTACGAGAGCCTGGTGCATCCGATCACGGTGCTGACCACGCTGCCTTCGGCCGGCGTCGGCGCGGTGCTGGCGCTACTGCTGTTCCGCATGGAGTTCTCGATCATCGCGCTGATCGGCGTCTTCCTCTTGATCGGCATCGTCAAGAAGAACGCGATCCTGATCATCGACTTCGCGCTCGAGGCCGAGCGCTCGCGCGGACTCACGGCGGTCGAGGCGGTGCGCGAGGCTTGCCTGCTTCGCTTCCGCCCGATTCTCATGACCACGCTGGCCGCCGCCCTCGGCGCATTGCCGCTGGCCATCGGCTTCGGCCTCGGCTCGGAGCTGCGCCAGCCGCTGGGCGTCGCCATCATCGGCGGGCTGATCGCCAGCCAGTTGCTGACCCTGCTGACCACGCCGGTCGTCTACGTGCTGCTCGACAAGCTGCGCCGCCGGCCCGCCAACGAAAAGTCCCTGAGCCGCGGCGCCACTTCCCCGCTGACCGGCGCCCCCGAGATCGCATCGAACCCATGACTGCAGCCCAACGTCCCTATCACCGACTTCCCGTCGCCCTGGCCCTGGCGGCACTGCTGGCCGGCTGTGCCGTCGGGCCGACCTACGAGCGACCGCCGGTGGCCGCGCCGGCGGCCTGGAAGTCGGCTCCCGCCGAAGCCGGCTGGCAGCCGGCGGCGCCGGCCGATGCCTTCGATCGCGGCGAATGGTGGAAGCTCTTCGGCGACGCCACGCTCGACGAACTCGCGGCGCGCGTGCAGATCTCGAACCAGAACATCGCCGCCGCGGTCGCCAACTACGCGCAGGCCCAGGCACTGGTGCGCGGCCAGCGCGCGGCGCTGTTCCCCCAGGTCACGCTCGACGGCAGCGCGCGCCGCACCGGGGGCCGCGACATCTCGGCCGCCACCGCCTCGGCCGCCGCGCTGGGCGTCGACTGGCAGCCGGACGTCTGGGGCCGCCTGCGCAAGGCGGTCGACAGCGCCCAGGCCAGCGCCCAGGCCAGCGAAGCCGATCTGGCGGCAGCGCGCCTGTCGTCGGTCGGCGAGCTCGCCAGCAACTATTTCTCGCTGCGCGAAGCCGATGCCGAACTGCGCATCCTCGACGACACGCTGGAGGGCTACGAGCGCAGCCTGCAGATCACGCGCAACCGCTATGCCGCCAGCATCGCGGCCCAGAGCGACGTGCTGCAGGCCGAGACGCTGTACGCCAACACGCGGGCCGAGCGGGCGCAGCTGAAGCGCAGTCGCGATGCGCTCGAGCATGCGATCGCGGTGCTGGTCGGCGTGGCGCCGGCCGATTTCAGCCTGCCTGCGGGCGAGTGGAAGATGACGGTGCCCGGCGTGCCGGCCGAGCTGCCCTCGACCTTGCTGGAGCGCCGGCCCGACATCGCCGCGGCCGAGCGCCAGGTGGCGGCCGCCAATGCGCAGATCGGCATCGCCCGCTCGGCCTACTACCCCAACTTCAGCCTGAGCGGCGGCATCAGCACCAGCGCCTCGCGCGTGGGCGACCTGTTCAATGCCTCGAACACGCTGTGGTCGCTGGGCCTCTCGGTGGCGCAGGTGGTGTTCGACGCCGGGGCGATCGGCGCCAGCGTCGATGCCGCGAAGGCGGGTCACGAGGCCTCGGTGGCGCGCTATCGACAGACCGTGCTGGCCGCCTTCCAGAGCGTCGAGGACCAGCTCACCGCCGGCACCAGCCTGGCACAGCAGGAGGTGCTGCGCCGCGAGAGTTCGGCCGCGGCCGACCGCACCGAGCAGCAGTTCCTGAACCGCTACCGTGCCGGCACCATCGACTACACCAGCGTGGTGGTGGCACAGGTGTCGGCGCTCAATTCGCGGCGCACCCTGCTGCAGGTGCAGGTCAATCGCCAGCTCGCGGCGGTGACGCTGATCCAGACGCTCGGCGGCGGCTGGCATGCCGAGTGGATGGAGCCGTCGCCCAAGCCGGTCGCGGCGACGGCGCCGGCCAGGTCCTGAGTCAGCCTCCGCGCAGCCGCGGCGCCTGGAGGTAGGCGCCGGACTCGAAGAGCTGGGTCTCGGCCTGGTCGATGCGCTTGACCACCGGCTTGCCGGCACGGCTGGCGAGCAGCTCGAGCAGGGCTTCGGCCAGTGCCATGCCGGCGGCGACCGAGGGAAAGAACGATGGGCTCCGGATCGCGAACAGCAGCGTTTCGTCCGCCAGTAGCGACAGCGGCGAGGCCGCGCTGTCGGTCAGCGCGAGCAGCTTGCAGCCGGCCGCCTTGGCCGCTTGCGCCACCTGCAGCGCTTCGCGCGAGTAGGGCGCGAAGCTGGCCACGACCAAAGCGTCCCCCTTGCCCATCGCCCGCTGCTGCATCTCGAGCGAGCCGCCCTGGCCGTCGATCAGCTGCACGCTGCTGCGGAACATGCGGTAGACGTAGACGAAGGCGAAAGCGATCGGGAACGAGGCCCTGAAGCCCGCCGCGTGCACGGTGTTCGCCTTCTCGAGCAGCGCGCAGGCCTTGTGCAGCGAGTCCGCGCTCTGGCGCTGCGTGGCCTCGAGGTTGTGGCGCTGCACCTCGAACATCTCCTCGACCAGCCCATGGTCGGCGGCCCGGCCCACCAGCGTGCGGGCGCGCTCGCCGTAGGCCTCGGGCCCGAGCCCCATGTCCGAGGCCACCGCTTCCTTGAACTGCGGCCAGCCTGCATAGCCCAGGTGCTGCGCGAAGCGGACCAGGGTGGCGGGGGTGCCGCCCGCGCGCGTGCCGACCGTGCGCATCGAATGCGTGACCACGTCGTTCGGGTGGTCCAGCACATAGCGGGCCACCTGCTGCAGTGCGGGGCTCAGGCTGGCGAAGCGCTGGCGGAGATCGTCCTTGACGCCCATGAAATTCCTCTGTCTCGGGTTTGGAACGAATGTACCGGATGGAACAGATGTGTTCCAGAAAGGCTTGACGGAACAAATGTTCCAAACAATAATTGACTCGGTACATTGGTTCCATCGCTCAACGACATGACGCACGTCTTCCATCGCCATCTCCGCCACACGCCGCCGGCCGCCGTTTCCGCCAGCGGCATGACGATCCGCGACGCTTCCGGGCGCGACTACCTTGATGCCTCGGGCGGCGCTGCCGTCTCCTCGCTGGGGCACGGCCATCCGGACGTGATCGCGGCGATGCATGCGCAGATCGACCGCATCGCCTACGCGCACACCTCGTTCTTCACCACAGAGGTGGCCGAGGAGCTTGCCGACGAACTGATTCGCACCGCGCCCGAGGGCATGAGCCACGTCTACCTGGTGAGCGGCGGCTCCGAGGCCGTGGAGTCGGCGCTGAAGATGGCGCGCCAGTACTTCGTCGAGATCGGGCAGCCGCAGCGCACGCACTTCATCGCCCGCCGCCAGAGCTACCACGGCAACACGCTCGGTGCGCTGGCGGTCGGCGGCAATGCCTGGCGGCGCGAGCCCTTCGCGCCGATCCTGGTGCCGGCGACGCATGTCGCGCCCTGCTATCCCTACCGCGAGCAGCGCGAGGGCGAGAGCGCCCAGCAGTACGGCTGGAGGCTCGCCGCCGAACTCGAGGCGGCGATCCTCGCGCAGGGTGCGGACCGCGTGATCGCCTTCGTGGCCGAGACCGTCGGCGGCGCCACCGCCGGTGTGCTGACGCCGGTGCCGGGCTACTTCAAGGCGGTGCGCGAGGTCTGCGACCGCCATGGCGTGCTCTTGATCCTCGACGAGGTGATGTGCGGCATGGGCCGCTGCGGCACGCTGTACGCCTGCGAGCAGGAGGGCGTGGTGCCCGACCTGGTCACGGTCGCCAAGGGGCTCGGCGGCGGCTACCAGCCGATCGGCGCGGTGCTCGCGCAGCGCCGGATCGTCGAGGCGATGTCCAAGGGGAGCGGCTTCTTCCAGCACGGCCACACCTACCTCGGCCATCCCGTGGCCTGTGCCGCCGCACTCGCGGTGCAACAGGTGATCCGCCGCGACGGCCTGCTGGCCAAGGTGCGCGAAGACGGTGAAGTCTTCGGTGCCATGCTGCGCAGCGCACTCGGCGACCATCCCCACGTGGGCGACATCCGCGGCCGTGGCTTCTTCTGGGGCGTGGAACTGGTGGCCGACCGGGCCGGCAAGACGCCCTTCGCGCCGGGGCTGCAACTGCATGCCCGGATCAAGAAGGAGGCGATGGCGCGCGGCCTGCTGTGCTATCCCTTCGGCGGCACGGTCGACGGCCGGCAGGGCGACCACGTGCTGCTGGCGCCACCCTTCATCGCGACGCGCGACGACCTGCAGGAGATCGCGAGCCGGCTGGCCGGTGCGGTCGACTTCGTCACGCGCGCGGTCGATGCGACCCGGGCGCACTGAAGCGCTCCCGACCTTTTTCCCCTTCCCGTCCTTCCATCCGTTCCGAGGAGTTGCTCCATGGTCTTCGCTCGTCTGTCCACGCTTGCCTGCGCCGCCCTGATGGCCTGCGCGCTGCTCCCGCTCACCGCCGCCCAGGCCCAGGAGGGCGGCACGCTCGCCAAGGTCAAGTCCAGCGGCGCGATCACCTTCGGCTACCGAGAATCGTCCTTCGGCTTCTCCTACCTCGATGGCAACCTGAAGCCGGTCGGCTACAGCATCGACATCTGCAACCGCATCGTCGAGGCGCTCAAGGCCGAACTCCGGATGCCTGCCATCGAGGTCCGCTACCAGGCCGTGACCTCGGCCAACCGCATCCCGCTGGTGGCCAACGGCACGGTCGACATCGAGTGCGGCTCCACCACCAACCTGGTCGAGCGGCAGAAGCAGGTGGCGTTCTCGCCCGACATCTTCCGCTACAACGTGCGCATGCTGGTCAAGGCCGATTCGGGAATCCGGAGCATCGCCGACCTGCAGGGCAAGACCGTGGTCACCACCACCGGTACCACCTCGTTCCGGCTGCTGCGCGAGGCCGACAAGGGCAAGAACCTCGAGGTCGTCAACGTCGCGGCCAAGGACCACACCGAATCCTTCCTGCTGGTCGAGAACGGCCGGGCGCAGGCCTTCGTGCTGGACGACATCCTGCTGGCGGGCCAGATCGCCAATGCGCGCAACCCGAAGGACTTCCTGATCGCCGGCGAGAGCCTGCGCACCGAGAACCAGTCGCTGATGCTGCGCAAGGACGATCCCGAGTTCAAGGCGCTGGTGGACCGCGTGGTCGGCGGCATGATGAAATCGGGCGAGATGGAAAAGCTCTACAACCGCTGGTTTATGGCGCCGATCCCGCCGAAGAACATCAACATCAACTATCCGCTCAATGCCGAGACCCGGGACGCGTTCGCCAATCCTTCGTCGAAGGGGATCTGAGCCCCGGCCATGACCCGCATCGCACTCATCCACGCACTGGCGCATTCGGTCGCCCCGATCAACGAGGCGATGGCGCGCGACTGGCCCGAGGCCATCCGCATGAACCTGCTCGACGACAGCCTCTCTGCCGATCTCGCCCGCAACGGGCGCGGCCTAGACGAAGCCATGCACGAGCGTTTCCAGCGCCTCGCGCAATATGCCGTGGACAGCGGCGCACAAGGCATTCTGTTCACCTGCTCGGCCTTCGGGCCGTGCATCGAGGCGGTGGCGCGGCGGCACGCGGGGATGCCGGTGCTGAAGCCGAACGAGGCGATGATCGAGGAAGCCTCCGCCGGCACCGGCAAGCTGGGGCTGATCGCGAGTTTCCGGCCGACGCTCGAATCGATGCCGACCGAGTTTCCGCCGGACGTGGCGCTCGAACTGGCGCTGGCCGAGGGTGCGCTCGAAGCCCTGATCGCCGGCGACGCCGATCGCCACGATCTGCAGGTTGCCGCCCATGCGCGGGCCTTGAGCGAGCGCGGATGCACCCGCATCGCGCTGGCCCAGTTCAGCCTGGCGCGGGCTCGGGCGGCCTGCGAGGCGGCGTCCGGCCTGCCCGTGCTGACCACGGTCGACAGCGCGGTGCGCGCATTGCGGCGGCGATTGGTCTGATTTCGGCGTGCCTGCGATCCGGGCGTGCCGCATTGCGGATGCGGGGCAGTAGGATCGCATCACGATGAATCCGCTCCTCGACAACATCGCCTGGAACACGCTTTCCGGTGCCCACGCCGGCTTCGCCACGGGCACCGATCGCGCCCGGCGCTATTCCCCCGGCTTTTCGCCGATCGTCGGCTTCGCCAATCCGCAGCAGCCTGACCTGGCCGACCTGGCGCCGTTCTGCGAGCCGGGCGACCACTTCTATTGCATGGACTGGTCCGGCAGCGCACCCGCCGGCTGGCAGATCGATCTCGACTCGACCATGTTCAGGATGGTCTGGCAGGGCGCGTTGCCGGACGACGACCCGCAGCTGGACGCCGTGCCGCTGCGTCCGGAACACGCGGCGCAGGCGGTCGAACTCGCCGCACTGACCCGTCCGGGCCCCTTCGGCCCGAGGACGCCCGAACTCGGCGACTACTTCGGCTGCTTCGAGGGCGATCGCCTGATCGCCATGGCGGGCGAGCGCATGTGCGCCGGAACGCTGCGCGAGATCAGCGGCGTCTGCACGCATCCCGACTTCCAGGGCCGCGGCCTCGCGCGCCGGCTGGCCGCGAAACTGATCCGCCGCCAGCTGCAGCGCGGCGAGACGCCTTTCCTGCATGTCATGCGCGACAACGAGGGTGCCCATGCGCTCTACGCCCGCATGGGATTCCGCGACCATCGCGAAGTCGTCGTGCGCGTGATCTCGCCCTGCTGAGCTGAACGCAAGCTGACTTGCCCGATCGCGATAATCGACGCTCTTTCAAGGAGTGCGCGTGGATATCGTTTTGCTGGCCAAGGCCGCCATCATGGGGATCGTCGAGGGACTGACCGAGTTCCTGCCCATCTCGTCGACCGGCCACCTGATACTTGCGGGCTCGCTGCTCGGCTTCGACGACGACAAGGCCAAGGTCTTCGACATCGCGATCCAGACCGGTGCGATCTTCGCGGTGATCCTGGTCTACTGGCAGAAGATCCATTCGACCATCGTCGCGCTGCCGCGCCAGCCGAAGGCGCGGCGCTTCGCGCTCAACGTCCTGATCGGCTTCCTGCCGGCGGTGGTGCTGGGGCTGCTGTTCGGCAAGGCGATCAAGGCGCATCTGTTCACGCCGACCGTGGTGGCCAGCACCTTCATCATCGGCGGCTTCATCATCCTGTGGGCCGAGAAGCGGCCGCCCGGCTCGGTGCGCATCGAGCACGTGGACGACATGACGCCCTGGGACGCGCTCAAGGTCGGCCTGGTGCAGTGCTTCGCGATGATCCCCGGCACCAGCCGCAGCGGCTCGACCATCATCGGCGGCATGCTGCTCGGGCTGTCGCGCAAGGCGGCGACCGATTTCTCTTTCTTCCTCGCCATCCCGACCCTGATCGGAGCCGGCGCCTACAGCCTCTACAAGGAGCGCGCGCTGCTGTCGGCGGCCGACATCCCGCTGTTCGCGGTGGGGCTGCTGTTCTCGTTCCTGAGCGCCTGGCTGTGCGTGCGCTGGCTGCTGCGCTACATCAGCACGCACGACTTCGTGCCCTTCGCCTGGTACCGCATCGCCTTCGGCATCGTGGTGCTGGCGACCGCCTGGAGCGGCGTGGTGACCTGGGCAGAGTAGCGTGAACAGGCCCTGGCAGGGCTCAGTGCGGTGACGAGAGCTTCATCAGCACGATGCCGCAGACGATCAGGCCGCCCGCGGCGATCCGCATGAGGCTGGCCTGCTCGCCGAGCACGGCGATGCCGACCACGAAGGCGCCCACGGCCCCGATGCCGGTCCAGATCGTGTAGGCGGTCCCGAGCGGCAGCGAGCGCATCGAGATCGACAGCAGGCCGAAGCTTGCGATCATGAGGACCAGCGTGAGGACCGTCGGCCACGGGCGGCTGAAGCCCTCGGAGAGCTTCATCGAATAGGCCCAGGCCACTTCGAGCATGCCGGCGATGACAAGACAGATCCAGGCCATGTGTGGTTCACTCCAAGAAAAAGCCGGGCCCTCAGGCGAGCAGATTGCGCAGCGCCGCCTCGACCGCCGCCGCGGTGGCGATCGGCTTTTCCATCGGAAACAGATGCGTGCCGTCCAGCATCATGATGCGGCCCTTGGTGACCTGCTGCGTCATCGTCATGCCCACGCGCTTCATCTCCACCGACTGGCGGCCGCCGACGAAGGCCGCAGGGCACTTGAGCGGATGGGCGCGCAGCAGGGCGCCGAGGTTGTGCGGGATGGTCTCGTAGATCGCTGTCTCGACATCGCGGTCGAAACTCAGCGCCCGCGAATTGGGTCGGGCGTCGCTCGCATCGTCGAGGTCGAAGGTGCCGTGCTCGATGTAGTCGCGCAGGACGCGCTCGTCCCACCTGGCAAAGGCCTTCTTGCTGCGAAAGTGCTCGAACACCGCCTCGCGGTGCTCCCAGCTGTTCCTGCGCTTGCGGCTGATCATCCCGGGCGTGACGCTCTTCATGAGCGGCGTGCGCTTCATGAGGTTGATGGTGCCGGCGCGCCAGCCGCCGATGATCGGCGAATCGAGCAGCACCACGCCCTTGGCGAGCCCGGGATGCAGCGCGGCGCACATCAGGCTCAGGAAGCCGCCGAGCGAATGGCCGACCAGCAGCACCGGGCTGCCCGCGCGCTCGCTGCGCTGCTTGGCGAAATCCGCCAGCTGCTGCACCAGGTGCGGCCAGTTGTCGGTCACCGGGTACTTCGGGTCGTGGCCGAATTTCTCGATCGCGTCGATCTCGAAGCCGCGGTTGCGCAGGCTGTCCAGCATCACGCGGTAGGTGCTCGCGGGAAAGCTGTTCCCGTGAGAGAAGATCACTGGCGGCAAACCCATCGCCGCGCCTAGATCAGCTTTTCTTCGGGCGTCGAGATCTTGCGCAGCGGGCTGTGCCGCGTGGCGGGCATCTTCAGCGGGTGCTCGGTGAAGGCGTCGTCCCAGACCGGGTCCTCGATGCTGTCGAACACTTCGCGCAGCTTCTGGCCCCAGCTGTTGTGCATCATCCGGTAGTAGGGGTTGTCGGCATCGATGCAGACCACCTTGTCGGTGCGCAGGGTGTTGGCCTCGTACACCACGAGGTCGAGCGGCAGGCCGACCGAGAGGTTCGACTTCATGGTCGAATCCATCGACACCAGCGCACACTTGGCGGCTTCGTCGAGCGGCGTCTCGGGCGTCAGCACGCGGTCGAGCACCGGCTTGCCGTACTTCGACTCGCCGACCTGGAAGTAGGGCGTCTCGGTGGTCGCCTCGATGAAGTTCCCGGCCGCATAGACCAGGAACAGGCGCATGCCCTCGCCCTTGACCTGGCCGCCGAAGACGAAGGAGACGTTGAAGTCCAGCCCGGCATGCTTCAGCGCCTCGGCGTCGCGGTCGTAGACGTGGCGCACCGCCGAGCCGAGCACGCGGGCAGCGTCGAACATGCTCTTGGCGTTCCAGATCGTGATCGGCGGGCTTTCTTCGCCGTTTTCCTTGGTCTCGCGCAGCTCCTCGATCTGGAGGATTTCGCGCACCGACTGCGAGATGCTGAGATTGCCGGCCGACAGCAGCACCATGACGCGGTCGCCCGGCTGCTCGTAGACGATCATCTTGCGGAAGGTGCTGATGTGATCCACGCCCGCATTGGTGCGCGAATCGGACAGGAACACCAATCCGGCGTTGAGTTTGATGCCGACGCAGTAGGTCATGAGTTCTTCTCGCACGAATCGGACCATCAGCCCTGCTCGCGCGCCTGCAGTTTCTTCAATGTATAGAGCGCTTCGAGCGCCTCGCGGGGGCTCAACGCATCGGGGTCGAGCGCGTTCAGCGCGGATTCTACGGCGCTCGCCAGCGGCGCCTCGGCGGCCGGAGGGGGCGCGAACAGGTCGACCTGGGCCCGGGTCCGGGTCTGCTGGGCCTCGAGTGCCTCGAGTGCCTGGCGCGCGTGGTTGACCACCGCGGCGGGCATGCCGGCCAGCCGCGCGACCTGGATGCCGTAGCTCTTGCTGGCCGGGCCGGGCTGCATCTCGTGCAGGAAGACGATGTCGCGGCCGGCCTCGGTGGCGCTCACGTGCATGTTGACCGCGCCGTGGTGCGTGGCCGGGAACTCGGTGAGTTCGAAGTAGTGGGTCGCGAAGAGCGTGAAGGCGCGCGTGCGGTCGTGCAACTGGGCGGCGATGCCGGCGGCCAGCGCCAGGCCGTCGAAGGTGCTGGTGCCGCGGCCGATCTCGTCCATCAGCACCAGCGAATGGGCCGTGGCGCCATGTAGGATCTGCGCCGCCTCGGTCATCTCGAGCATGAAGGTCGACTGCGCGTTGGCCAGGTCGTCGGCGGCGCCGATGCGGGTGTGGATGGCATCGATCGGACCGAGCCTGCAGGCGGCGGCCGGCACGTGCGAGCCGATGGAAGCCAGCAGCACGATGATCGCGACCTGTCGCATGTAGGTCGACTTGCCGCCCATGTTGGGACCGGTGATGACCTGCATGCGCTGCTGCGGACCCATGCGGGTGTCGTTCGCAATGAACGCGCCCGATGATTTCTCGGCCAGCCGGGCCTCGACCACGGGGTGCCGCCCCTGTTCGATCTCGATGCACGGATGCGAGGCGAAGCTCGGCGCCCGCCAGTGCAGCGTGTGCGAGCGCTCGGCCAGCGCGCAGAGGGTGTCCAGCGTGGCGATCGCGCCGGCCAGCCGGGCCAGCGCCGCGACCGAGGGCTGCAAGGCGTCGAGCAATTGCTCGTAGAGCCACTTCTCGCGGGCCAGCGCGCGGTCTTGGGCCGACAGGGCCTTGTCCTCGAAGGCCTTGAGCTCGGGCGTGATGAAGCGCTCGGCGTTCTTGAGCGTCTGGCGGCGGCGGTAGTTGTCGGGCACCTTGGCCAGCGCGCTCTGCGTGACCTCGATGTAGAAGCCGTGGACGCGATTGAACTGCACCCGCAGGTTGCTGATGCCGGTGCGCTCGCGCTCGCTGGCCTCGAGCTTGAGCAGGAAGTCGTCGCAGTTCTCGCTGATGGCGCGCAGCTCGTCGAGCTCGGCGTCGTGGCCATTGGCGATCACGCCGCCGTCGCGGATCAGCGTCGAGGGCTCGGGCGTGATCGCCGCCACCAGCAGCTCGACGCAGCCGGCCGGGGGTGCCAGCTGGCCGGCCATCTGCGCCAGCAGCGCGGCCGAGCCCGGCAGGGCGGGCGCCAGCTGCTCGGCCTTGGCCAGCGCCATGCGCAGCGCGACCAGCTCGCGCGGACGAACCTGCCGCAGCGAGATGCGGGCCGCGATGCGTTCGACGTCGCTGGTGTTCTTGAGCTGTTCGCGCAGCGTGCGCCAGGGCGCGGCCGTCGCGCCGGGCGGCGTGGCCTGCAGCGCGGCGATGGCTTCGAGCCGGTCCTGGGCGGCACTGCGGTCGCGCCGCGGCGCCAGCAGCCAGCGCTTGAGCAGCCGGCTGCCCATGCCGGTCATGCAGGTGTCGAGCAGCGAGAACAAGGTCGGCGACTCTTCGCCGCGCAGGGTCTGGACCAGCTCGAGGTTGCGGCGGGTCGTCGGCGGCAGCTCGATCAGTTCGCCATCGCGCTCCACGGCCAGCCGCTGCACGTGGGCCAGCGCCCGGCCCTGGGTGTGCTCGGCGTAGCCGAGCAGGGCGGCCGCGGCGGCATGCGCGTTGCCCAGCGATTCGGCGTTCCAGGCGGCCAGGTTGGCGCTGCCCAGTTGCTCGCACAGCTTGCGCTCGCCGAGGCCGCCGTCGAACTGCCAGGCCGGCCGCAGCGACAGCGTGAAGGGCGTGGCGGCGCGCGCGGCCTTGAGGCGCTGCTCGAAGGCCGGCGTGACCTCGGCGCTGTAGAGCAACTCGCTCGGCGCGATGCGGGCGATCCAGGCTTCGAGGGCATCGGTGGGGCACTCGGCCAGCCGCAGTTCGGCGCCGGTGACGCTGAGCCAGGCGAGCCCGCAGAAGTTGCGCGAGCCCGCATGCACGGCGAGCAGCAGCGATTCGCTCTTGTCGTTGAGCAACTCGGCGTCGGTCAGCGTCCCGGGCGTGACCACGCGAACCACCTTGCGCTCGACCGGGCCCTTGCTGGCACCGACCTCGCCGACCTGCTCGCAGATCGCGACCGATTCGCCGAGCTTGATCAGCCGTCCGAGGTAGGTGTCGACCGAATGGAAGGGCACGCCGCACATCACGACCGGCTGGCCCGCCGACTGGCCGCGCTGGGTCAGCGTGATGTCGAGCAGGCGCGCGGCCTTTTCGGCGTCGCCGTAGAAAAGTTCGTAGAAGTCGCCCATCCGGTAGAAGAGCAGGGTGTCCGGATGGTGCGCCTTGAGGCCGAGGTACTGGGCCATCATCGGCGTGTGACCCGAAAGGTCTGGCTTCGCAGCCGCTTGATTCGAGGGAGACTTTTGCGCTATCCCGTTGATTTCATCGGGAGTAGCGCGAGGGATGACGGTCTGGTTCAACTTGCGGGCACCTGGGAGGACATGGCTGCACTTCGCGCGCTGAGAAGCGCTTGCAGCCGGGTCGGCACATTATGGTGGACGTGGCCCGGGCGCTGGTGTCCGTCCGGGCTCGCTGGCCCTTGCCTTTCCGCCTGCAGAGGGCGCGCCAGTTGATCAGGCCAGAGGCCTTTGCCCGGTCCTGATGCCAAAGCGCCCCGGGCCAAGAATTGCAATGATGACGGCCGTGGCGAAATAGAACATCTGCAGTTCGAGGCGCCACCCGCCGGTCGGAGAAAGCTGGAACAGATGCGAGGTGTGAACCAGCACGAACGCGCACGCCATGTTGAGCGCGATCACGCGGGCGGCCGGCCTCGTGAAGATTCCAAGCATCAGCAGAATCGGCGCGATCAGTTCACCGACGATCACCAGTTTGCCGAGCACCGAGGGAAGTCCGATTGCGGACACCATGTTCTCGATCCCCGATGTCCCATTGACGATCTTGTTGATTCCGTGAAAGAGCATCAGCCCGCCCGTGACAAGGCGAAGAAGCAGTTTGCCGAGATCGTCGGAATTGCTGCGGTAGGCGATCGAGTGTTCCATGGGGATCGAGAAAGTGAAGGTTGTCAGTCCTTGGCGAACAGGGCCTCGACCTCCTCGGCCTTGGCGCTGCGTTCCTTCGCGCTGCAGTGCGCCAAGACGCCCGACATCATTGCCAGCGGGAACAGCAACGCGCCAACCCACACCACGATGGCAAGCGAGGCGAGGATGACGATGAAGATGGTGACGAGCATGGAGCGCCATCCTAGGGTCAGTCCGGCGGTTCGTGGCGCTCGCGGGCGCGCTCGCGCCAATGCACGAGTTATCGGTCGAGAACTCAGATATTTCCGATGCGCGGAAGGCGCTACAGCCCGACCGTGATGTTCCAGCGCGCAACCAGGCAGCTTGCCACCGCGGCGAAGAGAAGGAAGCAGAGCACCGCGGATGCTCGCCGGCTGCGTATCCATAGCAAGCCCGCGCCGACCGGCCCGGAAATGGTCAGCGCGATGACGATGAGCTCGCGGGCGAGGGGGCTGGCTTCCATCTCCGGCATCCTAGCCGCTGTCGAGGCGCGCAGCGCACGTCAACTGAGAAGCACCGGCGGCTACACGACGGATCCTTCCCACCACCCGCTCATCAGTCCCTCGGGTCTGCGCCCTGCGAACACCTTTGCGCTGGCCTTCCAGGCGTCGATCTGCACATCCAGCCCCGCGAAGATCCCGTAGCCGGCGCCGGCGCGTATCTCGTCCTCCGCATGCAGGCTCTCGCCGGCCTTGATCGCGCCCTCGGCGAGGATCGCGCCGCGCGAGCGGATGCCCCAGCCCGCCTCCAGGTGGCGGCCGCATTCGATCGAGCCGCCGGCCTCGATGCCGTGGCCCGCGCACACCGTGCCGCGGGCATCGACGCCGCCGCCGGCCCTGATGCCCTTGCCGCAGCGCAGCGCACCCTGGGCGATCAGGTTCTGCCCGACCCATGCGTTGCCCGCGATCTCGATGGCGTCGGCGCCACGCAGGTCCCAGCCGGCGCGCAGATTGCCGCCGCAGCGGATCGGGCCTTCGGCCTCGACGCCCCAACGGGCCTTGACGTGGCCGCCGGCGTCGAGCGCGGCGCCCCCGAAGATGCCGGCGCCGGACTCGATGTCCTCGCCGGCGCCGATCGCTCCGCCGGCACGGATGCCTGCGCCCGCGCGGATCGCGCGGCCGGCACGCACGATGCCCTCGACATCGATGCCGGTGCGCACCTGCAGCGAGCCGGCAAAGACGATCGCATCGGCCTCGAGCGCATCGAGCGCGAGCACCGCGTCCGTCGGGCCGAACTGGGTCAGCAGCCAGCAGGCGTCGTCGATGCGGCCGTCGGCGACCAGCGCGTCGAGCAGGTGTTGATAGTCGCAGTTGTCTTGTCCGTGGCGGATGAACCAGCGGTAGCCGTCGGCGCAGGGGCGCTTGGCCTTGACGAAATTCTTGGTGAGTTCCATGACGATCCCGGGCGTGCAAAGTTGAACGCCGCGAACACTTCGCGGCGCAGGCGTGCAGGCGGCCGTGCGAGGGAGATCAGGAAGTGGCTGCTTCCTGCTTTCCCCGCACGGCGTGGGAAAGCAGGGCGGTCGAACCGCAAGCCGAACGTGCGCGCGCCGCTGCGCCACGCAGGGCGGGGCGGCAGGAGTTGGCGTGCGGGCTGTTCAGCATGGGCGGGACCGTGAGGGCGGCGATTATATCGGGGCAGGTGATTCCTTCCGCCGGTACGGCATCTCCACGATGTCAGCGCATCCCGGTGGCCGCCGAGAACTTGCCGAGCGTCCAGCCGCGGCCCAGCAGCAGCATGCGCGTGTGCAGGTCGCCCAGCACTTGCGGCGAGATCTCGGGGCCCAGATAGGTCAAGGTCTTGTCGCGCAGGTCGACGTAGCCCAGCTCGTACCGGGCGGCCAGCTTGTGCCACAGCGCATGGGCGGCCGGCGACTGGCGCGCACCGGTGAGCATGCACAGTCCCGCATCCAGCCCCCAGCGGTAGATGGCGGTGGCCAGCCCGCGCCGCTGGTACTGCGGGTCGTACTTGGAGTGCGGGGCGCGCACGTAGCGGTCGGCGCGCCGATGCACTTCGATCAGGCGGTTGAAGACCGTGTAGCCGGCCAGTTGCCGGCGGCGGACGTCCTCGACGTAGACATAGAACTCGCCATCGGCCTCGCGATGGCGGATCACCAGGTCGGGGTCGTCCAGCAGAATCCGCGGAATGCCGTGCAGCCGGGGAACCGGCCGCTGAGGTGCGGCTCGGCCGCCAGCAGTCGAGATTTTTGCGCTGAAAGAGGGAGCCGATGCGAACTGCGGTGCCTAGGAGTTCCCGAGCGTGACACTGGCCTTGGGTCCGTTGCCATAGAGGCGTGTTCTTACGCTTGGAAACGTCCCCGACTACGCCGTATTGGTCTGGTCTCTCCGGGGCCCTGCCCCTTTGTGCTCGGGAGCGCAGATACTCACGCTGTTGCCGCCCTCCTCGGTTCCTCTTGACTCGCGGCAGCCCTCAAGCCCGCATCCCGCGGGTTTCTTTTTTTTTTTAAGCAAGGATTCCGGGCCATCCGTCCGCTTGGGCGCTCAACTGTCGTTCGGCAGAAAATCCATGCCGACTCGGAGCAACGCCGCTCTCAGGCGCCCCGCGGTCTGGCGCCCTATCGAATTCTTGACCAGCAGCTCCTGCTCGCTGATCGCCGACAGGTCCTCTACGTAGTAAATCCCCAAGCTGTTGAGTGCGGCCCGGGCCTCTCTCCTCAATGGAATCTCGTCGATGGGCGTGGACGGGTCCAATCGAATGGGTTGATCGAGATCCCCCGTCTTTCTCCGGACGCCCCATTCAAACGCGTCGAAGCGCAGTGGCGCTTCTGCTGGGGATCGGCCATGGAGACAATCGTCAGCGTGGCATTGCCTGGCTTTTTCTATCGCTTTTCGCAACGCCATCAAACAGGGAAGAAGCTCAGGCTGTGGAAGTTGTGCGAGGTCCTGAACCGACTCGATCCTCCTGGGCATTCGGGTTCCTTTTTTTTTGATGTGCTCTCACAGTTTCAACGCTGCAACGCCGACTGATGGTTAGGGAGATTCCCTAGCGCTCACGCGGCTCAGATTTTTCCCCCCCGAAGCTGCTGAAGCGGCTGCATGGAGATCGAGGCTGATGGACTCCGCGAGCACCTGACGACCGGAGGGGATGCGTTCAAGGAAAACTGCGAACTCCCGGGGCGTGTACAGGAGAGCGCGCAACCACTGCTCAAGGTTGCTCTCACAAGGTTCAGTAGGGACGAGAGATGCAAATCGCTCAGGCATGGCGGCCATGCACAAGTCGATCGAGCGAAAATCTCTGGCTGTTCGGTCCTGAGTTTTCGCTCTAGATCTCTAACCAGACCCTCCAGCGCGAGGATTGCACGCAGGCCATCGACTATCGGCATGAACTTGCCAAACACCGCACCAGACGCGTCCGAGTTTCTGGTGCTTGGTGGCAAGAGGTCGTCCGACTATCCCACGACGAACACCGAGCGCGAGGTCAAGGCGATGGTGTTAGGCGATGTGATCTCATCTGCTCGCAGGCAACTCGAGTGGCCGTGTAGCCGGCCAGCTGCCTGCGGCGGCGGACCCGAGCTTGTCTTCCAGCGGGACGGGGCCGCACAATGGCGGCGCCCGATAGGCGTGGACGATGCGGGGAGGGCGCCTCGCGCTGTGCTTCTGCCCGGACCTTGTTTTTCGCAGCGCTGGACGAAGACCTCATGCAACTGGTCGCACAGGCAGAGACCCATTTCCGTGCCGGACGGATCGCGCAGGCCGAGGCCTTGCTGCGCCAGGCGTTCGAGCTCGATCCGCGCAACGGCCGGGCCTGCGAACTGCTTGCCTACATCTGCGGCAACCGCCAGGAGCTCGCGGCCTGCGAGGATTGGCTGCAGAAGGCCGCGGCCTTGCCTTCCTGCTCCCCGGAGGCGCTGTTCTATCTCGGACGAGTACACCTGCAGCAGGGCCGCGCACGCGAGGCCATCGGCTCCTTCGGCCGTTCGCTCAAGCTGGCGGGCACCTACTTCGAGGGCTTGCACGAACTGGGCGTGGCCCACGGTGCCCTTGGCGAACACGAGAAGGCGCTGGATGCCTTTCGCCGCGCCGAGCGGCTGAATCCCCGCTCCCCGGACCTGCAGTCCAACCTCGCCGGCACGCTGGCCGCCCTCCACCGGTTCAGCGACGCCTTGCCGCACTACGAGCGCGCGTTGGCGCTCGCTCCTGGGCGCGTGAAGGACTGGGCCGATCGCGGCGCCGCGCTGACCGAACTCGGCCGCGGCGGCGAAGCCCTCGAAAGCTACCGCCGGGCCTTGGCCCTCGCGCCGCAGGACGTCCCGACATGGATGAACCAGGCCACCACGCTGACGCTGCTCAAGCGGCCGGCCGAGGCGCTGTCGTGCTACGACCAGGTCGAGCGGCTGGCGCCGCAATGGGACTACCTGGCCGGGCACCGGCTGCACGCCGCGATGGCGGTGTGCCGGTGGGACGAATGGGCGCAGCAGGTGGAGCGGACGCTGGCCCGGGTCGAAGCCGGCGAAAGGGCCGCGACGCCCTTCACCCTGATGCCGGTGCCCGCCGGCCCGGCCGTCCTGCTGCGATCGGCGCGCATCTATGCGCAGGACCAGTGTCCGCCGCAGCCGCTGGCGGTGAGCGCCGCCGCGCCTCGCGATGCGGCACGCCGCCTGCGCGTGGGCTACTTCTCGTCGGACTTCCGCAACCATCCGATGTCGCAGCTGATCGCCCGCGTGCTCGAATGCCATGACCGCGACCGCTACGAGACCTTCGGCTTCGCGCTCGGCACGCATCCGCCGGACGCCGTCGGCGCGCGCATCGCCGCGGCGCTGGAGCACTTCGGCAACGTTGCCGCGCGCAGCGACGCCGAGATCGCGGCGCTGGCGCGGGCACAGGGCATCGACATCGCAGTGGACCTCAACGGCTTCAGCGAGGGCGGGCGGCCGAACATCTTCGCCGGCCGCGCGGCGCCGGTGCAGGTCAACTACCTGGGCTTTCCGGGGTCGATGGGCTGCGATTTCATGGACTACATCCTGGCCGACGCGACCGTCATCCCGGAGGACGAATTCGGCCACTACGCGGAAAAGGTGGTCTGGCTGCCCGACAGCTATTTCCCCAACGACGACACCAAGGCGATCGGCAGCGCGCCGGGCACTCGCGCCGACCAGGGCCTGCCGGCGGACGCCATGGTGTTTGCCTGCTTCAACAGCAACCACAAGATCACGCCCGATGTGTTCGAGGTCTGGATGCGCCTGCTGCGCGCCGTGCCCGGCAGCGTGCTGTGGCTGCTCAAGAGCAACGACGAGGCCCAGCGTGCGCTGGTCGCCGAGGCAGTCCGGCGCGGCGTCGATCCGCAGCGCATCGTCTGGGCCGGACGCCTGCCGCTGGCCGACCACCTGGCGCGCCACCGGCATGCCGACCTGTTTCTGGACACCTTCCACTACAACGCGCACACGACCTGCTGCGACGCGCTGTGGGGCGGCGTCCCGGTGCTGACGCTGGCCGGCGCCAGTTTCCCGGCGCGCGTCGGTGCCAGCCTGCTGGCGGCGGTCGGTCTGCCCGAACTCGTGACCCGCAGCGTGGCGGCGTACGAGGGCCTCGCCCTCGAACTGGCGGGCTCGCCGCAGCGCCTGGCCGCGCTGCGCGAGCGGCTTCAGCATCTGCGCACGACGGCGCCGCTGTTCGATTCGGAGCGCTTTGCACGGCGGCTCGAGTCGGCATTCGATGCCATGTGGCAGCGGCACAGCCAGGGCCTGCCGCCGGATCACATCCGGATCGCCGGCTGATTCACCCTCGGCAAGACCGCGCCGCGAGTCCCTGGCTTCCAGGCTCAGGCCTGGCCGCGGCGCCGGCGGGCGACGCGCACCGCATCGACCCAGGTGTCGACGTTGAAGCGCTGGCCCGAGTCCGCGATGCGGGCGGAGATGATGCGATGCAACTGCAGCCGTCGCGCGTCGCCGGGGAGCTCCCCGTGGCCGATGATCAGCTTCTTCTGCAGGTCGAGATGATCGACCTGCAGCACGCATTCGATCTTGCGGTCGTGGCCGTCGACATAGCGGACCCGGATACGAGGGGTTTCGTCGACGACGGCGTGCTCGCCCTTGCCCTGGATGAACCATTCGGGCAAGGTGTCGGGGACCGAGTCGCCCGCCGGCCCGGGCCCGCCACGCACGGTCGGGATCTCCAGCGGCACATGGCCGGAGCGCACTCTCGCGGCTTCGATGCGCCGCTCCGCCTCGCGGCGCATCGCGACTCGCCGCCAACCCCACATGGCAACTGCCAGCAGCAGCGCCCCGGTCAACACGGCAATCAGCAACTGCCAGTGTGCAGGTCCGATGCTCATCTCTTGCTCGCCCCCTTGGCTTCGTCAGCAATTAATTCGTAAGTACTCAGAAGGCTGGATTTTCGAGCGCTGCAGGGGCACCGTCAAACGGCCGCGTGGCATAGCGCGTTTGGGGGGGGGCTGCGAGTCAGTCGTCGTGCGTGTCGTGCGTGGCCGCGCTGCCGCGGCGCCAGTAACCGGCGGCCTTGACCCATTTCGGATGCGCGCCCCGCTCACCCACCAGGTGGCTGCGGAGGGTCTTGGCGGCCCCGGACTCGCAGGCCACCCAGGCATGGAAATCGCCCTCGGGCAACTGCATGCCGCGCAGCGCATCGAGCAGCGGCGATCCGGTGCCGGGCTCGGCGCCGCGCCGGTGCACCCATCGGAGTTCGAGCGCGGCCTGGGTCTCGAAGGGGATCTCGTCGGCTTCGCTGTCGACTTCGGCCAGCACCACGGCACGCGAGCCGGCCGGCAGTTCGGCCAGGCGCCGCGAGATCGCGGGCAGGGCGGTGTCGTCGCCGACCAGCAGGTGCCAGTCGAAGGCGGTAGGGATGATGAAGGATCCGCGCGGGCCGCCCACGCCCACCATCTCGCCGGGGCGGACCGATTCGGCCCATTGCGTGGCCGGACCGGCATCGTGCAGCGCGAAGTCGATCTCGAGCGTGCCTGCGGCGCTGTCGTGGCGGCGCGGCGTGTAGTCGCGCATCGCCGGCTTCTGGCCGGGCGGCCAGACCGGGCCTTCGGGTCCTGACGTGGGCACCGTGAGCTGCCCGGTCGCCGGGTCGGGGAAGAACAGCTTCGCGTGGTCGTCGAAGCCGGGGCTGTTGAAGCCCGCCAGGTCGTCGCCGCCGAGCGTGATGCGGATCAGGTGCGGCGTGATGCGCTGCACCGCACGCACCTCGAGCTTGCGAAAGCGCAGTTCGTGGCGCACGCGGCGCGGCAGACGGTCGGGGGCGGGGGAAACGGAAGAGGGTTCGTTCATGGCGTTCAAATGCGTTCCAGTTGCTGTGCGGCGCTGTCGAGCACCGCGGCGAATTCGTGGGCCTGTTGTTCGGTGAGGGGGGCCGCCAGGCGCAGGCGCATCGCGAGCTTGAGGTTCTCGAGTGCGCGGACCACCTGGGGCGGCCGGCCGGCGCGCGGGCCGGCACCGTCGACGCCGCCCGACATGCGGGCCATCATCTCGTCGGTGATCGCGCGGTTGGCAGCCAGGAAATCGAGGCCGGCCGCCGTGACGCTGTAGCGCTTGCGTCCGCCGCCATCCGCGGCATCGACGCTGACATAGCCCAGTTCCTCGAGCAGCGTCAGGGTGGGGTAGACGATGCCGGGGCTCGGGCTGTAGCGGCCGCCCAGACGTTCCTCGATGGCCTTGATGAGTTCGTAGCCGTGGCTCGGCTTGTCGGCGATCAGTTGCAGCAGCACGAAGCGCAGCCCGCCGTGGCCGAAGATCCGGCCGCCGCCACCGCCTCGCCCACCCCGGTGGTCGATCGCGCCGGCTCGTCCGCCACCCAGCCCGTCGCCGTGTTCGCCGCGTGGATTGCCGTGTAAAAAGCCCCTGTGAGTTCGCATGGAAGAGATCCTTCAATCTGTTATCTGATTCAGTAAAGATATATCGAAATAGCATCGGAGTCAAGTCGTGGACGACCCGCGTCGTGCCTACGTCGCGCGCATCAACCGCGTGACCGATCACATCGACAGCCATCTGGCAGAGCCGCTCGACCTGGCGACGCTGGCCTCGGTGGCGCACTTTTCGGCCTGGCATTTCCATCGCGTGTTCCAGTCCATGACCGGCGAGACGCTGGCCGACCGGGTGCGGCGGCGGCGGCTGGAGGTGGCGGCCGCGCGGCTCCTGATCGCGCCGCCCGAAACCGTGCTGGCGATCGCGCTCGATGTCGGCTTCGGGTCGGCGGCGGTGTTCACGCGCGCGTTCAGCGCCCATTTCGATGTCACGCCGACGGCCTGGCGGCGCGGCGCCTTCCGCGCCTGGGCAGAGGGCCGCCGCATGCAGCTGCGCAAGATCCATCAAGCGGACCGCATGAGTCCTCGAGCCGTCATCGACGCCTTCGGCCAGGATGCGCATTCCTGGCCGCAGGCTCCGCTCCCTCGCAGTTCAGGAGCGCCGATGAAGGTCGAGATCAAGCTCCTCGCGCCAGCACGCGTCGCCTACATGCGGCATGTCGGCCCCTATGGGAGCTCGGGCATCGCGCAGTTGTGGCAGCGCTTCGCAGGCTGGTGCGCCGGGCAGGGGTTCATGCAGCCGCGCCGCCTGATGTACGGCATCAGCCAGGACAACGCGGACCTCACGCCGCCGGCTGTATGCCGCTACGACGCCTGTATCGAGGTCGACGCCGATTTCCGGCCCGCCGGCGAAATCGGCGTGCAGGCGCTCAGGGGCGGGCGCTTCGCCTGCGTCGGGTTCTCGGGCACTTCGGGCGAGATCCATGGCGCCTGGGTCCGGCTGTGCGACTGGCTGCCCGACAGCGGCTTCCAGGCCGACGAAGCGCCGCCGGTCGAGGTTTACGGCAAGGATTTCGCGATCGATGCCGAGACCGGCGCCTTCGAGTGCGAACTGTGCATGCCCGTGCGGGCGCTGTAGGGCATCGCTCGGGCGTCACTCGCCGGCGGATTCGAGCAGCGCCAGCAGTTTCGACAGGCGCGCGTCCAGGGCTGAAAGCTCGGACCCCTTGAAGCCGGCCAGGATCCGATGCTCGTTCGCCACGTGTGCCGCCACCGCGCGGTCGATCAGCGCGAGCCCGTCGGGAGTCAACTGCACCAGCAGGCTGCGGGCGTCGTCAGGATGGGCCAGGCGCTGCACCAGGCCGCGCGCCTCGAGGCCCTTGAGCCGGTGCGTCATGGTGCCGGAGCTGACCATCAAGGCCGAGAACAGCGTGGTCGGCGCCAGCCGGAACGGCGCGCCGGAGCGGCGCAGGGTGGCCAGCACATCGAACTCCCAATTCGTCAGCCCGAAGGCCGAGAAGGTCTGGTCCAGCCTGCGTTGCAGCAGCGCGGAGCAGCGGTTGATGCGCCCGATCGGCCCCATGGGCGTGACGTCCAGGTCGGGCCGCTCCCGGTGCCACTGGGCCAGGATGGCATCCACCGCGTCGGGCTCTCGCTGCGTACCCATTCTCAAACCTCATTTATCTTGAAGTCGAGATTATCTGCTAGGCTTGATATCTTGAATTGAAGATAAATGAAGATGAAATCCAAGCCTCTTCGCTGGAGCGAGATCCTGCTGACGGCGCTCGCGCCCGTCATCTGGGGCTCGACCTACATCGTCGCCACCGAACTGCTGCCACCCGACCGGCCGTTCACTGCGGCGCTGCTGCGCTGCCTGCCGGCGGGCCTGTTGCTCACGCTGTTCGTGCGGCAACTGCCCGCGCGGCGGGACTGGGGCAGGCTGGCGCTGCTGTCGGCGCTCAACATCGGTTTCTTCCAGGCCCTGCTGTTCGTGGCGGCGTACCGGCTGCCCGGCGGCCTGGCGGCAGTGGTCGGCGCGATCCAGCCGCTGCTGGTGATGGGCCTGGCCTGGGCGCTGGACGGACGCCGGCCCGCCCGACTGGCGGTGGCGGCCGCGCTGACCGGGATCCTCGGGATGGCGGCGCTGCTGCTGTCGCCGGGGGCCGCCTGGGATCCGATCGGCATCGCCGCGGCGCTGGCCGGGGCGGCGTGCATGGCGGCGGGCACTTTCCTGGCGCGGCGCTGGCGTCCGGAGGTGCCGCTGCTGGCCTTCACCGGCTGGCAATTGCTGGCCGGCGGCCTGATCCTGCTGCCGCTGGCCTGGGCCATCGATCCACCGCTCGAGGCCCTCAGCGCGAGCCAGGGGCTGGCCTACGCCTACCTTTCGCTGGTCGGCGCCATGCTGGCCTATGCCTTGTGGTTTCGCGGCATCGCGAAGCTGCCCCCGGTGGCGGTGTCCTCGCTGGGCCTGCTGAGCCCCCTGACGGCGGTGACCCTCGGCTGGGCCCTGCTGGGTCAGTCGATGACGGGGCTGTCGCTGGTCGGCTTGCTGCTGGTGCTGGGCAGCATCCTGACCGTGCAATGGGCTTCCAGCGCCGCAGAGGCCGCCAGAACGTGACGAATTGCCGTTTCGGGCGCGTGGTCATCCGGGCCAAGGGTCTTGAAAACTAGGGTAAACCCCTAAAATAGAGCCCATGACCGCTTCCACTGCTTATTTCCCCCGCAACCCCAAGTTCACCGACGCCTTCGAGCGCGACCTCGCCAACGACGAGGCCAACCACCTCGGTCGCGACGAGCCCTCGGTGTTCGCCCCGGCCCTGAAGCGCCTGCGCGCCGCCTTCTGGACCCTGGTGCGCACGGTGCACTTCCTGCGCGCCTCGGCCCAGCGCCCCGCGCAAGCCCTGCAAGCAAGCTGAGTCGAGCGGTCTCCGGAAGAGCCCGCTCCGGCGGGCTTTTTCACGCCCGGCGCAACCTCGGGCGAGCCTATCTGCCCGGCATGTCCTTGACGGAGTAGCCGAGGCTCACGGTTGCATCTTCGGGAATCGGCGGCATCATCGCATTCCAGGCCAGCCAGGATTCGCGCATCGCGGCCAGGCGCCCGGGCTCCTTCTTCGCCTGATTGGCCCGTTCGCGCTCGTCGGCCGGGATGTTGAACAGATACTCGTTGCCGTCGACCTGCAGGTACTTCCAGTCGCCGTCGCGCAGCGCACGCTGACCGCGATGGTTCATGCGCCAGTGCAGCGGCCGCGCGAAGGTCTGACCCGGATCGCGCAGCACCGGCAGCAGCGACACGCCGTCCAGCGGGTACTGCGGGTCGGCCTGCACGCCGGCCGCGTCGAGCATCGTGGCCGACCAGTCCATCGTCAGGCACTGCTGCTCGCTGACCGAGCCGGCGGCGATCACCTTCGGCCAGTGCGCGATCCAGGGCACCCGGATGCCGCCTTCGGTCAGGTCCATCTTGCCGCCGACCAGCGGCCAGTTGTCCGAGAAGCGCTCGCCGCCGTTGTCGCTGGTGAACACCACCAGCGTGTTGTCGGCCATGCCGTGCTTCTCGAGCGCGGCCATGATCCAGCCGATGCCCTCGTCCATGTGGTGGATCATGCGGCGGTAGGTTTCGATGTTGCCGCCCGCGAGGTCGAACAGGTTGTCCTTCACGGCCGGCGCCTTGGCCGCGTCGTCGCGCGTTTCCCAGGGCCAGTGCGGCGCCGTGTAGTGCAGGCTCAGGAAGAAGGGCGCCACTTGCTGCGCCATCCGCTCGACATAGTCGACCGCGCGGCGCGACAGCAGGTCGGTCAGGTAGCCCTCCTGCGGGCTGTCCGCCTCGCCCGACCAGAGGTCGTGCCGGCCGCTCGAGTCGCAGTGCGTGAAGTAGTCGACGCCGCCCGACATCGGGCCGAAGAACTCCTCGTAGCCCGAGCGCAGCGGGCCGAAGTTCGGCGGATAGCCCAGGTGCCACTTGCCGACCAGCGCCGTGCGGTAGCCGGCGCCGCGCAGCAGCGAGGGCAGGGTCGGGTGGTCGGCCGGCAGGCCCAGCGTGGCGCTGCCGCGGCTCTTGCTGTTGATCGGCTCCTCGGCCGCGCCGCGCAGCCGGTACTGGTAGCGGGCCGTGATCATCGCGAAGCGGGTCGGCGAGCACACCGGCGAATTGGCATAGCCCTGCGTGAGGCGGATGCCCTTCGCCGCCAGGCCGTCGAGCACCGGCGAGACCGGGCCGAAAGCCGCATCGCGGCCGCCGTAGCAGCCGAGGTCGGCATGGCCGAGGTCGTCGGCGACGATGAAGATGATGTTGGGTCTTTGCATGTGGTTCAAGGTTGGTAGCCGGATTTCTGCACCACCGGCGCCCATTGCGCGCGGTAGGCCTTGAGCATGGCCTCGGTCTGGGCCTGGGTGCTGACCACCGGCGTCATCAGCGTGTCCTTGAAGCGGCGCTGGGTGTCGGGGTCCTGCATCACTTCGCGGATCGCCTGCGAAATCCGCGCGACCTTGTCCTTCGGCATGCCGGCCGGCGCGAAGAAGGTGTTCCAGCCGGTGGCGACCAGGTCGAGCCCGGCTTCCCTGAAGGTCGGGATCTCGGGCGCGAAGGGCGAGCGCTTGGCCCCCGAAACCGCCAGGATGCGAATCTTGCCGGCCTGGTGCTGCGGCAGGTCGACGTCGAAGGTGTCGAAGGCCATCGGCACCTGGCCGCCGATCAGGTCGGTCAGCAGCGGGGCGGAGCCGCGGTAGCCGATCACCTCGGCGCGCACCTTGGCCTTGTCGCCCATCATGAGGCCGAAGAAGTGCGGCAGGCTGCCGGTCGCCGGCACGCCGAAGTTGGCCTTCTCGGGGTTGGCGCGCATCCAGGCCAGCAGGTGCGACAGTTCGCGCACCGGGACCGCGGTCGAGACCGCGAGCGCGAACTCGTAGTCGTTGACGTGCGAGACCGGCACGAAGTCGCGCTCGGCGTCGTAGCCGTTGTCCTTGAAGACCAGCGGCGCCACCACCATCACGGCCGGGTTGGCGACCATCAGCACGTTCTGGCCGGGCGGCGTCGCCTTGACCTGCTGCGCCGCCAGCCGGCCGCCGGCACCGGGCTTGTTGTCGACCACCACCGGAACCCCCAGCTTGGCCTGCAGCTTGTCGCCGACGATGCGCGCCACGCGGTCGGTGGCGCCGCCGGCGGCGTAGCCCACCACGATGCGCAGCGGTCCGCCTTCGAGGGCCTGGGCCTGCACGCCCAGGGAGGCGCCGAGAGCGAGCGCGGCAGCGAGGCGGGGGATGATTCGACGAGAAAACATGGGGGCTCCAATGGGCGAGGTCAGTCGTTGGCCTGGAAATTCACGGCCTTCATGATGCCGCCCCAGCGGGCGGTGTCCTCCCGCATTGTCTTCAACAGCGCCTCGGGGCCGTCGCCCACCGGGTACATGCCGTTCTGCACCAGCTGCTGGCGCACCTCGCGCGAGTTGACCGCCCGGGTGAACTCGGCGCGCAGCTTGTCGACGATCGGCTGCGGCGTCTTCAGGGGGGCGTAGTACGCGAACCAGGCGGTCGCGACCACGTCCTTGAGCCCGGCTTCGGCGAAGGTCGGCAGGTCGGGCATCAATGGCGACCGCTTGTCGCCGCTGGTGGCCAGCACCTTGACGCGCCCGGTGGGCAGCATCTGCAAGGCGCCGCCGACGGTGTCGAAGTACACCGGGATGGTGCCGCCCATCGCGTCCTGGCGGGCCGGCGTCGAGCCGCGGTAGGGCACGTGGACCATCTTGAGCCCGGCCGAGCGGTTCAGCATCTCGCCGAGGAAGTGCGAAGGCGTGCCGGCGCCATAGGAGGCGAAGCTCAGCTTGTCGCCCTGCGCCCTGGCCCAGGCCAGGAACTCGGGCAGCGTGTTGGCGGGCACCTCCTTGCCGACCACCAGCGCGAGCTCGAAGCGGGCCGCGTTGACGATCGGGATGAAATCCTTCATCGGGTCGTACGACAGGTTGCGGTAGGCGCTCGGGAACATGGTCATCATGCTGGCCGTGCCCAGCAGCAGCGTGCGGCCGTCGGGCGCGGCGTTCTTCACCGCCTCGACCGCGATGCGGCCGGCGGCGCCGGAGCGGTTGTCGACGATCAGCGGGCCGAGCGAGTCGCGCACTTCGTGCGCGATGGCCCGCGTCAGCACGTCCTGGGTGCCGCCGGCGGGGACGCCGATCAGCACCTTGATCGGCTGGCCCGGCGTGAAGGCCTGGGCGCGCGCCAGCGGCGACAGCGCGAGGCCGCCGAGGGCCGCCAGGACATGGCGGCGGTCGATTCCGTGGTGCATGGGGTTCTGGTCTCCTTCGGATTGACTTTAGAGTCAGGGCATTCGATTGATCAAATCAACCATTCCAAGGATTTACCACTAGATGAGCGAGCCACGCCGGCCCCTGGACGACCTGCTGCTGTACCGGCTGTCGCGCCTGCTCGCGGTCGGCGGCAGCATGGTCATCCGCTTGTGCGAGGGACGCTTCGGGATCACGCGGCGCGAGTGGCGGCTGCTCGCCACGCTGGCCAGCCGCGGCGAACTGAGTTCCTCGCAGCTGGCCGAGCATGCGCAGCTCGACCGCGCGCGGACCTCGAAGGCGGTGGGCTCGATGGTGGCCAAGGGGCTGCTGTCGCGCGTCCATCCGGCGGGCGACCGGCGCCAGGTGCTGCTGGGCCTAACGGCGCGCGGCCAGGCGGTGTACGAGCAGCTGTTCCCGCTGGTGACGCAGATCAATGCCGAACTCATGGCCGCGCTGGATGCCGATGCCGTGGCCGGGCTCGACGATGCGCTGCGGCGGCTGCAGGCGCGCGCCGAGCGCATGGCCGGCGAGGCGGATCTGCCCAAGGCCGACCGCGGCCGGCGCGGCGGCTGAGCGGCGCCCCGCGCCGCGCCGCGCCCGCAGCGGGCTCAGGGCCGCGGCGGCTCCGCGGGCGCAGCAGCCGCAGCAGGGGGCCGCCCGTCGTCGGCCTCGATCCGCATCCGCGGCAGGAACTGCGGGTACTCGCGCTGCATGAACCCGATCAGCCCTTCGCGCACCGTGCAGCGCAGGTCGAAGGCCAGCGCCGACGAGGCCGCCGTGCACAGCACGCGGATCTGCATCGCGCGTTCGGTGGTGTCCGTCACGCGCAGGTTGAAGAAGCGGCCGTCCCATTCGGGCGCCGCCTTCACGATGCGCTCGACCTCGGCGCGCAGCGGCGCCAGCGGCATGCCGTAGTCGGCGTAGACGAAGACCGAGCCGAGCAGCTGCGAGTCGTGCCGGGTCCAGTTCTGGAAGGGCTTCTCGATGAAGTAGGTGAGCGGCAGGATCAGCCGGCGGTCGTCCCAGATGCGCAGCACCACGAAGGTCCCGGTGATCTCCTCCACCCGTCCCCATTCGCCTTCGACCACCAGCACGTCGTCGATGCGGATCGGCTGCGCCAGCGCGATCTGCAGGCCCGCGATCAGGTTGCTGAACACCGGCTTGGCCGCCAGGCCGGCCACGATGCCGATCACGCCGGCCGAGGCCAGCAGGCTGGCGCCGACCTGGCGCGCCCCCGGGAAGGTCATCAGGATCAGTGCCGCGCCGGCCACCAGCAGCACCGAGTTGGCGGTGCGCGCCAGCACCCGCGCCTGCGTGAGGATGCGGCGCGCCTGCAGGTTGTCGCGCACGTCCGACGGATGCTGCCTGACCATGCCTTCGGCGAAGCCGTTGACCGCCTGCACCGCGAGCCAGGTCGCCGCCGCGATCAGCAGCAGGCCGTTGAGGTGCCGCACATTGCCGATGAAGCGCAGGTCGTCGGGTGCCGCCTGCCAGATCAGCTGCAAGGCGATCAGCGGCAGCACGAATTGCGCCGGCCGCCGGATCGCCAGCAGCGTGGCGTGGAGCGTCGGCACCGACCGCGTGAGGCGGTCGAGCACCAGCGCGGCGACCCGGTGCGCCAGCAGCGCCAGCGGCAGTGCCAGCAGCGCGACGAGCAGCGGGGCCGCCCAGGGATAGGCAAGCAGTTTCAGGAACATCAGGCGGGCTGGGGGCTTTGCTCGGCGAGGGGTTGCAGGATGCGTGCCGCGTCGTCGCGCAACTGGGCCGCGATGCCGGTGGCGAGGTCGAGCCGGCGCAGCAGCCACGGCGTGATGTCGTTGTCGAACGGATCGGGCAGCCGGATCGGGCCGGCCAGCGTGGTGGCGGGCGCGCCCTCGGGCATCATCGGGCCGCTGGTGGGCGTGGCGCCGATGGCGGCCTCGATGCGCTGCGAGGTGCGCGCCAGCGGGCCCTCGATCTCGGACGGCGTCAGGCGGTCGCGCCGCAGCACCAGCATCGACTTCACAGCGCTCAACTGGGCCAGCAGCTGGTAGCTGTGGGCCTGCAGATGCTCCAGCGGCTCCAGCGGCGGGCGCACGGCGCGCGGCTCGGACAGCGAGCGCTGGGTTGCCTGCACCAGCGCCGACAGGCTGTCGTAGGCCTCGCGGCGGGCCAGCCGCCATTCGAGTTCGGGGGTGATGCCGACCGAGCGCAGCTGGCCGAGCCCGAGCGCGAGCCGTGCATGGCGCGCCTGCGCGCTCAGCACGCGGGCCACCAGCGCCGGGATCTGGCCGCGCTCCCAGGACGGCAGCACGTAGCAGAAGCCCCAGGCCAGCGCGGCGCCGATCAGGGTGTCGGCAACGCGCTCGAAGAGAGCGAAGGTGGTGCTCATGCCGGTGTTCAGCATGTGGGCCTGGACCAGCCCCAGCACGGTGGCCGCCACCGAGGTGATCAGGTAGCGCCGCACCGCGAAGCCGTGGGCGATCGCCTGGGCCACGGTCATCGCGGCCAGCAGGCCCAGCGGGCTGGGCTGAGCCGCCAGCAGGGCGACCGCGAAGACGCAGCCCAGCAGGGTGCCGGCGACGCGGCTGTTGCGCCGCTCCAGCGTCTGCGAGAGGCTTCCGCGCAGCACCACCACGATGGTCAGCAGGATCCAGTAGTCGTGCGAGCCCCAGGGCAGGGCGAGGGCGACGCCGTAGCCGGCGGCGATCGCGAGCGCGGCCCGGATCGCGTGGCGCAGCGGCGGCGCATCCCAGCGCCAGAGCGCGAGGAAGGGTCGCAGCGACCATTCGGTCGGGCTCACGAACATCTGCCAGCTCGCCCGCACCACCGCTAGGTCGGGCTCGCGGTCGCCGCGCGCCAGGGCCGACAGCCGCAGCACCTCGTCGTTGATGTGGCCGATGCGGCTGGCCAGCCCGCGCGCCAGCATCGCCGGCGTCGGGCCGGTGTAGCTGCGCTGGGACGCGGCGTCTTTGTCGAGGTGGATCGCGGTCAGGTCGTGGCGCCGGTCGGGCACGGGTTCGGGGTGGCGCCCGAGCAGCAGGGCGTCGGCCAGGGCGGCGGTGTCTCCGGCCAGGGCTTCGAGGATGCGCCGCATCTCGACCAGGGCCGCCGCGTGGCCCGGGTGGGCCTTGAGCGCATCGAGGTCCAGTTCGCTGGCCAGCAGCAGGTCGCGCAGCTCGAGCACCGTCATCAGCATGCCCGCCAGGCGCTGCCGCTGCGGCGTGCGCGGCGATTCGAGCACGATGTCGCGGGCCGCCTGCAGCTGGTCGGCCAGGGCCGCCTGCTGGCCCAGCAACTGGCCGAGCAGCGAGGCCGGCACCTCGCGCACATCGCCGGATTCGTCGACCGGCGTGAACTGGCGTGCCTCGGTGCGCATCAGCGCCGCCAGCGACAGCAGCAGGTCGGCCATCACCTGCACCCGGTAGCGGGCGTTGAGCGCCAGGTTGGCGAGCACCGCATAGATCACGTAGAGGCCGGCGCCGAGGCCGAAATGCAGGGTGCGCTGCACCGCCTCGGCCATGTCGGCGGGCTTCTGCGTGGCCATCGAGAAGATCATCGAGAACATCACGGCGATCGCGATCGGGATGCCGCGCTTGCCCCAGGCCATCGCCAGGAAGGCCAGGAAGGTGGCCGGCACCAGCACCAGGCCGAGCTTGAGCGGGGCCGCATGCAGCAGCTGTACGAGGAAGAACAGCGGCAGCCCGATCAGCGGCGCCGGCAGCATCTGCAGCAGCTTGCCGCGGCGCGGGCCCGGCAGGTCGGGCGGCGCGGTGACGATCACGCCCACCGAGGCGGCCGAGGCCGCGAGCGTGCCCAGCACCAGATGCACGCCGCCGGAGATCAGCAGCAGCCCGAAGGCGACCGAGATCCCGTTGGCGATGTAGTGGCCCAGCGCCACGCGCATGGCGGCGCGGCTGCGGACGGCGGCCGCGCGCTGCGCCTCCATCACTTCGCGGCGGCGTCGCCCTCGGCGGGCGTCACGGGGGCTTCGCGGCGGATGCGGGTGAGCTTGCGCGGTGCGGGCGCCGCGTCGGCCGCGGGCTCGTCGGCGGCGGGCGGGGTCGGCGCGGCCTCGATGGTGCTGCGGGCGTAGGTGTCGCCGGACTGGGCCGACGGGTCGACCGCGCGCATGCGGTCGCTGGCGCGCAGCTTGTCGTCGATGCCCGCGAACTTGGAGTACTTGGCCAGCAGCGGCACCAGCTGGCCGTAGATGCGCGGTGCGCCGGCCAGGCATTCGCGCTGGTCGAGGAACTCGGGCTCGCCGGTGAAATTGCCGATCAGGCCGCCGGCCTCGGTGACCAGCAGCGAGCCGGCCGCCACGTCCCAGATGTTGAGGCCGGTCTCGAAGAAACCGTCGGTGAAGCCGGCCGCGACATAGGCCAGGTCAAGCGCCGCGGCGCCCGGGCGGCGCAGGCCGGCCATGCGCGGCATCAGGTCGGCCATGATCGCCAGGTACTGCTTGAAGTTGTCGCCGGTGCGGAACGGGAAGCCGGTCGAGACCAGGCACTCGTTGAGGCGAGTGCGCTTGCTGACGCGGATGCGGCGCTCGTTCATGAAGGCGCCGCGGCCCTTGGTGGCGGTGAACAGGTCGTTGCGGCTTGGATCGTAGATGACCGCCTGCTCGATCTTGCCGCGCACCGACAGCGCGATCGACACGCAGTAGACCGGGAAGCCGTGGATGAAGTTGGTGGTGCCGTCGAGTGGATCGATGATCCAGACGTAGTCGGAATCCTTGGCGCCGTGCTCGGTGCCCGATTCCTCGGCCAGGATGCCGTGCCCCGGGTAGGCGGTGAGCAGCGTCTCGATGATCGCTCGCTCGCTCGCATGATCGACTTCGGTGACGAAGTCGTTCACCTGCTTTTGCGAAATGCGCACCGCTTCGACGTCGAGCGCGGCGCGATTGATGATGGCGCCGGCGGCGCGGGCGGCCTTGACGGCCACGTTGAGCATGGGGTGCAGGTTGGGGGACGACATGAATTGTGTGAAGAACGGAAAAGGGACCATCGGTTGATGCGGCTGCCCCCTGGAATGCGGCCCGGCGATGCGGGCGGCGAGAATCGGGGGATTTTACCGGCTCCGCGAAGCCGGTGTCCCGAACCCCTGGCCGAGCCCCCCATGCGTACCCGTTTCATCCTGATCCAGACCAGCCATGCCGGCAATGTCGGCGCCGCCGCCCGTGCCATGAAGACCATGGGTTTCAGCGACCTGGTGCTGGTGGCCCCGCGCTGGGCCAACGTGCTGCGGCGCGAGGAAACCATCCAGCGCGCCAGCGGTGCGCTCGACGTGCTGAACAACGCCCGCATCGTCGACACGCTGGACGAGGCGCTCGACGGCGTCACCCACCTGTGCGCGACCGCGATGATCCCGCGCGACTTCGGCCCGCCCACCCGCACCCCGCGCGAGCACCTCGAGCCGCTCGCCGGCGGCGACGAGCAGCACGTCGCCTTCCTGTTCGGGTCGGAGCGCTTCGGCATGCGCAACGAGGATGTCTATCGCTGCAATGTCGCGCTCAGCATCCCCACGGACCCGAGCTTCGGCTCGCTGAACCTGGGCGCCGCGATCCAGGTGATCGCCTACGAGTGGCGATTGGCCCTGGGCGGCTACGCGGTGCGCGACGCCACGCCGGCAGCGCTCGCGGCCGATGCCAAGGCGGTGGCGGGCATGCTCGACCACTGGGAGCGTTCGCTGGTCGATATCGGCTTTCTCGATCCGGGCGCGCCCAAGAAGCTGATGCCGCGCCTGCAGCAGCTTTTCAACCGTGCCCAGCCGACGCCCGAGGAGATCCACATCCTGCGCGGCATCGCCAAGGCGATGTCGGAGGCGGCGGCAGGCGGTGGAGCGAAAACCCCATCCCCTGTGCGCGAAGAGCCGGGGCTTTAGACTGCCGGCCCGATATCCATATAACGACAAGAAGCATGTTCTCGCGGCTGCGTTCCGACATCCAGTGCATCCTCGATCGCGATCCCGCGGCGCGCTCGCGCTGGGAGGTCCTGACCCTCTACCCCGGCCTGCATGCCGTGGTGCTGCACCGGCTCGCGCACTGGTGCTGGGGCCACGGGCTCAAGTGGTTCGGCCGCTTCGTCTCCCAGGTCTCGCGCTGGCTCACCGGCATCGAGATCCATCCGGGCGCGATCGTCGGCGAACGCGTCTTCTTCGACCATGCGATGGGCGTGGTGGTCGGGGAGACCGCCGAGATCGGCGACGGCTGCACGATCTACCAGGGCGTGACCCTGGGCGGCACCTCGCTCTACAAGGGCGCCAAGCGGCACCCGACCTTGGGCCGGAATGTCGTGGTGAGCGCCGGCGCCAAGGTGCTCGGAGGCTTCGTGGTCGGCGATGGCGCCAAGATCGGCAGCAATGCGGTGGTGATCAAGCCGGTGCCCGCCGGCGCCACGGCGGTCGGCATCCCGGCCCGGATCATCCCGTCCAAGACCGGCGAGAGCGCCGATCTGGCCAGCCCGGCGGCACCGAAGTTCTCGGCCTACGGCATCACGCTGGAGGACGACCCCCTGAGTCAGGCCATGAAAGGCCTGATCGACAACGCCTCGAGCCAGGAGCACCAGATCGCGCTGCTCTGGAAGGCGATCGAGGCGCTCTCGGCCCAGCCCGGCAAGAAGGACTGCGTGCCGGGCGACGCGGCCCGGGACGAGTGCTTCGAGGCCGAGCGGCTGACGCAACTGGTGGGGAAATGAGGAATCTCCCATAATAGTTATTAACTGTTAGTGGAGACCCCATGCCGACCAGTGTTGCCCTGAGCCCCCATTTCGAGTCGTTCATTCGAGAGCAGGTCGAAGCCGGCCGCTACAACAATGTCAGCGAAGTCGTGCGTGCAGGCTTGCGCTTGCTCGAGGACCAGGAGCGGCTCAACGACTTGAAGCTGGCCGAACTCAAGAACGCCATCACGGCGGGTCTGGACAGCGGCGCGGGCGAGGACGCCGAGAAGGTATTCACTCGGCTCGAGACCAAGTACAAGGCCAAGGCCCGCGCCGGCAGCAAGGCGTGAGCCACATCGTCTTCACGCGGCTTGCGCAGGCGGATCTCGAAGCCATCGGTGACTACATTGCGCTGGACAACCCTCGCCGTGCGTTGAGCTTCATCGAGGAGTTGGGCGACCACTGCAAGAAGATTGCATCCAGTCCACAGGCGTATCGGCCAAGGCAGGAACTTGCCGAGGGGCTGCGCTCCTGCGCGCATGGCCGCTACGTGATCTACTTTCAATCACATGATGACGTGCTGCTGATCGTGCGGATCCTGCACGGTGCCCAGGACATCCAGGCCCAGTTCCGCGAATAGCAACGCGCCCTCCCGCGCTACATCCCCACGTAGTTCGGGCCGCCGCCGCCCTCGGGCGTGACCCAGACGATGTTCTGCGTCGGGTCCTTGATGTCGCAGGTCTTGCAGTGCACGCAGTTCTGGGCGTTGATCTGCAGCTTTTCCTTGCCTTCCGAGTCCGGCACGAATTCGTACACGCCGGCCGGGCAGTAGCGGCTCTCGGGGCCGGCGTACTCGGGCAGGTTGATGGTGGTCGGCACCGCGGCGTTCTTGAGCGTCAGGTGGGCCGGCTGGTTCTCTTCGTGGTTGGTGTTGCTGACGAACACCGAGGAGAGGCGGTCGAAGGTGAGCTTGCCGTCCGGCTTTGGGTAGGCGATCTTCTTGCACTGGGCGGCCGGCTTGAGGCGCTCGTGGTCGGCCTGGTGGCGGTGGATGGTCCACGGGATGTGGCCGCGCAGCACCAGTTGCTCGATGCCGGTCATCACCGTGCCGACGCCCAGGCCCTTCTTGAACCACTGCTTGAAGTTGCGCGCCTTGTTGAGCTCGGCGTGCAGCCAGCTCTTCTCGAAGGCGGCCGGGTAGGCCGCGAGCTCGTCGTGCTGGCGCCCGGCCATCACGGCGTCGTAGGCGGCCTCGGCGGCCAGCATGCCGGTCTTGATAGCGGCATGGCTGCCCTTGATGCGGCTGGCGTTGAGGTAGCCGGCCTCGCAGCCGACCAGCGCGCCGCCCGGGAACACGGTCTTGGGCAGCGACAGCAGCCCGCCCGCGGTGATCGCTCGGGCGCCGTAGCTCAGGCGCTTGGGCGCCTTGAGCCCCTTGTCCTGGCCTTCGAAGTACCAGCGGATGTTGGGGTGCGTCTTGAAGCGCTGGAACTCCTCGAACGGGCTCATGTGCGGGTTCTGGTAGTCCAGGCCGACCACGTAGCCGATGATCAGCTGGTTGTTTTCGGCGTGGTACAGGAAGGAGCCGCCATAGGTGTCCGAGGGCAGCGGCCAGCCGGCCGTGTGCACCGCCAGGCCCGGCTCGTGGCGCGCCGGATCGATCTCCCACAGCTCCTTGATGCCGATGCCGTAGCTCTGCGGGTCCTTGCCGTCGTCGAGCTTGTACCGGGCGATGAGCTGGCGCCCCAGGTGGCCGCGCGCGCCCTCGGCGAAGATCGTGTACTTGCCGAGCAGCTCCATGCCGAGCTGGAAGTTCTCGGTCGGCTCGCCGTCCTTGCCGATGCCGAGGTTGCCGGTGGCGACGCCGCGCACACGGCCGTCCTCGGTGTAGAGCACCTCGGCCGCAGGGAAGCCGGGGAAGATCTCCACGCCCAGCGCCTCGGCCTGCTGCGCCAGCCAGCGCACGACGTTGCCCAGGCTGACGATGTAGTTGCCTTCGTTGTGGAAGTTCTTCGGCAGCATGAAGTTCGGCGTCCGGGTGGCACCGGTCTCGGTCATCATGAGGAAGGTGTCGCGCGTGACCGGCTGGTTCAGCGGCGCGCCGAGCTCCTCCCAGTCGGGCAGCAGCTCGTACAGGGCGCGCGGGTCCATGATGGCGCCCGACAGGATGTGGGCGCCGGGCTCCGAGCCCTTCTCGAGCACGACGACCGAGATCTCCTTGCCGTGCGAAGCAGCCAGCTGTTTCAGGCGGATCGCGGTCGCCAGGCCGCCCGGGCCTGCGCCGACCACGACCACGTCGTATTCCATGGCTTCGCGGGGGCCGAACTGGGCGAGGATTTCGTCATGCGTCATGTGGGGTCTCGTCGATAATGATTTGAGGGTGCGAGGCACCGCGGCGGGCCGGGCCATTTTATGCGTCACCCGCGTGCGTTCCGGGGCGTCGCCTCGGCGACTCCAACAGGACGTTTCTTCCATGGCTTACAGCATCGATCTCTCCGGCCGCGTGGCCTTCGTCACCGGGGCGTCGAGCGGGCTCGGCGCCCAGTTCGCCAAGACGCTGGCCCGGGCCGGCGCGGCGGTGGTGCTGGCCAGCCGCAACACCGACCGCCTCAAGGAGCTTCGCGCGCGCATCGAAGGCGAGGGCGGCGATGCCCACGTGGTCGAGCTCGACGTCACAGACCTCGGCAGCATCAAGGCCGCGGTGGCGCGCGCCGAGACCGAGGTCGGCCCCATCGACGTGCTGGTCAACAACTCCGGCGTCAGCACCACCCAGCGCCTGCAGGACGTCACGGGCGACGACTACGACTTCATCTTCGACACCAACGTCAAGGGTTCCTTCTTCGTCGCGCAGGAGGTCGGCAAGCGGATGCTGGCGCGCGCCAAGGGCGCCGCGCCGGGCACCTACATCGGTGGGCGGATCATTAACATCGCCTCGGTGGCCGCCCTCAAGGTGCTGCCCCAGATCGGCGTCTACTGCATGAGCAAGGCCGCGCTGGTGCAGATGACCAAGGCTATGGCGCTCGAATGGGGCCGCTTCGGCATCAACGTCAACGCCTTGTGCCCGGGCTACATCGCCACCGAGCTCAACGAGGAGCACTGGGTCACCGACGGCGGCCAGAAACTGGTCGGCATGCTGCCGCGCAAGCGGGTGGGCAAGCCCGAAGACCTCGACGGCCTGATCGTGCTGCTGGCCAGCGGCCAGAGCCATTTCGTCAATGGCGCGGTGATCGCCGCCGACGACGGATTCGCGCTCTGAGGCGGCGCGCGGTCATCGGCATCGCGGCCGGGCTGGCCGCGGGCGCGCTCTGGGGCCTGGTCTTCGTGGCGCCGCGCATGGTCGGCAACTTCGGCATGGTCGATATCGCCGCCGGGCGCTTCGTCGTCTTCGGCGCGGTTGCCGGCGTGATCGCCGCCACGCGCCCGGCCTCGCGGCGCTGGCCGACCGCGCACCAGGCGGTCTCGGCGCTCGGGCTCAGCGTGCTCGGTTTCACCGGCTACTACCTGCTGCTGGCCTTCGCGATCGAGGCCTCGGGCACCGCGGTGCCGAGCCTGATCATCGGCACCATCCCGGTCTGGATGATGCTGCTCGGCCGGCCCGCGGGCCTGCGCCTGCAGGCGCTGCTGCCGGGGCTGGCGCTGACCGCCGCCGGCATCGGCATGATGGTCGCCGGGTCCTGGCCCGAGGGCGGCGTCGAGGGCGCGGGCAGCGCGCGCTTCGGCTGGGGCCTGTCGCTGGCGCTGCTCGCGATGGCGAGCTGGACCGCCTTCGGGCTGCTCAATGCGGCCTGGCTCCAGCGCCACCCCGAGGTGCATGCGGCCGACTGGGCCAACTGGCTCGGCGTCGCGACCGGGCTCGGCGCCGCCGCGCTGTGGCTGCTCGCGGGGTCCGACATCCAGACCCTGCGCGCGCAGCCGAACGGCGCGCTGTTCCTGCTGCTGGCACTGGCCGGCGGCATCGGCTCCTCGTGGCTGGCCACCGTGCTCTGGAACCTCGCCAGCCAGCGGCTGTCGGCCAGCCTTTGCGGCCAGCTGATCGTCAGCGAGACGCTGTTCGCCCTGCTTTATTCTTTTCTTTGGGACGGCCGCTGGCCGGCGGCGAGCGAATCGGCCGCCGCGGTGCTGTTCGTCCTCGGCATCATGGCTTCGATCAGGGCACACCGATGAGATATGAAATTCCCGCCACCAAGAAGCTCGTGTACGAGATGTCGATCCCGATCCGCTGGGGCGACATGGACGCGATGGGCCATCTCAACAACACCAGCTACTTCCGCTACCTGGAGATCGCGCGCATCGACTGGATGCATTCGATCGGCCACGAGCCCGAGCCGGAAGGGCATGGCATGGTGATCGTCAACGCCTTCTGCAACTTCTACCGCCAGCTCGAGTACCCGGGCGACGTGCTGCTGAAGATGTATGTCAGCGATCCAGGCCGCACCACCTTCGAGAGCTGGGCCACGATGGCCCGCGCCGATGCGCCCGATGTGATCTGCGCGGCCGGCGGCGCGACCACGATCTGGGTCGACTTCCCGAAGCAGAAAGCGCTGCCGCTGCCCGACTGGCTCCGAACGCTGGTGACGGCGTAGCGGCGCCCGCTCAGGCCGGGCGCAGCACGATGCGCGCCTCGAAGCCGGTGGCGGCCCCCGAGGCCGGCGAGGCCAGGTCGAGTCGCGCACCGAGCTTCTCGACGATGGTGCCGACGATCGACAGCCCAAGGCCGTAGCCGGCGCGGTCGGAGCCATGGCGAACGTGGCGGTTCTGCAGGGTGCGCAGCTGCTCCGGGTTGACGCCGGGGCCAAAATCGCGGACCGCCAGCGTGCACGGCGCCATCACTTCGATCACCACGCGGCCGCGCCCGTAGCGCAAGGCGTTCTCGACCAGGTTGCGCAGCGCGATCGCGAGCGCGTCGACATCGCCGAGCGCGATCGGCGGCTCGCTGTCGGGCACCTTGAGCGACAGGCGTTCGTTGACGCGCGGGTCCTGCCAGAACTCCTGCGCCACCGTGCCGGCCAGCTGGACCAGATCGATCGGCGCGCGCGTCAGTGCGGCGCCGGATTCGGCCCGGGACAGCTGAAGCAGTTTTTCAGTGCGGTGGCCCAGCATCTGCAGCGCGTCGAGCGCGGCCTGCACGTCCTCGCGCTTGAGGTCGTGCTCGAGCGCGGTCTGCAGCCGCAGGCGCGCCGCCGCCAGCGGGGTGCGCAGCTCGTGCGCCGCGTTGGCCGCCAGCGCGCGCTCGACGTCCAGCGACTGCGACAGGCGCTCCAGCAGCAGGCTGACGTGGTCGGCCACGGAGCGCAGTTCCTTGGGCAGGCCCGGCAGCCGGATCGGGCGCAGGTCGACGCCGCTGCGCTGCTCGATCTCGCCGGCCAGCTGCTGCAGCACCCGCAGTTCGCTGCGCGCCACGTTGCGCAGCACCAGTGCCAGCAGCGGCAGCACCGCCCCGAGCGGGATGATGAGGCCGAACAGGGTGCGGTTGAGCGCGCTGCGTCGTTCGTCCAGCGGATCGGCGACCTGAAGGAACAGCTCGCGCGTCGGATGCCGCACGGTGTAGATGCGCCACTGCTCGGTGTTGGCGAAGCCGGGGGCCAACGGCACGTCGAAGGCGCTGACCGGCGCCTCGGCCGAGCGCAGCAGCACGCGTTCGTGCAGGTTGACCACCTGGTACATCACGGCGTCGGTCGGATAGAGCTGCGGCGGCGCGATCAGCGGGCTCCGCGTATCGGGGTTCTCGCGCTGCAGCTTGTCGAGCTCGTGCACCGCCATGTCGAACATGCGATGCGAGACCTCGATAAGCTCGCTGTCGAAATTGTGGTTGATCTCGCGGTCCACATACCAGACGACGCCGAGCACGCACAGCAGCCAGACGCCGCCGACCCAGACGATCAGGGTGCGCGTGAGGCGGCCCGCGAGGGAATCCCGCCGGCTCAGCCGCTCGGCGCCGGCATGCTGCAATTGCTTGAAGTTCATTCTTCTTCTTCGTCCGGTGCGAACGAGAGCCGGTAGCCCAGGCCGCGCAGGGTCTGGATGTACTTGCGCCCGAGCTTGCGCCGCAGTCGGCTGATGAAGACTTCCAGCGTGTTGCTGTCGGCCTCGTCGCCGAAGCCGTAGAGCGCGTCGGCCAGGTTCTCCCGGGTGTGGATGCGCTCGGGGCGGGTGGCCATGACGCGCAGCAGTGCCCACTCCTTCTGGGTCAGCGTGACCGGGAAGCCGTCCTTGCGCACCAGGTCGTGCGCGAGGTCGATCTCCAGCGTTCCGAGCTTGAGCACCGGGGCGCTGCTGGTGCTGCGCCGGCGTTCGACCGCGCGCAGCCGGGCCAGCAGTTCCGCCGGGTCATAGGGCTTGATCAGGTAGTCGTCGGCGCCGGCGTCGAGCCCGCGGATGCGGTCCGTGACCTGGTCGCGGGCGGTGAGCACGATCACGATCGGACGCTCGCGCAGGGCCCGGATGGTCGGCAGCAGCGACAGGCCGTCGCCGTCGCCGAGGTGCAGGTCGAGCAGCACGGCCGCGTACTGCACGGCGGCCAGCGCGGCACGGGCTTCCGCAAGACCGGGCGCGACGTCGACCACGAAGGCCTTGGCCTCCAGGTAGCTGCAGACGGCCCCGGCCAGTGCGACGTCGTCCTCCACCAGCAATATGCGCACGACACGGTCCTTTCAAAAGCAGTGAGTCTAGAGCGAACACGCCCGGGCCCTGTTCACGCGGCGTCCGGCGCCGCTTCAGGCTGGGTTCATGCGTGCCGACTAAGCTTGCGCCGCATGATTCGCTCTGCCGCTGCCCGTCCGCTCGCCCTGACCCTTTTCGCACTCGCCTTGCTGCTGGCCTGGGATGCCAGCGGCCTCGACCTCGTGCTGGCCAGGCTGGCCGGCACGCCGACGGGCTTTCCCTGGCGCGACGACGCCTTCGTCGTGAAGGTGATGCACGAGGGCGCCAAGTCGCTGAGCTGGCTGCTGGTGATCGGGCTTTTCGTCGCCATCCGCTGGCCGGTCGGCCTGCTGCGCCGGCTGGGGCGCGGCGAAAGGATCCAGCTCGCCCTCACGGCGCTGGCCTCCGTCACCGTGATCTCGGCCTTCAAGTACACCAGCAGGACCAGCTGCCCCTGGGACCTCCAGGTCTTCGGCGGCACGGCGCAGCATGTGTCGCACTGGGCCTGGGGCCTGCGCGATGGCGGCCCGGGCAAGTGCTTTCCGGCCGGCCATGCCTCGGCCGCCTTCGCCTACCTGGGCGGGTATTTCGTCTTTCGCCGGCGCTCGCCCGCGGTGGCGCGCGCCTGGTTCGCCTGCGCGCTGGTCGCGGGCCTGGCGCTGGGCCTGTCGCAGCAGTTGCGCGGCGCGCACTACATGAGCCATACGCTGTGGACCGCCTGGCTGTGCTGGGTCACGGCTTTCGCGATCGATTCGCTGGTGCAGGCGCGCGCGAGCCGGCGCGACTTGCCGCCCGCCTTGCCGAAGCTGAACGAAAGCTGATGCGGGCATTCAGGGGGATTTCAGTCCCGCTGCCTAGTCTTGGCGGATGCTTGGAATTCCTTCGCGCCCGCCCTCCTTTCCCCAACACACAGCCCCCGCCAAGGGTGCGCTCCCCGGCGCCGCCCAGGCCGCGGGCGTCACGCCCTGGCAGGCCATCGACGACTGGCTGGCGCGGCCCCGCTCGCCGCGCCGGGTCGTCGTCTGGCTGAGCCTGTACCTTGCGGTCGCGGCCAATTGGCCCCTATGGAACGAACTGGCCCGCATCGGCGGTGCGCCCAGCGTCTACCTGCCTTCGATCGCGACGATGCTGCTGCTCATGGTGTGCGGCACGGTCGCGCTGCTGTCGTTCACGGCCTGGTCGCGCTGGATGAAGCCGATCTGGTTCGGCGTCGTGGTGCTGGCCGCGGTGGCCCAGCACTACATGCTGAGCTATCGCGTGGTGATGGATCCGACGATGCTCGCCAACGCGATGCAGACCGATGCCAACGAAGTGCGCGACCTCCTGAGCTGGCGGCTCGCGCTGAACGTGCTGTGGGTCGGCGCGCTGCCGGCCTGGGCGCTCTGGCGTGTCCGCCTGACGCCGCAGCCCTTCGTGTCGCAGGCCTGGCGCAACGGCGTGCTGCTGCTCGCGGTGGCGGCCCTGGCCGCCGGCGGCGTGATGGCGGCCAACCGGCAGTTGGCGCCTCTGATGCGGAACAACATCCACCTGCGCTACATGATGAACCCGCTGGCGAGCCTCTACTCGACCGGCTCCGTCACGCTGCGGCCGCTCTTCAAGCACAGTCGCAAGCTGATCCCGGTGACCGCAGGCACCGCGCTGGGCGCGAGCTACGCGGCGCAGGCGAAGCCGCCGCTGTTCGTGCTGGTGGTGGGCGAGACGGCACGCGCCGATCACTTCGGCCTCAATGGCTATGCGCGCGACACCACGCCGCAGCTCGCGGCGCGGCAGGTGCTGAGCTATCGCGACGTGCATTCCTGCGGCACTAACACGCTGGCCTCCGTGCCGTGCATGTTCTCGCCGCTGGGCAAGCTGGGCTACGAGGCGCGCAAGGACGACTACGAGAACCTCATGGACGTGTTGCAGGCCTCGGGCCTGGCGGTGTTCTGGCTCGACAACCAGGCCGGCGGCTGCAAGGGCGTGTGCGACCGCATTCCCCATGCCTCGGCCTTCGACCCGCTGGACCCGGCCGTGAAGAGCGCCTTGTGCGAGGGCGACGAGTGTCTCGACGACGTCATGCTCAAGGGCCTGGACGAGCGCCTGGCCGCACTGCCGGCCGAGCGCCGCGCCAAGGGCGTGGTGCTGGTGATGCACCAGATGGGGAGCCATGGCCCGTCGTACTTCAAGCGTTCGTCGCCCGACGTGAAGCGCTTCCTGCCCGAGTGCACCAGCAACGCGCTGGCCGAGTGCAGCCACTACGAACTGCTGAACGGCTACGACAACTCGATCGCCTACACGGACCGCTTCCTCGGCAAGACCATCGACTGGCTCAAGGCGCAGTCGGGCCGCTTCGATCCGGCGCTGCTCTACCTGAGCGACCATGGCGAGTCGCTCGGCGAGTACGGCCTGTTCCTGCATGGCGTGCCCTATGGCTTCGCGCCCGAAGTGCAGAAGCACGTGCCCATGGTGACCTGGTTCAGCGACGGCATGAAGGCCCGGCGGCGCCTCTCCACGGCCTGCATGGAATCGGGCCTGGACACGCCGCTCACGCACGACAACCTGTACCACACGGTGCTCGGCGTGATGGATGTGGCGACGCCGACCTACAAGCCGGCGCTCGATGCCCTGGCGGCGTGCCGCGGGCACGATGCGGTGGCGGCTACTTCTTCTCGCGCGGCAGCCGTCCCATCAGGAAAAACTCCGGGTTAGGCTGCATGCCGCTGAAGCTCGCCAAGCGGTTCGACAGGCCGAAGAAGGCGGTGATGGCGGCGATGTCCCAGATGTCCTCGTCGTCGAAGCCGTGGGCGTGCAGCGGCGCGAAGTCGCTGTCGTCGATCTCGTGCGACCGCTCGCAGACCTTCATCGCGAACGCGAGCATCGCGCGCTGGCGCGGCGTGATGTCGGCGCGGCGCCAGTTGACCGCCACCTGGTCGGCCACCAGCGGTTTCTTCTCGTAGATGCGCAGCAGCGCGCCGTGCGCGACCACGCAATAGAGGCACTTGTTCACCGCGCTGGTGGCGGTGACGATCATCTCGCGGTCGCCCTTGGTGAGCGAGCCTTCCTCCTTCAGCATCAGCGCGTCGTGGTAGGCGAAGAAGGCGCGCCACTCGGCCGGCCGGCGGGCAAGCGCGAGAAACACGTTGGGCACGAAGCCGGCCTTTTCCTGGACTTCGAGCACCGCGGCGCGGATGTCGTCAGGCAGGTCCTTGAGTTCGGCCAGGGGGTAGCGATCGGTCATGGGGTCTCCTTGGTTCCCTTGTCTGGGCAGCCGCAGGATCATAGGGAGTGCGGAAGAACGAGCTCGCTGTCGTCCTTCAGCTCGACCCCGGTCAGGCCGCGGCGCAAGGCTTCGCGCAGCAGCCATCCGAGCTTGAAGGCGGCGCTGGCGTAGGGCAGGCCCTCGGGCCGCACGTTCGAGATGCAGTTGCGCTCGGCGTCGTGGCGGCCGCGCCGCGGTGTGTGGGTGATGTAGATCCCGAGGCTGTCGGGCGAGCTCAGGCCCGGTCTTTCCCCGATCAACATGACCGACATCCGCGCGCCGAAGGCCTCGCCGATCTCGTCGGCCAGGGCAACGCGCGCCTGCGTCGCGATCACCACGGGCGCCAGCGCCAGCCCGGGCGGGGGCTGCTCCCGCAGGGCTGCGAGCAGCGGCGCCGCATGGCGGGCCACCGCCAGCGAGGACAGGCCGTCGCCGATCACGATGCACAGGTCGACCGGCGAGAGGCTGCCGGCGCGCAGTTGCTGCGCGTCGCCGGCATCGAGCTGGCGGCCCAGGTCGGGGCGCCGCAGGTAGGCCGTGCGGTCGGGCGCGCGGCTGCGGGCCTGCGCCACCGCCCAGCCGCCATCGCCCAGCGCAGCGGCGAGCGCCGGCACGTCGAGCGCCGCATGGATCGCGTCGCGCGCCATCGCATGCGCCCAGCCGAAGCGCAGCACCTCGTCGGTCGGCATGCCGGCGCCGGCGCGGCCGAGCGCCAGCCGTGCCGGCGTCGCACGGCGCCAGTCGCTCCAGGGGCTCGGGGTGACGATGTCGTTCATCGCGTCAGCGCCGTCAGGGCGCCCATGTCGGCCAGCAGGCGGTTGGCCGAGGGTGGATGCAGGCGGCCGCCGCCGTCGCTGATGCGCATGCGCTGCAGCCAGGCCTCGAACTCGGGCGCGCGCTTGAGGCCCATGGTGTCGCGCAGGAAGAGGGCGTCGTGGAAGGAGGTGCTCTGGTAGTTGAGCATCACGTCGTCGGCGCCCGGCACGCCCATGATGAAGTTGATGCCGGCCGTGCCGAGCAGCACCAGCAGTGTGTCCATGTCGTCCTGGTCGGCCTCGGCGTGGTTGGTGTAGCAGACATCGCAGCCGATCGGCAGGCCCAGGAGCTTGCCGCAGAAGTGATCCTCGAGGCCGGCGCGGATGATCTGCTTGCCGTCGTACAGGTACTCGGGTCCGATGAAGCCGACCACGGTGTTGATCAGCAGCGGCTGGTAGCGCCGTGCCAGGGCATAGGCGCGGGCCTCGCAGGTCTGCTGGTCGACGCCGAAGTTGGCGTTGGCCGACAGCGCGCTGCCCTGGCCGGTCTCGAAGTACATGCAGTTGCGGCCCACGGTGCCGCGGTTCAGAGACTGCGCCGCCGCATGCGCCTCGTCGAGCAACTCCGGCGTGACTCCGAACGAGAGGTTGGTCTTCTCGCTGCCGCCGATGGACTGGAACACGAGGTCGATGGGCGCCCCGGATTCGGCCAGCTTCAGGGTGTTGGTGACGTGGGTCAGCACGCAGCTCTGGGTCGGGATCTCGAAGCGCTGGATGACCTCGTCGAGCAGGCGCAGCAGTTCGCCGAGCACCGGCATGCTGTCGGAGGCCGGGTTGAGTCCGATCACGGCATCGCCGGCGCCCATCAGCAGGCCGTCGAGTGTCGATGCCGCGACGCCGCGCAGGTCGTCGGTCGGGTGGTTGGGCTGCAGCCGCACCGCGAGGTGGCCGGGCAGTCCGAGGGTGTCGCGAAAGCGCGTGACCACGCTGCACTTGCGCGCCACCGCGATCAGGTCCTGGTTGCGCATCAGCTTCGAGGCGGCTGCCGCCATCTCCGGCGTGAGGCCGGCTGCCAGGGCGGTCAGGCTCGCGGTATCGGCGCGGTCGGACAGCAGCCAGTTGCGCAGGTCGCCGACTGTCAGGTGCGACACCGGCTCGAAAGCCGCGGCGTCGTGGCCGTCGATGATCAGCCGCGTGATGTTGTCGGCTTCGTAGGGGATCAGCGCCTCGTTGAGGAACTGCTTGAGCGGCGTTTCGGCGAGCACATGGCGCGCTGCCATGCGCTGCTGCGCGGTGGCCGCGCCGATTCCGGCGAGGTAGTCGCCCGAGCGCGCCGGGCTGGCGAAAGCCATGACTTGCTTCAGGTCGTCGAAGTCGAAGACCTGCGAATCGATCGTGGTGCGGTAGCGCATGGTGGCGTGGAGGGCCTCGATGAGTCGTTGGCAACGTTGTGCAAGAGCGGTGCCAGGCCGGCGCCGACCCGGCAATAATGAGGCCGTTTTTCCAATCAACCAAGGGTTTGCCGTGCGATCAGTTCTTTGTGCCGCCGTTGTTTCGATGTTCGTCCTGCCGAGCGCCTTTGCGCAATCGGCGCCGGTCACCAAGCCCAGCGGCCTGGTGTTCCAGTCGCTGGTCGACGGCAAGGGCGCCTCGCCGGCGGCCACCGATGTCGTCAAGGTGCACTACCGCGGCACCTTCCCCGCCGACGGCAAGGAGTTCGACAGCTCCTACAAGCGCGGCGAGCCGACCGAGTTTCCGCTCAATGGCGTGATCCCGTGCTGGACCGAAGGCGTGCAGCTGATGAAGGTCGGCGGCAAGGCCAAGCTGACCTGCCCGCCGGCGATCGCCTATGGCACGCGCGGCGCGGGCGGGGTGATTCCGCCGAATGCCACGCTGAACTTCGAGATCGAGCTGATCGGGGTCAAGGGGAAGTAGTCAGCACTTTCGGGCTGCGTCTGGGGTGGCGATGGCGGGCGGTATGCCCTGGGCCGGCCGACGTCACCGGCCCTTCGGGCTTCCCTGCGCTGCTCGCGACAGGCGGGGTCCGCGCAAACTCGCTCCGCTGCGCTCCACTCAGACACGCGCGGCCCTGATCCGCCTGCCGCTGCGCTGCTCGGCGGTGCCTCAACGGCCGGCCCAGGGCATACCGCCCGCCACCGCTGAGACGTCGGGGTTGCATCGGCGTTGGAGAAGTTGGGATTGTTCGCACACCCCTGAGCCCGGCATGCGGTGCGTGCCGGGCGCCCGGCCCAGCAAGCCCCTAAAGCGGCTGATACTGATAAAGCCAGGTCTCAGACAAGGTCTGATCCCCGTTCTTCAGGAAGAGCCGCATGTCCACCGGCTCCGTCCCCTCGACCGCGAAGTCGAATTGTGCTCGCCAGTGCCCCGCCACGCCGTTCGGCACCGGCTCCGCGAAGATGTACGAGAACTTGCCGCGCGAGGTGGTCAGCACCAGTTCGGGCTTGACGCCGAAGGGCAGCGATTCCAGCGGCTTGCCGATGAACTCGACCATGAACTTGCGCACCCCCGCCGGCCGCGGCTGGCCCGGCTGTCCGCCGCGGCCCATGCGGGTCGCGACAACGCGCGCGAGCGGCGAGGGGAAAGGTTCTTCGGCAGTCCAGTGCAGCCGGTACTTGAGCACCACGCTCGAGCCTGCGACGACCGGTGCCTTGGGCACCCAGCAGGCCAGCACGTTGTCGTGGATCTCGTCATCGGTCGGGATCTCGATCAGCTGCACCGCGCCTTCGCCCCAGGCACCGATCGGCTCGACCCAGAGACTGGGACGCTTCTCGTAGTAGACGCCGTCCTGGTAGTGATCGAAGCCGCGGTCACGCTGCAGCAGTCCGAAGCCCTTCGGGTCGTTGTCGGTGAACGCGGAGGCCCGGGTCTGGGTCGGGTTGTTGAGCGGACGCCAGATGCGCTCGCCGGCACCGTTCCACATCGCCAGGCCGTCCGAGTCGTGCACCTCGGGGCGCCAGTCGATGGCGGTGGGCTTCACGGATTCGGAGTACCAGTACATCGAGGTGAGCGGCGCGAGCCCGAAGCGGGCGACCTCGCGGCGCACGAACAATCGGCACTCGATGTCCATCAGGACACCCTTGCCGCGCTTCATCACGAACTTGTAGGCGCCCGTGAGGCTCGGGCCTTCGAGCAGGGCGTAGACCGTCATCGCGTCCGAGCCCGGCGCCGGCGGCTCGAAGTAGAAGCGCGTGAAGTTCGGGAACTCCTCGGCCCGGTCGGGCACCGCGGCATCGAGCGCGATGCCGCGCGCCGACAGCCCGTACTGGTAGAGCTCGCCGATGGCACGGAAGTACGACGCGCCGAGGAAGGCCACCCAGTCGTTCTTTTCCCAGGGCCGCTTGCCCTGGTCGCCGAGGCGGCTTTCCTGCAGCCGGAAGCCCGCGAAGCCGGCGCCCGGCGGCAGCTGCCTCGCCGGGCTGTCTGCGGGCATCGTGAAAGAGGCGGGGTCGTAGAGAATCTCGCGTGCGAAGGCGTCGCTGCCGGCGGTCTCGAGCACGTGCATGTGAACCGGCACCGGGAAATAGCGTCCAAGGTGGAAGAAGGTCACGGGGAACTGGCCGGGCCCGTCCCTGAACAGTGCGTTGGCAGTGTCGAACCGGATCTTGCCGTGGGCGTCGTAGTCGATGCGCTGCAGCACATCGGCAGGCAGGGAGCTGTCGGCCGCCAGGGGCTTGGCGCCCAGCGACTTCGCCAGTGCGACCAGGCGATCGAAAGAAAAGGGCGCCGGCTGGCCCAGGCGGAGTCCGCCGGCCGCCAGCGCTTTAGCGGGCAGTCCGAGGGCGGCGAGGGCCAGCGAGGCGCCACCGGCCGAGAGAAGTGAGCGACGATCGATCATGTGGCCCCAATCTAGCGACGCGATGCATGGGGGGCCGTAGGCCGAAGCCTGAAGTAACCGTCATGCCGGCATGGTCCTACAGTCGAATTCGAAAGCAAGACACGGAGTGCGTGGCCGATCGCCTTTTTCTACATTGAAGGCACCGATCAACAAGCACTCCAGAGGACGCAGATGAACATGAGCAACGCCAACGAAATGCGGGCCCTCGCCACGGCGAGCGATCCGCGCTGGGCGGCAGTGGCCGCGCGCGACCCGGCCGCCGACGGCCGCTTCTTCTACTCGGTACGCACCACCGGCGTGTACTGTCGGCCGTCGTGCGGGGCGCGGCCGGCGCGGCCCGAGAACGTCGAGTTCCATGCCTCGGCCGCGGATGCGGAGCGCGCGGGCTTCCGGCCCTGCATGCGCTGCAAGCCCGACCAGCCGGCGCGGTCGGAACGGCAGGCGGCGCAGGTCGCGGCGCTGTGCCGCTTCATCGAGTCAGCCGAACAGCCGCCCACGCTCGACGATCTGGCAGACCGTGCCGGCCTCAGCGCCTCCCATGTCCACCGGCTCTTCAAGCAGGTCACGGGATTCACGCCGAAGGCCTACGCGGCGGCGCATCGGGCCCGGCGCGTGCGCGAAGAACTGGTGCGCAGCGACTCGGTGACCAGCGCGATCTACAGCGCCGGCTACAACTCCAACGGCCGCTTCTACGCCGACGCCGACCGCACCCTCGGCATGACGCCCACGGCCTGGCGCGCCGGCGGGGCCGACACCGAGATCCGCTTCGCCATCGGCGAGTGCGCGCTCGGCGCGATCCTGGTGGCGCAGAGCGGGCGCGGGGTCTGCGCGATCGCGCTGGGCGACGATCCCGATGCGCTGGCACGCGATCTTCAGGACCGCTTTCCGCACGCCAGGCTGGTCGGCGACGATGCCGGATTCGAGGCCCTGGTCGCGACGGTGATCGGCTTCGTCGAGGCCCCGGCCCTGGGGCTCGAACTGCCGCTGGATCTGCGCGGCACCGCCTTCCAGATGCGCGTCTGGCAGGCCCTGCGCGAGATCCCTGCGGGCACGACCGCGAGCTACAGCGAGATCGCCGAGCGCATCGGCGCACCGAAGTCGGTGCGCGCCGTGGCCCAGGCCTGCGGCGCGAACACGCTGGCGGTGGCGATTCCCTGCCACCGCGTGGTGCGCAGCGACGGCAGCCTGTCGGGCTACCGCTGGGGCGTGGAGCGCAAGGGTGCGCTGCTGCGGCGAGAGGCGGAGCCGTCATGAGTGCTCGCGATCCGGACGGCGTCGACTGGGCGCAGGTGGGCAGCGATCTCGACGCGCAGGGGAGCGCCGTGATCCAGGGCCTGCTGACGCCCGAACAATGCCGCTCGCTGGCTGCGCTGTACGCCGAACCGAAGCCCTTCCGCAGCCGGGTCGTGATGGAGCGCCACGGCTTCGGTCGCGGCGAATACAAGTACTTCGACTATCCGCTGCCGGCGCGGGTCGCGGGCCTGCGCGAATCGATCTACCCGCGGCTCGCGCCGATCGCCAACCGCTGGAACGAGGCCATGGGCATCGATGCGCGGTTTCCTGCGCAGCATGCCGAGTTCATCGCGCGCTGCCATGCGGCGGGCCAACTGCGGCCGACGCCGCTGCTGCTGCAGTACGGGCCCGACGACTACAACTGCCTGCACCAGGACCTGTACGGCGAGCAGGTCTTTCCGTTGCAACTGGTGCTCCTGCTGTCCGAGCCCGGGCGCGATTTCACGGGTGGCGAATTCGTCATGACCGAGCAGCGCCCGCGCATGCAGTCGCGGCCGATGGTGCTGCCGCTGAATCAGGGCGACGGAGCGGTGATCGCGGTGCACCAGCGGCCGGTGCAGGGCACGCGCGGCGTCTACCGGGTCAACCTGCGGCATGGCGTCAGTCGCGTGTGCTCGGGCCGGCGGCATACGCTGGGCATCGTCTTCCACGACGCGACCTGAATGACGCTGGAACTGTTCGAGACCGAAGCCCCCTGGCGCGAGCCGCTCGCGCCCGGCGCGGTGGTGCTGCGGCGCTTCGCCAGCGGCCGCGATGCGGCCTTGCTCGCGGCCGTGCAAGCCGTGGTCGAGGCGGCGCCGTTCCGCCACCTGGTCACGCCGGGCGGCTTCCGGATGCAGGTGGCGATGACCAACTGCGGCGCGCTGGGCTGGGTCAGCGACCGCCGCGGCTACCGCTACGACACCCACGACCCCGACAGCGGTCGCCCCTGGCCGCCCATGCCGGCCGAGTTCGAGCAACTGGCCGCCGACGCCGCGGCCGAGGCCGGCTTCGGCGGCTTCGCGCCCGATGCCTGCCTGGTCAACCGCTACCTTCCCGGCACGCGGCTTTCGCTGCACCAGGACCGCGACGAGCGCGACCACGGCCAGCCGATCGTCTCCGTTTCGCTTGGCGTGCCGGCCATGTTCCAGTTCGGCGGCACACGGCGCACCGACAAGCTGCAGCGCGTGCCCTTGGCCCATGGCGACGTGGTCGTCTGGGGCGGTCCGGCGCGGCTCAGCTTCCACGGCGTGCTGCCCCTGAAGGACGCGCAGCATCCGCTGCTGGGCGCCTCGCGCATCAACCTCACGTTTCGCAAGGCGGGCTGAAGGCGCGGCGCGGTGCGAGCCTGGCGGTCTGGCCGAGCGCGGTGACGAAGAACTCCTCCTCGGCCATTCCCCGCAGGCTGCGCAGTTCGGCCAGCTTGCGCGGCGGCTCGTCCAGCGCCTCGTCGGTCAGCTGGAACACGCCCCAGTGGATGCCGAGCGATCGCTTGGCGCCGACATCGGCGTGGATGCGCAGGGCTTCCCCCACGTCCACGTGCTGGTCGCGCATGAACCAGCGCGGCGCATAGGCGCCGATCGGGATCAGCGCGAGATCGAAGCCGCCGCCCTGGGCCACGGTCTGGCGGGCGCTGAAGTGCTGGCGGATGTCGCCGAAGTCGCGCGAATAGCCGGTGTCGCCCGTGAACAGGAGGTGGCAATCGGGTGCCAGCACCACGAAGCCGCCCCACAGCGTGGCCATGGCGTCGCGCGGGCCGCGCGAGGACCAGTGCTGGGCCGGCACCAGCGCCACCTCGACCGTGCCCTGCGGCCCTTGCAGGCTCTGCCGGTCCCACCAGTCCAACTCGACCGTGCGGGTGATCCCGCGTGCTGCCAGCCAGGGCTTGAGGCCCAGCGGCACCACGAACAGCGGCGGGCCGCCGGGCTGCCGGTCGAGCGCCAGCACGGAAGCGGCATCGAGATGGTCGTAATGGTTGTGCGAGACCAGCACCAGGTCGACACGCGGCAACTCGCCCAGCGCGAGCCCCGGGGCCGCATGGCGCCGCGGGCCGACCAGCGGCAGCGGCGAGGCGCGGTGCGAGAACATCGGATCGGTCAGCAGGGTCAGTCCGCCCATCTGGACCATCGCCGTCGCGTGGCCGATCCAGGTGACGGCCGGCTGCATCGCGGCACCGGCGAGTGCATTGGCGCGCAGCCAGTCCAGTTCGGGCGCGACGCGGGGCGTCGGTGCCTGCGGCGGCGGCGGCAGGCGCAGGCGCGCGGCCTCGCGGCGCCAGCGCAGCACCTCCGACAGGCTCTTGGGCTCGAACTCGAGGTAGTTGTTCTGGAAGCCGTCGGGGCGGTGGTGCGACTTGGCGGGGTCGTGGTACGGGTTCATCGTGTGGCGCCGACTCTAGCCGGCGATCAGCTTCTGAACCAGTTCGGCGGTGGTCGCCGCCGCGTACTTGCGCATCAGCCGCGCCCGGTGGATCTCGACCGTGCGATGGCTGATCGCCAGCGCGCGTCCGATCTCCTTCGAGGTCAGGCCCTGCATCACCTGGGCCGCCACCTCGCGCTCGCGCGGCGTCAGGTCGGCCTTGGCCGAGCGTCGCGAGCCCAGGTCCTCGAAGATCCAGATGCCGGCCTCGTGCGGCGCCTCGCGGTTCAGCGCCTGGCCGCTCACGTGGCACCAGAAGGTTTCGCCGGCGAAGGCGCCGTGCAGGCCGCCGAGTCGTTTCATCATCCGGTTGTCGGCATAGCGGCCGCTGGCGTTCAGGATCGGCTCCATGCGCTTGCCGATGCGCTCGAATTCGGCGACGCTCGGGTACAGGACACGAAACGACTGGCCGACCAGCGCGCCGCGCGTGGCACCGAACATCTCGCACAGGCGCGCATTGCAGTCGACGATGATGCGGTTGCGCGACAGCACCATGCCCACCGGGGCCTGCTCGAAGGCAAGCCGGTAGTCGATGGCGGCGAGCGCGGTGTCGGGTGTGTCCATTACGAAATACTACGTATGCCAGTACGTAGTATCGTCCGAGTTCGGATTTCAACCCATCACCCAGCGAGGAACCATGGCGAACAAGATCTATCCCTCCGCCGACGCGGCGCTCAAGGGCGTCGTCGCCGACGGCCAGACCCTTGCCGTCGGCGGCTTCGGCCTGTGCGGCATTCCCGAAGCGCTGATCGATGCACTGCACGACTCCGGCGTCAAGAACCTGACCTGCATCTCGAACAACGCCGGCGTCGACGGCTTCGGCCTCGGCAAGCTGCTCGGCACGCGGCAGATCAAGAAGATGATCGCCAGCTACGTGGGCGAGAACAAGGAGTTCGAGCGCCAGTACCTCGCCGGCGAACTCGAGCTCGAGTTCACGCCGCAGGGCACGCTGGCCGAGAAGCTGCGCGCCGGCGGCGCCGGCATCCCGGCCTTCTTCACCAAGACCGGCGTCGGCACGCAAGTGGCCGAGGGCAAGGAACTGCGCGAATTCGACGGCGAGACCTACGTCATGGAGCGTTCGCTGGTGCCCGACGTGGCGCTGGTCAAGGCCGACGTGGCCGACAAGTCGGGCAACCTGCGCTTCCGCCTGACGGCGCGCAACTTCAATCCGGCGGCCGCGATGGCCGGCAAGATCTGCATCGTCGAGGTCGAGAAGATCGTCGAGATCGGCGAACTCGCCCCCGACGACATCCACCTGCCGGGCATCTACGTGCACCGCATCGTGCTCAACGCGACGCCCGAGAAGCGCATCGAGAAGCGCACCGTGAGCGCGTCGGTCGATGCCGCAGCCGCCAAGGTCGAGGCCCAGGCCGCGATCGCGCAGGCCGCCGCCGGCGTCGAAGTGCCCGCACCCGTCAAGAACACCAAAGGAGCCTGACATGCCCTGGACCCAGGACCAGATGGCCGCACGCGCGGCGCAAGAACTCGAAGACGGCTTCTACGTCAACCTCGGCATCGGCATCCCGACGCTGGTCGCCAATTTCGTCGGCGACAAGGAAGTCTGGTTGCAGAGCGAGAACGGCATGCTCGGCATCGGCCCCTTTCCGACCGAGGACCAGGTCGACGCCGACCTGATCAATGCCGGCAAGCAGACCGTCACGACCTTGCCGGGCTCGGCGATCTTCGGCAGCCACGACAGCTTCGCGATGATCCGCGGCGGCAAGATCAACCTGTCGATCCTCGGCGCGATGCAGGTCAGCGAGAAGGGCGATCTCGCCAACTGGATGATCCCGGGCAAGATGGTCAAGGGCATGGGCGGCGCGATGGACCTGGTGGCCGGCGTCAAGCGCGTGATCGTGCTGATGGAACACGTGGCGAAGAAGAAGGACGGCACCGAGGACCTCAAGATCCTCGAGAAGTGCACCCTGCCTCTGACCGGTGTCGGCGTGGTCGACCGCATCATCACCGACCTGGCCGTGCTGGACGTCACGCCCGAGGGGCTGAAGGTGATCGAGCTGGCCGAAGGCGTGAGCTTCGAGACGCTGCAAGCCAAGACCGGCGTCAAGCTCCAGCGCTGAACGGCGCGAAGTTCAGCGCGCTGCCGGGGCTGCGGCGGCGGGCGCCGGCGGCGGATTCGGCGGCAGCTGGTAGCTCCAGGTCTCGCTGATCGCCTTGTCGCCCTGGACCAGCGCGGCCCGCATCTCTACCGGCAGCGCCGGGTCCTTGACCTTCACCCGCAAGGCCACGCGCCAGCCCTTGATCGCCGGATTGCGTTCGATGCCGACGCCGAGCAGCTCGGCGTTGTCGCCTACGCTGACTTGCGGCTTGATGTCTGCACCATTTGAAAGGCCGGCCAGCGCCGGGCCCTCGAAATCGATCAGGAAGGCGCTGCTGCTGCCGTCGATGCGGCGGATCAGGTTGGCCTGCAGCTCCTCGTTGTCGGTGTGGAAGGTCTGCTTCACCCACGCGTTGTCGGCGCCATGCAGCGCGGGCTCGTCGGTGGTCCAGTGCATGCGGTAGGCGAACTGCAGCATCTGGCCGCGCTGCGTGGGCGCTGCGGGCGTCCAGAAGGCCACGATGTTGTCGTTGGTCTCGTCCGGCGTCGGGATCTCCATCAGCGTGACGCGGCCCTTGCCCCAGTTGCCGTGGGGCTCGATCCAGGCGCTCGGGCGCAGGTCGTAGCGGTCCTTGAGGTCCTCGTAGCGCGAGAACTCGCGCCCGCGCTGCAGCAGCCCGAAGCCCTTGGGGTTCTCGACCTCGAAGGAGCTGATCGCGAGCTGGCGCGGGTTGTTGAGCGGCCGCCAGAGCCATTCGCCGCCGCCGGTGTGGATCGCGAGGCCGTTCGAATCGTGGATCGCCGGCCGGAAGTTGCGCCTGAGCTCCGACTGCTGGTTCGGCCCGTACAGGAACATGCTGGTCAGCGGCGCGATGCCGAGCGTCTTGATGTCGCCGCGCACGAAGATGTTGGCCTGCACGTCGACCACCGCATCCTTGCCCGCCGGCGTCACGATGAATTGGTAGGCGCCGGTGGCGCGCGGCGAATCGAGCAGGGCATAGATGACCACCTGGCGGTCCTCGGGCGCCGGCCGCTGGATCCAGAACTCGCGGAAGTTCGGGAACTCCTCGCCGCCCGGCGGCGCGGTGTCGATGGCCAGGCCGCGGCTCGACAGCCCATACACCTGGCCCTTGCCGATCACGCGGAAGTAGCTCGCGCCGAGGAAGCTCACGATCTCGTCGAGCTTGTCGGGTTGGTTCACCGGATAGAGCAGCCGGAAGCCGGCGTAGCCGAGCTGGCGGGTCGCGGTCTTGTCGAAGGCCAGGCCGCCGAAGTCGAAGCGCTCGGGGTCGTACTTGATCTCCTGCACCCCGTCGGCCGTGATCTCGTTGATCCGCACCGCCGAATTGAACTGCATGCCCTGGTGGTAGAAGCCCAGCCGGAACGGCGTCTTCAGGTCGCTCCATTCGAAGCGGTCGGTGCGCGGCTGCATCTTCTGGTAGTCGGCGAACTGCATGCCGCTGAATTCCGGCGGCAGGTTGTTCACCGGCGCCACGTAGGGCTTGTTCATCAGCGCGCGGGCCTGCGCCGTGACCTCGTCGAGCGAGAAGGCCCGGGCCTGGGCGGTCCAGGACAGCGAGGCGGCGCAGATCAGGCAGAGCAGCGCGAGTTTCGGCGCCGGGCGGCGAGCGGTGCGAAGAGTCATGGAAAACGTTTGTAGGAAACTTCCTGTCGCACTTCGGATCAGTCCGAATCGACAAACATCGGCTTAGCTTAGCATCCGATGCTCGACGATCCAGCCTCTCGCGGAGGGGCCGTGTGCGAGACGACTCGCCGCACGCTGCGATGTATCCATGAAAGTCCCTGAATGAAGATGTCGTTTCTGCTGGCCCTCGCGGCCGGCCTGGCCAGCCCGCTGGCCTTCGCCCAGGCGCAGCCCGCCGCCCCGAAAAACAAGGCGGCCTTCGTGTCGGACCTGATCGCAAGAATGACGCTGGACGAGAAAATCGGCCAGCTCCGGCTCATCAGCATCGGCCCCGAGATGCCGATCGCGCAACTCGCCGACGAGATCGCGGCCGGCCGCGTCGGCGGCACTTTCAACTCGGTCAATCGCCCGGACAACCGCAGGCTGCAGGACGCGGCCATGAAGAGCCGGATGAAGATCCCGATGTTCTTCGCCTACGACGTGATCCACGGCCACCGCACGACCTTTCCGATCGGCCTCGGACTGGCGTCGAGCTGGGACCTGGGCGCCGTCGACCTGATGGCGCGCACCGCGGCCCGGGAGGCCAGCGCCGACTCGATCGACATGACCTTCGCGCCGATGGTCGACATCGCCCGCGACCCGCGCTGGGGCCGCACCTCCGAAGGCTTCGGCGAAGACCCGTACCTGGTGTCCGAGATCGCCAAGTCAGCGGTCAAGGGCTTCCAGGGCACGGTGCCGGTGCCGGCCGGCCGCATCATGACCAGCGTGAAGCACTTCGCGCTGTACGGGGCGGTGGAGGGCGGTCGTGACTACAACGTCGTCGACATGAGCCCGATGCGCATGTACCAGGACTACCTGCCGCCCTACCGCGCCGCGATCGATGCCGGCTCCGGCGGCGTGATGGTGGCGCTGAACTCCATCAACGGCGTGCCGGCCACCTCCAACACCTGGCTCATGCAGGACCTGCTGCGCCGCGACTGGGGCTTCAAGGGCGTGGCGGTGAGCGACCACGGCGCCATCGTCGAGCTGATCCGCCATGGCGTGGCCAAGGACGAGCGCGAAGCCGCCAAGCTCGCGATCAACAACGGCATCGACCTGAGCATGGCCGATTCGGTCTACCTCAACGAACTGCCCGGGCTGGTGAAGTCCGGCGAAGTCAAGATGAAGGCCATCGACAACGCGGTGCGCGAGGTGCTGGGCGCCAAGTACGACATGGGCCTGTTCCGCGATCCGTACCTGCGCATCGGCGTGGCCAAGGACGATCCGGCGGATCTCAATGCCGACAGCCGCCTCGACCGCCCCGCGGCGCGCGACGTGGCGCGCAAGTCGATGGTGCTGCTCGAGAACCGCAATCGCACGCTGCCGCTGGCGAAGACCGCGGCGATCGCGCTGGTCGGTCCGCTGGCCGATGCGCCGATCGACATGCTGGGCAGCTGGTCGGCCGCGGGCTATTCGAAGAACGCGGTCACCTTGCGCGCGGGCCTCAGCACTGCGGTCGCCAAGAACGGGGGACGCCTGACCTACGCACGCGGCGCCAACATCACGAACGACGAAAGCACCGTCAAATACCTGAACTTCCTCAACTGGGACACGCCCGAGGTGACGCAGGACCCGCGGGCGCCGGCCGAGATGATCGCCGAGGCGGTCAAGGCGGCGCAGCAGGCCGACGTGGTCGTGGCGGCGGTCGGCGAGGCGCGCGGCATGTCGCACGAGTCGTCGAGCCGCACCAGCCTCGATCTGCCGCAGAGCCAGCGCGACCTGATCACCGCGCTCAAGGCGACCGGCAAGCCGCTGGTGCTGGTCCTCATGAACGGCCGTCCGCTCGCGCTGGTGCGCGAGCAGAAGGAGGCCGACGCGATCCTCGAGACCTGGTACACCGGCACCGAGGGCGGCAACGCGATCGCCGACGTGCTCTATGGCGACTACAACCCGGCGGGCAAGCTGCCGATCTCGTTCCCGCGCTCGGTCGGCCAGATTCCGACCTACTACAACCACCCGCGGCTGGGCCGGCCTTTCACCGAAGGCAAGCCGGGCAACTACACCTCGCAGTACTACGAGGAGGTCACGGGCCCGCTGTACCCCTTCGGCTACGGCCTGAGCTACACCGAGTTCTCGCTGTCGGACGTGAGCCTGTCGAGCCCGACGATGCGGCGCAATGGCAAGATCGAGGCTTCGGTGAGCGTGAAGAACACCGGCCAGCGCGCCGGCGAGACCGTGGTCCAGCTCTACATCCAGGACATCGCCGCGTCGGTCGTGCGGCCGGTCAAGGAACTGCGGGACTTCCGCAAGCTCATGCTGCAGCCGGGCGAGGAGCGCGTGGTGCGCTTCACGATCGACGAGGACAAGCTCAAGTTCTTCAACGCCCAGTTGCACCGCGTGGCGGAGCCGGGCCGCTTCAATGTCCAGATCGGATTCGACTCGCAGGCCGTGCGGCAGCAGGGCTTCGAGCTCGAGTAGTCCACCCGGGCAAGGACCCCCCATGAATGCCATCGAAGCCTTGCGCGGCCTGTGGCTGCAGGCCGGATTGCCCGAAGAAGCACTGGGCTTCGCGCAGCTGACCGGTGCCGACCCGGTGCTGCCGTCGTCGTTCGCGGTCGGGACGGCGGCCCAGAGCACCATCGCGGCGGCCGCGCTCGCCGCCTGCGAGCTCGGCCACCAGCGCGGCGCCGCGCGCCAGACGGTGAGCGTCGACATGGCGCATGCGGCACTCGAGTGCACCGGCTGGTTCAGCCTCGATGGCCGCGTGCCCGAGCTCTGGGATGCCTTCTCGGGCCTCTATCGCGCCGCCGATGGCTGGGTGCGTATCCATGCCAACTTCGCGCACCACCGCGAAGGTGCGCTGCGGCTGCTGGGCCTGGACCCGCAAGGTGCGCAACGTGCCGACGCGCAGGCCGCGATGCTGCAGTGGAAGGCCATCGATTTCGAGGACGCGGCTGCGGCCGAGGGCCTGGTCGCGACCGCGCTGCGGCGCTTCGACGACTGGGACGCGACGCCGCAGGGCCAGGCGCTGGTCGGCCAGCCGCTGTTCACGATCGAGCGCATCGGCGACGCACCGCCGCTCGCGCTCGCGCCGCTGGCGGCCGGACGCCGCCCGCTGGCCGGCGTGCGCGTGCTCGACCTCACGCGCATCCTGGCCGGCCCGGTGGGAGGACGCGCCCTTGCGGCCTATGGCGCCGACGTGATGCTGATCAACTCGCCGCATCTGCCCAACATCGAGGCGATCGCCGACACCAGCCGCGGCAAGCTGTCGGCGCATGTCGACCTGAAGACGGCCGAGGGCAGCCGGACGCTGACGGGCCTGCTGGCCGATGCGCACGTGTTCGTGCAGGGCTACAGGCCCGGCGGGCTGGCGGCGCTGGGGTTCGGCGCCGCCGACACCTCGCGCATCCGGCCCGGCATCGTCCATGTGTCTCTCACGGCCTACGGCACGAGCGGCCCCTGGGCCCGGCGCCGCGGCTTCGATTCGCTGGTGCAGACCGCGATGGGCTTCAACCACGCGGAGGGCGATGCCAAGGGCGACGGCCAGCCCCGCCCGCTGCCGATGCAGATCCTCGACGAGGCGACCGGCTACCTGATCGCGATGGGTGCGGCGGCGGCGCTGTGGCGCCAGCAGCGCGAAGGCGGCAGCTGGCATGTGCAGGTGTCGCTGGCGCAGACCGGGCGGTGGCTGCGCGAGCTGGGGCGCGTCGAGGGCGGGCTCGGTGCGGCCGTGCCCGACCGGACGCCGTACCTGGAGACCTCGGCCTCGGGCTTCGGTGAACTGTGCGGGCTGCGGCACAGCGCGCAGCTGGCGCGCACGCCGGCGGAGTGGACGCGGCCTTCGGTGCCGCCGGGGACGGATGCGGCGGTTTGGCCGCCGAGTGGCTCCTAGGGCGAGTCGCGCCACCGAACTTTGGCCTGCGGCAGAATCCTGTACCCGCGGCAGAGCCGAGACTTCAAGGAACATCACACATGGGCGCCCAATGGAAAGCCAAGCACAAGGACCTGGCCGCCAACGCCAAGGGCCGCTTGTTCGGCAAGCTCGCCAAGGAAATCATGATCGCGGCGCGCAGCGGCGCCGACCCGACATCGAACGCGCGGCTGCGGCTCGTGGTCGAGCAGGCCCGCAAGGTCTCGATGCCCAAGGACACGCTCGAGCGCGCCATCAAGAAGGGTGCCGGCCTGACCGGCGAGTCGGTGCATTTCGACCACGTGATCTACGAAGGCTTCGCACCGCACCGGGTGCCGGTGATGGTCGAATGCCTGACCGACAACGTGAACCGCACTGCGCCGGAAATGCGGGTGCTGTTTCGCAAGGGGCAACTGGGTGCGTCCGGCTCGGTGGCCTGGGACTTCGATCACCTCGGCATGATCGAGGCCGAAGCCCAGCAGCCGGGAGCCGACCCTGAGCTCGCGGCCATCGAGGCGGGCGCGCAGGACTTCGAGCGCGGCGAAGAAGAGGGCTCGGCCACCTTCCTGACCGACCCGGTCGACCTCGACGTCGTGAGCCGTGCGCTGCCGGCCCAGGGCTTCACGGTGCTGTCGGCGAAGCTGGGCTACAAGGCCAAGAACCCGATCGATCCGGCCAGCCTGAGTGCCGAGGCGCTGGAGGAGGTCGAGACCTTCCTGGCCGCCATCGACGCGAACGACGACGTGCAGAACGTGTTCGTGGGCCTGGCGGGGTAGCCGCTGCAACCGCCCGCAGACCTGCTCGAACACCATCCAATGAACTCAACACCTTGGAGCGGCACGGTGTCGGTGGCACCGATGATGGACTGGACCGACCGCCATTGCCGCTACTTCCATCGCCTGCTGACCCGTCGTGCGCTGCTCTACACCGAGATGGTGACCACCGGCGCGCTGATCCACGGCGACGTGCCGCGCCACCTGCGCTTCAACCCCGAGGAGCACCCGGTCGCGCTGCAGCTGGGCGGCAGCGAGCCGGCCGACCTGGCGCACTGCGCGAAGCTGGGCGAGGAATGGGGCTACGACGAGATCAACATCAACTGCGGCTGCCCCAGCGAGCGAGTCCAGCGCGGCGCCTTCGGCGCCTGCCTCATGAACGAGCCGCAGCTGGTGGCCGATTGCGTGAAGGCGATGGTGGACGTGGTCGACGTCCCGGTCACGGTCAAGCACCGCATCGGCATCGACAAGATCGAGAGCTACGATTTCGTGCGCGACTTCGTCGGCCGGGTCAGCGAGGCCGGCTGCAAGACCTTCATCGTCCATGCCCGCAATGCCTGGCTCAAGGGACTGTCGCCGAAGCAGAACCGCGAGGTGCCGCCGCTGCGCTACGAGCTGGTGCACCGGCTCAAGCACGACTTCCCGTCGCTCGCCATCTCGATCAACGGCGGCTTCGCAGGCAACGACGCGATGCACGCCCACCTGCGCCTGCTCGACGGCGTCATGATCGGCCGCGAGGCCTATCACAACCCCTGGTGGCTGGCCGAATGGGATGCGGAGTTCTTCGGCGAGGCGCCGTCGGCGCTGACGCGCGAAGAGATCGAACTGCAGATGTGCGACTACATGGCCCGCGAAGCGGCCGAGCACGGCACGCCGTGGTCGAACATCGCGCGCCACATGCTGGGCCTGCGCAACGGCCTGGCCGGCGCCCGCCGCTGGCGCCAGGTGTGGAGCGACCACAAGCTCAAGAGCAGCGCCCCCCATGAGGTCATGGCCCTGGCGCACGAACCCGCCGCCCAGCCCGCCTGATAGCAAGACCAGAATTTCCGCTGGCCGGCGAAGCCAGGCCCCTTCGTGAAACACCGCGGATCTGGCTTCGCCAGTCCGCCGGTGTTGCCCCCGGTCGGGGGTGGGCGGGCTACACGCAGTGAGCCCAACCTGGGGGCGAGCTCAGTTAGCCGCTTCCAGCCCGTTGCGGAAGTGCTGCTGCATCCGCTGCATCGCGACCGCGGCGTCGCGCGCCTTGATCGCCTCCATGAGCGCCCGGTGCTCCTTCAGCGATTCGCCGATGCGCCCGGCCTTCAACAGCGAGTTGTGCCGGTTGAGCTTCATCACCTTGCGCAGGTCGGCCACCATCTGGTCGCGCCAGCGGTTGTTCGCGATCGCCAGCAGCCGCATGTGGAAGCGCTCGTTGATCGCGAAGAAATGCTCGCGGTCCACGTGCCCCGGCTTCGCGGCGGCCTCGAGTTCGGCGTGCAGCCGCTCGAGTTCGGCCAGCTCCGCATCGCTCGCACGCTCGGCCACCACGCCCGCGGCATCGCTCTCGAGCAGGCTCAGCAGGTGATAGACGTCCGACAGATCCTTCTCCGACACCTCGGTCACGTAGGCGCCGCGCCGCACCTTCATCGTTACCAGCCCCTCGGCGGCGAGAACCTTCAGCGCCTCGCGCAGCGGCGTTCGGCTGATGCCGTATTCCTCCGCCAGCTTGAGTTCGTCGATCCAGCCGCCGGGCTCGAGTTCCCGGCTGAAGATGCGCTGGCGCAGCAGTTCCGCCACCTCTTCGTAGAGGGCTCGCGGGGTGAGGGTGACAGCGGACATGGCTGAAATGTACCCCAATTTTGATCTTTGAATTAATAATTACGGATGGTAGACTCGGCGGCACTGGCCTGCAACAGTGCAGGCACTCCTCGCAATTCGCATGACCTTCAAAGCGGCGCCCATGAGCAAAACCGAATTCACCTTTTCGCCTTCGACCCTCGAAGCCTGGACCAAGGCGGCTGCCAAGTCCGCCCCGGGCGGCAGCCTCGAGGCGCTGAACTGGGTCACGCCGGACGGCATCACAGTCAAGCCGCTCTACACCGCGGCCGACCTGCAGGGGCTCAAGTACACCGACACCTTGCCCGGCTTCGAGCCCTACCTGCGCGGCCCGCAGGCCACGATGTACGCGGTGCGGCCGTGGACCATCCGACAGTACGCGGGCTTCTCGACCGCCGAGGAGTCGAACGCCTTCTATCGCAAGGCGCTGGCGGCCGGCGGGCAGGGCGTGTCGGTGGCCTTCGACCTGGCGACCCACCGCGGCTACGACAGCGACCACCCGCGCGTCACCGGCGATGTCGGCAAGGCCGGGGTGGCGATCGATTCGGTCGAGGACATGAAGATCCTGTTCGACCAGATCCCCCTCGACAAGGTCAGCGTCTCGATGACCATGAACGGCGCCGTGCTGCCGGTGCTGGCGGGCTACGTGGTCGCGGCGGAAGAGCAGGGCGTGGCGCAGGACCAGCTGAGCGGAACCATCCAGAACGACATCCTCAAGGAGTTCATGGTCCGCAACACCTACATCTTTCCGCCGGCGCCGAGCATGCGGATCATCGGCGACATCATCGAGTACACGGCGCAGAAGATGCCGAAGTTCAACTCGATCTCGATCAGCGGCTACCACATGCAGGAGGCCGGCGCGAACCAGGCGCTCGAGCTGGCCTTCACGCTGGCCGACGGCAAGGAATACGTGAAGACAGCGCTGGCCAAGGGCCTGGACGTCGACGGCTTCGCGGGCCGGCTCAGCTTCTTCTGGGCCATCGGCATGAACTTCTATCTCGAGGTCGCCAAGATGCGCGCCGCGCGCCTCCTGTGGTGCCGGATCATGAAGGAGTTCGAGCCGAAGAACCCCAAGAGCCTGATGCTGCGCACCCACTGCCAGACCTCGGGCTGGTCGCTGACCGAGCAGGACCCCTACAACAACGTGGTGCGCACCACGATCGAGGCGATGGCCGCGGTGTTCGGCGGCACCCAGAGCCTGCACACCAACGCGCTCGACGAGGCGATCGCGCTGCCGACCGAGTTCAGCTCGCGCATCGCGCGCAACACGCAGCTCATCATCCAGGAAGAGACGCACATCACCAGCGTGATCGACCCCTGGGCCGGCAGCTACATGATGGAGAAGCTCACGCAGGACATGGCCGATGCGGCCTGGGCCATCATCGAGGAGGTCGAGGCGATGGGCGGCATGACCCGCGCCGTCGACAGCGGCTGGGCCAAGCTCAAGATCGAGGCCGCGGCGGCCGACAAGCAGGCCCGCATCGATTCGGGCCGCGACGTCATCGTCGGCGTCAACAAGTACAAGCTCAAGACCGAAGACACGCACGACATCCTGCAGATCGACAACGTCAAGGTACGCGACGGCCAGATCGCCAAGCTCCAGGCCATCCGCGAGAAGCGCGACAGCGCCGCCGTGCAGGCGGCCCTCGATGCGCTCACCGCCGCGGCGGAAAGCGGCGAGGGCAACCTGCTCGCGCTCAGCATCGACGCGGTGCGCCTGCGCGCCACGGTCGGCGAGATCAGCGATGCGCTCGAGAAGGTCTATGGCCGCCACCGCGCCGACACGCAGAAGGTCACGGGCGTCTATGCCGCGGCCTACGATTCGGCCGAAGGCTGGGAGGCGCTGCAGCACGAGATCGCGGCCTTCGCCGAAGAACAGGGCCGGCGCCCGCGCGTGATGATCTCCAAGCTCGGGCAGGACGGCCACGACCGCGGCGCCAAGGTGGTGGCCACGGCCTTCGCCGACCTGGGCTTCGATGTCGATATGGGCCCGCTGTTCCAGACGCCCGAGGAATGCGCCCGCCAGGCGATCGAGAACGACGTTCACGCGGTGGGCGTCAGCACGCTCGCCGCCGGCCACAAGACCCTCGTGCCGGCGATCATCGCCGAGCTCAAGAAGCAGGGCGCCGACGACATCATCGTCTTCGTCGGCGGCGTGATTCCGCGCCAGGACTACGACTTTCTCTACGAGGCTGGCGTCAAGGGCATCTACGGCCCGGGCACCCCGATCCCGGCGAGCGCCAAGGACGTGCTCGAGCAGATTCGCGCGGCAGTTGCAGCCTGAAGATGCAGCCGCCCAAGTCACCGGTCACGGTGGACGCGCTGCTGGCCAGCGATGGCCCTGTGCAGCGCCGCGCGATCGCCAAGACCATCACGCTGCTCGAATCGACGCGCGCCGACCATCGTGCGCAGGCCGACGAGTTGCTGACGGCCCTCTTGCCGCACACCGGCAAGTCGTTCCGGCTCGGCATCTCGGGCGTGCCGGGGGTCGGCAAATCGACCTTCATCGAGACCCTCGGGCTGTTCCTGATCGCGCAGGGCCACCGCGTCGCCGTGCTCACCATCGATCCGTCGTCCACCGTCTCGGGCGGCTCGATCCTTGGCGACAAGACGCGCATGGAGCATCTGTCGGTGCATGAGCGCGCCTACATCCGGCCGAGCCCGTCGAGCGGCACGCTCGGCGGCGTGGCCGAGAAGACCCGCGAAGCGATGCTGGTCTGCGAGGCCGCCGGCTACGACGTCGTGATCGTCGAGACTGTCGGCGTCGGCCAGAGCGAGACCGCGGTCTCGGGCATGACCGACATGTTCGTGCTGCTGCAGCTGCCCAATGCCGGCGACGACCTGCAGGCGATCAAGAAGGGCGTGATGGAGCTGGCCGACCTGGTGGTCATCAACAAGGCCGATATCGACAAGGACGCCGCAACCCGGGCCCAGGCCCAGATCACCTCCGCGCTGCGGCTGTTCGGCCACCATGGCAATCCGGCCCATGCGCAGGCCATGCATGCCGCCCACGCGACGCCCGGCACGCCGGAAGCCGAAGTGCGCTTCTGGCTGCCCAGGGTGCTCCAGCTCAGCGCGCTGCTGGGTACCGGCGTCGACGCCTTCTGGGCCGCCGTGCTGCAGTTCAAGGCGCTGCAGGCGGCCAACGGCCGCTTCGCCAGCCGGCGCGAGAAGCAGGCGCTGGCCTGGATGTGGGAACGCATCGACGCCGGCCTCAAGCAAGCCTTTCGCCAGCACCCGCAAGTGCGCGAAATGCTTCCCCATGCGGTCGCCCAGGTGGCGGCCGGCAAATTGCCTGCCTCGACTGCGGCGCGCCAACTGCTCGCCGCGCAGGCCGGACAGGCGTAGCCTTTCGCAGTCCCTTTCAAAAAAGATCAACTCTTACGACGGAACGTCATGAAAGAAATCCTCGAACAACTCGAAAAACGCCGCGCCCAGGCCCGGCTCGGCGGTGGCCAGAAGCGCATCGACGCCCAGCATGCCAAGGGCAAGCTGACGGCGCGCGAGCGCATCGAACTGCTGCTCGACGACAACACCTTCGAAGAGTGGGACATGTTCGTCGAACACCGCTCGAGCGACTTCGGCATGGCCGACAACAAGATCCCGGGCGATGGCGTCGTCACCGGCTACGGCATGATCAACGGCCGCCTGGTGTTCATCTTCAGCCAGGACTTCACGGTCTTCGGCGGCGCCCTCAGCGAGGCCCATGCCGAGAAGATCTGCAAGGTGATGGACCAGGCGATGAAGGTCGGGGCGCCGGTCATCGGCCTCAACGATTCGGGCGGTGCGCGCATCCAGGAAGGCGTGGCCTCGCTGGGCGGCTATGCCGACGTGTTCCAGCGCAACGTGATGGCCTCGGGCGTGGTGCCGCAGATCAGCATGATCATGGGCCCCTGCGCCGGCGGCGCGGTGTATTCGCCGGCCATGACCGACTTCATCTTCATGGTGAAGGACAGCAGCTACATGTTCGTCACCGGCCCCGAGGTGGTGAAGACCGTGACCCACGAGGACGTCACCGCCGAGGAACTCGGCGGCGCCTCGACCCACACCACCAAGAGCGGCGTGGCCGACATGGCCTTCGAGAACGACGTCGAGGCGCTGATGATGCTGCGCCGGCTCTACAACTACCTGCCGCTCAACAACCGCGAGAAGCCGCCGGTGCGGCCCAGCGGCGACCCGGCCGACCGCGCCGACCTGTCGCTCGACACCCTGGTGCCCGACAACCCGAACAAGCCCTACGACATGAAGGAGCTGATCGCCAAGGTGGTCGACGACGGCGACTTCTTCGAGCTGCAGCCCGACTACGCGAAGAACATCGTGATCGGCTTCGCCCGCATGGAAGGCCAGAGCGTCGGCATCGTCGCCAACCAGCCGCTGGTGCTGGCCGGCTGCCTGGACATCAAGTCCTCGATCAAGGCGGCGCGCTTCGTGCGCTTCTGCGATGCCTTCAACATCCCGGTCTTGACTTTCGTCGACGTGCCCGGCTTCATGCCCGGCACCAGCCAGGAATACGGCGGCATCATCAAGCACGGCGCCAAGCTGCTGTATGCCTATGCCGAATGCACGGTGCCGAAGATTACGGTCATCACGCGCAAGGCCTATGGCGGCGCCTACGACGTGATGGCCTCGAAGCACCTGCGCGGCGACGTCAACCTGGCCTGGCCGCGCGCCGAGATCGCGGTGATGGGCGCCAAGGGCGCGGTCGAGATCATCTTCCGCGAGGACAAGAACGACCCCGAGAAGCTCGCCGCGCGCGAGGCCGAGTACAAGGCGCGATTCGCGAATCCGTACGTGGCGAGCACGCGCGGCTACATCGACGACGTGATCCTGCCGAGCGAGACCCGCAAGCGGATCTGCCGCAGTCTGGTGATGCTGCGCGAGAAGAAACTCGAGAACCCGTGGCGCAAGCACGGCAACATTCCGCTCTGAGACCGGAGAACAAGAACATGTTCAAGAAAATCCTGATTGCGAATCGTGGCGAGATCGCTTGCCGCGTCATCAAGACCGCAAAGAAAATGGGCATCCTCACGGTGGCCGTCTATTCCGACGCCGACAAGGACGCGCGCCATGTCGAGCTGGCCGACGAGGCAGTGCACATCGGCGGCTCGGCCAGCCGCGACAGCTACCTGCAGGCCGACCGCATCATCGCGGCCTGCAAGAAGACCGGCGCCGAGGCCGTGCACCCGGGCTACGGCTTCCTGTCCGAGAACGAGGCCTTCGCCCGCAAGGCCGAGGAAGAGGGCATCGTCTTCATCGGACCGAAGCACTATTCGATCGCCGCGATGGGCGACAAGATCGCCTCGAAGAAGCTCGCCAACGAAGCCAAGGTCAACACCATCCCCGGCTGGAACGACGCCATCGAGACCGCCGAGCGCGCGGTCGAGATCGCCAAGGACATCGGCTACCCGGTGATGATCAAGGCCTCGGCCGGCGGCGGCGGCAAGGGCCTGCGCGTGGCCTTCAACGACAAGGAAGCCTTCGAGGGCTTCACCTCGTGCCGCAACGAGGCCCGCAACAGCTTCGGCGACGACCGCGTCTTCATCGAGAAGTTCGTCGAGGAGCCGCGCCACATCGAGATCCAGGTGCTCGGCGATGCGCAGGGCAACGTGATCTATCTCAACGAGCGCGAATGCTCGATCCAGCGGCGCCATCAGAAAGTGATCGAGGAGGCGCCGTCGCCCTTCATCAGCGATGCCACGCGCCGAGCCATGGGCGAGCAGGCGGTGGCGCTGGCCAAGGCCGTCAATTACCAGAGCGCGGGCACGGTGGAGTTCGTGGTCGGCAAGGACCAGAGCTTCTATTTCCTCGAGATGAACACCCGGCTGCAGGTCGAGCATCCGGTGACCGAGGCGATCACTGGCCTCGACCTGGTCGAGCTGATGATCCGCGTCGCCGCCGGCGAGCAGCTGCCGCTGGCACAGAAGGACGTGAAGCGAGAAGGCTGGGCCATCGAATGCCGCATCAACGCGGAGGACCCGTTCCGCAACTTCCTGCCCTCGACCGGCCGGCTGGTGCGTTTCCAGCCGCCCAAGGAGACCATGTTCTCGGCCGACACCGAGCATCTGTACGGCGTGCGCGTCGACACCGGTGTCTACGACGGCGGCGAGATCCCGATGTTCTACGACTCGATGATCGCCAAGCTGATCGTCCACGGCCGCGACCGTGCGCATGCCATCGCGCTGATGCGCGAAGCCCTCAACGGCTTCGTGATCCGCGGCATCAACAGCAACATCCCGTTCCAGGCGGCGCTGCTGGCGCATCCGAAGTTCGTCAGCGGCGACTTCAACACCGGCTTCATCGCCGAGCACTACGGCAAGGGATTCCAGGCCGAGGACGTGCCGCACGACGACCCCGATTTCCTGGTCGCGCTGGCGGCCTACATGCATCGCCGCTATCGGGCGCGCGCGTCGGGCATCAGCGGCCAGCTCGACGGCCATGGCGTCAAGGTCGGCGAGCAGTTCGTGGTGGTCGTGATGGACGACAAGGGCCAGCATGTGCACAAGCCGGTGTCGGTCACCGACTTCCACGGCCAGAGCGGCTCCAGCGCGGTGGCGGTGGGCGAGCGCAGCTACAAGATCGACAGCAAGGCGCCGCTCGGCAGCATCCGGGTCGAGGGCATCGTCAACAACCGGGCTTTCGTCGCCCAGGTCGAGCGCGGCGCGGGCAAGAATCCGCTGGCGCTGCGGGTGGTCCACAACGGCACGCGGATCGAGGCGACCGTGTTGTCGCCGCTCGGCGCGCGGCTGCTCTCGCTGATGCCCTACAAGGCGCCGCCGGACCTGAGCAAGTTCCTGATGTCGCCGATGCCGGGGCTGCTGGTCGAGGTCTCGGTGCAGCCCGGCCAGCAGGTGCAGGCCGGCGAGAAGCTCGCGGTGATCGAGGCGATGAAGATGGAGAACGTGCTGTTCGCGACACAGGACGGGGTGGTCGGCCACATCGCCGCGGCCAAGGGCGAATCGCTCTCGGTCGACCAGGTCATCATGGAGTTCGCATAGATGGGAGCCAATGACCTGAAGGCGGCCGAGTCCCGGACCGTCAGCCTGCATCGTCCGGCGGCGGCTTTCATCGCGCCGCGCGGCCCCTGGTCGGTGGAGGCGGTGCAGGCCTTGCTCGACAAGCCCTTCAGCGACCTGCTGTTCCAGGCGCAGACGGTGCATCGCGAGCACTTCCCCGATGGCGACATCGAGCTTGCCACGCTGCTGTCCGTCAAGACCGGCGGCTGCCCCGAGAACTGCGGCTATTGCCCGCAGTCGGCCGAGTTCGACACCGGCGTCAAGGCGCAGAAGCTGATGGAGGTCGACGAAGTGCTGCGTGCCGCGCAGGCGGCCAAGGATGCCGGCGCCACCCGCTTCTGCATGGGCGCGGCCTGGCGGGCGCCGAAGGACCGCGACGTCGAGAAGGTCGCGGTGCTGGTCGAAGCCGTCAAGGGGCTGGGCCTGCAGACCTGCGCCACCCTCGGCATGCTCGAGCCGCAGCACGCGGTGCAGCTCAAGGCAGCGGGCCTGGACTACTACAACCACAACCTCGACACCGCGCCCGAGTACTACACCGACATCGTCGACACGCGCAGCTACCAGGACCGGCTCGACACGCTGGCCCATGTGCGCGCCGCCGGCATCAGCGTGTGCTGCGGCGGCATCGTCGGCATGGGCGAGGCGCCGGTGCATCGGGCGGGGCTGATCGCCCAGCTCGCCAACCTCGATCCCTATCCCGAGTCGGTGCCGATCAACAGCCTGGTGCGCGTGCCGGGCACGCCGCTGGCCGATTCGGACCCGATCGATCCGCTGGACTTCGTGCGCATGATCGCGGTCGCGCGCATCACGATGCCGAAGGCGCGCGTGCGTCTTTCGGCGGGCCGGCAGCAGCTCGGCGATGCCGTGCAGGCGCTGTGCTTCCTGGCCGGCGCGAATTCGATCTTCTACGGCGACAAGCTGCTGGTCACGGGCAACCCCGACGTCGAGGCCGATGTGCAGCTGCTGTCCAGGCTGGGGCTCAAGGCCCGTTCCACCTCCGAGCAGGGAGCATGCAGATGAAGCGTCCATTCAAGGTTCTGGGCATCCAGCAGATCGCCATCGGCGGGCTCGACAAGGGCCGGCTGCAGAAGCTGTGGGTCGAGATGCTGGGCCTGGAGGTCACGGGGACCTTCAAGAGCGAGCGCGAGAACGTCGACGAGGACATCTGCGCCATCGGCAGCGGACCCTTCAAGGTCGAGGTCGACCTGATGCAGCCGCTGGATCCCGAGAAGAAGCCCGCGGTCCACGCGACGCCCCTGAACCATGTCGGCTTGTGGATCGACGATCTTCCGGCGGCGGTCGATTGGCTCACGGCCCAGGGGGTTCGCTTCGCGCCGGGCGGCATCCGCCAGGGCGCGGCCGGCTTCGACATCTGCTTCCTGCATCCCAAGGGCAACGACCAGTTCCCGATCGCGGGCGAGGGCGTGCTGATCGAACTGGTGCAGGCGCCAGCCGAAGTGGTGAAGGCGTTCTCGGCCCTCGCGGCCGGCTGAGCGCGGCGGATCAGGCTCCGGGGCGGCGCCAGATGGCCAGCGTCGCCGCCAGCAGCCACATCCCGGCCGCGCAGCCGCGATTCAGCGCGCGCAGGCTGCGCTGCGAAAGCCATCGCACGGCCTGCGTTCCGGCCGTCGCGTAGGCCAGCATGATCAGCGTGTCGATGGCAACGAAGACCGCTCCCAGCATCAGGTACTGCGGCCCTTGCGGATGGGCGATGTCGACGAACTGCGGCAGGAAAGCGGCGAAGAACAGCAGCGACTTCGGATTCGACAGGGCGACGGCCAGGCTGCGCAGCAGCGCCAGCCGGCCGCGCAGCGGTCGCGCCGACGCGTCCGCCAGCGCGGCGCCCACATCGGCCGGCGGCGTGCGCCAGAGCTTGACGCCGAGCCAGACCAGGTAGAGCACGCCGGCGACGCGGATCGCATTGAACAGCCACTCGGATGCCGCCAGCAGGGAGCCCAGCCCGAGCGCCACCGTGGCGATGACGATGCTGCTGCCGAGCGACGCGCCGGCAATGCCCCAGGCCGCCGCGCGCATGCCGCCGGAGATGCCGTTGGAAAGCGCCAGCAGCATGGTCGGCCCGGGCGTGATGGCCAGCGCCGTCGAAGCCAGGATGAAGAGCAGCAGGGTGTCGAGGCTCATGATCGATTGGGTAGGGTCTTGGCGGCAGCGGCGCGGGCGCGCGCCAGCGCGGCTTCGACGATCGCCCGCTTGCGGTCGGTCGCCTCGGGCGCGTTCGCCGGCTCGTCGCCCTGCGATGCAAGAACGGGCCCGCTGCGAGATCGCCGCGTCGCATGCGCGGCGTAGCGCGCCCGCGCGTGGCCGGCCTGATCCTGCGACCAGGCCTGCCAGCCGCTGCGGCCCGGCGTGACCGTCTCGAGCGAGATGCAGTCGACCGGACAGACCGGGATGCACAGTTCGCAGCCCGTGCAATGGGCGTCGATCACGGTGTGCATGCGCTTGTGGATGCCGACGATGGCGTCGGTGGGGCAGGCGTCCAGGCACAGCGTGCAGCCGATGCACCAGGCTTCGTCGATCACCGCCAGGGCGCGCGGCCCCTCGACGCCGAATCGCGGATCGATCGGATGTGCCGCCTTGCCCGTGACCTGCGCCAGTCGCGCGACGCCTTCGGCGCCGCCGGGCGGGCATTGGTTGATATCGGCCTCGCCGGCGTCGATGGCGTCGGCGTAGCCGGCGCAATCCGGGTAGCCGCAGCGGGTGCACTGCGTCTGCGGCAGCGCGTCGAGCAGGCGTGCGGCCGTCGGCGTCACGGCCTCAGCCGGCCTTGCGAAGGGCCGGAGTCGAGCGGCGCGCGGCCGGGGTCTTGCCCGCTGCCGCCGCCTTCTTGCGCGCCGGGCTGGCCTTGATCGTGTCCTCGGCGGCCAGGATCGTGCGGCTGGCGCGCTTTTGCGGCTTGTCGTGCGCTGCGATGAACTGCCTCACCTCGGGGTAGACCTGCTCGCGCCAGCGGCGTCCGCTGAAGATCCCGTAGTGGCCGGCGCCCTTGACCTCGAAATGGCGCTGCTCCTTGGCCGAGACGCCGGTGCACAGTTCGTGCGCCGCGCGGGTCTGGCCCGAGCCGGAGATGTCGTCCAGTTCGCCCTCGACCGTCAGCAGGCCGGTCGAATGGATGTCCTGCGGGCGCACCGGCTCGCGCTCGCCGGCGGGGTTCTTGACTTCCCAGGTGCCGTTCACGAGATCGAACTTCTGGAACACCGTGCGGATCGTCTCCAGGTAGTAGTCGGCGTCCATGTCGAGCACCGCGTTGTACTCGTCGTAGAACTTGCGGTGCGCCTCGGTGCTGGCGTCA
>NZ_JASZYT010000021.1 GCF_030316765.1 Variovorax saccharolyticus
GGCCACCGCCAGCATGTGGCGAACCGCGCCGCTGTGGGGCCTGGGATCGCTGAACTATGTACAGGGCAGCGACCAGAACGCGCGCTACCTGCACGACGGTCGCGCGCGCACACCGATGGAAGCCATCCTGTGGCACGGCGGCGAAGCGGCTGCGAGCCGCAACAAATTCGAAGCGATGTCGAAGGAAGAGCGGGCCGCGGTGATCGCGTTCCTGAGCTCCCTGTGACGCACGCCGACATGACGACATTGCAGGTGAGCCCGCGTTCGCGCGAAGAGCGCCGGCGGCTGCTGGTCGCAGCCGTTGCGACGCTCACTGCGGGAGGCCTCGCGGCCTGCGGCGGCGGTGGCGGCGGTGGCGGCGCTGGCGGAATCGGCAGTGGTGGCGCAAGCGTCGGTGCCGGTGGCAGCGGTGGCGCGAGCGTCGATACCCCAGCTGCTGCTCCGGCAACGGGCGCGCCGGCGACCGCGCCGGCGTCGGGAAGCGGCCCTGGCCTTGGCAAGAGCTCAAAGCGTGGCGTCGCTTACGACCTCGCCACGGAGCAGGACATGGATGCGCTCGCGCCGGGAGTCAGCTGGTGGTACGACTGGGGCCTGCGGCCGAACACAGGTGCCCCATCGGACCATGCCACGCGCTTCAGGATGGACTTCATCCCCATGCTCTGGGGCGACTTCAACGATGCGCAGGCACTCGCCTTCCTGCAAGCGCATCCGGAGATCCGACACCTGCTGCTGCTGAATGAGCCGAACCTGGTCGATCAGGCCAACCTGACGCCGACGCAGGCCGCGCAGCTGTGGCCGCGCTATGAGGCGATCGCCGCACGGACCGGCGTGCGACTCGTCGGTCCCGCAATGACCTGGGGCACGATGCCGGGCTTTGCCGATCCGGTGGTGTGGCTCGATGCTTTCCATGCTGCCTACCGTGCGACCAACGGCAACCGCGATCCGCAGATCGACTATCTGGGTTTCCATTGGTACGACTACGGCCTCGAGGGGCAACTCGACCGCCTGAAGAAATACGGCAAGCCGTTCTGGGTCACCGAATTCGCCAACTGGCACGACGGTGACGGCAGTGCGCAGATCGACACCGTGGAAAAGCAAATGGCGCAGATGACCGAGCTGGTCGCACTGTGCGAATCGCGCGCTGACGTGTTCCGGTACGCATGGTTCACTGGCCGCTGGACGCAAGGCGGCGATCCGCACCACACGAGCCTGCTTGCCGCCAATGGTCAGCTTACGGCGCTCGGCACCCACTACCTGCGGTTGCGTTTTGACGAGGGGACGCGGACTTGAGGGTGTACTGGAGGCGTATGACGGCGCCACTTCGAAATATGTTCGGGCACGTTATGAGTGTTCCGGGCTTTCGTATGTTGGTCCGTAAGCAATTTCCGAACTTCCGTCCCGGCAACGAGGAGTTCTGAAAGGGCGGGCGCATTCGCAATGCCCCCCGCCTGAGCATGCTCGTTGAGCAAGGCGGGGCGCACCGCCTGGCTGATCACCACCGCAGGGAATCGCGTGACAATGCCCTTGCTTGGGCGGGGGGGTACCACTGTCGGCGTCGAGCAGGGAGCAGGGCTGTCCGTCTCAGCCGACGTCGAAAGTGCGCGCCAGGCAATCGGCCAATTCCCGCAAGCCGAGCGGCTTGCGCAGCAGCTCGACCACGCCGGCCTCGCGCGCGCGTTGCTCCAGCGCGGCGCCGACGTTGCCGCTGACCAGGATGACGGGCAGCCCGGGGCGCAGCGCCAGCAACCGCGCAGCCAGTTCACTGCCCGCCAGGCCGGGCAGCATCTCGTCGGTGAGCACCGCGTCGAAGCGTTGTGGTTCGGCGATGAAGGCTTCCAGCGCGCGCTCGCTCGAGTCGAAGCCGACCGGCTCGTAGCCCAGTTCGGCGAGCAGTTCCTCGGCCAGTTCGACCAGCGGTCGTTCGTCATCGACCACCATCACCACCTGGCCGTTGCCGCGCGGCCATGAAGGCTCCGGCCGCGGCGACTGCGCTTCGGACTCACCCGAGACCGGCAGCCAGACCGTGACCTGTGTCCCTTGCCCGGGCGCGGTCGCGATGTCGATCGCGCCGCCGAGATCGGTCACGATGCCGTGGACCATCGAGAGTCCCAGGCCAGTTCCTTCGCCAACCTTCTTGGTCGTGAAGAAGGGATCGAAAGCACGCTGCAGAACTTCGGCAGACATGCCTGGGCCATCATCGGACACCACCAGGCGGACATAGGCGCCGGCAGCGAGTTCGCCGTGCAGCAGCGGCTTCGACGCATCGGAGTGCACGCGGTCGAGCCGGACCTCGATGGTGCCGGCGTCGCTGATCGCCTGCGCCGCGTTCGTGCACAAGTTCATGACTACCTGGTAGAGCTGGGTGCCGTCTCCCAGTACCGCGGAGATGCCGGCCTCGAGCTTCGCTTCGAATCGTATCGCCTCAGGCAGCGTGGGCCTGAGCATCGCGATGGCCTCTTCGGTCACGGCCTGGATGTTGACCGGAACGCGTTCGGCGACGCCGCTGCGGCTGAAGTCCAGGATGCGGCGCACCAACACGCGGGCCCGCGCGCCAGCCTGCATCACGCGGTCGATATAGCGGCGCATGTCGCTGCCCGGTGCGGCATGCTGCTGTGCCATCTCGCCGAAGCCCAGGATGGCACCGAGGATGTTGTTGAAGTCGTGCGCGATGCCACCCGCTAGAGTGCCGAGCGACTCCAGACGCTGGGCCTTCTGCAGCCGGGCCTCGAGCGCCGCCTTCTCGGCTTCGCCGGTTTCCAGCCGCCGCAGTTGCCGCAACAGGCCCGCGATGGTCAGCACCACCAGCGCCGTCAGCAGCAGCGTGCGGATGATGGCGCTGCGCATCTCGTCGTGCCAGGGCCGCAGGGCGTGGTCCTCGTCGCGCGTGAGGGTCAGCGTCAGCGGCCGCTTGCCGACGCCCACCGCCGCCACCAGCTTGGCCCGGCCGTCGACCGGACTGACCGAACGGTCGATCAGCGGGGCGCCCTTGAAGGCTGTCAGCTCAGGGTAGCGCTGGGTTGGGTCCAGGCCGTTCACTTCGGGCTGGCGCACCACCAGGGTACCGTCGTCGAGCGTCAGGATGAGGGCGCCGCCTTCGCCGAGGTCGATCGCGGTGTAGGCGGCCTGCATCTCCTGCAGCGTGACGATGGCGGTGACCACGCCGTCGAATGCACCATCCCGCGTGTTCAGCCGGCGCGACACCACCAGCGCCGGCTGCCGGTCGGTCCGCGTGATCACGGGTTCGTTGATGAAGAGACCGCCCGCCGAACCCTCGCGCTGGCTTTGGAAATACGGCCGATCAGAGACATCGGCCAGCGCCTCCCCGGTGACCCGCGAGCGGTGGCGCTGCATGCCCCGGGCGTCGACCAGGGTCAGCACGCTGACCTGCGACACCCCGACCACGCGCGATGCCAGGGCAGTGGCGACGGCGTCCGCAGGCAGCTCGCGGCCGGTGGTCTCCCACCATTCGCCGGTGTCGCGCAGCAGGACGTCGACCGCCTGCAGGGTCCTGGCGCCCTGTTCGGCCAGCGCCTTGGCCAGGTTGCCGAGTTCGCGCTCGTTCGCGAGCATGATCTGCTGGTGCAGCCGCCAGCCATCGTAGATCGCCGAGCCGGCGAAGGCGGCGATCAGGACCACGCCCGCTGCAATGATCCGCTGCCTCAGGCGCTCACCCGATTTCATGCGAGCGCGGCCGCCACGGCCCCGAGCAGTTCTTCTCTGGTGCAGGGCTTGGCCAGAAGGCGGTCGACACCCAGGGCCCGGGCGGCGTCGGATTCGCTGCCCAAGCTGCGTCCGAGGCGGGTCGAGATGCCGATCACCGAGGCCTCCGGATAGGCGGCATGCACGGCCTGCACGGCGCGGGTGCTTTCGGGATCGCGAGAGCGTGGGTGTGGGAGGTCGAGGATGACCAGGTCGGCCGCCGCGCGGGGCGCAGGCTCGTACCGCGGTAGCGAGCGGACCTGGTGTCCCTCGCCGGCCAGCCATTCGGAGATCAGCACGCGCATCGCGCTATCTTCCTCGATAACCAAGATATTCGACATTCCTTCATCCTTGTGCCTTGACGGGGCCGTGGTGCCCCTGGGACCGATTGGCGCAGACGCGGGTGCCCGCGGAATGTCAGTTCGGGGGCGCTCTGTTTCACTTGTAATTCGCAGGTAGGCTCTCGTAGGATCGATTGCAGTACGCTTCGATTGCCATGAACACAGCCTCACCCCACATCCTCGTCGTCGATGACGATCCCGCCCTCCGCGAACTGATGTCGGCCTACCTGACCGAGAACGAATTCCAGGTGACCGCCGTGGCGACCGGCGCCGAGATGAACGCGGTGCTGCAGGACAGCGTGATCGACCTGGTCGTGCTCGACCTGCGGCTGGGCGGCGAGGATGGCATGCAGCTGGCGCGCGGCCTGCGGGACACCAGCGAGCTGCCGGTCATCATCGTCACCGGCAAGCAGGACGAGGCCGACCGGGTGATGGGCCTGGAGATCGCCGCCGACGACTACGTCACCAAGCCTTTCAGCAACCGCGAGATGCTGGCCCGAATCCGCGCCGTGCTGCGCCGCTACCAGGCGCGCACCGATGTGGCGTCGCCGGTCCGCAGCAGCAAGCGCCGCGCCTATCGGTTCGCGGGCTGGGAGCTCAACCTGCTGGCGCGCCGGCTGACCTCGCCCGAGGGGCAGCGCGTCGAGCTCAGCAACGGCGAGTTCAACCTGCTGCTGGCGCTGTGCGAGCAGCCGCAGCGCGTGCTGTCGCGCGACCAGTTGCTGGAGCTGTCGCGGCTGCACGGCGCCGAGGTGTACGACCGCTCGATCGACGTTCAGATCCTTCGGCTGCGGCGCAAGATCGAGGTCGACGCCTCGGCGCCGAAGATGATCCGCACCGAGCGCGGCGCCGGCTACGTGTTCGAGCCGCAGGTGCAGGTGCTGCACTGAGCGTGGTCGCCCGCGCTGCGCTGCTTCAACTACCCGTGGCAGCGTCGATGATCAGGCTGGTGATCTCATCGGGATGCGAGATCAGGGCCAGGTGGCTCGACGGCAATTCGATGGTGATGGCGCCCATTCGCCTGGCCAGGAAGCGCTCGAGATCCGGGTCGATCGTGCGGTCGTTGCTGGAAACCTGGTACCAGGATGGCTTGTTGCGCCAGGCGGCCACGGTGGTTCTTCCGTTGAACAAGGTCGATGCCACCCGGCCCTGCACGGCGTAGAGCACGCGCGCCCTGAGCGGGTCGATGTCGCCCGCGAAGTCGCGCAGGAAGGCCTCTTCGCTCAACTGCGCAAAGCCGCCCGAAGTCACCAGGCCCGCACTGGCAGGGGGCTTGGGAAACTTGGCGGCCAATGCGCCGAAGTCCTCGCCGGCATCGGGTGCCCGGGCCGAGACATAGACCAGCCCCGACACCTTGTCGTGGACTCCCGCCTCGCTGATGACCATGCCGGCCCATGAATGCCCGACCAGCACGGTCGGGCCGTCCTGCAGGTCGAGAATGCGACGCGTGGCCTGGACGTCGTCGTCGAGCGATGTCAGCGGGTTCTGCACTGCAGTGGCGCGCAGGCCTGCCGCCTGCAGGCGAGAGATCACCTCGGTCCAGCAGGAGCCGTCGGCATAGGCGCCGTGAACCAGTACCACGTTGCGCACTCGCACAGATGCAGCGTTGCGCTGCGCTGCGGGACTGGCGCTCGTCCGTGCCATCGAAGGCGCGGCGAGCAGCGCGGCGCCCGCGCCTGCCAGCAGAGCTGAAAAGTTGCGTCGATTGAACATCAGAGTTCTCCTTGATTTGCCTCAGGCCGCGCGGCCGGTCTCGAACAGGAACCAGGCGCGCCGCTCGGCCTCGTCGATCCAGTTCTCCAGCAGGCTCGCGGTGGCGACATCGCCATGGGCGTCGCACATCGCATGGGTGGCGCGCATGTAGTCGACCAGGCGCAGGTTGTCCTCGCGCAGTTCGGCCAGCATGTCGCCCGGCGTGACGAAGGGCGCATCGTTGTCCGACAGGCGCTGGTGGCGCGAGATGTCGCCGATCGAGCGCAGCGTGCTGCCGCCGAGCTTGCGCGCGCGCTCGGCGAGCGGGTCGGTGAGGGCGAAGATCTGGTCCGACTGCTCGTCGAGCATCAGGTGGTAGTCGCGAAAGTGCGGGCCGGACATGTGCCAGTGGAAGTTCTTCGTCTTCAGGTACAGCGCGAAGCTGTCCGCCAGCAGGGCCGCGAGGCCGGCGCCGATGTCGCGACGGGCCTCGGCGCCGAGGCCCGTCGGGGTGCGCAGGGGCGCCTGGCGGCGGGCGAGAGTGGATTCGAGTGTGGTGGTCATGGAAGCGGCCTCTGTGAATTGCATCGGGGCTGGAGATGAACGGCCGGCCGATGCGTTGCCGGGTTCATGGATGCACTGTGGGGTGCGCGGGTTGCCGCGTCGTTTCATGGCCGGCGGCCATGTTGCAGATGAAATGCCCGGAGCCCACCGAACCGTCCCGGTGTCCGCGGGGGTGGGTAGCGTGTCCGTTGCTCCGTCAGGACCTGCAGTCACGGCGACTGGCTGGTTAAGGCCGCTCGCGCCGCCGCCGCCGCCGCCGCACGCCGCAAGGCCGACCGCGGCGACAGATGCGAGGCCGATGCGACTTCAGCTACGGGGAGTTGTCCGAACTCCGATCAATAGATGGCCAGCTTCGTAGGCGCCCCGGGCTGCGATCTTTAGCCTGTCGATCGTTGCTTTCATCCGAATCGCAAGTTCCTTGCTGGTTCCTTCCGTCGGGCAGTCCATGAGGCGGTGCGCCACAGTCAAAAGATTCGTTGCAGATCTCAGCGTCTTGCGCAAGGCGAGTCGCCTTTGCGCGAGGCCCTTCTCCTCATCCCTGATGCTGGTGCAAGAAGCAATCAGATGCTCGCAATCATCACCCCCTCTCACTAGCACATGTTCGATCAGCTGCAGTGCTTGCTCTACGTCAAGCAGTTCCGTGGTTTTCATTCGTAGTAATGTTCTTGCGTCGCACGTTGTTTCGGGCGACTTCGTGTCGTGGTTTTCTATGGTTTGTCTCCTCGCCCCAAAATGCTTTGTCTCAGAATACGAGATCACGCTGTTGTGCCGCATGAAGTCCAGCGAAGTGCGCCAATCCAGTGATCGAGATTCGTGCTTCCTGCGAGTGCTTTCCGATCAGTGGGGTATGGCGGATACCTTGAATTGTTGCGCAAAGAGTCGCCAATCTCGGTGACGGGAGCCTTTCTCGGATGGGGCGGGCATTGAGCGGCCGGGGCAGAGTCCGATCGTTCTGGTGTGCGTCGCCAAGCGATTGCGCGTGATGTCGATCAACTCAGTAGCGCTGCAATTCGTATACCGGGTGCGATCGGAGTCCAGCCACCACTCAAAGGAAAACTTAAAGGTGCACTGCAGTGGCAAATATGTAATCAGCCATAAGAACTGCTGACAAGAATGTCACTACTCGGTACTTTTGTCCTTATGACAGTCTTTACTTCGAACGCCTGCCGTTGAGCCACATCAACGTGCGACTTGGAGGGATCTGCATCAGCTTTATTACGCGCGTGTGACAAAGCCTTCGAGCTGGTCGAAAGAAAAGAATTCGGAGAGTACGTCGCTCGAACCTGAGCTGGCGAATGCAGGAGGGGAAGCGAAGTTTGCACATCGTTGCAATGGCGAGAATCGAAGTCGATCCGACCGGTTGACGCGCTGTCAAGCTGGACATGAGGCAGCGCGATGAACCTCCAATGTTCTCCCGCCTGTTCGCGTCCGAGTTACAGCTGCAACATGTACGGCGCTCGCCTGAAACCGTACTGAAATGACAGTCATGAACGATGAAGTCCTCATCGCCGAATCCCCAAGTCAAGGAGCCCTCATGCCAGCCCTCCAAGCACGAATTGACCGGACTGTGTCCTGTCTGCGCGCAGGCTCTACGCTCACCCCTTTTTCAAGGTGCGCCGCTGGCGCAGGTTCCGGCCGGGACGTCCAGTTCCTGGAGCTCCTGGCTGCTTACCGCCGCTCGGGAGGCCTCGCCACCGGGTCAGAAATCGCAGCCAGAAGGCCCGGCGTGGGCCTTGGCGAACTCGCGCGAATCATTGCCAGGCGCGAGTTGATCAGCCTCGACTGGGGCGGCCATCGATGGTTGCCGGTGTTTCAGTTCGAGGACGGCGATGTCACCGTTCGGGAGTCGGTGGGCGCCTTGGTCGAGGAACTATCGGTGGCACTCGACGACTGGGAGCTGGCGCAATGGTTCGTCGACCCCAACTCTTGGCTCAACGGCGCCACACCGCTGCAACTGGTCCATGACGACTTCGCGCGGGTCCATGATGCAGCACGTGCGCTGCGCTTCGTTTGCAAGAACTGAATTCCATGGACAACGATTCGGGAATCCGCAAATACGAACATCCCGCCGGCGGCTGGGATGCGCTGGGCGCCGTCGCCAAGGCCATCCATGGCCAGATGAACGCGATCTCGGGCACCCGCATCATGCTCAGGAACAACCAGCCCGACGGCTTCGATTGCCCGGGCTGCGCATGGCCCGACCCGAAGCACACCTCGGCCTTCGAGTTCTGCGAGAACGGCGCCAAGGCGGTCACCTGGGAAGCCACCCGCAAACGGGCGACGCCCGAGGTGTTTGCACGCCACAGCGTCACCGAACTGCTGGCCTGGAACGACCACGACATCGAGGACCTCGGGCGGCTCACGCACCCGATGGCCTACGACGCGGCCAGCGACCGCTACGTCGAAATCGGCTGGGACGAAGCGAATGCGCGGATCGCCGCCGTGCTGAACGCGCTGCCGGACCCCGGCATGGCGGAGTTCTACACCTCGGGCCGGGCGTCGAACGAAGCGGCCTTTCTGTATCAGCTCTTCGTGCGCGCCTACGGCACGAACAACTTTCCCGATTGCTCGAACATGTGCCATGAAGCGACCAGCGTGGGGCTGCCGCTGTCGATCGGCATCGGCAAGGGCACGGTGTCGCTGGAAGACTTCGACCATGCCGACCTCATCATCTCGATGGGCCACAACCCGGGCACCAACCACCCGCGGATGATGACGACGCTGCATGCCGCTGCAAGGCGCGGCGCGCCGATCGTGGTCTTCAATCCGTTGCGCGAGCGCGCGCTGGAGCGCTTCGCGGCGCCGCAGGACCCGATCGAGATGGCCTCATTCGGTTCGACCGACATCGCCAGCGACTACCTCCAGGTGAAGGTGGGCGGCGATGCCGCGGCGCTCAAGGGCGTCATGAAGGGCGTGCTCGAGATCGACGCCGAGGATCTCGCGGCAGGCGGCCCCGGGGTGCTCGACCGCGCTTTCATCGCCGAGCACACGCAGGGCTTCGAGGCGCTGGCCGAGGACCTTCACGCGACCGCCTGGCACGAGCTGGTGCAGGCATCGGGCCTGGGCAGCGAGGCGCTGCGAGGCGTGGCCCGCCTCTACTGCAAGGCCGAGGCGGCGATCATCGTCTTCGGCATGGGGATCACCCAGCACCGCCTGGGCACCGACAACGTCCAGCAGATCTCCAACCTGCTGATGCTCAGGGGCAACTACGGGCGTGCCGGTGCCGGCATCTGCCCGGTACGGGGCCACTCCAACGTGCAGGGCAATCGCACCGTGGGCATCGACGAGAAGGCCCCGCTCGCACTGCGCCAGGGCATCGAACGGGTCTACGGATTCGCGCCGCCCGCCGAGCGCGGCCACGACGCCGCCGAGGCGATCCAGGCCATCGCGCAAGGACGCTCGAAGTTCCTGATGTGCCTGGGCGGGAACCTCGCGGTGGCGATGGCCGACCCGACGCGGACCTTCGCGGCGATGCGCGGTCTGGAGCTGGCGGTGCACATCGCGACCAAGCCCAATCGCTCGCACCTGCTGGTGGGCAGGCAGAGCCTCCTGCTGCCTTGCCTCGGGCGCACCGAGCTCGACCTGCAGGCCGGCGGCGTGCAGTCGATCACGGTCGAGGATTCGATGTCGATGGTCCACGCATCGACCGGCCGGCTGCCGCCGCCCTCCGCCCACGTACGCTCGGAGCCGGCGATCGTCGCGGGCATCGCGAAGGCGGTGCTCGCGGGCCGGCATGGCATCGACTGGGACGGCATGGTCGCCGACTACGGCCGCATCCGCGACGGCATCGAGGGCGTGCTGGCCGGCTTCGAGGACTACAACCTGCGGATCCGGCAGCCGGGCGGCTTCCGCTTGCCGATCGGGCCGGCCGAGCGCCGCTGGCACACCGCGTCGGGCAAGGCGCAGTTCATCGTGATGCCCGGCGTCCGGGAAGATCCTCGCGCAGCGGGCTCCGGGGTGCTCACCCTGACCACGCTGCGCAGCCACGACCAGTACAACACGACGATCTACGGCTTCGACGACCGCTACCGCGGCATCTTCGGACGCCGGGACGTGGTCTTTCTGAATGTCGACGACCTGGCGGTACAGGGCATTGCCGCCGGCGATCGCGTCGACCTCGAGGCCGTGCCCTTCGATGGCGAGGCAGCGGCGCCGGGGGCGGTGCTCAGGAACCTGACTGCGGTGGCGTACGACATCCCGAGGGGCTCGGCGGGCGCCTACTATCCCGAGGCCAACGTGCTGGTGGCCCTGTCGCACCGAGATCCGCAAAGCGGAACGCCTTCCTACAAGTCGGTGCCGGTGCGGCTGCGGCCATCGCGCCCGACGCCGGGATCGGTGTCATGAACGCGATCCCTTTTCCCCTGTCGCGCCACACCGTGCATGTGATGGGCCACGACGCCTGCCAGGACACGCTGGCCGCGGAGGTGCCGGTGTCGCTGGTCTTCAACGGCATCACCCACGCGGTGATGATGGCCACGCCGCAGGATCTCGAGGCCTTCGCGCTCGGCTTCGCGTTGAGCGAGGGCATCCTCGACGATGTCGGCGATTGCTTCGACATCGAAGTGCAGCCGGTGCCCGCGTGCCAGGCCGGGCTGCCCGCCGAGGTCGACGCGACGCAGGTCGAGCTGACCGTTTCCGCGCGCAGCTTCGATCGGCTCAAGCGTCGCCGCCGCCACATGGCGGGGCAAACGGGCTGCGGTGTCTGCGGGGTGGAGAGCTTCGCCGGCCTCGATCTCGATCTCGCGCCGCGGGCGGCACCCGGCTGGATCGACCGCGTGGATGCGCCGCGCGTGCTGCGTGCGCTCGATGCACTGCCGGCGCGCCAGTTGCTCAATGCGCAGGCCGGCGCGATCCATGCCGCCGGCTGGGCGACGCTGGACGGCATCCTGCTCGACGTGATGGAAGACGTGGGCCGGCACAACGCACTCGACAAGCTGCTCGGCACGCTCGCCATGGGCGGGCGGCTGGCGCAGCCGGGCTTCGTCGTCATGACCAGCCGCGGCAGCCACGAGCTGGTGCGAAAGTGCGCCCGCCTGGGCATCGCGGCGCTCTGCACGGTGTCGGCGCCGACCGCGATGGGCGTGCGCATGGCGCAGCTCGCCGGTGTTCGCCTGTGGGGCCTGTGCCGTGCGCCGCGCGCGGTGCTGTACGCCGCGGGCAACCCGATCACCGAGCAGAAGTGCGGAACTCAGGTGCATGGTGCCGTCGACGAGGCCCTGTCAGGCCCAATTCAGGGAGCGCCGGAGGCAGCAAAGAAGCCTCAGGACGAAGTGCCAACGTCAGGCATCACCAACCCCATCTCCATTGCCTGGCTAGGAGCAACCTCCTGAATTCCGATGACGATCTGTTCATCGGGTGCGGCAGTCGCCTCTTGAAGCAAGCGCCATAGCGCAGTGAGCATGGCCTGCTTGTACTCAGCCGAGCGGCCCGTTCGAACGATCAGCGTCAACGAGACCATGGCAGCCGACCTGCCCGCGCTGAAGGCACTTCCACTGGGGTATTCCAAGAACACAACGTGGACCCAGGAAGCGGGAACACCTGACATGCCTACGTGAAGATTGGTGATGCTGACAGCGAGGCTTTCCCTTTTGCTGCCGTCGATGGTCCCAGCCTGCGTGACAATCGTGTAGAGCGGCATTGCATTCTCCCTTCAAACGGTCATCGGATGACATTGGTTCTGGCGAGATCGATGAGTTCGGTTCCTCGACCGTCCAGCACTGCCTTCATCAGGAACATTCCGAAGTGGTGGGCTTCTTCCAGTGTTGTCTTCGGAGGCATCGCGAGCTCCTGACGGGCACTGACGACATCGACGAGGACGGGGCCTTTGTGCGCGAATGCTTCTGTCAACGCTGCCTCGAGTTGCAGTGGATGCTCGACTCGAATGCCTTTGATCCCCATCGCATTTGCCATCGCGGCAAAGTTGGGATTCTTGAGTTCGCAGCCTTCGTCGATGAAGCCGTTCGCTTTCATTTCCATCTCGACAAAGCCCAGCGTCCCGTTGTTCAGGACGATGACCTTGACGTCCAGTCCTGCCTGGATGAGAGTAACGAACTCGCCCATCATCATGGTGAAGCCCCCGTCCCCGGACATCGAGATCACTTGCCGGTCCCGGAATGTTGACTGTGCGCCGATTGCCTGGAGAAGAGCGTTCGCCATCGAGCCGTGATTGAAGGATCCAACCAATCGACGCCTGCCGTTCATCTTGATGTATCGCGCAGTCCAGATGATCGGCGTGCCGACATCGCAGGTGATGATGGCGTCGTCTTCAGCCAGGTCACTAACAAGGCGGGCCAGATATTGCGGATGAATGATCTCGCTGGTCGGCCTGCTCTCCGCCAATGAGTCAAGGTCTTCGCGCGCCTTGCGATAGTCCGCCAAGGCGATATCGAGATGCGCGCTATCGGTTTTCTCGATCAAATTCGGTAGCAGCGCCTCGACGGTGTCTTTAACGTTGCCCAACAGTCCAAGATCCAAAGGACACCGGTTGCCAAGCGCCTCCGGTCGGACATCAATCTGTGCAGTTCGCGCATTCTCAGGATAGAAAGGCCGGTACGGAAAATCTGTTCCCAGAAGCAAAAGTGTGTCGCATCGTTTCATGGCCTCATAACCAGACGAGAATCCGACGAGGCCCGTCATGCCGACGTCGTACGGATTGTCGTACTCGACGAACTCCTTTCCTCTGAAGGCGTGGACAATTGGCGCCTTCAGCAGTGCTGCCAGTGCGATGATCTCGGCATGCGCGCCTGCGCACCCGGCACCACACAACAGAGTCACTCGCTCGCCCTCGTTGAGCATCGCCGCAAGCGACTTCAACTCACCCTCCGGAGGTCGGAGTATCGGCCTGGAAGGAAGTAGCCACTTGGGAACCTTCGCTTCGAGCCTTTGAAGTGCAACGTCGCCAGGAAGAACGACCACGGCTACGCCGCGCTTGGCCACCGCGACGCGCATCGCGCGATGGAGAACCTGTGGCAATTGCTCGGGCCGCGAAACAAGCTCAACATAGTGACTGCAATCCTTGAAGAGACTTTCGGGATGCGTCGCCTGGAAGAAGTCGATGCCGATCTCAGTGCTGGGGATGTGCGCGGCGATGGCGAGAACCGGAACGCCACTGCGCTGGCAGTCAAACAGCCCATTGATGAGATGCAGGTTGCCGGGACCGCAACTGCCTGCGCATACTGCGAGTTCGCCGGTGAGATGGGCTTCCGCTCCGGCGGCGAATGCAGCGCACTCCTCATGCCGCACATGCACCCACTCGATCTCCCTCATGCGTCGCAGCGCGTCGGTCAAGCCGTTCAGAGAATCACCGACAACACCATAGATTCGCTGGACGCCCGCTTGCTTCAAGGCTTCGGCCATATAGCCGGCTGCCGTCTTGGACATGATCTGTTCTCCGGAACGTTGGAGGGGCTCTTAGAACGCGCTTGGCTGGTCGAAGCGCTCGAGTATCTTCAGGTCGGTCACCGAGTACGACATCGAGCAGCGAAAGCCCCGGCCCATCCGGACTGGCGCAAGCATGCTGAGTTCCTCCCCAGCCACGGCGGGCATGCGAATCTCGCCATCCCCCGTCCAAAGATCGACTATCTTCAGGTCGTCGGTCAGCGAGAGTACGAGTTCGTTCACAGCCGGCCTATGCTGTTCCTGGGCTTCCAAGCGGGGGAAGTAGCGAAGGTTGACAGTTGGTCGGCTGAAGATCTTGCGGATGTCTGGCTCCGGTTGCTGTAGCGTGACGATCGCCTCTGCGAGGCGGACGCCGTGTGTAGACAGGCTGCCAGCGAAGCGGCTTCCACGGGCCACAGGCGCAGCTGCAGCACTGGGAGCAGCAAAGCTGCGAGTCTGAAAGATGCTGCCAAGCCGCTTCGGGAACCCCTGAGCCCACCCACGTGCGAGGGCAGCATCGTTGTCGACGTAGATGAATGGACAAAATGAGACCGGCGTGTCACGCCGCATCGCGTCAATGAGCACGAAGGCTTCTCGGTACTGGAAACGAGACGGGTCCAGCAACTCTTCGTTCTGAGCAGTAAACTGCCAATCCAGAAAGAGCAGTGCGGAGTGACCGTTCGTTTCGGGATCCACCGAAAGTCCCGGAGGAAGTAGCGCCGCAGTCAAGGATGGGTCTGCCCAGTACTCGATGCCAACGATGTCGCTCGAGTAGTGCCAAGGGGGAGGGGGTGTTATCGCGGCAAGTCCAAGAGGTGTACGAGGGAGCGTGTAGCCTAAGAGCATGATGGTTCTCCAATGGGAGGTGTGTGATGCCAATGATCCTGCGGTTTCTTCATATCGCAACGTAGATTCCCGTCAGTCGAATCCAAACGCGGTGCGAAGCCAAGTCTCTACCGCCTTGATTGCATTGAGGTTTCAACAAGCGTGTAGCATCGTTACTGTTGAAATGCGATCGACTGGGCCAAGACCCTGCATCCTTGGTCATAGCAAGTTCACTGAAGCGCCTGAGACCTTGCTGTGAATCCAGTGACGACAATGCGGACATGCTTGAGCTGGGATGGTCTTGCCTTGCAAGCCAGACCGATCGCGGGGTATCCGCATGAAATGCAGGCGTTGTTAATCCAGGGCGGCTGGGAGCCAGAGTCAGATCGAGCGCATGGGACCAAGAGCGTAGACGGCGACACAGGTAGCGCTGGCTCCATCGTTTGCCAAGCTGACCATGCCGGCCCGCGATTTCAGTTGCAATGCGCTCTGAAATGCAGATGCAACGCATGCGAGGTAGCGTACGTTGATGCTGCAGAACACATCAACGAAGCAACGCGCCAAAGCCAGAGCGATTGTGTCTACGTCCGATTCACCCGGCAGCGAGCCTGTGGCGGCCGGTGGTACGGCACCTCTCACACTGGATCCGCGTCGGGACCACTGGCTCATCGTCCTCCCGGATGACACGGTCAGGCCGATAATCGAAGCGATCGATACGGCCAGTTCTTCGCTCAATGTTTGCATGTTCGTTCTGGACGACTCTCTCTTTCTTCAGGCTCTGATCCGCGCCAAGCGGAGAGGAGTGAATGTCCGCGTGATGCTCAATCGACATCGAAGAAATGGAGAGTTGGAGAATGAGCGCGCGTGGAGACTTCTAGGTGATGCCGGTGTCGAGGTGCGTGCAAGTAGTCAAAAGTTCGAACTAACGCATGAGAAGTCTCTCGTGGTGGACGATGAGATCGGGTTCATCCAGTCGATGAACTGGGATGGACGCCGTGCACAGACAGCGCGTGACTACGCCATCGTCACGCGCAACCCACAAGAAACCAAAGAGATGACAGCTTGCTTCGACGCAGACTGGAATGAGCAGAGTTTCACACCTATGCGAGGGTCAAAACTGATCTGGTGCCCGGACAACGGTCGGCCCCGGATCGCCGCGTTCATCGATAGGGCGGTTCATTCCCTGTGGGTGCAGAACGAGAGATACCAGGACACGGTGATCATCGAGCGCCTCGTGCGTGCCTCCCTGCGCGGCGTGAAGGTTCATATTCTCACAAGCCCACCTCATCGCCTCAAATCGGACCACTTGAACGAAGGCATCGGAGGATTGCGAATCCTTCAAGACGTCGGCATCAAAGTCCACGTTGCCAAGCATGTGAAGCTGCACGCCAAGATGATGATCGCAGATGGCCGGAGTGCCATCATTGGCTCGATAAACCTGACGCCGGGAAGCTTCAATGGTCGACGCGAACTGGCTATAGAGACCTCCGATGAGCTTGTCGTCGAGAGAATCCATGCAGTCGCACAACAGGATTGGATGCTTTCGAGAAAGCTGGATCTGACTGATTCAGGGCTCCAGCGTGAATTGGTCAAGCATGCTCGGACCAGTACTGACGGCTCGATTGGGTAAAGGCACCGACCGCCTTCGGCGGAACGAAGTCAAGCGCATGAATGCGGAGCTTCGGTCTTGTCTCTTAAGAGAACTTTGATCCCTCCGATCAGCAGAAGACCGACCTGGTTGCGTTGAGGTTTGCCTTGGAGACGCGCCGGTCGGTCACCATCCTGGCGATGGCTCTCCGTGGCCCCGCGGGTTTCGGCGTTGATTGCCAGCTCTCGCCGGAGAAAGCCAAGCCGGATCGTCTGTGCAGGGGAGCCACTTCCGCACTCTGTTGGAGTTGCCAGGCGCCTCACTTTGCGCCAGGCAAGTCCGGAGTGCCGGCTTGCGCTGCCGGCCGTCGGTCGGGATGCCGGGCTTCCCTCGCATTGACCCGTCTCTGACCCGCCGCACCGCTCTTGTCGTTGCCGATGCTGTCGGCCTCCGGTGACTTCAGCTCGTCGCCGCCGATCGCCTTGACCTTTCCGGCCGGTCGCGCGTCCTTTTCCTGCTCTGCACGAAGCTGAGGTTTGCTGTTCAGTATGGGCGATCGGGTGGACGATGCGTCGCCGCTTGGCTGGGCTTGAACCACGGATGCCGCCACTGCGAGCATTGCGAACGTGAAGTACCTGTTCATTGAAGGCCTCTGTGAATGAAGTGTTGGGGATTGCTGGGGTGTGATGGCGAGTTCGCGAATCACTGGTGTGATCATCAACGCGCAACGCTACGGGATGATTTCGAGCGTAACCGTATATGTCGCATCTGCAATCTCAATGTAGCTTGTGTCTCAACCGTCAATGTCGTGGCCCGTGGCCGATTCGCTACGAAGACTGAAGATTCGATAATTGAGCCAGGTCCGCCAAAGGATGATCGGCACGAGAAGGACCAGGCCCGGGAGTAAGAAGTGCTGTGAGGCGGGCGTGGCCGCTGCGTCAAAGAGGGTGACTGAGGGTGGCGGAAGCATCGGGAAGATGCTGATCGCCATTCCTGCGTAGCACAACAGGAACAGGCCGATGGTGCAGACGAAAGGCCAAGGGCTTCCGCCAGTTGAGCTGCTGCTCAAAGTTCTCAAGACGCCCCAGACAAGCAAAGCAGTCAACAGCGGGACGGGTGCGAACGCCAGGGCGTCTGGAAAAGTGAACCAGCGTCGTGCGATCGACTCGGACATGATGGGAGTCCAGATGCTAACCATGACGATCGCCAAGACCAAGCCGGCCAGCAACTTGGGCGCCCAAGTGCCTGCCTTGCGCTGAAGCTCTCCTCGTGTCCGCCAGAAAAGCCAGGCGGCTCCGAGCAATGAATAGCCAACCACCAACGCGGCACCTGTCATCAGTGAGAATGGGCTTGTCCAATCCCAGCCCGATCCGGCATAGCGACCCTGATTGACGGGGATGCCCTGGAGGAACGTTCCCAGCACGACGCCCTGGGCGAATGTCGCAACCAATGATCCGCCTGCGAAAGCGAGATCCCACAATCGCTTGCGTGGCTGATGCTTGAAGCGGAACTCAAAGGCCACCCCGCGGAAGATCAGCCCCAACAGCATTGCGATGACAGGAAGGTAGACGGCCGGCAGAATGATCGAGAACGCCAGTGGAAACATGGCGAGGAGGACGGCACCTCCGAGAACCAGCCACGTCTCGTTTCCGTCCCAGAACGGTTCGATCGAGTTCATCATCTGATCCCGCTCTGAATCGCCGCTCGCGGCGATAAAGAGCATGCCGAGCCCCAAGTCGAATCCATCAAGGACAACGTAGACGCCGACGGCCAGCGCCACAGTAGCTGCCATGAACAGGGTGATTGCGCTTTCCACGTCGATCATTTTGCTTCCTTGAGATGGCCACGAGGCTCCGCATCTGCGAACGCCGCGAGGGGCCGGAGGCCGAGCCTCGGCTGGTCGGGCAATGCGATCTCGATCGGGCCGACGCGGAAGGCCTTGAAGAGATACCAGAGTCCGGCTCCGAAGACGGCGAAGTAGACGATGACGAACATTGCGAGTGATATCCCGACGCTCTCCACCGAGATGGGTGAAAGCACGTGCTCGGTACGAAGCAGGCCGTACACCACATAGGGCTGTCGCCCGATCTCAGCGGTGTACCAACCGGCCAGGATGGCGATGAAGCCGGCCGGCGACATGCAAACGAGGAATCTTAGAAAGAAGAGCCGGTCATAGAGTCGCCTACGCCAAAGCAGCAAGAGGGAGATTGGTACGACCGCCAGCATCAGCAGCCCAATACCGACCATTACCCGGAAGCTCCAGAATACGATCGCCACCGGCGGACGATCGGCAGGGGCGAACTCTTTGAGTCCACGAACGGGCGTACTCAACGAATGCTCGTCGATGAGGCTCCCTAGCCTGGGAATACTGACTTCGAGGTGGTTTCGCTCGTCATCCTGGTTCGGGAGTGCGAACAGCCGAAGAGGCATGATCGAGGTCTCCCACTGTCCTTCGATGGCGGCAAGCTTGGCCGGTTGGTACTTGCCGACGTTGAGGCCTACCCGGTCGCCCACTACCGTTTGCAGCGGCGCGAGCGGCACGATGATCAGGAGCGCGAGCTTCAGCATCGGTTGTGCCAGCGACACGAACCGTCCATTGATCAGGTACCAGGCTGCGACACCAGCGACCGCGAATGCGGTAGCAAGGAGTGCCGCGATGAGCATATGGGCATAGCGCATCGGAAAGGACGGATTGAAGATGATCGCCCACCAGTCGGTCGGATAGAAGACACCTTCTCGCAAAGCGTACCCTGCGGGAGTCTGCATCCAACTGTTGGAGGCCATGATCCAGAATGCAGAGATGCAGGTTCCGAGCGCCACCATGCACGTCGAGAGGAAGTGCATGCCTGGAGAGACGCGTCGCCAGCCAAAGAGCAGAACACCGAGGAAGCTCGCTTCCAGGAAGAAAGCCGTCATCGTTTCGTAGCTCAGCAAAGGGCCTATGACCTGGCCAGCGCTTGCCATCATGCCGCTCCAGTTGGTGCCGAACTGGTAGGCCAGAACGAGTCCTGAGACGACACCCATGCCGAACGAGAGCGCGAAGATGGTGGTCCAGAAGCGGAGGAGTCGCCAGTAGCGCGGATCGCCTGTGCGAAGCCACAGTACCTCGAGAGCAACAAGAAATCCTGCGAGTCCGATTGAGAAGGAAGGAAACAGGATGTGGAAAGTGATCGTGAAGCCGAACTGAATGCGGGAGAGCAGCAAAGCGTCCACGCCAGAAAGAAGCTCGTTCATGGATGGGCACCTCGACTCTTTGGAGGCGAAACACGGCCAGGATTAATGGGCCGCCACTGGAGATCTGAAAGGTGCTTCATGACTGCGCTTGTGGCGATGATTCAGTCCACTGTCCGTGCCTACTGTTTCCAGAGCGTTTCATCGATCGTTACAGTTGCAACGCCTCTGGCGGACAGTTGCGGATCAAGGAGAACGACTGATCCTCATCGCGCGGGTCGGATCGCATTGTGGCCGAGGTAGATCCAGTCGCGTTCAGAGATCAATGGAGTCGATCTCTGTCTTCCCGAGCCAATCGCGGAGCGGACATTTACAACGATTTGCACCGTTGAACTCGCATCTGGAACTGGAAGGGTAAAGACTCGCCGCCATGGAAAGCAACGCAATGATCCAGCTACGTCGCACGTCGACCTTCCAAGCCATGGCTCAAGACAATGAGTCAGGTGAGGCTCGTCGGATCCGACACACGCCTGTCCGTTGTGCTGCGGCCCATCAGCATCGAACGGCGGGAGCGGAACACACACACAGAGTTTCAGCCGATCTGATGTACCCGGAGCCACCTCGCAGGCGGCTTCATCAGTAACCCCGGCGATGCACGCCAACCAGGAGCAGTGGAAATGAATCTCTTTAAAGCTTGTCTAACGCTTGCCACGGCAGTGAGCCTGATCGCCGCGGCGACGTCGGCATCCGCGCAGTCCCTCAGGAATATTGTCCTGGTTCATGGCGCGTGGGTTGATGCGTCGGGATGGAAACCGGTGGCGGAGATTCTCATCAGAGACGGCTTCAATGTGACCATGGTTCAGGAGCCTGAAACCTCATTTCAAGAGGATGTTGCCGCGGCAAAGCGGGTTCTCGACCTGCAAGACGGTCCAACGCTACTTGTCGGTCACAGCTATGGCGGATCGATCATTACCGAGGCCGGTGTGCATCCGAAGGTCGTCGGTCTGGTCTATGTAGCTGCACATGCACCTGACGTGGGTGAAGACGAGGCAGCACTTGGAAGGAAAACGCCAAGTGTCCTCGCGAAGACGGAAGGTGCGATCATGAAGACGCCTGATGGATTCACCTATCTCAATCCTGCGCTGTTCCCGAAGCTCTTTGCACCAGATCTGCCCCGAGAGCGCGCAGAGTTCTCGGCGCGCTCCCAGGTGCTGGCTGCAGCCAGCGTGTTCAGCACTCCGTTGACCGCCGCCGCATGGAGGACGAAGCCGAGTTGGGGAATCGTCGCTGGCAATGACCAGATCATCAACCCCGAACTCGAGCGCTGGTACTACACGCGTGCCAAGAGCCAGATGACTGAGATCAAAGGAGCTAGTCATTCGGTCTTTGAATCTCACCCCAAAGAGGTCGCACAAGTAATTGCAGAGGCTGCCAGGAAGGCGCCCAGGCAGTAGTGCGGTCCACACGCGAGATCTGTCCAACGCAGGAGTTGACGGCGATGACTAACTGGCAAAGTGCTCGGCAAGCGCGGGACGCCCGCCTCGAAGCGGGGGCCCGGATTGCGAACGGGAAGATTGTCGCCGTGCACGACGCGACTCGACTGTTGGAGGCGGTCATGCGGCCCGGTGACAAGGTTTGCCTGGAGGGGGACAATCAGAAGCAGGCTGACCTTCTGTGTGCCGCGCTCCTGGCCGTTGACTTCTCTAAGGTGAACAGTCTGCACATGGTGCAATCCGGCGTCGTGCTGCCCGAGCATCTTGATGTTTTTGATCGCGGCGTCGCGAAGAAGCTCGACTATGCCTACTCTGGCCCGCAGGCTGCGCGCATCGCGACCATGCTGTTTGGAGGAAAGATCGAGTTGGGCGCGGTCCATACATACCTTGAACTCTTCGCGCGCTACTTCATCGATCTGACGCCGAACGTAGCGCTGATTGTCGCCGTCAGCGCCGATCGGGATGGCAATCTCTACACCGGCCCGAACACAGAGGACACACCGACCATCGTGGAGGCGACGGCCTTCAAGGATGGCATCGTGATTGCGCAAGTCAACGAGATTGTGGAGAGGGTTCCGCGCGTCGACATTCCTGCAGATCGCGTTCACTTCGTCGTCGAGGCCGGTAAGCCGTTCTTCGTGGAGCCACTCTTCACTCGGGACCCCGCTGCAATCACGGAGACTCAGATTCTGACGGCCATGCTGGCGCTCAAGGGCGTTTACGGGCCTTACGGTGTCCGCCGACTTAATCATGGAATCGGCTTCAGCACCGCGGCGATCGAACTCCTGTTGCCGACATACGGGGAGAGGCTCGGCCTGAAGGGCAAGATTGCGACGCACTTTGCCTTGAATCCGCATCCCGCGCTCATTCCTGCGATCGAATCTGGCTGGGTGACGCAGATCCATTCGTTTGGCTCTGAGGTCGGCATGGAGGATTACATCCGTGCGAGGCCGGATGTCTACTTCACCGGGCCCGACGGCTCCCTTCGATCGCACCGCGCCTTTTGTCAGGTCGCCGGGCACTATGCCTGCGACATGTTCATAGGTTCGACGCTGCAGATCGACCTGCAGGGAAACTCATCGACGGTCACGACCGCGCGCATCGCGGGGTTCGGTGGAGCGCCAAACATGGGTGCGGATGCTCGTGGTCGGCGGCATCCTAGCGAACCGTGGATCCTGGCCGGTCGGGAGGCGAATCCCGATTCGCCGGCTCCGTTGCGGCGCGGTCGCAAGCTCGTAGTGCAGATCGGCGAAACATTCGGGGAAAAGAACGCGCCGCTATTTGTCGAGAAACTGGACGCGATCTCGCTAGCGGAAAAGCTCAATCTCGAACTTGCGCCCGTAATGATCTACGGCGACGACGTTACGCACATCATTACCGAGGAAGGGATTGCAAATCTCTTGCTTTGCCGAAGCCCGAGTGAACGCGAACAGGCAATTCGAGGCGTCGCGGGTTACACAGACGTCGGTCGCAGACGGGATAAGAACCAGGTTCAGCGATTGCGTGAAAGAGGCGTGATTCGCAGACCCGAAGACTTGGGAATCGATCCATTGCACGCCGACAGAAACATGCTCGCGGCGCGCTCAATCAAAGACCTTGTGAGATGGTCGGGCGGCCTGTACGCACCACCATCAAAGTTTCGCAACTGGTAGGCGGGAGGGACGAGATGGAAAGCTTGAGTTTTCAACACGCGGCCCGCCGGCGGGCCGGGGGTACCAGGCAGATGGCCATCGTTGGGGTAGTGGCCTCGGGCAACTTGGAGGTGCTCGTAGAGCGCGTTCTGCCGAACTCGGAATGCCAGCTGGAGATCCGCACGGCGGCTGAGGGTTTCGGGGAAGTGTGGACGGCGGTGGCTGCAGACTTTGTCGAGCGCTATTCACCCGGCGGCCTCAGGTTCTCCGTTAACGATGGCGGCGCTCGCCCGGACACAGTCCTGCTTCGTCTGGCCCAAGCCGCCCGGTTGATGGAAAGGAGCGAGTCATGAATGAGCTTGCCAAGCAGGCGACGTCATCCGAGACCGATGGGACGACGAGTTGGTATGAAGCGTCAGCGCGCAGGCGGGTTGATCTGCTCTTCGATGCCGGAAGCTTCACAGAATTCCTCGGACCGGAGGTGCGGGAGGTTAGCCCGCACTTGAAGGTGTTCGATCTTCCTGAGCAATTTGACGACGGGATCGTCGTCGGGCGCGCCCGCTTGGCGGGTTCGGATGTCTACGTCGCCGCTCAAGAGGGCCGCTTCATGGGCGGCGCATTCGGGGAGGTTCATGGAGCCAAGCTGGTGGGTTTGCTGCGAGCGGTGCGAGACAAGAGGACGACGCCCTTGCTCATCCTGTTCGACACCGGAGGCGTGCGATTGCAGGAGGCGAATGCCGGGGAGCTTGCGATAGCGGAGATCATGCGCGCAGTGGTGGAGGCGCGCACCGCCGGCGCAAGGGTCGTCGGGTTGATTGGCGGCCGCGCAGGCTGCTACGGCGGCGGAGGATTGATCGCGGCGTGCTGCTCAGCGCTAGCTATATCCGAGCAAGGTCGCTTGGCGGTCTCCGGGCCTGAGGTAATCGAGACCAATCGCGGTGTGGAGGAATTCGATTCGCGCGACCGGGCACTTGTGTGGCGCACGATGGGCGGCAAGCACCGGAGATTGCTTGGAGGTACGGATGCATTCTGCGGCGATACCGTTCAAGACTTCCGAGCAACGGCGTTGGAGCTGTTGCGGCCTGCCTCGACATTTGGAATCAGCGTTCTACGTGCCGAGCAAGACCGACTCGAGGATCGGCTCGCGCGCTTTGGTGAGTGCTCTGATGCGGTGGACATATGGACGGCCATGGGCGTCCCGGACGCCGTGGCGATTCCTGCGATGTCGTCTGATCAGTACATCTCGCTTGCTGAAAGACTTGGGGAGACTTGCCGTGACGCTCGATGAGATCCTTGCCTCGCTCTTTCCGCAGGGCCATGACGTTGCAACGGACCAGGGCGTGGTTCGCGGAACGGGTTCGTTGAGATCTGGCGGCCGGATGCTCGTTATCGGAGTATCCGATCGCAAGGCGATCGGTATCGACGAGGCGATCCGACTTTCCGCGGAAGTGATGGGCTCGCTTGAAAACGGACGCGGTCCAATCTTGGTTGTTGTGGACAGCGATAGCCAGCGAATGAGCAAACGCGACGAGCTTCTCGGTCTGAACGAGTACCTCTCCCATCTCGCGAAGACGCTGCTTTACGCTGACCTCCATGATCGACCGACGATCGGGCTGCTCTATGGCCACACTGCTGCTGGCGCCTTCCTGGCATCTGCGATGGCAACGCGCGTCTTGGTGGGGCTGCCGGGGGCTGAACCTGTCGTAATGGATCTTCCGTCAATGTCCAAGGTCACAAAGCTCTCGATAGATGTACTGAAGGATAAAGCCAAGTCTACCCCTGTGTTCGCTCCAGGATTGCAGAACATGGTGGAGATGGGCGCAATTCAAGTCTTGTGGAACGATGCGACTCCGCTATCTGAACAGCTGGAGTCGCTATTGACAAGTTTGCCGGGCCCTGCTGACCGACGAGATGAACTTGGCAGGCAGCATGGAGGCCGGTTGAAGGCGGCTGATATCGCGGAGCGCGTTCATGATCTCGCACTCCAGAGGTCCTGATCGAACGGTACGACGTCACGATCTGGTTGTGGTCTGTCCATTGGCTTGGCGGGCGCAGATTGAGGCGCGAGAGGATGTGGCCAATGATCCATTGGTTGCAAGTTGGATCGACAGGCAATGGCCACTGGTTGGAAGGCGGTCCTTTGTTGGAGAAGGCGAAGGCGTTGCGTTGGGGCTGCCCTTGCCGCCGGTTGCAGGCAAGCGTCGACTGTCGTTTCTGATGCAGCATGCGGATATCGTTTCGGTGACTCGGCCGCCGCCTTTGAGCTGGGCTGGCCAAGCGGCACCAGCGGGATGGTGCCCTACGCTTGAGCGCATCTGCGATCTTGCGTCACGTTACGGATTCGACGCCAGGGTGTTTGGAAGCCTGGCATGGCATGCGCTCACAGGATTGGACTATTTGACTGATCGATCTGATCTTGATTTTCTGTTTCATGTTTCCGGCGATCTCGACCTTCTCCGACTGCATTCAGCTCTTGCGAAGATCGAGGCCGATGCGCCGATGCGTCTGGATGGGGAACTGGTTCGTGAGGACGGCGGCGCAGCAAATTGGCGTGAGTTTGGTTGCGGAGCGCGCGACGTCTTGGTGAAAAGCATCGACGGCGTTGGCTTGCTTCCACAGAGCCAATTCATTCTTGGATCGAGCCCATCGTGATATCCGGTTCGACCTTCCTCTCCGCTGAACCTAGGCGTGCGCAAGTCTGTCCGACTCGCGTCGCGACTGCTCAAGAACTTGCTGCGTCTGCTGCGGGCAGCCTCGTCCTTGAGCTGGAGACATGGCCCAAGCCTGGTCTGGTGAGCCACGTCGACACTGGAAGCCACGATGATATGGACGCCGAATCGTTTCGCCGGAGTGCAGCGGCGATCGAACCATTCTTCACCGCCATGGCAGACAACGGCGCTCGTGGCTGCGGCATGGGGCGCCTGCGAAGCATAGGGCTGGATGCAGAAGCCGCGATGCTGAGGGCGACTTCCGGAGTGAATACGCATCGCGGGGCCATCTTCGGCCTTGGGCTCCTTTGCGCAGCTGCCGGTGCCAGGGCCAGTGGCCGCGTGGATCGTGAGATGCATTTGGGAGCAGCTGTTTCACGACTATGGGGTGAAGAGATTGCGATGGGGCCGATTCTCTTGAACAGCCACGGCAGTTGGGCCTGCCGCAGTTATGGTGTCGGCGGTGCGCGGATGGAGGCGGCCACGGGATTCCCGAGTGTCTACGAAGTGGGGCTACCCGCCTTGAGGCGAAGCATCCTGGCATCACCGGGCGATCCGGAAGCCGCACGCGTCGAGGCATGCTTCTCCCTCATCGCGGCAGTCGAGGATACCAACTTGCTTCATCGCGGCGGGACAGCCGGCCTTCAGTTTGCTCGACGAGCGTCGCAGAGATTTCTCGATGAAGGCGGGGTCAGTAGGGCTGGGTGGCGTGCTTGTGCTGCATTGATACACGATCGTTTCGTTGCGCGAAGGCTAAGTCCAGGCGGCTCGGCCGACCTCCTGGCCATGTCACTCTTTGTCGAGGCGAACGAGGTGAGGTGATTCTGATGGACAACGCAATCCTCGTCGCGCTAGTTCCCGTCTTCTTTGTCATGGCCATCGGCTATGCCGCTGGCAGGCTGAACGTTGTTGACAACCACCAGGTTGGCAGCCTCAACGCCCTTGTCATGGATTTCGCTCTGCCGGCCTCGCTTTTTGTCGCCACTGCGTCCGCCTCGCGCAGCGAATTGCTGTCACAGGCCCCGCTTTTCGGAATTCTGGGTGCGGCGATGCTCTTGCTGTACTTCGCGACCTATTTCATACAGAGAATTTTCTCCAAGGCGAGCAAATCCGACGCCTCGTTGGAAGCCTTGACCATTGCCTTTCCAAATCTGGCCGGTGTCGGCCTGCCTATCGTCTCGGCCGTCCTGGGTCCGACGGGAATGGTGCAGCTGGCTGTGGCGCTGGCGGCGGGCTCCATTCTTGTGAGTCCAATCACGCTGATTGTCCTTGAGCTGGAAAGGGGAAAAGGTGCAGTCGGCGACGGACCTGTCGTGCGGACACTGAGGGCCTTGCGACGCGCGTTGACCAAACCAGTGGTTCTTGCGCCTATGCTTGGGATCCTGATTTCATTGTGCGGCTTGCAGTTGGGTGCAGTTATCGAGGCTAGTCTTTTGCTGATCGGGCATGCCTCCGCCGGCGTGGCGTTGTTCCTCACGGGGTTGATCCTCTCGGCTCAGGCATTTCGATTGAACTGGAGGATCGTCGCTGCTACGGGAATGGCCGATATCATTCGCCCCCTGGTGGCTGCGGCGATCGTTTTTTTGTTGCCGGTTCCATCAGAGATGGCAAAGGTAGCGATACTGCTTGCTGCCGTTCCATCGGGCTTCTTTGGTATCCTTTTTGCTGTGAACTACCGACTGGATTCGGCGATCACGGGCTCCATGGTGATTGCCAGTACTGTCTTCAGTATCGCGACGATGGCTGTTGTCATCGCGGTGCTCTTTTCTCGCTAGGTCTTGAATCGTGACTCTCGCGATTTTGTGTTCCGGGCAAGGGCGGCAGCACTCCAACATGTTCGCGTTGACTGCCGATGCACCGGAGGCGTCGGGCCTGTTCTCGCGGGGGGCATTCCTGCTCGGTGGTCGTGATCCTCGCGAGCTTGTAAAGACGGAGAGCCCGGAGGGGCTGCACCAGAATCGAGTCGGCCAGATACTCTGCGCCTTGCAGGCGCTCGCCGCAGCAGCGGCACTACGGTGTTCGATACACGGTCGGTTCATCGTTGCTGGGTATAGTGTCGGCGAGATGGCGGCTTGGGGTGTGGCGGGGCTCATTGAGGCGAACATGGTCTTGGACTTGGTGCGGCAGCGAGCTGACGCAATGGACGCAGCCTCACCCCGTGACGATGGACTTCTTTTCGTGCGTGGCCTTTCCCAGCTTTCGGTGTGTGCACTTTGTGCGCGCCACGATGTTGCCATTGCAATCATCAATCCGGGAGACGCCTTCGTTCTCGGCGGACGCCTGAGCGCGTTGAGATCGCTGTCCGATGAGGTCAAAGGGATGAGTGGGACGAGGGTAGTGGATCTGCCCATAGAGGTCGCATCCCACACCCCTAGGCTCGCCATGGCGTCGGCAGAGTTCCGAAAGATCCTGCGCGCCACTCCGGTAGCGTTTCCGAGCGATCTACGCACGCGCTTGCTTAGCGGGATCGATGGTGCTCCAGTGCTTGATGCTCAGACAGGCAAGGACAAGCTGGCCGACCAGATATCTCAAACGTTGCACTGGGCGGAGTGTCTTCAAGGTTGCATCGAGGGCGGAGCGAACAAGTTTCTCGAGCTTGGACCCGGTTCTGCGCTAAGCGATATGGTGGCCGGCGCGTATCCGGGCGTTTCGACTCGCTCGCTGGATGAATTCAAGACGCTCCAGGGTGCTCGCGCCTGGTTGTCGTCAACTTGAAAGAAACTCCGGCGAGGATCGTCCAGCTGTCGCAATTGATCGTCCGCTTTCGGCGCAGTCGCCGGCGCACCGCCGGAAATTTGAGCGGTGCGTTTCGCCCTAAGTGCCGGAGAGGTTGCGCAGGATGATGAGCTGAACGATCCGTCCATCGTGGACCGAAAAGTAGAGCGTCACTTCGAGAGGATTGGGGAGCCCGCGCTTGTCGAAGTCACCATCCATGTGCGCGGTCACTATCACTTGTTCGTACTGCGTGACGCTTCCGACTACTGTCATGGCAACGTGCGCACCGATGATGTCGCGCTCAGCCCATCTACGGATTGATTCCATACCCCAATAATCTACCAATTGATCATTGACGAGGGAATTTTCAGCGAATAGCTCCAGTAAGGCATAAAGGTCGCCTCTGTTTGTCGCCTCAATGAATGCTGCGACTAGCACTGGAAGCTCGGAGGATTGCATCGGTGTATCTGGGTGGCCTTGCGGACCAAGGTTCTATGGATGCGAGGAATCTTGTTCCAGACCGATCGCCCTCGGTGTTGTGTGTTGCAAAGCGTTGAAAAGCAGGGATGAACAGCGATACGGTGTACACGTTCTACTCCCGCTCGCGTCGCAGACACACCCGCAAAGGAGTTCTTATGAGTCTGACGTTCTGGCGCGCGGTCTTCTTTCGAGCCGCTTCGTCTGAACCTCGACTTGTGGGACCGCCGCCGGCATGAGCGTTGCACTGGAGGCGGCGCTGATCGCCGGCTTCGCTGTATCGGCCGGGTTCGCGGATTCCGAGAACTTTTCGGGCTGGGTCTTGGCCGCCAGCGTCTCGCCGACCTTGGGTTTGAGGGGGGTGGCTGCAGGCGGACAGCCAAGCTTTACAGTGATTGACACCTCTTGACTGGCGCGTCTTCGCGCCTCCGCCGATCATCGGCTTCATGAACCAAGAGGTCACTTCCCAGGAGACGGCTCAGAACGTGCCTCGAACGCGCAAGTGCGTTCATATGCTGTTGAATACGACGTGTCCCGGTACTTTGCTGCGCAGGCCAGGTGAGTGACCAGTTTCTCACCAGTCCCGCGGTTGTTCGGCGGCAGCACAGGGAGGAATAGATGAACCTATTCGCTGCACGGAATGTCGTCTACGCCTTGAACTGCTATGTCGCAGCCATGCTCGCGCTCGCGATCGCATTTGCCTTCGACCTGGAGAACCCATACTGGGCAGCGTTGACTGTCTATGTGACGAGCCAACCGCTGAGCGGGGTGGTCGGGGCAGTCTGGGGCCGTGCGTTCTACCGACTGCTTGGCACTGCTGCGGCGCTTTCCGTGGCCATCTTGATCATCCCGAACCTCGTGGATATGCCAGTCCTGATGGTTTCCGCGATTGGCGCGTGGGTAGCTCTGTGTACGTACCTTTCGCTGCTTGACCGTTCGCCGCGCAGCTACGCGTTCATGCTGTCAGGCTACACCACTGCTCTGGTGGGACTGCCCGTTGTGACCGATCCGTCCCGGATATTCGACACCGCAGTTGCACGGACCGAGGAGGTGGCGATCGGCGTTCTCTGCGCGGCAATCGTTCAGACCCTGTTCTTCCCGAGGCATGCCGGCGATCTGCTGCGAGCCAAGTTGCGCGCTGCGCTAAGCGATATGCAGGCGCTGATAGCCAGTGCACTGGACCAAGGGACTGACCCCTCGCACTCGGTGGCCGCAAGGAGAAAGCTGGCGGTCACATTGAGTGATATCCATGCTCTCAGCGACAACCTACGATTTGAGAATGCCACTGCCGGTGACAGCGCCGTGCTGGTGCGGGCGCTCGAGCAAGACCTGGTTGCGCTCGTGCCCTTGCTTAGCGCCGTGGGCGACCAACTGCCGGTGCTGCGCGGAGCGGGGTCGCTGCCTCCCGCGATGTCGATGGTGGCGGGAGAGGTTCGCGCTTGGGTGGTTGAGGATCCGGCTTCTGGGTCACCGCGTGCCAATGCCTTGATTGAGGCTTGCAGGTCTGCTGCGCCGACACTGGGGCCACATTCCTCTTGGATCGATATCCTCACAGCGAACCATTTTGTGCAGTTGGAGAGCCTCGTCATCGCATGGGATCGCAGCCTCGCGCTGTCGGACGCGGTGCTCAATCCCGGGGGGTCGCCTGCCACTTTGCCAATGCCTCGGGGCATTGTCCCTCGGCGGAGACTTCACGTGGACCATGGAATGGCGGCATACACGGGACTGGCGGCCGGCCTCGCAGTGGTGGCCGCCGGGGCCTACGCCATGACGATAGGCTGGTCGCAGGGGGCTGTGGCTGTCGGCATCACGGCGGCGGCGTCAATGGTCTTCGCGGTAGCCGACGACCCTACGCCGGCCCAACGGTTGCTCGCCTTGCTCACATTGGTAGCTGTTCCTGTAGCCGCCGCGTATCAGCTCGCCGTGTTTCCCCTGCTGGACGGTTTCGCCATGCTTGCCTTTGCCCTGTTTCCTTTTCTGATGCTCACGGGCCTCTTGCTAGCGACCCCCCAGTACGCGATGCCTGGCTTTGGGTTCGCTCTTGCCTCCCAGACCCTGATATCGCTTCAACCAAGCGCTCAGGGCGATCTCGTGACTGTCGTGAATATCGGCGTGGCGGTCGTGATCGGCGCCTTGATCGCGTTGTGGGTAACCCAGTTGATCCGCGTCGTACCGCCGCCGGTCGCTGTTCGAAGGATCTTGCGGGCTGGCTGGCGAGACATGGGCAGGCTGGCAGTAGGTTTTCGCCCGCTAAAACGGGGCGCTTGGGCCAGTCTCATGTTGGACCGCGAAGCGCTGCTGCAGCCACGGCTTGCGCGATCCGCTCAGGAAGGGAACCCGCTTGACGCGGATGTGGTCAGCGACCTTCGTGTTGGCATCCATGTCATCGGTCTGCGGGACGCGGCTCATGATGCCGCGACATTCGAGCGCGCCCCCCTTCACCGCCTGCTCACCGAGCTAGGCGCGCACTTTGGTGCGTTGGGCAGGGGCCGGGAGCCGGCGGATCCCATCAGTCTGCTGGCACGCATCGACGACTCGATTCGCTCGATGCTGGATGCCTCACGCTGCGCCGCACACGACCGGGCGGTCATCGCCAGCGTTGGCCTTCGCCGCAATCTCTTTCCGGAAGCGCCCGACTTTCGCTACGCAGAGGCAAGCGCATGATCGACGACATCAATCTCTTCGGCGTCTTCGTCAATGGGGCACTGGTGACGGCGGCGCTTGCGCTGCTGGTTCAGATGCCGATCAGGCGAGCGTTGATGGCGGCCAGAGTTTATCGATTCGTGTGGCACTCGGGGCTTTTCGATATCGCGCTCTTTGTGGTGCTGTGGGGAGCGGTCGGAGTTCTGATCTCTTCCTCCAGCGCGATACTCGGCGTTCTCTTGGCGTAGATCATGAGGCCGCTCAAGATCAGCTCCGCAGCGCTTGGTCGTGTGGTGGTAACTCTTTGCTTGGTAGCGCTGGCGGCATATGTGGGGCGCTGGCTGTGGGTGGAATACCGGGTTGAACCCTGGACGCGCGATGGTCGGGTCCGGGCAGATGTGGTGCAGATTGCCCCGGATGTATCCGGGCTCGTGACCGAAGTGCGGGTTCGAGACAATGCGTCGGTCGAGATTGGGGATGTTCTCTTCTTGCTGGACCAGCCCCGCTATCTTCAAGTGTTGGCACAGGCGAAAGCCGCTCACGACAGCTTGCGCGTCCAGCTGATGCAGGCCCGACGTGAAGACCGGCGAAATGCCGAGCTCGGCGATCTCGTCGCAGTAGAGGTTCGGGAACAGGGCCGTGCGAAAGTGGAGCAGCTCGCCGCGGCGCTTGCGCAGGGACAGGTGGCCATCGACACAGCGCGCTTGAACCTGTCCAGAACGGAGGTAAGGGCTTCCGTACGTGGCATCGTCACCAACCTTAACCTGTACCCGGGCTCCTATGCAGCCGCGGGGCATCCCGTGCTTGCGCTCGTGGATCGGGATTCACTGCACGTCGTCGGATACTTCGAGGAAACCAAGATCCCTCGTATCAACGTCTGTGATCCTGTCGCAGTCCGCCTGATGGGCAGCAGCCGCGTCCTCGCCGGTCGGGTGGACAGTGTGGCAGCCGCCATCGATGATCGCGATCGCTCCGCCAGTCTCAGCTTGCTTGCCAATGTGAATCCTACTTTCAATTGGGTTCGTCTCGCCCAGCGGATCCCCGTGCGGGTGCGTTTGGATCCGCTGACCGACGATGTGCGACTGATCATGGGACAGACGGCAACAGTCGACGTGCGACCGGCCGCGGTCCCGACGCCGGCGAAGGCTTGCACACACTCTGTACGAGGCCACTGATGCGACCCGTGTTCTTGACCGGATGGCTCGTCGCGGCGGCCGCGCTCACGGCTTGCGCAGGATTGACCGACCGGCCAACCCTGCCTTCTGCCATCGATCTGGGAGGAGCGGAGGGCGCGTTCCGCGGCAGCGATGCGTCTGCCTTCTCCTCGGACGCTGTGCCCGCCGACTGGTGGCGGCTCTATCAGGATCCGGTGCTCGATGCGTTGGTGCAGGACGCCATTGCCGCCAATACCGATCTGAGGGTGGCGGCGGCCAACCTGGCCAAGTCACGGGCCGCTTTGTCGCTGGCGGATACTGCGCGTGATCCAGCCACATCAGTCGGCCTAGGGGCGGGCTTTGAACGACTTTCCGCTGAAGAAGAACTCAAGGGCACTGACCCTCTTCCTAGCATATGGGTCTATGGCCTGACCGCTGCCGTTTCCTATCAGATCGATCTGTTCGGACAGGTTGCCAGGACAATTGAGGCTGCAGATGCGGACGTCGCCGCCACTCAGGCTGCTTATGACGCAGTGCGAGTGACCGTGATTGCCGAGACGACTCGTGCCTATCTGGCAGCTTGCTCCATGGCCCGGGAGCATGCCGTGGCCCGACGCCTCGTCGAGCTTCAAGCACGTCGGGTCGCGCTTACCCAGCGCCTGGTGAGCGGCGGTCGGGCCGTGGACTTGGATATCGCGCGTTTGTCGGCACAGGAGGACCAGATCCGGGCCAGTCTTCCTCCGCTTGTCGCGCGCAAGCAAGTGGCGCTCTACAGCCTCGCGGCGTTGACAGGCCGATCGCCTACCGGCTTGCCACCGGAAGTGGAAGGCTGTCTCCAGGAGCCCCGGTTGTCCAGCGCGCTGCCGATCGGCGACGGTAGCGCGCTGCTTCGACGCCGGCCTGACGTGCGGCAGGCCGAGAAGGCCCTTCGGGCCGCACATGCGCGCGTCGGGGTAGCGATGGGCGACCTTTATCCAAAGGTCATGCTGGGGGCTTCCGTCGGCTCGGCCGGTTTGATTCGTGATGCCTTCGATGCCGGAACCAACAAGTTCTCGCTGGGTCCGCTGATTACTTGGCAATTTCCCAATCGCAGCAGCGCGAAGGCACGGATCTCAGCGCAGGAGGCCGAGGAGCGCGCGGCCGCTGCCAGATTCGATGCGGTGATGCTGACGGCGCTTCGCGAGACGGAGAGTGCGCTGGTCGTGTATGCGCGAGATCTCGAATCGCGCGTCGCGTTGGATGCTGCGAACCGCAAGGCGCAGCGCGCTGCCTCTGACATCGAGAGACTCTTCGTCGCTGGACGACAGGGCGTCACCGCGGTGCTGGATGCCGCACGTACCAGTACCGAGACGGAACAAGCCGTCGCCGCCGCAGAGACTCGGCTTGCCGCTGACCAGGTGGCGCTCTTCCTGGCACTTGGTGGGGGCTGGAGCGGGCCGGACCTGCGGTGAGGTACCCTGCGGACGAGCCAATGGCAGCTTCCTTATGGCATTTCTCTGCCAGCTGGAGTGACGATCGAGGAGTGAATCAGACAGAGTTCAGAGGCTGGCATCATGAAAGCGCGCTAACCTCGGCGTTGAACATGTACCCCGCGCCGCGCTCGGTCACGATGAAGCGGGGCTCCGCTGGATCGGTTTCGATCTTGCGTCGCAGTCGTAGGACTTGTACGTCGACTGAGCGCCCATACACCTCAGCGCCATGAAGACGCGAGAGGTCGAGCAACTGGTCGCGCGTTAGAACCCGCTGGGGCGACTCGCACATCGCCAGTAGAAGATTGAACTCCCCGTTGCTTAGCGCGACTCGGCGCCCTTGGGGTGCTGAAAGCCGTCGTGTCATCAGATTCAGTTCCCATCCAGCAAAGCGGTAGGCACGCCGTTGGGACGCCTTAGGTAAAGCGGACTCGGAGACATGCGCCCGGTATCGGCGCAAGACCGAGCGGATCCGAGCTAGCAGCTCCCGGTTGCTGAAGGGCTTGGTGATGTAGTCGTCGGCCGCAATCTCCAGGCCCATTACGCGATCTGCTTCCTCGCATTTTTCAGCAAGAAAGATCACCGGGATGCCACTCGACGTGCGCAAGTCGCGCGCCAACTGCAGTCCGTCTCGAGCGCCGAGGCGGACGTCGAGCATCACGAGGTCGACAACCGTGTCTTCCAGAACGCGGAACATCTGCTCCGCGGACGATGCGGTGCTTACGCGCAATTCGTTCTCGCCCAGGTAGTCCTTGAGGCTATCTCGAATCGCGACATCGTCATCGACGACGAGGATATGAGGGAGGTAGTTTGTCATGGCGCACTTGAGGTTGAATAGCTTGGTGAAGTTGCCGGTTGAAGGCGAGATTCGGTCTTTACGACTCCGATTCAAATATCTTCCCTCAGGTGGTGAACCGCAATAGGCGCTCCGGAAAATCTTGAAAATCGTTGTAGTTTGAAACCTCTCCGAGCTGACGACGAAGAATCTCCGGCAGCTCGACGGAGGCGCACAAATCGAATCGAACGCAGAACCGCCTCGGCAGGGCAGCCGTCGGCTTTCCGCTCGGACCGCTTCGAATGCGACCTGGCGTCGCCTCGCCGGTGGGTTGATCGCACTACATCTGAAATGTGGAAGGCGTGGGTCTGAAACCCAGGCGAAATGCTGGCCCCGCACGATCTGCCTGCAGACCCGGAACCATCGACCAAGGAGTCAGCGTGAAAGAGGCCCTGAGCATGCGTCGCCCTCTCAAAAGGGATCCGCACAGGGGTTGTTGCGCGTGGCGCGATTCACGCATCGCAACAAGTCGGTAAGTTGAATCAGCTCTGAATTCTCAATCCGCATTGAATGGCGTCCCATGCACACCGCTTCCGTTCAGTACTTCAAGCGCTTCGTCGGCGTCGCCGCGGCGAGCACTTTCATTTTTCTCAGTGCCTGTGGCGAATCGAAGATTCCTGCTCGGGAGATGGAGCGACCCGAGGTTGAAGTGGTAACGGTGCACATGAGGCCATTGACGGTGCGCGCCGAGCTTCCAGGGCGCACCTCAGCGTACCGTGTAGCGCAAGTGCGCGCACGGGTCGACGGAATCGTCCTTCAACGCGAATTCCAGGAAGGGTCTGACGTCAAGGCGAATCAGTTGCTCTATCGCATCGATCCGGCGCCATTCCGTGCTGCATTGGACACCGCGCAAGCTTTGCTGCAGAACGCGCAAGCGAATGTGGTGGCTGCCACATCACTGGCGCAGCGCGACAGGCAGCTCATCGGCGCCAACGCCATCAGCAAGCAGGACCTCGATAACGCGGTTGCAGCGCAGGGGCAGGCCGAGGCTGCGGTCTCGGCAGGCAAAGCCGCCGTGGAAGCAGCCAGGATCAATCTGGCCTATACCGAGGTGGTCTCGCCGATCAGCGGCCGAATCGGCATTTCGCAGGTCACCCAGGGTGCCTATGTGCAGGGGAGTGCCGCGACCTTGATGGCCACTGTTCAGCAACTTGACCCAATCTACGTCGACCTGAATCGATCCAGCGTAGCTGGGTTGCAGTGGCGTCGGGACATTGCTTCAGGCAAGTTGAAGCTGACTGGCGAAGACGCGACCAAGGTCCAGTTGATACTGGAGGACGGATCGACGTATCCGCTGCCGGGACGGCTTGAGTTCACGGACGTTACTGTCGATGCGGGCACCGGCTCGGTGACGATCCGGGTGGTGTTCCCGAATCCGGATCATGTGCTGCTGCCAGGAATGTTTGTGCGAGCCAGCATCGATCAGGGCGTGGATGAAAGCGCGATGCTGGTCCCGCAGGTTGGGGTTACGCACGACCCCCAAGGCCAGGCCACGGTGCTGTTGGTCGGAGCCGACGACAAGGTCGCCTTGCGCACGATCCAGGCAACGCGGACGGTTGGCGATCAGTGGGTAGTCGATGGTGGCTTGGCCGAAGGCGAAAAGGTCATAGTGGCCGGCCTGCAGAAGGTGGCCCCCGGAACCCAGGTACGAATGGTTTCATCGGCGGCGGTACCAAAACCTGCTTTGGCATCAGGCGCTCCGGCTGCTGCCGCATCGATCGCGTCGACCGAAGCCAGATAGCCAAAGTCCGACCATGTCAAAGTTCTTCATCCAGCGGCCGATCTTTGCGATCGTGATTGCGCTCCTGATCATGCTTGCTGGGGGACTGTCGATCTTGACGCTCCCGGTTGAACAGTATCCGCAGATCACGCCACCGACGGTGCAAGTCGCCACGATGTACCCTGGGGCGTCGGCTACCACGGTACAGGACACGGTGGTCCAGGTGATCGAGCAGCAGATGAGCGGACTCGACCACTTGCTCTATCTCTCCTCGGTCAGCGACGATACTGGACAGTCCACGACAACGCTCACCTTCGCGCCAGGAACGAATCCCGACGTTGCGCAGGTCCAGGTACAGAACAAGCTTCAGCTTGCCACGCCTCTGCTGCCCGCGCAGGTTCAGCAGGCCGGCATCCGTGTCACGAAATCCAGCACCGCGAACCTTCTGGTGGTCGGCTTTGTGTCGACGGATGGGCGCATGAACAAATTTGACATCGCCAACTTTGTGGTGTCGCATGTCCAGGATCCGATCAGCCGGATCAATGGCGTTGGCAACTTCAACGTGTACGGAACCCAGTACGCCATGCGAATCTGGCTCGATATGCCAAAGCTGTACAGCTATGCACTTACGCCGGTTGACGTCACTGCGGCGATCACAAACCAGAACGTGCAGGTTTCCGGCGGCCAGCTTGGGGGCGCGCCGGCGGTCCAGAGCCAGGAGCTGACGGCGACCATCACCGCCGCCACACTGCTGCGAACGCCCAAGGACTTCGGCGCAATCCTTCTCAAGGTTCTGCCCGACGGCTCCCGAGTGCAGCTGCACGATGTCGCGCGGATCGAACTCGGCGCCGAGAGTTTCAGCGTCGACACCAAATACAACGGCAAGCCAGCCTCGGGGATGGCCATCCAGCTCGCGACCGGAGCGAATGCGCTCGCTACAGCCACTGCCGTGCGCAACCGCATTGATGAACTGTCGAGATACTTTCCGGCCGGCTTGAAGGTCGTGTACCCAAACGATGCGACGCCCTTCATAAAGGAATCGATAAAAGAGGTGGTGAAGACTCTTCTTGAAGGCATCGTGTTGGTCTTCCTGGTCATGTTTCTCTTCCTGCAGAACATTCGCGCCACGATAATTCCCACGATAGCGGTACCGGTGGTGCTGCTTGGCACCTTTGGCGTGATGGCGGTTCTGGGCTTTACGGTCAATACGCTTTCGATGTTCGGCCTCGTGCTGGCGATCGGCCTTCTGGTGGACGACGCCATAGTCGTGGTCGAGAACGTCCAACGCGTCATGGAGGAGGAGGGTCTCTCGGCGGCCGACGCAACGCGCAAGGCAATGGCGCAGATCTCCGGTGCGCTCTTTGGCGTGGCAATGGTGTTGTGCGCGGTGTTCGTTCCGGTAGCGTTCTCGGGTGGCACGGTTGGTGCGATCTACCGGCAGTTCTCGCTGACGATTGTCTCGGCGATGCTGCTCTCCGTCTTCGTCGCCCTTACGCTGACGCCAGCACTCTGCTCGCTGATCCTGAAGCCCGGCATGGTGCCTGCACTTGGGTCGACGGGCTTCTTTGGCTGGTTCAATCGCTTTTTCGATCGGTCCCGGGAGCGCTACGTTCAAGGGGTGCGCCATGTGATCCTGCGTTCGACCCGTTGGTTCGCGATCTATGCTGCCATCATTGCCTCGGTGGCTTGGCTGTTCATTCATCTGCCGGCATCTTTCCTGCCGACCGAGGACCAGGGTTTTATCTACGTCCAGGTACAGACCCCTCCCGGAGCGACGATGGAGCGCACTGGCGTCGTTCTCGATGCCATTGGCGAGTATCTCGCAAAGGACGAGACCAATGTGGTCGAGAGCAGCTTCCAGATCAATGGCTTCAACTTCGCCGGCCGTGGGCAGAGCCAAGGACTCGTCTATGTCCAGCTGAAGGATTGGAGCCAAAGGGAGAACCCCGAGCTTAGCGCCGGTGCACTGGGAGCGCGCGTGGCGAAGCATTTCGCGTCGTACAAGGACGCCGTCATCATTCCAATCAATCCGCCGGCGATCCAGGGGCTTGGCACCGCATCGGGTTTCGATTTCGAGCTCGAGGATCGCGCAGGGGTAGGGCACGAGAAGTTGTCCCAGGCCTTCGATCGGCTGCTCGAGCTCTCCAGGCATGACCCTGATCTCTCGTTGGTACGGCGCAACGGGCTGGCCGACAACCCGACATTCAAGGTCGACGTGGATCGCGAGAAGGCAAGCGCGCTGGGCGTCGCCATCACCGACGCGGATCAGGCCTTCTCAATTGCCTGGGGTTCGAAGTATGTCAACAACTTTCTCGACACCGATGGCCGCATCAAGAAAGTGTATGTGCAGGCCGATGCGCCGTTCCGGATGAATCCGGACGACCTGAGTCAACTCTACGTGCGCAACGACCAGGGCGGAATGGCGCCGTTTTCGTCTTTCGCCAAAGGTTTGTGGACGTTCGGTCCACCTCAACTACAGCGCTACAACGGGGTGCCGGCAATCGAAGTTCAGGGGCAAGCGGCACCGGGCCGAAGCACCGGTCAGGCAATCGCGGCCATGGAGCGTCTCATGAAGCAGATGCCGGCGGGAATCGGTTACGAATGGACTGGAATTTCGCTTCAGGAACAGCAGTCCGGCTCGCAGGCGCCGTACTTTTACGGGCTGTCGATTCTGGTGGTCTTTCTCTGCCTTGCCGCGTTGTATGAGAGTTGGTCGATTCCGCTCTCGGTGCTTCTGGTTATCCCGCTGGGCGTCTTGGGCGCACTTGGCGCAACGACCTTGTCCGGCCTCTCCAACGACGTGTACTTCCAAGTGGGTCTGCTCACGACGATCGGGCTGTCGGCGAAGAATGCCATCTTGATCGTCGAGTTTGCGCGCGAACTGCAAGCCAAGGGACGAAGTGCAAGGGATTCGGCTGTCGAAGCCGCTCAGATGCGTCTAAGGCCGATTCTGATGACCTCGCTGGCTTTCGGACTCGGCGTGATGCCGCTCGCGATTGCCAAGGGTGCCGGATCGGCAAGCCAGAACTCGATCGGCATTTGCGTCCTAGGTGGCATGGCCACTGCGACCTTTCTAGCCATCTTCATGATCCCGATGTTCTATGTAGTGGTCGCACAGAGGCTGGCTGGGTCGAAGCCGCTGACCGGCCCGCTTCGGCCGACCCCAAAGGGCCTCGCAATGCCAGAGAGACCGTGACATGCAAATCTTCAAAAACGGTGCTCTAGCCTCGGCAGCGGCGATCGTTCTGGTCGGCTGTAGCCTGCAGCCCCTCTACCAGCGGCCGGCGGCGCCGGTGGCCGCCTTCTACCCCACGGGCGAGGGCTACGGGACGGCGAGGCCCGCTTCCGCAAGTCTGCCGCCTGCATCCGAGACCGGTTGGCGAGACATCCTTACGGACAAGCGTTTGCAACAGTTGGTGGAGATCGCTTTGCGGAACAATCGCGACCTTCGCGTCGCCGTTCTCAACGTAGTGAAAGTTCAGGCTCAATACCGCATCCACCGCTCTGACATGTTCCCTCAGCTTTCCGTCTACGGACAGGGTTCCAAGTCGCGCACGCCCGGCACACTGGAGCAGAGCGGGAAGCCCTTGGTCGTGCATTCTGCGACGGCGGGGCTGTCGGTGGCCTGGGAGGTCGATCTGTTCGGGCGCCTCCAAAGCCTCACCGATGCAGCATTCGAGCAATACATGGCCAGCGCACACGCGCGCCAGGCCGCCGAGATCCTTCTGGTCTCCCAGGTCGCCAGTCAATACTTGGCTACGCTCTCGTCGGACGAGCGACTCGTGGTCACGCGAGACACCCTGGACGCGGCGACGAACGCGCTTGCGATAGTGCAGCGTCGGTTTGAAGTCGGGACCGCATCCGATCTCGACGTCAGTCAGGCACAAACGTTGGTCGAGCAAGCCAAGGGAAATGAAGCGGAGCAACTGCGCTTGAAGGCACAAGCGCTGAACGCTCTGGTGCTGCTTATAGGGGAACCGATGCCGCTGACGCTGGCGCCTTCGACTCCGCTGAGTGAGCAGGCTATCCGCGATGACGTCCCGGCCGGCCTGCCGTCTGACTTGCTGACCCGGCGTCCGGACATTCTCGAAGCCGAGGCGCTCTTGCGCGCCGAGAACGCGGACATTGGTGCTGCCAGAGCGGCATTCTTTCCCCGCATCGCGCTGACCGGCTCGTTCGGATTGGCAAGCTCTACGTTGGGAGGACTGTTCGACGGGGGCTCGGGCGCGTGGGCCTTCGTCCCATCGCTCGCTGCGCCGATCTTTGACGCGGGGTCCAACCGAGCCAACCTGGACGTCGCGAAAGTGAGCAAGGACGTGGGGATCGCGCAGTACGAGAAGGCGATACAGACAGCTTTCCGGGAGGTTGCAGACGGCCTCGCGGCTCGGGTCACCTTCAACGACCAACTCGTCGCCGCGTTACGCCTCGCGGACGCCCAGTCCAGGCGTGTACGCATCGCGCAGGTGCGGTTCGAGACCGGGTTGGACGGGTACCTCAATGTACTCACGGCACAAACCGATCTTTACAACGCCCAGTTGGCACTTGTCTCGGTGCGCTTGAGCCGGCTGGAGAGCCTCGTGGACTTGTATCGATCGCTCGGTGGCGGCTGGGTTCAGGATACAGGCGAGATGCGGGCCGTTGCGAGTGAGCTCCGGTAGAAAGTTGAATCATCCGAGCCGGGGCGCGAGAACCGGCACCAGCCATACAGCGAATGCGCCGTGACTTCGGCAAAGAGTCGTCCCAAGGGGAGGACATCGATCTATGTGTCAGGCGACACGACAGAAACACCTCTTCGGTTGGGGAGAGGTTCGGGCTTTTCCCATCGCGGCGTGTGTTGCCTACGTCGCTTCAGCCGAAACACGGAACGCGGCGCGTGCAATTTTCAGGCAACCGAACGGCGAGATAGTTCGTCCATGGAAGGTTCGAATCCACGACCCGGCCATAAAGCCCGGCTGCAGCCGCAGCCATTTCGACAGTTCAATACCTGCCAGGAGTTCATCATGAAATCGAAGACCCTTTTTGCCCTTGCCATCGTCGGCATGCTTGCAGCCGTGGGCGCCCAGGCCGAAACTTATGACGGCGTGCATCCGATCACCGATCAGGCGAGCCGCGCGACGGTCCGCGCCGGAGCTGTCTACGCCGCCGACCACGCCGACCCGTACGACGACGGCGCGCAGTCGGGCGTCTCGACCCCGTTCGTCTCCACAGTCACGCGCAGCTACGAGCGGGCGCAGGCTGTCAAGGCTGCGCACAGCCCGAATCCGTATGCGGATGGCTACGACGCCGGCGTCCCGGCGCCCATTGTCTCGACGGTCAGCCGCTCGGCCGTCCGTGCGCAGGCAACGTCCGCCGCGCATGCTCTCGGCAGCAATGCATGGGGCGAGGCGTACTGACGAGTATCGTGAGTTCACGAGTTTTCTGTACCGCGGCCGGCATTGCGCCGGTCGCGCGAGCGAGCGATCGACACGATTCTTCCGCCGCTGAGGTCTGCCGTCAGCCAGGCTCCTCGCAGTCGCATGCATCGCTGTACCGAGAAACTGGAGGATGGCCGATGTGATGCCAGGTGTGGCCTTCTGGGATCAGACCGCAGCACTTGCCCGCAAGTCGCTCACCGGACCACCTGAAGTCCTAGCTCAGACATGGGGCGGGACTGCGTTGTGACGTAGCGCACCTGGAATGCTTCAGGGCCCTGATGCAAGAGCCCTAGCCACGCCAAAGTTTCTCGCGGTGAACGTGGGCCACCAGTCGCGCAAGTTCTTCTGCGCCTTCCATGCCACGCTGTGTTGCAAGCGCAACGCCGAAACCGAACTTGGAAATCGTTTGATAGCACTCCCTCGGAACACTCATGTTCATTGCTATATGAGGGCGCAGTCATGAAGACCATGAACTTTTCGGTAGGCGATCATCTTGTAACGCCGCGGTGCGGGTATGTTCACCATGGCATCTATGTCGGAAGCGGACGCGTGATCCACTACGCGGGATTCAGCCGTCTTTGGTGGCCGGGCCCTGTCGAGGAGATCTCAGTCGAGCTTTTCTCTCTTGGACATCCGGTTTCCGTGCACGTCGTACCCGGTCGTCGCTTCGACGGGCCGGGCTGCGCGGATCGTGCGCGGCAGCGTCTTGGCGAGAGACGTTTCTCACTTTTCACCAACAATTGTGAACACTTCTCTGCTTGGTGCGAGCAAGGCATCAGTCGCAGCACCCAGATCGAGGCACTGTACGCTCGCCTCTACATGGCGCTCGTTGCCTTCAGTACCTTCGCCCTACCCATTCTTCGTCGCTGATGCTGGCGACTGGCAGATCCGTCGAAGCAGCCCCTGGGCCTTCGTGCCGCCCGCGACGAGCAAGCAAATTTCGTTTGATATCAAACGCAATGGACCCGCAGCAAAGTTCCACGAACGCGAAATCGGCGTGCAATGCCAGGACTCGACCATTGAAGCATGCGTTGATATCGTCCCAGGAGGATGCCATGAACCCGACATTCGATTCGCAACCGGTGACAAATTTTGAGCTGCGCTTCCAGTCACTCGACCGGCACGGGCGGTCATGGTCATTTGCTTGCGATGGCGAAGGTCACGTCGACATGGATGCGATGACCGAGAGCGTGCGAAACAACTACTTGTTCGCGCGTGCCCTCATCGGAATCGACTTGGACACGCCACAAGTCCGGTCGATCTCGACCTGAGCTGGTTCGACAAATGAATCCTGCATGTGAGGGCGACATTCTCATTGCAGCTGTAACGCTTTGGACCAAAGGTGAAACGATTCTGAGACCGTCTTGCCCGACACTTCAATCAGAGTCTTCAACATCTGCAGCCGAGCAGCCATTCAACGGCTTACGAAACCACCGGGTACCTGAATATGAGCGGAAGCAACAAGGAAGACGTCTCCGCAGGATCGAAGGTAAAGCACCACCTCTTTCGAGGCATGGTCGCGGCAGCACTGTTGGCTACTTTGCCGACCTATGCGGAGACGGCGAACCCAGATGCGACTGGCTATGCATCCTGCAAGATACCGGCTTCAGGCACACCGAGCACTCAGTCGCCCAGTGGAGAGGGCACTGGCGAAATCGGCACGTTCGGACTGGAATCCCAACTTGAACGCGCGCAGAAAGACATCGCTCGGCGAGATTTCGACCAAGCTGCGAGCGAGCTGAGAGAAGTGGCTTCATCACTTGGATGCCAAGCCCTGCACGCCGACGCAGGCATGGCCGCGCGGTTGCGCAGGGACGAGAACGCGTTGCGCAAAGCGGCAGACGAGGTCGCGGCCGGCCAGGTCGTTCATCGCAGGCACATCGATCGCAAGATTGCCCGCATCAGCGCGACCCTGGCGCTCCATTACTACACGGAGGCCACAAAGGCTTGGGAGAAGCGCAAGCTTTCCGAAGCAGGTGCCGCGCTGGCAGCCTCTGCGCGATACGCCGAGCGTGGTCTGGCCTCGTACGGCTCACGGGCAGACGACAGGCTGCGGGCCACGGTCAACTTCGGAGAGAAGCTCGGAGGCGAGGACGCTGCGGCAGCTGAATCGAAATTCAACGCATACCGTCAAGAGCTTGGGGCGGTCATAGACAGGTTGGAGCGCGCTACCGTGCAGCTGGCAGATGAATGAGCGTGCTGTGACTTGCGAATGAGTCCTTTCGACACGAAGAGGAGTGCGCCAGAGCTTTTGCTCCCTCAGCCGGGCGTAGGTCTGGCGCACCCGATCTAGCTGTTCAGGCCCAAACGGGGTTTTGGGCGTGCGCTCTTGAACTAACGAGGCCGTGATTCCTTGACATGGTACGAATCTGGCTAGCCTTTGACGAGGACAATTTCATATGTTCAAGAAGCTTCTAGCCTCTGATCCAGAACTGATCGGACGGCCCGATGTGACGTCGCAAGTCGACGCTCTATCTGAAGAGCTGGTCGACGGAACGCCAGCGATCCTGAAGTCAGACCTGGTTGCCTTGCTGGGTGAGGATGTCGTGCTGCACCGAGCGATTGACCTGGTGCGATATGCTTCCGACGCAAGCGCCTACCGTCTCATTCCTCAGGTTGTCCTGCTGCCGCGCAATGCCGATGACGTCGCAAAGATCTTCACCTATTGTCGAGAAAACAAGCGCCATGCCACGTTCCGCGCAGGGGGTACGAGCCTCAACGGTCAGGCGCAGTCCGACGACATCCTGATCGATGTGCGTCGCCACTGGTACGGCGCAAAGGTGGAAGCCGATGGGCTCCGACTCCGAGCGCGCACCGGGACCATTCTCGGACATTGCAATTCGATGTTGACTCGCTACCGGCGACGGCTAGGTCCGGATCCTGCGAGCGAGAGTGCCTGCACTGTCGGAGGCGTGATTGCCAATAATTCTGGCGGAATGCGTTGCACGGTGCAGCGCGATGCATACAGCACAGTGGCGGCGTTGACCTTCGTACTGCCGTCCGGCGCGATCATCGATTCCTCGGCAGCCGACGCAGAATCAGCATTTGCCACGGCCGCGCCTGAGCTGGCCAGTGGGCTCTTGGATCTTCAACGAGAAATACTCGCCGACGCGGGCTTGGTCGCGCGCATACGCCGCAAATACTCGATTCGCAACACACACGGGTACCGAATGTGTGCTTTTCTGGACGGTGACACGCCGCTGCAGATATTTCGTCGCCTACTCGTCGGTTCTCAAGGCACGTTGGCGTTTGTCGGCGAGGCCGTCATCGAGACGGTTCCGATACCAGAAGTGACAGGCGTGGCGTGGATCGCGTTTTCTTCGATTGATGAATGCGTCGCTCTGGTGCCCGATCTCGTCTCACTCGGCGCCACAGCAGTCGAGCTGATGGTGGCGCCGGCCCTGGTGGCAGCCGCGCAGGCCTTTGAAGGAACGCCCACCTACTGGAGGTCGCTGGATCCGAATGCAGCTGCGCTGCTGGTTGAGTACGGTGCACCCGATGCGAGGGCGCTCGCGTTGGTTGAGCAACAGGTAGAAGTTCTTGCCGCGAGGACAAGACCGGTTCATCCGGTCGAGTTCACTAGCGTCGCCGAAGCGATCGAGTTGGCCTGGCATGTGCGGGAGGGACTGCTTGGCTTGGTGGGAAAGGTACGTCCTGCTGGCTCCAGCATGGTCATCGAGGACGTCTGCTTCCCGCCGGAACGACTTGCGGAAGGGGCCCGGGATGTACAGGCCCTGCTGAGCAAGCACGGATTCTTAGGCGGGGTTGCGGGGCATGCAGCCCACGGCAATCTTCATTTCAATCTTATGGCGGACTTCTCCGACTCAGGCGACCTGGATCGCTATTCCGCTTTCATGTCCGAACTGGTAGACCTCATCGTCGGGAAGTACGATGGTTCGCTCAAGGCGGAACACGGAACGGGCATGAACATGGCGCCGTTCCTGGAGCGCGAATGGGGCGCGAAGGTAACGGATATCATGTGGCGACTCAAGGCGCTCGCCGATCCTTTCGGCATTCTTGCACCTGATGTCATCCTCACGCGCAATCCGCTGCTTCATCTCCAGTCGCTGAAGTCAGTCCCGACCATCGAGAACGTGACGGGTTCGATGCACTGCATCGAGTGCGGCTTCTGCGAGCCCGTTTGCCCGAGCAGAAACGTGACCATGACACCGAGACAACGCATTGTGGTCCGTCGCGAGATGGCTCGGCAGGCTCCGGAGTCTCCCATGCTGGCGAAACTGCAGGCCGAGTATCAATACGACGGAATCGAGACTTGTGCCGGCGACGGGACCTGTGCGATTCAGTGCCCGGTCGGAATCAACACGGGTGAGTTGATCAAGTCGTTTCGCATGGCGGAGAATGGGGAAACAGCCGAGGCTGTGGCGTTGATCCTTGCCAGGAACTGGTCAAAGGTGGAGAGTTTGACGCGCACGGGCTTGCGCGCGACCGACATCGCGGCGAAAGTTCTCGGGGTCGGGGCGCTGACGGGGATCATGGCCGGTGTCCGGACCATGGTGAGCAATGACTTGATACCTGCAATTCCGGGTCCGATGCCACTTGCCGCCGGCGCGCTTCCGGCGACGTGTCGAGACGGTGCCGCTGCTGTGTATTTTCCTGCCTGCATCAACCGAATGTTCGGCCGCGAGCCAGGGCACGCATCAATGCCTTCACTGGCAGACGCGTTGCTCGCCGTCTCGGAACGGGCCGGCCGCCCGCTATGGATTCCCTCGGATGTCGCGGGTTTGTGTTGCTCGACGCCTTGGCACTCCAAGGGCTATCGAAGAGGACATGAGTTCATGGCCAACGCGATCGCAGATGCGCTTTGGCGTTGGAGCGATGGCGCTGCACTGCCTGTCGTCGTCGATGCCGCGTCCTGCACCCTGGGGCTTCTCGACGATGTTGGCAGGCATTTGGATCCCGAACGAAAGGCAAGGCACGACCAGTTGGATATTCGTGACTCGATCACCTGGTGCCATGACCTTCTTCCGCTGCTGCCCATATCTCGCAAGCTTCCGCGCGTGGCTGTTCATCCGACTTGTTCTATCGCGCATTTGGGGCTCGTGAAGCAATTGAACGAGATTGCATCGACCCTGGCCGATGACGTTGAGGTGCCAATCGGAACCACCTGTTGTGGCACGGGCGGCGACCGCGGCTTGCTGCATCCCGAACTCGTGGTGTCGGCAACCCGGGAGGTGAAGGCTGCACTCGACGCTCACCCCGCCGATGCCTACCTGTCAGCAAACCGCACCTGCGAAATGGGAATGCTGCATGCTACGGGACGCCCTTACGAATCGTTCGCCTTTCTGTTGGACGAGCTGAGCCGTCCTATCTCAGCTGACCGACTGAGGTCAGGCTCAAGAACCGGTTCTCCCAGTCCTTGACCCGACCCGGGTTCCTGCCGATTCAACGAGTGCTTGCGACAGCGGGGCGGGTCGCGCGCTGCTGCCCGCGCATCGCGGTGAGCTCGAACGAACCACTGTCCTCGTTGTAGAACGCGTCCAGCTGACCGCTCTTCTCGGCAGCCGCGAGCTCGGCCTTCACCTCCGAGCGAGGCTCGGTCAAGGATTGGTGGCGCGAGAGGTAGAACGAGCCACTGTCGGTGCCGTCCAGAACGTTGAGGGTGCCGTCGGCGCGCGCCTCTGCAACTTGAGCTTTGACTTCACTGCGTGGCTCGGCGGAGTGAAAGTGCGCGGCAAGGTAGGCCGAGCCGCTGTCTTCCCCGTCGAACGCGGCGATCTGTCCGCTTGCTTGCGCAGCCTTGAGTTGCGCTTTCACCTCGGCGCGGGACATTCCCTGCGCCGATGCGGCCCCGGCGGCGAGAACCATGGATGCGGCCACGAGGGCCATACGTGCGTTGAGCTTGATCATGATCTTCCTTTGTGCATCTGAATGTGAAGGAGGCCAAGCCGACAGATGCGTCCGACGACCTCGTAGCAATTCCCTTGACATCGACAACTGCTTGTTTCGCTGTCGGCCTGTCTCGGTAGCTCTACTGTCGCGCCCACACGTTGCGTGTTGATTGCCTGACGCGCGATGGTGATACGGGTGAAACAGACATCAATCCAGATGAAATGGGACTTCACCGGCAAATGGCTGTTTGCTTTCTTGCGCCTCGTTCCGCGACCGACCCGCACCTGCACCTGGGCCTCTGCGGACCCCGAGTTGAAGGATGGCACGGGGGGGCCCAAGCGGACTCCGCGTCCGCCCGGGAATCGATATTGCCGGATCTCGGCAGGGCAGTCCGGATCAGAGCGCCATCGACGCGCGTTCTCCCATGGCCAGCCGCCAGCGTTGCAGATGGGGGTGTCGATCGCCCGGCTTGACCTTCACGACACGTGCAAAGTCGACCGCGACCACCGCGGTGATGTCGGCGATGCTGAACCGGTCTGCGGCGACGAAGGCATGCGCTTCCAGGCGCTCGTTCAGCGCGTCGAAGAAGTGCTGAACTCGCACGAGCCCACGCTGTGCCAGCTCCGGGATCTGCGCATAGTCCACAGGCCCGGGCAGTGCCCGATTCGCCATCGCCGGCGCGCTGTTGCGAAGCGCCTCCGCGATGGCCATGAGGCCTTCGAACTCGATGCGCCAGTTCCAGCTCGCTATCTCTGCCTTTTCCTTGGGCGAACTTCCCAGCAAGTCCGGCTCCGGGTACCGGGCCTCAAGGTAGGCGGCGATCGCGGCGTTGTCGGCCAGCTTCAGGCCCTCTTCGGTGTGCAGCATGGGCACCGTGCACTGCGGGTTCATGCTTCGGTACGCCTCGCTCATTTGTTCACCGTTCCGGAGGTCGACCTGAACCGTCTCGTGGGATACGCCCTTCTCGGCCAGGAGTATGCGGGCACGGCGTGGGCTCGGAGCCGTCGCGCAGTCGTAGAGCGTGATCATCGTCGCGTACTTTCGATGGAGGATGAAGCTTCAAAGAGGTGCTGCCAGCTTGTCCTGGGTCTGCGTTTCGAAGTCGCCTGCGTCGTGGCGCTCGTGCAACTGGCTGGCCGGCTGGCCCCAGGTGCGATTGACCATGCGGCCTCGCCGCACCGCAGGCCGTTGGGCGATCTGGTCTGTCCAGCGCAGGACGTTGCGGTACTCATGGACCTGCAGGAACTCCCCGGCCTCATAGAGCTGGCCTTTGACGAGCGTGCCGTACCACGGCCAGACCGCCATGTCGGCGACCGTGTACTCATCGCCTGCCAGGTATTCGCTCTGGGCGAGACGCTGGTCCAGGACGTCCAGCTGTCGTTTGGCCTCCATCGCGTAGCGGTCGATGGCGTATTCGATCTTGCTCGGCGCATAGGCGTAGAAGTGTCCGAAACCGCCCCCGAGAAACGGCGCACTGCCCATTTGCCAGAACAGCCATGAGAGGCATTCGGCGCGCGCCTCGCCTCCGGCCGGGAGAAACGCGCCGCCAAACTTTTCGGCGAGGTGCAGAAGGATCGCGCCGGATTCGAACACCCGCACCGGCGCCGGTCCGCTGCGGTCCAGCAATGCCGGAATCTTGGCGTTGGGGTTGACCGCGACGAATCCGCTGCCGAACTGCTCGCCTTCGTTGATGCGGATGAGCCAGGCGTCGTATTCGGCGCCGTGGTGGCCCAGCTCGAGCAACTCCTCCAGCATCACCGTGACCTTGACCCCATTCGGAGTCGCCAGGGAATAGAGCTGCAGTGGGTGGCGGCCTACCGGCAGTTCCTTGTCGTGGGTCGGACCCGCGACAGGACGGTTGATGTTCGCGAAGCGGCCACCGTTGTCCTTCTTCCAGGACCAGACAGTCGGCGGGGTATATGACGAGGACGGCTCATCCATGCAGCGATCTCCAGGGGCGGGAAAAGGCGCACGATACCGCGTCCAGGGTGTACCGGTGCTGGCGAAGGCATGCCGGAATGATGCTGCTGGTACGGGCGTCTTTCGGACCGCCGCCCTTCCATGTCTACAGCCCCAGCAAGCGTGCGAGGTCGGAGCCCTTCTCTTTCGTGCGGGGCGCGACATGGCTTTCGAGGTGCTGCAGATGGGACAGCATGCGCCGGACCGCCTGCTCCCGGTCGCCCGCAAGAATGGCGGCAACGATGTCGGCGTGTTCGTGCTCGGAGCAGGACACACTTTGCCCCGGGTCGCCGTGAGCCAGGAAGATCAGCGGAGTGCGCGCCACCAGTTGTTCCAGGAATTCGGCCAGCACCGCGTTGCCTGCGTACTTGGCAAGTCGCACATGAAAGTCCGCAGAGAGCTTGATGCCTACCCTCATGTCGCCAGCGCCGTAGGCGTGACTCTCCTGCTTCATGAGCTGACGCAGCTCTTTCGCGTCCTTGGCGCTGATGAAGCCGACCAGGTTCTCGACCACGGCCGATTCCACGAGTCGGCGAGCGGCAAAAATCTGTCCCACCTCCTCCAAGGAAGGACTGGCGACCGACGCCCCGTACTGTGAGCGGATAGTCACCACTTTCGCGGTGGCCAGGCGTACCAGCGCCTTGCGGATCACGCCTCGCGTGACGCCGAACGCCTCGGCGAGCGGCACCTCCTTGAGCTTCGTGCCAGGGAGGAGGCGATGGTCAAGGATGCCTTCGTAGAGCGTTCGATAGACGCGCTCCTCGGGGCTGTCCGTGCTCGACTCGACCGCGTTGCTCATGTTGACCCCCATGTCGCTCCATTCATCCTGCGCGTCCCCTGTGACCCCAGGAGATTCTGAGCCTCGCCCGCCGCGGGAAAGGCCGCCATCCAATTCTATGCTTACAAAAAATGTGCGCACTTGGCTCACGAAAATGGTGACATTAAATGTGCACATAGCGACACTGCCATCACCCCGTACCTGCCAGTGCGGTCGGGAAGCGACGCAGTTGGCCTTCTTTGAGGAGTACGTTCAGATGTCCAGTCCCCATGCGGATGCCCCCCGGCGGGCGCCCGCGACGATCACGATGCTGGTGAACGGCAAGCCGCATCGCATCGATTGCCCCGATTCCAACGCGACACTCCTCACGCACCTGCGCGAGACGCTCTGCCTCACAGGCACGAAGGAAGGCTGCGCCGAGGGTGACTGCGGCGCCTGTACCGTTGTCGTCACCGAAAGGTTCGGAGACGGCATGCGCAGCCGCGCGGTGAATGCATGCATCCAGTTGCTGCCCACCTTGCATGGCAAGGAAGTCACGACGGTGGAGGGCCTGCAGGGCGCCGATGGCGGCCTGCATCCCGTGCAGCAAGCCATGGTCGACTGCCATGCCTCGCAGTGCGGCTTCTGCACGCCAGGCATCGTGATGTCGCTGCATGCCCTGTCGACGTCGACGCCGAATCCGACGCGCACGCAGGTCGAATGCGCGCTCGCCGGCAACCTGTGCCGATGTACAGGGTATCGGCCGATCGTCGACGCGGCCCTTCAGGCCGATGCCGGGGGATTCACATCGGCCCCGACGGACGCTCGTGCACGCAAGCCGGACGAAGCCGCCCAAGGCGCCGTTGTCGTGGATCGCCCGATGCGCCTCTACTGGGCGCCGGAAACGCTGGCCGAGTTCGCGCAGTTGCGTGTCCGCCACCCTGAGGCCGCAATCCTCGCCGGAGGCACCGACCTGGGCCTCACGATCACCAAGAAGCGCCAGGATCTGCCAGCGCTTCTCTACATCGGAAGAATCGACGAACTGCGGCAGATCGCCCACTCGGCGAGCCACCTGGAGATCGGGGCGGCCGCGACCTTGGCCGATGCGTTCGAGCCTATGGTGGAGCACTTTCCCGAGCTGGCGGAATGGGCGCGGCGCTTTGCGTCGCCGCCGATCCGCAACGTGGGCACGCTGGGCGGCAATATCGGCAACGGTTCTCCGATCGGCGACTCCATGCCGGTGCTCATGGCTTTGGGCGCGAGCCTGGTGCTGCGCTGCGGCTCGGGCAAGCGCGAAGTCTCGCTGGACATGTTCTATACCGGGTACCAGCGCAATGTGCTCGCTCCGGGTGAATTCATCGAGCGCATCCGCATTCCGCTGCGCGTGGCCGGCAGCCACTTGCGGGCCTACAAGATTTCCAAGCGCTTCGATCAGGACATCTCTGCCTTGTGCGCGGCCTTCGCGATCCGCGTGGAAGGTGGACGGGTGGCGCACGCCCGCATCGCCTTTGGCGGCATGGCTGCGGTGCCCCGGCGCGCGCTTCGCTGCGAGGCTGCGCTGACCGGAAAGGCCTGGGGCAATGACGCCGTCCAGGCGGGGATGGAGGCGCTGGCCCTGGACTTCGAGCCCATCGACGACATGCGCGCCACCAGCGGCTACCGCCGGTTGGTAGCACAGAACCTGCTCTACAAGTGCCTGCTCGAGACGACCGCTGGCGGTCGCATCAGCGTGGTCGCCAGCGAGGCCTGATCCATGAGTCAGCAAAACGAAAAGGGCGGGGTGGGCCGGTCGATCCGCCACGACAGCGCCCATCTTCATGTCACGGGCAAGGCCGCCTACGTCGACGACATTCCAGAATTGCGCGGAACGCTCTATGCGGCGGTGGGCCAGAGCGCTCGGGCCCACGCGCGCGTCAAGTCCATCGATCTGTCGGCCGTGCTGTCGGCACCCGGCGTGGTCGCGGTGATGACGGCGAAGGACATCCCGGGCAAGAACGACTGCGGGCCGATGGTCGACGATGAACCGATCCTGGCTGACGGCCTCGTGCAGTGCGTGGGGCAGGCGCTCTTCTGCGTGGCGGCGGAGTCGATCGATCAGGCCCGGCGCGCGCTGCGTCTCGCAGTGGTCGAGTACGAGGACCTGGAGCCGGTGTTCACCGTGAAGGAGGCCATGGCCGCGCAATCCTTTGTGCTGCCCACCCAGCACCTGCGCCGCGGGGACGCCAAGCCCGCCATCGCCAAGGCCCCGCATCGGCTGCGTGGCTCCATTCGCATGGGTGGCCAGGAGCAGTTTTACCTCGAAGGGCACATCGCCTACGCAGTTCCCCGCGACGACGGCGGCATGCACATCTACACCTCGACGCAGCATCCCACCGAGACGCAGATGCACGTCGCGCACGCCTTGCACATCGCCGAGAAGGACGTGGTGGCCGAATGCCGCCGCATGGGCGGCGGCTTTGGCGGCAAGGAGAGCGGGTCGGTCCTGTTTGCCTGCAATGCCGCCTTGCTGGCGCAGAAGACGGGCCGTCCAGTCAAGCTGCGCGTGGACCGGGACGACGACATGGTGATGACCGGCAAGCGGCACGACTTCGAGACCTCGTTCGAGGTCGGGTTCGATCACGAAGGCCGCATTCATGGCATCGAGATGGACGTGGCGGGACGCTGCGGCTACTCCGCCGACCTGTCGGCAGGGGTGAACGACCGCGCCGCGCTGACGAGCGACAACACCTATTTCCTGGAGAACGTGGCGATCCACTCCTATCGGTGCAAGACCAACACCGTGTCCGCCACTGCATTTCGCGGCTTTGGCGGTCCGCAAGGGGCGTTGGGCATCGAACAGGTCATCGACGAGATCGCGTTCCATCTGGGCAAGGACCCGCTGGAAGTGCGCAAGGCCAACCTGTACGGCACCGACGAGCGCAACGTCACGCACTACGGACAGGTCCTGAAGGACAACGTCATCGCCGACCTCATCGCGACGCTGGAAGACAGTTCGGACTACGCCGCGCGGCGGCGCCGGGTCCGGGCGTTCAACGCGGCGAGCCGTCATCTCAAGAAGGGCATTGCGCTGACCCCCCTGAAGTACGGCGTCTCCTTCACCGCGCCGCACCTGAACCAGGCGGGCGCCCTGCTGCACGTCTACACCGACGGCAGCGTGATGCTCAATCACGGTGGAACGGAGATGGGCCAGGGGCTGTTCACCAAGGTGGCGCAGGTGGTCTCCGAGGAACTCGGGATCGATTTCGACCGCATCCGCATCACGGCCTCGGACACCAGCAAGGTTCCCAATACGTCGGCCACGGCCGCATCGTCGGGCAGCGACCTGAACGGCAAGGCCGCGCAGGCTGCGGCACGCCAGATTCGCGACCGGCTTGCCGACCTGGCGACCAGGCACTTCGAAGTCTCGAAGGACCTGGTGCGCTTCGTCCGGAACGAAGTCCGGGCCGGGGAGCACTCGATCGCCTTCGGGGAACTGGCAAAGCTCGCCCACTTCAACCAGATCTCCCTGTCCTCCACCGGCTACTACCGCACGCCGGCGCTCGATTGGGACAAGAAGACCCTGACCGGCACGCGACCCTTCTACTACTTCGTGTACGGCGCGGCTGTTTCGGAAGTGATCGTCGACACCCTGACAGGCGAGAGCCGGCTGCTGCGCACGGACATCCTGCACGACGTCGGTCGTTCGCTGAACCCGGCGATCGATCGCGGGCAGATCGAAGGCGCGTTCACGCAGGGCATGGGCTGGCTCACGATGGAGGAACTCTGCTGGGATGCCCAGGGACGGCTGACGACTCACGCCCCATCGACCTACAAGATTCCGGTCGCGAGCGACATGCCGAGGGAATTTCGCGTCGACCTCTATGAATCGCCCGGCAATGCGGAGGATTCGATCTACCGCTCGAAGGCCGTCGGCGAACCGCCAGTGCTGCACGGGATCTCGGTCTTCCATGCACTGAGGGACGCCATCGCGAGTGTCGGGGACTACCGGCTGAGCCCGCATCTCGACGCCCCCGCGACCGCCGAGCGCATTTTGTTCAGTGTGATCGATCTGCAGCGGCGTGCCGCGGCAGCGGGCACGCCGCAAGAGGAACCCGTCCTTCGACGGGCGTGCAACTGAAGAAGTTCATCAATGAATTCGCCAACCGGAATTCGCCGATTGGCCTTGCAACGGCAACCTGAGGAAGAACGACCATGAAATCCCTGCGCAGACTCACTCTCCTTGCACTTGCGTCGCTTGCCTGCTGGCCGCACGCCCATGCACAGCAGACCGCCCCACTGGAGGTGGCATTCCTTTACGACAACCCCATCGGCGACGTCGGCTGGGTTCGCCAGCATGAAATGGGACGGCTGGCCATCGAGCAGGCCCTGGGCGCCAAGGTCAAGACCAAGTATGTCCAGGTGCCGACCGGGGCCGATTCCGAGCGCGTGATGCGTTCGCTGGCACAGAGCGGCACCAAGCTCATCTATGGCGTGTCGTTCGGCTACATGAACCCGATGGCCAAGGTCGCCGCGCAGTTCCCCGGCACCACGTTCATGAACGCCCAGGGCTTCATGACCAGCAAGAACATGGGCGTCTACTCGGCGCGGGTCTACGAGGGCTTCTACATGAACGGCGTGATCGCCGGCAAGATGAGCAAGACCGGAACGGTCGGCTACATCGCGTCGATGCCCGTGCCGGAAGTGGTGCAGGGCGTGAACGCATTCATTCTGGGCATGCGAAGCGTGAACCCCAAGGCCACGGTCAAGATCGTCTGGCTCAACACCTGGTACGACCCGGGCCGCGAGCGCGAGGCCGCCAATGCGCTGCTGTCCGATGGCGCGGATGTCCTGACTTCCGTGCTGTCTTCGCCGGTCGCCGTCCAGGTGGCCGAAGAACGCGGCGCCTACGCGGTCGCCTGGCAAAGCGACATGACGAAGTACGGCCCGCGCGCGCAACTGAGCTACGCGCTTCTGGACTGGTCGAACCCCTATACCCGGATCACCCGGGCCGTGGCCGATGGAAGCTGGAAGGCGTCCAGCGATTGGCTCGGCGTGCGCGAAGGCGTCATCCGGATGGGCGGCCTGAATGCAGCCCTGCCGGACGAGGTCAAGCAACTGGTGACCCGTATCGAGTCCGACATGAAGAATGGCAGCTTCAAGCCGTTCACCGGCCCCATCGTCGACCAGGACGGCAAGCAGCGCGTAGCGGCAGGCGTTTCGATGAGCGACGACGAATTGCGCAAGATCGACTGGCTCGCAGCCGGCATCCAAGGTCGCATTCCGGCCAACTGACGCGGGCCATCATCCCAGCGCGCGCAACCAGCCACCACCATGTCCCTGCCCGACAAGATCGATCGGCCGACCCCGCCGCCGCGCCTGGAACTGCGCGGCCTGACCAAGGCCTACCCCTCCATCATCGCCAACGACCAGGTCGACATGGTGGTGCAGCCCGGCGAGATCCATGCGGTGCTCGGCGAGAACGGCGCCGGAAAGAGCACGCTGATGAAGAGCATCTGCGGCGTCGTCAAGCCGGATGCGGGACACATCCTGTGGGACGGCCAGCGCGTCAACGTCGCCAGCCCGGCGCACGCGCGCGCGCTGGGCATCGGCATGGTGTTCCAGCACTTCTCGCTGTTCGAGACCCTGACCGTGACCGAGAACGCGGCGCTGGGACTGCCAGGCAAGCCGGATCTGGGCGACCTCGCTCGCCGCATCGAAGCGGTGTCGCAGCGCTACGGCCTCGCGGTCGAGCCGCAGCGCCTGGTGCATTCGCTGTCGGTCGGCGAACGCCAGCGGGTGGAGATCATCCGCTGCATGCTGCAGAACCCGCGCCTGCTGATCATGGACGAGCCGACCTCGGTCCTCACGCCCCAGGCGGTCGACAAGCTCTTCGACACCCTGCGCCAATTGGCGGACGGCGGATGCAGCATCCTCTACATCAGCCACAAGCTGCACGAGATCAAAGCGCTGTGCCACACGGCGACCATCCTGCGCGGCGGCCGCGTCGCGGGTCATTGCGATCCGCGCCGCGAGACCGAGACGACGATGGCCAGGCTCATGGTCGGCCAGGAGGTCGTCGGCTGCCGGCCGGGAGCGAAGGCTGCGAGCGGCCCGGACGTGTTGGTGGTGCGGCAGCTCACGCACCGGACGGACGATCCGTTCGGAACCGATCTCGAGGACCTGTGCTTCACCGTGCGCGGTGGAGAGATCGTCGGCATCGCCGGCGTCTCCGGCAACGGACAGCAGGAGCTGCTGAGCCTGCTGTCCGGAGAGTCGTCGAGCAGTTCCTCGGCGGCGATCCAGATTCTCGGGACACCGGCCGGCCGCCTCGGTCCCGCGGCGAGGCGGCGCCTCGGCCTGGGCTACGTCCCCGAGGAACGGCTCGGCCGCGGTGCGGTGCCCGGCATGTCCTTGCTCGAGAACGCGTTGCTCACGGCCCATGGAACGGGACTGACGCAGCGCGGGCTCATCGACGCGCCGGCGCTTGACGCCTTCGCGCAGCGGTGCATCGCGGACTTCAACGTCAAGTGCCGCGGGGCGCAGGCGCCGGCGGACAGCCTTTCCGGGGGCAATCTGCAGAAGTTCATCGTCGGCCGTGAGATCCTGCAGAGTCCGAAGCTGCTGGTCGTTGCCCAGCCGACCTGGGGCGTCGACGTGCAGGCGTGCGCCTTCATTCGCCGCCACCTGATCGAACTGCGCGACGCGGGTGTCGCTGTGCTCGTGGTCTCGGATGACCTGGACGAACTGTTCGAGATCTGCGATGGCCTGTTGGTCATCGCCGAAGGCCGCCTGTCGCCCGTCAAGCGACGGGAGGACACGAACGTCGAAGAAGTGGGCCTGTGGATGAGCGGACTGTGGCCCGGTTCGCAGGCTTTGGCCCACCAACCCCGAATCTCGCAGGAGCGTCAGCATGTGGCTCAGACTTGAAACCCGGCCGGAACCCTCGGCCGCCATGCGCTATGCCTCGCCGTTGATCGCGCTGGTGCTCACGGCCGCGGTCGGGACCGCGCTGTTCATCTTCCTCGGGCGCAATCCCCTGCAGGCATTCGAAGCCTTGTTCGTCCTGCCGGTCAGCACCGTGGCGGGTCTGGGCGAACTGGCGCTCAAGGCATCGCCGCTGATGCTCATTGCCATGGGGCTGACAGTGGGCTTCAGGGCGAGCGTCTGGAACATCGGTGCCGAAGGCCAGTTGGTGGCAGGCGCCATCGCGGGCGGGGGACTGGCGGTGCATTTTCACGGCGTCCAGGGTGGCTGGCTGCTGCCGTCGATGATGCTCGCGGGCGCCTTGGGCGGCGCCCTGTGGGCCGCGGTTCCGGCGTGGCTGCGCACGCGCTTCAACGCGAACGAGATCCTGACGAGCCTGATGCTGACCTATGTGGCGCAGCTTGCCTTGAGCTACCTGGTCTACGGGCCGTGGCGCGATCCCGATGGCTTCAATTTCCCGCAGACCCGGATGTTCGACGGCAGCGCGCTGTTCTCCATCCTGATCGATGGCACGCGCATGAACAGCAGCCTTTTCGTCGCGCTGGCGGCGGTGGCGCTGGGATGGTTCTTCCTGGGCAGAAGCCTTCTTGGCTACCAGATGCGCGTGGCCGGACTGTCAGGTGCGGCCGCCTCGTATGCCGGCATCAGTGCCCGGAAGACCGTGTGGGTCGGCATGCTCGCCGGAGGCATCGCGGCGGGTCTCGCGGGTGTGGGCGAGGTGGCCGGGCCCATCGGACAACTGCTGCCCGTGGTGTCGCCGGGCTATGGCTTCGCCGCCATCATCGTGGCTTTCGTCGGGCGCCTGCATCCGGTCGGCATCGTTCTCGCCAGCCTGCTGATGGCGTTGCTCTACCTCGGCGGGGAAGCCGCTCAGCTCAACCTGAACATGCCGGCGGCGATCACCGGGCTCTTCCAGGGCATTCTCCTGTTCATTCTTCTGGGGACCGATGTGCTCGTCAACTATCGGATCCGCGTGGTGCGCCGTGGCGCACGCAAGAGCGCGGGCAGGCAAGGAGTGTTCGCATGATCGATGCCATGCTGCCCATCGTCATCGCCACCATCGGCGCCGGGACCGCCATCGCCTTCGCGGCGCTGGGTGAAGTCGTCACCGAAAAGTCGGGTGTCCTCAATCTTGGCGTCGAAGGAATGATGCTCGTCGGCGCCATCGCTGCTTTCGCCGCCGCGGCCGGCAGCGGAAGTCTATGGACTGGTGTCGCGGCAGGCATGCTGGCCGGTGCCGCGATGGCGTTGCTGTTCGCCTTTCTCACGTTGACACTGATGGCCAATCAGGTCGCCTGCGGTCTGGCGCTGTCGATCTTCGGCGTGGGCCTGAGCGCCTACGCCGGCCAGGCCTACCTGAACATCGTTCTTCCGACGCAACCCGTGTTGCCGCTTCCGGGACTGTCCGCACTGCCGGTTCTCGGACCGATGCTGTTCGCGCACCAACCCCTGGTCTACGCCTCCTGGGGCCTGCTTGGCGCGGTGTGGTGGTTCCTGGCTCGCAGCCGGGCCGGCCTCAGGCTTCGTTCCGTCGGTGAGTCGCCTCAATCGGCGCACGCGCTGGGCCTGCCCGTGACGCCGATTCGTTATCTGGCCACCCTGTTCGGTGGTGCGATGGCCGGTGTCGGCGGCGCGTTCCTCGCCGTCATGTATACGCCGATGTGGGTCGAGGGCATGACGGCGGGGCGGGGCTGGATTGCGCTCGCCCTCGTCGTCTTCGGCACCTGGCGCCCCGGGCGCATCATGCTCGGCGCCTATCTGTTCGGTGGCATCACCGTCGCCCAGTTGTTCGCCCAGAGTCGTGGGATCGCCGTGCCTTCGCAATTGCTGTCGATGCTGCCTTATCTCGCCACCGTGGTGGTGCTGGTGATCATCTCCAGCAACCCGCTGCGGATCAGATTGAACACGCCCGCCTCGCTCGGGCAGCCGTTTCGCGCGGCGTCGTAGCGCCCCCGACCTCGGCGCGCCCTACCCGGCGGAGCGCGCTTTGCGTTCCGCCCGCTCGCGCAGCAGGTCGTAGATCGGCGGGACCCCGAGCAGGTTCATCACGACCATGGCGCCGAAACAGGCCGCCAGCATCGGCAGCAGCAAGCTGACGCCGCCGGTCATCTCGACGGCGAGGCAGATGCCCGTCAGCGGCGCACGGACGACGGCGGTGAAGAAGGCGGCCAGGCCGACCACGGCGTAAGCGGTCGGAGAGGCGCCGCCCGGAAGCCACAGTGCGCAGAGCCGGCCGAACACCAGGCCGATCTGCGCGCCCAGGACCAGCATCGGCGCGAACAGGCCGCCAGGCGTGCCGGCCGCATAGGACAGCGGGCCGAGCGCGAAACGGATGGCGAAGACCAGGGCGATGGTGGACAGGGTTCCGGCGTCGAGCAGTGTCTGCTGCGTGAGCGAGTCGCCGCCTCCGACCCACTGAGGCGCCAGCCACCCCAAGAGGCCGACGCCGCCGCCGATCAACGCCGCCCGCGCCTCGACCGGAATCCCGACAGCCCGATCGGCGATCGCCAGCGTGCCCATGACGGCGCGGGTGTAGGCAGCGGCCGCGAGCGCGGCAAGGACGCCGAGCAGCACATGGACCGGCACTGTCGCGAAGCCCGGGAAGGGTTGCGGCGGCACGGAGAAGTCCGGATCCACCCCCACGAACACACGTGCCACCGCGATCGCGCCGGCCGAGGCGCCCAGTGCTGCCGCTGCCGTGCGGGTGTCGAAACGCCGCAGCAGCTCCTCCAGCACGAACACGGCGCCGGCGATCGGGGCGTTGAAGGCGGTGGCCAGTCCGGCGCCCGCGCCCGCGGCGAACAGGACTCGGGCGTCCAGCTGGCCGCGCCGGAACAAGCGGCCCATCAGATCGGCGATCGAGTGACCCATCTGCACGCTGGGCCCTTCGCGGCCGAGGGCCAGTCCGGACCCGATGGCAAGCACGCCGCCGACGAACTTCACGAAGGCGGTACGCACGGGCCGGCCCGGGTCGCCGCCGTCGAGCGCCGCCTCGACCTCGGGGATGCCGCTGCCCGCCGCGTTCGGGGAAATCCTGCTCACCAGGGCTGCGGCCGCGGCAGTGGCTGCAGCGGCGCCGGCAACGACCAGCAGCAGGCCCAGGAACCCCTCCCGATGGGCCCACGCGATGAACTCGCCTCGCAGGCCATCGGCCAGTTCGAGCAGGAGCCGGAAAGCGGCGCAGACAAGCCCCGTGAGGCATCCCACGAGCAGCGACAGAAGCGCAAGGACCAGCGTGCCGGCCCGGCTGTCGTCCTGATCGAGATCTCGCGGCATCGGGGCGTGTTCTCTTTTAGACGTCGGACTTTAGTACGCAGCGGTCGCCTTGTGCTGCAACTTCAGCAGGTCGATTGCCAGATCCAATGCGTCACCGCCCGTCGGTAGGCGGCTTGACCGCGCCGGGATCGCAGGACTAGCATCGTTTCCCCTCATTCAGGGGGACAAGAGCAAGACCAAACAGGAGACATCAGATGAATCGACTGATCTTGGGGGTGCTTCCTTGCGTGCTCGCTGCCTGCAGCACGCCATCCGCTGTGACGACGGCTCCGACGCCAGCCCCGGCTTCGACGGCACAAGCTCCGGTCCCGGCGCTGTCGTACGAGGTCATTCTCACCAAGCTCGAGAGCCCGTGGGACATGGCGTTTCTTCCTGACGGCACCATGTTCTTCACCGAGAAGTGCCACGGTCTTTCGGTGCGGCAGCCTGGTGGCGCCGTGGTCAAGCTGGTCGGAATGAAGGATGTCAAGGGCTACTCTGCGAACGCGAACGATCTGTTCTGCGAAGGGCAGGCAGGCATGATGGGTGTCGCCGTCGATCCGAACTTCGCCAGCAACCGATTCATCTACGTCTATTCGACGTCGAGCATGACCGCCCCGGGCACCAATCGCGTGATGCGGCTCAAGGTCAACGACAACGCGACCGGCGTGACTTCGCGGGTCGACATCGTCACCGACATTCCCTACAAGCCTCGTGCCAGCGACCACCCGTTCGGTGGCCCCGGCGCACACAACGGAGGGCGACTCCGCTTCAGCCCTGGCGATGGCTACCTGTACGTGACCACCGGCGATACGCACAACGGCGAGGTACCTCAAAGCCCGACCCGCATCGGCGGCAAGGTGCTGCGCATCGACCGCGACGGCAAGGCCGCTCCGGGCAACGGGGCGCCGGCAGGCTTCGATCCCCGGATCTACACCTACGGCCATCGCAACCCCCAAGGCATCACTTTCAGGCCGGGCACCAACCAGCCGTACGTCGCCGAGAACGGACCTTGGCACACCGACGAAGTGACGGCGCTGGTGGCTGGCGGCAACAGCGGATGGGACCCGCGCCCCAACATCGGAGGCCGTTCGGCCTGCCCGGACAACTACTGCGGCTACAGCCCCAACCAGATGGGTGCCGTGGATCCGAAGATCCGGTCGGGGTTCATGCCGATGACGGACACCAAGACCTACCCGAACGCGATGAAGCCGGCCTGGACCAACGACGGCCTGTCGCAGGGGCTGTTCGCCGGCACCTTCCTGACCGGCTCGCGCTGGAAGTCGTGGGATGGCCGGATGATCATCGGCTTCGCCGGCATCGGGATCCACGGCACGCCGGTAGGCAATCGGCTCGACGTGCTCAACATCAAGGCCGACGGCTTGTCCGCCACCCGCACCACGGTGAACTTGCCCATGCCCGCCGCGCGCTTCCGTTCGCTGGTGCAAGGGCCTGACGGCAACCTCTACGTGGCGACCGACGAGGGCGCGATCTCGCGCCTCACGCCGAGCTGATGCCCGTGGGGACCTGCCGGCCCCCACGCCTTCGAGCAACACAAGACATGAGGCACAGCGTCGTTCCATCCATCGTGGGCTTGCTGTTGGCGAGCGGTGCAGCGTTCGCCGACGATGAGATGTACAAGACCAAGAACTGTTTCGCCTGCCACAGGATCGACAAGAATTACCACGGCCCCTCGTTCCAGAGCGTGGCGGCCAGGTACGCCGGCGACAAGGGTTCCGACCTGAAGCTGGCACAGAAGATCCGCGAGGGAAGCGGCGGGGTCTGGGGTCAGACGCCGATGCCGCCGCAGGCCCAGGTGACGGAAGCCGAGGCGCTGACGCTCGCGCGCTGGATTCTGGATCTCAAGTGATCCGGTCCTCGCAGCGACAATGCGCCCATGACTCAAGGCAAGCGCATTTCGGCAGACATCGGCGGCGACGCCTTGCATTCCATACGTGAACTGGGGGCAGCGGCAAGGCTGGCGCGGACGACGGCCGGGGAGGGCCAGGCCGCCGCGGCCGCGCGCCTGGGCGTGCATGTCCAGACCATCGGCCGCATCGAAGCGGGTGAGCCCGGCGTGGCCATCGGGCACGTGCTGGGCCTGCTCGCGCTCTACGGCATCGGCGTCGGGCTGCAGCAGCCCGAAGGCCGCTGAGCCATGGACCGGCTGCCGGCGAAGCCCGCCACCATTGCCCTTCACACCCTCGCGAACGGCGTGACGCTGCTCGCCATCCCGATGCCCCAGGTGCAGAGCGCCAGTGTGGGCGTGTTCCTGCGCGTCGGCTCCCGCGACGAAACGCCGGCCACGAACGGCATCGGCCATGTGCTGGAGCACATGGCGTTCAAGGGCACCACCACCCGCTCCGTGCAGGCCATCAACCTGGATGCCGAGCGGCTGGGCGCGGACGTCAACGCGTTCACCGGCAAGGACAGCACCGGCTACTTCATGACCGGCCTGGGCCGGCACGCGGAACAGCTGCTGCGCATGACGGCCGACATCGTCCTGAACAGCACATTTCCCGACACTGAACTGCAGCGCGAGCTGGAAGTGATTCGCCAGGAGGCCATCGAGTACGAGGAAGATCCGGAGGATGGCTCCAGCGAACTGCTCGACCGCGCCATCTGGGGCGACGACCCGATGGGCATGCCGGTGATCGGCACCGTCGGGAACATCGAGGGCTTCACCCGGCACGACCTGGTGCGCCACGTGCGCTCCCACTACGTCGCGCAAAAGACCGTCGTCGCTGCGGCCGGGAACTTCGACGTCGACGCCTGGATGGCGCTCGCCGGGGAACTCTTTGCAGCGATGCCCCGGTCGGCCGAGCCAGACTTGCCGCCCCCGCCGGCGCCCGCGAAGTACGTCGGTCAAGCCATGGCCCGCCGCTTCACGCAGGTGTCGCAGGTGTTCCTGAACATCGCCTACCCGCTGGCGCCCCCACGCCGGGAAGAGATGTCGCAGCAGCGCTGGCGCCTCGCGGCGACGCTGGCGGCCAACCTGTTCGGAGGCGGGATGTCGGCGCCCCTGGTCGACAGGGTCCGGGAGCAGCTCGGCCTGGCCTACACGGCCCATGCCACGATGGACAGCGGAGACCTCTGGGCCAACTTCGTGGTGCATGCGGTCACGACCCCGGACCAGCTCGAGGCGCTGGTCACGGAGACGGGCGGCCTGCTGCGTGCGCAGGCCACGGCCATCGATCCGGTGCACCTGGAGCGGGCCAAGAACCAGCTGACCGTGTCGCGCGTGCGCGCCGGAGAGCGGACCTACGCCACCATGGAGCAAGCCGTCGAAGAGCTCTTCGCCAGCGCAACCGTGACGCCGATGGCTGAAGCGATGGCCATGATCGACGACATCCGCGCCGAAGAAGTGAGGGTGGTCTTCGAACGGATGCTGGCCAATCCCCCGGCGCTGGCGATCACCGGCAAGGGGGCCAGCGCGCGAAGCGCGCGGCAGTTGGCGGATCGCCTGGTTGCCGGCGTCCGCTAGCGGATGCGTCAGGACGCGTGCGCGCTCAGGAAGCTGATGACCTGCTGCTGGGCAGCATCGCAGTCGGCGTGGGTATAGAGCGCCAGGTGGGTGCCTTCTTCGAGCTTGAGCAAGCTGGCCCCCGGGATCGTCTCGGCCGCGAAGTAGCTCTGCTCGGGCGGCAGGTCCGAATCGACGGTGCCCTGGACGATCAGGGTGGGCGCCGTGATCCGCTCGAGTTCGAGCGACTCGATCCGGCCGAACTGTTCGAGGTCGTTGTGGTAGCCGTCCCGCCGGTCCGGGCCCTGCTCGGCGGTCGGGCCGAGGTCGAGAATGAACCGGCGTCGGGTGTCGTCGGCGAAGACCGCATCGACCTGCGCCGCCAACTGCGCCTCGGTCAGATTGCCTTCGCTGCCGAGGGCGCCGGCGATGTACTGCCTGGGCTGGTGGGCCGCCAGCACCCGCATGAGCCAGCGCCCGGCCGAGGTCGTGAACATCAAGCGCGTGACGGCGCTCTTGCTCGCGTCGTGGTAGGCCTGGCTGACGGCGGCGAAGGCGACCAGCGACATGAGCTTGCCGGGATGCCTCACGGCCAGCCGGTAGCCCGCGGGCCCTCCGCCGGACCAGGTGTAGACCGCGGTCCTCGCGATGCCGAGCTGGTCCAGCAGGGCGGCGAGCAGGTCGGCTTGCTGGTCGATGGTGAGCCGGCCGCCGAGCGGGGTGCGCAGGTAGCCGGGCCGCGAGACGAGGATCGCCTTGAACTGCCCCTTCGGAAGGAAGCGGGCCATCAGTTCGGCCGCGTCGATGCCGCCCGGACTGCCATGGATCACCAGCACCGGAATGCCCTCGCCGACCACGGCGTACTCGATCGGGCCGAGCGGCGTCCGGGCGATGGAGGTGGTGAATGCGGTGGTCATGTCGATCTCCTGATGAGCTTGGAGATTCTGCACGGCCGCCGCACAGGTCGCGCGGGGTGGATCTCGCGCTTGACTACGGGCCCTCGCTTTCCCAATCCTTCCCGAAGGGGTAGCGGGCCGCCCAGTGGTCCAGCAGCCGGGGCTCGGTGTCGACGCGGCGGACCACCTCCGCCATGCGCGGCGCCTCCCGGTAGAAGCGCAGCCGGCGGGGCTGCCACCGGGACACCACGGTGACGTAGAGGTCCAGCACGCTCAGCCGGTCACCCAGCAGGTAGCGGGGGCCGCGCGGCATCTGCGCGTCCATGTCCCGCCAGCACTGCGCGATGCGTTCGGTTGTCCGCTCCAGGACCGTCGCTTCCGCCTCCGGGCTGGAGGCCAGGCGAGAGGGCTCGTCACGGACCCAGTAGAGCGAGTAGATCGCAGCCGAGACGAAGCTCATCCAGCGGAGAAACTGGGCGCGGGTCGGATCGTCGATGTGCGGCGCCAGACCCGCCGCGGGGTAGCGGTCGGCGAGCCAGACCAGGATGGCGGCGCTCTCGGTCATGATCTCGCCGGAAGGAAGAACCAGCACCGGGACCTGGCGCATCGGGTTCACGGCGCTCAGGCGCCCGCGTTCATGTTCTCCCTGCCAGGGTGCAACGTCCACGACCTTGACCGGCAGGTCCATCAGCGTGAGCGCCGCATGCACCGGAGTGGCGCCGGAGCCGGGGGCACCGTAGAGGACGAAGGGGGCGGTGGCCATGGCGTACCTCCGGATGATGTGAAGCTTGAGCGATATCTATCGCCAGCCCGGCCCCTGAGGTGTAGGCCGGGGCCGCTTCCCGCGCAGTTTCAGGCCCGCTGACGCAACGCGCAGGCGTTCGAAAAGCCACACCGTGGCCCAGGCGTAGAGCGCCACGCCGACGAACAGGCCGACTCGGATCGCCGAAGCGGTGTAGACGTCCTTGCCGTTCGCGCTGTCCTCGATGGCGGGTCCCAGGAGGATCAGCATGGTCACGAGCGCATGGCTCCAGAAGGAAGGCGCAAACGACGTCGCCTTGACTCCGAACAGTCGCGCGCCAGCCCACAGCGCGGCGGCCGCCATCCACAGCATCAGCATCCACAGGTTCGGGCGCAGTGTCAGTCCGAACCAGAGCAGCGCCGCCATCGCCGCTCCCATGAACGTGGATCCCACCAGTTCCCGCCCAGCCGTGCGGGCGTCCGCCGAGCTCGCCTGCTGACCCAGCGTCACCGTCTTGATGATGGCCGCGAGGTAGAAGCCCGGATTGCCCAGGGCCAGCACGAACACGGGCAAGACGACCAGCGTGGCGCGCAAGGCGGCCCAGTTCGCTTCTGCGGGCGCGGCGCGGCCCGGCGCCGATTGCGTCGGGACGGCCACCGGCGCGTCCGGAAAGAGAGCGTGCGAGATTCCGCCCACGAAGACGCCGGTGCCGAGTCCCACCGCCAGAGCGACGGCGAGGACCGACGCCAGGGCCTGGTCAGCCACGCCCGCCACCGGGATGACGGTGAAGGCAATCACCAGGATGATCGTCAGCGGATTCGCGCTGCGCGCTCCGGCGAAGAACACGGCATACAGCAATACCCCGGTGAGCAGCACCCCTGTGGCGGCATAGTTCTCGAGGATCGGCACCATCAGGACCCCCGTCAGCAGCAAAGCGCCGATGACGAGCGCCAGCACCGAGCCCTTGACGAAGGGGATCGGTGGCCCGGGCTTGCACAGCAGCAGCACCGTCATCACGCAGACCACGAAGGGCGCCGGCAG
>NZ_JASZYT010000022.1 GCF_030316765.1 Variovorax saccharolyticus
TACAACGAAAAGCGGATCAAGATCTCCCTTGGCTCGCTCAGCCCCGTCGAATACCGGGGGAGCCTTGGACTTGCGGCATAAAACCAGTCCAAGTTTTTATCCGCACCCCCGCCGGGTCAGGATTGCATGGAACTCAACAGCGAAAAGCTGCTTTTGCTGTGGCAAGAAGAGTTGCAATGCTTCGGCGACCATGGCTACCACTCGCCATGGCTGCGACGCCCTCGGCCGCACTGGATTTCGTTCTCGCGCTGAGCGCGTGCATGCGGGTGTCGTCTTTCGTGTTCGCGATGGACCTGGCAGCTTTCACGGGCTGGACTTTGGAGACTTCACGCTCCTTCATCTGCTGGAAAGCCAGAGCGATGGTTGGCTTCCCACCCATGTGCTCGTGCGCATGCTCGGCCTTTCGGTGTTCGAACTGGTTCGCAGATCGTCCTCCTCGAGAAGACCGGCGTTGCGCCACGAGTGCCTAGGCCCGCCCTCGTCACGTGGTGCTGCGCCACGCAGGATGCCAACTGCTGCGGAGCGCCATGTGACCGTCGACGCACACTTCGAGGAACCGGGCGAGAGGTCTATGCGTCTGACCTGGCTTCCCCACATGCGACCCTGCTCTGAATGGCCGCTGACATGGACACGGGCGCGTGAGCGCTTTGCAAAGGTAGATGACCCGCTCACTTTCTCGGCGAAGCAATGAAGCGCCCGCGACGTTGTGCGTCTGCGGAGGGGAGCCGAAGTGATCAGAAGGCGACCACCGCTGGAACGTCGCCACGGCTCTCGGTCACCCCGTCAACCAGCCGACCATAACGGACTGGGGGGCGCGCCTCCCGAGGCGCCGAAGACTCATCCGCTCTTGCGAGAGAGGGCAAGGCTCACCAGTGGCGTTGGAGCGGATTGGTTGACAGCCGAGACCGGCGGATCCGCATCCCATACACTTCTCCCCATGTTCGCGTTCGTTTCGGAAGACAAGTTCGCCGCTGCCGGTCCCGCGGCCGCCGCCGTACTCCGGCACCGCGCGACCGACCCGGAGATCAAGGACGGCGCCTGGAGCTTCGATCGGGGTACCGCGTCCAGCGACGGCAGGTCCAGCGCCTGGGCCAAGTTTTCGCATGTCAGCGAAGAGGGGTGGTACCGCGACATGCTCTCGATCGTGGCGAACGAGCACAAGGGCGGGTGGACCGTCACGCACACCATCGTGCGGGCCAAGAACGCGTAGGCTCCGCGCAAGTCCGTTGTTCGTTGAACCGCCCTTTCTCGCATCAAATTGCGCTCTTGATGCCGGGATGGGACTGAATCAACGCGTTTGTCGCCTCGTTGCGTAGATTGGCTCGATTCGAACGCACTGCTCTCGCGCGGTGTCCACCGAACGGGTCGAGGAAAGCGCCTTCTTCAGCATCGGGCCCTCCATCCCCGCCCACGCTTGCTACGTCAACTGGCCGAGGCGCTTCACCCCATAGGGCGAAGTCCGAGGCCACCGGCCCAAGGAGAAGTCGCACAGCCGGTCGTGCATCGACTGGTCGGGTTTTTCGATGGCGAGGTGTGCCAGCAATCGTGAGGCTTCTTGCGGAGCCTCAGCCCTGCCACTGCCCACGCAACTGACATGCCTGCCTGGGGTCGGGCGCGATCGGACGCGTGGTTTGTGCCGCAGCGACGGCGCCTCCGCCTACGCCCGGCATCTATGGCGGCAAGCATGGTGAGTGCATGACCGATCCCCGCAATGTCGCGCACGACAAAAAAGTGCAACAGGAAAAGAAGCATCGTGGCGAGGAAATCGCTCCGCTGTCCGAGCACGCACCGCAACCAGGGCAGAAGCCAGCACTCAAGCCTGATGCGAGCAAGGATGAGACGGCCGATAAATCAAGCTCGCGAACCTGACGAGCGGCCGTCGAACCGCTGCTTCCGCACATCGAGCCCCACGACTGAGATCGTCACACGGAAAATGGAAGACGAGCTGAGATCCGCCTTGCTCTGGAGGCCCTTGGACGCCCCGTCAGTACCGGCGTAGCCGGGCCGTGCGAAAACACCGACCAAGCGCTTAAAAGCATCCGTTACCGCGGCGGCCGCAATCGGGCAAAGAACAGCGTCTGACCCTTCGCCCGACCGACCGGACTTGATTGATCGACAGCATTGCACCCCGTGAGCAGACGGCGAGCCACCTGTGTCGCCTGACCGCCAGCAGATTCAATCTTCGAACTGAAGCGAAGGGGGCACCTCGGCTCGCCCGCTCAATACCGCAGCCCAGGACCGCACCTCCGGCATAACGTAGACCAAACCCGGCCCTTTGCCCAGAGTCGGCTGGATGAAACGGTCATAGAAGGTGACAGGCACGTTGATACATCCGTAGGAGATGCGGTTGTCTTCCGTCGTCGGCGAGGCCAAGCGTTGCAATCGTCGCTCGGCCGAATTGCTCGTGCGGACGCGATGCATCGAAACCGCGGCGTCGTAGTCGATCCAGACGATGTCTTCGTTCTGAAGGTTTGTGCCGGGCTCTGTGACAAAGCGCCCGGCCGGTGTGGTGCGCTCATCCGGCCGGATATCCGCCATCTTGCGATCGCCGATGCCAGCAACGGAATCGTCACCTTTTGCCAAGCCGAGCAGCACCGGCGACGAAGCCTGCTCATTGCCCTGACCGTCGAAGAGGTGAACGCGCGCGGCGCGCTTGTCCACCACCACGAATGCCTGGCCATGGTTGTCGCCGGTCGCCTGGACCCAGGCCAACAGGGTACCGAGAGGCTCCTGAGCCTGAGCCTGAGCCTGAGCCGCTCCGGCCGCCGAGACGGCAAGAGCGGCGAGCCAGACGTGGACGCGACGAACAGGGCTTGGAACCACGGGCAAACCTAGTTCCGATCAGCGCGCGCCATGCGCGCGGTGCCGGTGCCGCCCGTCGAATTGTCGTTCGCCATCGGCGTGCTGGGCATCGCACTAGGCATCGCACTCGGCATGGCAGCTCCAGGTACTCCGGCGCCCGACGGAGTTGAGATCGAACCGGTCCCCTGCGTGGAGGGCAACGTGCCGGTGGTGCCCATCGGCGTGCCGGTCTGGCTCTGCTGGCCTGCGGCGGTTGCAGGGTTGGGGGAGGCGGTGTTGGGCGGCGTGCCCTGCGCCGACGCCAGCCCCGAGATCGAGATCAAGGCGAAGGCGCTCGCCGAGGTGGCGAGAATGCGCAAAATGGGTGAGCGATTCATGAAGTAGTCTCCGTTGCGTGTTGCACCTGACTGGCTGTCAGGCGACTCCACGGTAGGCGCTTGAGGCTGGCACCCCTGTCAGGAACGAGCGCGTGCGCAACCGGTTCTCAGCCTGCACTGCGTGATCCATCAACGATGGTCCAGGGCAGCTTGCGCAGCGAGCGCAACATGAATCGTCCGGACGAGCTCGTGGGAGTTCAATTTCCTCTTGGTCCTCTGAACTCTCGCGCTTGTGGCTGACATCACCGTGGCCGGAATCGACATAGGCTTTACTTGAACCACGCGCCGTCGCGCGAAACCGTCCATTCCGAAGTGGCCGGCTTCACTTCACCATTCCTGGACGAATATGACCACCGAAGCCTTGATCTTGTCAGCCCTCGCTCTGCTAATCGCAGGCGTTTGGATTTTCGACGCCATGACCCACCGTCCCCCTCCTACGCGCAAGCAGCGCCTGGCGGGTCAGATCAGACGGGCGAGAACCGCCGTTCCCGCCGACTGACGTCCTTGCTCCCACGCGTGCCATTCGAATGGCAGACGCCGCAATGGCTGAACGCGACGACCGCCTTCACCATTTGCGTATCGAACTTGTCCGGGCGGGGCTCGCGGTAGAGCCTTGCCGATGTCTCAATGCAGGCGCACCGATGCGCGCATTCCTCCACCTTTCGCATGGCACCGCAGTCGACATCGCCGGCACAGTTCGCTGATTCTTTTTGCAATGGGGGTGAGTGCGTCCAGCAACCGGCGGGAAGTCCCACTCAGGGCGAGACCGCGCGTCTGCGCGGCGTCAAAAAGGCCTGATCCGAACCCCTCCGTCGCCCGCGCAGGTTGCCGTCCTACAAATGGGCGGATGACCCTCTGCCCCAATCGGCGCGAGCACGCCTTCGTCGCGATTCACAACCGAGCGCCTTCGGCGTACCACGATGTCGCTCAAAACGATCCTTGTCGAGGACAGCGAGACAATTCGCGAGAATCTCATTCCGACCTTGGCGGAGATGGCCAACGCGCATGTGATTGCCGTCGCAGCGACCGCTTCAGAGGCGGTCGACGCACTGGATCGGCACGCGCAGGCGTGGGACCTGGCCGTCGTGGATCTCTTCCTGAAGGAAGGCACCGGGCTGACCGTGTTGCGTGCCGCGCGGGACCGGTTGGCGCACCAACACATGCTGGTGCTGACCAACTATCCCACTGCTGAAATTCGTCGAAGATGCCTGGATCTCGGCGCGGATGGCGTTTTTGACAAGTCACCGAGCTCGAAGCTTTCTTTGATCGCTGTTGTTCGTATAGCGCATAGCGACGGACCTCGAGTCGGGATTCCGGGGTCCATTTCGCCCGCGCAGAGGCCGGCCGACGCGCATTGCGCGATCGCCTTCGCGAACCCGATTCCCGACCCGATTCGTCCTGACCTGAAGCCATCGCCACTATCGGAGCGCGCCGTCGAGCGGAGCGCAAAGAGAGGTGCCAGGCTGTTCGGATGCGCACCGCCAGCACCGGGGTTTTTCAATCTCGCTGGCGGGCCCTTCGACACGGCTGGAGGCGGCGGATCTCGGGTCTGGCTGGCGGCCCCACCCGACCAAGTGGTGCGGCGCCCACCTGTCGCAGCAACAGTGCCATCTCGCCGGACATCTTCGGGCCGCCGCGCCCCACCGATCGACTCGGCGGATCGATTCCATATGGCCCTGACGTGAAAGTATATGTTCGCTACCGAACAGACATGCGCCCGAAAACTGGGTCTACTCGAGGTATTGCAGTGGGACCGCCCGTGTTCCCGTGGCCCGAAAGTGGAGTTCGTCGATGGTGCCCGTCTCAGATGTCGAAAGAAATGACCTGCTCGCGGCACTCCCAGACGCCGAGCTGAAACGTTGGCTGCCCCTGCTCGAACCGGTCGACCTGCCACTCGGCCACGCGGTGTATGAGTCGGGCGCCACGCTCAGCCATGTGTACTTTCCGACCACTGCCATCGTCTCGCTGTTGTACGTGCTTGAGAACGGTGCCTCGGCGGAAATCGCCGTGGTGGGCAGGGAAGGGATCGTTGGCATCTCCATCTTCATGGGAGGGGGGTCCACGCCCAACCGCGCCGTGGTTCAAAGCGCCGGCAAGGGGTTTCGGCTCAGCGCCAAAGCGCTGCAGGACGAGTTCAATCGGGCCGGACCGGTGTTGCACCTTCTGCTGCGGTATACGCAAGCGCTGATCACCCAAATGTCGCAGACGGCGGTCTGCAATCGCCACCACTCCCTGGACCAGCAGCTGTGTCGATGGTTGTTGCTGAGCCTGGACCGCCTGCAGGGCAACGACCTGGTGATGACCCAGGAGCTGATTTCCAACATGCTCGGCGTCCGGCGCGAAGGGGTGACCGAGGCCGCGGTTCAACTGCAGGCTGGCGGCCTCATCCGATACTCGCGGGGACGCATCACGGTGCTGGACCGGCCGGGACTCGAAAAGCGGTCCTGCGAGTGCTATGCCGTGGTCAAGAAAGAATACGACCGGCTCCTTCCCGCCAAGGAAGCGAAGTGACCGAGGCAATGCAATGACGGGCTGCGGAGCGCATACTGGATCACCCATCGAAACGGCATTTGACCCAGCGCTCCATTCAGTTCGCCCCGTCAATCGGAGGAGAACAACAGGAGAGAGCCGCTTGCCCGCCTTCGAGAACCACCTCATCGAGCTGCTACCCCAGGGTGATCGCCGCAAACTCTTGGCCCGCTGCGACGCTGTGCAGCTGGTCTTATCCGACGTGCTCTGCCTTCCGGGTGAGCCCACGCCGTACGTCTACTTTCCCGTCGACGGCTTCATTTCACTGGTCACGACGATCGACGGCAGCCCCGGCCTGGAGGTCGGCATGGTGGGCAGGGAAGGCATGGTGGGCGCGCATGTGGCATTGGGCGTGGAAACCGCACCGCTGCGAGCTGTCGTGCAGGGATCTGGATCCGCCTGGCGTGTCGCCGCGGACGTGTTCAAGGAACAAATCACGGGCAGCACGGCGTTAAAGCGCGTCCTGGACCGCTACGTCTTCGTGCTGATGGCCCAACTCACCACGTCGGCGGCGTGCCTTCGCTACCACGAGATCGGGCCTCGCCTAGCGCGGTGGCTGCTCATGAGTCAAGACCGCGCGCACTCGGACCGCTTCAGAATGACGCACGAATTTCTCGCCTACATGCTGGGCGTGCGCCGCGTCGGCATCACGGCGGCGGCAGGCGTTCTGCAGCACAACGGGCTGATCGAATACGCTCGCGGCGATCTGAAGGTGCTCGATCGCACCGGACTCGAAGCGGCGGCCTGCGGATGCTACGCGGTCGATCGAAAAAGTTATGCCGATCTGCTCGGGTAAGTCGTCGTGCGCCCGAACGGCGGTCCTCCTGTCGACTTTTCCGAGGTATGTGCGCTGCCGCACAGCACCGCACGCGCCGTGGCGATAAGGTGAGCCCTTCACTACTTGAAGGGAGGTCGGCGATGAACGAGAAAAACGGGCTGGCGCACTCTGATGGCGGGGAAATGCCCGCGCCGTCGGAGCAGCCGGCCACGATGAGCTTGCCTGGATGGACGACGCGCGTGGAAGCCGCGGCCGTCTGGAGCGACGGCTCGTGCTACCACGCCGATGTCTCGCGCAACGGCAGTCTCCTGTGCCGCGTCTCCGTGGCAGGATCGTTCTCAACGCGCGAGGCAGCTGCGTCGGCCCTCGAACGCAAGTTGTGGTGCTGGATCGCCGAGTTCGAGGCGCGCGACCACATGGGCAGCAACGCCGCCATGCTCCGGGCCACAGCGTGATCTTCGTCGTCGACGATCATCCGTTGATGCGCGACGCCATGACCATGGTGCTGGGCAGGCTTCGGCCTGGGGAAGAAATCCTAGAATTTGCGTGCCTGGGCGAACTCGCAACTGGCTTGCTCGCCCGCGGGTGTCCCGATGCCATCTTTCTGGATCTGAATCTCCCCGATGCATCTGGATATTCGGGCGTCCGCCAGGTCCGACGACAGTGTCCCAGTGTGCCTTTGGCCGTCTATTCGGCGACCCCCGCCGCCGAAGCGCAACACGAGTGCATCGAAGCCGGTGCCAACCTGTACATCGAAAAAACCGTGAATTCGCAAGGGCTCGCGGCTGCATTGGCGCATCTGCTCAAGGCAACCCAAAGGCCGGCGCTGGCCGAGCGCACCACTGACAGGCAGCATGCGCATTGGCGGCTCGCCCAACCCTGGGCTAGCTCCGCCGCCTGAAGCCAGGCCTCATGCCCCAGCGGACGCCGGTCGAGCGCCTGCGCTCGGCCGCATCGTTCATCCAACGGGTGACCGCTGTCGTCGGCGTCCCTGTGGAGCGCGAGACCGCCTTTACTTCGCAGCGAAGAGGGGCTGGATGGCCCCGCATCTTCAAGCGCTCGCAGAATGCAAGCTATACCCGCCGCCAGACTCGCCACAGCCGTCGAGCGTGCGACCGCAGCGCACCCCGCGCGTCAGCAATCCGTCGAGGAGGGCGTTGCGCGCCGCGATGCTGCCTTGGTGCGCGTGAGCTGCCCCTTCGTGGGGTCGCCGGCGGGCTTCCCCTCACCGCGGCGACCTGGTGCTGCACGCAACCCATCGGGCGCAGCGGCCCTCACCACCGATCATTCTTCACGCGCGCCTCTTCCGGCCGCTCGCGGTCCTGGTACGGGGAACTGCCGTCATGGCCCGATTCACCCACGCCGGCATCGCCGGGGCGTTTGCCCCGGCGCGGCGGGGCGCGGCTCGGAGCGGTCTCCGCGACACCACCGCTTTCGGCATCGGTTTTCGAGAACTGCTTCATCGCGTTCTCGGCCGGCGTCGGGCGCCGCGCGGCAGCGGCGGGGTCTGGGGTTTTCATCGGCTCGACCTCTTCCTCGTGACCGGCCCATGCCGGTCGGCTGCCAGATCAAACACCGTCGCGCCGGACGCAGTCCTGGTTGAGGCGGCCGGTTTTTCGTCGTTCATGTTGGCCCCGCCGCCGCGGGTGGCCGACCGCGTTCCGTCTCCGGTTCCTGTTAGCGAGGGTTCGCGCATTGAAAGCCCTTTCGACCATGACATCACCCTCCGCCCGCCTTGAGTGTCGCCCACGGGCGCGGGCTCGAGGCGCGGCGCCTTGTCAGACCGGAGGATGCGAGGGTTCTCGTTTCACCTTTCTCACCCTGAGGTTTTCGGCGTGGGCACGTGCTGCAGAGTCCTGAACGTCAAAACCACATAGGGCGGATGTGCGCGTCCCCGCTCGACGGATCCAGCGCCCTGTCGCGCGTCGCGACGGGCGCGACAGCGAACCGGGGGCCGTGGAGAATGCCGGGTGGTCCTCAGTGGTGCACTGCCGGGACCAGGACGGCGCGATGCCGACGCCCTGGCTCCACGAAGGTTCACCGTGACTGTCCGGACACGAGGCGGTGGAGGTACGTCGCGAGGCGGCCAGTGCCAATCAGCGACGCCGTGGACGCAAAGCCAGATAGGCAAGGCCGAGCAGGGCAGTGCAGGCCAGCACTTTTTTTGCCGCTCCCATGGGGTTGTGCCGCAGTTCAGCTGCTCCCCCCATCTCGCTGTAGACACGTGGCAATTGGCCGCTCGCCAAGTCCTCGATCAGGCCCTCACCGACGTCCACCCGATCGGCAAGAAGCAGCATCAGCCAGTGGCGAAGGTCGTTCTCGCTGAAGCCGAAGGCGCGTCGACGGATCGTGCCGCTCAGTCCCCGGGGAGGACACGTCGTTCCGAAGACCGGCGTTATCTTCGGACGCTCATTGGAAAGAAGGATCTCGACGCCTCGTCGTTGAGGCTCCGGTGGGTCCGTCCAACGCAGGGGACCCAAGCGGGGCGGCGTGCGTTCCATCGGGTACGCAGGGCGCTTCGTCCTGTCCAGATCGGCGCCCCAGCCGACGATGTGTGCATGGTGGTTCTGCATTGTTGCTCCTTGGTTCACGCAGTTACGCCTGGTGGAATCAGCACGGTCTTGATGCACCCATCGAGTTTGCTCGAAAACAGGTGGTAGGCGTCCGCGACCTCTTCCAGTGGCATGACATGAGAAATCACCCGATGAGGTTCGATGCGCCCCGCCTGGATATGTTCAATGAGCCGGGGCAGGTGGCGCTTGACGCTGGCTTGGTTCATGCGCAGGGTCAATCCCTTGTTCACCGCGTTGCCTATGGGCACTGCGTTGAAGGTCGGACCATAGACGCCGACGATCGAGACGTTGCCACCTTTGCGCACCGAATTGATGGCCCAGTGCAACGCGGTCGCTGACCCGCCCTGAAGCTTGAGCTTGACGCCCGTCAGGTGCTGCAGAGCACTTCCGGCGGCCTCACAGCCCACGCAGTCGATGCACACATCGGCGCCCAGCCAATCGGTCATCTTTTTGATGTGGAGGGCCATGTCCTTGACGGACTTGAAGTCGACCGTCTCGCATTGCGCGAAGCCCCGGACAAACTCGAGGCGGTACTCAACGTGATCAACCACGATCACCCGTCCCGCGCCCATCAGCCAAGCCGACTTCGCGGCGAAGATTCCGACCGGGCCGGCACCAAAGACGACGACGGTGTCGCCTTCCCGAATGTCGCCCATTTCGGCTGCCTGATAGCCGGTCGGAAACGCGTCGGTCAGCATGACCGCGTCTTCGAGCAGCAGCTCATCGGGAATCTTTGTCGGGCCGACATCCGCAAACGGCACGCGAACGAACTGGGCCTGCCCCCCCGCATAGCCACCGGCCGTGTGAGAGTAGCCATAGATCCCGCCCACCGCCGTCGCTTGTGGATTGGTGTTGTGGCAGTTCCCGTAGAGCTCGCGCTGGCAAAAATAGCACGTTCCACAGAACACGTTGAAGGGCACAATCACCCTGTCCCCAAGCTTCAGGTTCTGCACCGTGCTCCCCACCTCGATGACCTCACCCACGAACTCGTGACCGAAAGTGGTCCCGACTCGCGTATCGGGCACCAAGCCGTGATAGAGGTGAAGGTCCGAACCGCAAATGCAGGATCGAAGCACTTTGACAATGGCGTCGTTGGGGTGTTCGATGACCGGGTCAGGCATGGTCTCGGCGCGGACCCGATAGGGCCCTCGGTAGTTCATCGCAAGCATTTCGAGTTCCTTGTAGAGTGGCTTCTCTTTAGTTACAGATTGCACCGCTGCCGTACGCGCGCCAACAGGCGACGGTCAGGTATTCGGCTCACCGTTCTTGTTGCTCTTGGCAACAAACTTGCTCACCGTCACGGAGACCGGGTCGCTGGCGGGAAACGATTCCTCGACCCCCGAGTCCAGCGCGTCCTCGGAGGGCTCCACGAGGGTGGGTTTTTCTGGAAGAGGAGGGAACGTGTGGGAGGCAGCAGTCGGAAACGGCCAAGGGCTTTGAGGTGCTTGAGTCATGAAGGCTCCTGTTCGGTATGGGAAGTGACGCCCTGCAGGACGTGCCGTCGTGCACGCCATCCTGATCGCAATTCCATATCTTCAGTGCGACGCGCCACAGACCAAGCCCGCGTTGTCGCGACCGCACGTAGGTCAGCGATGACGCAACCTTATTCAAACCAAACGGGAGGTCCGCGTGGAGGGCCTGGGGCCAGCACCGACACAGGCGGTAAGCCAAGCCTTTCGAGAACGCCTCGATGCGATCACGCCGATTCGTCCGTCAGGTTCCGCGGCACGCCGGAAGTGACCATGCCTTCTTCGACATGCCGATGGACAAGGACGTCGGAGATCGCTGAAGCCAGCGATTCGAGCAGGACCTTGAGTGCCTGGAGGAGCCATGGGCGTTGAGGTTGGAATCGGCATCGCGAGTGTCAAGCCGCAGCGTCGATTCAGACCCAACGTTTCTGGTTCGATGCTCTCTCCTCAGATTCAGATTTTTCCTCGCGAGGGGCGAAGCCCGACAGGCGGAGAATTCGCTGGAGGCGTGACCAGGCTCCAGTGGACGCCAAACGGCCCCTCGGCCGTGAGGGTCAACCCCGACCGTCGCGGAAAGCCATCCAGCAACCCTCCTCCGGACCAAGGACCCGGCGCGCCGAGGTCGCATGGCGCCCTCCCCACAAAAAGAAAAAGATAAGGTGGGGTACCTGATTCAGCGCCAGATCCATCTTTCCGCGCTGGACGTGCAATCGGGCGCGAATGCACAGCTGCCGAAGGGCCGTTCGACGCGCTCTCCTATGACGTCTCGACCGACAGCAAGACGATTGCCTATTCCCGTTCGCGGAGGGGCTGTTTGCCCATGCCAGTGACTTGTGGCTATGCGATGTCGAACCCAAGACCCACCGCAGGCTGACTTGCGGGCACGCGTTCGTGATGCCGCCGACCTGGTCTCCGGACCAAAGCCATATCGCCTTCACCGGCCTTCCCGCCGCTGAGTCAGGGGCCTGGCCACCTCTTCCAATCGATGATGTCGCCCAACTGTCGGTGCCTGGCCCGTTCATCGCATTCACGAGATGGCGGTGCAGGACCGGGTGCCCTGTGCAGCTCCACTGACGTCGGAGCCCGGATTCCCTTGTCGAGTGCCGACAAGGCCCTGGTCAGCGCTAGCGGGCTGACTCCGCGGCTTCCCCCTCGATCGCGTCGCGGATGAGTTCGGCCCGTGCCCACCGCGCGAGACCGTGCTTTCCATCGGATCCCCATGCAAGTAGGGGAAGAACTACCAAACCAGCGCGTGTTGCCCGTTCAGCGCCAGCGAGGCGCTTCGGAGGGGATCATTGCCGCCGTGGCCCTGGCTCAACGGCGCGGGGCAGTCGGACCGCAAAGGTCGTACCTTGGGCGTCGGTCGAAGCCACGTGTATCGCCCCCCCGTGAGCCAGTGTGGTCTCTCGGGCGATGAACAGCCCCAGGCCCAGACTGGTTCGCGGTCGGCCAGAGTGCTCCCCCTCAACCGGCAGCTGCACCATGGCATTGAAGATCGTCTGGAGCGCGGCGGGGGGAATTGCAGGACCAAAGTTGGTGACCGAGACCACAACCTCATCACCCGCGCCGGCGACATTGAGCAGGACGCTTGTCTCCTTGGCCCGGTATTGAGCTGCATTGGCGAGCAGATTCACCACCACCTGCTGAACCCGCACGGGGTCGAAGATGCCCGAGAGATCACCGTGCGAGGCGTACTCGAAGACGCATTCGGGATTCGCCGACGCCGCGTCGTCCAGGGCTGCCTTTGCGATCTCTCCCAGGTTCGCCGGCACCGCCGAGATGGGCATCTTGCCGCCAAGCTGTGTCCGCGAGTATTCCAGCAGGTCGTTGACCATGCTCGACATCGTGGCAGCACTGCGGGTCAGCCGCTTGCCTATCACGGCATTGGCTTCCACCGACTTCGATCTGACAAGAAGCGCGCCCGTCATGCTGATGGCGGCGAGGGGCGTGCGCAGGTCATGACCGAGAATGGCAAGGAAACGCTCGCGCGTCTTGTCCGTGTGTTCGGAATAGGTCGCGGCCGACTCGGCCAAGGCCTGATCCACGGCTTCGTTGAAGCGCACCAGCTCCTCGTGCACCTCTTCATTGAACTCGCCGATCGTTGGCAGCCAGAGACGCAGCACACTTGCGCGCAACGCTCGGAACTCCGCCGTGAGCTGGACCAAGGAGAAGCCACTGACTTCGCGCAGCGTGCCGTGGACGGACGCTGCGCTCTGTGGCAGCCGGGTGGGGCCATCGCCGTGCGACTTGGCGATCTGCTCCCGCTCGCTTTGAACGCTTTCTATATCCAGCGCTATGGCTTTGATGATCTGATGCGCGTGGTCCCGCAGTGCGTCATTGGACATCAATGCAGCAGCGGGCTCCAGGGTCTTCGCGAAGGCCTCCCACTGCACCAGAATGTCCTCGGCGTTCTGTCGTAGGAACTGGGAAAGATTCATGTCGTCCCTTTTTGGCTGATCTGATGTGCTCCTGTGGATGCGGTCGCTGCGCCAATGGCCTGCCGCTCCGCGCATCTTCGATCATTTCGTGCGGTCCTGCCCGGACCGGATGTGCGTAGAACCGGTCCCGCAGCGTGAATGAAACCGAGTTTGCCCACAGCAAGCCAACACTCCCGGCGAGACGGCACAGCCGTTTTGCCGGAGCTCGACGGATACCAACGACGGTCGTTCACCCCAAGGGGATTGCAACCGATTGGGAGTCCGAGCGCTGGACCGGAGAAGCCCGTGCCCTCTATGCGACAGTCTTGGCCGCAGCCGCCCCCAGGGTCCGCACGGGTGCCTAGTGCGGTGGAGAAGAAAATTGCGCGCTGCCATTCGTGGCCGCATGTGGCCTTCGATGCGTTTCGAAGAATCCCGGGAACCGCGCAACTTCCACGCGGACCGATTCACCGAGTTGCTGCGTCGCTCTGAATCTCGCAATGAGGCGCCTGCCTCCGCATAGAAATGAACCAAGCAAACGAAGCAAATGCTGAATTGCTAGGCAAAGTGGCGGACAAGTAAAACGCAAGCGCCTGCAACGAGAGCGAGCACCGCAAAATTGCGCTTCCATCCTGCGACGAATTTCTCTTGTTGGAGTTGCTGCCTTTCGGTGGCCAGTTGCTCGTGCCGACGGGCTGAGGACCATTGGCTTTCGTGGCCGTTGAAGCTCTGTTTCATGTCATACATCGTTACGTTCGAGCTTCAGTATAGGTAAAAGGTATTCAATTGTGTCTGTGGGTTGTGTCCTTGTCAGCGCGAAGGCGCTTTCTCACATCTTTAGCGGTTCGAGTCGTCCTGTCGTGATGGCGCCCGGCAAGCGTGCGGCGCGCCAAACGCGAGGGACGTGCAGCTCGACGCGACGCGGTCGCCCAACCCTCCTACCCGTTTCGTGCGGCTTCGAAGGCGCGCGCCAGCATGGAATCGGGATGTGATGCGACGCAGTCTTGACGGGTCTGTCGCAGACCTACAAGGGGAGGGCGTCGCGGCCTAGCTGTCGCGCCGTACACCGGTACTACAACGTGAGGCTTTCGGATCCCAGCACGCCCGCTGCCCGTTCGCCAAAAAGGTCATCGCCCATGTCTCCTTCTTCCCCGTCCGGTCGCACGGTCTTGAATCTCGCACTGCAGGGCGGCGGCGCCCACGGGGCGTTTACTTGGGGCGTGCTCGATGCACTGCTCGATCGGCCCGACATCGAGATCGGCCGCGTGAGCGGCACGAGCGCAGGCGCGCTCAACGGCGCTGCGCTTGTCACCGGGCTGGTGAACGGAGGCCGCCAAGCCGCGAAGGACAACCTCGAACGCCTCTGGCGCAAGGTGGCCGAGGTGGGCGCGCCAATGACCTTCCTGATGCTGCCCTTACGCAAGCCCGGCCTGGGTATCTGGGACGACGCCCTGCCGCTATTGTCGCCTTACCAGACCAACCCGGTCGCACTCGCGCCGCTGCGGCACGTCCTTGGCACGGTCGTGGACCTGGAGGCATTGCGCACCCGCTCCGACCATCCACTTTTCGTCAACGCGGTCAACGTCCACTCGGGCTTGTCGCGCGTGTTCGGACCCCAGGACATGTCGATGGACGCGATCCTGGCCTCGGCCTGTGCCCCGTTGATGTTCCAGGCTGTGCAGATCGACGGCGAGTCCTACTGGGATGGAAGCTACGCGGGGAACCCCATGCTGTGGCCGTTGTACCGCGAGGCGCTCGACACCGACATCTTCATGGTCGAACTTACACCGCTGCACCGGGCAGAGACGCCGACCACGGCCAAGAACATCCTGAATCGCATCAACGAGGTCGCGTCGATCAACGGGCTGCTCGCCGAGCTCCGTGCCCTGGACACGCTCAACCGCACGGTAGCGGAGGCCGACATTCGCCTGCACGTGCTGAGCCTGCCGGACGCGGGCAGCGCCCTCGAGGTCGAGCCGTCGATCAAGCGCGCGGTCGGACCGGCGCTGTTCGAATCGTTGCGGCGCACCGGGCGAGCCGCCTGCGAGATCTGGCTCGAGGAGCACCATGGGCAGCTCGGCCGGCGCGCCACCGTCAACATCGAGCGCCGCTACTTGGCGCCGTACGCGCAACCCGGAGTAGCGGCGTGAAAAAAAGGGAAAGCGAGTCGGTGCAACTACGCCTGGCGACCGTCTTGCCGCCCGGGCTCCAACGTCGCGGCACGCGCAACGTCGACGGCGCTCAGTCGCCGTCCGACCGCCAACCGCTTTTGCTCGACTACAAACTCTGGATGGCGTGGACGGCGAAGGTGCTCTCCCGGCATCGATGACTTGTCCGATGCACGACAGGGGAACTATGGGTTTCCACTCAGAGGACGAGCGGACCCCGACAGCTGAACGGTGATCGAGTTCGCAAGTTTGTGATCGTACAGTTCGGCGTCGTGTGCCCCTCGCACATGCAACGTCGGCCCCCACTGAACAAGAGGCCGCGCCCGTGAGGTTCCGCTTGCCTGCAGCCAATGCTGTCCGCGCCCTGTCGGCTGTTCGTAGGCCCGCCCCGGGGTGGTCTGCGCAAACTCACAGCTAAGCGCGCGTGTGTGTTCACAACGGTTCGCCGAGAGACGTCGTCGTAGGCGACGATGCGCCCCGCGAGCCCAGGGCGGAGGGACGTCACCGCCACGTCCTTACTCGCGAACGTCGCTATGAAGCTGCCGCCCCCGCCACCTCTGCCATCAGTTCTTCCTTGCGGGTTTCAAGCTGCTCGCGCATGCCCACGAGATCGAGTCCGCGTGCCGCGCGTGCCTTGACGAACATCTCGTTGCGCTCTTCTTTCACGTGGTGGTCGATGTACTCTCCCAGCACGATCACCTTGGCGTCGAACTTGTCGTCCACATCGCTCGCTTCCTGAATCTGGGCGATCAGGTCCTTGGCACTGGCGTGCTCGACCTCGGCTTCGTCCAGCAAGTCGGTGTCCTTGATCGCCTGGCGCAGGGCCGGGTAAAAGATCTCTTCCTCGATCTGCGCGTGGATCGTCAGTTCCATGCAGATCTCGTTCGCGAGGTCGCGCTTCTTCTGGGAAGCGCTGGCGGCCCGGGAGCTTGTGAGCTCCTCATAGGCCTTGAACATTTTCTTGACGTTGCGATGGTCGGCGTCCAGGAGACTGCAGGCATCGGGTTCGGCGCGTTTGGTTGTGGCCATCGTGGGCTCCAGTGAGGTTCGTGGGAAAGCAAGATTGACCTTCGGGACTCCGGTAGCACGTAGGATGAAGCCGCCCAGACACAAAGGCAAAGCATGACGCGCACAGCTTTCGTGAGTTCTCGAACTCTGAGCGCGCACGAGTCGCCGCTGACCTGCGAGGGCGCCGACCTGCCGGTTGCATGCGCAGCGCCGGGTCTGGGCAGACATGTCGAAGGTTGACGCTCTTCGTGGATCGCGGGGCTCGAATCTTCACGGGACTGATGCACAACGGCCGACAAGCTTGAGAAGGCGCGCCACCGAAGGCAGGCGGGCTTCACGGTTCTGTACACGGGTGGCTCGCTGCCAGCCGCAAGTTGCGCGCCTTCAAGGTCCGACTTGTCGAACATGCGGGGCCAGGGCTGGCACCCATCGCGCCCATGCACCGAAGGCCAGGGCACCGCTCCGATGGGAGTCGGCGTGGGCGGCGCATTGATCCCTGGCCGACAGCGCACGCCTTCCCTGGCCGCGCGTTCGGCGGCGACTTGGTTCGGACAATCAAGTCCGCTTCTTCTTCCTCACCAGACGCGTGCGACGCTCGATCAGTAGGTTGCCGATCGCCAACGCGGCCAGCAACGCAACCCGTCGCACCAGCGTTCTGAAGGCATACGAAACGCGTCGGTCGATCTCTCTCTGGGTTTCGGCGGTTCGCGCGATGGCTGAATAGTCAGGCACATCCTGAGCGCCGAGAGGCACGCCCGAACGTGTCCCTTGGGGAGGCTCGCCTCCCGAGCGCTCCGACGAGACGGGCTTCCCTTCGCGCGCGGAAGCCGGCGCCAAGGAGCCGTGCTCGTCCGCATAGACTTTGGTGAACTCCGCACCTAGCAGAAAGATTTGCGCGGCGTAGTAGACCCAGGCCACCAGGACGACAAGCGAGCCCGCGGCGGCAAAGGATTCGGTGACGCCGCTCTTTCCCAGGTACAGTCCGATGAGCAACTTGCCCACCTCGAAAAGCACGGCGGTCACCGCCGCGCCGATCCACACGTCCCGCCACGCAATCGGGGTCGAGGGCATGAGCTTGAAGATCATCGCGAACAGCAGGGTCAGAATTGCGAAGGAGATGAGGATGTTCACCCCTTGGAGCAGCACCTCCCACCCCGGCAACAGTCCACCGAACCAGCCGTCAAAGGCCGACAGTCCCGCGCTCACCAACAGCGAGACCATCAGCAGGAAGGCGAGCCCGAGGATCAGCCCGAAAGAAAGCACACGCGCACGCACCACGGCCCAAATGCCAGACGGCTTCTCTTTCTCCGGCACCTGCCAGATGCGATCCAATGCACTCTGCAGCTCGGCGAACACCGTGGTGGCACCGAGAAGGAGCACGCCAAAGCTGATGATGCCGGCGATCAGTCCCTTGTCCGTGTCGGATGCTGCGCGCAACATGGCCTGCACGGCACTGGCACCCTCATCGCCCACCAAGCCGCCGATCTGACCCACGATCTGGTCTTGGACCGCATCGCGCCCAAACACCGCACCGGCGACCGCAATCACGATCACCAGCAAAGGCGCCAGCGAGAAGATCGTGTAGTACGAGATCGCGGCACCCATACTGGGCGCATAGTCGTCGACCCAGGTCATGACGGCCTTGCGGCAGAGTTCGAACAGGTGTTTCGGGGTCATGGCTGCTGGCCTCCTTGGAGCCGGGTTGGGGGGTCGGCCTGCCTGGCGCACGGGACCCGACACTTGACGCTGAACCGCGCCGCAGTCCGTCTCGGCGCCCGCGCTGCGTTGCTGAAATAGACGTCCTTGATGCGGATGGTCGGCGTCACCCCGAGCATCACGTGCAGGTCGGACATCCGGAGCTCACGTTCGGTCTTGCTGGAGATGTAGCGCTCAATCGGCGGCCGCGCCCAGTTCCAGTCAAACGGAAGCACGAACGCGATCAGCACGACCAATGCCGCCAACGCCGTCCAGATCGGTTGGCGCCGAACCGGGCCGTGAGCCTGTGAGGCCATGGAAACCTTCAAAGAATGAATGCAAGCGTCGAACGGCGGGCGATGACTGTGGAGGGATCCTCGCGTTTCCAGCAAGTCGACATGTCAGACAGCGCGCTGTCCTCGGGAGGCGGTTCCCTTACTCACCCGCGTCTGCCTCTGCGCCGCATCCTGACCCCGAAGAGGGGCACGTTGCCAACGTCCCCTTCCCCTGCTCGTCGAGATCGATTCCTCCGCCGGGGCGGGGCGCAGGATCCAACCTCGGTATGTAGGGGAGGCGGCGCGTGCGCGAGGTCGATAGCACATTCAAAGACTGCAGCCGTCGTGGCTGCGAACTCGTCGAGTCGTTCGATGGGAAAGGCGGCCGGTGTTAGCCGCAAAGGGCACGACGGGACCACGTCCGACGCGTTCGATCGAAGGAATCGGCTACGCTGCGCAGGCCTCACGTACCCCCATGCCGAACAGATTCAACGAGCCACCCGTGCCCAGCCCGGCCACCCCACCGCCGGACCGCTGGGCCGTGTCCGACGCGGACTATCGCGCTATGGTCGACGCCGTGCTCGACTACGCGATCTTCTTCCTGGACCCGACGGGACACATCCTGACCTGGAACGCTGGCGCAGCGAGGATGAAGAAATACACCGCTTCGGAGATTATGGGACGCCACTTCTCCCTGTTCTATCCCCAAGAACTGCTGGACAAGGGCTGGCCTGCCCATGAACTCAAGACCACCGCCGCGGAGGGCAGATTCGAGGACGAAGGCTGGCGACTGCGAAAAGATGGCACGCGTTTCTGGGCCAGCATCGTCCTGACTCGCCTCAACCATCCCGACGGGTCATTGAAGGGTTTCCTGAAGATCACCCGGGATCTGAGCGAGCGGCAACGGCATGAAGAGCGACTGCGAGCGAGCGAAGAGCGCTTCCGACTCATCGTGGATGGAGTCAAGGACTACGCCATCTTCATGCTGGACCCGGCGGGCTACGTGGTGAGTTGGAACACCGGCGCGCGCGCGACCAAGGGATACCAAGCGGCGGAGATCATTGGCAAGCATTTCTCCGTTTTTTATCCACCAGAGGTGGTCGCCACCGGGTTTCCAGATCGAGAACTGAAGTCGGCTCTGGAGGCCGGACGCTTCGAAGACGAAGGCTGGCGTGTGCGCAAAGACGGCACACGCTTCTGGGCCAGCGTCGTCCTGAGCCCGCTGTTCGACAAGACCGGCCAGCATCGCGGTTTCGCCAAGGTGACGCGAGACCTCACCGACCGCCGTCGGATCGCCGCTCTGGAAGACGAGGGCCGGCGGATCTCGACCTTCCTGGCTATGCTGGGACACGAGTTGCGAAACCCGCTCGCACCCATCGCCAACGTGGTGGCGATACTGCAACGTCAGTCCGACCCTCAGGTCAAACGGTTGATCGGCGTGGCGTCGCGACAGGTCAGGCAGATCACGCGCCTCGTCGACGATCTCCTCGACGTCGGACGCATCGCCAATGGCAAGATCCATCTGGAGCTGAAGCCGCTCCGGCTCGCCATCGCCGTGAGGGAGGCCATTGAAGCGACGAGGCCCATTGTGGCAGTCAAGCAGCACGTGCTCGATGTCGAACTCGGGGATGAGCTGCTGTGGGTCAGCGGAGACCACAGCCGCTTGGTGCAGGTCGTTTCCAACCTGCTTCACAACGCCGCGAAGTTCACACCCAGGGGCGGGCGCATCAAGGTTCGGCTCGAGGCGGGGCCTCTGGGCGCGAGCATCAGCGTGTCCGACAGCGGGCCTGGCATCTCGTCGACGCATCTGCCAGAGATCTTCAATCTGTTCGCTCAAGGCGACCAGGACATCGCCAGGACGCAAGGCGGCTTGGGCCTTGGCCTGACCCTGGTGCAAAGCATCGCCGTGCTTCACGGCGGCGAGGTGAGTGCCTTCAGCAAAGGCGTTCCGGGGGAAGGGGCTGAGTTCATCGTCAGTCTGCCCACCATCACTGCGCCGCTCGAGGTTCCCCGTGAGACGGGTCCCCAGGCCGGCAGGCGCATCCTCGTTGTCGACGACAACCGGGACGCCGCCGAGACCCTGTCGCTGATGGTGGAGGCGTTGGGCTACTACCCGACCGCCGTGTTTGACGGGGAAGCCGCGCTCCATGCTATCAAGTGCGCAAGGCCGGATGTCGTGTTGATGGATATCGGGCTGCCCGGGCTGAGCGGTTGGGAAGTCGCCCAGAAGGTCCGCAGCGAAATCGCAGATCCTCCGCCCTTGATCGCCGTCACGGGGTATGGCCAACCGTCCGATCGCGCGAAAAGCCTGGAGCTGGGTTTCCAGGACCATTTCACCAAGCCCATCGAGATCGAACAGCTCACCGTCACCTTAAGCCGCCTGCTTGGGCTGGCCTGACCGGGCATCGACTTTTCCGAGATGCGGCGAGATCCTTTGCATGCAAACGTTGGCAACGCTGAAGTCGACAAGCGGTCGCAGCGATGGCACGTCGTTTGCATGACCCAGCCAGCAGACGCTCATCGAGCGGCGCCTCCCGAATGGTGTCTCCTCCACCCGTGAGGGTGGTTGCTCCCGGGGCGCAAGCCTCGGGAGCCTTTTTCTCTACGGTCACGACGATGGAATCTAGCAGGGCCAATTGCGACTACGCCGCTGAACGGACAACCCCGCAGGGGGGGACGGCGCGGCCGCGCCGTGACCTTCACACTGCCGACCTCCTCGCCCGTTGCCGCGACCGGGCCGAGCTCCGTCCGAAGCGATTGATCAAGGGCTTCCCCATAGTGACGTGCCCCGCGGGCGACCGCTCAACAGATCTTTGATTTGTCCGCAGGATCTGCGCCGACCGATGGTCGCCGTCAGGTCTGGTTCAGCCCCTGACGGCGAGTTGCGGTTCTGATCGCGCTGCCTTTCGGCCTCTCCCGGCTGCGTCGTTCTGAACGGGCACCGAGCTTGCTCTGCTGCCATCGCCGTCCAGATCGCCTTCGGTGTCTTCCTTCGCGCGCCGGCTGTGCGGCCAAACGCGACCAGTCTGCACATCCGTTGCAACCACGCCCTCACCGTGGACGCTCGCAGCGAGGAAGCCAGCGCTTGGCACATGAAACTAAGACGCATCGTCAGCGCCGCGTCCCGCGCTCGCTGGCCGTCCTCGATGCGCCGACCCGGAAGACCGTTGGGTAACGGCCCCCTCAGCAGGCTCCCGTACGTCGCGATCATCGCGGGAGACAAGCACCTTGCGCCCCGGAATGGCGAACTCCACACCCAGGGCCGCGAATTCGCGCAAGAGCTGGAGGTAGAGCCGTTGTTGCTCATCCATGTAAAGTCCGTAGTTCGGGTCGGTGACGAAGTAGACCACTTCGAAATCGAGCGAGTTCGTACCCAGCGACTGGAAATGGACACGGTCCAGGCGCAGCGCGGGCCGCGATTCGATCAGTCGGCGCACGATGCCCGGGACGGCTTCCAGCTGCTCGGGGGTGGTGTCGTAGCTGACGCCGAACTTGAAGGCGATGCGCCGCTCGCCCATCCGCCGGTAGTTTCGAACGACCTGCTTCAACAGATCGGCGTTGCTGATGACGATCTCCTCGCCGCTCGTGCTGCGCACCCGGGTGGTTTTCAGACCGATGTGCTGCACCGTGCCGAAAGGTCGCCGAATCCGATCGCATCGCCGACCTCGAAGGGCTTGTCCACCGCGATCGACAGCGACGCGAACAGGTCGCCGAGGATGTTCTGCACGGCCAGGGCGATGGCGATGCTGCCGACGCCCAAACTCGCCACGAAGGCCGTGACGTTGACGCCGAGGTTCGAAAGAATCGCGAGTGCCACCACCGCCCACACGGCTGTTCGCAGCGTCCAAGACATGAGCGTTGCCGAAGCGCTGACTTGGGTCATGCCGGCGGAAGTGTGGCGCTCTTCGTAGCGGCGCAGGCCGATCGCAAAGGCCCGGTTCAGCCATAACCCGAGTTGCAGGGCGAGCGCGACGAACCAGAGCTGACCAACCCGAGCGTTCCAGCGATCGGAGAGATCGAGCATGCCCAGACCGATCAGCAAGGCGGCCAGCACCAGGAATGCGCGGTTGGTGCTGCTCAGCACGTCGATGGCGAGGTCGTCTACGCGATTCTCGCTGCGCTCGGCCAGCGACCGCATGCGGCTCAGTGCAAGGCGCAGGAGCAGGCTCATGGCCAGGAAGGCGAGCACGGCGGTAGCGAGCGCGAGGGTCAAGTCCGAAAGAGGAAGCCCAAAGAGCGTGGAGTCGTCGAAAAAGTCGAACACTGTGGAACACCCAAATGTTGTCGATGGCAGAGGCAGACCGGTATACCTGGCGGTCGTGAGGCGTGCGTAGGCGACGTCCTAACGATCCTGTGGGGCGCGCATCCTCGTGCAGGCCGATGGGACGCCAGGGGCCTGCTACGACGGGGACGCGCGGGCCCAGCCACCTGGGCCCTGCCTTCCCGGCGAGCGGCTTCGAGGTGTCGTAGGCGCAGCCTTCCGGGAAGCCGAGCCCTTCACGGGACCGCAACAGGAGGCGCATACATGCTGCACTGAAAGTTCACGAGCTACTTTCAGAAAACTCACAAGACCCGATCCTTGTCCAGGAGCGCGCTGCTCGCGCTGAGCATCGCCAACACGCTCGCATTGGGTGCCTGAGTAACCCCATCGTCGGTGACCACGGCGAACAACGAACCGGATTCGATGATCGTGCTGGTTCCAGTTGCTGTGCCGCGCCGTTGTGCATGCTGGGCACCTGGGCCGGCCCCACCAGCGTCAGCCTGTCGCCTTCGAAGTTGCGCTGTGAAGACCGGGGCGAGCAAGCTCAGCTGCAACTGACCACGCCGGGCGCAGGTCGCCGGCGTCGCATCGCAGGCGAGCGCCAGCCTTCGACGCGTGCGTCCAACACCCGCCCCGCCGGCTGTCGAGTGGTCATTCCGACCTACACCAGCCCGCACTGCCATCCTTGACAATCTGTAACCAAGGCTCCCTGACCGCCTTCCACAACGCCAACGCCAGTCCTTTACCGTGTCATCTCCCATCGATCCCCGAGCCCGCGTCGATGCCTTGCCGTCCCTGCCAGACCCCCAGGCGTTCCTGCGGCACGGCGGCGTGATGGGCGCGCGCATTGCCGAGCGCGACTGGTCCGCAACCTCGCTCGGCCCGGCCGCGGACTGGCCGGGCGCCATCAAGTCGGTGTTGGCCAGTTGGCTGGACTCTCCGCAGGCCATGTTCGTCGCCTGGGGACCCGATCTTCGCTTCTTCTTCAACGACACCTACCTTCCGTTTCTTGGCGCGCGCGGAGCCGACGTCGTCGGCCAACCGTTCCAGGAGGTCTGGCCGGACATCTGGAATGAGATCGAGCCGATCGCGCGTCAGGCGCTGGCGGGGCAGGGCCAGCGATTCGAAGAAATGCCGCTGTTGACGCAGCGCAACGGCTATCCCGAAGAGACCTGGTGGACCTTCACCTACATGCCGTTGCGCGACGAGCGTGGGCGGGTCCTCGGCATGATGTGCACCGCGTCCGATGCCACGGCCTCGGTCCTCGCGGCCCGCAAGGCGGAACAGCATCGCGCCCGGCAGAACAGCATGCTCCAGCAGATGCCGGGCTTCGTCGGCCTGCTCGAGGGCCCTCGGCATGTCTATGAGTATGTGAACGATGCCTACCGCGCCATCGCGGGCGAGCGCGACTACCTGGGACGATGCATCCGTGACGTCCTGCCCGAACTGGAGGGGCAGGGCTACTTCGAGCTGCTCGACCAGGTCTACGATTCGGGAACGTCGTTCATTTCCCATGCCATGCCGATCCGCTTTACCGGCGAGGACGACAATCGTCATATCGATCTGCTGTTCCACCCGCTTCGCAATGAGAGCGGCCAGGTGAGCGGCATCTTCGTGGGCGGCTACGACGTCTCGCGCCGCGTGACGGCCGAGCGCGCGTTGACCTCCCTGAACGAGTCACTCGAAAAGCGCGTGGACGAACGCACCGTGGAGTTGATGAGGACGCAGGAGGCCTTGAAGCATTCGCAGAAGCTCGAGGCCATCGGCAAGCTGACCGGTGGCGTGGCGCATGACTTCAACAACCTCCTGACCGTGATCGGCTCGTCGGTTGAGTTGCTGCGCCGGCCCCAACTGGCCGAGGACCGACGCAAGAAGTATGTTGAAACCATCGCCGAGACGGTGCGGCGTGCCGCGAAACTCACGAGCCAGCTGCTCTCGTTCGCCCGTCGCCAGGCGCTCAGACCCGAAGTGTTCGACGTGGGCCGGCAGGTCGAAGCCATCTCCGAACTGATCCGTCCCCTCACGGGCCCGGAGGTGGCGATCGAGATCGCGGCGTCCGAGGAGGCTTGGCTGGTCGAATGCGACGTCAACCAGTTCGAGACGGCCATCGTCAACCTGGCCGTCAATGCCCGCGACGCCATGCCCGCGGGCGGCCTTCTCACCATCGAGATGTCCTGCGCGGAGGGCATTCCGGCGGACGGCAGCCATGCTTTTCGCCCCGGCCCGTTCATTGCGGTTGCGATGCGCGACACCGGAACGGGAATTGCCCCAGAACACCTGGAACTGGTATTCGACCCGTTCTACACGACCAAGGAGGTCGGCAAAGGCACGGGCCTGGGCCTCAGCCAGGTTTTCGGCTTCACCCGGCAGTCGGGCGGCGACGTGCGCGTGACCAGCACGCCGGGGCAGGGCGCGACCTTCACGCTGTACCTGCCGCAGGCCGGCCCAGTGGGGGCGGGCGTGCCGACGGCCGCCCTGGGCGCCAGCGCCCTGTCTGACACACTCGCACTCACCATCCTTGTCGTGGAGGACAACACGTCCGTCGGTCGCATCTGCACCGAGGCGCTCAACGATCTCGGCCACACGACGCAGTGGGCCACCGACGCACAGCAAGCGCTGAGCATTCTCGAGCGCGGAGAGCTTCGTTTCGACCTGGTGTTCTCGGACGTAGTCATGCCGGGCATGAACGGCCTCGAGATGGCGCAACTCATCCGTTCGCGTCACCCCGGCCTGCCTGTGCTGTTGGCAAGCGGCTACAGCGACGTCATGGCCGACGTGGGGGTCCAGGGCTTCGAGTTGGTCCAGAAGCCTTACTCGGTCGACGCACTGGTGCGGTTGATGCGCAAGGCCCTGGAGCGGCCCGCCGCCTCGTCCATCCCCTGACAGTCGTGCGGCCGCGGAAACCGCGGCCGAGGGTGGGAGCGGTCCTACTGCGCGCGCGACTCTCCACCGACGCGGGCGCTACATTTTCGTCGCGATGCTGAACCGCACCGGGCGTTGTGCGTACCAGCAGCCTCCGGCCGCTGATCCTTTCCCACACGCTGCAGACAGACAAGAGGCCTCCCCATGGATATGCGCGCCAAAGCTCCGCCCGAACCCGTGAACACCCATTTTCCGATCACGCTGCGGGTCAACGGGTTCGCCCAGGCGCTTCGCGTCGAGCCCTGCGTCACCCTGCTGGATCTGCTGCGGGAGCAGTTGCATCTCACAGGCACCAAGAAAGGTTGCGACCACGGACAGTGCGGCGCGTGCACCGTGCTGCTGGATGGCCGGCGCGTCAACAGCTGCCTGCAGCTGGCGGTCAGCGTGGACGGGTCCGCCGTGCAGACGGTGGAAGGGCTGTGCGATGAGCACGATGCCGAAGCGCTCGACCCGCTCCAGCAGGCCTTCATGGACCACGATGCCTTCCAGTGCGGCTACTGCACCCCGGGCCAGATCTGTTCCGCGCGCGGCCTGCTCTCGGAGGGCCAGGCGAAGACCCGCGAGGAGGTTCGCGAGCTGATGAGCGGCAATCTCTGCCGTTGCGGCGCCTACACGAACATCACCGATGCCGTGATGTCGGTGCTGGGGCAAGAGGCGGCGAAATGAATCGGTTCGAGTACGCCCGGGCCAGCGATGCGTCCGAAGCCGTTCGATGGGCCGCCGCCAGCGGCACGCGCTTCCTCGCCGGAGGCACCAACCTCGTCGACCTGCTGAAAGAAAACGTCGAGAGACCTGTGAAGGTCATCGACATTCGCAGGCTCCCGCTGTCGGCGATCACGAACCTTGACGGCGGGGGACTGCGCATCGGTGCGCTGGCCACCAACGCCGAGACCGCCTATCACGCCGACGTCCGGGCACGCTATCCGCTGCTGTCCTCGGCCATCCTCGCCGGCGCCAGCGCGCAACTGCGCAATGCCGCCACCAACGGGGGCAACCTGAACCAGCGCACCCGGTGCTACTACTTCTACGACACTGCGGCCGGCTGCAACAAGCGAGAGCCCGGCAGCGGGTGCTCCGCGGTGGGGGGCGTCACACGCATTCACGCGATCCTCGGCGCGAGTGAGGCTTGCATCGCCACCCACCCCTCGGACATGTGCGTCGCGCTGGCGGCGCTGAACGCGACGGTCCGCGTGCAGGGCCCCGGCGGCGAGCGCCTGATCCCGTTCGCCGACTACCACCGCCTGCCCGGCAGCGACCCGGCGCGCGACAACACCCTCGCCGACGGCGACCTGGTCGTGTCGATCGACCTGCCAGCCGAGGATTTCACGGGCCACCACACCTACCTCAAGTTGCGGGACCGCCTGTCATATGCATTTGCACTGGTCTCGGTGGCGGCGGCGCTGCGAATCGATGGGTCGGGCCGCATCGAGGCGGGCCGCGTCGCGATGGGCGGCGTGGCCCACAAGCCGTGGCGGCTGCCCGAGGCCGAGGCGCTGCTGCAAGGCCAGACGCCGTCCCAGGCCTTGTTCCTGCGCGTCGCCGATCGGCTGCTCGCGGGTGCGCAGGGGCGCGGCGGCAACGACTTCAAGATCGAACTCGGTCGCCGCGCCATCGTCCGTGCCCTGCGGCAGGCCGCCGCCGGAACGCCCCAGTCCCAGTCCGACAAGCAGGTTGCGTGACATGATCCATCCCTCCTCGAGCGTCAAGATCGGCGACGCATTCAACCGCGTCGATGGCTTCGACAAGGTCACGGGACGCGCACGCTATGCGGCGGAGTTCGATGCGCCGGACCTCTTGCATGGCTGGGTCGTGTCGAGCGATATCGCCAAGGGGAAGATCGCCGCGATCGACGGGGCCGCCGCACGGGCGGTCGCCGGTGTCGTCGAAGTCATCACGCACCAGAACCGCCCGCATGTCGCCTGGCTGGACCGCAGTCATGCCGACGAGGTGTCCGTGCCCGGGTCGCCCTTTCGCGCCCTGTACGACGACGAGATTGCCTTCAGCGGCCAGCCGATCGCGCTGGTGGTCGCCACGACCCTGGAGGCCGCTCGGGAGGCCGCCGCTCTGGTGCACGTGGACTACATCGCGGCACCCCACAACACCGACATGCGCGTGGCCCTCGGCGAGAAGTTCAAGCCCCGGAAGAAGCGCAGCACCTTCGTCCCGCCCAAGGCCCGCGGCGATGCGAAGGCCGCGTTCGCTGCAGCACCCCTGAAACATTCGGCCAACTACACCTTGCCGATGCATTTCCACAACCCGATGGAGATGCACGCCACCACCGTGGTCTGGAAGGGCGACGGAACGATCGTCGTCCACGACAAGACACAAGGGGCGCAGAACGTGCAGCACTATCTGTGCTCGGTGTTCGGGTTCTCCGCCGCCGATGTCCGGGTCATGAACCCCTACGTGGGCGGCGCCTTCGGGTCGGGCTTGCGGCCGCAGTATCAGGTCTACCTGGCCACCCTCGCGGCGACGATGCTCGAACGCTCGGTCCGCGTCGTGCTGACGCGCCAGCAGATGTTCACCCATGTGCACCGCCCCCAGGCGGTTCAGTCGGTCCAGCTGGCCACGGACGCCTCGGGTCTGCTCCAAGCGATCGTCAATGACGCGACGACGTCCACCTCCCGCTTCGAGAACTACATGGAGGTCGTCTGCAACTGGGGATTGATGAACTACCGCTGTGGGAACGCCGCGGCCGCGTACACCCTGGCGCCCATGGACACCTACACGCCCGGCGACATGCGTGCCCCCGGTGCGGCCACCGGCATGACCCTGTTCGAAATCGCCATCGACGAGATGGCCTATCGCGCCGGCCTCGATCCGCTGGCCTTCCGGAGATTGAACTACTCCGACGTCGATGCGATGAATGACAAGCCCTTCACCTCGAAGTCGCTGCGCCAAGCCTATGACGAAGGCGCCGAACGTTTCGGATGGCACCGGAGATCGCATGCACCACGCTCGATGCGCGCGGGATGCGACCTGATCGGCTGGGGCATGGCGACCGGCATGTGGGACGCGCTCTTCATGAAGACCACCGCAAGCGCGCGCCTCCTGGCGAGCGGCGAGCTCGAGGTCGCGACGGCCGCGGCCGACATCGGAACCGGCACCTACACGGTGATGGCGCAGGTGGCTTCCGACACGCTCGGCCTGCCGCTGAGCCAGATCCGCGCCCGGCTCGGCGACAGCGCCCTGCCGGCATCGCCAGTCGAGGGCGGATCGTGGATGGCTGCATCAGCCGGCGCCGCCGTCCAGTTGGCCTGCCAGGCGATCGGCCAGCAGTTGCTCGCCGCTGCCGATCGCGTCGAGGGACGACCGCTCGGCCAGGTCAAACTCGAAGCGGTCGAATTCCACGATGGCCGGATGTCGGTACGCGGAAACCCCGCCCGGTCCGTCGCCATCCTCGACATCCTCGCGGCCTCAGGCCAGGAGGTGCTGGCGGCGCAGGCAACGGCCAAGCCTGGCGTGGGCGACCTGATCAGCATGAAGAGGAAGGCACGCAACACGCACAGCGCCATCTTTGCGGAGGTCCGCGTCGACGAGGAACTCGGAGTGGTCCGCGTCTCGCGCATCGTCTGCGCCGTCGCCGCGGGTCGGATCATCAATCCGAAGACCGCCCGCAGCCAGATCCTGGGCGGTGTCGTGATGGGCATCGGCATGGCGCTGCACGAAGAGGCGCTGACCGATCACCGGCTCGGGCGGGTCATGAACCACAGCTTCGCCGAGTACCACATCCCGGTCAACGCGGACATCGACACGATCGAGGTGATCTTCGTCGATGAACCGGACCCGGAGGTGACGCCGCTCGGCGTCAAGGGTCTCGGGGAGATCGGCATCGTGGGCACGGCGGCCGCGGTGGCCAATGCGATCTTCCACGCGACCGGCAAGCGCGTGCGCGCGCTGCCCGTGACCATCGACAAGCTCCTGTGAGCGAGAGAAACCCCATGAACACTGTCACGACGCCCACGCCGGTGCGCTATCACCCCGACGTGGAAACGCCTTCGGACGACGAGCCCGAAGTCTTCGCCGAGCTGCGGGAGACGTTGCTGGAGATGTCCCGGACGATGCTCGCGCACACCGGCCATGGCCTTCGCAGCGTGCACGCGAAAAGCTTCGCCCTGCTTCACGGCACCTTGGAAGTTCTTCCGGGCCTGCCGGCCACCCTGGCGCAGGGCCTGTTCGCGGCACCCGCTTGCTACGACCTGATTGCCCGGCTCTCCACGCCGCCGGCCGAGGAACTCGACGATCGCGTGTCGCTTCCGCGTGGCATCGCCTTGAAGATCATCGGGGTCGAGGGCGCCCGACTGGCCGGCACGGAGGATGACCGGACGCAGGACTTCCTGATGGTCGACGGGCCCGTGTTCAATGCTCCCGATACCAAGCATTTCCTGCGCAGCCTGAAGCAGCTTGCCGCCACCACCGACAAGGCGGAAGGCGGCAAGCGCGCGCTGTCGGTGATTCTGCGCGGCGCCGCCACCGCATTGGGTGCGGTCGGCATCGAAAGCCCCACGCTGGTGGCCCTGGGCGGGCACAAGCAGACGCACCCCCTGGGCGCGACCTTCTTCACGCAGGCGCCACAGCGCTACGGCGACTACATCGCCAAGCTGTGTCTGGTGCCCGTCTCTCCCTCGTTGACCTCGTTGAGGGACAAGCCGTTGTCCGACGACCTGGCCGATGATCCGGAAGGCCTGCGCCAGTCCTCGAACGACTTCTTTGCATCCGGGGCCGGCGAGTGGGAACTGCGCGTGCAATTGAACACCGACCTCGAGAGAATGCCGATCGAGGACGCGTCGGTCCCTTGGCCGGAGGACCTGAGTCCGTATGTCGCCGTCGCGCGCGTGCGCATCGGCAGTCAAACGGGCTGGAGCGAGGAGCGATCTAAGGCGGTCGACGACGGCTTGTCCTTCAATCCCTGGCATGGCCTCGATGCCCATCGCCCCTTGGGCGACGTCATGCGGGCGCGCAAGGCGGTCTACCCCGCGTCAGCGGCGTTCCGAAGCGCAGCCAATGGTTGCCCGCTGCATGAACCGGAGAGCGCTCAACAGGCATTCGGCTCGCAATCGGCCAGCGCCTCCCACGCCAGTGCCGACGCCGTCGCGCCGGTCAAGCCAAGTCGGGCGGTTCGTTGAGCCGTCCGCGCATGCGTGCGGCCATGCCAAGTTGCAGGGCAATCGGTATCCCGAAGTTCGATCAGCAGTCGTGTGATTGACCACCTCGCGCATCGTCGCCGTCAGGGTATCGTCCAATCCCGCGCCCGGGTCCCGTTCGCCTCAGCAACGCGATACTGCGCTTTCATGTCCCGACCAACGCCACGCTGTCCGTGATGCGGTCCCATGAGGCGGTCATTTGCACGTGTGGAGCGGAGCGCCGGACAGCGGTCCTCCTCTTCGCGCCGGGCGGGAGTCTCCAGCGCCGCTACACGCTATGAACACAAGGTCGGCAACAGGCGAGACGTCGTCGTGTCTACCGGCTTCTCGAAGGCGAAAAAGGGCGTTGGGGCAGCCACCGCCAAGTCCCCACGCCGGGACTTGACTACGGAGCCGTCAAGCCCGTTACCTCTGCGATCGATTCTTCCTTGCGCGCTTCAAGCCGCCCGTGCATGCCCACGAGGTCGAGACCCCGTGCCGGCGCGGGCCATGACGAAAATCTCGTTGCACGCTTCCTTCACGTGGTGGTCGATGTACTCCCCCGGCACGATGACTTGGTGTCGAATTTGTCGTCTACATCGGTCGCTTCCTGAATCTGGGCGATCAGATCCTTGGCACTGGCGTGCTCGACCTCGGCTTGGTCCACCAGTCGGAGTCCTTGATCGCCTGGCGCAGGGCCAAGCAAAAGATCTCCTCCTCGATCTGCGCGTGGACGGTCAAGACTATGCTGATCTCATGCGCGGTCGCGCTTCTCTGCGAGGCGCTGGCGGCCCGGGAGCTGATGAGCTCCTCGTCGGCCTTGAACAGTTTCCAGACACCGGTTTCGGCGCGCTTGGTTGTGGCCATCATGGGCTCCAGTGAGTTCGTGGGAGCGCAATTTGAAGCTGTGGGGACCGGCAGCGCGTTGGAACTGCCGCCCTCCCACTGCCGCAGAGTTTGACGCAGGCCGCTCTTCATTTCGGGCGTGACTTCGCTCAGCACGGCCCCGCCGATGCGTGATGACCCCGGGCGTGCCCCTTGTCCTACGCGGCGAGTGCCCGGCCGAGGGGGAGACTGGATCCATGAAGCCCTCTGTGCATGGCGCGCTTCGGATTCTCCAAGAGCTTGCCTACGCGCAACTGCTGAGTGAGCTTGACCGGTTCCAAAGGGATCGCCTCGGGAAACCCGCGGGCTTCGCGCTTCTGCTCAATGATCGGCTCGCCCGTTGCCAGAGGCAAGTCGCGCGTTTCCAGACGTCACTGTCGCACACGGAATTGAGCGAGCTCAGAGTGGCTCGAGCGGTCTACCTGCGCATGCTTCTCTCCAGTGCCTTTTCCAGACTGCGGGGATGGGAAACTCAGACGTGTCCCGCCAGCACCCCGATCTCTCATCTGCATGAGTGGCTCGCTCACGACCTCGAGCGGCTCGAACTGACCGAACTCGAAAGTGGGATGAGCTGCGATGAGCGGGACGCGTACCTGCGCGCAGTGCGACTTTCGGATGCCTGCGACTGACCATTCCGGAGCGCACCGCGTCGGACGTTTCGCGCCACAAGCTTGGGAGTCGGACGAGCGGAATTGACGACGCCCACCCCGGTGCTGGGTGAGGTCCTTGCGTGAGCATTTCTCCAGCGAAGGTTCCTTTGGCGCGCTCGCGGCAGCATTCGGAAAAAATAAAATCGACGACCGCCAGGCCGGTCACGGCGCGCCTGCGTTTCCACTGTCAACTAATGGGGGTCGATCATCAGATCCAGCCCCGGGGGAGATCGGTCCGCAGGAGGGGTGTCTCCGGCATGCGGCAAGGGAAGGCCCCGACTGGGACGACGCGGTCGCCAAAAAAACCCCTGTGCTTCTTCCGATCAGATAGGCATCTTCCCACGTCAATCGCCGCAATGCCGAACTTGACGGGGCTTTCTGACGCAGCAACGCTGAAGCGTCTAAGGAGATCCTGATGATCCAATCCGCTACCACCGCGACGCACCAGTCTGCGCAGCAAGCCCCCATGAGCCCCGGAGACGAAGCGCCCCCCGGAACGCGTGGCAGTGGCGAGGCAATTTGCCGAGTTTGTGGGGGGTCCGGGCGGGACCCTGAGCGGCGCCCATGCAACATCTGCGCCGGCACCGGCAAGGTGACAGTGGGCATCGGCGGCGCATAGCTTACGTTGGCTGCTCGCGACGCTTGGCCGTCGGCCCGTTCGCGTTTGTTGCCGACGGTCGGTGCGTTCGTCGCATGCCCTGCGCAATTCGAGGCGACACATCGCGAAGCCGCCTGCTTGGCCTTGGGGGCCATCATTGAGCTGGCCGTCAACGCCCGCCACACCTGCCCCGCGGCGGCCTCCCTCACCCTCGAGATGTCCCGCGCCGATGGGATGCCGGGGGACGGCAACCACGCTTTTCGCCCCGGCCGCTTCCTTGCCGGGTGCGATGCGCCACACCGGAACGGGGATCGCCGCAGAACAGCTGGAACTGGTGTTCGACCCGTTCTACACGACCAAGGAAGTCGGCAAAGGCACGGGTCTGGACCTTCGCCAAGTCTTCGGCTTCACCCGGCAGTTCGGGCAGCGACGTGTGCGTGGCCAGCCCCCCGGGACAGGGCTCGACTTTCACGCTGTATCTGCCGCAGGCCGGACCGGGGGGGCACCGACGCCCGCTCTCGGCGCCAGCGCTTCGCCTGACACGCTCGCCCTCACCAGTCGACGCGCCAGCGCGTCGCGTCGCAGCGCAATACCATGACCCCGAGCCCCTTGCATTGCCGAAGCGGCGCGGGAGCACGTCGCCTGTCGCAACCTGCATCGATGCCTGCGCAGGAATGATCCCGCTGCCCTCGCGGCCGGGCGCCCGCGGCCGAAGGTGCCAGAGAGTACGCAACCCCCGACGACGCATACAAGCCCACGGCGCGCTTCCATCATTCGAGCGCCATCAGGACGCTGGCAAGATGCGCGTCTTTCCCACGGAATACTCTTGCTTATCATCGGCCGGATGGCTTCCTCGCACCTGAGCGACTTCGGCGACCTGCTGCTGCGCCTCTACCGGCTATCGAAAGAGCAGCCCCTGCACCTGTTCCAGGACCAAGCCCTTGGCCTGGTCAAGGGCGTGGTGTCCTTCGAGTCGGCCATGTGGGGTACGGCCGCCACCGCGCCGCCCGGCGGCATCGATGTCCATACCCTGCACCTGCATGAGAAATCGCCGCAGATGATGATCGACTACGAGGACGTCAAGCACCTGGACACCGCAGCAGCGAGCCTGTTTGGCCTTGCGCGCGGCACTCGCGCCTTCAACACCGCGACCTGGTGGGGAGACCGCCGCGGATGGCAGTTCCGCGACTATGTCCAGGGCTACGAGCAGAACAACATGCTGATCACGATGGCCAACGACACCTCGGCCCAGTTCATGGAATGGATTTCGCTGTTCCGCGCCGATCCCGAACAGCACAACACGGAGGCCGAAACGAGACTGGTGCATTTGCTGTCGCCCCACCTGATGCAGGCATTGGGGTTGAACCGCGTGACGCAGTTGGAGCGTTCTGCGCCAGACTGGCGGCCCAAGCGCCGCGGCACGGCCATGGGCGACCTGATGGGCGTCCTGTACCACGTCGATCCGATCTTCGAGGCGCTGATGCGCAGCGAATGGAACGACTGGCCCGGCCGCGTCCTGCCGCGCGCGGTACTCGAACACTTCCTGCGTGGGCAGGGGCACTTCGTCGGCCGCACGCTGGTGGCGACGCACCATGTCGAGCACGGTCTGTTGTTTCTCAGGGCCCGGCCGCGGTACGGAGTGGACGGACTGAGCCCGCGCGAGCGCGTTGTCGCGCAGTTGTTGGCGAAGGGCAACACCCACAAGCAGATCGCACAGCAGCTAGGGCGTTCCCCGGCCACCGTGCGCAACCAGATCCGGTCGATCTACGAGAAACTGGGGGTGACCCACGTCGCCGGCCTGCTCAATGAATTGCGCCTGGCCCAGTGAGGCAGCCGATGTCCCGAGCCATGTCTCTCGCTCGCCCAGGCAGGTGGGCGTGCGCAAGCGATTCGATCAATCCGCCGGCGACCCGCCGCGGTCCAGCAAGGGCGCAAGGTAGGGCGCGGTGCGGCTCTCCACCGCCCTCGAGAGCTCGGCCGGCGTCCCAGCGGCCACGATGCGGCCGCCCTCGTTGCCGGCGCCAGGGCCCATGTCGATGACCCAGTCGCTCATGGCGACCACACGCATTTCGTGCTCAACCACCACCACGGTGTTGCCTGCGGCCACCAGGCCATCGAGTTGCGCCATCAGCTTGTCGACATCGGCTGGATGCAACCCCGTGGTCGGCTCGTCGAGTACATAGAGCGTGCAGCCGCGCTGCGCGCGCTGCAGTTCCGTCGCCAGCTTGATGCGCTGCGCCTCGCCGCCCGAGAGTTCCGTGGCGGGCTGCCCCAGTCGCAGATAGCCCAGGCCGATGTCCTGCAGCAGTTGCAGGGGCCGCTGCACGGCGCCTTCGTCGTTGAAGAACTCGAGGGCCTCGTCCACGGTCATCCCAAGCACCTCGGCAATGCTCTTCTCGCGCCAGGTCACCTGCAGCGTCTGCTCGTTGTAGCGCGCGCCATGGCAGGTGGGGCAGGGGGCGTAGACACTCGGCATGAACAGCAGCTCGACGCTCACGAAGCCCTCGCCTTCGCAGGTCTCGCATCGGCCCTTGGCCACGTTGAACGAGAAACGGCCGGCGTCGTAGTGCCGCGAGCGCGCCATTCGTGTCGCTGCGAACAGCCTCCGCACATGATCAAAGAAGCCCGTGTAGGTGGCCAGGTTGGATCGCGGCGTGCGGCCGATCGGCTTCTGGTCGACGCGAACCAATCGCCGGATCGCCTCCATGCCGCCGGCGATGTGGCCGGCCGTGATGCCGAGTGGCGTGGCTTCGAGTTCATCGCCTTCCTCCTCCGGCAACGCGGCTTCATGGCCCAGCTGCACCGAGACCAGCTCGACGAGCGCCTGGCTCACGAGGCTGGACTTGCCCGACCCGGACACGCCAGTGACCGCGGTGAATACGCCCAGCGGAATGTCGGCGCTCACGCGATGGAGGTTGTTGCGGGTGACACCTTCGAGCTTCAGCCACCCGGAAGGCGAACGCGGCGCCCTCGTTCGCGGTGACGGCTCGGCGAAGAGATAGTGGCCCGTCCGGGAGGCCACAACCCGGCGCAGCCCCTCGGGGGGGCCGCTGTAGAGAACCTGCCCACCGCGCTCGCCCGCGTCCGGGCCCACATCGACAATCCAGTCGGCCTGCCGCATGAGCTCGAGGTCATGCTCAACGATGAACAGCGAATTGCCGGAGCGCTTCAGTCGCTCGAGCGCCACGTGCAGCGCCTTGCCATCGGCCGGATGCAATCCCGCCGAGGGCTCGTCGAGAACGTACACCACGCCGAACAGATTCGAGCGGATCTGGGTCGCCAGCCTCAGCCGCTGCAGCTCGCCGGGCGAGAGCGTGGGCGTGCTGCGATCGAGCGACAGGTAGCCGAGGCCGATATCGTCGAGGGTCTTCAGGCGGTCGATCACATCGTGCGCAATGCGCTGGGCGGCGATGCGCTTTTCCTCCGAAAGGTTGCCGGTGCGGCGCACATCCCGCGCACCCTCGTGGGCGGAGCCGCCCGCCGCGACCCTGCGTGCGGTGTCCCTGCGTGCCGCCGCGCGGTCGAGCGGGGCTGCCTTTTCCTCGCGCGCAAAGCGCCCCTCGGCCGCGGGCGCCAGGACTTGCATCAACCGGGCCAGTGGCAGCTGCGAGAGTGCACTGATGTCCAGGCCGGCGAAAGTGACGCTGAGCGAAGCGGGCTTGAGGCGTTTGCCCTGGCATGACGGACAATCCTGACCCACCATGAAGCGCGAAACGCGCCTCTTCATGAGCGCGCTTTGCGTGGTCGCAAAGGTCTGCAGCACGTACTTGCGGGCGCCCGTGAAGGTTCCCTGGTAGCTGGGCTCCATCTTGCGACGCACCGCGGCCCGTGTCTCGGCCGGCGTAAAGCCCGCGTAGACCGGCACCGTGGGTTGCTCGTCGGTGAACAGGATCCACTGGCGGTCCTTGCGGGGCAGGTCGCGCCAGGGCGTGTCGATGTCGTAGCCCAGCGTCACGAGGATGTCGCGCAGGTTCTGTCCATGCCACGCAGGGGGCCAGGCCGCGATCGCCCGATCCCGAATGGACAGCGAGTCGTCGGGCACCATCGACTTCTCGCTCACTTCGTACACACGGCCGAGGCCATGGCAGTGGGGGCATGCCCCCTGCGGGGTGTTGGGCGAAAAATCCTCTGCGTACAGCATCGGCTGCCGCGGCGGGTAGCTGCCGGCGCGCGAATAGAGCATGCGCAGCAGGTCCGAGAGCGTTGTGACGCTGCCGACCGACGAGCGCGTGCTGGGCGCGCCGCGTTGCTGCTGCAACGCGACGGCCGGCGGCAGGCCCTCGATCGAATCGACCGCGGGCACCCCGACCTGATCGATCAGCCGGCGCGCATAGGGTGCCACCGATTCGAAGTAGCGGCGCTGCGCTTCCGCGTAGAGGGTGCCAAAGGCGAGCGACGACTTGCCCGACCCCGAGATGCCGCTGAACACGACCAGCGCATCGCGGGGAATGTCCACGTCGACGTTCTTCAGGTTGTGCTCACGCGCACCCCGCACCCGGACAAACTTCGCCTCGTCCCGTGCCTCGCGCTCAGGGGGCGGGTTCATCGGGTCATTGCCCGAAGGCCTTGGGGTCCGGCCTGCGCCAATAGGCTGACGGGATGCGGTCGATCAGGCACGGGGGCTCCTTTTGGTTCGAAAGGCTCGTGGGTTCGACGGCGCCACCCTGTCAGCCAATGTCCTTGCGGTGGGCAGGATGGCGCCTGCTGACGCCGCGCGGGCCAGAGCGGGCCCGATTCTTCGGGTGAGTGCGACTGCTCGCCGGAAGCGCGACGATTCATGGTCCGGTGACCTCCGACGTGCGTGTCGACCCAAAGCGGGCGCGTCATGACGGCTCGACCCGACAAGCCTCGCGCGACCGCGGAGAGACCGTGCGACCGGGGGTGCGACGCCTCGGCCTGCGTATGCGCCATGCCGCACATCAGAACAAGGGCGCGAGGCTTGGGCCCGCGATCAGGATGCGGGCGCAGTGGTAAGGGGGTGTCGCCGTCAGTCGTGTCTACTTGGCAGAGCGCCTGCCGCGCCCCGCGCGGTCGCCACCCATCGCCAGCCCCCGGCGCGTGACGAAGGCAGCTCGTTGGTGGAGCGCGCCTGTGGCCACGAGCTTCAGTCGAGACGACGCCTCGAGGGCTCTGATCCGGGTCCCGCGGGCGCGGAACATTCCCTACAGGGCCGTTCGATGCGGGCCTACCCGTGCCGTGAGAACGGACGCCTAGGGTCATTGGCGGAGCGCCATTGCTCCGATGACCTGTGAGGCATTCCATGGCAAACCAACCTGATCAAAGCGCACCCCGTCAACCGGGCAACCAACCCGGACAGCAACAACAGACCGACCCCGGCAGGTCACAGCCCGGGCAAGGGACCCCGAGCAACCCCGGGCAACAACAGCAAGACCCCGGGCAGCAAAAACCAGGGCAACAACCCGGGCAAGGCAACCCGCAACAACCGGATCAGAAGCGCTGAAAGCTAGGCAAGGCCCCTGAATTGAAGAAGTTGCCGCGCGTGGGTCAGTCAGGGCAGGCCCCTGCGGTCCCCGCAGTCGCGGCTCCCACGGGCGCGTCTCTACTTGCGCCCAGAGGAGGCCCAAGCGGGCTGCAGCATCTCCCTGCAATGCCGCTGAGCGATTCAGCACCGGTCGGCCATCCTTTCTCAAGCCCGCTTCCAACTGGCATCTCGGGGCGGACTATCCCTTGCACTTCATCCAAGCCCGTGTAGGACACGGGCCACCTTCGCTCGCGCCTTATGCTGCACCGCCGCAATGACCGAGGCGGTCAGGCTGCACCCCTCCGGCGTCCATTCGGTCGAAGCGTTTCCAGCTTCGAACGGGAAACCGGCAATTTGAAGACGCGCCGTCTGCCGCGATCGAAGGACACCATGAAACAACTGACCTGCTCGAAGTGCGGCAATCGCGTCTTCTTCGAGAACCTCAGCTGCGAGACCTGCGGGTCGACGCTTGGCTATGCACCGGACGAGCAACTGATGTTTGCCTTCGAGACCGCGGACGAGGAGGCATGGCGCAGGCAGGGCCCGCCCGGGGTCGACTACAAGCCTTGCGCGAATCGCAAGCGCGGCGTTTGCAACTGGATGCTGCCTTGCGCCAGCTCACATCGTCATTGCCTATCGTGCCGCACGACGCACACCATTCCCGAACTGGCCAAGCCGGAGAACCACGGTTACTGGGCGGCGCTCGAACAGGCCAAGCGTCGCCTCTTCTACACGCTGGTCGAACTGGTCCTGCCGACACCCAACAAGCTGGAGGATCCTGCCAATGGGCTGTCCTTCGAGTTTCTCGAAGAGGTGAATCCCAGGCAAAGGGTGCTGACGGGCCATGACGAGGGCGTCATCACCCTCAACATCGCCGAGGCCGACGATGCGCGTCGCGAGCACATCCGCCTCTCCATGCATGAGCCCTACCGGACGCTGCTGGGTCACTTCCGGCATGAGGTCGGCCACTACTACTGGGACCGGCTGGTGCGCGACACCCCGTGGATCGACGAGTACCGGTCGCTCTTCGGGGATGAGCGGGCGGACTACGGCGAGGCCCTGAAGAAGCACTACGCCTCACCGGTGCCGGACTGGCCCCAGCGCTTCATCAGCGCCTACGCAAGCTCGCATCCCTGGGAGGACTGGGCGGAGACATGGGCCCACTACCTGCATATGGTGGACGGCCTGGAGACCGCGGCTGCCTGGGGCACCCACCTCGACCAGGCCTTGCCCTCGGGTCCCTCGCTGAAGGTCAGAGCGCTCGACCTGAACGCCGAATCGATCCGGGACGCCGTCATTGAACAATGGCTGCCGGTCTCGCAGTTCATTAATGCGATGGATCGCAGCCTCGGCGCCCACGACAGCTATCCGTTCATCGTGGTCGAGCCTGTGATCGAGAAACTCGACTTCATCCATCGCGTCGTCAGGGCGGGGAGTTCCGGCAGCGTTGCGATGAACTTCCTGCCACGTGACCGGGCCCGCGGCGCCGAGTCTTCTCTTGACTCATCGGAGCGTCAGGAAGCGGCCGACCGCCTTTGAGCCCTGGCGGGTGGCGCGGGATCGCACCGCATCTCAAATCGCCCTCATGAAAGCTGCTCTGGCCACGTTCGGTTCTTCCCGCTCGGCGGGCTTTTTCTTGGGCCTGCAGTCTCACCGGCGACGCAGCACCATCCTGAGCGAAGGCAGCACGGCGTTCGAGCCTCGAGATGGATCGTGAGCGTCGAGCTCGGGAGCACAGGCGATGCGTCTTCGGCACATGCCATTGCTGGAAGGGCCCGATGGAGCGACGGGGGCACTGGCCACGTCGTACCAGGAGCCGGTGAGCGCGCGACCACGCAGACCCAATGATCACCCGGCGCACCGATGCGGTTGCCGCAGCCGGCCCTCAAGCGTCTCCACGTCCGTCACCACCTCGCGCGTTGGCCCATTTCATCGCGAGCTCATTGGCGCGTTCAAGCGCCTGCTGCGCCGTACCGAATTTCTCAGGGTCCAGAACCAGGGTCCGGATGTCATCGCTGGGCGGCGCCTTGTAGCGGACGGTCGCCTGGTAGGTTCCCGAGGGCAGCCGCTCGCCGCTGCACAAGAACTGCCATCCCAGGTACTCGAGGGTCTCCATTGCGTCCATCTTTGCCTTTCGATCCGACAAGCGCAGGGGGTGGTAGGGCGCTTCGGCGCACTAGCATGTCACCGCGCGAGTGCCTGTCGTGTAGGTCCTCAGGCCACATCGGCGACAGCGTCGTCGCGCTCCTGCCGGCGCCGCTGCCCTGACCGGCCGGGCCCACAAGGGGCAGCCGCGCCAAGGCGCCGAGGAGGGCGGCGGCACGGCAGGTTGCCCCCGCCAGGGCGGCGCTGTCTGATTCGCTGCGGTTGTTGAACCCCACACCCACGAGCGGCCGGCGAACATAGGGCGCGCCGGTCGCTCCCTGACCTTGCGGGGAGGCTCGGCGTCACGGTGTTCGGTGGCCAACGGACGCCCATCCGCGAGAGCGGCACTATGATCCTTCGATACTGTTCCAGACCTTCTCGCCATGCAACGCTTCACGATCTCGCTGGACGACGACCTGGCGGCCCAGTTCGACACGCTGATCGCCGACAAGGGCTACGTCAACCGCTCGGAGGCGGTGCGCGATCTGATCCGTTCACAGCTAGGCAGCGTGACCCTGGGCCGCGCGAAACGGGAGGCCAGTTGGTGCGTCGCCAACGTCAGCTATGTCTACGACCATCACGAGCAGACGGTCACATCCCGCGTACTCGACCTGCAGCACGAGCACCACGACCTGGTGATCACCAGCCTGCACACCCACCTCGACCATGACCACTGCCTGGAGACGGTGATCCTGCGTGGCCCGCTGGCGGCAGTGCAGGCCTGTGCGGACCAGCTCGTGGCGTTGCGAGGCGTGCGTCACGGCAACATCCATTTGGTCCCGCTCGAGGCCGCCAGCAAGCGCCACTCGCACCCTCACGCCCACGGCGGGGATCACGGACACCTGAAACCCGTGAACTGAGTGTCTGCGCCGAACGGCGTATGCGGCCGGCGTGTGACGGTATGAACAATTGAAAATTTGTCATACACAATGGTGCAAGCGTCTCCCCCGCCGCCTACCTCGCGCCTTGGCCATCGCCGCCGCTTTCACCGGCGGCGCCTCGGCCCAGGAGAGTCATCTGCCCGAAGTCGAGGTGCGCGGACCGCGTGACGCCACCATCGGCTCGGCCGACAGCGCCAGCGAAGGCGTGGCGGAGCGCGAGGTGTTCCAGGCCCGCCCCAAGCTGCGCCCCGGGGACATCATCGAAGCCGTGCCCGGCGTGGTCGCGACCCAGCATTCGGGTGACGGCAAGGCCAACCAGTACTTCCTGCGCGGCTTCAACCTCGATCACGGGACCGACTTCTCGATGAAGGTCGACGGCATGCCGGTGAACATGCCGACCCACGGCCACGGCCAGGGCTATGCCGACCTCAACTTTCTGATCCCGGAACTGGTTTCGGGGGTCAGCTATCGCAAGGGGCCGTACTTCGCCGACAACAGCGACTTCGCGCTGGCCGGCAGCGCGGCCATCGACTACCTGAGCGCGCTCGACGCGCCTTTCGCCGAAGTGACTTTCGGCTCCAACAACTACCGCCGCTTGCTCGCGGCCGGCTCGCGCACGCTGGACGACCAGACCTGGCTCGGGGCCGTGGAACTGGTCGGCAACGATGGCCCCTGGAACGTGCCGGAGAACCTCGAGAAGGTCAATGCCGTGCTGCGCTATTCCCAGGGAACGCCGACGCGCGGCTTCAGCCTCACGGGCATGGCTTACAAGGCCCGCTGGAACGCCACCGACCAGGTGCCCGAGCGGCTGATTGCCAGCGGTGAGTTGCCGCGTTTCGGATCGCTCAATCCTACCGATGGCGGCGAGAGCCAGCGCTACAGCCTGTCGGGCAAGTGGTTCGGCAAGCGCGAGGCGGGCGAGACGACAGCCAACGCCTACGCGATGGCTTACCGGTTCGACCTGTTCTCGGATTTCACCTATTTCCTGAACAATCCGGTCCACGGTGACCAGTTCGAGCAGACCGATCGTCGCCATGTGTTCGGAGCCGAGGCGGCGCACCAGATGCCCAGCAAGCTCGGCTCGCTCGATGGTGTGCTGCGCTTCGGCGCCCAGTGGCGCGGCGACCGCATCGGCGAAGTGGGCCTCTACACCACCGAGGCGCGCGAGCGAATCTCGACGGTTCGCAACGACAAGGTGTCGCAGGACCTGCTTTCGATCCATGCGCAACAACTCGTCTATCTCAGCGAGCGCTGGCGCGGCTATGTCGGCCTGCGCGCCGACATGCTGCGCTACGAGGTGCAAGGGCGCGAGCCGGTCTACGGCCCCCTCAACAGTGGAAGCGGCCACGATTCGCTCGCGAGTCCGAAGGCGGGCCTGATCTTCACGCTGTCACCCCAGAACGAGTTCTATCTCAATGGTGGTGTGGGCTTCCACAGCAACGACGTGCGCGGCACCACCATCACGCTCGATCCCCAGACCGGTCTCCCGGCCGACCGCGTGCCGGCACTGGCCAAGGGCAACGGTGCGGAAGTGGGATGGCGTTTCCAACCGAACGACAACGTGATGGCGACGGCCGCGCTCTGGCAACTGCGGCTCGACTCCGAACTGGTCTACGTCGGCGACGCCGGCTCGACCGAACCGGGTCGCGCGAGCGATCGGCGCGGCATCGAGGCTACGCTTCGCTGGAACCTGTCGAACGGCTTGCGGATTGACATCGACGCGGCCTATTCGCGCGCGCGCTTTCGCGGTACGCCGCCCGAAGGCGAAGGCCACTACGTCGACAACGCCGTGGAGAGTGTGCTGGCCACCGGCCTCACCTACATCCGGGGCCATTGGACGGGCTCGCTCTGGCTGCGCTACCTCGGTCCGCGCGCGCTGGATACGCGGAACACGGTGCGCTCGCGCAGCAACACCCTGCTGAACCTCGGCGCGCGCTATGCGGTCAACCGAAACCTGACGCTGGGACTTGACGTCTTCAACCTGGCGGGCAGGAAGGGCAACGACATCGAGTACTTCTATGCCTCCTGCACGGCTGGCGAGATCGCGAGCGGCGCCTGCGGCGCTGGCATTGACGATCGGCATGTGCACCCGATGGAGCCGAGAAGCGCGCGCGTCAGTGCCCGGTGGGCGTTCTGACGAAGGATGCGGCGATCCTCGTCCTGTTGTGTTCAACGCTGCTGCTTGCCACGAGGAAGCCGCACCTGGATTCGGCCGCGCGGCGGCCTCGGCCTGAGTCCTCGATGCCGGCGGACCGCCAGTCATCAGGTGCCATGTCGCTCTGGCAGGTGAGCCCTTGCGGCGCATCTGGGCGAGCGGCTCTGCGCTAGCTGTCGATCCTCGCTTCGCGTCGCCAAGTGCCCGGCGGCGTGCCCATGCTCCGGGCGAAGACGCGCGTGAAATGACTCTGATCCGCAAACCCGCAAGCCGCGGCGATCTCAGCGATCGGCCGCTCGAAATCCATCAGGAGCACGCGCGCGCGTGCCAGCCGTTGGGCGATCAGCCACTGCAGGGGCGTCTGGCCCGTGGTCTCTCGGAACGCGTGCGTGAAATAGCTGCGCGACAGGTTGCAGTCGGCCGCGATGTCGGCAATCGCTATGCTGCCATCGATCCGGCTGCGCAGCATTTCCTTCGCACGCGCCTCCTGCGAGCGCGAAAGGAGCCGCCTCCTCCTCATGTCGGTCCGTGGCGCGCCGCCGTACTTCTCGAGGAGGTAGGTCCCCATCGCGACGCTGATTTGATCGACGAACAGCAAACTCGCCTCGGCGGGCCTGTCGAGCGCCGGCGTCAACGCCATGGCGAGGTTGGCGAGCACCTCGTCCTTGCCGCCCGTGACGCGCGCCAGCCCACTGACTCGGGGGCCCTCCCTGTCCTCGATCGCACGCTCGATGGCTGCGGGAGAAAATTCGAGCACCACAAAATCGAAAGAAGACTTCATGTCGGCGCGATAGCGATCGCAGAAGTCCCGGATGTAGATGGCGCCTCTGTTGAAGGCGTGGCTCGCCGCATGGTGCTCATGCAAAATCCGCCGCTCGTGACCATCACGCAAAGAAATTCCGACGAGTACGCCACGGCCGGTGGCCGGCGTCTCCACGTACCCGAGCCGTGCACCCTCGGTCGTCTTGCGATAGATCCTGACGCCGCCTGCCGACAGTTCCTGGTCCCTTTGAAGACGACTGAACGCGCAACCCAGCGTGTCCTTCGCACCGGTCGAAGGCTCCATCATGGGCGGTGGCGCCGTTGGCGAGAGAGCTTTCGTATCGCTCCGAGAGCGCTGGCGAGGATGCATGACATAACCAAAAAATTGCGCGGAGCCCAGCGCGTCGACACAGGCGCGTAACGGCTCTGCGCAGCATTTGGCTAAGGGTATACCACTATACCCGCCACACCGATCGAAGAATCGCTCGCGGTTTACCTGGGGCTGCACTGCTCAAGAGACGCCTGTGCCCACGACGCATCTGTTGATCGGCGGCCTTTCCGGCATCGATCGCTGGAGGCGGCCGTCGCGAAATAGCGCGCGCCCCATGGTCTGGCCCTTGCTTCGCCGCCGGCGTAGACGATGATGCCGGTGCCGTTGCCGGCATCCGAGACTCGGAAAACTTGACGGACTCCGCCTGGATGACTTGCGAATGCCTGCGTCATCGGCTTGGGCGTGCAGCCCTGGGCCGCCAACCCTTATATGAACGGTGGGTCGTGATCGGGGTCAGCGGCTTGATGGAACCCATCCAAGGGGACCGTGCGCGCGGGCGGAGCGATTACATTGCAGACCAGGCGAAACGCGGCTGGTGTCTGAACGCCAATCCAATCCAACCATGGGAAAAGCAGTTGACGAAGAACCGTCTGAGCTTCCCGCAACCAGTCGATGTCACGCAGTCGCTGGTTTCGAGAGGCTGGGATTGGCGCCGCCGGGCTTGGGCACAACGATGGGAGCATCAGCCATGCATTTCGATCTGTCGCGTCGTCGGGTCGGCCGCTGGGCCGGTGCTGTGGCCCTCGCGCCATGGCTCGCCTCGTGCGGGGGTGGCGGCTCGGGCGACTCGGGCGTGCTGGCGGGGCTGGCGGCGAATGCCCGCGAAGCCCGTTATGTCGAGGCAGTCGACAGCCTCTTCGCGACCTATCACCCGCCGGGCATCCTGGCCGGCGTGAACGTGGCCGGCCAGACGCCGTGGAGGCGAGCCTTCGGTCAGGCCGACGTCGCCCGCGCCACGCCGATGGCGCTGGACAGCACCTTCCCGATCCGCAGCGTGACTAAATCCTTCACCGTGACGCTGCTCCTGCAGCTGGTGCAATCCGATCAGCTTGCGCTCGACCACAAGATCGGGCGCTACATCGCGGGCGTGCCGAACGGCAACCTGATCGACCTGGCCGATCTCGCCGGCAACCAGAGCGGACTGGCGGACTACTCGATGCAGCCGGGCTTCTTCGAGGTCTTCGTCAAGGACACGCTCCATGTGTGGACGCCGCAGGAGCTTGCGGCCTTCTCCTTCGCCGTGACGCCGGCCTTTCTACCCGGCGAGCAATACCAGTACAGCAACACCAACACAGTGCTGCTTGGCATGGTGATCGAAGCCGTGACCGGCCAGCTGCTGGGCGACGCTCTGACCACGCGAATCTTCAGGCCGCTCGGACTGAATGGCACGAGCTATCCGTCGTCGGCCAACCTGCCGCCGCCGACACCCACGCCCTATGCGGTCGATGTCGCGACGGGTGACGCCGACGATCAGCCGCTCATCAGCCCGACCTCGCTGGCGGGTTCCGGCGCCATGGCGTCGACCTTGTCCGACCTGCTCGTGTGGGGCGATGCGCTGGATCGCGGCTCGCTTCTCAGTGCGGAGCTCCAAGAGCTGAGAAAGTCGCGCGCGCGGATGGTCACCAACGGCCCCGAATACGACCGCTACGGCCTGGGCATCGGTCAAATCGGCAACTGGTGGGGGCACACCGGCAGCGGTGTCGGTTTCCAGGTCGCGACCATGCACCTCGCGTCGCGCAACGCAACGGTCTCGGTGATGGTGAACGCCACCCCCGAAGGCGCGCGTCGCGACCTCAACCTGGCGCAGGAACTCTTCGAGAAACTGGCAGCAGTTGTCGAGGCGGGCTGAATCGCGCGCTATAGGCGGTGCAGTTCAGGCTATGCGCGCCACTCGCGACGCGAGTGGAGACCGGCCGCCGCCTACCTCGACAGTGTGGCCTGGGCGGCAGGGCGGACCAGCGTGCGCACGAAAGAGGTCGAGCATCACCACCAACTCGCGGCCGTGCTGGTTGCCCAGCAGGTATCGCAGCGGCGTGGTGGGTGCTTCGCGGTCCAAGGTCTTCCATCGAAGTGCTGGCTGACGCGTCCGCCGCATCGCGATTCGCGCAGCAGCTGAGCAAGGCGCTCAAGGCGATGCGCAAGGCGCCGGCGTGAGTCGCTCGCCGTAGGGTGGATGTGACGGGCGCAGTCGCGCGCGCCGCGTGCGAGAGTCCGCAGTGGCGCGCCGAGCGGGACGCGGCTGGCACTGGACACCTGACGGGAGGAGATCGGCTCACGGTCCACTTTTCAACGACGTACCGCCGAGGCCAACGCCGCCCACAGGTCCACTCTTGCCTTCGCCAGGCAGCGCAACCGGTCGTGCACTTCCGTGGATCGGCCCTTGAACTCCTCGTTCGCGAAATGTCCGGCGTGACCGAATGTGCGGCCGCCAGGCTGTTCGACCTTGGCGATGGTGGCGTCGCGGTACGCTATGGGCTCTGACCAGGCTGTCATTGTTCCCTCCCTCGTCACCGACGCGAACTGAAGGCGCCCCAGGCTCGGCTCCACCGGGCCTTCTACCCACGACCTGATGCATGCGGCAGCGGCTGAGTGTTCGTGGGAATCACTGAGAGTGCGAGCCTGATCGCCGCTCGCGGCAGGTCAGGTTCTGAAAATGTTTTGAACCGATGGACCAAGGTCCAATACCGTTGGGGCGGCCATGGATGCATCATGTGCGGCTAAAGCGAGGACTCCGCCCTATGGTTAAATCCGCGGCCGATCTGGACGTCTACGTGGTCGACGATGACGCGTCGGTCCGGAGCGGTCTGGCCCGCCTGATGCGTTCAGCCGGTCATCGCGCGTTGACCTTCGATTGCGGCGAGGCGTTCCTGACGCAGGCGGCCCAGGGCGCTGTCGGGTGCGTGGTGCTGGACATTTCCATGCCTGGCATGAACGGGCTCCAGGTCCGGGAGCGGCTCATGCGGGCGGCGGTCGCCCTGCCTGTGATTGCGCTGTCGGCGCGCGACGACGACGAGACCCGCCGCTTGGCGCGCGCCCTGGGCGTCCGGTTCTTTCTTCGCAAGCCGGTCGACGACCAGGCCCTGCTGGACGCCATCGACTGGGTCACCGGAAGCGGTGAGGTCGCGCCTTCGCCGGCCCCCCCGCGTTGACGATCAGCCTGCCTGTGCACCGCCTGCGCGGCGCTGCGCTGTCGCCACGCCGGCGACGTTGTGGCCGCCGCACCGGCTCGCCAATTCGGCTGCCACCGAGCGCACGCCCATCTTCAATAACCCGCGCCCGGTGCTCCTTGACGGGCCTCTCGGAGATCTCCATGTCGGCGGCGATCTGCTTGTTGAGCCGTCCGAAGAGAACACCGTCCACCACCTCGCGCTCGCGCGGCGAAAGGCTGTCGAGATGAAACTGGACGCTGATGCGCCGCGCCTCGCGCTCGCCCTGCGCGGCATGACGCTCGAGCCCAAGCCGCAAGGCACGATCAGGAGTTCGTCATCTACCGGCTTGGGCAGGAAGTCGAGCGCACCTTCTCAACGATGCGGCACAGGTCGGCATGTCGCCCTGCCCGGTCAGGAAAACGACCGGCAGGTTCCAGTCGCGGGCGGATCCCATGTCCAGAAGCTCGATGCCGGTGGTGCCGGGCATGTGGACATCGAGCAACAGGCAACAGCTAGCCCCCTGGAGCAGGCGTTCGAGAAACGCTTCCGCCCAGCCGCTCCGTGCGGGTGAGGTCCGCCGGGTCGTCGTCGATGACGAAAACGGCGGGACAGGCAGTGGCCATGCGACGTCTGCTCTTGAAGTGAGGGACTGCGGAATGGTACGTTGCTCTACCTTTTTCCGCTGTCCCGGCTCGCGGCTAGGCTCGAGGCGATGAGTGAATTCTTCGTTTGACGCTGTGCGCCCTGGCGGGCGTCGTCGCCTACGCAGCCCTGCACAACGACATTGTCGGCCTGCAGCGGCCGGTGCACCGCACCCATCTGCTGTTCGCGGTCGTCTGCGCAGCCATCACCGTCTAAGTCGGCGCCAAGACCGGGGCCTACCGCGCCTCGACGGCCGAGGGACTGGTCTCGATGCGCAGGGTTGAAATCGGCGCCAGCATCGTTTTTGCGGGGTTGCTCCCCTGGTTTGTCGGCGCCTACCTGAACATTAGGGCTCGCCACCTGCAGGCCGCAATGAGCTTCGTCTGCGTCTTGTTTTTCGTAGCCAACCTGTGGTCCCCTTGGGGCTTGGCCTTCGCCGCCATGCCGGCCGCAGCCGGGATCACGCTGCCGTGGGGCGAGCGCGTGACCGACTTGCGCGTCCTCAACCCGACGCCACTGTTCGTTGTTGGCGTGCTGGGCTACTACCTCATCTTCGGATGGTGCGCCTTTGCGGCGCTTCGGCGGTACCGAACCGGGGAAAACCGGCGCGGCAGCCTGACGCTGGCCGGGTGCGTGCTGTTGCTGATCGGTGGCATGTTCTACGACCACCTCGTCAACCTCCGATGGATCCCCGGCGTGCACGTCGCCGAGTTCACCTTTCTCGCACTGGTGGTGCTGCTGGATTTCGAACTCGCGCGCGAGCGGCGCCAGAGCCGCGACCGGGTGCGCGGCATCCTGGACAACATGCCCGCGGCGGTGTACGTGAAGCTGAAGGACGGCCGCTACCTGATGACCAACCGCGTCTACGACAAGCTGTTCGGCCTGGCGAGCGGATCGGCGATCGGCAAGACCGATTCCGAGCTTTTCGCGAGCGGCCAGGCCAAGGCGACGCTGGCCAGCGAACGCCGCATACTGCAGCAGCGCGAGGCGGTGCGCAGCGAGGAACGCATCGGCATCAATGCCCGCGGCGAGCCGCGCCTCTTCGCCTCCATCAAGTTTCCGCTGCTAAACCGCGACGGCAGCGCAGATGCGATATGCGGAGTCTTCACGGACGTCACCGACTTGCGACGGAACGAGAGCGAGATGTACCTGCTGCGCCGTCAGGTGTGGCATGCCGACCGGGTGGCGCGCACCGCCGTGCTGGCAGCGTCGCTGGCACATGAACTGTCGCAGCCGTTGACCGCAATCCTGAGCAACGCGCAGGCCGGCTTGCGCTTCCTGGCCCGGAACCCGCCAGACCCGACTGACCTGAAGGAGATCCTGCAGGACGTGGTGCGCGACAACAAGCGCGCGACGGCGGTCATCAACGGCCTGCGCACCATGCTTCGGCGGCAGGAGACCGAACGCGCGCAGGTCGACGTCGGCGCCTGCGTCCAGGAGGTGATCGAGTTGATGCGCAGCGATTTTCTGGAGCGCGGCGTCGACGTGACGCAGTCGATGGCACCCGGTTGCGTCGTGCTCGGCGACAAGGGACAGCTCCAGCAGGTGGTGCTGAACCTGGCGATGAATGCCAACGAGGCCATGACCGCACAGCCCCGCGGGTCCCGCTCCGTTCACGTATCGGTCGCGCCGAGCGACGGCCGGCGGGTCCGGGTGGCCGTCAGCGACAGCGGCCCGGGCATCGACGAGGCGCACTTCAACAAGGTTTTCGATCACTTCTTCACGACCGAAGCCAAGGGCCTCGGCATGGGCCTGGCCATGTGCCGCTCGATCCTGGAAGCGCACGGCGGCACGCTTGACGTCGAACGCAACCAGGGCCCGGGCCTGACCTTCTGCTTCGTGCTGCCGCTCGAGCCGGCCGTCCAGGCCGACGGCGCAACCTGTCAGCACCTGGAGCCCGCGCCGAATTTGAGGTCGCCCATCGCGACCTTGTCGGGCGGCGCGTCGTCGCGCGCGTAGCTCGGGTGACGGTAGCCGAATCATTCAGCGCCGTGGGGGCGCAAGCTGGTCGCTCGCTTGCGATCGCCTGCCAATCTGGACATCGAGGCACCGTCGCCGACATTCAGGTGGCCGCGCAGCGTCCACTTGTCTCCGACCCACGATGGCGCACGCCGACGTTGCCGCCGGTCGAGCTGTCCGACTCCGCGATCTGGCCACCGAGCCCGCGCGAACTCGCCGCGAGGTCGACGCTGGTGCATCGATATTGCCCCCGCCGCCAGCACGCCAACGGCCGCCGTTTGAACCCGGCCAGGTTGCGAAGGTCTGCCCCAGCTCCGACGCCGAGTATTTGCGCCGCAGCGCCTCGCTCAAGCAGTCGAGCCCGGCAGGCTGCTGCCAGCGGCAGTCCCGTGGGCCGCGCTCAAATGCCAGGGCCGCTCGTTGTGGCCTGGCCTGCTTCTCCGCGGGGGAGCAGTTGCCACTTGCTCACCAGAAATTCTTGCTAGAGCTTCGTCAGCCCAGGCATCCTGTGGCGCTGCTGGCGCAAAAACGCAGCGCCTGCCTTTGAGCCGTGCGAGTCAATGCGCGTTCGGTTGCGCTGTACGCCGGTGGCTGGCGAACTGCAGGCTTGCAACGCACACGCCCAACCACGAAAGCCCGGAGAACAGACCGGCGGCCACGTCACTTGCAAAATGGACCCGAAGAAAGACGCGGCTGCACGCAATAGTCAGCACCAGGGCCACTGCTGCCATTGCCACAGCAGCGTGCCATCGCAGCGGCAGCAAGCGGATCGCGAGATATAGCAGCATGCCGTAGGCAACCATCGCGCCCGAGGTGTGCCCGCTGGGGAAGCTGTAGCCAGCGATGGGCGTCGTCCCCAGGTCGTGCAGGGGCCGTGCGCGCTCGAACACCTGCTTGAGGAGCGGATTCAGTATGGCATTTCCGGCCAGCGCGATGATCCAGCCCGCCGAGAGCAGGCGCTCCCGTCTCAGCCAGAGCAACACGGCCACCGCCGCACCAAGCACGGCCAGCATGAGCGGGTCGCCGAGATGGGTCAGCACGCCGAAAGCACGCAACGCTACGGCGGGCGTGTGCCTTCCCATCGCATCGGCAAGCGCCTGTTCGGCAAGACCCCAATGCCTTCCCGAACTGATCTGCTGGCCGATCACAGCGACAAGGCTCGCTGTGCCGAGGATGAGGGCGAATCCGATTGCATAGCCGGCCAGCAGTCTCGCGAGCGTCGGCGCAATGGCATCGCCTGCGTCGATGCACCGGGCATGCCGGCGGTGCAGTAGCGCGCAACCCAATCCGCTCGCAGCCATCGCCACGAACAATCCGATCGCGAACACGGCCAACGCATGCTGACCCAGAAGCTGTGCCGCCGACACCAAGGGCGCTGCTTCAGCTTCCATGCTCGAAGGGAAGCTTCTCGCCCAACGGCAACGTGTCCGTGGCGGCCAGGTCGAAGCGCGCTGTACCGGCCACGCAATCCCAGCGCTCGACCACGCAGCTGCGGGGGAGTCCTCCGCTCCAGCGAATCAGATTGACCGAATTGGGCGCGCCCCTGCGCAGACGCGTCGAGACGGCCGTACCGGCCTGCACGGCCCACATCCGTCGATGGCTGCTGGGCAACTCCTGTGGGAGCGATCGCACGAACGGCAGATGGATGTGCCCGCCGAGCACCAGATCCGCATTGGCGGCGCTCCAGCGTGCGACCGCGACGTCGCGCCCGAGCAGTCGATTCGACGCATCCTCCGGCAGCGTCACTGCGACGGGCTGGTGAACAACGACCACGCGCAGTTGCTGCGGCGTGGCGAGCGCGAGCCGCCGCGCGACGCGCTCCACTTGCGAAGCCGAGACTTCGCCGTTCTTGTGGCGGTACCAGCGGGTCGTATTGACACCGAGGACCAAGCAGTCGACCGATTCGAACATCGGTTCAAGCGTTGAGCCGAAGGCTTCACGGTAGCGCCCATAAGGGTTTAGAAGCCGCGTGCCGAGCGCGAACAACGGAATGTCGTGGTTTCCAGGGATCGCGAGCAGCGACGGCGCCGCGAGCCTGTCAACGAACGCGCGCGCCAAACGGAACTGCGCCCGGGTCGCGCGCTGCGTGATGTCGCCCGAAAGCACCACCAGATCGGGGCGCTGCGTGCGGGCCAAAAGCTCCAACGCCCGCACAACGGGCTCCTGCTCCGTGCCGAAATGGGGGTCGGAGATCTGCAGCAGCACCGTCATTGTCGCGTCGCCTCCAGTTCCGGCGCCACGTCGGGGCGAATCAGCCAGAGCGGCTCGAGCGAGACCCGGAAGTCCAGAGGCATGTCGAGCCAGCCGATCTCGCCATCGGTGGCGACCTTGACGCGCCGGCGACCGCGCATCGGACGCACCTTCATCGATTCGAACGTGAAGCTCACGAGACTCTCGGCCTCGCCCAGACGACCCAGGGCACCGCGCGCGAGCAACGACAGCATGGCAATGGCGCCCTGGGGCTTGAGCGCGATCGCTGCCAACTGACCTTGCTCCGGCGCATCGGCCTCCGCCAAACCGACACGATGCATTTGCAGCGCATTGTTGGCGACAAACAGGGTCTGGGTGCGGATGTCGCGCTGCTGCCCGTGCCAGGACATGTGCAGGTACCAGGGCCGCGCGCCTCGCAGGATGGTCAGCAGACCCGAGCAGAAGGCCACCCAGCGATGCCGGCCATACTGGGCCTTGAATGCCTCACGGTCTTCCAGCAGCTTGGCATACAGGCCGAGGCTCGCGTTGACCAGGAAGACGCGCTCGTTGACCATGCCCACCTGCACCGCCCGCGGGCTCTCGTGCAGCAAGACCTGCAACGCCTCGGCCGTGTCGGAAGGAATGCCGTGCGTGCGACTGAAGTAGTTGAAAGTGCCCTGCGGCAAGACGCCGAACGCGCAGCCGCTGCCGAGCGCCGCCTGCGCCACGGCGTTGATCGTGCCGTCGCCGCCCGCGGCCACCACGACGCCCCGCAGGATGCGGGCACGTTTGACTGCCTCGCGTGCGCAGGTGTGCAAACGGTCGGGCGCTTCGACCTCGTACACGTGGAAGTCGCGCTGCTCCGCGGCGCAGCCAGCCGCGATGACACCCCGGGTGCGCAAGGCCTCACCGCTACCGGACCCGGCGTTCAGGACGACCAGCAGGGGCGAGCGGGAAGAAAATTCAGGTGGAGTCATCGGCGAATGTGTGCCCACTGTTTTAACGGATAGGGCGCCAGCTTGGGACGCCTACTGGCATTGGCAGGGACGTTTACAGACGATGAATGGTGCGATGCGTGGGTTCGGTCCTCGATCTATGGCTGAGGGACACTTGACGCGGGTTCAATGAACGAGGCGCATCCGGCGCCAGACACATGCGCATGCCGTTTGCCGTTTGCCGTTTGCCGACCGCCCTACGCTTTTTCGCCGCACAAGTTCTCGTCCTGCTTCCTGATCGTCGCGATGGCTGCGTGCCTCGCCTCGATCAGCGCCTGGTCTTTGGAGCGCGCGCCCGTTTCTGAGTTCTCGACGGCCAGGTCGTCAATCTGGAACAACCTTGCCCATCCAGTCAGTACCTGCCAAGCCTTGATCTCGACTTGATGCCCGCGGTGCCCGAAGCTCGAATCCGACATTCCTTAACCCAAACAGCGGTTGATCAGCTCAGACAGCCAGCTTTCGTGGCGGCTGAGTTTGCGGCATTGGTTGAGTGAGCCCCTGGCCCTGGACTGCGGCCTCCGCCCTGCGTGCAAATTGGCTGTAGCCCGCCACAGCGAGAAGGATGACGATGACTGCCAACAGGATCCAGCGATACGCCCGCCTGTTATGCCGGGTCGCAGATTTCAATTGCCGATGAGATTCCATAACTGACTTTCAAACGGAAAGGGTGCTCCGCCGCGCAGTTTCAGCTTGTGGGACAAGGCCGCATCGTCGTGTGCAGACTTACAAGGTGCGGATCCCGATCGCGGTGGCTGCTCGCCTGAGAGGGGAGAGCACGTAGCGAGCGACGTATCACGTCGGCCCAGCGCGGTCTCGGTGCGTTTCATTGCCAGAGCCGGGAGAAGAAGGCATCTCCTGAATAAGAGGGCGATGCACAATCCTGCTATAGTCAAGCATCCCGGATACGCTCAGGCTCATTTCGGATGCCTGCGCAGGCAAGCCGACCACCCAACGGCGCGTCGAAGTCACCACGACGAGAAAAACCAAAGGTGACTTTCGCAAGTGAATATTTGCCGTAACGTGGGCCGCGTAAGTGCTCACGGCCACCTTCCGATCGAGCCGCCATCAGGCGGCTTTTTTCATGCGCTGCGCACTCCTAAGTTGCATCGCGGCCCGCATGCGAATCGTGTCCGATGCGTTCTCATGCGCCCCCTCTGCGATCAGGCGAGTTCGCATCCAGCTCCGCCCCCGCCAGTCATGAAAGCACACCCAGTCACGCCTGCATTCGCAAGGATGCCAAGTTGGTCGTATGGGCATCCGCCTCTTACAACGTGTTCACAAGGCCGGCCAACTTCACAAGCCTTGAGGGCAGGCACCTGGAACCTCGATTGCTTATGACCATTGGACGAGAGGCGCTGATGCGCCAGAGACATCGGATACGCGCCCTGTTCAACGTGTCTCGTGGGTCGTTCAACACGCGATCCAACTTGGCAATTCCAATGATCAATCCCTGGATGGCGTGCTCTCTGAGAGTTTGGCGCAACACCGTCAACCAGATGCTGAGCACGGCCCATGCCTCACGTCGACCGCAGAACGAGTCACCACCACTTGCAGAGGGACCGATCCTCGTCCTGACGCCCTTGGGCGTTGGAGTGCTTTGGAACTGCGGGTTGACCTGACATCAAGGAGCGCCTCCAGGTGGGCCGACGCCAGCTTCTTCCGTACATGCGAGTTTCGGCCCCGCAGCGCGGCGGCAGCTATCGTGATCACAAAGTATGGAAGGCGCCCATCAGCCAATGACCCGCAGGGTCCGCCGTTGACGGATGCGGTGGCGCAAGAGCGGTAGCTGGCGGTGCCCTGCAGCGGGCCGTCCGTCGGCGGCGGGCGCGATCGCCGAGGCTGTGCGGGTCGAGGTGCTGGCCCACTGGTCCCGGGCCGGGCGCGCTACGGCAGGAGCCGCCAGCTCGCGCTAGCCTGTTCGAACTCCCGCGCCCTCTGGGCGTCGATCTTTCGTGCCGCGAGCTGGGCGCACATCTCGAGCTTCTTGAGATCGCGCTCGGTCAAGGCCAGGTTGGCCGAGAAGCTGAAGCAGCAGAAGGTGCCGTAGACCCGCCCGTCCGTCAGCACGATGGGCGCGCTCATGTGGGCGCCGATCGGGAAATCCGTCGGTGGCAGCTCGGCCTTGTTCGGTAGGGATGTCACGTCATGGATCAGGCGCGGCAGGCGGCCGTCGACCACGCGCTGGCAGAAGCCCTGCTCGAGCGTGGACGAGCCGCCTTCCGAGATCACCGCGGCCTCGGGGCGGGTTTCCACGCGGCGGAAGACACGGCGGCCATCGACGAACTCGGAGACGAATACGACATCCATCCTCAGGTGATCCTTGACGAGCCGCAGCACCTCGGAAACGGAAGGGTCAATCAGCGCGTCCGCGCCGTCGGAGGTGGCGACCAGGAGCTCGGAGATCCGAACCTCGAAGGCGTCGGGGGCAAGGTAGTCAAGGGTGTCGAAACTCATCTGAAGCTGGATTCGTGGACAAGAAGAGGAGGAGGGACGTTCGAGCATAGAACAGTCGTAGAAGAACCCAAACTGGCTTACACGTGCCGATTTGTCGTGAACGCCACCCCAGCCCCATCGAGGGCCGCCAGCAGACGGTTTTCATCGCCCGACCAGATGGCAGTTCGACCGGTTAATGCAACGCGATGATCGACCAGAATAACCATTGCAGCCTCGTCGCCGACAAGGACGTGAACACAGTGGGGCGGGCCAACTACGAGAAGGTTCTGACCCCTCGACATCTGGAAGAAATAGCGGTGATCGCATCCGGTGGCGTGACATTTTGGGTAACGTTCACACGACAGCGGACCGGCGTTGCTTTACCCAAGGCAAGCAGATCCAGGCCGGGAGCTTGCGGGAATGCTATCGACAGGCCCTCGATCGCGATAGATGGATGCGTAGCGTAGCCCGAGAGTTCATGCAGACGCTCGAGGTCGAGGAGATCTGAACCCGCGGCTACGCGTCCCATGCGAGCGGTTGAATCCATTCGCCGCCGCGCGTGGTCGGTCACAGACGGCCTCCCACGGCGCGCTGTCCTTCAGACAAGGCCCGTGCACGCCTGCACCGGAGCGAGACGACGTTTGCGCACAATTTGACCAAACTTCCAATAGCCCCGAACCATGTCAACAGATCCAAGCACTCCAATTTCCGATGGCCACTCGCTTGGATACCGAGGCTTTCGCTTTGAGCTCCGCGCAGAGCCGGTGCGCGGCGGCTATCGGCCCATCGTCATCCTTGTGCGAACACCTGCGGACGAGGAGGAGACTCGACTGCCCAACGACACCGAGGAAATCGTGTATGGGACAGAATCGGAAGCGACTCGGCACGGCGAGCAGCAGGCGATGCGATGGGTTCATGACCGCACCGGCGATGGGCAGGCCCAATTCTGAGCAGCGCTCGCCGGAGGCCGCGGCGGGTAAGCTGAGTGATCGCCGGATGCTCCGTAATCGACGACCTCCAATCACGGGCTCACGGCCCGGCGACCTGCGCCGTCGACGATCCATTCCCAAGCACCGGTAGCCGCTTTTCGCCGCCGGCCGGTTTACGGTCCTCGGCGCCGCCTAGTCGATCGGATTGGCCGGTGCGGGCACGCCGCTCCGAGCACCCCCTCCCCTCAAGGCGGCGGGGGCCGCCGCCTCTCGGTGACAGCATCCGGGGCCCACTCGGAGGGGCTCATCGAACGACGAGTTCTTCTTCTGCAGCAACATCGACGCTATGCGAAACGTATATACTTCATATACGTTTCATACAGAGGTAGCAGATGGGTATCGTAAAGATTTCAGAGCTGATGCACGAGAACCTGCGCGTCGCTGGCAACGCGCTCAGCAGGTCCATCAATGCGCAGGCAGAGCACTGGATGCGCGTCGGCATGCTGACCGAGATGCACCCGGAGCTGGACCACCGGGAAATCTGCCAACTGTTGATACGAGCCGAACTCGCGGGGGGCCTGGACATTACCGCGGCCGTTACGCCCCATTCTGGCAAGCCCCGTGCATCCTCGACGGGGAGGCACTGATGGCTCGCGGCGTTCCGATCAAGTCCACCGAGGAAGTCGGGATGGCGCGGCGCGCCGCCCTCCTTGCCGCAGAGGTTCTAGGCATGATCGAGCCCTACGTCGTGCCGGGGGTGAGCACGGAGGCGCTCGACCGCATTTGCCACGACCATATCGTGAATGTCCAGGGGGCCATTCCAGCCAACGTCGGGTATCAGGGGTATCCGAAGGCCATCCTCACCTCCGTCAATCAGGTGGTTTGTCACGGCATCCCTTCTTTGACCAAGATTCTGAGGAAGGGCGACATCATCAATATCGATGTCGCGGTCATCAAGGATGGCTGGTTCGGTGACACCAGTCGCATGTACTTCGTCGGTGCCCCCAGCGTGTTGGCTCGACGCTTGGTGGAGACGACGTACGAAGCCATGCTCGCCGGCATCCGGCAGGTCAAGCCTGGCGCGACGCTGGGCGATGTTGGCCATGCCATCCAGACGGTCGCCCAACGGGAGCATTTCAGCGTGGTGCGCGAATATTGCGGTCACGGCATCGGGCAGGTCTATCACGATGAACCGCAAGTCCTGCACTACGGGCGGCGCGGGGCGGGCCTCGAGCTGGAGCCGGGGATGGTCTTCACCATCGAACCGATGCTCAACGCCGGTAAGCGCGAAACCAGGCAGTTGCGCGACGGCTGGACCGTCGTGACCAAGGACGGGTCTCTTTCCGCGCAGTGGGAACACATGGTCGCCGTGACGCCCGAGGGGTGCGAAGTGCTCACGGCCTGGCCGGGAGGCACAGGTGCCTACGCACAGGCTTGACGCTCAGCACCGGCGAGTCAGTCAAAGAGTGCGAAAGGTCTCCTATCCATCCCGAGGCCATGAGCGCCAGTAGGCACATCGGCCTGCCGCCTAACGGCGGGGCGCGGCTTTCAGCTGTGCCAAGAGCTTTCCTGCGACCTCCCCAGCGTGCTCGAGCTGACGAACGCGGTCGTTGATTGCGGTCAGCAATTCGTGCTCGCCGCAGACCAACGTGGCGCCCGACCCCGGCCCACCATCAGTCATCTCACCCGGAAACGACAGGTTCCAATAGGGCCAACCGACGGGCAAGACTTCAATGTTGTAGGCGTCAGCCAGGGCGAACGCCGGGATCGCCACGGACTCGAGAAACTTGTGGTCGGGGGCCGCGATGGGCGTGGGGCGATGCGCCTTGACCGTCATCGCGAATCGAACCGGGGCATCCAGCTCCATCGTGCCCGCTCTCACCAAGGCGCTGAGAGTGGTGGGTGCGCTGCCGGTCCAGGCGCCCACCTGGTCACCTAAGAATGCGAACGCCGAGCCGGACTCGCAAATGGCCAGGAGGCGCTCGCACGGACCAGGCGAGCGCGCATACGTCCCAAGGAGCTCGCCCACGACCGGATGCCGGCGCTGGTCAGCGTACAGGCGGTGCGGCTCATAGCCAAAACGATGCAACGCCACATGGGAGGCATCCTCGGGCGACACCTCGCCTTGGACTCCTGAGATGCCCTTGAGCGCTCCAATGCACTGCCACAGCGTCCGCACCACCGCCGTCAGCGGCTGCCCCGTGATTGCCGCGATCGCAGCGGGAATCGGCTCCACCGCGCCACCCCGGTCTCGAATGATGGGGCTGAGTGTTCGTGGGGGCGTGGCGGTCATGCGGGTTCCTTGGTCTAAAGATCGAGGGCAGCGATGAGGTGCGCACCGCCGCCGTCCCAGGCGGACAGCCTTGTCCGGCCAGCAGCCTCTTCCCTGGGCTTCCAGCATGAGGTCCTGCATCCAGAAGGCGAGCACCCTCATCGATGAGCCGTTCTACCCGCGCGAGATTGGTGACGACGCCAGCCTTGCTTGGGTTGCGCGCGTAGGACTGCGCCACTCGAATGCTGGCGTCGCACTCAGGTGGTTTAGCTTTCGCGCGCTCAATGCTTGAGGATCCATCGCCTGACCATGTTTCGTCGGGCGGCCCGTGCCAAGCTTACGGCTATGGGCTTCAACCCGAATGGAGGAAAAGAGCGGTCAAAGTATCGCTGCATGCCCCGCAACTCAGACCACCTCCGCGTCGCGCTCGGCGTCGCCGAAGCCAGTATTCGAGCACGGTACGGCTTTTGCAGGAAGTCCACCGCGCCGTTTTTTGATGGCTGGACGGCCGTTGGTATGCCTACGCTGTCGCGAATGAACACGATCGGTAGGCAGACTGTCATGTCCTGAAGGCGCTTGCGCAGCGACAACCCGTTCATCCCAGGCATGTGCAGGTCCAACACCAGACAGCCACGCCGCGTTTGGTCCCAGGCTGCAGGAACTCCCACGCCGAGCTGAAGACACTGGCGACGAACCGACCGATAGAACCAACTCGCGAATCGAATCGAATCGAATCGAATCGAATCGCAATAGGATTCATCATCTTCAGTCAAAAATGCAGGAGTTCGCTCGCGGTCAAGGTGTTGGAGCCGTTCAGAATCGGTGCAGATGCCCGCAGCGTCCGAACTCGCACGCCCAAAGAACCTCACCCGATCCTCGGGTGTGCGTTTCGGAAAGCGCCCCGTGGTGCATCGCACCACCGACGCGGCCCCCAAGCAGTCCCTTCGAGGTCCCGTCGTCGCCCATCAGCGTCTTCCACTACCCGTCCGAACGAACGCGCAACTTCCCCTGATACCGCCTTAGAGCCGTCTTGCCTATTGACTAAGGGGCACCGAGTTGCAACCCGGCCTCCGGCTGGGAAAGGCCAGGTGGAGAAGAACGTACGCGATGCACGGCATCGGCTGTGGCAGGCTCGCAATTGGTGAACATTGCCTTGGAGCGTGTGAGCTTGCAGGCCTCTGCTACCAGAACCGCCACCACGGTCGGCGCGCTACCGGCAAGGCTGCCAATGGTGCCGCGAGCGTAGTGGCCGCCGAAAAGCGGCGCCTAGCTTCGGTTTCCATTTCGAGGGCTTCGCGGAGGGCGGTTTGATTGCCCTCATTTGCTTGCATCCGAAGCACCTGAACCCGCTGGAAGAGTTCGTCGTCTGAAATGTCGAGTGGTACGCCATTCCGGCATTGTGCGAGTGCTTTGCTCCGACACAGCCAGGCTACGTTGAGCTTGGTCCGTCGAGCAGGAAAAAAGTCACGAAGGTCTCGCGACTTGCTGGATCCGACTTGTGCGTGACCTCGGTAACGCGAGTGGCGTTGGCGCAGAGTTTCTCAAGCGGGCGCCGACGGCCTGCACGACACGTGCTCAGTTCCACGCCATCCAGGCCCTCAACTAAGAGTGGGCGACCCGCGAGGCAGACCGAGCGCCCGAATCCTTGCGGGTGGCGCCGGGGCGCGCCGGCGGTGAGACGGACGCCCAGTGAAGTTGCGCCTCCAGCGCTCATTGACCTTGCCTCATCTCAAATCGGAGGGAGTGCTACTTGACGTACTCGCGGCTCGAAACTGACGGTTTCGCGCGCTATAAACGTAACGCACTCGATTTGTCCGTTTGAGTCGTTGGTCAGCTCCCCAGAAACTGACATCGCCTTGAGCCGTTCCTTCTCATCGGTATTGAGATAGCCGGAGTTGTCGCGATCGACGAGTGGCCTAGGTTCTTCTTTTCGACCGAGAGGGGCACCGGGGTGGCGTCAACGCCCCGCCAGCGAGGAGAGCTGGCGCCGCGCCGGAGTCTTGCTGCCATCGAGCATTGCGCGCACCATCGGGGCGGAAGGAAAGGTCTTTCATACCTCAGGTCCCACCGATGGAGGCGACACATGTCCGACACCAGCTTTGAACACCACGGGCATCAGGTCACGATCGAGGTCTGGCCAACCGGCGACCGATGGAGCTGGTCGTTCCAGATCGACGACCGGGAGCCTGTCAGGAGCCGCGACGCCGGTGCTCGCTCGGAGGAGGAGGCGCTGATTGAGTCCAGGCACGAAGCTATCGCGGCGATCAGGGATCTGGATGCCGGGCCGTAGGCGCGGCTGACCAGCGAGTTCGTCAGCGAGTTCGTCGGCGAGCGTATACGAGCCATCGAATTCCCACAACGCTCCAGGAGGCTTCGATGCTGCTTCGCTTGGCTGGACGAAGCCGATGCACGCTTCGCATTGGTTCAAGAGCCCGGAAGGTGCATTGAGGTGTTTGAGCCAATCGATCCGCAAGAGAATCAGTTCGTTTCCGACTTCAATTTGCTCTTAACCGGATCGCGCTTTCGAATGGAGGAGCCATTCCTCGCGACGAACGAACGCATCGCCGAAATTGTTGGACCGGCGGCAATGCGGCCGCCCCAGAGCTTCTGATCGAGTCCGATCTGCAAGTGCTTGGCGTGCTGACCTAGCGTCGGGACGCTGGCTCGATCAAATGCTGCGGTCTCTACGACGGGTGATTACGATGGCGACCCTTCCAATGGTCATTGCTGTCAGGCGATGTGCCCACGGCGATGCTGTCAAAGTGCTGCGCTGCATTGCCGACACCCCTACCAATCTCTGGATCGACGGTGGCGAGCCGGCCGCTTTCGGTCGTCAAGATAGTTCATTCGCTCATGGCAGGATATTCCGTTTGGTCCCACCTTGCCTGACGGGGTTCCCGGGCCGAAGCTGAAGGTTGTCTTGGCGAGAGCCGGGCATGGAGTTGAAACTGTCGAGCGTCTATGACGCAACACTCACGACGACAGACTTGGCAAAGTTCCAGATTTGCGACACTGCCCCGTTCCACTGTCGACCGTCCGCAAGCCAGCCGGCTGGCATACTGTGGCCTCCACGACGAGGAGGTGACGATGGGCAAATTCGTGGTCACGGGCATTACCGTCGTGAACGGCGAAGTAGTGACCGCGCCGTGCAGGGAATCGAGCGCAACTTGGCGCCGAAGCGATCGGCACCGTCGGGCTCACTGTGGGTGACGTGATGGACCGTTCGGAGATCCCCACCCTGACCTTGACTAACGACGTCCATGTTGTCAAATGGATCGGAGTTGGAGAGTTCGAACTCGGAAGCCGGGTCTCTCGGAAGCCGGGACAGGAGGGATTGCTTGTCAGCATCGATCCCGACGGGACACCGAACGAGGACCTGATGAACGTTGCCCAGATGAACTGAGTTCACGCTTCGACCTCCGCGAGGTCGAAACAAGCTCGGCTCCGATCCGACCGTCAATCGACCGGGTCGGCGTCTTCATCCTCGCCACGCGCCCTGGGCGCCGGAGCGCTCGTCGGGTGCCAGCTTGAAAAGTTCCACGCATCCGAGATCAAACTCCATCCACGTCGGATAGGAGAGGACGCTGGACCACATCGGCCAAGACAGAAGCATCCTCCGCGCTCGGCGTGGCAACGACGCATTCCAGCGATGCTTATCCCGTTTTCTGCTTCCATCCGAAGGCCTTGCCCCGCTGATTGCGAACTCGGTCAGGAGCGACATGCGCGCAGCAGACCGAACTGTACCGTTTCAACGAGATGCGAGTCGATCAATTTCCCTCGTCCGCCGTCCAGCATGCTGATACAAGCGCACGAAGAATCCATGCATGCACGGGCGGCATGACGCGGCTGCGGTCTGTGAAGCCAGGCGCGGGAATCCCACACCACAGGTGGAGGGTTCGGAGTGACGCGCAAATCGAGCGCGCGAAAGTCAACGAAAAGCGCGGAGGCGACGGAGATTGAACGACGGGATGACAGGTCGACGCATTGTGCAACTCATCGATGTCGCGCGGCAGCTCGCCTTTCAAACCGTCGACGCCGCGCTGATCAATCTGTACTGGAAGATTGGCTAGGGCAATCGGGAACGGACCGCCGCTACGTCCCGGAATCCTCTCTGCGCGGAGGGTAGACGCCGGCCAAGCGGGCGATCAGGATCGCGAGGAAGAGGCCCCCTACAAGCTGCTCGAGCACGCACAGCCCGCGCGCGTACCGTTGCACCGGCACGGCGTCCCCGAAACCGGTGCTGGTCAACACGGTGAAACTGAAATAGAGCAAGTCGCCGATCGGCGGCGAAATGACGGCACCGCCGAACGCGAACGACCCCGGCTGAATGTGGTTGGCCATCGCGTAGAGATACGCCCACAGCGCGCCGAGCATCAGGTAGGCGGCCGCGGCGCCATAGAGCTTGTCGGCCGTCATGACGTCATGCTGAAAAACGTAGCGCAGCAGGTATCCGATCGTCGCCGCGTAGAGGGCGGCGCCGAACATCCAGGAGTGCAGGAGAAACCGCGAGTCGCTTCCGTCAATCGCGAGCAGCTGAAAGACCAGGGTCGGCATCGCCAAAAGAAGCGCGATCACGAACGACAGCTGGGTGCGCCCTATCGCGGCGACCGCTGCGATCACGACGAGGAGGTTGCCGCCGTTCAGCATGATCCGTCCGCGGGGCGTGGGCTCGAGCAGCAGCATCGCCATGATGAGCGCGAGCATTGCGACAAAGAGATAAAAGCAGCGCTGGTAGAACACCAGCGCGAGAGTCGTACGCGCCCGGCCGATCGTCATTTCCCCGCCCCCAGGAGTCCGTGGCAGCGGGCGCCCGCGTTTCACCGCGGCGCGCCCAAGCCATTGCAGCCGTCTGCGTGGCCGCTCCAACTGAACGCCGACCGATCAAGCCAACGGGTGCCCCTTCGGTCGCTTGATCAATGCACCCTTAGCCCGGCTGCTCGCCCGTAGCGCGGATATCCACGCGCCGGTTCGGCTCGAAGCAGGCGATCAGCGCGGTGCGGTTCCTCGCCTTGCCCTGGGCCCTGCAATCGGCTTCGGTGACCTTCAGCTCGTTGAAGCCACGGCCT
>NZ_JASZYT010000023.1:0-2500 GCF_030316765.1 Variovorax saccharolyticus
ACGCCTACTTCCCACTAAACCGGGATATCCAACACCCGGATGACCTATTAAGATCCGTCCCCACATCGCACTACACATCGGTACAGGAATATTGACCTGTTTCCCATCAGCTACGCATCTCTGCCTCGCCTTAGGGGCCGACTCACTCTACGCCGATGAACGTTGCGTAGAAAACCTTGCGCTTACGGCGAGGGGGCTTTTCACCCCCTTTAACGCTACTCATGTCAGCATTCGCACTTCTGATACCTCCAGCACGCTTTACAACGCACCTTCACAGGCTTACAGAACGCTCTCCTACCACTTGCAATAAATTGCAAATCCGCAGCTTCGGTAACTGGCTTAGCCCCGTTACATCTTCCGCGCAGGACGACTCGATCAGTGAGCTATTACGCTTTCTTTAAATGATGGCTGCTTCTAAGCCAACATCCTGACTGTTTTAGCCTTCCCACTTCGTTTCCCACTTAGCCAATTTTAGGGACCTTAGCTGGCGGTCTGGGTTGTTTCCCTCTTGAGTCCGGACGTTAGCACCCGGTGCTCTGTCTCCCAAGCTGTACTCGTCGGTATTCGGAGTTTGCCTTGGTTTGGTAAGTCGCCATGACCCCCTAGCCAAAACAGTGCTCTACCCCCGACGGTAATACTTGAGGCACTACCTAAATAGTTTTCGGAGAGAACCAGCTATTTCCAAGTTTGTTTAGCCTTTCACCCCTATCCACAGCTCATCCGCTAGTTTTGCAACACTAGTCGGTTCGGACCTCCAGTACCTGTTACGGCACCTTCATCCTGGCCATGGATAGATCACTTGGTTTCGGGTCTACACCCAGCGACTGATCGCCCTATTCGGACTCGATTTCTCTACGGCTTCCCTATTCGGTTAACCTTGCCACTGAATGTAAGTCGCTGACCCATTATACAAAAGGTACGCAGTCACCCCTTACGAGGCTCCTACTTTTTGTAAGCACGCGGTTTCAGGATCTATTTCACTCCCCTCCCGGGGTTCTTTTCGCCTTTCCCTCACGGTACTAGTTCACTATCGGTCGATGATGAGTATTTAGCCTTGGAGGATGGTCCCCCCATATTCAGACAGGATTTCTCGTGTCCCGCCCTACTTTTCGTTAGCTCAGTACCACACAGGTCTTTTCACGTACGGGGCTATCACCCGCTATGGCCAGTCTTTCCAAACTGTTCCGTTAAGTCTTGTGCTATCACTAACAGGCTCTTCCGATTTCGCTCGCCACTACTTTCGGAATCTCGGTTGATGTCTTTTCCTCGAGCTACTGAGATGTTTCAGTTCACCCGGTTCGCCTCGCATGCCTATGTATTCAGCATGCGATACCTTTGCAGGTGGGTTTCCCCATTCGGAAATCTCCGGATCAAAGCTAATTTGCCAGCTCCCCGAAGCTTATCGCAGGCTATCACGTCCTTCGTCGCCTATCATCGCCAAGGCATCCACCACGTGCTCTTATTCACTTGACCCTATAACTTTGACGTTTCTTCACAGAAACCAAAATCAATCAAGGAATTGCCAGGTCTTTCACCTGGCGCGTTATGCCGTACTTCATACTTTCGATTTGATTCGAAATTGAAGTTCATAATTGACGCAATCAAAAATTCATGTCGCTGATGGCACGGTCTGCACTAAACCTTTACGAATGTGCAGTTTCCACCAGCGACGCTAATTCGACTCTATGAATTTTTAAAGAACAGCCGATTGATCAAGAGATCTTGATCAACAACAAAGATGCCTCTTTCAAAGCAGCTTTGGTGTTGAGTATAAGTATCGTGTTGCAGCCCCGCCCGGGGCCTGAAGATTGGTGGAGGATGACGGGATCGAACCGACGACCCCCTGCTTGCAAAGCAGGTGCTCTCCCAGCTGAGCTAATCCCCCGGGTCCTCACAGATGGCGCTCGTCGCACCATTTGACCATTGGAAGAATTTGGTGGGTCTAGTTGGGCTCGAACCAACGACCCCCGCCTTATCAAGACGGTGCTCTAACCAGCTGAGCTACAGACCCATGTCGATCACTCGACTTCATCCAACAACCGATAAGTGTGGGCGTTCAGCTTGAACAGCTTTATTTCCAGAAAGGAGGTGATCCAGCCGCACCTTCCGATACGGCTACCTTGTTACGACTTCACCCCAGTCACGAACCCTGCCGTGGTAATCGCCCTCCTTGCGGTTAGGCTAACTACTTCTGGCAGAACCCGCTCCCATGGTGTGACGGGCGGTGTGTACAAGACCCGGGAACGTATTCACCGTGACATTCTGATCCACGATTACTAGCGATTCCGACTTCACGCAGTCGAGTTGCAGACTGCGATCCGGACTACGACTGGTTTTATGGGATTAGCTCCCCCTCGCGGGTTGGCAACCCTTTGTACCAGCCATTGTATGACGTGTGTAGCCCCACCTATAAGGGCCATGAGGACTTGACGTCATCCCCACCTTCCTCCGGTTTGTCACCGGCAGTCTCACTAGAGTGCCCAACTAAATGTAGCAACTA
>NZ_JASZYT010000024.1 GCF_030316765.1 Variovorax saccharolyticus
TTTGATGCTTGTGGCATCGGAATCTTGAATGCGTCAACTTGGCATAACACCTTGATCGTAGATCAAAGTTATAGGGTCAAGCCGCACGAGCAATTAGTATCAGTTAGCTTAACGCATTACTGCGCTTCCACACCTGACCTATCAACGTCCTGGTCTTGAACGACTCTTTAGGGGGCTCAAGGCCCCGGCAGATCTCATCTTGAAACGAGTTTCCCGCTTAGATGCTTTCAGCGGTTATCTCTTCCACACTTAGCTACTCGGCAATGCCACTGGCGTGACAACCGATACACCAGAGGTGTGTCCACTCCGGTCCTCTCGTACTAGGAGCAGGCTTCCTCAAATCTGCAGCGCCCACGGAAGATAGGGACCAAACTGTCTCACGACGTTTTAAACCCAGCTCACGTACCTCTTTAAATGGCGAACAGCCATACCCTTGGGACCGGCTACAGCCCCAGGATGAGATGAGCCGACATCGAGGTGCCAAACACCGCCGTCGATATGAACTCTTGGGCGGTATCAGCCTGTTATCCCCAGAGTACCTTTTATCCGTTGAGCGATGGCCCTTCCATACAGAACCACCGGATCACTATGTCCTGCTTTCGCATCTGCTCGACTTGTCAGTCTCGCAGTTAAGCACGCTTATGCCATTGCACTATCGTCACGATGTCCGACCGTAACTAGCGTACCTTCGAACTCCTCCGTTACGCTTTGGGAGGAGACCGCCCCAGTCAAACTGCCTACCATGCACTGTCCCCGATCCAGATAATGGACCTAGGTTAGAACCTCAAACACACCAGGGTGGTATTTCAACGTTGGCTCCACAAGATCTAGCGACCCTGCTTCAAAGCCTCCCACCTATCCTACACAGATCTGTTCAAAGTCCAATACAAAGCTACAGTAAAGGTTCATGGGGTCTTTCCGTCTTTCCGCGGGGAGATTGCATCATCACAAACATTTCAACTTCGCTGAGTCTCAGGAGGAGACAGTGTGGCCATCGTTACGCCATTCGTGCAGGTCGGAACTTACCCGACAAGGAATTTCGCTACCTTAGGACCGTTATAGTTACGGCCGCCGTTTACTGGGACTTCAATCAAGAGCTTGCACCCCATCATTTAATCTTCCAGCACCGGGCAGGCGTCACACCCTATACGTCCACTTTCGTGTTTGCAGAGTGCTGTGTTTTTAATAAACAGTCGCAGCCACCGATTTTTTGCAACCCATTCATGCTCCGTTGTTCACTTCACACTAATAGGGCACACCTTCTTCCGAAGTTACGGTGTCAATTTGCCGAGTTCCTTCTCCTGAGTTCTCTCAAGCGCCTTAGAATACTCATCTCGCGCACCAGTGTCGGTTTGCGGTACGGTCGTGTGTAGCTGAAGCTTAGTGGCTTTTCCTGGAACCTCGTTCAGTCACTTCACCAGCAAGCTGGCTCGATCATGGGCCTCGGTATATGT
>NZ_JASZYT010000025.1 GCF_030316765.1 Variovorax saccharolyticus
AAACGGGTTAGGCCCACCATCAGACAGTTGGGTTACCCAACCAAGAACGCTTTGAAGGGCTGGTACCGCGAGTATCAGCAGCGCCTCGACCTGCCAGTGCGCTATGCAGGTCGGCAACCGAAGTTCTCGCAGGCGCAGAAGAAGGCGGCTGTCGAGCACTACCTCACCCACGATCGATGCATTGCTGCCACGATGAGGGCGCTGGGCTATCCGGGCCGGGGGACCCTGACCGCATGGGTTCGCGAGGCCCTTCCCGGGAGCCGCAAGGCGGTCGTTGGCAGGGTTGGTCAACGAAGGTACCCTGAGACCTTGAAGCAAGCGGGAGTCATGGCGCTTTGCACTCGGCAGGAAAGCGCGCAGGCCCTGGCCGAGAAATTAGGTGTGTGCCGGCCGACGTTGTACAACTGGAAGAACCAGCTTCTGGGACGTGAGGCACCCGCATCCATGAAACAGACCCATCAATCACCGCCGTCGCCAGAGCAGGCGGAGCTCGAGCGCCAAGTTGAATCGCTGCGGCGCGAGGTCAGGCAACTGCAGCTTGAGCGGGACCTCTTGAACAAGGCCAATGAACTGTTAAAAAAAGGCCTGGGCGTCGATCTGCAACTCCTGACCAACCGGGAGAAGACACTGCTGATTGACGCCCTCAGGGAGCACTATGGCCTGCCAGAGCTCCTTGCCAAGTTGGGTCTTGCGCGTAGCTCGTACTTTTACCATCGAGCCCGTACAACCGTGGGCGACAAGTACCTCTCGGCTCGGCAAGCCATCACCGCCATCTTTGAGTCGAATCATCGCTGCTACGGCTACCGCAGGCTGCAGGCTTCGCTGGCCAGGCAGCGAGTCCCCATCTCTGAGAAGGTGGTGCAGCGGCTGATGAAACAGGAAAGCCTGGTTGTTGCAAAGCCCAAGCGGCGCAGATACGCGTCCTACCTTGGCGAGATCGGTCCGGCGCCCGAGAACCTCATCAATCGCGACTTCCAGGCCGCGGCGCCAAATGAGAAGTGGCTCACGGACATCACAGAGTTCCAGATCCCTGCGGGCAAGGTCTACCTGTCGCCCATCATCGATTGCTTCGATGGGATGGTAGTGAGCTGGACCATTGGAACCAGCCCAGACGCTGAGCTGGTGAACACGATGCTGGATGCTGCCATCGAGACGGTCGCACAAACCACCGATCGGCCTGTGGTCCACTCCGATCGCGGTGGCCACTACCGCTGGCCAGGCTGGCTCTCAAGAATGAGCGAAGCCAACCTCATTCGCTCTATGTCACGCAAGGCGTGCTCACCTGACAACGCAGCCTGTGAAGGCTTCTTCGGTAGGCTGAAATCGGAACTGTTCTATCCTCGGAACTGGCAGGCC
>NZ_JASZYT010000003.1 GCF_030316765.1 Variovorax saccharolyticus
AAAAGGGCCGCGCGTGTTTGAGTGGAGCGAAGCGGAGCGAGTTTGCGCGGACCCCGCGTACCGCGAGCAGCGCAGGGCAGCCGCGAAGCGGCCGGTGACGTCGGCCGGCCCGGGGCATACCGCCCGCCACCGCCGCCCCGCCCCCCCGGAACCCCCGGCACGCAGTCGAACCGAACGTGTCCCCTAGAACGTCGCCCGCAGTCCCACCTTCAGGCTGCGCCCCGGCAGCGGCGCATCCGGATACACCGTGGTCGTCAGGATCGAGGTCGCGCTGTAGGCCAGCGTGTTGCCGATGTTGTCGACCCGCGCATACCAGGTGAGGTTGGCGCGCTGCACCCGCTGCTTGTAGCTGATCGACGCGCTCCACAGCGTGTAGGCCTCGGTCGCGCGGTCGCCCAGCGGCGGCACCCGGTTCTGCGCCGCGTTGTAGTCGAAGCCCAGCCGCGCGGTCAACGGGCCGCTGCCCCAGGCCAGCGTGGCGCCGATGCGCCATGGCGCGATCCGCGGCAGCGGCTCGCCGGTGTCGGTGTTGGTGGCCCGCACGAGGTCGCCGCGCCATTCGAGATCGAGCGTCGAGCCATCGGCCGCGCGCGCGAAGCCATCGGCGCCGAGCAGTTGCAGGTTGCCGCTGGCCTCGAGGCCCCTGAAGCGGGCCCGCACACCGTGGTAGACGTAGTCGGCGAAGACCTCGGGGAACAGCAGTTCTCCCTCGGCGGTCTCGATCGGCGGCGGGTTGAGTTCGCCGTCGGCGCTGCGCACGTTGCCGGTGGCCGTGAGCCCGATGTAGTTGCTGAAGCGGGTCAGGTAGGCGTTCACCTTGGCCGTGTTGGCACCGGATTTCCATTGGGCGCCGAGGTCCAGGCCGGTGGACTTCTCTTCCTTGAGGTTCGGGTCTCCGGTCTCCCAGGCCGCGGTCGCCACGTGCGGACCGTTGGCGAACAGCTCGTAGTCCTTCGGCGCCCGCTCGGTGTAGGCCAGGTTGGAGGTCAGCTGCCATTGCGGCGACAGGTTCACCAGCCCGCCGAAGGCGGCGCTGCTCGGCCGGAAGTCGCGCTCGCCGACGAAGAAGCGCGTGACTTCCGGGTTGGTCGGGTCGCCAAGCGAACGCACCTTGACCTCCTCGGTGCGGGCGCCGAAGCTCAGGCGTCCCCAGGAGGTGCCGAGCTCCTCGTGCAGGAACAACGCATTGGCCTTCGTGCGGCTGTCGGGCGCGAAGGCCTCCTCGCCATTGGCCGAGAAGCGGCCGCTGTCGCTGGTGAACCCGACCAGCCCCTCGAAGTTGCCGATCTTGCGGTGCCGGGCCTCGATGCGCAGGTCGTTGCTGTCATTGGCGAAGGTGGTGCCGGGCAGCGGCCCCTCGTACTCCGTGTGGCCGTACTCGGTGCGGCTGAACTTCGCATGCACGCTGCTGAAGAAGCCGCCGGGACGCCATTCGCCCTCCAGCGCGTAGCGGTCAGACTTCATGCCGATCGTGACGTCATCCTCGGCCACCGTGCCGTAGGTGCTGCGGTAGGTGCTGGCCGAGGCGCCGATCCAGCCCTGGTCGAAGAACAGCGTGCCGCCGAAGGCGCCGCCGTCGGCCTCGTTGGCCGAATTGCAGATCTTGCGCGCGAAGCCCGGCCGCTTCGGGTTCTCGCAGGCCAGCTCGATCGGCACCGAGACATCGTCGGACTCGCGGCGGAAGGCATCGACGTGCAGCGCATAGCGGCCGTTGCCGCCCTCGAGCACCACGCCGCCCGCCTTCTCGCGGTTGCCGGTGGCATAGCCGAGGTCGGCGCGGCCGCCGAAGCCCTCGATCGGCTCGGTCGGGATGCGGTTGTCGATCACGTTGACCACGCCGCCGACAGCGCTGCCACCGTACTGCAGCGCCGCCGGCCCGCGCAGCACCTCGAGACGCTCGGTGACCAGCGCATCGACCGGCACCGAATGGTCGTAGCTCAGCGCCGAGGCGTCGGGCGCGCTGCCGCCGTTCTGCAGGATGCGGATGCGGTCGCCGTCCTGGCCCCGGATCGTCGGCCGGCTCGCATTGGGCCCGAAATAGGTGCTGCCGACGCCCGGCAAGCCATTGAGCGTCTCGCCGAGCGTGGACTGCGAGCGCAACAGCAGGGCCTCGTTCGAGAGCGAATGGGTCGGCGCGATCAGGTCGGCGGCGCCGAGCGGATTGCCGGTGACGGTGATCTCGCCCAGCGAGGGCGCCGCGGCTTCGGGCGCGGATTGAGCCCAGGCGCCGAACGAGGCGCAGGACAGGAAGGACAGCACCGCGACGCCGACGCGATGGCGAGTAAAGGCAAAAGGCATGGGAAAAGCACTCGTTGAATCGATGAACAGCCGGCCGCGACCCCGCCATGCGGGATCGGCAACCGGAAAACAGGGAGTTCAGCGAGTGGAAGGCGGACCGCGCGCGTCGAACAGCGCGATCCAGCGGGCGAAGACTTCGCCCTCGAGCCAGACGAAGCTGGCGGCCGGCAGCAGCACCGGCAGGAAGACCGGAGGCACGCAAGGCGCGGCCGCTCCATGGGACAACTGGTCGTAGAGCCGGCACTCGGCATCGGAGTGGGCGCCGAAAAGCGCCGTCAAGCCGTGGGCGTGGGCCGCGGGGTCGGCCTGCGCGCCGGCCACGGCCGCCGCTGTCGCGGGCGGCGAGCCGTGCAGCGTGCGGTGCAGCAGGCCCAGCGTGGTCGCGGCCCAGAGCGCGAACGCCAACGCGCACAACAGGGTGCGGGTGCGGAGGGAGCGCTGGGCGGAAGGCATTGGTCAGTTAAGGACAGAGCAAAAACTGCTGCGCAGTTTCTTGGTCTGTCCCGCGAGGTCTCAGGATTTCACCCGCGCCGCGAAGGTCTTCTGGAACTTCTCGACCTTGGGGCCGACCACGAAGGCGCAGTAGCCCTGGTTCGGGTTGTTCAGGAAGTAGTCCTGGTGGTAGGCCTCGGCCGTGTAGTAATTGGCCAGCGGCTCGATCTCGGTCACGATCGGCGCGCTGTAGGTCTTGCTGTCGGCGATCTCGCGGACCACTTCCTCGGCCACCTGCTTCTGCGCCGGGTCGAGGTAGTAGATGCCGCTGCGGTACTGGGTGCCGACATCGTTGCCCTGGCGGTTCAGCGTCGTCGGGTCGTGCACGACGAAGAAGATCTCGAGGATCTCGCGCAGCGAGATCTGCGCCGGGTCGAAGCTCAGCTTGACGACTTCCGAATGCCCGGTGCGGCCGGTGCAGACCTGCTCGTAGCTCGGATTCGGGGTCTGGCCGTTGCTGTAGCCGGACTCGACATCGACCACGCCCTGCACCCGGTCGAACACGGCTTCGGTGCACCAGAAGCAGCCACCCCCAAGGACGATGGTTTCGGTTGACGAGGATGGCGACGACATGGCAGCTCCGGCGAATTTCGAGACGAAGCTCACATTGTGCCGGCTTGACGCAGTGCAACCGCCTCACTACATTACTAACCCGCCAGTCATTAATTAACATGCCCTCCCCCCGATTCCTGAAGGACAAGCTCTGTCCCGTGAGCGCCAAGCGCGAGCGGCGCAAGGAAGCCCGTCCCGGCGAATTGCTGGAGGCAGCGCTCGACCTGTTCGTCGAGAAGGGCTTCGCTGCCACCCGCTCGGAGGAAGTCGCGGCCCGCGCCGGCGTCTCCAAGGGCACCCTCTTCCTCTATTTCCAGAGCAAGGAAGAGCTGTTCAAGGCGGTGGTGATCGAGAACCTGGCCGGCCGCTTCACCGAGTGGAACCAGGAGTTCGACGAATACGAAGGCACGACCGCCGACATGCTGCGCTACTGCATGCGAATCTGGTGGGAACGGGTCGGCGCGACCAAGGCCTCGGGCCTGACCAAGCTCATGATGAGCGAAGGGCGCAACTTTCCCGAACTGGCCGAGTTCTACCGCCGCGAAGTCGTGCAGCCGGGCCATGAACTGCTGCGGCGCATCGTCCAGCGCGGCATCGACCGCGGCGAGTTCGCGCCGGTCGAGGTCGACCTGGCGATCTACACCGTCATCGCGCCGATGATCTTCCTGATGCTCACGAAGCATTCGCCTGCGATCTGCTTCGATCACACCTCCGCCATCGACCCCGAGAAATACCTGGCGCTCCAGGCCGAGACCGTGCTGCACGGCCTTTGCATGCCGCCGAAGGCCGCTGCATGAAAAGAACGATGAAGTGGGCCATCGCGGCCCTGATCCTGGTGCTGCTCGTGGGCGGCGCGCTGCGCGCCATCGGCGCGCGCAAGGCGCAGCAGGCCAAGCTGGCGGCCGGCAGCACGGCGGCCGAGACCGTGGTCGAGCTGTCGCCGGCCGACGTGGTGCGGGTCGCGCGGCGCGAACTGGCCGAGACGCTGCCGGTCTCGGGCACGCTGCGCGCGGTCGATTCGGCGCAGGTCAAGGCCCGCGTCGCCGGCGAGCTGATCGGCCTCACGGTGCGCGAAGGCGATACCGTGACCGCCGGGCAGGTCATCGCACGCATCGATCCGGTCGAATACCAGTCGCGCATGCGGCAGGCCCAGGAGCAGGCCGATTCGTCGCGCGCCCAGGCCGAGGTGGCGCAGCGCACCTTCGACAACAACAAGGCTCTGGTCGAGCAGGGCTTCATCTCGCGGACCGCGCTCGAAACCTCGCAGTCGAATCTCAATTCGGCGCTGTCGACGCATCGCGCCGCACTGGCGGCGGTCGAGATGACCCGCAAGTCGCTGGACGACACCGTGCTCAGGAGCCCGATCGCGGGCCAGGTGTCGCAGCGCCTCGCCCAATCGGGCGAGCGCGTCGGCGTCGACGCCAAGATCATCGAGGTGGTCGACCTGAGCCGTATCGAGGTCGAGGCCACGCTGGCGGCGGCCGACTCGGTGGCGGTGCGCGTCGGCCAGCGCGCCAGCCTGCAGATCGAGGGCAGCAGCGTGAGCGACCCGAAGAGCGGCGAACGCAGCGTCGGCGCCAGCGTGGTGCGCGTCAACCCGAGCGCCCAGGCCGGCAGCCGCAGCGTGCTGGTCTACCTGCGGCTCGACCGCAGCACCGGCTTCCGCCAGGGCCTGTTCGCGCAGGGCACGATCGACGTCGGCCGCACCGAGGCGCTGGCCCTGCCGCTGACCGCGGTGCGCACCGACAAGCCGGCGCCCTACGTGCAGGCGGTGGTCGACGGCCGCATCGTGCATCGGCCGGTCGAGACCGGCCTGCGCGGCCAGGTCGACGGCCAGACCATGGTCGCGGTCAGCGGCATCGACGACGGCGCGGTGGTGGTGGCGGGCAGCCTCGGCCCGCTGCGCCAGGGCACGGCGGTGCGGCTGGCGCCGATCGCCGCAGCCCCCGCACCGGCGGTCCCGTCGGCACGCAGCGCGCCCTGAGGATCGAACGGCATGTGGTTCACCCGCGTCAGTCTCAAGAATCCGGTCTTCGCGACCATGCTGATGCTCGCGCTGGTGGTGCTCGGCGCCTTCTCCTATCAGCGGCTGCAGGTCGACCAGTTCCCGAACATCGACTTCCCGGTGGTGGTGGTGATCACCGAGTACCCGGGAGCCTCGCCCGAGATCGTCGAGAGCGAGGTCACGAAGAAGATCGAGGAAGGCGTCAACTCGATCGCCGGCATCAATGCGCTGACCTCGCGCAGCTATGAAGGCCAGTCGGTCGTCATCATCGAGTTCCAGCTCTACGTCGACGGCCGCAAGGCGGCCGAGGACGTGCGCGAGAAGGTGGCCGGCGTGCGGCCGCTGTTCCGTGACGAGGTGAAAGACCCGCGCGTGCTGCGCTTCGACCCCGCCTCGCGCGCCGTGTGGTCGGTGGCGGTGCTGCCCGAGGGCCCTAAGGAGACGCAGCCCAGCGCCGTCGAGTTGACGAACTGGGCCGACCAAGTGCTCAAGAAGCGGCTCGAGAACGTGCGCGGCGTCGGCTCGGTGACGCTGGTCGGCGGCACCAAGCGCGAGATCAACATCTACCTCAATCCGCAGGCGATGGAGGCCTTCGGCGTCAGCGCCAGCCAGGTGGTCGATGCGGTGCGCAGCGAGAACCAGGCGCTGCCGGTGGGCTCGGTGCGCTCGCTCGAACAAGACCGCGTGGTGCAGATCGACGCCCGCATGGAACGGCCGGAGGACTTCGGCCGCATCATCGTGGCCCGCAAGGGCGGCGCGCCAATCCGCGTCGACCAGGTGGCGACGGTGCGCGACGGTGCGCAGGAGATCGACAGCCTGGCGCTCTACAACGGCCAGCGCACCTTGCTGCTGTCGGTGCAGAAGGCGCAGGACGAGAACACCATCCAGGTGGTCGACGGGCTGGTCAAGGCGATCGCCGAGATCAAGCCGCAGCTGCCGCCGGGCGTGCGGCTGGAGCCGATCGCCGACGCTTCGCGCCCGATCCGCGTTGCGGTGCAGAACGTGCGCCAGACCCTGATCGAAGGCGCCCTGCTGACGGTGCTGATCGTCTTCCTGTTCCTCAATTCGTGGCGCTCCACCGTCATCACCGGCCTGACCCTGCCGATCGCGCTGATCGGCACCTTCTGGTTCATGGCGATGTTCGGCTTCACGATCAACATGATCACGCTGATGGCGCTGTCGCTGTGCGTCGGCCTCTTGATCGACGATGCGATCGTGGTGCGCGAAAACATCGTGCGCCACGTGCAGATGGGCAAGAAGCCCTACCAGGCCTCGCTCGACGGCACCCAGGAGATCGGCCTGGCGGTGCTGGCGACCACGCTGTCGATCGTCGCGGTGTTCCTGCCGATCGGCTTCATGGAAGGCATCATCGGCAAGTTCTTCCACGAGTTCGGCATCACGATCGTGGCGGCCGTGATGATCTCGATGTTCGTGAGCTTCACGCTGGACCCGATGATGTCGAGCATCTGGCACGACCCGGCGATCGACAAGCACGGCAAGAACGAGGCGCCCGCCAGCTTCTACGACCGCACCATCGGCCGCGTGACCGGCTGGTTCGACCGCGCCACCGAACGGCTGGCCGAGGGCTACCAGGGCATCCTGCGCTGGGCGCTGGTGCACAAGCTGGCCACCGTGTTCGCGGCCATCGGCATCTTCGTCGCGAGCGTCTTCATGGTGCCGCTGCTGGGCACCGAGTTCGTGCCCAAGGCCGACTTCTCCGAGACCTCGATCAGCTTCTACACGCCGGTCGGCTCCTCGCTCGAAGTGACCGAGGCCAAGGCCCGACAGGTGGAAGGGGTGCTGCGCGAGATGCCCGAGGTGCGCTACACGCTCACCACCATCAACAGCGGCGACGCCCAGGGCAAGATCTACGCGAGCGTGTACGTGCGGCTGGTCGACCGCCGCTCGCGCAACCGCAGCGTCGACCAGATGTCGACCGTGCTGCGCGAGCGGCTGCGCGCGATCCCCGGCATCACGGTCACGCACGTGGGCCTGCGCGACTCGGTCGGCGGCAACAAGCCGATCGAGTTCTCGCTGCAGGGCCCGGACCTGAAGGAACTCGAGCGCCTGACCCGCCGCGTGATGGACGCGATCCGCCCGATCCCCGGCCTGGTCGACCTCGACTCCAGCCTGAAGCCCGACAAGCCGACGGTCAGCGTGGTGATCCGCCGCGACGCCGCCTCCGACCTCGGCCTCGGCGTGGCGCCGATCGCCTCGGCGCTGCGCACGCTGGTGGCCGGCACCACGGTGGGCAACTGGCGCGCGCCCGACGACCAGACCTACGATGTCAACGTGCGGCTGGCGCCCGAGGTCCGCAACTCGCCGGCCGACCTGGCCCGCCTGCCCTTCCTGAGCACCGCGGTCGGCGCCAATGCCGACGGCTCGAGCCGCATCGTGCGGCTGGCCCAGGTGGCCGAAGTGCGCGAATCGACCGGGCCGAACCAGATCAACCGGCGCGCGCTGGCACGCGAGGTGAGCATCAACGCCAATGTCGACGGCCGCTCGGCCGGCGAGGTGTCGGCCGACCTGCGCACGGCGCTGGCCGGCATCGCCTTCCCGCCGGGCTACGGCTGGCAGTTCAGCGGCTCGACCAAGAACATGCAGGAGTCCTTCGGCTATGCGGTCTCGGCGCTGGCGCTGGCCGTGATCTTCATCTACATGATCCTGGCCAGCCAGTTCAGGAGCTTCCTGCAGCCGCTGGCGCTGATGACCTCGCTGCCGCTGACCCTGATCGGGGTGGTGCTGGCGCTCTTGATCTTCCGCTCGACGCTGTCGATGTTCTCGATCATCGGCGTCGTCATGCTGATGGGCCTGGTGACCAAGAACGCGATCCTGCTGGTCGACTTCGCGATCCGCGCCCGGGAGCCCGGCGTCGCCGAGGACGGCACGCCGGTGCCCGGCCTGCCGCGCGCCGAGGCCCTGCTGCTGGCCGCCCGCGTGCGGCTGCGCCCGATCCTCATGACCACGCTGGCGATGATCTTCGGCATGGTGCCGCTGGCCTTCGCGGTCAGCGAGGGCTCCGAGCAGCGCGCGCCGATGGGCCAGGCCGTGATCGGCGGCGTCATCACCTCGTCGCTGCTGACTCTGGTGGTGGTGCCGGTGGTCTACTGCTACATGGACGACCTGGCCAACTGGGCCCGCCGCCGCTGGGCCGGCAAGCAGAAGCCGGCCGCCGAGACCGCCCCCGTGGCGGCGCCTAAAATCGAAAGTTTGTCCTGAGTCCGCGAGGAGAGACCCCATGAACCCCACCCCCACGCTGGAGCGCCTGCGCTTCAACATGATCGAACAGCAGATCCGCCCCTGGGACGTGCTCGATCTCGACATCCTCGATCTGCTGGCCCAGATCCGGCGCGAGGACTACGTGCCCGAAGCCCACCGCGCGCTGGCCTTCTTCGACATGGAAATCCCGCTCGAGGGCGCGAGCACGGCCAAGGAACCCGGCCAGGTCATGCTGTCGCCGAAGGTCGAGGCCCGCATGCTGCAGGATCTGCACATCCAGAAGCACGAAACGGTGCTCGAGATCGGCGCCGGCAGCGGCTTCATGGCCGCCCTGCTGGCCCACCGCGCGGCCCAGGTGCTGACGCTCGAGATCGACCCCGGCCTGGCCGCCTTTGCCGCCGGCAACCTGCGCCGCAACGGCGTGATGAACGTCGAGGTGCGCCACGCCGACGGCGCCACGCCGCTGCCGAGCGGGCCGACCTTCGACGTCATCGTGCTGAGCGGCTCGGTCGCCCGCATCCCGCAGGGCCTGCTGGGCTCGCTCAACCCGGGCGGCCGGCTGGCAGCCGTGGTCGGCGACGAACCGATGATGCGGGCCCACTTCGTGACCCGCACCGGCGAAGGCAAGTGGGACGTGCTGCAGCCCTGGGACACGGTCGCGCCGCGCCTCTTGAACTTCCCCGTGCCCTCCCGCTTCAACTTCTGAGCGCCCGCCCTCCATGATCGACCAAATCCGCCCGTCAGAGCTTGCCGACTGGTTCGCCAGGAATCCGAATGCGATCCCGGTCGTGCTCGACGTGCGCGAGCCCTGGGAACTGCAGACCGCGCAAGTGGCGCCCCAGGGCTTCACGCTGGCGACGATCCCGATGAACGAGATCCCGGCCCGCGTCGCCGAACTCGATCCGGGCCAGCGCATCGCGTGCCTCTGCCATCACGGCGCGCGCAGCCAGCGCGTGGCCGCCTTCCTGGCGCAGAACGGCTTCGACGAGGTCGCGAACATCGCCGGCGGCATCGATGCCTGGTCGGCGCAGCACGACCCCACCGTTCCGCGGTACTAGATGCCCTTCGAATTTCCTGCGGCGCCTCCCCCTCCAGGGGGCGATGCCGGCGGATCAGCGTGAGCGATTCCGCGTTATCCCTGAATTTGAGCTGCGCCAATTGCATTCATTGCGTGCAACACTGAGTTCTCGTCATTGAATCATCAATCTTGAAATTCCAAGGACGCTTTATGCCCCTGCCCAGGCCTCTCCCTCTTCCGGCGGCGTTCGCGACCCTGTTCGCAATGGCGATGACGCTGCCGGCCCATGGCCAGAGCCTGATCGAGCTCTACGACGCGGCGCGCGGCTACGACGCCACGTACCAGGGCGCACTGGCGCAGTACGACGCCAATCTCGCGAAGGCGGCACAGGCCAAGGCGGGCATCCTGCCGGCGGTGGGCCTGTCGGGCAATGCCACGGCGACCCAGCAGGAACTCTCGACCGACAACCTCACGATCAACCGCGGCATCCCGACGCAGGCGGTCGGGATCAATGCCACGCAGCCCCTCTACCGGCCCGCCAACTGGGCCACCTACGAGCAGAGCAAGCGCCAACTCGACATCGCCGCGGACATCCTCAAGATCGCCGAGCAGGACCTCGTGGTGCGCGTGAGCCAGGCCTACTTCGACGTGCTGTCCAGCCAGGACAGCCTGGCGCTGGTGCGGGCACAGAAGATCGGCGTCGCCGAGCAGCTGGCCTCGGCCAAGCGCAACTTCGAGGTCGGAACCTCCACCATCACCGACACCCGCGAAGCCCAGGCCCGCTACGACCTCGTCCTGGCACAGGAGATCGCGGCCGAGAACGACCTGCAGGTCAAGAAGATCGTGCTCGACCAGCTGGTCGGGCGTACCGGCACCCAGCCGATCCCGCTGGCGGCGCCGGTGGCGCTGCCGACGGTGCAGCCGGCCGACATCAATGCCTGGGTGACGCAGGCCGAAGACGTGCATCCGGCGATCGACCAGGCACGGCTGGGCCTCGAGGTCGCGAAGCTCGAGGTCGAGAAGGCCCAGGCCGGCCACAAGCCCACGCTCGATGCGCAGCTGGGCTACAACGTCACGAACAACCCGAACGGCAGCACCACCAGCACGACCACCGGCAAGGTGCGCGTCAATGCCGCCAGCATCGCCCTGGTCTTCAACATGCCGCTGTTCGCGGGCTTCGCGACCGAGAACCGCGTCAAGGAAACGCTGGCGCTCGAGGAAGGCTCCCGCCAGCAGCTGGAATCGACCCGCCGCAGCGTCTCGCAAGCCACCCGCTCGGCCTACCTGGGACTGATCTCGGGCGCCGGCCAGGTCAAGGCGCTGGAAGCCGCCGAAGCCTCGAGCCAGAGTGCGCTCGACGCCAACCGCCTGGGCTACCAGGTCGGCGTGCGCATCAACATCGACGTGCTCAACTCGCAGGCCCAGCTGTTCCAGACCAAGCGCGACCTGGCGGTGGCGCGCTACAACGTGCTGGTGGGCAACCTGAAGCTGAGGCAGGCCAACGGCACGCTGAGTGCCGACGACCTGCTGCCGATCAACAACACGCTGGCGATCGGCGGCCGCGCCAGCGTCCAGAGCGAGGCATCGCCGACCCAGCCTTCGGCGGCGACGCGCAGCCCGGTGCCGGTGCCGCCCGCCTCGCTGCCCACACCGGTGCCGTCGGCGATTCCGACGGTGCCGCCGGTGATCACCCCGCCCTTCAATCCGCAGCCGCCGACGATGCCCGTGCCGCCCCCGCCGCCCGAGATCGTCATCGTGCCGCAGCCCTCGCGATAGGCCGGCCCGCCGGGTCCATCATGTCGTGCACCAGGCCCGTGAAGGCCAGGGCCGCGGGCGACAGCGTGCGGTTGGCCAGCATCACGATGCTGTAGTGCGTCTGCATGCGGGTGAGCCGCTTCACGCTCAGGCGCAGCAATGACTCGGTGCCGTGGTTCAGGCCGACCGCATCGGGCGCGAGGATCACGGCGTCGGCGGTCAGCGCCAGATGCCGCAGCGTGCCGAGGTCGTCGCACACCATGTTGAACACCGGCCTGTCGACACGCTTCACCTGCCGGTCGAAATGCGACGCCACGGCCGCCGGCAGGTTCGGGCTGGCGACCGGATAGTCCATCGCCTGGTCGAGCGTCACGGCCTCGTGTTCGAGCAGCGGATGGCCTTCGCGCACGAAGAAGGACACGGCCACGTTGGGCAGCCGCTTGAACTGCAGGCCGGGCTGCTTCTTGAGATCGCGGGTGTCGGCGATGAACAGGTCCAGCTGGCGCCGGTGCAGGCGCTCGCTCAGTGAATTCGGGTCGGCCACGTCGATCCGCACCGCCAGCTGCGGGTGGCGCTGCGCCATCAGCGACAAGGCCGGGCGGCCCAGCATGCCGGCGACGAAGGGGCCGAGCCCGACCTGCAGGCTGCCGGTCGAAAGGCCCTGCAGCATGAGCACGTCGTGCCGGACCTGGCCGGCATCGGCCAGCAGCTCGCGGGCGCGGGCCAGCACCAGATCGCCCGCGGCGGTGAAGCGCACCTGGCCGTAGGCGCGGTCGACCAGCCGCGCCTGCAGGTCTTCCTCGAGCTTGTCGATGCTGCGCGAGAGCGCCGGCTGCGTGAGATGCACGGCCTCGGCGGCGCGGCCGAAACTGCCCTGTTCGGCCAGGGCGACCAGATGCTGGAGCTGGCGCAGCTGCATTTTGCGTCGAAGTACAAATTGAAAGCCTTATTTTGCATTGGCTATCAGATTCGTCCTTGCCCAGAATGACGTCATCGAGCAAAACAAGGAGACGCGATGAAGAGGGCATTCAAGTGGCAGCTGGCCGGATGGCTGCTGGCCGGCGTCGGCTGGCACGCCGGCGCGCAGGCGCAGGCCGCCGACTACCCGCGCAAGGCGGTGACGATGGTCGTGCCCTATGCGGCCGGCGGCGGCACCGACGTGGTGGCGCGCTCGCTGGCTGAACAGATGACCCGGCTGCTCGGCCAGCCGGTGATCATCGACAACAAGCCCGGCGCCGGCGGCATCCTCGGCACCACGGCGGTGGCCAAGGCCGCGCCCGACGGCTACACGGTGCTGGTCGGGCTCACGCAGTCGCTGCTGACCAACCAGTTCCTCTACGAGAAGCTGCCCTACGACCCGCGCAAGGAGCTCGGCCTGGTGACGCAGATCGCCACCGCGCCGCTGATGCTGGTGGTGCCGGCGGCCTCGAAGATCCAGAACGTCGCCGACCTGCAGCGCGAGCTGCGCGCCACGGCGGGCGGCGGCAACTGCGGCTCCTGGGGCGCGGGCTCCTACCCGCACCTGGCGTGCGCCTACATGGCGCAGTCCTGGAAGACGGCCATCACGCACGTGGCCTACAAGGGCGAGGCGCCGATGCTGCAGGACCTGGTCGGTGGGCAGCTCGGCTTCACCTTCGCGAGCATCGTCTCGGCCAAGCCCTACCTCGACGGCGGCAAGTTGCGGGCGATCGCGATCACCGGCGAGCAGCGCATGCCGCAGTTCCCTGCCCTGCCGACCTTCGCCGAGTCGGGCTTCGCCGACGCCGAGTACCGCATGTCGGGCTGGCTCGCCCTGGCGGTGCCGCACGGCACGCCGAAGCCGGTGGTCGCACGGCTGCAGCAGGCCGCGCAGCAGGCGATGGGCTCGCCCGAACTGGTCAAGCGCTTCGAGATGCTGGGCATGGTGCCGATGGGCAGCACGCCCGAGCAGTTCCACCAGAGCTACGACGCCGCCTGGCCGGTCTGGGAGAAGCTCGTGAAAGTCTCCGGCGCGAAACTCGATTGAAACAATGATGCAGAACCCCGACCCCACCACCCGCGGCTTCATCGCCAGCTGGCCCGACGCCGAGATCCGCGACGCCACCGGCCGCATCGTCTGGACCCTGGCCGGCTACGAGTTCCTCGAGGCCGAAGCGCCCGCGCCCACGGTCCACCCCGGGCTCTGGCAGCAGGCCCGCCGCAACATGACGCACGGCCTGTTCGAGGTGTGCGAGCGCATCTACCAGGTGCGCGGCTTCGACCTCGCCAACATGACGATCATCGAAGGCGAGCGCGGCGTCATCGTGATCGACCCGCTGACCTGCGCGGAGACCGCGGCGGCCGCACTCAGGCTCTACCGAGAGCAGCGCGGCGACAGGCCGGTCACGGCGGTGATCTACAGCCACAGCCACGTCGACCACTTCGGCGGCGTGCGCGGCGTCATCGATGAACAGGACGCGATCCGCCGCGGCGTGCCGATCATCGCGCCGGCCGGCTTTCTCTGGCACACGGTGGCCGAGAACATGATCGCCGGCAACGCGATGTCGCGGCGCTCTCAGTTCCAGTTCGGCAGCACGCTGCAGCGCGGCGTCTGCGGCCAGGTCGACTGCGGCCTCGGCAAGAGCCTGCCGAACGGCACCGTGACACTGATCCCGCCGACCCGCACGATCGAGAAGGAGCGCGAGCGCCACGTGGTCGACGGCATCGAGATCGTCTTTGCCTTGGCACCCGAGAGCGAGGCGCCCTCGGAGATGTTCTTCTTCTTTCCGCAGCTGCGGGCACTGAACCTCGCCGAGTTGGGCCAGCACACCATGCACAACCTGTGTCCGCTGCGCGGCGCCCAGGTGCGCGATGCGCGGCTGTGGTCGCGCTACCTCGACGAGGCGCTGCACGAGTTCGCGCCCCATGCCGACGTGGTCTTCGCGCAGCACAACTGGCCGACCTGGGGCCGGGAGACGCTGAGCCGCTTCATCGCCCAGCAGCGCGACCTGTACAAATACGTGCACGACCAGACCGTGCGGCTCATGAACCAGGGCCATACCGCGGTCGAGATCGCCGAGCTGCTGCGGCTGCCGCCCGAACTGATCGACGTCGACCATGCGCAGGGCTACTACGGCACGCTGGTCCACAACGTGAAGGCCGTGGTGCAGCACTACCTGGGCTGGTACGACGGCAATCCGTCGCGGCTGCATGCGCTGCCGCCGGTCGAGGCCGGCGCGCGCTACGTGGCCTACATGGGCGGCGCCGACGCGCTGCTCGAACGCGCCCAGGCCGACTTCCAGCGCGGCGAGCACCGCTGGGTCGCCGAGGTCGCGAGCCACCTGGTGTTCGCCGACCCCGGTAACCAGGCCGCGCGCACGCTGTGCGCCGCAGCGCTCGAGGCGCTCGGCTTCGCCAGCGAATCGGCCACCTGGCGCAACGCCTACCTGCTGGCCGCACGCGAGCTTCGGGTGGGCGTGCCGGCGGCCCGGCGCCGCAGCATGAGCTACGACCTGCTGAAGGCGGTGCCGATGGAGATGTTCCTGGATTGCCTGGCGATCCGCCTGGTCGCGGAGCGTGCCAGCGGCCACCGGATGAGCCTGGCCTGGCACATCGTCGACGCGCGGGAGCACTGGGCACTGACGCTGGCCAACGCAGCCCTCAGCTACCGGCCCTGCGACGCCCATGCCGCGGGCGCCGCCGATGTGTCGATCGCGGTCAGCCGCGACGGCCTGGCGCAGTTGCTGGCCAACGAGGCCGGCATCGCCGCCGCGATCGCCAGCGGCATCGAGGCCGGGCAGATCGCGGTCGACGGCGACGCCGCAAAGGTCTACGCGCTGCTCGGCATGCTCGAGGAGTTCGAACCGATGTTCAACGTCGTCGAGCCCTGAGCCGCCAGGCCGCCGGCCGCCTACTTCGCCAGGTCGCTCAGGTTCACCGGCTTGATCTTGCCGCCTTCGACCGTGGCGACCAGCGGATCGACGATGGTGCCCCCCACCGCGTCGACGCCCTTGAAGCCGCCGGCATTGATGTCGGTGGGCATCTTGGTCAGCGCCTCGCCGATCTTGGCCCGGATCGCGGCCGCATCGGTGGTGGTGCCTGCCAGCTTCATGGCGCTGGCCAGCGCGTGCGTCAGCGTGTAGTTGTAGGAAGACTCGGTGGTCGGGTCCTTGTCGGCGCCGTAGGCCTTGCGGTAGGCGGCAGCGAAGGTCTTGGGTCCGACTCTTTCGTCGTACGACACCGGCAGCACGCCGATCGATCCCTCGAGCGGCGCGAGGCCGCCCGTGACCTTCGCCATCTCGTCGAGCTTGGCCTGGTCCATGATCAGGAAGCCGCCCTTGAAGCCGAGTTCGCGCGCCTGCTTGACCACCAGCGCGGTCGGCTCCGACGGGCCGCCGACGAACAGCACCTCGGGCTTCTCGGCCAGCACCCGGCTCACGCCGCTGTAGAAGTCGGCCGAACGGTTGTAGGACATCGGGTTGTTCGAGACGATCGTGCCGCCGGCCTTCTCCCAGGCCGGGCCGAAGAGCTGGGTCCAGTTCTTCGCGTACTCATGGTCGCCCGGCAGCATGCCGACCTTCTTGCCGAACTTCTTCATCTCGTAGCTGGTGAAGGGCTCGATGTAGGAATTGAAGGTCGGCGGAATGCGGATCGTGAGCTTGTTGCCGGTCTCGGTGATCTTGGGCGTGCTCGAGTACGCCATCACGATGAACTTCTCCTGCTCGTTGAAGGCCTGCATCGCGTAGATGCCGCCCGAGTGCGGCACGAACACCGCCGGGCTCTGGTACTGCTGCACCAGCCGGCGGGCGTTGATCGCGGCCTCGGCCGGCGCGTACTTGTCGTCCAGCGCCACCAGTTCGAGCTTGACCTTCTTGCCGGCGACCTCGAGACCCGCGGCATTGATCTCCTTGATGGCCATCTCCATGCCGTTGACCACGTTCTTGCCGTAGAGCGCGGCGCCGCCGCTCAAGGGGCCGGTGAAGCCGATCTTGACCGTTTCCTGTGCGAAAGCGCTGCCGGCGGCGAAGGCCGCTGCGAGGGCGGCGACGAGGGGCAAGGCTTTGTTTGTGATACTCATACGGGTGTCTCCAGGTGGTTGAACGGTTTTCTAGTCAGTTGAGGACAGAGCAAAAACTGCTGCGCAGTTTCTTGGTCTGTCCCGCAAGGTCTCAGGCTCCGATGTACGCCGCACGCACCGCCTCGTTGTGGAGCAACGAGTCGCGGTCGCCTTCGAGCGCGATGCGGCCGCGCTCGATGACATAGGCGCGGTCGGCGATGGCCAGCGCGGAATAGGCGTTCTGTTCGGCCAGCAGCACCGTGGTGCCGGCCTTGTTGATGCGCTGGATGACCTCGAACACCTGCTTGACGATCAGTGGCGCGAGACCCAGCGACGGCTCGTCGAGCAAGAGCAGCTTCGGCCGGCCCAGCAGGGCGCGGCCGATGGCCACCATCTGCTGCTGGCCGCCCGAGAGCGAGCCGGCCGGATGGTCCTGCTTCTGCGCCAGCATCGGGAACAGCTCGAACACCTCGTCGAGCGAGCGCTGGATGCCCGCGCTGTCGCGCCGGTGCACGTAGGCGCCGAGCGTGAGGTTCTTCTTGACCGACATCATCGCGAACAGCTTGCGGCCTTCGGGGCAATGCACCAGGCCCGAGGCGACGATCTGCGCCGGGCGCTGCCCCACCAGTTCCTGCTCGCCGAAGCGGATGCTGCCGGCGCTCGGCTTGTGGATGCCGCTGGCAGCCATGAAGATCGAGGTCTTGCCGGCGCCGTTGGCACCCAGCAGCACCACCAGTTCGCCGGGTGCCGCGTGCAGCGTCACGCCGCTCAGCGCCCGGAAGCTGCCGTAGTGCAGGTCGACGCCTTCAAACCGCAGCATGGTCGACTCCCAGGTAGGCATCGATCACCTGCGGGTCGCGCCGGATCTGCTCCGGCGTGCCCTCGGCGATCTTGGCGCCGTTGTTCAGCACGACGATCTTGTCGGCCAGTCGCATGATCATGTCCATCTTGTGCTCGATCAGGCAGACCGTCTTGCCGTGGTCCACCAGCTTGCGGATCAGGGCCGCGAGGCCCACGGTCTCCTCGGGATTCACGCCGCCGGCCGGCTCGTCGAGCAGCAGCAGTTCGGGGTCGGTGGCCAGCGCCAGCGCGAAGGCGACGCGCTTGCGCTCCTCCTGCGTGATGTCGGCCGCGATGCGCATCGCCACATGCGAGAGACCGACGAAGTCGAGCGCCTCGCGCGCCTTCTCGCGGCACAGCCGTTCTTCATCCTGCAAGCGCCGCGTGTTGGCGAGCACGTCCCACAGGCCCGACCTGGTGCGCAGCCGATGGCCGACTATCAGGTTGTCGAGCACGGTGGCGTTGTCGAACAGGTGCGTGGTCTGGAAGGTGCGCGCGATGCCGAGCTTGGCCACATGGTCGGGCCGGAGGCCGGTGACATCCTGCCCGTTGAACCGGATGCGCCCGGAGCTCGGCTTGTGCGTGCCCGCGACGAGGTTGAAGAAGGTGGTCTTGCCGGCGCCGTTGGGCCCGATGATGGCGCTGACCTGGCCGAGCTCGAAGCGGGTCGACACGTCGTCGACCGCGGTGAGGCCGAAGAACTGCTTGGTGAGCGATTCGATCTCAAGCATTGTTGCGTGCCTCCTGCGCGACCGCGCCCGTGGGGGCCGCGTCGGCCGCCTTCGCGGCATTCGCCGCATCCGCGCGCTGGGCGCGCCGCTTGAGCCAGGTGCCGACGATGCCGTCCGGCAGGAAGATGATCAGCGCGATCAGCACCGGGCCGAACACCACCATGCGGTAGTCCTGCAGGAACTGCAGGCTCTGCGTCAGCCAGGTGACCAGGAAGGTGCCCAGCAGCGGCCCGAGCAAGGTGCCGATGCCGCCGACCAGCACGAACATCACGAGATCGAAGGTCACGGCCTCGCTCGCCAGGTCGGGCCCGAGGAAGCGCACCTGCCCCGCATACAGCGCACCAGCGAAGCCCGCGTAGACCACCGACAGCACGAAGGACAGGGTCTTGGTGCGCATCAGGTCGATGCCCAGCGCCTCGGCCAGGTCGTCGCTGTTGCGCACCGCCATGAAGCTGCGGCCCAGCAGCGAGCGCACGATGCGCGACATGATCCAAAGGCCGAGCACCAGGAAGGCCAGCACCAGGTAGTACTGCGCCAGCGGCGTGCCGAACTGCAGCGGGCCGATGCCGGTCGGCGCCGGGATGCCCATGATGCCCACCGGCCCGTGGGTCAGGCTCTCCCACTTCTCGATCAGCAGGAACATGATGTAGCTCACGCACAGCGTGAAGATCGAGAAGTAGTGGCCGCGCAGCCGCAGCGACAGCAGGCCGATGAAGAAGCCCAGCACCGCGGTCATGAGGCCGGCGGCCAGGAAGGCGATCCAGAAAGGCACGTGGTGGTCGACCGTGAGGATGCCCACCGTGTAGGCGCCGACGGCCATGAAGGCGCCGTGCGCGAGGTTGAACTGCCCCGTGTAGCCCGTGATCAGGTTGAGCCCGAGCGCCGCGATCGCCATGATGAAGGCCTGCGTCGCCACCGAGATCAGGTAGTTGTTCTGCGCGAACAGCGGGAACGCGAGCGCCGCCACGGCCAGCAGCGTCCAGCCGGTCTTTCCTTGCAGCCAGTTCATCAGCGTGCTCCCTTCGCGGTGAACAGGCCCTGCGGGCGGAACGACAGGATCACCACCAGCAGCACGAAGGCGATGATGTCCTTGTAGTCGGTCGAGAAGTAGAAGCCGCCGAAGCTCTCGGCCATGCCGATGATCAGGCCGCCGACGATCGCGCCCGGGAAGCTGCCCATGCCGCCGAGGATGATGATCACGAAGGCCTTGGTGATGACCAGGTTTCCCATCGCCGGATACACCAGGTTGATCGGCGCATAGAGCACCGCGGCGATCGCGGCCAGCGCGCCCGAGATCGCGAACACCAGCAGGGTGACGCGCGTGGCGTCGATGCCCACCAGCGCGGCGCCGTCGCGGTTCTGCGCCATCGCGATGATGGTCGAACCGACCACCGTGTGGTTCAGGAACAGGTGCAGCAGCACCATGAGCCCGAAGGCGCCGGCAATGATCAGGAGGCGCTGCAGCGGCGCGGTCAGGCCGAAGACCTCGACGATCTGGCCGTAGGGCGTCGGCATGCGATGGAAGTCGGCGCCGAACAGCGCCTGGGCGCCGGCCTCCAGGAACAGCAGCACGCCGATGGCCGCGATCATGTCGTGCAGCTCGGGCGCGTTGCGCAGCGGATGGAACACCAGCCGCTGCGTCAGCATCGAGATCGCCGCCACGATGGCCGCGGCCCCGGCCATCGCGAGCCAGTAGTTGAGCCCCAGCTTGGCCATCAGGTAGTAGCCCGCGAAGGCACCCGACATGTAGAACGCGCCATGGGCGAAGTTCGGCACGTGCAGGATGCCGTAGACCAGCGTCAGGCCCAGCGCCACCAGGCTGTAGACGCCTCCGACGGTCAGGCCGTTCAGGAGTTGCTGAAAGAACATTTCCACATGAATCCTTGGTTGACCCCGGCGATGCAGCCCCGGCGGCATCGGACGCGCCGGGCCATTGTGGAAGCGGGGGCGACGGCGACGCCTAAGGTTTCTCCGGAGGCGGCGTCGCCTTGGAGACTCGCACTCCTACCGGCCGGTAGGGTGCAGAATGCGGCGCCTGGAGGTTTCCATGACACGCACCATCGCCCAGAAACGCGCCGACTTCCGCTCGCTCCATGCCGCGGGCTGCTTCGTGCTCCCGAACCCCTGGGACATCGGCAGCGCACGCTACCTCGAAGGCCTCGGCTTCAAGGCCCTGGCGACCACCAGTTCGGGCTGCGCCTGGTCGCTGGGCCGGCCCGACGGAGCGCTGTCGCGCGAGACCGTCCTGGCCCATCTGCGCGCCATCGTGGCGGCCACCGACCTGCCCGTGAATGCCGACTTCGAGAGCGGCTTCGCCGCCGATCGGACAGGCGTTGCGCAGAGTGTCCGGATGGCGATCGACACCGGCGTGGCCGGTCTGTCGATCGAGGATTCGACCGGCGATCCCGCCGAGCCGCTGCACGACATCGATATCGCGGTCGCGCGCCTGCGCGCGGCCCGCGCCGCCATCGACGAAGCCGGCGGCGACGTGCTGCTGATCGGGCGGGCCGAGAACTTCTTCGCCGGCCGGCCCGACCTCGACGACGCGATCGCCCGGCTCAGGGCCTACGCCGAGGCCGGCGCCGATTGCCTCTACGCGCCGGGCATCCGCAGCCGCGAGCAGATCGCGGCGGTGGTCGCCGCGGTGGCGCCGAAGCCGGTCAATCTGCTGGTCGGCTCGACCAGCGAGCTCACGATGAAGGACATCGAGGCGCTCGGCGTGCGGCGTGTCAGCGTCGGCGGCGCCCTCGCGCGTGCGGCGTGGGGAGGGTTCATGCGCGCTGCGCGCGGCATCGCCGACGAGGGCCGCTTCGACGGCTTCGCGGATGCGGCGGCGGGCAATGAGCTCAATGGCTTGTTCAAGGGCGGCGCAGGCGCCTGAGGGCTATCGAGCGGCGGCGCCCTTCAGCATTCTCCGAGGCTGCCGATAAGGTTCTCATGAACACCTATCCCACCTCCAGCCAGGCGACAGGCGTCGCCCGCACCCTCAGCAAACGCACGCCCTGCACCATCGTGGTTTACCAGACCGCGGAGCGGGAGTTCGTCACGGCCCGCTCGAACGACCGGGTCAGCGGCTTGATCCAGGGCGTCTACCGCGACGGCTACCTGCTGCCGCCGGCGTATCGGGCTGAGCCGATCAGGCGGTGATCTCCACCCGGTTGCCATCCGGATCGAGCACCACGCTCTCGTAGTAGCCGTCACCGGTCCTGCGCGGCCCGTCGAGCACCGGATAGCCGTCGGCCTTCAGGCGCTGCGTCAGTTCGTCGACCGCTTCCTCGGAGCCCAGCGACACTGCGAAATGCGTCAGGCCCATGCGCTGGGCGCCGGCTTCGATGGCGACCGGACTCAGCGTGCTGGTCGTCATGGCCTCGATCCGCGCGCCGTCCCCGAAACTCAGGAAGCAGGACGCGAAGCCCTTGGCCGGATTGACATAGCCGCTGCCCGCCGCAGCGCCGAAGTAGGCTACATAGAAGCGCTTGAAGCGCTCGAGGTCCTGGGTCCAGAGGGCAATGTGTTCGATGCGCATGGGTCGCTCCGATTGAGGTCCACGGCATTTTGCATCGGAGCCTGCCGTGGCGGCCGATTGCGCCTGGAGCGCCGATCACCTCATGGTCGCCCCTCCCGCAAGGAGGGGGTCTGAAATGGCTCCGATCTCTATGGTCGGGGGCTGATGCAAAACCTGCGGCATCCCGCTTGCATCGAACGCCTTGCGACCCTTTTTTTGACCATACGAATGACTTTACAACCCTCTCACTCAACAGACGCCTCAGCAAGGAGCTCGTCGACCCCACAGGAGCAGAAGCTCACTGCCCAAGTCACCAAAGGGTTCGAGAAATGCGTCCTGGTGGCGGCTCAGATCCTTTTGATGGCGGTGATCCTGGCGATGGTCGTCCAGCTGTGGCTCATGTTCGGGTCTGCGATCGCCAGTCAATTGAGCAGCATCGATTCGGTCCCGGAACTCATGAAGTCGGTGCAAACGGCCTTCTCCGGCGTACTGCTCATCATTCTTGGGCTCGAGCTCATGGAAACACTGCGGGTGTATTTCAAATCCCACCGCATCAGACTGGAAACCATCCTGGCCGTGGCCATCATCGCCGTCGGCCGCCATGTCATCAATCTGGATGTCGAGCACATGGCCGGCAGTTCGCTCTTCGGCATAGCCGCCATCGTGCTGGCGCTGGCAGGCGGATTCGTCCTGGTTCGATACAAGGCGTCACCTTCGAGGGACTGACTCCATCGCAGGCCTTCGCGCTCGGGGCGTTCACCAGAAGCCGAGAACCTTCCACCAGACGCTGCCCACCACCGCGAAGATCAGCAGGTTCACCACGCACATCACGAAACCGACCCGCCACCAGGTTCCCATGGTGACAAAACCGCTGCCGAAGATGATCGGCGAGGTGCCGGTCGCATAGTGCGTCAGCGTCATCATGATCGACGAGCCGGCGGCCATCATCAGCATGAAGGGCACGACGAACTCCGGCGGAATCAGCCGCACCCCGACCGTCAGGAAGGCCAGCATCATCGCGCTGATGTGCGCCGTCGTGCTGGCGAACAGGTAGTGCGAAAAGACGAAGACCAGCACCAGGATCGCGGCGGTGCCGCCCCAGCCGACGCCGCTGGCCTCGATGGCTTCGCTCATGCCCGCCGAGAACCACGTGATCACGCCTTGCTTGTTCAGTTGCTCGGCCAGCATGATCAGCGCACCGAACCAGATCAAGGTGTCCCAGGCACTCTTCTCGGACAGCACGTCGTCCCAGTCGATGGTGCCGGTGATGATCAGCACGAACAGGCCGACGAAGGCGACCACCGTGGGATCCAGCTTGAGCGCCGGGCCGAACAGCAGGGCCGGCACGTCGGCCCACAGCAGCAGCAGCAGCAGGAAGGTCCCCAGCATGACCTTTTCCTTCGGCGATACGGGCCCCATCTTCGCCACTTCGTCGTGAGCGTACTGCACCGCATTGGGCGTGGCCTTCAGCTGCGGAGGCGCCAGCAGATAGATGACCAGCGGCATCACCAGCATGCACAGCAGGCCAGGCAGCAGCATGCACAGCGCCCAGCTCGTCCAGGTCAGGTGCAGGCTCTGGTTCGTCGCCTTGGCGATGTAGTCCACCACCAGCGGGTTCGGGGCGGTGGCGGTCACGAACATCGCCGAGGTGATCGGGTTGGCGTGGTAGTTGACCAGTGCCAGGTAGGTGCCGACCTTGCCCTCGGTGCCCTTGGCCGGGTCCGAATCGAAGGTGTTGGCGATCGACTTCATGATCGGATGCACGATGCCGCCGCCACGCGCGGTATTGCTCGGCGTGAACGGCGCCAACACCAGTTCGCAGATGGCCAACCCGTAGCCGATTCCTATCGTGCGTTTCCCCATCAGGGAGATGAACATCAAGCCGATGCGGGTGCCCAGGCCGGTCTTCTTCAGGCCACGGGAGATCAGGATGGCCACCACGATCAACCAGATGAGCGGACTGTCGAACGCAGTCAGCGCATCTTCGATCGCCCCCTTGGACGAGGTCGCCGTGACCTGCGAAAGCGAGAGGACCACGATGGCCATCAACGCCATCACGCCGATCGGCATGACCTTCAGGATGATCGCGACGATGGTTGTCAGGAAGATGGCCACCAGGCCCCAGGCCTTGGGCTGGAGCCCCTCTGGAACGGGCCAGAGCAGCAGGGTGACCAGGATGACTGTCGTGATCAGCGCCGGCCCCAGCCGGAACGGGACCACGCTGTTGAAGTAGCGGAACGCCGATTTCAGACGGGTGAGCATCCTGCGATCCTTTCTCGCCCTGCCACTACTCCAACCGCGGCTCCGCCCGCTCCTCGCCCACCGGCGAGGCCGCCTCCGCGATCGCCAGCAGCGCGCTGGCGGTGCGCTCGGCCGCGCCGCGGTTGGCGTTGGCGAAGGCCAGGGCGGCCTGTGACATCGCCTCGCGGCGCTCGGGGTTCTCGGTCAGCTTGAGCGCCGCCGTGACCGCATGCTCCATGTCGGGCACCCGCTGCGAAGCCCCGGCCGCCAGCGACAGTTCGGCGGCTTCCGCGAAGTTGAAGGTCGACGGACCCATGATCACCGGACAGCCGCAGGCCGCGGCCTCGATCAGGTTCTGCCCGCCCAGCGGCTCGAAACTGCCGCCGAGCAGCGCGACGTCGGCCAGGCCGTAGTACAGCGCCATCTCGCCGAGCGAGTCGCCGAGCCAGATCTCGGCCTCGGCCGGCGCGCCCGCGGCACTGCGGCGCGCGACCGCGAAGCCGTGCGACTCGACCAGCGCCGCGACCTCGTCGAAGCGCTGCGGATGCCGCGGCACGATCATCCACTGCACGTCGTGCACCCGCTTGGCGATCGAGCGGACCGCCTCCTGCTCGGGCGGCACCGGCGCCAGCGCGCCGAAGCGCTTGAGCACCTCGAGCAGCTGCCGCTCCTCGCCGTCGCGCGAACTCGCGAAGACCACGATCGGCCGCGGCAGCTGCGTGCGCAGCTTGGCCGCCGCGTTGAGCTGCCGCATGTCGGGCGTGGCGTCGAACTTGAGGTTGCCGTAGACACCCGCGACCTTGGCGCCCAGCGACACCAGCCGGTGCGAGTCGGCCTCGGTCTGGGCCCACACGGCGGCCAGCGCCGAGTAGGCAGGCCGCGCCAGCCAGGCGAGCCGCTCGGCACCGGCCAGCGACTTCTCGTTGAGGCGCGCATTGGCCAGCACCAGCGGGATGCCGCGCTCGGTGCAGGCGGCGGTCATCTCGGGCCAGACCTCGGTCTCCATCAGCACGCCGATGCGCGGACGGAAGCGATCGAGAAAGCGGGCCACGGCGCCCGGAGAATCCCAGGGCTGCCAGACCTGCAGGTCGCCGGGCTGAAGCAGCTTGGCGCCCTCCTCGCGGCCGGTCGCGGTGCCGTTGGTGAGCAGGATCGGAATGCCCGGGTACTGGCGGCGCAGTTCCTCGATCAGGATGCCGGCGGCCCGCGCCTCGCCGAGCGAGACCGCGTGGATCCAGCACCAGCCGGTGCCGACCGCCTCGGGGCCATAGTGGCCGAAGCGCTCCTCGACCGCATGCGCGTAGCCGGGCTCGGCCACGGCGCGGCGCCGCAGCTTGCGGCGCACCAGCGGCTGGGCCAGGGTGGTGAAGGCGCCATAGAGGCGCAGCAGCAGGGAACGCACGCTCGTGACGGTCAGTGCGCGGCTGCCGCGAGCTGCGCGTCCGGCTTCGCGCTGCGCAGCAGCGCCAGCATCTCGCCTTCGATGCGATGCAGCGCGGCCTCGGTCTGGCCTTCGAAGCGCAGCACCAGCACCGGCGTGGTGTTCGATGCCCGCACCAGCCCGAAGCCGTCGGGCCAGTCGACCCGCACGCCGTCGATGGTCGAGACCTGCGCCGGCGGCGCGAACTTCGCGCTCTTGACCAGCTGGGCGACCACGCTGTGCGGCTCGCCCTCGGCGCAGGCGACGTTGAGCTCGGGCGTCGAGAAGCTGGTCGGCAGCGCGTTGAGCACGTCGCTCGCGTCCGGGCTCTTGCTGAGGATCTCGAGCAGCCGGCAGCCGGCATAGGTGCCGTCGTCGAAGCCGAACCAGCGCTCCTTGAAGAAGATGTGGCCGCTCATCTCGCCGCCCAGCGGCGAATCGATCTCCTTCATCTTGGCCTTGATCAGCGAGTGGCCGGTCTTGTAGATCAGCGGCTGGCCGCCCGCGGCCGCGATCGCCGGGCCGAGGCGCTGCGAGCACTTGACGTCGTAGACGATGGTGCCGCCCGGCACCCGCGACAGCACGTCCTGCGCGAACAGCATCATCTGGCGGTCGGGATAGATGTTGCTGCCGTCCTTGGTGACGATGCCCAGTCGGTCGCCGTCGCCGTCGAAGGCCAGGCCGAGCTCGGCATCGCCCGCCTGCAGCGCGGCGATCAGGTCCTTGAGGTTCTCGGGCTTGCTCGGGTCGGGATGGTGGTTGGGGAAGTTGCCGTCGACTTCGCTGAACAGCTCGGTGACCTCGCAGCCGATGGCCCGCAGGATCGCCGGGGCCGAGGCGCCGGCGATGCCGTTGCCCGAATCGACCACGATCTTCAGCGGCCGCGCGAGCTTGATGTCGCCCACGATGCGCCGGGTGTAGGCCTCGGTGACATCGACCTTGCGCACGCTGCCGCCGCCGGCCAGCGTGGCGCTGCCCGTCTCCATGACCTGGCGCAGGCCCTGGATCTCGTCGCCGTAGATCGCGCGGCCGGCCAGCACCATCTTGAAGCCGTTGTAGTCCTTCGGGTTGTGGCTGCCGGTGACCTGGATGCCGCTGGTGCACAGCGTGTGGGCGGCAAAGTAGAGCATCGGCGTGGTGACCGCGCCGACGTCGATCACCTCGATGCCGGTGGCGACCAGGCCCTTGATCAGCGCCTCGGCCAGCGCCGGCCCCGACAGCCGGCCGTCGCGGCCCACCGCCACGCTCTTCTCGCCGGCCGCGCGCGCGGCGCTGCCGAAGGCCCGGCCGAGCGCCTCCGCGACTTCGGCGTCGAGCGTGGCGGGCACCACGCCGCGAATGTCGTAGGCCTTGAAGATCGATGCGCTGAGTTGCATGAAAGCTATCCCCTGAAAGTTCCAAAAACGTAGAACATTGTAGGCATGGCCCCAGCGGGCCAGATGTCCGAAAACGGCTACTTTCTCTCAAAGTGCGGCCGTATCATCCCCGCATGCCAGCCACTCCCGCCCCCACCGCCGGACTCGAAAGCGATGCCTGCTACCTGGCCATGAAGGCCCACGATGCGCGCTTCGACGGCTCCTTCTTCACCGGCGTGACCTCCACCGGCGTCTATTGCCGGCCGGTCTGCCGCGTCAAGCTGCCGCGGCGCGAGAACTGCTGCTTCTTCCGCCATGCCGCGCAAGCCGAGGCGGCCGGCTTCAGGCCCTGCCTGCGCTGCCGGCCGGAGCTGGCGCCGCGGGCCGCGAGCTGGTCGACCGAAGACGCCTCGCGCATCCTCGCGCTGCAGGCCGCGCGCCTGATCGACGAGCCCGACGCCTGGACCGAAGAGGGGCCGGGCGCGGCCCGCATCGCGGCCCGGCTCGGCGTCAGCGACCGCCACCTGCGCCGCATCTTCGAGTCCCAGTTCGGCGTCTCGCCGCTGCAGTACCTGCAGACCCGTCGGCTGCTGGCCGCCAAGCAGCTGATCGCCGACACCCGGCTGCCGATGACCCAGGTCGCGCTGGCCAGCGGTTTCGCCAGCGTGCGCCGCTTCAACGCCGCCTTCGTCACCCACTACGGCTTGAACCCGAGCGCGTTGCGGCGCGCCGGTGCCGTGCGCGTCGGGCAGGCCGGCGAATCGGTCGAGGTGCGGCTGGGCTTCCGCCCGCCCTACGACGGCGCGGCGATGCTCGATTTCTTCGCCCGCCGGGCGCTGCGCGGCGTCGAGCAGACCAGCGACAGCGGTGGCCAGCCCCGCTTCGGGCGAACGCTGCGGGTCTCGCAGGGTGGCCGCAGCCTCGCGGGCTGGCTGCAGCTGCGCTTCGACCCCGCGCGCGAGCAGGTGCTGCTGCGGGTCGGCGATTCGCTCGCCGTGGTCCTGCCGACCGTGATCAGCCGCGTGCGCGCCCTGCTCGACCTGGACGCCGAGCCGATGGTGATCAACGGCGTGCTGCATGCCAGCTTCCCCGAGGGCGACGGGCTGCGCGTGCCCGGCACGGTCGACGGCTTCGAACTCGCGGTGCGCGCGGTGCTCGGCCAGCAGATCACGGTGGCCGCCGCACGCACGCTGGGCTCGCGCCTGGTCGAGGCCTTCGGCGAGCCGATCGCGACGCCCATCGACGGGCTCGACCGCCTGTTTCCGACCCCGGCGGCGATCGCCGGCGCCAGCGGCGATGCGCTGGGCCAGCTCGGCATCGTGCGCCAGCGGCAGTCGGCCCTGTTCGCGGTGGCGCGCGAGATGCTCGAAGGCCGGCTCGCGCTGCATGCCGGCGCCGACGTGCCCGCCACCCTGGCGGCCCTGCAGGCGTTGCCGGGCATCGGCGACTGGACCGCGCAGTACATCGCGATGCGTGCCCTGCGCTGGCCCGACGCCTTCCCGGCCGGCGACGTGGCGCTGCAGAAAGCGCTCGGGGTCGGCACGGCGCGCGCCGCCGCCGAAGCTTCCCAAGCCTGGCGGCCATGGCGCGGCTACGCCGTGCTGCGCGCCTGGCACCGCCCCGCAGCGCCGCCGGCGGCCGAGGCATCCGCCACGACCGCGCGCCATACTCCCACCCGCGCCCGCACCGGCGCCACCGCGTGATCGCCATGAAGTTCAAGACCTCGACCCTCTACAGCACCCACATCGAGAGCCCGCTCGGCGGCATCACGCTGGCGGCCACCGACCAGGGGCTGGCCGGCACCTGGTTCGACCAGCAGCGCCACTGGCCCGACACCCGCGGCTGGCAGACCGACGACGCGCACCCGGTGCTGCGCCAGGCCGCGACCCAGCTCGCCGACTACTTCGCCGGCCGGCGCGACCGCTTCGACCTGCCGCTGGACCTCTCGCACGGCACCGCCTTCCAGCAGTCGGTGTGGCGGGCGCTGCTCGCCATCCCGGCCGGCAAGACCACCAGCTACGGTGCCCTGAGCGCCGGCGTCGGCAATCCGGCCGCGGTGCGCGCGGTCGGCGCAGCGGTCGGGCGCAATCCGATCAGCGTGATCGTGCCCTGCCACCGCGTGCTCGGCGCCGACGGCTCGCTCACCGGCTACGCCGGCGGACTCGAGCGCAAGACGGCGCTGCTGGAACTGGAAGGCGCACTGTGAGCGAAGGAGAGTGCACCGCCAGCCCGCAACCCGACAGCGCCGCCCAGGCCGCCACCAATCCGAAGACCGCCAGCCGCGCCTGGCTGCTCGACCTGCTGCTGCTGGGTGCGCTGTGGGGCGCTTCCTTCCTGTTCATGCGCATCGGCGCGGCCGAGTTCGGCGCCCTGCCGACGGCGGCGGTGCGGGTCGCGATCGCGATGCTGTTCCTGCTGCCGCTGCTGTTCCTGCGCGGCCAGTGGCCCGCGTTCAAGCAGCACTGGAAGCCCGCGCTCGGCATCGGCATCCTGAACTCCGGCCTGCCCTTCGCCTTCTTCGCCTTCGGCCTGCTGACGCTCAACAGCGGGCTGGCCGCGGTGATCAATGCCACCGTGCCGATGTTCGGCGCGCTGGTGGCCTGGGCCTGGTTCAAGGACCGCCCCGACCGCTCGCGCATCCTGGGCCTGGTGATTGGCTTCGCCGGCGTGGCGATGCTGGCCGGGCGTGGCGCCGGCTTCCATTCGGGTGCCGACGAGAGTGCGGCCCGGTGGGCCATCGCGGCCTGCCTGGCGGCCTGCATCTGCTACGCCTTCTCGGCCAACCTGACCCGCAAGTACCTGACCGGCGTGCCCGTGATGGCCACCGCCACCGGCAGCCAGATCGGCGCGACGCTCGCCTTGGCGCTGCCCGCCGCCTGGCTCTGGCCGGCGCAGATGCCGAGCCTGAAGGCGTGGCTGGCGCTGGTCGCGGTCGGCACCGCCTGCACCGGCCTGGCCTACATCCTGTTCTTCCGGCTGATCGAGCGCGCCGGCCCGGCGCGGGCGCTCACCGTGACCTTCCTGGTGCCGGTGTTCGCGCTGTTCTACGGTGCCGTGTTCCTCGGCGAGCAGATCACCCAGTGGATGCTGATCTGTGCGGTGGTGATCGTCTGCGGCGTCGCGCTATCGACAGGACTGGTCAAGCTGGGCCGACGCGGCACCGCCGCCGGCTGAGGCATCGTTGCCCGGGCCGCCCTGCATCGACGAGGCCACGACATTGATCGACAGCGCCAGCACCAGCATGTTGAAGCCGAAAGAGAGCACGCCGTGCACCAGCGTGATGCGGCGCATCTCGCGCGAGGTGACCTGGACGTCGGAGACCTGCGAGGTCATGCCGACCACGAACGAGTGGTAGAGAAAGTCGAAGTAGTCCGGCGCCGCCTTGCCCGGGAACTTGAGGCCGGGCCCCTTTGGCTTGGGGTCGATCTCCGACTGGTAGTAGCGGTGCGCGTAGTGAAAGGCGTAGATCGTGTGGATCATGAGCCACGAGCCGGTCAGCGCCACCAGGCCGAGCACGACGTGGCCGATGCGCTGGGCCCCGCACAGCTGCGGCACGCTGCGCAGCAGCATCGCGATCACCACCATGCTGACGCCGACCACGCTCACCATGATCGCCAGGATCAGCGCATTGGGCTGGTCCTGCGCCTGGGCCCGTGCGCGGGTGCGATCGGGGTCGCAGGTCTCGGCCAGCCACCAGGCCGGCAGCAGGTACGAGGCGGCCCCGGTGCACCAGCCGACCAGGCCGCGCGTGACGGCGTCGATCGGGCCGGGAAGCAGCCCGAGCCCGAGGCCGACCAGCAGGCCGACCGCGGCGCTGCAGAGCAGCCGCAGCCATCCCGGCATCTGGGTGTATCGCCAATGCATGCGGCGACTGTAGCCGCTCGCCGTCCAACTGATCCGATCGATTGGCCTCACACTGAGCCTGTTCGTCCCGGGCCCTATCGCCGACAGTCGGGGACTGGGAAAAACACACCACGCATGAAAATCACCCGCCTCCTGCAAGCCCTGCTGCTGTCCGCCTGGGGCCTGGCGGCCGCCGCGGCGACGCCACCGATGCAGGTCCCGGACACCATCGCGCAGCGCGCGGCCGCCTGCATCGCCTGCCACGGCCGCGAGGGCGCCAGCACCGACGGCGGCTATTTCCCGCGCCTGTCGGGCAAGCCCGAGGGCTATCTCTACAACCAGCTGCTGAGCTTTCGCGACGGCCGCCGCTTCAACGCCGACATGACGCACATGGTGCGGCACCTGTCGGATGCCTATCTGCGCGAGCTCGCGGCGTACTTCGCCGGCCTCGACCTGCCCTATCCATCGATTCCGGCCGCGACCGACGCCTCGCCCGCGATGCTGGCGCGCGGCAAGGCGCTGGCGCTCCAGGGCGATGCGGCGCGCGGCATCCCGGCCTGCGCGCAATGCCATGGCGCGGCGCTGACCGGCGTGCAGCCCGGCATCCCGGGCCTGCTCGGGCTGCCGCGCCTCTACCTGTCGTCGCAGCTGGGCGCCTGGCTCACGAACGACCGCCACGCCCTGGCGCCCGACTGTATGGCCGAGGTCGGCCGGAAGCTCGACAGCGCCGACATCAAAGCCGTCGCCAGCTGGCTGGCGCTGCAGCCGATGCCCGCCGACACCCGGCCCCTGGCCGCCTTGCCGGCCCCGCTTCCGACGCCTTGCAGCGCCATGAACCGCTGAAGCCCGCCATGCGACGACTCTTCTATTTCCTGGCCGTCCTGGCCTCCCTGGCGCTGCTCGCGGTCGCGGCCGTCGTGGCACTGAACCTGCGCGGCGAAGAGCCGCTGCCGGATGTCGCGGCAGCGCCCGTCACGCCGACCGCGGCGCAGATCGAGCGCGGCCGCTACCTGGCGCTGGCGGGCAACTGCGCCGGCTGCCACACGACCCGCGGTGGCGCCGCCTATGGCGGTGGCGTGGGCATCGAGACCCCCTTCGGCACCGTGTTCTCGAGCAACCTCACGCCCGACCCGAAGGCCGGCATCGGCGGCTGGAGCGCGGCGCACTTCTGGCGCGCGATGCACAACGGCCGCTCGAAGGACGGCCGCCTGCTCTACCCGGCGTTCCCGTACCCGAACTTCACGCGCGTCACGCGCGAGGATTCCGACGCCCTCTTCGCCTACCTGCAGAGCATTCCACCCGCAGCCACGCCCAACCTCGCGCACAAGCTGCGCTTTCCCTACGACACCCAGGCTGCGCTGGCGGTCTGGCGCGCCCTGTCGTTCACGCCGGGCAGCTTCGCCCCCGAACCGGCACGGCCGGCCGAATGGAACCGCGGCGCCTACCTGGTCGAGGGCCTGGGCCACTGCATCGCCTGCCACGGCAGCCGCAACGTGCTCGGTGCCACCGAAGAAAAGCTCGGGCTCTCGGGGGGCCTGATTCCGGTCGAAAACTGGTATGCACCCTCGCTGACCTCGCGGCGCGAAGCGGGCGTCGGCGACTGGGACCCGCATGACATCGTGGCGCTGCTCAAGACCGGCACCTCGCCGCGCGGCTCGGTGATGGGGCCAATGGCCGACGTGGTGTTCCGCAGCACGCAGTACCTGGACGACGCCGACCTGCGCGCCATGGCCGTGTACCTCAAGGCGCTGCCGGACGCCGGACCCGCCGCGGCCGCCGCCGCCGCGCCCGCCGCTGCCCCGGCGCGCCGCGACGCCCGCGTGATGGAACGCGGCGCGAAGGTCTACGACCAGCGCTGCGCCTACTGTCACGGCGATCTGGGCCAGGGCGCGCAGGGGGCCTACCCCGCGCTGGCTGGCAACCGCGCCGTGCTGATGGATTCCACCGCCAACCTGATCCAGGTGGTGCGCCATGGCGGCTTCCTGCCGTCCACCGCCGGCAATCCCCGCCCCTACGGCATGCCGCCCTTCAACCAGGTGCTGGACGACGACGATGTCGCGGCAGTGCTGACCTTCGTGCGCGCCTCCTGGGGCAACGACGCGCCGGCTGTCAGTGCCCGCGAAATGATGCGCCGCTGAGCACGCCTTGACCATCCCATCATGGGAAGGTTGATACTTGCTTCAAGCCTCATCCCCGGGGCTCGAGAACAAGGAGCAATCAATGAACAGCAGCCTGGCACTGGCGCCCGAAGGCGCCGCCGGCTTCCAGGAATTTTCGCTGCCGATCGAAGGCATGAGCTGCGCGTCCTGCGTGATGCGTGTCGAGAAGGCGCTGGGCGCGGTCGCCGGCGTCACCGGGACCAGCGTCAACCTGGCGACCGAGGCAGCCAGCGTGCGGACCGACGGCTCGGTCGCGCTCGACAGCCTGCGCGCCGCGGTCGAGAAGGCGGGCTACAGCGTCGGCGAGCTGCCGGCCGATGGCGAAGCAGCGACCAGCGGCGCGGACGGCGCCGCTGCGCCGCCACGCCGCGGCAACGAGGGCTGGCCGGTCGCCGCGGCGGCGCTCCTGTCGACCCCCCTGGTGCTGCCGATGTTCGGGATGCTGGCCGGCGCCGACTGGATGCTCCCCGGCTGGCTGCAGCTGCTGCTGGCCACGCCGGTCCAGTTCTGGCTCGGCGCGCGCTTCTACCGCGCCGGCTGGAAGGCGCTCAAGGCCGGTGCCGGCAACATGGACCTGCTGGTCGCCCTCGGCACCAGCGCCGCCTACGGGCTCAGCGTCTACCTGCTCCTCGCGCATGCCGGCCATGGCATGCCGCCGCACCTGTACTTCGAAGCCTCGGCGGTGGTCATCACGCTGGTGCTGCTCGGCAAGTGGCTCGAGACACGGGCCAAGCGCCAGACCACCGAGGCGATCCGCGCGCTGCAGGCGCTGCGTCCCGAGCACGCCCGGGTGCGCCGCGCCGGCGTCGAGCAGGACCTGCCGCTGGCGCAGGTGCGGATCGACGACCTGGTCGTCATCCGTCCGGGCGAGCGCGTGCCGGTCGATGGCCGGGTGATCGAGGGCCGCAGCGAAGTCGACGAGTCGCTCATCACCGGCGAAAGCCTGCCGCTCGCCAAGCAGGCGGACGACCCCGTCACCGGCGGCTCGGTCAACGGCGAAGGCCTGCTGCTGGTGCGGACCACCGCGGTCGGTGCCGAGACCACGCTGGCGCGGATCGTCCGGCTGGTCGAATCGGCGCAGGCCAGGAAGGCCCCGATCCAGCGCCTGGTCGACCAGGTCAGCAGCGTCTTCGTGCCGGTGGTGATCGGCATCGCGCTCCTGACCTTCCTGGGCTGGGGGCTGGTCACCGGCCAGTGGGAAGACGCGATCCTCAACGCGGTCGCGGTGCTGGTCATCGCCTGCCCCTGCGCGCTCGGGCTGGCGACCCCGACCGCGATCATGGCCGGCACCGGCGTCGCTGCGCGGCACGGCGTGCTGATCAAGGATGCCGAGGCACTCGAGGTTGCGCACGCCATCGGCATCGTGGCCTTCGACAAGACCGGCACGCTGACCGAAGGCCGCCCCGAGCTGGTGGCTTTGGAGGCCGTGGACGGCGATGCCGGCGCCCTGCTTCGTGCCGCGGCGACGCTGCAGGCGGGCAGCGAGCATCCGCTGGCCCGCGCCGTGCTGGAGGCAGCCCGCAAGGCCGGCGTCGAGCCCGGCCGTGCGGCACAGGTGCGCGCGGTGGCCGGGCGCGGGGTCTCGGCCGATGTCGACGGCCGCGCGCTGCGCCTGGGCAGCACGCGCTACATGCGCGAACTCTCGGTGCCGCTGGGCAAGCTGGGCGAGCGCGCGTCGCAGCTGCAGTCCGAGGGCCGCACCGTGTCCTGGCTGGCCGACCTGGGCGCGCGCCCGACCCTGCTCGGCCTGCTGGCCTTCGGCGACCAGCCCAAGGCCAGCGCCGCCGCCGCCATCCAGAGGCTGCATGCGCAAGGCATCCGGACGGCGCTGGTGTCGGGCGACAACCGCGGCAGCGCCGAGGCGGTGGCTCGGCTGCTGAAGATCGACACCGTGCGGGCCGAAGTGCTGCCGGAGGACAAGGCGGCCATCATCGGCCAGCTCAAGGCCGATGGCGTGCGCGTCGCGATGGTGGGCGACGGCATCAACGACGCGCCGGCCCTGGCCGCGGCCGACGTCGGCATCGCGATGTCCACCGGCACCGATGTCGCGATGCACGCGGCCGGCATCACGCTGATGCGCGGCGACCCGGCGCTGGTCAGCGACGCCATCGACATCTCGCGCCGCACCTACGCCAAGATCCGGCAGAACCTGTTCTGGGCCTTCGCCTACAACGTGGTCGGCATACCGCTGGCCGCCTTCGGCCTGCTGAACCCGGTGATCGCCGGTGCCGCGATGGCCTTCAGCAGCGTCAGCGTGGTGGGCAACGCGCTGCTGCTGCGGCGCTGGAAGGGACACACGCAATGAGCCAGGCGCCTTTCAACATCGGCGAGGCGGCGTCCCGCTCGGGGGTCTCGGCCAAGATGGTGCGGCACTACGAATCGCTGGGCCTGCTGCCCGAGGTCGCCCGCACCGACGCCGGCTACCGGCAGTACACCGATAGCAACGTGCACACGCTGCGCTTCATCAGGCGTGCGCGCGACCTCGGCTTCAGCATGGCCGAGATCGCCGAACTGCTCAAGCTGTGGCAGAACAAGGGCCGCGCCAGCGCCGACGTCAAGCGCATCGCGCTGGACCACGCGGCCGACCTGCACCGCCGCATCGAGGAGATGACGGCGATGAAACGGACGCTCGAGCGGCTGGCGGCCTGCTGCCATGGCGATCATCGGCCGGACTGCCCCATCCTCGACGAACTCGCCGAATGACGCGCGCTGCGCTCAGCGGTTCTCGAAGCGGTTGAGGTCCAGGATGCCGGCCTGCAGCGGCTGGTCGCGGCGATAGCGCTCGACCAGCCCGTCGCTCACGGACCAGAAGTCGGGGTTGGTGCGGCGCACCGCATAGCGCTCGGAGAAGGCCGCGTAGTCGGCCTCGGACTTGAGGCCGCGGAGCGCCTCGGTCATCGCCGGCAGCTGCGCCGGGCTGACCCGGTAGAACGCATTCGGATAGGCACCGATGATGCCGGGCACGAGCGTCAGCGTGTTCTCGTCGGGCCGCAGTTCGCGCCGCTCGCCGATCAGCTGCGACACGCTCGCATGGCCGGTGTTGCGCAGCAGGCTGAAGGTGGCGGGCGCGGCGCCGGGCGCCTCGACCACCAGGGCCGCATCCTCGGGCAGCCACTCCAGGGACGCACCGCGCACCTCGCCCAGCGCGCGCAGCGGCGCCCGCCATACCGCGGGCGCGCGGTCGAGCTCGAAGTCCTTGGCCAGTACCGGCGCCAGTCGCGTCTTCAGCATGCCGAGCAGTTCCAGCCGCGCATCGGCCGTCCGGTAGCGAATGCCGCTGTCGATCGGCAGCGTGGTCGACGGCCCGCCGTAGACCTGCTCGCGCGTCGAGGCGCTGTCGGCGCGGTACCAGTAGTCGCGCGTCGCGATGCGCTGCGCCTGCGGCAGCAGGACGAGGAAGTTGAACTCGCCCTCCATCCGCAGGAAGTCCATGTAGAGGCGCGAGTTGAGCTGGTGGCCGATGTTGCCGAAGACGTCGTAGTTGGCGACCAGCAGGTAGTGGATGCGCTCCAGCAACGGATAGCCGATGACCCAGGCGGTCTTGGGCGGCTCGCCGACCAGCCCCTTGACCACGCTGGCGCTGTCGAAATGCCGGAACACGGTGAGCGCGGCGTTGGGGTTGCGGCCGTCGCCGTCCCACACCAGGCGAAGGTCGAGGTTCTGCGGGCCGCCCAGGCCCCGGGCCAGGAACTCCGACTTGACGCGCAGGTACTCGTTCTCGAGTTTCGCGTAGTGCAGCCAGGGCGTGATCACCTGCTCGTTGCTGCTGCCGGTGGGCAGGCGCAGCAGGTTGGCGTCGCGCGCCAGCAGGTCCGCCTGCTCGCGGTGGTCGCCCACGGAGGGCGAGAGGAAGGTGACCCAGAAGCGGTCGTCGATGACGTCGAGTGCCATCTGGCCGCGGCACACCGGGCCCTTGATGAAACCCATGATCGTGTACTCGGCCTCGTCGAGCATGAAGCGGTAGCGCGCATCGACCGGCAGCGCCGCGAAGGTGGCGAAGGGATTGGCCGCGGTGTCGGCGCTGTAGCCCGGCAGGCGATCGACCGTGTAGGGCGCATCGAGGAACAGCGATCGCCAGCGGGCCATGCGCGTGGCGCCGAGCGCATAAGGCATGTGGGTCTTGGCGACGATGGTCTCGCGTTCCGGAACGAGGCGGTAGTAGAAGCGCTCGACGCCCGGATCGTCGACCGGCCGGCGGCTGGCGATCAGCGCCACCGGCTGTCCGGGCGGCGTCGTCGATCGCACCATCCGGAAGTACTGGCGCTCGGGATCGTCGTCGAAGTAGAGGTGGGCCAGGAACAGGTGCTCGAAGGCATAGCGGCTGAAGAGCCGCTCCTTCGGCGTGTCGCCGTTGAAGAAGCGCTCCCACATCGCGATGCGCTGCAGCGCCAGCGGCGTGACCGGCGCCGGGCCTTCGTAGGGTGCGCCGCGCTCGATCCAGCGGCTCAGCACGCCGAGCTCGGCCGGGCTCAGTCCCGGCAGTCCGAAGGGCATCCCGCCGAGCGGCATCTTGCGCTCGTACTCGTCGATCTGGGCACCGGCCGGGCACATCGCTTCGCGGTCGATCGAGAAGTCGAGGCCGCCGCCGACGATGCCGCTGGTGGGCAGCGGATGCTTCTCCTTCTGCATCAGCAGGCGATGCATCAGGCCCGCGGCGCGGTTCGCCTCGGGCGTGGGCGCATGCTCGTTGAGCACCGGGAAGAAGCCGAGTTCGCGCCACTCGGAGGGCTTCTGCGCATCGACGAACAGCCGCGTGGGCTGCGCCGCCAGCAGGCGCGTGGCGTCATAGACCGGGGTCTTGCTGGCGCCGCGCGCCAGGCCCTCCCAGGCCGTGGCCTTGAGCTGGCACGGGGCGTCGTAGCAGGCGTGGCAGGCCACGCAGCGGCGGTCGAGGATCGGCTGGATGGTCTGCGCATAGGACTCGCCGGGCGGCGGCGCCAGCGGCTGGTCGAAGCGCCTGGGGTCGGCCGGCCCGTAGAGCTGGTCGAAGCGGTGGAGTGCGATCGTCGTGCAGGCGGCGAGCACGAGGACCAGGATCAGGGATGCGACACGACGCATGCGGCTGCTTTCGGCTTCGACTGTGGATCACGCAATGTAACCGTGGTCTAGCTTCGGGGCAGCGCGTCAGGGGCCGCGGGCGTCGATCCACTGCCGCCATCGCGCGGCGGCGGCGGCGCGCGCGCCGGCATCCGGATCGTTCGGGTCGTAGGCGCCGAGCGAGCGCCAGAGCGTGGCCCAATCGTCCACCCCGGGCAGCATCGGCACCACCGCCTGCAGCACCGCGAAGGCGCGCTGGCGGGTCAGGGGCGCCGGCGCATCCAGCAGCGGCGCGATCACCGGCAGCGCATCGGCGCCGCGTGCCATCAGCACGTAGGTCGCCAGCGTGTGCGGCGCGCGCAGCACGTCGGGATGGTCGTCGAAGGTCAGTGCGAGCGCATCGAGCGCATCGGGCGTGCCGATCGCGGCCAGGCCCTGGGCGGCACGCCCGCGCACCAGCGGATCGGGATCGGCGAGCGCGGCGCGCAAGGCGTCGGCGGCCACCGGGTCGGCGATCTCGGCCAGGCCCTGGGCGGCCTTCTCGCGCACCGGGGCGTGGCCGCTCTGCAGGGCGCGCAGCAGCACCGGCGTGGACGCCCGGCCCGCGACCACCAGCGTGGCGAGCGCGCGGGCGCGGTCGGTCGGGTCGGCGGCATCGAGCCCGCCGAGGCCGCCCGGACCTTCCGGCGCGGCGCTCATGGAGAGACCTCCGTGCTGCGCACTACGGTGCGAGCGCCTTCGGGCGGCCGGGCGGCGCTCATGGAGAGACCTCCGTGCTGCGCACTGCGGTGCGAGCGCCTTCGGGCGGCCGGGCGGCGCTCATGGCCCCCTCGACACCGGCGCCGGCCGGGAGAAGCTGACGACCACGCGCCGGTTGGCCCAGCGGTTGGCTTCGCGCGACTGGTCGGCGCCGACCGCGGCATCGCCGCCCTGGTCGCCGGTGCCGGCGTCGGGGGTGGCGGCGGTCGAGGCGCCGACGCCGACCGAGATCCAGTCCAGGCGCGAGCGCGGCAGGCCGCGCGCCAGCAGCGCCGCCTCGACCGCGTCGACGCGGGACAGCGACAGGTTGGTGTTGTAGCGGCTGTTGCCGCCGACCTGGTCGGCCGAGCCTTCGAGCGACACGATGACGTCGGTGTTGCGCAGCAGATAGGGCATGAAGTCGTCGATGCGCCCGGCCTCGGAGGCGCTGAGCACCGCGCTGTCGAAGTCGAAGTAGAAGACCGCCGGCTCGTGGACATAGAACTCGCGGTGCCGCTCCACGGCTTCGTCGAAGGTGGCCGAGGCGCCGTCGGCCACCGACAGGTGCTCGTCGATCACCTTGCCCGAGCGGATGCCGAAGCCCCAGTGGACCGCCGCGAGATCGAGCCCCTTGTCCGCCGCCACCGCGACCGACTCGAAGACGAAGTCGAGGTCGACCGCCGCGCTGGCGATGCCGGGCTGGTCGTAGAGCGCCGCCGACCGGATGTCGGCCGCATCGTTGGAGCGCTTGAAGCCCGAGGTGCGGCCGAGCACGCCACCGGTGCCGCCGCCGTAGAAGTCGGGCTGCCTGACCTGACCGACCGAGCCCACGGTGCCGGGCGCCGCCGGCTGGAAATTGAAGCTGGGCGACAGCGCCTCGCCGGCCGGCGCCGAGCCGGCGCCGCCGGTGCCGCCGTGGTAGACGTCGGTGAAGAAGCCGCCCTCGACGCCGGTGTCGGGGTTGTCCTCGGTCAGGATGCCGGGCTCGCCCGATGCGCCGCGCCCCGCCCGATCCGCCGGCAGCGAGCCGGGCTGCACGTCGCTGCCCTTGACGTCGGTCAGCTTCACGATCTGCACCATCTCGATCTGGTTCGACAACGGCGAATCCTCGCCCGGCACGAAGCGGATGTAGCCGTCGAGACCGCTGTGCGTGGGCGGCGTGTTGACGCCGCCTTCGCGCGTCTGCAGGTCGATCTCGAAGCCGCCGTTGGCCACCGGGAAGCTGCCGTTGGTGCTGCGTTGGATGGCATCGGGCGCGGCGCCGAGGCCGGCGCCGCCGCCCGACTGCTGCACCACGTGCGAGAGCTCGTGGGCGGTCAGCGTGTCGTCGCCCGGCCGCTGCCCGGCGCCGTAGAACACGTCCTGGCCGTGCGTGAAGGCAGCGGCGCCGAGGTCCTGCGCGAGCAGCGAGGCCTGCGGGCCGGTGTGGGTTCGCACCGAGGAGAAGTCGGCGCCGAAGCGCGATTCCATGGCGCGGCGCGTGCGCGCGTCGAGCGCCTCGCCCCGCGATCCGCTTTCCGCGGCCAGCGGTGACGGGCTTCGCGGCGGCAGCGGGCGCGGGCGACCGGCGGCCGATGGGCGGGCGTCCGGACCGGCCGCGCGGTCGGATTCATGTTCGAGCGCATCGCCGGCGCGCCCCACCTTGAGCTGGAGGAAGCGCGGCAGGCCGCCGCGCAAGCCGGCCGCGGCAGCGCGCGAACCACCGGCTGCCTGGCCGGCGCGCGGCGCGCCCGGCTGTCGTCCCATGGCATGTCTCATCGGGAGGCTCCTTGCATCGCATCATCTTCCTGCGCCGCTAGCCGGGCAACTTCACCTTGATCGAGCCGGCGAAGCGCTCCATCCGCGCGAGGTCGGCGCGCACCGCGGCAAGCTCGATCGCCATGCCGTCGACCAGCCCCTGGCTGCTGGCGCACTGGCGGGCGTTGTCGCCGACCGGGTCGGGCTCGCTCGCCAGCCGGCGCTGCCAATCGGCCAGGTTGTCCTTCAGGAAGGCCTGGTAGTCGACCATGCGCTCGACCCGTTCGCGCATCTCGGGCACGCGGAACTTCAACCAGTCGCCGACCTGCTTCGCGACCTGGCCCTGCAGGCCCTTGAGCCGTTCCACGTAGGCCGGCTCGGTGGCGTAGCCCGAACTCTTCAGGTCGTCGACGAAGCCACCGAAGGAGGCACCGCCCTTGAGCGAGTCGTAGACGCCGGGGCGGCGCTGCTTGAGCAGCGCCAGATGGTGCTCGGTGGAGCGCGCCGTCGAGTCGTAGCCGAAGGTCGGGCTCGGCGCATTGACGTAGGCGCCGTTCTTGAACTCCTTCTGCGCCAGCATGTGGATGCTCACGCCTTCGCTCTCCTGGCCGGGCAGCGGCGTCTTGTCTTCGGCGACGCTCGCGTGTTCGTTGAACAGCCGGTTGCGATGCTCCGACGGCAGGTAGTAGCTGACCTTCCCCTTGTCGTTCACGCTGAGCGGCGACTGCTCGCCATAGGACTGCGTGATGAGCCACAGCGCGCGATCGAAGGGAATGTCGCCATGGGCCTCGATCGCCTGCAGCACGCCGGGCACCACCTGGTCGAAGTAGCTCGTGTAGAGCGGCAGCCGCATCGCCGCGGCCTGCGCCGCCGGCACCGGCTGGGCCGCCGCCGAGGCACCGGCCTGCGGGTCCGGCTGGCGGCTCAGCACGCCGGCGGGCATCGGCGTGAGCTTCGGCGTGCCGCCCTGCAGCCAGCGCGCCGCCTGCGCATCGGCCTCGCGCTCGCTGGCGTCGCCGGGCTCCGACACCCGCATCGCGCCGGCCGCGGGGGCCGCACCGGCCTGCTGCAGCGTGTGCGTGAGTTCGTGCGCCAGCAGACGGCGGCCGGGCTCGGTGCCGGGCGCGAACTGACCGGCCTTGAAGTAGATGTCGTCGGCCACGGTGACGGCCTGCGCCCCGTGACGCCGGGCCAGCGCGTCGGCCTCGGGACCGTCGTGGACGCGCACGCGCGACAGGTCGACGCCGCCGCGTTCGAAGTCGGCGCGCAGGAAGCGCGGCAACGCGCGGCCGTCCTGCGGCTTCGCGGCCGGCGCCGGCGCGGCTTCGCCGGCTGCATCGGGTCGGCGGCGCGAGGTGTAGCGCATGGCGGGTGCGCCTCAATCGGCCCGGCCGAGCTGCGCCCGGCGCGCGCGGTCATGCTCGGCACGCACGGCCGCGAAGCTTTCCGCGCCCCACTGCCACTGGAACGCGGCCAGCACCGGCTCGACCCAGGAACGGCCGACCTCCGGCCCCAGAAGGTCGGCCAGCGTGACCCAGGCGGTGGCCAGGCTCCGGTAGGCCTCGGCGCGCTCGCCGAGCGCGTCGGCAGCGCGCGCCAGGCTCACGGCGGCCGCGAAGTAGGCCAGCGGCGCGACCGCGGCGAGCGCGGCCTCGCGCGCGGCCAGCGCCTCGGTGCGGGCCGACGTGGCCTCGCCGCGGGACAGCGCGCAGGCGGCGCTCACGCAGAGCCGCTGGGCGCGCAGGTGCAGGTCGTCGGCGGCCGCGCGGCCGACGCGTTCGCGCGCCAGCACCTGCTGGGCGTGCACCCCCTCGCCCGCCTCGCAAGCGGCCTGCGCATGCTCGATGTCGACCCAGGCCGAGGCATGCGCGATGTCCGCACCGGCCATCCGCGAGGCCGCCTCGTCGAACACGGCCCAGGCCGCTGCGACCTCCCCGCCATGGGCCAGGCACAGCGCCTGGCGGCGCAGCACGGTCGCCCGCGGCACCTCGGGCAGGCCCAGCGCATCGGCCTCCTTCAGCGCCGCCGACCAGGACCGCGCGGCGCCCGCGAACTCGCCGGCGGCGAACAGCGTTTCGGCGCGCTCGGCCTCGGCCGCGAACCGAGCGCGCGGCGAGCCGCTGTCGCGCGCGGCGCTGCGCGCGGCCGCCGCCAGCGATTCGTCGAGCGAGCCGGCGGCGCGATGGAGCGAGGCCGCCATCTGCTCGCAATGCGCCGCCCGCTGCGCTTCGCCGCGGGCCGCCGCTTCGGCCGCGGCGCGGCGCAATTGCCTCGCGGCAGCTTGCCAGTCGGCGTGCGCCAGCGCCTGCTGCGCGGCCACCAGGCGAGGCGAGTTCACGGTGCCACTCCCGGGCTGGTCTCGCGTGGCCGCCAGCCGCGCGCCACCATCGCCTCGCGCGTCTGCGCGATCGCGGTTTCGCGGGCCTGGCGGTGCGCCTGCGCCCAGGCCTGCCACTGGCCCGACAGGTCGGCAATGCCGGTGCGCGTGTCCTCGGCCTGGTGGTCGAGCTGGCCGCCGGTGGCCGCCGCCTGGCCCTCGCGGCGCCGCGAGTCGGCCGCGCGCGCGTCGTTGCGCGAGGCCAGCGCCGCGCCGCCGGACTGCGCCACGCCGAGCTGGCCCTGGGCCGCGGAGTTGCCTGCGGCGGTGCTTTCGAGGCGGCCGGCATTGGCTTCGATGCCGCTCTCGCGCGCCGGCGTGGCGGCCTGCTGCTCGGCGACGGCGCCATCGACGCCGTGCAGCGCCTCCAGGAAGCGCTGGCCGTCGGCGTTCATGCGCAGGATGCCGCGCTTGGCGCCGACCAGCACCTGCGGGTCGTCGGGCAGCAGGTGGGCCAGCGAGGTGAAGGTCGTGAAACCCTCCAGCGGCCCGGTGATCATGGCCAGCCCGGCGGCGCGGTTGCCGTAGTCCGTCAGGGTGCTGCCCACGTTGCCCTCCTCGGTCTGCTGCTGCTGGTTGGCGGCGCTGCGCTGCGCGGTCGCCTGCTGGTGCGCCTGGGCCGCGGTCATGGCCTCGCCGGTGCGCGTGTTGAGGTCGGCCAGCGGCACGCTGTTCGCCTCGTGATGGCCGGCGTCGGCCGCCATCGCATTCTGCAGCGCCTCGGCCTGGGCCCGCGCCGCCAGGATCGCCAGCAGCCGGTTCTGCATGTCGACCAGTTCCTGCCGCGAGCCCGTGCCGGGCGGCGGCGGATAGGCCGGGTTGACCGGCTCGACGATCGGCTCGGCGCCACGGGCGACGCCGGCGTTGAAGTCCTCGGCGCGGCGCGCGACGCCGGCGCCGACCCGGGCTCCCAGCATGGCGCCGCCGGGGCCGCCGATCAGGGCCCCGGCCACGCTGCCGATGGTGCCGGCGCGGGCCACCCGGGCTTCGGGTGTGCTGCCGGCACGCGGCACCGGCGCGGCGGGCCTGGCGGGCGCCACGACGGGTGCGACCGGCTCGGCGGGTGCAATCCGTCCGGCGGGCGCGACCGGTTCGGCGGGCACGACGCGTCCAGCGGACGTGACCGGCGCGGCCCGCGGGATCGCCTCGGCCGGCACGGTGCTGCGCACGGTCGCAGGGGGGAGTTGGGACTGGGACTGGGACTGGGACTGGGACTGGGACTGGGACTGGGACTGGGACTGGGACTGGGACTGGGACTGGGGCTGGGTTTGCGGTTGCGCGATCGGCCGCGCCGGTTCCCCGAAGGCGAGGGACATCTGGTTCGGGTCGGGCACCGGACGCGAAAAATCGAGCGACAGCTGACCCGATGGCTCGGCCCGCGGCGCGCGTGGCGGAACTTCCACGGTTCGGCCCTGCGCATGAAGATCGGGCGCCAGCACTTCGGGCGCAAGCAGCATCTGCACCGGGCCGCGGCTCGGCTCGACCACGCGGCCCGACCAGGGCTGCGTCGGGCGCTGCTGCAAGTCGGTGGCGGGCACGCCTTCCATCACATAGCGCGCCTGCTCGCCGGCGGCCACCGTGAGCTGCACGTCGTCCAGCGGCGGCAGGCCGGCGCGGGCGCGCGACTCGGCGATCTGCGCGCGCATCTCGGGGATCAGGTAGCGGTCGGCGAAGCGGTGCTCCGTGCCGTAGCGCCGCTCGAACGGCGCCTCCGGCGGCCCGAAGGGCAGCTCTTGCTGCGCCCCCCGACCGCGGCGCGGCTCGCCGACCCGGCCGGCACCGGTATCGTCGATGAAGTAGTCGGTGCCGCGCTGTGCCGGATTCGCGAACTCCGAGGCCGGAACGCCTTCGGTGCCGAGCAGCAGCGAGGCCTCGCCCGCGCGCCGCGACTGCAGCGGACTTCGGTTGGCGTTGATCGCCTCCGCCGATGCCGGCAGCGTGCCGGTGGCGTTGACCGTGGCGTCGCGCACCTTCGTCCAGTGCTGGTCCTGCAGACCGGCGGCCGGGTCCCAGCCGGCCGGACGCTCCTCGCGGATGCCGGCATAGGCTTCGTCCAGCACCGCCGCGCGGCTGCTCGCCGCGTCGCGGGGCACGTCCTGCATCGGCGTCATCACGTCAGCGGCCAGGCGATCGCCGAAGGGCGAAGCGGCCAACTCGGCGGCCGTCTGGTTGAGGCTCGCGAAGCTGGCCGGATCGGCCGCAGGCCCCACCGGGCCAGGTGCGTCCAAGAGGCCAGGCATCGTGGGCGCATGCGGATCGACGACTTCGGGCACGCGCACCGTCGGAGCCAGCGGATCGATGACTTCGGGCACCGGCACCGTCGGCGCCAGGGGATCGATCGGCGGCGGGCGCTCAGTGGGGGCGTAGGGACTGGGCTCGGCCGGGTTCCAGTCGGGCAGATCGACGCCGTAGTCCGGCGGCGGCTCGATGTTGGGCATCCGCGGCGGGCCCGGGATCTCCGGCGTCCCGCCGTCCTCGGGCAAGGAGGTCGGCGCGTGCGGGTCGACCACCTCGGGTGACGGCACCGTAGAGGCACGGGGATCGACGGCCTCGGGCGCGAGCATCGTCGCGGCATGCGGATCGACGGCTTCGGGCGCGAGCATCGTCGATGCATGCGGATCCACCACCTCGGGCACCGGCATCGTCGGCGCCAGGGGATCGATCGGCGGCGGGCGCTGCGTCGGCGCATAGGGACTGGGCTCGGCCGGGTTCCAGCCGGGCAGCTCGACGCCGTAGTCGGGCAGCGGTTCGATGTTGGGCAGGCGCGGCGGGCCCGGAATCTCCGGCATGCCGCCGCCTTCGGGCAAGGCCGTGGGCGCGCGGGGGTCGACGACTTCGGGGGCTGGCATCGTCGGCGCATGCGGGTCGACCGGCTCTGGCGCGGGCATCGTCGACGCGTGCGGGTCCACCGGCTCTGGCGCGGGCATCGTCGACGCGTGCGGGTCCACCGGCTCTGGCGCCGGCATCGTCGGACCGTGCGGGTCCACCACTTCGGGGGCCGGCATCGTGGCCGCATGCGGATCGACGACTTCGGGCGCGGCCACGGTGGAGCCCGGCAGCTCGGCCACCGGCCCGGCGCTGTCGGCGATGGGGCGCGGAGACGCGGGCTCGGGCGGCAGGATCGCGGGCCGGTCCCCGGCCGGCAGGCCGGCTTCGACCGGCGGCGGATCGGCCGTGATTGTCGGTCCGTCGCCAGCGGCCACGCGCGGCGGCTCGGCATCGGGCACGCGCGGCGGCGGCTCGTGGCCCAGGCCCATGCGGCGGCCGGCGGCGCCGGTGAGGCCGGCACCCGCCAGCCCGCCCGCCATGCCGCCGACGAAGCCGGCACTGGCGCCCGCGGCCTCGCCGATGCGCCCGCCCTGGGCCTCGACATCGGTCGGGTCGGCCTGGCTGGTGAAAGTGTGGAGCGCACGGAACAAGGTCACCAGCCGCTGCAGCACCAGCGCGTTGATGCCGTCGAGGATCATGGTGGCGATGCCGATCGCACCCGCGATGGTCGACAGCGTGGCCGCCAGCGGCGTGGCGACGCCGACGGTCAGCACCGTGATGATCCACATCGCGATCGAGATCGCGCCGATCACGCCGGCGATCACGTTGAGCACCGCGGTCGCGATGCCGATGATCTCGGACACCGCGGCGATGCTGTTGGCCAGCTGCTCGTAGATCGAGCCGCCCTCGCCGAAGCGGCCGATGGTCTCGCCCGTGCGGCCCCAGTCGCGGGTCGCGAGGTCGTAGGCCGAGAAGACGCCGCCGATCACCGCGCCGATCGCCGGCAGCGGAAAGCTGCGCGCCAGCGCCGGACCCGCCAGCCGCGCCACCAGCCGGCCGACGCCCAGCTCCACGGCCTGGGTGCCGGCCCCCATCGCGGCGCCCATCAGCGCGCCGTGGCCGAAGGCGCCCAGCGCGCCGGCGCCGGCCGCGGCGACGATGAAATCGGCGCGGGTCGTGCTGCCGGCAGCACCGACACGCGCGGCGGCGCTGCCCCAGCGCTGGTGCTCGGCGAGCTCGGTGTCGATCATCGCGATGTCGCCGGTCGCCAGCGCCGCCATCGCGTCGGCGCCGGCGGGCGACTCGCCGCCCGCCGCCACGCCATCGGCGGCCGGCCCCCCGCTGCCCCGGCCCGCGGCACCGGACCCGCCGCCGCCCGCGCCCTCGCCGCCGGACCCTGCACCGGCCCCGCCCGCTTCGCCGCCTTCGCCGCCTTCGCCCGTTGCCCCGGCCTCGCCGCTGCCGCCGTCGGCGGCGCCCTCCGCCGGCGTCGCTTCGCCGGCGGGCGCGGCTTCATCGGCGGCGCCGTCTTCATCGCCCGCGCCGCCGCCATCGACCGAGCGCGTTCGCGCTCGTGACGGATCGGCGTCGGCGTCGCGCGTTGCGGCGCCGGCCTCTTCCGCCGCCTCTTCCGCCGCAGCGTCCTCCACCGCCGGCTCCGGCGCGAAGGACGCGATGGCCTCGGTATCACCGGGCAACGCGATGGCGCTTTCCCTCCGCGCGGCGATCGATTGGCGCAGCGGCACGCTGTCGTCGACCACGCTGGCCAACGGCCCCTCGGCCGTCATCAGGTCGTGCGCCGTGCCGACCGCGGTGTCGAGCGCCGACCCGGCACCCAGGTACCTCGGCATGCCGGCCGGCTCGGGCTCCGGAACGGCCGTCCCGGGCCCGGACTCGCCCAGCGGCTCGCGCGTGGCGGCAGGCTCCGTGCGCGACTCCCGGCGCGGCGGTGCCCGCACGCGCGGAGACAGCGCCAGCGCCGCGCCCATCACGCCTCCGGCAGGCCCGGCCCCAGGCCCGCCGGCATCTGCCGGCCGAGCTTGCGGCATTCGGCTGCGACCGCATGCAGCGCGTCCGCATAGCCGATCGGCCGCGCTTCATGGCGCGCGCGCGCCGACGCGCTCAGCACGATGTTGCGGATATGGCCGCCGGCCAGGTCGCAGCCCACCGCCAGGCGGTTCAGGTCGCCGCTCGACAGCGCATGCGCATCGCCGAGATGGCCGACCCACAGCGCGCGGCGCTCCTCGGGTGTCGGCTGCGGAAAATCGAGGATCGCGTCGAGCCGCCGCGTGAAGGCGCTGTCGAAGCGCGTGCGGCTGTTGCTGGTCAGCACCACGATGCCCTCGAAAGACTCGATGCGCTGCAGCAGGTAGTTGGTCTGCGCATTGGCGAAGCGGTCGTTCGACTCCTTGACCTCGGTTCGCTTGCCGAACAGCGAATCGGCCTCGTCGAACAGCAGCAGCACCTCGGCATGCTCCGCGCGCGCAAACAGCTGGGCCAGGTTCTTCTCGGTCTCGCCGATGTACTTGCTGGTGACCGAGGCGACGTCGACCCGGTACAGCGGCAGCCCGAGCTGCGTCGCCAGCCAGCCCGCGGCCAGCGTCTTGCCGGTGCCCGAAGGCCCGACGAAGAGCGCGCGCACGCCCGGCTTGTAGCGCGTGCGGGCCGAAGCGCCCAGGCCCTCGGCCAGGCACTCCCGCAGCTCGCATCGGCGGCGCAGCGATTGCAGGCCATCGCGCAGGCCCGGAGGGATCACCAGCACCTCCTCGGCGATCTCCTCCGGCATCAGCTCGGCCAGGGTGCCGAGCTCGGCCGCCACGCCGCTGCGCGCGGCCGTGCCCACATGGCCGCGGTGCAGCGCGGCCGCGCCCTCGAGCCCGGCCTGGTAGCGCGCCGCGCGGCCCAGCTGCTGGATGCGCGCGGCGTCGTAGCGGTACTGCATGCCGACGCGCCGGGCGGTCTCGGGGTCCGCCAGGTGCCGCTGCCAGAGCCCGGTGCGCTCGGCCGCGTCGGGCAGCGGCACGCGCCAGCTGTCGACCGTGTCGCCGTCGCGCTCGAAACTGCCGTCGGGCCCGCAGGCCACGAGCAGCGGGCCGCGGTAGCCGGGCAGGCGCGGCAGCTTGCGCGACTCGCCGGGCGCGAGCTCGAGGCACAGCACCGGCAGCGCGCCCGAAAGCGCCAGCCACAAGCCGGCGCCCTTGGGCGGCTCCTGCTCGAAGAAGGCGGCGCGCAGGCCCAGCGCCTCGGCCACCAGTCCGGCCGCGCTGCGGGCCTCGCGCGGATGGCCGCTGCGGATCGCCAGCGCGCCGCCGCCGGCCTTCAGCGCCTGCGCCTGGTGGGCGGCGGCGCCGACCAGCGATGGCACCGCGGCCGCCGGATCACCGTGCCGCAGTTCGACGCCGGGCCACAGCGAGCGTCCTTCGCGCAGCGCCAGCACCAGCGGCAGCGGCACCTGCAGGGACTGCTCGGGCAGCGGGCGGCGGCTGCTCTCGATGTCGGAATCGAGCTGCAGCAGACCGTGTTCGCGGGCCGCGCCTTCGAGCAGCGTCAGCACCGAGCCGCCGAGCCCGAGGGCCTCGGCCGCGGCCAGCACCAGCCCGACCGTGGGCCGCGAACCGCCGACCGGCGCCTGCAGCCAGGCCAGCACGCGGCCGGCCATCGCATCGGTCTCGACCGCCGCCGCCAGTGCCACCGCGATCAGCTCCACCGGCTGCAGCGGCAAGGTGGCGGCCAGCGTGTGCAGGAGTTGGTCTTCGGCCGGCGGCACCGCGAGCCAGGCTTGCAGCGCAGCCCGCGGCCCATCCTCGAAGGCCGTGCAGCGGCTCGCCAGCCAGCGGGCTTCGGCATCGGATTGCGGCCCCGCCAGCGGCTCCAGGCCCTGCAGCGCCGACAAGGCCAGCGCATGGAGCGCGGGCGCCGGCAGCGTGCGCGTGGGCGCGTTCATGGCGGCTGCTCCTCGTAGTGGAAGCAGACCACGCGGCCGAACCACGGCAGCCAGCCCGGATCGATGTCGAGCCCGAGCCGGCGCACGCGCAGGTCGACCGCGGTCAGCGCGAAATGCATGTCGAGATGGGTCGGCGTCAGGCCCAGCCGACCGGGCCGGCGCACCAGGCTCGCCAGGCCGATGCGGGCTTCGCGGCGCAGCCAGCGGCGCACCGTGGTCAGCCAGTGCCCGACCTGTTCGTCGGCGCGCCGGCCATCGGCGAGCAGCGGCGTCGCGGGCATCGCGATCGCCCAGGCCGGATCGTCCCGCGGCGCCCGCAGGCGGACCAGCGCGGCGGCCAGCACCGCCCGCGCCCAGTCGGCCGGATCGCCCGCGCCGGGCTCGGCTTCGACCCAGCGCGGCAGCCCGAGGTGGGCCAGCACCGGCAGCAGGAACGGCAGGCCGGCGAAGGCGGTGGAGAGCGGGCCGCTGCCGCTGTCGGCGAGCTCGCCGCCCTCGGTGGCTGCGCCGAGCGCGGCGACCGACGAATCGATTCGAGCCTCGCGCGAGGCCGATGCGGCGCCGACCGCAGGCGCATCGCGGGCCATCGACGACGCGACCACCGGCCGCGGTGTCGACACCGGCCCTGTTTCCGGCGCAGCCTCCTGCCGCGGCGTGCGAGGCGCGAGCGCTTCGCGCGCCGGACGGACTGGCGGCCCGGCCTCCGGCACCGCGCGATCTTCGACGCCATCGCGCCGATCCGCCTGGGCCGCATTCGCGCGCGGCGACGCTCGCCGCGCCCTCGGCAGCGCCATGCCGGTGTCCGCATCGGACCCAGCCCCCGCCTGCAGCAGGCCTTGCAACCAGGGCGGCATCGAGGCTATCCGGCGCCGATCGGAATGAGTGCCGCCACTCGCCGCCGAAGACCGTGCGGCCGAGGCGTCGGCCGCGTTCGCCCTGCCCTGCCCCACGACCGGCAGCGGCAAGCCCGCCTCGCGCAGCAGCGCCTCGCCGAAGCGCTCCGGAATCAGCGCCGCCAGCCGCTGCGCGCCACCCGCGCGCACCACGTGCACGGCCCACGCCGGCAAGGCCACGCGCGCCTCGGCCGATTGCGCCAGCGTGCGCGCGATGGCGCGCAGGTTGTCGCCGGCGGCGATGCCGGCACGGAACTCGGGCACCGCCAGCGGCCAGTACCAGGCGCTCGCGGGCTCGCCGCGCAGCAGCCGGCCCGCCAGCGCCACGCGCGCATGCCAGGCACTCGCGAACACGATGCGCTCGGCCCCGCTCCGGTCGTCGGTCGCGCCCTCTGTCCAGCGGGCGCCGCCATCGGCGAAGCGGGCCTCGATCAAGCGCGCGATCGCCTGCGACGAGGCCTGCCGCGGCAAGCGTCCCAACGCCAGCCGCCGCACCAGCAACAGCCGGCTGCCGGCATCGGGCAGGCTGGCGCAGCGCAGCGCGTCCTCGAGCCGCGGCACGGCGGCGCGCGCCGCCTCCTCGCTGCCGGCCACGAGCCGCAGGCGCCGGGCGTGACGTTGCGCAAGGCTCATGGCGAAGCTCGATCAACGTCCGAAGAGGGTGCGCTTGGCACTGGCGTTTTTCATGCTCAGCATCGCGCCGTCGTCGAAGTGGATCCGCACGTCGGTGCCGAGGTCGACCTGCAGCGCCATCGTCTGCACCACGCGCGCCGAGATCTCGGCGTTGCCGATGTCCTCGACCAGCGCCCGCGCCACCACCTGCTCGCCGCGGTAAGCGACCGCCTGCATGCCCACCCGCAGCTTCGAGGCATCGATCGCCAGCAGCGGGATCCGCGTGCCGACGACCACCGCCGGCATCGGCCGCGCGAGGCGCCCGGTGATGATGCGGTCCACCGGCGCATGGCTCGCGAGCAGCAGGCACATGCGCACCACGTCGTTGACCAGCGCCACCGCATCGGGCTTGTCGGGCTCGATCTGGCCGAACAGCCAGTCGACGTAGGCCTGCATCTGCCGGCGGTCCTCGAAAGCGATCTCGGACCAGCGCGGCAGGCTCGCGAGGTTGCGCAGGTTGGGCGCCGCATCGAACTCCGACAGCGTCTCGGCCCACTGCAGCCGGAGCGCCGGCAGCACGGCCGAGAACTCGGCATGCAGGCAGACCGCGATGCTGCGGATGTTCTCGAGTTCGGCCGCGGCGCTGCGCGCGACATCGGCGCGGCCATGGCCGCCGTCGGCCAGGTCGGCGAAGGACACCACCTGCTCGGCCTGCACGCGCTGCCCCTGCCAGGTGAGGCCGGCGAGCGCGCCGAGGTCGAGCGTCTGCATCGCCGTGATGCGCGGCGCCAAGGCCTGCACCTGCCGCGTCGCCACGCTGGCGATCGCCTGGCTGATCTTCGTGACGCCGGCGCTGGCGGCGACGATCGGCGTCGCCAGACCGGCGACCGCCCGGGTCTTGGCCACCTGCACCATGCGCAGCAGCGGCTCCGAACGGTCGAGCCGCCGCAGGATCGGCGGCGCGGCGACGAACCAGTGGGCCGGCGCCTCGCGCACCACGCGCATCATGTCGGCAATCTCGTCGGGCACGTCGGGATGGGCGCGCAGGCAGGCCGGCACCGGCGCTTCGAGCAGCCCGGGGTCGACCGAATGGGTCGGCGTGGCGAGCAGGTTCTCGACTTCGCGCGGCCGCACGAAAGCCAGGAACTTGACTTCGTCGGCCAGGATGCGGATGCGGCGGGCGTTGACCGCGTCGAGCCGCTCGGTCTCCTCGGCCAGCAGCGAGCGCGCGACGCTGACGTCGTGCCGCGCCTCGGCCAGTTCGTCGGCCACGGCGACCAGCCGCGTGGCGATCGCGGCGACCGCGCCGCGCACGCCGAGCGCCGCGCCGTTGCAGACCGCGATCGCATCGCGGTACAGCTTGATGCGCCCTTCCATCTTGCGCATCAGCGCCACCACGTGGTCCGACAGGTCGGTGCTGTCGGAGAACATCGCGCCCTCGTCCGGGTCGCCGGTGGTCTGGCCGGCCGGCAGCCGCGTCGGCACCTTGAGCAGCGCGCCGAGCAGCGGCCGCTTGACCAGGAAATCGGTGAAGGGCCGCTCCAGCGGCGGCGGGCTGCCTTCCTGCGGCTTGAGGTCGTCGAGGAAGCTGTCGCCGTCGAGGCCGCGCATCGACACGTCCTGGAACAGGCCCGGCGTGACGCCGCCGTCTTCCTCGGTCAGCGTGTCGGCCAAGCGCACCAGGGACAGCACCGCCTCGTAGCGCGACGAGGTCGCGTAGTCGCGCGCCTCCTTCGACTTCGGGTCTTCCAGCCGCTTGGCGATGGTGGTGGTGCGGATGAAGGCGTTGCCGGTCAGCGGGTCGGCGTTGGAGACGTCGGCGGGCGATGGCGGCGCCGGCGGCGCGGCCTTGCCGCCGCCTACACCGATCACCTGGATGTCGCCGAGCGCCCGCTTGTCGAACAGCTCGGCCTTGCTGCCGAGGCTGCCTGCCAGGCCGGTCGAGATCGGCGCCTTGACGATCGCCGTGTCGCCCAGCGTGGTGCCGATCACGCCGGTGCCGATCCGCGTGCCGACGCTGCCGCCGACCGAGATCACGCCGGTGTCGACGCGCGTCGCGAGCGGCGAAAGGAGCAGGCCGCCGGCCCGCGCGCCGACCGTGGCCGCCGCGGCAGCGGCTCGCGCGACCGCGCGCACCGGGGCCGCCGGTGCAGCAGGCGGCGGGGTCGCGACCACCTTCTTCTTCAGGTCGGCGATGAAGCTGGAGATCTGCTCCTGCGAGGCGGTCGCGGTCTCGGCTTGAGCGATCGTCGCCAGGACCGGCGAGACCGCCAGCCGGGTTGCCGCGGTGGTGCCCAGCATCAGCTGGCGCACGCGGTAGACATCGGTCTGGACCTTGACGAAGCCGTAGTCGACCAGGTCGTCGGCGCGGTCGGTGCGCGACTTCAGGTAGGCCGAGAAGCCATCGATGCCGAGCAGGTAGAGCTGCATGCGCTCATGCGCCGACAGCACCTGCAGCGCCGGGTGCACGAACAGCTCGTCGAGCGCCGCCACCTTGCCGTTGATCGAGGCGGTCGATGGCGCGCGCAGCTGCGCCGAACTCAGCAGGTTCCAGCCCGGGTTGGTGGTCGGCCCGCCGCCGGCGGCATCGGTGATCGCGATCCACGGCCGCTCGGTGAGCGGCGCGCCGGGCAGCGTGGAGGTGACGGCCAATGCGCCCGTGGGGCCGAACACCGCGAAGCCGTCGAACTGCATGAAGTCGAGCGCGGTGAAGGAAGCGCCGTTGGGAAGCGCCAGCACCGCCAGCGGCACCGACAGCCGGGCCCAGCCGCCGGGCTGCGGCAGCGGGCCGGCGTAGAAGCCCGGATGGGTGTCGGTGCTGTTCGGCGGGATCAGGTTCCAGCCCCAGTAGACGCGCCGCGCGATGTTGCCGTCGCGCACCCGCCATTGCAGCTGGATCTCGCGCGGCGGATCGTTGGGGTCGAGATAGACCCAGGCATAGAGGCTCTCGGCCGGCTGCACCGCGAAGGCCGGTGGCCGCGGCGTCGGCGCCAGCGCGATGTCGTAGCTGTGCAGGTGCAGGCCCTTGGCCGGTGCATCCGCGTGGCCGCCCGCGCTGAAGGGCGGCGCCGCGGGGGTGGCCGGCAGCACGCCCAGCGTGGGCTCGAAGGGCGTCCACAGGTCGTTGGCGGTCAGCATCTCCCAGCCGTCGTCGCCGAAGCGCTGGGCGCCGTCGGGCAGCACGTTGCAGAACCACTTGCGCTCGGTGGCGCCGCTGCCGCTGCCGGTCATGCCGTAGGCGGCACGGCCATCGAACAAGGTGAAGGCCATGCCGTCGAGCGTGGCGTTGGCGACGCCGACGCTGGCTGCCGGCACTTCGAGCCGGACCCAGCCGCCCGCCACCGGCAGGTCGTCGATGCGCCGGCGCGAGGGCGTGCCGTCGGCACCCAAGGCGATCAGGTTCTCGCCCCAGTAGGCGCGGTGCTCCCAGTCGGCGCCAGCCACGTGCCACTGCAGCATCAGCGTGCGCGGCGGATGGTCGGGGTCGAGGTGAACCCAGCAGTAAAGCCGCTCGCCGCCGGGCGCAAGCGTCTGCGTGGCGCGCTCGAAGTAGTGCTGGTGCAGCCCGGCCACGAGCCGGCTGCGATGGCCGCCACCCGCCGGTGCCGGGCCCCAGGGTGACAGGAACTCGGTCTCGACCGCAGCGTCGTCGTCGTTCCAGGCCACCACCTGCGGTGCCCGGCCGTCGAGCCCGTGCTGCAAGACCGACTGCCGCACCCGCAGCCCCTGCCGCAGGCCCAGCGTGCGCGAGCGCACCAGCAGGAAGCGGTCGAGCGTGCGCTGGAACTCCGGATCGGGCCGCTCGTCGGTGATCAGCAGCCGGGGCTCCCACGAGGCCAGCGGCACCGGCACCAGCAGCCGCACGCTCTCGGCGGCCCGCATGCCGAGCGGCGCCAGCGAGGCGTTGGCGCGCGCCGCGATGTCGAGTTGCTCGACCGGCACCGGCACCGCGTCGATGTCGAAGCCGGCCGGAAAGAAGGCGCTGCGGCGCGTCACCGGCTCGTAGCAGTTGCGCGGCAGCAGGCCCATCGGCGGCAGGAAGCCCGGGAACGAAGTCGCCAGCTGCTCGGGCGTGGGAACCGTCTCGGCGGACAGCGCGGCAACCTGTTCGGCGAACTGCTCGATGCGCGCCTGCTGCAGCGACGGCAGCCGGCTGCTGGCCACCAGCAGCGGTGCGCCCGCGCTGCCCGTGGCGAGCTGCAGCCGTGCATTGCGCGCCAGGCCGCCGCGGCGCACCACGCTCGCGCGATCGGCCCACAGCGGCTGCTCGGTGGCGAGGTCCAGCTGCACCAGCGCCACCGGCACGCCCCAGCCTTCCCAGGGCAGCGCACTGGCGGCCGGCAGGTCGGCCTCGGCCTCGAAGATGGTCCAGGCCAGCGCATTGCGCGCGCCCGGACCGGGCGCCGGCAGCGCGCGCCATTCGCTCGGCCACACGTACCACAGCAGCCGCACCGCGTCGCCGATGCGCCAGTCCTCGAACACGCTCGGGTCGCCGGTGCTGCCTTCGTCGCAGGCCGAGCGCTCGCAGGGGTCCTCGGGGTCGAACTCCGAGGTGTCGGCCAGCGCCGGCTGCAGCAGCAGGATGCCGGTGGCAGGAAGCCGCGCCCGCGACACCGCGGGCAGCGCGCCGAGCGCGGCGCCGATCTCGCGCGGATTCAGCGAACCGTCGGCGGTCGGCGCCCCGACGCCGCTGCCGTCCACGAAGAATCCCGGCGGCGCGACCACCGGCACGTCCGCCAGCGTGGTCGCGAGCGGCTGGCGCAGCACCGCGTCCTCGCCAGTCACCGCAAGGCCGCGGCCGGCCGCGATCTGCACCTCGACGTCGGCGAAGCGGCGGCCGCCCACGGCGCCGCGGACCACGGCCTCGAAGCCGTCCACCGTGCCCGGCACCCAGTCCTGGCCGCGTTGCGCGATGTGGCCGGCCTGCCAGGCCTGCCGCTGTGCCAGCGCGCCGGCCGACAGCGCGCGGCCGGCGAAGAGGTTGAGCCGCCGCTGCCAGAAGGTGGAAGCGTCGGTCGCGTTCTCGGGCGACAGCGCCAGCACTCTTTCACCGGCAAGCGGCGTGGCGATGGGTCGGATGGCCATGGCGGTTCCTTGTGGCGGGCTCGGGGTTCGATGCGGTCGCGTTTCAAGCGGGCTTCTTGGCGGCCGCCTTCTTCGCCGCGGCACGCGACGATGCCTTCGGGCCGGTCGAGCGCGACGCCGGCTCGGCAGCTGGCGCCTTGGCGGTCTTCTTCGCTGCGGGTTTCTTCGTCGCGGCATTCTTCGCCGCGGCCTTCGCGGCCGGCGCCCTGGGCGCTTCGGCCGGTGTCGCGATGCGCACCGCGCGCGGCGCGGCCGGCGCCGGCGTCGGCCCGCCGGTCACCGCCAGCGGTGTGCCGGCCAGGTCGTCGCGGTAGGCCAGATTGCGCCGCCGCACATACCAGAGCCGCGGCAGGTTGGCCAGCCGTGTCCATTCGGCGTCCGAGGGCGCCGGCGCCGGCAGCGGCAAGGGCAGCCGCAGCCGCGTCAGGATCTCGAGCGGCTTGCGCAGCGCGACCTGGTTCGGCGCCGCGGGCCGGAGCGTGCGCACCCGCGATTCGAGGCGCGCAATCACCGCGCGCCAGTCGGCGCGCGGCACCGGTGCCAGCACCAGCACCGCGGTGCGGTCGAGCGCGGCCTCGCTGTCCTGCAGGTCGATCGGCGGCAGCGCCAGCGATTCCTCGACCAGCGCCGGCAGCTCGTCTTCGGGAATCACCGAGAAGTCGACATCGACCTCGGACGGAAAGTAGCGCTGCGTGAAATCGTTGGTGGCGATGATGCCGGGCGGCAGCGGGCCGGCCGGCGGCAGCGCCTGGAACTGCGTCGCCGCCGGAAAGCTGCGGCCGCCGAGCCGGCGCGTCACGTCCTCCAGGTGCGTGGTGTGCTGCATCAGGTGGGCGAGCCGCAGCGCGCGCGGCGCGAAGCCCAGGCCCGGCAGGTCGCCGCGGTCGGCACCGAGTTCGCGCCGCACCATCGCCTCGTCGATCCAGACCAGCCGGTTGCCTTCGAGCGCCAGCATCGCGAGCGGCAGCAGGCCCGAGGCGACGGCCGCGTTGCCGCCCTGCACGAAGATCGTGCGCGCCGCATGCGCGCGCCGCGCCTGCAGCGCATCGGCAGCGCCATCGTCCTGCCACGGCACCAGCGTCACGGCGGTGGCCTCGATCACGTCGCCGTCCTCCACGGTGCGCGGGCCGGTCAGCGTGGTCGGGTAGGCGCCGATCGGATTCGCCGTGTATTCCACCGGCCGCAGCGCCAGCACGAAGAGGCCGGTGCGGCTGCGCATCGGCGCCGCCGGAATGCGGCCGAGGCCGAAGCGCGCCGACAGCTGTTCGGCCAGCGGCAGGTCGCTCAGGTTGATGCGCAATTCGGCCGGCAGCAGCACCAGCTCGCCGGTCGGCGTGATGCCCTGCCCGGCTCCGATCACCAGTTGCGAGGCGCTGTCGCCGAGGTCGACCTCGAGACCGGTGGCGACGCCCGACCCGGCCGCGCGGCCGAGGTCGGCCTCGCGCGTGAGGAAGTACTGCTGGTCCTTGATCAGGTCGCGCGCCGCCAGGAAGCGGCCGTCGAAGTAACGCGGACGTTCGCGCCGCGCGTCCTCCACCAGCACGCCGCTGGCGCGCAGCCGCCGCACCTCTTCGAGGGCGATCTGTTCACGCGAGGCGCCGCGCGCGACGTTCGAGAAGTTCGAGCTGCGCGAATCGAGGAATTGGGTGGCCATGGCGGGCTCCGGAAGAGGACGATCAAAGGCCGGCCGACTGCCACAACAGCGGCATCGAGGGCAGGAAGCGGCGCGAGAAGTTGTCGACCAGCGGCGGGCCGACGGTGCGCTGCGGCGGGTTGGCCGCGCCCACCGGCAGCAGCACGCGGGCGATGAAGACCGCGCTGGTGTCGAGCAGCGGCGGATGCTCGGGCCCGGGCGGCAGGCCCTGCGCGGTGCCGCCGACGTGGCCCGAGGCGACATAGCCGCCGAGCACGGCATCCTGCGCCGCGGCGCTGCGTTCGGCCGGGCTGCCGGTGCCGAGCAGCGGGCCGGCCGGCGGCAGCGGCAGGCCGGCCTGGGTGTCAGAGAGCCCGGTGCGCGGCACCATCATCAGTTCGTAGGCATCGCGGATGCGCGATGTCGACACCGCATTGAGCGCATCGAAGGGGCCGGCCGCGAAGCTCGGCGTGAGGCCCACCGCGCACTGTGCGAAGCGCAGGTAGACATCGGCCACCACGGCGCGCGCGGGCAAGGCCGGATTGGCCGCCAGGAAGCGCGCCGAGACGAAGCGCTGCAGGTTGCCGTAGGCGCTGGTGCGCAAGGTGTCGCCGCCATCGGCCGCCGCCACATCGGCGAACCAGTCGGCCAGCCCGCGGCAGGCGGCGCGCGGCAGTTCGACCAGGCGGCCGAGCCGGTCGACCGCGACGCCGGGCCGCACGCGCACCTCCTCGGCCTGGGTCGGGCTCTGCGGCTGATGCTCGACCAGCAACCCGGCCAACGTGCCGCCGCCGGCCAGCAGCGACAAGGCGAGCGCGAGCCGGCCGCGATGGTAGGTCTGCTCGTCGCTGAAGTCCTGCGCATCGAGCAGCATGCCGGTGGCATAGGCCGGCCGCTCGGCGCGCGGCTGTGCGAACAGCGGATCGGCACTGGTGGCCAGGATGGTCATGGCTTACTCCTCTTGCTTTTGCGTGCCGGTTTCGGTGGCGTCGGCTCATCTGTAGCCGCCGGCTTGGGCGGTGGCGGCACCGGGCCGGCAGCGCGCACGACCAGCGGCGACACCAGCGGGCCGGCGACCACCGGGCGCACCGGGCTGACCACCGGGCCTGTGACCACCGGGCGCACGGGGCTCACGACCGGGCCGGCGATCACCGGTCCGGCGATCACGGGGCCGGTGACCGGCGGACGCACCGGATCGACGGCCGGCCCGACCACGGGCGGGCGCACCGGACCGATCACGGGCCCGGTCACGGGCGGCCGGACCGGGTCCACCGCCGGCCCGCCGATCGGCGGCCGCACGATCGGTGGATCGATCGGCGTCACCACGCGATCGCGCACCAGCACCACGATCTGGTCGGGCTGCGAGCGCATGCCGTCGTCGTCCACGACGACCAGCTGGAAGCGATGGCTGCCCGCGGGCAGGCCGTCCACCTCGATGCCGGGGACATCGGTGGTGACGGGCCTGCCGATCGTGAAGGCGACCATGGTGCGTCCTCCCGTTCCTCAGGTGGCGGGGCCGACGTAGGTCCAGAGGTACTTCACGACCTTGCCGCCGCCGACGTCGAAGGACCGCTCGCCGCTGAGCTTGAAGCTGGCGCCCGAGGCCACGGTCTGCGGCCCGGCGAGCACCGCGGTCGGTGCGCCCTGGTCGGCGACGATCACCACGATCTGGTCGGGCTTGGACTCGTTGCCCGAGTCGTCGACCACGATGAGGCGGAAGATCTGCCGGCCCACGGGCAACGGCTTGTCGGGGTTCACCGTGACTTCGATCACCGCCTCGGCGGTGCTGATGTCTGTGCCGATCACGAATTCAGCCATGGGGATTTCTCCTGGGTTATGAAAGTTTCGGATGTGGTCGCAGGGGCGGGCGCCCGGCACGCGGTACGGGCCGAACGTCTCCAACGCAAATGCAACCCCGGCGTCTCAGCGGTGGCGGGCGGTATGCCCTGGGCTGGCCGTTGAGGCACCGCCGAGCAGCGCAGCGGTGCGCGGAAAAAGGGCCGCGCGTGTTTGAGTGGAGCGCAGCGGAGCGAGTTTGCGCGGACCCCGCGTACCGTGAGCAGCGCAGGGCAGCCGCGAAGCGGCCGGTGACGTCGGCCGGCCCGGGGCATGCCGCCCGCCGCCGCAGCCCACGCACCGTAGCAAGCCATCCGATTCCAAAGAAGCGTCATGCACACCTCACAAGTTTCAGTCCCGCGGCGGCAGCAACCGCCACCGGTATTCGGTGATGCGTCGCCCTTCCGGCGCCCGCGACCCGCTGCCATCCAGCACGAAGCTGGTACCGATAGTCACAGCGCGGTCGCCTCCCGCATCGGCCACAGGCGGCCCGACCAGCACCCCCGTGTTGCCCGCAAGACGCGGGTCGAGCACACCCGGCCCGATGAGCCGATCGCCAAGCCCGATCGACGAGACCCCCACGCGCACCGGCCGCGGCGCGCGCGGCGGACCGAGGTAGGTGTCGACCCCGACCAGGCTGGCGATGCCAACCAGCAAAGGCCAGGTCGCGCCCACCACGCGCACCAGCACGTGCGCCGGCGCTTCCAGCTGCGCGATGCGGCGGATCAGCGCAAAGTCCTGCGGTTCGAGCTCCTGGTGCACCAGCACCGTGGCGCGATGGGCCAGGCGGCCGAGGAAGTCGAGCGCGGCCGCATCCTCGCTGTCGCTGGTCGCGACATCGGCGTACAGCGCCGCGAGCTCCGCACCCTCGCTGCTGCCGACGAACAGCGTGTCGCCGACGATCGAGTTGCCGCTCTGATGCAGGCCGGGCAGCAGCGGATCGTGCGCATCGCTCATGTCGACGCCTAGCAGCGTCGCCAGGATGCGGCGCAGCCTGAAGTCCTCGACCACCACGATCTCGCCGCCGCGCACCGCGCCGCCGCTGGCGACGTCGAGCGCCAGCCGCAGGCCGTCGCGCGTGCCGTGGCGCCGCGCCAGGTCGGGCGCCGCGCGCAGCCATTCGCGCCGCCGCGCCGCCGGCAATGCGGGATCGAAAGCCACACCGATCCAGGCGCCCAGCCATTCGAGATTGGATTCCGGCACGCCCTGCGGATCGCTCAGCAGATGGGCCGCCGCGACGCGGTCTTCCAGCTGCGTGAGAACGCCCTCGAAATTCGCGACCAGCCGCGCATTGAAATCCGCCGGCGTGGCCTGCGGCTGGTAGAGAGCGATGAAATCCAGCGGCACTGCGCCCTGCGTGTCGGTCTCGCGCCGCAGCCGCCAGGCGCTCGCGCCATCGCGCAGCAGCCAGGCCTGGCCCGTGCGTTCGACCGTCACCGAGGCCGCCGCGCCGGGCCGCACACCGGCCAGCATCAGGCGGGCGCGCAGCGTGTCGTCGAGCGCACCGCCGGCATCGAGCGCCGCCGCGTGCGCGATCTCGATGCGGCCGGCGCCGACACCCGGCGCCAGTGCCGCATCACCGAACAGGCTCTCGCGATAGACCCGCGGCAGGTAGCGGTCGACGTAGGAGAAGCGGCTGGCCCAGGCGCGCAGCGCGACGATCTCCGGGCTCGCGCGGCCATCGCCCGTGAGCACCACGCGCAGCCACAGGTAGCGCCCCTGCAGCGCGCGCACGCGGCGCCGGCTGGCCTGCACCAGGACACCGAAGAGGCCGCGCTGGCCCGGCACCCGCTCACCCGCGAGCAGGCCCGGATGGCCGGCCAGCTCGCTCGGCGCCCGGTCCCACGCGGCGCACGGCACCTGCGGGCCGCGCGCGGCCTCGTCGATGGCGGCGGCCTCGCGGCCGAAGGCATGCGGATGCCATTGCGTGCCGTCGTCGTCGGCCGGCGGCCGGGCGTCGTTGGTCGCGGCCAGCCACACCACGAAGCCGCAGTGCGGCGGAATCGCGGCCTCGGCGTTGAGCCGGTGCCAGACCGTGGTGGTGTCGCCGCTGTCGATCATCGAGGCGCGGAAATCGTCCTCCGCCGCGGCGAGAAAATTGCGCGCCTCGCCGCGCCGCGCGGCAGTCTGGTAGGACAAGGCATGGAGCGGCTCGGCCCGGCGCACCGCCACCGGGTAATGGGGCGGCTGGCCGTTCTCGCGCACGCCGCCGCAGAACGCTGCCTCGCGCGCCGCGGTATTCAGCGGGAACACCTCGCCGAGCGGCAGCACGCGGCGCTGCGCATCGGCGGCCCCGAGGTCGAAGGCCGGTGCATCGCGCCGGCCCGGCACGCGCAGCACGATCCGGTCGCCGTCGAGCGTCGCGAGGGCATAGGCATAGGCGGCGCCCTCGAGCCGGAGCGGCGCATCGAAGCGGGCCTCGGCCGCGTTCCAGCGCCGCACCGCCGCGCTGCCCAGGCCATCGAGCCAGCACAGCAGCATCGGCCCGCCGGTCCTGTCGTCGGCGATCGCGAGCACGCGCTCGCTGGCACCCAGCGACAGCGCCGCGAACAGCTCGAGCGTCGGCGGGCAGCCGTTCTCCGGTTGCGGGCGGAACACTTGCGGGCCGTACATGTCGGTGGTCGGCGTCTGCGCGCGCAAGGGCTTGCCATGCAGCCGCGCGACGCGGCCGCTGGTGCGTTCGAGGGCCCAGGCACCGCCGGCCGCGATCGGGGCGATGCGCCAGGCCACGAAGCCCTCGAGCGCCACCGGCACATCGCTCCAGCGGTCGCGCAGGTCGTGCATCAGCACGCGGCCGGCGAGCGCGACGAGCAGCACGCCGTCGTGCGCGACGCAGAGATCGCTCGGCGTCTCCTCGAGCTCCAGCAGCAGCACGTCGTCGGGCAGCGGCCCGTGCACCACCACGCCGCGCAGGCCGCCGTCCCAGCTGGCGACGCATTCGAGCGCATCGACCGCGCGCGGCACCTCTTCCAGCGCGGCCTGGGCGGCGACGAAGGCGGCCGCCGGTGCCAGCGCCGGCACGAGCGTGCGTTCGGAAGCCAGCCGCAGCGCGGCGCACGACCCGGCGACGCCGGCATGCCGCAGGTCGGGCCATGCGGCCCGGTCGGCGAGCTGCCAGAAGCGGAGGCCGTTGGAGTCCATGTCAGTGCCCGCCTCGCGAGGCATGCGGTCGATGAAACCCTCGAGGGTTCGGGGCGCGTGCCGAGCAGAGTACGCCGTCGGCGTGAGCCCGCTCCGGCGCCTCGACGCCGCAAAGAGTGCAAGAGCTCGGCTTCATCTAGCAGACCTCCGGCACAACCGGCACCGCCACCGCATTGTCTTCCGCGAACGGATTCGGCAGCGCCGACAGATCCTTCGGCGGTGCATCGCCCTCCAACGCGACCACCGCCAGCAGCTCGGGCAGCTGCCAGGCCAGCAGCGCGAGGATCTGCGCGCCGTCGGAGGCGATCGAGGGCAGCGCCTGCCAGGCGTCGCCGTTGCGCTGGAACAGCGTGATGCCGCGCAGCTCGTCGACGCCGTCGACCCGCGACACCTCGACCTCGAGCTCGCGGCTGCGCACCGCGCGGCCCAGCGGCCAGCCCTTGCGGTCGAGCCCGCCCGGCGCCAGGGGCCACAGCAGGCGCCGCAGCGCTTCGCGCACCTCGAGCAGCACCTTGTCGCGCGCGAAGCCGTCGCGCAGCCGCACCGCGACCGCGATGCCGAGCGGCACGTAGTCGCAGCCGATCACGTACAGCTCGGTGGCCAGCGGCACCCGCGCCGCCAGGTGCGCATGCAGGCGCTCGATGAAGGGCCGGTCGGGCCGCGGGTTCGGCGCCGGCTGCAGCGGCGCGGCCGGCAGCCCCATCACGCTGACCACGCCGGGCACGTTGAAGCGCCGGTCGGCCGGCTTGAAGCGCGGCAGCACCTCGATGCGACCGACGTCGATGCCCGGTGCTTCTTCCGACAAGCGGCGGTAGTCCTCCTCGGTCACAGCGCGGTCGCGGTGCCGCAGCATCGCGGGGATGCGGCGCTCGGCCAGGGCCAGCGTCTCGGCATCCTCGCCGCCCTCGGCCGCCAGCGGCTGCTGCACCGTGATCGCGGGCGCGGCGCGGCCGTCGATGCGTGTTGCCCGCAGTTCGCCCATGCTGCCCGGCGGCAGGTTGCCGGCACGGCCGCCACCGAAGCGCCCGCTCGCCAGCCGCACGCGCATCTCGCGTTCGGGCACGCGACCGCGTACGCCGTCGCCGAACAGCAGCGTGCCGGCCTCGGCATCGAGCTGGAACACGCGGGCCTCGCGCGCCACGCCGGCATCGGCGCTGACCGCCGCCAGGTCGTCGACCGCGGTCCAGTCGCGATAGCCCTGCCCCGGCTCCTCGACCTGCACCCCCAGCGATGACGGATCGACCGAACCGAAGGGCAGCGAGAAGCTCTGCGAACCGGCGCCGGTCGACACGCCGAGCACGCGCGCCGCCACCGTGGTGCGCTGGTCGACCTCGGCCGCGTTGATGCCGAGCCAGGCCAGCTTGAGCGAATCGACGCTCTCGCCCGGCTTCGGCCGCAGGCGCAGCCAGGCGACCACGCGCGCCGCGCGGTCCGGGTCGTCGAGCCGCGGCGGCGCATCGCCCACACCGGCCAGCGGGTTGATGCCGACGTCGTTGGGTGGCGCCCAGATGTCGCGCTGGCCCGGCAGCTGCAGCCGCAAGCTGCCGGCACGCGCCAGCCCGCCGCTGCTGTCGGTGCCGGGCTGCACGCCGAGCGTCAGGTAGTCGGTCGCGAAACCGCTCGCGCCCTGCGTCGTGAGTTCCCACAGCACCGGCACCGGCGCGGGCGTCGCCACATCCTCGAAGGGCGCCGGCATCGTGAGCGCCGGCACCACGCCGACCGACAGCAGCGCCGGCAGGCCGCTGGCGCCGCCGCTGCCCATCGCCAGCTTGACCGCGCCGTTCACGTCCGGCTGGTCGACCGTCCGCGGCGCCACCGGCGCCAGCAGCGCGACCCACAGCGCGCGATCGGCGCTCTGGCCGAAGACATCGAGCCCGCCGGGCACCGCCCTGCCCTCGGCGAACACCGGCGTCGTCTCGTAGCCCTGCGGCGTGCCCGCGATGCCATGGATGCGAGCCAGGCCCTGCAGCACATCGGCCCGGTCGGCGCGCTCCTGCGGGCTCAGCCGGCGCTTGATGTAGGCCTCGCCGCTGAGCGGCAGCACGGTGATCTCGGCCAGCGTCTCGAAAGGCAGCGCGGCCTTCACGCTGCCGTGGGGCGCCAGCGTGTGGGCGCCGAGCTCGGTCGGCTGCGTGAAGCCCAGGCTGACGACCGTGCGCGCCGGCTGGGCCGGCTTGAGGCCCATGCCGAGCAGCTTGAGGAACACCAGCCGCTGCCGCTCCGGGATCAGGTTGGCGCGGTACAGGAGCGCATCGCCGAGCCAGGCGAAGAGCTCGATCAGCGTGCGGCCCGGGTCGCCGAGGCGCGGGTTGGTCCACTCCGGCGTGTGGGCCGGGATGCGCGCGATCAGATCCTCGACCAGGTCGTCGAAGCGTCTGTCGTCGAGTGAAGGCGGCAGGATGGGCATGGTTCAGCCTTCCAGTTGCACGGTCACGTTCATGGCGCCCGGCGCTCCGGTGCGCGCGAGCCGGAAGACGATCTCGACCCGCAGCGCGCTCGGTTCGTTGTCGACCTCCCAGACCTCGACCGCGTCGAGCAGGATGCGGCGCTCCCAGCGCGTCAGCGCGTCGCGCACCAGGTCGCGTATCTGGCGCCGGGTGGCCACCGTGTTGGGCGCATGCAGCAAGCGGTCGAGGCCACCGCCGAAGTCGGGCCGCATCAGCTGCTCGCCCGGCCGGGTCGAGAGAATCAGCCGGATCCCGTCGCGCACCGACTGCGCGAGATCGGGCCACGCGAGCGCGCCGTTCGCGTCGGGCAAAGGCAAGAGTGGGAATCCGCTCATGACGGATACGGCGGCTTCGCCGGCGCCTTGTTGCCCATCTTCGGAAACGGCACGCAGATCTTGATGAAGAAGAGCCAGCCGAAGATCAGGTTGAACAGCGTGAGGAAGATGTTCAGCACGATGAAGGCACAGATCGTGATGATCGGGATGTTGAAGCCGCAGATCCAGGTGATGCCGAGCGTGCCCATGTCGGCCTTGCCTTCGAGCAGGTCCTTGGCCTTGCCCGACAAGAGGTTCTGCATCGACGGCGGCACCACGAAGGCGACGTTGGGCTTCAACTGCTTGAGCATGCCGCGGTCGCTGGCGTCGGGCAGCGGGATCATCACCGGCGGCCGCGCATCGGCGCTCTCGTACCAGGGCGCGATCACGAAGGGCTCGCTCTCCTGGCTCCAGACGATGCGTGTCGGGCAGGCGCCCTCGGGCTTGATGCGCACGAAGGCGCGCACCTGGTAGCGCGCGCCGGGTTCGTCGTAGCGGCAACTCTGCGGCAGCAGCGCCGCGGCGCGCGCCTGCATCGCCGAGTGCATCGCGTTGGCCAGCCCCTGGGTCAGCTCGGGGCTCAGCGCCGGCCAGCGCTCGGGCATCTCGAGCGGCGCCGCGATGCTCTCCTTCTTGAGCAGCAGCTTGCAGGCGTCGGCGAGGAAGAGGTCGGCGCGCACGGTGTCCGGTTCGGACTGGCCCTGCTTCAGGACCAATGGCAGGCGGATGGCCGCGAGCGCGGTGCGCAGCGCGTTCGCCTCGGCGCCGCCGTCGAAGGCATTGAACTCGCTCGCGAGCTGGCGCAGCAGCAGCAGGAAGACGCGCATCCGGCCGGCCGGCTGGCTCGGCTGCTCGCTGTTCTCGATCGGCGCCTTCAAGGCCGCGAACTGAGCCGCGCTGACGTCGGCGGGCCTGACTTCGCCGGGCGCCTCGCTGGCATCGAACCAGCCCGGCACCACCTGCGCGCCGGCGAACGGGAACGGCGTCGCCAGACCGCGCAGCGGCGCCGCCAGGTGGGTGCGGAAGGCGCTCGAGTTGGGCCCGAAATCGACCGACCCGGCCGCGCTCGCCGCCGGCGCGGCCTCGCTGATCTCGCTGCTCACGGTCGGCACCATGCCGTAGAACACGGTCTTGCCGGCCTCGGCGCAGACGTCGGGCGGCGCGATGAACAGCGGCACCACGTCTTCCTCGAACAGGTTGTCGGGCTGCCGCAGCGCGAAGCCCGAGAGCTGCCGGTCGATGTCGGCCACGCCGGTCAGCCGGCGCTGCAGCCGGTGCCGCGCCGCCGGATCGCTGGCGCTGCCGCCGACTCTCGAAATGGGCACCCAGCCGCGCACCCTGCCGTTCGATCGCATCCAGCCCTGCGGCTGGCCGCCGGCATCGAGCCGGCGCACCACCAGGCCCGCCGAATCGACCCGCTGCGGATCGATGCGCGGCGCGCCGGGCGTGTCGCACCAGGCCTCGACCAGCGCCAGGTGGAACTGGCGCTGGATCGGCTGGAACAGCTTCAGCGTGCCCTGGGCATTCACGGCTTTCGCGCGCCGGCCGGCCAGCGCCTGCCGGCCCTGCGGGCTGCGCAGCTCGTCGAGCGTGGACTGGATGAAGTCCTCGTCGCTACGCTGCAGCAGCACGGGCCTTGCGCTGGCGAGGATGTCGCGCGGGGCGCCGATGAGGATGTCGTGCATGGCGTCGTCCTCCTGGCGCTACCAGACGTTGCCCGCGCCGGGCGTGTAGCTGGTCGAGATCACGGCGTTGGTCTGCAGCACGTCGCACTTGACCATGCCCGAGAACTTCGACATCGCGGCATCGACCGTCACCATGCCGGCCGTGACTTCGACGGTCGAGGCCTGCACCTTGACCTTGGCCGCGGCCTGCACCGTGATGCCGGCCGATTCGAGCGTGATCGAGTTGCCGTTGCTGTCCTCGATCTTGACGCTGCCCGGGCCGTCCTTGAGCGTGAGCTTCTGGCCGCCGGGGGTCTCGAGCTGCAGCGTCTCCTGGCCGTCCTGGTCGTCGAGCGTGACCACGATGCCGTTCTTCGACTTGATGCGCTTGAAGCGGTTGCGGCCGCCCGACTCGATCGCGGCCGGCGGCGTTGCCGCGCCGTTCCACAGGCCGCCGATCACGAGCGGATGGCGCGCATCGCCCTGCACGAAGACCACCAGCACCTCATCGTCGACCTCGGGCAGGAAGAACACGCCGCGGTCGCTGCCCGCGAACGAGGAGACCACGCGCGCCCACATCGTCGAATCCTGTTCGTCGACATCGGCGAAGGACAGCAGCTTGACCCGCACACGGGCGCGGTTGTCGGGGTCGTCGAGCGAGACCACGCGGGCAAGGAAGCCGGATTGCATCCAGCCGGCGGGGTTGTTGAATACGGCGTCGCGCTTCATGTCATTGATTCATGTAGGCGCACTCGGCGCGGAACTCGGTGCGGTAGCCCTGCCGCATGTCGAACAGGTGCCGCGCCTCGGTCACGTAGTAGCTGTTGTCGAACTGCGGCGAGATGCCGGCCAGCCGCACCTGGGCGCCGACCCGCATGCGCGCATTGCCCTCGGCCGTGCCCTCGGCGCGCAGGAAGCGGCGCGCGCGCTGGTCCATCGCGGCCTCGGCCAGCGCCTGCGCCTCGCCGTCGGTCGACACCGCGAAAGTGCCGACATGCTCGCTGCGGGTGCCGAAGGCCTCCTGCGCCCAGGCCACGCCGCTTTTGCCGCTGCCCGGCCCGCCATGCGTGATGCCGGTGGCCGAGCCGCTCACCGGGCTGCCGTCCTGCGCGTTCCAGCCCGCGGTGGTCACGGCCGTGACCTGGTCCGCGAGATCGGCCGTGATGCGCACCCGCGCCAGCTGGCTGTTGAGCGTGAGCTCGATCGTGCCGCGCTGCACCTCCTGCCGCGGCGCCACGGTGAGCGCCGTGCCCGTGACCTGCAGGTCGGCCTCGAAGCGCGCGGCCAGTCGCCGCAGGAAGCCGAGATCGGTCTCGTTGAGCTGCATCCAGGTGCCGCTGGGCGACGCCAGGCCGGTCACCGTCGGCGACAGGCCGAGATCCCCGGCCACGGCCTGGATCACGTCGGCCGGCGTCATGTCGGCATAGACCTTGGTGCGGCGGGCCCGCCGCGCGGCACCGAGCCCGTCCTCGGCCAGCACCACGAGCTCGGGCGGCTGGCCGTAGTTGCAGACCATCTCGAGCGCGCTGACCTTGCCGCGGAAGATCTCGTTCGGCGCCGCCTCGTCGCCGGTGCCGACCAGCAGCTCGGCGCCCAGCTTCAGCGGCGACTGGGCGTCGAAGGCCAGCTCGGCGCCGCCGCTGCCGGTGGCGACCCAGTTCGCGAGCCGCAGTTCGAGCGTGCTCATGCCGCCCTCGCTCTCCTCCATGCGCATCGCGCTCAGCAAGGTGGTGACCCGCTCGACCGCCTGGCCGCCGACGCGCACCACCGGCCGGGCACTGAAGATCGCCGATTCGCTGAGGCTGGTCTCGGACATGTGTTGGCTCCTTCGCGCGCCGCGCTCAATCGGCCGACAGGCGCGCCTGCCGCTCGCAGAAGATCCGCAGCTCGCGCTCGAACTGCTCGCGCGGATCGGGCGGCGGCGACGCCGCGGTCGCAGGCGCGTCGCCGGCGCTGCCGCGGGCCGGCTCGCGTTCGATCTCGGCCGAGACTTCGTCGAATGAAATGGGCATCGTCAACCTCCGAATCCGATTCGTGCATGCAGGTCGGCGCTGGCACCGACGTCGGCCGACAGGCTGGCGCCGCCGCTGGCCCGCGCGCGGCCGCCGAGCCCGAAGGACACCGGCCCGCTGACGCCGGCCGCCGGCAGCAGCGCGGCGCGGGCCGAGGCCGTATCGACCGAGGCGCTGGCGCCCGCGGTGCCGACGCGCAGCCCCGCGAATGCGGCCCCGGCGGTGGCGCCGATGCCGAGCCCGGCGCCGCCGCCGAGCGACAGACCGCCGCCTATCGATGCACCGCCGCCGACGGAGACACCGCCACCGACACCACCCCCGACCGACAGCCCCGCGCCGGCCGAGAAGGCCACCGGCGCGCCGATGCTGACCGAGCCGCCGACCGACAGCGAGGCGCTGGCGCCGAAGCGCAGGCTGGCCGCGCCATTGGCCGAGGCGATCGCGCGCGCGGCCCGCGGGTCGCCGAGCGCATTGGCGACCGAGGCCGGCGCCGCGCCCGGCGGCACATCGACCGGATCGGGCGTCAGGTTGCCGTCGACGCTGGCGTCGGGGTTCTTGCTGCTCTGGAACTCGACCTCCTGCGCGGCCAGCGTCAGCGCGATGCTGGCGCGCAGCGGCACGCCGCTGGCGGCGAAGAAATCGATCGTTTCCTTGTACTGCTCGATCACGCCCTTGAAGGTGTAGCTGCCCCAGCCGAACGCGACCTTGGGCGCGAACTTCTTCTTGCCGTCCTTGGCCGGCTCCATCAGGCGCGAGATGGTCTCGGTCTGGATCCGCACGTCGCTGCCGTCGTCGCTGCTGTCGTAGACCAAGGTCATCGACAGCTTGGCGGTGCTCTTCTTGACGAACTGGCGGGCGCCGTTGTTGCCGTTGCGGTCGTCGAACTCGTTGCTGATCGTGTATTCGAGCGAGACCGGATTGAACTGCACCGCGATCGCGCCGCCACCCGCGCCCGGCCCCTCGAGCACGTCGAAGGTGGCGGATTCGACCGTGGGGGCGTCGGGCAGGCTGGCCATGGCGGGTTGCTTTCCTAGTCGACGATCAGGCGCAGACCCTCGTGCGCGAGGTGCAGTTCCTCGACGCCGATGTCGCCTCCCTTGGCGTTCAGGTCCGAGGCCTTGAACTTGACCGGCATGCACTTGTCCAGGCCCCAGGTCACGACCGTCTCGCCGGCTGCGTCCTGCATCTGGATCTCGGCCGAGAGCCGGTAGGCATAGGCACCGCCGGCCACCAGCTGGAACCACTTGAAGGCATCGCGCGTGGTCGTCATGCCGCGCTTGAGCACCACGGTGGCGAAGCTCACCGGCCCGGGCCGCTGGGCTGCGCCGTAGTTGACGCCGCCGGCCTTGATCACCTTCGGCTCCATGGTCGCCTCCAGGCCGGTGCATTCGGCGAAGGCGCCGCTGCAGACGTCCACGCTGTCGCCGCCCTGCGCGTTCGAGAAGCTCACATGGAAGCGGAACGCATGCAGCGGCTGCAGCAGGTTCTCGGGCAGGTCCTGGGCGGGCATCAGGCAGCCTCCCGCAGCGCCGCGGCGCTGCTCGCGTTGTTGAGGTCGAGCACCACCGTGATGCGCTCGATCGATGCCGCCGGCCGCAGCGTGATCTCGACGATCATGCGGCCGGCATCGAGGTCGGCCTGGGTCATGGTGGTGCGGTCGCAGCGCACCGCGAAGGCATCGCCGATGGTGGCGCCGGCAAAGGCGCCTTCGGCCCAGAAGCCGGCCAGCAGGTTGTCGATGCTGCGCCGCAGCCGGGCCCAGGTGGCCGGGCCGTTGAGATCGAAGGCCAGGCAGTCGCCGGCCGCGCGCGCGGCGCGCAGGATGGTGCCCATCAGGCGCGAGGTGCCACCGAAGCGCCAGGCCTCCTGCGACGACAGCGTGACGTCCGACTGCAGCGCCCAGCCCTCGGGCTGCTGCGCGAACAGGCAGACGTGGCGCGCCAGCCGCGCGTCGGGGCTGTCGTCGCCGAGGCCCCACGAGGGCTGCGGCTCGGCATCCACCACGTCGCGCAGCCGCGCCACCGAGAAATCGCCGGCCACCGAGCGGAAGCTGCCGCGCAGGCTAGCGCTGGCGGCGATCAGGCCGGCCAGCACGCCGTCGGGCGATTCCAGCCACTCGGGCAGGTCGACCGCCGCCTGCGTGCGCAGCCAGGGCCAGGCCAGTTGCACGAAGGCGCTCGCCGCGCCCGGGTCCTGGTCGGACGGAATCGCGGCTTCGGAGAGCACGCCGATGCGCCGCAGATAGGCGCCCATCTCGGCCTGCGCATGCACCTGGCCGTCGCCGCTGACGCGCCGGGTCTCGGCCTGCGGCAGCGGCAGCGCGGCGATCAGCATCAGCTCGCGCTGGTGCCGGGCCAGGAACGCGCGCACCGCGACCAGCGCCAGCTGCCAGGCCAGGTAGCCCTCGCTGTCGAGCCGCGGCGCCGGCAGCCGGCGCAGCGTGGTGTCGTCGGGCGGCGCATCGTTGTCGCTGCACTCGACGAAGCCGGTCGGCACCGCGGGCGGCGGCAGCTCGGTGCGCGGCGGCGGATCGCTGGTGCAGCAGGCGTCGGCCAGGTCGGGCAGCAGCAGCAGGCTCAGCTCGCGCAGGCCGTACGCATGGTGGATGCCCTGCCAGGTCGAAGGCTCCGAAGGCACGAACAGGCGCGCCGGATTCGTGCGGTCGGCGAAGTCGGGGATCATGCGGCGCAGCCGCTCGCGCCGGGTCGCCGCGGGATCGGCCAGCGTCTCGACGAAGGGCCAGGGGTCGCCGACCCGGACCACGATCGCGCGGCGGCCGCCGCGGGCGAAGAAGCTGCGCACCGCGGCGCCCAGGTAGGTCGCGCAGACCGCGATGCCGGTGTCGGTGTCGGCCGGGTCCGCACGCAGGGGCCGCGTCTCCCACGCGAACAGCGCGTCGAAGCGGGCCCAGCTGTCGATCACCACCGGCAGGTTCAGCAGCGCCTCGACCTGCTCGGGCGGCCGGGCCCAGAGCCCGTCGATCCAGCCGCCCTCGCGCAGCTGGTCGCGCACCGCGTCCGGCAGCGGCGTGCCGGCCCGGCGCGCCACATGGCCGACGAAGCAGGCGACGTCGGCACGGCGCAGGTCGGGTGCGACCGGCGGGGCGGCGGTTTCGAACAGCAGGCTCATGGCGCGGTGTCGCTCGGGCGAATGTTCAGGCTTCCATCTCGAGCGCTTCGGACGACAGCACCAGCTCTTCCATCGCGACATCGCCGCCGCCCTTGGCCGCCAGGGTCGGGCCGGTGTACTTCATCGGCAGCACGCCGCGCAGCACCCACGACTGCACCGGCTTCTGCGACTCGTCGAGCAGCAGGATCGTGATGCTCTTCTTGGCGTCGGGGCCCTTGGTGCGCGAGTCCTTGATCCACTGGAACAGCGAGATCGAGTTGACGATGCCGCGCTTCAGCGTGACGTCCGAGACCTTGTGCACGCCGCCGACCTTGCGCACGTGGTTCTCCTTGTCGTTGCCGTTGCGGTACTCGGCGATCGTGAGCTCGGTGCCGATGCCCGAGACATCCGAGAAGCCGCCGAAAGTCTCGCCGCCATCGAAGTTGACGACGAAGTTGAAGGCGCCGTAGGGCGTGGTGCGATTGGCCATGTTGGTTCCCCTTGATGCTTCTCGACTCAGGCGCGGGCGTCAGCCGTCTTCTGGCCGATGCGGAAGATGACGAACTCGGCCGGCTTGATGATCGCCACGCCGATGAGGCAGATCAGCCGCCCGTTGTCGAGATCGTTCTGCGTCATGGTGGTGCGGTCGCAGCGCACGAAGTAGGCTTCCTCGGTGGTGGTGCCGAGCAGCGCCCCGCCGCGCCATTCGTTGTAGAGATAGTCCGAGATGGTCTGCCGCACGTTGGCCCACAGGCGCTCGCCGTTGGGCTCGAACACCGCCCACTGCGTGCCGCGGTCGATCGAGGCTTCGAGGTAGTTGAAGTAGCGCCGGTCGGAGACGTACTTCCATTCCGGGTCGCTCGACGCCAGCCGCGCGCCCCACACACGGTAGCCGCGGCCCGACAGGTAGCGCAGGCAGTTGACGCCGATCGGGTTCAGCAGCTCCTGCTGGGCGAAGTTGATGTCGCTCTCGAAGCGCAGCGCGCCGGTCACGACCTCGTTGGCCGGCGCCTTGTAGACGCCGCGCTGGGTGTCGTTGCGCGCGTAGATGCCGGCCACGAAGCCCGAGGGCGGCAGCGCGATCTCGCGCGGGATGTCGTCGCGGCCCGGCCGCGCCAGCGGGTTCGAGACGATCACCCACGGGTAGTAAAGCGCGGCATAGCGCGAGTCGATGCGGCCGCGCGCGATGCGCATGCCGCCGGGCGTCTGGTTCGGCTCGCAGTCGAGCACCGCGATGCGGTAGGCGCGGCGCCGCTCCGCATGACCGATCAGCGCGCCCTGGATCGCCTGCGCGTCGGCGTATGCGCTGCTGCCGGGCGCCGCCACGATCGACACGTCCTCGAGCCCCGACAGGGTCGCCAGCGCATCGGCGTAGCTGCCGGCCGTGCCTTCGGCGCCCGTGATCGGCGCATTGCCGTCGGTGCCGCCGGCCAGCACCAGCAGCCGGCGGCCGTCGGTGTCGCCGACCACCGCGGGCAGCGCCCGCACCGCGGCCGCCAGTTCGAAGGCGCTGACGCCGCTGCCGATCTGCGCCGCCACCAGGTTGGCGAGCGCGTCGGCCCGGTTGGCCGGGTTCTGCGCCAGCACGGTGCCGAGCCAGCGCGGATGCGCGGGTGCGTATCCGAGTTCGTCCCACGACTGCGCGTAGCCATCGGCATCGATCACGTCGACCGCCAGCGTCACCAGGTTGGCGACCGCATCGGCACCGCCGGGCGTGTCTTCGGCGGCCAGGCCGGCCAGCGACAGCGCCGTGTTGCCGTTGTCGAGCCAGGTCGCGCCGCTGCCGGTGTAGAGCGTCTCGGTGTCGTCGACCCGGATGCTCAGCAGGCTGCCCGCGGGCGCGGTGCCCAGCGTGCGCACCGTGGCGGGACGCGCCGCTTCCCGGAACAGCACACGGCCGTTGTAGGCCGCGCCCGCGAAACGCGCGCGAATCGCGGCGTTCTCCGCATCGGCGCCGCCGCTCAGCAGCGCCCCGCTGGCCAGGGCCGCCGTGTTGAGCGTGCGCACCACGTAGAGCCGCGAACCGCCGTTGTCGAAATAGGCCCGCGCCGCATGGGCGACGAAGTTGAGCCGCCGCGCGGCATCGCTCACGTCGCCCAGCGCGAGGTTCTCGAGGCTGCCGTAGATGCGCTCGAAATCGGGCAGGCTCGTGACCAGCTCCGGCACACCGCCAAGCGGTCCGCGCCGCGTCGGCCCGACGAAGGCGGTGGTGCTGGTGCCGACCCCTTCGATCGACTTGGCGCGGAAGCTGGTTTCTTCGACGTAGACGCCGGGTGCCAGGTATTCGGGCATGGCCTATCTCCTTTGCATGAAGGTTGCGGGTGCTGGACGACGGATGACTCGCTGGGCCTTCATGGCAATGCGAGCGCGAGGGAAAGGGACTGCGATCGCCCGGCAGCGAGCTGCAGGTCGAGCGTGGCGTTGGGCAGGTCGTCGCGCTCGGCCTCGAGCCGCTCGGGATCGACCTGCGGCAGCGCGGCCGGCGCCCGGCCGGCGCGCACCGCGGCCGCCGGCAGCCGCAGGCCCGCGGCCGGGTCGAAAACGATCTGCAGCTGTGCGGCGGTCTCGCTCGCGACCACCGCATCGTCCTCGTCCGACCAGGTCGTGACCGGCACGCCGGGCACCGGCACCAGCGCTTCGCCGCGCCAGTCGCTGAGGCCGCGGGCCAGCACGCGCAGGCCGCTGCGCACGATGAACAGCGCACCGCCGAGCGCATCGCCGCTGGCCGATTCGCGCAGCGAGATGCGCAGCACGGCCCAGTTGGCGCCGAGCGGCGCGGTGCTCGCCGGGTACATCGCGACTTCGATCGGCCGGAACAGCGAGTCGGCCTCTGACGCACGGTCGGCCGCTGGCTCGCGCGGCAAGGCCAGCGTGGCGATGCGCGGCAGGTAGCCGCCGCTGGGGTCGGCCAAGGTCGCGCTCAGGGCCACCGAGCCGATCGCGGGCGCGGCCGGCGGAGCTTCGAAGGCCCCTTCGTGGGCGGCCAGCAGATCGGCCTGCGTGATCACGTAGAGGCCGCTGCGATTGCGGCGCACGCGGGCGCCGTCGATGCGCACCTGCAGCGGCAGGTCGACCGCGGCACGGGTGCCGGCATCGACGCAGCGCAGCGCGCCGAGCACGCGCGTGTCGATGTGTTCGAGTTCGCGGATCACGAGGGTCATGGCGCCTCCCCCGCCGGCCGCGCCGTGCCGTAGCCGAAGCGCGTGGCGACCACCGGACCGGCCTCGAGCATCCGGTCGGGGTCGATCCGCACCAGCCGCGCCACGTACGACACCGACAGCCGGTACGGCGGCGCGAGCGCATCCCAGATCCGCATCATGTCCTCCACCGGCAGCTCCGACGGGATGATCTGGATCACCTCCTCGGGACTCCAGGCCGCCTCGGGCGACAGCGATGACGCATCGAGGATCGGATGCAGGTACAGCTGGCGCAGCGCCCAGGCGAAGGGCAGCAGTTCGTCCTGCGCGGTGCCGGCCCAGGCGGTCAGCAGGAAGTGCAGGTCGAGCCCGAGCGGCGCCTGCTGCTGCGGCGACATCAGGCCGGGCCGCTGCTGGCGGTTGTGCTCGTTGACCGTCACGCGGTAGAGGTAGAGCGTGATGCGCGTGCTCTCGTCGATGGTGCCCGCGAGTTCGCCCGAGGACAGCAGTGCGAAGTCGCAGGACGGCATTGCCTGCGGCCCCACGCTGGCCGGGTAGGTGTTGCGCAGGAAGGTCGCGATCGACGCGCCGACCGAATGGATCGCCTGGATGTTCGCCATGGTCTTCAGCGCCCGCCGCGATGCCAGCCGCGCGGCATCACGGCGGCGCGGCCCGGTAGATCACGCTGCCCTCCGGCAGGCTGGTGCGCACGATCACGCGCTGCCGCACCAGCCGCTCGAGCGCCGATCGCACATCGGGCAACGGCAGGTCCACGCCCATGCGCGGCAGCCACCATTGCGCGATGCCCTCTTCCGTGTCGGCAGCCTGCGGCCAGCGCGCGAGGTAGGCTTCGATGGCCTCCGCAGCGCGCCGCGTTCTGCTTTCCGCCGACCCATCGAGCAATGCAGTCTCCAGGCAAGGTCATGCCTTCTCATTGCGAATCGCGTGCCAGTCGGCGCCTGCGCGCCAAGTGCTTGATTTGATTGGAAGCAGCCGCCGCGCGCAGGCCTGCGCCGGGTCAACGCCGACCCGGTTCCAGCGACCCACCGGGGCGCGGCGGACCCGGCCGCGCGGACCGGCTGGCGTAGTAGGCTTCGGGCTGAAGCACCTCGAAAGTGAAAGGCCTCCCATGACCCCAGCGTTCCCGATCGGCAGGCCCTGCCTCGCCCTGCTGCTCGCCGCCTGCGCCACCGGCCTGCACGCCCAGCCGGCCAGCTGGCGCGGCGACTTCGTCTACTTCGCGGATGCCGCGCTGTTCACCGACTGCGCCAGCGGCAAGCGCTGGCCGGTGGCGATGACCGCCGACGCGGTCGCCCTGCAGCGCAGCTACCTCGAATGGCGCAAGGAGCCCGCGGCGGCGCTGCTGGTCAACTTCGACGGCCGGCTCGAAGTGCGCGAGGCGATGGAGGGCCCGGCGCGCGAGCAGATGGTGGTCGAGAAATTCCGCTCGGTGGAACCGGGGAACACCTGCGCGACGCTGGCGGCCGCGCAGGCCAAGTGAGGCGCGGGCAACAGCGGGCCGCCGTCAGCGGCTGACCTTGTCCGCCTGCAGCGCGACGCCCTCCTGCCCCAGCGCCACGTCCGCCACCGAGCCGCTCAGGTCACCCGGCTGCGGCGCCGCCTGGCCCGAGCGCGACACGCGCACCTCGATCGTCAGGACCTCGAAGCGCGAGATCGTGGCGTCGGGCGACATCGCCAGGCTGTCGTCGAGCACGAAGGCGGCCGGCAGGTCCCTGGCCTGCAGGCGCAGCACCGCGACCGGCATGCGCCCGGTCGCTGCCGCCCTGGCCAGCACGAACACGGTGTCCTGCGGCGCCACGGCGTCGCGCAGCGCCGCAGCGATCGACACCGTGCCGGCGACATGCCGGCGCGCGGCGGCGACACGCGGTGCGGCGGGCGGCGCGGCGGGCGGCTGCGCCGTGTCGAGCCGGGCCAGGTCGGCGCCGATCCTCTGCGCCGCCTCGGAGTCCGGCGGCAGCAGGGCCAGCACCCGCTCCCAGCGCTGGCGGGCCAGCGGCAGATCGCCGCGCTTGAAGGCGGCCATGCCGGACAGCGCGAGCGACTTCGGATGGTCGGGGTCGATGGCCAGCGCGGCATCGAGCGCGGCCCGGGCCGGGCCCTCCAGGTCGCCGTCGCGCGCCGAGGCCAGGGCGTCCGCGTAGTCGGCCAGCAGCAGGGGCTGGTCGGGCGCCAGCGCCATCGCCTTCTGGTAGGCGACGACCGCATCGTCGTAGCGCTTCAGGTACTCGTAGGAGCGGGCCAGCACGATCCAGCCTTCGAGGTCGTCGGGCTGCGAACGCAGCCGCGCCGCCAGGCCGCCGACCATGCGCTCGACATCGGCGCCGTCGCCCTCGTGCGAGCCCGAGCGCTCGGCGGCGAGCATCTGGGTCGCCGCCGCCATCGGATTGCCAACCTGCAGGTACAGCAGCAGCGCCGCCGCCGGCAGGCCGATGCTCAGCACGCCGGCGACGCCCCAGGCCATCCAGGGTCGCGCCGGGAGCCCGGCGCGCGGGGTCGCCTGCGAGGTCTCCTCGAGCACCTGGCGCTGCAGTTCGTCGATGGCCTGGGCCCGGTCCTGCGTGCCGAGCGCGCCGGACCGGATGTCCTTCTCGATGCCCGCCAGCCGATCGGCGTGGAGCCGGCGCAGGAGCTCGGCCCGCGGCGAACTCCGCGCGCCCGGCGACCTGAGCAGGGGCGGCACGACGAACAGCAGCGCCAGCACCAGCAGCGCCACCGCGGCCAGCCACAGGGTGGTCATCGCGGGTCCTCCTTCAGCAGCGCAGCGGCCTGCTCGCGCTCGGCCGGCGTCAGCGGCACGGGCTGCGCACGGCCGTGCCGCGACACGGCCCGCCACAGCGCCGCGAAACCCGCTGCGAGCAGCACGAAAGGTCCAAGCCAGAGCAGCCAGGTCGACGGCATGAACGGCGGGTCGTAGCGCACGAAGGCGCCATAGCGCTGCTCGAAGTAGTCCCGGATCTGCCGCTCGCTGCGGCCCTGGCCGAGCTGCTCGCGGATCTGCCGGCGCATGTCCACCGCCAGCGGCGCGTTCGACTCGGCCAGGGTCTGGTTCTGGCACACCATGCAGCGCAGGCTGGCCGCGAGCTGCGCCTCGCGCTCCTCGATGCTGGCCGCCGCCGCCGCGCCCTGCATCGCGGCGCACAGCACGATGGCCCAAGCCCCGGTCCGCACCGGCGCCGATCCGCGCACGAGGCGACGCCTTCGGCCGGCGCTCATTGCAGGCTCCGCACCACGGGCAGCAGGCGTTCGCGCCACAGCTCGGCCGTGATCGGGCCCGAGTGCTTGTAGCGGATGCGGCCCGCGCGGTCGATCACGAAGGTCTCGGGCACGCCATAGACCCCGAAGTCGATGCCGATGCGGCCGTCGAGGTCGACCGCCGACCCCCTGTAGGGATTGCCCCAGCGCTGCAGCCAGGTGCGCGCCGCATCACTCTTGTCCTTGTAGTTGAGGCCGTAGAGCGGCACGCCGTCCTTGCCGGCCAGCTCCATCAGCACCGGCAGTTCTTCGCGGCAGGGTGCGCACCAGGACGCCCACACATTCAGCAGCCACACCTGCCCGCACATGGCGTCGGTCTTCAGCGTCTGCTGCGGATCGTGCAGCAGCGGGAGGTCGATCGCCGGCGCCGGCTTGTCGATCAGGGCCGAGGGCAGCAGCTTCGGATCGCGGCGCAGGCCCAGGGCCAGCAGGACCGCCAGCACGATGAAGATCGCGAACGGCAACTTGAATCGCATCAGGCGCCCTCCTGCAGCCTCGGCGCGACCGCGGCACGCGGTCCGGCTGCCGCCCGTCGGCGGGCCGGCCCGAGCCGGTAGCGGCGATCGGCAGCTGCCAGCAAGCCTCCCAGGGCCATCAGCAGGCAGCCGGCCCAGATCCAGGCCATGAAGGGCTTGACGTGCAGCCGCATGGTCCAGGCCGAGTCGCCGGCGGCATCGCCCAGCGCGACGAACAGGTCGCGCGTCGGGCCGACGTCGATGGCCGCCTGGCTCAGCGCCATCTGCTGGGCGCGGTAGATGCGCTTTTCCGGATGCAGCGTCGCCACCGCGCGGCCTTCGCGCCTGACCTGCACCGTGGCGCGCAGCGCGTCGTAGTTCGGCCCGCTGGCCGGCGCGATGCCCTCGAAGCGGAACTCGAAGCCGGCCAGCGTGGTCGCCTCCCCCGGATGCAGCTTGAGCTCCTGCCGGCTCTCGAAGCCGTTGGCCATGGTCGCGCCGAAGATGAAGACGCCGATGCCGGCATGCGCGGCCAGCATGCCGTACCAGCCGAGCGGCTGGCGCCGGGCGCGTTCGAGCCAGCCTCCCGAAGCGCCGTGCAGCCGCTGCCAGCCATGGGCCGCGGCGCTGGCCACGGCCCAGGCCGCCAGCAGCAGCGCGAAGGTCGACAGCGCCGACCAGCCGCGCTCGCCGGCGGGCAGCGTCAAGGGCAGCAGCAGCGCGGCCGCGGCGCTGGCAGCCAGCGCCCAGCGAAGGCGCCGCGACAGTTCGGGCAGCGGCGCCTGCTTCCAGCGCGCCACCGGACCGACGCCCATGAGGAAGATCGCCGGCACCATGAGCGGCACGAACACCGCCTCGAAGTACGGCGGCCCGACCGAGATCTTCTGGCCCGCCAGCACGTCGAGCGCCAGCGGGTACAGCGTGCCGATCAGCACCGCGGCCGCGGCGACGGTCAGCGTCACGTTGTTGGCCAGCAGCAGCGACTCGCGCGACAGCAGGCCGAAGCGCCCGCCCAGCCCGATGCGGGGCGCGCGCCACCCGAACAGCAGCAGCGAGCCGCCGACCACCGCGCTCATGAAGGCGAGGATGAACAGGCCGCGCCCCGGATCGACCGCGAAGGCGTGCACCGAGGTCAGCACGCCCGAGCGCACCAGGAAGGTCCCGAGCAGGCTGAGCGAGAAGGTGCAGATCGCGAGCAGCACGGTCCAGCTGCGGAAGGCGCCGCGCTGTTCGGTTACCGCCAGCGAATGGATCAGCGCCGTGCCCACGAGCCAGGGCATGAAGGAGGCGTTCTCGACCGGGTCCCAGAACCACCAGCCGCCCCAGCCGAGCACGTAGTAGGCCCAGGCGCTGCCGAGCAGGATGCCCAGCGTCAGGAACATCCATGCCGCCACGGTCCAGGGTCGCGACCAGCGCGCCCAGGCGGCGTCGAGTTCGCCCGACAGCAGCGCTGCGATGGCGAAGGAGAAGGCCACCGAGAAGCCCACGTAGCCCATGTAGAGAAGCGGCGGGTGGAACACCATGCCCGGGTCCTGCAGCAGCGGGTTCAGGTCCCGCCCCTCCAGCGCCGGCGGCATCAGGCGCGCGAACGGATTCGACAGGAACAGCAGGAACAGCAGGAAGCCCACGCTGAGCCACGCCATCACCGCGAGCACCCGCGCGACATAGGCCGCGGGCAGCTGCCGGCTGAACAGCGCGACCGCGACGCTCCATCCCGCGAGCATGCAGAACCACAGCAGCATCGAGCCTTCATGTCCGCCCCAGACCGCCGCGAAGCGGTAGGCGACCGGCAGGTCGGCGTGCGAGTTCGAGGCCACGTAGACCACCGAGAAATCGTTGTCGAGGAAGCACCACGCGAGGCATGCGAAGGCGATCGCCGCGAACACGAACTGGCCGAGCGCCGCCGGGCGTGCGAGCCGGATCCAGCCGGCCACGCCCCAGTGCGCGCCCGCCAGTGGCAGGCTGCCCTGCACCAGCGCGACCAGCAGGGCCAGCACCAGGCTGAAGACGCCGATCTCGGGAATCATTGCGACGCCTCCAGCGTCGGCGCCGTGTGGGCCTGCCGCGCCTGTTCGAGGGCGGCCGCCGCTTCCGGCGGCATGTAGTTCTCGTCGTGCTTGGCCAGCACCTGGGTGGCCTCGAACGAACCGTCGGCCTGCAGCCGGCCCGCCACCACCACGCCCTTGCCCTCGCGGAACAGGTCGGGCAAGAGGCCCCGGTAGCTCACCGGCACGCGCTGCGCCAGGTCGGTCACCACGAAGCGCACCGTCAGGCCGTCGCCGCCGCGCTGCACCGAGCCTGCTTCCACCAGCCCGCCGATGCGGAAGGCGCCGTTGCGCGGCGCGGCACTGGCCGCGACCTGGCTCGGGCTGAAGAAGAAGACCAGGTTCGATCGCAAGGCATTGACCACCAGCAGCGCGGCGACCGCGAATGCGAGCAGCCCCGAGCCGACGATCGCGAGACGCCGCGTCCTAGGCTTCATCGCGCGCCTCCGGCGGCAGCGCCCGGGCCTGCGCCCGGCTGCGCCGCACGAGGCTCCAGACCTCGGCGACGATCAGCACCAGCGCGACGCCGTAGGCCGCGAGGATGTAGAGGCCGTGGCTGCTGCCGTTCATCGCCGCCTCGCCAGGCTGTCGCGCTCCACGATCAGGCAGCGCACCCGCGCCAGCGCCACTGCCACCGAATAGGCCCAGCAGGCGCCCACCATCAGCAGCATGCCGGCGAGCATCGTGTGCGCCATCGCCGGTGCGGCCGTGAGGCTGACCGAAGCGCCCTGGTGCAGCGTGTTCCACCACTGCACCGAGAAATAGATGACGGGCACGTTGACCACCCCGGCCAGCAGCAGGATGGCGCCGCCGCGGTCCGCGCGCCGCGGGTCGTCGATGGCCGAGACGAGCCCCAGGTAGCCCAGATAGAGGAACAGCAGGATCAGCTCCGAGGTCAGCCGCGCATCCCACACCCACCAGGTGCCCCAGGTCGGCTTGCCCCACGCCGCGCCGGTCCACAGCGCGACGACGGTGAAGAGCGCGCCCGTGGGCGCCAGCGCCCGCGCCATCAGCGCCGACAGCCGGGTGTTGAACACCAGCCCCAGCGCGGCATGGAAGGCCGCCACCAGGTAGATGAACATCGACATCCATGCCGCCGGCACATGGATGAAGATGATCCGGTAGACCTCGCCCTGCTGGTGGTCCGTGGGCGCCACCGCGAAGCCGACCCAGAGCCCGACCGCCGCCAGCACCAGGGCCAGCGCGGCAAACCACGGCATCGCCCGGCCGGCCCAGCCATGGAACACCGCGGGCGAGGCCAGGCGCCGCCAGCCCTCGCGCCGGCGGGCCGCCGCGGGCGCGAGGGCCTGGGGGTCGATGCGTCGAAGCGAATCCATGCGGCCTTTCACTCCACCGCCAGGCGCAGGGCCGCGCCCACCGCCCAGGGACACAGGCAGGCGGCCACCAGCAGGCAGGCGCCGAGCAGCGAGAGGTGCGGGTCCGCCGGCAACCCCTGCTGGCTGGCCGCGACCGCGCCGCTGCCGAAGATCAGCACCGGCACGCACATCGGCAGCACGATCAGCGCCAGCAGCACGTTGCCGCGCAGGCCGAGCGTGAGCGCGGCACCCAGCGCGCCGAGCAGCACCAGCGTCGGCGTGCCGAGCAGCAACGACAGCAGCAGCACCCCGATCGCCGGTGCCGCGAGCCCGAACTGCAAGCCCATCAGCGGCGCCACCGCCACCAGCGGCAGGCAGCTGACGAGCCAGTGCGCCGCGACCCTGGCGCCGACGATGCCGGCGAGCGAGCGCGGCGACAGCAGCAGCTGCTCGAGCACGCCGTCCTCGAGGTCGGGCAGGAACAGGCGGTGCAGCGAGATCATCACCGCCAGCAGCGCCGCCACCCACACCACGCCGGGACCGATCGCCGCCAGCAGCGCCGCATCGGGCCCGACGGCCAGCGGGAACACGCTGCCGACGACGACGAAGAAAAGCAGCGCGCTGAGCGCGTCCATCGGCCGCCGCGAGGCGGTGCGCACCTCACGGCCGATGATCGGGATCGCGGTCGCCAGCATGGCCCAGTCCGTTCATGTCGAGGGTGTGCGCGCAAGGGCCATCGCGGCCGATGTCGCGATGGGTCGTCACCACGGCCATGCCGCCGCGGTGCACATGCTCGGCCAGGCAGGCGTCGAAGCTGGCCTCGCCTTCAGCGTCGAGTCCGGCGCAGGGCTCGTCGAGCAGCCACAGCGCGCGCCCGCTCAGCAGCACGCGGGCCAGGCTCAGTCGCCGCTGCTGGCCCTGCGAGAGATGGCGCAGCGGCTCGTCCTCGCGGCCCGCCAGCTGCAGCCGCTGAAGCACTTCGCGGCAGTCGGCATCGGCGCTCGCGCTGCCCGCGACTTGCAGCGAGAAGCGCAGGTTCTCGAGCACCGTGAGATCGCCGCTCATGCCGCCCGCATGCCCCATGTAGGCGATCTCCGCGGCCAGCCCGGCGCCGCGGGCCCCGACGCGCAGACGCCGCCACTGCAGTTCGCCGGCGGCCGGCGGCAGCAGTCCGCAGAGCAGGCGCAGCAGGCTGCTCTTGCCGCTGCCGTTGGCGCCCCGCACCTGCACCACGCTGCCCGGTGCGACATCGAAGCTGAGGCCGTCGAACACCCTGCGCCCTCCCCGCGTGCATGCCAGGTCCCGAACGCACAGGCCGTCGTGCAAGGCCTCAACCACCCGCTTTGGCCCCGCCGGCCGGCGCCAGCGCCTCGTCGCCTTCCTTGGGAACCACCTGGCCCGGCGTGTCGGTCGGTGCCTGCCCGGGCGGGATGTGGGGCAGCCGGTGGGCGATGCCCTTGTGGCAGTCGATGCAGGTCTTCTCCCTGCTCACCAGGAAGGTCGAGTGCATGTTCTGCGCCCGCACGCTCTGCCGCGTGAAGTCCATGAACTCGTAGTTGTGGCAGTTGCGGCATTCGAGCGAATCGTTGGCCTTGAAGCGCGCCCACTCGTGCTGGGCCAGCTCGAGGCGCTTGTCGCGGAACTTCTCCTGCGTCGAGATGGTGCCGAAGATCTTGCCCCACACCTCCTTCGAAGCCTGCATCTTGCGCGCGATCTTGTCAGTCCAGTTGTGCGGCACGTGGCAGTCGGAGCAGATCGCGCGCACCCCCGAGCGGTTGGTGTAGTGGATGGTCGACTGCAGTTCGGCGTACACGTTGTCGCGCATCTCGTGGCAGCCGGTGCAGAACTTCTCGGTGTTGGTCAGCTCCATCGCCGTGTTGAAGGCGCCCCAGAAGATGATGCCGCCGATGAAGCCGCCCAGGGTCAGGAAGCCCAGGCTGAAATGCACGCTCGGCCGGCGGATGATGGCCCAGTAGCGCTTGAGGAGGTTCATCATGGTGTGGCGTCCCCGCAGCTACTTCTTGCCGGCCTGGGCGGCCTCGGCGGCCCGCCTGGCGATCTGATCGGCGTTCTCGAAGCCGTTGCCCACCAGCGGCTGCACCGCGTCCTGCGCCACGTGGCACTGCATGCAGAAATAGCGCCGCGTCGAGATCTGCGGCAGCACCTTGCCGCTACGGTCGATGTAGTGCGTGGGACTGACCGGAATCGCCTGCGAGAAATCCGTGCGCGTGCGCGCGTGGCAATCGAGGCACTTGTTGAAGTTCCGGTCGATTTGGTAGCCGTCCACGCGATGCGGGATGGTGGGCGGCTGCATGTCGTAGTTGCGCGGGCGCCGCACGTCGTCGTTGATCGCATTGCCCAGCCGCGGCGGATCCGTCGGCTGGAGAATCGGCACCGGCCCGCGCGCCGCGTCCACCAGCCCGCCGGATGGCTGGGCCCATGCGAAGGCGGCCAGCAGGCCGAGCAGCGGAAGAAGGGTGCGGGGGGTCATGCCGGTGTCTCTGGGGAGGGCTCAGACCTTGACGACCTTCACCGCGCACTTCTTGAAGTCGGTCTGGTAGGAGATCGGATCGGTCGCATCGAGCGTGACCTTGTTGATCAGCTGGCTGGCGTCGAACCACGGCACGAACACCAGCCCGCGCGGCGGCCTGTTGCGCCCGCGCGTCTCGACCCGCGTGCGCATGCTGCCGCGCCGCGAGCTGACCTCGACCTCGGTGCCGCGCCGCACGCCCATGGCCCGGGCGTCCTCGGGATGCATGAAGCACACGGCATTGGGCACCGCCTTGTGCAGCTCGGGCACGCGGCGCGTCATCGAGCCCGAATGCCAATGCTCGAGCACGCGGCCGGTGGACAGCCAGAACGGGTATTCCTTGTCGGGTACCTCCGGCGGCGGCTCGTAGGGCAGCGCGAAGATCAGCGCCTTGCCGTCCGGATAGCCATAGAACTGGAAGCCGCTGCCGGCCTTGACGTAGGGGTCGGAGCCCTCGCGGTAGCGCCACAGGGTCTCCTTGCCGTTCACGACCGGCCAGCGCAAGCCGCGCACCTGGTGGTAGGTGGCGAACGGCGCCAGGTCATGGCCGTGGCCGCGGCCGAAGCTGGCATACTCCTCGAACAGCCCCTTCTGCACGTAGAAGCCGAAGGCCTTGGCCTCGTCGTTGGCGTAGCCGGCCTCGATGTCCGAATTCGGGAACTTGTCGACCTGCCCGTTGCGGAACAGAACTTCGAACAGGCTCTTGCCGCGCAACTCGGGCTTCTTGGCAATCAGCTCCTCGGGCCACACTTCCTCGACCTTGAAGCGCTTGGAGAACTCCATCAATTGCCAGAGGTCGGAGCGGGCCTCGGCGGGTGCGCCGACCAGCTGGTGCCAGAACTGCGTGCGGCGCTCGGCATTGCCATAGGCACCTTCCTTCTCGACCCACATCGCCGCCGGCAGGATCAGGTCGGCGCTCAAGGCCGTCACCGTCGGGTAGACATCCGAGACGACGACGAAGTTGTCGGGATTGCGGTAGCCCGGGTAGCCTTCCTGCACCAGGTTGGCGGCGGCCTGCATGTTGTTGTTGACCATCACCCAGTAGGCGTTCAGCTTGCCGTCCTTGAGCATGCGGTTCTGCAGCACCGCGTGATAGCCGGGGATGCCGGGGATCGTGCCCTCGGGCAGCTTCCAGGTCTCCTCCGTGTGGGCCCGGTGCTTGGGGTTGGTCACCACCATGTCGGCCGGCAGCCGGTGCGAGAAGGTGCCGACCTCGCGCGCGGTGCCGCAGGCCGAGGGCTGGCCGGTCAGCGAGAACGGGCTGTTGCCCGGCGTCGAGATCTTGCCGGTCAGCAGGTGGATGTTGTAGACCATGTTGTTGCACCACACACCGCGCGTGTGCTGGTTGAAACCCATGGTCCAGAACGACATCACCTTGACCTTCGGATCGGCGTACATCTCGGCCAGCGCCAGCAGGCGGTTGCGCGGCACGCCGCTGAGCCTGGCGGTGTAGTCGAGGTCGTAGGTGGCGACGAACTTGGCGAACTCGTCGAAGGTCATCGGCTTGGAGCCGCCGGCATCGGCCGCGTTCTTGGCCGCCTTCTGCAGCGGATGCTCCGGCCGCAGTCCGTAGCCGATGTCGGCGTTGCCGAGCCGGAACGAGGTGTGGCGGTCGACGAACTCGCGGTTCACGCGGTTGGTCGTGATGATGTGGTTGGCGATGTAGTTGAGGATCGCCAGGTCGGTCTGCGGCGTGAAGGTGAGTTCGATGTCGGCCAGCTCGTACGAGCGGTGCTCGAAGGTCGACAGCACCGCCACCTTCACGTTGCGCCCGCTCAGGCGCCGGTCGGTCACCCGGGTCCACAGGATCGGGTGCATCTCGGCCATGTTGGAACCCCACAGCACGAACGCGTCCGCGGCCTCGATGTCGTCGTAGACGCCCATGGGCTCGTCGGCGCCGAAGGTCCGCATGAAGCCCACGGCCGCCGACGCCATGCAGTGGCGCGCATTGGGGTCCAGGTTGTTCGAACGGAAGCCTCCCTTCATGAGCTTGAGCGCGGCATAGCCCTCCCAGACGGTCCACTGGCCCGAGCCGAACATGCCCACCGCGGTCGGGCCCTTGTCCTTGAGCACGCGCTTGAACTGCGCGGCCATGACGTCGAAGGCCTCGTCCCACGAGACCCGCGTGAACTCGCCGTCCTTGGCGTACTGGCCGTTCTTCTTGCGCAGCAAGGGCGTCAGCAGCCGGTCCTCGCCATACATGATCTTCGACAGGAAGTAGCCCTTGACGCAATTGAGGCCGCGATTGACCTCCGCCTCCGGGTCTCCGTGCGTGGCGACCACGCGGTTGTCCTTGACCGCCACCGTGACGCCGCAGCCGGTGCCGCAGAAGCGGCACGGCGCTTTGGACCATTTCAGGCCGGCGGCGTCCGGCGCCACCGCCTGCGCGACGCCGGTCAGCGGAATGCCGGCCACCGCGCCCGCGGTCGCGGCGGCGGTTTGGCGGATGAAGTCCCGTCTGTCAATCGGCATCGGGAATCTCCTCGTTCATCGCTTCCACGGTGTCCGCGTACTGGTAGACCAGCGCGGCGGAAAGGACGCCGTCGGTGCGCTGGATCGCGCTCACCCGGGCCAGCATCTGGTCGGCGCTGTCGGCGTCGAGCGTGACGACCAGCTTGCCGTTGGGAGAGCTGCCGTACACCCGCGCACCGGGCATCAGGGCAATGACAGCCTCGATGCGCTCCAGGCGCTTGGGCGTGGCATGGACCACCAGGCTGCTGATATGCACTTCGTCGGGCACTTTGGCTTCCTTGTGACAGGTGGCTCAGCGCTGCGCGTGGCGGGCAGCCTCAGCTGCCTGGAGGCCCGGCGAACATCTGGTAGATCCAGACCAGGAAGCCATAGCCCGCGACGATGCCGACCGCCAGCACCGGTGCCGTGACCACGGAAAGAAACAGGAAGCTGCGCAGCTCCTGTGCCTTCGTGAAGACTTCGCCAGGACGTTCCACAGCTCTCCTTCATGGCGGGCCTCGGCAGGGGAGCCGGGCCGGAAGCAACAAGGTCGAAACGATTCTTGACGGTTCATTCAGAACTGTCAATGCACCAAAGGGCAGCAGCCGGCACCCCATCGGGCAGCGGACCGGGGCGCGGGGGCGCCGGGCTAACATCGCGCGGTGGACCTTCCTGCCGTCATCGATGCCTCCTCCGCGCGTGCCGCGATCCATCAGCTCGCGTCGCGCCTTGGCGCCGCGGGCCTCGAGCGCTTTCGCGATCCGCCGCCCGAACCCGCCACCTGCTGCGGCCGGGGCTGCAACGGCTGCGTCTGGGAGGGCTACTTCGAAGCCGTCGCCTGGTGGCGCGAGGAGGCGCTGATCGCGCTGTCGAACCTGACGGCCGCGACCACGCCGTGCGAGATCGCATGAAGCTGGTGGCAAGCCTGGCGGCCGGAGTCGCCGCCGGCTGGACCGTCTGGCGCCTATCCGGCCGCTGATTTCGGGGCCGAGGCGATCGCGGCCCGGGTCACATCCTCCAGCATGCGCCGCAGCCAGCGATGCGCTGCGTCATTCTGGTGGCGCAGGTGCCAGACCATGTACATCGGCATGGCCGGACAGGCGACCGGCACCGGTGCATTCGCCAGCCCGTGCAGGGCATGGACCCGCAGCAGCCCCGGCACCGTGGCCAGCAGGTTGCTGCCTCGAATGAAGGACGGCAGCGCGGCGAAGCCCGGCACCATGACCGCGAAGCGCCGGTGCAGGCCCTGGCGCTCGAAGTGCTGGTCGAGCTCGAGCGAGCGTCGCGGCGCATAGACCACCGTCACGTGGTCGGCCGCCAGGTAGTCGCGCCGCGTGCGCGGGGCGGCGCGCACGGCCGGGTCGTAGAACACGCGGTAGCGGTCTTCGAACAGGCGCTTCTGAACGATGTCGCCGCCCTCGGGCGGACGCGGACTGACGATCAGCTGGCAGTGCTCGCCGCGCAGCATCTCAAGGCCCGGCACGTCGGAGGGAATCACGCGCAAGGCCACGCCCGGGGCCTCGGCACGCAGCCGCTTCGCCAGCGCCGGCAACAGCAGGTCGCGCTGGAAATCATTGGCCGCGATGGTGAAGGTGGTCTGCCATCGCCCGGGCTCGAACACATCGGGGCGCGCGAAACGCTCCAGGTCGCCGAGCAGTTCGCGCGCCCGCAGGGCCAGCTCGCCGGCCCGCGCGGTGGCGACGATGCCGCGGCCCGACTTCACGAACAGGGCCTCGCCCGTGATGGCGCGCAGCTTGTCTAGCAGATGGCTCACGGCGGACTGCGTCACGCCCAGGCGCTGCGCGGCCCCCGTGATGGAACCCGCCTCGACCACCGTCACCAGCAGCCGCAGCAGCCGGGCGTCCAGGTCCAACCAATCGAAATCACTCATGCATTGCATGATGAAGCATCGATTTATCTTTGGCAACGAAGCCGGAATACTGGACGCCTCACCCCCCAGGAGACAGTCCATGGACAGCAGACCCCACACCGGGATTCCCGGCACCACCCTCTTCGACGGCGAACAGGCCAGGAAGGGCTACGCCCTCAACAGGATGTGCTTTTCGTTCAACGAGGAAGCCAACCGCCAGGCCTTCGTCGCCGACGAGGAAGGCTACATGCGCCGGTACGGCCTGAACGAGGAACAGGCGGACGCGATCCGTGCCCGCGACGTGCTGCAGCTGATGGCCGCCGGCGGCAATGTCTATTACCTGGCCAAGTTCGCCGGCATCTTCAAGCTCGACATGCAGGACATCGGCGCCCAGCAGACCGGACTGACCAAGGATCAATTCCAGGCCAGGCTGCGGGCCGCCGACCACGTCTGACTCGACCCGAAAGGACAAGGAACATCATGGCCACACTCATCGGCGGCATCGGCACTTCCCACATCCCGGCCATTGGCGGCGCGATCGCCAGGGGCCAGCAGCAGGAGCCCTACTGGAAACCCTTCTTCGACGGCTTCCCGCCGATCCGCGACTGGCTCGCGACCACGCGGCCCGACGTCATGGTCGTCTTCTACAACGACCACGGCCTGAACTTCTTCCTCGACAAGATGCCGACCTTCGCCATCGGCGCGGCCCCCGAGTACCGCAACGCCGACGAAGGCTGGGGCATCCCGACCCTGGCGCCGCTGCGGGGCGAGCCCGAGCTGTCGTGGCACCTCGTCAACGCGCTGGTGGAGCAGGAGTTCGACATCGTGAGCTGCCAGGAGATGCAGGTCGATCACGCCTGCTCCCTGCCGCTGAAACTGCTCTACCCCGAAGGCGACTGCCCGGTGGCCGTGGTGCCGGTGTGCATCAACACCGTGCAGTTCCCGCTGCCCAAGGCGCGCCGGGTGCATGCGCTGGGCAAGGCGGTGGGCGAGGCGATCCGCACATGGGACAGCAGCAAGAAGGTGGCGGTGGTCGCCTCCGGCGGCCTGTCGCACCAGCTCGACGGCGAGCGTGCCGGCTTCATCAACAAGGCCTTCGACCTGCAGTTCCTCGACAGCATGGAATCGAACCCCGAGTGGGCCACGCAGTTCAGCATCCACGAACTGGTCGAGAAGGCCGGGACGCAGGGCGTGGAGCTTCTGATGTGGCTGGCCATGCGCGGCGCGCTCGCCGGCGCCGGGCCCCGGGTGCGCAAGCTGCACCGCAACTACCACCTGCCGATCTCCAACACGGCCACCGCCGTGATGGCGCTAGAGGTCGTCCAGGCGGGAAGCCGCTGAGGCCGGTCCGGCCGCCGCGCTGCGGCTACGCGACGGCCACCGCCTCGGCGCGCGCCAGCCGGCTGCGCCGCCAGGCCGCCGGCGGCGCCCCGTATTCGCGCCGGAAAGCGCGGCTGAAGGCCGTATCGGTCTGGTAGCCGACGTCCTCCGCGATGCTCGCCAGCGGCGCATTGCTGCGCGCCAGCAGGTTGGCGGCCAGCAGCATGCGCCACTGCGTCAGGTATTGCATCGGCGAGCTGCCCACCAGCTGCTGGAAGCGCTCGGCCAGCACCGAGCGCGAACTGCCCGCGGTGCGCGCCAGCTCGTCCAGCGTCCAGGCATGCGCCGGGTTCTTGTGCAGCGCCTTCAGCGCGGCGCCCACGACGCGGTCGCCGACCCCCGCGAGCCAGCCGGTGCTGCCCTCGCCCTGCTCGTTCATGTAGAGCCGCAGCACCTCGATGAACAGCACCTCGGACAGCTTGGAGAGCACGCCGGCGCCGCCCGGGCGCGGCGATCGCGCCTCCGCCAGCGCATAGCGCACCGAGGCCTCCAGCCACTCGCCGGCGTTCGATCCCCGCACGTTCACGCGCACCAGCGCCGGCAGGCCCGCCAGCAGGATGCCGGCCAGCCGCGCATCGCAGGCGAGGTAGCCGCAGACCAGCCTGGTCACGGCGCCGCCGCCGCCGTAGGACAACTGGCGCGGCCGCCGCGCCAGCACGGCGTCGAGGCGCCCGCCGGTGGCCGGGGGCAGCCCGGGCTCGGAGCACATGCGGTGGGCATCGCCTTGGGGAAAGATCACCGCGTCGCCCGCGACCAGCCGCACCGGCGGCTGGCCCGCCAGCTCGACATGGCATTCGCCCTCGGTGATGAGGTGGAAGATCACGACCCGCTCGGCGCCGGGCTCCAGCAGCGGCGCCACCGTGTCGGCGCGCGGCGACTGGTAGCACCAGGGCGCGGTGAAGCGGGCGTTGATGAAGATGGCGCCGACCAGGCGCACCACGCGCAGGGTTTCCGACAAGGCATCCATCGGCGCACCTCCTTCAGGGTTCCAACTCGATGTGCAGCGCCAGCGGCACCGCGTCCTGCAGCGCGCAGGCCATCGGCGAGCAGCGGCAGCTCTCTTCGACCAGTGCGCGCAGGCGCTCGTCGGACACCCCCGGGGCGGCGATCCGCACCCGCATCTCGACATCGCGCGGACCCGCGCCGACCGGCGCGCCATCGGCGTCCGCCATGCCCAGAAGACCCCGCAGGTCGGAGCGGCTGCTGGTGCTGACCTCGAGCGAGCGCAGCGCGATCCCCTGCGCCGCGGCCGACATCGCGATGCGGGTGGCGGTGCAGGAGGCCACGCCGGCGCGCAGCAGCCAGCCGGGCGTGACCCGGTCGCCGGTGCCGCCCAGTTCGACCGGCATGTCGGTCAGCATCTGGGCGCCATTGGCGTGGCTGGCCGCGATCCGGAGTCCGCCGTCCCAGCGCGCGGTGGCGGTGGAGTCGTCGTGCAATCCGCTCTCGGGCCGGCGCTGCAACACCGATTCGGCACGCCGCCAGGCCGCAGCGATCTCCTCAGCCGCCATGGTCGATCCTCCTTGTCGGATGCAGGGAAGCGCATTCTGACCGCCGCGACCGGTCGCGGCCATGGGCGGGATGGGCTATGCCTCATGGCGGATGGCCCGCGGATGAATGGTCAGCGATCCCGGATGGTCGGGCAGGACGGCGCCCGGGCGCCGGCGCGACAGTTCGGCAACCGCCTTTCAACCACCGTCCCAAGGAGCCAAGCCCCATGAATGCACCCGTCGATTTCAGCGCCATCAAGGCCCGCCAGATGACCGCCTGGGCCAGCGGCGACTACGCCGTGATCGGCACCACCCTGCAACTGGTCGGCGAGCAGTTGGCCGAGGCCTGCGACCTGCGCTGCGACGAGCGCGTGCTCGACGTCGCCGCCGGCAACGGCAACGCCACGCTGGCGGCCGCGCGCCGCGGCTGCGCCGTGACCTCGACCGACTACGTCGCCGCGCTGCTCGAGCGCGGGGCCGAGCGCGCCCATGCCGAGCGCCTGCAGGTGAGCTTCCTGCCCGCCGACGTCGAGGCCCTGCCCTTTGCGGACGCCAGCTTCGATGCCGTGCTGTCGACCTTCGGCGTGATGTTCGCGCCCGACCACGCCAAGTCCGCGGCCGAGATGGCGCGGGTGTGCCGCCCGGGAGGCCGCATCGGCCTCGCCAACTGGACGCCCGAGGGCTTCATCGGCCAGCTGTTCAAGACCCTCGGCAAGCACGTGCCGCCGCCCGCCGGCGTGCAGCCGCCGTCGCTCTGGGGGGTCGAATCGCACCTGAAGACGCTGTTCGGCGACCGCGCGGCCGCCATCGAGGCGACGCCCAGGCAGTTCAACTTCCGCTATCGCTCGGCGGCCCATTTCATCGAGGTCTTCCGCACCTGGTACGGACCGGTGCACAAGGCCTTCGCGAGCCTGCCGCCCGAAGGCGCGGCCGCGCTGGAGCGCGACCTCACGGAGCTGCTGAACCACCTCAACCGCGCCGGCCCGGATTCGCTGGTGGTGCCAAGCGACTATCTGGAGATCGTCGTCACCCGGCGTTGAGCGAGAAAAGGCAGGCGGCCGGCCGGCGCAGGATCACAGCCGCCTGCTACCACCGCCGGCCGCGCCTTCCCAACAATGGCGTCTCCAGAACTTCTCATGGAGACAACGATGACGCGCAAGATCCTGATGCTCTGCGGCGACTACGCCGAGGACTACGAAACCATGGTGCCCTTCCAGGCGCTGCAGGCGGTGGGCCACACGGTTCACGCCGTGGCACCCGACAAGAGCGCCGGCGACTGGGTCCACACGGCCATCCACGATTTCGAGGGCGCCCAGACCTACAGCGAGAAGCCGGGCCATCGCTTCACGCTGAACGCGAACTTCTCCGACGTCCGTCCCGAGGCCTACGACGCGCTGGTGATTCCGGGCGGGCGCGCGCCCGAGTACCTGCGCCTGAACAGCCGGGTGGTCGAGATCGCGCGCCACTTCCTGGCCACCGACAAGCCGGTCGCCTCGGTGTGCCACGGCGCACAGCTGCTGGCGGTCACCGGCCTGCTGAAGGGCCGCAAGGTGTCGGCCTATCCGGCCTGCCAGCCGGAGGTCGAGCTGGCCGGCGCCGAGTACATGAACATCCCGGTCGACCAGGCCGTGACCGATCGCAACCTGGTCAGCGCGCCGGCCTGGCCCGCGCACCCGGCCTGGATCTCCCAGTTCCTGAAGGTGCTCGGCACCCGCATCGAGAGCTGAACGCGGGCCGCGGGCCGCGGGCGCTACAGTCGCGCCATCCGCCCCGCCCCCTCAAGGAGATCCACATGTGTGAAGTCTTCATCAGCGCCGACCCGCAGAGCTACGACAGCCGGACCCGCTCGATCCGCCTGCATGGCGTGGTCACCAGCATCCGGCTCGAGAACCTGTTCTGGCAGGTGCTCGAGGAGATTGCCCGGCGCGACGACATGAGCGTGGTGCAGCTGATCGAGAAGCTCTACGACGAACTGGTCGCGGCGCGCGGCGAGGTCGGCAACTTCGCGTCTTTCCTGCGCGTGTGCGCGCTGCGCTACGAGGCGCTGCTGGCCCAGGGCCGGATCCCGGCCGACACGCAGGTGGCGATCCGCTCGCTGGATGCCCAGGCGGTGCTGCATGCGCTGCCGCCGGGCTGGGGCCGCCCGGCGCGCGCCGGTCAGTTGACGATCACCGACAGGGTGGTGCCGGCCGGCACGCGGACGGTTTCCGTGTAGCTGCCCTTCAGGCCGGGACGCACCACCGGAAAGCTGCCCAGCTTGTGCAGCAGTTCCGGCACCGCCTGCGGCAGCGCACGCTGGCTGCGGCCCAGGCTCGACGGGTCGATCGCGGGCAGGCTGAAGCCGCCTTCGTCGCGCGCCGGCATGCTGTACTCGGCGATGCCGGCCCCCAGCGGGATCACGCCGGCGGCGGTGGCCGAGAAGCGGCGCAGCTCCTGTCCCAGGCTGGAGCCCGGCCGGCTCGCCTTGATGGCGCCGTCGAGGATCGCGGTCGAGTCCTGGATGCCGGTGCTGTTCAACAGCGCCTTGTAGAACTCGAGGCCGAACTGCCGGTTCAGGAAGCCGCCGAACGAACCGGTCAGCGCATAGCTTTCGCAGCTCGCGCCCATCGGCGTCCACTCGGACAGCGTGCAGTTGTAGCTGCCCGAGCCGTTGTAGGCCAGGTAGTAGGGGAAGCGCGTGTCGCGGATCGCGTTGTGGCTCGGATCGATGTTGAAGCTGGCCCAGTCCTCCATCATCAGCGCCGACATTTCCTCCAGCCAGGTGTCGTAGGTGTATTGCGAGCCCATCTTCACGCCGCGGCGATAGAAGTTCTGCATGTGCAGGCCTTCGTGCGCCATGGCGGTCGCGATCTGCTTCACGCCGGTCTCGCCGTCGAGGTAGAGCGACTCCGAATCGAGGTAGAGGCTCAGCGATTCGTTGCTGTAGGCCAGTTCGCCGCTGCCGGTCTTGAAGTTGTTCAGTCCCCAGAAGTAGCCGATCAGCCCGTAGGGCTTGCTGTTGGCCTCGAAGTTGACGAAGAAGATGTCCACCGGCTGGCCGCTGCCCGGAACCATCTGGCTGCTGAAGGCGTGTTCGCCCCACAGCGGGCCGCCGGTGCGCACCAGCATGTCGTAGATGCCGCCGGGTGCGGCGAACTTGTCCCGCATGCGGGCGGCGAGTTCGGTGCTGATCCGCGTCGGCGCCAGCTCGCTGGTCTCGACCCACACGTTGACCACGGTGCCGTCGCTGGCGGCCCGCTGCGCCGCCAGCTTCACGGTCCGCTGGGAGTGGTCGTACAGGTAGATCTGGCGCTGGTCGTTGACGACCTGCGCCGCCGAGGGCGCCATCGATTTGGACACCGCCGGCTGGGCCTTCGACAGCGGATCGATCAACAGGCCGAAGCCGGCGCGATTGAATTCGCCGATCGCGCGCCGCTGCGCCTCGACACTGTCGACGACCCCCTCGGCGCTCTGCAGCATCGCCTTGCTGGCCGTCGCGCTGCGCTCGACATTCGAACGCAGCACGATGCCGGCCATCGCCTGGTCCTGCGCGCTCTCGTTCGTGAGCACCAGCGTCACGGTCTGGCCGTCGAGGCCGGTCACCGTCAGCGGGACATCGGCGGAAATCTGCGACTTGTTGATGCCTTGCCAGACGGCGGTGCCCGAGCCCGAGTAGCTGCTGACCTCGAGCCCGCCGCAGGCGCTGCAGGAGGTCGTGGCCGCCGCGCCCGCCGGCTTCACTTCGGCGGGCGGTGCCGCCGCGGGCACGGCCATGCCCCCGCCGCCGCCGCCGCCACCACCGCCACAGGCCGACAGGGACAGGGCGACCGCCAACATGGCCGAAACGCCCCAAGGCCATTCCACTCGTGATCTGCAGCGCATCTTTCTCTTCCTCGTAGCACGGTTCGGCGAGGTGGAAAGCTGCCACTTCGCACAGCCCGGGGAGCGCACGACGGGTCGGCGCTCGATGAAGCGGGCTGCAAGTGGATATCGGCAGATGCAGGGAAATCTGCAGTGCGGCGAAGCTCTGGCTTCGCCCTGGGGGCGCACGCTCAGTGCAGCACGCCCCAACGCGCCACCGCCGGCTCTGCCACTGCCCACTTCCATCCCTGCGTGCCTCGGCACACCGTGGTGACGTAGTAGGGCCGTGGCTGGCCGGCGAGCCTGACGGCGACGTCGTCGACCGAGAACAGGGCCTCCTTGCAATCGGCCAGCGGCGTCGTGAACGCCCGGACCACCCTGACTTCGCCCTGCTCGTCGGCATAAGGCACGGCGTGGCGGACTTCCCATGGCCCTTGCTGACCGGTCTCCAAGCTGCCGACCAAGGCCGCGATGCGCGCCTGCTCTTCCTGGCTCCAGCGCCGCAGCACGGTCTTGATCGTGGCATCGATGCCGGCCTGAACACCGATGCCGACCGCCACGCCCACGGCCGGGTTGCCGGAGGCAGAGCCCGACGCGATGCCGGCGACTGCGCCCGTGATGCCGCCGACCGAGGCGCAGGCCGAGAGCAGCAGCGCGGACCCGAGCGCAGCGCCCGCGCGAACGGCGGCAGCCAGGCCGCAAATTCTCATTGCAATGATCCCCAGCGTTCGGTCGCCGGCTCGGCCTGGGCCCAGGCCCACCGGCTGCCGTTGCGGCAGATTGCAGCGACGTAGAACTCGCTCGCCGGCAAGGGGTCGCTGGCGACCTGTTCGACCGAACGATGATCTCCTTGCAGTCGAGTTCACCGGTGCTGATCAACCGGCTGACCGCCACCCTGCCGGCTTCCTCACGCTCCAGCGGCAGCGAGAGCACGGTCTTCCAAGGCCTGACCTGCCCGACCTTGAGCGGCCCGGCGACCTGCGCGATCTGCTGTTGCGCCTCGCCGTGGATCTTGCGCTCGTAGTACTGCACGCCCGCACGCGCCGCCGACTGCAGCCCGATGCCGATGCCGGTGGCGACGCCGGCGTTGTCGGTGACCGCATTCGCCAACGCCGCGCCCGCCATGCCGGCGCCGGCCGAGGCGCTCTCGGCGAGCAGCGAACTGCAGCCACTCGCCGCCATGGCGGCGGCAAGCAGCAGACATCCGGCCAAACTTCTTCCCGTGAATCCCTGAGTCGTCTTTTTCATGCGCCGGGCAGTCTAGGAAGACCGGGCACGTCCGTCTGCGGGAAGGGTCCCGATCAGCAATGCGAATCAGGGCTTTCTGGCTGACGACCCGACACCCGTCGACTTCGGCCCGCAATGAGAAAGCCGCTGCGGGTCCACGACCGGCAGCGGCTTGCGTCAATGAGTGCGGGGCGCCGACGCGCCGCCGTCGCTGCGATCTAGATGCGCATGAACTGCGAGATCCGGTCGCCGACGATGCGGGCCCGGCTGCGCGAGGCCGCGGCCCGGCGATGCTCCACCACCGATTCGAGCGCCTGGGCCACGGTGTCGGCACGGCCCTCGTCCTCGCCCGCGCGGCTGCGCCAGTTCTTGGCGACCTCGCTCAGTTCCTCGACGCTCAGGGGTGCCGGCGGATCATTCGCCGTGCGGACCGGGCGTGTCGCCTCGGTGGCGCGAGCCGCCCGGAGAATGCCCAGCAGTCCCTTGGTGGACCATTGCAGTTGAGGGGAGCGTGTAGGTTGCATGTAAGGCATTATGACTAATAACACTTTTGGTTACAACCCCTCCAAATGGACTAGTCGCGTTTACCCGTGTTTTTGTCGCGTTCAGGGCATTTTCGCCGCGTCCGCAGGGCGGTCCATGTAGGACAGCGTGCTGCCCACCAGCGCCCGCACGCCCACCCGCAGGCTGGACTCGTCGATCGCGAACTCCGCCGAATGGTTGGGCGCACCATGGCGATCCCCGAAGGGCGAGGCATTGAGATGCCAGAAGACCACGGGGATGTTCTTGCCGAAGGAGCCGAAATCCTCGGACCCCATGCTCGGCGGCGCCTCGGCCGCCTTCCCGGGGCCGGCAGCGGCCACCAGCGCGCGGGCCACGGCCTGGGTGGCCACCGGGTCGCTCACCAGCACCTCGTAGCCGGTATCGATCGTGACTTCGGCGATCAGTCCGTGGCTCTCGGCGATCTTCTGCGCCTTGAGCCGGATGCTGTCGTGCGCGACCTTCTGGTTCTTCTTCGACAGCGAGCGCACCGTGCCGCCGATCTCCGCCGTGTCGGGAAGGATGTTGACCCGGTTGCCGCTCTGCAGCAGGCCGACCGTGACCACCGTGGTGCCGTCGAGCGGATCGACCTGGTGGCTCACGATGTTCTGCAACGCCAGCGTGATCTCGGCCGCCGCGAGTGTCGGATCCTTGGCGGTCCAGGGCGAGGAGCCATGTCCGCCCTTGCCCTTCAGGACGATCTTGAAGGCATCGCCGCTGGCCATGAAGCCGCCCCGGCGGTAGCTGATGGTGCCGCTGGGACCCCGCGCGTTGATGTGCTGCCCCATGACGACGTCGACCTTCGGGTTCTCGAGGACGCCTGCCGCGACCATGGCGGGCGCGCCGCTGGCCACCGGACCCGGCCCCTGCTCCTCGGCCGGCTGGAACAGGAACACCACCGTGCCCGGCAGGTCGGCCCGCACCTGCGACAGCGCCTGCGCGGCGCCCAGCAGCATCGCGACGTGCGTGTCATGGCCGCAGGCATGCGAGACCGGGACCTCCTTGCCGAGCCACTCGCCCTTGGCCTGCGACCTGAACGGCAGGTCGTTGCGCTCGGCGACCGGCAGTGCGTCCATGTCCGCGCGCAGCGCCACCACGGGCCCGGGCTTGCCGCCGCGCAGCACCGCCTTGATGCCGGTCCTGGCGATGCCCGTCTGCACCTCGATGCCCGGCATCCTGGCCAGCGCGGCGGCGACATAGGCCGCGGTCTGCTGCTCCTGGTAGGACAGCTCGGGGTTCTGATGGATATGGCGGCGCCAGGCGATCACCTGCGGCTCGGCGGCGTCCGCGAGAGCCAGCGCCCGCGAAGCCAGCGCCGATTGGCCCTCGGCCGGCGCCTGGGCCGAAGCGGTGGCATTCAGGAAGCCGGCGCAAAGCAGCAGCGCGGCGAGTGGGGAACGAAGGTTCATGGGGATGGAAGTTCAGGTCGCAGGGGCGTCCACGCGTGCGCGCGGCGTTCGAACGGCGGAGGTTAGCCAAGCAGCGGCGAAAGAAAAAGACCACGAGAATTCCAACGCGATAAAAATAGCTGTTCACACGAACCGACCCATGAATCTCCGGCACCTGAAGATCTTCGAAGCGGTGGCACAGGCCGGCAGCATCCGCGGCGCGGCGCGCAATGCGGCCCTGACCCAGCCCGCCATGAGCTATGCCATCCGCGAACTGGAGCAAAGCGTCGGCGCGCCCTTGCTGGTGCGCAGCGCCAAGGGCGTGGTGCTGACCGCAATCGGCGAAGCCCTGCTGCGACGCGCCCGACGCCTGTCGAACGAGGTCCGGCGGGCCGAGGAAGAGATCGCGCAGCTGCGCGACGGCGCCGGCGGGCTGCTGCGCGTGGCCTTCAGCTCGTTCGCGGTGGGACAGCTGCTGCCGGATGCACTGCTCGATTTCCGGCGCCACTGGCCCGGCGTGGCGCTCGAACTGCAGGAGTTCAGCGGCATCGACGTCAAGGGGCTCTGGGACGGCGGCGACTTCGACTTCGCGATCCTCGGCGAACTCGACCCGGCCGTGGACGACGGCCTCGACCGGGAGGGACTGCTGGCCTTCCCGCTCGGCGTCTTCGCAAGGACGGGACACCCGCTGTCACGGATGCGCTCGATGGCCCGGCTGCAGGAGGCCCTGTGGGTGGTTCCCTCCTATGGCGCCGAACTGCTGCGGCGCAGCTTCGAGGGCTTCGGCATGGCGGCACCGCGCGACATGGTGATCTGCCATTCGTGGCAGCTGGGCGTGACGCTGGTGCACAAGGCGGACGCGCTGACGCTGGCCGCCACGTCCCTCGCCCGCTCGGCCGCTTCCAGGGGCCTGGTCGGGCTGCGCCTCGCGGACCGGCTGCCGCAGGTGCATGTCTCGCTGCTGATGCAGGACCGCGCTTCGCTGACGCCGGCGGCCAGGGCGTTCTCGGATGCGCTCAAGCAGGTCGCGCGGACCATGCCGCCGGACGGACCCTAGGCGCGCTTGGTCGGCAGTCGCCAAAGCCAGACCGCGGCCGCCGTGCAGGCGGCGGCCGGAACCCAGCACCAGGCCAGGGGCAGGTGGAACGCGGCCACGGCCGAGCTCAGGGCCATCATCACGGTGGCCAGCTGCTTGGCGCGCAGCGGCACGGCGCGGTGCTGGCGCCAGTCCAGGATCCACGGCCCGAAGCGCGGGTGCTCGACCAGCCAGCGCTCCCAGCGCGCGCTGCCGCGCGAGAAGCAGAAGGCCGCCAGCAGCACGAAAGGCACGGTCGGCAGCAGCGGCAGGAAGACACCGATCAGCCCAAGCAGCAGGCTCAGCGCGCCGGCGGCCAGCCACAGCGCCTTGAGCAGCCGCCCGGATTCTTCTCGAGGGCGATCCGGATGCCGGTCCCTGCTCGCCTTTCTGCCATCTTGCACGCGTGTCCTCCGACATGATCGAGCACCGAGGGTAACCCGAAGGACTCTGATATAATCCGTCCTCCCCGAAATGCCCTGGCCTCTTTCGGTTGCCTGCGCAGGCAAGCCGCATCTCACGCCGGCGCGTCGAAGCCACCACGACGAGAAAAACTACAGGTGACTTCCGCAAGTGAACATTTGCCGTAACGTGGGCCGCGTAAGTGCCCACGGCCATATTCCCGAAGCCCGCCTCGCGCGGGCTTTTTCATGTCCGTCCGCTCGTCGCGCCGCGTCGCGCATCAACCCCGGGCGTTCTATGTCAATTAGTTTGAATTCAAATGATTGTTATAGAATCCTTTGTGTGACAAACGAAAACTCAGAACTCCAGCAGCGCATCGGCATCCGGCTGGTCGGCCTGGCCCGCCGCTGGCGCCAGGCGCTCGATGCCCGCCTTTCCTCGGCCGGCCTGAGCGATGCCACCTGGGCGCCCCTGATGCACCTGCACGAACTGGGCAGCGGCGTCTCGCAGAGCGAACTCGCCGCCTCGGTCGGCCTCGACGGCTCCAGCCTGGTCCGGCTGCTCGACATCCTGGTCGAACAGGATCTGATCGAACGCCGCCCCCATCCGGCCGACCGTCGCGTGAAGCAGGTGCACCTGACCCCGGCCGGCCGCCGCACCGTGGCGTCGATCCGCAAGCGGCTGCAGGTCGTCGAATCCGAGCTGCTGGCCGACATCGACGACAAGGCCGCAGCCGCCATGCTGCAGGCCTTCGAATGCATCGAGGCCCGGATCGCCGCCATGACCGGGGGCACGGCATGAGCGCCGCACGGCCGCCCGAAGGCGCTCGCACCGCAGTGCAAAGCACGGAGGTTGCCCAATGAGCCGCCGGGCCGCGATCCGCCCCTTGCTGGCACCGGCGCGCATCCGCGAGAGCTTCGCGGTCGCCGCCCCGCCCTCGCTGCGCAACGCCGCGGTGGCCGGCCTGCAGACATCGCTCGCGGTGCTGATCGTGGTCGCGGCCACCCATCTGTCGCCCTGGGCGCACCTCGAGGGCTACCCCGCCCTGGGCGCGCTGGCCGCCTTGTTCGGCCGCTTCGCCCCGGCCGAGCGACGCATGCCGATCGTCGCGCTGGCAGGCCTGCTGCTGACGGCGCCCCTCGGCCTGCTGTCCGCGGTCTCGATGGCAGGCGCCGCGCCGGCGACGATGCTGCTGTGCCTGGCGCTGCTCGCCGGCGTGCTGAGCGTGCTCGTGAACCGCTGGCGCATCGGTGCGCCGGGCGTGGTGATCTTCGTCTTCGCGGCCTGCGCCGGGGTCGGCCCCGTGGACTCTTGGCGCACCGTGGTCGAACGCACCGCCTTCACGGCGGCCGGGGCTGCCGTCGCGTGGTGGATCTGCCGCGCCAGCGACAGCCTGCGCGCCGACCCGGCGTTGCCCGTCGCCACCGCCGCCGACGGCGCCCGACCCGCGCTGCACGCAGGGATCGCAGCCGCGCGCATCGCGCTCTGTGCGGCCACCGCAGCGCTGCTGGCGCTGGCCGCCGGCTGGGCCCACCCGGCGTGGGCAGCGATCGGCGCGACGGCCGTGATGCAAGGCACGCAGCTGCACATCACCATGCACCGCGCGGTCCAGCGCACCGTCGGCACCGTCCTCGGCGCCGGGCTGGCCTGGCTGTTCCTCGCCCACCATCCGACCTTCTGGTGGGTGTTGCTGGCCGTGGTGCTGCTGCAGTTCGCGACCGAACTGGTGATCGGCTTCAACTATGTCTTCGGCCTGATCTGCGTCACGCCGATGGCGCTGCTCATGACCTCGCTCGCGGCGCCGCACGCAACCGCCGGCATGCCGATGGCGCGGGTCCTGGACACCGTGCTCGGCGCGCTGGTGGGCATCGCCTTCGCGCTGCTCTTCTCGACGCTCGACGACCGCGCCCACCTGGCGGCGCACCATGAGAAGGCGCGCGCCGGGTGAACGCCGGCTCAGGGGGTGATCGCCACCTTGAGCACCCCGTCGCGCTGGTTGGCGAACAGTTCGTAGGCCGCCTCGATGTCGTCGAGGGCGAAGCGATGCGTCACCAGCGGCTTGAGGTCGACCCGCCCCGAGCCGACCACGTTCATGAGCCGGCGCATGCGCTCCTTGCCGCCCGGGCACAGCGTGCTCACGATCTTCAGGTCGCCGAGGCCGGCGGCGAAGGCGCCGAGCGGAATCCGCAGGTCGCTCGAATAGACGCCCAGGCTGGACAGCGTTCCGCCCGGCCGAAGCACCCGCAGCGACGACTCGAAGGTGCCCTGCGTGCCGAGCGCCTCGATCGCGACATCGGCGCCGCGCCCCTCGGTCAACGCCAGGATCTGCTCGACCGGGTCGCCGAGCTTGAAGTCGACCACGTGGTCGGCGCCGAGCGCACGCGCGACGTCGAGCCGCTCGCGCACCGTGTCGACGCCGATGATCGTGGTCGCACCCATCAGCTTCGCGCCGGCGACCGCGCACAGGCCGATCGGCCCCAGCGCGAAGACCACCACGGTGTCGCCGATCCTGACCTGGCCGCTCTCGGCACCCGAGAAGCCGGTGGACATGATGTCCGGGCACATCAGCACCTGCTCGTCCGTGAGGCCATCGGGGATCGGGCTGAGGTTGGCCATCGCGTCCCTGACCAGCACGTACTCGGCCTGGCAGCCGTCGATGGTGTTGCCGAACTTCCAGCCGCCCATGGCCTTGAAGCCGTGCCTGGTGCCGGGACCGTCCTGCGAACCGCAGCCGCAGAGGCAGGCGTAGCTGTGGCCGCTGGGGGTGATGGCCCCGGCGATCACGCGCTGGCCCTCGTGGAAGCCGTCGACCGCGGAGCCCAGCTTCTCGATCACGCCCACCGGCTCGTGGCCGATGGTCAGGCCGCGTTCGACCGGATACTCGCCCTTCAGGATATGGACATCGGTGCCGCAGATCGTGGTGGTCGTCACGCGCAGCAGCGCATCGAGCGGCCCGACATCGGGGATCGGCTTCTCGTCGAGAACGATGCGGCCCTTCTCGACAAAGATCGCGGCTTTCATCTTCTTCATGGCAGGGCCCTTTCGCAGAGCGACCAGCATCGCTCCGTTTGGCCGCGGCCGTGTTGAGTCAGATCAAGCAACGCGCGGCGAAAGCTCTCGTACCGCCTCCTCGACCGACATGAACACCCGCTCCCGGCCGATCGTGTCGATCAGGCCGGTGCGCCGGGCCTGCTCCTGCGCACCCCCGGCCGCCAGCCTGGCCAGCGCCACGGCGATGCCGGCACCTTGGAGGTCGGTGATGGCGCGGCGCAGGATCTGCGAGCCCGTGTAGTCGATGCCGATGATGCCGTTGGCCTCGACGACCAGCACCTTCACGGCCACAGGCTGCCTCGCGATGGCCGACCGCATCTCGGCGCAGATGCGCTCGCAGTTGGTGAAGTTGATCGGTGCGCTCGGCGCGAAGACGAGCACGCCGGGCACGTGCTCGAAGGGCGCATCCGGCGCCGGCGGCCACCACACGGTGCTGCCGGACACGCGCGCCAGTTCGACGCAGTACGGCCTCGCCACCGTGTACAGGCTGTGAACGAAGGACATCAGGATGGCCAGCAGCATGCCGGTCTCGATCGGCAACGCCACCACGAGCGCGGCGCTGGCCGCCACCAGCAGGATCTCGGGTCCGCCGCGGCGGTAGATCTCGCGCATCTCGCCGATGCGGAAGATGCGCCAGGCGACGTACAGCAGGATGCCGGACAGCGCGGCATGGGGCACGTAGGCGGTCAGTCCCGAGGCCACGATCGCCAGCCCGACCACCAGCGCCACCGCCGCCAGTGCCGCCAGCTGGCTCTGCCCTCCGGATTCGCGCACGATGGCCGTCCGGGGCGGACTGGCATTGACAGGGAAGGCGCCGACCAGCGCGGCCATGACGCTGCCTGCGCCGACGGCACCGAAATCACGGCTCACATCCTCGGTCTTGCCGTCGTCGGCCGGGAAGGTGTTGGCCACCGCCGCGGTCTGCATGACGCAGACCATGGCGACCACCAGCGCCAGCTGCACCATGCGGCCGAACTCCTCGATGCCGGGAAGCGCCGGCAACGCGAGCTGCGGCAGCGTCACGGCGAGCGGGCCCAGCACGCTGACGCCGCGGGTCTCGAGATGGAAGGATGCCGTGACCACGCCTGCCCCGACCAGCCCGATCAGCGCGCCGGGAATCCGCGGACCGAGGCGCGACGCGGCCAGCGTGACGCCGAGGACGCCGACGCCCAGCGCAAGCGCCAAGGGGTTGGCCTGCGGCAGCTGCCCGATGACATGCACGAGCCTGGGGAGCAGGTGCCCTTTCTCGTCGGGAACCCCCAGCAGCGTGGGAAGTTCGCCGACCGCGATATGGACCGCGATGCCGGCCAGGAAGCCGGTGGTGACCGGGACCGACAGCAGCGTCGACAGCCAGCCGGCGCGCAGCAGCCCGATCACGATGAGCAAGGCGCCGACCAGCAGCGCGAACAAGGGCGCCAACTGGGCGTGCGCATGGCCGCCGGCGACGGCGATCGATGCCAGGCCGCCCGCAAAGATCGGGGCGATGGTCGAGTCCGCTCCGACCGACATGAAGCGGTTGGCGCCGAAGACGGCGAAGGCGATCGATCCGGCCGCGAAGGCATAGATGCCGGTCTCGGGCGGCATGCCTGCCAGGCGAGCAGTGGCCAACTGCCCCGGAATGGCGATCGCCGCCAGCATCAGGCCGGCAACCAAGTCGCGCGACAGCCACTCGACCCGATAGTTCCGAAGCGACGCGAGGATCCGGATCTGCATGGTGGCGGCCCATCGGGGGATTGGAACCGGCGCAGTATAGGTGCGGCTGGGAGCGGCGCGTCGTCGGGGGTGAAGCTCGCCCGACCGGCCGTGACATGGATCGCTTGACAGATCAAAGCCCTTTCATTTCAACGCACCAGCAGCACCGGAACCGCGCATTTCGCCAACACCTTGGTAGCGACCGAGCCCAGCACCAGGTTCTTCAGCGCGCCCACTCCGTGCGATCCCATGACCAGCAGGTCGAACCTGCCTGATTCCGCACAGGACGCGATCTCGTCCGCTGGATGGCCCACCTTGTGGACGAACTCCGCCTTGATGCCCTGCTCGGCCAGTTGCGCCGTGACCGGGTCCAGAACCACACCGGCATCGTCCTCGTAGTACGCACGCACGATCTCCAGCCCGGCGAACGCCGCCGCCCGGTGCGGAACGGGAAGGACGACGTGCAGCACCGTGAACGCATGCCCCTTCACCCACAAGTCCCTGTGCGCTCCGAGGTACGAAATCATCCGCTTCGTGTAGTCGCTGCCGTCGACGGCAAGAAGAATCTTCATGGTGCCCTCCGGGGGAAGTCTGGATTCGACAATGGTCGTCGCCCGCGCGCAGGCTTGTTTGCGCCAGATCAAGGTTCCGTGCCGCGGCGTGCGGATACTGAATGGCCTCAGCAACGCTTTCGGAAGGGCCTGACATGTACCAACGAATTCTTGTGCCCGTGGATGGCAGTCCGACATCGGCGCGCGGGCTGGACGAGGCCATCCGCATCGCCAAGCTCACTCACGGGCAGTTGCGGCTGCTCCACGTGATCGACGAACTGTCCTTCGCCCTTTCCATGGATGCCTATGCGGGCTACGCCGGCGGCTGGCTCGACACCCTGCGCGATCAGGGCCGGACACTCCTCGAAGGTTGCAAGGCCACTGCGCAGGCCGCTGGTGTCGAGGCCGAGGTCGTCTTGCGCGACACCTTTGCGGGATCGGTGCACGAACAGGTCACGGCCGAAGCCGGCACCTGGCCCGCCGACCTGATCGTGCTCGGCACCCATGGGCGGCGCGGGGTCGGCCGAGTGGTGATGGGCAGCAGCGCCGAGAACATCCTGCGCTACGCCACCGTGCCGGTGCTGCTGGTGCGCGCGGCCGAATCGAAGGCAAAGACCGATTCCCGGGCCGGGTAGACAGGACCTGCCCTCAGCGTCCACTCGTTCGAACAGGCGCCCTGCTGTCGCCTTGACCGCATTCAATGGCCGGTCATCGGGGCATCTGTTCGGCGCAGTGGCCTGATGCCGCACCCTCGCATAATGATCAGCGCCAGGCCGTCTTCCGCGGCCCGGAGTTGCTGCACATGCGCCTGTTGATCGTCGAAGACGACACCCTGCTCGGTGATGCGCTGGCCACCGGCATGCGCCAGCTCGGCCACGCGGTCGACTGGTTCGGCAACGGCAGCGAGGCGGACGTGGCACTCGCCGACGCAGCCTTCGATGCCGTGGTGCTGGACCTCGGCCTGCCGGGCGGCGATGGCATGCATTGGCTGGGCCGCTGGCGCGAGCGCGGCGTCAAGCTGCCGATCCTGATCCTCACGGCCCGCGATGCGATCGAGCAGCGCATCGCCGGACTCGATGCCGGCGCGGACGACTACCTCGTGAAGCCGATCACCATCGACGAACTCGCCGCACGCCTGCGCGCACTGGTTCGGCGTGCTGCCGGGCAGGCCCAGGCCGTGTGGCATCAGGGGGCGCTCGAATACGACCCGGCCACCAAGGTCGTGCGTTGGAAAGGAGAAGCGGTCGAACTCACCGGACGCGAGCTCGCGGTGCTGGAAGCGTTCCTCAACCAGTCCCAGCGCGTGCTTTCGAAGGCGTACCTGCGCGAGAAGCTCTACGACTGGAGCGGGGCCGAACCGGAGAGCAATTCGCTCGAGGTGCACATCCATCACCTGCGCCGCAAGATCGATCCGGGCATCATTCGGACCGTTCGAGGCGTCGGCTATGCCCTCGGCTCGGGCGAAGCGCCGTGAGCCTGCAACGCCGCCTTCTCGTCTATCTGCTGGTCTGTGCGCCGCTGGTGTGGTTCGTGGGGCTTTACTTCTCCATCAGCCGCGCACGGCATGAAGTCAACGAGCTCTTCGACACCGAACTGATCCGGCTCGCGAGGCAGGTGCAGTCGACACTGGGCCCGACCTATCCTGGCACCGTGTCGCCGCTGCCGCCGGCCCCCGCAGAGGGCAGCAAGGACGCCGGCGAATCCGATGTGCGCGACCTTGCGGTGGCGGTCTGGGATACGCAGGGCCGCCTGATGATCGCCGACCGCGAAGGCGCCGAACTGCCGCACCGCGCCGACGCCAGCGGCTTCATCGACCAGGAGATCAACGGCCGGACCTGGCGCGTGTACTACCTGCAGTCCTTCGACGGCAAATGGCTGGTGGCGGCCGGCCAGGGCACCTACGAGCGCGATGAGCTGGTGTACGGCCTCACGCTCACCCAGGTGGTGCCGTGGCTGCTGCTGCTGCCGATCCTGCTGGCCGTGACGGCCTGGGCGGTTCGACGCGCGCTGTCGCCGATGCACCAGCTCACGACCGAGCTCGCGGGCCGCAGCGCCGAAGACCTGCGACCGGTGCCTGGCGACCGGGCGCCTGCCGAGCTGAAGCCGCTGCTGGGGGCCATGAACGGGCTCTTCGCGCGCATCGAACAGCTGCTGGTGCGCGAACGACGCTTCACGGCCGATGCCGCACACGAGATGCGCACCCCGCTGGCGGTGCTGCGCGCCCAGTGGGATGTGGTGCGCCGCTCCGGCAGCGCGGCCGAGCGCGCGGAGGCCGAGGCCAAGCTGGGCGACGGTCTCGATCGAATGGGCCGGTTGGTGACGCAGATGCTCTCGCTGTCGCGCGTCGAATCGGGCGTGCAGCCTGCGCTCGCGACCGAAGTCCGGTGGCCGCAGATCGTCGAGCAGGCCATGAGCGACTGCCTCTCGCTGGCCGAGCGCCGCCGCATCGAACTGGCCTGCGAATGGCCCCCGCGCGAGACCCACCCCCTGCCGCTGCTCGGCGACGAGCACCTGCTCACGGTGATGTTGCGCAACCTGCTGGACAACGCGGTTCGCTATGCGCCCACGGGCACGACCGTGCTGCTGCGCTTCGGCGGCGAGCACCTCGAACTCGACAACGATGGGCCGCCGCTCTCGCCCGAGCAGCTGGCACGCCTGGGCGAGCGCTTCTATCGGCCTGCTGGACAGAAAGAAGGCGGCAGCGGGCTTGGCGTGTCGATCGTCCGACGCATCGCAGAACTGCATGGGCTCGAACTGATCTTCGGCACCGGCTCGAACGGCCAGGGCGTCAGGGTGACGCTGCAGTTCGACGCCGCCCACCGCTGAGTCCGGATCGCCCTTGCGCGGCTACCTGGCCTTGACCTTCTCCATCAGCGCGCGGATCTCCTCGCGCCGTCCGGCGTCCGCCACCTGGCGGCCAGGCCGGGGTGGCGCCTGCAGTGCACGTTCGAGATAGGGCAAGGGCTGCTCGGGCTGCTTGGTCTCGAACAGGTAGTCGGCGTAGAAGAAGTTCGGATCGATGCCCTTGGGATTGAGCGCCAGCGCGGTCTGCAGCAGCTCTTTCGCCTTGGCCTTGTCGCCGAAGCCCACCGGCCATCCCGGCACCTTGTAGTAGAGGACGCCCAGGCTGTTGTAGGCCGAGCCGTCGAGCACCTTGCCGTTGATTGCGATCGCCTGTTCATAGAGTCCCTTGGCCTGTTTCACGAGCCCGAGCGCGCCGAGCCCGCCCTTCTCGCCAGCCCAGGAGCTCACGATGATGCCTTCCCAGACCAGCGGCTCGGCGCGATCGGGATAGGTCTCGCTGACCTTGCGGGCCTTGGCGGCCAAGGTCTCGAAACGCTTCTCCCGCTCGGCCTGCGGCGTCTGGTAGCGGATCACCTCCCACTCGTGCTGGAGTTCGGCGACGGACTCATCGACGCCGGCGGCATGCGCCGCCTTCGGCATCAGCACAACGAGCGAAGCGGCGACAGCCAGGCCTGTCAGCCATTGGCGCCGCGGCATCGGCGTGCTCGACGAGTGGGCAGCGCAAGCAAATGCAGTACGGGTCATCTGTCGTCCTTGGTTTTCTAGAGGGTGCTGTGTTGCAGCGAATGGGAGTCGTTGATGGCGGTCGGCCCCACGACTTCAGGGCATTCGAGGCTTGGCGGCGCCGGCAGAGCGGGCGGCGGCAAGCTGCGGCGGTGCTTGGCGAATGCGCCATCCAGCAGGCCCGGCGCCAAGCCGTTGAGCCCCACCGCGAACTTCTCGGGGAAACCCAGGAAGCGCTCCGGAGCGCCGCTCACGAGCAGTTCCAGCAGCGCTTCGGCGACGACATCCGGCCGGTCCATCACCGTGCCGGTGGCTTCGTTGTAGGCTTCGACCGCACCGCTGTTGAACGCCGTGCGCGTGCTGCGCGCCCCCAGGTACTGCACGCGGACGCGGGTGTCGCCCAGTTCCCGGCGCAGCGATTCGGCGAAGCCACGCAAGCCGAACTTGCTCGCGCTGTACACGCTGAAGCCCGGAAGGCCGAGCCGCCCGAGCACCGAGCCGAGACAGATGACCTGTGCCTGGGGAAGGCTTCGAAGATGCGGCAGCAAGGCCTGGGTCAGCAGCATGGGCACCAGCAGGTTGAGATGCAGGACCTGCGCCATGTCGGTCGCGCCGATCGACTCGAGTCGCCCGAACGCCGGCACACCGGCGCCGTGCACGACCACGTTGCAACCCCAGCTGGCCGCCACTTCGGCAATGCCGGCGAGGCTCGCGGTGCGTGTCAGGTCGGCCGCATACCACTCGACCTGCAGCCGCGGCACGTTGCACTCGCGAACCAGCGTCCGGGCCTGCGCTGCGAGCCGCGCAGGCGAACGGCCGACCAGCATCACCGACGCGCCGTTCGTCATCAACCGCATCGCGGCGGCCTGGCCGATCCCGCCGCTGGCACCCGTCAGCAGGACACGCGCTTCGCTGTGCTTCACGCGTTGACTCCCTTGGCCGCCGCGGCGGAAGTCACCGGGCCGAGGTTCGACTGCGGCAACGGCAGGCTTCGAAACACATCGCCGTAGAGCCGGAAGAAGGCGCGCGCCGCGTGCACGATGTCGGCCTGATCGTCAGGGTTCTCGACCTGATCCATCAACAGCGCGAAATGCGCCGTGTGCTCCTGGTCGAGCGTGCCATGCGAGCGCAGATAGCTGAAGGCCGCGTCGGGCAGCTGCAAGGGCTTCTGGATCTGGTCGGCGGCCAGCAGGGCCAGCGATACGCTGGTGCCTTCGAGCACATGGACCATGCCGAAAAAGCCGAGCGGGTTGCGGCGCGCGATGGTGTCATAGGCATAGGCCACCATGACCTCCGTGGCATGGCCCGGGGTGCCTTGACGCACCGCCTCGGCATCGCCGCCGCAGGCCCGGATGTCGTCGAGGATCCACTCGTCGTGGCCCTGCTCTTCTTCGATGTACTCGTCGAGCGGGCCACGCAGCCAGTCATTGCGCGGCGGCAGCGCCGCCTTGCAGGCACGCAGCAGAGGCACCGTGTGGCGCACATGATGGTAGGCCTCGCGCAGGAAGGCCAGGTAGCTCGGCAGCGACACTTCTCCGCGCAGGCAGCCCTGGATGATGGGAGTGCCGAGCAAGCCCATGCGGGCATCGGCGGTCTGTTCGATCAGTCGGGCATGGAAACTCATGGGGGCTCCGGGTGTCTGTGGGGTCAGGCTGCGGTCGCGCCCAGGGCGTCGGGGTGACGTTGCAGGATGGCTGCGCGCTGCGGCCGGCCGTTGGCCGTTGCCATGCCGGCCTCGGCGTTGAAGTCAGCCCGCGCACGCACCCAGCACAGCACGCGGGCGTAGTCGGGCAGCGTGGCGTTGGCCGCATCCACCGCGGCCTGCAAGTCCGCGTCGGGGGCGTCGCTCCGCACCGGCCAGAGCACCGCACCCAGCGCCGGCTGCGCGTCGCCGAAGACAACCGCCTGCGCCACGGCGCTCTCGCTGCGCAGCGCGGTCTCGACCCACTCGGGCGAGACATTGCGGCCGAAGGCCGTGATCAGCAGGTTCTTCTTGCGGCCGCCGATGTGCAGGAAGCCCTCGGCATCCAACTCGCCGAGGTCGCCCGTGGGCCACCATGCGGGCGGTGCGGTGCGGTCGCCGAGATAGCCGCCGAACAGGCTCCCCCGGACCTCGATCTCGCCGTCGGCGGCAACCCGCAGCTCGGCATGCGGGAGGGCGCCGTCCGGCGCTGCCCGGGCGGTCGGCGCCCGGCAGGTTGAGGGTCTGCACCGAGGCCCCTTCGGACAGGCCATAGCCTTCGTATGCCGGGATGCCAAGCGCCCGCGCAGCCTGGATCAGCTTGACGCCGACCGCCGCGCCCCCCACGGCCACCAGCTTCAGAGAATCGGGCGCACGCTGGCCGCTCTGCATCAGGTAGCCGGCCCAGACCCGCAGCATCTGCGGCAGCAGAATGACGCTGTGCGGCCGCTGCGCCACGACCACCGCATGGAAGCGGGCCGCATCGAAGCTCGACGAGCCACCCAGGCCCAACTGCTGAAGCGGCAGCGTCACGCAGGTCGCTCCCCGCAGCAGCGGCGCCATCAAGCCCGCGATGTTCTCGAGCAGCACCGCGAAAGGCAGCGCACACAGATGGCGGCGAATGTCCAGGGGCTCCATCGCCTGCACCAGCCCCTGGGCCACCTTGCGCATGACGTCGGCGTCCAGGCACACGCCCTTGGGCGTGCCGGTGGTGCCTGACGTAAACGTGATCTTGGCGGTACCCGCAGGCATCGGCGGTGCCGCCGCCGGAAGACGCAGCGTCGACAGCGCCTGCCCGGCGACCGTGCATTCCGAGGCCGGTGCCTGCGGCCAGCGGGCGGAGACGGCGGGCAGTGTCAGCACGGTGTCGGCGCCGGCGGCGCCGAGCGCGTGGCCGATCTGCTCAGGCGAAAAAAACACCGGCAGCGGAACATGCACCACGCCGGCCTGCGAGGCGGCCAGGTCGGCCACCAGCCAGGCCGGCGAGTTGTCCAGCAGGGTGGCGAACACACGCGTGCCCTGCGCCTGCAGGCGGCCCGCAAGCAGGGCCACTTCATCATCGAGTTCGGCGTAGGTCCAGCGGCGCTGTCCATCGTCGATCGCTACGACGCCGGCTTCGGCGGCCGTCGTCATTCGCCCGCTCCCGAGCCGCTCGGCCTGCGCCCGCCATGGCGCCGCAGGGCCCGTCTCAAGTGCCCCGCCAGCACCACGGGCTGGTGCTCGTAGTAGCTTCCCCAGTGGCCGGCCTCGTCGCCCAGTGCGGCCGGGTCGGCAGCTCCCAGCGTCAGCGGCACGATCCCGAGCCGCAGCAGCATCTTGCGCAACTCCTGCGTGACCGTGCCCACCACCCATTCGAAGCCTTCGCCGGCGAGATAGGGCGCCAGCAACTGGATCAGACGCCGGCCTTCGCCGCTGCGACTGGCTGCAAGATGACCCACTTCGGCGATGCGCTCGCGCGCAGGCCGCGCGCCGGCATGCGCGGCGAGCAGCGCGTCGACCGGTGCGGGAAGATAGCGCTCGAGAAACAGTCGATCGCTGCCGGCATTCCGATAGCCGGCAGCCGCGAGCAATTCGCCGTTCTCGCGCAGACCGACCAATACCGGCGCGAAGTGCGGGACCTGGGCGTCATAACGGCGCTCGTAAATCTCGCGAATGAAATCCTCGACCGCGTTCCGGCGCGGGTCCGACGGACCATGAGCCGTGAGTTCGACAACGGTCGGGGTGGCGATTCCACCCGGCGAAGGGTCCGCGTGAGCGCGTGACGACAAGGACATGAACATGCACTTCCTCGGAACGTCCGCGGCAATCGGCGGACAGATCAGCGAGTGGATGCTCGGGCTTTCGGATTAACGGCAGATTAAGGCGCTCGCATGCCTCGCTCGTACCCTGTCCTTGGACCTTGACTTCATGGCAAGAATGAAAAAAGCCGTTGCAAGTCAGTGACTGGCAACGGCTTTTCTGCTTTCTGGCGGAGTGGACGGGACTCGAACCCGCGACCCCCGGCGTGACAGGCCGGTATTCTAACCAACTGAACTACCACTCCTGGTAGACAACGTTCACTCCAAAATGGAGCCAAGTGCTGCGACTTGTGCCTGCTTCACCTTGCAGTGAAACTGGCGACCCTACGGGGATTCGAACCCCGGTAGCCACCGTGAAAGGGTGGTGTCCTAGGCCTCTAGACGATAGGGTCAAAACCTTAGGAACCGCGCTGCGATCAGCGCTTGTTACTTCAAACCTTCAACTCGACACCATGTTGGTGGAGGTAAGCGGGATCGAACCGCTGACCTCTTGCATGCCATGCAAGCGCTCTCCCAGCTGAGCTATACCCCCCTGGGTGTCGAGCCTCAAATTATAGCCTGAAAATCAGGCCTCCTTCAATCTCTTCAAAATAGTTTCGCGAGAAAAAAGCGCGAGTACCGAATCGAGAGAAGGCGTCTGCGGCGTGCCCATCACGAGCACTCGCACCGGCATGGCTAATGCCGGCATCTTGAGACCTTGCGCAACCAGCACTTCCTTGATGGCTGATGCGATCGCTGCCTTGTCCCAAGCGACGCCCGATAGTTTATCCGCAAGTTCGGCGATTGCCGGGCGCACCGCAGCAGAAATATGCTGTTCGCGATCGGCATCGCTCACGGTCACGTCGGCATAGAACGCAGCAGCCCAACCGGCCAGTGCCACGGTCGTGTCGCAGCGGTCCTTGAAGAGGCCGCAGATCGCAGGCAGGCGCTCATCGGCAGTGATGCCGCGCTTGTGCAGCTGCGCGGCCACCAGCGGCGCCAACGCATCGTCGGCCATCGCCTTCAGGTGCTGCGCATTGACCCAACGCAGCTTGGTCTCGTCGAACTGCGCCGCGCTGCGGCCCAGGTGATCGAGGTTGAACCACTCGACGAACTGGGCGCGCGAGAAGATCTCGTCATCGCCGTGGCTCCAGCCCAGGCGCGCGAGGTAGTTCACCATCGCCTCGGGCAGGAAGCCCTCGTCGCGGAACTGCGTCACGGGCTTGGCGCCATTGCGCTTGCTCATCTTCTCGCCCTGCTCGTTGAGCACGGTGGGCAGGTGCGCATACACCGGCGGCTCCTTGCCGAGCGCACGGAAGATGTTGATCTGGCGCGGCGTGTTGTTGACGTGGTCGTCGCCGCGGATCACGTGCGTGATCGCCATGTCGATGTCGTCGACCACGACGCAGAAGTTGTAGGTCGGCGTGCCGTCGGGCCGCGCGATCACGAGGTCGTCGAGTTCGTCGTTGCCGATCTCGATGCGGCCCTTGACCTTGTCGTCCCAGGCCACCGCGCCGCCCTGCGGATTGCGGAAGCGCAGCACCGGCTGCACGCCCTCGGGCACCGGCGGCAAGGTCTTGCCCGGCTCGGGCCGCCAGGTGCCGTCGTAGCGCGGCTTCTCCTTTGCGGCCATCTGCTTCTCGCGCAGCGCATCGAGTTCGGCCATGCTCATGTAGCAGGGGTAGACCAGGTTCGCTGCCTGCATCTCGGCCAGCACCGCCTTGTAGCGGTCCATGCGCTGCATCTGATAGAACGGGCCCTCGTCGTGGTCGAGGCCCAGCCACTGCATGCCTTCGAGGATCACGTCGACCGCGGCCTGCGTCGAACGCTCGACGTCGGTGTCCTCGATGCGCAGGATGAAGTCGCCGCCGGTCGAGCGCGCGAAGGCCCACGGATAGAGGGCCGAGCGGATGTTTCCGAGGTGGATGAATCCGGTCGGGGACGGTGCGAAACGGGTGCGGGTCTTCTGTGTCATGCGAGGGTGCTCAGGCCGCGCAGGAGGTCGGCCTTGATGTCGTCGATATGGTCCAGGCCCACCGCGACGCGGATCAGGCCCTGGCCGATGCCGGCCGCCTGCCGCTGCGCTTCAGTGAGGCGCCCGTGCGAGGTGGTGGCCGGATGGGTGATGGTGGTCTTGGTGTCGCCGAGGTTGGCCGTGATGCTCAGCACGCGCGTGCTGTCGATCACATGGAATGCGTTGGTGCGCGAAGCCTCCGGGCCGCTGCCTTCGACGTCGAAGGACACCACCGCGCCGCCCAGCCCCGACTGCTGGCGCATCGCCAGTTCGTGCTGCGGATGCGAGGCCAGGCCGGGGTAGTACACGCGTGCCACACCGGGCTGCGTCTCCAGCCATTGCGCCAGCGCCAGTGCGCCGGCGCAGTGCGCCTGCATGCGGATGCCCAGCGTCTCCAGGCCCTTGAGCACGACCCAGGCGTTGAACGGCGACAGCGCCATGCCGGCGGTGCGCACCACCGGCCCGAACACTTCGTTGACCAGCTTGGCCGAGCCGCAGATCGCGCCGGCCAGCACGCGGCCCTGCCCTTCGAGGTACTTGGTGCCCGAATGGATCACGAGGTCGGCGCCGAGTTCGGTCGGCCGCTGCAGCGCCGGCGAACAGAAGCAGTTGTCGACCGCCAGCAGCGCGCCGGCACCATGCGCGAGATCGGCCAGCGCGCGGATGTCGCAGACGTCGGTCAGCGGATTGGTCGGCGTCTCGGCGAACAGCAGCTTGGTGGTCGGGCGGATCGCCGCCTTCCATTCGGCGACATCGGTCTGCGAGACAAAGGTGGTCTCGACGCCGAACTTGCCGAACTCGCGGCCGATCAGGTTCAAGGTGGAGCCGAACACCGAGCGCGAGCACACGACGTGGTCGCCGGCGCGCAGCAGGCCCATGCACATCATGAGGATGGCGCCCATTCCACTCGAGGCGCCGATCGCGGCCTCGGTGCCTTCGAGCGCGGCCAGGCGCTGCTCGAAGCTGGCGACGGTCGGGTTCGAGGTGCGGGTGTAGGTGAAGCCTTCCTCGGTGCCGGCGAAGCGGCGCGCCGAGGTCTCGGCGTCGGGCTGCACGAAGCTGCTGGTGAGGAACAGGGCCTCGGAGTTCTCGCCGTACTGGCTGCGCTCGAGCGCGGTGCGCACCGCGAGCGTGTCGCGGTGCAGGCCGGGGGGCAGGGATCGATCGGTCGTCACGGGCTCACTCGGCAAGGTTGGGCAGCGCGAGGCGCGACGAGTCTTCTCCGGTCTCCTCGATGCGCGGCCGGTTGCCGTTCATGCGCGAGATGGCCTCGGTGTCGATGTCGCCCGTGACGTACACGCCGTCGAAGCAGGAGGCATCGAAGCCGTCGAGCTTCGGGTTCAGCGAGCCGATGGCGCGCTTCATGGCGTCGACGTCCTGGTAGATCAGCGCATCGCAGCCGATCAGCTCGCGGATCTCCTCGACCGTGCGGTCGTGCGCCACCAGCTCGTCCTTGGTCGGCATGTCGATGCCGTAGACGTTGGGATAGCGCACCGGCGGCGCCGCGCTCGCGAGGTACACCTTGCGCGCACCGGCGTCGCGCGCCATCTGCACGATCTCGCGGCTGGTGGTGCCGCGCACGATCGAGTCGTCGACCAGCAGCACGTTGCGGCCCTTGAATTCGCTCGCGATCACGTTGAGCTTCTGGCGCACCGACTTCTTGCGCACGCCCTGCCCCGGCATGATGAAGGTGCGGCCGACGTAGCGGTTCTTGACGAAGCCTTCGCGGTACGGCACGCCCAGCAGGTGTGCCAGCTGCGTCGCGCTCGGCCGGCTCGATTCGGGGATCGGGATGATGACGTCGATCTCGCTCGGCGGCACGGTCGAGACCACGCGCTTGGCCAGTGTTTCGCCGAGGTTCAGGCGAGCCTGGTAGACCGAGATGCCGTCGAGCACCGAATCCGGACGCGCCAAATAGACGAACTCGAAGATGCAGGGGTTGAGCGTGGGCGCGTCGGCGCATTGCTCGGCATGCACCTGGCCCTGCAGGTCGATGAAGACCGCCTCGCCCGGTGCGATGTTGCGCTCGAACACATGGCCCGAGCCTTCGAGCGCGACCGATTCGCTGGCCACCATCACGGTGCCGTCGGCATTGCGGCCCATGGCCAGCGGCCGGATGCCGTAGGGGTCGCGGAAGGCCAGCAGGCCGTGGCCGGCGATCAGCGCCACCACCGCATAGGAGCCCCGCAGGCGGCGCTGGGTGTTGCGCACCGCCTCGAACAGGGTGGCCGAATCGAGCAGGCGGCCGCGGGTGGCGCGGTCGAGCTCATGGGCCAGCACGTTCAGCAGCACCTCGGAATCGCTCTCGGTGTTGGTGTGGCGGTGGTCGGTGGAGAACAGCTCGGCCCGCAGCGCGTGCGCGTTGGTGAGGTTGCCGTTGTGCACCAGCACGATGCCGAAGGGCGCGTTGACGTAGAAGGGCTGCGCCTCTTCCTCGCTGTAGGCATTGCCGGCGGTCGGGTAGCGCACCTGGCCGAGGCCGACGTCGCCCGGCAGGCCGCGCATGTTGCGGGTGCGGAAGACATCGCGCACCATGCCCTTGGCCTTGTGCATGAAGAACTTGCGCTCCAGCAGCGTCACGATGCCGGCGGCATCCTGGCCGCGGTGCTGCAGCAGCAGCAAGGCGTCGTAGAGCAGTTGATTGACGGGAGCGTTGCTGACAACGCCGACGATTCCACACATGAAGCGATCCTCTCAGGGCAGGTAGCTTGCCAACTTATCAGGCAGCGCGGGTTTCAGGCCCTGCAATGCCGCATCAAGAACAATGGCGCTGCGCGATCCGTGCCACCAGGCACTGTCGCTCAACGCCAGCAAATGCACACACACCGCGACGGCGAGCATCGCCACCGCGCCGCGCGCCGCGCCGAACACGCCGCCGAGGATCCGGTCCACCGGCCGCAGCCCGACCGCGGCGACCAGCTTGCGCGTCAGCGCCGCCAGCAGCCCGACACCGAAGGCCACGCCGACGAACACCAGCACGAAACCGGCGGCATAGCGCCAGCTCGCGGCCGGGTCGCCGATCGGCAGCCAGCGCCCCACGTCCTCGGCCAGCCACTGGGCGGCCACGAAGGCCACGACCCAGCCGGTCAGCGATATCACCTCGAACACCAGACCTCGCACCAGGCCCAGCAGCATCGACACCACGATCAGCGCGACGGCAATCCAGTCGAGCGTGGCCACGTCGTCCGCGAGCCTACAAGCTGAGGACGGCGGCCGACAAAGACAAGCCCTTGACCTTGGCCGCAGCGCGGTCAGCCTCGGCGCGATTGCCGAAGGGGCCGACACGCACCCGCGTGCGCTCGCCATCGGCCGTCTTGGCGACGCTGGTATAGGTCTTGAGCCCGGCCTTTTCAAGCTTCTGGCGTACTTCCTTGGCCTTGTCGGCGTCGGCGAAGGCGCCGACCTGGACCACGAAGCGGCCGTTCTCGTCGGCCGGCTTGGCGGCAGCGGCTGCGACAGCCGCCGTCGGCTTGCCCTCGAGCAGCGCGCGGGCGCGGGCGGCTTCATCCGGGGTGGCCGGCTTCGGCGCGGCGGGCTTGGGCTCCGGCTTGGGTTCGGGCTTGGCCTCGGCCCTGGCTTCGGGCCTGGGCTTCGGTTCGGGCTTGGGCTCGGGCTTGGCTTCCGGCTTCGCGGCTGCCGGCCGGCTTTCGGGTGCGGCTTCCGCGACCGGCCTGCTCGCCGGGATCTCGGTGCCGTCGGCCGACTCGGTGATCATGCCGCCATCCGGACTCGCGGGGGCCGCGGACACGGGCTTGTCGGCGGCCGGCGCAGCCGGTGCCGGGGTGGCAGGCAGGGCCAGCGGCTTGGCCTTGTTGCGGTCGGGAATCTCGATCGGGATGTCGACCGAGATCGGGCGCGGCTGGGTATCGAAGAGCAGCGGGAAACCGATCACGCCGATCAGCACCAGGACGGCTGCGCCCAGCAGACGGTGGCGTGCGCGGCGGCGCATCGCCTCGATGCTCTCCGCCGGCGCGGCGGCGACGGTGCTTCGCCCTTCGTTGCCTTGAGGCCCGCGAGCGCGGAACTTGAAGAACGCCATGAAGTTCGTTTTCCTGGGGATGCAGCTTGCGGTTGAAACTGGAGGAGAGGGCGCCGGAAATCAGGCTGTTTCAGGAGCCGGGTGACAGGTGCCTGGCGCCCAGACGGGGTGTTCCGTGCTCGAGCACACCACCCACGGTGAAGAACGATCCGAAGACCACGATTCTATCAGCGGGGTCCGCGCGCTCGATGGCGGCCTGGAGCGCTTCCATGGGCGCGCCGTGGACGCTGGCCGAGACATCCTTGCGCGTGTTCTGGGCCTGCCAGCGCGCGATCAGGTCGTCGGCCCGGGCGGCGCGCGCCGTCGGAAGGTCGGTGAAGTACCAGCGGTCGATAATCGGCCCGATGCGGGCGAACATCGGCGCCAGATCCTTGTCGGCCATGACGCCGAAGACCGCGTGGGTGGTCGGATAGAAGCCCATGGCGTCGAGGTTCTCGGCCAGGGCCGCCACCGCGTGCGGGTTGTGCGCGACGTCGAGCACCAGCGCCGGCTCGCCCGGCACGATCTGGAAGCGGCCCGGCAGTTCGACCATCGCGAGGCCGTTGCGCACCGCCTGGGCGGTGATCGGCAGCCGCTGGCGCAGCGATTCGATCGCCGCCAGCACGCCGGCCGCATTGACCAGCTGGTTGGCGCCGCGCAGCGCCGGATAGGCCAGCCCGCTGTAGCGGCGGCCGCGGCCGCTCCAGCCCCACTGCTGCTGATCGCCCATCACGTTGAAATCGCGGCCGACGCGCCAGAGATCGGCGCCGATGGCCTCTGCATGGTCGACCACGCTTTGCGGCGGCACCGGATCGCTGACGATCGCCGGCCGTCCGGCGCGCATCACGCCGGCCTTCTCGAAGCCGATGCTCTCGCGGTCGTTGCCGAGGAATTCCATGTGGTCGAGGTCGATGCTGGTGATGACCGCGCAGTCGGCATCGACGATGTTGACCGCGTCCAGCCGGCCGCCCAGCCCGACCTCGAGGATCGCCACGTCCGGCCTGGCCGCAGCGATGCACAGCAGGATCGCCAGCGTCGTGAATTCGAAGTAGGTCAGCGCGACCTCGCCGCGGCCCTGCTCCACCTGCTCGAAGAAGGGCGCCAGCACGGCGCCTTCGACCGCCTCGCCGGACAGGCGCAGCCGTTCCTCGAAACGCACCAGGTGCGGCGAGGTGAACACCGCGGTGCGGTAGCCCGCGTGCGTCATGATCGACTCGAGCATCGCGCAGGTCGAGCCCTTGCCGTTGGTCCCGGCCACCGTGATGACCGGGCAGTCGAAGGCCAGGCCGAGGCGCTGCGCGACCGCGCGGACCCGGTCGAGGCCGAGTTCGATGTTCTTGGGATGCAGGCGCTCGGCGTGCGCCAACCAGTCTTCTAGGGTTTTCATGGAGCCCGGAATTGTCGCCGACCGGCAGCGCGGGCATCATCGCCGCATGACAACCCTCTACGGCATACCGAATTGCTACGCCGTCTTGGGATTTCCAGACATTGCGCTAGGTTTCGATCGCACCCTTCTATAGAGGGGAAATGAGGGTAAGCTAGGGGCCGAACGTTATTCCGTAATTGCCCTAGCTTTCCTTCATTCCTAGCCTGCGCCTAGCCCCGCCATGATTAACAACCTCACAGCTGCAAACGTCTACACGCGCCCCATCGGAGTCCACAAGGACAGCCACGAGAAGGGCCTGCGCCTCGTCGTGACCGCCTCCAGCCGCATCTTCGAGTGGTACAGATGGGACCCCGTTAGCAAGAAACCCGTGCGCCGGTCTATCGGGGAGTTGTCCTCTGCGCTGACCTACGACAAGGCGCTGGCGAAGGCGAAGGAATACAACCTACGGATCCACAACGAGGAAGACCTGACGCGGCCGGCAGGGCCGGTCACGCTGCGGAGCGTGGTCGATACCTACACGCTCAAGCTCAAGGCCGAGGGCAAGAAGCAATGGTTCTGGGCCGAGCGCATGTTCGACCTTTGCTACCAAGACTGGTACGGCAAGGCGCTCGGCGACATCACGCCCGGTGACGTGGAGGACCGCCAAAATCTGTTGGGGAAGAAACCGACCACGCGCCCTCTCCCGCTGAAGGATGGGGAGAAATGGAGGGTGCAGGCTCGCGGGCCGCAGGCGGCGGCGAGAGGGCTCAAGGCACTCCGGGCCGTCTACGCCTACGCGCTCAAGAAGAAAATCTACAAGGGGGACAACGTCGGCAAGTCGCTCGCGCTCAAGGCAAGCCCGCCGCGCCAGCGGTGGCTCTCCGCCGAAGAACGGGCTGCGTTCTTGGTCGCTCTCGATGACACCTCGTTCATGCCCTACGTCCGGCCGTTCTTCCGCATCCTGCTCGCCACTGGTGTTCGCTGGGGAAACCTTGCTGCAGCGAAGTGGTCCGACATTGACCTCGACGCAGCGGTTTGGACGATCACGCCCGAGGACAGCAAGATGGGGCACGAGATGCGGGTGCTGCTGAACGCCGAGGCTGTCGCCCTCTTCCAAGCCCAGGTGGGGAACCATAAGCAGTGGGTCTTCCCCTCGCCCAAGAACTCGTCGGCTGGGCATATCGTGGAGCCCTCGTTCGCCTTCGCCAAGGTACTCGCCAAGGCGGGCATCACCGCCCATACGACGATCCATGACCTGCGCCGCTCGTTCGGCAGCGTGCTCGTCAATGGCGGCGTGCCGATCACGGTGGTGGCGAAGATGCTAGGCCACAAGAACGCGGCGACGACGATGCGCCACTACGCCGTGGTGAGCGATGAGGCGATCCGCGAGGCGCTGGCGAAGGTGGGCTAAGCACGAGTCGCAGCGGTCACCCGGCACAATGGCGCGCAAATATCCTGGAGCCATCGCATGACCGACCAGTCGCACCTCGACAGCCTCTACTTCATTGACAACACGATCTACAACTGTCCCTACTGCAATCGGCGACACGTGACCTATGCGATCACAAGCAAGACTGCGTTTGACTGGACGAAGGACAAGCAATGCTGGGCCTACTTCGCCTACTGTCGTTCGTGCAACAACACTTCCATGCACCTGTCCTTCCAGGACTTGAAAACAACGTATTTCACGAACTCCTTTAGTCGGTTCGACGACGACTTGAAGGACCTTGATTCGCGCTTCTTCTTCTCGGTGCCTACGTCGTTCTTCGTGTTGGACGACCGAATCCCCTCGGTTCTTCGCGATCTCATCACCGAAGCCGACGGATGCCTCAAGAGCAACTTCCTGACCGGGGCGTCCGCGTGCGCTCGCAAGCTCATTTACGAACTCGCCAAGCTCGCCAAGGTCGAGGGGGCCAACTACGAAGATCGAGTGAAGGCCTTGAAGGAGGTCTATCCGGCCGTTGACGGCACGTTCTTCGACACCCTGCTCTCGATCCAGTCGATGACCAGTACAAAGGTTCACGAGAACGCTCTGGATAACTGGGCTGCGAAACATCTCCGGGTAATGCTCGCTTCGATCCGCGAAGTACTGCATGAGATCTACGTGGTGCCCGCACTTCGCGCCGACCGGCGTAAGCAGGTACTAAAACTCCAAGACGAACTCATGCCGAAACCCAAGGAGGTAGCCATCGACGCTCGGGCCGCGATGGCGGCGAGGCCCAACTTGCGCAATGCCTTGCTTGACGTGATTCCGAAAGAGCCCAGCGGGCCGTCAATCGAGTAGTGCCGCCAAGGTGAATTCGTAAGTAAATGTGTCTCTGACAACAAGGACGCGACACACGGAGTGCTTATTTTCCAGGCAATTTTTGTAATTCCAGCGTCAGCTTCGCTCAAGGACGCGGGCTACAAGGCCTTTTGTCCCGCGTACTGCACCGGAAGATCACTGGTTATTCACAGCCTTGTCCACGTGACAACGGCCAAACGGTGCATATCATCTTCTACCAGGACAACAACGCGGAAATCGCAATGGCAACCTGGTTCAAGCAGTTCAAGACAAAACATTGGGACGGCGAGGTCTACAAGAACCCGCCCAACAGCCCCGTGGTTTTCATCGGCATCTCGACCCCACCGGCTCGCCGCTTCTGGCAGGAACACCGGCCCGAGATCAAGAAGGGCATGTGGTACGTGTTCTTCGCTGTGGTCGCGGCGGCGATCTTGAAGCTCGCTCATCTGACGTAGCCCGCCGACCGGGAACCCGGGGGCCGACCGGGGCTAGGAATCGCCAGCGCTGGACGGCGATCGAGCGCAGAGACGCTTTCGGGCCGAGCTAGCCCAGAGGTACAGAGGTCCCCGAAAAATTTGTCGTAGCCGAGGCCGCTGAGGCCTTCGATCCGGCGAACGAGCCGAACTCACCTCGCCAGCACGTCCTCTTTCACTTTCAGCCACTTGTCCCAACCGAAACTTTTAGCGGTGATCTTGATTACTTCGCGGGCCGTGTCGATGTCCCTGTTCATGTTAGTCCGATCTGTCCCGGACATAGATGGCACATATCGGACGAAGATCAGAAGCGTCTCATGATCGGATTGAACGATCGACAGGCTGTACGGACGCTCACTGGTGCGCTCGGCGCGAAGCTGTCCGTTGCACACGACTTCCAGCCATTCAATCCGCGTAGGCGTGTATGGCTGCAATCCGGGCGCTGAGCCCGCTTGTGAATGCGCAGCAAATGTTGGCATGCAAAGCGCAAGTATCACAAGCAAATATCGAGTCGTTCTCATAGTCCCTCCGGCAGTCGACCGCCCAGCAGATCGCCGCAGGTTATAGCAGCACTACGACACCGCCGACCAGCTTCTCCAGTGAGCCTCCTGCCCTGACCGGGGGTCTTTCCCCCTGTACCGCTCGGCGTGCAGGTTCGTCATCGTGAGCCGCTTGGGATCAACCTCGCCCTTGAGGTAGGCGATCTTGATGCGCAGCGCCGTATCTGGGTCGAGCCCGATGTAGCAGCACATATGGATGAACCATGGGGAGCACACGAACCTATCGTCATCGTCGGCGAGCCCCTGCGTCACGGCGGCGAGCATCAACTCTTGGAGCGCGGACAGGGGCGTATGGGGCAGACCGGGCGCGAGGGGTGGAACCTCGGGACCGTCTGAGAGGGGAGCGTCCCAAGGCATTGTCAGTTGAGGTAGGCGGGGACGAATGCGTTGTGGGTCGCCTCGGCCGCAGCCCCCTCCCGGTCGAGAGACACGAGCGGTTGGCTCCAGCAAGTCCAGTCACCGTCCGGGGGCACGAACGTATGAACCGCCCAATAGTCCCCGGCTTGGTCGACAAAGAGGGCCGCGTTCCAATAACCACCCTCGGAGCAGATCGGGCCAAGCTCGGCGATGAACTCGACGTTAGTCATCATCCTCTCCCGAGCCCGCGCCCGTTTCGTCCCGGCGCTTCAACCGTCGCAGGAGCGTGCGGACAACGCTCTCCGTCTCCGACACCGGCTTGTTCTCGTCGTCCTCATCGCCGAAGCTGACCGGGTTCGCAGGCCGCTTGGTCTTGCGGCGGGCCTCGATCAGCCGCTCAGCCTCGGAGAGCAGCCGAGCGATCCGTGCATCGTCGCGTTCGTAGTAGCTCACGGTTGGACTCCCTGTTGGGCGGCGATGTGGCTACCAACCTGAGCGGCGAGTTGCTTTAGCTCGGGCACCTGATGAACCATGCGCTGAACGAACTCGGCCTGCATCTCAGGCGACAGCTTCTCCACCCATTGGCGGGTCTGCGCGGGGAGACTCATCGCGCCGATCATCATGCGGATGCCCGTCTCGCTGTAGAGCGCATGGGAGAGAGCGGTGCCGCCGAGGCCGAGAGCAGCCGCACCACCAGCGACGACAGGGGCCGGTACGCCCGCCATGTGAGCCCCTGCCGCAGCCGCCGCGCCGAGACCAGGCACTCCGAGATTGCGAGACAAGGAACGGCTGAGGCCGGTCCCCGGCTCGTTCAACGTCTCCCGTGCTGCGTCGTTGAGCGCGAGGCGGGGATCACGGGCTGATACCTTGGAGCGCGTCGAGGCGGCACGGAACTGATCCGGCGTGAACTGCCCCCGCGTGCCGGTGGCCCGCTCGGTGGCGATGTTGACGGGGAGCATTCGCTTGTACGCCCCGTTGAGCTGCGTCAGCATTTGCAGCACCTGGGGATCGTTGCTCTTGAGCGCATCCCGCATGTTCGACTGGAGCGCGTAGAACGCCATCCCGAGCGGATGGTCGGCCGGGTTGTCGCTATGGGCGTGCGAGCGGGCGAACTCACCAATTTCACGGTCGATCTTCTTGGCGGTCACGCCGTCGATCGCATTGCCCTTCTGGACCAACGGCGCGATCTTCTGGGCGTAGTAGCGGGCGACAACTCCCTCTTGGGCGTCGGTCAGAAGCGGGATGGATCGAACGGCTTGCTGCGTCTGCCCTGCGGCGCGCTTTACGTCCTGCGGAGTCAGGAACGTCTGGGGCTTAACGCGCTCGTACGCTTGGTCAATCTGGGCGTTGATCTGGCGCACCGCCTTGAAGCCCGAGCCGTCATGGGGGATGCCCGTCTCCTTGAGGGCTTGGTCAATCTCGGCCTCGCTGTACTGCTTCAGGGCACGCTTCTTTGCCCGGTCAACAGCGGCTCCCGCCAATGGGAAGCTCGACAACGTGCGCTCCGCACCGGCGACGATGCCCTCACCGCCGAAGGCTTGTCCTGGGCTCGGTGTGATGCCACGCTTGAGAAGCTGTTGAGCCTCGGCGGTGATCCCGCCCGTCATCCGCCCGATCAGATTCCCAGCCATGCGCCCACCAGCAGCACCGCCTGCGCCCTTCCAGGCCGCGTCACCAGGGTCGCCCCCACTCAAGCCCGCTTTGGCCGCCTCGTAGCCCGCGTTGGCCGCAACGTCGCCGACAAGCGGCGCGGCGCGTGAAAGGCCGAGCGCACGGGGGAACGCACTGGCGACCTTGGCGGCGCGAGCGATGGGGACCGCGGTCAGGGCCAACTCGGGGACCACGTTCCCGACACCGCCCATCATTCCGGTCCGGTCGTACGCGGCGTCAAGCGCCTCGGTCGGCTGCGGTCGGGCGTGTTTGAGCCCCGCAATATCCGTGATCACCTTGTCGCTCCCGGTCACGATGTTCTTCGCGCCGCGGGCGATCCCAACACCGAGGTCAGCTACACCGGTCCCGAGCACGTCCATGAAGCCCCCCGGCTCGGGCTTGAGCGCCGTCTCCAACCGCTCGCGCAAGGACGGCTCATCGACGGACGTGCCGCGAACCTCGACACGCGGAGGGGCCTTGAAGTCGTTCCAAGGCTCGCCCTTGGCGGCGGGTTGGAAGTCTTCCCACGGCTCGGCCATCACTTGCTCCAGCTGGACGGCTTCGACGGATCGCCGCCCAGGTACGTCCGACCCTTGTAGGTCATGCCTAGCATCCGTTGCTCGACCAGCGGGCGGCGCGCAGGCGTTTCATCCTTCCACTGCTGAATCAGCGCGGAGGTATCCACACTACCGGCTGGCGGCGGCTTGTAGTTCCTCGGGTTGCGAGGCTCGGGGGTCGAGTGCTGGCGGATCGCGTTCTCCACGTCGGCGCGTGGGTTGTCTACACCTGTCTCGTCGCTGGTCGATCCGCCGCGAGCTTGGCGCTCGAAAATCTCACGCAAGGTCGCCCCGATGGCGGCGCGGCGGGTCGCTGAGATCGGACGTTGAAGCGCGCCAACCGACTCCCGGATGGCCTCCACGTCAGCGTTGGTGAAGCCGGGGCCGAACATCGAGCGGTCGGCGAACTTGGCAAGTTGGGCCGAGTAGAGCTTCAATTGATCGAGCGCAACAGCATCGGACGGCGCAGCGTCCGAGTACAGCGCCTTGCCCTCGTTGAGTATGTTGCGCCCCATCGTGGTCGTCGCGGTGCCGAAGTGAGGCGCCATCTTGTCGAGCGTCGCAAGCGCCTCCCGGGCGTTCTTGATCGACTTCTCCGACTCGGCCACCCGCTTCTGGTTCGCCTCACTGGACTTCCCCCGAACGGGGAGGACGCCCGTGCCCGTAGCCGCCGCGCCGCCACCGGTTGGCGTGACCCTGCCCGTTTTCGTCCCGAACGTGCCGGTGACGATGCCTTGGTCGTTGATGATGGGGGTCAGCGTCTCCGGCTTGCCCGCAGCAATCTCGGCCGCACGGACGCGGGCCGCGTTGGCCGCCTCGGCTCGGGCGTCCTCGGCGACAAGCTTGTCCCGTGCCAAGGCACGCGCCTCGGCCCGCTCCGGTGCCTTGATGAGCCCGTCCTGGGCGTACGCCTGCATCACAGGCGCGAGAGATGGGATTTGTGTGCCTCGCTGAGCCCACTGCAGCTTGACTCGCGGGTCGGCCGTGTCCGGGGGCTGTTCGGCCATGTGACGGCGGGCGGCGTCCTGCTCCATCCGTTGATAGCCGCTCTCGTCCTTCTCGTACAGCCGCTCCTTGATTGCATCGCCAAGCTCGGCGGCGAACGGCACAGCGGCGGCCAACGGAGAAACACGGGGCAGCTTGCCGATGATCCGCGCGCCGTTGGCCTCGCGGACGGCGGAGACGAACCCGGGCTGCGCCTCGGGGGCCTGGGGGGCGGCGTAGAGGCCGGTGCGGTTGGCGGCGTCCTTGGCCTGGAGAAGCAGGAGCGCCTTGCGGCGGGCGAGCGCGTCTTGCTGCTGCATGAGCGTCGGGTTCAGGAAGCTGGTCGAGGTGTCGCCCTCGGCGTAGAGGTCAACGGGATCAAGAGGCATGGCGCTGTCTCCTATGAGCGAGAGCGAGAGCGAGAGCGAGAGCGAGATCGGATTACGGGTTCGGCCCCCACGTGCCGGTCGGGATGTCCCACGTGAGCGGGTCGGAGTTGCTGTCGATAGCCGGCGTGTCCTGCGCGGCTATGAGGGCGGCGGCGGACGGTGGCGTCACGACCACGTCCTCTGCGGCCCCAACGTGGCCGTTCTGCATGTTGCCGCCCGCGTTGGCGCGCAGTTCAGGGGTGGTGCCGATCATGTCCTGCACCGGCAGGGCGTTGCCGAGGGAGGCGATGTTGTTGATCGTTGCGGAACCATAGACGGCGGGCATGGTTGATCTCCTAGATGAGAGGCGGGGCGTTGGGGTCTACGGGGGGCACATAGCCGGGTACGTTGACGAGGCACCAGTTGATGATCCAAGTCATCTGGGCCGGCGTGGCGGGCTCGCCCCAGTTCGGCGGCGTGGACGTGTAGTCGACAGCGGCCATCTCCAGCGGCGAGAGGACGGGGCTGAACGGGTTCTCGTTCGTCGTCGGGTTGAACGGGACGCTGGGCACTTTTCTACTCGCCGGTATGAAGTCGGTACGCGGCCTCGATGGTCTCGTGGAGCGTCGGCGGGGCCGTAATGTCAACGCGGTCAACGCCGAGACGGCTTTGGAGCCCCTCGGTGACCGTGTCGGCGTCGATGTTGTCGGTCGCTTGTTTCAAGATCGCATGGGTAGGAGTGCCCGGGGCGCGGTCAGGGCGGTGCTGCTCCCGATTGGCGAAGGGCATGGGGAGGTAGGGCATGGCGTCGTCGCCCATGTACTCACCCGGGCGGGAACGCTCGTTGTTCTCCGCCCTTGCGAACTGCCGCAGGTCCACGACCAACTCCGCTGCGCGCTCGGAGGAGATGCGACCTTGCAGGATCGCTCGACGCAGCCGATTGGTGAAGCCCGGGGTGGTTAATTCGCGGGCTACTGTGGGGTCCAGGGCGTTCATATCCCCCGGGGGCCGACTGAGGGGGTTCGCGTTGGGCGGGAGTCGGGAGGTCATTGAGAGGGCTCCTTGGGCGTGGGAGGCGGCCCGGCCAGGAGGCCGCCGACGGTGCGGGAGGTCCGGAGGGCGTGCTGCCGCTGGTGCTCGGGCGGCGTGACGGGGGGCACAGGGGTTGCGGGGCGGATATGTCCCGAGGCTATGAGGCTTTCTCGCAATGAGAGGGAGCGAACGAGGGGAGAGGACATGTTTAATTCCGGTTGTATTGGGTGGGAATTAAAGACGGCGAGGCTATAGCCGATTTTACGGCGGGCTACCCTAGAAAGCGAGCGCGACAAAGGGGTTTTAGTTCCACCCTTTTAATTCTGAATATTGAGCGAGAATTACCGAATGCAGGGCTTTTGAACCCAAGTTTTTATGTGTCGTCATCCGGGCTTTTTGAAGCCCAGTTTTTATGTGCGCACCCGATCACTGTTCAGTCAAGCCAAATAGCCCCCCCACCCGCCGCTCGACCCCTCCCCCTCACAATTGCTAGCACCGAGCCAAGTCCAAACCACCGCCCAATAGGCGACCAGTGGGGCCAGGGCTTATCCACTACCACCTGAACCAACCATCCGGCCCATCGGCGCATTCCTAGCGGCGGCTGACGGTATTCTCCTGGGGAATGAAAGAATCTTGGTCAGACTGGGGCTTAGCAGTGCGTCAATAGGTCGGGGCTAGCTAGTGCCAATTCTTCGGGTTGACCTTGCCGATATCGCCCTCAGCGGGGCGATCAATGCCGTCCCAGAACACCGCCTGGGACTTCGGTTCAGCGGCCACAACTGGCGGCGCAGGTGCCTTCACAGGCCTCTTGCCGAGGTTGCGCTCAAACCAATTCGGGAGCGGTTCGGGCGCAGGCGGCGGGGTCGGAATCGGGGCCAATTCTGGTTCTGTTTTTACTTTCGATAAGAACGAGTTATCGAAAGTAGTCCCTTCCTCAGCCGCCTTCTCGACCATCCCGATAGCCATCACCGTAGCGATCTGCTCGACCTGGGCGGCGGTGAAGGTGGCGCGCTCACCGCTAGGTGGCCTGCGGCTCTCGCGTTGCTCTTCCTCGGGCACCCTCCCCCAACCACGGTCAAGCAGGGCTTGTGCAGCCTTGATGCGGGCGTCAGGCGAGCCTGTACGAAGTACATCGAGCAGAGCCTGTACCGCGTGGTGGGAAACCGACCGGGCGTACTCACGGGCGGTCAGCGCTGAGCCGTCCGCGTTCACCGTGGGCAGGACCGCTGGGTCGCGTGCGAGCCCAACCTGATCGGCTGTGCAGAGCTTGTCTAGGTAATCCTGCGGGGTCCAGAAATACAACATAGATTTCCTTGCGTTGATGGCGGCATGCCCTGTTTTTTCCCAAGCGTAGAGCCACACTTAACTTGAATCGAATTCCTCGGAATCCTCTCGCGTAGAGAGGTCTACATAACCCATTCTTTTCGAAGGTAACCCCCCCCCAAAAATCCAGGGGTTTTCGGGGATTTCGAACCAAAAAGCCCAGATTTCTGACCTCGATTCCTCGAATTCCCCTGACGAATCGAAACCCAGAGGATTTCGAGGTTTTCGATTCAAACGTCATCGTCGTCATCCAACGTAAGCACTCGACGCTTGAAATTCTTATCCAGCCTCGCACTGAGCTTCGCGTAATGCTCCCCGAACCACCGCTGGTCCGCTTCGCTTGAAAACTTCAAATGAAATTCCGGGGGGATCACGTAATTCGCGCACTCGTCATCTGCCCTCGGGTTCTTAAATGACCGGCCTCCCTCGTGATCCGGCTCGACCGCGCCGTGGGCCATTACGATGCGCACGTACCGCTTCCGCTTTTCGATCAAGTCCTGGGTAATTGCTCCACGTAGGCAATTCGGGCCTTTACTGCCCGCGAGGTCGTCACGTGAGATCGAGGTCATCTTGTTCGCGACAAGCCTGGAGTACAAATTGATGATTTCCTCACCGAATTCCGACTCAGCCGAAACGGCGTTGTAGAAGAATTCCTGGGTGTCGTAGAGGAACCCTTCGTGAAGGTCAATCGCACGTTTTAGATTGGCGCGGCTGATTTGAACCGTGCGAATTTCGATCATCGCGCCCTTGCCTGCCTCAATAGGCTCACTCACGTGATCCTTCTTGCCGGCCTCGATGTACTCGCAGACCTGAAACAATTGCGCTATCGTGAGCACTCGCGTTTCGTATTTCCCGCACCACGCAGCGAGCCCTTTCTTGCCGTCAATCGCCAATTCAGCCGTCGCTGCCTCCCGCATCTCTTCATATCGAAACCATGCCTTGTGGGCGTCCTCGGCCAAGACAAAACGGTAATTCTTGAGCGATCGGATCGTGTTAAACAATTCCCTGAGTTCGCGCTCGGCGCTGGGTAGGAGCCCTGACGTGTCGCGGTTCTTGAAATTGTTTCGGGTGATGAGGCCGAACGTGTGTCGCCCCATCATCCCGCTCGTGATCATCTTCGGCAGCGCCTTCCAGCCTCGGAAGTTGTCGAGGGTTGTAGCCATTACGAGCGAGCCGCGCAGGTTGGCTATGTCGTACATCTTGGTGCGCAGCCGCTTGCGGAACCTCACGCCGTCATGAAGGCTGCAAACCATGTGCGACATCATGTCGTTGCCCTTGTCCTGGTGGTGGGCGCCCGCGCCGTCGTAGAACATGAACGCTTCATCGCAGCCGATCATCAAAGGCTCGCCCTTGTTGTCCTCTAGCTGGTCTAGCATCGCCTCCAGGCTGGCCGTTTGTAAGAACGCGACCGTGGGGTGGTCCTTGGTTTCCTCAGTCTTGTTTCTGGAGATGATCTCGTCCCACTCGCGCTGGAACAAAGTCATGTCCTTGAAGACACCCGACTTCTTCACGCCGGTGTCGCCGACCGAGCAGGTGAAGTCGTTGACGATCCGCCACTTGTTCGGGGCGAGCGGATTGGTCTGCGTCAAGACCGTGTTACTCAAGAGCGACGAGAACACGGCGGGGACAGCGCAGACGTACGCGCCCGAGTCGCCGCCCCAACTAGCGATGCAGTTCTTGATGTAGTTTTCGACCTTCTTCGGCAACTGGCCGTACTTGTAGACCGGTGCGCCGTCGAGGCGGAAACGCGGATCGACAATATTGCCGACCTTGATCTGCTGCTCAGCGCTCAGCTCGTCTTGGATCTCGTTGTTGACGACCAGCTTGATGTTTTTGTCCTGCTCGCTCATGACCGTCCCTCCCGAACGATCTGCATGATCTTCTCCACGTAGTCACCGATGCGCCGGCCAGCGCACTTGGCGTGCCAGCACTTGAAGCCACCGCGCCAGTTGTTGCCGTCGCTCGGCGCGAAGTAGGTGGTAGAGGTCTTGCCGTCTGTGTCGTGAACGCCCCAAGGGCAGGCCACGTCGAACATGCCGGGGGATCGCTCGGGGTAGGTGTCCGAAACGATCTGGAACACACGGCGGTCGTCGCCCATCGCGGCGGTCGTGTTCGCCGTCCGGTAGCCAGGCGCAGCAGGCTGCGGCGCAGGGAACGCTTCGAGCAGTTGATCGGCGGTGTATCTGCGGCCCGCAGAGGCGATCAAACGGACCGCGTTGGGGTTCGCTATGTCCTTCACGTGCGCGAAGCCTGCAACGCGCATAGCGCGGCAGCGATCCTTGATGGTCGGGTCGGAGCCGTACGCCGCGATGATGCCGCGCTGCACGCGGTCGAACTGATCGAGCGTCAGGTCATCCGTCGCCCAGTAGGCGTGGTGCTTCCCCGGCGACGTGGAGACCAACATGGATGGCTCCAGCGGGAAAACGGGCAGCGGCTTGGTCGGGTCGTCGAAGTCGGCGAAGCAGGCCCGAATTCGGTTCACGTCCTTGGCTCGGCGGCGGGGGTAGCCATCGTCGTAGCACGGCACGTCGATGGCGTTTACACAGACATAAACGTTGTAGCCTTTTTCGTTCCAGCGGATCAACCGCTCGTAAACATCACCGAATTTGCCGTATTCATTTTGTTGCTTCGGGTGGTTTTGCGTGAAGAAGCAAAATTGATGATTAAATACATCCTCGGGTTGAAGTATTTCGAGAAATTTGACGGCAATGTCCCCGTCGAACAAATTCGCAATACTGCTCATTTCCAAGACTCCAAGTCAAAGTTTTGCTTTCCTCGGCTCTGGAAATCGGCTAAAATCGAATAGCCGATCAGCGCAATTCCGAGGTGAAATTAAGACTTAGGGGTTGGTTTAGGGTTGGCGGGGAATTAATTCATTTGAATCCTCCTTGGTCTCGGCATTTGTTACTCCATCTGACCTCTTGGAACGCCCGCAGCTAGACCCTGCGGGCGTCTCTTTTCATCGGGTCGGCTTCCAACTCCGAGGCGCTTCATCAAGGCCCGGAAGCACGTATCCGCCGGCCAGGCCTCCCACCGGTCGCTGACCGACGGGGTTGCTAGTTGGGTCTGCTTCGTGAGCTTGGCCATCCGGTCCTTCCAGTGAGGGGCCGGTTTCGGTGCTTTGTCGTCGTCCATAGTCGGTACTCCAGAGAGGTTGAATCACCTGGGTCCATTGGTCGATGACCTCGCCTTCCTCGGTCGTCCAGCACTTAGCGGCCGGATCGAACACCACGTAGATCGCATCGGCTCGACGTGCGATCAAAGATATTGGGACGGCGCGACCGTCCATGACGTCCCAAGCAACGATGGGGTAGCGCGTCTCCTTGACGTTCTCCGTCTTCAGCCCCGCGTTGATCAGGTACGCCTCGACCAACGACAGCGCGGTAGCGTTAGGGACGATCATCCAAACCTCCCCATTTCCGCCAGTTGTTCCGTCCTGGCGGCGGACGCGAGAGCCTGCTGGTGGCTTTCCTCGGCGCTGGCCGCCACCGCCGCTTGGGTATGCCGGCTCGTCTCCAGTTGCTCGCGGGACCACTCCCGCTCGGCGTCCTCCTTGGCGCGCAGTTCGGCGTACATCTGCTCTTGGCGCGCCTTGGCCGCGGCACGTTCCGCTGCACGGCGTGCGGGTAGTTCTGACTTCCACTGGTCAACCAACTTGATCCACCGGTAGAGGTCATCCTCTGCCCAAACGCGCTGACCGCCCATGAAAAGGTCGAGAGGCGGTGGCAACGGCGGAAGGGAGCCATCATGTATGCGAGCGTTCAAGCTCGCGCCGGGTAGCCCTACGGCCTGGGCGAAATGGGACGACTTCGCGTAGCAGCCCCCTACAAGCTCGGACTGTGGGATTTGGAACACCATCTTCACTCCTAGTAGCCGGCCCCGAACGCCGAAGCCCGTAGCTCTACCGTAGCCCTCGACCCCAAACCAGAACTACCGGGTTCCCCCTCGACTGGGACGCTACGAGGCGGCACGTACCAATGACGCAAGAACCTCATCGCGTCGGTACAGCACGCGCCGGCCGAAGACATAGCGTGGGGGCAGATGTGGGCGACGTTTGCAATGGGCCACGTAGAGGGCCGCAGGTGTCGTCCGCAGGATCGCCGCCGCCTCAGCGGTTGTGATGTAGTCGGGAGTCATGCGGAAACTATGCGACCAATCGGCGGGTCGATGTCGTCCAGCCGTGCGTCCACTTCGTCTAGCAGACAGAATCGTGAGCGAGCCGTGACGACGCTCAATTCCTAGTGAGTTCCTACCTTTTCATTGAAAGAGACATGTCAGTAAATCTCTACGGGATTACGAATTGCGACACCGTCAAGCGCGCCCGCGCCTGGCTCGATGAACAAGGCGTCGCCTACAGCTTCCACGACTTCAAGAAAAGCGGCGTACCCGAGGCCGAACTCGACCGCTGGCTCGTCGCTCCGGGCTGGGAGGCGCTGGTCAACCGCCGCGGCACCACCTGGCGCCGGCTCGACGACGCCACCCGCGCATCGGTGGTCGATGCGGCCTCGGCCCGCGCCGTGCTGCTGGCCAACCCCAGCCTGATCAAGCGGCCGGTGGTCAACTGGGGCGCCGGCCGGGACGTTACAACCGGATTCGACGCCACGGGGTGGAAAAGCCACGCTTTGTAAACATTTGGAACCCCGGAGGCCCAACTGCCTCCAACCGGGTTGCGAGGGCGCCCCGCCCCGGGAATTCAGGAGATCCGACATGAACAAGAAAACCGTTCGCAGCGCAGCCGCCCTGTCGCTGCTGGCCGCACTGGCCGGTTTCGGCACGCTGGCCCAGGCCGAGCAGGTGCAGGCACGGGTGATCAGCAGCTCGCCCGTGACCGAATCGAACGGCAGCATCCGCTACAACGTGACCTACGAGTACGCGGGCCGCCAGTACAACACGCGCGTCAGCAATCCGCCTGGCGCCAGCATCTGGGTGAATTCCACCGACTACGGGCTGGCCACGCCCTCCCCGGTCGCGCCGCAGCCGCAGATGGCCGCCGGCCCGCTCGACGCCCCGCAGCAGCAGCAGCAGGACTGGAGCAACGTGGTGCCCGAGCCGGGCGTGGTCGTGTCGGGCCGCGGCATGCCGGCCCAGGCGCCGCCGGTCTATGTCCAGCAGCCGGCGCAGGTCTACGCGCCGGCGCCGGTCTACGTGCAGCCCGGCCCGGTGTACTACCCGGCGCCGGCCTACTACCCGGCGCCCGCCTACGCCTACCCGCCGATCGGCATCTCGCTGGGCTTCGGCTACTCGCGCGGCTGGGGCGGCGGCGGCTACGGCCGCTGGCGCTGATCCCCGCTTCGGACCGAAAGGCCGGCCGGCAAGCCTAAAATCCACGGCTTTGCCAACCCCCAGGGGCGCGCTTCCTCCGGACGCGCCCTGTGCCTGCCGAGCGGCAGGCATTGCCAGGCCTTTCTATCCATGAGCACTACCGAAAACCTCCAGAGCGTCACGGTCTCGACCAAGGCCAACGTCTATTTCGACGGCAAATGCGTGAGCCACAACCTCACGCTGGCCGACGGCAGCAAGAAGTCGGTCGGCGTGATCCTGCCGTCGACCCTGACCTTCAACACCGGCGCGCCGGAAATCATGGAAGGCGCCGGCGGCCGCTGCGAGTACCTGCTCGCGGGCAGCAGCGAATGGCTGGCCTCGGGCCCGGGCGAGAAGTTCAGCGTGCCGGGCAACTCCAGCTTCCAGATCCGCGTCAGCGGCGAGCCCTACAGCTACATCTGCCACTTCGGCTGAACCGGAAATCCGCGCATGTCCTCCACCATCCTCCAGAACGTTCCCGCCGGCCAGAAGGTCGGCATCGCCTTTTCGGGCGGCCTCGACACCAGCGCCGCGCTGCACTGGATGCGCAACAAGGGCGCGATCCCCTACGCCTACACCGCCAACCTGGGCCAGCCCGACGAGCCTGACTACGACGAGATCCCGCGCAAGGCGATGCAGTACGGCGCCGAGAAGGCGCGGCTGATCGACTGCCGCTCGCAGCTCGCCAACGAAGGCATCGCCGCGCTGCAGGCCGGCGCCTTCCACATCTCGACCGGCGGCATCACCTACTTCAACACCACGCCGCTGGGCCGCGCGGTGACCGGCACGATGCTGGTGTCGGCCATGAAGGAAGACGACGTCCACATCTGGGGCGACGGCAGCACCTACAAGGGCAACGACATCGAGCGCTTCTACCGCTACGGCCTGCTCACCAACCCGAGCCTGAAGATCTACAAGCCCTGGCTCGACCAGCTGTTCATCGACGAACTCGGCGGCCGGGCCGAGATGTCGGCCTTCATGACCCAGGCCGGCTTCGGCTACAAGATGTCGGCCGAGAAGGCCTACTCCACCGACTCCAACATGCTCGGCGCCACGCACGAGGCCAAGGACCTGGAGCACCTCAACAGCGGCATCAAGATCGTCAACCCGATCATGGGCGTGGCCTTCTGGAAGGACGATGTGGCGGTCAAGGCCGAAGAGGTCAGCGTGCGCTTCGAGGAAGGCATGCCGGTGGCCCTCAACGGCGTGAGCTACAACGACCCGGTGGCGCTGATCCTGGAAGCCAACCGCATCGGCGGGCGCCACGGCCTGGGCATGAGCGACCAGATCGAGAACCGCATCATCGAGGCCAAGAGCCGCGGCATCTACGAAGCCCCGGGCCTGGCCCTGCTGTTCCTGGCCTACGAGCGCCTGGTCACCGGCATCCACAACGAGGACACGATCGAGCAGTACCGCATGAACGGCATGAAGCTCGGCCGCCTGCTCTACCAGGGCCGCTGGTTCGATCCGCAGGCGATCATGCTGCGCGAGACCGCCCAGCGCTGGGTGGCGCGTGCCGTCACCGGCGAGGTCACGGTCGAGCTGCGCCGCGGCAACGACTACTCGCTGCTCAACACCGAGTCGCCCAACCTGACCTACAAGCCCGAGCGCCTGAGCATGGAAAAGGTCGAAGGCGCGTTCACGCCGCTGGACCGCATCGGCCAGCTGACCATGCGCAACCTCGACATCGTCGACACGCGCGAGAAGCTGGCGATCTACACCCAGAGCGGGCTGCTGTCGGCGGCCAAGGGCGCGTCGCTGCCGAAGCTGGCGAACGACAAGGAATAGGCGCCGGGGTCAGACCACGACGGGTTCTGGTTCGAGGCGAATTCCGAAGCGCTCGTAGACGCTGGTCTGGATCGCCTTGGCCAGCGTCATGACCTCGCCGCCGGTCACCGGGTTGGCCGCGCCGCCGCGGTTGACCAGCACCAGCGCCTGGCGCTCGTAGACGCCGGCGTTGCCGACCGACTTGCCCTTCCAGCCGCAGGCATCGATCAGCCAGCCGGCCGCCAGCTTGATGCTGCCGTCGGCCATCGGGTAGTGAACGATCTTCGGGTCGCGGGCGATGATGTCGGCGCACTGCTCGGGCGTCACGGTCGGGTTCTTGAAGAAGCTGCCGGCATTGCCGAGCACCCGCCAGTCGGGCAGCTTGGCGCGGCGGATGGCGCAGATCCAGTCGAAGATCTCGATCGCCTCGGGCTGGAAATTGCCGGTCTCGTCCATCTTGCGCTCGAGGTCGAGGTAGCCCAGCACCGGCTTCCAGGGCTTGGGCAGCCGGAAGCGCACCCGCGTGATGAGCGCCCTGCCCGCCAGCCCGAAATCGTTGTCGCCGCTGGCCGCGTGCTTGAACACCGAGTCGCGGTAGCCGAAGGCGCATTGGGCGGCGTCGAGCGAGAAGGCGCGGCCGGTCTGCAGGTCGATGGCATCGAGCGATTCGAAGCGGTCCTGCAGCTCGACCCCGTAGGCACCGATGTTCTGCACCGGCGAGCCGCCCACGGTGCCGGGGATCAGCGCCAGGTTCTCGAGGCCCGGAAAGCCCTGCTGCAGCGTCCACTGCACCGTGTCGTGCCAGATCTCGCCGGCACCGGCCTCGACGATCCAGGCCCGGGCGCTTTCCTCGACCAGCCGCAATCCCTTGATCTCGACCTTGAGCACCAGCGGCTTGACGTCGCCGGTGAGCACGATGTTGCTGCCGCCGCCCAGCACGAACTTGGGCGCGTCGCGCCATTGCGCGTCGGCCAGCAGCGCCGCGACGTCGGCTTCGCCGGTGATGCGCGCCAGGTGCTGGGCGCGCGCGACGATGCCGAAGCTGTTGTGCTGCTGCAGCGGTACGTTGTGCTCCACGATCATGGGAGAATTGTCGCATTCGCACGCCGCGCGACACCGTGCGCGGTTCATTCCTTTTTGTTGCTGCCGGAGCCTTTATTCCATGCCGTCCTTCGACACCGTTTGTGAACCCAACTTGCCCGAGGTCAAGAATGCGGTCGAGAACACCGCCAAGGAAATCGGCACGCGTTTCGACTTCAAGGGCACCGCGGCCGCGGTCGAGCTCAAGGACAAGGAGATCACCATGATCGGTGACGCCGAATTCCAGCTCGTCCAGGTCGAGGACATCCTGCGCGCCAAGCTGACCAAGCGCAGCGTCGACGTCCGCTTTCTCGACAAGGGCGACGTGCAGAAGATCGGCGGCGACAAGGTCAAGCAGGTCATCAAGGTCAAGAGCGGCATCGAGACCGAGACTTCGAAGAAGATCCAGCGCCTGATCAAGGACAGCAAGCTCAAGGTGCAGGCCGCGATCCAGGGCGACGCGGTGCGCATCACGGGCGCCAAGCGCGACGACCTGCAGGCGGCGATGGCACTGATCAAGAAAGACGTGCCCGACATGCCGCTCACCTTCAACAACTTCCGGGACTGACCGCCCCATGAAGATCCTCATCCCGCTGCTGCTGGCCGCGGCCTGCACGCTGGCGCAGGCCCAGTCGGTCACCCTGACCGGCACCATCGGCAGCCGCGCGATCCTGATCGTGAACGGCGGGGCGCCCAAGACGCTGGCGGTCGGCGAGACCTTCCAGGGCGTGAAGCTGGTCTCGCTGCAGGGCGAACAGGCGACGGTCGAGGCCGACGGCAAGCGGGTGGCGCTGCGCATGGACACTCCCGTGAGCATCGGCGGCGGCGGCGGAGGGTCGGGCGGCGGGACCCGCATCGTGCTGCCGGTGGGCAGCGGCGGGCACTTCATGGCGCAGGGGGCCATCAACGGCCGCACGGTCAATTTCATGCTCGACACCGGCGCCACCACCATCGCGATGTCGGCCGCCGACGCACAGCGCATCGGGCTCGATTTCAGCAAGGGCCAGCCGGTGCGCATGAACACCGCCAACGGCGTCGCCCAGGGCTATCGCGTCCGGCTCGCCTCGGTGCGGGTCGGCGACGTCGAGATCTACGACGTCGAGGCCATCGTCTCGCAGCAGCCGATGCCCTACGTGCTGCTGGGCAACAGCTTCATCAACCGTTTCTCGATGCGCCGCGACGCCGACCAGATGGTGCTCGAAAAGCGGTTTTAGGCTCGCCCCCAGGTTGCCCGGCACTTCGTGTCCGGGCTCCCACCCCCTGCCGGGGGCAACACCAGCGGCCCGGCAAAGCCGGTTCCGCGGTGTTTCACCAACGGGCCTGGCTGCGCCGGCCGGGAATACTGGCGCGATGGTTTGTTCTTGGGGGCGAGCTCAGGCCACCGCCGCCGTCACCACGATCTCGATCTTGTAGCCCTGCTTGGCCATCGCGGCCTGCACGGTCGCGCGCGGCGGGGTGTTTCCGGCCGGGATCCAGGCGTCCCAGACCTCGTTCATGGCGGCGATGTCCGTGATGTCGGACAGGAAGATCTGCGTCATGAGGATGCGCGACTTGTCGCTGCCGGCCTCGGCCAGCAGGCGGTCGACCATCGCCAGCACCTGCGCAGTCTGGCCGCGGATGTCCTGCGACAGGTCGTCGGGCACCTGGCCCGCGAGGTAGATCGTGCCGTTGTGGACCGCGGTCTCGCTGAGGCGCGGCCCGACGTGAAAGCGCTGGATGGATGACATGTCTTGTTTCCCTGTTTGCTATTTCTTGGAGCCGAGCCTGGATTCGGTGCCGGCCAGCAGCCGCCGGATGTTCTCGCGGTGGCGCCAGATCAGCAGCAGGCTGATCGACACCAGCACGAGCAGCACCGCGAGGTCGAGCGGCCAGGCGATCCGGCCACCGATCAGATAGTAGGCCGGCGCGAAGAAGGCCGCCACGATCGAGGCCAGCGAAGAGTAGCGGAAGAACACCGCGATGATCAGCCAGGTGGCGCCGGTCGCCAGGCCCAGCAGCGGCTCGATGCCGACCAGCGCGCCGGCGGCGGTCGCCACGCCCTTGCCGCCCTGGAAACCGAAGAACACCGGATACAGGTGCCCCAGGAAGGCAGCCAGCCCGGCCACGGCCGCTGTGCCGGCGCCCAGGTCCCAGTCGGCGCCGAAGCGGTGGATCAGGAACACCGGCAGCCAGCCCTTGAGCGCGTCGAGCAGCAGGGTCGCGAGCGCGGCACCCTTGTTGCCCGAGCGCAGCACGTTGGTGGCACCCGGGTTCTTGCTGCCGTAGCTGCGCGGATCGGCCATGCCGAGGGTCTTGCTGACGATCACGGCGAAGGACAGGGATCCCAGCAGGTAGGACAGGACGATCGCGATCAACGAGGGAAAGTAGGAACTCACGGTTTCTCCGGGCGCCTCCGTTCGAGGCAACCGGCTATTCTGCCAGCGCGCAATGCACCGGCCGGGCGCCGAGCAGGCCGAGGCAGACCTGCGGGTCGATGCCCACCAGGTAGCCGCGCCGCCCGCCGTTGATCGCGATGCGCGGCAGGTCGAGGATGGTCGACTCGATGTAGACCGGCATCGCGCGCCGCGTGCCGAAGGGCGAGGTGCCGCCGACCAGGTAGCCGCTGTGCCGGTTCGCGACCTCGGGCTTGCAGGGCTCGACCGACTTGGCGCCGATCTGCCGCGCCAGGTTCTTGGTCGATACCGTGCGGTTGCCGTGCATGAGCACGATCAGCGGCTTGGCGTCCTGGTCCTGCATCACCAGCGTCTTGACCACCGTGAAGGGGTCGAGGCCCAGCACCTCGGCGCTGTGCTGGGCGCCGCCGTGCTCGAGGTACTCGTAGGGGTGCTCGGTGAAGGCGATGCCGTTCGCCCGCAGCAGCTGGGTGGCGGGGGTTTCGGAAACGTGCGTCTTCTTGGCCACGGTTTCTAGTCAGTTGAGGACAGAGCAAAAACTGCTGCGCAGTTTCTTGGTCTGTCCCGCAAGGTCTCAGGAAGCCGGATCCCGCATTTCCCACCGGATCTTGTCAATCTCGGCCAGCAGCTCCGGAGACAGCGTGGTGCCCCAGGCGTCGAGGTCTTCGTTCAGCTGGGCCACCGAGGTCACGCCGATGATGGTGCTCGCCACCTGCCACTTGGTGTAGCAGAAGGCCAGGGCCATCCGCGCCGGCGTGAGCCCGTGTTCGCGGGCCAGCGCGTTGTAGCGGCGGGCCGCCTTGAGCGCATCGGGGCGGCCCCAGCGCTGCTTGCGAACCGACTCGTAGCTCGAGATGCGGGCGCCCTTGGGCGCGTCCGGGCCCTCGGTGCCGCTCTGGTCGTACTTGCCGGTCAGGAGGCCGAAGGCCAGCGGCGAATAGGCCAGCAGCGAGACGCCCAGGCGGTGCATGGTCTCGTCGAGCCCGTTCTCGGCGGCGCGGCTGATCAGGCAGTAGACGTTCTGCACCGTCGCCACCCGCGGCAGGCCGTGCTGCTCGGCCAGCCGCACGAATTCGTGCACGCCGTAGGGTGTCTCGTTCGACAGACCGATCGCCCGCACCTTGCCGGCCTTGACCAGCTTGCCCAGCGCTTCGAGCTGGTCGTGGATCGGCGTGGTCGAGGTCTCGCGCTTCGGGTCGTAGTAGAGCTGGCCGAAGGCCGGCACGTGGCGCTCGGGCCAGTGGATCTGGTAGAGATCGATGACGTCGGTCTTCAGCCGCCTGAGGCTGGCCTCGCAGGAGGCGGCGATGTCGGCCGGCGTCATGCCGCTGCCTTCGCGCACCCAGGGCATGCCGCGCGACGGGCCGGCGACCTTGGTCGCCAGCACGAGCTTCTGGCGCGCGCCCGGGTTCTTGTCGAACCAGTTGCCGATGATCGTCTCGGTGGCGCCGAAGGTCTCCTTGCGCGCCGGCACCGCGTACATCTCGGCGGTATCGATGAAGTCGACCCCGCGCTCCAGGGAGCGATCGAGGATGGCGTGGGCGGTGGGCTCGTCGACCTGCTCGCCGAAGGTCATGGTGCCGAGGCAGATCGGCGTCACCTGAAGGTCGCTTTGACCGAGTTGGATTTTTTGCATGGCCGAAATGCTACCCGCTGCCGTCGACAGCTGTCTTGCAGCCGACTGCGCGCACCGGCCGGGGTCCTTATCATCGGATTCGATGTACCAAGCCCTCCGCCCCTCGCGCAGCGAATTCGTTCCCGTCCGCCACCTCAACTACCACGTGCGCCTGTGGGGAGAGCCGTCGGCCGCCCGGCCGCCGCTGGTCATGATGCACGGATGGATGGATGTGGCGGCGTCCTGGCAGTTCGTGGTGGACGCGCTCGCGGAAGATCGCTTCGTGGTGGCGGCCGACTGGCGCGGCTTCGGCCTCACCGACGGCGGGCAGGTCGACAACTACTGGATGCCCGACTACCTGGCCGACCTCGACTGGCTGCTCGACCACTATGCCGGCGACACGGCGGTCGACCTGGTCGGCCACAGCATGGGCGGCAACGTGGTCATGCAGTACGCCGGCGTGCGGCCGCAGCGCGTGCGCCGACTGGTCAACCTCGAAGGCTTCGGCATGCCGGCCTTGAAGCCCGAGCAGGCGCCCGAGCGCTTCGGCAAGTGGATCGACGAGATCAAGCGCCTGCACGACGGAAAGATGGCCCTGGCCGGCTACCCGGCCCTCGACGGCGTGGCGCGCCGGCTCATGAAGACCAACCCGCGCCTGACGCCCGACAAGGCCGACTGGCTGGCCGCCCACTGGTCGGCCGCCCGGCCCGACGCCGAGGGCGGCGAGCGCTGGGAGATCCTCGGCGACCCGGCCCACAAGATCATCAATGCCAACCTGTTCCGGGTCGACGAGATGCTGGCGCTGTATGCCGCCATCCGGGCGCCGCTGCTGGCGGTGGAGGCCTCGGACGACAGCCTGGGCCAATGGTGGAAGGGCCGCTACACGCTGGACGAATACCACCAGCGCCTGAAAAGCGTGCCCGACGCCCGCATCGCCCGGGTCGAGGACGCCGGCCACATGCTGCACCACGACCAGCCGGCCGCCGTGGCCCGCCTGATCGAAGAATTCACCGCCGCCTGAGCGCGCTCCCCCCTGCCCCGGACCCGGCCATGCCGGGCATGAGAAAATACGCGGTTTCCCCCGAACACCGTCAGGACACCCCATGGATGCAGAGCAAATCAACCAAATCGGCGCAACTCTCGCGGACCTGAGCGCCCGCACGGTCGATTTACGGAGGTATCTTTGACTACGATGCCAAAGCTGAACGACTGAGGACAGTCAACGCGTCGCTCGAAGACCCGAACGTCTGGAACGACCCCAAGAAAGCCCAGGAGCTGGGCAAGGAAAAGAAGGCGCTCGACGACGTCGTGGTCACGCTCGACCGGCTCACCAGCGGCCTCGCGGACAACACCGAGCTGTTCGAGATGTCGAAGGAAGACGGCGACATGGACGGCCTGCAGGCCATCGCCGATGACGCCGCCAAGCTCGAAGCCGACATCAAGCAGCTCGAGTTCCGCCGGATGTTCAACAACCCGGCCGATCCGCTGAACGCCTTCGTCGACATCCAGGCCGGCGCCGGCGGCACCGAGGCCTGCGACTGGGCCAGCATGCTGCTGCGCCAGTACCTGAAGTACGCCGAGCGCAAGGGCTTCAAGACCCAGATCGAGGACGAGACCCCGGGCGATACCGCGGGCATCAAGGGCGCGACCATCAAGGTCGAGGGCGACTACGCCTTCGGCCTGCTGCGCACCGAGACCGGCGTGCACCGGCTGGTGCGCAAGTCGCCCTTCGACTCCTCGGGCGGCCGCCACACCAGCTTCGCGAGCATCTTCGTCTACCCGGAAATCGACGATTCGATCGAGATCGACATCAATCCGTCGGACGTGCGCACCGACACCTTCCGCGCCAGCGGCGCCGGTGGCCAGCACATCAACAAGACCGATTCGGCGGTGCGGCTCACGCACATCCCGACCGGTATCGTGGTGCAGTGCCAGGACGGCCGCAGCCAGCACAGCAACCGCGACGTCGCCTGGAAGCGGCTGCGCTCGCGCCTGTACGACCACGAGATGCGCAAGCGCCAGGAAGAGCAGCAGAAGCTCGAAGACAGCAAGACCGACGTCGGCTGGGGCCACCAGATCCGCAGCTACGTGCTGGACAACAGCCGTATCAAGGACCTGCGCACCAACGTCGAGATCTCGGCGACGCAGAAGGTGCTGGACGGCGATCTCGATGCCTTCATCGAAGCGTCGCTGAAGCAGGGCGTCTGATGCAGGCCCGCAAGGTGGAAGCCCTGATCTTCGACATGGACGGCACCATGGTCGACTCCATGCCCTGGCACGCCAAGGCATGGATCGAGTACGGCATCCGCCACGGGATCGATATCGACGTGCCGAAGTTCATGCGCCAGACCACCGGCCGCACGGCCTTCGAGTGCGCCTGCGAACTCATGGGCCGCGAGGTGAGCGAGGCCGAGAGCGCCGAGATCACGCACCGCAAGGAGTCGATCTACCGCGAGCTCTTCGGCGCCCGGTTCCGCGAGGTGCCGGGCTTCAACGCCTTCAACCGGGCGGCGGTGGCGCGCGGGCTGAAGGTCGCGGTCGGCACCGCGGGCGACCGGCACAACATCGCCTTCACGATGTCCCACCTGCGGCCCGACCCGGCGCCGCTGGCGATCGTCGGCGGCGACGAGGGCCTGCCCGGCAAGCCCGAGCCGGCGATCTTCCTCGAGGCCGCGCGCCGCATCGGCGTGGCGCCATCGCGCTGCATCGTCTTCGAGGACGCGCCCTTCGGCATCGAGGCCGCCCGCCGCGGCGGCATGCTGGCCGTGGCGGTGTGCACCACCCACAGCGCCTCCGAGCTCGCGGGGCCGCACGTGATCGCGGCCGTGCGCGACTATGACGAACTGAACAACTCAAACTTCCTGGAGACACTCGATGCTGCTGCGTGATGCCCAAGGCCAACCGATCGCGATCCGTCGCGAGGACTACAGCGCGCCGGCCTACTGGATCGACACGGTCGAGCTGACCTTCGACCTGGACCCGGCCAAGACGCGGGTGCTCAACCGCATGCGCCTGCGCCGCAATCCCGAGGTGGCGCCCGAGCCGCTGCGCCTGGACGGCGACGAACTCAACCTGGCGCGCGTGCTGGTCGACGGCCAGGGCGCCTCGTTCCGCATGGAAGCCGACCAGCTGGTGATCGACAACCTGCCCGACGCCTTCGAGCTGGAGATCTTCACCACCTGCTGCCCGATCAAGAACACCAAGCTCATGGGCCTGTTTGTGAGCGAGGACACCTTCTTCACGCAGTGCGAGGCCGAAGGCTTCCGCCGCATCACCTACTTCCTCGACCGCCCCGACGTGATGGCCAGCTACACGGTGACGCTGCGCGCCACCAAGGCCGCCTACCCGGTGCTGCTGTCGAACGGCAACCTGGTCGAGCAGGGCGACCTGCCCGAGGGCCGCCACTTCGCGAAGTGGGTCGACCCCTTCCGCAAGCCCAGCTACCTGTTCGCGCTGGTCGCGGGCAAGCTGGTGGCGCGCGAGCAGCAGATCAAGGCCCGCAACGGCCGCGAGCACCTGCTGCAGGTGTACGTGCGCGCCGGCGACCTCGACAAGACCGAGCACGCGATGAACTCGCTGATCAACTCGGTGCTGTGGGACGAGGCCCGCTTCGGCCTGCCGCTCGACCTCGACCGCTTCATGATCGTCGCCACCAGCGACTTCAACATGGGCGCGATGGAGAACAAGGGCCTGAACATCTTCAACACGAAGTACGTCCTGGCCAATCAGGCCACCGCCACCGATGCCGACTACGGCAACATCGAGAGCGTGGTCGGCCACGAGTACTTCCACAACTGGAGCGGCGACCGCGTCACCTGCCGCGACTGGTTCCAGCTCTCGCTCAAGGAGGGCCTCACCGTCTTCCGCGACCAGGAGTTCAGCCAGGACCTGTGCGCCGAGCCTTCGGCGCGCGCGGTCAAGCGCATCGAGGACGTGCGCGTGCTGCGCACCGCCCAGTTCCCGGAAGATGCCGGCCCGATGGCGCACCCGGTGCGGCCCGACAGCTACATCGAGATCAGCAACTTCTACACCGTCACCATCTACGAGAAGGGTGCCGAGGTGGTGCGCATGATGCAGACGCTGGTCGGCCGCAAGGGCTTCGAGCGCGGCATCACGCTGTACTTCGAGCGCCATGACGGCCAGGCCGTGACCTGCGACGACTTCGCGCAGGCCATCGCCGATGCCAACCCCGACACCGAGCTGGCGCGCCTGCTGCCGCAGTTCAAGCGCTGGTACAGCCAAGCCGGCACGCCGCGCCTGGCGGCCCACGGCGTGTACGACGCGGCCTCGCGCAGCTACACGCTGAGCTTCGTGCAGAGCTGTGCCCCGACGCCGGGCCAGGCGACCAAGGAACCGTTCGTGATCCCGGTCAACCTCGGCCTGCTCGGCGCCGACGGCCGCGAGCTGCCGGTGCAGCTGGAGGGCGAGGCCGAGGCCACCCAAGGCACGCGCACCCTGGTGCTGACGCGCGCCGGCGAGCAATACACCTTCGTCGGCCTCGATGCCGAGCCGGTGCCCTCGATCCTGCGCGGCTTCAGCGCCCCGGTGATCCTGGACTACGACTACGGCGATGCGCAGCTGCTGACGCTGCTGGCCAACGACCCCGACCCGTTCAACCGCTGGGAAGCCGGCCAGCGCCTGGCGCTGCGGGCCGCTCTGCGCGCCATCGCCGAACCGGGCGTGGCCGGCGAGCAACCGCTCGGCGAGGCCTTCATCGACGCCATGCGCAGCGTGCTGCGCCATCCGCAGCTCGACGCCGCCTTCAAGGAGCTGGTGCTCACGCTGCCCTCCGAGACCTACATCGCCGAGCAGCTCGACGTGGTCGACCCGCAGCGCGTGCATGCGGTGCGCGAGGCCATGCGCGCCCAGCTCGCGAGCGCGCTGTTCGCCGACTGGGAGCAGGCCTACGAGCAGAACCACGACACCGGCGCCTACACGCCCGATCCGGTCTCCTCGGGCCGCCGTGCGCTGGCGGGCATCGCCCTGCTCCACCTGTGCCTCGCGGCGCGGGCCTCGGGCGATGTGGTGTGGCCCGGCAAGACGCTGCAGCGCTTCAAGGATGCCGGCAACATGACCGACCGCTTCAACGCCCTCAACGCGCTGGTGGCCTCGGGCCATGCGCTGGCGGCGCCGGCGCTGGCGCGCTTCCACCAGATCTTCAAGGACGAGGCGCTGGTGATTGACAAGTGGTTCTCGCTGCAGGCCGGCGCGCCCGACCGCGGTGGCGACATCCTGCCGCTGGTCAAGCAGCTCATGAAGCATCCGGACTTCTCGATCAAGAACCCGAACCGCGCCCGCAGCGTGATCTTCAGCTACTGCAGCGGCAATCCAGCCGCCCTGCACCGCCCCGACGCGGCCGGCTACGTGTTCTGGAGCGACCGCGTGATCGAGCTCGACGCCATCAACCCGCAGGTGGCGGCACGGCTGGCCCGCGCGCTCGACCGCTGGAGCAAGCTCGCCGAACCCTACCGCAGCGCCGCGCGCGAAGCCATCGCCCGCGTCGCCGCGCGCCCCGACCTGAGCAAGGACACGCTCGAAGTCGTGACGCGCGCGTTGTCGATCTGAACCTCAAGGACCCCAAGTACATGGCCCAATCGAAGATATCCCTCACCCGCTACCTGGTCGAGCAGCAACGCGCCGACGGCCTGATCCCCGGCCAGCTGCGCTTGTTGCTCGAAGTGGTCGCGCGCGCCTGCAAGAGCATCAGCCAGGCGGTCAACAAGGGCGCGCTCGGTGGCGTGCTCGGCACGGCCGAGAGCGAGAACGTGCAGGGCGAGATCCAGAAGAAGCTCGACATCATCGCCAACGAGGTGCTGATCGAGGCCAACGAATGGGGCGGCCACCTGGCCGCCATGGCCAGCGAGGAGATGGACAGCATCTACGTGGTGCCCAACCGCTACCCGCAGGGCGAATACCTGCTGCTGTTCGATCCCCTCGACGGCTCGAGCAACATCGACGTCAACGTCAGCATCGGCACCATCTTCAGCGTGCTCAAGAAGCCCGACGACACGCCCGGCGTTCAGGAAGGCGACTTCCTGCAGGCCGGCAGCAAGCAGGTGGCGGCCGGCTACTGCATCTACGGCCCGCAGACCACGCTGGTGCTGACCGTCGGCGCCGGCGTCGCGATGTTCACGCTCGACCGCGAGCAGGGTTCCTTCATGCTGACGCAGGAGGACATCCAGATCCCGGCCGACACCAAGGAATTCGCGGTCAACATGAGCAACATGCGCCACTGGGATGCCCCGGTGAAGCGCTACATCGACGAATGCCTGGCCGGCAAGGAAGGCCCGCGCGGCAAGGACTTCAACATGCGCTGGATCGCCAGCATGGTGGCCGACGTGCACCGCATCCTGATGCGCGGCGGCGTCTTCATGTACCCCTGGGACAAGCGCGAGCCCGAGAAGGCCGGCAAGCTGCGCCTGATGTACGAGGCCAACCCGATGAGCTGGCTGGTCGAGCAGGCCGGCGGCGCCGCGACCAACGGGCGCCAGCGCATCATGGACCTGCAGCCGAGCAAGCTGCATGAGCGGGTGGCTGTTGTGTTGGGGTCGAAAAACGAGGTCGAGCGGCTGACCGGCTATCACGATCCGCTATAATCGAAGGCTTAGCCGGTGTAGCTCAGTCGGTAGAGCAGCTCATTCGTAATGAGAAGGTCGGGTGTTCGATTCATCTCTCCGGCACCAAACGTGAAAAAGCCCGCTGTCGAAAGACGGCGGGCTTTTTTGCTTTGTAGTGGTCAGCTGGCGCCTGGCTTCGAGCGGGATTCGATTCCGCCAGCCTCTCCATCTCGTGAATCAGGACCGATGGCTTGACGCGAAGCGCGTCCGCCAATGCCACCGCCAGGCCCTTCAAACTCCCACTATCCCTCGCTCCGACGCTAGCGGCAAGCTGGTAGCGAGCGAGGCTGAAGCGCCACCGTGGCCCCGGCCCCGTCGCGCCTCCTATGTGTCGGTGCTGTTCAATTTCCACCCATAACCAACTGTGCCCGCGAGCCTCTGCCAGAGCCCCTCCATCCCCCTTTTTGGAGTTGACGCGATGGGCGCTCAAGCGCTCAATCGAGGTTCCCCAGCGCCCCGAAAGCTCAGGCATGAAGAGGTCTTCCGTCATCGCAGTCGTCGCTGGTTGCACGATCCTTCTCGGCTGCGACTTGCAGCCTCGAGTCCTGTTCGTGACCAGCGGCACCCTGTTCCAGGTCATGCAGTTGACCGATGCAGAAGACGGCTGCCCCGCGCCTCGCCGTGTCGTCTACCTCACGCTCTGGGATGGCGGCACCTCGCGCGGATGCTGGGTGCGCGAGCAGGCCTTCATTCGCGCCCAGTTCCCCGACCTGGGCGAGCGGCTGGTGCCGGTGAACGACTTCCGTCCCACCACGCTCGCCGAATATCGGAATTTCACCCTCGACTAGGCCTCGTAGTTTTCCCTCTTCACTGGGGACAACTTTGGGGAAAACCGCACGGAATTGGAGCGGAATCGTTGCCTGGCGTGGCCTGCAACACGGTGCCTGCGAAAGCAGCACCCGGCCCCGGCCAGCGCTTCCAGACCCGGATGCATAGCAGAAATCCGGCCCTCCGACGGGCTGCGGACGCCATATCGTTATGCTCGCCGCACTCTGCTCACCAACGGGTCCATCGCCTTGGCACACGATCTCCACTTCGACGCCTACGTCAGCTTCACGCTCGCGGTCCTGCTGCTGTTCGTCGGCAAGGCATGCACGCGCCGCTTCGAACTGCTGCGCCGCTACAGCATTCCCGAGCCGGTGATCGGCGGGCTGGTCTGCATCGCGATCGTCAGCGCGCTGTACCTCGCCTTCGGGCTCAAGATCGATTTCCAGCTCGGCGTGCGCGACGTGCTGCTGCTCTATTTCTTCGCCGCGATCGGCCTCGGCTCCGACGTGCGCACGCTGCGCCAGGGCGGGCGGCCGCTGCTGATCCTGGTGGTGCTCGCCACCGGCTTCATGGTGTTGCAGAACCTCGCCGGCATGGCGGTGGCGAGCGGCTTCGGGCTCGACCGCCGGGCCGGCCTGCTGACCGGCTCGGTGTCGCTCACCGGCGGCGTGGGCACCACGCTGGCCTGGGCGCCGCACTTCGTGCAGCTGGGCATCGCCAATGCCGAGACCATCGGCCTGGCCAGCAACATGGCGGGCCTGATTTCCGCATGCGCGATCGGCGGGCCGATCGCCGCCTACCTGATGCGGCGGCACCGCCTCAAATCGTCGGAAGAGGCCGAGCTCGAGGTCGGCGTGCGCTACGAGGATGTGGAACACACCCGCCTCGACTACAACAGCGTGCTGCTGGCGATGCTCTGGCTCAACGTGGCGCTGATCCTCGGCCGCGGCATCAGCGGCGCGATCGCACTGACCGGCCTGCGGCTGCCCGACTTCGTCGGCGCACTCATCGCCGGCATCGTGCTGCGCAACGTGAGCGCGCAGTTCACGAAGCAGAAGGGCCAGCTCTGGCACTGGGACCGCATGCGCGCCGGCGTGGCGCTGATCTCGGACATCTGCCTCGGCGTCTTCCTCACGATGGCGCTGATGGGCCTGCAGCTCTGGCAGATGCACGGCGTCGCGGTGTTCGTGCTCACCGCCGTGTCGCTGCAGATCGTGATGGCGATCCTGTTCGCCCTCTTCGTGGTGTACGTGTTCATGGGGCGCGACTACGAGGCCGCCGTGATCTCCGCCGGCTTCGGCGGCATCGCGCTCGGCTCGACCGCCACCGCGATCGCCAACATGAGCGCGGTGACGCGCGAGCACGGCGCCGCGCCGCGCGCCTTCATCGTGGTGCCGCTGGTCTGCGGCTTCTTCATCGACCTGGTGAATGCGCTGGTGATCGGGCTGATGGCCGGTTGAAGTGCTCTGGCAGCCGGCGATCGCGGAACCCCCGGCGGGCCGGCACCCTGCCCGATGTAAAATTGACGGTTTTTCCAGTAGGTGCAAGTGTCAAGGCGCACAGGTTTCACCGACTCGGCGCTGGTTCGCTTGCTCGCTCGACTGACCGACATCAACGTCCCCGAATCCAGGCATGGCTTCGCGGATCGATTGAGTCAATGGTTCGGCTGGACCGACGCCATCTCCCTTTCCGCAGCGCTCGATGGCAGCTGGGCGGCTGCGCCGTCGCGCGCCCGCGTGCCGGCGAGCGCCGAAGAGCGCGAATGCGCCGGCGTGCGCGCCGCATTGGCGAAAGCGATCAACGAACGCGGCGCCTTCGCGTCCGACTTCGCGTCCCACCGCCGCCGCTATCTGGCCCGGCAGCAGGCGATGGAGACGGCGATCGGGCCGTTGCGCGGTCGCCTGCGCGCCAGGCTGGCGGCCGGCTCGCCCTCCATGGCACGGCTGGCGGCCGTCGATGCGGTGATGGCGCAGGTGCTGGGTGCGCAGGAGCAGCGCCTGCTGTCGACCGTGCCCGGGCTGCTCGAGAAGCACTTCGAGCGCCTGCGCAAGGCCGAAGCCGCGCGCGACGCGAGCGATGGCGGGGGCGACTCCGGCGCATGGCTGGAGGCGTTCTGCGCTGACATGCGCAGCGTGCTGCTCGCCGAACTGGATATCCGATTGCAACCGATCGAAGGGCTGCTCGAAGCCCTTCGCAAGAGCTGACAGCTACACAGGCCTTCATGACCCGATCTCTTCAATTCGCCGCCTTCTTCGTCGGCCTCGCCGCCGTGTGCTGGGTCGGTGCCGGCTACATCGGCTCGAATCCGCTGGCGCTGGCCATCACGCTGCTCGTCGCCGCCTTCTACCTGATGGGCGCGCTCGAACTGCATCGCTTCCACCAGGCCACCTCGACCCTCTCAAGCGCAGTGGAGGACCTCTCGGTGCCGCCGGCCAGCCTGGGCCAGTGGCTCGACCGGCTCCATCCTTCGCTGCAGAACGCGGTGCGCCTGCGCATCGAGGGCGAGCGCATCGGCCTGCCGGGCCCGGCCCTGACGCCCTACCTGACAGGCCTGCTGGTGCTGCTGGGCATGCTGGGCACCTTCGTCGGCATGGTGGTCACGCTGAGCGGCACCGGCACGGCGCTCGAGACCGCATCCGACCTGCAGGCCATCCGCGCCTCGCTGGCGGCCCCGGTCAAGGGCCTGGGACTGGCCTTCGGCACCTCGCTCGCGGGCGTGGCCGCGTCCGCGACGCTGGGCCTGGTCTCGGCCTTGTGTCGGCGCGACCGGCTGCAGGCCGCGCAGCGGCTCGACACGCGGATCGCAACCACCTTGCGGGGCTTCTCGCAGGCGCACCAGCGCGAGGAGTCCTTCAAGCTGCTGCAGCAGCAGGGCCAGGCGATGCCCGTGCTGGTCGATCGCCTGCAGGCCCTGATGACGACGATGGAACGGCAGAACCAGGCGCTGAACGAACGCCTGATCTCGAGCCAGGACACATTCCACAGCAAGGCCGAGACCGTGTATGCCAGCCTCGCCACCACCGTCGGCCGATCGCTGGAACAAAGCCTGACCGAAAGCGCCCGCGCGGCCGGCGCGACGATCCAGCCCGTGGTCGAAGCCACGATGGCGGCGATCGCGCGCGAGACGGCGGCACTGCACCAGACGGTCGAGCACGGCGTGCAGCGCCAGCTCGAAGGTCTGTCGAGCCGCTTCGAGACCAGCACCGCGTCCCAGTCCGAGCTCTGGCATGCCGCGCTCGCCGGGCAGCAGCGCACCAGCGATGCGCAGACGCGCGACCTGCGCGATGCGCTCGACCAGTTCGCCCGCACCTTCGAGCAGCGCTCGGCCGCGCTCGTGGAGAGCGTGTCGACCCAACTCGAAGGCACGGTCGGCGGCCTGTCGGACAGCTGGCGCGGCGCGCTGGCGCAGCAGGAGCGCGTGAGCGAGAAGCTGGCCAACGACACGCAGGGCGCGCTGTCGACGGCGGCGGCCAGCTTCGAGCAGCATGCGGCCTCGCTGCTGCGCACGGTCGACCAGGCCCATGCCGGCCTGCAGACCGAGATCGCTTCGCGAGACGCGCAGCGCCTGGCCGCCTGGACCGGGTCGCTCGAAGCGATGGCGCGGTCGCTGCAGCAGGAATGGCAGCAGGCCGGCGAGCGCTCCGAGGCTCAGCAGCAGCAGATCTGCAAGACGCTGGCCGAGACCGCGCGCGAGATCTCGGCCCAGACCGAGGCGCACGCCCAAGGCACGATCGCCGAGATCGCGCAGCTCATGCAGGCCGCTTCCGAGGCGCCGCGGGCGGCAGCCGAAGTCATCGCCGAACTGCGCCAGAAGCTGTCCGACAGCATGGCGCGCGACAACGCCATGCTCGATGAGCGCAGCCGCATCCTGCAGACGCTCGACACCCTGCTTGGCGCCGTCAACCATGCCTCCACCGAGCAGCGCGGCGCGATCGACGCGCTGGTCGCGGCATCGGCGGACCTGCTCGACCGCGTCGGCACCCGCTTCACCGAAAAGGTCGATGCCGAGTCCGGGAAGATGGGCGAGGCCGCGGCGCAGATCACCGGCAGCGCGGTCGAGGTCGCGAGCCTGGGCGAGGCCTTCGGCTTCGGCGTGCAGCTGTTCAGCGAGTCGAACGAGAAGCTGGTGGCCCAGCTCCAGCGCATCGAAGGCGCGCTCGGCAAGGCCATCGCACGCAGCGACGAGCAGCTCGACTACTACGTGACCCAGGCCCGGGAAGTGATCGACCTGAGCATCATGTCGCAAAAGCAGATCGTCGAGGATCTGCAGCAGATCGCCGGCAGCAGCCGCGCCGCGGTGGCGAGCGAAGCGTGATGTCCGACGAGCTCGACGCCGGCCTCGAGCCGACGGTGCCGGTATGGGCCGTCTTCGGCGACCTCATGGCGGGGCTGCTGGGGGCCTTCGTGCTGATCCTGGTGTGCGTGCTCGGCATGCAGATCGAGCTCACCAGCCAGCTCGAGGCCGAGGTCAAGCAGCGCCAAGAGGCGGCCAAGCGCCTGCAGACGCTCGAACAGGCCCTGGCCGGCCCCCTGGCCGCGGGCCGAGTGACGCTCAACAACGGGCGCATCGGCATCAGTGGCAGCGTGCTGTTCGCCTTCAACTCGGCCGAGCTGCAGCCCGAAGGCCGGCAGCTGCTGAAGAGCCTGACCGCGCCGCTGGCCGCCTACCTCCAGTCGCGCGACGAGATCCTGATGGTCAGCGGCTTCACCGACGACCGCCAGATGCGCGATGGCGCCCGCCGCTTCGCCGACAACTGGGAGCTGTCGGCGCAACGCGCCCTGACCGTGACCCGGGCCTTGATCGAGGACGGCGTGCCGTCGTCGTCGGTGTTCGCCGCGGCCTTCGGGGCCGAGCAGGCGGTGGCGTCCAACGCCGATGCCGAAGGCCGGTCGAAGAACCGGCGCGTGGAGATGTCGCCCACGCCGAGGCCATCCAACGCGATCGCGAAGCGCCGTGAATAGCGAGCAGGCCATCGACATCGGCGCGATGCTCGATGCCTGGCGCGAGCGTGGCGACCATCGCGTCGATCCGATCCGCTTTCGCTTCATCGAAGCGCTCGCCAGGCGGGCCGCCGGCCACGGCGGCGACGCGCGACGCATCCTGGACCACAGGCTGGCGCAGCTGGTCATGGCGTACGGCGAGGCGCTCGAAGGCCGTCGGCCCGCGGCGGACGCCACCGAAAAGAAGCCCGGCAAGACGCCGCCGGCGCGCGGCCCGCTCGCGCAGCTCGTCGCGCATGCGGCGAGGCAGGCACCGGCTGCCGCCAGCGGCGCAGAGACCGGCGATGCCGCGACCGGCCTGCCGCCCTCGCTGCCCGAACTGAAGTCGCTCGGCTACTTCAAGAGCACCTGGTCGCGGCTCAGCGCCGATCGACGGCTGACCCAGTCGCTGGCGAAGATGCCGGAGAACGCCGGCCCGCTCAACTCGCACCATCTGGTGCACCGCTCGCTGACCCTGATGCGCGACCTGTCGCCGGACTACCTGGACCGCTTCATGTCCTATGTCGACACCTTGCTGTGGATCGAGCAGGCGACCAGCGCAGGCAGCGCGGCGGGGGCGGAGAGCCCACGCGCCGAAGGCACGCGGAAAGCCGCTCGCGGCAAGTCGGCCTGAAGAGCCTCGGCCGCGGCAGGCGGCCACCGGCTCTCACTTGAGCGTGAAGCGCGCCGTCCCCAGGGTCTTGCCCGCGTTCGTCACCACGGCCACCGCCTTCGTGCCCGCAGCCACCTTGAAGCTGCCTTTGGCTTCCAGCTTGTCGCCGGCCGGCTTGAGTTCGACCTCGGTCTTCTCCGCGCCTGCGAGCAAGGTGAGCTTCGCGGCCGCCTTGGACGGGTCCATCGGCTTGCCGTGGTCGCTCAGGTAGAGGTGCAGCGCATCGGGCCTGGCCACCAGTTCGAAGTCGGCCTCCTTGCCCGGTGCGACGACGCCGCCATGCCGCGGCGCATGGTCATCGTGCTTGTGGTCGCCCGCGGCCAGGGCGCCGCCCGCCATGCTCAGGGCCAGGATGGCCATCAGTGCCTGCTTTTTCATGGAAGTCCTCCAGAGGTTCGATTGATTGATTGAATGAAGGCGGGTCAAAGGGCCTCTTGCCCCTTGGCCTGCGCGAGTCGCTCCGCGGCCTTGCGGCCGAAGAGCCAGAACATGGCCGGCGTCAGGAAGGTGTCGAGCAGCGTCGAGCTGATCAGCCCGCAGAAGATGACGACTGCGACCGGATGCAGGATCTCGGTGCCCGGCCGCTCGGCCTCGAACAGCAGCGGCGCCAGCGCGAATGCGGTCACGAGCGCCGTCATCAGCACCGGTGCCAGCCGTTCGAGCGAGCCGCGGACGATCATCTTCTGGTCGAAGCCCTCGCCTTCGAAGCGCATCAGGTTGATGTAGTGGCTGACCTTCAGGATCCCGTTGCGCACCGAGATGCCGGCCAGGGTGATGAAGCCGACCAGCGCCGCCACCGACAGCGGCTGGCCCGCGAGCCACAGGCCGACGACGGCGCCCACCAGCGCCAGCGGGATGTTCGCCATGATCAGCAGCGAGAGCCCGGCCGACTGGTAGCGGCTGTAGAGCACCACGAACATCAGGGTCAGCGACACCAGCGACAACAGGCCGACCAGCCGGGACGCTTCTTCCTGCGCCTGGAACTGGCCCCCGAGCGTCACGAAGTAGCCCTCGGGCAGCGGCGTGCCGGCAACGACCTTGCGCATGTCCGCGACGATGTCGGAGAGCGCGCGTCCTTGCGCATTGGCCGACAGCACGATGCGCCGCTTGCCATCGTCGCGGCTGATCTGGTTCGGGCCGTCGCCCTCTTCGATGGAGGCCAGCTGCGACAGCGGCACACGGCCGGACGGCGTCTCGATGAGGATGTCCCGCAGCCCCTCGGCGGAGCGCGCGGATTCGGGCAGCTTCACGACCAGCGCGAAGCGGCGGCTGCCTTCGACGATCTGCGTGAGCTTCTCGCCCTCCACCAGGCTTTGCAGCGCGTTCAGTATCTGCGGCGCCGCAACCCCGTGGCGGGCCGCGGCCGCGTAGTCCACCCTGACCTTGATCTGCGGCGCCAGCACCTGCTTCTCGATCTCGAGATCGGCCAGCCCCGGGATCGCTGCCAGCCGGCCGCGCAGCAGGTCCGCCTGGCCGCGCAGCGTGTCGAGGTCGTCGCCGAACAGCTTGAGGGCGATCTGCGAACGGACGCCCGAGAGCATGTGATCGATGCGATGCGAGATCGGCTGCCCGATCGAGACCGCGGCCGGCAGGTTCACCAGCCGCGCCCGGATGTCGGCCGAGATCTCGCCCATCGATCGCGTCAGCTCGGCGGTCGGCCTGAGTCCGACATCGAGTTCGCTGACGTGGACACCCTCCGCGTGCTCGTCGAGCTCGGCGCGCCCGCTGCGGCGTCCGACGTGCGTGACCTCCGGCACCTGCGTGATCAACACCTCCGCCTGGCGTGCCAGCGCCGCAGTCTCGGCCAGCGTGACGCCGGGATTCAATCGCATCCCGACCAGCAGCGTCCCCTCGTTGAAGGGCGGCAGGAAGGTGGTCGGAAAAAAAGGCACCGCCGCGAGCGACGCCAGCACCGCAAGGCCGGCGGCCGCGAGGGCGCGCTTCGGCCGGTTCAGCACCTTCTGCAGCCCGCTGGCGTACCTGGCCTTCAGCCAGGCCAGCAGCCGGGTGTCGCCGTGGTCGAGCGACTTCATGCGCGGCAGCAGGTAGGACGAGAGCACCGGCGTCAGGGTCACCGAGACGATCAGGCTCGCGAGCGTCGAGACGATGAAGGCGACACCCAGCGGCACGAAGAGCTTGCCTTCCATGCCGGGCAAGGCGAACAGCGGCACGAACACCAGCACGATGATGATGGTCGCATAGAGGATCGAGGAGCGGATCTCCATCGTCGCCCGCGCCACCACCTCGACCGGATCGAGACGGTGCGTCGGATGCTTGGCCCGGTCTTCCCTGAGGCGGCGAATGGCGTTCTCGAGCCCGACCACCGCATCGTCCACCAGGCCGCCCACCGCGACCGCCAGCCCGCCCAGTGTCATGGTGTTGATCGACAGGCCGAAGTACTTGAACACCAGCGCCGCCATCAGGATGGAGACCGGGATCGCGGTGAGCGCGATGACGGTCGGCCGCAAGGTGCCCAGGAACAGGAAGAGGATCGCCGCGACGAAGACCGACGCTCCGGCCAGCTTCCACTTCAGGTTGTCGATCGAGGACTCGATGAAGCTCGCCTGCCTGAAGGTCACGCGCGGCGTCTCCATGCCGGCCGGCAGCGAGGCCTTCATGCCGTCGAGCGCCGCCTCGATCGCCCGGGTGAGCGAGACGGTGTCGGCCGTGGGCTGCTTCTGGATGCCGAGGATGACCGCCGGCTTGCCCTCGAAGCCGGCGTCGCCGCGCTTCGGTGCGGCCGCGAAGCTCACGTCCGCGATCTGGCGCAGCAGGATCGCCTGGCCGTTGCGCGACGCCAGCGCCAGGTTCTTCAGGTCGTCGAGCAGCGAAGTGCGGCCGAGGTGGCGGATCAGGTATTCGCGTCCGTTGAGTTCGAGGAAGCCACCCGAGGTGTTGGACGAGAAGCCCTTGAGCGCGGCCTCCAGCTGCTCGTGCGTGATGCCCAGTTCCGACATGCGTGTCGTGTTCGGCTGGACCTGGAACTGCCGCACCTCGCCGCCGATCGGAATCACCTGGGCCACACCCGGGATCGCCATCAGGCGGGGGCGAAGCACCCAGTCCGCGTACTCGCGCACCGCCATCGGCGAGATCTTCGCGGTGTCGACCGGGATCGCGATCTGCATGATCTCGCCCATGATCGAACTGATCGGCCCCATGCGCGGCACGATGCCCTCGGCCAGGCCCTCCTCCATCGAAGCCAGGCGCTCGGACACCATCTGCCGGGCGCGGAAGATGTCGGTGTCCCAGCCGAAGGTCACGTAGAGGAAGGACAGCCCGGCCGAGGAGACCGAGCGAACCGTCTCGACGCCGGGCAGGCCGTTCATCGTCGTCTCCAGCGGGAAGGTGATGAGTTGCTCCACCTCCTCGGCGGCCATGCCGCCGGCCTCGGTCATGACCGTGACGGTGGGCTTGTCGAGGTCGGGAAAGACGTCGACCGGCGTGCGCGACAGGGTCCATGCGCCATAGGCCATCAGAACCACGCTGGCGATGAGCACCAGCAACCGGTTCGACAGGCTGCTCGTCAGTAGCCACTTGAACATTCGTGGCTCCTTCAGCGGACCTGGTTGATGAGGCTGGCACCTTGCGTGGCGATGCGGTCGCCGGCCTTCAGGCCCGAAGTCACCGCGACCGTCACGCCGTCCAGCGGTTCGACGCTGACGACGCGAGGCTCGAACTTCTCGGGCGCCGTCTTGACCCACACGATGGTCTGGTTCGACGGACTCCTCATGAGCGAAGCCGCCGGGACCGCGATGCCCTGGACCTTCGAAAGAGTCCGGACATGGACCTTGACCGGCTGGCCCACCGCCAGCTTCGACAAGGCCGCGCCGCTGGCCGCGAAGCTCAATGGCAGCGCTTGTTCGCGCAGCGCGCGCGCCGCGCCCAGAAAACGCAGCGGCACGCGATCGCCGCCGACGGCAAGCGTCGCGCCGCCGACGTTCGCCCCGAGCTCGGGATCGAAGGACAGCGCTTCGATGGCCAGTCGATGGGGGTCGACCACTTCGTAGACCAGTTCCCGCGCATCGACCACCTGCCCCGCGACCACATTGGAGGAAGCGATGACGCCGGCCACCGGGGCCACCAATGCCTCGCGCTCGTTCAGCCCGGCATGGACGGCGCCGGCGCGCGCGCCCAGGCTGGCCAGGTCGGCCTCGGCGGCCTCGATCTCCTTTTGCGGCACGGTGTCCGACAGCGCCTTGAGCCGGGCCAGGCGTTTTTCGGCCAGAGCCCGCGACGCCCGCAGTTCCGCGAGCTGGGCCGCCTGGACCGAGCGCTCCAGCGGCGCGCTGGACGGAATCACGTAGGCCAGCAGCTCGCCCTTGCGAACCGCTTGACCGACCGCAGGCAGGCCTCGCGGACCGGGCTCCACGCGGCCCGCAGTCGTGGGCTGCACCTTGCCGCCCGCGTTCGGGTCCATCGTGACCTTGCCCGCCAGCTCGACGGTGCGCGCCAGTTCCTCGGTGCTGGCGACGGCGGTCCGGATCGACAGTTGCCGCTGTGCCGCCTTGGGAAGGAACACGCTGCCATCCGGCAGGCGGCTCGGTCCGTTCGACGGCGCGGCCGGCGCCGATTCGCCATGGCTGTGGCCATGCCCGTCCGCGGCCCAGGCCGGCAGCGCGCAGGCGACGATGAGCGCGAGTATCGACCTGGCGATCATGCTGGAGCTCCCATGCGTGCGCGGCGCCGCAGCGCGGCGCCCGCGCCGAGCACGACGAGCGCGCCGGCGGTCCAGGCGGCGACCGTGCGCCAATCGCGCCCGTGCACGTCCGCGACGGGCGCCGCCGCATGCAAGTCCAGGTCCGCCGCCAGCAGGTCGGACAGACCGCCGGCGACGACGGACGCAGTCACCGCGACGACGCCCGGCTCGAGCGCTTCGGCCAGCGTGCCTTCGTACTCGCCGTCCGCGCGCTCGGCGAGCGCGAGCTTCGCGCCGCCGATCTCGAGTTCGACCTTGGCGTTCCTGACCGGCGCGTTGTCCTCGAAGCTGTCGAGGTAGAGCGTGAGCTTCTTGCCGTCGATCACGCCCACCAGTTCGAAGGCGTCGGAAACGGCCGCGAAGCGCGGCAGCGCCGGGCCGCTCGGTGCGGCGGCCGGGCCATGGTCATGGCCGTGCTCATCCGCGGCCGTGGCAGGCACGGCGCCCAGGGCGGCCACCAGGGCCAGGGCATTCAATGTGTGTCTGGAGATCATTGCGTTGTTCTTTCCTTGGCTATTGCGGCAACAAGCCGAGTGCCTGGCGCCACTGCGAGACCGCAGCAGCGAGATCGATGCGGCTGCGGGCCGCCTGGCGCTGCGCGTCGGCCGCCTCCTGCTCGATCCGCAGGCGGGTCGGCAGGTCGGTTTCGCCGAGCCGGAACGACTTCTCGAAGAAGCCGCGCGATTCACCGGCCAGCCGGCTGCGGCGCTCTGCCGCCTCGACCGCCAGCGCGAGCGCCTTCACGCGCTCGCTGGCGGCCCGGGCCTCGGCGCCGATGCGCGCCTGCTCGACGAGCAACTGGGCTTCGGCCTCCGTCTGCTCGGCGCCGGCGACCGCGATCCGCGCATCGCTGCGGCTGAGTCTTCCGAGCGGGATGCGGACCGCCACGCTGAGTACCTGGGCGTAGCGTTCGTTGGCGTCGGAACGCTCGCGCGTCACGCCCAGCATCAGTTCGGGATTGGCGCGGGTCTGCGCCGCGGCCAGTTCGGCCTGGCGCCGCGCCACATCGGCGCGCGCCACCAGGTCCTGAAGCACGGGATGCGAGGCATCGGCCGGCGGTTCGACCGGCCTCGCTTCGGACGCCAGCTGCTCGACGGCGAGCGGCGCCGCGCCGGTCAGCGCGGTCCAGCGCTGCGCGGCCTGCGCCAGCGCCGCATCCGACTCGGCCACGGCGCCTTCGGCCGCCGCCACCGCCGCCTCGGCCTGATGGCTGTCGGACCGGGCCAGGTCGCCCGCGCCGACGCGCCGTGCGACATCGGCCGCGAGCTGCTGCGAACCGCTCAGGCGTTGCTGTGCCAGGGAGCGATCCAGACTGGCCTTCGCATAGGTCCAGTAGGCCTCCCGAACCTCCGCGGCCAAGCGCCATTGCGCGGCGAACAGGCGCGCCTCGACGGCGCCGCTGTCGGCATGGGCAGCGGCCAGCGAACGGGACTTTTCGCCCGGCAGCCAGATCGGGACGGCGACCTTGGCCTCGTACTCCCGCGCGCCGGTGTTGCTGGTCAGGCGGTCGCCCTTGGCTGTCAGTTCGAGCGCCGGCGGCTCGGGGGTCCAGCGCTGCGCCGCCGCCTCCGAAGCGGTTGCGGCGTCCCGACGCAAGCCGGCGCCACGGTACTCGGGCTGCCGCGCCCATGCGGCTTCGAAGCCCTGCTTGATCGAGCCGCCGCCCGAGGCGGCCGGCTGCGCTTGCACCGGCAGGCCGCAAGCCAGTGCAAGCACCAGCGCACCGGGGGTTCCCCAGTGGGTTGAATTCATGTGATGGTCTCGTCGCGATGGCAGGCGCGGCGGCCCGCCGATTCAAGAACCCGACGAGGGTGGCGCGCCGGATGGGCGCCAACGGATCAACCGCCTCGTCAGCCTGTCAGGCGACGAGGGCCGAGGGCGGCCGCAGGAGCGTGTCGACGAAGCGGTCTGGCACCGCCCATGCGTAGCGAACGGAATAGGCGTGGCCACCCCAGAGGGTCGGCACGCTTTCCGAGGCCGGCACCACCGCGGTGGCTGCCGCGTGGCAGACGCCGCAATCCGGATGGTTCGAGAGCGAGCCGGCCGGGCCTTCGTCGGCCGGCTGCACCGCCTGCGCAGCGTCGGCGTGCTCGTGCTGATGGTGACCGAAGTGGCTGGCGCCCTGTGGCTCGTGCGCGCAGACGCTCGCTGCCGCCGCCCAGGTCCACTGGATCGGCAGCACGACCATCAGGAAGATGAACACGAGGCGGCGCATGAGGGGCGCGAGTCTATCAAAGCACCCGATGGGCCGGAAATCCGAAAGGGCAAATGGCGCGGCTCGGCTGGCTGCCTGCCTGCCTGCCTCCCAGATTTCTCTCCGATCCCGGCGCAGCATCGATGGCCGAGCCGGCCTGAACCCGGCGCCGACAGCCATGACACCTTCCATGCCCACGAACGCCCCGCCCTCCTTTCGCGCATCGCGCCGCGGCGTGCTGATCTCCGGACTGGCCGCCACGGTCGCGGGCAACGCCTCGCGCGCAGAAAGCCTCGCGCCCTCCGATCCAGGCCGCCTGCCCCTGACCGCGGCCGCCACCGAAGGCCCGTACTACTTCGATGCGCGCAAGTTCCGGTCCGACATCACCGAAGGACGGCCCGGCGTGCCGCTGGAGGTCCGCTTCACGGTGCTGGGCCTGGAGCGAAGGCCGTGGCCGGGCGCGCGGGTCGACATCTGGCATTGCGATGCGCAAGGGGTCTACTCCGGCTATGCCGGCCAGGGCGAAGACCAGCGACTGTCCACCCAGGGCCAGAGCTTCCTGCGCGGCTCGCTGCTGACCGATGCCAGCGGCACGGCCGCGTTCTCGACCATCTACCCCGGCTGGTATCGCGGCCGCACGACGCATGTGCACTTCAAGGTCTTCGACGGCGCGCATGAGGTCCTCACCTCGCAGTTCTTCCTGCCCGACGCGCTCAGCGAGTTCCTCTACACCCGGCTGCCGGACTATCGCCGCGCCAGCCTGCGCGACACGCTCAACAGCAGCGACGGCATCGCGCTGCAGGCCGGGGCCACCGTGCTGGGCGCCGTGCGCGAAGAGGCACGCGCCTATGTCGCCAGCCTGACGCTGGTGGCGGACCCCGCGGCCAGGCCGGTCGCCGAGCGGGCGCCGCCGCCGCCGGGCGAGCGAGGGCCGGCAGGCCGAGGCCGGCCCGGCGGTCCGCCTCCACCGCAATTCCAGCCGCTCGACGGCGAGGCGCGCACCCGGGCGCTGGTGCCCGGAAGGGCCTAGCGCGGTCGACGATCGTGGGCGTCGGCCTACACACGCCGGCAACACGGCCCGGATAGGATTTCACGCTTGCGCATGAATCTCGCCTCCCTTGCCTTGCCTGCCCTGTGCCTCGCCCTTGCCGGATGCGATCTGCATCTGGACGATCCGCAGGAACTCGCCACCCTCGCCGGCGTGGCGCCCCCCGCCTTCACGGCCCTGCCATCGACCCAGGCACCGGATTGCTCGGTGGTGCTGTATGGCGACTCGATCCTCAACGGCGCCTACGTCGACCATGAGCGCTTCATGCGCCATCCGCGCAACCCGGCGGCCGAACTCAAGGCGCGGCGGCCTGCATGGCGCATCGACGACCGAACGCAGCCCGGCCAGTCGCTGGCGAAGCTGGCCAAGGGATTCAGGACCGATCCGCGCGCGGCCCGCGTGGTCGTGATCGGCAGCGGCATCGCCGAAGGCTGGGCCGGGGAGACCGTCCTGCACAACCTGCCCTGGATGGTTCACACCGTCCGCTACGAAGGCCGCATCCCGGTGCTGACAGGCTATGCGCGGCAGTTGCCCAATGCCTTCATGACACCCGACAAGATGGCCGGGCGCGACCTCGTCGACGACGAGGTGGACGAACTGGCCGAGGACATGAAGGTCGAGTTCGCGGACATCGGCGAGGCCGGCCCGGTCGCGCTGGCGGACGACGTGCATCCGACCTCCGAATACAGCCTGCGGCTCACCGACAGGCTGGTCGCGGCGCTGGACCGCGTGGCGCCGGAATGCAGCCAGCGGCCCGCAGCTAGATCGACGCCCCCGCCGACTCGAGCGCCGGCTTAACGCTTTCGACCGCGCCGCCCCCGTCGCACGGAATCACGGCGCCCGAGATGTAGCCCGCATAGGGCGAAGCCAGGAACAGCGCCAGGTTGGCGATGTCGTCGAGACTGCCGAAGCGCTTGAGCGGCACCGCGTCCTGCGCCGACTGCCGTTCGGCCGCCGACGGCGCCATCAGCTTGCGGAAGCCCTCGGTGCCGTCGATCGGGCCCGGCGAGATCGAGTTGATGCGAAGGCCCTCGCCGCCCCATTCGAGCGCCAGCACGCGCGTGAGCTGGTCGACACCGGCCTTGGCGGCACAGGCGTGCGCCTGGTAGCGCATCGGCACGAAGGACTGCGGCGCCGTGATGCTGATCACCGATGCGCCGGGCTTGCGCAGGTGCGCATGCGCCTGGCGCAGCACGTGGAAGCTGCCGACCAGGTCGATGTCGACCACCACCTTGAAGCCGTTGGACGACATGTCCTTGGCCTCGCAGAGAAAGTTGCCGGCCGCGCCGGACACCAGCACGTCGATGGGGCCGAAGCGGTCGACCGATTCCTGCAGGGCCCGGCCCACCGCATCGAAGTCGCGCACGTCGGCGCACACGCCATGCACCTCGCCGCCGTGACCGCGCAGTTCGGCGACCGCGGCCTCGACGTTCTCGGGCTTGCGGCTGGCCACCGTGAGCCTGGCGCCCTGGCGCGCGAACGCGTGCGCGATGCCGAAGTTGATGCCCGTGGTGCCGCCGAACACGACGACGTGCCGGCCTGTGAAATCGAAATCTACTTGCATGGGTCCTCGAAAAAGAATCAGGCGAACTGGTAGCGCGGCGAGCCCGCGGCGGCCCGGCCGTAGAGCTCGAGCCTGCGGCTGCCGGCGAAGATCGATTTGGGTGTCAGGCCGTAGACCTGCCGGATCGAGTGGCTGAAATGGGTCGAGTCGGGGTAGCCGACATCGAGCGCGATGTTCGCGAGGTTGGCGTTCTGCGTCACGTAGTAGAGAACGCTGCGGGCCCGCTGCCAGGTGCGGAAGCTGCGGAACGGCGTGCCCACCTCGGCCTTGAACAGGTGCAGGAAACGCGACACCGACAGGTGCGAAGCGTCGGCGCAGTCTTGCGCCGAGGTGTGGCTGTTGGGGTCGTCCTTGATGCGCGCGAGCGTGGCGCGGATGCGCCGGTCGATGGCACGCGGCGCCAGCGCGTCGCCGAAGAAGCTGCGGTCGAAGTCGGCCGTCTGCGGGAACTGCCGCGTGCTGCTGCAACGGAAGCGTTCGAGCGCGGCACGCAAGGCACGCAGCACCTCGTCTTCGCACACGAGGCCGCGCCCCTGCGCGATGAAGGCCGGCAGGCGCTTGCTCTCCACGCTGTCGGCCTCGATGAGGATGTTGCAGATCATGCGTTCGCCCGAGGCGATGCGGTGCGGCACGTAGGGCGGAATCACCGACACCTCGGCCTCCTCCCAGGCGCCGCCCGCGACGCTGATGCGGTGCGGCTTGCTGAGCGAGACGTAGATCGAATAGGCGCCGAAGGTGCGCACCGAGGGCTCGCCGAGCAGGCCCACGTAGAGCACGCGATCCGCGTTCAGCCACATGAGCGGCTCCTGCCGCGCGGGGGCGCTGCCGCGCACGGCGATCGAGGATGCGGAAGATTCGAGTTCGATGTGCATGCTTGTCTCCTTGCTTCTGTTCTGCCGTTCGGGTTGCCGCGGGCCGGATGCCTGGGGCTAGCGATACTTCCTGAGCTCCAGCTGCCCGATCTGGTTGCGGTGCACTTCGTCGGGCCCGTCGGCCAGCCGCAGCAGGCGCGCGGTGGCATAGGCCGACGCGATGCCGACGTCGTTGTTGGTGCCGCCGCCGCCGAAGGCCTGGATGGTCCAGTCGATCACCTGGCAAGCCATCTTGGGCGCCGCCACCTTGATCATCGCGATCTCGGCCTTGGCGACCTTGTTGCCCACGGTGTCCATGCGATGCGCCGCGTTCAAGGTCAGCAGCCGGGCCTGCTCGATCAGGATGCGCGACTCGGCGATGCGCTCGACCGTCACGCCCTGCTGCGCCACGGGCTTGCCGAAGGCCACGCGCGACAGGCTGCGCTGGCACATCAGCTCGAGCATCTTCTCGGCCAGGCCGACCAGCCGCATGCAGTGGTGGATGCGTCCCGGGCCGAGCCGGCCCTGGGCGATCTCGAAGCCGCGGCCCTCGCCGAGCAGCATGTTCGAGGCCGGCACGCGCACGTTCTCGAAAGTGACTTCGGATGCCCGGTCGGGCACGCCATAGAAGCCGAACACCGCGATCGGCCGCACCACCGTGACGCCGGGCGTGTCCAGCGGCACCAGGATCATCGACTGCTGCTTGTGGCGGTCGGCATTGTCGGGGTCGGACTTGCCCATGAAGATGCAGATCTTGCAGCGCGGGTCGGTGGCATTGGTGGTGTACCACTTGCGGCCGTTGATCACGTAGTGGTCGCCGTCGCGCACGATGCTCGACTCGATGTTGGTGGCGTCGCTGGAGGCCACGTCGGGCTCGGTCATCGCGAAACAGGAGCGGATCTCGCCGGCCAGCAGCGGCACCAGCCACTTCGCCTGCTGCTCGGGCGTGCCGTAGCGGGCCAGCACCTCCATGTTGCCGGTGTCGGGCGCGGAGCAGTTGAAGACCTCGGGCGCCAGGTGGGAGCGGCCCATGATCTCGCACAGCGGCGCGTATTCGAAGTTGCTCAGGCCGGCGCCGTGCTCGGACTCCGGCAGGAACAGGTTCCACAGGCCGGCGGCACGGGCCTTGGGCTTGAGCTCCTCGAGCACCGGGGCGACCTTCCACGGGCCCAGTTCTTCGGCCTCGCGGTAGTAGCGCTTCTCGTTCGGATAGATGTGCTCGTCCATGAAGGCGACGAGGCGTTGCTGCAGATCCTGGACCTTGGGGGAGAACTCGAACACGGGTGACTTTCGGATGGAATGGATGAGAGCCGCAACTAGCGCGCGGTCCTGGGGAAGTGGGCCTCGACCTGGCGCCAGGCGGCCTCGGCGATCGGCCGGGCGCGGGCACCGGTCTCGCGCGCCTCGGCGCTCGACGCCGTGCCGTCGTGCGAGCGCTTGAGAATGCCTTGCAGGATGGCGGCGAGCCGGAACATGGCGTAGGCCAGGTAGAACTCCCAATGCGACGGATCGACCGGCTCGCGGCCGACCCGGCGGCAATAGGCATCGAGGTAGGCGCGCTCGCCCGGAATGCCGAGGGCCGCGAAGTCGGCGCCGGCCATGCCGCGGAACTGCTGCGCGCCCAGGCGCCAGGGCAGCGCGTGGTAGGCGAAGTCGGCCAGCGGGTGGCCGAGCGTGGACAGTTCCCAGTCGAGCAGCGCCAGCACGCGCGGCTCGCTCGGGTGGAAGATCATGTTGTCGATGCGCAGGTCGCCATGGAAGATGCAGCTTTCGTCCCGGCCCGTCGGCGTGACCGGGACATTCGCCGGCAGCCACTCGATCAACCGCTCCATCGCGGGAATCGCGTCGACGCCGCCGGGGCCTTCGACCGTCGCCTGGTACTGGCGGGTCCAGCGCGCGATCTGGCGCTCGAAGAAGGCCCCGGGCCGGCCGTAGTGGGCCAGTCCGGCCGCATCCACGTCGACCCGATGCAGCGCGGCGACCACGCGGTTCATCTCGTCGTAGATGGCGCTGCGCCCGGCCACCGGCATGCCGGGCAGCGCCGGGTCCCAGAGCACGCGGCCGTCGACGAATGCCATCACGTAGAACGGCGTGCCGACCACCTGCGGGTCGTCGCAGAAGCAATGCACGCGCGCCACCGGCACGTCGGTGCCGCCCAGGGCATGCAGCACCCGGTACTCGCGGTCGACCGCATGCGCGGAGGGCAGCAGCACGCCGTCGGGTTGCTTGCGCAGCACGTAGCGGGCACCGGCGGAATCGCTCAGGAGATAGGTTGGGTTGGACTGGCCGCCTTTGAAGCGGGTGGCGCTCAGCGGGCCGCGCAGGCCGGGCAGCCGGCCTTCGAGCCAGGCTGCCAGGCGGACCGTGTCCAGCGGCCGCGGGGCGGTTTCCGGAGAGTTCGCGCTCACGAGGAAGGTCCTTGCATGCGGCCCATCGTAGGCCACATTGTCTGACAATACATCAGGGTTTGTCCGACACTATCGCCCGATAAACAGAGGGTTTCTCTTGGCCGAGAAGGCCTTGACGCCCTCCTGGGCATCGGCCGTGGCGCCCGAGGCGACCATGCCGCGGTGCTCGATCTCGAGTTGGGCTTCGAGCGCGCGGCCGGCCGCGCCGTCGAGCAGGGCCTTGGTCCGCGCCAGCGCCGCGGTGGCGCCGGCGGCGAGCGCCTCGACCCGTTCGCGCGCACGGGCTTCGAGTTCGGCGTCCGGATGGACCTGCGACACGGCGCCGATCGCCAGGCATTCGCGCGCCGTCAATGATTGGTTGGTCAGGAAGATCTCCTTGGCACGCGCGGCACCCACGCGGCGCGCCAGCAGCCAGGACGATCCGGCGTCGGGTGTGAGGCCGATCGCCGTATAGCCGCCGCGCAGCTTCATCGACTCGGCCGCGAGCACGATGTCGGCACAAAGCGCGAGGCCGATGCCGCCGCCGCCGACCGGACCGTTGAGCGCGCTGACCACCGGCACCGGCAGCGTCGCCAGCGTGTGGATCGCGCGGTGCAGCGGCGGGATCGCGCGGTCGAGCAGGCCGGACAGGTCGCCGCCCGCATCGACGAAGTCGGCGATGTCGCCGCCGGCGCAGAACTGCCGGCCACGGGCCCGCAGCAACACCGCGCGCACGCCCTTGTCGGCCGCCAGCCGCTCGATGCAGTCGACCAGCGCGCGACCGGTCTCGAGGTCGAGCACATTGGCCCGTTCGGGGCGGTTGAGCGTGAGCAGTGCGACCGCGCCCTCACGCTCCAGCAGTACGGAGTCGGACAATCCAGGACCTCTTTGAACGCAGCGGCGCCGCGACGATGGCCGAGCGTAGGCAAGGCCCTGCCCTGCGTCTTGTGCCAACTCGCTGCGACTTTGGCTTTTCGAGGGTTCATCCGAGGGCAAAGCCCTTGTGGCCGATGCGTATTGCCTGACAATTACGTCAACAATCCCGCCCCAAGCGCGCGAAGCTGCATGACCATCGCCCTCAAGACCGTCGCACCCAGAATGCCCGCCCGCGCCCGGCCGGCGCCCGAGACGCCGCATCCGCGCAGCACGCCCGACCGCGTGGCCGACGCGATCAGCAAGGGCATCCTGATGCGGCGCTTCACGGTCGGCCAGCGGCTGGTCGAGGCCGATCTCACACGCGATCTGGGCGTGAGCCGCAGCACCGTGCGCGAAGCCCTGCGCATCCTGGCGTCGAGCGGCGTGGTCGACCTCACGCCGCACCGCGGCGCCGTGATCCGCTCGCTCACGCGCGAAGACGCCGCCAGCCTGCTCGGCGTGCTGGAGGTGCTGTCGGGCCTGGCCGCGCGGCTGGCCGCCGCCAACATCCACCGCGCAGACAACGCAAGGCGCTTCGAGGCCGCGGCGCAGAAGCTGGTCAGCGCCCGCACGCCCGAGGCGCTCGACCGCGTGCTCGACGAGCGCGCCAACTACTACAAGGTGATGTTCGAGATCGCCGATAGCGGCGAACTCGACCGCGTGCTGCCGCAGGCGCGGGCCCACCTGTTCCGCGCCCAGTTCTATCACTCGCTGACCACCGCCGACCTGAAGGCGATGGTGGCCGAATACCGCGCCATCACCGAAGCCATCCTCGAGGGCGACGAGGCCAAGGCCGAGAGCCGCATGCGGCGGCACCTGCAGAAGACCGGCGAGCGCACGCTGCCGCGGATGAGCGCGTTCGCGCTGGCCTGAGCGCCAGCCTCAGCGGCCTTGCCAGACCGCGGCGCGCTTCTCGGCGAAGGCGGTCGCGCCCTCGCGCGCATCCGAGGAGCCGTTGACCTTGCGCGCCAGCGGCCGCTGGCGCTCGAACATCTCATCGTCGGTCCAGGTGCGCGAAGCATCCACGATCTGCTTGCTGGCCGCGACCGCGAGCGGCGCGTTGGCATCGATGCGCCGAGCCAGTTCGAGCGCGGCATCGAGCGCGCCGCCGTTCTCCACCAGCCGGTTGACCAGCCCGCAGGCGGCCGCCTGCTCGGCCGTGACCGGATCGCCGACGATTGCCAGCTCCATCGCCAGGTTGCGCGAGACCCGGTGCGGCAGCCGCATCAGGCCACCCGACGATGCGACCAGCCCGCGCTTGACCTCGGGCAGGCCGAAGCTGGCGCCGCGCGCCGCCACGATCAGGTCGCAGGCCAGCGCGATCTCGAAACCGCCGGCCACCGCATGGCCCTCGACCGCCGCGATCAGCGGCTTCGCCGGCGGCGCTTCGCACATGCCGGCGAAGCCCCGGCCCGCGACGATCGGCTCGTCGCCGCCGGCCGCGAAGGCCTTCAGGTCCATGCCGGCGCAGAAGGAGCCGCCGGCGCCGGTGAGGATGCCCACGTGCAGTTCGGGCCGCGCATCGAGTTCCGACAACGCCGCCGCGAGCGCGACCGCCACTTCCTTGTTGATCGCATTGCGCACCGCCGGACGGTTGATCGTGATGATCTGTACGCTGCCCCTGACTTCAACGAGCACGACGGGTGGATTCACAGCACCTCCTTGGTGGACGCCCGCAGCTTGCCGACGATGCCGCTCGGGAAGAAGTAGACCGACAGCACGAAGACGGTGCCGAACCACAGCAGCCAGCGGTCGGGGTGGAACAGCGCCGCCAAGAGCGGCACCCCGCCGAGCGAGCCGCTCATGCCGCCCATCAGGCTCTGCAGGTAGTTCTCGGCCACCACGAACAGCGCCACGCCGACCACCGCGCCGTAGACCGTGCCGAGCCCGCCGATCACCGCCATCAGCAGGATGTTGAGCATCACGTTGAAGCCGACCGTGGTCTGCGGCCCGACGTAGCGCAGCCACAGCGCCATGAGGATGCCGGCGCAGGTCGCGAGCGCGGCCGCCAGGCAGTTGACCGCCACGCGGTAGTAGAGGGTCCGGTAGCCGATCGCCTCGGCCCGGAACTCGTTCTCGCGGATGGCCTCCAGCACGCGGCCGAAGCGCGAGTTGACGACCCGGAGCATCAGCAGGAACAGCAGCACCGCGCTTGCGAACACCAGGTAGTAGGTCAGCACCTTGCCGTTCACCGTGGTGCCGAGGATGTCGTTCTCGAACAGGCGGAAGCCCGGCGACAGCGACTCGGGCAGCTTGAAGGTGCGGCCGTCGTCGCCGCCGGTGAGGCCGCTCATGCGCGTCACCAGGGCACCGAAGGCGGCCGCCACCGCCAGCGTCATCATCGTGTAGAAGATGGCCTTGACCCGCAGCGAAACCAGCGCGATCAGGAAGGACAGCAGCAGCGACACGCCCAACCCAGACAGCGCGCCGACCAGCATCGCCGACCAGGTCGGGCCGAGCTTGTACATCGCGATCGCGACGCCGTAGGCCCCGATGCCGTAGAACATCGCGTGCGCGAACGACACCACGCCGCAGTAGCCCAGCAGCAGGTCGAAGGAAGCCACCAGCACCACGAAGACGCAGATGGTCGCCGCCACGTTGAGCGAGCGCGCGCCCGAGAACAGGAAGGGCGCGGTGGCGAGATAGGCCACCACCAGCACCAGCAGCGCCGTGAGCCATCGGCTGCGCGGCAGGTCGCCCGAGAGAATCGAATTGAACATCGCGCCCGCCTAGTGCTTGTTGACCGGATAGAGGCCCTGCGGCCGCCACAGCAGCACCGCCATCATCACGAGGATGTTGGAGACCAGCGCCATGTCGGGCAAGAGGAAGCTCACGTAGTTGGTGCTGAGCGCGATCAGCATCGCGCCGGCGAAGCAGCCAGTGACCGAGCCCAGCCCGCCGATGATCACGATGATCAGCATCTGCACCAGCACCTCGGCGCCGATCGCGACAGTGAACTGCTCGCGGTAGAAGCCCCACATCACGCCGCCCAGGCCGGCCAGCGCCGAGCCGCCGACGAAGACCGCGATGAAGACGTTGCGGATGCGGTAGCCCAGGGCCTCGACCATCGAGCGGTTCTCGACGCCGGCGCGGATCAGGAGGCCGACCCGCGTGCGCGTCAGCAGCAGCGTGAGCCCGGCATACACGACGAGCCCCACCGCCACCGCCACCAGCCGGTAGCGCTCGATGGCGACGTCGCCGAGCAGCAGCGAGCCGCGCAGCGCCTCGGGCATCGGCAGCATCATCTGGTTGGCGCCGAACAGCACCAGCACGATCTGCTCGATGATGATCATCGCGCCGATGGTGATCAGGATCTGCTTCAGGTGGTCGCCGTAGACCGGCCGCACGAACAGGCGCTCGTAGACCCAGCCGAGCGCGGCCGTGACGACCATCGACAGCGCGATGACCGCCGTGATGGCCGCCAGGCTGGCCCACACCGATTCGGACTCGAGCAGGCCCTTGAGCGGCCCGACCAGCAAGGTGGCGGTGTAGGCCCCGACCGCGACGAAGGCCGCGTGGCCGAGGTTCATGACGTCCATCAGGCCGAAGACCAGCGTGAGGCCGCTGGCCATGATGAACAGCATCATGCCCATGGCCAGCGCGGCCACGGTCAGCGTGACCCAGGTCGGGAAGCTGCCGATGACCGGCAGCGCCAGGCCGATGAAGGCCAGGATCAGCAGGCCTGGAACCAGGTCGCGGCGGCGGCCGGGCAGTGCCTCGAGCGCCTGCGACGCATCGGCGGCCGGCACGGCGGGGGCGGAAGGGTGGGTGGCGGCGTTCAATGCACGGCTCCTGCATGCAGGCCGAGCAGGCGTGCCTGCAGGCCTTCGTCCTCGGACAATTGCTCCATCGACCCGCTGTGCACCATGCGGCCGTCGTCCATCACCGCCACATGGTCGCCCAGCGAGCGCACGAAGTTGAAGTTCTGCTCGACCAGCAGGATCGTGGTGTCGCGCGCCTTGAGCTGCTCGAAGGCCTCGGCCAGGTTGTCGACGATCGCGGGCGCAAGGCCCTTGGTCGGCTCGTCGATCAAGAGCAGCTTGCGCGGCTCGATGATCGCGCGGGCGATCGCGACCATCTGCTTCTGGCCGCCCGAGAGCGTGCCGCCGGGGCGCAGCCAGAAACGCTTGAGCGCGGGAAACAGGCCGAAGATCCATTCGAGCCGCTCTTCGTCGAAGGCGCCGCCGATGGCCGCCAGGCGCAGGTTCTCCTGCACCGTGAGGCCCGAGAAGATGCCCATGTCCTCGGGCACGAAGGCGATGCCGCTGCGCGAGATCGCGGGCGTCTCGGCCGCCGTGATGTCCTGGCCGTCGAACACGATGCGCCCGGCGCTCGCATGCCACAGGCCCATGATGGTGCGCAGCGTGGTGCTCTTGCCGGCGCCGTTGCGGCCCAGCAGCACCGTGAGGCCCGAGCGCGGGACCTGCAGGTCGACGCCCTGCAGGATGTGGTACTCGCCGATGTGGGTGTGGACGCCGGCCAGCGTCAAGAGCATGCCGCCGGCATCGTTGCGTGCTGGCTCAGGCATGGGCCACCGCCTTCGCCGCCCGCGGCGTGCTGCGCTTGCCCAGGTAGGCCTCCTGCACGATCGGCGAGGCCATCACCTCGGCCGGCAGGCCGTCGGCCACCAGCCGGCCGTTGTGCAGCACGATGATGCGGTCGGCCAGGGAATGAATCACGTCCATCTTGTGCTCCACCAGCAGGATCGTCTTGTCGCCCTGCGTCTTGAGTCGGCCGATCAGTTCGAGGATGACCGGCACCTCGTCCACGCTCATGCCCGCGGTGGGCTCGTCGAACATCAGGATCTCGGGCTCCAGCGCCATCAGGATCGCGACCTCGAGCTTGCGCTTGTCGCCGTGCGGCAGCTTGGCCGCGAGGTCGCCGGCGCGCGCCGCCAGCCCGACCTGCGCCACGTAGTGCGCGGCCTGGTCGATCAGGTCGCGGCGGCTGCGCCACACGGCCAGCATGTTGAAGCCGGCGCTGTGGCGGCTCTGCACCGCCAGCCGCACGTTCTCGAGCACGCTGAGCTTGGGGAACAGGTTGGTCAGCTGGAAGGCGCGGCCAATGCCGCGCGAGGTGCGCTGCGGCGCGTTCAGGCGCGTGATGTCCTCGCCCTTGAAGTGCACGCTGCCCGCGCTGGCGCGCAGCTGGCCCGACAGCAGGTTGAAGTAGGTCGTCTTGCCGGCCCCGTTGGGGCCGACGATGGCCGTCAGGGTGCCGGCAGCGAACTGGGTCGTCACCTCGTTGACCGCCACGTGGCCGCCGAACTGGATGCTGAGCCCGGTGCTCGACAGCACCGGCACGCTGGGAGCGGCCATGCTCAGCGCTTCACGGTGACCGGCACCGGCATCTCCGACGCCGGGATCTCGCGCACCAGTTCGAGCAGGTCCCACTCGCTGGCGGGCGCCTTCTTCATCTTGAACTGGTATTGCGCCTGCATCGCCTGGTGGTCTTCCTTGCGGAAGGTCATCTTGCCCTTGGGGGTGTCGAACTCCATGCCCTCCATCGCGGCGATCAGCTTCTCGGAGTCGGCCGAGCCGGCCTTCTTGAGGCCCGCGATGATCGCGCTGGCGGTCACGAAGCCGCCCGCGGTGAACAGGTCCGGCGGCATCTTGAAGCGCTTCTGGTGCTCGGTGACCAGCCAGTCGTTCATCGGGTTCTTCGGGAAGCCGTAGTAGTAGAAGGTGCCGCCGGTCACGTCCAGGCCCTTCCAGGGCTTGGTGTTCTCGAGGTTGGCACCGCCGATCGACAGGAACTCGATGCCGTAGCGGCCCGGGTTCAGCTCGGAGATCTTGCGGATCGGGTTCGGCGCGCCCCAGATCACGACCAGGTACTTGCGGCCGGTGGCGTTCTTCATGCCGTCGAAGATGCGCTGCATCGGCGCCGTGAAGTCGGTGGTCGACAACGGGATGAACTCCTCGTGCAGGATCTTGGCCTTGCTCTGGGTCGCGGCCATCGCGTCCTTGAAGGCCTTGACGCCGTCGCGCCCGTAGACGTAGTCGGGTGCCAGGAAGGCCAGGTTGTCGCCCTCCTTCAGGCCGGCGGCGCTGGCCAGCGCGTCCTGGAAGGAATTGCGGCTGGCGCGGAACAGGTAGCGGTTCCAGGCCGAGCCGGTCAGCGAGTCGGCGATGGCCGGTTCGACCATCAGCACCTTCTTGTACTCTTCGGCCACCGGCGCCATCGACAGCGCGCCGCCCGACCACGAGGTGCCGACCGCGATGTCGGCCTTGTCGTCGGACAGGGCCTCGGTGAGCATCGCCTTCGACAGCTCGGGCTTCATCTGGTCGTCCTTGACGATCACCTCGATCTTGCGGCCGAGCACGGTCATCGAGCCCTGCGTGAGGTATTCGAGGCCCAGGCGCAGGCCGCGCTCGGTGTCGCGCGCATAGGCTTCGGACGGCCCGGTCTTGCTCGCGATCAGCGCGATCTTGATGGGCTTGTCCTGCGCCTGCACGGCGGACACCACTCCCAGCAATGCGAGGGCGCCGAAGGCAGCGGCGATCAGTTTCTTCAAAGGCATGTCATGTCTCCAGGTGGATGGGCGGACGGCCTCGCCGGGCCGTTTCACGGTTTCGAAAATTCAGCCGATGGCGCGCGACTGGCCGCGCCAATAGGGTTCGCGCAGCAGGCGCTTGAGCACCTTGCCGCTCGGGTTGCGCGGCAGCTCGGCGACGATGTCGATCGACTTCGGGCACTTGTAGTGGGCCAGGTTGGCGCGCATGAAATCGATGATCTCTCGCTCGGTCACGGCCATGCCGGGGCGCGGCACGACGCAGGCCTTCACGGCCTCGCCCCAGGTCGCATCGGGCACGCCGATGATGGCGCCGTCGGCCACGGCCGGGTGCTTCATCAGGACGTTCTCGACCTCGGCCGGGTAGATGTTCTCGCCTCCCGACAGGATCATGTCCTTGATGCGGTCGTTGATGTAGAGGTAGCCGCCCTTGAGGTAGCCGCCATCGCCCGAGCGGAACCAGCCGCCGTTGGCGTTGCGGCCCTCGGGGTAGGCCGCGGCCGTGGCTTCGGGATTGCGCCAGTACTCTTTCAGGTTGCGGTCCGATTCGATCCAGATCTCGCCGACCTCGCCGTCGGGCAAGTCCTGCAGCGTCACCGGGTCGACGATGCGCAGGCGGCCGCCGCCGATCGGACGCCCGGCCGAGCGCAACAGCTCGGCATCGCCCGCGCGATGGTCCGCGGGCATCAGGAAGGTGGCCGGGCCCGAGACTTCGGTCAGGCCGTAGACCTGCAGGAATTGGCAGCCGAAGGCCTCGAAGGCCTGCTGCAAGGTGGTCTCGCTGACCGGCGAGCCGCCGTAGGCGATCAGCTGCAGGCGGCTGTAGTCGCCCTGCTTCACCTCGGGCGACTGCAGCATGAAGAGGATCATGGCCGGCACGATGAAGCTGTGGGTGATGCCGTGCTCGCCGATGGCCCGGATGTAGCCGGCCGGGTCGAACTCCGAATAGGCACTGGTCTGGCCGCCGGTGTAGAGCGTCAGCAGCAGCATGGTCATGCCGGCGACGTGGAACACTGGCAGCGGGTTGCCCAGCACGTGGCGCTGGTCGAACTCCCACTCCTTCGCGACCACGCGCGAGGTCGACAGCAGGCCGGCATGGCTCAGCACGATGCCCTTGGGCAGGCCGGTGGTGCCGGACGAATAGAGCTGCAGCGCGGCGTCGTGCGTGTCGGCATCGACCGGCTCGAAGCTGTCGTCGTGGCCCGTGTACCAGTCTTCGAAGGACTGCAGGCCATCGTGCCCCTGCTCGGTGCAGACCAGCGTGCGGACACTGTCGAGTCCGGCGGCCCGCACGGTGGCGATGAAGGCCTGGTCGGTCATCAGGAAAGGCGCTTCGCCATTCTTGAGGATGTAGGCGATCTCGGGTGCCGCCAGCCGCCAGTTGACCGGCATGCAGACCGCGCCGAGCTTGCAGGCGGCCAGGGTCAGCAGCAAGGTCTCGATGTGGTGCTTGGTGAGCACCGCGACGCGGCTCTCGCGGCCCACGCCCATCGCGGCCAGCGCGTTGGCGATGCGGTTGGTGGCGCGTTCCACTTCGGCGAAGCTGAGCTTGCGCTCGCCGCGGCGGTAGGCCAGCGCGTCGGGGCGCTCGCGCAGCTGGCGCCTCAGGCTGTCGATCAGGGTGCGGTCGTCCATGTTCATGCCACTTCGAACAGTGCCGCGGCCCCCATGCCGCCGCCGACGCACATCGTCGCCACCACGTATTTCACGCCGCGGCGCTTGCCTTCGATGAGCGCATGGCCGACCACGCGGGCGCCGGTCATGCCGTAGGGATGGCCGATCGAGATGCCGCCGCCGTCGACGTTGTAGATCGCCGGATCGATGCCCAGGTGGTCGCGGCAGTAGATCGCCTGGCAGGCGAAGGCCTCGTTGAGTTCCCACAGGCCGATGTCCGAGACCTTCAGGCCATGCTGCTTGAGCAGCTTGGGAATCGCGTACACCGGGCCGATGCCCATCTCCTCGGGCGCGCAGCCGGCCACCGCCATGCCGCGGTAGATGCCCAGCGGCGCCAGGCCGCGGCGCTCGGCCAGGCCCCGTTCCATGATCACGCAGGCCGAGGCGCCGTCCGACAACTGGCTCGCGTTGCCAGCGGTGACCACGCCGCCTTCGATCACGGGCTTGAGCGAAGCCAGCCCTTCGAGCGTGGTCTCGGGGCGGTTGCCTTCGTCGCGCGTGAGCGTCACGTCCTTGAACGAGACCTCCTTGGTGTTCTTGTCGACCACCGCCATGGTGGTCTCGAAGGCCACGATCTCGGCGTCGAAGCGGCCGGCCTGCTGGGCGTCGGCGGTACGCTGCTGCGAGGCCAGCGAATAGCGGTCCTGCGCCTCGCGGCTGATGCCGTACTTCTTCGCCACGAACTCGGCGGTCTGCAGCATCGGCATGTAGGCGTGGGCGGCGCGCGCGATCACGTTCGGGTCTTTCTCCTTCGCGACCCAGCCCATGTAGGCCTCCTGCACCGCCGTGATGTTGTCGTGCCCGCCGGCGATCACGACGTCCATGCCGTCGACCATCACCTGCTTGGCCGCGGTGGCGATCGCCATCAGGCCCGAGGCGCACTGGCGGTCCATCGTCTGGCCCGAGACGGTGTCGGGCAGGCCCGCGGCCAGCACCGCGTTGCGCGCCAGGTTCATGCCGGCGGTGCCGGCCGAGAGCACGCAGCCGATCACCGCGTCCTCGATCTCGGCGCCGTCGACGCCGGCGCGCTGCACCGCATGGGCGATCGCGTGCGCCAGCATGGTTGGCGATTTCGTGTGGTTGAGCGCGCCCTTGTAGGCGCGGCCGATGCCCGTGCGGGCGGTGGAGACGATGACGGCTTCTTTCATGGGCTTTCCAGTGAGAGGGTTCAGGCGGCTTGCCAGTCGGACAGGCGCTTGCCCTGCCCGGCCAGCGAGGCCAGCAGCGGCGAGATGCTCCAGTAGCCGTGCGGATTGCCGCGCGTCTTCGCGTAGTGCGCCAGGCGCGCGGCGATCTGCGGCAGGCCGATCGCATCGGCCATGTGGATCGGGCCGCCGCGGTGGTCGGGAAAGCCGTAGCCCGCGACCCACACCATGTCGATGTCGCCGGGCCGGTAGGCGATGCCCTCCTCGAGGATGCGCGCGCCCTCGTTGATCAGCGGATACAGCAGGCGCTCGACGATCTCCTGCGGCGGGATGTCGTCGCGCCGCGCGATGCCGTGCTGCGCCGCGAGTTCGGCGGCGATGCGCGCGGTCTCGGGATCGTCGACCGGCTTGCGGCCGTCGTAGCGGTAGTAGCCGGCGCCGGTCTTCTGGCCGAAGCGGCCGAGTTCGAACATCTTTCGCACCACCGCGCGGTAGCTGTCGTCGGGCGGCAGGCCGCCGGCCTTGCCGTACTCGATGACGGTCTTGGCGCCGACGTCGATGCCGGCCATGTCGAGCATGCGGCAGGGGCCCATCGCCATGCCGAGGGCCTCGACCGCGCCGTCGATCTGCGCCGGGCTGGCGCCTTCCATCATCAGGAACTCGGCCTCGCGCATGTAGACCTCGGCCATGCGGTTGCCGATGAAGCCATAGCAGACGCCCGAGACCACCGCCACCTTGCCGATCGTGCGGGCCAGCTGCATCACGGTGGCCAGCACCTCGGGCGCGGTCTTCGCGCCGCGCACCACTTCGAGCAGGCGCATCACGTTGGCGGGGCTGAAGAAATGCATGCCGACCACGTCGGCCGGGCGGCCCGTGGCCTCGGCCAGCACGTCGACATCCAGTGTCGAGGTGTTGGTCGCGATGATGGCGCCGGGCTTGCAGACCGCGCCGAGCCGGGCGCAGACCTGCTTCTTGAGCTCCATGTTCTCGAACACCGCCTCGATCACGAGGTCGCAATCGGCCAATGCCGCGTCGTCCAGCGAGCCGCGCAGCAGCGCCATGCGCGCCTCGACCTGCTCGGCCGTGAGCCGGCCCTTGGCGGCGCTGGCCTCGTAGTTGGCGCGGATGATGCCCAGGCCGCGATCGAGCGCTGCCTGCGAAGTCTCGACCAGCACGGTCGGAATGCCGGCGTTGGCGAAGTTCATCGCGATGCCGCCGCCCATGGTGCCGGCACCCAGCACACCGACCGAGCGCACCGGCCTGAGCGTGGTGTCGCGCGGCAGGCCGGGGATCTTGGAGGCCAGCCGCTCGGCGAAGAACAGGTGGCGCATCGCCTTCGATTCGGGCGAGACGCGCAGTTCCTCGAAGAGGCGTGCCTCGGCCGCCTCGCCCTCGGCGAAGGGCAGCAACGAGGCTTGCACCGCGCGCACGATGTTGCGCGCCGACGGATGGAAGGGCTTGCGGCGTGCCGCGTCGGCCAGCGCGCGGTCGAAGAAGTCCGGCGCCAGTGTCTCGGTTGACACCGTGCGCTCGCTGATGCGGCGCGGGCCGGCGCCGCGGGCGAGCAAGGCCTCGGTGAAGGCGATGCCGGCTTGCAGCGGCGCGGCATCGCTCAGTTCGTCGACCAGTCCGAGTTCCCGCGCCTCGGCGGCGCCGATGCTGCGGCCGCTGGCGATCATGTCGAGTGCCAGTTCGGCGCCGACCACGCGCGGCAGGCGCTGGGTGCCCAGCGAACCCGGCAGGATGCCGAGCTTGACCTCGGGCAGGCCCAGCTGGGTCTTGGGATGGGCGACGCGCCAGTGGCAGGCGAGCGCCAGTTCCAGGCCGCCGCCGAGCACCGTGCCGTGCAGCGCCGCCACCACCGGGCGGCCCAGCGCCTCGATCCGTGCCAGCGTGCCGTTGAAGGGCTGGGTCGTGAAGTCCGGCAGGTCGAAGGAGGAGATGTCGCCGCCGGCGACGAAGGTGCGGCCCTCGCCATGCAGCAGCAGGGCCATGTAGCTGGCGTCGGCCTCGAAGGCGTCGATGGCGGCCACCAGGCCGGCCACGACCGCCGGCGACAGCGCATTGACCGGCGGGTTGTCGATGCGCAGCAGCGCGATGTCGCCATGGCGGTTCAAAGTCACGGGGGAGTTCATGGCGTCTGGTGGTGCGTTCGAGAGGGTCGAGGAGTCAGTCGAAGGTAGCAAAGGGACATTCAAATCTCTTGCGTCTACAGGCTGACCGGGAGGTCGCTGCCCGGCGCCACCAGCAGCTTGATCTGCGTGGTGGGACGCCGCAGCGCCTCGAAGGCGGCGGGCAGTTCGTCGAGCCCGACGACGTCGGTCAGCATCGCCTGCGGATCGAACCGCCCGGCGTCGAGCAGGTCCAGCACCCGCCGCCAGTCGGCCTTGGCGTAGCCCATGACGAACTGCAGGCTCAGTTCCTTGGCCATGGCGCGCTGCGGCACGAGCCGGTCCTCGGTGGCGCAGACGCCCACCACCACGATGCGCCCGCGCGGCGGCGCGAGTTCGACGCACTGCTGGATCAGGCCGGCCACGCCCACGCATTCGAAGATGACGTCCGGCGGCCCGCCGGCGTGGCGCGCGAAGGCCGGGCCGACCTCCTCCGCCGCCGGATCGATCAGCACCGTGGCGCCGAAGCGCGCCGCGACCTCGCGCCGGCCGGGTGCCCGTTCGCTGACCGCCACCCGGGTGGCGCCGGCCTGGCGCGCGAAGGCGGCCACGGCCAGGCCGATGGGCCCGGCGCCGATCACCAGCACCTTGCTGGCCAGGCCGACCCGTCCCGACTGCACCGCGTGCAGCCCGACCGCCAGCGGCTCGATCATGGCGCCCTCGCGGGCGCTCACCGCGCCCGGCAGCCGGATCGCCTGGCCGGCCGGCACCTTGACGTACTCGGCCAGCGCGCCGGGCCGGTTCGGGCTGAAGCCGGTCAGGCGGTTGTTCGGGCAGATCATGCCGAGGCCTTCGCGGCATTCGCGAAAGCCCTCGTCGGTGCAGCTGCGGCAGGCGTTGTTGGGCAGGGCCGTGACGCGTTCGCCGACCTTCCAGCCGGCGGCGCCGCTTTCGACGATCTCGCCGGCGAACTCGTGGCCCAGCACCGTGCCCTCCTTGACCGTGAACAGGCCCGGATGGGTGGCATGCAGGTCGGAGCCGCAGACGCCGCAGTAGTGCACCCGCAGCACCAGTTCGCCGGGGCCGGCCTGGGGCAGCGGCAGTTCCTCGATGGCCAGCAGACGGTCGCTGCCGCGGAAGACGGCGGCTTTCATGGGGCGGAGGTTATGGGGCGGGCGGGCATGGCCGCAGTCTGGTGGCGCAGGCCGCAAAGTTCTTGCGTCCAGCCGCTGACGTGCAGCCGCTGGGCGCAAGACGCCGGCGCGCTGCGCGCCTAGCCTCAGGGCAAACCCTCTGGACGACGACGGAGCAAGCCATGGATCTCAAGGACAAGGTGGTGGTGGTCACCGGTGGCGCCAGCGGCATCGGCGCGGCGATGGCGCGGCGCTTCGCCCGGGAGGGCGCACGCGCCGTCGTGGTGGCGGACCGCCACGCCGGCCAGGCCGCCGAACTGGCCGCCGCGATCGGCGCCGAGGCGGCCGGGGTCGATGTCACGGTCGAAGCCGACTTGCTGCGCCTGATCGACGACACCGAGGCCCGCCACGGCGCCATCGACCTGTTCTGCTCCAACGCCGGCATCACGGCACGCGGCGGACCCGAGCTCCCCGACTCCGACTGGCAGCGCGTGATGGCGGTCAACCTGATGGCCCATGTGCACGCCGCCCGCGCGCTGCTGCCGCGCATGCTGGCGCGCGGCGGCGGCTACCTGCTGCAGACCGCTTCGGCAGCCGGGTTGCTGTCGCAGTTCGATGCGCCTTATGCGGTCAGCAAGCACGCGGCGGTGGCCTTTGCCGAATGGCTGTCGATCAGCTACGGCGGGCGCGGCATCGGCGTCAGCTGCCTGTGCCCGGGCGGCGTCGACACGCCGCTGCTCGACGCCGAGACGCCGGAACGCCGGGCGCTGATGGCCGAGGGCATCGTGAGCGCCGACGCGGTCGCCCAGGCGGTGGTCGATGGCCTGCGCGAGGAGCGCTTCCTGATCCTGCCGCAGGACTTCATCCGCGAGCAGATGCAGCGCAAGGCGGCCGATCCCGAGCGCTGGCTGCGGGGGATGCGGCGCTGGCAGGCGGGATTGGACTGAATGGGCCGGGCGCCTCAGCCAATGCCTGGGTGCCGTCCATGCCCTGATCAACGCGCGCCGATGTGCAGAGAAATCACGCCGCCGACGATCAGAACAAGGCCGAGCACGCGAAGAGGGGTGATCAATTCATCGAAGCAGATGATCCCGACGATGGCGGTGAGCGCGACGCCGGAACCCGCCCAGACTGCGTAGGTCAGTCAGGCGTCGCCGCGCCCCAGCGCCGTCGTCAGCATGATCTTCCCGGTCGCCCGCCGGTCGGCCACCAGCCGCAGCGCCTCGGCCGCACGCTCCAGCGGATAGCGCCCGGTGATCACCGGGCGGATGCGGCCTTTGGCCAGCCAGCCCAGCAGTTCCTGCATCAACTCGTCGTAGCGCTTCGGCTCGGCCTGAGCGAAGCCGCCGTAGAACACGCCGACGATGGCGCAGCCCTTGAGCAGCGCCAGGTTGAGCGGCGGCCGCGGGATCTCGCCGGTGGTGAACCCGATCACCAGGTAGCGGCCCTTCCAGGCCATGCTGCGCAGCGCCGGCTCCGTGTACTGGCCGCCCACGGGGTCGTAGACCACGTCGACGCCGCGTCCGCCCGTGAGCGCCTTGAGCCGCTCGCGCAGGTCTTCGCTGGCGTAGTTGATGGTCTCGTCGGCGCCGGCCTGCCGACACAGGGCCAGCTTCTCGTCGGAAGACGCCGCCGCGATCACGCGCGCACCCATCAGCTTGCCCAGTTCGATCGCCGAGATGCCGGTGCCGCCGGCCGCGCCGAGCACCAGCAGCGTCTCGCCAGGCCGGATGTCGGCGCGCTCCTTGAGCGCATAGTGCGAGGTGCCGTAGGTGATGACCAGCGCCGCGGCCGCTTCCATCGCGATGCCGGCCGGCAGCCGCACCAGCTTGCGGGCGTCGGTCAGAACCTCCTCGGCGTAGCCGCCCCAGCCGCAGACGGCGATCACGCGGTCGCCGGGCGCGAAGCCCTCGACGCCCGGGCCCACCGCCTTGACCGTGCCCGCCACCTCGCCGCCCGGCGAGAAAGGCAGCGCCGGCTTGAACTGGTACTTGTTCTCGATGATCAGCGTGTCCGGGAAATTGACCGCGCTGGCATGCACCGACACCAGCACTTCGCCGCTGGCGGGCACCGGCGACGCGACCTCTTCGAACACCAGCGATTCGGGCGGGCCGTGGCGCTTGGCGAGCACTGCTTTCATGGGAATGACTCCTTCCAGGAGAGAGGGGGTTTCAGATCATCGAGATCGACATGCCGCCATCGACCGCCAGGCTGGCGCCCGTGACGAAAGCGCCGGCCGGCGAACTCAGGTACAGCACGGCATAGCCGATCTCCTCGGGCAGGCCGAGGCGCTGCACCGGCGTTTTCCTGAGGATGCGCTCGCGCGCCTCGCCGTCGAAGGCCTGTGCCAGCCGCGTGTCGATCACGCCCGGCAGCACGGTGTTGGCACGGATGCCGAACTCGCCGTATTCGAGCGCGAAGACCCGGCTCATGCCGAGCAGCGCGGTCTTGAGCGTGCCGTAGAGGCCCAGCATCTTTTCCGGATGCCAGGCCGACAGCGACGAGATGTTGACGATGCTGCCGCCGCCGCGCGGCTTCATGAGCCGGGTCGCCTCGACCGAGAGGTACCAGTAGCCGCGCAGGTTGACCTCCACGGTCTTCATGAAGAGCGCGGGATCGGTGTCGTCGATGCTGCGCCACGGGCTCAGCACCGCGTTGTTGACCAGGATGTCGAGGCCGCCGTGCGCGGCCGCCAGATGGGCCGACATCGCGCCGATGTCCTCCATGCGGCCGATGTGGCAGGCCCGCGCCTCGGCGCTCAGGCCCTCGGAACGCAAAGCCTGGGCCACCTGCTCGCATTCGTCGGGCTTGCGGCTGCTGACCAGCACGTGGGCGCCGGCCTGGGCCAGCACGCGGGCCGTGGCGGCGCCGATGCCGTGCGTGGAGCCGGTGACCAGCGCGACCTTGCCATGCAGGTCGAAAGGGGTGGCGGGTGCGGGCATTTGCGTTTCCTTGCTTTTGATTCAGTCCGGGCGGTCGAGGATGTCGAGCCCGACGCGCGCGAACACCGCCATCGTGTTGCCGAAGTGCAGCGCACTCTCGGCCACCGCGGTGCCGAGCGCGGCGCGACGGCGCAGGCCGGCCGACATCGCGGCCTGGCGAAACATCGCGAAGGCCTTGAAGAAGCGCAGATCGGCCACCGGGCTTTCGCCCATGGCGCGGAAGTAGCGCTCGCGCAGTTCGGCTTCGCTCGGCAGGCCCTGCGCCGCGCGGTCGACGCCGGCCAGTCCGGGCAGCAGGTAGTCGGCGGGCAGCGACTGCACCGCGAGGAACTGGCCCAGGTCGGCCAGCGGATGGCCCAGGGTCGACAGCTCCCAGTCGAGCACGGCGATCACGCGCGGCGCGGCCTCCTCGTCGGCAGCGAACATCAGGTTGTCGAGCCGCGAGTCGCCGTGCAGCAGCACCACCCGATGCGCGCCATGCGGCATCGTGTGTTCGAGCGCGGCGATCAGGCGCTCCATCTCGGGATCGCCCTCGGGCATCGCGGTGCGGTACTGCTGGCACCAGCGGTGGAACTGGCGCTCGAAGTAGTTGCCCGGCCGGCCGAAGTCGGCGAGGCCCAGCGCGTCGATGTCGGTACGGTGGATCGCGGCCAGCGAATCGATCGCCGACGCATAGACCGCACGCCGGCGGCCGGCCGGCAGTTCCGGCAGGCCCACGTGGCGATGCACCCGGCCCTCGATGAAATCCATCAGGTAGAACTGGACGCCGACGATGTCGAGGTCGTTGCACAGCACGTGGATCTTCGGCACCGGCACCGCCGTGCCATGCAGCGTGGTGACCAGCCGGAACTCGCGATCGAGCGCATGGGCCGACTTCAGCAGCTGGCCGGCCGGCTGGGTGCGCAGGATGTAGCAGCCGCTGTCCGCGCGCAGCTGCCAGATCGGATTCGAGTTGCCGCCGATCAGGCGCTGCGCTTCCCGCAGGCCGCGGAATCCGCGAACCTCGGCCTGCAGCCAGGCACCGAGCCGGTCCAGGTCCAGCGGCGGCGCACTGACGACCGAAGCGGTCATCGCTGCGCGCTGGCCGCCGCGCCGTGGCGCTGCAGCAGCTGCTTGCCGACCGCCGACAGATGCACCTGGTCCGGACCGTCGCCGATGCGGATGAAGCGCGCGTAGACATAGGCCCGCGGCAAGAAAGTATCCTGCGACACGCCGGCGCCGCCGAAGACCTGGATCGCGCGGTCGATCACGCGTGCCGCCATGCTCGGCACCACGATCTTGGCCGCGGCGATCAGGTCGCGCGCCGCCTTGTTGCCCTCGCGGTCCATCTTGTCGGCCGCCTTCAGCGTCAGCAGCCGGGCCTGTTCGATCTCGCAGTAGGAATGCGCGATGTCCTCGCGCACCGAGCCTTGCTCGCCCAGCGTCCTGCCGAAGGCCACGCGCGTGGCGGCGCGCTGGCACATCAGCTCGAGCGCCCGCTGCGCGCAGCCGATCAGGCGCATGCAGTGGTGGATGCGGCCGGGCCCGAGCCGGCCCTGCGCGATCTCGAAGCCGCGGCCTTCGCCGAGCAGGATGTTCGAGGCCGGCACCCGCACGTTGTCGTAGACGATCTCGGGGTGGCCGACCGGTGCGTCGTCGTAGCCGAAGGCCGTGATGTCGCGCACGATGCGCACGCCCGGCGTGGCCTTGGGCACTAGGATCATCGACTGCTGCTTGTGCCGCTCGGGATGGTCGGGCGCGGACTTGCCCATCACGATCAGCAAGCTGCAGTCCTCGTTGAGCGCGCCCGAGGTGAACCACTTGCGGCCGTTGATCACGTAGTCGTCGCCGTCGCGCCGGATCTCGCACTGGATGTTGGTCGCGTCGCTCGACGCCACCGCCGGCTCGGTCATCGAGAAGGCGGAGCGGATCGTGCCGGCCATCAGCGGCGCCAGCCACTGCGCCTGCTGGGCCTCGCTGCCGTAATTGGCCAGCACCTCCATGTTGCCGGTGTCGGGCGCCGAGCAGTTGAAGATCTCGGGCGCCCACAGCACCCGGCCCATGATCTCCTTGACCGGCGCGTATTCCAGGTTGCTGAGGCCGCTGCCGTGCGCGCCCGAAAGGAACAGGTTCCACAGCCCGGCCTCGCGCGCCCGGGCCTTGAGCGACTGCAGCACCTGCGGCGTGCGGTACGGATGGCTGCTCTCGCGAACCTCGTCGTAGTAGGCGTTCTCGACCGGGTAGACATGCGCCTGCATGAAGTCCTCGACGCGCTGCTGCAGGGCGAGCGAACGCCCGGAGTGGTTGAAGTCCATCGATGGTCCTTGCGTCTCAGAGGCGGGTGAGCACGACCGCCAGTTCGTGCGCGCCCAGCGGATGGATCACGCGTTCGTAGGGTGGCTTGGGCCATGACCAGCGCACAGCGGCAAACAGCGCGCGCATGGCATGGATGTCGCAGTGGTAGGGCGGCCCGGTGATGTAGCCATCCGCGGCACCGGCTGCCGGGGCCTGCATGAAGAGCGCCAGCAGGCGGCCGCCGGGCCTCAGCCAGGCATGCAGCTGCGCCGCGTAGGCGGTCCAGTGGTCGGGATGCAGGGCGCACAGGCAGGTCTGCTCGTAGACCGTGTCGACCGGCTGCGGCGGGGACCACTGCAGGACGTCGGCCTGCAGCACGCCGGCCTGCAGGCCGCGCTCGGCCAGCCGCTGCGCGCTGCGCTCGACCGCCGCGGGCGCGTAGTCGAGCCCAGTCACGGCCGCGCCGGCCGCCGCCAGTTCGGCCAGCTCCCAGCCGCTGCCGCAGCCGGGCACCAGCACGCTGCTGCCGGCCGGGAAGGCGCCGGCATCACGCCAGCGCAGCAGCTGCGGGCTGGCGGCGCCGCGGTCCCACGGCGTGGTGCCGGTCTCGAAGCGGGCTTGCCAGAAGGCGGCGTCGGGGCCGGCCATGTCAGTGCCCGCCCGGCCGCCCGAAGGGCACTGAGCGCCCCCTCGGGGGGCAGCGATACACGAAGTGATGAGCGTGGGGGTGATTCATGTCAGGTGCCCTCCTTCGCGGGCGTGCGCAGCTTGGCCTTGAGCACCTTGCCGGTCGGATTGCGCGGCAGCGCATCCACGAGCCTCAGTTCCCGCGGCAGCTTGTAGCGCGCGAGCCGCGTCTCGGCGAAGGCCTGCAAGGCTTCGAGCGTGATCGCCCTGCCCGGCTTGACCGCGACCACCGCCACCACGCGTTCGCCCCAGCGCTCGTCGGGCGCACCAATCACGGCCACCTCGGCGATGTCGGGGTGGTCGTAGAGCACGCTCTCGACCTCGGCCGGGTAGATGTTCTCACCGCCGCTGATCACCATGTCCTTGAGCCGGTCGCAGATGAAGAGAAAGCCCTCGGCGTCGCGATAGCCGACGTCGCCGCTGCGGAACCAGCCATCGCGCGTGAACACCGCGGCCGTGGCCTCGGGCTGCTTCCAGTAGCCGGCCATCACGTTGGCGCCGCGCACGCAGACCTCGCCCGCGGCGCCGGGTTCGGTGATCGGCTCGCCCACCGCGTCGATCAGCCGGATCTCGGTGAGCAGCGGCGGCGTGCCGCTGGAGCCCAGCTTGTCGGTCGCGCGGTCGGGGCTCAGGAAGGTGATCATCGAGGCGGTCTCGGTCATGCCGTAGCCCTGGTGCACCGGCACGCCGCGCGCGGCATAGAGGCGCAGCAGCGGCTCGGGCATCGGCGCGCCGCCCACGGCCACCAGCCGCAGCGAGCTCAGGTCGGCCGCAGCGAAGTCCGGGTGCTGGCTGATGAAGAGCAGCATCGCCGGCACCCCGAAACTGACAGTGACGCGGTGCTCGCGCACCGCCTGCAGCACCGCCGCGACATCGAAGCCGCGCTGCAGCACCAGGTGCCCGCCCGCCAGCAGCGTCGAGAGGCTGCCGCACAGCAGGCCGCCGACATGGAACATCGGCGCGAAATTGAGCGTGACATCGGTCGACACCATGTCCCACAACAGCATCTCGTTGAGGTTGTTGGCCCAGAAGTTGCCGTGCGTGAGCATCGCGCCCTTCGGGTGGCCGGTGGTGCCCGAGGTGTACATGATGACGGCGACCGCATCGGCGCTGGCCGGCACCGGATCGGGCGGCGTCGCGGCCTCGGCCATCAGCGCGTCGGCGGGCTCCCAGCCCGGTGCACCGCCGGCCCGGTGGATGAAGCGCTTGCAGGTCAGCGTGCCGCGCACGCCGTCGATCACCGCAAGATGTTCCTCGCCCACGATCAGCGTGTGGATGCCGGCGTCGCCGATGACGTACGCCAGTTCGGGGCCGCTGAGCCTGAAGTTGAGCGGCACGAAGATGCCGCCGATGCGGGAGGTCGCGAACATCACGACCACGAACATCGGATCGTTGAGCCCCAGGTAGCCGACGCGGTCGCCGGCTGCGACGCCGCCGGCAGCCAGTACCGCCGACATCGCCTCGATGCGCTGCTGCAGCTCGCCGTAGGTCCAGTGCAGTCCGTCGCAGCTCAGGGCCGGCTGCTTCGGCACGCGCCCGGCGCGGCGGGCCAGCCATTCGTGCAGGCCGACCGCGTGGGCGCTGCGGTCGGTCGGCGCACCAGTCAGCGCCCGGTCCATGTCGGCCTCCGCTTCTCGTTGAACGAGGCCAGCCCCTCTTTCGCATCCTCGGTCATCGCGAGCAGAGCGATCTGGCTCTCGGTGTAGGCGATGCCTTCGTCGAAGGACATGGCCTCGAGCGCCCGCATCGCATACTTGCCGCGGCGGATCGCGGTAGGCGACTTGCCGGCAAGCCGGTCGATCAGCCACTGGGTCTTGGCGTCGAGCTCGGCGGCCGGTACCACGTAGTTGAGCAGTCCGCCCTCCTTCGCCTCGGCGGCGTCGAAGGGCTCGCCCGTCAGGCACCATTCGCGCACCGTGCGGCGCGGCGCGATACGCTGGAGCAGGCTCAGCACCTGCATCGGGAACAGCCCGATCTTGACCTCGGGCAGGCCGAACTGCACATGATCGGCAGCGATCGCCATGTCGGTCATGCAGAGCAGGCCCAGGCCACCGGCCATGCACACGCCATTGATGCGCGCGATGCTCGGCAAGGTCGAGTCCTGCGCCTCGCGCAGCATGTCGGCATAGTCGATGTTGGGACGCGACAGGTCGAAGGCGAAGCCCGCACCGGGCTGCAGGTCGCCACCGGCGCAGAAGGCCTTGTCGCCGGCGGCCGTGAGCACGATCACGCGCACCTCGGGGTCGGCATGGGCCCGGGCGTAGCCCTCGCGGATGCCAGCGATCACGTCCTTGTTGATCGCGTTGCGCTTGTCGGGGCGGTTGATGGTGATCCAGAAGGCTCTGTCGCGCTTCTCGTGCATTACGGCGGGGTTGGGTTCGGTCATTGAGGTCTCCTTGATTCTTGTTGCGGTTGTTGGCGGCGATGGCGGGCGGTATGCCCTGGGCCGGCCGACGTCACCGGCCGCTTCGCGGCTGCCCTGCGCTGCTCACGGTACGCGGGGTCTCGCTCAAACTCGCTTCGCTCAAACAGTCGCGAGCCCTGATCCGCGCACCGCTGCGCTGCTCGGCGGTGCCTCAACGGCCGGCCCAGGGCATACCGCCCACCACCGCTGAGACGTCGGGGTTGCATCGGCGTTGGAGAAGTTGGGGTTGTTCGCATACCCCTGAGCCCGGCACGCGGTGCGGGACGGGCGATCCCCTCTGCGCCGCTGAGGAGCGGAGCTTCAGGCGGAAAAAGGGCCGCGCGTGTTTGAGCGAAGCGAGTTTGCGCGGACCCCGCCTGAAGCGAGCACCGGAAGGGAGCCCGAAGGGCCGGCGCAGTGGGGTCGTTCGGCCCGTACCGCGTGCCGGGCGCCCGCCCAAGAGAAAGGAATCTCACCATCGCTCAAGCCGGCGCAACCACGACCACCTCGATCTCCGCGACCACCCGGCTCGCCCCCACCTGCTCCCCATTCGAAACATGCACGGCCGTCAACCGACCCGCGACGGGCGCCGTATGCACGTGCTCCATCTTCATCGCCTCCAGGGTGACGATCGGCTGCCCCGCCTGCACCATGTCGCCGACAGCGGCGAGCACTGCCACCACGCGGCCGTTCATCGACGCGCGCAGCTTGCCGTCGCCTCCCGATTCGCCCTGCCTTGCAGAGGCCGCGCGGGTCTTGTCCTCGACGCGCAGGGCCAGCCCGCGGTACTGCAGCAGCAGCGACGCGCCATCGCGGTACCACGTGGCGTGCTCCTGCAGGCCATCGCAGACGAAGCGAACCGTGTCGTCAGCCAAGGCCACGAGATCGATCGCGAAGCTGCGCTCGCCGAGGGAGACTTCGAAGTGGTGCTGCCGAGGCAGGATCAGGCTGGCGTTGCGCGCCTGGCCCGCGATCTCGAAACGCAGCGAAATCGGCAGCCGGTGCGACAGCCGACGGCCCGCGGCACGCTGCTTGCGCTCGCCGGTGGTTTCGTAGAGCAGCACCGCGGCCAGCGCCGCGGCACGCTCGCGGGCTTCGTCGTCGGGCGCCAGCAGCGCATCCTGGTGCTGACCGATGAAGGCCGTCGTGGCGCCGCCCGCGGCGAACACCGGATGCGAGAGACAACTGCGCAGGAAAGCCTGGTTGGTCGTCACGCCCAGCGCCACCGCGTCCTCCAGCCCGGCCGCGAGCTTGCGCCGCGCCTCGTCGCGCGTGCGGCCGTGGCTGATGATCTTGGCGATCATCGAGTCGTAGTAGGGCGGGATCTCGGCGCCCGAACGCAGCGCATCCTCGACCCGCAGCTGGGACGGCATCTTCCACAGCGCCACCGTGCCGCTCTGCGGCATGAAGCCGTGGTCGGCGTCCTCGGCGCACAGGCGCACCTCGATCGCATGGCCCTCGTAGCGCACCTGCTCCTGGGTCAGCGGCAGGCGCTCGCCGGCCGCCACGCGCAGCTGCAGTTCGACCAGGTCGAGGCCGGTCACGGCCTCGGTCACCGGGTGTTCGACCTGCAGCCGCGTGTTCATCTCCATGAAATAGAAGTTGCCTTCGCGGTCGAGCAGGAACTCGAGCGTGCCCGCGCCTTCGTAGCGGATCGCCTTCACCGCCGCCACCGCGGTCGCGCCCATGCGCTCGCGCAGCGCCGCATCGACCGCTGGCGACGGCGCCTCCTCGATCAGCTTCTGGTGCCGGCGCTGGACCGAGCAATCGCGCTCGCCGAGATGGATCGCGTTGCCATGGCGGTCGGCGAAAATCTGGATCTCGATGTGGCGCGGCTCCACGATGGCGCGTTCGAGGATCACCTCCGGGTCGCCGAAGGCACTCTGCGCCTCCGAGCGCGCGCTGCGCAGCAGCTCGGGAAACTCCTTCGCCGAAGGCACCAGCCGCATGCCGCGGCCACCGCCGCCGGCCGTGGCCTTGATCATCACCGGGAAGCCGATGCGGGCGGCCTCCTCGGCCAGCCGCCCCTCGCCCTGGTCTTCGCCCTGATAGCCCGGGATGCAGGGCACGCCGGCCGCCTGCATCAAGGTCTTGGCGCCGGCCTTGTTGCCCATCGAGACGATGGCTTCGGCCGAAGGGCCGATGAAGACCAGCCCCGCGTCCTTGCAAGCCTGGGCGAAGTCCTCGTTCTCGGCCAGGAAGCCGTAGCCCGGATGCACCGCGTCGGCGCCGCTGAGTCTTGCAGCTTCGACGATCGCCGGGATGCGCAGATAGGACTGCGCCGGCAGCGGCTCGCCGATGCAGACCGCCTGGTCGGCCTCCTGCACATGGCGCGCGCCGGCGTCGGCGGTCGAGTACACGGCCACCGTGCGGTAGCCCATGGCGCGCGCGCTGCGGATCACGCGCAGCGCGATCTCGCCGCGGTTCGCGATCAGGATCTTGTGGAAGGGCGTGGCGAGGGAAGTCGGGTCGGTCTTGGCAGTCATGAGAATGAATCCGGAAAGGTTTGCCGTCGGGCGGGCCTGCGCTCAGGCCGGCTGGGGAAAGATGCCCATGAACTTGCTGAGGATCTGCAGCATCACCTCGTCGGCGCCGCCGCCGATCGAGGTCAGCCGGCCGTCGCGGAAGATGCGCGAGATCGGGCTCTCGTCCATGAAGCCCATGCCACCCCAGAACTGCAGGCAGCTGTCGGCCACTTCGCGGATCACGCGGCCAGCCTTGAGCTTGGCCATGGTGGCGGTGCGGGTGGCGTCCTGGCCGGCCGTGACTTCGGCCACACCCTGCCAGCAGATCGCGCGCAGGCAGGCGACCTCGGTCTGCAGCTCGGCCAGCCGGTAGTGCACCCACTGGTTGTCGAGCACCGAACGCCCGAAGGCCTGGCGGTCGCGGGTGTAGCCGATGGTGGTGTCGATCGCGCGCTGCGCCATGCCGGCGTTGTTGAGCGCGCCCCACAGCCGCTCGACCTGGAACTGCTCCATCTGGTAGATGAAGCCCATGCCCTCCTCGCCGATGCGGTGGCGCTGCGGCACCCGCACGTCGTCGAAGTGCAGCTGGGCGGTGTCGGACGCATGCATGCCCATCTTGCGCAGCTTGCGCGCGACCGAGACGCCCCTGGTCTTCATCGGCACGATGATCAGCGACTTGTTGCGGTGCGCCGCGCCGTCGGAGGTGTTGGCCAGCACGCAGCAGAAGTCGGCCTGCGTGCCGTTGGTGGTCCACATCTTGCCGCCGTTGATGACGTAGTCGCCGCCGTCCTTGCGCGCGGTGGTCTTGATCGAGGCCACGTCGGAGCCGCTGCCGACCTCGGAGACGCCGAGGCAGGCCACGTACTCGCCGCTGATCGCCGGTGCCAGGAACTCGTCGCGCAGCGCCTGGCTGCCGCGGTGCGCCAGGGCCGGTGTCGCCATGTCGGTCTGCACGCCGATGGCCATCGGGATGCCGCCGCAGTTCATGCGCGCGAGGCCTTCGGCCAGCACCGCGCCGAAGGAGTAGTCGAGCCCCGAGCCGCCGTTCTCGACCGGCTTGGTGAGGCCCAGCAGGCCGAGCGCGCCGAGCTGCCGGAAGACCTGGTGGGCCGGGAAGATCTCTTCGCGCTCCCATTCGTCGACATGGGGATTGATCTCCTTGTCGATGAAGCGGCTCAGCGTGTCGCGCAGGGCCTCGTGTTCGGGGGTGAGCTGCATGCCGTGGACCTCAGGGGCGTGCGACCGAGAACTGCATCTTCTGCGGCTCGCGCAGCTCGGATTCGCGGCAGATCGACAGCACCTTGGACAGCACGGCGCGGGTGTCGCGCGGGTCGATCACGCCATCGTCGAGCAGGCGCGCGCTGGTCGTGAACACGCTCATCTGGCTGTCGAAGCGATCGATGATGCGGCGCTCCAGATCGTCGAGCTTGGCCTGGTCGACCTCGCCCTTTCGCTTCATTGCGGCCTCGGTCACGATGACCATGGTCTTGGCGGCCTGCTCGCCGCCCATCACGGCGGTCTTGGCATTCGGCCACGAGAAGCAGAAGCGCGGATGGAAGCCGCGGCCGCACATGCCGTAGTTGCCGGCGCCGAAGGAGGCGCCGCAATAGATGGTGATCTGCGGCACCGTGGCGTTGGTCACGGCCTGGATCATCTTGGAACCGTGCTTGATGATGCCGGCCTCCTCGTAGTCGCGCCCGACCATGAAGCCGGTCGTGTTGTTGAGATAGAGGATCGGCGTCTTCGACTGGCAACAGGCCTGGATGAAATGCGTCGCCTTGGTGGCGCCGGCCGGGTCGATCGGACCGTTGTTGGTCACGATGCCCAGCGGCAGTCCCTCGATCTTGATGTGGCCGACCACGGTGGCGCCGCCGTAGTTCTCGCCGAACTCGAGGAACTCGGAGTCGTCGGCGATGCGCGCGATCACCTGCTTCATGTCGACCGGGCGCTTGTGGTCCATCGGCATGATGCCCAGCAGCTCCTCGGCGTCGTAGCGCGGCGGCTTGAAGCGGCGCGGCGGCTCGGCCGGCACATCGCGGTTCCAGTCGATGCTGGCCATGATCTCGCGGGCGATGCGGATCGCGTCGCGGTCGTCCTCGGCCAGGTAGTCGCCCAGGCCCGAGATCGAAGTGTGCATCACGGCGCCGCCCAGTTCTTCCTCGGTCGCGATCTCGCCGGTGGCGGCCTTGAGCAGCGGCGGGCCGGCCAGGAAGGCCCGCGAGCGGCCCCGCACCATCACGATGTAGTCGGAGAGGCCAGTCTGGTAGGCGCCGCCCGCCGTGGACGATCCGTGTGTCACGGTAAGCACCGGCAGGCCGGCCGCCGAGATGCGCGCGATGTTGCGGAACAGGTTGCCGCCGGTCACGAATTCCTCGACCTTGTAGGTCATGAGGTTGGCGCCCGCGCTCTCGACCAGCTGGATGTAGGGCAGCTTGTTCTCCAGCGCCAGTTCCTGCATGCGCAGCTGCTTCGGGATGCCCATGGGCTGCAGCGCCCCGGCGTCGATGCCCGAATCGGAGGCGTTGATCATCACGCGCACGCCCGAGACCCAGCCGATGCCGCCGATCACGCCGCCGCCCGGCACGCTCTTCTCGAGGTCGGGGTTGTCGAGGCCCAGCCCCGCCAGTGAAGAGATCTCCAGAAACGGCGTGCCCGGGTCGAGCAGCAGCGACAGGCGCTCGCGCGGCAGCAGCTGGCCGCGCTTCTCGAAGCGCTCGCGCGACTTGGCCGAGGTGGCGACGCTGCGCCGCTCGTAGCCATGGACGCGCTCGATCAGCGCGAGCATGCCGTCGCGGTTGGCCCGGAAGGCCTCGCTGCCGGGGGAAATGGTCGATTCGATGGTTGCCATGTGCGCTGTGCCCGCTGCGCTGGAGCGGGGCTCTGGTGTGTGTGTGCGGCAAGCTTAGGCATCGGATCGGGGGCGGTCTTGCGCGAACTCGCTGCCCTCGTGCGGAGGAGCAGAGCCGCCCATTCGGGACTGAATTCAGTCCATAATCAGTCTTCGTGCCAGGACCAGCCCATGAAATTCTCGACACAGGTCAAGCCCATCAGCTACCTCAAGAGCCACGCCGCGGAGATCGTCAGAGACATCTCGGAGAGCCGAGAACCCATGCTGATCACGCAGAACGGTGAAGCCAAGCTGGTGGTGATGGATGTCCGGTCCTATGAGGAGCATGAAGAGACTCTTGCGCTCCTGAAGCTGCTGGCACTCGGCCACCGCGAGATCGAGCAAGGCAGGTTCAGGCCGGCGGACGACGTCTTCGCAGAGATGGACAAGGACGATCCGCCGTGAGGGTCGTCTTCCTCCAGTCGGCGGAAGCCGACTTGAAGGACTTGCGGAGCTACGTCGTCAAGAACTTTGGCAAGTCTGCCTGGCTCGCGAGCTACGACAAGATCAAGGAATCCGTGGCGATGAACCAGGATCATCCCAAGGCGGGCCGGGTTCCCCCGGAGCTGGAGAAGCTTCACATCGCCCAGTACCGGCAAGTCCTCTCGGGGATGAACAGGGTGATCTACGAGCTGAGGGACGACACGGCCTTCATCCACATCGTCTGTGACACGAGACGGGATCTGCAAGGGCTGCTGATGAAGCGAATCGTCAACCCTGCGGGCGCCGGCCGGGACTGAGTCCTGCGCCAATGCGAAGCAGGACTTCAGCGCCTGGACGCAAGCGTTTCCCGCCCCCGCCCGCTAGCCTTGGCCCGCATCCACCGCCGGCCCGGCACTGCATCCCATGTCCATCCTCCCCCACCCTTCCGACCAGGGCGCCGCCCGCCTCCCGGTGCGCGACGGCGCCGATCTGCTGGCACGCGAGGCCGTCCCGCTCGACCAGCGCTTCGCCGGCATCGATTCGACCCTGGACGTGTTCCGGCTCGCCGCGGCCGCCTGGCCCGATCGGCCGGCGCTGACTTCCGTGCCCGACGGCAGCGCACAGAGCGAGCCCGTCGACATCAGCTACGCGCAGCTGCACCAGCGCATCGTGCGCACCGCCAACCACCTGGCCTCGCTGGGCCTGCAGCGCGACGACTGCGTCGCCTACCTGCTGCCGAACCTGCCCGAGGCCCACTACTGCATCTGGGGCGCGCAGGCGATCTGCAGGGTGGCGGCCGTCAACCACTTCCTGGAGCCGGCCCAGATCGCCGAGCTGCTGAGGGCGATGGATGCCAAGGTGGTGATCACCGCCTCGGCCGCCGAGGCGCCGGAGCTGTGGGCCAAGATCGCGCCGGTACTGGCCGCCCTGCCCGGCCTGCGCCAGACCCTGCTGGTCGGCGCCGCCGATGCGGCCGCATTGCCGCCCGGCGTTCGCCGCTTCGACGACGCCCTGGCCGCCCAGCCCGCCGAGCCGGCTTTCACGCCGCTGCGCGACCCGCAGGCCCTGGCCGCCTGCTTCCACACCGGCGGCACCACCGGCACGCCGAAGATCGCGCAGCTCTCGCACCGGGCCCTGGTGGTCAACAGCTGGATGCTGGGCGAGATGTTCGACATCCGGACCAGCGACGTGATCGTCTGCGGCCTGCCGCTGTTCCATGTCAACGGCGTGGTGGTCACCGGCCTCGCCCCCTTCATGCACGGCGCGCGCGTGCTGCTGGCGGGCCGCGACGGCTTTCGCAATCCGAAGCTGGTGGCCGGCTTCTGGCAACTGGTCGAGCGCTACCGCGTCACCACCTTCTCGGGTGTGCCGACGGTGTACGCGGCGCTGCTCAACGTGCCGATCGCGGGCGCCGACCTGTCATCGCTGCGCTTCGGCATCTGCGGCGCGGCGCCGATGCCGGTCGAGATGTTCAGGCGCTTCGAACAGGCCACCGGCATCCGGCTGCTCGAAGGTTTCGGCATGACCGAGACCACCGCCTGCGCCTCGGTGAACCCGCGCGACGGCGAACGCCGGGTCGGCTCGATCGGCCTGCCGGTGCCCTATGGCCGCATGAAGACCGTGATCCTCGACGAGCGCGGCGCCCATGTGCGCGATGCCGCCACCGACGAGATCGGCGTGGTCGCGATCCGGGGACCGCACCTGACGCCGGGCTACCGCGACCCGCGGCACGATGCCGGCCTCTGGCTGCCGGGCGGCTGGCTGAACTCGGGCGACCTCGGGCGGCGCGACGCCGACGGCTACTTCTGGCTGGTCGGCCGCGCCAAGGACCTGATCATCCGCGGCGGCCACAACATCGACCCCTCGATGATCGAGGAAGCGCTCGCGAAGCACCCCGAAGTCGAGCTGGTGGCCGCGGTCGGCCGGCCCGATGCCTATGCCGGCGAGCTGCCCGTGGCCTACGTCAAGCTGCGCCACGGCGCACGCGCCGATGCGGAGGAACTCAAGGCCTTCGCCCGCTCCCATGTCACCGAACGCGCTGCCGCACCGAACTGGGTCGAATGCATCGACACCATGCCGGTCACCGCGGTCGGCAAGATCTTCAAGCCCACGCTGCGCAAGCAGGCGATCGCGCGCACCCTGCGCGAGCTGTTCGCCGCGGGCGGACTGCAGCACGCCGGCATCGAGGTCCGCGACGACCGCACCCACGGCCTGGTCGCCGTGGTCGCGGTGGCCGACGAGGCCGCGCGTGGGCGCGTGGCCGAACTCAGCGCCGGGCTCGCCCTGCAGGTGCAGAGCACCGTCGCGGCCGGCTGAACACTTCCATCACCAGGAGACCCCACACATGATTTCGAGAAGAAGATTCAGCCAGGCGACCGCCGCCGGCCTGCTGCTGCCCACCACCGGCGCGGTGCTGGCGCAGACCGGCGACATCAAGGTGGCGCTGATCGTCGCCAAGACCGGCCCCTTCGAGGCCTATGCCAAGCAGGACGAGCTGGGCTTTCGCATGGGGCTGGAATACCTGACCGGCGGCAGCATGGCGATCGACGGGCGCAAGGTGCAGATCATCGTCAAGGACGACCAGCTGCGGCCCGACCTGTCGAAGGCGCTGCTGGCCGAGGCCTATGCCGACGACAAGGTCGACATCGCGGTCGGCGCCGGCGGCTCGTCGGGCACGGTGGCAGCGCTGCCGATCGCCGAGGAGTACAAGAAGATCCTGATCGTCGAGCCGTCCGCGGCCGACTCGATCACCGGCGACAAGTGGAACCGCTACGTGTTCCGCGTCGCACGCACCACCAGCCTCGACGCCACGGCTTCGGTGTCGGCCTTCGGCGGGCCGGTGACCGTGGCCTTCCTGGCGCAGGACAACGTGTTCGGGCGCGACAACGTCACGGCCTACAAGGAAGCCTTCGGGCGCCAGAATCCGAAGGCGAAGATGGGACACGAGGAGTTCGTGCCGCAGGGCACGACCGATTTCACCGCGCCCTTCCAGCGCATCGCCGATTCGCTCAAGGGCACGACCGGGCGCAAGGTGCTGGTGATCCCATGGGGCGGCGAGCACCCGATCCGCAAGCTGGCCGGCATGAACCCCGAGCGCTTCGGCATCGAGCTGTCCCCCGGTGGCTCGCTGCTGAGCGTGATGCAGACCTGGCGCGAGTTCGAGGGTCTGGAAGGCGGCACCTACTACCACTACAAGTTCCCGCGCAACAAGGCCAACGACTGGCTGGTGACCGAGCACATGAAGCGCTACAGGATGCCGCCGGACTTCTTCGTCTGCGGCGGCTTCTCGGCCGCCAGCGCGGTCGTGACCGCGATCCGCAAGGCGCGCTCGACCGACACCGAGAAGCTGATCGCGGCCATGGAAGGCATGGACTTCGAGACGCCCAAGGGCACCATGACTTTCCGCCCGGAAGATCACCAGGCCATGATGCCGATGTACCACTTCAAGATGAAGAAGCGCGCGCAGCAGAGCGACGAGTGGGACATCCTCGAACTGGTGCGCGAGATCCCGGCGTCGGAGATCAAGCTGCCGATCCGCAACAAGCGCACAGGGTAGCGGGCCTCGCCCGGCGGGCGCGGCGGCAGGCGCCGGCCCGGCCGGGTTTCAGACTTCTCTGATGGCTGCCGGGCCTGCGCGCCGGTCCAATACCCCGACACGCGAGAGGACCGAACTCCCCGCGCGCGAAGTCCGGCGCATGCCGGATCCGCCTCATCTCCATTCCTGCTTCGCCATGCTTCTTCCCCTGCTGTTCCGGCTTTTCAATACCCAGTCGCAGTTTCTGCTCGTCACCCTCGAAGTGCTCTGTGCCTCGCTCGCGGGCGGCTCGACCGCCGATGTGCTGCGCCGCGCGCGGCGTCGCAGCCAGCGCCGCGAGGCGGCCTCGCGCCACTACGCCCGCTCGCTGGAGGACTTCCCCGAACTGAGCGAAGGGCGCCGATCGCGATAGGCGTGCCGCCGCTCAGTCGCGAAGCGCGACCCGCAGCTTCGAGATCAGCGCCGCCGGCCCGTACGAGCGCTTGCTGCGCCGGAAGCCCGCGAGCCCCATGTCCTGCTCGAAATTGAGCCAGTCCACCGGGCGCGCGAAGCTGCGGCAGAAGTGCTGGAACATGTAGGGATAGATGCCGACATGACTGTCCAGCCCCTTGGCGAAGCGCATCGCGAACACCCCCGGCTGCAGCTCCTGGGCCAGCACGAAGCCCAGCGGCTGGCTGCCGTCGAAGTGCACGAAACCCTCCAGGCCGAAGGCCGCAGCGTCGGCAATGGCCTCGAGGCAGGCCGATTCGTCGGCATCGCCGCGAGACCTGCCCTTCTGTGCCATCCAGCCCTGCAGCACCTGGCGCGCAGCGCCGGCCGTGTCCGCATCGAAGGGAACGCAGCGCGGCGTGCAGCGCGCCAGCAGTTGCCGCACCTGGTTGCGCTTCTTCGCCAGCGCCCGCCCCGGAAAGTCGGCGAACTGCCGGGCATCGAAGAGGTAGTCGGCATCGTCCGGGGAACTCCAGTGACGAAACTGCGAGGCGCAGAGCCCGGCAGCCTGAGACTGCGGGATCGGATACAGGCAGTCGTGTCCTGCGAGCAAGCCGCGCAGCACGTCCGGCGGCGCCGCTTGCAGCGCGAACAGCGGCATCAGGTGCCGGGTGCCGTCGTAGGCGCGGCCGGAGACGCACGGCCAGTCGCCGGGATGGAAGCGGTAGTCGTGCGCCGCCCGGAACAGATAGAGGTTCGAGAAGGCATGGTCCGACAGGCACTGTGCCCCGCTTCCCTCGCGCAGCCGCGCCAGCGCAGGCTCGATCGGCTCCCGCAAGGCCAGCGTGAGCGGCAATCCGCTCATGCGGTGGCGCGGACCACCTTGCGAACCCCAGGCGCAGGCGCATCGGCCGGCGGCCCGGCAAAGCACTGCGCAATCGAGAGCCATGCGCGTGCCGAGCCATCGCTGCAGCGCAGCCCGGTGTCGGCCAGGTTGCGCCGCTGCGTCACCAGCAGGCAGAAGTCGAGCGCACTGCCGCGCACGAACTCGGGCGAATCCGCATCGCCCCAGCGCCAGGCTTCACCGTCGGGTGCATCGAGTTCGACGATCGGGACCACCGCCGGCACCGGCTGCTTGCGATTGACGAAGCTCCAGCCGAAGGTGGTGACGCCGATGTGGGCGATGTGCCTGAGCCGCGCGGTGCCGGCGCGCTCGCGCCCGACCACGTCCCACACGTCCTGACCATGGGCCCAGGTCTCCATCAGCCGCGCCGACGCGAAGGAGCGCGCGCTCATGCTCGGCCCGTACCAGGGCAGGCGCGCCTTGGGGTCGAGCCCGGCCAGCAGGTCGGTGAGCCGCTTCGCGATCGGCTCCCAGTGCGCCAGCAGCGCGGCGCCGTCGAGGTGGCCGTACTTGTCGCGCGCGATGGCGCTGATCTCGCGGCCGGCGGCGAGCACTTCGGTCAGCGCCGCGGTGTCGCGCGCGAAGGCCTCGGCGTCAGTTGCCGAGAGCGTCGCGGTCTCGTCGAAATAGCAAAGGTGGGCGATCTCGTCCCAGGGCGTCCAGCCATGGAAGTGGCTCGCGAGGCGCCACTGCGCAGGTGCCAGCGTGCGGCAGAGGTCGGCGAGCGCGCCGTACTCGGCGCGCAGGTCATCGGCTGTGTCTTTCATCGTGACTTCTTCTGTTGCCTTCAAAGACCGAGCTGCCGCGCGGCCAGGTCTTTCATGACCTCCTCCGAGCCGCCGCCGATCATCATCACCTTGACCTCGCGGTAGATGCGCTCGCTCTGCGTGCCGCGCATGTAGCCCATGCCGCCCAGCAGCTGCACCGCCTGGTCGGCGCAGAACTGCATCGCCTGGGTGGCCTGCACCTTCGCCAGGCAGACCCGCGCCACCAGCCGCGCCGGATCGGCCAGCTTGTGCTCGATGCGGTAGGCCAGGTCGTAGACCAGCGTGCGCGCGGCGTCGATGCGCAGCGTCATGTCCATGAGCTTGTGCCGCACCACCTGGCGCTCCGACAGCGGCATGCCGAAGGAGATGCGCTGGCGCGTCCAGTCGACCGCTTCCTTCAGGCAGACCTCGGCGAAGCCGCAGGCCAGGGCCGACATGAACAGGCGCTCGGTGTTGAAGTTGTTCATGAAGGTCTTGAAGCCCTTGTTCTCGACCCCGACCAGATTCGCGGCAGGCACCCGGCAGCCGTCGAAGCGCAGGTGCGCGGTGTCGGAGCTCCACCAGCCCATCTTCTTGAGCGCGGTGCGCGTGAGGCCCGGCGTGTCGCCGTCGATCAGCAGCACCGAGATGCCGCCGGCGCCCTTGATAGCGGGATCGGTGCGCACCGCGGTGGTGATGAAGTCGGCCCGCATGCCCGAGGTGATGAAGGTCTTCTCACCGTTGACCACATAGTGGTCGCCGTCGCGCACCGCGGTGGTCCGGAGCGCCGCCACGTCGGAGCCGCCCGAGGGCTCGGTGACCGCCAGCGCGGCGATCTTCTCGCCAGCCAGCACCGGCGGGATCACGCGCTGCTTGAGTGCCTCGCTGCCCGCGTGCAGGATCGGGGGCAGCGCGATGCTGTGCGAGTTCAGGGAGGCCTGCAGGCCGCCGCCGCCGCAGCGCGCGAATTCCTCGGCGACGATCAGCTGGAAGAACACGTCGGCCGGCGTGCCGCCATAGGCCTCGGGATAGCCCAGGCCCTGCACGCCCAGCGACGCGGCCCGCGCATAGAGCTCGCGCGGGAAGGTCTCGGCCTCGTCCCACTCGGCGACGAAGGGCGTGATCTCGCGAGAGACGAACTCGCGCAGGCCGGCACGGAACTGCTCGTGCTCGGGCGTGAAATAGAAAGGCAGCGGCGGGGCCTCGAGGAATTCCATGGTGTCTCCTGACTGCAGCGAGGCTAGCCGCGGGAGCACGCCGGGTCTTGTGCGGAGTGGCTGAGGTCGTCGGATCACCTTCAAGGCGCCGGTCGATGCCGGCGTCCCCGCCGCCGCTTGCGCCGCCTAATCGAGCAGCGGTTCGAGACCGGGGGCGCTGTCGATCTCTGAAGGCTTGTAGAGCTTGTGCTGCGCCGCCGGGCCGATGGCGTCGGTGACCACCGCCAGGCGCCAGGGATCGCCCCGCTTGGCGCAGGCGCGCTCTTCGCCCGTGAGCTGGAATCCGTTCATTCCGGTCGCGGTGCCTTTGACCGCGAGCTTGAGCAAGGTGTTGCCCTTCTTGTCGGTCACCTCGATGTCGTAGCCGAGCTTCTGGGCGCTCACGTTCTCGGCCTTGTAGCCGTAGCCCGCGAAGTGCCGCGTCAGGTAGTCCAGTGCCGCCGCCTGCACCTCTTCTCGAGAGAACTGGCCAGCCGGGGCCTCCGGCACCGCAGCCGGGACACCGCCGCGCGCCCGCGCGGCCTGCATGTCCGCATCGGTCGGCAGCCATCCGCGGGCGCCGCGGACCAGCACCGCGATCCTTTCATCGGCATCCCAGCGGGCGATGTGCCATTCCTGGTCGTCCGGCACCCGGGTCGAAACCTTGGCGGCCTTGTCGGTCTCCAGGTCGGCGATGGCGATCCGGTTCGTCTGCAGCACGGCCCGCAGGCCCTGGCCGGCGTCCAGCGTGCGCTTGAGCAGGCCGAGCCGGTCCTTGGCGCGCTGGATCTGGAGCGCGCTGCGCTCGCCGCCGCTCAGGCGGCGCTGGGTGTCCAGGGACTCGAGATAGAACCACCGGCCGCCGGTCCCGATGCTCACGAATTCAGCCCAGAGCGTCGCGATGACGTTGTCGCCGGTGGCCAGCCAGGCGTGCTCGGACGCCTTCTCGCGCGCTTCGAACACGCCCATCTTGGCGATGATCTCGACGGGCGTCCGCTTTTCGCCCATCAGGCGCTTTTCATTGATGACCGCCAGCACCGCGGGGTCGACTTCTTTGTCCATTCGGAGGGGATTCAGGCAAGTTGTGACCTCCAGGAGTATGCCGCGAAGCGTGGGCCGGCCTGGCACCAAATTGCGGCGATCTCATTCCCGGGTGCATTCGACGAGCACCGTGAATCTCCTGCCGATATCGGCCACGTCCGCCGTGCCCAGGCTCTTGCTGGAGGGTGCGGCCTCGTAAGACACGTTGTGGGCGTCCAGAAAGCCCCTGAGCGCCGACGGCGCCACCGCGAAGTTGATGTTCTGCGCGATGTCGCCGGTGACAGCCGCGGCGCGCAGCACGTTGAGCTTGCCCGTGACGACCGCGACCACGTTGCCGCTCGCGTCGAGCACCGGGCCGCCGCTGTTGCCGGGCTGCACCGGCGCGGAGATCTGGATCAGCGAGGTGTTGTTCGCCAGTCCGGCAAGGGCGGTCGCGTGGCCCGCCGTCACCTGGGGCCCTGCCGCCAGCAGGCCACGCAGCGGATAGCCGACCACCGTCACCGGATCGCCCTGGCGCAGGCGGGTCTGGCTCAACCTGGCGGTCGGCGCCATGACGGCATCGACCTCGAGCAGCGCGAGATCGCTCCTGGCGTCGGCGGCCTTGACGCGGGCCGTCCCGCGCTCGACGACGACGATCTTTCCGCAGCCCTCGACCACGTGCGCATTCGTCACCACATGCCCGGGCGCCACCGCGAAACCCGAGCCCGTGACCCTGCCGGCCCGCGGCCGGGCGGCACCGCCCGCTTGCGCACCCGCTTGCGCGCCCGCCGGCGCACCTGCCTGCGCTCCTGGCGGCGCCCCTGGCGGCGCACCTGCCGCTGCCGGCGGCCGGGCCCGCTGGGCCTGCAGGTAGGGCTCGGGATCGACTGCGACCCCGGCGCGTCGGACCTCGAAATGCAGCTTGGTGGTGGTCGTGTCGGTGCTGCCCATCTCGGCGATCTGCTGCCCCGCGCGAACGACGTCGTGCTCGCGAACCAGAACGCGGCTGTTGTGGCCGTAGGCCGTGAGGAAGGTGTCGTCGTGCTTGACGATCACGAGGTTGCCGTAGCCGCGCACGCCGGCTCCGGCGTAGACGACCCGTCCGGCGGCGGCGGCCAGCACCGGGTCACCCGGGTTGCCGCCGATGTCGATGCCCTTGTTGGCGCGGCCATCGAAGCGGCCCAAGGTGGGTCCGTAGGCGGGCCAGACATAGGAGCCGAACTGTCCCGACACCGCGCGCGGCGAGGCCGGCGGCGGAGGCGCGGCACAGCCGCCGAGCGCCGCGCAAAGCACTGACGCAACAAGGGCGGGTCTCCAGCTTCGGTGGGCTGGCGGCGCGGCGGTCGGCATCGGACTCTTCTCCTCGCTCGGCTTGGCTGCCGCTGGGGCACGGCTTCGTCCAGACGGGATTCTCGCGCGCATTTGGCGCGCGGCCCAGGCTTCGGCCCGGGCACTGCGCAAGATCGGCCGGAACGGCCGCCGGCGCTCTCGTCAGGCGGCGACGAAGGTCAGCCGGGCCTCGTGCGGCAGCGTGTCCCGCACCAGGCCCCGGGCATCGTCGTCCGCGAACTCGAAAAGCGCGTCGGGAATCTCCCTCTCCTCGAGCGCGAAGAGGATCTCGATGGCCTCCTGCTGCGCTTCGGAGAAGGTGCTGACCTGCGTCAGCTGATTGAACTTCGCGGCGGTCTCCTTCGGCGCCAGCTGCCGCAGTTCGAGCAGTTCGAGCACGAGCTTGATCTGCGAGGGTGTGAGGGGCTTGGGCGCTGCGGAACGCTTCATGGCGTCTGATCCTTTGGGTTGGGGCTCGGGACTGTTCCCTTGCCTTGGAATCAGTCTCTTCGCCGATTCTTAAGCGTCGCTGAAAAGCGCGTAAAGAAACATGCCGGGTCGTAAAAACTCGGCATCCGTGTGAGGAAAGTCTCGCCCCATCGGGTCGCGGGGTGTCGTTCCCGCGACATGCGCCGAGGGGCCGCCGCAGTCACTCGCCGGTGCCGGGTTCCGCGTCTTCTCGTGCGTCGCCCTTGCGCCGATACCAGCGCGGATAGAACGCCGCCACCTGCGGCCCGTCGGTGGCCAGCGCATGGCAGCCATCGAGCTGTGAGGGCTGCTGCGTCTCTGACACCGCGAGCTCGGGTCCGGCCAGCGTCTGCAACACGCCGGTGCCCATGGTGCGCAGCAGTTCCGACATATGGGTGCAGCCGCGCACGCCGCCGAACAGTCGCGCCGTGGCCCGGCTGAATCCCGGCCCGACGCGCAGTCCGATCAGCGCCGCGTAGTCGGGAGCAATCGCGCCGCAGATGCCATCGAAGGGCGAGGCATCGGTGGCGGCCACGGCATCGACGATCAACGCGGTGGCGTCGACCGTGAGTCGCAACCACATCGAATGGATCGGCGACCCGCCGCGGCGCTCGCCGCCCGGAAAGCGGAAGTCGTGGGCGCGCACATCCTCGAGGTGTCCTTCGACATCCCAGAGGCCATCGGCACGGCGATGGCCGCGGATGGTGATGGTGCGGGCGTGCACCTCGGTGCGTTCGGCGGAAGAAGGCGGCAGTGGCATGGCGGGAGCGTCGATGATGCCACCCGCGCGCCGTGGCGTCTTGCGTGCAATGGCTGCACCGCGCGTCAGCGAGTTGGCGCAAGCCTCGGACCGAGCCGCTGGCTAAGCTCCCTGCTCCAGCGACACCCCGTCGACACCGAGGAGCGAGACCGCCATGACGACCCCCCCGACCCCGCAGAAAACCGTCCGCATCGGAGGCGCCTCCGGCTTCTGGGGCGACAGCATGGTGGCGGCGCCGCAGCTCGTGAAGCTCGGCCGGCTCGACTACCTGGTGTTCGACTTCCTGGCCGAGACCACGATGTCGATCCTGGCCTCGGCTCGGGCCAAGAAACCCGAGCTCGGCTATGCCACCGACTTCGTCGACATCGCGATGAAGCCGGTGCTGGCCGAGCTCAAGCGCCAGGGCATCAAGGTGGTGAGCAATGCCGGCGGCATCAATCCGCACGGCTGCGCCGCCGCGCTGCAGGCACTGGCCGAGGCCGAGGGCGTGGCGCTGCGCATCGCGGTGGTCGAGGGCGACGACGTCAGCGCCCAGATGCCGCAGCTGCGCGAGGCCGGAACCCGCGACATGTTCACCGGCGAGGCCCTGCCCGAGAAGGTGCTGAGCGCCAACGCCTACCTGGGCGCGCTGCCGATCGCCGCCGCGCTGGCGGCCGGCGCCGACGTCGTCATCACCGGGCGCTGCGTCGACAGCGCGGTCACGCTCGGGCCGCTGATGCACGAGTTCGGCTGGCAGCCCGGCGACTACGACCTGCTGGCCTCGGGCAGCCTCGCGGGCCACATCATCGAATGCGGCTGCCAAGCCACCGGCGGCCTGCACACCGACTGGGAAGACATCCCCGACTGGGCCCACATGGGCTACCCGATCGTCGAATGCCATGCCGACGGCAGCTTCGTCGTCACCAAGCCCGAGGGCACCGGCGGCAAGGTGATCCGCGCCAACGTGGCCGAGCAGCTGCTCTACGAGATCGGCGACCCCGGGGCCTACCTGCTGCCCGACGTCAGCTGCGATTTCCGCGAGGTCGCGATCGAGCAGCTCGGCGCCGACCGCGTGCGGGTGGGCCCGGCACGCGGGCGCGCACCCTCCCCCAGCTACAAGGTTTCGGCCACGCAGCTCGACGGCTTCCGCTGCGCCGGCAGCATGGTCTTCGTCGGCATCGACGCCGAGAAGAAGGCGGTGCGCACCGCCGAGGCGATCATCGAGCGCACCGGCGAGATCCTGCAGCAGATGGGCCTCGCGCCCTTCACCTCGACCTACATCGAAGTGATCGGCTCCGAATGGCTGTACGGCCCGCACTCGCGCACGCGGCAAGTTCGCGAGGTCACGATGCGGGTGGTCGCCAACCATCCGCAGAAGGCGGCGCTGGCGATGTTCGCGCGCGAGATCGCGCCGTCGGGCACCTCGTGGGCGCCCGGCACGACCAGTCCCGGCGGCGGACGGCCGGCGGTGTCGCCGCTGATCAAGCCCTTCGCGTTCACGCTGGCCAAGGCCGTGCTGCCGGTGGCCTTTGTGCTCGGGGGCGAACGGCATGTGGTGGAGATCCCTGCCGATGTCGACGGCGCGGCGGCCTCGCCGGCCACCGAGGCGCCGCCCTTCGAGGAGGACGGCGGCGAGCAGGTCGAGGTCCGCCTCATCGAGCTCGCCTGGGCCCGCAGCGGCGACAAGGGCAACCTGTCGAACATCGGCCTGATCGCGCGCCGGCCGGAGTGGCTGCCGCTGCTGTGGTCGCGCGTCACGCCGCAGTTCGTCGGGGACTACTTCGCCCACCTGGCGCACGGCAAGGTCGAACGCTTCCACCTGCCCGGCATCGCATCGATGAACCTGCTGCTGCACGATGCGCTCGATGGCGGCGGCCCGTCGTCGATGCGCATGGACCCGCTGGGCAAGGGCATGGCGCAGATGCTGCTGGATGCGACGGTGCAGGTGCCGCGGCGCGTGGCGGAGGCGGCGCGCGCGGCCGGTTGAGCCCGGGCCAGGCCGGCCGGCGTGCCGGCTTGACATCCTGCAAAGGCCGCCTAGAATGTTGTCATCACAACAAACTTCAGACGGCCGATTCCTCATGCATGCCGCTCCAGCAACATCGTCGACCGAACCGGCAGCGCCGTGGGTCGCGGCCGTGGTGCAGGCGGCCCCCTGCTATCTCGACCTCGAGGCTTCGGTCGACAAGGCGATCGACCTGATCGCCCATGCGGCGCGTTCGGGCGCGCGGCTGGTCGCCTTTCCGGAACTCTGGCTCCCCGGCTACCCCTGGTGGGTCTGGCTGGCGCCTGCGGCCTGGGCGGCGGATCACGGATTCGACCGGCGCTATGCGGCGCAGGCCATGCAGTACGGCACGCCCGCGGCAGACCGGCTGGCCGCGGCGGCGCGCGCGCACCGCATCATGGTCGTGATGGGCCTGGCCGAGCGTGACGGCGACGCGCTCTACATCGGGCAATGGCTCATCGACGACAGCGGCCGGACCGTGGGCCGGCGCCGCAAGCTCAAGCCCGGTCCGCTGGAGCGCCGGGTGTTCGCCGAAGGCAGCGGCGCAGGCGACCTGCAGGTCTACCCGACCGCGGTCGGCCGGGTCGGTGCCCTGTGCTGCGCCGAGCACCGCAACCCGCTGTTCAAGTACGCACTGCACCAGCAGAACGAGGAGGTCCACGTCGCCGCCTGGCCCAGCTTCTCGGTGCGCGCCTTCGCCGCCGGCCTGAGCGCCGACACCTACCTGGCCCTCAGCCGCAGCTATGCCGCCGAAGGCGGCTGCTACGTGCTCGCCCCCTGCGCGCCGGTGGACGCAGCCACGCGCGACCTGGTGTGCGACACCGACGAGAAGGCCGCGCAGCTGGGCCTGGGCGGTGGCCATGCCCAGGTCTTCGCGCCGAACGGCGACCCCTTGTGCACGCCCCTGGCGCCCGACGCCGAAGGCCTGCTGCTGGCGACCATCGACCCGGCCCGCATCGCCGGCGCGAAGGCCGCCCACGACATCGCCGGCCATTCGGCCCGCCTTGACGTGGTCGGGCTGGCCTGGGCCCACGGCACAAAGGAACGCCCATGAACCGCCGCACCACGCTGGCCGCCGATGCCACGCGGACGCCGGTCGACGTCACCCGCAACCTCACCTACCGCGTGATCATGCTGGCCAGCACGCTGAGCCGCTCGGCCTCGCGCGACTTCACCGACGGCGCCGGCATCTCGGTGCCCGAGTGGCGCGTCATCTCGGTGATCGGCAGCCACGACCAGGCATCGTTCAACACCCTGGTGCAGACGCTGGACGTCGACAAGGGATGGATCAGCCGCACGGTGATGCAACTCGAGAAGGCCGAGCTGGTGCGGCGAACGCCCGACCCACGGGACGGCCGCCAGTTCCTGCTGTCGTTGACGCCGGCCGGCCGCGCGCTCCATCTCAAGGGCTCGGGCGTGTCGATGGCGCGCCAGCAGAAGCTCGAGTCGCAATTCAACGCCACCGAACTGGCCGCGCTCTACAAGCTGCTGGGCCGCCTGCAACAGGCCGCCGACGACCTGCTCTGACACCCCCAACCCGATCCCCTGCGGATGCCGAACACCATGAAGTTGTCAACGCAACAAAACGACCGCCCCCGGAACTTGCTGGTCATCCTGTCGGACGAACACGATCCGCGCTACATGGGCTGCTCGGGTGCCGGCTTCATCCAGACGCCGCACCTCGACGCGCTGGCGCGGCGCGGCACACGGTTCGAGAATGCCTGGACACCGAGCCCGATCTGCGTGCCCGCGCGCGCGGCCCTGGCGACCGGGCGCTGGACCCACCAGACCCGCTACTGGGACAACGCGATCGCCTACGAGGGCCGCTGGTCGAGCTGGCACCATCGGCTCGCCGAGGCCGGCGTGCGGGTCGAGTCGATCGGCAAGCTGCACTACCGCGGCAGCGCCGATCCGGCCGGCTTTCAGCAGCAGCACGAAGCGCTGCACATCAAGGACGGCATCGGGCTGGTCTGGGGCTCGGTGCGCGATCCGATGCCGGCCACGCGCGGCGCCTCGCCGATCTTCGACGACCTCGGCGCCGGCGAGTCCAGCTACAACCGCTACGACGCCCGCATCGCCGACACCGCGGCGGACTGGGTGAACGCGCGCGCGAGCGAAGCGGCGGGCCAGCCCTGGGCGCTCTTCGTCGGCTTCGTGGCGCCGCACATGCCGCTGGTCGTGCCGCAGCCATGGCTCGACCTGTATCCCTGCGATGCCTTGCCCGCGTTCAAGCTGCAGCCGCAGCACGGCCACCGGCGCCATCCCTGGGTCGAGCGCATGGCGCGCCACTGGGACCATGATGCGGCGCTCGGCAGCGACGAACGGCGGCAGCTCGCGCAGCGCTGCTACTTCGGGCTGGTGTCCTATCTCGACGGCCAGGTCGGCCGCGTGCTGGCGGCGCTCGAGGCCTCGGGCCAAGCGCAGGACACGACCGTGGTCTACACCTCGGACCACGGCGACAACCTCGGCGCGCGCGGCCTCTGGAACAAGTCCACGCTCTACCGCGAATCGGTCGGCGTGCCGATGATCGTCGCCGGACCCGGCATCCCCGCGGGCCAGGTGCGCAGCACGCAGGCCAGCCTGGTCGACCTCTATCCGACCGCGCTCGACGCCTGCGGCATTCCCGCCCTGCCGGAAGAATCGGCGCTGCCGGGGCGCTCGCTGCAGCGGATGGCACAGGAGGCCGACGACCCCCTGCGCATCGGCTTCAGCGAATACCACGCGGTCGGCGCCGAGAGCGCGGCCTTCATGCTGGCCCAAGGCCGCTACAAGTACCACCACTACGTCGGCCATCGACCGGAGCTGTTCGACCTCGAAGCCGACCCCGAGGAACTGCACGACCTCGCCGCCGACCCGCGGCACGCGGCGACCTGTGCCGGCTTCGAGTCGATGCTGCGCGCCATGCTCGACCCCGAGGCGGTCGACCGCCAGGCGAAGGACGACCAGAACGACCTCGTGATCCGCTTCGGCGGCCGCGACAGCGCCTTGACGCGCGGCAACCTCGGACCGACGCCCGTGGACGACAAGTACCGGATGACCTGAACCCGCAATCGGCCCCCACCCATCCCAAGGAGTCAGCATGGACAGAAGACAACTCATCGCCGGCATCGCCGCCGCGGCCGCCGGCGCCTCGCCGGCCCTGGCCCGGGCGCAGGACTTCCCTCGCCGGCCGATCCGCATCGTCGGCGGCTTCGGCGCCGGCACCTCGTCGGACGTGGTGACGCGGCTGGCGTCGCCCGAGATGCAGCGCATCCTCGGCCAGCCCGTGCTGGCCGACAGCGTGGTCGGCGCGGCCGGCAACATCGCCTCGGGCGTGGTCGCCAAGTCGCCGCCCGACGGCTACACGGTGCTGATGGCCACCAACTCGATGCTCTGCGCCAACCCGCACCTGTTCCCCGCGGAACGCATCGATCCCGCGGCCGCCTTCGCGCCGATCGCGCCGGCCACGACCATCGGCATGGTCATCGTCGCCGGCCCGGCGTCGCCGGCATCGACCCTGGCAGGCGTGCTGGACGCGGCGGCGCGCCAGCCGGGCAGCGTCACCTACGGCACGCCCGGCGTCGGCACGCCGATGCACCTGGTCGGCGAGATGCTGCGCGAGCGTGGCAAGGCGCCGTGGATGCACGTGCCCTACAAGGGCGGCACGCAGGCGGCGACCGACGCCGCGGCCGGCACGGTGTCGATCGGCATCGTGGCCTACACGCCGGTCGCGGGCCTGATCAAGGCCGGCAAGCTGAGGCCGCTCGCGGTCTGCGGCACGCAGCGCCTGGCCGCGCTGCCGCAGGTGCCGGCGGTCGCCGAGATCGTGCCGGGCGTGACGATGGGCGCCTGGTGCGCGCTGGTCGCGCCCCGCGGCACGCCCGCCCCGGTCTGCCGCCAGATCGCGGACGCCATGGAGCGCGCCCTGGCGCCGCGCGAGGTGCTGGCCCAGCTCGCCGAGATGGGCAACGACCGCATCACCGGCGGCGCCGACGCGCTGTCGGCCATGATCAAGTCCGAATACGAGCTGGCGGGCGACCTGATCCGCCGCCTCGACATCCGCATCAGCTGAGCGATGGACGATCCGCTGGCCCTGGCGCCGTCGACCCTTCGCTTCGGCCGCGGCACGCCGGTGATGCTGCTGCACGGCTTCTGCGGCGGTGCCGACAGCTGGCAGCCGACCGCCGCGCACCTGTCGCGCCGCCATGAAGTCATCGTCCCGGACTGGCCGGGCTACGGCGACAGCCACGCGCTCGCGCCCTGCGCGACGATCGAGGCGATGGCCGCCCGGGTGATCGCGCTCGCCGACGCCATGGCGCTCGATCGCTTCCACGTGCTCGGCCATTCGATGAGCGGCTTCGTCGTGCTCGAACTGCTGCTCCGGCATCCGCAGCGCATCGGCAAGGCCGTGCTCTACGGCGCCTGCCTCGCGATGCATGGCGGTGGCCGCTTCGAATCGGCCGCAGACACCCTGGCACGGATCGAGCACGATGGCGTCGAGGCGACGGCCAGGCACGTCGTCGCCACCTGGTTCGTCGACGGCGCCGGGCATCCGGCCTTCGCGCCGAGCGCCGCCACGGGCAGCCGGATGTCCGGGCGCGCGGCCCAGGCGGCCATGGCGGCCTGCCGGGATGTGGACTACAGCGGGCGGCTCGACACGGTGCGCTCGCCGACCCTGGTGATCGCCGGCGAGCGCGATCGAACCGCGCCGCCCGAGACCACGCTGCGGCTGGCCCGCGCCCTGCCGGGATCCTCCCTCTGCGTGCTGCCGGACTGCGCCCATGCCGCGCACCTCGAGCGCGCCGGCCTCTTCAATCAGGTGGTGGCCGACTTCTTCTCCGGACCCTGACGGCCGTTCTCGACCAGGTAGTCGATCAAGGCCCGCACCTTGGGCGGCAGGAAGCGGTTCGGCGGATACAGCAGCCAGACGCCGCCCCGGTAGGCCCGGGCCTCCAGCTCCCAGCCGGCGAGCACCTGCACCAGCGCCCCGTTGCGCAGCGCATCGACGGCCGCGAAGTCGGGCAGCGTGGCGATGCCCAGGCCTTGCAGCGCAGCCTCCAGGCGCGCGCCCGCGTGATTGGCGATGTAGCGGCCGCGCACCGCGACGGTCTGGGTCCGGGCGCCGTCGTGGAAGCGCCAGCGGTTGTCGTCGACGGTCTCGCCGAGGTAGAGGCAGTCGTGCTGCGCCAGGTCGGCCGGGCTCTCGGGCACGCCGCGCTGCTGCAGGTAGGCGGGCGACGCCGCCAGCACCCAGCGCGCCGCGCCGATACGCCGCCCCGCCAGCCCCGGCGGCGGCGCGTCGGTCAGCCGGATCACGAGGTCGAGGTCCTGCGCGAGCGGGTCGACCTCGTCGTCGGTGAAAAGCAGCTGCAGGTCGACCTCCGGATAGGCCCGCAGGAAGCCCGGCACCAGCGGATGGATCTCGGCCATGGCGAAGTCCGTCGGCGCGCTGAGCCTGACCTTGCCCTGCGGCTTGCCGATCGAGCGGCCCGCCGCATCCACCGCACCCGACGCCGCGGCGACCGCGTCGCGGCAGTGGCGCAGCAGCTGCGCGCCCGAGTCGGTCACGCGGACCTTGCGCGTCGAGCGTTCGAGCAGCCGGGTGCCCAGGGCCTCCTCGAGGCGCTTGATCTGGCGGCTGACCGTCGACGGCGTGCTGCCGAGCTGGCGCGCGGCGAGCGAGAAATTGCCGGTGTCGACCACCCGGGCGAACACGGCCATGTCCGGCAGCAACGCGAAGAGGTCGATGGGATTCATGGCCTTATTAGTGCGTTTGCGACATGAATGCTTTGCAAGTTGACCGCATTATCGATGTGAACGCAAAGCCCGAAGATCGCTGCCATGTCCCGCCCCGCCCGCCTGCTCCTGCTGTCCGACCTGATGCTGCTCGCCGTGGCGGCGGTCTGGGGCAGCAGCTACGGCGTGGTCAAGAGCGCCCTGGCCTTCTATCCGGTGCTGGGCCTGCTGACGCTGCGCTTCGGCCTCACCTTCGTGCTGCTCGCGCCGGCCTTGCGCTCGCTGCGCGGCGCCGGCGCGCGCACGCTGGGCGGGGTGTTCGGCACCGGCTTGCTGCTGCTGGGCATCTTCGTGTGCGAGACCTTCGGCGTGCTCTTGACCAGCGCCGCGAATGCGGCCTTCCTCATCAGCCTCTGCGTGATGCTCACGCCCTGGGTCGAATGGCTCTGGCTGGGGCGCCGGCCCACCGGCGTCGAGGGCGCCGCCGTGCTGCTCTCGCTGGCCGGCGCGTGGCTGCTGGCCGGCGGAGGCGAGATGGCCTTCAATGCCGGCGATGGCCTGATCCTGCTCGCCGCGCTGCTGCGTGCGGTCAACGTCTGCGCGACCCGGCGCCTCATGCAGCGGCCGGGCCTGTCGCCGCTGGCCCTGACCGCCGCGCAGTCGGGCGTGGTCGCCGCGGGATGCGCGGCCCTGGCCTGGACGGCCGCGCCGCCGGACTGGCCGCCGCTGCCATCGCTGGCGGGCCACGATGCGTTCTGGGCCTCTGTGCTGTACCTGGTGCTGGCCTGCACCCTGTTCGCCTTCTTCGCCCAGAACCATGCGGTCCGGCGCAGCAGCCCGACGCGGGTCGCGCTGCTGATGGGCAGCGAGCCGGCTTTCGGCGCCCTGTTCGCCTGCCTGTGGCTGGGCGAGCGGATCTCCGCGGCTTCCTGGGCCGGCGGCGGGCTGATCGTCGCCGCCTCGCTGCTGGCAACGGTCGTGCGCCGGATTCCCCGGGCGGTCCGCAGCAAGTCTGGTTCCATCGAATCCGTCTATATGTAACGCAGGCTGCATCGATTGGATAACTAAGACTCCGCTCCTATTCTTCGTCCGCCAGCCAACAAGCCAGCCACGGAGACACGAAGAGATGGAGCGATCATTCGCCGAAGAAGTCAAACGCCTTTCGCTGGGCGCCGACGAGGTATTCCACGGTGAGGGCATCCTCGCCGTCACCAAGGCGCTGCTGCAGTCGGGCGTCAGCTACATCGGCGGCTACCAGGGCGCCCCGGTCTCGCACCTGATCGACGTGCTGGGCGATGCCCGCGGCCTGCTCGACGAGCTCGGCATCTACTTCGAGAACAGCGCCTCCGAGGCCGGCGCGGCCGCGATGCTCGGCGCCTCGATCAACTACCCGGTGCGCGGGGCCGTGACCTGGAAGTCCACCGTCGGCACCAACGTCGCCTCCGACGCGCTGTCGAACCTGGCCTCGGCCGGCGTCAAGGGCGGCGCGCTGGTGATCCTCGGCGAAGACTACGGCGAAGGCTCCAGCATCATCCAGGAGCGCACCCACGCCTTCGCGATGAAGTCCCAGATGTGGCTGATGGACCCGCGGCCCAACCTGACCTCGATCGTCGACGCGGTGGAGCGCAGCTTCGAGCTGTCGGAGGCCAGCCAGACGCCCGTGATGCTGCAGCTGCGCATCCGCGCCTGCCACGTGCACGGCAGCTTCGTGTGCAAGGACAACCGCGCGCCTGCGGTGTCGACCCGCGACCTCATCGAGCGGCCGGTGTTCGACTTCGGCACCATCAACCTGCCGCCCTCGATCTACGCCCAGGAGCGCATGAAGATCGAATCGCGCTGGCCGGCGGCGCTGGACTTCATCCGCCGCGAGGGCCTCAACGAACGCTTCGGCGGCGACTGCAGCGACATCGGCCTGGTGCTGCCCGGCGGCCTCTACAACGGCACCTTGCGGGCGCTGCAACAGCTGGGGCTGGCCGATGCCTTCGGCAACAGCCGCATCCCGCTGCAGGTGCTCAACGTGGTGTACCCGCTGGTGCCCGACGAGCTGGTGGATTTCTGCGCCGGCAAGCGCGCGGTGCTGCTGATCGAAGAAGGCCAGCCCAACTACATCGAGGATGCGCTGCACGCGATCCTGCGGCGCGCCGGCAGCGACACCACGCTGCACGGCAAGGACATCTTCCCGATGGCCGGCGAGTACACCGGTGAAGTGCTGGTGCGCGCGCTGGCCGAGTTCGTGCGTCGCGCGGCGCCCGAGGCGCTCGCGGCCGAGGGCGTGGCCCAGGTCGGGGCGGCCGCGGCGCCGCTCGCGGCACTCAAGCCGCAGGCGATCGAAGCCCTCGGCATGCCGGTCCCGAACCGGCCGCCGGGCTTCTGCATCGGCTGCCCCGAGCGGCCGGTGTTCGCGGCCATCAAGCTGATCCAGAAGGACCTGGGCGCGATCCACGTCAGCGCCGACATCGGCTGCCACACCTTCGGCACCTTGCCGCCCTTCAACGTGGGCAGCACGGTGCTGGGCTACGGCCTCGGGCTCGCGAGCTCGTCGGGGGTCGGGCCGCTGATGGGCAACCGCGTCGTCAGCATCATGGGCGACGGCGGCTTCTGGCACAACGGCTTCACCAGCGGCATCGTGAACGCGGTCTACAACGCGCAGGACTCGGTGCTGGTGATCCTCAAGAACGGCTACACCTCGGCCACCGGCACGCAGGCGATCCCGTCGTCGCCGACCCAGCCGGCGGCCAAGCCGCTGACGCTGGACATCGAGGCCGCGCTCAAGGGCGTCGGCGTGGGCTGGGTGCGCAAGGTGCCGAGCTACAACGTCGGCCGCATGCGCGAGACGATCAACGAGGCCATGACGACCGCCGAGGGCGGGCTCAAGGTCATCATCGCCGACGGCGAATGCCAGCTCGAGCGCCAGCGCCGCATCAAGCCGCTCAATGCCGCGAAGCTCAAGCGCGGCGAGCGCGTGGTGCGCACCCGCTTCGGCATCGACGACGATGTCTGCACCGGCGACCACTCCTGCATCCGCTTGTCGGGCTGCCCGTCGCTGACAGTCAAGCCGAACCCGAGCCCGCTGCGCACCGACCCGGTGGCGACGGTCAACCAGGGCTGCGTGGGTTGCGGCCTGTGCGGCGAGAACGCCCATGCCGCGATCCTCTGCCCCTCGTTCTACAAGGCCGAGATCGTGCAGAACGCCGGCACCTGGGAGCGGCTGCTGCACCGGCTGCGCAACGGCGTGATCGGGATGATGGCCGGCAAGGCGCGCAACGACTTCGAGGCGGTGGCGGCATGAGCGATTCGACTTTCTCCAGCGCCGGCCAGGGCCCGCGCATCGTCACCGTGCTGGTGGCCGCGATGGGCGGCGAAGGCGGCGGTGTGCTGGCCGACTGGCTGATCTCGGCCGCGGCCGCGCAGGACTTCCCGGTGCAGAGCACCTCGGTGCCGGGTGTGGCGCAGCGCACCGGCGCGACCAACTACTACATCGAGATCTATCCGGTGGCGCGCACGCAGCTGGCCGGCGCGCAGCCGGTGTTCTCGCTGACGCCGAACCCGGGCGACGTCGACATCGTCGCCGCCTCCGAACTGGTGGAAGCGGGGCGCGTGCTGCAAGGCGGCTTCGTGCATCCGCGCCGCACCACGCTAGTGGCCTCGCTGCACCGCGAGTACGCGGTGTCCGAGAAGACCGCGATGGGCGACGGCCGCTACGAAGGCCAGCGGGTGGTCGAGGCGGCGCAGCAACTCGCCCGGCGTGCCTTCCTGTTCGACATGCGCTCGCTGGCCTGGAAGCACGGCACGGTGATCAACACCGTGATGTTCGGCGCCATGGCCGCGAGCGGCGCGCTGCCCTTCTCGCGCGAAGCCTGCGAGCAGGCGATCCGCGCATCGGGCAAGGCGGTCGAGGCCAGCCTGAAGGGCTTCGCGGCCGGCTTCGAGCATGTGGCGGGCCGAGCTGCGACCACAGCCCCTGCGCAGGACGCCGAAGCCAGGGCCTCGGCCGATGCCCGCGTGCGGGCGCTGCCCGAGCCGCTGCGCGCGATCGTCGGCAGCGGACTGCGGCAGGTGGCCGACTACCAGGACGCCCGCTACGCCGACCTCTACCTTTCGCGCGTCGAGGCGCTGCGCGACATCGAGCGCGCCACCGGGGGCGACTTCCCGGTGACGCGCGAGACCGCGCGCTACCTCGCGCTCTGGATGAGCTACGAGGACGTGATCCGCGTCGCCGATCTCAAGACCCGCAGCGACCGCCTGCAGCGGGTGCGCCAGGAAGTCGGCGCCACGGCGGGCGAGCCGCTGCGGCTGACCGAATACCTCAAGCCCGGCCTCGACGAGATCTGCTCGGTGCTGCCGACGCCGGCCGCGCACTGGCTGCGCCGCCGCCTGGGCCACAAGGCGCACAAGCTCAATGTCGGCCTGCACATGCGCACCGACACCGTGCTCGGCTTCGCGATGCTGTGCGGGCTGCGCGCGCTGCGGCCGCTGCGCCGGCGCACCTCGCGCTACGCCGCCGAGCAGGCCATGATCGAGCGCTGGCTCGACGCGGTGCGCCGTGCACTCGCGATCAGCCCGCGCCTGGGCTACGAGCTGGCCTTGTGCGGCAACCTCGTGAAGGGCTATGGCGAGACCAGCGAACGCGGGCACCGCAACCTGGCCTCGGTGCTCGACGACGTCCAGCCCGCGCTGGCCCTGAAGCCGGGCGCTCCATTGCTCGACGAAGCGGCGGCGCGTGTGCGCTCGGCCCGCGCGGCGGCCCTGGACGACCCCGAGGGCCGCACTCTCGCACGCACGCTGGGCCTCGCGCCGCCGGAGCCGAGGTCGCACCCGATCCGCATCGTCCGCCGCAAGCCCGCGGGCTAGCAAGTTCCTTCACCCGGCCCAAGAAAACCACAGGAGACAAGATGAAACTCGACCCGCAACCCACTTCCCGCTTTCGCATCGGCCGCCGCGCCGCCACCGCCTGGCTGGCCGGCGCCGCGCTGCTGCCCCTGGCGAGCACCGCACTGGCGGCCGATCCGATCAAGATCGGCGCCGTGGTCTCGGCCACCGGGCCGGCCTCCTTCCTGGGCGACCCGCAGCAGAAGACGCTCGAGATGTACGTCAAGCAGATCAATGCCGCCGGCGGCGTGCTCGGCCGCAAGATCGAGCTGGTGCTGTATGACGACGCCAGCGATGCCAACAAGGCCAACGCCTTCACGCGCCGCCTGATCATGCAGGACGAGGTCGACGTGATCCTCGGCGCATCGACCACCGGCTCGACGATGGCGATGGCGCCGCAGGCCGAGGCCGCCAAGGTGCCGCTGGTGTCGCTGGCCGCCGCCTCGGTGATCGTCGAGCCGGTCAAGCCCTACGTGTTCAAGATGCCGCACTCCGACCGCATGGCGGCGCAGAAGGTGCTCGCCGAGATGAAGGCGCGCGGCTTCTCGCAGGTCGCGCTGCTGTCGGACACCGGCGGCTTCGGCAAGTCGGGCCGAACCGAGACGCTCAAGCTGGCCGAGAGCATGGGGATGAAGATGGTCGAGGACCAGACCTACGGCGAGAAGGACACCGACATCACGCCGCAGCTGACCAAGATCAAGTCCTCGCCGGCGCAGGCGATCCTGGTCTTCGGCACCGGCCAGGCGCCGGCCATCGTCGCGCGCAACTACCAGCAGCTGGCGATGAAACAGCCGCTCTACACCACGCACGGCCAGGCCTCGACCGAGTTCATCCGGATCGCGGGCAAGTCGTCCGAAGGCATCCGCATGCCTTCGCCCGCACTGCTGATCGCCTCGGCGCTGCCGGCTGCCGATCCGCAGAAGAAGGTCAGCGTCGACTACGCCAAGGAGTTCGAGACGCAGGCCAAGCTGGACGTCTCCACCTTCGGCGGCTATGCGCACGACGCGCTCTTCATGGTGGTCGATGCGGTCAAGCGCGCCGGCGGCACCGACAAGCAGAAGCTGCGCGACGCCATCGAGGCCACCAAGGGCTTCGTCGGCGTCAGCGGCATCTACACGATGTCGCCGACCGACCACATGGGCCTGGACGTGTCGGCCTTCCGGATGGTCGAAGTCCAGGGAGGCGCATTCAAGGAAGTGCGTTGAGCCGGCGGCCGGCCCGGCTGCGGAGCAAGGCATGAAGCTCAACGCCAACGACCACCGGCGCCATGCGGGCCGGCGTCTGCCGCGCTTCGTCTTCGACTACGTCGACGGCGGCGCGGAGGACGAGCGCTGCCTGCGCCGCAACTGCGAGGATCTCGCAGCGCGCCACCTGCTGCCGCAGGTGCTGCGCGACACCCGCAAGGCGGACACCGCGATCACTGTCTTCGGCCAGCGCTGGGCGATGCCCGCGGGCATCGCGCCGATCGGCTTCTCGGGCCTGGTGCGGCCGCACGGCGACCTGCTGCTGGCACGCGCGGCCGCGGCCGAAGGCGTGCCCTTCGTGCTGTCGACCGCCTCCAACGACCGGCTCGAGGCGGTGCGCGCTGCCGGACTGGAGCGCAACCCGCAGGCCCAGCAGTGGCTGCAGCTCTACGTGATGTCCGACCGCGCGATCGCCGAGCAGCTGGTGCGTCGCGCCCGCCGCGCCGGTTTCGGCGCGCTGGTGCTGACGGTCGACGTGGCGGTCAGCGGCCTGCGCGAGCGCGACGTGCGCAACGGCTTCAAGCTGCCGTTCCGCTTCACGCCCTCGACGCTGCTCGACCTCGCGACCCATCCGGCCTGGTCGCTGTCGATGGCGATGCAGGGCCGCTCGCCCTCGTTCGTCAACCTGAGCGAAGCCGAAGGCGGCGGCGACTCGGCGCAGCTGCAGGCCGCCCTGCTGGCACGCTCGATGGACCGCAGCCTGGTCTGGGAACAGCTCGACTGGCTGCGTCGCCTGTGGGACGGTCCGCTGCTTCTCAAGGGCGTGCTGCATCCGGGCGACGCCGAGCGCGCCGCGCGCAGCGGCATCGACGGCATCGTGGTGTCGAACCATGGCGGCCGCCAGCTCGACGCGGCGCCCTCGACCATCTCGGTGCTGCCGCGAATCATCGATGCCGTGGCCGGCCGCCTGCCGGTCTTCGTCGACAGCGGCTTCCGGCGCGGCAGCGATGTCGTGAAGGCGCTGGCCTGCGGCGCCACCGCGGCCTTCGTCGGACGGGCCGCGGTCTGGGGCATGGCCAGCGGCGCCGAGGCCGGCTGCCGCAGCGTGCTCGCGACCCTGCGCGACGAGGTCGCGCGCACCATGATCCTGATCGGCGCCGACACCAGCGCCGACGTCTGCGCGGCGCACCTGCAGCCGCATTCCACCTCACCAGGAGGCAGCCTTGTCTGACTTCATGCAATTCGTCTTCTCGGGGCTGACCACCGGCGCGATCTACGCGCTGGCCGCCCTGGGCTTCTCGCTGATCTACAACGCCAGCGGCGTCATCAACTTCGCCCAGGGCGACTTCCTGATGCTGGGCGGCATGGTCACGGCCGCCCTGCTGGCCACGCAGATGCCCTACGGCCTGGCGATGGCCGGCGGCGTGGTCGCGACCGTGATCGTCGGCCTGCTGCTCTACCGGCTGGCGATCCAGCCGGCCGGCGAGGCCAGCGTGGTGTCGCTGATCATCATCACGATCGGCGCCTCGATCTTCATCCAGGGCGTGGTGCAGATCGTGCTCGGCAAGAACCAGCACACCCTGCCGCCCTTCAGCGGCGACCGCGCGCTGCAGATCATGGGCGCCTACGTGCTGCCGCAGAGTCTCTGGGTGCTCGGCACGGCCGCCGTGCTGGTGGCGCTGTGCTTCGGCTTTTTCCGCTTCACGATGGTCGGCAAGGCGATGCTCGCGGTGGCGGCCAATGCGCTGGCGGCACGCGCGGTCGGCATCCCGACGGCGCGCGTGCTGCAGCTGTCGTTCGGCCTGTCGGCGCTGCTCGGCGCGGTGGCCGGCGTGGTGGCGGCGCCGGTCACGACCACGGTCTACGACATCGGCCTGATGCTGGGCATGAAGGGCTTCGTCGCGGCCACGCTGGGCGGCCTCGGCAGCGGGCTGGGCGCGGTGGTCGGCGGACTCATCGTCGGCCTGCTCGAAGCGCTGGTGGCCGGCTACATCTCCTCGGCATACAAGGACGCGGTGCCCTTCGTGATGATCATCGTGATCCTGCTGGTCATGCCGCACGGCCTGTTCGGCGCCAAGGCTTCGGACCGCGTATGAAGGCCCTGCTTCGCCCCTCCCTGCTGGTGCTGGCACTGGCGCTCGCGCTGCTGCCCTTCGCGCTGCCGAACAACTACGTGGTCGACGTCGCGGTGCGCATCGCGCTGGCCGCGATCGCGGCCATCGGGCTCAACCTGCTGATGGGCTTCGCGGGCCAGATCAGCATCGGCCACGCAGCCTTCGTCGCCATCGGCGCCTACTGCAGCGGCATCGTCACCGCGCGTTTCGGCTGGCCGCCGCTGGCCGCCATCGGCGGTGCCGCGGTCGGCGCCGCGGGGGTGGCCTGGGTGATCGCCAAGCCGATCCTTCGGCTCAAGGGCCACTCGCTCACCATGGCCACGCTGGGCCTGGGCGTGATCGTGAACATCGTGCTGATCAACGAGGTGGCCTGGACCGGCGGGCCCGACGGCATGCCGGTGCCGCCGCTCGAGGTGGCCGGCTTCGCCTTCGCCAAGGTGCGGCACTGGTACGCGCTGGCGGCGGTGCTGCTGTGGCTTTCGGTGCTGCTGTCGCTGAACCTCTACGAGTCGCCCGCGGGCCGCGCGCTGCGCGGGCTCAACGGCTCCGAGGTCGCGGCCCGCGTGATGGGCGTCGACGTGGCGCGCTTCAAGGTGCGCGCCTTCGTCGCCTCGGCGGTCTTCGCTGCGGTCTCGGGCAGCCTCACGGCGCACTACCTGGGCTTCATCAGCCCGTCGATCGCGGCCTTCACGCATTCTGTGGAACTGGCGACGATGGTGGTGCTGGGGGGCATGGCCTCGACCTTCGGCGCGCTGCTGGGCGCGGCGCTGATGACCGCGCTGCCGCAACTGCTGGGCGGGCTGCACGGCTACGAGATGGTGTTCTTCGGCCTTGTGCTGATGTTGACGATGATCTTCCTGCCGAAGGGGCTGGTGCCTTCTGTGGCGCTCAAGTTCCGAAAGAAAGCCTAGGATGAACATTCGCATCTGGACCGCGCCGGGGCGGGCTCACGCCGACGGCGTACTCTGCTCCGCTCATGTCCCCCGGCCTTCGGCCTCCTCCTTTACTTCGCTGCGCAGAGCACGCCATCGGCGTGATCCGTCACGGCGGTTGTTGATCGGCTCGCACCACCGCCCGTTACCCGTGCCGAACGCCGCGTCAACACCCATCCCGGAGCCTCACTGACATGCTCGAAATCAAGAACCTCTCCAAGTCCTTCGGCGGCGTGCACGCGATGCAGGACGTGAGCTTCGCGGTGCGCGGCGGCTCGGTGCATTCGGTGATCGGCCCCAACGGCGCCGGCAAGACCACGCTGTTTAACCTCATCAGCGGCGTCTACGAGCCCACGCGCGGCGAGATCCTGCTCGACGGCGAGAACGTCGCCGGCCATTCGCCCGACCAGCTGGCGCGCCGCGGCATGAGCCGCACCTTCCAGAACCTGCAGGTGTGCATGAACATGACGGCCTGCGAGAACGTCATGCTCGGCGCCCACCTGCACACGCGCAGCTCGCTGCTCGGCGGCATGACCGGCGCCACCCGCCGGGCCGACGCCGCACTGCGCGACGAGGCACTGCGGCTGATCGACTACGTCGGCGTCGGCCACCACGCCCATGCGCATGCGACGCAGCTGTCCTTCGGCCTGCTCAAGCGGCTCGAGATCGCACGGGCGCTGGCGAGCAGGCCGCGCATCCTGCTGCTGGACGAACCGGCGGCCGGACTCAACGACACCGAGACCCACGAGATCACCGAGCTGATCCGCAGCATCGCGGCCTCGGGCGTCACGGTGCTGCTGGTGGAACACGACATGAAGCTGGTGATGAACATCTCCGACCACATCCTGGTGCTCGACTACGGCCGCAAGCTGGCCGAGGGCACCGCCGCCGAAGTGCGGGCCAACCCGCAGGTGATCGCGGCCTACCTGGGCACCGAGACCGAGACCGTGCCCGAGGAGGCTCTGGCATGAGCAGCAACGGTAGCAATGCGCTCGAAGTGCGCGGACTGGTCGCCGGCTACGGCCGCATCGAGGCCCTGCACGGCATCGACCTCGAGGTCGGAGCGGGCCAGCTGGTGGCGCTGGTCGGCGCCAATGGCGCCGGCAAGACCACGCTGCTGCGCGCGGTCTCGGGCCTGATCAAGGGCAGCCAGGGCGGCGTGCGCCTGTTCGGTCGCGACATCGCCGGCGACAGCGCCGATGCGCGCGTGCGCGCCGGGCTGTCGCAGGTGCTCGAAGGCCGCCAGGTCTTCGGCCCGATGTCGGTGCAGGACAACCTGCTGATGGGCAGCTACACCCGCCCCGAGGGTCGCGAGGGGCGGCTGGAGGCCATGTACGCGCTGTTCCCGGTGCTGAAGGACAAGCGCCTGCTGGCCGCCGGCACCCTGTCGGGCGGCCAGCAGCAGATGCTCGCAATGGCACGGGCGCTCATGAGCCAGCCGAAGCTGCTGCTGCTCGACGAGCCCTCGATGGGCCTGGCGCCGCTGCTGGTGCGCGAGATCTTCGCGGTCATCGCGCGGCTCAAGGCCGAGGGCATCCCGATCCTGCTGGTCGAGCAGAACGCCCACGCCGCACTGTCGGTGGCCGATGTGGGCTATGTTCTGGAAACCGGCCGCATCGCGTTCGGCGGCCCGGCCGGCGAGCTGCTGCGGGACGAGCGGATCAAGGCTGCCTACTTGGGCTTGTGAAGACCTTGCGGGACAGACCAAGAAACTGCGCAGCAGTTTTTGCTCTGTCCCCAACCGATCAGAAAGAACGCCATGAACACCGCCAACGCCACCAACGCCACCAACGCCTCCGACATCGTCATCACCAGCATCCACGCACGCGCAGTCAACGTGCCGCTCGAGTACCCCGTGCGCACCAGCGTCGGCGTCGTCGCCACCTCGCCCCTGGTGCTGATCGACCTGCACGCGAGCGATGGCAGCGTCGGCCGCGCCTACCTCTTCACCTACACGCCGATGGCGCTGGAGGCCACGCGGCAGATGGTGCTGGCGCTCGGCGAAGCCCTGAAGGGCCAGCCGCTCGCCCCCCTCGACCTCGACCGCCTGCTGGCCCAGCGCCTGCGGCTGCTCGGCCGCACCGGCATCGCGCTGATGGCCTGCGCCGGCATCGACATGGCGGCCTGGGACGCGCTCGCGGTCGCGCGCGGCCTGCCGCTGGTGGAGCTGCTGGGGGGCCGGCGGCGCGCTGTACCGGCCTACGACAGCCACAGCATGGACGGCGTCGAACTCGGCGTCGAGCGCGCCAGGCGCGCGGTGGCGCAGGGCTTCGGCGCCATCAAGACCAAGGTCGGCTATGCGACGCTGGCCGAGGACCTGCGGGTGGTGCGGGCGCTGCGCCAGGCGATCGGCGACGACACGCAGCTGCTGGTCGACTTCAACCAGGGCCTGAGCGTGCCGGAGGCGGTGCGCCGCATCCACGCGTTCGAGGGCGAGGGCATCGCCTGGGTCGAGGAGCCCACGCTGCAGGAAGACTACGCGGGCCACGCGCGCATCCGCGAACAGGTGCGCCTGCCGATTCAGATCGGCGAGAACTGGTGCGGGCCCGGCGAGATGGCCAAGGCGCTCGAGGCCGGCGCCTGCGACCTCGTGATGCCCGATGCGATGAAGATCGGCGGTGTGACCGGCTGGCTGCGGGCGGCGGCGCTGGCGCAGGCGCGCGGCCTGCCGATGTCCAGCCACATCTTCCAGGAGGTCAGCGTGCACCTGCTGGCCGTGACGCCGACCTGCCATCTGCTCGAGCGCATGGACCTCGCCGGGCCGGTGCTGGCCGAGCCGCTGGCCTTCGAGAACGGCACGGCGATCGCGCCGCCGCAGCCGGGCACCGGCATCGCCTGGAACGAGGACGCGGTGCGCCGCTTCGAAGTCAGAGCTTGCTGAGGGTCTGGACCACCTCGTCGATCAGCCAGCGGTTGGCGGCACCGTACTCGTGGCGCGCATGCCAGTGCGCCTGCACCTGGAATTCGGGCAGTTCCACCGGCAGGCCGATCGCCTTCAGGCCGCCCTGCGCCACATAGAGCTTGGCCACGCGCGACGGCAGCAGCACCAGCAGGTCGCTCTGCGAGAGCAGCTGCGGCAGCACCGTGAACTGCGGCACGCGGGCCACGATGTTGCGATTGACCCCGCGCTGCGCGAGCGCCTCCTCGACCAGGAAATGGCCGGTGCGCGGCGACGACACCATCACATGCCGCGCCGAGGCGAATTCCTTCAGGCTCATGGTGTCGCCCAGGGTCGGGTGGGCGGCCGACATCAGGCACACGTAGTGCTCGCGGAACAGCAGCGCGCTGCGCGTCTGCGGCGCCAGCATGGGAATGTGGCCGATCGCGAGATCGATCCGCCCGGCGGCCAGGTCCTCGCCCACCGCCTCGGAGATCTGGCCGATGTCGATCTCGATGTGCGGCGCCGATTCCTGGAAGCGGCGCAGCAGCGGCGGCACGAAATACAGCACGCCGATGTCGGACATGGCGAGGCGAAAGCGCCGGGTCGACTGCGCGGGATCGAACCGGTTCTGCTGCTCCAGCGTGCTCTCGACCGTGGCCAGCGCATCGCGAAAGCGCTCGAACAGCTGCTCGGCCAGTCCGGTCGGAACCAGCCCGGCGCCGCTGCGCGCGAAGAGGCGGTCGGCATACACCTCGCGCAGCTTGGCCAGCCCGTAGCTGATGGTCGGCTGCGTGACGTCGAGCCGTTCGGCCGCCTGCGTGACGCTGCGGGTCTCGTAGATCGCAACGAAGACGCGGATGAGGTTGAGGTCCAGGTGAGTCATGTCTCTTCGTTCTTCGCCGGCGGTCGGCGCGGCGATGCGGGAGAGCTCACACCATCAGATGCGACTCCAGCGCCTCGCGTCCGAATTGCGCCGCCTCCCCTTTCAACAGGCATTCGCCATGGTCGATGGCCATCAGGTCGTCGGCCACGGCGAGCAGGAACTCGAGATTCTGCTCGACGATCACGAACGAGGCGCCTTCGGCCTTGCGCCTGCGCACCACTGCCGCCATGCGGTCGATGTTCTCGGGCTGCACGCCCTCGGTCGGTTCGTCGAGGATGCTGAGCGCCGCGCGCAGCCCGATCGTGCGCGTGAAGGACAGCAGCTTGCGCTCGCCGCCGCTCAGCGAGCCGGCGCGCTGCGCCAGCCGCTCGTTCAGGCGCGGGAACAGCGCCAGGCAGTCCGCATAGCGCGCCGGGTCGCGGTCGTCGAGATGCAGCCACAGGTTCTCCTGCACGCTGAGGTCGCCGAAGACCACGTCCTCCTGCGGCGCGTAGGCAAGGCCGAGACCGAGCCGCTGGTGCGGCGCCACCCGCGCGAGGTCGCGCCCGCCGAGCGTCACGCTGCCCTGTCGCAGCGGCAGGAAGCCCGCCAGCGCGCGCATCAGCGTGGTCTTGCCGACGCCGTTGCGGCCCAGCACGCCGAGCACGCGGCCCGGTCCCACGGCGCCGCTCAGACCGCGCAGCACCATCGTGTCGCCGTAGCCGCAGACCAGGCCGTCGAAACTCAAGCGTTCCGCGTTCGCTTCCGTGCTCATTTCCGCGCCCCCGCATACACCGCCCGCACCGCCGGATCGGCCTGGATCTCGGCCAGCGCGCCTTGCGCCAGCAGCTTGCCCTGGTGCAGCACGTAGACGTCGCCGCCGATCGCGGCCACGGCGCTGATGTCGTGCTCGATCACCAGGGCCGCCGCACCCAGGCGGCCGATGACGGTCTTGATGGCATCGATCATGTGGTGGGTCTCGGCCGGCGAGAGTCCGGCGCAGGGCTCGTCCAGCAGCACCAGGCGCGGCTGCGGCAGCACGGTCATGGCGAACTCCAGCGCCTGGCGATGGCCCTGCGACAGGCTGCCGGCGCGCTCCGCCAACTGTTCCCGCAGCGCCGGAAAGAGATCGAGCAGCTCGTCGCGCAGGTCGCTGCGCCAGCCCAGCGGCGCCCGCGCCAGCGAGGCCGCGGGTCCGAGCCGCCCGGCCCAGAGCGCGACGTCGAGATTCCGGCTCACGCTGAGGTCCGGAAACACCGAGGGAATCTGCAGCTTGCGTCCGACGCCGCGCCGTGCAACGCGCCAGGCGGTCGCGCCCGAGATGTCGACGCCGTCGAGCAGGATGCGCCCGCGGCGCAGCGGCAGGCGGCCGGTCATCACGTTGAAGGCCGACGTCTTGCCGGCACCGTTGGGGCCGATCACGCAGCGCAGCCCGGAGCCCTGCAGGCCGAAGCTCAGGCCGTCGAGGATGCGGACGCCCCCCTGGGCGGCATGGACCTGCTCGAAGGCGAGCCCGATGCCCTCGGCCCGCCCGCGCAGCGCCGGCGCCGGGCTCGCCGGCACGCTCGGCGCGGCCGCGGCCTGGCGGCGCGACCGCGCGCCCGCCACGCCGGCCAGGCCCTCGGGCAGGAAGCGCACCACGCCGATGAAGATCAGGCCCACCGCCACCTCCCAGTAGGCGAAGTGCTCGCGCAGCTCCGACGAGGCATAGCCGATGAACACCGCGCCGAGCAGCGCACCAAGAGGGCTGGCCTTGCCCCCGACCGCGGCCCAGATCACGAACTCGGTCGACAGCACGAAGCCCATCGTGAGCGGCGTGACGATGCCCTGGTGCCAGGCGAACAGTGCCCCCGCGCCGGCCGCCAGCAGGGCCGAGAGGCCATAGGCGAAGGCCTTGATGCGGTCGGTGGCGTAGCCGAAGAGCTGCAGCCGGTCCTCGTTCTGGGCCACCGCGCTCCACAGCGTCCCGAGCGGCCGCCGCAGCACCAGGCCCAGCAATGCCGTGCTGCCCACCGCGCAGGCCGCGACCACCCAGTAGAAGCTGCTGTAGCGCTCCGTGCCCGGCAGTTCGGGAATGTCGGCCATGCCGTTGAAGCCGCCGGTGACCGCGCTCCACTGCTGCGCCGCGAGAAAGCCGAGCATCGTCATCGCCAGCGTGATCAGCGAGAAGAAGGGCCCGCTGCGATGGCTGCGCGCGAACACCAGCCGCGCCGCCACATAGGCCACGGCGGCGGGCAGCAGCAAGGCCAGCGGCAGCGCGAGGTACCAGGCCGGCTGCTGCTGGGCCGCCTTCAGCGTGCCGCCCGCCAGGTAGGCGCCGAGGCCGAAGAACAGCGCATGGCCGAGCGGCAGGAAGCCCAGTCGGCCCCAGCACAAGGCCACGCCCTGGGTCGCGATGCCGTAGATCAGGAACAGCGCGATCTGGTAGGCCACGAAGTCGTTGCTGGCGAAAGGCAGCGCGACCAGCGCCACGGCAAGCAGCAGCGGCTCGGCCGCCGGCAGGCGCCAGCGGCGCGCCGGGGCGCGCACGGCCGAGGTGGAAAGCGTGTCAGCGGCGTCCAAGGAGTCCATTCGGCTTCAGCCAGAGAAAGAGGATCGAGAGGATCAGCACCACCGCGTAGCCGCTGGTCTGGCCGGCGATGCTGCTGACCACCGACTGGCTGCCGCCGATCACGCCGACGCCGCCCGCGAAACCGCCCAGCGTGCCGAGCCCGCCGACCACCAGCACGAAGAAGGCATCGAGCAGGTAGTCGACGCCGATGCCGGGCTCGATGCGCACAAGCGGCGCCAGCAGCACGCCGGCCGCGCCGGCCAGCACCACGCCGATCACGAAGGTCTGCGAGGCCAGCCGGCGGGTGTCGATGCCGAGCGCCTGGGCCAGCATCGGGTTGCCGGTCATCGCGCGGACGCGCAGGCCCATCACGCTGCGCCGGTACCAGAAGGCCAGCGCGACCATCAGCAGCAGCGCGAAGGCGATCAGCGCCAGCCTGTAGCCCGGGTACTGCACGCCGGCGAAGGACAGGGGCGCCGCCAGGCTGCTTTCGACATTGCGATAGCCGCGGCCATAGACTGCCTCGACCAGCTTGCGCAGCACCATCGCCAGGCCCCAGGTGGCCAGCAGCGTGTCGAAAGGCCGCGCGTAGAGCGGCCGGATCAGCCAGCGCTCGACCACCCAGCCGAGCGCGCCGCAGACCAGGATCGCCAGCGGCATCGCGGTGGCGATCGGCCAGCCCCAGGCCTGCACCGTGACGACCGCGTAGGCGCCCAGCATCACGAACTCGCCGTGCGCCATGTTCATGACGCCGAGCAGGCCGAAGACCACCGCCAGGCCGAGCGTGGTGAGGCCCAGCGTCGACAGCTCGTAGGCCAGGTTCAGCGCGTGCAGCAGCCAGCTGGTGTCCATCGCAGCGTCACACCTTGCAGGTCTGGCCCGAAGCGACCCGAGGGAAGGTCTTGACCACCTTGAAGCCCTTTTCGTCGACATCCGCCAGGTAGATGTCCTGCTCCACATGCCGCGCGTGCATCGTGACCGCGCCGCGCGGGCCGTTGTAGCTCGCGCCCTCGCTGGCCGGGTCCATCTTCGCGACCTCGAGCGACTTCGCCTTGGCGGCGATCGCGTCGAGCATCAGGAAGCCTTCGTAGACCGACTCGGCCAGGCCGTTGAGCGCCGGCGCCTGGGCGCCGAACTTCTTGAAGTAGGCGTCCGAGAAGGCCTTGGCCGCGGGCGTCTGGATGTTGGCGAAGTAGCCCGCACTCGAATAGAGGTTGCGCGCGTTCGCTACGCCGATGCCGGCCAGCGTGTTCTCCTCGATCAGGGTGCCGAGGCGGATCGCCTTGTCGGCCAGGCCGAAGCTCGCGAAAGCCTTGTTGAAGCCGACCGAGGCGCCGCCCACCAGCGACACCAGCACCGCGTCGGCGCCGCTGTCGCGGATGCGGGCCAGGCTGGAGTCGAAGTTGTCGACCGTGAAGGGCAGGTACTCGTCGCCGACCACCTGGGCGCCGGTCTGGGTGATGTAGCCCTTGGCGGCGGCATTGGTGTTGCGGCCCCAGATGTAGTCGTTGCCGATCATGTACCACTTCTTCGGCTTGCGTTCGGCCGCCAGCCACGGGATCACGGGGGCCAGCTGCTGGGCCGGCGTCTCGCCGTTGACGTAGGTGCCCTTGGCGCACTCCCCGCCTTCGTAGACCGGCGTGTAGAAGTACGGCACCTGGCCCTTGAAGAGCCCCACCAGGGCACCGCGCACCGCGCTGTCGTGCATGCCGATCACCACCTGGGCGCCGGACCCCTTCCAGAGCTTGAGCGCGGTCTGCGAAGCTTCGGCGGGCGGCAGTCCGGCATCGCCGACCAGCAGCTTGATGCTGCGGCCCAGCACGCCGCCGCGGCCATTGAGCGTCTCGACGGCAAGCTCCGCGCAAGCCTTGGCCGAAGGACCGAACAGGCCCGCGGGCCCGCTCAGCGGCAGCATCACGGCCACGTTGAGCGGCGACTGGGCGCGCACGCCGGTGGTGCCCAGCGCGGCGGCAGCGGCAGCGCCTTGAAGAAAGCTACGACGGTCCATGGGAACTCCTCTTTGTTGATCGATGGTGGGAGCTGGTGCGCCTTCAGCGCAGCCAGGGGGCGGAAGCTTCGGCCGGCAGGATGGCCTCGATCGCCGCGGCAAGCGCCAGCAGGCGCCGGTCGCTGCCGGCCGGACCGTCGAGGCCGAGGCCGACCGGCAGGCCCGCCGCCAGCCCGGCCGGCAGCGTGATGCCCGGGATGCCGGCGTTGCTGCCCGGATCGGTGTTGCGGATGAAGGTGGGGAAGGTCGGGCAGCGCCGGCCGTTGAACAGCACCGTCTCGTCGTCGCCGATCGGCGCCGCGGTCAGCGGCGTGGTCGGCATCAGCAGCGCCTGCACGCCCGACGACGCGAAGGCGTCGGCATAGAGCGCCTGCAGCTTCAGCCGCGCCCGCAGCGCCTCCTGGTAGGCGGCCTCGGGCACCGCGCCGCCGGCCAGCAGCGGACGCGCGATCGCCGCCACATCGGGGCTGCCGATGCCGTCGACCAGGCGCTGCAGGTCGATGCCGCGTTCGGCATCGCGCAGGTAGGCGCCCATGTCGCGCACGAATTCGTACAGCGCGATCGGGAAGCCGGTCGCGCCGTTGAGCTCGGCCAGGCCCGGCAGCGCGACCTCGACGATCTCCACGCCCGCGGCGCGAAGCCGTTCGAGCGCAGCCTGCGCCACCTCCCGCACGCCGCCCTCGAGCTCCTCCCAGAACGGGTCGCGCGCGATGCCGAGTCGCAGGCCCGCGAGCGACGGCGCGGCCGGCTGCGCGGGGTCGCCATCGGCCAGCACGCGGTCGAGCAGCGCGCAATCCTCCACGCTGCGGGCGATCGGTCCCGCCGTGTCCCGGGTGCTGGAGATCGGCGCGATGCCCCGGCCGGACACGCGCCCGACCGTCGGCCTGAGGCCGACCACGCCGCACAGCGCCGCCGGCACGCGCACCGAGCCGCCGGTGTCGGTGCCGATCGCCGCCGGCACCAGGCCGGCCGCCACCACCACGCCCGAGCCGCCACTGCTGCCGCCGGGGATCCGCGACGGGTCCCAGGGATTGCGCGCGGCCCCGGTCACGCTGTTGTTGGTGGTGATGCCGAAGGCCAGTTCATGCATGCCGGTCTTGCCGGCGATCAGCGCACCGGCAGCACGCAGCCGGCGCACCACTTCGGCGTCCCGGGCCGGATGCAGGCCGTGCAGCGCGCCGGTGCCGGCGCCGCTGGGCAGCCCGACCGCGTCGATGTTGTCCTTGAGCGCCACCGGCACGCCGAGCAGCGGCAGGTCTTCGCCGGCGGCGATGCGGGCATCGGCGGCCCGCGCCTGGGCCCGCAGGGCCTCGGCGTCGAAGGCGACATAGCCGTTGAGCCCGGCCTGGGCCTCGGTGCGGGCGATCAGCGCATCGGCCACCGCCGCGCTGCTGACGGCGCGGTCCTTGAGTTGGCGCCGCAGTTCGGCGACGCCGCGTTCCGTGAGGTTCATGGACTTCTCCTTGTCGAATCAGCGAATGCTAGGAATCGACGAGCGGCCGCACACCTATCACGATTGATAGGGGTCGGCGGACCGCCTACGGGTCGGCACCGATATACCCATCGGCGCCGCGCGGGCTAGCATCGCCCTCCGGCCGTGCTTTGCACGGTCTTTGCTTAAGCCACGCCATGTATCTCGCCACGGCACAGACCCGCGCACTCGGAGACGTCATGCGTCTGCTGGCCGAGGCCTCCGACGCCGACTCGCTGCGCGCCGACCTCGCCTTGCCGATGCTCGACCTGCTGCGGGCCGACACCTATGTCTCCTTCACCTGGGACAAGGTCGCGCAGCGCTTCGACCGCGTGAAGGCGCTCAACATGTCGATCGAGAACCTGCGCAGCTGGGACGAGTACTACCGCTTCGTCGACCCCCTCACCTTCCCGATGATGGAGCGCCGCCATCCCACGCTGGCGACCCAGATCCTGTGCCAGAGCGACCTCGCGCGCACCGAGTTCTTCAATGATTTCCTGGCCCGCGACCACATGCACTGGGGCGTCAATGTCTATGTCTTCGCTCATGGCGAGTGCACCGGCGACATGCGCATCTGGCGCCGCCGCGAGCGCGGCAACTTCGACAGCAACGAGATCGAGGCGCTGCGCCTGGTCGAGCCGGCCTTCGCGGCGGCGCTGGCGCGCTTCCAGTGGGAGGCCGACCCGCTGCTCGCCGCGCCCGCGCGCGAGAGCGTGACCGAGCTGCTCCAGCGGCGCTCGGCGCTGAGCCAGCGCGAGGCCGAAGCGGCGGCGCTGGTGCTCTCCGGGTGCCCCGACAAGCTGATCGCCAAGCGCATGGCCGTGGGCCTGCCGACGGTGCGCTTCCACCTCGCCAATGCCTTCCGCAAGCTGCGGGTCGAGAACCGCACCCAACTCGCGGCGCGGGCCCAGGCCCTGGTCAACGACCCGCTCTCGGCCTCGAACTGATTTCGCCGGGCGGCCTCTAGCGCTTCTTTGCTTCCGCCCGCGCGGCGCGGCCGTCCCAGGCGAACGAGACCCCGACCAGCAGCGCCACCCAGACCACGCCCGAGAACAGTGCGCCGCCCCAATGGGTGCCGCTGCTGCAGTCGAGTTCGAAGTAGCGCGACAACGCGCTGTTGCCGTCGGGCAGCAGCAGCGCCAGCTTGGACGGCAGGAAGTAGACGAACTCCAGCCACCCCATCAGCTCGGACAGCGTGAAGCGCCCGCCCGCGCCCAGGTCCGCCGCCACCTCCAGCCGCTTGCACTGGTCAATGAATATCGCCACCCGTAGCCTCCCCGCGCCGACCTCGGCGCCCCCGGATTCTGACCTGAGTGCGGCTCCTGCCGGCAACCGGCAGGCACTGTCGCCAAGGTGATAGCGGGCCCGGGTAACTCCGCACGGCCCCGCGCACGCCCGCCCATACGCTCCGACCGCCGGTGATGTCGCACGGTCGAGGCCGAGGACACGCCGGTTCGAGTCCGCCGAGTCTGCAAACAACTTCAATCAAGAATCCCCGGAGACAAAACCCATGCAACCCAGTCGTGTCCAGTTCCTGGCCTTGGCCACCACCCTGAGCCTCGCCGCCTGCGGCGGTGGCGGCAGTTCGACCCCGTTCTTCGCTGCCGCGCCGGCACCGGCACCGGCTGCGACCACGGTGCCGCCCGCCGCTGCACCGGCTCCGGCACCGGCGCCCGCGCCCGTGGCGGAAGAGAAGCGCGAACAGGACAACCGCAACGCCTTCGCGCCGGCCGACCCGACTGCGACCACCTTCGCGGCAATGGGAGGCAACCCGGCCAATCCGGCGTTCGATCCCGCCACCACCAGCCGCTGGGCCGGGGTGCTGGGCGGTGCGGCCTACCGCGTCGAGGTGCCGGCCAACTGGAACGGCGAGCTGGTCATGTACGCGCACGGCTACGCGGGCACCGGCAACGGGCTGGGCGTCGGCAATCCGTCGATCCGCCGCTACCTGATCGAGAAGGGCTACGCCTGGGCCGCCTCCAGCTACAGCAAGAACTACTACGACGTGCGGGTCGGTGTCGAGGACACCAACGCCCTGGCCCTCGAGTTCAACAAGATCGCCGCCGCCGCCGGCCGTCCGCTGGCGGCGCCGAGCAAGATCTTCATCACCGGCCATTCGATGGGCGGCCACATCACGGCCGCCGCGATCGAGGACGAGGCCTACGCCACCGCCAACCACAAGGTCAGGTACAACGGCGCGGTGCCGATGTGCGGCGTGCTCGGCGACACCGAGCTGTTCGACTACTTCGCTGCCGCCCAGGTCACGGCGCAGGCGCTGGCGGGGCTGCCGAAATACCCGTTCACCAACTGGGCGGACATCTCGACGCAGGTGACAGGAACGCTGTTCACGAGCCTGAGTCCGAGCATCGGACTGACGGCCACCGGCGTGAAGTACGCCTCGGTGATCCAGAACCTCACCGGCGGTCCGCGCCCGATGTTCGATCTCGGGCTCGCGATCGGCGGCTCGTTCTCGGCGGTGTGGGGCGTGTTCGGCGGCGACGGCACGATCACCGGCATCCTCAACAAGAGCGTGATCGACACCAACCGCTTCGTCTACGCCATCGACAGCGACCCCGCCCGCTCGACCACGCTCAACGCGGAAGTGCTCAAGCTCAGCGCCGTGGCCGATGCCAACCGGCTGCGCACCGACGGCCTGCGCTGGATCCCGAAGACCAACGGCGAGTTCAAGATCCCGGTCGTGACGCTGCACACGCTGGGCGACCTCTACGTGCCCTTCAGCATGGAGCAGATCTACCAGAAGCGCGTGGCCGCCAAGGGCAACGGCAAGTGGCTGGTGCAGCGCGCGATCCGCGGCGCCACCCATTGCGACTTCACGGTGGCCGAGCAGGTGGCGGCCTTCGACGCCATGGTCAAGTGGGAGCAAGGCGGCCCGACGCCCGCCGGCGACGACGTCGTGACGCCGGCCGCCGTGGCGGCGCCCAGCTATGGCTGCGCCTTCACCGACAACACCATCACCGCCGACGACGGCGGCCCGACGTCGAGCACCGCCAGGCTGCGCACCCTCATCAACAGCAGCGGCGGCGCCTGCCCGTCCTGAGCGACCGGGCATCGACGCGACGCCGGGGGCGCCGCGTCGCTCAGTCGTGCAGCAGCTGCTGCATCAGCTGCCGCACGATCTGCAAGCCCGGCGCCTCGGTGCGCCGGCGCAGCGTGACCATCCCGAAGCGCGCAGTGCGCTCCAGCGGCGGCTGCATCCGCAGTTCGACCAGGTCGGGCGCCGCGGCGCGGATCGCCAGCAGCACCGCATCGGTCTGGCGCGCCACCTCGACCAGGCTCGAGACCTCCTCGCACTGCAGCGTCACGCACTGCGACGGATGGGCCTCGGGCCCGTAGGCCTCGGTCAGGCTGCGGGCCACCTCGTCGCTCAGCGGCGTCGAGGCGATCGGGAAGCGCTGCACGTCCGCGAAGCGCACGCCGTTGCGCTTGCGCGCGAGCGGATGGCCGCGCCGGCACATGAAGACGCCGCGCATCTCGCGCAGCATGCTCACTTCGAGGTCGGCGCCGGGCGCCAGCGAGCGGGCGTCGAGCACCAGCGCATCGAGCGTGCGTTCGCGCAGCGCCTGCGCCAGCAGCTCGGTGCCGCCGCGCGCCACCACCAGGCGCACCTTCGGATGATGGATCGCCATGTGCATGAGCAAGGGCGTCATCAGCATGGCGCCCGGCCCCGAGCCCATGCCGATGCGCATGGCGCCGCCCTGCCCCTCGCGCATCTGGCGGCCGCTGTCGCGCAGCTCGCCGGCCTCGAACACCAGCTGCCGCGCGCGGGCCACCACGTCGCGCCCGAAAGGCGTGAGTTCGCTGCGCCGGCCGATGCGGTCGAACAGCGGCATGCCGAGCTCGTCCTCGAGCGCCCGGATGCTGCGGCTGAAGGCCGGCTGCGTGATGCACATCGCCTGCGCGGACTTGCTGAAGGAGCCGCTCTCGGCCAGTGCGAGCAGGTGCCGGAGTTGCACCAGCGTCATCGGGCGGCCCCGTGAATTCCATGCATTGAAGTAATCATCTTGCTGACAACAATGCATTGGATGTTCTCATGCGGCGCTCCTACGATGCAAGCGCGTCCCCCGTCCGAGGACTCCCACTCCATCGTCAGGAACCCCATGAAGAACTTCTTCCACCGTTCGATCGCCGGCCTGCTGCTGCTGGCCGCCAGCACCGCGTTCGCCCAGACCTACCCGAGCAAGCCGGTCAACCTGATGGTGCCGTACCCCGCGGGCGGACCTTCGGATGCCGCCGCGCGCATCTTCACCGTGCCGCTCGGCAAGGAACTGGGGCAGCAGGTGATCGTCGAGAACCTCGGCGGCGTCGCCGGCGCGCTGGCCGCCCAGAAGGTGCTGGCGGCGCCGGCCGACGGCTACTACCTGTTCCAGGGTTCGCCCAACGAGGTCATCCTCGCGCCGCTGGCCAATGCCGCCGTGAAGCTCAAGGCCGAGGACTTCCGGCTGGTGCATCCGGTGACCGACGCCGTGATGGTGGTGGTCGCGCGCAAGGACCTCCCCGCCAACAACATCGACGAGCTGATCGCGCTGGCGCGCAAGTCGGGCGACAAGCCGCTGACCTACGGCAGCGTGGGCATCGGCTCGCTCTACCACCTGATCCTCGAGGACGTGCAGCGGCGCACCGGCACCCGGCTGATCCACGCGCCGTACAAGGGCAATGCGCCGCTGCTGCAGGACATCGGCGGCGGCCAGGTCGATTTCGCGGTGCTGGTCTACAGCGCCGGCATGGGCGCGATGGCCGAGCAGGGCCGCCTCAAGGTGATCGGCCAGCTCGGCGCCCAGCGCTCGGAACTGCTGAAGAACGTGCCCACCGTGAGCGAGGGCAAGGAACTGAAGGACTTCTCGTTCCAGATCTGGAGCGGCTTCATGGTGCCGAAGAACACGCCCGAAGACGTGGTCCAGCGCCTGCACAAGGCGATCGGCGCCACCTTGAAGGACCCGACCGTGCGCTCGCAGCTGGCGGCGCAGACGCAGCTCGCATCGCCGCCGATGTCGCTGGCCGAATCGGCGAAGTTCTATGAAGGCGAGATTGCGCGCTATCGTGCGATCGCCAAGTCGATCAACCTGCAACCGCAATAGGACCCCCATGAGCGCACTCCTCGATCAGCTGCACGGCCAGGCCGAAGAATTCATCGGCCTGCGGCGCGACATCCATCACCACCCCGAACTCGCCTTCGACGAGCACCGCACCGCGGCCCTGGTGGCCGAGAAGCTCGAGGCCTGGGGCTACGAGGTCGAGCGCGGCCTGGGCGGCACCGGCGTGGTGGGCCGGCTGGTGCGCGGCAGCGGCCGGCGCCGGCTGGGCCTGCGCGCCGACATGGACGCGCTGCCGATCGACGAGGCCACCGGCCTCGGCTACGCCAGCTGCAATGCCGGCGTGATGCATGCATGCGGCCACGACGGCCACACCGCGATGCTGCTGGCGGCAGCCCGGCACCTGGCCGAGCGCGGCCGCTTCTCGGGCACGCTCAACCTGATCTTCCAGCCGGCGGAAGAAGGCGGCGGCGGCGCGCTGCGCATGATGGAAGACGGGCTGTTCGACAAGTACCCCTGCGACGCGATCTTCGCGATGCACAACATGCCCGGCATTCCGCAAGGCCGCCTGGTGCTGCGCGAGGGCGCGGCCATGGCCTCCTCGGACTACGCCACGGTCACGCTCACCGGCGTCGGCGGCCACGGCGCCATGCCGCACCGGGCCGCCGATCCGGTGGTCGCCGCGGCCAGCATCGTGATGGCGCTGCAGTCGGTGGTGTCGCGCAACGTCGACCCGCTGCAGATGGCGGTGATCACGGTCGGCGCGCTGCATGCCGGCAAGGCCAACAACGTCATCCCGCAGCAGGCGACGCTGGAGATCAGCATCCGTGCGCTCGACCGCGAGGTGCGCGCCCTGCTCGAGCGGCGGGTCAAGGCGCTCATCGCGACCCAGGCCGAGAGCTTCGGCGTCACGGCGCGGATCGACTGGCGGCCGGGCTATGCGGTGCTGGTCAACACGCCCGAGGAGACCGCCTTCGCCCGCGAGGTGGCGCTCGAGCTGGTCGGCCCCGACAAGGTCACGCTGCAGGGGCCGGCCGTGCCGGGCAGCGAGGACTTCGCCTTCATGCTCGAGAAGCTGCCGGGCAGCTACCTGTTCATCGGCAACGGCGACGGCGACAGTGCCGGCGCCTGCATGGTGCACAACCCGGGCTACGACTTCAACGACGACAACGTGGCGATCGGATCGGCCTACTGGGCGCTGCTCGCGGAGCGCTTCCTTCCGGGCTGAGCCGAAGCGGGGCGATGCGGCGGCGCAGCGCCCGGTGCCGCCTGCCGCGCGTCGCGCGCCTGCAGCAGCCGCGCCTCCACCCAGCAGTCCGTCTGCACGCCGATGTGCGCCGACACGAACTGGTCGCCCTGCGTGGCGCGGTAGTGGGCCAGCGCCTTGTAGACCAGCCCGCTGCCCAGCAGCAGGATCGGCACGTTCAGGTAGACCATGATGATGTTCATCAGGTCCGAGAGGGCCCAGAGATTCGGCAGTTCCAGGCCGGCCAGCACGGTCAGCGCACCGAAGGGCACGAACACCAGCGAACCCAACACCCGGATGCCCGTGATGAAGCGCGGACTCCTGGAGATGAAGTTGGCCGATATCTCCGCGAAGGAGATCATTCCGAGCAGGGTCGTGAAGGCAAACAGCCCATAGCAGACACACATCACGATCTTGACGGCGCCGCCGACCGACGCCGGCACCAGTGCCTGCACCGACCCCAGATAGACCGTGATCTTGGACGCCTTGACCGACTCCCAGGCCTGGCCATCGACCGTGCCGGTCCACACATGGGCCATCACCACGATGAAGCCGGTCATGGTGCAGATCACCATGGTGTCGAAGAACACGCCCAGGCTCTGCACGAAGCCTTGCTCGCAAGGATGGCTGTTGTCGGCGACGGCCGCGGCCATGGTGATGGTGCCCTGGCCGGCTTCATTGGACATCAGGCCCCGCTTGACGCCCTGCGCCAGCGCGGTGCCGATCGCGCCGCCGAACAAGGCATGCGGCGCGAAGGCGCCGACGAACACCTCGCGGAAGAAGTACGGAACCAGCGGCAGGTTGATCAGGATGATGATCAGCGACATGACGCAGAACAGCACGGCCTTGATCGGCACCAGCACGTCGGTGTAGGCGACCACCCGCCGGATTCCGCCCAGGATGATGAAGGAGCAGGCGAACACGAGGCCGGCGGCGATCAGGTAGTACAGCGTGGAGCGCCGACCGATCGGTGCGCCCGCCACCGTGTCGGCGATGGTGCCGATGGCGGTGAAGACATTGAAGGTCTGCGGCGGCACGTTGAACAGCGCATAGGCGATGAACACCAGCGACAGGAAGGTGCCCACCGCGCGCCGGTCGCCCAGGATGCGGCGGCCATAGAAGGGAAGCCCTCCGACGAATTCATCGCCCTTCCTCTCCTTGAACAACTGCGCCAGCACCGACTCCATGAAGGCGGTCGCCATGCCGAAGAAGGCGGCCACCCACATCCAGAACAAGGCCCCGGGACCGCCGACGGAAATGGCGCCGGTGATGCCCACGATGTTCCCCGGTCCGGCCCGCATGGCCAGCCCCAGCATGAAGGAGGCCAATGCGCTGACGCCGGTGCCGGACGATCGCCGGCGCAGCATGATGCGGACGATCTTGCGCATGTTGGTCATCTGCACGAAGCGCGTGCGGATCGTGAAATGAATGCCGGCACCGACCAGCAGGATGATGGCGAAGGAGAAGTTGCCCAGGATCGGGATCCGCGAGTACCAGGGGTAGCGGGTCGGGAAGTCCCAGAACAGGTCGGAGATGGGCGCGATGAACGCAAAGAATGCGTTGACGGATTGGAAGATCTCATCCATGGGTTGTCTCTTGGCTGATGGTGCTGAAGTCGACCGTTGACAGACTTCCCGGCGGCCGGAAAGCGTAGCAACTCAGTCCATTCCCCATCCCCAAGGAAACATCCGAAAAACTCGCCGGAAAATCTCACGATCGAACCCGCTGCGGGCGAAGACTCAGCGTTCCCTGAACAAGCCCTCGATCACTTCCCTCAGCCACCGGTTCGCCGCATCGGCCTCGAAGCGCTTGCTCCAGTGCAGCGAGACGCTGAAGTCGCGCAGCGGAAAGGCCGGCTCCACGATCGCGTAGCCGCCCTCCTCGGCAAAGCCGCGGGCGATGTTGCGCGGCATCACCACCGCCAGGTCGGTGGCCCGCACGATGGCCGGCAGCACCATGAAGTGCTCGGTGGTCAGGCGCACCCGGTCCTCCAGGTTGAGCAGCTGCAGGATGCGCAGCGTTTCGGCATGGGTGCGCACGGCGACGTATTCGAGCGTCTGCAGCGCGTCGAGCAGCGCCCGGCTGCTCCGCCGCCCGCGCGCGAACGGGTGGCCCTCGCGCAGCAGCACGATGTAGCGGTCCTTCAGCAGGTGGGCGCGCTGGGTGTCGCGGACCTTGGGAAGAAAGCCGAAAGCGAAGTCGATCCGGCCGCCGTCCAGGGCCGGCGCGATCTCCGCCGGCTGCAGCGGCAGGGTCTCCAGCCGGACGCCCGGCGCCAGCTCGCCCAGCCTGGCCATCAGCAGCGGCAGGAAGCGGCCCTCGCCGATGTCGCTCATGTGGATGCGGAAGGTCTTGCGCGAGTCCGCGGGCTCGAAGCGGTCGGGCTCGTTCAGCGCCTCCTCCAGCGTGCCCAGCGCCGCCTGCACCGCCACCGCCAGCCGATCGGCGCGCGGCGTCGGCGCGACGCCGCCGGGCGCCCGAACGAAGAGGGCGTCCTTGAGCAGCAGCCGAAGCCGGCCCAGCCCGTGGCTGGCGGCCGGCTGGGTCAGGCCCAGCGCCTCCGCCGCCCGGCTCACGCTGCGCGCCCGGTAGACGGCATCGAACAGGCGCAGCAGGTTCAGGTCGATCGAATCGATATGCATGGCGTTCATGTTGCTTAGTTCGATTATTTTATTGATCGCAGGTCGAGGCCCCGCGACACTTGCGGCGGCCTCGAAGCCGACCCCCCACAAGAAGGAGACAAGAGATGAGCACGATCCGTCAGCGCACGGCATTTGCCGTTCTGTTCTGCGCCGCCACCGCCGCCTGGGCCCAGCAGCCCCCGGCCGAGGAACCCGGCTGGGCCAAGGGCCGGCCCAAGACCGAGGCCGCCACGCGGATGGCGCCGGTCCCGGCCTTCCCGATCCCGACCGCGGCCGACCAATTGCCGACAAAGAAGTTCAAGCTGCCACCGGGCTTCAAGGTCGAGACCTGGGCCTCGGGCGTGCTCGATGCGCGCGCACTGCGCCAGGGCGCCAAGGGCAATGTGTTCGTGAGCACGCTGTTCGTCGGCAGCAAGGTCTATGCGATCCCGGAGAAGGGTCCGCACGAACCCAAGACGATCATCGACAAGATGGAACTCGCCACCGGCATCGAGTACTACAAGGGCGCCCTCTACGTCGCGACCAGCAAGCAGATCCTGCGCTACGACAACGCCGAGGACAAGCTCGGCAACCTGGGTGCCCCGGTGGTGCTCAACGACAAGCTGCCGGGCGGCCAGGACCACAGCTGGCGCTACCTGCGCATTCACGACGACAAGCTCTACTACGCGGTCGGCGCGCCCTGCAATCTCTGCGATCCGGACGAGCGGCACGCGCGCATCTTCCGCATGAACCTGGACGGCAGCAACATCGAGACCGTGGCCCGCGGCGTGCGCAACACGGTCGGCTTCGACTTCGACCCGAAGACCGGCAATCTCTGGTTCACCGACAACGGCCGCGACTGGTTCAGCGAATCGCTGCCGAACGACGAACTCAACCAGATCACGGCCAAGGACCAGCACTTCGGCTACCCGTACTGCCACCAGGGCAACATCCTCGACGGCGAGTTCGGCTGGGGCAAGAGCTGCGACGACTATGCCAAGCCTGCCGCCCTGCTCGGCCCGCACGCCGGGGCGCTGGGACTCTCCTTCTACCGCGGCAAGATGTTCCCGGCCAAGTACCAGGGCGCGATGTTCATCGCCCGCCACGGCCCGTGGAACCGCACCATCAAGTACGCCGACGTGGCGGTGGCCTGGCCCGACGGCAAGGGCGGCGCCCGGGTCGAGCCCTTCATGACCGGCTTCGTCGAGAACAACAGCTACCTCGGCCGGCCGGTCGACTTCCTGGTGCTCAAGGACGGCTCGATGCTGGTCAGCGACGACCACGCGGGCGCCATCTACCGCATCAGCTACGGCGGCAAATGAGGAGAGCGGCCGCAGCACACGCCATCGCGATCGCGGCCGCCCTGCTCGGGCTCGCGGCGCAGCCCGCCGTGGCCCAGGGCAAGCCGGGTGCCCCGGCCGGCCCGGGCGGCTATGGACAGCGCTACGCGGCGCTGTGCGCGGCCTGCCACGGCGCCAACGGCCGCAGCGACATGCCGGGCACGCCCGCACTGGCCGGCCAGCATTCCTTCTACGCGATCACGCAGCTCTTCCTGTTCCGCGAGGGCCGGCGCGCCAACGAGGCGATGTCGGCGGTGGCCAAGACCATGAACGACACCGACCTGCGCGGCTTCTCCGATTTCATCGCCACGCTGCCGCCGGTGCCGGCGCCGCCGCCGGCCACGCCGCCCGACGCCGCGCGCATGCTGCGCGGCCAGGCGCTGGCACAGGAGCACCGCTGCCTCAACTGCCACGGCGCCGATCTCAGCGGCGGCCAGCAGGTGCCGCGCATCGCGCAGCAGCGCGAAGACTACCTGCAGCTGACGCTGCGCGAATTCAGCTCGGGCAAGCGCCCGGGCTACACCCAGGCCATGGGTGCGGCGCTGAGCGGCATTCCGGTCGCCGACCTCGACACCCTCGCCTACTACATCGCGCGCTTTCCCGGCGCCGCCCCGTCCACGCCACCCAAGCCATCCGGCAAATAGGAAGCCCTCTCTTGGAAGTCTCATTCAGCAAGGAAATCGAGGCGCTGCGCCTCGGCGCCGGCGACACCTTTCACGGCGAGGGCATCCTCGCGATCACCAAGGGCCTGCTGCAGTCCGGCGTGGCCTACGTCGGCGGCTACCAGGGCGCGCCGGTGTCGCACCTGCTCGACGTCATGGTGCAGGCCAAGCCCTACATGGACGAACTCGGCGTGCACGTCGAGGCCTGCTCCAACGAAGCCTCGGCGGCAGCCATGCTCGGCGCCTCGATCCACTATCCGCTGCGCGGCGCCGTCACCTGGAAGTCGATAGTCGGCACCAACGTGGCGGCCGATGCGCTGTCCAACCTGTCGTCGCCCGGCGTCAAGGGCGGCGTGCTGATCGTGGTCGGCGAGGACTACGGCGAAGGCGCCTCGGTGATCCAGGAGCGCACCCATGCCTACGCGCTGAAGTCCAGCATGTGCCTGCTCGACCCGCGGCCCGACCTGGCCGTGATGGTGGACATGGTCGAGCACGGCTTCCGGCTGTCGGAGGCTTCCAACATGCCCTGCATGATGGAGCTGCGCATCCGCACCTGCCACGTGCGCGGCAGTTTCGAATGCAAGGACAACCTGCCGCCGGCGATCTCCACCCGGGCCCTGATCGAGGAGCCGGCCGGCTTCGATTACATGCGGCTCGCGCACCCGCCGGTCACCTTCCGCCACGAGAAGCTCAAGGGCGAGGAGCGGCTGCCGGCCGCGCGCCGCTACATCGCCGAGCACAAGCTCAACGAACTGATCCCGGGCACGCATGCCGACCTCGGCATCGTGGTGCAGGGCGGTCTCTACAACGCGCTCATCCGCAGCCTGCAGCAGCTGGGGCTGGCGGATGCCTTCGGCGCCACCGACATCCCGCTGCTGGTGCTCAACGTCGCCTACCCGCTGGTGCCCGAGGAAGTGGCGGACTTCTGCGTCGGCAAGCGCGCGGTGCTGGTGGTCGAGGAGGGCCAGCCCGAATACATCGAGCAGGAGATCGCGACCTTGCTGCGCCGGCGCGACATCCAGACGCCGCTGCACGGCTGCGACATGCTGCCGGCCGCGGGCGAGTACGGCGTCGAGGTGCTGGCCACCGGCGCCGGCCGCTTCGCCGAGCGCTACCTGCCCGGCCATGCGCACGACTCGGCGCGGGCCTGGCTGGCGGGCAACATCGATCGCCGGGCCGCGGTCGCGACCCGGCTCGACGCGCCGCTGCCGAACCGGCCGCCGAGCTTCTGCATCGGCTGCCCCGAGCGGCCGGTGTTCGCGGCGCTCAAGCTGGCCCAGCAGGACAGTGGCCCGGTGCACATCGCGGCCGACATCGGCTGCCATGCCTTCGGCACTTTCGAACCCTTCTCGATGGGCCATTCGATCCTCGGCTACGGCATGAGCCTGGCGAGCCGCGCCGGCGTGTCGCCGATGATGCAGCGCCGGGCGCTGTCGATCATGGGCGACGGCGGCTTCTGGCACAACGGCCTGCTCACGGGCGTGCAGAGCGCGCTCTTCAACGGCGACGACGCGGTGCTGCTGATCTTCAAGAACGGCTACACCTCGGCCACCGGCACGCAGGACATCATCTCGACGCCCGACGACGAGCTGAAGGAGCGCGCGGTCGACAAGCAGCAGAGCCTCGTCGACAAGAACCAGACCATCGAGGCCACGCTCAAGGGCCTGGGCGTGCAATGGCTGCGCACGGTCCACACCTACGACGTCGACAAGATGCGCAAGACGCTCAACGACGCCTTCACCAGCGACTTCAACGGCCTCAAGGTGATCGTCGCCGAGGGCGAATGCCAGCTCGAGCGGCAGCGCCGCATCAAGCCCTGGATCGCCAGCCTGCTGAAGCGCGGCGAACGCGTGGTGCGCGTGAAGTACGGCGTCGACGAGGATGTCTGCAACGGCGACCACGCCTGCATCCGGCTGTCGGGCTGCCCGACGCTGACGATCAAGGACAACCCCGACCCGCTCAAGGTCGACCCGGTGGCGGTGGTGATCGACGGCTGCGTCGGCTGCGGCCTGTGCGGCGCCAACGCCCACGCCGCCACGCTGTGCCCGAGCTTCTATCGCGCCGAAGTGGTGCAGAACCCCAAGTGGCACGAAAGACTGCTGCACGGCCTGCGCGGCGCGGTCGTGCGCGCCCTCCAACCGGCATGACGACGATGAACCGAACCCAACCGATCACGCTGCTGATCTGCGCCCTCGGCGGCGAAGGCGGCGGCGTGCTGACCGAATGGCTGGTCGATACCGCACGCCATGCGGGCTACGCGGCGCAGAGCACCTCGATCCCCGGCGTGGCGCAGCGCACCGGTGCCACCACCTACTACGTCGAGGTCTTCCCGATGCCGCTGGCCGAGCTCGACGGCCGCCGGCCGGTGTTCAGCCTGAGCCCGGTGCCGGGCGCGCTCGACGCCATCGTCTCGTCCGAACTGCTCGAGACCACGCGCCAGATCGGCAACGGCATGAGCGCGGCGCAACGCACCCTCGTCATCAGCTCGTCGGCCCGCACGCTGACCACCGCCGAGCGCATGCAGCCCGGCGACGGCCGCGCCGACGCGCAGCGCCTGCTCGAGGTGGTCAAGGCCTTCAGCCGCGCGCACCATGTGTTCGACATGGGCGCGGCGGCGCGCGAGGCCGGGACCGTGGTCAGCGCCGTGATGCTCGGCGCGATCGCCGGCAGCGGGCTTTTCCCCTTTCCGCGCGAGGCCTACGAACGGGTGGTGCGCGGCGGCGACGCCGGCGCTCCGGAGAAGATCGGCAAGATGGCCGCGGCCAGCCTGCGCGGCTTCGCGGCGGCCTTCGACGCGGTGAACACGCCGCGCGAGCAGGCCGCGATGGTCAGCCGCCTGCTGGACACCAGCGCCGACGAAAGCGCGCGGCCGCGGCCGCTGCCGCCGGCCGTCGCCGCACAGTTTCCGGCGCCGGTGCACGACCTGCTCGCGCTCGGCCATGCCCGTGTGCTCGACTACCAGGACGCGGACTACGCCGCTCTCTACGTGGAGCGCCTGGCACGCGTGCTGGCCGCCGAGCGCGCCGCCGACCCGGCCGCGGCCGAAGGCTTCGCGACCACGCGCGAGATGGCGCGCTGGCTCGCGCTGTGGATGGCCTTCGACGACATCGTGCGGGTGGCCGAGCTCAAGAGCCGGGCCAGCCGGGCGCAGCGCGTGCGCGGCGAGGTCCGGGCCGGCGAGCACGACATCGTCAGGGTCTACGACCACTTCAAGCCCGGCGCGCCCGAGTTCGCCGCGCTGCTGCCGGCCGCGCTCGCGCATCGCGTGACGGCCTGGGACCGGCGCCGCGCCACTCCCTGGGCCATGCCGCTCAAGATCGGCAGCCATTCGGTCGCCGGCATGACGGCGCTGCGCCTGCTGGCCTCGCTGCGCTGGCTGCGCAGGCGCGGCAGCCGCTTCGCCGAGGAACAGGCGCTGATCGACCGCTGGCTCGACGCCGTCGTCGCCGGCACGCGCGCCGACTGGCGCCTGGGCCACGAGGTGGCGCTCTGCGGCCGCCTCATCAAGGGCTACGGCAGCACCAACGAGCGCGGCAAGAGCAACCTGCTGCACGTGATCGACCACCTGGCGACGGCGCCCCTGTCCGACGGCTCGCCGGCCGCGCGCGCCACCGCGATCGCCGCCGCCCGCGAGGCCGCGCTGGCCGACGAGGCCGGCAATGCGCTCGATGCGGCACTGGTGCGCCACGGCGCGCCGCCGCGGCCCGTGAAGGCGCAGCCGATCCGCTGGATGAAGCGGCCGCCCCAGTCCGCGGCCGGCCATCGCACCTGAATGCCCGGCACGCCGGCCGCGCCGGCGCCCGATCCCGATCCAAAAAAGAGGAGACCTTCGATGAACCACCAAGAACCCCGCTTCCGACGACGCACCCTGTCGGCCTGCGCGCTCGCCGCGCTCCTGCTCGCCGCACCCGCCGCCGCGCTGGCCCAGGCCTGGCCGAGCAAGCCGATCAAGATCCTGGTCGGCTTTCCGCCTGGCGGCGTGGCCGACATCATGGCGCGCACGATCGCGCCGCTGATGTCCGAGACGCTCGGCCAGCCGGTGGTGGTCGAAAGCCGCGCCGGTGCCAACGGCAACGTGGCCGCCGATGCGGTGGCCAAGTCGCCGGCCGACGGCTACACCCTTGCGCTGACCAGCACCGGCATCGAGTCGGTCAATCCCTTCCTGTTCGGCAAGTCGGCCTTCGATCCCGACAAGGACCTGGCGCCGGTCGCCGCCACCGGCCGCATCCTGCTCTTCCTCACGACCCGGCCGGGGCTGCCCGCCAACGACGTCGATGCCTTCGTACGCCATGCCAAGGCCAATCCGGGCAAGCTGTCCTTCGGCTCCGCGGGCTCGGGCAGCACGCCGCACCTGGTGGGCGAGCTGTTCAAGCAGAGCGCCGGCATCTACGCCGTGCACGTGCCCTACCGCGGCGCGGCGCCGGCGCTGCAGGACCTGCTGGCCAGCCAGATCGACTTCTTCTTCGATCCGGGCATCTCGTTCGCGAACGTGCGCGCCGGCAAGCTCAAGATGCTGGCGGTGGCCAGCGCGCAGCGCTCGCCGCTCTTTCCCGATGTGCCCACCCTGGCCGAGCGCGGCTACAAGAACATGGACTACGACACCTGGTTCGGCCTGTTTGCGCCGGCGGCGACGCCGCCCGAAGTGCGGCTTCGGCTCAACGCGGCGGTCAACAAGGCACTGGCCAACGAAGCCGTGCGCAACCGCTTCCGCGACGTCGGCGGCGAGGCGACACCGATGACGCCCGAGGCCTTCAAGGCCGTGGCACGCAAGGAGGCGGCGGTGTTCAGCCAGCTCATCAAGGACCGCAACATCCAGGCGGACTGAGCCGCCCCCAAGGTAAACGCGAATAGCCGGCCCCGGACGATTCTTATAGAACATAACCGGTTCGGCGCCCTGCCCATCGATCACGCCAGGAGACAAATTCATGAAGCCTTCGCGCATCCAGACCGCCGCGGCGCTTGCCGCCGTGCTGTCCCTCTCGTGCCTGCCCGCCATGGCGCAGGACAAGCCGGTCAACCTCAAGATGTCGAGCTGGGTGCCGGCGCAGCACCCGCTGAATCCGTCGCTGCAGGCCTGGGCCGACGACATCAAGAAGGCGTCCAACGGCACGATCACGGCAACGCTGTTTCCTTCCGAGCAGCTGGGCAAGGCCTTCGACCACTACGACATGGCGCGCGACGGCATCGCCGATTTCGCCTACGTCAACCCGGGCTACCAGCCCGGCCGCTTCCCGATCATGGCCGGTGCCTCGCTGCCCTTCCTGTTCGCCAACGGCAAGGGGGGCTCGGCCGCGATCGACCAGTGGTATCGCCAGTACGCGGCCAAGGAGATGAAGGACGTGAAGTTCTGCTTCGCCTTCGTGCACGACCCGGGCACCTTCCACGCGCGCAAGAAGATCACCTTGCCGACCGACATCAAGGGCATGAAGATCCGTCCGGCGACCAGCACCATCGGCCAGATGGTCACCTCGCTGGGCGGCACCAACGTGCAGGCCTCGGCGCCCGAGTCGCGCGACATGCTGGAGCGCGGCGTGGCCGACGCGATCACCTTCCCCTGGGGCTCGATCGGCCTCTTCGGCATCGACAAGGTGGTGAGCTTCCACATGGACGTGCCGCTCTACGTCACGCCCTTCGTCTGGGCCATGAACCAGAGCAAGTACGACAGCATGTCGGCCGCGCAGAAGAAGGTGATCGACGACCACTGCACCAGCGAATGGGCCGAGAAGGTCGCCACGCCGTGGGCCGACTTCGAGTTCGCGGGCCGCGCCAAGATCGGCGGCCAGTCGGGCCACGAGATCTACAAGCTCACGCCCGAGCAGCTCGACGCCTGGCGCAAGGCGACCGCGCCCGGCGAGGCGCTGTGGGCCGAAGGCGTCAAGAAGGTCGGCCAGGATCCGAAGGCGGTGATGGATTCGCTGAAGGCCAGCCTGGCGAAGAACAAGTCGGCGCTCTGAGCCACGCGGGGACCGGATGACGAACGGGGCCGAGATGACCAAGCCGCGCGTCGGGATCATGGATCGGATGATCAACTCGATCGAGTGGCTGGCCGCCATGTTCGTGGGGATCGTCGCGCTCAACATCTTCCTGGCGGTGGTGCTGCGCAAGTTCTTCAACACCTCGATCCCCGATTCGTATGACTTCGGCCGGATGCTGCTGGGCATCCTGATCTTCTGGGGCATCGCGGCCACCAGCTACCGCGGCGGCCACATCACGGTCGACCTGGTCTGGACCGCCGCCAGCCCGCGCATGAAGCGCTGGATCGACGTCTTCGCGACGCTGGTGCTGCTGTTCGTGGTCGCGGTGCAGACCGCCATGCTGTTCGACAAGGTGCGCGGCACCTATGTCGACAACGTGCTGACCTACGACATGAACATCCCGACCTGGCCCTTCTATGCGGTGGCCTGGCTGGGCGACGTCTCGGCCGTGGTGCTGATCGCGATCCGCACCTATCGATTGATCTTCCATCCCGAGTTGCTGCATGACGAGAAGCCGGAAATGAAAGCTGACGAATGAGCGCCGCGCCGGGCCGCCCCAAGCAAGATCCCGCCCCCTCGGGGGGCAGCGCAGCACACGAAGTGGCAAGCGTGGGGGCACCATGAGCACCGATGCGATTGCTGTTCTCGGGTTCGTCGTTCTCTTCGCATTGATGCTGCTGCGCGTGCCGGTCGGCATGGCGATGGGGCTGGTCGGCGTCACCGGCTACGCCTGGATCGTCGGCCCCGGGCCGGCGCTCAAGCTGGTCGGCCAGACCTCGATGCGCACCGTGACCGACTACACCTTCGGCGTCATCCCGATGTTCATGCTGATGGGCGCGCTGGTGTCGGTGTCGGGCGTCAGCCGCGAGCTGTTCAAGGCCGCGAACTCGATGATCGGCCACCTGCGCGGCGGGCTCGGCGTCGCCACCGTGCTGGCCTGCGGCGGCTTCGCGGCGATCTGCGGCTCGTCGGTCGCCACGGCGGCCACCTTCTCGGCCGTGGCCTATCCGGAGATGCGGCGCTTCAACTACCCGCAGTCGTTCTCGACCGGCGTGATCGCGGCCGGCGGCACGCTGGGCGCAATCCTGCCGCCCTCGACCGTGCTTGCGGTCTACGCCATCCTCACGCAGCAGGACATCGGCAAGCTGTTCATGGCCGGCATCGTGCCGGGCATCCTGGCGATGACGATGTACGTGCTGACCATCGTGGTCATCGTCCGGCTGCGCCCCGACTGGCTGCCCGGCGGCGAGCTCAAGCCCTGGCCCGAACGCGTGGCCGACCTCAAGAACGTCTGGGCGCCGCTGGTGCTGTTCGTCTTCGTGATCGGCGGCCTCTACGGCGGCTTCTTCACGCCCACCGAAGCCGGCGGCGTCGGCGCCAGCGGCGCCTTCATCCTCGGCGTGCTGCGGCGCAAGCTCGACGGCCCGAAGATCCGTGAGGCGCTGCTGTCGGCCACGCGCACCGCGGCGGCCGTGTTCACGGTGCTGATCGGCGCACTGCTCTTCGGCTACTTCCTGACCATCACGCAGAGCCCGCAGAAGCTCACCGAGTTCCTCACCGGCCTGGGCATCGGCCGCTACGGCGTGCTGGCGCTGATCATGCTGATGTACCTGGTGCTCGGCTGCCTGATGGATGCGATGGCGATGATCATCCTCACGGTGCCGATCATCTTCCCGGTGATCGTCCACCTGGGCTTCGACCCGATCTGGTTCGGCGTGATCATCGTGATGACGGTGGAACTGGGCCTGATCCATCCACCGGTGGGCATGAACGTCTTCGTCATCAAGAGCGTCGTGAAGGACGTGAGCTTCACGACCATATTCAAGGGCGTGCTGCCGTTCATCCTGACGGACATCCTGCGCCTGATCATCCTGATCGCGTTCCCGATGATCGCCTTGTGGCTCCCAACGAAAATGGGCTGATGAGCATCCAAGTCACCTACACCCTGCGCGTCGAATTCGGCGACTGCGACCCCGCCGGCATCGTCTGGTTCCCGAACTTCTTCCGCTGGATCGACGCCGCGTCGCGTCACTTCTTCGCCGAGCGCGGCGTGCCGCGCTGGGAAGAAACCGCCGCGACGCTGGGCGTGATCGGCACGCCGCTGGTCGACACGCACACGCGCTTCGTCAAGAGCGCGAGCTACGGCGACACGCTGCAGATCGCGGTCGCCATCCCCGAGTGGCGCGAGAAGAGCTTCGTCCAGACCTACCGCGTGACGCGCGGCGAAGACCTGATCCTCGAATGCGAGGAGGTCCGAATCTTCGCGGCGAAGCGCGAAGGCGGCGGCATCCGCGCGGTGCCGATCCCGCCCGAGATCCGGCGGCTCTGCGAGTAGGCCGGCCCCGGGCCGGCCGGGCCCGGCCCCTGTCATGCGCCATACCTCCTTTGGCGGACGACTTGCGCCGTCGCGCCGTGTCCAATGCCGGAAGGCCACCGGAGACAGCGCATGAAGAAGCTCGCCCTTTGCATCGGGATCAACAACTACCCCGGCACCGACATGGACCTGGCCGGCTGCGTCAACGACGCCAACGACTGGGCCGCCGAGCTTGCCAAGCGCGGCTTCAGCGTCAGCAAGCTGCTCGACGAGCAGGCCACCAAGGCCGGCATGGTCGAGGGCATGCGCCGCGTGATCGACCAGGCCGCCCCCGGCGACGTGGTGGTGATCACCTATTCGGGCCATGGCACCTACCAGTACGACACCGACGGCGAAGAGGCCGACGGCCTCGACGAGGCGCTGTGCCCGTACGACATCCGGGCCCTCGGCGCCGCCCTGATCGACGACGAGATCCACGCCATCTTCAAGAGCCGCCGCGAGGGCGTGCACCTGACGCTGATCTCCGACAGCTGCCACTCGGGCACCGTGAACCGGGCGCCGGCGGACAGCAGCGACCAGGAGGCCGGCCGGCTGCCGCGCTTCATGCCGATGCGCGTCTGGATGCCGGAGCCGCGCCTGGTCACCGGCGGCCCGCAAGGCGCCGCAGTGCCCAAGAAAGGCAAGCACGGGGCCGCGACCGCCTTCACCCCGGAGCCCGAGGACGACGCCGGCGACGTGCTGATGGCGGGCTGCGAAGAGGGCGAAGGCCATTTCAGCTACGACGCCAGCTTCCAGAACCGATCGAACGGCGCCTTCACCTTCTATGCCCTGAGGGCGCTGCGCACGCTGCCCGCGGACGCCAGCTATGCCCAGTGGCACCAGGCTCTGGCGGACGACCTGCCCTCCGGGCGCTATCCGCAGAAGCCGCAGATCCAGGGCAGCAGCGAAGCCAGGGGGCGCGCGATCTTCAGCTGAAGGAACACCATGGCCGACGCGATCGTGCTGCAGATCACCGGACGCCGGAGCGACAAGCCCGAGGTTCCTTCGCTGCTGCGGTCGACCGCCAGCCGGGCCGTCGGCGCCGAACGCACGAGCGATGAATTCCTGCCGCCGGGGCTGCTGGAAGCCAAGGCCAGCATCGATCTCACGACCAGCGCGCGCGGCTTGCCCGACAGCGCCTCGACCGACCTCGAAGCCGGGTCCGGCCAGGTGCTTGTGCTCGAGCTGGCCGACGGCGGCACCCTCATCACCAGCCCCGAGGGACTGAAGGCGGCGCTGCTGCGCAACCGCCCCGACCTGGTGGCGGCCGACGGACGGATCCTGTTCGACCGCATGAACGCCGAGGGCGCGGTCATGCAGCGCGGGCTGTTCGCCAGCGCCACCGGCAGCCTGGTCAGCCAGGTCATCTCGCTGGCGGTGGGCCGCGACCCGCTCATCGACGCCGCGCAGGCCCGGCTGGCCGAGCTGATGCAGCGCAAGGGCAAGCCCGCGGACATCGCCGATGCCGGCGCCAGCTGGCTCGCCACCAAGGCCTTGATGTGGGCCGTCGAGGAGCGGCTGGCCCGCCCGGCCGGCCATCTCTACCGCTGGGACGACGGCGGCGGCCAGCTCGAAAGCGGCGTCGCCGACGACACTGCCCGCATGATCGGCAGCGACGGCAAGCCGCGGCCGGCGCTGGTGTTCATCCACGGCACCGGCTCCAGCACGCTGGGCAGTTTCGGCGACCTGCAGCGCAGCGACCGCGGGCTCTGGGCCCGACTCGAAAGCCGCTTCCCGGGCGGCATCTACGGCTTCGAGCACCGCACGCTGTCGCAGAGCCCGATCGAGAATGCGCTGCAGCTCGCCACCGCCCTGCCGCGCGGCGCCCGCATCAGCCTGGTGACGCATTCGCGCGGCGGCCTGGTCGGCGACCTGCTGTGCCTGCAGGACATCGACCAGCACGTCGACAGCTACAGCTTCGCCTTCCAAGGGGTGGGCGATGCCCAGGGCCGCGAGACCGAGGTGCGCAAGGAACTGGACCGCGCGCACGCCGAGCATCGCGAGCAGCTGCGCGCGCTGTTCACGATGCTGCGCGACAAGGCGCCGGTGATCGATCGCTACGTGCGCGTGGCGGCGCCGGCGCAGGGCACCAGGCTGGCGAGCGGCAACTTCGACGTCTTCCTGTCGGGCCTGCTGACGCTGATCGGCCGGGTGCCCTACTTCTTCGGCAATCCGCTGTACTCGGCCTTCAAGCGGGTAGTGATCGAGGTCGCGAAGAACCGCACCAATCCGCACCTGGTGCCGGGCCTCGAGGCCATGCTGCCCGATTCGCCGATGGCGGCGCTGCTGCGCGACGCCGCGGTGCAGCCCGGCATCCGGATGGCGCTGATCGCCGGCGACATCCAGGGCGGCAACCTGCTGATGCGCATGGGCGTGCTGCTGACCGACTTCCTGCTGTTCGAGAACACCGACAACGACCTGGTGGTCGACACCGCCGCGATGCTGGCCGGCGTGGCCGCGAAGAGCCGGGCACGCGTGATGTTCGACCGCGCCGCCGACGTCTCGCACTTCAACTACTTCGGCAACCTCGAGACCCGCAACGCGCTGCGCGACTGGCTGGTCGCCGACGAGACCGATGCGCTCGACGCCTTCCGGGCCATCCCCGACGGCTTCACCAGCCTCGATGCGGCGGGCATCGGCAAGTCGCGCGGCACGGCCGCCGCGGACCGGCCGGTGGTCGTGGTGCTGCCGGGTGTCATGGGCACCTACCTCGACGCCGACGGCAAGCGGGTCTGGCTCGACCCGCTGTCGCTGGCCGGCGGCGCGCTGCAGCGCATCGCCTTCGGCGCCGAGCGGGTCACGGCCGGCGAACTGTTCGGCAAGACCTACGGCGACATCTGCGAGCACCTCGCGGACAGCCACCGGGTGCTGCCCTTCCCCTACGACTGGCGCCAGCCGCTCGACGTGCTCGGCGAGCGGCTCGGCACCTTCCTCGACCTGCTGCTGAAGCAGACCGCGCAGCCGGTGCGCCTGCTCGCCCACAGCATGGGCGGGCTGGTGGTGCGCGCCTGCATCCATCGCCGCCGCGACGTCATGGACGCGCTGATGCAGCGCGACGGTGCGCGGCTGATCATGGCCGGTACGCCGCACCAGGGCTCGCATTCGATGGTCGAGAACCTGCTCGGCAAAGGCAATGCGCTGCGCGCGCTGGCGCGGCTGGACTTCCGCCACGACATGCAGGACGTGCTGGACATCGTCTCCGGTTTCCGCGGCGCGCTGCAGCTGCTGCCGGCGCCGGGCTTCGTCGATACCTTCCAGGGCCAGCCCGAAGGCGGGGAGCCGCAGCAGTACTGGGAGGCCGAGAGCTGGAAGAAGCTCAAGGCGCTCAACACCGACCTCTGGTTCGGCGACCAGCGCTGCGGCCAGCCCGATGCCCAGACGCTGGCCTCGGCCGGCTGGCTGTGGACCGAAGACGCCAAGGCCGGCGCCGCACCCGGCCTGCCCCTCGACTACCAGTCGAAGTCGATCTACGTCTTCGGCGTCGCGCCCGGCACGCCCTGCGGCCTGCGGGTCGAGGACCGCGGCGGCAAGCGGCGGCTGCGCATGGTGTCGACCACGCGCGGCGACGGCACCGTGACCTGGGACTCGGGGCGCATTGGCAACATCGGCAGCTTCTACTACCTGCCGGCGGTGCATGGCGACCTGCTCTCGTCCGCGGGCAGCTTCGCCGCCCTCGGCGACCTGCTGATGAGCGGCAGCACCGCCCGGCTCGACCGCCATCCGCCGACCACGCGCGCGGCAACGCCCGAGCGGCCTCGCAGCTACGACCCGGGGCCGCCGAACGCGATCGACGACATCAACCTGGCGGCCGCCGTCATGGGCGGCACGCCCGGCAGCCACATGACGCCGCGCGCCAAGCTGCGCCTCGAGGTCCGCATGAAGGCCATGGACCTGCGCTTCCTGGCCTGTCCGATCCTGGTCGGCCACTACGAGAACGACTCGATGGCCGGCACCGAGGCGCTGATCGACAGCGAGCTGATGGACGGGCAGCTGGCCCAGCGCAAGGCGCTCGACCTCTACGCCGGCCCGCTGGGCACCGCGGCCGTGGTGCTGCGTGCACCAAGCGCGCTGGACCGCCGGCGCGGCGTGCTGACCGGCGCGGTGGTCACGGGACTCGGCCGCTACGAGGGCAGCCTGAGCCAGGAGTCGCTGATGCTCGCGGTGCGCGCGGGCGTGCTGCGCTACCTGCTGCAGGTGGTCGACGTGATGGGGCGCGAAGACCGCGAGGTGCCGCTGGCGACACTGCTGCTGGGCTACAACTCCTCGGCCAACCTGACCATCGCGGCCTCGGTCGAGGCGCTGGTGCGCGGCGTGATCGACGCCAACGAGCGCTTCAAGCGCACCACGGGCCTGTCGGTGCGCGTGGCGCAGCTCGACATCGTCGAGCTCTACCTCGACACCGCGATCACTGCGGTCTACGAGCTGCGGCAACTGACACCGCGGCTGGCCGACATGGCGACCGCCAAGGACACGCAACTGGCCTGCAGCGGCGAGCTGGTGCAGGGCATCGGCCTGCGCCAGCGCCTGTTCGACACCCGCGGCGCCAGCTACTGGCCGCGCCTGATCGTGACCGATGCCGACGACCAGCCCGGCGCCGCCCGCCCCGAAGGCGGGATCCGGCTCGCCAACCGGCTGCGCTTCCTCTATGTCGGCCAGCGGGCGCGGGCCGAGACCGTGGTGCAGCAGCGCCAGCCGAGCCTGATCGAGACCCTGGTGCGCCAGCAGATCAGCCAGACCCACTGGAACTCCGACTTCGGCCGCATGCTGTTCCAGCTGATCGTGCCGCCGGACTTCAAGGACGCCGCGCGGCAGCTGCAGCGCATCGTGCTGGTGGTCGACGCCGCCACCGCGAACCTGCCGTGGGAGCTGATGCTGACCGACCCGCTGTTCACGACCGAGGCGCAGGGCGACGGCCCGCTGCTGCCGCTGTCGCTGTGCACGCCGGTGGTGCGCCAGCTCTCGTCGACCGCCTTCCGGCGCGACGTGCGCCAGAGCCTGGCGCGCAGCGCCTACGTGATCGGGAACCCCTCGGTGCAGGGCTTCGCCGCCGCCTTTCCCGATCCGGCCAACCCCGAACGCAAGGACCCGGACGCGCTGGCCGGCGCCGAAGTCGAGGCCACCGCGATCGCCGGCCTGTTCGCCAACATGGGCTACGAGGTCAGCCGCGCGATCGGCGACCACAACCTGGCCTCCGACGTGCTCGCCAAGCTCTACCGCAAGCCCTACCGGATCGTGCATGTGTCGGCGCACGGCGTCTTCGAGCAGCTGCACGCCGACGGCCTGCGGCGCAGCGGCGTGGTGCTCTCGGGCGGCCTGCTGATCACGGCGGCCGAGATCGCGGCGATGGAGTCGGTGCCCGAGCTGGTGTTCCTCAACTGCTGCCATCTCGGCCAGATCGCCGCCGGCGCGCCGCCCGGCCCGACCTTGCGCGACGGCAACAAGCTGGCCGCCAGCGTGGCGCGCGAGCTGATGGACATCGGCGTGCGCTGCGTGGTGGTGGCCGGGTGGGCGGTCGACGACAAGCTGGCCCAGCAGTTCGGCGAGGTCTTCTACCAGTCGCTGCTGCAGGACCGCCGGCCCTTCGGCAACGCGGTTTTCGAGGCCCGGCAGGCGCTCTGGGCCGCCCGCTCCGACAACGTGACCTGGGGTGCCTTCCAGGCCTACGGCGACCCGCTGTGGCTGGCCGAGACCGATGCCGACGGCGCCGTCGGCGCGGCGCGGGGCCGCAGCAGCTTCGTCTCGCTCGACGAGATGCTCGACGAACTGGCCCGGGCGCGGGTCGAGGCCTCGCGCCGGCCCGACCGCCAGCTCGAGAGCGAGCGGCAGGCGCGCATCAAGGCGATCGAGGACGCGCGCGACAAACGCTGCCCGCCGGGCTGGCTGCGGCTGCCGGCGCTGCAGTCCGCGCTGGGCGCCACCTGGCGCGAGCTCGGCTGCCTCGAGCAGGCGCAGCAGGCGCTGCAGTCCGCGATCCAGTCGGTGGACCTCCAGGGCCGGGTGCCGATCCGCGACATCGAGCAGCTTGCGGCGGTCGAGATCGAGCTCGGCGCCGTGCGGGCGGCGCAGCGCCTGCGCCAGTCGTCCACCGACCCGGGCGGCAAGGCGCGTGGCGCGCGCCAGGGTGGCGAGGGCCTGGCCCTGATCGCCAACGGCATCGAGCGCCTGCTGTCGCTCGACAAATTGGTCTCGCAGTCCGGCCTCGGCCCCGACGACCCGGTCGCGGCCGTCAACTCCGACCGCCACGCCCTGCTGGCCGGCGCCCACAAGCGCACCGCGGTGGTGTTCGCCCTGCAGCTGCTGCAGCGCGACGGCAGCGCGGCCCAGCGGGCCCGCTGGCGGGAGGCCCTGGCCGAAGCGGCCGCCGCCGGCGTCCAGGCCTACACCCGGGCCCAGGGTCTGCCGGGCGACGACAGCTTCAGGCCCTATCCGGCCCTGCATGGACTGGCGCTGCGCGTGGTGCTCGACGGCTGGGACGCTGCCGACGAGGTGTCGGACGGCGTCGCGATGGCGCGCCAGTGCGGTATGGCGGTCTCGCGCCTCCATGCGCTCGATGGCGATCCGTGGGACGTCGTGATGAGCCCGGAAGCCCTGCTGGTCGAGCGGCTGCGCGATGGCGGCCTGGCGGCGGCCGGCTCGGCGGGCGAATCGGCCCTCGGCGAAGTGCTGCAGGCCTACCGCGCTGCGCTCGAGCACCTGGGCCCCAAGGTGCGGCACGTCGACCGCACCGTCGAGCACCTCGAGATGCTGGCGACCCTGTTCGACGCCCGTTTCCTGATGGGCGACGGCGAAGGCTACAAGCGCATGGCCGATGGCCTGCTGGCGCTGGTCGGCCAACTGCGGCCCGGACGGGAAACACGCCCCGACCGGCCCGAGGCGCCGGCCCCGGCCCCGGCCCCGGCCTGAGTCAGGCTGGCGCCCCCGCAGCCGTGACGATGCGGCGGGCGAACCAGTCGTCCAGCATCGCCTTCTCGTAGCGCAGGCGGTCGCTGCCCGAGTAGCGGTTCACCGTCATGAGGTAGTTCAGGTCGGACAAATGCTGCTCGCCGCTGGCCAGGACCCGGTCGCCGCGGCTCAGCGTGTAGCGCAGCTTGATGCGCGGCCAGGTGATGTCGCGCAGGACGCGCAGGTCGATGCCGGTGCGGAAGGTGAACGGCCCGAACCAGCCGGCCAGGTCGATGTCCAGCACCTCGATGCGCAGCGCATCGCCGGCCGGCAGCCCCCGCTCGGCGAGCTTTGCCAGATGCCGCTCGACATCGCGCATGACGACCGCGCGCTCCTCCGGGGTGCCGTTCGGATGCGAGTAGGCGGCATCGGTGAAATTTTCGGGATTGACGAAAACGACCGTCAGGTCGGCCGCGGAGGCGGCCGCCGATGCGGCGGCGGCGGCAGCGACGAGCATGCAGGCGATGCGTCGGGACATGGTGTCTCCTTCACGTTCGAGCCCCGTTCGACACCACGGCGCGCCGCCGAGTTCCGGCCGACGTCGCCACCATCATGCAACCCCGACGTCTCAGCGGTGGTGGGCGGCATGCCCCGGGCTGGCCGTCGAGGCACCGCCGAGCAGCGCAGCGGTGCGCGGATCAGGGCTCGCGACTGTTTGAGTGGAGCGAAGCGGAGCGAGTTTGAGCGAGACCCCGCGTACCGCGAGCAGCGCAGGGCAGCCGCGAAGCGGCCGGTGACGTCGGCCGGCCCGGGGCATGCCGCCCGCCTTCGCCGCCCCGGCATCACAAAGACGAGCCAGTTTCAAGCAAGGCGTTTCCCACCCCGCTCGACGCTCGGCAACAGCACCGCCACCACCCCCAGCAGCGGCAGGTAGGCAATCACCCGGTACACGTAGTCGATGCTGGTGTGGTCCGCCAGCAGCCCGAGCAGCGCCGCCCCCAACCCGCCCATGCCGAAGGCGAAGCCGAAGAACAGGCCCGACACCATGCCGACCTTGCCCGGGATCAGTTCCTGCGCATAGACCAGGATCGCCGAGAACGCCGACGAGAGGATCAGTCCGATCAGGATCGTCAGCGTCGTGGTCCAGAACAGGTCGGCATGCGGCAGCAGCAGCGCGAACGGCGCCACGCCGAGGATCGAAGCCCAGATCACCGGCTTGCGCCCGAAGCGGTCGCCGATCGGGCCACCGGCCAGCGTGCCCAGGGCCGAGGCGAAAAGGAAGACGAACAGGTGGTACTGCGAACTTTGCACCGAGAGCCCGAAGCGCTCGATCAGGTAGAAAGTGTAGAAGCTGCTGAGCCCGGCGATGTAGAAATACTTCGAGAAGATCAGCAGCAGCAGCACGCCGATCGCACCCAGCACCTTGCCGCGCGGCAGCGGCGGGGCCGCCGGCCGGCGTGCGGCGCGCGCGCTGGCGGCTGCGTGGTGCATGCCGTACCAGCGGCTCACCTGCATCAGCAGCACGATGCCCAGCAGCGCCGCCAGCCCGAACCAGGCCACGCTGCGCTGGCCGAAGGGCACGATCACCGCCGCCGCCACCAGCGGCCCGAGCGCGCTGCCGGTGTTGCCGCCGACCTGGAACAGCGACTGCGCCAGGCCATGCCGCCCGCCCGAGGCCATGCGCGCCACGCGCGAGGACTCCGGATGGAAGACCGACGAACCGGTGCCGACCAGCGCGGCCGCCAGCAGCAGCACTGCGAAGCTCGGCGCGAAGGCCAGCAGCACCAGCCCGGCCAGCGTGAAGCCCATGCCGACCGGCAGCGAGTAAGGCATCGGCTTGCGGTCCGTGTAGAGCCCGACCAGCGGCTGGAACAGCGACGCGGTCAGCTGGTAGGTCAGCGTGATCAGGCCGATCTGGCCAAAGCTCAGTTGGAAATCGCCCTTCAGCACCGGGTACATCGCGAGGATCAGCGACTGCATCATGTCGTTGATCAGGTGCGAGGCGCTGATCGCGCCCAGGACGCCGTAGGCGACCCCGTTCGATGGCGATGGGCCGGAGGCGGCGGAAGCGCGGGTGGCGGTGGTCGAAGACATGGCAAGAACTTGCGCGCAGGACACGGGGGAAAGAAAAAACAGGGAAACGGATCGTAACGATAGGATGCAAGCCTGTCGCACGCCATTCGGGCTTCAATCTTCGCGAAAAAGACATCGCCATGCCTGCCCTTCCCGAGTCGCCGAATCCCGAGTTCCTGTCCCAGGTCGACCGCAACCCGGCGCCCGTCAGCTGCAAGGCCACCGACTACCCGGCCGGCCACGTGATCGCGCCGCATGCCCATGCCAAGAGCCAGCTGATCTACGCGGTGCACGGCGTCATGATGGTGAGCGCCGGCGAAGGCCGCTGGATCGTGCCGCCGACCCGCGGCATCTGGATGCCGGCCGGCTGGCCGCACGCCATCCGCTGCATCGGCGAAGTGCGCATGCGCAGCATCTACGTTCGGCCGGACGCGGCGCCGCACCTGCCCGACCAATCGCGCGCGGTCGGCATCTCCGCGCTGCTGCGCGAACTGATCCAGGCCGCCGCCGAGATCCCGCCGGACTACGCGCGGCACTCGCGCGACGGCCGCCTGATGCGCCTGCTGCTGGACGAATTGCACGCGCTGCCGGAGCTGCCGCTGCACCTGCCGCAGCCGGCCGATCCCCGCCTGAAGCGGATCTGCTCGCGCCTGCTGGCCGCACCGCACGATGGCGCGACGCTCGGCGACTGGGCCCGCCGGCTGGCGGTGGACGCCAAGACCCTGCAGCGCCTGTTCGCGCGCGAAACCGGCATGACCTTCGGCAAATGGCGCCAGCAGGCGCGGCTGCTGCACGGGCTGGAACGGCTCGCCACCGGCGACAAGGTGCTCGAGGTCGCGCTGGCGCTGGGCTACGACAGCCCGAGCGCGTTCGCGACCATGTTCAAGCGCCAGTTCGGACTGTCGCCGAGCGAGTTCTTCCGCTGAGCCGCGAGGGCGTCCTCACTCCTTGACCGACCCGGTCAACCCCGACACGTAGTACTCGACGAAGAACGAGTAGATGAAGGCCACCGGCAGCGAGCCCAGCAACGCCCCCGCCATCAGCGGCCCCCATTGGTAGACGTCGCCCTGCACCAGTTCCGTGACGACACCGACCGGCAGGGTCTTGATCTCCGACGACGAGACGAAGGTCAGCGCATAGATGAACTCGTTCCACGACAGCGTGAAGGCGAAGATGCCGGCCGAGATCAGCCCCGGCACCGCGAGCGGCAGCACGATCTTGACCAGGATCTGCCAGCGGCTGGCGCCGTCGATCAGCGCGCATTCCTCGAGTTCGGCCGGGATCGAGCGGAAGTAGCCCATCAGGAGCCAGGTGCAGAAGGGGATCAGGAAGGTCGGGTAGGTCAGCACCAGCGCCCAGCGGGTGTCGAACAGCCCGAGGTTGAAGACCACGTTGGCCAGCGGAATGAACAGGATCGACGGCGGCACCAGGTAGGCCAGGAAGATCGCCAGCCCGGTCTGCCGCGAGCCCTTGAAGCGCAGCCGCTCGATCGCATAGGCCGCCAGCACCGACACCGCGAGCGAGCCGAAGGTGGACACCACCGACACCAGCACGGTGTTCCACAGCCATTGCGGGTAGGCGGTCTCGAACAGCAGCTTGTGGAAATGCGCAAGCGTCGGCGCGATGACCCAGAACGGATTGCCCTCGCGCGACAGCAGCTCGGGCTCGGGCTTCACGGCCGTGATCGCCATCCAGTAGAACGGGAACAGCAGCACGATCAGGAACACCACCAGCGGCAGGTACACCGTGACCGCCTTGCGCGGCACGGTGTCCAGGTAGCTCATGCCGACGACATCGATCTGGCCGGAGTTGCTCATTTTTGCCAGGCCCGTCTTTGAAGTCCGAAGTAGCTGAACATGATGCAGCCCAGCAGGAAGGGCACCATCGCGATCGCGATCGCCGCACCCTCGCCGAGCGCACCGCCCGAGATCGCGCGCTGGAACGACAGCGTCGCCATCAGGTGGGTCGCATTGAGCGGCCCGCCGCGCGTGATCACGTAGATCAGCTGGAAGTCGGTGAAGGTGAACAGCACCGAGAAGGTCATCACCACCGCGATGATCGGCGTCAGCAGCGGCAGCGTGACGTGGCGGAACTGCTGCCACGGCGTCGCGCCGTCGATCGCCGAGGCCTCGTAGTAGGAGGGAGAGATGGTCTGCAGCCCGGCCAGCAGCGTGATCGCCACGAAGGGCACGCCGCGCCACACATTGGCCGCGATCACCGAGAAGCGCGCATTCCACGGGTCGCCGAGGAAATCGATGTAGTGGTCGATCAGCCCCATCTTGACCAGCGCCCAGCTGATGATCGAGAACTGCGAGTCGTAGATCCACCAGAAGGCGATCGCCGACAGCGCGGTCGGCACGATGTAGGGCAGCAGGATCACGGCCCGGAAGAAGGTCTTGAAGCGGATGTTCTTGTTGAGCAGCACCGCGAGCCAGAGGCCCAGCAGGAACTTGAAGACGCTCGCCACCACCGTGTAGAAGAGCGTGTTGAAGAGCGCCAGGCGTGTGACCGAGTCACCCCAGAGGAAGATGTAGTTCTCCAGGCCGATCCACTCCCCCGGCCGGCCCACCTTGGCATCGGTGAAGCCGAGCCAGGTGCCCAGCCCGAGCGGATAGGTCAGGAACAGCAGCAGCAGCACCGCCGCCGGCAACATGAACATGAAGCCGAGGGCGTTGCGGCTGTTCTGCAGCTTCGCGAGAAGAGTCATGGCGAGCGCCGCCCTGCCGGTTTCCGGATGGCTCCCTTCCAGGAACACCGCGGAACCGGCTTTGCCGGGCCGCTGGTGTTGCCCCCGGCGAGGGGGTGGGCGGCTACACGAAGTGAGCCAACCTGGGGGAGAGCTTTCATCCTAGACCTTGTAGTAGCGCTCGGCGCGCTTCTGCGCCCGCTCGGCTGCTTCCTTCGGCGTCTTCGACCCGCTGGCTGCCTCGGCCACCATGTTCGGGATGATGAAGTCCGCCGCCGCGCCGGCCGATGCATAGCCGAGCTTGCCCTCGTAGCCGGCCGGCCGCAGGTTCTTGACCGAGTCGCGGTAGGGCGTGTTCTTCGGGTCGGAGGTCCAGATCGCATTGGCCTCGTAGGCCCGCAGCGGCTGCGCCACGTAGCCGCCGCCGCCCTTGAGCCAGTCGTCGAACTGCGGCCGCTCCATCATGAAGCGCAGGAACTCCTTGGAGGCCTGCGGGTACTTCGTGTACTTCATGATCATCTGGTTGAAGAACAGGTGCGACTCGGTCGGCACGCCCACCGGCCCGACCGGGAACACCGCATGGTTGATGTCCGACGCCATCTCCTTGACCTTCGGATCGGGCGAGTTCTTGGCCGCGTAGTAGATCGAGATGCCGTTGTTCGTGACGCTGATCTGGCCGTCGAGGAAGGCCTTGTTGTTGTTCGGATCGAGCCACGACAAGGTGCCCGGAATGAAGTTGGCGTAGAGCTCCTTGGCGTACTCGAGCGCTTTCAGGGTCTCGGGACTGTCGATCACCACCTTGTTGCTCTTGTCGACCAGCTTGCCGCCGAAGGACCAGATCAGCCAGTTGGTCCAGACGCTGTCGCCCGTGGCGTTGCCCAGCGCCATGCCGCCGGGCGTGCCCTTGTCCTTGAGCGCCTTGTAGAGCTTGAGGAAGTCCTCGTTGTTCTTCGGGAAGGTGTCGAAGCCCGCGGCTTTGACCATGCTCTCGCGATACACGATCAGCGAGCCCGAAGCGCCCAGCGGCAGGCCGATCCATTTCTTGCCGTCCGGCCGCATGAACATCTCGGCGGCCGGATACCAGCCGCCGTACTTCTTGCCCAGGTATTCCGCCAGGTCGGTGACGTCGAGCAGCTTGTCGGGGTAGAGGTTGGCGTCGTCGTTGGTCGACAGGATGATGTCGGGGCCGGCGCCGGTGTTGGCCGCCACCGCCGCCTTGGGCCGCACGTCCTCCCAGCCCTCGTTGTCGACCCGCACCTCGATGCCGGTGGCTTCGCTGAAGCGCTTGACGTTGGCCATGTAGGCGTCGATGTCGCCCTGCACGAAGCGGCTCCAGCGCAGCACCCGCAGCTTGGCGCCCTTCTCCGGCTTGAAGGCCAGCGTCTGCGCATTCGCGAGCGGCGAGAAGATCGCGGTGCCGACGCCGAGCGAGGCGGCAGCCGCGAGGCCGGCCGAACTTTTCAGAATCTTGCGGCGATTGAAATCACTCATTCATGTCTCCTGTTGTTGAACGGCCGAAAAAATCCTATTGATCTGCCGCGCGAGGTCTCACTTCACCAGCCTCTGGCCGCTGCCGGCGTCGAAGAGATGCGCGCGCTGAAGATCGGGTTGCAGGTGGATCGTGGTGCCGGGCGCGAAGTCGTGGCGCTCGCGGAACACCGCCGAGAGTTCTGCCCCCTCGTGGCGGCAGGCGACGAAGGTGTCCATGCCGGTCGGCTCCATCACCGCCACTTGGGCGGCGATGCCGCCGTGGTCCGCCAGGCTCAGGTGTTCGGGCCGGGTGCCGTAGACGACCCGCTGGCCATCGGTGCCGCCGGCCGCGATCGGCGCATCGAGCTGGGTGCCGTCGGCCAGTTCGACCCGGGCCGCGCCGCCGCTGCGGCGCAGGGTGCCGGGCAGGAAGTTCATCGCCGGCGAGCCGATGAAGCCGGCCACGAACTGGTTGGCCGGATGGTCGTAGAGCTCGAGCGGGCTGCCGGTCTGCTCGATCCGGCCGTCACGCATGACGACGATCTTGTCGCCCATGGTCATGGCCTCGATCTGGTCGTGCGTGACGTAGATCGAGGTGGTCTTCAGGCGCTGGTGCAATTCCTTGATCTCGCTGCGCATCGCCACCCGCAGCTTGGCGTCGAGGTTGGACAAGGGCTCGTCGAACAGGAACACCTGCGGATCGCGCACGATCGCCCGCCCCATCGCGACCCGCTGCCGCTGGCCGCCCGACAACTGGCGCGGATAGCGGTCGAGCAGCGGCGCCAGCGCCAGGATCTCGGCCGCGCGCCCGACCTTGGATTCGATCGTCGCCTTGTCCATCTTCGCCAGCGCCAGCGCGAACGCCATGTTCTCGCGCACCGTCATGTGCGGATAGAGCGCGTAGTTCTGGAACACCATCGCGATGTCGCGTTCTTTGGGCGGCAGGTCGTTGACCCGCTTGTCGCCGATGCGGATCTCGCCGCCGTTGATCTCCTCGAGGCCGGCGATCATGCGCAGCAGGGTCGATTTGCCGCAGCCCGAGGGCCCCACCAGCACCGTGAACGAGCCGTCGCGGATGTCGATGTCCACCCCATGCAGGATGGCGACTTCGCCGAAGTTCTTCTTGACTGACTGGATCGTGACGCTGGCCATGCACTGGAGTCCTGAAAGGTCGCGAATCGACGTCGGGCCATGGAGGCTCCATGCCGCAAGCGCGCAGTATTGGCATCGGAACCGCTCGGCGCATCAGGGCAAACCGTTAGGCATTAACCCGCGCAAAATTTGTATGATGACCTGATAACCGCTCACTCCCACCCTTCCGCCGTGCGGGATCCCGCCCCTTCCCAACCCCAAGCGCTGGTCGTCGACCGGCTGTCGGACCGGCTGGCAGCGCTGCTGTGCGCCCAGATCGAGGGCGGCACGCTGCAGGCCGGCGACCGGCTGCCGACCGAGCAGCAACTGGCCTCCTCCCACGGCGTCTCGCGCACCGTGGTCCGCGAGGCCGTGCACCAGCTCAAATCGAAGGCCCTGGTGCAGTCGCGCCAGGGTTCCGGCGTCTTCGTCGCGCCGCCGCCGCAGAACCAGCCGCTGGCGTTCGACCCGGCGGTCCTGACCTCGGTGCAGGCCGTGGTCCACGTGGTCGAGGTGCGCCGGGTGCTCGAAGGCGAGATCGCCGCGCTGGCCGCCGAGCGCGCAACCCGCAGCCAGATCGCCGCGCTGCGGCGCGCCCTCAAGGCCATCGACATCGCGGTGGCCGAGGGCCGCGACGGCGTCGCCGAGGACCTGGCCTTCCACCGCGTGATCGGCGAGTCGACCGGCAACCCGCAGTTCCGACTGCTGCTCGGCTTCCTCGAGCAGTACCTGCGCGAAGGCATGCGCATCACGCGCGGCAACGAAGCCCGGCGGACCGACTTCATGGCCGCGGTGCAGCAAGAGCACCGTGCCATCTTCGAGGCCATCGCGGCGCACGATCCGGTGGCCGCGCGCCTGCATGCCAACGAGCACCTGATCCGCGGCGAACAGCGGCTGGTCGAAGGCGGCATCATCGACGGCCGGCGCCGCAAGGCGGCCGCCAAGGTCGCGCGCTCCGCGGCCGTCCGCAAGACAAAGCACTGAAGGAGACTGCAATGAAACTCATGATCACCGGCGGCGGCGGCTTCGTCGGCGCCCGCCTCGCACGCACCCTGCTCCAGCGCGGCACGCTGGCCGGCCAGCGCATCGAGCGCATGGTGCTGACCGACATCGCGCCGCCGCCGGCCGACCTGCTGGCCGATGCGCGGGTCGAGGCCCGGACCGGCCCGCTGCTGGCGCAGACCGACGCGCTGCGCGACGAGCCCTTCGACGGCATCTTCCACCTCGCCTCGGCCGTGTCGGGCGAATGCGAGCTCGACTTCGACCTCGGCCTGCGCTCCAACCTCGACAGCACGCGGGCGCTGCTCGATGCGCTGCGGGCCCATGTCAACGGCGGCGGCAAGGTCGCCCGGCTGGTGTTCTCGAGCTCGGTGGCGGTGTTCGGGCCCGACCCGGCGGTGCCGCTGCCAAAGCTCGTGGCCGACGACACGCTGCCCGCGCCGCAGACCTCCTACGGCACGCAGAAGCTGATCTGCGAGCATCTGGTGGCCGACTACACGCGCAAGGGCTACGTCGACGGCCGCGCCGCGCGCCTCATGACCGTCACCGTGCGGCCGGGCCGGCCCAACGGCGCCGCCTCCTCCTTCTTCAGCGGCATCATCCGCGAGCCGCTGGCCGGCGTCGAATCGGTCTGCCCGGTCTCGCCCGAGGTGTCGCACCCGGTGTCGTCGCCGTCTCGCACCGTCGACGGCCTGATCGCGGTCTACGAGGCCACGCGCGAGGCCTTCTGCGGCCGCACGGCGCTCAACCTGCCGGCGCTCAACGTGCGCGTGGCCGACATGCTCGACGCCCTCGAGGCGGTGGCCGGCCCGAAGGTGCGCGCCCGCGTGCGCTTCGAGCGCGACGAACGCATCGCCGGCATCGTGGCCAACTGGCCGGGCGGCGCGAGCGCCGCGCGGGCGGCACGCCTCGGCCTGCTGCCGCACGAGAACTTTGCCGATATCGTCCGGCAGTACATCGACGACTGCGCGGCGCTGCCGAGCGCAGACCAGACCTTGAAGGGAATGTCCTGATGAAGAACCCCACGAAGAAGAAGACCCCGGCCGCCAAGCCGAAGCCCCTCGCGCTGCGCTCGCAGGCCTGGTTCGACAACCCGGCCAATGCCGACATGACCGCGCTCTATCTCGAGCGCACCATGAACTTCGGCCTCGGCTTCGACGAGCTGCAGTCGGGCCGGCCGATCATCGGCATCGCCCAGACCGGCTCCGACATCGCGCCCTGCAACCGCCACCACCTGGTGCTGGCCGAACGCACGCGCGAAGGCATCCGCGACGCCGGCGGCATCGCCTTCGAGTTCCCGATCCACCCGATCCAGGAAACCTGCAAGCGGCCGACCGCGGCGCTCGACCGCAACCTGCAGTACCTGTCGCTGGTCGAGGTGCTCTACGGCTACCCGATCGACGGCGTGGTGCTGACCACCGGCTGCGACAAGACCACGCCGGCGCAGCTGATGGCGGCCGCCACGGTCGACATCCCGGCGATCGCGCTCAACTCGGGGCCGATGCTCAACGGCTGGTACCAGGGCGAGCGCACCGGCTCGGGCACCATCGTCTGGCGCGCGCGCGAGATGATGGCCGCAGGCGAGATCGGCTACCAGGAGTTCCTGAAGCTGGTCGCGTCATCGGCGCCCTCCACCGGGCACTGCAACACGATGGGCACGGCGTCGACCATGAACTCGCTGGCCGAGGCGCTCGGCATGACGCTGCCCGGCAGCGCCGCGATTCCGGCGCCCTACCGCGACCGCCAGGAGATGGCCTACCTGACCGGCAAGCGCATCGTCGAGATGGTACGCGAGAACCTGAAGCCCTCCGACATCATGACCCGCGAGGCCTTCGAGAACGCGATCGTGGTCAACTCCGCGCTCGGCGGCTCGACCAACGCGCCGGTGCACCTGATCGCGATCGCCCGCCACATCGGCGTCGAACTCACGCCCGACGACTGGGAGAAGCACGGCTACAAGATCCCGCTGATCGTCAACCTGCAGCCGGCCGGCGAGTATCTGGGCGAGGACTACTACCGCGCCGGGGGCGTGCCCGCGGTGGTGGCCGAGCTGATCGCCAAGGGCAAGATCAAGCCGGCCCTCACGGCCAACGGCAAGACCCTGATCGAGAACTGCGAAGGCAAGTTCACGAGCGACCGCAAGGTGATCTGGCCCTACGCCAAGCCGATGAAGAAAGACGCCGGCTTCCTGAACCTCAAGGGCAACCTGTTCGACTCCGCGATCATGAAGACCAGCGTGATCACGCCCGAGTTCCACAGCCGCTACCTCCAGGACCCGAAGGACCCGATGGCCTTCGAGGGCACGGCCGTCGTCTTCGACGGCCCCGAGGACTACCACCATCGCATCGACGACCCGAAGATGAAGATCGGCCCGCACAGCGTGCTCTTCATGCGCGGCGTGGGCCCTGTCGGCTATCCGGGCGCGGCCGAAGTGGTCAACATGCGCGCGCCGTCCTACCTGCTCAAGAAGGGCATCACGGCCCTGCCCTGCATCGGCGACGGCCGGCAGTCGGGCACCTCGGGTTCGCCTTCGATCCTCAACGCCTCGCCCGAGGCTGCGACCGGCGGCGGCCTGGCGCTGGTGCGCACCGGCGACCGCGTGCGCATCGACCTCAAGAAGCGCACCGCCAACATCCTGGTGCCCGACGAGGAACTCGAGAAGCGGCGCGCCGACCTGGCGGCTGCCGGCGGCTACCCCTACCCGCCGAGCCAGACGCCCTGGCAGGAGATCCAGCGCGGCATCGTCGACGAGCTGTCGGCGGGCATGGTGCTCAAGCCGGCCGTGAAGTACCAGAAGATCCACGCGACCTTCGGCATCCCGAGAGATAACCACTAGCCATCCGGCGGTCGGGACTCAGGTCGAGAGCGCCCGCGGAACCGGCTTTGCCGGGCCGCTGGACGCGCCCCCTCGAGGGGGAGGCGGCTACACGCAGTGAGCCGCATTCGGGGGTGGGCTTATTTCGGGGGGAAGCCGGCGAACATCTTGTCCAGGGCAGACTGCAGCAGCGCATTCATCTGCGCCGGGTCGTCGTGCAAGGTGCCGCTCGCGGTGCCGCGCCAAGCCGAGCGCTTGCTCTGCGCATTGACCATGTCGACCACCAGGGTGCCGATCTCGTAAGTGTCGGTGGGCGCTGCCGTGTTGGGCGCCGGCGGACCGAAGCCGCCCCAGCCCAGGTAGCCGACGCGGGAGTAGTAGGCGCTCTGGCTTTCCTTCTCGGTCGACGACACGTGCGCCGACACATGGATGTCGCCGTTGGGCGCCAGCTTCCAGCCCCTGGCCTGCAGCCGCGCATCGATGCCATCGACGATGCGCTGCTGCATCAGCGGCGTGCCGCCGTCGGGCCGGGCCACCCAGCTGTAGGTGCGCACGCGCGAGAAGTCGGCGCCCGGATCGACATCGATCTTGACCGTCGGTCCGCCGACGCTCGCGCAGGCCGAAAACAGCAGCGGAATGGCCAATGCGGCGAAGGCAGCGAAGCGTCTGTTCATGTGGAGTCCCATGCGGTGTGAAAAGGAAGTCTAGCCTCGGGGCCGGCGGAAGAGCAGCACTGAATTCGTCCCCCCGAAAGCGAAGGAGTTGCTGATCGCGGCCTGCAGCCCGGGCGCTTCGGTGTCGCCGGGCGCCACCAGGTTCAGTCCGCAGGCCGGGTCGGCCTCAGCGCAATGCATGTTCGGCGGCAATGCGCGAAGGTGCAGTGCCAGCACCGTGACCACGGCCTCGAGCGCGCCCGCGGCCCCGAGCAGATGTCCGTGCAGCGCCTTGGTCGAGCTCACGCGCAGGCGGTCCAGGTCCGCGCCCCAGACCTGGGCCAGCGCATCGTGCTCGACCACGTCGCCGATGCGCGTGGCCGTGCCGTGCGCATTGCAGTAGCCGACGTCGCGCGGCTGCAGGCCGGCCTGGCGCAGCGCCTGGCGCAGCGCGCGCGCCTGGCCCGGAGCGTCCGGCTTGGTCAGGTGGGTGGCGTCGCAGCTGAGGCCCCAACCGGCCAGCTCGGCATAGGAACGGGCGCCGCGGCGGCGCGCGCGCTCGGCCGATTCGAGCACCAGGAAGGCAGCCCCCTCGCCGAGCGCGAAGCCGCTGCGATCGCTCGCGAAAGGGCGGATCGCGGTCGCTTCTTCGCCGGGCTTGACGCTCGCCAGGGTCTGCATCGCCTGCCAGGCGAGCACCACGCCCGGCACGATCAGCGCTTCGCTGCCGCCGGCGATCGCCAGGTCGACATCACCGCGCTGCACCGCCTTGGCCGCTTCGGCGATGGCCACCGACGAGGAGGCGCAGGCCACCGAATAGGTCAGCACCGGGCCCTGCACGCCCTGGCGCATCGCGACCTGCGAGGCCGGTGCGTTCGGCATGAAGGCGGGGATGGTCAACGGCGGCACGCGTCCGCCGCCGCGGTAGGCGGCTTCGAGTGCCGCCGCACCGCCCATGCCGCAGCCGGCGTAGACGCCGATGCGCTCGGGGTCGAGTTCACCGAGCGCGCCGGCATCCTGCATCGCGAGGTCGGCCGCGGCCACGGCGAGCTGGCTCACGCGGTCGACGCCGGCGAGCTGCAGCTTGGTGAACCAGCGGGATTCATCGAAGGCGACGCGGGCCGCCACGGCCGCCTTGGGCAACTCCGGAAAGACCGGCTCGAGGGCCGAACGGCCGCGCAGCAAGGCCTCGAACACGGCGGCGTGATCTTGGCCGTGGGGGGCCACGAGGCCCAGGCCGGTGACCGCAACCGGATTCACGTGGTGGTCTGCGCCGCCCTGACCCTGTCGACCACGGCTGCGAGCGCGGCCAGGGTGTCGATGTTCGGGTCGTCGTCGGGCATCGTGATCGAGAAACGATCTTCGATGGCGAACACGAATTCGACCAGCGCCAGCGAATCGAAGCCCTTCTCGCGCATCGAGGCATGCGGGTCGAGCGCCGACGCCTCGATGCCGTACTTCTCGTGAATCAGGTCCTGCAATTCCTTCAGCGAACTCATCGAAAGGTGTCCGTCGTCATTTCTGGCCGTTTCCCTGCGGACGGCAATGTTGTGGATGTCGGCCCGCGAGAATCAGCTCCTCCTGGCGCGGCCGCCGAACCGGCCCGCGGGCAGTGACGCCTCATGATATCCGCTCCAGCCCGCCGGATTCGCGGCCGGGCGCGGCCGCCAGCGCAGCGAAGGAAGCGCGAAGGCGACGCCCAGCAGCGCGCCGGCGACCACGTCCAGCACCACGTGCTGCTTGATCGCCAGGGTCGACCAGGCGATCGCCGCGAACCACAGCGCGTTGGCCAGCCGCAGCAGGATCGGCGCACCGGCGTGACGCAGGATGTGCTCGATCCAGAGGGCGGTGAAGATCGCGATCGCCACGTGCATCGACGGGCAGGCATTGCCGGCGGCGTCGACGCCCTGCAGGATCGCGAAGCCGGGGAAGTCCGTCGGCGGCACCGCCATCGGCGGGATCTGCGTCGGCCAGAGGAAGAAGAAGGCCAGGCCCGTGAGGCACAGGCCGCCGACCCACAGGCCGTACACCAGCAGTTCCCTGAAGGTGAGCTGGAGCCCCGGCGCGAAGCCCACGTAGAGCCAGAGCGAGAAATAGGCGACCAGCGCCTGCGGCTGGAACGGGATCAGGCGGTCGAGCGCGGTCAGCGGCATCACGGCGACCGGGCCCGCGGGCTGGCGCAACAGATGAAAGTAGCCGATGAAGAACAGCCAGGTGAAGGCGGTGGTGCCGACCACCTTCAAGGCGAAGTGCCTGCGGATCCGCAACCAGATCTCGACCTTCCAGCTCTCGGGGGGGCGGGGCGCCGGGCGCAGGTCTTGAGGTGGATTCATGGGGCTCGGCGTTGTCGTTGATTCTCTCATCAGCCAACGCGCCGAGCGTGTCAGCCGGGCGCTACAGGATCAGCAGAGCCCGGAAATCATTGACGTTGGTGTGCGTCGGACCGGTCACCAGCAGGTCGCCGATGGCATCGAAGTAGCCGTAGGCATCGTTGCGGTCGAGATGGTCGGCCAGCTTGGCACCGGCTGCCTCGGCGCGGCGCAGCGTGTCGGGCGTGACGATGGCGCCGGCGTTGTCCTCGACGCCGTCGATGCCGTCGGTGTCGGCAGCCAGGGCCCAGACGCCTTCGCGGCCGGCGAGCGCGCCGGCCAGCCCCAGGCAGAACTCGCCGGCCCGGCCGCCGCGGCCCTTGGCCTGGCCGGGCTGCCGCGGACGGATCGTGACCGTGGTCTCGCCGCCCGACAGGATCACGCAGGGCCTGGCGAAAGGTGCGCCGCGCAGCGCCACGGCGCGCGCCAGCGCACCGTGCACCTTGCCGACTTCACGCGATTCGCCTTCGATCTCGTCGCTCAGGATGTGGGCCGGGATGCCGGCGGCGCGGGCGGCGGCGGCGGCCGCCTCCAGCGATTGCTGGGGCGCCGCGATGACCTGCGTCACATGGCCCTCGAACACGGGGTCGCCCGGCTTCGGGGTCTCGAGCGCCCCGCTTTCGAGCCGCGCCCGCACCGGCGCCGGCACTTCGATCCGGTAGCGGTCGAGAATCGCCAGCGCATCGGCGCAGCTGCTGGCATCGGGCACGGTGGGGCCGCTCGCGATCACGGCCGGGTCGTCGCCCGGCACGTCGCTGATGGTCAGCGTCACGACCTGCGCCGGCGCGCAGGCGGCGGCCAGCCGCCCGCCCTTGATGCGCGACAGGTGCTTGCGCACGCAGTTCATCTCGCCGATGTGGGCGCCCGATTCGAGCAGCTGGGTGTTGATGCGCTGCTTGTCGGCCAGCGTGAGCCCCTCGGCCGGCAAGGTCAGCAGCGAGGAGCCGCCACCCGAGATCAGGCACAGCACCAGGTCGTCGGCCGTCAGGCCTTGGGTCAGTGCGAGGATGCGTTGCGCGGCGTCAAGGCCGGCCTGGTCGGGCACCGGGTGCGCCGCCTCGACCAGTTCGATCCGCGAGGCCAGGCCCTCGGGGCGCGGCGGAATGTGGCCATAGCGCGTGACCACCAGCCCCGAGAGCGCGGCATCCGCCGGCCACAGCGCCTCGAGCGCCTGCGCCATCGAGCCTCCGGCCTTGCCGGCGCCCAGCACCAGCGTGCGGCCCTTCGGCGGCGCGGGCAGGAAGGCACCCATGCTCGCGAGCGGCAGCGCTCGCTCGACCGCCACGCGGTACAGGTGCTCGAGAAATTCGCGCGGCGCCGAATGCGCGTCGGGGATGGGCTGCTGGATCGATGAGGTCATGGTCTTGCTTGTCTCCAGCGCAAGATCCTACTTCGTGGGTGCGCCGGCCTGGAACCACTTGCCGACCAGGGCGCGTTCCGCGTCCGTGATGCCGGTCGAGTTGTTCATCGGCATGATCTTGGTCACCACCACCTGCTGGTACACGGCCTGCGCATGCGCCGCGACCTGGTCGGGCGTATCGAGGCGCACGTTCTTCATCTGCACCTGGGCGCCGTGGCACATGTAGCAGCGCTGCTCCAGCACTTTCTGCACGTCGCCGAAGCTCACCTTCTGCACCGCCGCGCCGGGCGCCGGCGCCGCCGCCGGCTCGGGCTTCATCCAGACGATGGTGAGGCCCAGCACCGCGATGCCGAACAGCGCGTAGGGAATCGGATTGCCCGCGTTGCCGAGCTTGAAGCGATGGCGAACCACGAAGAACTGCCGGATCGCCGCGCCGCCGAGCATGATCAGCAGCAGCACGATCCAGTTGTACTTGTGGGTGTAGGTGAAGCTGTAGTGGTTGCTCAGCATCGCGAACAGCACCGGCAGCGTGAAGTAGGTGTTGTGCACGCTGCGCTGCTTGCCGCGCTGGCCATGCACCGGATCGACCGGCTTGCCCTCGCGCAGCGCCTGCACGTTCTTGCGCTGGCCCGGGATGATCCAGAAGAACACGTTGCCGCTCATGGTCGTGGCCATCATCGCGCCGACCAGCAGGAAGGCCGCACGGCCGGCAAACCACTGGCAGGCCAGCCAGGTAGCGAAGGCGATGAAGACGGCGATCAGCACGCCGACGATGGTGTCGCCGTGCTTGCGCCGGCCGAAGATCTGGCAGATGCCGTCGTAGACCATCCAGAAGACCACGAAGAAGGCCAGCGCGACGCCGATCGCGGCGCCGGGCTGCCAGTCCATCTTGGACTTGTCGATCAGGTAGGTGCTGGCGTTCCACAGATAGGACATCGTGAACAGCGCGAAGCCCGTGATCCAGGTCGAGTAGCTCTCCCAGTACGACCAATGCAGGTGATCCGGCAGGCGCTTGGGCGCCAGTGCGTACTTCTGCATGTTGTAGAAGCCGCCGCCGTGCACCGCCCACTGCTCGCCGCCCACGCCCTTGTCCAGGGATTCCTGGTCCTCCGGTTTCTCGAGGCTGTTGTCCAGCATCACGAAGTAGAAGGAGGCGCCGATCCAGGCGACGGCGGTGATGACATGGACCCAGCGCAGGAGCAGGTTGGCCCAGTCGAGGTAGTAGCTTTCCATTTGCTCTCAACCTTGTCGGCGCATGGGGGCGCCGCGGTGTACCGGCCTGCTCACCACTGCGGGCGCTGTAAGCAGAGAAAGTGCCGCGAACGCAGACCCTGGCTGGGGTCTCGCTCCGCTGCGGCTTGTTGTGGACTGAAGTGTATACACTTTTAAGGGCTGACTCGTGGGTTTTTGCATCGCCTGGCGTACTCGAAAACCCTGAGCGCCTGTCACAGGATCAGGTTCGCGCGGCAGCGCTCGGCACGGCCGGTGGCCCTCATGCCTGCGGGAGCGATTGCAACAACTGTGCCGCCACCGCCACGGCGATCACCTCGGGCTCCTTGCCGGTGATGCCCGGAACGCCGATCGGGCAGGTCACGCGGTCCATTTCGGCGGCCGTGAAGCCGCGCGCCTCGAGCCGGTGCCGGAAGGTCGCCCATTTGGTCTTGCTGCCGATCAGCCCGATGTAGGGCAGGTCGTCGCGCTCGCGCAGGCGCTTGAGGCAGGCGATCACGATGTCCAGGTCTTCGGCGTGGCTGAAGCTCATGATCAGCACGCGCGAACCCGGCGCGAGCTGCGCCACCGCCTGCTGCACCGGATCGGAATGCTCGGTCTCGATCTGGGCCGGCAGGTCGGGCGGGAAGACGCCGTCGCGGCTGTCGATCCAGCGCACGGCGAACGGCAGCGTCGACAGCAGTCGCGCCAGGGCCGCACCGACGTGGCCACCGCCGAACAGGCCCACCGGCTCCAGGTGCGCGAGCAGTTCGGCCTGCAGCGCCTTCGCATCCCCGGCATCGATCCGCCGGTAGGAGAGGAACACCACGCCGCCGCAGCACTGGCCCAGGCTCGGGCCGAGCGGATAGCGCCGCACGCCCTCGATCGGCGGGCCGCCCGCGAGCCAGCCGCGGGCTTCGTCGGTGGCCTGGAACTCGAGCTGGCCGCCGCCGATGGTGGCCGTGAGGCCGTCGGCCCAGACCGCCATCCAGGTGCCGGCCTCGCGCGGCGCCGAGCCCTGGGTCGATTCGACGCGCACCAGCACGGCGCTTTCGCGCCGCAGCCGCGCCAGCAGTTCGTCGACTGCGCCGCTCATGCCGGAAACCTCCGGTTGCGCCGCGCCGCGCCGGGCACGGTATAAACCCGCCGATGCATTTTCAGACCACCTCGCGCCGCCTCGCCCTGGCGGCCGCCCTTCTCGCCAGCCTGTGGCTCGCCGGCTGCAGCACCGCGCCGACCGGAGCGGTTCCCGGCCAGCTCAGCAGCGCCAAGCCCGAGCCGGGCGACAACAGCCGCGGCAAGCCGCGCGCGTCGAGCGCCGCCACCGCGCGCGACTACCGCAAGGACGCCGCCCGCCATGTCTACGAGATCAACAAGGCCCGCATCTACGGCGGCAAGCTGCCGCCGCTGCTGTATGCGGTCGGCACGCTGCAGGTCAACCTCGATGCCGACGGCAAGGTGCTGTCGATGCACTGGATGCGGGCACCGACCCACGCGCCCGAGGTGATCGCCGAAATCGAGCGCACCGTGCTGGTGGCCGCGCCCTACCCGGCCGCCACGCGGCTCGGCAAGGTCACCTGGACCGACACCTGGTTGTGGGATGAAGGCGGTCATTTCCAGCTCGACACCTTGAGCGAAGGCCAGCTGTAGGTCATGAGCCCCGGTAGGTCGAATAGGACCACGGACTCACCAGCAGCGGCACGTGGTAATGCTGGTCGGTGTGGGCGACACCGAAGTCCAGCGCCACGCGATTGAGGAAATTCGGCTCGGGCAGGGTCACGCCGCGGGCCTTGAAGTAGCCGGCGACATCGAACACCAGCCGGTAGGTGCCGGTCTTGAGCGTGCTGTTGTCGTAGAGCGGCCCGTCGCTGCGGCCGTCGGCGTTCAGCGCGAAGCGCCGCACCAGCGTGGCGGGGGCGTCCTCGGCGGTGCCGTCGGTGGTGAACAGCGCGACCTCCATGCCGGCGGCCGGGCAGCCATGCATCGTGTCCAGTACGTGAGTGCTCAGGCCCATCGATCTTCTCCTTGAAGTGCATTCGGGAAATTACGGTCGACAAAAGTGTATACAGTTATCGGCTTTGGGTCTATCATGAAAAACATGGACTCGACCACCACCCGCGCGATCGTCGACGCACTCACCAAGGCCATTGTGGAGCACCGGCTGCAGCCCGGCAGCAAGCTGGCCGAGCAGAAGCTGGCCGACCACTTCGGCGTCTCGCGCACGCTGGTGCGGCAGGCGCTGTTCCAGCTGTCGCAGAACAAGCTGATCCGGCTCGAACCCGCGCGCGGGGCCTTCGTGGCGGCGCCCGCGGTCGACGAGGCCCGGCAGGTGTTCGCGGTGCGCCGCATGCTCGAGGCCGAGATGACGCGGGCCTTCGTGCGCAGCGTCACGCCGGCCAAGATCAAGGCGCTCAAGGAGCACGTGGCCCTCGAGAAGGCCGCGGTGTCGGGCGAGGACGTCTCGGGCCGCACCGAGCTGCTCGGCGACTTCCACGTGCGCATGGCCGAGCTCATGGGCAACACGGTGCTGGCGCAGATCCTCGGCGAGCTGATCTCGCGCTGCGCGCTGATCACGCTGATGTACCAGAGCGCCACCGCGGCCGAGCACTCGAACGACGAGCACGCCGACATCGTCAAGGCCCTGGCCGCCAAGGACGAGGAGCGCGCCGTACGCCTCATGACCGAGCACCTCGAGCACGTCGAGGCCAATCTCACCTTCGACCGCAAGGTTCCCACACACGACATCACACTGGCACTGGCCTGACGATCCATGACCTACGACACGACCCTGCCCTATCCGCGCGACCTCGCCGGCTACGGCCGCAATCCGCCGCATGCGCAATGGCCGGGCCGCGCCCGCATCGCGGTCCAGTTCGTCCTCAACTACGAGGAAGGCGGAGAGAACTGCGTGCTGCACGGCGATGCCGGCAGCGAGCAGTTCCTGTCGGAGATGTTCAATCCCGCGAGCTTTCCCGAGCGCCACATCAGCATGGAAGGGATCTACGAATACGGCTCGCGCGCCGGCGTCTGGCGCATCCTGCGCGAGTTCGAGAAGCGCGGCCTGCCGCTGACCGTGTTCGGCGTCGGCATGGCGCTCGAGCGCTATCCCGAACTGACCGCGGCCTTCAAGGAACTGGGCCACGAGATCGCCTGCCACGGCTGGCGCTGGATCCACTACCAGGGCATCGACGAGGCCACCGAGCGCGAGCACATGCGCCTGGGCATGGCGGCCATCGAGAAGCTCACCGGCGAGCGCGCGCTCGGCTGGTACACCGGCCGCGACAGCCCGCGCACCCGGCGCCTGGTGGCCGACTACGGCGGCTTCGAATACGACAGCGACTACTACGGCGACGACCTGCCTTTCTGGATGAAGGTGCAGAAGACCGACGGCCAGGTCGTGCCGCAGCTCATCGTGCCCTACACCCTCGACTGCAACGACATGCGCTTCGCCCTGCCGCAGGGCTACTCGCATGCCGACCCCTTCTTCCAGTACATGAAGGACAGCTTCGACGCCCTCTACGCCGAAGGCGACGAGGCGCCGAAGATGATGAGCATCGGCATGCACTGCCGCTTGCTCGGCCGCCCCGGCCGCATCGTTGCGCTGCAGCGATTCCTCGATCACATCGCCACCCACGACCGGGTCTGGGTCTGCACCCGGCTCGACATCGCCCGGCACTGGAAGGCGACGCATCCCTACGCCGCCCCGCAAGGAGACTGACATGCCCCTCACCATCGATCAACTCAACGCGGCCACGGCCGATGAAGCCGTCGCCCTGCTCGACGGCGTCTACGAGCATTCGCCGTGGATCGCCGCGCGCGCACTGGTGTCGCGTCCGTTCCGCTCGCTGGCGCACCTGAAGCACGCGCTGGTGCAGGCCGTGGCCCATGCCTCGCGCGAAGAGCAGCTCGGCCTGATCCGCGCCCACCCGGAACTCGCGGGCAAGGCGATGGTCAGCAAGAGCCTCACGGCCGAGTCGACCAACGAGCAGAACAAGGCCGGCCTGACCGACTGCACGCCGGAAGAGTTCGCGAAGATCCAGCAGCTCAACGCCGACTACAACGCCAAGTTCGGCTTCCCGTTCATCCTCGCGGTGCGCGGTCCGCGCGGCACCGGTCTCTCCAAGCGCGAGATCATCGACACCTTCGAGCGCCGGCTGCATCACCATCCCGACTTCGAGCTCGGCGAGGCGCTGCGCAACATCCATCGCATCGCCGAGATCCGCCTGAACGACAAGTTCGAGGCCACGCCGGAGCTCGGCAACGTGGTCTGGGACTGGCAGGAGAAGCTGGCGGTCCATACCGACCCGGGCTATGCCGAGAAGGGCCAGCTCACGGTCACCTACCTCACCGATGCGCACCGCGCCTGCGCGGCGCAGATCGCCGACGACATGCGCGAGGCCGGCTTCGACAGCGTGCAGATCGATGCCGTCGGCAACGTGGTCGGACGCTACGAAGGCGTCACGCCCGGCGCCCGGACCCTGCTCACGGGCTCGCACTACGACACCGTGCGCAACGGCGGCAAGTACGACGGCCGGCTCGGCATCTTCGTTCCGATGGCCTGCGTGCGCGAACTCAAGCGGCAGAACCGCCGCCTGCCTTTCGCCTTCGAAGTCGTCGGCTTCGCCGAGGAGGAAGGCCAGCGCTACAAGGCGACTTTTCTCGGTTCGGGGGCCCTCATCGGCCACTTCGACCGCAACTGGCTCGACCAGAAGGACGCCGACGGCATCTCCATGCGCGAGGCGCGGGCGAACGCCGGCCTGAAGGAAGAGGAGATTGCCGCGATCCAGCGCGATCCGGCACGCTATCTCGGCTTCGTCGAAGTCCACATCGAGCAGGGGCCGGTGCTCAACGAGCTGGACCTGCCCCTGGGCATCGTCACCTCCATCAACGGCGGCGTTCGCTACGTGGGCGAAGTGACCGGCATGGCCAGCCACGCCGGCACGACGCCCATGAACCGGCGCCGCGACGCTGCGGCCGCGGTGGCCGAGCTGATCCTGTTCGCCGAGCAGCGCGCCGCCAAGGACGGCGATTCGGTCGCCACCGTCGGCATGCTCGAAGTACCCGCCGGCTCGATCAACGTGGTGCCGGGGCATTGCAAGTTCAGCCTCGACATCCGTGCGCCCAACGACCCGCAGCGCGACGCCGTGGTGCGCGACGTGCTGGCTGCGCTGAAGGAGATCACCGATCGCCGCGGCGTGCGCTACACGATCGAGGAAGCCATGCGCGCCGCGGCTGCGCCGAGCGCACCCGAATGGCAGCAGCGCTGGGAGAAGGCGGTCGACGCGCTCGGCGTGCCGCTGTTCCGCATGCCCAGCGGCGCCGGCCACGACGCGATGAAACTGCACGAGGTGATGCCGCAGGCCATGCTCTTCGTACGCGGAATCAACTCCGGCATCAGCCACAACCCGCTCGAATCGAGCACCAACGACGACATGCAGCTGGCCGTGCAGGCCTTCCGGCTGCTGCTCGACAACCTGGCCGCAGAAGCGGCCCACTGACATGACCGACTACACCAAACTCGACGCCTGGATCGACGCCCACTTCGACGAGGAAGTGCGCTTCCTGCAGGAACTGGTGCGCGTACCCACCGACACCCCGCCCGGCAACAACGCGCCGCATGCCGAACGCACGGCCGAGCTGATCCAGGCCTTCGGCTTCGAAGCCGAGAAGCACGCGGTGCCCGAACAGCAAGTGAAGGACTACGGCCTCGAATCGATCACCAACCTGATCGTTCGCCGCCAGTACGGCAGCGGCGGCCGAACCGTCGCTCTCAACGCGCACGGCGACGTCGTTCCGCCCGGAGAAGGCTGGAGCCACGACCCCTACGGCGGCGAGATCGACGGCGGCAGCCTCTACGGCCGCGCCGCGGCAGTCAGCAAGAGCGACTTCGCGAGCTTCACCTTCGCGGTGCGTGCGCTCGAAGCGGTCGCCAAACCAGCCAAGGGCAGCGTCGAGCTGCACTTCACCTACGACGAGGAGTTCGGCGGCATCCTGGGCCCGGGCTGGCTGCTCGACAAGGGCCTCACCAAACCCGACCTGATGATCGCGGCCGGCTTCAGCTACGAGGTCGTCACGGCGCACAACGGCTGCCTGCAGATGGAAGTCACGGTGCACGGCAAGATGGCGCACGCGGCGATTCCGACCACCGGCGTCGATGCGCTGCAGGGCGCGGTGCGCATCCTGAACGCGCTCTATGCGCAGAACCTGCGCTACCAGCAAGTGAGCTCGAAGGTCGAAGGCATCACGCATCCGTACCTCAACGTCGGCCGCATCGAGGGCGGCACCAACACCAACGTGGTGCCCGGCAAGGTGGTCTTCAAGCTCGACCGCCGCATGATTCCCGAAGAGAACCCGGTCGAGGTCGAGGCCGACATCCGCAAGGTGATCGCCGATGCCGCGGCCGGGATGGCCGGCATCACGGTCGACATCAAGCGCATGCTGCTGGCCAACTCGATGAAGCCGCTGGCCGGCAACAAGCCGCTGGTCGATGCGATCCAGAAGCATGGCCAGGAACTGTTCGGCGAGCCGATCAAGGCCATGGGCACGCCGCTCTACACCGACGTGCGGCTGTACGGCGAGGCCGGCATCCCCGGCGTGATCTACGGCGCCGGCCCGCGCACCGTGCTGGAGTCCCATGCCAAGCGCAACGACGAGCGCGTGCTGCTCGAAGACCTGCGGCGCGCCACCAAGGTGATTGCACGCACGCTGAGCGATTTGCTCTCGTGAGACCTTGCGGGACAGACCAACAAACTGCGCAGCAGTTTTTGCTCTGTCCCCAACTGATCAGAAAGGCACCTGACCAGATATCGGCAAGAACCATGAGGCCATTGGTTGAGCCCCACCCCCTCGGCCGATACACTCGACCCATGCACGCCCCCCGCCTCTTCCAGAACCACGCTGCCCTCGCAGTCCTGCCGACCGCGGCGGACCTCGCACGGGCGTCGTTCTCGGCAAGCACGGCAGGCCTGCAGCCGACGCCCGCACATTCCTAAGCCCGGCGATCCGCTTCTCTCCCTTGTAGCGCAACCATCGACCGCCGGGCACCAGCCTCGCGCGGTAGCGGTCCTTGCTCGTCGGTTCGGGCGGCCGCATTCGACTGGAGTGCGTTTCCATGCATGCAACCATCCTCGGCGAGCGCACGCTCACCGAACATGACTTCACGCGGCTCAGCAAGCTGATGGCCGGCCAGCTGCCGCCCGCGCTGGCCGACGTCCTCGGCGCAGCCGAAGTGCTTCGCTCGCGCGAGGTGCCTGCGGACATCGTCACGATGTACTCGCAAGTGGAGCTGATCGATGTCCACACCCGACGCCGGCAGACGCTGACGATCTGCTATCCCGGCGACTCCGAGCCCAGCGCCGGCTTCATCTCCGTGCTGTCGCCGGTCGGCAGCGGCGTGATCGGCCTGAGGCTCGGCGCGGTCGCACGCTGGCAGACACCCGGCGGCGAAGAAGGCGCGGCCGAGGTCGCCGCCATTCTGTTCCAGCCCGAAGCCAGCGGCGACTTCGCGCTCTAGCGCGCTGTCCTTCCCTGCCCATCATCGCGCGGTCGACCCTCGACCGCGGCGTCAGCGCTCGTCACGCGCAAAGGAGTACCCGACATGCAGATCCGATCCATCCTGGCAGTCACCGATCTCTCGTTGCAGGCCAACCTGGCCATCGAACGCGCGGCCCAGCTCGCCGTGGAGCATCGCGCCATCCTCAAGCTCATGGTGCTGCCCGCACGCGTGGATGCGCCGCCGGCCAATGGCGCCAGCAGGCTCACCCATGCCGCCAAGGATCTGGCAAGCCGCCTCGGCATCACGGTGCGGACGGTCGAGCAAACCGCGAACACCCTGGCCGACGTGGCCGAGGAAGCCACTTGCGCCGACCTGCTGGTGCTGGGCTACAGGCGAGAACGAACGCTCGCCGCGCTGCTGCGAGGCCAGCCCGCCGAGCGGCTCGCGCGCTTGTGCCGCTGCCCCGTCCTGGTGACCAAGACCGTGCCGCGCCACCGCTACCGGCGGATCCTGGTGGCCGTGGATTTCACGCCGGCATCGAAGAGGCTGGTCAAGCTGGCATGGGTGCTGGACGGCGACGCAGAAGTCGAGCTGTTCCACGCCATCAGCACGCTGAACGAGGCCAAGCTGCGTTCGGCCGAGGCGTCCCAGCAGGCGATCAAGGCCTACCGGCACGAATGCATGCGCCACGCCCGCGACCGCATCTTCTGGCTGACCGACTCCTTCGATGCCCGCCGCAATCGCGTGATGACCGCCATCGGGCACGGGGACCCGGCCCTGCAGGCGGTGGTCCAGCAGGAACACGCAGGCGCCGACTTGCTGATGGTCGGCAAGCGCAGCAACTCGCCCTTCGCCGACTTCATCTTCGGCAGCGTGGCGCAGCGGGTGCTGGGCTGGGCGAGCAGCGACGTGCTCATCGTGCCGGACGACGCCCAAACCGCGACGCGCGTTGCGGCCCGCCAGCGCATCGAAGCCGAGCGCTCCGATGGCCAGCGCGGCTTCGTCTCGGCGGCTGGGAGAGTCTCGTGAGCAGCGCCCCGCTGCTCACCAGCGACGAAACGAAACTCCTGTCGTGGGCCACCGAACACTGGCTGCGGCTCGGCGAGGTCGAGTTCAATCCGGGCGAACAGGCGCTGGCGCTGCTGACCCAGGCGGACATGCGCCCCGATGGGTGCCGGCGCGACGACATCGCCAGCCTCAACTGGACCGTGGTGCTCGAACTGGCCGACGGCAAGGAGGTGCGCGAGCTCACGCTCGTGAGCCCGCGCGACGCCGACATCTCTCGGCGCCGAGTCTCGGTGCTGACACCGCTCGGGCTGAACCTGCTTGGCCGATCCGTAGGCAGCACGACCCGGATCCCGCTCGCCACGGGCGGCAGCCGCAGCACCCGCATCATCGGCGTGCGACGCTGCGCCGAGCTCGCGGGCGAAGCCGCCGGGCAAGCCATCGCCGACGGTGCTTGAGCAGAGCGGCCCTGCAGCCTTCACCGGCCACCGGAGGACACGCTCAGCGTGTCCCTGACGCAGCCAGTTCGACCAGTTCGGCCCGGATGGCCGCGTTGAATTCGTCCAACGCATCGGCCAGCGCCACGAAGTCGGCAGCCGGCGCCTCGCGGCCTTCGCCGCTGAACGCGAATTCGATCGCCTCGCAAGCCTGGATCACGCGCCTCGCGTTGACCATCCGGGCCGCGCCCTTGATCTTGTGCGCGATCGACGCCGCTTCGGCGCCGGCGCCCGTGCCGATGTGCTGGGCGATCTCCTGCGCATCGCTCAGGTTGGTCCGCAGCAGCGCCTCGAGGAAGCGTGTCTCGATCACGGCGTCGCCGTCGGACAGGGCGCGCAACGCAAGCGGGTCGAACACGTTCTCGAAGGACGGCTGCACCGGCGCCGGCGTCGGCGCCGGTGGCTGCTGCAGTGGCAGCGCCGACGCCTCGCCCAGATGCCGGTGGAGGGCCTCCGACAGGGCATCGAGACTGAATGGCTTCATGAGGCACTCGTCCATGCCGGCTTCGATCGCAAGGCGCCGCTCCTCGTCCTGCACATGCGCCGTGCAGCCGAGCACCGGGCGACGCGGCAGGCTCCGCTCGCGCTCCAGTTTGCGGATGGCCGCGACCAGCGCGTAGCCGTCCATGCCCGGCATCGAGCAGTCGGTGATCACCAGATCGAAGCTGCCCTCTCGCCACAGTTCGAGCGCCGTCTCTCCGTCTTCCGCCAGTTCGCATTCGAGCCCCAGGTATTGGAGCTGCCGCTGCAGCAGCAGGCGGTTGGCGGGATGGTCGTCGACCGCCAGCACGGTGCCGCGCCCCTGCCAGTGCCGCTTCGGCGGCAGGTCGGCCCCGGTGTCGTGATTCGCCGCGCCCGCCGGCGGCGGCGATGCGCCCAACTCGAACACCACGCGCACGCAGGTCCCCTGCCCGGGCTGGCTCGCGACCTCGATCTTGCCGCCCATCTTGAGGCACAGGCGCTGCACGATCGGCAGCCCCAGCCCGGTGCCGCCCACCGCGCGCGGCCCGGCCGCTTCGGCCTGGAAGAAAGGGCGGAACAGGTTGGCAACATCCGCCGGCGCGATCCCGATGCCGGTGTCCTCGATCTCGAGCGCGATCGACTCGATGTCGCCGGCGCGGTGCAGATGGCGCAAGCGCAGGGTGACGCTGCCGGCATCGGTGTACTTGATCGCGTTGCTGACCAGGTTGCCGGCGATCTGCTTGAAGCGCGTGGCATCGACGACATGCCATTCGCCGACATCCGGGTCGATCTGCAGCGTCAGCGCGAGGCCGCGCTGGCGGGCCATGCCCGCGAACATCCGCGCGGTCTCGTCCAGGATCGGCCGCAGCCGCGCCGGCGCCAGCACGATTTCGAGACCGCCGGCCTCGATCTTGGAGATGTCGAGGATGTCGTCGATCAGACCCAGCAGGGACGCGGCCGAGTTGCGGGCCAGATCGACCGATTCGCGGTCTCGCGCACTCAGCCTGCCTTCGCGCATCAGCAACTCGAGCATGCCCATCACGGCGTTCATGGGCGTCCGGATTTCATGGCTCATGGTGGCGAGGAAGTTCGACTTGGCGCGGTTCGCCTCCTCGGCCTTGCCAAGCGCAGCCTCGATCTGCCCGGTCAGCTGGTGCCGCTCGGTGATGTCGATCGCACCGGCCACCATCCCTCGCGGGGCTTCGCCCTCTTTCAGCGCGATCGGGGTCGCCCAGTGCAGAACGCGGCGGCGTTCGCCGTGCAGGGAGATGTCGGCTTCCTCGCTGATCGTGCCGCGGTTGGCCAGCAGGTCCAGGTAGCGCCGGTGAAGCCGCCCCATGAGCAGGGGGTCGACGTAGCCGAGGCCGCTCTCGACCACGGTGGTGCCGGTCACGGCGTCGCGGGTGGTGCCGAAGAGCTTCTCGAATGCGACGTTGCAGAAGGTCAGGCGGCCCTGGGCGTCGCGCACGCAGATGGCGTGCGGAATGCCGTCGATCATCGCGCTCTGGAACGCCAGCTGGTCGCGCAGTTCGGCCTTGACCGCCCGCCGGCGTTGCAGTTCCCTGGCCAGCCGCCGGTTCCAATGCACGACCAGCGCCAGCGATGCGATCAACGCGGCGATGACGCCATAGTCCAGGGCGCCGTGCATGGCCTCGTGGCTCGGGAATCCGAAGAGCATCGCGGTCCCCTCAGGCGACGAGCTTGTGGGCGCGCGTGAAGTCGACCAGTTCAACCAGCGTGGAGATGCCGAGCTTTTCGAAGATGCGCGTCTTGTAGCTGCTGATCGTCTTGTTGCTGATCAGCAGGGTCTCGGCGATCTCCTTGTTGCTCAAGCCGCGCGCAAGGTATTGCAGCACGGTCAGCTCGCGGTCCGACAGGCTCTTGATGAGCGCGTCCGCCGGCGTCGCCGAATTGGGATGCTGAGAGGCGAGCGCCGAAGATGGGAACATGCTGTAGCCCGCCAGCACGGTTTGAGCCGCCTGGACCACCGCCGCCATGTTTTCGTTTTTGCTCATGAAGCCATTGGCACCGGCCTGAACCGTGCGCGCCGCGAAAATCGACTCTTGCTGAGCCGACAGCACGAGCAATTTGGCCCCAGGCTGGGATTTGCGTACGCGCTCGATCAGATCGAGGCCGCTGAGCCGGGGCAGGTCGAGATCCAGAATGATCAGGTCCGGCGTCAATTCCCGAAAGGCGGCAAGCGCAGTCGGGCCATCTCCAGCCTCTGCGATGACCTTGAATTGGCCCGCCGCCTCGAGTGCGGAGCGGAGCGGACCGCAAGGCGAATGGCGGGATGATCATCGACGACGATGACGGTGTGCATTGAAATTCCCCTAGGTTGAGTTGAGCCATCTGCAGGCCCTGCATGAGATGCGACACTTGTAGCCCAAATGCCATCGACTCTCAATTTCGAATCGATTTTAAGTCGCTTCCGAACTCAATAGAGGAGAAGTCGGATTCCTCGAATTACACATTCGACCGGATCGAGAATAAATCCACGGAATCGGAACCCTGAATTTCAATTCATTTTCAGACAATTCTTATTGTTTTTAGAGACTTTTCTCCAAACAGTCAATTGCTTTTCATAGCAATTAACTAGAAGGGATTTATATCACTTGTTGCCAATTGCAATATTTTGGGATTTGAGCGATCGGCGGACGCGCGCGTCGCACTGAAGCCACGGCAGCATGGCGCGGCTTCCGAGGGGCAACGAGGAGCCCGGCGGCGAGTTCGACCGCGCGGGCATGCAGGCAAGCGGGGCGCGCAGCCTTGGCTGCGGCCCGGCCAGGGGGAGAACTCAGGCGGCGCGCTGGCCGCCCTGGAGCTGGTAGCCGTTCTGGAAGATGCCGATCACCAGCCCGCTGACCTTGTCGGAAGGGCGGGCGGTGACGAAGCTGTTGCCAGCGGCCTGGTAGACGACGATGGTGCATGCCGCACTGCGGCTCAGCGTGCGGGCGACACCGGTGGCCTGGCTGGCGGTCGGATAGGTGTTCATGTCGTGTCTCCTTGGAATGAAGTGAACGCCGGGCGGCCGCCGCTCAGGAGCGCGCCGCCGCCAGCAGGCCTTCGATGGCCAGCACCACGCCCTCGCGGGCATCCTTCGAGGGCGTGCCCTCCTGCAGCATGTTGCGAACCAGTCCGAGCGTGTTGATCAGTTCGGCCTCCATCTCGGTCAGGAGCGGGATCACCTCGAAGTGCGGGTACTTGCCCTTGGCGCCCATCGGTCGTCCGGGGCCCGACAGATCGACGTCGTAGCCTTCACTGATTGCCTGTTTCTGAGTCTTCATCGGGACCTCGCAAGAGATGGTTGAGCGTTGTCAGCACCTGCCTTGGCGCTGAATCAATGTAATACATTGTGCCTAGTTACTTCTTAAGTAACAAGATGATTCATTAGTTTTTGTGTACTTTTTACGTCGCATCGCCAGTCACCTGCCGATGCCTCGCAGCCCGCAGATCAGGGTAATCACGGAGTTTCTGGCCACCTTTCGGTCTTGATTGCACCCATTTTTTGTATACAAATATAGGGTGCAATCCACAGACCGAACTTTCCGTTCGGACCTTCGACCATCCGCCACGAGGAGACACCCGTGAACGCAACCGCCAGCCAAGCCAGCATCGAGCTGCCGATCCCAGGCGCCATGCACCCGAGCGAATCGAATGCACGGATCAAGCCGGGCTACGACCCGCGCCTGACCAACGAAGACCTGGCGCCGCTGAAACGGCAGACCTGGGGCCAATACAACATCTTTGCCTTCTGGATGTCCGACGTTCACAGCGTCGGCGGCTACATCACGGCCGGCAGCCTGTTCGCGCTCGGCCTGTCGAGCTGGCAGGTGCTGGTGTCGCTGCTGGTGGGCATCTGCATCGTGCAGTTCTTCTGCAACCTGGTGGCCAAGCCCAGCCAGGTGACAGGCACGCCCTATCCGGTGATCTGCCGCGCCTCGTTCGGGGTGCTGGGCGCCAACATCCCGGCCGTGATCCGCGGCCTGATCGCGGTCGCCTGGTACGGCATCCAGACCTACCTGGCGTCGGGCGCCTTCATGCTGCTGGCGCTGCACTTCTATCCCGGCCTCGCGCCCTACGCGGATGTGGCGCAGCACGGCTTCGTCGGCCTCTCGACTCTCGGCTGGGTCGCCTTCATGGTCATGTGGGTGCTGCAGGCCTTGGTGTTCTGGCACGGCATGGAAGCGATCCGGCGCTTCATCGACTGGGCCGGTCCGGCGGTGTACGTGGTGATGGCGGCGCTGTGCGGCTGGCTGGTCTGGAAGGCCGGCTGGAGCAACATCGACATGCGCCTGGGCGGCGTGAAGTTCTCGGGCTGGGACGCCCTGCCGGTGATGCTCAGCGCGACCGCGCTGGTGGTCAGCTACTTCAGCGGACCGATGCTCAACTTCGGCGACTTCTCGCGCTACGGCAAGAGCTTCGACGCCGTCAAGAAGGGCAACTTCTGGGGCCTGCCGGTCAACTTCCTCTTCTTCTCGCTGCTGGCCGTGATCACCTCCGCCGCGACCTTGCCGGTGTTCGGCGAACTCATCACCGATCCGGTCCACACGGTGGCGAAGATCGACAGCACCACCGCGGTGGTGATCGGCGCCCTGACCTTCATGATCGCCACCATCGGCATCAACATCGTCGCCAACTTCGTCTCGCCGGCCTTCGACTTCTCGAACGTCGCACCGCAGAAGATCAGCTGGCGCACCGGCGGCATGATCGCCGCGGTGGGCTCGGTCTTCATCACGCCCTGGAACCTCTACAACAACCCGGAGGTCATCCACTACACGCTGGACATCCTGGGCTCCTTCATCGGCCCGCTGTTCGGCATCCTGATCGCCGACTACTACCTGGTGCAGAAGCAGCGCGTCGACGTCGATGCGCTCTACACCCTGAGCCCGGCGGGCGCCTACTGGTACGACAACGGCTACAACCGGCGCGCCATCCGGGCGCTGATCCCGGCCGCGCTGGTGCCGGTGCTGTGCGTGCTGGTGCCGACCCTGCGCGGCGCCGCCAACTACGCCTGGTTCATCGGCACCGGCCTGGGCTTCGCTTTCTACATGCTGCAGAACCGCAAGCGCTGAAGCGCGCTCATTTCCCTTTCCCGACCCATCATGCGAATCAAGATCATCAATCCCAACACCACCTGGAGCATGACCGAGAAGATCGGTGCCTGCGCACGCTCGGTCGCGCGGCCCGGCACCGAGATCGTGGCGGTCAGCCCCGCCATGGGGCCGGCCTCGATCGAGAGCCACTACGACGAGGCGCTGGCGGTGCCCGGCCTGCTGCAGGAGATCGCCGCCGGCGAGCGCGACGGCATCGACGGCTACGTGATCGCCTGCTTCGGCGACCCCGGCCTCAAGGCCGCCAGGGAACTGGCGCGCGGCCCGGTGGTCGGCATCGCGGAGGCGGCGATGCATCTGGCGAGCCTGGTGGGCAGCAGCTTCAGCGTCGTGACCACCCTGGGCCGCACGATGGGACAGGCCTGGCACCTCGCCGAGGTCTACGGCATGAAGCGCTTCTGCGCCAACGTGCGGGCCTGCGAGATCGCAGTGCTCGAACTCGAGGCGCCCGGTTCGCGCGCGCGCGAGCGCATCGTCGACGAATGCCGCCGCGCGCTCGACGAGGACGGCTCCGACACGATCGTGCTCGGCTGCGCCGGCATGGCCGACCTCTGCGAGCACATCGGACAGGTGCTCGGCGTGCCGGTGATCGACGGCGTGGCGGCCGGGACGCAGCTGATCGAATCGCTGGTGAGCCTGCGCCTGGCCACCAGCAAGCGCGGCGAACTGGCACGCCCGCTGCCCAAGCCGATCAGCGGCCTGCTCGGCGACTTCGCGTTGCCGGCGGTGCCGCCGGCGCTGAAGCGCGCGGCCTGATTCGGCCTCATTCACAATGGCGCCATGCCACGCGCCTCCAAAGCTTCCGCTCCCCCCCAGCCGTCGCCCGCAAGCTCCGGGACCGAGGCTGCGGTCGACAAGACCGCCACCATCGAAGGCATCGCGCAGGACATCGCCACCGCGATCGTCGAGAAGCGGCTGCCGCCCGGCACCTGGCTGCGCGAGGAAGCACTGGGGCGGCTCTATTCGGTCAGCCGCACCAAGATCCGGGCGGCGCTGCTGACGCTGTCGAAGGAAAAGCTGATCGAGATGATCCCGGACAAGGGTGCTTTCGTCAGCAAGCCCAGCGTGCAGGAGGCGCGCGAAGTCTTCGGGGTCCGGCGCCTGCTCGAAAGCGAGGTGGTGCGGCTGTTCGTCGCCAAGGCGCGTCCCGCCGACTACCAGGCGCTCGAGCAGCACATCCAGTTCGAGCGCACCACCTTGCGCGCCACCACGACCACCGGCACGGTGCGCGAGAAGCTGCTCGGCGACTTCCACGTCGCGCTGGCGGAGGCCGCCGGCAACCAGACCCTGGCCGAACTGATCCGCGAGCTGGTGGCGCGCAGCTCACTGATCGCCATGCTGTACCACTCGTCGAACGATCCGCATTGTTCGTCCGACGAGCACGCCGAATTCCTGCGCGTCTGCCGCAGCGGCGATGCCGAGGCTGCCGTGGCGTGCATGACCGACCACCTGCTGCGCATCGAGGCCAACCTTCAGCTTTCGGCCGGCGTGCCGGATCGCCAGCTCGACCTGGTCAAGGCCCTGCTGGCCTGAAAAGCGCGGGCCCGCGACTTGCTTGGGCGCTCGGAGCGCGGGTTTTCCGCCATACAGCCCGTCGCCTGATTTGTATACAGTTTCGCGTACAGATCGGTGGACGATCCATGGCACCACGCCGTTCGCTCGTCCCTTTTCCTCCACATTGCCCAGGAGAAACACGCAAATGACGGCTGCCTCGCCTTCCATCCACCCGGTCGACCAGCGCCTGCCGGCCGGCAAGCTCACCGCCCTCGGCCTGCAGCACGTGCTCGTGATGTATGCCGGCGCCGTGGCGGTGCCGCTGATCGTCGGCCGCGCGCTCAAGCTCACGCCGCAGGAGGTCGCGCTGCTGATCTCGGCCGACCTGTTCTGCTGCGGCATCGCGACCCTGATCCAGGCGCTCGGCGCCACCCAGTGGTTCGGCATCAAGCTGCCGGTGATGATGGGCGTGACCTTCGCGTCGGTCGCACCGATGGTCGCGATCGCCAACGCCAACCCGGGCCAGGCCGGCGCGCAGCTGCTGTTCGGCGCGATCATCGGCGCCGGCATCATCTCGATACTGATCGCGCCGATGGTCTCGCGCATGCTGCGCTTCTTTCCGCCGGTGGTCACCGGCACCATCATCGCGGTGATCGGCATCAGCCTGATGCGCGTGGGCATCAACTGGATCTTCGGCAACCCGGTCGGCCCGACCGCGCCGGCGCTGGTCGACCCGGTGTACGCCAAGTGGCTGGCCGACGTCACCTCGCCCGGCTCGGCCGTGCCGCCGTTGCCCAAGGGCCTTTCGATCGTGCCTTCGGTGCCGAACCCCAAGTACGCCGACCTCGGCGGGCTGGCCATCGCGGCGCTGGTGCTGGTGTCGATCCTGCTGATCGTGAAGTACGCCCGCGGCTTCATCGCCAACATCTCGGTGCTGCTGGGCATCGTGATCGGCGCCGTGGTGGCCACCATCTTCGGCTTCATGACCTTCGAGAAGGTCGGCAGCGCGGCCTGGTTCGACATCGTGCTGCCCTTCCACTTCGGCATGCCGAAGTTCGACCCGGTGCTGATCCTCACGATGTCGCTGATCATGGTCGTGGTGATGATCGAGTCGACCGGCATGTTCCTCGCGCTCGGCGAGATGACCGACCGCAAGATCAGCCAGCAGGACCTGGCGCGCGGCCTGCGCACCGACGGCCTGGGCACCTTGATCGGCGGCATCTTCAACACCTTTCCGTACACCAGCTTCTCGCAGAACGTCGGGCTGGTGGCGGTGACCGGCATCAAGAGCCGCTACGTCTGCGTGGCCGGCGGCGTGATCCTCGTCGTGCTGGGCCTGCTGCCGAAGATGGCGGCACTGGTCGAGTCGCTGCCCACCGTGGTGCTGGGCGGTGCCGGCCTCGTGATGTTCGGCATGGTCGCAGCGACCGGCATCCGCATTCTTTCGGGCGTTGACTTCAAGACCAACCGGCACAACGCAATGATCGTCGCGGTGTCGATCGGGGTCGGCATGATCCCGCTGCTGGCGCCCAACTTCAAGCAGTGGATGCCGCACGCGATCCATTCGCTGGTCGAGTCGGGCATCCTGCTGGCGTCGGTATGCGCGGTGCTGCTGAACCTGTTCCTGAACGGGGCCAAGCACGACGAAGCGGCGATCGTCGCCGCCGCGAAGCAGGCCGAAGCACACTAGAACGGCTCGCCCCCAGGTCGGGTTCACTTCGTGTAACCCTCCCACCCCCTGCCGGGGGCAACACCAGCGGCCCGGCGAAGCCGGTTCCGCGGTGTTTCACGAATGGGCCTGGCTGCGCCGGCCGGCTGCATGGCGGTCCGATGTCCCTCAGAACGGCATGATCAGTGGCACCAGCGCGATGCTGGCGAGCCCGACCAGCAGCACCAGCGGCAGGCCGATGCGCACGAAGTCCATGAAGCCGTAGTCGCCCGGCCCGACCACCAGCGTGTTGACCGGCGACGACACCGGCGTGACGAAGGCCGCCGATGCCGCCAGTGCCACGGTCATGGCGAACGGGTACGGCGAGGCCTGCAGCTGCTGCGCGATGGCCAGCGCCACGGGTGCCATCAGCACCGCCGTGGCGGTGTTCGAGATGAACATGCCGAGCGCGGCCGTGACCGCGAAGATCACCGCCAGAACCGTGCGCGGACCGGCGCTGCCGACGATGTCCATCAGCGCCTGGGCCGCGAGATCCACCCCGCCGGTGCGCTGCAGCGCGAGCGAGAACGGCAGCATGCCCACGATCAGCACCAGGCTCGGCCAGTGGATCGCGCGGTAGGCGCTGCGCAGGTCGACGCAGCCGCTGAGACCCATGAGCAGGCAGCCGATCAGCGCCGCCTGCACGTTGGGCAGCAGGCCGCTGACCATCAGCACCACGACCAGCGCCAGCGACAGCAGCGCGAAGGGCGCACGCGACGCCGCCGGCGAGACCTCGTCGAGCTCCGCCGGCAGGTTGAAGATGATCAGGTCCATGTCCGACCGCAGCCTTCGGATCGCCTGCCAGAGGCCGACCACGAGCAGCGTGTCGCCGGCCTTCAAGGGCTCGTCGAGGATGTCGCCCTGCTCGGCCGTGCGGCCGTGCTTCAGCCCGATGACGGAGACGTCGTGGTGGGCACGCAGCCGGGCCTCGACCACGGTCTTGCCGATCAGGCTGGAGCCCGGCGGCAGCAGCACCTCGGCCATGCCGATGTGCTGCGCATGCTCCGAGAAATAAGCCCCGGCCAGCGGCAATCGCTCGAGCGCGAGACGATGGCTGAGGCCCTCGAGGTCGGCGCCGGGTTTCCAGAGGTCGAAGAAGAGCACGTCGCCCGCTTCGATCAGCGTGCCCGGCGGCAGCAGGTCTTTCGCGAAACGGCGTTGGCGCTCGATGGCCAGCAGGTTGAGGCCCGGGATCGCGGCCGCGGCCAGCGTGTCGAAGACCTTTCCCACCGCCGCGGACCCGGGCCGCACGCGGAACCTGTAGCCGCGTCCGGCCAGCGTGTACTCGTCGATCCACTGGCCCAGTCCGGCCCGCTGGCCCGAGGGCCTGGGCTGCGACCGGGCGCCGCCGAGCCAGCGCCGAACGACCAGCATGTAGACGATGGCGATGGCCAGCAGCGGCACGCCGAAGGGCGTGAAGCTGAAGAAGCGGAATCCCTCGAAGCCCTCGCGCACCAGCTCGGCATGGATCACGAGATTGGGCGCCGTCGCCACCAGGGTCAGCATGCCGCTGATCAGCGCGGCGACCGACAGCGGCATCATCAGGCGGCCCGCCGCCACCCCGGTGTTGCGCGCGATGCGCAGCACGATCGGCACGAAGATGGCGACCACGCCGGTCGAACTCATCACCGAACCGACGCCGGCCACGATGACCATCAGCAGCACGATCAGGCGCGCCTCGTTGCCGCCGGCCCGCGCCACCAGCAGGTCGCCCAGGCGCTGCGCCACACCGGTCCTCAGCAGACCTTCGCCGATCACGAACAGCATCGCGATCAGCACGATGTTCGGGTCGGCGAAGCCTGCCAAAGACTCCGGCACGCTGATCACGCCGGTCAAGGGCAGCGCCGCGATCATGAGCAGCGCCACCACGTCGGTGCGCGGACGCCCGAGTGCGAACATCGCCACGGCGCCGCCCAGCAGCGCGAGGACCATGCCGAGTTGAGGCGTCATGCCTTCAGATCATCGCCAGCGGCCTCTTGCGCCGCGGGGCTGGATGCAGGCGGTCGATCTCGGCCAGCAGCTCGGGGCCCAGGGCCAGCCCGGCGGCCGCGAAGTTGTCGCGCAGATGGGACTCGCGCACCGCCTTCGGAATCGCGGCGACCCCGGGCTGCGCCAGCACCCACGCCAGCGCGAGCTGCGCCGCCGTGGCGCCCAGCTGCTGCGCGATCTTCTGCAGGCCGGCATCGGCGGCCAGCGCGCCCTGGTCGATCGGGCTGTAGGCCATCATCGGCATCCCGCGCGCGCGCTGCCAGGGCAGCAGGCTGAACTCGGGGCCGCGCTCGGCCGCCGAGTAGTAGACCTGGTTGGCGGCGCAGTCGTCGCCCAGCGCGGCGAGTTCCTCCATGTCGTCGGTGTCGAGATTGCTGACACCCCAGCGACCGATGCGGCCCTCGGCGACCAGCGCCCGCATGGCGTCGCGCGTGTCGGCGAGCGGATGTTCGCCGCGCCAATGCAGCAGATAGAGGTCGAGCCGGTCGAGGCCGAGCCGCGCAAGACTGCGCGCACAGGCCTTCGGAACGCCGCTGCGGCTGGCGTTGTGCGGATAGACCTTGCTGACGATGAACAAGTCCTCGCGCTTCACGTCGCCGGCGCGCAATGCCTCGGCCAGGGCCTGGCCGACGACCTCTTCGGCGCCGCCCTCGCCGTACATCTCGGCCGTGTCGATCAGGCGGTAGCCGATGTCGATGGCGCTCCTGATCGCCGAGACTTCCGCGGCCCGCCGCGACGCCGATTCGCCCATCTTCCAGGTGCCGAGTCCGAGCACGGGCATCCGCCCGCCACCGGCCAGTTCGAGGTATCGCATCAGGCTTCCTTCTCGGTCAGGGCGGGATCGCCGACCCCGCGTCGCCACGATGCTAACCAAGCGGCGTGCGTCCGGATGAAAAACCGCCACTGGACGAGGCATCCAATATATCGGACACTTGCTCCAACATGACGGAACAAGCATCCAGCCTGAACGACCGCATCGCCGAACGGGTGCGCGAGCTGCGCGCCGCGCGAGGCCTCTCGCTCGACGCACTGGCCACGCACTGCGGCGTCAGCCGATCGATGATCTCGCTGATCGAGCGCGGGGAGAGCAGTCCGACCGCGGTGCTGCTGGAAAAGCTCGCCACCGGCCTGGGCGTCGCGCTGGCCTCGCTGTTCGAGCCGGCGCGCGCCGGAAACGATCCGGTCGCGCGGCTCGCCGACCAGCCCCTGTGGCGCGATCCGCATTCGGGCTATGTGCGGCGCAACGTGTCGCCGGCAGGGTCGTCGCCGATCCAGATCGTCGAGGTGGCTTTTCCGCCCAAGGCCCGCGTCGCCTACGAGAGCGGAGCCCGCGAGCCGCGCATCCACCAGCAGGTGTGGGTGCTCGAGAACAGCATCGAGGTCACGGTCGGCGAGGTCTGCCATCGGCTCGGCGCCGGAGACTGCCTGGCCCACGCGCTGGATCGCCCCGTGAGCTATCACAACCCGACGCGCAGCCTCACCCGCTATGCGGTCGTGATCGCCACCCTGCCCTCTGCCTGGAGATGAAATGAACGCCGATGCCCCCGCTGCCGTGCGCAGCATCCGCCGTCTCGAGACGGTCTCCGACGCGCAGGCGCGCGGGCTCGCCGAACTGCTGATCGACTGCGTGGAGGGCGGCGCGTCGGTGAGCTTCATGCAGCCCTTGCCGCTGTCGAAGGCGCTGGCCTTCTGGCGCCAGGTGGCCGAAGGCGTCGAGCGCGGCGACCGCGCGTTGTTGATCGCCGAGGACACGCAAGGCATCGTCGGGACCGTGCAGCTGGTGCTCGCCCAGCCCGACAACCAGCCGCATCGCGCGGACCTGTCGAAGATGCTGGTACACCGCCGCGCGCGCTGCCAGGGTTGGGGCGAGGCCCTGATGCGCGCGGCCGAGCAGCTGGCGAGCGACTGCGGAAAGTCGCTGCTGGTGCTCGACACCTCCAGCGACAGCGCCGAGCGCCTCTATGCCCGGCTCGGCTGGCAGCGCGTCGGCGTGATTCCCGGCTACGCGCTGCTGCCGCAGGGCGGGCTGTGCGCGACTACCTATTTCTATCGATGGCTGAATGGAGATCCGGCCGCGCTGCGCACCGCGGTTGTAACATCCGCTCTCGAGGCCGACGGCATCCCCTGAAGACCCCACCCGCCCTCTGCACAGTGGGACTTGAACACCAGTTCAGCAGCAAGTCAGGCGAGATGTAGTAAGAAAAAAGGTTTGCATTTTTCAAATGCGACTCGTACAGTTGATACGGCTGGTTTCGTAAAGTACCAGCTCGACCACCGCTAGCCGTGCTCGCAAAAGCCTCCGACCTCCGGCGTGCCGACATGATTCCGCGTCATCGATAAGTGGCTAAGGAAATAACATGAATAGGCCGCAAGTCAGTGCTCGAACTTGCTTCGAGGAGGATACGCAGGCTGTGGACCCCACCCACGGACCTGCCGCTCGTCGTTCCGATTGCATGGCCGCCGGTTTCTGGCGCGCCCACGGGCGACGACGAGCATCCAGCTGAACGCGCCCCCCTGACGTGAGCTGCGCCTTCCTCCGGGAAGGCCGCGTGGTCGCGCGCCGGGCATCTTTCCATACGAATTCGTAGCTGACCGCGGTCGGCCGCGTGCTTGATCTTGGGCCGCTTTTTCTGGCGCTTCAGGCCAGGGAAGCTCGTTCGGTTTTTTCTTGAGGAGAATCCAAATGGCATCGATGATCCGGTCAGACCTCGAGTTCGTCCTTCAGCAAATCCTCATTGCGGAAGCGCATGCAGCGGGGGCGGACCTTTCGACGCTGGTCCCGAACACCTTCGTACCCTTCGGCCTGCGCACGGTAGACGGCACCTACAACAACCTGCTGCCCGGACAGACCGAATTCGGTGCCTCGGACAATCCCTTCCTGCGCCTGGTCGAGGCGGTCTACCGGAACGACGCCGATGGCGACACCTTCCCGGGCGTGACCAACACGGACTACGGCGCCACAGGCAACGTGGCGGATGCCGACCCGCGCGTGATCAGCAACCTGATCGCCGACATGACCACCGACAACCCGGCCGCAGTGGCTGCCTTCGTGAACGCCGGCCTGGGCACATTCGTCGACGGCGTGCTGCACTATCTGGACGGCGACGTGGTCGGCGCGGTGGTTCCTCCCAGCACGCTGCTGCAGATTCCCAATACCGCGCCCGATGCCGGCCTCTCGGCGCCGTTCAACTCGTGGTTCACCTTCTTCGGCCAGTTCTTCGACCACGGCCTGGACCTGGTCAACAAGAGCAGCACCGAAACCATCTTCATCCCGCTGCAGCCGGACGATCCGCTGTTCAACCCGAGCAGCCCCGGCACCAACTTCATGGCGCTGTCCCGCACGGTGACGGATGCCAACGGCGACCAGACCAACCAGACCACGCCCTTCGTCGACCAGAACCAGACCTACACCTCGCATGCATCGCATCAGGTGTTCCTGCGCGAGTACGTGATGACGCCCGGGCCGAACGGCCACCCGATCGCGACCGGCAAGCTGCTCGATGGCGCGGACGGCGGGCTCACCACCTGGGCCGACGTCAAGGCGCAGGCCCTGATGCTGGGCATCCGGCTCAACGACTACGACGTCTTGAACGTGCCGGAGCTGCGCACCGACGCCTACGGCAAGTTCATTCCCGACGCGAACGGCTTCGCCCAGGTCATCGTCGGCGCGGGCGCGGACGGCATCGTCAACACCGCCGACGATCTGGTGGCGTCCGGCACTGCCAGCAGCCCGATCGACACGCTGCTGGTCAACGCGCTGCGCACCGGCCACGCCTTCCTCAACGACATCGCGCACGACGCCAACCCGGTGAACAGCCAGGACGGCCACCTGATGGCTGCCGACGGCGACTCCGCGCTCGGGCTCTCGGCGCCGGGCACCTATGACGACGAGCTGCTCGCGCGGCACTTCATCACCGGCGACGGCCGCGGCAACGAGAACATCGCCCTGACGGCCGTCCATCACGTCTTCCATTCCGAACACAACCGGCAGGTCGACGAGATCAAGGCCACGATCCTGGCCACCAACGACAGCGCCTTCATCTCGCAATGGCTGCTGCCCGGCTCGAACCAGGCCGACGGCGTGCAGGCGCTGGAATGGAACGGCGAGCGGCTCTTTCAATCGGCCCGCTTCGCCACCGAAATGCAATACCAGCATCTGGTGTTCGAAGAGTTCGCGCGCAAGATGTCGCCGAACATCGACGAGTTCCTGGCTGACACCAACTACGCGACCGACATCAATCCAGCGATCGTCGCCGAGTTCGCGCATGCGGTGTTCCGCGTCGGCCACACGATGCTGACCGAGTCGGTGGACCGGCTCGATCCGAACTTCGTCGCCAACGACGTCTCCCTGCTGAACGCCTTCCTCAATCCGCTCGAGTTCAACGAGAACGGCACGCTCGCGCCCAAGGTGGCGGCCGGCGCCATCGTGCGCGGCATGACGCGGCAGGAGGGCAACGAGATCGACGAGTTCGTCACCGACGCGGTGCGCAACAGCCTGCTGGGCCTGCCGCTCGACCTCGCGGCGATCAACATCGCCCGCGGACGCGACACGGGCATTCCCACGCTGAACGCGGCCCGGCGCGAGTTCTTCGAGATGACGGCCGACCAGCAGCTCAAGCCCTACTCGAGCTGGGTCGACCTCACGCAGCACCTGAAGCACGAGGAATCGGTGGTCAATTTCATCGCCGCCTACGGCACGCATTCGGCGCTGACCGCGACCGACGTCGACACCGTCGACGAGAAGCGCGCGGTGGCCGCGGCCCTGGTGCTGGGCGGCAGCGCGGTGATCAACGCGGGCGGCGTGGGCGGCACCGAGCGCATCTTCGTCGCCGACAACAACGACCGTCACGACTTCCTGAACAGCACGGGCGCCTACGTGAACACCGCGGCCGGCGTCACGACGACCGGCGTCGATGCCATCGACCTCTGGATCGGCGGCCTGGCCGAGGAGCAGATGCCCTTCGGCGGCCTGCTCGGCTCGACCTTCAACTTCGTCTTCGAGACCCAGCTCGAGAACCTGCAGAACGGCGACCGCCTCTACTACCTCTCGCGCCTGGCCGGCCTCAACTTCCTCACCGAGATGGAGAACAACACCTTCGCCAAGCTGGTGATGGCCAACACCGATGCGACGCATCTGCCGGCCGACATCTTCTCGGCGCCGGGCTTCATCCTGGAGGTCGACCCGACCAGGCAATTCACCGGCCTCGGCGCCGACAACCGCGCCGATCCGACCGAGGGCGGCAGCGCGCTGGTCCCGCTGGTGATCCGCGACAACCCCGACACCGCGGGGCCCGACACCAACTACCTGCGCTATACCGGCGATGACCACGTCGTGCTGGGCGGCACCGCGGGCAATGACGTCATGGTCGCCAACATCGGCGACGACACGATCTACGGCGACGGCGGCAACGATCGGATCGAAGGCGGCGACGGCAACGACCAGATCGAAGGCGGCGACGGCGACGACATCATCACGGACCGCGGCGGCGACGACGTGCTCAAGGGCAATGACGGCAACGACGTCATTCACGGCGGCAACGGCTTCAACACCATCGTCGGCGGCAACGGCAGCGACTTCATCATCACGGGCGAAGACGTCTCGACGGTCTTCGCGGGCCAGGGCAACGACTTCGTGCTCGGCGCCAAGTCGAACCTTCCGACCTTCGGCAACGAAGGCCACGACTGGATCGAACTGGGCACGCAGGACGGCACCACAGGCGACAGCTTCGACCCCCTCAACCAGGACAACGTCATCGGCAATGACGTGCTGATCTCGGGCGGCGGCTTCGACGAACTGATCGGCGAAGGCGGCGACGACATCTTCACCGGCTCCGACGGCGAGGACCATTTCGACGGCGGCTCCGGCTTCGACTGGGCCAGCTACAAGTTCGACAAGTACGGCGTCACCGCCAACATGGTGGTCAACGACTTCATCGAACTGGGCATCACGCCGTCGACCGCCGGCATCCTCGACCGCTTTGCCTTCACCGAGGGCCTGTCCGGATCGGCCTTCTCCGACTTCCTGCGCGGCGACAACGAAGACGCCACCCTGATCGCGCAAGCCGGCTTCCACGGCAGCGTGCTGACCAACATCGACCTCATCACCGGGCTGCGAGACATCCTGCCCGAGGGCACGACCTCCTTCGGCGCCGGCAACATCATCCTCGGCGGCGACGGCGCCGATCTGATCGAAGGCCGTGGCGGCAACGACATCATCGATGGCGACGCCTGGCTCAATGTCCGCATCGCCGTGTCGAACCACGTGCCAAGGGTGGCGGGCGCGACGCCCATCACCAGCGTCGACAGCATGAAGGAGCTCGTGCCGTACATGCTCTCCGGCGAGATCAATCCGAGCCAACTGAGCATCGTGCGCGAGATCCTGCACTCGGACAGCGCCGACTTCGACACCGCCGTGTTCTCGGGCCCGCGCGGCAACTACACCGTCACCACCGGGACGGACGGCGTCACCACGGTCACCGACAACGTCGGCACCGACGGCACCGACACGCTGCGCAACATCGAGCGACTGCAGTTCGGCGACGTGGCCGTGGTCCTGAGCGGTACCAACAATGCGCCGACCGGCACCCTGGCGCTCAGCGACACCACGCCGCAAGTGAACCAGCTGATCAGCGTGTCGGCCTTCGGCTTCACGCCCAACAGCACCGCGGACGACGTCATCGATGCGGACAACGTCTCTGCAAGCAACCCATCGGGCAACCTGGCAGGCCGGGCCGTCGCCTACATCTGGCAATGGGAGCCGGTCCCCGGCTCGGGCATCTTCGAGGACGTCGACGGCGAGGTCGGCGACCTGCCCGCGACCCAGGAAGGCACCAGCTTCAGGATCAGGCCGGATCTCGAAGGCTTCTCGCTGCGGGTCAGGGCGGTCTACGAAGACGCCAACGGCGTGATGGAGAACGTGTTCTCGGCCGCCACCGCCCCGGTCGCTGCCGGCGCTCCCCTCACGCCGCCGGTCGATCCGCCGGAAGAGACGCTGGTCAGCAGCCCGGGCGTGCGCTTCATCCGTTCGGACCTCCAGTTCATCCTCGAACAGATCCAGATCTCCGAGCGGCACGCGGCGGGCGAAGACCTGCACGACATCCTGCCGAACTCTCGCGTGGCCTTCGGCCTGCGCACGGTCGACGGCTCCTTCAACAACCTGGTGCAGGGCCAGACCGAGTTCGGCGCCGCCGACAATCTGTTCCCGCGCCTGCTCGATCCAGCCTACCGCAATGACCTGGACGGCGACTCCATCGCCCTCGGCCCGGGCGACCCGCTGACCAACACCAACTACGCCGGCAGCGGCAATGTGGTCGACGCCGATCCGCGCACGATCTCCAACCTGATCGTCGACCAGACCGACCACAACCCGGCGACCGCTGGCCTCGGCACGAGCATCACGAGCCCGGGCCTGGACGGCCGCTTCGGCACCGCCGACGACACGCAGGTCAACTTCATTCCGAACACGGCAGCGGACGAAGGCCTCTCGGCGCCGTTCAACGCCTTCATGACCTTCTTCGGCCAGTTCTTCGACCACGGCCTGGACCTCGTGACCAAAGGGGGCAACGGCACCATCTTCGTACCGCTGCAGCCGGACGACCCGCTCTACGTCCCGGGCGGCAATGCCAACTTCCTGGTGCTGACGCGGGCCACGCAGTTCGCGGGCCCGGGTGCGGACGGCATCCTGGTGGACAACCCCGCCACCGCGGTCAACGAGGCCGCCGACAACACGATCGAAGCCCAGAACACCACGACGCCCTTCGTCGACCAGAACCAGACCTACACCTCGCATCCCTCGCACCAGGTCTTCCTGCGCGCCTACGAACTGGACGGCCAAGGGCATCCGGTCTCGACCGGCAAGCTGATCACCAATCGCGACCTGGGCCTCGATGGCAAGTTCGGCACCGCGGACGATACCGAGATCGGCGGCATGGCGACCTGGGGCGTGGTCAAGGCGCAGGCGCGCGACCTGCTCGGCATCGCGCTGACCGACCTGGACGTGCTCAACCTGCCGCTGCTGCGCACCGACGCCTACGGCAAGTTCATCCCGGCGGCCAACGGCTTCGCGCAGGTCATCACCGGCGCCGGCGCCGACGGCATCTTCAACACGGCCGACGACGTCGTGGTGGCGGGGAATCCGGCGGCACCGATCGACACTCTCGCGATCGGCGCGGTACGCACCGGGCACGCCTTCCTGAACGACATCGCGCATGCCGCCAGCCCGGTCAACGACCGCGGACAGGTGCTGACCGCCGACACCAACTCCACCGTGGGCGGCACCGTGGGCGGCGCCGACGCGACCCACTACGACAACGAACTGCTGGACGCGCACTACATCGCCGGCGACGGCCGCGCCAACGAGAACATCGGGCTGACGACAGTCCACCACGTGTTCCACTCGGAGCACAACCGGCTGGTGGAGCTCACCAGGGAAGTCGCCCTGGCATCGAACGATGTCGATTTCCTGAACCAGTGGCTGCTTTCGCCCGTCGCTGCCCTGCCGACCGACCAGGCCGGGATCAATGCACTGAACTGGAACGGCGAACGGCTGTTCCAGGCCGCCCGCTTCGGCACCGAGATGCAATACCAGCACCTGGTGTTCGAGGAGTTCGCCCGCAAGGTGCAGCCTCAGGTCGACATCTTCTTTGCCGCGACGCAGGTCTACGACACTGAAATCGATCCGTCGATCGTTGCCGAATTCGCGCACACCGTGTACCGCTTCGGCCACTCGATGCTGACCGAGACGGTGGACCGCTTCGACGCCAACTTCAACGTCGTGGGCGATCCCAATTCGGCGGACCCGGACCAGCAGCTCGGCCTGATCGCGGCCTTCCTGAATCCGCTCGAGTTCGCGGCCAGCGGCCCGACGCCTGAAGAGGCTGCCGGCGCCATCACGCGCGGCCTGACCCGGCAGCCCGGCAACCAGATCGACGAGTTCGTGACCGAGGCACTGCGCAACAACCTGCTGGGCCTGCCGCTCGACCTCGCGACCATCAACCTGCTGCGCGGCCGCGACACCGGCGTGCCCTCGCTGAATGCGGCGCGCCGCGACTTCTACGACGTCACGGGCGACAGCCAGCTCAAGCCCTATTCGAGCTGGGTGGATCTTCTGCCGCACCTGAAGCACCAGGCCTCGCTGATCAACTTCATTGCCGCCTACGGCACGCATGCGTCCATCCTGGCGGCCAACTCGGTGGCAGACAAGCGCCTGGCAGCGACCAACCTCGTGCTCGGGGTTTCGGACCCCAGCCTGACGCCGGAAGAGGTGGCCGCCTTCAATGCCGACCGGCTCGCCTTCCTGAACAGCACCGGCGCCTACGCCAACTCGTCGACCGGCGTGACCACCACCGGCGTCGATGACATCGACTTCTGGATCGGCGGCCTGGCCGAGAAGAACATGCCCTTCGGCGGCATGCTCGGCACCACCTTCAACTTCGTCTTCGAAGAGCAGATGGAAAAGCTGCAGGACGGCGACCGCTTCTACTACCTGGAGCGCACGCAGGGCCTGAACTTCCTGACGGAACTGGAGAACAACTCCTTCGCCCGCCTGGTGATGGCCAACACCGACGCCACGCACCTGCCGATGGACGTGTTCTCGACGCCGGCCTTCACGCTCGAGGTCGACCCGACCAAGCAGCTCACCGGCCTGGGCCCGGACGGACGCGACGACCCGGCCGGCGTCGTGCTCCGCAGCAACCCCGACGACCCGAGCGACCCGAACTACCTCCACTACACCGGCGAAGACCACGTGGTGCTCGGAGGCTCGAACCTGACGAACGACACCCTCATCGCCAGCGTCGGAGACGACACGGTCTATGGTGACGCCGGCAACGACCGGCTCGAAGGCGGCGACGGCAACGACTTCGTGATCGGCGGCGACGGCGACGACATCATGACGGACGTCGGCGGCGACGACAACATGCAGGGCGGCGACGGCAACGACGCGATCCACGGCGGCAACGGGCTCAACCTGATCCTCGGCGGCTTCGGCAGCGACTTCATCGTCACCGGCGAAGACGCCTCGGAGGCCTTCGGCGGACCGGGCAACGACTTCATCCTCGGTGCGCGCGCCAACGAGTTCGTGTTCGGCAACGAAGGCGACGACTGGATCGAATGGGGCATGGCCGACGGCAGCGCCGGCGAAAACTTCGATGCCTTCAACCGCGACCTGGCGACCGGCAACGACGTCTTCATCGGCAACACCATCTCCGACCGCATGGACGGCGAAGGCGGCGACGACATCATGGTCGGCAACGGCGGCAACCTCGATCGCTACGAAGGCTTCTCCGGCTTCGACTGGGCGGTCTTCAAGGACGACCAGTTCGGCGTGACCGCCGACTTCGAGCTGCGGGCCTTCGACGAAACGCCGGTGCCGCTGTCGAACGCGACGGTGCTGGCACGGTTCGTGTCCATGGAAGGCCTGTCCGGATCGCAGTTCGCGGACGTGCTGCGCGGCGACGCATTCGAAGCCGACGCCATCGCCCTGTCGGGCGCGCGGGGCAGCGTGCTGACCAACATCGGCCTCATCGACGGCCTGCAGGATCTGCTCAATCGCGCGCTCGACACGAACGTGACCTCGTTCGGCGCCGGCAACATCATCCTCGGCGGCGGCGGCAGCGACATCATCGAAGGCCGCGGCGGCGACGACATCATCGACGGCGACGCCTGGCTGGACGTGTGGATGAAGGCGCCCGATGGCCTGGGCGGCTTCGTGCGCGCCGACAACATGACCGAACTCATGGGACGCGTGTTCGCAGGCGACCTGAATCCGGGCGACATCAGCATCGTGCGCGAGATCCATGCCGGGAGCAGCACCGACTTCGACACCGCGGTGTTCACCGACATCGCCGCCAACTATGACTTCACCGAGACGAACGCAGCAGGCGACGTGATCGTCAGGCACCTGGTCGCCGGCGGCGACGGAACCGATGTGCTGCGCAACATCGAACGCCTGCAGTTCGCGGACCAGGCCTTCATCCTCAACGGCTCGGACGACCCGCCCACCGGCTTCCTGACGATCAGCGACACGACGCCGACCGAGGACCAGGTGCTCACAGCGTCGGCGCTGCTGGTGACGGATGCGGACAACATCAGCGCGACCAATCCGACCGGCGCCATCAGCCCCAATGCGATCGCCTACTTCTGGCAGGTCGAAGTGAGCCCGGGCATCTTCGAGGACATCCTCATCGAGAACGTCGGCGGTGAAGTGGCGCGAGCCAGCGGGCCGACCTTCACGCCGCGCGGCTTCGAAGTCGGTTCCGCGCTGCGCGTGCGCGCCGTCTACAAGGACGACCTCGGCGTGCTCGAGAACGTGTTCTCCGAACCCACGGCCCCGGTGGAGAGCAACAACGCCCTGCCGGTGGGTGTGCTGCGCATTTCCGACATCACGCCGACGGAGACTTTCGCGGTGCAGGCGATCATCGAGTTCACGGACGCCGACGGCCTGCCGACCGATCCTGCCGCGTTCCACTTCCAGTGGCAGCAGAGCACCACGCCGGGCGGCGGGGCGGTGTTCGCCAACATCGCGGGCGCGACCGCCGCCAGTTTCACGCCGGGCCAGGACCAGGTGAATCGGCAGCTGCGCGTGGTCGTGACCTACACCGACCTGCAGGGCCACCCGGAGATCGTCACCTCGGCGCCGACCGTGGTGACCGGTGATTCCATCATCGGCACCAACGCGGCCGAGATCTTCAACGGCAATGCCGGGCAGGACGTCATCATCGGCAACGGCGGCAACGACATCATCAGCGGCAATGCCGAAGACGACCTGCTCGACGGCGGGGCCGGCGCCGACACCCTCAATGGCGGCACGGGCGACGACACCCTGCTGGGCGGCGCGGGTGGCGACACCCTGAACGGCGACGCCGGCAACGACGCCATCACCGGCGGCGACGGCGGCGACACGGTCTCAGGCGGCGCCGGGGACGACCGCTTCATCGCCACCGCGGGCGACGGCAACGACAGCTACAACGGCAATGCCGGCACCGACACCTACGACCTTTCCGGGATCCTGGTGGCCGGCGGCGTCACGGTCACGGCGACGAGCGCGAACGGCGGCGGGACCGGAACCGATACGCTGAACAACATCGAGAACGTGATCGGCAGCCAGGGCAACGACAGCATCACGCTCGATGCAGGCGTCAACGTGGTCGACGGCCAGGCCGGCAACGACACCATCAGCACCGGCGCAGCCGCCGACATCGTGAACGGTGGTGCCGGCAACGACACCATCAATGGCGGCGCCGGCGCCGACACGCTCAACGGCAACGAGGGCGACGACACCTTCACCTACAACATCGGCGACGGCAACGACACCATCGACGGCGGCGACGGCAGCGACCGCGTGAACATCCTCGGTGCAGCCGGTGCCCAGACGCTGGCGGTGCTGCTGGCCGGCACGGCGATCTCGACCTTCGCGGGGGCGAGCGCCAGCAATGTCGAATCGTTCACGGCCAACCTCGGAGCGGGCAACGACCTGCTGAACTACGGCGCGACCACGACCGCGGTTGCCGTAGACCTGGTCGCCGGCACGGCCACCGGCTTCACCTCGATCTCGAACATCGAGGACGTGACCGGCGGCAGCGGCAACGACACGCTGTTCGCCGGCGCCGGCGCCAACGTGCTGACCGGCGGGGCGGGCGACGACACGCTCACCGGCGGAGCGGGCGGCGACACGCTCGCCGGTGGTGCCGGCAACGACACCTTCCGGGCGACACTGAACGACGGCAACGACTCGTACGCAGGGGGCGGCGGCAACGACGACACCTACGACGTCTCGGCCATCACGGTCGCAGTGAATGTCAACCTCGCGGCCGGCACCTCGTCGAGTGCGCAGACCGGCACCGACACGCTGGCGACCATCGAGCATGTCGTCGGCGGCTCGGCCGGCGACGTCCTGACCGGCAGCAACGGCGCCAACACCCTCGAGGGCGGCGGCGGCGGCGACACGATCAACGGCGGCGGCGGCGCGGACCTGATCGATGGCGGCGCGGGCAACGACGCCCTCAACGGCGAGGCCGGCCAGGACATCATCACCGGTGGCCTGGGCAACGACACCGTGAACGGCGGCGCCGCCGCCGACACCTTCGTTGCCACGCAGGGCGACGGCAACGACAGCTACACCGGCGGCGCAGGCAACGACACCTACACCCTGGCCGGCACTTCGAGCGGGGCGACGATCACGACCAATGCCGCAGGCAACGGCACCGCCACGAGCGCCGCCACCGGCAGCGACACGCTGGTCGCTGTCGAGAACTTCATCGGCAGCCAGGGCAACGACGTGATCAACGTCGACGTGGGCGCGAACGTGGTGGACGGGCAGGACGGCGACGACATCATCAACACCGGCGCCGGCGCCGACCGCCTGACCGGCGGCCTGGGCAACGACTCGATGAACGGCGGTGCCGGCAACGACGTCTTCCTGTTCGGTACCGGCTTCGGCCTGGACACGATCACCGGCTTCGCTGCCAATGCGCAGGACCGCATGGACCTGCAGGCGCTCGGCATCACCGCGCTCGACTTCGTCGATCGCGTGGACATTCTGGACCAGGGCGCCAACACGCTGGTCACGATCGACGACGTGAACACCATCACGCTGCTGGGCGTGACGGGCGACGGAACCAACGTCATCACGCAGGCCGACTTCATCCTCACTCCGTGACAAGGAGGAACATGCCATGGACGATGAAACCACCAAGGCAGCGGGCCCGCAGAAGCCCGCTGCCGTGAACGGCACGCAGGGCAAGCCGACTCCGGACAGGGGGCCGTCCGCACAGCAGCAGAACGCCCGGTCGATCTCCGATCCGCGCGAGGTCGCGACCCTGGTCATGGCGCGCATGAACATGGTCAACACCAAGAAGGACGAGTTGACGATCGCGATCAAGGGGCTGAGCGATGTGACCCAGCAGCTGGCACGCGCCTATGCGCAGCAGATGCTGGCCATGGAGCAGCTTGCCAGGCGCGTGAAGGCGCTGGAAGCGACGGCAGGCGCCAAGACGGGCGCAACGGCCGCGCACGACCAGCGGCCGCAGTAGAAGCCGTCGGAGCGAACGGCGAACGGCCTGGGAAGGCCATTGGAGGAGATTCGAATGAGAAACCTGTGGAGCGACCTGCGTCCGCTGCTGGGCTACATCGCGGCGTTCTCGTTCGTCATCAACCTGCTGTATCTCGCCCCTGCGTTCTTCACCCTGCAGGTGTTCGATCGCGTCATCTCGACCAGCAGCCACGAGACGCTGATCGTCCTGCTCGCGGGAACCGGCGCTGCGCTGCTGATCCTGATGCTGCTGGACTACGTTCGCACGCGGCTGCAGAACGTCGTCGGCATCCTGCTGGACGAGCGGCTCTCGCCGCCGGTCGTGAACGCGATCGTGGAGCGCGCGGCACGGACCCCGGGCGCAACGAAGACCGAGGGCATCCGCGATGTGGCGGCGCTGCGCTCGGTGTTCTCCGCCAACGGCCTGATCGCGGTGTTCGATGCGCCCTGGGTGGTGGTCTACGTGGCGGTGATCTGGATGTTCCATCCCGCGCTGGGCATCGGCGCCGCGTTCTCCGCCCTCCTGATGCTGGCCCTGGCCTGGCTCAACGACCGGGTGAATCGCCAGGCGCTCGAGAAGCTGCAGAACGAAGGGCGGCGAGCATCGCACTACGTGGAGAGCTCGCTGCGCAATGCCGAGGTGCTGCAGGCCCTGGGCATGACGCAGCGCCTGCTGGTGCGCTGGCGCACGCTGCAGGACCAGGTGGCGGCGATGCAGACCCGCGCCAGCCGCAGCGGGGCCGCCTTCACCACCGGGACCAAGGCGGTGCGCCAGGCGATCCAGATCCTCATGCTGTCGCTGGGCGCCTACCTGGTGCTGAGCCAGCAGGCCTCCGGCGGCATCATGATCGCGACCAGCATCCTGCTCGGCCGCGCGGTGCAGCCCGTGGAGCAACTGGTGGGAAGCTGGCGCCTGCTGATCGAGGGCCGCGCGGCCTATCGGCGGCTCAGCGAACTGGCGAAGGATTTCGACAGCGGCGTCCTGCGCGTCGTGATGCCGCGGCCCGAAGGCCGACTCGCGGTGGAGAACATCACGTACCGGGCGCCGGGCTCGGAGACGCTGGTCCTCGCGAGCGTCGGCTTCGGCCTGGCACCGGGCGAGGCGCTCGCCATCGTGGGCCCGAGCGCTGCCGGCAAGTCCACGCTGGCCCGCCTGCTGACGGGCGTATGGACGCCCAGCAGCGGCCACGTGCGCCTGGACGGCGCCGATGTCTCCTACTGGCCGCGCGAGCAGCTGGGCCCCTACATCGGCTACGTGCCCCAGGACGTCGAGCTGTTCGACGGCACCGTGGCCGACAACATCGCGCGCCTGGACAAGGTCGATTCGGAAGCGGTCGTCGCCGCCGCGCTCCGGGCCAATGCGCACGAGATGATCCTGACCCTGCCGAAGGGCTACGACACGCCGGTGGGAGAGCACGGCGCGCGGCTTTCGCCCGGGCAGCGCCAGCGCGTGGCGCTCGCGCGCGCCCTCTACGGCAACCCGCAGCTGGTCATCCTCGACGAGCCGAATTCCAACCTGGACGGCGCCGGGGAGATCGCGCTCGCCCAGGCGATGAGCGCGTTGCGCGACGAGGGCGTGACATCGGTCGTGGTGACCCATCGGCCCTCGCTGATCGCCCATGTCGACAAGATCCTGGTGCTCGCGGCCGGCCGCGTCCAGCAGTTCGGGCCGGCAGGCGAAGTAATGAAGGACATGCAGCGCCAGGCCCAGGTGATGGTCGGCCAGAAGGCCGCCTGACGAGCGAAACGAGGACTTGCAGGCCATGAACACCGCCACACTCCGACCCGCTGCGAACGACACGCCCAGCAGCAGCGCGGTTCACGCCAGGCGCCTGGTGCGCGGCGGCTGCTGGATCATCGTCGGAGCGATCCTGCCGATGGCCCTGTGGATGAGCTTCGCGCCGCTGTCGATGGCGGTGGTGGCGCCAGCCTATGTGAAGGTCGATCTCAACCGGCGACCGGTGCAGCACCTGGAAGGCGGCACCGTGCGCGAGGTCCTGGTGCGCGACGGCCAGCGCGTGAACGCCGGCGATCCGGTGCTGGTGCTGGGCGACGTGCGGGTGGATGCCGATCGCAACCGGCTGAACTACCGGGTTCAGATCGAACGCGTCATGCTGGTGCGCCTGGAGGCCGAACAGGCTCTTGCCAAGATGCTCGCCTTCCCGGGCGAGCTGGCGCAGGCGGCCGATCAGGACGAGCGCATCCGCCAGGCCCTCGCCAAGGAGAGCGCGCTGTTCCAGGCCCAGCGCCATTCCCTTGAAAGCGCGACGACGCTGATGAAGACGCAGCGCGACCGCGTGCATCAGGAAATCGTCGGGGTCAACGCGCAGATCGCCCAGGCGGAAAACTCGCTGGCGCTGCAGCGCAGCGACCTGGAGGCCAACCGCGGGCTGATCAAGGAAGGCTTCATTTCTGCCAGCCGCATCTCGCAGCTCGAATCGGTGGTGATGGAGTACGCGGCCAAGCTCGAGGAGCGGCGCACGGAGCTCGCGCGTGCCGCCCAGCGGCTGGTGGAGATCGACCTGCGCATCCAGTCGATCCGCAACGAATACGTCAAGGCGGCGAGCGACCAGCTCAAGGCCACCACCCAGCGCCTGGGCGAGATCGAGCAGGAGCAGCGCAAGTCGGACGACGCCGCCCACCGGCAGGTCGTGGTCGCGCCGGCCAGCGGCGAGATCATCGACATGAAGTTCAACTCGCCAGGCGCGGTGGTGGGCCCGGGCGAGGCGATCGCGGACATCGTGCCGAGCGACACGCAGCTGATGATCGAGGCGCGCATCCGTCCCGAAGACATCAGCAACGTGCACGTCAACCAGCGCGCACGGGTGAAGTTCACCGCCTTCAAGTACCGCAACACGTCGATGGTGACCGGCAAGGTCACCTACGTCGCCGGCGACCGCCTGATCGAGAAGCAGACCGGCCTGCCCTACTACAGCGTCACGATCATCGCCGACCCCGATTCGCTCAAGTCGATCGAGGAATTCAAGCTCCAGGCGGGCATGCCCGCCGAGGTCTACATCCAGGGCGCCACGCAGACGGCGCTCCAGTACCTGGCCGAACCCATCATGTCGACCCTGCGCCGGGCCGGGAGACAGATGTAGCGGTCGTTCTTTTTCAAAGAGAGGTGTACATCATGCGCAAAGAATCCACACGACGCTTGCCCGCGACTTCGGACATCGACGGCAAGCGACGCAGCTTCCTGAAGGCTTCGGTGGCCGCAACGGCGGCAGCGCCCCTGGTGCTGACGCCAAGGAAGAGCGAGGCGCAGGTCGCGCCGCTGCTGCCCAGCCCGGCGACCACGCCATGGGCCGAGGAACTGCCCACGGCGATCACGCCGCTATCGGCGCTCGATGCGCTCGACCCCATGCCGATGACCAGCGCGAACACCGGCGGTGGCGAGTGCGGGCGCGCCGATCACCAGCGCTACGATGAACTCTGCGTTGCCGGCAAGGCCGGGCGGCCCCTGCTGTACCAGCTGACCGCCAAGGAGAACCCGAACTGGGTGTTCAACCCTGCGTATCCGCCGCAGGCCATCTGGGGCTACGCAGGCAACATGGACACGGTCGCGACCACCCCGGGCCCGACGTTCCATGCGCGTTACGGCCAATCGGTGATCGTTCGCATACGCAACGAACTGCCGGCGAACCACACCGGATTCGGCTCGCCGGAAATCTCCACGCACCTGCACAACATGCACACGCCTTCGGAAAGCGACGGCTTTGCAGGCGACTTCTACAGTGCGACGCTGAAGGGCCCGACCTTGACCCGAGCCGGGAGCTTCAACGACCATTTCTATCCCAACCTCTATGCCGGACTGGACGAATTCAGCGCGACCAGCGCGATCGGCGATTCGCGCGAAGCCCTGGGAACGCTCTTCTATCACGACCACTCCGAAGGCGTGACGGCCCCGAACGTGCTGAAGGGGCTGATGGGCCGCTACATGATCTTCGACGATCTCGACAGCGGCAGCGAAGACAGCGGCCTCAAGCTGCCGAGCGGAGCCTACGACTATCCGCTGAGCTTCTCGGACAAGCGCTTCGATGCCAACGGCCGGCTGTTCTTCGATGAGCTGAATCCGGAAGGCGTGCTGGGCGACAAGATCACGGTCAACGGCAAGATCGAGCCGGTGCTGCGGGTGGCGCGCCGCAAGTACCGCTTCCGGCTGCTCAATGGCGGGCCCACGCGCTTCTACGAGTTCTACCTGCAACACAAGAACCGCACCACGTCGTACGGCTACACCATCATCGCCAACGACGGCAACCTGCTGCCGGCCCCGCTGGCGAATCAGTTCAGGGTCAGGATCGGCCCGGCCGAGCGCGCCGACATCGTCATCAACTTCGCCAACTTCCCGCTGGGCACGGAGCTCTTCCTCGTCAACCAGCTGGTGCAGACCGAAACGCGCCAGCCCAGGGATGCGCAGGCACCCGGCACCCAGCTGCTGAAGTTCATCGTCGACCGCGAAGCGCCCGACACTAGCCTGGTGCCCGCATTGCTGCGGCCGCTGCGCGACCTGCCCTCGGCCGCGGAACTCGCGGCGCTGCCGGTCCGGCGCTTCGTGTTCTCGCGCACCAACGGCAACTGGGCCGTCAACGGCCAGTTCTTCAACTCCCTGCTGCCCAGGGTCTCGGTGCCCAAGGGAAATGCCGAGATCTGGGAACTCGTCAATCCGGACAACGGCTGGCAGCACCCGATCCACATCCACTTCGAAGAGGGCCGCATCCTGAGCAAGACCGTGAATGGCGTGAACGTCGCCATCCCGCCCAACGAGCGGGGGCGCAAGGACGTCTACATCCTCGGTCCGGCCCAGACGATCAGGGTGTTCCTGCGCTTTCGCGACTTCTACGGCAAATACATGATGCATTGCCACAACCTCACGCACGAGGACCACGCCATGATGCTCCGGTGGGACATCGTGTGAAGACCATCGGCGACATGACGCAAGCACATCGAATCGAAGGAGGTTCCCCATGAACAACCGCAGATACCTGCTCGCCGGGCTCGGTGCCGCCGCGCTGGCCGCACTCGACACCGGCGCCATCGCAGCCGAGGCGACGCCCGCGACCCGTGGCGGGCGGCGGATTCCGGACGTCGAACTCAAGACCCACACGGGGTCCACGGTCAACTTCTATCGCGACCTGGTCCGCGGCAAGGTGGTCGCGATCAACATGATGTACGCGGATTGCGAAGGCATCTGTCCGCTCATGACCAACAACCTGGTGCGCGTGCAGGAGCTCCTGGGCGACCGCATCGGCAAGGACATCTTCATGTACTCGATCACGTTGCGGCCCGAGCAGGACACGCCGCGGGATCTCGCGGAGTACGCGGAGATGCACGGCGTGCATCCGGGCTGGCTGTTCCTGACCGGGACGCGGGCGAACGTCGAGGCCGTGCGTCTCGCGCTCGGCTTCTTCGATCCCGATCCCAAGGTCGACAAGGAGTCCACCCGGCACACCGGCATGCTGCGCATCGGCAATGACGTCATCGATCGCTGGGGCATGGCGCCGGCGCTGGCGGCGCCCGAGCAGATCGTGAACTCGATCCTGCATGTCGATCGCAAGGCCGGCTGATCACGCCGGAACCGTGCGTCCGCGGGGAGAGTCTGCGAATCGGGCTCGACCATCAGGGGTTCGCAGCGAGTTCAATCGTTCGGCGCAGCGCCGGTTCGGCGGAACGCCTTACCCGCGTCCGCAGTAGGCAGACTCACGCAAGCCGGCTCCGAAGCCATACTGGCCCTGCCACGAATGGAGGTCGCAAATGGCCCAGCATGCAATTTCAGCGGTTCACTACGCAGGCGACGAGATCGATCTGGTCGCCGTTCATTCGGTCGTCGAGAAGGAGTTCGGCACGACAGGGCTGGCCCTCGGCCCAGCCCGGCGGATCAGCGTCCGGGACTGCGTGGAGCTCCTGGCGGCGGGCGAAGAGGTTTGCCTGGTGCAACGAACCGACAGCCACGGATGGAATGTCAGTTGCGATGTCGAGCTCCTGCCCGGCGGGCGCGGAATCACCGGCGTCGACATCGTCGGACGGCCGACCGACTCGCTGCGGCAGCTGCCGTCGTGGGGGTGACGGCCGCCGCACCGTACCCGGTGCGGGGCATGAAGAAGTCGAACCGAAAGTCGCGGATCAGCTCGTGAAGAACGCCAGCAAGTCCGGGTTGATGATGTCCGCGTGGGTGGTGAGCATGCCGTGCGGGAGGCCCTTGTACACCTTGAGCGTGCCATTCTTCAGCAGCTTGATCGACTTCAGTGCCGCATCGGCGATCGGCACGATCTGATCGTCGTCGCCGTGCAGGACGAGCGTGGGCACCGTGATCGCCTCCAGGTCGGCCGTCTGGTCGGTCTCGGAAAAGGCCTTGATGCCCTCGTAGTGCGCCTTGGCGCTGCCCATCATTCCCTGACGCCACCAATTCTGGATCACGCCCTGGTAGACCTTGGCGCCTTCGCGGTTGAAGCCATAGAACGGACCGGCCGCCACGTCGAGGAACATTTGTGCCCGGTTGTCTGCCACCCCCTTGCGGAAGCCGTCGAAGACCTCGATCGGCAGGCCTTCCGGGTTGCCCGCGGTCTTGAGCATCAACGGCGGCACCGCACTCACGAGCACCGCCTTGGCGGCACGGCCACTGGGCTGGCCATGCTTCGCGACGTAGCGGGCGACCTCGCCGCCGCCGGTCGAGTGGCCGACGTGGAAAACCTTGCTCAGGTCGAGCGCCTCGACCACCGCGAAGGCATCGGCGGCGTAGTGGTCCATGTCATGGCCATCGCTGACCTGCGCCGAGCGCCCGTGGCCGCGCCGGTCGTGCGCGATCACCCGGTAGCCCCGCTGTACGAAGAACAGCATCTGCGTATCCCAGTCATCGCTGGAAAGCGGCCAACCATGATGGAACATGATCGGCTGGCCGTCCTTGGGTCCCCAATCCTTGTAGAAGATCTCTACGCCGTCCTTGGTCTTGATCGTGCTCATGTCGTGATGGCCTTTCTGAAATTCGGTTGGGTTCGAGTGACGCGCCAGACGCGGGTCACGCGGCATTCTGCACGGATGCTCCAAGCAAGTCTTGCACCATGCGCGCGCGGTTTGAACATATGCGCGGGCTCGAAGGCTCCGGCGAGCGACGCCGTACCAGCAGCAGTTCCCGCGTCACAATCTTCGCCCATGACGATGTCACCTTCCCACTCGAAGCATCCGGTCGGCAGCATCTTGCTGGCCACCGACCTGAGCTGCCGGTCCGATCGAGCGCTGGACCGTGCCCTCCTGCTGGCGCATCGCTGGCGCGCCCGCCTGGTCGTCGCCACCGTTCTCGAGCCCACCGCGACGCCGGGCGGCTTGCGCGAGCGGGGCGCCGAGCAGCGCGAAGCCGAACGGCGCATCAGAGCCGACGCGGCGCGGGACGACATCGACATCTCGGTGCGCGTGGAGCGCGGCGATCGGGTTGCCACCTTGCTGGCCATCGCCGACGAGGAAAACTGCGGCCTCATCGTGGTCGGCGTCTCGAAGCACGAAGGCATGGGACGCGCGGTCGTCGGCTCCACCATCGACGCGCTGCTCGGCCGCTCGACCGTGCCCGTGCTGGCAGTGCGGCAACGCGCCCGCCGCCCCTACGAGGAGCTCATCGTCGCCAGCGATTTTTCTTCGGCCTCCGGACATGCGCTGGAGCAGGCGGCGCGCCTGTTCCCGACGACCGCCCTCAGCGTGTTCCATGCACTCGAGCCCGGCCCTTCGCTCGCCACGGCGGCGGGCGCCACGAAGGACGACGACGCCCGCCTGGTGCAGGCCCGCCAACGGGGCGATGCGCAGCTGGCCGCAACCGCCCTGCCTGCGGCCCTGCGGGAGCAGGTGCGCTTCATCTTCAGGGAGGGTGATGCGGGTCGCCTGCTGGAAGCCCACGGGCAGGCCCGCTGCGACGACCTGATCGTGCTGGGAACGCATCCGCGGCACCGTTTGCTGAACCTCCTGATCGGCAGCGTCGCGCAGCGGATTCTCGAGCGCGCCGAGAACGACGTCCTCTCGATCGCCGAGGCACCCACCCCGTCCGCCTGAGCGCTGCGCCGTTGCGCCGGACCCCGGTCAGCCGGCGTCCGGGCCAGCCGGTCGGGCCGGCTTGGTCAGCGGCGTGGGCTTCACCCGGTTGCTGTGCATCAGTTCCAGGCCGGCCTTGATGCCACCGGTCATCTGGAGCGCGAGCCGCTCCTCGTCGCGACGCAGCACCTCGGCCGCGATGCCCGCTGCCTCGTGCGGCGGAACGCCGATGGCGCGCAGGGCCGCCTCCCCGAATTCGCTGGCACCGGCAAAGGTCTCGCGCACCAGGAAGTCGACGTTCTTCGACATCAGTTCGAGTGCATGTCCGCGGTCGAAGGCGCGCACCAGCAGCTTGGCCTGCGGAAAGGAATGCCTGGCGAGCTCGACGATCTTCAGCGCCGCCTCCTTGTTGTCCACGCAGATGGCGATCGCCAGCGCGGTCGCCGCGCCCGAAGCGTGCAGCACGTCGAGTCGGCTGCCGTCGCCGTAGTAGACCTTGAAGCCGAAGCTCTCGGCGCTCTGGATCATCTCCGTGTCCATGTCGATGATGGAGACCTTCACGCCGCGCGCAAGCAGGGCCTGGCTGGCAACCTGTCCGAAGCGGCCGAAGCCGATCATCAGCACGTTGCCCGACAGGCCGGCCGCCGCGTCGATGCCCTCGACCTTCGCTGCGCCGCGCGGCAGCATCCAGCGCAGGCCGCCGACGGCCAGCGGCGTGAGTGCCATGGAGAGGATCACGATGGCGGTGAGGGCCGCGTTGGCCGGGCCATCCAGCAGGCCGGCAGCCACGGCCGTGGAATAGAGGACGAAGGCGAACTCGCCGCCCTGCGCCATGAGCACCATGCGGTGCAGGGAGTCGGAGTGGCTGGCGCCGAACAGGCGCCCCACCCCGTAGATGCCCACCGCCTTGACGACCATGAACACGGCGACGCCGCCCAGCACCTGCGGCCAGTGCGTGACGAAGATGCCGAGGTCGAGGGCCATGCCGACGCCAAGGAAGAAGAGCCCCAGAAGAATGCCCCGGAACGGCTCGATGTCGGCTTCGAGTTGGTGGCGGAAGGTGGATTCGGACAGCATGACGCCGGCCAGGAAAGCGCCCATGGCCATCGACAGGCCGCCGAACTGCATCAGCAGCGCCGCGCCAAGCACCACCAGCAAGGCGGCCGCGGTCATGACCTCGCGTGCATGCGATGCGGCGAGCAGGCGGAACAGCGGGTTCAGGAGCCACCGCCCCGCCACGGTCACGATCGCCACCGCGGACAACGCCAGCGCGACGGTCTTCCAGGTCGAAACGCCGGCGGCGGCTTCGTTCGGCGACAGCATGGCGACGATCGCCAGCAAGGGCACGATGGCCAGGTCCTCGAGCAGCAGGATCGACACCACCTTCTGGCCGCGCGGCGAGGCGGTCTCCCCGCGTTCGTCGAGGATCAGCATCACCGTCGCGGTGGAGGTCATGACGAAGCCCATGGCCGCCACGAAGGCCACCGGGGTGTTCAGGCCGGCAAGGACACCGACGCCGGTCAGCAGGGCGCCGCAGGCGACCACCTGGGCCAGCCCGAGCCCGAAGATCTGGCGCCGGAGGCTCCACAGCCGGGTCGGCTGCATCTCCAGGCCGATCACGAACAGGAACATGACGACGCCGAGTTCGGCGACATGCAGGATCGCCTGCGGATCCGAGAAGAGGCCCAGACCGAAGGGTCCTATGGCCAGTCCGGCGGCCAGGTAGCCCAGGACCGAGCCGAGGCCCAGCCGCTTGAACAGCGGCACGGCCACGACGCCCGCACCGAGCAGGACGACGACCCTCACAAGTTGCTCGCTTCCGGCTTCAACTGACAATTTTTCTCTCCCGCTCAGGGTTGAATGGACCCCAGACGGGACGAAGCCGCCGTTTGTACTACAGCTTGCCGGGTCTCAGGCCCGGGCGGCCAGCCAGTCGCGCGGCGAAAGGCCCAGCCGCTGCGTGAAAAGGCGCGACAGCGCAGAGGCATTCGCATAGCCCAGCAAGTGCGCGATGGTCTTCACCGATGCGCCGTTGCGCAGTTCGGCCTGTGCAATCGTGAGGCGCCAGGTCGCGAGGTAGTCCGCCGGCGTGTCGCCGACCACGGACTTGAAACGATATGCAAACGAACTCCTGGACATCCCCGCTTCGCGGGCCATCCGCTCCAGCGTCCAGGCCTCGCCCGGCCTGTCGTGCACGGCGGTCAGTGCCCGCGCCAGGCGGGGGTCGCCGAGCCCGGCGAGCAGGCCGACCGGCGCGTCGCCTTGCTGCGGATGGTCGAGGAGCCATCGCAGCAGCTGGATCAGCACGACCTCGAACAGCCGATCGGCCAGCAGCCGGTGGCCGCACTGCAGCTGCGTGGTCTCGGCGAAGAGCAGCGCGATCGCCTGCTCCAGACCGTCCACCTCGCGCAGCGCAATGCAGATCAAGGGCGGTAGCGCCCGCGCCAGCGGATGGGCGTCGCCGCCGTCGAAGTCGAGCGTCGCACAGACGAAATCCGAACCCTCGACCGGAGCGTTGCGGAAGTTGTGCGCGAGCGGCCGCGGGTAGAACAGCAGACTCGGCTCCTTGACGACGATCCTGCGCGGCACGCCGGCGCCTGAGGCATGCGTGACGACCATCTCGCCACGACGCAGCACATGCAGAAATCCGCGCCCCTCCCTGGCGGCGAAGCGGGTGGTGCCGCACAGCGGCCCGGCGTGGAACAGATGGGCCCGGACGTGGAAGCGCTCGAGCAGGGATGAGAGCCTGTCAACGGACGACATGGGAACGGTCCGATCTGGACGAATGGGTTTCTTTTGAAGACGATTTGCACCCAATCATACGAGCGCGCGCGAGACACTTCGTTCACCAGCCGCGCGCTGCGGCCTGAACATCCATCCTCGTCACGGAGCAAGCAACATGTCGAAGAACCATCCTGAAGCCCCCGCCCTGCAGATCTCTCAATGGCTCAACGCGGAGGCGGACCTGACGCTCGCGTCACTGCGCGGCCGCGTGGTGGTGCTGCACGCGTTCCAGATGCTGTGTCCGGCGTGCGTGTCGCATGGCCTTCCGCAGGCGAAGAAGATGCAACAGCTCTTTGACGCCAAGGATGTGGCCGTGATCGGCCTGCACAGCGTGTTCGAGCATCACGCCGTCATGACGCCCGAGGCGCTGAAGGCCTTCGTCCACGAATACCGGTTGAGCTTTCCGATCGGCATCGATCAACCTTCCCGTGGCGGCATTCCCGCCACGATGCGGGAGTATCAGCTGCAGGGGACGCCGAGCATCGTCCTGATCGACAGGCAAGGCCGCATCCGGCTCAGTCATTTCGGCGTCATCGACGACATGGTGCTCGGCGCAGCCATCGGCCAACTGGCGGCCGAAGTGGAGACCACGACCTTGATCGCGCGCCCGTCCGGCGACGCCGGAATGGTCGGAACACGCGACGCCTGTGGCGAAAGCGGTTGTCCGGCCTGAGCCGAATCGCCATTTCCGGGAATACCCTCAGCGCATTCTTCTGAATCTTGCCTACATTGCTTGCATGCAAGACAACGTGCAGCTTGCATGCAAACCTTCAGAGGGATCCGCCATGCCACGTTTCTTCAAATCGCTCTTCGGTCAGGTCGTCATCGCGCTTGTGCTCGGCGTCGTGGCAGGCCTCTTCTTCCCGGAATTCGCCGTCAAGCTCAAACCGCTCGGCGACGGCTTCATCAAGCTGATCAAGATGATCATTCCGGTGCTGGTCTTCTGCGTCGTGGTGCACGGCATCTCGGGCGCCGGCGACCTCAAGCGGGTCGGCCGCGTCGGCGTCAAGGCGCTGATCTATTTCGAAGTGCTCACCACCGTCGCGCTGGCGCTGGGCCTGGTGCTGGCCTTCGTGTTCGAGCCCGGGGTCGGCATGAACGTCGACCCATCGAAACTCGACGCCAAGGCGATGAGCGCCTATGCGTCGAACGCCGACAAGCTCACCAGCGGCGGCACGGTCGACTTCCTCATGAAGCTGATCCCGACCACCGTGATCAACGCCTTCGCGACCGGCGACGTGCTGCAGGTGCTGCTGTTCGCGGTTCTCTTCGGCTGCGCGCTCACGCTGCTTGGCGAACGGGGCCGGCCGGTCGCGGCGGTGGTCGACGCGACCGCGCTGGTGATGTTCAAGATCATGGGCATCATCATCAAGCTGGCGCCGCTCGGCGTGCTCGGCGCGATCGCCTTCACGGTCGGACAGTACGGCGTCGGCTCGCTCAAGCAGCTGGGCATGCTGGTGGCACTGTTCTACGCGGCGGTGCTGTTCTTCGTCTTCGTGGTGCTCGGGCTCGTGATGCGCTTCTCGGGCTTCAGCCTGGTCAAGCTGCTGCGCTACCTGCGCGAAGAGCTCACCATCGTCTTCGCAACCACCTCGTCCGACAGCGTGCTGCCGCAGATCATGGCCAAGCTCCGGAACATGGGCATCCGCGACTCGACCGTCGGCCTCGTGATCCCGACCGGCTACTCGTTCAACCTCGACGCCTTCTCGATCTACATCACGCTGGCCGCGGTGTTCATCGCCCAGGCCACCAACACGCCGATCTCGATGGCCGACCTGTTGACCATCCTGGCGATCGCCTTGGTCACCTCCAAGGGCGCGCACGGCGTGCCGGGTTCGGCGATCGTGGTGCTGGCCGCCACCTTGCACGCGATTCCGGCGATCCCGGCCATCGGTCTGGTGCTCGTGCTCTCGGTCGACTGGTTCATGGGCATCGCCCGCGCGCTGGGCAACCTGATCGGCAACTGCGTCGCCACGGTCGCCATCGCCGCCTGGGAGGGCGACATCGACCGCGAGCGGGCACATGCGGTGCTGAACGGCACCCACTCGCCCGAAGACGAGCCGCTCGCCGAGCCCGGCTCGCCGGCCGCCGTCTCGACCGTCTCGACCGCCCATTGAAGACACCGATGACCGACGTCACGCCCACCCACATCGCGGAACGCGTGGTGGAAGCGATCCTGGCGCAGAAGCTGGCGCCCGGCGAGAGGCTGGGCGAGCAGGCGATGGCCGAGAACTTCGGCGTCAGCCGCACCATGGTGCGCGAGGCCCTGATGCAGCTGCAGGCGCGCGGCTTCGTCGAAGTGCAGTCGCGCCGCGGCTGGTACGTGGTCGAGCCCTCGGCCGACGAGGCGCGCGACGCCTTCGCCGCCCGCCGAATCGTCGAAGCCGGCATCCTGGCCGAAGCCGGCCGGCCGCTTTCGAAGGTGATCCGCAAGCTGCGCGAGCACATCGCGGACGAGAAGCGGGCCATCGCCGGCGCCGACGCCGCCACCCGCGCCTTCCTGCTGGCCGACTTCCATGTCTGCCTGGCCGACCAGATGGGCCACCGGCTGCTGTGCGACGTGCTGCGCGACCTGACCGCGCGCACCACGCTGGCCGCCACCCTGTTCCAGTCCCGGCACGAGGCCGTCCAGTCCTGCGCCGAGCACGCCGCCATCGTGGCCGCGCTGGAAGCCGGCGACACGGCGCACGCCCGGCAGCTGATGCTCGATCACATCGGCAACGTCGAGCAGGCGCTGCAGGTCGAGGTCCAGGCGGCACCCGATGCCGACGAACGGCTGCGCGCCACGCTGGCACCGTTGACCCTGCCTCGCGGCCTTCGCTGACACGGATCGACCCGCCGGCGGAGGCTGCTTCGGCTAAAGTCGAAGCGCTTATGAATTCACCAGGCCTGCAGCGCGGCTCCTTCCTCTTCCTGCTGGCGGTCGTCACGATTGCCTTCGGCTGGGTCCTCCTCCCTTTCTTCGGGGCCGTGATGTGGGGCGTCGCGCTCGCGATCCTGTTCACCCCGATCTACCGGCGGCTGCTGCTGAAGATGCGCGGACGGCGCAACCTGGCCGCCCTCGCCACGCTGCTGATGGCGATGGTGGTGGTCATCATCCCGCTGGTCGCCATCGCCGGATCGCTGGTCGAGGAGGTGTCGGTGCTCTCCCACAAGATCCGCGCCGGCGACATCAGCTTCGCGAGCTACTTCCAGCAGGTCGTCAACGTGATCCCGCAATGGGCGATCAACCTGCTCGACCGCTTCGGCCTGGGCAACGTCGAAGGCCTGATCAAACAACTGTCGCAGGCCGCAGCGCGGGGCAGCCAGGTGATCGCGACCCACGCGGTCGCGATCGGCCAGAACGCCTTCGAATTCGTCGTCAGCTTCGGCCTGATGCTGTACCTGCTGTTCTTCCTGCTGCGCGACGGCGCGATGCTGTCGAAGAAGGTGCGCGCCTCGCTGCCGCTGGCCACGCCGCACACGCACCACCTGCTGAACAAGTTTACCACCGTGATCCGGGCCACCATCAAGGGCAATATCGCCGTGGCGGCGGCACAGGGCCTGATCGGCGGCGTCACCTTTTCCCTGCTCGGCCTGCAGGGTTCGCTGCTGTGGGGCGCGCTGATGGCCTTCCTGTCGCTGCTGCCGGCGGTGGGCGCGGCGCTGATCTGGGGCCCGGTGGCGATCTACTTCCTGGCCGTCGGCGCCTTCGGCAAGGGCTTCATCCTGATCTTCGTCGGCGTCTTCGTGATCGGACTGGTCGACAACATCCTGCGGCCGCTGCTGGTCGGCAAGGACACGCAGATGCCCGACTACATCGTGCTGATGTCCACCATCGGCGGCATCGCGCTGTTCGGCATCAACGGCTTCGTGATCGGGCCCGTGATCGCGGCGCTGTTCATGGCGGCCTGGGATCTTTTCGCGTCCTCGAGCGCCGACGACGAAAAGGCGCCGCCGCTACCCTGAGCGGGCGCTCCACCAGGCCTCGCCGAAGCGGCCCTGCAGGAAGGCCACGAAGCTCGACACCTTGCCGGGCACCAGCTTGGGCGACGGGAACACCGCGTGGATCTCCTGCTCGGCCAGGGCGTGGTCGGGCAGCACCTCGACCACCTGGCCGGTGGCCAGCGAGTCGCTGGCCACGTAGCGCGGCATCAGCGCCACGCCCAGCCCGGCCCGCGCGGCGGCCAGCACGGCCGAGACGTTGTTCGAGCGCAGCCGCCCCGACACCGGCACCGTGACCGGTTCGCCCTTCGGGGTGTGCAGGTGCCAGACGTCATCGCCGACCACGCTGCTGTAGATCAGCGCCACGTGGGCACTCAGGTCCTGCGCCTTCTTCGGCGTGCCGTGCGTGCGCAGGTAGGCCGGCGCCGCCACCATCACCCACGGGTTCATGCCGAGGAAGCGCGCGCCCAGGGACGAGTCGGCCAGCTTGCCCATGCGGATGGCGACGTCGATGCCCTGTGCCACCAGGTCGACATAGCGGTCTTCGAAACTGAGGTCGACCTGCACCTGCGGATGCCGCGCCATGAATTCCAACGCCAGCGGCACCACCACCCGCCGGCCGAAGGCGGTCGAGGTGCCGATGCGCAGCAGTCCCTGCGCCTGCGACTGCCTGAGCTTGACGATGCTCTCGGCCTCCTCGGCGTCGCGCACGATGGACTTGCACTTCTCGTAGTAGAGCGCGCCCGCTTCCGTGAGGCTGACGCCGCGCGTGTTGCGGTTGAGCAGCCGCGCCTTCAGCCGCGCCTCGGTGGCCGCAACCTGCTTGGTCACGGTGGGCTGGGTGGTGTTGAACTCGCGCGCCGCCTTGGAGAAGCTGCCGGTCTCCACCACGCGCACGAACATCTCCATCGCCAACAGTCGGTCCATCCGCGCATGCTACTCACTTATTCCACACAGGAATAGGCTTTATGGCTGCGCGCCGTCTTCTGCGAACAGGCCCGAATTCCCAGAATCGAGCCCAACCCAAGGAGACTCGCATGGCAAAGATGACCGCGGCCCAGGCCGCCGTGCTCGTGATGGAAAAGGAAGGCGTGACCCAGGCCTTCGGCGTTCCCGGCGCCGCCATCAACCCGTTGTATTCGGCCCTGCGCAAGCAAGGCAGCATCGCCCACATCCTGGCGCGCCACGTCGAGGGCGCCTCGCACATGGCCGAGGGCTACACCCGCGCGGTGGCCGGCAACATCGGCGTGTGCATCGGCACCTCGGGGCCGGCCGGCACCGACATGATCACCGGCCTCTACTCGGCCTGGGCCGATTCGATCCCGATCCTGTGCATCACCGGCCAGGCGCCGCGCGCCCGGCTCTACAAGGAAGACTTCCAGGCGGTCGACATCGAGTCGATCTCCAAGCCGGTCACCAAGTGGTCGGTCACGGTGCGCGAGCCGGGCCAGGTGCCGCAGGTGTTCCAGCAGGCCTTCCACCTGATGCGCTCGGGCCGTCCGGGCCCGGTGCTGATCGACCTGCCCTTCGATGTCCAGATGGCGCAGATCGAGTTCGACATCGACAGCTACGAGCCGCTCACGCCCTACAAGCCGGCCGCCACGCGGGCCCAGATCGAGAAGGCGATCACGATGCTGAACGGCGCCGAGCGGCCCCTGATCGTGGCCGGCGGCGGCGTCATCAACGCCGACGCGAGCGACTTGCTGGTGCGCTTCGCCGAAGCCACCGGCGTGCCCGTGATCCCGACCCTGATGGCCTGGGGCGCGATCCCCGACGACCATCCGCTGATGGCCGGCATGTGCGGCCTGCAGACCAGCCATCGCTACGGCAACGCGACGATGCTGGCGTCGGACTTCGTGCTCGGCATCGGCAACCGCTGGGCCAACCGCCATACCGGCTCGGTCGAGGTCTACACCAAGGGCCGCACCTTCGTCCACGTCGACATCGAGCCGACCCAGATCGGCCGCGTCTTCACGCCCGACTTCGGCATCGTGTCCGATGCCAAGGCCGCGCTCGAACTCTTCGTGCAGGTGGCCGAGGAGATGAAGGCCAAGGGCCAGCTGCCCGACCGCAAGGCCTGGGCCGGCGAATGCCGCGGCCGCAAGAAGACGATGCTGCGCAAGACCAACTTCGCCGACGTGCCGATGAAGCCGCAGCGCGTGTACCAGTGCATGAACAACAACTTCAGCCACGACACCTGCTATGTGAGCACCATCGGCCTGTCGCAGATCGCGGCGGCGCAGTTCCTTCACGTCTACAACCCGCGCCATTGGATCAACTGCGGCCAGGCCGGCCCGCTGGGCTGGACCATTCCCGCGGCGCTGGGCGTTCGCGCGGCCGACCCGAGCCGCAAGATCGTCGCGCTCTCGGGCGACTACGACTTCCAGTTCATGATCGAGGAACTGGCCGTGGGTGCGCAGTTCAAGCTGCCCTACATCCACATCGTGGTCAACAACTCCTACCTCGGGCTGATCCGCCAGGCGCAGCGCGGCTTCGAGATGGACTACTGCGTGCAGCTGGGCTTCGACAACATCAACGCGGCCGAGGACGCCGGTGTCGAGCGCAGCTACGGCGTCGACCACATGAAGGTGGTCGAGGGCCTCGGCTGCAAGGCGATCCGCGTCTACAAGCAGGAAGAAATGACGCCGGCGATCCAGCGCGCCGAGGAATTGATGGCCGAGTTCGGCGTGCCGGTGGTGATCGAGGTGATGCTCGAGCGCGTGACCAACATCGCGATGGGCACCGAGATCGACGCCATCAACGAGTTCGAAGCCCTGGCCGAAAGCCCCGAGGACGCTCCGACGTCCGTAAGCGCGGCGATGCTCGACTGAAACCTTCCTGAGACCTTGCGGGACAGACCAAGAAACTGCGCAGCAGTTTTTGCTCTGTCCCCAACTGACTAGAGACAAACATGCCCAAATTCGCAGCCAACCTGACCATGCTCTTCACCGAGCTGCCCTTCATGCAGCGCTTCGAGGCCGCCGCCAAGGCCGGCTTCAAGGCGGTCGAATACCTGTTCCCCTACGCCTACGAAAAGAAGGAACTGGCCGCCGCCCTGCGCGACAACGGCCTCGCGCAAGTGCTGCACAACCTGCCCGCCGGCAACTGGGAGGCGGGCGAGCGCGGCATCGGCTGCCACCCGGAGCGCGTCGGCGAATTCCGCGAGGGGGTGGCGCGCGCGATCGACTACGCCACGGCACTGGGCTGTCCGCAAGTCAACTGCCTGCTCGGCAAGCTGCCCGAAGGCGTGACGCATGCGGATGCGCGCAAGGTGGTGGTCGACAACCTGCGCTTCGCATCAAAGGAGTTGCTGGGCGCCGGCATCCGGCTGCTGATCGAGCCGATCAACACCTTCGACATCCCGGGCTTCTACCTGAACCGTACCGATCAGGCGCTGTCGCTGATCGACGAGGTCGGCTCGCCCAACCTTCGGGTGCAGTACGACATCTACCACGCCCAGCGCATGGAGGGCGAGCTGGGCAACACGCTCGCGAAGAACATCGCCCGGATCGGCCACATCCAGCTGGCCGACAACCCCGGGCGCGGCGAGCCGGGCACGGGCGAGATCAACTACCCCTGGCTCTTCAGGCACATCGATTCGCTGGGCTATGCCGGCTGGATCGGCTGCGAATACAAGCCGCGCGGCACGACGGACGAAGGCCTCGGATGGCGCACCGCGCTGACGCAATAACTATCTCAGGACAAGGAAATCCCGCGACATGACGCAAACCAACGCACAGAAGATCGGATTCATCGGACTCGGCATCATGGGGGCGCCGATGGCAGGCCACCTGCTCGAGGCCGGCCACACGCTCTACGTGAACACGCGCGGCGAGATGCCGGAGCCGTTCGCCTCGCGGGCGACGGTCTGCGCCTCGGCCACGGAGGTGGCGCGGCAGTCGGACATCGTCTTCATCATGGTGCCGGACACGCCGGACGTCGAGACCGTGCTGTTCGGCGACGGCGGCGTGGCTGCGGGCTTGTCCAGGGGCAAGCTGGTGGTCGATTGCAGCTCGATCGATCCGATCGCCACCAAGGCGTTCGCCCGGAGGATCATCGACCTGGGATGCGGCTGGGTCGACGCCCCGGTGTCGGGCGGCGAGGTCGGCGCCAAGGCGGCCAGCCTGACCATCATGTGCGGCGGCGACGAGGGCGACTTCGGCCGCGCGCGGCCGCTGCTCGAGAAGATGGGCAAGAACATCACGCTGGTGGGCGGCGTCGGCGACGGCCAGGTGTGCAAGGTGGCCAACCAGATCATCGTCGCGCTCAACATCGCCGCGGTCGGCGAGGCGCTGGTGTTCGCCTCGAAGGCCGGCGCCGATCCGGCCAAGGTGCGGCAGGCCCTGATGGGCGGCTTTGCGTCCTCGCGCATCCTCGAGGTGCATGGCGAACGCATGATCAAGCGCACCTTTGCGCCGGGCTTCCGGATCGCGCTGCACCAGAAGGACCTGAACCTGGCGCTGCAGGGCGCGCGTGCGCTGGGGGTGGCCCTGCCGCAGACGGCGAGCGCGGCGCAACTGATGAACGCCTGCGCGGCGCTGGGCCATGGTCAGGAAGACCACTCGGCCCTGGTGCGCGCGCTGGAAGCGATGGCGCAGCATCCGGTGGCCGGAGAGCTTTAAGACGACTTCCCCTAGCCCATCTCCGCGATCGCCTCCCGCATGCAGCGCGTGATGCTGCGCACCGCCACCGAATCCGGCCGCCCCGCGAAGCGCAGGGCGCGGATCGGCACCGGGATGTGCGGCTCCAGGGTCAGCAGGTCGACCTTGCCGCGATCCGCCGAGTTCGCGGTGCAGCCGTCGACCAGCGCCACGCCCAGGCCATGGTGCGCCATCGCCAGCGCCGCATGGTAGGTCTGGACCGTGACCACTGCCTGCTGGAAGCCGACACCGGCCTGGCGGCAGGCCTGGCTCAGGCTGGTGCCCACCGGGTCGCGGCTGTCGAGGCCGACCACCGGCAGCTTGACCAGGTCGTGCAGCGCCACCGAGCCGTTGCGCAGCAGCGCCCGCGGCAGCATGCCCTTGGGCGCGACGCAGACCATGCGGCTGTCGGCCAGCGTCTCCTGCGTCAGCGACGGATGCACTGCCGGGCTGAAGGCGAAACCGACATCGGCCTCCTGCCGCAGCAGCGCCGACATGATCTGCGGCGAGTGCAGCGATTCGAGCGTGACCGCGATCGACGGATGCTGCTCGCGGAAGCGCTTCAACGCCCGCGGCAGCACCTCGTAGCTCAGCGCCAGCACGCTGAGGATGCGCAGCTCGCCCGCATCGCTGGCGATGCGCAGGTTGGCCGCCAGCCGCTGCACCTCGTCGAGCTGCGCGAACAGCCGCTCGATGTGCGGATAGAGCGCCAGCGCCTCGGTGGTCGGCGTGAGCCGTCCCTTGGCCCGCTGGAACAACGGGAAGCCCAGCTGTATCTCGGCATGCTGCAGCGTGCGGCTGACCGCCGGCTGCGTGATGTTGATCAGGCGCGCCGCCGCGCTCACGCTGCCCGTGAGCATGATGGCGTTGAAGACCTCGATGTGGCGCAGGCGCATGAAGCGACGGCTACGGTGCGGTCGTCGCGACCTTGCCGCGCGAGATGTCCATGATCAGCTGCGCCGACAGGTACAGCCGCGGCTCGATCGAATCGAGCAGCACGTACTCGGCGTCGGCCGAATGGGCGCCGAAGCCCTGCAGGCCGAAGCGCTCGACCACCGCCGCCTTGGTCTTGAGCGCCGCGAAGGCCGCATCGGTGCCGCCACCGGCGACCTTGTCGTCGGCGCCGAGTTCGCGGCCCAGCGACTTGTAGATCTGCTGCGCATGCAGCGCCAGCGCGCGCGAGGCATCGTTGGCTTCCAGCGGCGGGCGCCGACGCTCGAACTTCATCTCCACCTTGGCCTGCGGGATCAGCTGATTCTTCACGCGCTCCTGCACCTGCTGCTCGATGCGGTCGTAGTCGCTGACCTTCAGCACCCGCACGTCGGCACCGGCCGTGGCGCTGGCCGGGATCACGTTGCGGTTGCTGCCCGAGCGCGAGATGGTCCAGTTCATCTTGAGGCCGGTCGCCGGGTCCGAGAGGTCGCGCATCTGCAGGATCTGGTGCGACAGCTCGTAGAGCGCATTCACGCCCTGCTCCGGCGCCGAGCCGGCGTGCGAAGCCTTGCCCGTGACATGCAGCGTGACCGAGGCGATGCCCGCGGTCGCCAGCGACAGCTTGTCGCCCTGGATCGGGGCGCCTTCGTACGACAGCACGACGTCGTGCTCGCCGCCCAGTCGCGTGATCAGGTGGCGGCCACCGGGGGAACTGATCTCCTCGTCGCCGTTGATCAGCACGGTGAGCGTGCCGTACTCCTTGAAGTCCATCGCCTTCAGCAGCGCCAGCGTGTGGGCGATGACCGCGATGCCCTGCTTGTCATCGGCGATGCCCAGCCCATAGGCCTTGTCGCCCTCGACGCGGAAGGGCTGCTTGCCGAGCATGCCGATCTGGTAGACCGTGTCCATGTGGGCGATCAGCATGATCTTCTTGGTCCCGGTGCCCTTGAAGGTCGCCCGCATGACCTTGCCGATCTTCTCGGGCGTGTCCTCCATGCGGTAGGCGTCGGCCGAGGGATCGATCAGCTCGACCTGGCCGCCGAGCGCCCTGAACTTGCCGGCGATCAGGTTGGCGATCCGGTCGAGTCCCTCGAGGTCGCGGCTGCCCGACTCGATCGAGACCAGCTGGTTCAGCGTCTCGAGCAGCGCGGGCTTCTCCTTGGCGGCGAGCGCGGCAATGCGTTCGTCGGGGGCGGCCGAAGCCCAGGTGCATGCGGCGGCGAGTGCAGCCAGGGCGAAGCCCCCGCGCACGAAAGCGATTGCATTCTTCATCAAGCTCAAGTCTCCAAAAAATCTAGTGGGCCTTGTCCCAGTTCGGGCCAACGCCGATCTCGGCCAGCAGCGGAACCTTCAGGTCGGCCACGCCCGCCATGAGGCGCGGGATCTCGGTGCGCACCCATTCGACCTCCTCGTCGGGCACCTCGAAGACCAGTTCGTCGTGCACCTGCATGATCATCTTCGTGCCGCGCTGCTCGGCGTCGAGCACTTGCTGCACCTTGACCATGCTGAGCTTGATCAGATCGGCCGCCGTACCCTGCATCGGCGCGTTGATCGCGGCGCGCTCGGCGCCGCCGCGGCGCGGGCCGTTGGGCGAATTGATCTCCGGCAGGTAGAGCCGGCGGCCGAACACGGTCTCGACATAGCCCTTCTCCTTGGCCAGCGCCTTGGTCTCGTCCATGTAGACCTTCACGCCCGGATAGCGCGCGAAGTAGCGCTCGATGTAGGAGGCCGCGGCCTTGGTCTCGATGCCCAGGTTGCGCGCGAGGCCGAAGCTGCTCATGCCGTAGATCAGGCCGAAGTTGATCACCTTCGCATAGCGGCGCTGCTCGCTCGACACCTGGTCGACCGGCACGCCGAAGACCTCGCCGGCGGTCGCGCGGTGCACGTCGATGCCTTCGGTGAAGGCGCGCAGCAGCGACTCGTCGCCGCTGATGTGGGCCATGATGCGCAGCTCGATCTGCGAGTAGTCGGAGCTCGCGATGACACGGCCCGCGGGCGCCACGAAGGCCTCGCGCACGCGCCGCCCTTCGGGGGTGCGGATCGGGATGTTCTGCAGGTTCGGGTCGTTGCTCGACAGCCGCCCGGTCACCGCCACCGCCTGCGCGTAGTGCGTGTGGACGCGGCCGCTGCGTGGATTGGCCAGCAGGCCCAGCTTGTCGGTGTAGGTGCCCTTGAGCTTGGACAGCCCGCGGTGCTCGAGGATCTTCGCCGGCAGCGGGAAATCCTCGGCCAGCTTCTCGAGCACCTCCTCGTCGGTGCTCGGCGCGCCGCTCGGCGTCTTCTTGATCACCGGCAGGCCGAGCTTGGTGAAGAACACTTCGCCGATCTGCTTGGGAGAACCCAGGTTGAAGGGCTGGCCCGCGAGCGCGTAGGCCTCCTCCTCGAGCGCCATGATGCGCTTGCCGAGCTCGTTGCTCTGCGCCGCCAGGGTCGGCGCATCGATCAGCACGCCATTGCGCTCGATGCGGTAGAGCGTCTCGCTGGAGGCCATCTCGAGCTCGTAGACGAAGCGCAGCTTCTCGTCGGCCTCGAGCTTCGGCCAGAGCACCCGGTGCACGTCGAGCGTCTGGTCGGAGTCCTCGCAGGAATACTCCGCCGCCTTGTCGATCGCCACCTGGCTGAAGGAGATCTGGTGCGCGCCCTTGCCGCACAGGTCCTCGTAGTCGATGCCGCTGCGGCCCAGGTGGCGCTCGGCCAGACTGGCCAGGCCGTGCGGCTTGTGGACCTCGAGCACGTAGCTCTGCAGCATGGTGTCGTGGGCGTAGCCCTGCACCTCGATGCCATGGTTGGCGAACGCGTGGCGGTCGTACTTGACGTGCTGGCCCAGCTTCTTCTTCGCGCCGTTCTCGAGCCAGGGCTTGAGCTTCGCGAGCACCTCGTCGCGCGGCAGCTGCACCGGGGCGTCGGGGTAGTTGTGGCCCACCGGGACATAGGCCGCCTCGCCGGGCTTGACGCTGAAGCTCAGGCCGACGATCTCGGCGCGCATCTCGTCGAGCGAAGTGGTCTCGGTGTCGAGCGCGACCAGTTCCGCGGCCTCGATCTTCGCCAGCCAGGCGTCGAAGGCCTCCCAGGTCATGACCGTGTCGTAGACGAGGTTGCTGACTTTCTCGGCCGCCTCCTGCGCCGGATCGCTGAACAGGTCGCCATTGGGATTGGCGTTGGCGTCGGCGCCCTTGCGCTTCTTGTCCTCCTCGATCAGCTCGGGCGGCACCGCATGCGCCTCGAGGGTCTTCACGAGGCTCTTGAATCCGTACTGCTCGTAGAAATCCTTGAGCGCATCGGTCTGCTGCGGGCCGATCGCGATCGCGTCCAGGGCCGGCAGGCCGCCGACATGCTCGCCGAGCTCGCAATCGGTACGGATCGTGACCAGCCGCCGCCCCTGGGGCAGCCAGTCGAGCGCCTGACGCAGGTTCTCGCCGGCCTGGCCCTTGACCTCGGCGGCGCGGGCGATCAGGGCGTCGAGCGAGCCGTATTCGAGCAGCCACTTGGCCGCGGTCTTGGGCCCGACCTTGGGCACGCCGGGCACGTTGTCGACGCTGTCGCCGACCAGCGTCTGGTAGTCGATCATCAGGTTCGGCGGCACGCCGAACTCGGCCGTCACGCCGGCGACGTCGCGCTTCTTGCCGTTCATCGTGTCGATGATCGTGATGTGCTCGTCCACCAGCTGGCTCAGGTCCTTGTCGCCGCTGGAGACGATCACCTCGATGCCCTGGCTCGCCGCCGTGCGGGCCAGCGTGCCGATGACGTCGTCGGCCTCGACATCGGGCACGCACAGCACCGGCCAGCCGAGCATGCGCACCACCCGGTGGATCGGCTCGACCTGGCTGCGCAGGTCGTCCGGCATCGGCGAGCGCGTGGCCTTGTAGTCGGGATACCAGTCGTCGCGAAAGGTCTTTCCGGGGGCGTCGAAGACGCAGGCGGCGTAGTCGGCCCGCACCTCGCGGCGCAGCGCCTGCATCATGTTGATCATCCCGCGGATGGCTCCGGTGGGCGGGCTGCTGTTGTCGCCCGGCACGGCGCGCAGGTCGGGCATCGCGTGGAAGGCGCGATAGAGGTAGCTCGATCCGTCGACGAGCAGCAGCGTTTTCTTGTCGGTCATCGGAGCATTTTGCCGTGCCGCGCCCGCGCGCCCGGCGAGCCCGAAACTTCGGCGATTGCGATCTATCCCCCGACCGGGCGCGGACCTACAATCCGACCATGTCTTCCTCCTTGCTCCTCGTGCGCCGCGCCCGGCTCGCCACGCTGGCGCTGGCCTGCGCCGCGCCCTCCGCCGTCGTTTTTGCGCAAAATCCGGCGCCTCCGGCCCCGGCGCCCGCCCAGGAACAGCAAGACCCGGACAAGGCGTCCGGCCGCCAGAACCAGCGCATCCAGCGCATCCACACCGAAGACAGCGGCGCCACCATCGACGAGCTGCGCGTCGGCGGCCAGACCCAGGACATCACGGTCAAGCCCAAGAACAACGCCCCCGCCTACCAGGTCATGCCCAACGCCGAGGAGCGCGTGCGCAACCAGGGCCAGTCCGACTCCAGCGCGGGCGAAGGCGGCTCGCGCGTCTGGTGGAACGTCTTCAAGTTCTGAGCGCGCAGTGGCGGTTTTCACGGAAGTCGGATTCGACGAGGCGGACGCGCTCGTCCAGCGCCTGGGCCTGGGCCCGCTGACCTCCCTCAAGGGCATCGAGGGCGGCATCGAGAACACGAACTATTTCGCCAGCACCGAGGCCGGCGAGTTCGTCCTGACCTTGTTCGAGCGCCTGGGCGCCGAGCAACTCCCCTATTACCTCTGCCTGATGAAGCACCTGGCGGCCCACGGCATCCCGGTGCCCGAACCGCTGGCCGACCCGGACGTCTCGCCCCCCCGGGGCCATCCGCTGTCGATCCCGGCCAACGCCCCCTGCGAACTGCTGCACACGGTGGCCGGCAAGCCGGCGGCGGTGGTCCAGCGCCTCAGCGGCAAGAGCGAACTGGCACCCACGGCGGCCCATTGCGCCGAACTCGGGCGGCTCTTGGCGCGCATGCATCTGGCAGGCCGCGACTACCCGCGCAGCCAGCCCAACCTGCGCGGCCTCGGCTGGTGGAACGACACCGCCCCGGTGGTGCTGCCCTACCTGGACGCCCCCCAGGCCTCGCTGCTGCGCAGCGAGCTGGCCTACCAGAACCACGTCGCCGAATCCTCGGCCTATGCGGCCCTGCCGCGCGGGCCGGTGCATGCCGACCTGTTCCGCGACAACGCCATGTTCGACACCCACGCGAGCGCCGATGCGCCCCGCCTCACCGGGGTGTTCGACTTCTATTTCGCCGGCGCCGACAGCTGGCTGTTCGACCTCGCCGTGTGCCTGAACGACTGGGCGATCGACCTGGCCAGCGGCCGCCACGATGGCGCCCGCGCCGACGCCCTGCTGGCCGCCTACGGCACCGTGCGGCCGCTCACCGGCCCCGAGCGGGCGCTGCTGCCCGCCATGCTGCGGGCTGCCGCGCTGCGCTTCTGGATCTCGCGTCTCTGGGACTTCCATCTGCCGCGCGAGGCCAGCATGCTGAAACCCCACGACCCGACCCATTTCGAGCGCGTGCTGCGGCAACGCGCGCACGCCACTTTCGACATTGCGCCCGGTGCCGACGCGCTGGCCGCCTGACCGGACCCGATGAAACTCAACCTCGTGCCGGCCCGTACCGGCGTGCTCTGGGTCCGCGCCGGACTCAAGGCCTTCGCGAAGCAGCCGCTGGCCTTCATTTCGCTGTTCTTCTTCTTCATGGCGATGGTGTCCATCGCCTCGCAACTGCCGCTGGTCGGTGCCGCCATCGCGCTGATGCTGCTGCCGACCATGACGCTGGGCCTCATGGCGGCCGCGCAGCAGGCCTCCGGCCCCGAGAAACCACCCGCGGGCACCGTGTTCCTGGCGGCGCTGAACGCGGTTCGCGCCGACATCCGGCCGATGGCGGTGCTGGGCGCGCTCTACGCGGCCTTGTTCCTGGGCGTGATGGCGATCTCGGCGCTGGCCGATGGCGGCCAGTTCGCCCGCGTCTACCTGCTCGGCGGCCCGCTCACGCGGGAACTGGCCGAATCGACCGAGTTCCAGGTCGCGCTGTGGATCGCAATGGGCCTCTACCTGCCGCTGTCGCTGGCCTTCTGGCATGCGCCGGCGCTGGTCCACTGGCACCGCGTGCCGCCGGCCAAGAGCCTGTTCTTCAGTTTCGTGGCCTGCTTCAAGAACTTCGGCGCACTCACGGTCTTCGGCCTGGCCTGGGTCGGCGTCTTCATCGGCGCCGGCATCGTCCTGAGCCTGCTCGCCAGCCTGCTGGTGGCGGTCGGCGCGATGGGCGCCGGCGACGGCGCCGCTGCGATCGGCGGTGCCCTCATGATCGGCGGCGCGCTGATCATGGCCGCGATGTTCTTCACCAGCACCTGGTTCACGTTCCGCGACTCGTTCCAGGAGTAGCCGGGCTCGCGCCCGGGCCGGGCTGCGCCGGCCGTGGCGGGGACGGCGGGGTCAGACCGGGGTGAGTTTGGCGACCGAGAGCGCCAGCCACTTGACGCCGTGGCGCGGGAAATTGACCTGGGCGCGGGCATCGTCGCCGCTGCCTTCGAGCGCCGTCACCGTGCCTTCGCCGAACTTGTTGTGGAACACCTGCATGCCGGAGCGCAGCCCGTGCGAAGGCGCGGCCTTCTGCGGCGGGACCGGCGGGCTGGCGAACGAATCCTTGCTGAAGCCGCCGGCGCCGCCGCGCGTCGTGGCATAGCCGCCGCCATAGCCGAAGGCCGAAGGCGTGAAGCCCTGGTTCTTGGGCGTCAGCCACTTGAGCGCGCCTTCGGGCAGTTCGTCGAAGAAGCGGCTCTTGAGGTTGTAGCGGGTCTGGCCGTGCAGCATCCGGGTCTGCGAATGGCTCATGTAGAGGCGCTGGCGTGCGCGCGTGATGGCCACATACATGAGCCGCCGCTCTTCCTCGAGGCTCTCGTTGTCGCTCATCGAGTTCTCGTGCGGGAACAGGCCCTCTTCCATGCCGGTGATGAAAACGCAGTCGAACTCGAGGCCCTTGGCCGCGTGCACGGTCATGAGCTGCACCGCATCCTGGCCGGCCTGGGCCTGGTTGTCGCCCGATTCCAGCGCCGCATGGGTCAGGAAGGCGGCCAGCGGGCTCAGGGTCTCGCCGGTCTCGGCGTCGGGCGCCAGCGGCTCGTCGAGCACCGGCCGGTTCGGGTCCAGCCCCTGGCTGGCCGGCGACTGGCGCAGCTCGTCGACCGGCAGCGCCACCGCGTCGCGGCCGAAGCCCTCCTGGGTGACGAAGCTCTCGGCCGCATTCACCAGTTCTTCCAGATTCTCGATCCGGTCGGCGCCTTCGCGGTCGGCCTTGTAATGCTCGATCAGGCCGCTGTGGTCGAGCACCAGCTCGATGATCTCGCGCAGGGACAGGCCCTGCGTCTGCTCGCGCAGCACGTCGATCTTTGCCACGAAGGCGGTCAGGTTGCTGCCGGCCTTGCCCCCCACGGCGCTCACCGCGTCGTGCATCGAGCGGCCGGCGGCGCGGGCCGCGTCCTGCAGCTGCTCGATGCTGCGGGCGCCGATGCCGCGCGGCGGGAAATTGACGATCCGCAGGAAGCTGGTGTCGTCGTCCTTGTTCTCCAGCAGCCGCAGGTAGGCCAGCGCGTGCTTGATTTCGGCCCGCTCGAAGAAGCGCAGCCCGCCATACACGCGGTACGGCACAGCGGCATTGAAGAGCGCCGTCTCGATCACCCGGCTCTGCGCATTGCTGCGGTAGAGCACGGCCATTTCCTTGCGGTCGATGCCGTCGCGCACCAGCTGGCGCATCTCCTCGACCATCCATTGCGCCTCGGCGAAATCGCTGGTCGCCTCATAGACCCGCACCGGCTCGCCGGGGCCCTGGTCGGTGCGCAGGTTCTTGCCCAGCCGCTTGGTGTTGTGGCTGATCAGCGCATTGGCCGAATCGAGGATGTTGCTGTAGCTGCGGTAGTTCTGCTCGAGCTTGATCTGGTGCGAGACGTCGAACTCGCGCACGAAGTCGGCCATGTTGCCCACGCGGGCGCCGCGGAAGGCATAGATGCTCTGGTCGTCGTCGCCGACCGCGATCACGCTGTTGTCGTTCGGCGTGAAGCGGCCCTCGGCCGTCGTGCCCGAGAGCATCTTGATCCAGGCGTACTGCAGCCGGTTGGTGTCCTGGAACTCGTCGATCAGGATGTGGCGGAAGCGCCGCTGGTAGTGCTCGCGCACCGGGTCGTTGTCGCGCAGCAGTTCGTAGCTGCGCAGCATCAGCTCGCCGAAATCGACCACGCCCTCGCGCTGGCACTGTTCTTCGTAGAGCTGGTAGAGCTCGACCTTCTTGCGGTCGTCGTCGCTGCGGGCCTCGACGTCGCGCGGGCGCAGGCCGTCTTCCTTGGCGCCGGCGATGAACCACTGGGTCTGCTTGGCCGGAAAGCGTTCGTCGTCGACGTTGAACTGCTTCATCAGCCGCTTGATGGCCGAGAGCTGGTCCTGGGTGTCGAGGATCTGGAAGGTCGACGGCAGGTTGGCGAGCTTCCAGTGGGCGCGCAGGAAACGGTTGCACAGGCCGTGGAAGGTGCCGATCCACATGCCGCGCACATTGACCGGCAGCATCGCGCCCAGCCGGGTCATCATTTCCTTTGCGGCCTTGTTGGTGAAGGTGACGGCCAGGATGCCGCCCGGCGACACCTGGCCGGTCTGCAGCAGCCAGGCGATGCGGGTGGTCAGCACCCGCGTCTTGCCGGAACCGGCGCCGGCCAGGATCAGGGCATTGCCGGCCGGGAGCGTGACGGCGGCACGCTGCTCCGGGTTGAGGTTGTGAAGCAGCGGCGAATCTGCGGCGGCCGCGAGGTCGGTGAACATCCGTCGATTGTAGAAAGCACTGCGTATGGGGGTTATACGAAGTGCGCGAACCCCTTCTTCCGGCCGGGCGTGTAAAATCAGTCACCGGGCCCAAGTTTCTTGCGCCCGGTTTTTTGTGCCCGTTTTTTCGCTGCCTCGCGCAGCGCGAACAGCTCGAAGGCCGGCCGGACCAAGCGCTCATTCCCCTGACACAAAGGAGCTTGGTATGCAGATTTTCGACTACGACAACATCCTCTTGCTGCCCCGCAAATGCGTGGTGGAAAGCCGCTCGGAATGCGACGCCAGCGTCACGCTGGGCGGGCGCAGCTTCCGCATCCCGACGGTGCCCGCGAACATGAAGACGGTGGTCGACGAGACCATCTGCACCTGGCTGGCCGAGAACGGCTACTTCTACGTGATGCACCGCTTCGACCTGGACAACCTCAAGTTCGTCAGGGACATGCACGCCAAGGGCGTCTTCGCCTCGATCTCGCTGGGCGTCAAGAAGCCCGACTACGACACCGTCGACCAGATGGTCGCCGCCGGCCTCGCGCCCGAATACATCACGATCGACATCGCGCACGGCCATGCCGACAGCGTGAAGAACATGATCGCCTATCTCAAGAAGAAGCTGCCGAAGGCCTTCGTGATCGCCGGCAACGTCGGCACGCCGGAGGCCGTGATCGACCTCGAGAACTGGGGCGCGGATGCGACCAAGGTCGGCATCGGCCCGGGCAAGGTCTGCATCACCAAGCTCAAGACCGGCTTCGGCACCGGCGGCTGGCAGCTGTCGGCGCTCAAGTGGTGTGCGCGCGTGGCGACCAAGCCGATCATTGCCGACGGCGGCATCCGCGACCACGGCGACATCGCCAAGAGCATCCGCTTCGGCGCCTCGATGGTGATGATCGGCTCGCTGTTCGCGGGCCACGAGGAATCTCCCGGCCAGACGGTGGAGGTCGACGGCGCCCTCTTCAAGGAATACTACGGCTCGGCCAGCGACTTCAACAAGGGCGAGTACAAGCACGTCGAGGGCAAGCGCATCCTCGAGCCGATCAAGGGCAAGCTCGCCGATACGCTGGTCGAGATGGAGCAGGACATCCAGAGCTCGATCAGCTACGCCGGCGGCCGCAAGCTGATGGACATCCGCAAGGTCAACTACGTCACGCTGGGCGGCGACAACGCAGGCGAGCACCTCCTGATGTAGGGCGGCTCAAGCCTCCAGCAGCTGCGCCGCCAGCCGGTGCAGCCGATGCGCCGGATCGGCCAGCGCGTCGACGATGCTGAAATGGTGGCGCCCCGGCATCAGTTCGCACACCGGCACGGTGCGCGCACCCCAGGCATCCCGGATCAGCGCGTTCTGGCGCCTGAACTCCTCGCTTTCGTCGGCGCCGGCGACCGCCCAGAGCCGGCCGCGCGCCGGCGCCGGCCACAGCGCCGGGCTCAGGCGTCGCGCCGATTCGCCGCTCAGGCGAATCGCATCGGCGATGAAGGGCGCGTGCTGCAAGGGCCGCAGGTCGTGCACGCCCGAGATCGACAGCGCATTGCGCACCAGCTGCGCCGGGAGGTCCGGCGCCACGGCCGGCCAGTCGCAGCCCAGCAGCATCGCCGCCAGGTGACCACCGGCCGAATGCCCCGAGACCATGATCCGGGCGGGGTCGCCGCCATGCGCCGCCACGTGGCGCCAGGTCCATGCCAGCGCGCGCACCATCTGCAGCGCGATGTCCTCGATGCCGACCGGCTGCTCGGGCGTGCCCGGGCACAGCGCGTAGTTCGGCATCACGACGCAGACGCCGCGGTCGTTGAAGGCGCGGGCGATGAAGGAGTGCTGGCTCTTGTCGAGCGAGCGCCAGTAGCCGCCGTGGATGAACACCAGCACGGGCGCATCCGGCACCGGCGCCGGGAACACGTCGAGCGTCTCGGCCGGCCCGTCGCCGTAGCGCAGGTCGAGCTGGCAGGGCAGCGCGTCGCGGGTCGCGGCGGAATCCACCGCCCAGCGCTCGAGGTAGGCCGGATGGTCCGGCACCAGCGCGCGGTTGTTGTACATGCGGTCCAGCCAGGCGGGATCGTACGAGGCCATCTTTTCATGCTCCAGGTTTGGCAAGGCGCGCATCTTGGCATGACGGCCGCGGGGGCGTGCAAACGGCAGGCGGTTCTGGTTAGAATTCGCCTTGTGTTGGGGGGGTAGCTCAGCTGGGAGAGCGCCGCGTTCGCAATGCGGAGGTCGTGAGTTCGATCCTCATCCTCTCCACCAACTTTCCAGCATTCATGCGGGCTGCCGAGCGATTTGGCCCAATCACCCCACATAGAACCCCACTTTCGAAAAATGCTTGGCCGTTAGATCGGCCAACCGCAGGATCGATCTCGCCCGATCTACTGTCCACGGGCGCGCACATGCAATCCCGAACGGTCACCCTTGTCGTCCGCTTCGCGTACCGCCCCGTTACCATCGACTCCTACAAAAGCGCTGGCGTCATCAAGGGGCCGGCAAACAAGTGCTGCGGGGGAGAAGCGTTTGAAGAAGCCAACGATCGCTCTGAAAGAGCGACAAATTCGCCTCGCGGCATATCGGGCGCGGGAGCGCTTTCTCCGGGCGGGTAGGCGACGCGTACCTCAAGCGAACCGATACGTCGCACCCGGCGAGCTGATCAAAGCGCCAACTCGCGTTGACGTTACTAAGGGGTCGGGCCGCGAAGTCGTGAAGTTCCTCCGAGCCCTGGCAACGACTGTCCTGGTCAACAAAATGCCCGTGAGGCTCGACTTTCGACTGACAGAAACGTTCTACCCCGCAGGCACGATCATGCTCTATGCGGAAATTGATCGAATTGCCACCATGTCCGAGTTGCCCAAGCCGGTGACCATCATCGACCCGCGTGCGCGTAGACCTCGTGAGGTTCTCAAGCAGATTGGCCTCCACGAAATCACAGGCGACAAGTGCGACGTAGTGCCAGAACGCGAAGACGTAGTCTATTGGAAGGCAACCAAGGGGGTTGACCAGTCGGGCGAGAAGCTTGCGATGCTTGAGGTCGTGGCGGAACGGGTTAACGCTGCACACGCGCAGCAGCTCGAACTCAGCGGTGCTTGGAGAGGCGTGAGCGAAGCGGTCGCCAACTCCGTGGAACACGCTTACAAGCTCCCGAGAGCCGACGGCTTCACTGGGCTTCCAGATACGCGCTGGTGGATGTTCACACAACTTAGGCAAGGCACATTTACGATGGCGGTATGCGACCTCGGCTGCGGGTATCGCGCTACGATCGCACAGACGGTGCCAGAGCAGTTCCTCGCTGAAGTCGTTGCAAGGTTTGCGGGCGGAAACCGAGATGCCATCGCGATCCGTGCGGCGATGGAGTACGGGCGCACGGGAACAAAGAAGACAGAGCGCGGCAAGGGTTCACGCGATGCTCTTTCTGTCGTCCAGAAACATGGCGCAGGCGAGCTGATAATTTTCAGCAATACCGGATGGATGCGGTATGTGTTTCGCGGCGGCGAGCAGGTGGACGAATTTCAAGGCGATCTTGGAATCGACATTCGCGGCACCATTGTGTGGTGGAAGTTGCCACTGAAAGGGGATTAGAAAATGATTACGGTTAGCGTCGCGAAGGATTTCACTCGCTACCCCGCCGGCAGATATAAGCAAAACGGCGAAACGAGCGGTGAAGCGTTCCGCGAGCGTTTTCTAGAAGGGCCGCTTCGGAACGGAGAGTCAGTTTTGGTTGATTTTGACGGCACTGTCGGCTACGGCTCATCGTTTTTGGAGGAAGCATTCGGCGGCGTGGTGCGCGCACTGAAAGTTCCTTCTTCGTTTGTCAAAGAACATCTGAAGTTTAAGTCGGCCGATCCCTCTATTTGTGAAGAGGTAGTCGAATACATTGAAGAAGCTGGGCGCAAGCTGGGATGAGCGCAGGCGGCGAGTTCTTCGCTTGGCTAGGACAAGCTGCAGTAGTTGGATTTGGCTGGTGGGTTATTCATCGACTTTCGGCCGCGAGAGATCGCGACAAGGCCCGACGTGAAATGGTTGCTGACTCGGCAGACCACATCGCCTACCAATTGAACGATATCCACTCTGACGCTCGTGCATACCATCTAACCGATCGCAATGCCACAATTGAAGTCCGCCTAAAAATGTCGCTACAAGATGCGGCCATGCATGCGGCTGGGTTAAGCGATATCTGCAAGGATGATGCCATTTTGGCCCGTTGTCGCGCTGAAATTTCGGCGTTACGCAGAGCCATTACAGGCGAGCACTTTGAAGATGAGCAGCTTGGCCCATTGCCGGAGACCGCCGAACAGTTTCAAAGAATTGCAGACGCGTTCTTACGGGCAAAACGAGGCTTGCTGCAATTGAAACATTTGCAATTTCCAGCCGTCTAATTCCCGGCGGTCACTCAAACAGCCGATTGGTTTTTCTTATCGCGCAGCAGCGCGGCCGACACTAATAAAAATCCGTGAGCGCGGCAGCCGTACCCTGGACAGCCCCCAATTCAGCCTGAAGTGACGAAGCCCAAGATCGCCTCGACTTCGGCTGGCGTTGTATCGAACCACTCTATCCCTGGGACGTTTTCGCGCCACTTCCCGCGCGCCTTCAGGACGTTGTGCACGGCAAGCTCCGTGTGACCCACTCTGTTGACCTGCCAGCGCCCGAGAATGACCGGATTGTCGAATGACGCGGCCCCTTTGCACTGCTGCGCAACGCGACCGGCCACGTCATTTAATGTCTTCCCCACCTTGATGGGAAACGGCTCGTCCTGTCGCACCAAGACCGGGAAGCTGAACGCGTATATCCAGCCTTCAAACTCGGCTGCCTCATCATCGCCTTCTTCCAAGGCAGCTTCCTCAATCTCGTCGTCCGTGATATCGGCGGCGGTCTTTGCTCGAAAAATGCCTTTTCCGAACGGAACGAATAGCTCCTGCTCCATGACCAAAAACGCCACGAAGAATTTAACTATCGAGTGGATGGGGTCAGTCCGATCGGAGTGAGCCTTCTTGATCCTGAGTTGCTGTTGGTCTTCGGTGAGGTATTTATCGATAACAAGCTGCGCCAAATCTTTCAGCCTGAATTCGACGCCGTTGCTGACCTCCGGCATCGCCTCTACTTCCGGGATAACCGTGTAGCGACCAAACTTGTAGCAGAACGATCTCGTGGGTTCAAAAACAAAGTCCATTAGGTTCCTGCTGAAAGAGAACATTCGCAAATGCCGCCGGGCGCCGCTTGGATCGCCAGGACGGACATCGTATCCGGGCGTGGACGAGCTCCTCCGACGGCTCCAGTTCAGCCCGGGTACAACGGCAATCCGCGCGGGTCCAGTCGCTCAGAAGCATGCCGATTCTCTGCGGTCCTGACGCGGTAGACCAAGCGGTCAACGCCAAATGGACAACCAAATTGTCGACCGATGCCGGCATCGCCCTCCAGCCCGTCCAACCCGGCTTTCCTCTGGAAAACGGGCCGTCCCCCTCGCTGCGCATGGATCGAGACTCGCGGCAAGTCGGATCGCAGTCCGGCGGGGAGTGCCTTCAAGAGTGGGTCGGGGTCTTCGGGCCTGCTGCGTCAATCGACGTAGTACTGCGACCGGCCCACCCTTGAAGGCTTTCTCTTTTGGACTGCGCTCCGACGAGTTTCAACGTAACCGGAGCATCGCAGTGAACCATTTCTTCGGCGCCGTCGTGCGCTACCTCTCTAGGCAGCCGCTGCTGCTGGCCTTCCTGACGATCGGCATCGCAGATGCAGCCCGTGCTCTCGCGGTCGGCGGCCTTGCTTGAGCGATGGCGGTATCCGCCCGTCGCGATCGGAGTTGCGACCGGTACGGGTGCGGCTGTGTGCGTCATCCTGACGAGGCTTTTCGGCGTTTGAACGGGCCGCATTCGCCGTCTGAACGTATGCTTTTCCGCCGTTCACGACCTGCGAACTCCATTCGCAGATCAGTACGCTGTCCTGTCCGTCGTCGGCGGCGTGGCGACCTCCCGACTACTGGGTCTGGCGCGCAATAGCGGCGACGGCCCGGGCCCCGCCGAGCCCATGACCTACGCGGTACTCGCCGATGTGTAGGAAACCTCGCGCCCGTCACGCGGCGCACCCCGCACTTCGTAGGGAGGCGGTGTTGACCGCCCCCGCCTGCTTCGGCGCGGTATCGAGGGCGCGCACGTTCCCGATCGCGGCACCGCAAAGGAAACGGCGAGGGTCCAGCTACCGATCGAAGAACGTCACTACAACGCGCCCGGCACGAAAGACGACTCGTCGGTGGCCGTCGATGAGGCCTACGACGCCTGACTTCCCTACAGAGCCATGAGCGGGCCTTTTTTACGCCCTGCGGGATGGCATGATCGTGCCCAAACCTCTGAAACAAAAATGCTGAAAGAGCACCCCGCCGCATGAGCCAAGTTCTGATCAATCAGTACCTCGCCGACCTGACCCGGCTCAAAAAGGTATCAGGCGAAAAACGCGAAGGGATCGTGAGCGAGGCGTTCAAAGACTTACTTAAAGGTTGGGGCCGCCAGCACGACCTTGTGTTCATCCCCCAGTACAAACTCGAATCGCTGACCAAAGACAAGCGTTACGTGGACGGCGCGCTGCTGCATGAGCTTCGCGTGCCGTTTGGCTACTGGGAAGCGAAAGACGATGCCGACGACATCGACGAAGAGATAGTCAAGAAGTTCAAGCGAGGCTACCCGCAAGACAACATCATCTTTGAGGACAGCACTCAGGCGGTGCTGATCCAGAACCGCAAGCAGGTGATGCGCTGCGGCGTAGCCGATCCGGAGGAACTTGAAAAGCTGCTGAAACTCTTCTTCAGCTACGAGCGCTCTGAGATCGCGAACTTTCGGCATGCCGTCGCGCAGTTCAAAGCCGACCTGCCGGCGGTGTTAGAAGCGCTGCGCACGATGATCGAGCGGGAGCACAGGGCCAATACTGCCTTCGCGAAGGCATCGAAAGTGTTTCTCAAACATGCACAGGAGGCGATCAACCCAAGCCTGTCCGCCGCTGATGTTCGGGAAATGCTCATCCAGCACATCCTGACTGAAGAGATTTTCTCGAAGGTGTTCGACAGCGAGTTTCACCGTGACAACAACGTCGCCAAGGAACTCTACAAGCTCGAAGGGACCTTCTTCACGGGGAGCTTGAAGAAGAACACCCTGAAGGGACTAGAGGCTTACTACGCCGCGATTCGAGCAGCCGCCGCGCAAATCGGCAACCACCACGAGAAGCAGACCTTTCTGAAGGTCATCTACGAGAACTTCTACAAGGTCTACAACGCCAAGGCCGCCGATCGGTTGGGCGTGGTCTACACGCCCAACGAGATCGTGCGCTTCATGATCGAGGGCGCCGACTGGCTATGCGAAAAGCACTTCGGCCGCAACTTGATCGACAAAGACGTGGAGATCCTAGATCCGGCGACGGGCACGGGCACCTTCATCAGCGAGCTTCTCGAATACTTTAGCGGCCAGCCCAAGAAGCTGGCGCACAAGTACAAGGACGAATTGCACGCCAATGAGGTTGCAATACTGCCGTACTACGTGGCCAACCTGAACATCGAGGCTACGTACGCCGCCATCACTGGCGAGTACGCCGAGTTTCAAAACCTGTGTTTTGTTGACACGCTCGACAACGTGGGCCTGCATACCCAAGCGCACGGCGTCACGGCCGACCTGTTCGGCAGCGTGAGCGAAGAAAACGTGGCCCGCATCAAGCGCCAGAACAGTCGCAAGATCAGCGTGATCATCGGCAACCCGCCGTACAACGCGAATCAGGCGAACGAGAACGACAACAACAAGAACCGCGAATACCCCGAGGTCGATGCACGCATCAAGCAAACCTATATTCACGAGAGCACGGCGCAGAAGACCAAGCTGTACGACATGTACGCGCGATTTTTTCGCTGGGCCAGCGACCGACTCGATGCGAACGGAGTCCTGGCGTTCGTGACGAATCGCAGCTTCATCGAGAGCCGCACCTTCGACGGCTTTCGCAAGGTGGTGGCGCAGGAGTTCGCTGAGTTGTACGTGGTCGATCTCGGCGGCGACGTGCGCGCAAACCCGAAGTTGAGCGGCACAAAACACAACGTGTTCGGCATCCAGACCGGCGTGGCCATCAGCTTTCTGGTCAAACGCAAAGGCAGCAAGGGCGGGCGCGTGTTCTACACGCGGCGGCCGGAGCTTGAGACGGCGGAAGAAAAACTGTCATGGCTGGGCAGCGCGGCGTTGAGTCGGCTGGCGATGGAGGAGGTGCGGCCGGACGCGAAACAGAACTGGCTGAACCTTACAAGCAATGACTTCGATGAACATATGCCGGTGGTGTCAGATCGCGGCAAGGCAATCTTCTCGCGATTCGCCAGTGCAGTGAAGACGAACCGCGACGAATGGGTCTACGGCTTCAATGACGATACAGTCATCGAGCGCGCAGAGTTCCTCGTCGACCGCTTCAACGCTCAGCGCAAAAGAGGGCTCAAAGACAGCGCGGCGCTCGACTATTCGATTAAATGGAGCAGTTCTCTCAAAAAGCAGTCCGAGCGATTGGAGGTTCGTCGAGAGAAACTGGTCCGGTCGACTTGGCGGCCATTCGTAAAACAGTGGTACTACAGCGACAAACCGCTCAGCGATAGATTGACCCGCAATCACTTCGAGTTCTTTGGGCCAAATCTCACGGATGATGTCGCAGCGCTCTACCTTCCGGGACCACCGCTAGCAAAAGAGCCACATGTGCTTGCGATCAGTGGGGTAGCCGACTACCACGTCACGGGCGATGCGATCACCATTCCAAGAAGTTTGCACGGCTTCGACGGTGGCACAGTTGACAACATTACCGACTGGTCTCTGGCGGCGTTCAAGAAGCACTACCAGCCCGGCCGAGGCAAAAAGCTTCAGCCAATCACCAAAGAGGCGATCTTCCACTACGTCTACGCGGTGTTGCACGATTCGGTGTACCGCGCAAAATATGCGCAGAACCTCAAGCGCGAGTTTCCGCGAATCCCGCTATACGGCGGCAGCGAAGCCGACTTCTGGCAATGGTCTGCGTGGGGCAACGCGTTAATGACGCTGCATATCGGGTACGAACAGGCGGAGCCGTTCGCCCTCGTGCGCAGCGATGTGCCTGATAAAAAGGTGCGCGCTTCCGGCCAATCGCCCAAATGCATCCTGAAGGCGGACAAAGGCACCGGACGCATCGTCATCGACAGCGAGACTGCACTCACGGGCGTGCCGGCCGAAGCTTGGACCTACATGCTCGGCGCCCGCTCCGCGATCGACTGGGTGCTCGACCAGTACAAAGAAAAGAAGGTCAAGGACCCAACGATTCGGGAGAAGTTCAACACCTACCGATTCGAGGATCACAAGGAGCAAGTGATCGAGTTGCTGGCGAAGGTCACGACGGTAAGCGTCCAGACTGTACGAGTCCTGAGTGAGATGCAAAACGGCACGCGATGAGGAAGCGGCCGGCGACCTGACATGATCCCTGAACTACCGACGGCCGCTCGACCGAATCGAGGCATACGACGTTCGAGCGGGCATTAAGGCCGACGCTGAATATGAGGCACGCCATGTGCGCAGATGTTCACGCGCTATGCCGAGGTCACGCCGATGTTCTCGCTTCTGGAGAGGGCCGCCGAGGTCTTCGGCGAGGCCGTGCAGGAAGTCGCCGCTCGCGTGCTGGCCTAATGTGCGATTGACGATGCGCGGCGGAGGGCTGCTGAAGAGTGACAGTCATGGGACCGATTCCCCCCCAGCCCGCCCGAGCGGGCTTTCTTGCGCCGCCGCCGGCCGCGACACCTCCTCCGATTTGAGGATGTCTCGGAGGTTCGCTCCCCCAGCGGGGGAAAGACCGAACAACGCCAGAATGGAGAGCATGACTGACTTCGCCGGCCTACACCCCTCTGACCCATACGATGCCGACCAGCAGCGTCGCGCGGACTCGCAAACGACATTCGGACCACCCAGCACTGCCAGGGCTTTCAATGACGCGCGCCCGAGCCGCTTTGGCGCAGCGGCCGTGCTCCTCGACAACCTCGACACAAGGCCGTTGGCGATGCGCGAGCAGCGACGGCCGTGGTGGAAGTTCTGGTAAGGCTAGTCGGCCGCGCTGGCCGCCTTGGTCGATCGCATGCGCGCGGGTACCAAGCTCGGCCCGCTCATCCCAGCCTTCGCCCCGGCTGGCGAGCGATCTGATCCGTCGACCGTTCCACAAATCTAAGAATCGGAAAATCAATAAATGAAGATGATTTTTATCTGTGCTTTGTTGTTTGCAACACAGTTGCTTTCTGCACAACCATCGATGTCATCTGCGCAACCGGCGCCCGCCGCCGCATCCACGCCGCAAAACCTATCAAGCGAATTATCGCTGCTGCGAGAGTAGAACCTAATTCTTAAAGAGCAATTAAAAGTTATCCGAGAATACCACTCCTCACTTTTGGACACAGTGTATGCAACCTTAGCGGCCATTGTGACAACCGGCGGCCTTCTTCTGACGGTTAACTTTTTTTCAGCCTGGAGGACTCGCGCCAGCGATCGTGCCCTGCTCACCTTTGAATTCGACGCGAAAGCCAATCGGCTTGCACTCGATCTAAATCAGAAGTTGGCCGAAACGCAAGTAGCGGCGACTGAGACCTTTAACAATCGCACGGATGCGCTTCTTGACCGGGTAAGCCAAGACTTCTTGGGGCTACGCCAAGAACTATCGGCCGACCGAGCCGTAGTAACGTCTCTTTCCGAAAAATCAGCGTCTGAAATCAAGCAACTGAACGAAAACGTGAAGGCGACGCAAGCGCAGGTCAAAAATAGCGTCACGATGTTGCACTCGCTAGAGGCCACCGTTAGAGACAACGAAGTAAAAATATGGGAAATCAAGGACAACGCAATTGTCATGCTCATGGCCCAGGCGCAATCGATTGAGGCCGGGGCACGAGCTGGGAGTGACTACATTATTGAATCCGGTGCAAAAAATCTCATCCAGATCATTGAAAAGCGATTTTCCGGCGAAAACACCCCGAAGCTGGCGTCAAATATAATCGAATTTATCCTAAAGAGATTGCCGGATAGCGGAAAGCATGCCGAACTATTGCAACAGGTGCGCGGACTAGTTAAAAATCTCCCACGCGCTCCAGAAGAGACCTCTGCGCACGAGAGTTAATTGCGTGTTACCACGATCTGGAACAACCCACTTTCATCGTCGTTCGAGCCGCCTCGCAGAGCGCTGGAATTAGCGATCGGGCGAGCGTCAACCGGCGGGGCGCTCGCGTTCGGGGCCACGGACAGATGCGGCAGTCCAGCGTAGCCGAACAGTCGGCCGCGCTCGATACCCGCGAAGTCACCACGAGTGCGGCGACTGAAATGATCCCTCTATTTTTCTGCGGCGCGCAACTGAATCCTCGACCTACAACGCAGCTTGCCGAAGTTGACGCACCCCCAGAACATGGCCCCGCCGTCTTTTGGCTCACGCACAACCATTTTCACGCCGCAGCTTGCGCAAGTCGGCCGCCAGTACTCACCCTCGTAGGCCGTATCCAGCAACAGCGCCTGTTGCTTCGGCGTTCGGCCCTCGATAAGGCCCAACAGCCCTGCGCGGTTCTGCGCGCTAATCCCGTGAGCGCTGGCGAAGGCGGCCGCATCGGCGGTGAATGTGGCGCTTGTGGCAAAGATGCCGCGCTCCAAGTCATGCGACTTCAGCACGCCGAAGAATGCCCGAACGTCGTCCACTGCGACTTTCCGCGACCAGTGCTTGCATTGAACGATCATCGGCTTGCCCGCGTTCCGCAGGTACAGCCAGATGTCCACGCCTCCATCCGCGCCATGCGACTGTGATTCAGTGCGTACCCCCGCCTGCCCATACAAGGCTTCGCAGAGGGCCTCAAAGCGCCGCCACTCGATGTGATCGAAAACTTCAGGCGTCCATGAGGTCGCGCGCGGCGCGAAAGGTTCTGACTCAACCTGCCGAGCGGTTCGTGCGACGGTCGGGCTGGGTGGCGTTACAGCTTGCGGATTTCTTCTCGGCCAAGGCATTCTGGATTCTTCTCCTTCGGCAAATGTAGCCGTTGCCAACCAGACCCCAAAAAACATCAGAATGCAGCCATGAGCACCACGATCGAGGCCTTCCCTGACAACCAAATCCGCGAGGAGATCGGCAAGCTGATGGCCGAGACGGTCAAACTGGCTCACGACCAAGCGAAGCGCAACGCAGAGATCCGCGAGACGCCCGCTGAGCGTTGGTGGTATCCGCCAGTCGCGATCGGCGCGGCGGCCGGTGCCGGCGCGGCGGTGTTTTTCATCTTGTCGAAGCTCTTCGGCGTTTGAACAGGGGAACTTCGTCGCCTACCCGATGCCGGCCCGCCGAATTGACGACTGTCGGGCGCATCGGCGGTGCTGCGAGGCAGCGACTGATTTCACAGCAAATCATCGGCTGGCGCTGCCCGATGCTCTTAGGCCAGCGACCAGCTCGCCGGCAGCACTTCACCAACGACCGCCATCGTCAAAAATTGGCCCAATGTTCAAGGCGCGATACGCCTGAGACTTAGCCAAACTTTACGTCCGTCACTCTAGGACGAAACCAAGGCGTGGCCGGAAGAGGCACGGCGCGCGAGCAACAGCATCAATCTCAAGGTGTTGTTCGTCGCCTAGGACGAGGCGGGCGATCATGGATGCAGCGACGACCATCGCCGGCCGCAAACTGGCCTTGCGCCACATCGGCGTGTCTCCGGCGCCAGCAGTCGCGCCTCGCGCCCATTTTGGCCCTCATTTGTAGACCGCCGTCGGGCCTGATCTTCGAGGCCGCGGCACCTGTGAGCTTGGCGCAGTTTGATCCCGCTCTTGAATGGTGGGTACTAGGCCCCATACTTGGCGCTTCACAATTCTAGGAACGAGGAAGGAAGAGAGATGGCATTCAAATTCGAAGTGGGCGATGTGGTCAAGCTCGCATCTGATGGTCCAGAAATGACGATCAAGGCCCAGCCGAGCGAAGCCGGCCGCCGCTACTACGCGCAGTGGTTTGCCGGAAAGAAACTCGAACAGGGCGAGTTCTACGAGGATCAATTGGTGCTGGTCAAAAATAAGCCGTGACACCTGAAGACCTCGCTCAGTGGATGTACTCGCGCCTCCAAGATCAGGGGTGTGTGTACCAAGACGAGTCGGTTGGCAAAGCGCTGTACCCGACAAGCAATGAGCATCTCTATCGGGTCAATGACGACGGCAACATCGTGCTTGCCACGGGTGTGCTGGCAGCGTTCCGGAAGATGGATAACGAAAAGGTTGTGTGGGTGAAGCCAGATCGCTACTGGCGATGGCGGTGCTCGACAGACGAGCCTGGACGCGAACAACGCGGATGAAGAAAAGGGGCCTCCGGGGCCCTTTTTCGTCGCGACCGCCGCTGCGCTGATGGGCCTTGACTCGGTCCGGCGAGCATGGGCATCACGTTGCGCGCGAGAGTGGTCTGACGCCGCGCGCCCCCTGTCAAGCGCCGCCGATTCCGCCGCTGACGATGTGCGCGATTCCCCGATCGCCAATGTTCTGCGAAGTCCTGTCTTTCAGCGAGACTTGAACCTTGCCGCTGGCCGCCGCCCCCGAGTTGAGCTTCTCAGGCACTTCGTTCTTGGCCTGCTCGGGCAGTTGAGCCGGAACCGACGGCGGAATATCAATGGACTTCATCGTCGGCAGGCCCGCGACGGCCACGCCACCGCGCAGTGCGCTCGCATACGCCGTGTCCGGCGCCACGCCCTGCGCAATCAGGGTCTTATAGCGGCCCCTCGCATCGGTCAGGCCCGACCCGAACGTATCTGCCGACATGCCTGCGCGGTTGTTGCCACTTCCGGCGTAGTAGCTCTTCCCCGACTTCGGGTCCGCGATGGATGCCCATTCCTGCGCGCCAGCCAACTGCGCGCTTGCAAGATTGTCGTGCTCGCCCTTGATATAACCCGCAATTTGCGGGCGCTTCTTAGCCGTGAGGTACTCGGCGAAGATGCGCTCCTGCAACTCGGGCGTGAACTTCTCATCGCCTGTCAGGCCCATCGCCTTTGCGGCGCCCTGCATCGTCGAGGGAATGACTTGGTATTTGCCGACGGCGAACAGGCGATTCGCGTCGCCCTTTTTCAGCGACTGCGCGGCCATGATCTGCGAGACGGTCATCGACGAGAAATCCATGGTCGCGCCACCCGAGTCGCCCGCATTGCCACGATTGAACGAGCCGTAGCCGCCTTCGTGTTTGGCGATCATATTGCCCAGGCCGCCGCCCGCCGCGCGCGCACCATGCTCTAGCGAGTTCGACGGGGCCGGCGCCATCGTTTCGGAGCCGCGCGCTTCGTCGTAGCCCGCCTTCGCCTGCGTCGCCGCTGCGCTTCCCGCGTTGATCGCGCGCTTGACCGTGTTCGGGACCAGCACGTCGTAGGCGCGACTTGCCGCCTCGCCCGCCATCGCCTTCGCATCTTTCCATGCGTTGCCGGCGATCTCACCGACGTTGATGCCCTTGGACTTGAGCCACTCGTCAGCGCCGTCAACGATCGACCCCAACTTGTCGCCGACCGTCTGCGCGGCAGACTTGGCGGCCCCCCACCACTCGCCCACCGTCGTCGAAAGTTCGCCCCACGTCGTCTTCGCGTCTGCGACAAGCGAGTCCCATGCGGCGCCGATGCCGGCCGTAGTGACATCCCATGCCGCGACCGCCTTGCCGCCGATGTCGGAGTCGATCAGCGATTGGGTCCACTCGCCGACCTTAGCGCCGAACTTCTCGCCGAAGATCGCACCGCCGACGCCGCCAATGACGATGCCGACGGCCGTGCCGATCGGGCCGAGCAGCGAACCGACCAGAGCACCGCCCTTGGCGCCAGCCAACCCACCGGCCAGCATGCCGCCGGCCTCGCCGACGCCGCGAAACTTCGACGCACGATCGCCGTCGCCAAAGACCGATGCGAGCGCGCTGCCGCCGGCCAGCAGTGCGCCCAGCATAGGAACACGCATGAGCAGCCGCCCTCCCTTGCCGAGCAGGCCAGCAACCCCGCCGGCAGCCGCGCCAGCACCAGCGCCGAGCATGCCGCCGAGGCCAGCACCGAGACCCTGGCCGATCCCGCCAACGATCCCGACGCCGGTACGGCCGCCGCCGACGACTTCAACCCTCGGCTTTGCCTTGAGCGCCGTCCAGAAGCGCATGTTCCAGCGCTCTTTCTTGCGCTCGGCGCTGCGGCCGAACATCGAGGACATTCCGCGACCGAGCGGCGTCACCACGTCGGTCACCTCCTTCAAAGCGTTGGTGGTCGGGTCGAGGTTGTTGGTCGCGGCGAGCGACGCCGACAGTTTGCCGATACCTTCGGACAGGCGCGCGAGTCCGCCGCCCACCGACCCGAGAGCAGCGCCGCCAGCCGCGCCCTTGCTCTGGCCGGCAACGAAGCGCCCGCGATCGTCGCGCCCGGTCGGTACGGCAACCGATGCCGATACGCGCCGCGCGCCCGGCGCTCCCCCGCGCGACGCCGGGCCGACAGTCTGATTGCTGCCGACCATGCGCGATCCGGCGCGGCCGGCCGGCGACACGGCGGGCGTGATGCGATGCACGCGATGGCCGCCCTGTCCGCTGACCGTGGAGCGCTCCTGCATCTTCATCTGCACACTGATCGCCCGCGCGATGGAGGACACCTCCGTGCGGATGTTCGACAGCAGCCGCACGCCATCTTGCTGGACGGTCAGGAGCTGATCGTTCGTCTTGATGATCTCGCCGACCAGAAAGCCGCTCATGTCGTGTTTCAGTGCCATTTAAGACCTCCGTGCGGTTTGGGCGGACGCCGAGCCGATGCGAGCGGGCGCGGGCTTCAAAGGCGCGATGCCGGGCGAGTCAAGCTGGACCGTGCGGCGACCGGCATGGTGGTGTTCAAGGGATTTGCGCGAGCGCGCGAGCAGCGCCTGCGCGGCGGCAATGCGGTTGGCGATGGTCATTGCACCTCCGTGTTATCGAGGACATGCACGAGCAGCGCTTGGTTGGGTTCCAGCACATCGAACGTGGAGTCGCGCATGGCATCGGAGCCAAAATCCGGTGCTTCGGCGGCATGCAGATCGGCATGCGTCAGCCAGATGCCGAACGCGAGCGTGACGCCGGGCTCGTCGGTCGTCACAGTGACGACTTGACCAAGAGCGGGTGCAGGCGCGTCGTTGGACGCGTCGAACTGGACGCGCAGGCACAGCGTCTTGTCGCCGGGCTCGATCGCGCCGGCAGCAACGGCCAGGTCAACAGCGTCCGAATCGACGATGCGGAAGCGCACCGGGCCGAGCGAGACGATTTCGGGAACGGCAGCATCCGCATCTGCCCACGTTGCCGGATCGTCGTCGTTGAACAAAGCGCCGTGGGCATCGAGCGCGACGCGCTCCAGCAGTTCGGCGGCAAGGGTGCGAGCTTGGCCGTCGGGTTCGGGTTCGACATAGGACATGGAAGGAGTCTCCAGATTGAAGTGAAGGTTGGAAGTGATGGCGACACGCGCCTTGGACCGAGCGCGGCCGATGGCGACCAGCGTGCGCAGCCGGGCGGCCTGCAGAAGAAGGTCAAGCACGGGCACCCCCTTGCTGCGCGGCGAGAAGAGCCTGAAGAGCGCGAGCGATCGCCACCGAGTTGGGATCGCTTCGACCGGCATATGCGGCCACGGCACGCCGGATGTCAGAGGCGGACGCAGGCTTAGGCAACGATGCGCCGCGCGCCGTCGCCGGCACCACGATGCGACGTGCGTTCTTCGGCAGCATGGCCTCCGCGTCCGACTGCCGCACGATGAAGGCCCGAGGCTTGGCCCTGCCCGGACGATCGATGCGGGCGCGATCCGCTTCGATCATCTTGGCGACGTGCTGCCGGAAGCCGACACTCGATTGAACGTCCGTCATGACGCGCGCCAAGTGCTTGCAGCAGGCGCCGTCCAACGTGGGATTCGTCAATTTCGGCATGCCGTGCTCAGACCGGCCAGTCACCCAGCCCCCCGCCGTCGCGACGAAGCGCAGGAAGTATCGGAAGTGCTGGCAATCGCACTCGAACCGCAGGGTGCTTTCCTTGCACAGCCACTTCGCCGAATCAGCCGGCGTCCCGGGCCGCGCGAGCGCCGCCGAATACGCCGAGAACTCGATATTCACGTGGTGACGAGTCACCTTCGAGCGCGGGCCGCTGTCGGTGACGAGATGCACCTTACCGGCTTGGAGGCGGGCAGGCATCGAGTAGCGAATTTCAGTCTTCGCGCGCTCGATGTCGATGGTCCGCGACAGGCCCAGGGCTTCCTTCGCAGTCAGGCCCTGCTGCGCCTTGTCTCCCAGGGCGGCGACGGCCTTCTTGAACTGGGCAAGGTCAGCGGGCGTGATGGCCCGCACGCCCGCACCGCCGAGCGTGGTCGTCAGCATGCGCGCCGGGCTCAATCCGCCCGCAACCTCGCCGGGTTGCAGGATCGTGCTTGCCTGCCGCCGACTGTCGAGTTCAACCTGCCGAATGCGATTCAGTGCCGACTGCGCGTTTCCGATACGCGGGGCCTTCACTTCGTCACCCCGAAGTCGTTGAGGAACTTGCACTGCGCGCGTGCCTGATAGCCGGTGGCGCGAGGAATCGACAGAAACTTAGTCATTCTTAACATCCTCCGCCGGGCCGGCGGCGAACATTTCGGCCAGCTTGCGGCCGAACAGGATTTGGTCGAGGCGCGCACGCGCCGCGATGGTTTCTTGACGGGCGCGTTCCTGCGCTTCGTACTTTTGCACGGCGGCGGCACGCGCAGCCTTGCCCTTCGGAGTCCTCGCATATTCCTGTGCGGCCTCGGCGCAGCATTCGCGGCAGCGCGCCTTCACGCCACCGCGTCCGGTGCGGCTCGGAGAAAAGCAATCCAGCGACAACCTGCTGCCGCAGCAACGGCACTTTTTTTCCGTGATCAACCCGTCGATGCGAACCTCGCTAGGCTCGTCGGTGGGGATGTAGGTGTCGAGCGGCACCAGTCGGCGGGTCTTTCGGTCGTAGACCTTGGCGCCCCGCCCGAAGTAGGCGCGGAAGAATTCATCGCCCCAGTGATCTCGGAAACGCGCGGCCCGGTCCTCACACGTGGAAGCAGCGGATTGATCGGCTTTTGCAGGCTCACCCTGGCCGATCTCGGCCGACGTTTTCGCGGCAGACTTCTTCACGCTGCGGCCTTCTGGCTGGCGCGTGCGGCGATCAGGTCGTCCAGGGCGGGATCGATGCCGATGATCGGAGCGGCATCGAAGTTCGGTGCCTCCCCGAAAGCCTTGAGCTTCTCGATCTGCGGAGCGATCGCGGCGATGCGGGCGCGGCGGCGGTCCGCCATGATCTCGGGATTCACGGCGGTAGGTTCCGTCGCCGCAATCTGCTCATCGGAGAGACCCGCGCTGCGCAGGACGGCGTAGCGCGACGCGCCGGGCACTCCGATCGACGCCGCGATAGCGGCCGCATCGTTCTCGCGCGAAAGGTGATCACGCTCGGCGGTCAACTGCGTGAGATGCTTGCCGACGGCCGCCCGCAGCGGTCCGTGACGGGCCATGAGCGCGCGGCTCGCGGCCTGGTGCGCCGCGTGATCTTCGCGACAGTCTTCAATGGCGTCGTCGATATCTTCCGCGCGCTGGCGCAGCACTTCGACAACAGCGGCCGGCGAGATGCTGCCCATGTTGAGGTCTTCGGCATTCGCGACAACACAACGGATAGCCGCCGAGATTTCCGACTTAAAGCCGGCGAGTTCGATCAGGCGCAGACGCTTGGCGGCGCAGGCACCGGCCGCGCGCTGCACCGACGCATCACGGAAGATCACATCGATCAGATCGGCGAGGACCGGGTTCGTTGCGACCGACAGCGGGCTGCGGACAAAGAGTGCGTACGTCGTCAAGGGGCTCTCCAGGGATGCGAATGGTTGGGGTTGGACGGGACCGGCGGCGGGCGCCACGGGGCCGGCGGGTGCCTCCGGGGCGAAGCGGCTGCGCGCGGCGTCGATCAGGGCGGTGACGGCAAGCTGCATTTCAAACGCCCTCTGCTGCGGACTGGTGCCCGGCATCAATGAGGGCCAGCACATCCGACTTTTTGTAGCGGACGATGCGCCCGCCGATGCGGACGTAGGGCAGTTGGACGCGGCCGGTGTGGCGCCATGCCGCCAGCGTCTCGACAGAGACCTTCAACGTGCTGGCGACTTGTTCGTCGTCAAGCAGGGGTTCGATGGATTGGTCCATTTTTAGGCTGCGGAAGTGAATATGTGATCGATGGTCACTGCGGAAGGCTGCGCGAGAACGGCCGTTTTTCCCGATTCATCCCCCGTCATTGGCCGCGACGGCATCAGCGATGCGCTCGCGCAGATCGAGGTCCAGAAGATCGAACTTCTTGATCGCGCTTCGCACTTCGTCCAGACGGGACTCGAACTCCAACACGGCACGAATCACGGATGCGCCACCACGGATGTCGTCGAACTCGGGTGCGCGCATCGCCACGCCGAGCGCGTCGATCAGCGCTTGGCCGGCCGCGACGATCGCGCGTGCAGACACAACATCCGGCCCGACGGCAGCGGCGTGTGCACCAATCGCATCGACCAACCCGACCGCGAGGCCATCCAGCATTCCGCGCAGCCCGCGTACGGTCGCGGCACGCAGCGCACGGGCCGGATCACGCTCGACCTCATTGGTGGTGCCGAGCAGATACCCCACCGAGACGCTGTAGAGGTCGGCGACGCGGATCAGTTCGACCATCGGCACGAGGCGGCGCGAGTTCTCCCACAAGGCAAGCTGCGTGGGGTTGCCGAGGCCGAGCAGACGCGCGGCCTCCCCTTGATGCAGCCCGGATTGCTCCCGCGCCAGGACAAGGCGCGGACCGATGATGCGGCGCAGACGATCGTTTTCTTTGTCGCGAGTCGATTCCGCGTCGCTCCGGACGCGAGCGCCAGCGCCGCCATCGTTCGCTGCCGACACACTGGTGTTGATCGAATTGACCCCTTGGTCGTGTGCAGGACGTGCGGTATTCGTGATGGCGGCGATGGTCATGGCGATCCTCACTTGATTGGGGCGGTGCGGCGGGACATTTGCCGCGCGGCGGAGATTGGAGGTGCTCACGAGGTGATCCCGATGTCGGCCATCAGTTCGGATGCGGCCTGCGCATTGGCCTCGGCGCGGCGCATGCTCAGCACTTCTTCGTCTGCGAGGCCCACGTCGCGAGCATCAGCGGCGATGAGGTCGTTCTTTTCGCGGTAGGCGCGCAGGAACTCCGAGGCATCGACCTGCATGCGAGCAGACATGCCCCAGAAGTCCGACTCGTCGGCATTCAAGTCGGCATCGCGCCACGCCTTCGTCAACAGGCCCTTGGTGTGCTTCTCCAGGTGGCGCGCGATTTCCAGGCGGCGGTACACCGGATCGGTCGCGGCCAGCATCGCGTTCCACTCGTCGCTGCCCTTCGCGAAGCGGCCTTTGAAGCCGATCGAGTCCTTGTGGTGTTGCACGGCAGCGCGAAAGCCAAGCTCGCAGCTCGCGCGGTGGCGGCCAGCGAGGAAGTTGGCGTAGGCCATCGACATGACGCTGCTCAGAGCGGCGGCCTTCGCGCGTTCCTGGCGCTCGGCAGAATCCAGCTCATCGGCACGCTGGCGCAGGCGGGCGGCCAGTCCAATATTGGTGGTCATTGCATTTCTCCGTTAATGATGGGTTGGTTGATTTGGGAAGAGTGCTGCCGGCAGGCATGTCGCATCCAGGCAGCGAGACCAGCAGGACGTGAGGCGCAAGCCTCGATCGCGGCATGCAGGACTACGGCAACGCCGTGCTCCGCAATGAGGGCGTCGATCAACGTCGTCGAGGCAGCGCGGCGAATGCCGCCGTCGAGCCACAACAGGGCGCGCAGACCGTCGATGATCGACATCGCGTCCGCATCGGTGCGTTTCGTAGCGGATGCGGCCTGCACGGCAGCGATGAGACGGCGGGCGTGCGCGGCGTGCCGAGAGTGCTTTTCGATGTCGGTCATGCCGGCATCCCTCGGCTGGCAGACTTGACGCTTGCCGGCCGGCTTGGCGGCGCGCCTTCCCAGTCCGTGATCTGCTGGTACTTCCCGTTGAAGTGCAGCGGCACGAGCCCCTGCGGGCCGTTGCGATGGGCGACGATCTCCAGTTCGGAGTAGCCCTCGAAGGCGGCCTCTCGCTTGCTCAGAGGGTGCGCCCAGTCGGTGAACAACAGGGCGATTTGATCCGCCGCCGCCTCGATCGCACCGGAGTCGCGGAGGTGGCTCATCGTGGGCCGCCCATAGTGCTCGTCGGCTTTGCGGGACATTTGCGACAACACCACAACGCCGATTTGCAGATCAAGCGCCAGCGCCTTGATGCCGTTCACGATCACGTCGAGTTCGCGGTTACGGTTTTCTTCGCCTGCACCGGCCATGAGTTGAAGAAAATCGACGAACAGCACGTCGAGGCCATGCTTGCGCTTGACGCTCAATGCCTTGCGGCGGATGTCGAGCAGGCTGAGGCTCGATTGGTCGTCATGGACAAGGCGCAGTTCACCGAGGCGCCGGGCCGCTTCCGAGACGGCGGTCCACATGTCGTGATCCTGAGGATCAGCGCGCATGATGCGGCCGAGATCATGCGAGCCGGCGGCGGCGGTATGCCGGTGCATCAATTGATTCACAGGCATCTCCTGCGACATGAACAGCGTGCTGTAGGTGCGCGCCATGTTGCGGGCCAGAGCCAGGGCCAGCGCGGTCTTCCCGTTCTTCGGGCGCGCGCCGATCACCATCATCTCGCCGCGACGCAGTCCGCCGTTGAGCAGGCGATCGAGCCCGTCGATGCCGGTCGGAATGGCCGGGTTTTTTCCTTCGCTCAAGTCGTTGAGCAGAGCGAGGTAGTCAACCAACGATTCGTTGATGTGCTGCGGCTCGCGCTTCGACTTTGCGGTCGCCAGCTTGGCGAGCATCATCTGCGCCTTGTCGATCTGCTCTGCGGCCGATTCTGCGGACGCGCCGAGTTCGGCGATCTCCAGGCCGGCGCGCACGAGTTCACGTTGGCGGTGACGCTCGACAACAAGGGCGGCGTGGCGGCGGATGGTGGACGCCGACGGCACGAACTGGGCCATCTCGTTGAGGCGTGAAAGACCATCTTGCTCAGCCTTGCCGGCGGCGCGCATCGCGTCGAAGACGGCGATCACGTCGAAGGGCTGGCCGACGGCGGCCATCGACAAGATCGTGCCGAACGCGTCGGCGTGGAACGCCGCGTAGAACATCGTCGGGGCAAGATCGCTCACGCGCGCCAGTGCTTCGTTGTCGAGAAGGACTGCGCCGATCACGGCAGCCTCGGCTTCGAGGCTGTACGGCATCGTGCCGAGGGTCGAGGCGCGTTCAATTTTCATACGCGCCCTCGACGACCTTCACGAGGTTCTCGGACTTGCAAAGCCAATCCAGGCTCAGATCGAACGGTTTGCGGCCCGGCGTCGGCTTGGTGCGGCCGCAAAGGAAGTCCGACGCCGACACGTAGCCGAAGAACTTGCGCCACCAGTCGAGATTCTGGCGCTCGGCCTTCTCGCGCCAGCGTGCACGCAGGGCTTGCTGACGTGCCGGCGTCCATTCGCGAACACGACGCGCCGCCGGCAGCACCTCGTGGAACAGTTCGATGATCTGCTGGTGCGGGCACGAATCTGCCGGTGCCGACGGCTCTGCGGCAGCAGAGTTCGCGCCTTCTACTTCTTCGACTCCCCTCCCTTCCTCTCCCTTCCCTTCCCTTACGGGGTCGAGGACTCGTCCCTCGCTCGACGAGGACTCGACGAGCGCCCGCCGAATCGTCGGCGAGGCCTCGTCGAGCAGGTTGCGAGCACCAGTCGAATTGCCGGGGAACGGCGGGTGCTTGAACGTCGGACGGTCGATGCGCTGGTGGTGCCAGCCAGTGACGTGCCAGTACGTCTTCCCGCTCGCCGCGTACTCGACCACAAGGCCCTGCGCGAGCATCTCGTCCACCAGCATTTGCACATCTGCGGTGGAAAGATCATCGCTAGGAAAGACCTCTGCCTTGAGGGTGCGGGAACTGGCCGGATGGTTGCCGCCGTCGTCACAGAAATTCAGCATGCCCAGGAAGCCGAAGCGGGCCTCGATGCGCATGTTCATGACCTGCTCGCTCGTGTAGAACTCGGGTTTCACAGTGCGGATTCGGGCCATTAGAGCTGGTCCGCCGGGAGCGCAGTGGAGAATCGCGCGGGGTTATTGCCCACGCGACGCAGCCCACGTGCCCAGGCCTGCGCGAGTTTCATGTCGCCCTTCTCCATGGCATTGGCAAAGGCAAGCGCATACATGGTGGCGCGCGAATCGGGACTGGCGGGCACGCCAGCGGAAGTGCATTGAACGTTACGGCTGATGGACATGTGGCGCACGATTGCCCCTTACGCCATCGCCGGGTTGGCGGGTTGGAGGAAACGGCTCAGTTCGGCGGCACGGACATGGCGCTCTTCGATGAGGCCACGCACCAGTTGGCGCACCTGATCATCGTTCCAGCCGGCCGCACGGGCGGCGAGCACCGCGTCCAACTCGGACTCGTTCCAGCCTTTGCCGCGCAGGCCCACGGGCACGCCGGCCGGAACCACGCCGTTAGCGATGTCCGCATACCACGACGTGTTGCTCTTATCTGCAAATTTCGCCCGTGCCGTCCTGGCATCGAGCATCTTGATTGCCACTTTCATTTGAGATTCCTTTCGCATCCCGCAGGACGTAAAAGGATTCTCAAAACAGAAGGCCGAGCGACGAGGCGCCGTTTTCCAAAATTGGCTTATGCTATGAACTTGATAGCGTCATCACCAGCAACGGCCGGGCATTCGGCGCGTCGAAATAGCGAGGCGCTTATTTAGCCAAGTGCTGCCAAGTGCGTTTCACGCGGAGCGTACCGTCCGGGTCTTTAGTGACGTAGCCATCATCGATAAGCTTGCCGGGCGTAGTCTTGGCGGTCGTGCGATGTACCGTGCTTTCCAGCGCAAGTCTTAGCTCGTCCGCGCGCATCGGACGGCCGTTGTCTTGCGCGTGTAGCAAGAGCCTGAGAGCGATGCGCATCGACTTGCTCAAGCGGCGGTCTTTCGGGGAGGAACTTTGTTCTGGTTCAGACTGCTGCCATTCGGAAGCCTGGGCTTCTTCAAACGCGGCGAAGGCCTGCCGACGATGCTCTCCGCCTTCTTCGCGCTCGAAGAGCGAAGCTTGATTCGGCATGGTGGTCGCGATCGCGTGTTTGGCTTCCGACTCAAGACGCCCAAAATTCTCAAGAAACTTCGTGCGCAGAGCTGTCATCTCTTGAGTTGCAAAGTCGAGCCAGCACCAGTTGTGGTCGAACTCCCTCGCATTTTTAGGACCTGTTGGCGACGCCAAGACCTCCAGGCCTTCGTTCAGGCGGTCGATGGCCGCACCAAACGCCCATAGGCACATCCGATCGCGCTCTTCGCGCGCAACCGCGAGGTCATCCTTCAAGGCTTTCTCGCGCGTCCTCCAAGCAGACTGGTCAAGCTCTCCATCTGCTTCGCGCTGACGATACTCTTCCAACTGTTCACATAGCGCCCTGATCAAAGGGTTGTCGTTCGCGCCGTCCGTCCTCTCAGCGTGATGCAGCAGTTCATCGACTTCCATTCTTATGATCGGAACCGATCGACTCTTGGAACTACTCATCGTCGCCCCAGCCGCACCGGGCAGCATGAATCACCTCGCCCGCGATCACCCAGGACGCGAGTTCCTGCGCCGCGTCGCCGAAGATGGTCGCGGCCTTTTCGAGCAGCGCGAACATTTCGCTGCCCTCGGCATAGCGCGTGAACATCGGTTCGAGCTTCGGGAACGTGTCTTCGCTCAGAAGGTCTTCCGTGCCGTCGATCAGGCCTTCGAGGAATGCGCGATCGGCGGCAACCTCGGCGCGCGCGACCGCTTCGGCGTGCGTTTCCCTGGCGCGCGCAATCAGGTCGAGCATCCCGCCATCGAGCGCTGCCGAGTATTTCGCACGCAGTACCGCCAGTCGGGCCATAGCGCCATCGGCGAGCGAGTCGATACGCCCGACGATCATCGCCCGCAAAAAGCGGGCATCGGATTCGTAGATCACGCCGAAAGCGCTACGGCCGGCGAGACGAGCATGGAAGCTCCGACCCGTGATTGATCGCGAAAGTTTCGGAGTGCATCGAGCGCGAAACGATGACGGCCAGCGAACGTGGCGAGTGCAGCGTCACTCACATTCCGAGTGATACTTGCCGTCGTCGGCCCGCTTGGGCTTTGGCCGTAGTAGAGGCCGCCGAAGAAAGTGTCGAGCATGCCCGAGTCATCGAGATGAAAGATCACGCGGCGGTCGCCGAAGTCTTCAACGGTTGCGGCGGCAAGATTTTCGATATCCACAGAAACTCCAGTTTGATTTCGCCCCGATCGCGGCCCGGGAACATCGCCGGCCTGAAAAGTCAGGCAACTTTCTTTCCGATGGGCATGACCGTCGCCGACTTTTTCGGCGTTGGGGTCGCACAAAACGTGGCCCACGCGCCCATCATTGCGGCACGCTTTGCCAGCATGTCACCGCGTCGGTATGCCGCCTCGGTCTTGCTGTCGATCGCGTGAGCAAGGGCCATTTCAGCCAGTTCGTGCGGGAAGTGAGTGCGCTCCGCCGCCCAGTCCCGAAACGTGGAGCGAAAGCCGTGCGGAACGGCATCGACGCCCATACGGCGCACCACGGCCACCAAGGCCATGTCAGACAGGACGCCACCACGCGGCGCTGGGAAGACCAATTGCTGATCCTTGGCACGAGGCAAAGCGCGCAACAACTTCACGGCCTGCGGCGACAACGGCACCCGATGCTCTCTGTGCATCTTCATCCGCTCGGCGGGCACAGTCCACACGGCCGCTTCCAGATCGATTTCGCCCCACAACGCGCCACGAACCTCGCCAGATCGGGCCGCAGTCAAAACTGAGAATTCCAGCGCACGAGCGCCAGTACCCTCTGCTGCCCGCAGGCGAACGAGAAATGCTGGCATTTCATCAATCGGAAGGGCGGCGTAGTGCTTCGCCCTGGCGATCTTCGATGGGCGGGCAAGCAACTGGTCGAGGTGGCCTTTCCAGCGCGCCGGATTCTCACCAGAGCGATAGCTGCGCGCCGTCGCCCAATCGAGAACGGCTTCGATGCGGCCGCGCAGACGAGATGCGGTTTCGGTCTTGGAAGACCAGATCGGCTGGAGTACATCGAGGACGTGAGCGAGCTTGATGTCTGCCACCTTCAGTTTCCCCATTACCGGCCCGGCATGCGTGGTCAATGTGTTTTCCCATTGCCAACGGTGCTTGGCATTGCGCCATTCACCCTCGCGGGCAGCGAGCAATCCAGTCACGCATTCTTCGAACGTCTTGGCGCTCGCGCGAGTAGCCATCAACACATTCCGGGCTTCACGTCGTTGCTCAATCGGATCGACACCCTGCTCGACTTGTAGGCGCGCGGCTCGCGCCTTTTCCCTTGCCCCGGCGAGCGACACGTCCGGGAATCCGCCCAAGCCCATGTCGCGGCGTTTTCCAGCAACGACGACACGCAGCACCCAAGTGCGCCCCCCCGACGGAGCAACTTGCAGGTGCAGGCCGGCCACGCCGCCGACGGCGTTCAGGCCGGGCCGCTTGATCCGACCGACCTCCAATGCTGATAGTTCTTTCGCTTTCCGGGGCATCTCGTCTTCTCCAACGTCTTACCCCACATCGTCTAACCGATTGTGTCGGATGTCAACGAACGCTCTCGAACTTTCAAAACGCTGCTTTCATTGGGAGATTCATTGAATCGCTGAACGTTGTAGAACCCCAACGAATGCCCCCGGAGTTCGATGCAGGCGGACATCCTCTCCACCAACTCTTTTTCCTTCCGCTACGGCCACAGCGGCGGCCGCTGGCCCAGCCGCACCGCAGGCTGCGGCGCATCCTGGTTCGCCAGCTCCACCCAGCCACCCCCCAAAGACTTGTAGAGCGCCGCCGCCTGCAGCAGCACGTCGCCCTGCGACCGCGCCAGCTGCACCTGGGCGTTGAACAGGCTGCGGTCGGCGTCCATCACCTCGAGGTAACTGGTGTAGCCGCCTTCGAATCGCTTGCGCGACAGCCGCGCGTAGTTGACCAGCGCGCCGACCTGCATCTGCTGCGCGTCCAGCCCTTCGCGCGAGTTCACGATGCCGGCCAGCGCGTCGGCGGTCTCGCCGAAAGCCGCCTGCACGGTCTTGCGGTACTGGGCCACGGCCGCGCGCTGCTCGGCCTCGGCCCGCTCCACCTGTCCGGCGATCGCGCCCGCAGTGAAGATCGGCAGGCTGACGTCGGCGCCGTAGCTCCAGATCCGCGCCGGGCCGCTCCACAGGTCGGACAGCGACCGGCTCGCCTGGCCGAAGGCCCCGGTGAGCGAAATGGTCGGGAAATAGGCGGCCTTGGCGGCGCCGATGCGCGCATTGGCCGCCACCAGCGTCTGCTCCGCCTGCAGGATGTCGGGGCGCCGGTCGAGCAGCTCGGAGGGCAGGCCCGCGGGCACCGTCGGCATCGCCAGCGCATCGATGCTGCGGCCGCGCGCGATCGGCCCCGGATCGCGACCGATCAGGACCGACAGCGCGTTCTCCTGCTGGGCGATGGACTGCACCAGCAACGGGATGGCGCGCAGCGCGGTGGCATATTCCGAACGGGCCTGGCTGACCTCGACCTGCGACACCACCCCGCCCTTGAAGCGCCGCTCGAAGAGGTTGAGCGAATCCTGGCGCAGGGCCAGGGTGCTGCGGGCCACCTCGAGTTCGCGATCCAGCTCGCGCAGCCGCACGTAGCCGGTGGTGACCGCCGCCACCACCGACAGCACGATGCCGCGGCGAAACGACTCGCTCGCCTGCAGCTCGGCGGTCGCGGCCTCGGTGAGCCGGCGCGTGCGTCCGAAGAGGTCGATCTCCCAGCTTGCCAGCAGGGTGGCCTGGGCCGCGTTGTAGGGATTGATCGACGGCGCCGGGCTGATGGTCTGCTCGCTGGCCCGCGTGCGGCTGCCGGCGGCCTCGGCACCGACCTGCGGGAAGAGCTGCGCGCGCGTGGTGCCCAGCGCCCCGTAGAACTGCTCGACGCGGGCCGCGGCCACGACCAGGTCGAGGTTGTTGCGCAGGCCCTCGACGATCAGCGCATCGAGTTCCGCATCGCCGAACTGGCGCCACCAGGCGGTGTCGGGCAACGCGAGCTCGGCCGCCGTGGGTGGGGCCGCGCCGCGGAACTGCGCCGGGATCTGCATCTCCGGGCGCTTGTAGTCGGGCCCCAGCATGCAGCCGGCCAGCAGCAGCGCGAGCCCGCCGGCAGCGGCGCCGCGGATGCCGGCCGCCTCAACGCGGCGCATCGACCGCTCCTCCCGGCTCGCCCCCGGGGGCCGGTTGCGAAGCTGGGTTCTTGCCGGCCGCCGAGCGCTCGCTCAACCTCTCGAAGCCCCAGAAGAACATCGGAATGAAGAAGATCGCGATCACGGTCGCGCCGAGCATGCCGCCGATGACACCGGTGCCCAGCGACTGCCGGCTGGCGGCCGAGGCGCCGCTGGCGATGGCGAGCGGGATGCAGCCGAGGATGAAGGCCAGCGAGGTCATGATGATCGGCCGCAGCCTCAGCCTGGCCGCGCCGACCGCGGCATCATAGGCCGACAGGCCCTCCTTGTGGCGCAGCTCGACCGCGAACTCGAAGATCAGGATCGCGTTCTTGGCCGCCAGCGCGATCAGCACCGTGAGCCCGATCTGGAAGTAGACGTCGTTCTGGATGCCGCGCACCCAGATCGCGGCGATGGCGCCGAACAGCGCGAACGGGACCGCCAGCAGCACGCCGATCGGCAGCGTCCACTTCTCGTACTGCGCCGCCAGGATCAGGAACACCATCACCAGCGCGAACGCGAACACCAGGCCGGCGGTCGAGCCGGCCTTGCGCTCCTCGTACGCCTGGCCCGACCAGGCAAAGGAGAAGCCCTGGGGCAGCACCTCCCTGGCCACCGCCTCCATGGCGTCGAGCGCCTGGCCGGAGCTGTAGCCGTGGGCGGCATCGCCGGTGATCTTGGCGGCCGTGAAGTTGTTGAAGCGGGTCACGATGTCGGCGCCGGTCACGTAGCGCGTGGAGGCCACCGCCTTCAGCGGAACCATCTTGCCGACCTGATTGCGCACGAACATGTTCTGCAGGTCTTCGGGCTTGGTGCGGTAGTCGGGCTCGGCCTGCAGGATCACCTGGAAGAGCCGGCTGTTCTTCGGGAACTGGCTCACGTAGAGCGATCCGAACAGCGTCTGCAGGGTCGCATACACCTCCTGCACCGGCACGCCCAGGCTCTCGGCCCGATCGCGGTCGACGTCGACCATCAACTGCCGCGAACGCGTATTGATGGTGCTGTTGACGCCGCGCAGTTCGGGCCTCTGGCGCGCCTTGGCGATGAACTCGCGCGTGACCTCCTCGACCTGCTGCAGGCTCGCATCGCCCTCGCTCTGGACCCAGAACTCGAAGCCGCCGGTGGTGCCCAGGCCCGGGATCGACGGCGGGTTGACCGGCACCATCACACTGTCCTTGAAGGTCGCGAACTCGGCCGTGGCGTCGCGGATCAGCGCATCGGCGCGGTCGCCCGGCGCCTGCCGCTCGGCGAAGCCCTTGAGCGAGACGAAAAGCACGCCCGCGTTCGACTTGAGCTGCGAGTCGATCAGGCTGAAGCCCGGCACCGAGGCCACCCCCCGCACCGAGGGCTGCTTGCTGAACCACTGCTGGGCGCGGTCGGTGGCGGCCTCGGTGCGGTCCAGGCTGGCGGCATCGGGCATGATCGCCGCGGTGAAGATGTAGCCCTGGTCCTCGACCGGCAGGAAGGTCGACGGCACCCGCTTGAACAGCCCCAGCATGATCGCGACCATGCCGGCGATCAGCAGCAGCGAGAAGCCCGCGCGCCGGATCGCCAGCCGGGTGGTCGAGGTGTAGCCCTCGGTGAGGCGCTCGAAGCGCCGGTTGAACCAGCCGAAGAAGCCCTTCTTCTCGTGCCCGCCGGGCTTGGGCGGCTTCAGCAGGATGGCGGCCAGCGCCGGCGACAAGGTCAGGGCCACCAGGCCCGAGAACACGACCGACACCGCGATCGTGATCGCGAACTGCTTGTAGAGCTGTCCCGTGATGCCCGACAGGAAGGCCACCGGGATGAACACCGCGCACAGCACCAGCACGATGGCGACCACGGGGCCGCTGACCTCGTCCATCGCCTTCTTCGCGGCCTCCTTCGGACCGAGCCCGAACTCGGCCATGTTGCGCTCGACGTTCTCGACCACCACGATCGCGTCGTCGACCACGATGCCGATCGCCAGCACCATGCCGAACAGGGTCAGCATGTTGATCGAGAAGCCCATCGCGGTCATGCCGATGAAGGCGCCGAGAATCGATACCGGCACCGCCAGGATCGGGACCAGCGTCGCCCGCAGGCTCTGGAGGAACAGGAAGACCACCAGCACCACCAGCACCACCGCCTCGATGAAGGTGTGGACCACCTCGTTGATCGATTCGCGCACGAAGTCGGTGGTGTCGAGCGCGACCTGGTAGTCCAGGCCGTCGGGAAAGGCGGGCTTGAGTTCGCCAAGCAGCTTCTTGACGTCGGTCGCGACCTGCAGCGCGTTGGCGCCCGGCTGCTGGTAGATCGCGATCAGCGTGGCGGTCTTGCCGTTGTACTTGGAGCGGATCGAATAGTCCTTGGCGCCCAGTTCGGCGCGGCCGATGTCCTTGACCCGGACGATGGCGCCGGTGCCCTGCTGGGCCCGCAGGATGATGTTGTCGAACTGCGAGGGCTCGGTCATGCGGCCCGAGGTGGTGACCGGGATGGTCTGCTGCACCGGCGTCGCGGTGGGCGAGGCGCCGAGCCGGCCGGCCGCGTACTGCTGGTTCTGGGCCGCCACCGCCTGCTGCACGTCGCTGGCCGTGATGCCGAGCCCGGCCATGCGGTCGGGCTTGAGCCACAGGCGCATCGCGTAGTCGGGCGAGCCGAAGATCGAGCTCTGGTTGGCGCCCGGCACGCGCTTGATCGCGTCCAGCACGTTGATGCTGGCGTAGTTCGCGATGGTGGTGGCATCGAGGCTGTCGTCGGGCGAGTAGATCGCCACGATCATCATGAAGGCCTGCGACTTCTTGGCCACCGACACCCCCTGGCTGCTGACCGCCGAAGGCAGCGTGGGCAGCGCGAGATTGACCCGGTTCTGCACGTCCACCTGCGCCAGCGAGGGGTCGGTGCCGATCTCGAAGAACACCGACAGCGTCATGTTGCCGGTCGAGCTCGAGGTCGAGTTCATGTACATCATGCGGTCGGCGCCGTTGACCTGCTGCTCGATCGGCGCCGCCACGTTCTGCGACACCACCTCCGAGCTGGCGCCCGGGTAGGTGGCGCTGACCGACACCTGTGGCGGCGTGATGTCGGGAAACTGCGCGATCGGCAGGTTCAGCATCGCCACCGCGCCGGCCAGCACGATGATGATCGAGATGACCGAGGCGAAGATCGGGCGGTCGATGAAGAAATGCGCGAACTTCACCGCGCCTCCGCCAGCACGACGTCGACCCGGCGTGCCAGCGCAGGCGAATCCGAACCCACCAGGTCCGCGGGCGCATGCAGCGCGATGCGCTCCGGCGGCACGCCGGCGGCGATCAGCGCGTCGCGCACCGTCTGGGCGCGGTCCCTGGCCAGCGCCTTGTTGAGCGCGGCGTCACCGCTGGCATCGACATGGCCCTGCAGCACCGCGCGCAGATCGGGACGGGACTTCAGCGTCGCGGCGACGCCGATCAGCCGCGCGCGGCCGGTGGCGTCGAGCACCGAGCGGCCGCGCTCGAAGTAGACGGCATCCCTGTCCTTGTCGGAGGACGCCGCTGCGGCGGCCGGCTGGGAGGCCGCGGCCGGCTGGGATGCGGCGCCGGCTGAAGGCGGACGCACCGACGGCAGCGGCCCCGAGACCGCCACCTGCGGCTTGTACTGGGGCAGCGGCGCCGCGGGCACTTCCTTCGCGCGCACCATGACGCCGGGAGCCAGCCGAATGAAGCCATCGACCACCACGCGCTCGCCGTCCTTGAGGCCGCTGGTGACCAGCCATTGGTCTCCCAGCCAGTCGCCGGCCTGCACCGGCCGCGGCACCGCCTTGCCCTCGCCGTCGACCGCCCAGACGAAGGCGCCACGCGGACCCTGCTGCACCGCGCGCTGCGGCACCACGATGGAGTTCGGCCGCGTGAAGCCCTCCACCTTGACCCGCACGAACTGCCCGGGACGCAGCTGGCCCTTGGGATTGGGCAGCTCGGCGCGCAGCAGGAAGGTGCCGGTCTCCTGGCTGAAGGCGGCGTCGGCGAAGGTGATGCGGCCGGGAGCCGGGAAGGTCGAGCCGTCGGCCAGCAGCAACTCGACCGCGTAGTCGTCGCCCGGCGCCCGCAGCAGCTTGCCCTGGGCGATCTCTTCCTGCACGCGCAGGGATTCGTTCTCCGACAGGCTGAAATTGACCCGCATCGGGTCGAGCTTCGCGACATAGGTCAACAGGCTGTTCTGCGAGTTCACGTACGCGCCGTCCTGCACCTTGGCGAAGGAGGAAATGCCGGCGACCGGCGCGGTGATCGTGACGTAGCCGAGGTTGAGCTGCGCGTCGGTGACCTTGGCCATGGCGGCCTCGACCGCCGCGGCGGCAGCCTGCTCCTGGCCGGTGGCATCGTCGAGGTCTTTGGCGGCCAGCGCGTCGTCGGCCACCAGCGGCTTCACGCGCGCCAGGTTGGCGCGTGCGGTGCTCAGGCGGGCCTGCTGCTGGGCCAGTTCGGCCCGGGCCGCCTTCAGCCGAGCCTCGAAGGGCTTGGCCTCCATGAGGAACATCACCTCGCCGGCCTTGACGAAGGCGCCTTCGGTATAGACCCGCCGCTCGAGGAAGCCGTCGACGCGGGCCCGGATCTCGACCTGCTGGGAACTCTCGGTCTGGCCGACGAACTCGAAGGTCACGGGCACCGTCTGGGTCTTGACGACCTGCACATCGACCTCGCCGGGCTGCGCCGGCGGCTTCTCGGCTTCCTTGCTCGAACAGCCCAGCAGCGCGATGGCGAGGAGCGCTGCGGGCCCGAACCGCGAACCGGCCAGTGTTCGGTGCATGGAACCTCCTCAGGTCTTTTCAGCCGTCCTCGCAGGGGCCTTGATCAGCATCTCCGCGCGCCCGGCGAGAACCAGCCACGCGGGCAGGATAACCACACACAGCAGCGGCAGCAACTCGATGCCGGGAATCATCACCGCGCCCATGAAGAGGCTCAGCCAGCCGTCGCGCGTCGCCACCAGCGTGAAGCCCAGCACCGAGCAGGCGATCGCCAGCGCCATCGGCACGACCGGGAACAGCTGGTGCACCAGCAGGCCGAAGGCCACGCCGACGAAGACCAGCGGGAAGATGCGCCCGCCGCGAAAGCCGCAGGAGGCGGAGACCAGCACCGCCACCAGCTTGATGACGACGATCAGCGCCAGTGCCGAGGCGCTGTAGCCGGCCGCCGAGCCCGCGAGCGTCTTCATTTCGGCCAGGCCCTTGAACATCGTGATCGGACCGCCGAGGATGCCGAGCAGGCCCAGCAGGAAGCCGCCCAGCGTCAGCGCCAGCACCGGATGCTCGCCGAGCGAACGGAAGGCCCGGTGGAACAGCGGGAACAGCCAGACGCCCAGCATGCCGATGCCGACCGCGGCCAGCGCGACCGCCATGCCGAGCCCGATGTCGGGGATCGTCGGGTGCAGGTAGGGCTCGATCGGCAGCGAGAAGTCCAGCTCCTCGAACTGCGACATCGTCAGCGCCCCGGCGCCGGCCGCCACCAGCGGAGCGAAGAGCTGGTCCCAGATCGGCTTGTCCTTGTCGCCTCCGACCATCTCGGAGAAGAGCAGCGCGGCCGCCACCGGCGTGCCGAACATGGCGCCGATGGTGCCGGCCGCCGCGAGCATGACCCAGCCCTTGGCCGGCACCTTCGGCATCAGCCGTGCACCGGCGGCCACGGTCAGGCCGACGATGATCGCGATGATCGGGTTCTCGGGCCCCAGGCTGACGCCGCCGGCCAGCGCCAGGATCAGCGCCAGCGCGAGCCCCGGCAGCACGCCGACCGGCGTCGGCGGACCGAACAGCGAGACCGTGGCCGGGTCGGGGCCGGCGTGGCCGGGCACGTAGCGCACCACCAGCCCGACCGCCAGCCCGGTGAGGGTCAGCACGCCGAGGATCCACCACCAGGCCGTGCCGGAGGCACCGACCAGCGGCGGCAGCGTCTGCCACAGGAAGCGCTGCAGCAGGTTGGCGGCGAGCACCACCACCAGCAGGATCAGGGCCGCCGCCATGCCGACGACGACCGCCGGAACGGCCAGGGTGAGCATGGTGCGGGCGCGGGGATCGATCATGGGATGTCCGTCAGAAGGGGCCGATGTCGAACACCATGCTGGTGATCGCGAGAAAGCCGACCAGCAGCAGCAGCAGCGCCACCGCCAGCGTCAGCGAGGGCGGGAACTGGCTCTCCGCATGGATCAGCCCCTGGCTCTTCAGGCTCTTGCGTTCGGCACGCAATCCGATCATGAAGCTGCAGTGGTAGGCGATGCCCGAGATCAGCATGGCGATCCCGATCACGACCAGCGCCTCGCCGAAGCGGCGCGGCGCCATCCCGCTCTTGAGGACCTGCGCGTCGTGCAGCTTCTGGAACACCTGGAAGATGGTGAAGCCGAAGCCGATCAGCGACAACGAGGTCCGGATGACCGACATCAGCGTGCGCTCCGCGCTCATGCGCGTGCGCTGGAAGGACATGCCGGTGCGGCGCGAAGACAATTCGACAGAGGCGCGGTCGAGTTCCGCCCCGGGGTCGACCCACAATTTTTCATCTGGCATGCAAGGCTCCCATTTCGCGCAAGGCGACAAAGATGATGCTCACCGCCAGGGCTACCTGCAGCACCCCCAGCACCGCTCCCAGGACTTCCAGCACCATGGCCATGGCCCCGCCGAGCAGGCGGCGCGCATAGAGCATGGCGAGCAGATTCAGCAGCATCACGCCCAGCAGCATCGCGAGGATGACCAGGGTGCGCCGGGTGTCGTGGCTGTTGGCCACCAGCACGATCAGCGCCGCGATGCCGTAGGGCGTGACCACGGTCGGGAAGGTGACGCGCATGGCCGCCGCCATCGGCGACTGCGGCAGCTCCGCCGGCGGTGCGTGGCTCGGCTGGTACTGCTCCAGCACCATGCGCATGCCGACCACGAAGAAGATCAGCCCGCCGGTCAGCAGCAGCGCGGGGACCGGGATCTCCCAGTTGCGCAGCAGGAGATGCCCGATGAGGGTGCCCAGGATCGCCGCGATGGTGGCGATGCAGAAGGTGCGCAGCGCGATCCCGCGCAGCGTCTTCTCGTCGACCTCGTGGGTGAGCCTGGCGAAGGGCCCGACGATCTTGAGCGGCCCGAGCATGACGAACATCAGCGTGAAGATGCCCGACAGTCCCAGCAGCGAATTGGTCTCGAGCATGGCCATCGACTCCGGTGTCTATCTGTCGGCGGGGAACACCCGGTTCCAGTCCTGCTTCATGTCGACCACGGTCCAGCCCCGGGCCCGGGCCTCGTCCAGCGCCTTGTCGAGCTTGCCGACGCGGGAGCTGCGGTCGTAGGCGTACTCGCGCTCGGCGTCGGTGTGGTGCACCAGGCCCATGAAACGCGGGCCCGCGCCCGCTGCGGTCCATTCGAGCATCTGCTGGTCGCCGTCCGAATTGCCGAAGGCGAGGATCGGGCGCCGGCCGATGAAGCGCTGAATGCCGACCGGCTTGCCCACGTTGTCGTCGACCAGGTCGATCTTGGGGAGCTTCAGCAGCACGGGCTTGCCGTCGGCACCCATCTTGAAGGCCAGCTGCCCGGTCGAGCCCACCACCTGCTCGGGCGGAATGCCGTAGACCTTCTCGGTGAAGACGCGCATGAACTCGACGCCGCCGCCCGAGACGATGAAGGTCTTGAAACCGTTCTCGCGCAGGTAGGCGAGCAGTTCCAGCATCGGCTGGTAGACCAGCTTCTCATAGGGCTGCCCGAAGCGCGGATGCCGGGCCTTGGCGAGCCATTCGGCCACGCTGGCCGAGAACTGCTCGGTCGTCATGCCGGCATGGGTCGCGGCCAGCACCTGCATCAGGCCCTTCTCGCCCGCGGCCGCGAAGGCCTTCGTGTCCCCCTTCAGAATGGCATCGAAGGGCGGCGTGGTCTTCCACTCCGGGTGCCGCGGGGCCAGCGCCTTGACGCGATCGAGCGCGAAGGCGAACTGCGCGTAGATCGGCTGCTCGACCCACAGGGTGCCGTCGTTGTCGAACACCGCGATGCGTTCGGCCGGCGGCACGAAGGTCGCCGAACCGGGCGTCGTGACATCGGCCACGAAGCGCAGGATCGCCTGCTTGGCGGCGCCGTCGTTCCACGACGGCAGCCCCTGTGCCTGCGCCAGAGCGGCCGCGGCGAGCAGACAGGCCGCGCACAGCAGGCGGCGCAGCGCGCGCTGAAGAAGGCAAGGGGTCGATGACATCATCTGGGGCTCCAATGGATCTCGGGTCTCCGGCTCACCGGCGGCGGAAGCCGCCACCGCCGCCGCGGAAGGCGCCGCCGCCGCCGAACCCACCGCCGCGGAATTCGCCGCCACCGAAAGAGCGGTCCATGTTCATCGACGATTCGCGCAGCTCGGTGCTGCGCTGGGCGCCGAAGTCGCGCGCGCCGCGTTCGCTGTCGAGTTGCTGCGCGTGCGCGTCGCTGCCGGCGGCCCGGCCCTCCCAGCCATCTGGCGTGGCCTTCTGCCAGCCGTCGCCGGTGTTGCGGTAGACGTTGCCGTCCTTGCCCGCGTAGACGTCGTTGCCCACATGCGCCACCGTGCCGCCGCCCTCCCCCGTGGCCCGGCCGTAGGTGGTCACCTGGCCCGTGCGGTCGTTGTAGACCGCACCCCGCCCGCCCGACACCTCGTTGCCGGTGTAGGCATTGCCCACGCTGCCGCGGGCGCCGACCGCGGCGCTGCCGCCCGGCCCGACCGCGGCGCCGCGCGAGCCCGCCGCATAGTTGCCGGTGTAGGCGTTGCCGATCGCACCGCGCTGTCCGGCCGAGGCGACGCCGGTGCGCGAGTTGTACGAGGAGCCGACCTGGCCGGCCCAGGCGTTGCCGGTCCAGGCGTTGTAGCCGCCGGCGGCCCGCGACACGGTCGCGCGATTGCCCCACTGGCTGTAGACGTTGCCGGTATAGCCGGCCCATCCGCCCGGCCCCCAGGCCACCGCGCCGCCGCGCGGACCTAAAGCCGCCCCGCCCCACACCGGGCCGGCCCAGGGCCCCCAGTACGGATACGGACCCCAGCCCCAGCCGGTGGCCACGGTCGCCGCGCCCCAGGCCCAGCCGAGCCCGAAGGCCACCGCCCAGCCGGTCCACGGCGTGTACGCGACCGCGGCGCCGTAGCCGTAGGTGACCGGCGGGCCGTACCAGACGGTGCCGATCCATGGACTGTAGGCATAGCCCGTGCCGTACACCACCACCCCGGTCGCCGGATCGACGATCGAGCCCATGTAGCCGGGCGAGTAGCCGACAAGGACCGTGTCGGGCGTGGTGTCGTAGATGCGCACGAAGGTCACGTAGTGCAGCGGCGAACTGGGCGGGATCGCGTAGATCGCCGCCGGCACCGAACGCGCGACCGTCCAGGGCCCGCGCACCGACGCGGCGCTGAACCAGACCCCGTTCTCGACCGCGTAGTAGGCAGCCTCGCCAACCCGGATGATCGCTGTCGGCGAGTTCTCCACGTAGGACAGCGAGGTGCCCGCGATCGGCTTGAACACCGGCTCGCCGTCGAAGCGCGGCGGCGTCAGCTGGGTGCCCGAGACCTTGACCGCGGCGGTCTGCGGCACGGTGGCCGCGATCGCGGCCTCGCGTGCCTGCAAGGTGCCGGCGACCGAGGCCTTGACGTTCTCCTTCGGACTGTCGTCGGGGATCCGCGCGAATTCGGGCGGCAGGGCATTGGCCGGCACGAACTGCCAGGGTCCGGCGGTCGAGGTCGAGCGGAACCAGCGGCCGGCGATCAGGACGTAGGTCAGGTTGTCCTGCATGTCCATGAAGACGTTGCCGGTGGTGTTCTCGACGTAGAGCAGCGGCGCCCCGTCGACCGGCACCGGCCGCGAACTGCCGTCGGTCACGATCAGCTCGGTCGGCGCGGTGGCGACGAAGACCATCGGCGCATGGCCCTGCAGGCTGGGCGCGGGGCGGTCGGCCGTGCTCTGGCCGGTGAGCGGGTCCACCTGGTGCGCATCCATCGCGACCTTGAAGGCCCGCGCCAGTTCGTTCGACGGCGCGTTCAGCACCCGCCACGGCCCGTTCAGGGCCGTCGAGGTCATCCAGCCGTCGAACACCTTCAGGTAGTAGGTGCCCGACCCGTCGCGCATCAGCAGCGGCCGGGTGTTGAGGACGCGCTCGAACGGCGTTCCCGGCAGCCGGCCGTAGCGCGGCTCGCCGTCGACCGTGACCAGGATCGACGGCACGCTCGAGAACACGATGCGCGGGGGCTCGTTGCGCAGGGGGGCTCGCTGCTCGGTCTGCCGCGTCTGGACGATCGCCAGCGCGGCCTCGAGGCGGTCGAGCGCGATGGTGCGCGAGCGGCCGGCGAGCTCGCTCGCGATCGCGGCGCTCCAGGCCTGGCTCTGTGCCGGCGTGGACGAAGGGAAATCGACCTTGGCGAAACGCAGGCTGTCGATGGTCACCAGGCGCCGGCTCTTGTCGGTCAAGGTGCGGGCGTCGAAGCTCACGACGCCATAGCGCGTCTGCGGCGGATTGCTGCCGATCTCGACCTGCACCGCCGAGCGCCCGGACAGGCTGGCGCCGTCCCAGCGGTCGAGCTGCGGCTCGTACACGAGCAGCTTCGCATCGCCGGCCTCGACCGTTCGGGGCCAGGGCAGTTCGCCCGCGCTGGCCGCGCTGGCCGCGCTGGCCGCGCTCGCGGAGCTCGCCGTGCCGGTGCCCGCCGGCTGTGCCGTGGCGGCCAGCGGCTGCGCTCCCAGCAGGGCGGCCAGCACGAAGCCGCAGCTGCCTGTGAATCCCCTCATTCGTTCTCCTTGCGATTTCATCCTCTGCAGCGAAGCACCGGCGGTGGCGTCCAGCGTCCCTCGATCGCCGCCGGCTCGGGCCAGTAGGCGCGGATGTAGAGCGAGAAATCGCTGCCCTCCCCGCCCGGTGCCGGCAGCCAGTTGCTTTCGTTCGCGGCGCCCGGCGATTCCGCCTGCACATGGATCGTCAGCGAGCCGTCGGCGGCGAATTGCAGCGACCGGTTCTTGGTCCCCAGCGAATAGCGGCCCAGCGCGTTGGGCGCGAAGAAATGGCGGCGGTTGTAGAGCGTCAGCGACCAGAAACCCTTGACCGGCGGCAGCGCCCCTGGCGCAAAAGTCACCGTGTATCGCCCGGCGCCACTCAGGCGCCGGCCCTCCTGGTCCAGGTCCTGGTAGTAGTACTGCGTCTCGTTGGGCTTGTTGACGAAGATGTTCGACTTCGCGACCGCGGTGCGCGTGAAGTAGTCGGCGCCGAAGCAGGCCCCGTTGGAGATCGTCGACCAATGGTGCGGCAGCGCCCGGCCGTAGTGGCGAAACTCGAACAGCGGCTCGACCAGTTCGCGCTCGGCCTGCACCACCGCCTGCTCGAAGACCTGCTGCAGGCGCGCATCCTTCGAAGCCGCCTCGGTCACCGCCAGCACCTGCGCATAGCGTGCCGACTCGCCGGGCAGGGGCTTGGCATCGGCCAGCGCGGCGGGCAGGTCCTGCAGGAAGCTCTCCGGCCGCACCCAGCGGGTTTCCCCGTCGCCGCCATCGGCCGCATCCGGCACCACCGGCAGCCGGCGCCAGTCGGTGATCTTCATCCGGCCATCGAACTCCGCCACCGGGTACACGCCGATCCGGTTGATGACCGGCTGGACCGCGATCAGGTCCTGCTCCGTGTCGTCGCGGAACACCCGCGGAATGACCACGCCGGTGCCGGTCTGCGAGACGAACACCCGGCGGATCCCCGGCGGCACCGTGCCGACCCAGTTCGGCCCGACCAGCAGGTAGAAGCCCGGTGCCGTGCCATACATGCTGCCCAGCTCGGCGATGCTGTCGGTGCGCGAATCCACCACCTGCAAGACCCAGAAGCGCTGGCCGAAGTCCGGCACCTGCAGCACCACTGGCGAGCGGTCCAGCGCGACGATGGCGTTGCCGTACACCACGTCCTGGTTGGGGCAGGCCACCGCACGCTCGGCGGGATCGATGTAGTCGGTCAGCATCGACAAGCTGTTGTTCGGCCCGACCGGCAGCACGCCCCCCAACAGCATCGGATGCGGCAGGCGGCCGAAGGCGACGCGGCGGTTGTACACGTTGACGATCGGCCAGGCCCAGAAGAAGGCGTCGCGCGCCACCAGGCGCACGTAGTCGTCGCTGAGCCGGCTTGCGCTGTCGGGCCCTGGAACTGCCTGCGCCATGCTCATCTCCTGCAGCGGAAAGCACTCGATCCGGCCGCGCTGGAAGCGGGGGATGGCCCGGCTCCCGAGGTGCCGACGCGGGTTGGCCCGGCTCATCGCGGTGGCCCCGATGCGAGCGCGCCGGTTCAGGTCGATCCGCCCGCCGTCGCTTCCGCCATCTTCGACAGCGCATCGTCGATGGTGAAAGAGTTCGGCTTCTGCACCGGCGGGAAGTCCTTGAAGGTGGCGGCGAACTTGTCGGCGATCGCGTAGGCACCGTAGAGGATGTAGGCGTGGTAGATGAACCACTCGTAGTAGGAGTTCGAAGTGAAGTCGGCGCGCTCGAACGGGTCGGTCCGCAGGTTGAAGAGCTTCGGCAGCCGCAGCCGTACGAAAGGCTCTCCCCACACCCCCATGGTGCCGGCCAGGCGCTGCTCCATGAACACCACCTTCCAGTTGTCGTAGCGGATGCCGAGCACGTCGCCATCGTCACTGATGTAGACGAAGAGCTTGCGCGGGCTCTCTTTCTCCTTGCCCGTGATGTGCCCGAGCAGGCTGATGCCGTCGATATGGTTCTTGTACGTTCGCCCGATCGCCTGCACCCCCTTCTTGCACTTCTCGACGATGTCGGGCTCGCCCGCCATCTCGAGGAAGGTCGGCAGCCAGTCGTGGTGCTGCACGATACCGTTGGACACGGTGCCGGCCGGAACATGGCCGGGCCAGCGCACCACCATCGGAATGCGGAAGGCGCCTTCCCAGTTGGTGTTCTTCTCGCTGCGGAACGGCGTCATCGCGCCGTCGGGCCAGGAATTCATGTGCGGGCCGTTGTCGGTCGAGTACATGACGAAGGTGTCTTCGCTGATGCCGAGTTCGTCGAGGTAGTCGAGCACCTCGCCCACATTCTTGTCGTGGTCGATCATCGTGTCGTGGTAGGGCGATTGCCAGCGCCCGGCCTGGCCCTTGCTCTCCGGCTTGGTGTGCGTGATGAAGTGCATGTGCGTGAAGTTGAGCCAGACGAAGAAGGGCTGGCCGGCCTCGTGCTGGCGCCCGATGAAGTCCTTGGCCGCGGCCGCGAACTCGTCGTCGCAGGTCTCCATCCGCTTGGTGGTCAGCGGCCCGGTGTCCTCGATCTTCTGCTTGCCGACGCGGCCCCAGCGCGGCTCTTCGGTCGCGTCGTCCTTGTCGGTGGCCCATGAGCGGATCACGCCGCGCGGGCCATTGTTCTTCCTAAAGTTGGGGAAGTCCTTCTCCGGGTAGTAGTCGTACATTTCCGGCTCTTCTTCGGCATTCAGGTGATACAGGTTGCCGAAGAATTCGTCGAAGCCGTGGTTGGTCGGCAGGTGCTCGTTGCGGTCGCCCAGGTGGTTCTTGCCGAACTGGCCGGTGGCGTAGCCCCTGTTCTTGAGCAGCGCCGCGATCGTCACGAGCTTGGTGCTCATGCCGACAGGCGCCGCCGGGATGCCGACCTTCGACAGCCCGGTGCGGTAGACGCTTTGGCCCGTGATGAACGACGAGCGGCCGGCGGTGCACGACTGCTCGCCGTACGAGTCGGTGAACTTCATCCCCTCCTTCGCCAGGCGGTCGATGTTCGGCGTCTGGTAGCCCATCAGGCCGTGCGTGTAGCAGCTGAGATTGGCGATGCCGATGTCGTCGCCCCAGATCACGAGGATGTTGGGCTGCTTGGTGGCTGCGGATGGGCTTGCAGCGGGCTTCTTGGATGCCATGGCGGACTCCTGTGGTGGCTCGTGGGACGCAGGCGCGGCTGGCCAAGCCGCGGCGCCGGGACGTGCCGACAGCATGCGCATGCCGGAGGCAAAGCGCACTTGTCCTAAGGTGAAGGGCCGGTTGCCCCTTGGTGCAAGTCCGCCCACGGGCGGAGCGTGCAGACGCTCAGGCGTCGAGCGTCAGGTGCTGGCCGTGCAGCGCGGCGGCTGCCGGCGAGGCCAGGAAGGCCACGGTGCGGGCCGCGACCGAGGTCGACACCCACTGGCCGGGATCGGCCTGCGGCATCGCCTGCCGGTTGGCGGGAGTGTCGAGCACGCTGGGCGCGATGCTGTTGACCGTGATGCCGTGCGGCGCGAGCTCCGCGGCCGACGCCTCGACCAAGCGCTGCAATGCGCTCTTGGACGCGATGTAGGCGGCCATGCCGGCGGCGCCGCGGGCGGCGGTCTTCGCGCTCACGGCGACCACCCGGCCGGCCTTGCGCTCGATCATCGAGGGTACCAGCGCCTGCGTCACCGCCACGAAGGACCAGGCGTTGAGGTTCATCATGCGGTCCCAGGCCGCGCGGCCGAGCGCATGCACCGCATCGCCCATCTCGAAGCCGCCGGCGATGTGCACCACGGCGTCGACCCGTCCGCCGAAGGCGTCCAGCGCCCGCTGGCCGGCCGCCGCCATCGACTCGGTCGAGGTGACGTCGGCCTCGAGCAGCAGGTGCTGCGAGTGGTCCAGCCCCGGGAAGGCGCCGGCCAGGTGGTCCAGCCGATGATCGATCAGCGCCACCCGGGCGCCCTGTTCGAGGAACTGCTGCACCACCGCACGCCCCAGCGCGCCGGCGGCGCCGGTGATCACCACATGACGGGGAAGGCTGGCGTCGGCCATGGAAGGCTCCTGGTAGGGGGGAACGCATGGTAACGCCGGCGCCACCCGGGCGGGGCGGTGGCCGGGCTGGCATCATCGGCGCTTCGTTTGCCAAGGAGAAAGTCATGAAGGAAGTGGTTGTCGTCAGCGGCGTTCGCACCGCCATCGGGACCTTCGGCGGAAGCCTCAAGGACGTGCCGCCCACCAAGCTTGCGGCGCTGGTCACCAAGGAGGCGCTGGCCCGCGCCAAGGTCGACGGCAAGGACGTCGAGAACGTGGTCTTCGGCCACGTCATCAACACCGAGCCGCGCGACATGTACATGGCCCGCGTGGCCGCGATCGAGGGCGGCTGCGCCCAGGAGACGCCGGCGCTCACAGTCAACCGTCTCTGCGGCTCGGGCCTGCAGGCGATCGTGAGCGCCGCCCAGAGCATCCAGCTGGGCGACGCCAAGGTGGCGGTCGGCGGCGGCGCCGAGAGCATGAGCCGGGCGCCCTTCGCCTCGCTCACCGCCCGCTGGGGCGCGCGCATGGGCGACAGCAAGATGGTCGACATGATGCTCGGCGCGCTGCACGACCCGTTCCAGACCATCCACATGGGCATCACGGCCGAGAACATCGCCAAGAAGTGGGACATCAGCCGCGAGCAGCAGGACCAGACCGCCCTCGCCAGCCACCAGCGGGCCCAGAAGGCGATCGAAAGCGGCTACTTCAAGACGCAGATCGTTCCGGTGCCGCTCGAGAGCCGCAAGGGCACCACCTGGTTCGACACCGACGAGCACGTGCGCAACGACGCCAGGATCGAAGACATGGCCAAGCTCAAGCCGGCCTTCCTCAAGGAGAACGGCACCGTGACCGCGGGCAATGCCTCGGGCGTCAACGACGCCGCCGCCGCCGTGGTCCTGATGGAGAAGGAAGAAGCCGCGCGCCGCGGCCTGAAGCCGATGGCGCGCGTCGTGGCCTATGCCTTCGCGGGCGTGGACCCGGCGTACATGGGCATCGGCCCGGTGCCGGCCTCTCGCAAGGCGCTCGAGAAGGCGGGCCTGAAGGCCTCCGACATGGACGTGGTCGAGGCCAACGAGGCCTTCGCCGCCCAGGCCTGCGCCGTGACCCAGGACCTGGGCCTGGACCCGGCCAAGGTCAACCCGAACGGCTCGGGCATCTCGCTCGGCCACCCGGTCGGCGCCACCGGGGCACTGATCACGGTCAAGGCCCTGTACGAGCTGGAACGCATCCAGGGCCGCTACGCGCTGGTCACCATGTGCATCGGCGGCGGCCAGGGCATCGCCTGCATTTTTGAGCGGATCTGAGGAAACTTCCGAAGGACCCGAAAGTTGTGGCTATAATCGTGGGATTGCCTGAAACGACTAACCAGTTGTTCCTCAGGGGCTCTTAGCTCAGTTGGTAGAGCAGCGGACTCTTAATCCGTAGGTCGAGTGTTCGAGTCACTCAGGGCCCACCACCAACACACGCCTCGGCGTACGAAAGCCTGCTATCTCATCGATAGCAGGCTTTTTTGTTTCTGGCCTCGAATGAGACTGGATATGCGACCGGTCTCATCTCCAGGGGCGTCCTCGTACGCTCGGTCGGTGCCCATGTCGGGACAGAGGACTTTGGATGCCGCCCGAGTGGGAACATCATCGCGGTTCACCGACCATAAGCAAGAAGAAGGGTGGTGTGTCATGTCCTTCTGTCTGTGTTCCCTGAGAGGCGCGTTGATGGCAGTGACCGTGGCACTGCTCCTTGCCGGTTGCGGCGGAGGTGGCGGCGGCGGCAGCAGCGCTTTTTTTGCCACCGCGGCGCCCGAAGCCAGCGTGGCCGCGCCAGCGCCCACCGCCCCTGCCCCTGCCCCCGTCGAGGTCGACGCGATCGACGTTGCAGCGGTGCGAGCCGGCGTGTCGCCCTTCATCGCTTTTGTCGACTTGAAGCTGTCCAACATCGAGGCGCTTGCAGCGGTGCGATGGCGCATCGAGCCCAAGCCGGGAAGTGCCACCAAGCCCGTGGACGTGCGCTACACGAAGGCCTATCTGGAACGCCGCGGTTACAGCGCCAGCGTTGACGGGCGGCTGACGATTCCGGTCTTCGGCCTGTATGCCAATCACGCCAACGACGTCGCCGTGGAAGTGGAGCGCAACGATCACACTGTGCGTGCCCTGCGCACCCAGGTCGTCACCGCCGCTTACGTCGACCCGAGCGGCATATACGACCGCCCGCGGATCCTGAAGCCGCGCGCGGCCGGGGAAGCGTTGGGCTTCGACTTTTTCTACATGCGCTCCGCGCTGGGCTATCCGGTGGTGGTCGACAGCGATGGCCAGATGCGCTGGGCCGTGCCGGGGACGAAGAGCTCAAGCAGTTCGTTCTTCCACGGCAACGGCTTCGTCATCGGCGACTCGGCCGCGCCGACGATGCGTCGGTTGGAGTTCGACGGAACGGTGCGCGAATTCGCGCTGCCGCTGCCCGACACCACCAATTTCCACCACACGATCGATACCGGAAAGCAAGGCGTGCTGGTCGAACTGGATGCCAATATCAATGGGGTGGCGATCATTGAAAGCATCCTGGCCGACGTCGATCCGGATTCGGGCACGGTCTTCAAGCAGTGGGACCTGGCCGACACCTTCTCGCGCCATATGCAGAACGCGGGAGAGGACTCGACTGCCTTCGTGCGGCCGGGCACCGATTGGTTCCACATGAATGCCGCCACCTATGATCCGCGCGACGACTCGCTGATCGTTTCCAGCCGCGAGAACTTCGTCGTCAAGATCGACTACGCCAGCGGCGACCTGCGCTGGATCCTCGGCGATCCGAGCAAGTACTGGCATGGCTTTCCTTCGCTGGCGGCCAGCAGCCTGACGCTGGCCGCCGGGGCCCTTTACCCGATTGGCCAGCATGCGGTGTCGATCACCCACGGGGGGGATCTGCTTCTGTTCAACAACGGGCTGGCCTCGCTCAACCAGCCGGTGGGCGTGCCGGTCGGGGACAACCGCAGCTACAGCGCGGTGTTGGCGTACACCATCGATGCTGCCAGCCAGAGCGCGAGCGAAGTCTGGCGTTTCGACTACGGCCAAACCATCCTGTCGGACATCTGCTCCAGCGCCTACGAGGCCGGCGCGGATACCTCCATACTGGTGTCGTACGCAGTGGCTGACCAGCGCACCCATGCGCGTCTGGTCGCTCTGGACGAGAGCCGGCGAGTCGTCTTCGACTTCGAATACGCCACCTCGGGCTGCAGTACCAGCTGGAATGCCAAGCCGATCGATCTGGGAGCGTTGCGCTTCGAGTAGAGCTTCGGCGCCGCGGGTCGCGTGGTCCCGCAGCGCCGGATCGCTTCAGGCAAAGATGAAGTCCGCTTCGGTCAACCGGCCCGTCGCCGGGTCGACGTCTGCGAAGCCCACCTCCACACGCCCCGCGGCCGAGGTGACGATGGCAGTGGAGCCCTGGTCGTCGATCGACAGGTCCGAGAAGACGAGGTTCGTCCCGCGCAGGTCGATCAGGTCGACGCCATCCTCGAAGTCCTGCACGAACTCCCCGAAGCCGCCGTCGTTCCACTGCGCCCCCCACACGAACAGGTCGGCGCCGGCGCCCCCGGAGTACTGGTCGAAGCCGACGTTGCCGACCAGCCGGTCTTCCCCGCCGCCGTCGTCGGCCAGCGCAGCGCCCGCCGTCCCGGCGAGCAGGATGTCGTTGCCTGCATCGCCTTGCAGGAAAGTGAAGGATGAAAGGTCGCTGCCGATCAGCGTGTCGTTGCCGTCACCGCCCGAGGCATTGCCGCCATCGCTGGTGGCCAAGGTGAGCAGGTCGTCGCCCTCCTCGCCCGAGAGATTGTCGAAGCCGCCGGGTCCGCCGTCGATGCTGTCGTTGCCCGCGCCGCCGAAGACTTCATCGTCGCCGCCTCGCGCGCTCACCTGGTCGTCGCCGCCGGCCGCGAAGATCCGGTCGCCGTCCTCGGTGCCGACGATGACGTCGTTCCCGTTGGTGCCGGCGATGACGAAGTCGGTGTTGTCGAAGTCGTCGACCGTGAAGTTGTGGCGCCCCGCGAACGTGACGGCGAAGTCGCTGCCGTCGAGCACGCCGTCGTCGTCGCTGTCGGCGATCAGCACCGTGCCCTGGTTCGAGTGCGCATAGCCGAGCTGCGTGATGCCGTCGCCCGCCCCGGGCAGGATCGCGCCGTTGCGGGGATTGATCGCGAGATTGCCGACGAAGGCGAAGCCCACGCCGCCGCTCAGGCGAATGACGTCGCCGCCTGCCACGCCGGCGCCCTCGAAATCGGTCACCAGGTCGCGGTTCGAGAACACCGAATCCGGCTGGAAGGAACCGGCATTGAAGTTGAACTGGTCGCTGGCGCCGCCGCCGGTCAGCCGGTCGGCGCCTTCCTCGCCCTCGATCTCGTCGGCGCCCGCCCCACCGTTGAGCTGGTCGGCCCCGAGGCCGCCGAAGAGTTCGTCGCTTCCGGCATCGCCGAACATCAGGTCGTTGCCGTCCAGGCCGAAAAGCACGTCGTTGTCGTTGCCGCCGCGCAGCGTGTCGTTGCCTTCGTCGCCGTCGAGCGTGTCGTTGCCATCACCGCCGCGCACGATGTCGTCGCCGCGGCCGCCGGCCAGCACCGTGTCGCGTCCGGCGCCGCCATCGATGACATCGTCGCCGTCGCCGCCCGTGATGCGGTCGGTGCCATCGCCGCCGTTGAGCTCGTCCGCGCCCTCGTTGCCGTTGAGCACATCGTTGCCGGCACCTCCGCTCAGCTGGTCGGCGCCCCGGCCGCCCGTGAGCGTGTCGTCGCCGGCGCCGCCGTTGAGGATGTCGCTGCCATCGCCGCCCTCGATGCGGTCGTTGCCACCCCTGCCGTTGACCAGGTCGCTGCCGCCCAGCGCGAAGATGGTGTCGGCGCCGTCGGTGCCGTTGATCGTGTCATCCCGCTGGGTGCCGGCGATCACGAAGTCGGTGCTGCCGAAATCCGAGCGAACCAGATTGCGGTTGCCGGTCAGGCGCAGCGCGAAATCGTCGGCATCGAAGCGGCCGTCATCGTCGGAATCGGCGAACACGACCGTGTCGGTGCCCGCGAACGCGAAGAACACGTCGGTCAGGCCGTTGCCGCCGCCCGCCACCACGCCGTTCGGCGCCGGCAGCGCCGCGAGCTGGCCGTCGAACACCAGCCTGCGGCTGTCGGGCGAGGCCAGGAACAGGACATCGCCGCCCGCCACGCCCGCCCCCTCGAAATCGAGGATCCGGTCCTGGACCTGGGTCGTCGACTCCTGGTTGGTGCCGACCGAATAGCTGAACTGGTCGTTGCCGCTGCCGCCGCTGAGGGTGTCGGCCCCGATCGGGCCGTTGAAGCTGTCGTCGCCCAGCAGGAAGTCGTCGCCGGCGCCACCGGCCAGCACGTCGTTGCCGCCGGCGCCGTTCAGGGTGTCGCCCCCGTCGCCGCCGGCGAGGGTGTCGTTCCCATCCCCGCCATGGAGGAAATCGTCCCCCAGGCCTCCCGTCACCTGATCCTCGCCGGCGCCGCCGAAGAGCGTGTCGTCGCCGTCGCCGCCGTCGACCCCATCGTTGCCGTTGCCGCCGTCGGCGGCGTCGTTGCCGCCATTGCCATTGACCTGGTCATTGCCGTCGCCGCCGAGCAGCGCGATGTCGCCCGAAAAGTCGCCCTGGTCGTCGCCATCGCCGCCATGGATCGTGTCGTCGCCGCTGCCGCCGTCCACACGGTCGGCGCCGGCAAGGGCGTTGACCGTGTCGTTGCCGCCGCCGGCGAAGATGTTGTCGTCGCCCTCGGTGCCGTCGATCGTGTCGTCGCCCTCGGTGCCGACGATCACGAAGTCGGTGGCGCCGAAATCGGAGGCGACCAGGCTGTGCGTGCCGCTGAGCCGGACCGTGAAGTCGGACCCGTCGTAGACGCCGTCGTCGTTGGTGTCGCCAAAGACGAGGGTGTTGCCGCCGTCGACCGCGAACACGATCGCCGCCATGCCGTCGGCGGCCACGCCGAGCGTGCTGCCGATTGCCGGCGCGGTGCTCGAGCCGCCGAAGCTCAGGCGGACGCCGGGCACGAAGATCGACGACCTCAGCACCAGGGCGTCGCCGCCGGCGACTCCGGCTCCTTCGAAATCGCTCACCACGTCCAGCGCCAGCGCGGTCGAGTCGCCATCGAAGGCCGCGAACTCGAAGGCGTCGGCGCCCGCGCCGCCGGCCAGCGCATCCGCGCCCTTGCCGACGAAGAACCCGAACCAATCGCCTTGCAGCGTGTCGTCGTCGTCGCCGCCTTCGAGCAGGTCGTCGCCACCCGCGCCGATCAGGAAGTCGTTGCCTCCCAATCCGATCATGATGTCGGGGTCTTCCGTGCCAAAGAAAAAGTCAGCCTCAGCGTTGCCGTTGAACGTCGCCATGGTTTGTCTCCTTGTGGGCTTTCGTGTCATGGGGACGGGTTGGCCATCCCCGACGGCGGCGGATGCGGTGCTCCGCCGCTGCCCGGCATTCTTCGCCTGCGACGGGGCGAATTCACGTTCAATTACCTGCTGAAACAACGGCCCTCGCCGAGGCGGGTCGGCGGGCCGGCGAGCCCGCTACCGATGCCTGAACAGGGGCTTGCGCTTCGCCAGAAAGGCCTGCATGCCTTCGTGGGCATCCTCGCTGGCGAAGCGCGCATGAAGCTGGCGCCGCTCGAAGCCGATGCCCTCCGAGAGCGGGGTTTCCCAGGCGCGGTTCACGGACTCCTTGATCGTCATCAAGGCCGGCAGCGAGAAGGCCGCGATGCGGGCCGCCAGCGCGAGGGTCTCGGCCAGCAGCCGCCCGTCCGCCACCACCCGCGAAACCAGTCCGTAGCGGTCGGCTTCCGCGGCGTCCAGCATGCGGCCCGACAGGCACATGTCCATGGCCTTGGCCTTGCCGATGGCGCGCGGCAGACGTTGGGTGCCGCCGGCGCCGGGCAGCATGGCGAGCTTGATCTCGGGCAAGGCGAAGCGCGCGGATTCGGCAGCCACGATCATGTCGCAGGCCATCGCCAGTTCGCAGCCTCCGCCCATCGCGAAGCCCGCCACCGCCGCGATCACCGGCTTGCGCACGCGCCGGATGGTCTCCCAGTTGCGCGTGATGAAGTCGCCCTGGTAGACGTCCATGTAGCTCCAGTCCGCCATCGCCGCGATGTCGGCGCCGGCCGCGAAGGCCTTGTCGTTGCCCGTGACGACGATGGCGCCGATGTCCGGATCGGCATCGAAGGCGAGCAGCGCGGCGCCCAGGGCATCCATCAGCGCATCGTCGAGCGCGTTCAACTGCGCGGGCCTGTTCAAGGTGATGACGGCGACACGGCCGTGCGTCGCCACCAGGATCGGTTGTTCCTGCATGACAGGCGCCATTCAATCCACAGTGATCTTCTGGTCCCTGATCAGGGCCGACAGCTGCGCCGCCTCGTTGGCCAGCAGCTTGCGGAAATCCGCCGTGTCCAGCGCGATCGCTTCGGCACCGAGATCGCCGTAGCGTGACTTCACGGCCGCCTGCGCCAGCGCCTTGCCGAGTTCGCGGCTCATGCGGGCCACGATGTCGGGCGAGGTCCCGTTGGGTGCCCACATGCCGAACCAGATGTCAAGGTTGGCCCCCGGAAAGCCCTGCTCGCCCACCGTCGGGACCTCGGGAAAGAACGGGGAGCGAGCGGTGCTCACGATGCCCAGCAGCTTGACCTTGCCGGTGCGAATGTGCGGGAAGGCGATGCCCGGGTCGCAGACGAAGTCCGCCTGGCCCGACAGCACGTCCTGCAGCGCAGGCGCCGCCCCGCGGTACGGGATGTGGGTGATCGAGGTTCCGGTGGCCTGCTTGAACAGTTCGCAGGCCAGGTGCGGCGGCGTGCCCGCGCCGGCCGAAGCGTAGGACAAGCTTCCCGGCTTGGCCCTGGCCAGGGCCACGAGGTCCTTGACGTCCTTGGCCGCCATCTGCGGCTTCGCGACCAGGTACATCTGGGTGCGCCCCACGCTGGCCACCGGCGTCAGGTCGCGCGAAGGCAGGACGCTCGACTTGAACAGCGAGGGATTGGCCGTTTCGACGGAGGTGGGTGCGATCAGGAAGGTGTGGCCGTCCGGCGCGGCGCGCACCACTTCGGCGGCCGCGATATTGCCGCTCGCACCGGGCTTGTTGTCGATCACGACCGCTTGGCCCAATGATTCCGAAAGGGACTGCGACAGGATGCGTGCCATCACGTCGGTGCTGCCGCCCGGCGCGAAGCCGACGACCACCCGGATGGGCTTGGTGGGCCAGTTGGCGGCCGTCTGTGCCTCGACGGAACTGGCGAGAGCGAGCATTGCGAAAGCGGCCAGTGCCAGGCCCCGGCGCGCGGCCGTTGCGGTACGAACGAGCATGATTTTTTCCTTGGAGGTGAGGGAAGACGCGGGGCGTTGCCGTTCAGGCCGCGCTCTCGCGCAGCAGGTCGCGCAACTTGAACTTCTGGATCTTTCCGGAGGGCGTGGTGGGCATCGCGTCGCACACGATCAGCCGTTCCGGGATGTACTGGATCGCCACCTTCTGCGCCTTCAGGAAGGTGACGATCGAGGGCAGGTCGATGCCGCGGCCCGGCCTGGGCACCACCACCGCGCAGGCCCGCTCGCCCAGGCGCTCGTCGGGGTAGGCCACGATGGCGGCCATCGCGATGTCCGGGTGGCGGTACAGCAGCGACTCGATCTCGACCACCGGGATGTTCTCGCCGCCGCGAATGATCACGTCCTTGCTGCGGCCGGTGATGCGGATATAGCCCTGGGCGTCGATGCGCGCCAGATCGCCGGTATCGAACCAGTCGTCGGCGTCGGTGCCGTTCAGATGCGAACGCCGCAGGTAGCCGCCGAAGTTCGAGCACGAGCGCACCAGCAGCCGACCCGGCCGATCGGCCGGCACAGCCTGGTCGAGTTCGTCGACCACCTTGAGTTCGACGCCGGGCAGCGCCAGGCCGTCGGTCGTGACGGCGCGCGCGTCGTCGTCGTCGAGCCGGATCAGCGTGACGGCGCCGTTCTCGGTCATGCCCCAGGCCGAGACGATCTTGGTGCCCAGCACCTGGCGCGCCTGCTCCACCAGCGGGCCCGGGATCGGCGCGCCCGCGCAGAGGAAGGTCCGCAGGCTCGGCACTTCGCGGCCGGTTTCGGCGACGGCAGCCGCGAGGTCGGTCAGGAAGGGAGTCGAGGCCATCGTGAAGCTGGCGCCCTCGGCCCGGATCAGTTCGATCGCCTGCCTCGGCTCCCAGATGTCCTGCAGCACCGCGCTGGCCCCGAGCATGATCGGCATCATGAGCCCGTACATGAAGCCGGTCTGGTGCGCCATGGGAGAGGCCATCAGCACCACGTCGTCGGCGCCCAGGCCCAGGCGCTGCGCATAGGGAATGATGTTGGCCATCGTGGTGTTGGCCGAGTGCATCACGCCCTTGGGCTCGCCGGTGGTGCCGGAGGTGTAGATCATCTGCGTCACGTCATCGGGGCCGGGCCGGCTGCGCGTGAGGATGTGCTGCGCGTCGGGTTCGTTCTCCCAGGCCGGGCCGCTGAGCAAGGCCTCGAAGCTGTTGGCGCCCTCGCCGCCGACCACCACGATGTGCTTCAGGTCGGGCAAGGCCGGTTGCAGCTCGCCCACCATGCACTCGAAGTCGAAGCCGCGAAAGGTCTTCGGCACGATCACGATGCTGGCTTCGCCGTGCTTGAGCATGAACGACAGCTCGCGCTCGCGAAAGATGTGCATCAGCGGATTCATCACGGCGCCGATGCGCGAACAAGCCAGGTAGACCAGCGTGAACTGCCACCAGTTGGGCAGCTGGCAGGCCACCACGTCGTTGCGGCCCACGCCCAGGCGCGACAGTCCCACCGCAATGCGATCGGCCATGCGCGCCAGCTCGCGGTAGGTGAACCGGGTGGTGACGCCCTGCTCCACCTGCAAGGCGGTCAGCGCCAGCTTGTCGGGGGAGGCCGCGACGCAGGCGTCCAGGTCGTCGTTGATGGTGCGCTCATGCCACAGGCCCTCCGCCACCATGCGGGCACGGCGCGGCGGCAGCAATACGGCATCGAATTCCATGTCTTGTCTCCTGTTCTTGGTTGCGGACGAAGGGCTCAGGCCGGCACGGCGTCGCGCCCGGCGCGCGTGCGGGCCACGATGGTTTTCATGATCTGGGCGGTGCCGTCGCCGATCTGGAAGCCGAGCAGGTCGCGCAGGCGCTGCTCCATCACGCCGCGGTCGTAGCCGCCGTGGCCGAACATCAGCAGGCATTGATGAAGGGTGTCGTAGGCCAGCTTGGGCGCCCACCATTTGCACATCGCGGCTTCGGCGGTGTGGGGCGCGCCCTTGTCCTTGAGCCACAAGGTCTGCAGGCACAGCAGGCGCGCGGCAGTCACCTGGGTATCGAAATCGGCCAGCGGATGCGACACGCCCTGGAACGCCGACAGCGGCTTGCCAAAGGCTTCGCGCTGTGCCACGTACTCCCAGGTCTCCTCGAGTGCGGCACGGGCCACTGCCAGCACCTGCAGACCGATCAGCGCCCGCGAGAAATCGAAGCCCTGCATCACCTGGACGAAGCCCTTGTTCTCGGCCCCGAGCTGGTGGCTCACGGGCACCCGCACGTTCTCGAAGAACAGCGAGCCGCGACCGATCGCGCGCTGGCCGTGGCAATCGAAGCGGTTGCGGGTCACGCCCGGCAGGTCCATGGGAACCAGCAGCGCGGTCACGCCGTGGGCCGCCGATTCGACCGGGCCGGTGCGGCCGAACACGACCGCCGCATCGGCCTGGTCGGCGGCGGAGATCGAGGTCTTCTCGCCGTTGATCACGTACTCGTCGCCGACGCGCTCCATGCGCAGCCGCAGGTTGGCCGCGTCGGAGCCGCCGCGCGGCTCGGTCAGCGCGATGGCGAACAGCGCCTCGCCCCGCGTCAGCTTGAGCAGCCATGGCCGCACGACTTCGGGCCTGCCGTGCTGCGAGAGGATCTGGCCGTTGAGCGAAGCGAGCAGGTTGACGTAGGACATGCTCAGGTCGGCGCGCGCGATCTCCTCGTGGATCACGCCGGCGGCCAGGCAGCCCATGCCCTGCCCGCCATGGGCCTCGGGCAGTTCGGGCGCAATGAAACCCATCTCGCCCATTTCGCGCATCAGCCTGCGCTCGAGCACGCGGGTCTGGTCGCGTTCGAGGAAACCGGGGGCGACGCGCTCGGTCGCGAAGCGGCGCGCATGCTCGCCAAGCGCTGTCAGGTCTTCATCGAGGTACGGATTCATGACATGTCTCCAGGGTGCGCTGCGCCCCGGCGCAACATCCGTTGCGCCGCGCATGCGGGGGTTCGAGGGCTTGGCCGGGTCTCTACCGGGCGTACTGGCGGAAGTCGGGCTTGCGCTTTTCCTTCAAGGCGTTGACGCCTTCGCGCGATTCCTCGGTGTCGTAATAGAGCTTGAGCGCGTACATGCCGAGGCCCGCGATGCCGGCCTGGTGCGCGGTGTCGGCGTTGAAGCTGCGCTTGGCGATGGCCAGCGCCGTGGGGCTGCGCTCGCAGATCTCCTCGGCCCACTTCTGCACCTCGGCGTCGAGCTGGTCGTGCGGAACCACGGCGTTGGCCAGGCCCATGGCCACCGCCTCGGCGCCGCTGTAGCGGCGGTTCAGGTACCAGATCTCGCGCGCCTTCTTCTCGCCGACGACGCGTGCCAGGAAGGCGGTGCCATAGCCCGGATCGACCGATCCCATCTTCGGGCCGACCTGGCCGAAGATGGCCTTGTCGGAGGCGATGGTCAGGTCGCAGAGGGTGCACAGCACGTTGCCGCCGCCGATCGCGAAGCCCTGCACGCGGGCGATCACCGGCTTGGGCACGTTGCGGATCGTGTCGTGCAGCTCTTCCATCGGCAGGCCGATGGTGCCGCGGCCGTCGTAGTTGCCGTTGTGCGCGGACTGGTCGCCGCCGGTGCAGAAGGCCCGGTCTCCGGCGCCGGCCAGCACGATGGCGCCGACGCCGCGGTCATAGCCGGCACGGTTCATGGCCTTGATGATCTCGTCGCAGGTCTGGCCGCGGAACGAGTTCATCTTGTCGGGCCGGTTGATCGTGATCCAGGCCACGCCGTTGCGTACTTCGTAAAGGATGTCTTCGAATTCCATGGTGTTCTCCTTGGGGGTGTGTGCAGGACCGCCGCGCGGTCAGCCGTTCATCGTCAGGCCGCCGGAGACGCTCAGCACCTGGCCGGTGACGAAGCTGGCGTCGTCGCTGGCGAAGAAGAGGATGGCGCCGGGCAGGTCGTCAGGCTGGCCGATGCGGCCCAGCGGAATGGAGCGCGTGAACGCCTCCATCAGCTTCTCGGGATTGCCCGCGCCTTCCTTGTAGTCGGCGAACAGGGCGGTGTCGGTCGGCCCGGGGCACACCACGTTGACCGTGACGCCGTGGCGCGCATGTTCGCGGGCGATCGTCTTCGAGAACGCCACCAGGCCGCCCTTGCACGCCGCGTACACCGCTTCGCCGGAGGAGCCGACACGGGCGGCGTCGGAGGCGATGTTGACGATGCGCCCGGCCTTGCGCGCCGCCATGCCGGGCAGCACCGCGTGATGCATGTGCAGCGCACCGGTCAGGTTGATCGCGACCAGCTTGTCCCACTGCGATGGCTCGGTCTTGGTGAACGGCTTGAACACGTCCCAGCCGGCGTTGTTGACGAGCACGTCGATCGGACCCAGGTTTTGCTGCGTGGCCTCCACCGCCTGGTCGACGCTTGCGCGGTCGGTGATGTCGCAGCGGAACGCCTGCGCCTGCCCCCCGTCTGCCCGGATCGCGGCGGCGACCTTCTCGGCGGCCTCCAGGTTCATGTCATATACGGCGACCTTGGCGCCCTCGCGTGCAAAGCGCCGGCAGGTCGCTCCGCCGATACCGCCGCCGCCGCCGGTGACCACCACTGTCTTGCTTTCGAATCTTTGCATCGGGTTCTCCATCAGGTTTGAAGCTTGCTATCGTCGACGCGTTGCGGTTTGAATGTCTGCCCCATATACGTCAATGTGTTGTCGTATTATGCGGAGACTGAATCGCGGACGCAAGACATTCGAAGCGAGATAATTCCCATGGTTTACCCTACGAAAATTGAAGATTCAGCACGCAACGAACTGGCCAACCGGGTGTTCTTCCGCTTGTACCAATGCGCCAATATGTTGCATAAAACAGGGACCAAGGCCGTGGAGTCCGAAGGGCTGACGACGCAGCAGTGGGCGGTGCTCGGCGCGCTGTCCAGGCCCGCCGCGAGCGCCGGCATGAGCGTGGGCGACCTGGCGCGCTACCTGAAGGTGAGCAGGCAGAATCTCTCGGGCCTGCTGAGCCGCATGGAAAGAGATGGGCGCATCCAGACCGCGGCCGACGAGCGCGACCGCCGCTCGCGCCTGGTGTCCATGACGAGTGCGGGGCGGCACGTATGGCAGGACGAGGCCTTGCCGAAGATTCACGGCTACTACGGGCAGGTGCTCGAGGGCTTCTCGGTGAACGACATCACCCACACCCTGCACTACCTGCTCAAGATCCTCGACAACATGCAGGTGGTGGACGATCGCCAAGGCGGCGGCGACCCGGCCGACTGACCCGGAGCGTCACCCCTCCTCGTACCACCGCCCCTTGCCCAGCATCACCCGGTGGTGCCCGCAGCCCGACGGCATCATCGGAAAGCAGTTCTCCTCGGCCGCCACCTGCACGTCGAGAAAGAACGGGCCATCGCTCGCGAGGCATTCGGCCAGCGCATCCTCCAGCTCTTCAGGCGCCGACACCCGTCGGGCCCGCCAGCCGAAGGCCTTTGCCAGCGCCACGAAGTCGGGCAGCGCCTCGTTCCAGCTGTGGCTCAATCGGTTGCCGTGGTTGAGCTCCTGCCACTGCCGCACCATGCCCATGTAGCCGTTGTTCGACAGCACCAGCTTGACCGGCGTGCGATGCTGCGCCGCGGTCGACAGTTCCTGGATGTTCATGAGCACCGAGGCATCGCCGCTCACGCACACCACCAGCGCCTCGGGATGCGCGATCTGCGCCCCGATGGCTGCCGGCAGGCCGTAGCCCATGGTGCCGGCGCCGCCCGAGGTGAGCCAGCGGCCGGGCCGCTCGAAGCGCAGGTACTGCGCGGCCCACATCTGGTGCTGGCCGACGTCGGTCGAGACGATCGCGTCGCGGCCGGCCAATTGGCCCTGCAGCGACGCCATCAGCTGCTGCGGCAGGATCGCGCCGGCGCGCGGCACGAAGTCGAAGCAGCGCTCGGCCCGCCAGCGCGCGATGCGCTGCCACCAGGGCGCGAGCCGCCCGGGTGCGAGGCCGTCGAGTGCCGGCTGGGCCAGCAAGGCATCGAGCACCGCGCCGCAATCGCCCGGCAGGGGCACGTCGACCTTGACCACCTTGTCGATGCTGCCCGGATCGATGTCGATGTGGATCTTTCGCGCCAGGGGACAGAACTCGTCGAGCTTGCCGGTCACGCGGTCGTCGAAGCGCGCGCCCACGCAGACCACGAGGTCGGCCTCGTGCATCGCGAGATTGGCCTCCAGCGCGCCATGCATGCCCAGCATGCCGAGGAAGCGCGGATCGGAACCCGGGAAGGCGCCCAGGCCCATCAGCGTCAGCGTGCAGGGCGCGTCGAGGCGGCGCACCAGGCGCGTGAAGGCGGCGCAGGCCAGCGGGCCCGAGTTCACGAGCCCGCCGCCGCCGTACAGCACGGGCCGGCGCGCGGTGGAGATCAGGTCGGCCGCACGCTGCAAGGCATCGGGCGGCGGCAGGACCGCCGCACGCGCCTTGCGCGCGATGGGCGCGGCCGGCTGCGTTGGCGCGGGCCGCTGCAGCGAGGCCAGCTGCACGTCCTTCGGCACATCGACCAGCACCGGCCCCGGCCGGCCCGAGGCCGCGATCTCCAGTGCCCGGCGGATCACCGACGGAATGTCGTCCGCGCAGCGCGGCTGGTGGTTCCACTTGGTGACCGGCCGCGACATGCCGAGCGCATCGCTTTCCTGGAAGGCCTGGGTGCCGATCACCGAACAGGCGACCTGGCCGCTGATGCACAGCACCGGCACCGAATCGCTCATGGCATCCAGCAGGCCGGTGATGGTGTTGCCGACGCCGGGCCCCGAGGTGACCAGCACCACGCCGACGCGGCCGGTGCTGCGGGCATAGCCCTCGGCGGCATGGACCGCCGCCTGTTCGTGCCGCACCAGCACGTGGCGCAGGCGCGGCTCGCCGTGCAGGGCGTCGTACAGCGGCAGCGCGGCGCCGCCCGGGTAGCCGAAGAGGGTGTCGACGCCGCAGTCGATCAGCGTCTCGAGCAGCGCGACGGCGCCATTGCGCAGGCGCGCTGCTTCGAAGGGCGCCGGCGTGGCGGGCGAAGGGGAAAAGGCCAGGGAGGATTGCATGCCATGATTCTTCCGGCCTTGGCGCAGAATAGGCTTCATTTTTCCGCCTCTTTGGCGCCAATCCATGAAGATCAATCGGACAAAAGACGATTCAATCGAAGATTCATCGGAGAAGATCGATCTTGCCATCCTGCGGGAGCTGCGGGAGGACTCGCGCAAGACCCTGCAGGAGATCGGCGCCGCGGTCGGGCTCTCGGCCACCAGTTGCTGGACCCGCATCAAGAAGCTCGAATCGCAGGGCGTGATCAAGCGCTACACGGTCGACCTCGACCCGGCCAAGCTCGGCTACAACGACTTCGTGATCGTGCAGCTCACGCTCGAGAGCCACACCGACGAGACGCTCTACGAATTCGGCCGCGTGCTGGCGACCATTCCCGAGATCCAGGAGGCCTACCTGGTGTCGGGCGACTACGACTACTACATCCGCATCGCGGTGCGCGACACGCGCGACTACGAGCGCCTCTTGCGCGAGAAGCTCTACAAGATCCCCGGCATCCGCCACAGCAAGTCGAGCTTCGTGCTGCGGGTGCTGAAGGAAGCCAGCGTGCCGCTGGGGCATTGAGTCAGGCGGGCCGCAGGCTGTCCAGGTAAGCGTGGAGCGCGCCGCGCGCTTGGCGCGAGATCGCCGGCATGTCCGGCGCGCTGCGCACGCCGATGTGCGCTTGCGCCATCAGGCCGTAGATCAAGGTCAGGCAGACCCGTGCCGCCTCCGCCCTCGGGCCGGGCGGCAGGGCGTCGCTCGCGGCCGCGAGCGCGTGGCCCCACTCGTCGACGAAGCGGTCGTACATCTTGCGGTAGGCGTCGGGTCCGGAGAGCTGCCGTTCGAGCAGGTAGTGGGCGCCCCATTCGAGCGGGTGCTCGCGGTGCGCCTCGATCTGCGATTCGATCGCCGAGTCAACCACCTCGCGCATCGGCCGGCCCGCGTGGCGTTCGGCCACCTCGCGCAGCGCCATCAGCAGCGCCTTGGAACGCAGATGCAGGCAGACCCGCGCGAGGTCTTCCTTGCTCGCGAAGTATTCATAGAAGCTGCCGAGTCCGGTGCCGGCCACCAGGACGATCTCGCGAATCGTGATGCCTGCGTAGCCACGCTCGACCAAAAGCCGAACAAAGGCGTCCTGCAGGGCTTGAGAAGTGTGAAGTGCGCGCGACTGTCGCGGCTTTCTCCTCGGGGGAGAAGTCGGTGAGCGTTTGATCCTGGCCTCCTTGCACCGGAACCCGAACACCCGAAGCGTCGGTTGTTCCTAGAATTTTTAGAGCTGACAACCTGCATTCTGCAGCGCTGCAAGTCAGCGCCGAAACCCGGCGCGGAACCCACAAGAACGAGAGACACGCAACGCATGACAACCTTCCTCCGGGCGGCCTCGGCCGCGCTCGCGCTGGCCGCCGCCACGGCTTCGGCCCAACCCGCCTCGACCCTGAAGATCGCCTCGCTGGACGCCATGTCCGGCCCGATGGCCGGCCTCGGCCTCAACGTGCTCAAGAGCTTCCAGTACTCGGTGAAGATGGCCAACGACGAAGGCTGGGCCGGCCCGACGAAGTTCGAGATCGTGGCCTTCGACAACAAGCTGTCGGCGCAGGAGGCGCTGAGCCTGCTCAACTCGATCGTGGCGCAGGACATCCGCTACGTGGTGCAGGGCGCGAGTTCTTCGGCGGTCGGCGTGGCGCTGCTGGGCGCGATCGAGAAGCACAACAGCCGCAATCCGGGCAAGGAGATCGTCTACCTCAACTACGCCGCGCAGGCCCCGGCGATGACCAACGCGCAGTGCAGCTTCTGGCACTTCCGCACCGATGCGAACTCCGACATGAAGATCGAGGCGATGACCACCCACATCGCCAAGCAGCCCGGCATCAGGAAGGTCTTCCTGCTGAACCCGAACTACGCCTATGGCCAGGAGGTCTCGAAGGCGGCGCGCGAACTGCTCGCGAAGAAGCGGCCCGACATCGAGATCGTCGGCGACGACTTCCACCCGCTGGGCCAGGTCAAGGACTACTCGCCCTACATGGCGAAGATCAAGCGCGCCGGCGCCGACACCGTGATCACGGCCGACTTCGGTGCCGACCTGTCGCTGATCGTGCGGGCCGCGCGCGACTCGGGCCTGGGCGTCGACTTCTACACGCTGAACGCCAACAACTTCGGCGTGCCGGGCGCCATGGGCGCGGCGGGCGAAGGCCGGGTCAAGCTGGTCTCGGCCTTCAGCCCGAACGACCCGCGGCTGGCGTCCAGGCCGCTGCTCGGCGGCTTCAAGCGCCAGGTCGGCGAGGACTTCATCAACGGCCTGGGCCACAACGCGATCCTGATGCTGGCGCAGGCGATCCGCGAGACGAAGTCGACCGACCCCGCCACCGTGGCCGCGAAGATGGAAGGCATGCGCTTCGAGGGCCTCAACGGCCCGGTCGAGATGCGCAAGTCCGACCACCAGGCCCAGCAGCCAATCTACGTGCTGAGCTGGGAGAAAGTCGACGGCAAGACCGTGGTGCACGACCAGGAGAACACCGGCCTGGGCTGGAAGCCCGTGGCGATGGTCGACGCCAAGGCGGCCGAGCTGGCCACCAGCTGCCAGATGAAGCGCCCGGCGGGCGGCTGAGCCCGCGCCCCTTCACCCCCGAAAGACACACCATGACAGGCATCCATCCCGACAACCAGGTCCCCGAACTCAAGGACTACAACCTCTACGCCAGTGACCCGGCGCTGCGCCGCGCGGTGGCGCGTGGCGGCGCCGGCTGGCGCGACGACGATCTGCTGCGCCAGGGCGCGGAGTACGGCTGCGAAGCGACGATCCGCGCCGCCGAGGATGCCAACCGCCACGAGCCCGAATTGCACACCCACTCGCGCACCGGCGAGCGCATCGACCTCGTCAAGTTCCATCCTGCCTGGCACACGATGATGGGCATCGCGCGCCGCAACGGCATCGCCAACCTGCCCTTCGTCGACCAGCGCCCCTCGGCCTGGACCGCCTACGGCGCCTCGCTCTACATGCACAGCCAGATCGAGTCGGGCTCGACCTGCCCGACCACCATGACCAAGGCCTGCATCCCGGTGATGCGGCTCAATCCGGCGCTGTTCGCAAGCGCACAGCCCAAACTGAACGCGACGGTGCACGATCCGCGCGACCTGCCCTTCGCGCAGAAGGACTCCATGACTGTCGGCATGGGCATGACCGAGAAGCAGGGCGGCAGCGACGTGCGCACCAACACCTCGCGCGCGGTGCCGGCGGGCCGCGGCGCCTTGGGCGAGGAGTTCCTCATCACCGGCCACAAGTGGTTCTTCTCGGCGCCGATGTGCGACGGCCACCTGGTGCTCGCCAAGACCGAGGAGCGCGGCTCGTCCTGCTTCTTCGTGCCGCGCTGGCGGCCCGACGGCAGCAAGAACCCGATCCAGATCCAGCGCCTCAAGGACAAGGTGGGCAACCGCTCCAACTCGAGCAGCGAGGTCGAGTTCAAGGAGGCCTGGGGCGTGCTGGTCGGCGACGAGGGCCGCGGCATCCCGACCATCATCGAGATGGCGACCTACACCCGCCTGGACTGCGCGCTCGCCAGCGCCGGGTTCATCCGCCAGGCGCTGGCGCAGGCGCTGCACTACACGCGCAACCGCCACGCCTTCGGCAAGGCGCTGATCGAGCAGCCCGTGATGACCGAGCTGCTCGCCGACATGGCGCTCGAGTCCGAGGCCGCCACCTTGCTGGCGATGGACCTGGCCTCGCACTTCGGCTCGACCGATCCCTTCGACGTCGCCTGGCGCCGGCTCGTGACGCCGGCCGCCAAGTTCTGGAACTGCAAGCGCGCGGTGGCGCTGACCGGCGAGGCGATGGAGGTCTTCGGCGGCAACGGCTATGTGGAAGACGGCCCGATGGGCCGCCTGTTCCGCGAAGCGCCGGTCAACTCGATCTGGGAAGGCTCGGGCAACGTGATGAGCCTGGACGTGCTGCGCGCGGTCTCGCGCAATCCGGACGATGCGCACCTCGTGCTCGACCATCTGCAGCAAGTGGCGTCGCAGGACAGCCGCCTGCGGGCCCAGGCCCAGGCGCTGCGCGAAGCGGTCGCGCTGCCGCCGGCCGAACTCGAGCGCCAGGCCCGCCGCTTCACGCAGCGGCTGGTGCTCACGGCCCAGGCCTGCCTGATGCTGCAGCACGCGAGCGCCGAGGCTTCGGCCGCCTTCATCGGCAGCCGCTTCGACCCCGACTGGGGGCCGGTGACCGGCATCACCTCGGGCACCAGCGACCCGGCCGCGCTGCTGCGCGCCGCCTGGCAGTGAGGCGACACGCAAGATGACGGATTTCGTTTCGATCCTCGACCAGCACGCCCGGGTGCAGCCGGGCAAGGAGTTCCTGCGGGCCGCGGGCCGCTCGTACAGCTACGCCGAGTTCGCCGAGCTGAGCCGCCGCGCCGCCACCGTGCTGCGCGGCCAGGGCATCGTCGCCGGCGACCGCGTGGCGCTGCTGTGCTTCAACACGCCGGGCTTCGTGCTCGCGCTGTTCGGCGCCTGGCGGCTCGGGGCCGCGGTGGTGCCGGTCAACCACAAGCTGCAGGCGCCCGAGGTCGACTACGTGCTGCGCCATTCGGGCAGCAAGCTGTGCGTGGTCGACGGCGCGCTGGCAGCGCTCGCGCAGAAGGTCGAGCATGCACCGGCGTGGCTCTCGACCGACAGCGCCGGCGCCGGCATGGCCAGCTTCGACGAACTGCTCGCGCAGGCCGCGCCCCTGGAGCGCGGCACGCCGCCGGCCACCGACGCGCTGGCCGAGATCCTCTACACCTCGGGCACCACGGGCAAGCCCAAGGGCTGCCTGCACACCCATGCCAACGTGTTCCTCGCGGCGGTGTGCGCGGCCGCCAGCACCTCGATCACGCGCCACGAGCGCACCCTGATCGCGATGCCGGCCTGGCATTCGTCGCCGCTCAACAACTGGCTGCTCGGCACCCTGCTGATGGGCGGCAGCGTGGTGCTGCTGCGCGAGTACGCGCCCAAGGCCTTCCTCGACACGCTGGCGCAGGAGCGCATCAGCTTCACCTTCGGCGCGCCGATCGCCTTCCTGGCACCGCTGCAGGTGGTGCCCGACCTGCAGTCCTACGATTTCAGCGCGATGCGGATGTGGGCCTACGGCGGCGGGCCGCTGGGCGCCGACATGGCACGCAAGCTGGCCGACAGCTACCGCAGCGACCGCTTCGTCCAGGTCTACGGCATGACCGAATCGGGCCCGCTGGGCACGGTGCTCTATCCCGAAGAGGCGATCGCCAAGGCCGGCTCGATCGGACGCGCCGGCGTGCCGGGGGTCGCGGTCGAACTGCGCCGCGCCGACGGCAAGCGCTGCTCGGCCGGCGAAGTGGGCGAGATCCACCTGCGCTCGCCGGCGATCATGAAGGGCTACCTCGACAACCCCGAGGCCTCGGCCGTCGCCTTCGACGACGAGGGCTGGTACCGCAGCGGCGACCTGGCGCGGATCGACGAGGACGGCTTCCTCTTCATCGTCGACCGGCTGCGCGACATGATCGTCACCGGCGGCGAGAACGTCTACTCGAAGGAAGTCGAAGACGTGCTGGCGATGCATCCCGACGTGCAGGACGTGGCCGTCATCGGCCGGCCGCACCCCGAATGGGGCGAGACCGTGACCGCGGTGATGGTGGCACGCCCGGCCCGGGTGCTCGACGGCGACGCGCTGCGCAAGTACCTCGAACCGCAGCTGGCGCGCTACAAGATCCCGCGCGCCTGGGAAGTGCGCGAGGCGCTGCCGCGCACCGCGACCGGCAAGCTGCTCAAGCACCAGCTGCGGTAAGAATACGGCGATGACCCATCCCCCGATCGAATCCGAACGCCCTGCCGCCGTCTTCACCCGCGCGGGCGAGGCCTGGCTGCCCAGCGCGCTGTCGCGCGGCCCCTGGGACCCTCGCGCGCAGCACGGCGGCGCTCCCAGCGCCCTGCTCGCGCACGTGGCCGAAAGCGCCATCGACGAACCCGGCTGGCAGCTGGCGCGCCTGACCGTCGAGCTGGTCAAGCCGGTGCCGGTCGCACCGCTCGCCACCCGATTCAGCATGCAGTCCGCGCGCTCGACCACGCGCCTCACCATCGAGCTGCTGGCCGGCGACACGCTGGTGGCGCGCGGCCATGCGCTGATGCTGCGCGGCCAGGCGCTGGCCCTGCCCGACGGCCTGCCGCTTGCGTCGCCTGCGCGCCTGCTGCCGGCGCCGCAGGATTGCAGCCAGCCGCTGCGCATCCCGGGGCTGCCCGAGGGCATCTCGTTCTACGCCACCGCGGTCGACACCCTGGCGGCCCAGGGCGACGTCTCCCGGCCCGGCCCGGGCGCCGCATGGTTCCGGCTGGCGGTGCCGCTGGTGCACGGTGTGCCCAATTCGCCCGCGATGCGCGCCGCCGCCGCGGCCGATTTCGGCAACGGGCTCAGCTGGGTGCTGCCGCCCGACCGCTTCCTGTTCTCCAATGCCGACCTGAACCTGCACCTGCACCGCCCGCCGGCGGGCGAATGGATCGGCCTGTCGTCGGAAACCCAGGTCGACGCCAGCGGCGCCGGCCTGACGCTGTCGCGGCTCTATGACGAGCGGGGTCCGATCGGCACGGCGGTCCAGACGCTGGTGGTGCGCGAACGGAACTAGGGCGGACTGAAACCCCTCTTTCGCAATCCCGAAGCACGGGCGGCGCCGCCCGTGGCATCCTGCGCAGGCGATTCCGCAGGCAAGTTTCTGGAGAGATCCGATGGTCGAAGGCAAAGTGGTTCTGGTCACCGGCGCAGGGGGCGGCATCGGCCGCGACATCGCGCTGGCCATGGCGCGGCACGGCGCCCGCGTGGTGGTCAACGACATCGGCGCCGCGGTCGACGGCGCCGGCCACAGCGCCGGTCCGGCGCAGCAGGTGGTCGACGAGATCCACGCGATCGGCGGCGAGGCGGTGCCCAACACCGACAGCGTGGCCGATGCCGCCAGCGCGGCGCGCATGGTGCAATGCGCGGTCGACAACTTCGGCCGCATCGACGCGGTGGTCAACAACGCCGGCATCCTGCGCGACCGCTTCTTCCACAAGATGTCGGTCGACGAGTGGGATTCGGTGATCAAGGTCCACCTGTACGGCACCTACTTCGTGAGCCGCGCCGCCGCGACCTTCTTCAAGGAGCAGAACTCGGGCGCGATGGTGCACATGACCTCGACCTCGGGCCTGATCGGCAACTTCGGCCAGGCCAACTACTCGGCCGCCAAGCTCGGCATCGCGGCGCTGTCGAAGTCGATCGCGCTCGACATGCTGAAGTTCAACGTGCGTTCCAACTGCATCGCGCCCTTCGCCTGGAGCCGCATGATCGGCGCCATCCCGACCGACACCGACGAGCAGAAGGCGCGCGTGGCCAAGATCCAGCAGATGACGCCGTCGAAGATCGCCCCGCTGGCGGTCTACCTGGCGAGCGATGCCGCGCACGAGGTCAACGGCCAGATCTTCTCGGTGCGCAACAACGAGATTTCGCTGATCAGCCAGCCGCGGCCGGTGCGCTCGGTGCATCGCTCCGAAGGCTGGACGCCGCAGACCATCGCCGAGCATGCGATGCCGGCGATGCGGGCCAGCTTCTATCCGCTCGACCGCTCCGCCGACGTCTTCAGCTGGGACCCGGTGTAGAGCCTCCCGGACTGGAACCGTCAACGACCGCATCCCCCGGCCGGCGCAGCCAGGCCCATCGGTGGAACACCGCGGAACCGGCTTCGCCGGGCCGCCGGTGTTGCCCCCGGCAGGGGGTGGGCGCCCCGACACGAAGTGCGGGGCAACCTGGGGGCGAGCAACAATCTTGCGGGACAATCCGCCCGTGAACCTGCACTTCGACCTTTTCGATCTCAAGCTTTTCGCCTTCGTCGCCGAGGCCCGCAGCCTGACGCGCGGCGCCGACAAGGCCTGCATCTCGCTCGCGGCGGCCTCGACCCGCATCAAGCAGATGGAGGAGGCCATCGGCGGCAAGCTGCTGCACCGCACCGCCCAGGGCGTGAACCTCACGGCTGCCGGCGAGGCCCTGCTCTATCACGCCAAGCGCGTGATGCAGCAGATGGAGCACCTGCGCATCGACATGCAGGATTTCGGCAAGGGCATCAAGGGCCACGTGCGGGTGTTCGCAAACACCACGTCGATCACCGAGTACCTGCCCGAGAAGCTGGCCGGCTTCCTGACCCAGCATCCGGCGGTGCAGGTCGACCTGCGCGAATTCCTCAGCGAGGAGATCGTGCGCTCGGTGGCCGACGGCGGCGCCGACATCGGCATCCTCGCGGGCGACGCCCACACCGGCGACTTCGACGCCCGCCCCTTCGGCCGCAACCATCTGGTGCTGGTGGTGCCCACGGCCCACCGCTTCGCCGATGCCAGCGCGATGGCCTTCGTCGACACGCTCGAGGAGCAGCATGTCGGCCTGCACCATGCCAGCGCGATCCACCGTTTCCTGCTGCGCAAGGCCGAGCTCGCGGGCCGCGGCTACGCACCCCGCATCCAGGTCGGCAGCTTCGAGGCCATCTGCCTGATGATCGAGGCCGGCGTCGGCGTCGGCGTGCTGCCGGCCTCGTCGGCGCGGCGCCTGTCGCGCGCGCTGCGCATCACGACCGTGCCGCTGACCGACGCCTGGGCCGAGCGCGAGCTCAAGATCATCGCGCGCAGCCGCGAGCAGCTGCCGGCGTCCGCACGCGAACTCTTCGACTACCTGGCCCAGCCCTCGAAGCCGGACTGAGCCCGATGTCGGCCGACCTGAAATCGCTGCGCCTGTTCGTGGCCGTGGCCGACCACGGCAGCATCAGCGAGGGCGCCAAGCGCTGCCACATCGCGCTGGCCGCCGCCAGCAAGCGCATCTCCGACCTCGAGGCGCGGGCCAAGCTGCCGTTGCTGGTGCGCCATGCGCGCGGCGTCACGCTCACTTCGGCCGGCCACGGCCTGCTGCTGCATGCCCGCGCCGTGCTGTCGGCCATGGACCGGCTCGGCGCCGAGCTCGACGACTTCCAGAACGGCGTGGCCGGCGTGGTCAGCATCACGGCCAATGCATCGGCCATCGCCCAGTTCCTGCCGGCGCAGATCGGCTCCTTCCTGCGGCTGCATCCGGTGCTCAAGATCGACCTCCAGGAGCGCGCCAGCACCGAGGTGGTCAAGGCCGTGGTCGGCGGCCTGGCCGACATCGGCGTGATCGAGGGCCACACGCCGGCCGACGGGCTCGAATGCCTGGCCTACCGCAGCGACGAGCTCGCCGTCGTGGTGGCGCGCGACCATCCGCTGGCACGCCGCAAGCGGGTCGGCGTCGAGGAGGTGCTGCGGCACGACCATATCGTGGTTCGCGAAGGCACGGCACTGCACCGCGTGCTGCTCGCCGCGGCGCTCGAGGCCCAGGTGCCGCTCAAGGTGCGCATGCAGGTCGGCAGCTTCGACATGGTCTGCCGCATGGTCGAGCAGGGCATCGGCATCGGCGTGCTGCCCTTCGCCGCCATCCTGCCGCAACTGCAGATCCTGCGGCTGCGCTGCCTGCGCCTCGACGCGCCCTGGGCCATGCGCCGCCACCTGCTGTGCGTGCGGCGCGAGCAGGACCTGACCGCGGCGGCGCGTTCGGTGCTGGAGCATCTGCGGATGCCCGATCCGGCCTGACCGGCCCCTTTCGAAGGAGAGACCCATGACGAAGACGCAAGTGCTGGTGATCGGATTGGAGCCCACGCTGGTCGACTTCAGCGCGATGCCAGACATGAACGCCGCCAAGGTCCGTGCAGGCCTCGAGGCGGACCAGGCGAAGCTCGCCGCTCTGGGGTACGAGGCCGAGCTGTGCCTGACCGACCTCGGCGAGACGGCTGCCGATGTGGTGGCCCGGAAGCTGTCCGAAAAAGCCTTCGATTGCGTGGTCATCGGTGCCGGCATCCGGACCCTCCCGGCCTACTTTCTTCTCTTCGAGCAGCTGATCAACGTGGTGCACCGGGCTGCCCCCGGCGCCCGCATCTGCTTCAACACCCGGCCGAGCGACACCGCCGAGGCGGTCCAGCGCTGGTCGTAGCAGCCCGAGCCTTCGCGTCCCGCGAAGCCTCGCGCCCGCCACAAACGAATTGTTCTCCCGCTCGTGCGCGTCAAGAATCGCGCAACCCCAAGCGAAGGAGACATTCTTGAAGATCATCCGCGTCAGCGCCACGCCGCTGAACATCCCGGTCACCATCGACGTGCTGGGCCTGGCCAAGCAGACCTCGCTGTCGCTCTGCCTGACCGAGATCGAGACCGACACCGGCCTGGTGGGCCACGGCATGACCGCCATCACCGAAGAAGAGATCATCGCCGCCGCGGTGCGAGAGGTGGCCGGCCCGGCGCTGATCGGCGAAGACCCGATGGCCACCGAGCGCCTCTGGGAAAAGCTCTACTGGCTGCTCTCGCCGCGCGGCCAGACCGGCTACGCGAGCCACGCGATCGCCGCGCTCGACATCGCGCTGTGGGACCTCAAGGCCAAGGCACTGGGCCAGCCGCTGTGGCGCCTGCTGGGCGGCGCGCGCTCGCGGGTCCCGGTCTATGCCACCTTCGGCTTCGGCTTCTTCGAGCGCGACCAGCTCGCCGAAGCGGCCAAGCTCTGGGTGTCGCAGGGCTTCCAGCGGCTCAAGATGACGGTCGGCGGCCATGCGCTGGCGCGCCGCGACGAGCCCCGTCCGATCGACGAGGTGATCGACGAGGACGTGCGCCGCGTGGCCGCGGTGCGCGAGGCCGTCGGGCCCGACGTCAAGCTCTATGTCGACGCCAACTGCGGCCTCGACCTGTTCCACGCGACCCAGCTGGCGCGCCGCATCGAGCCCTACGGCATCAGCTTCTTCGAGGAGCCGCTGACGCAGAACGACGTGCGGCAGATGGCGCAGCTGCGCAGCCGCACCACGATCCCTCTGGCCTGCGGGCAGAACGAAGGCCTGGCCTTCCGCTTCCGCGACCTGCTGGTCAACCAGGCGGCCGACGTGCTGCAGCCCAACGTGACGATCTCGGGCGGCTACTCGCAGTGCCTGAAGATCGCCGGCATGGCCCAGGCCTTCAACGTGCCGATCGACAATGGCGGCGCCTGGCCCTTCCACAACATGCACCTGCATGCGGGGGTCGCCAACGGCGGCATGGTCGAATACCACTACGTCGCGGTCGAGATGCTGAAGAAGATCTTCGACGGCCTGCCGGTGCCCGACCAGGGCTGGCTCACGCTGCCCGAGACGCCGGGACTCGGCTTCGCGCCCAACGCGGAGCGGGTGCGGGAGTTGGCGAAACTGCCGACCTCCCACGGCAAGGGCAAGGCCTGAGGCAGGCCACGAACAAGGACAACGGAGACACGATGAACAAGAGACAGCAAGCGACTCGATCCCCACGCCGGCGGGCCCTGCGCCTGGCGACCCTGGCAACGCTGGGAACACTGGGCATGGCCCTCGGCATGGCGGGCAGCGCCTGGGCCCAGAAGTACCCCGACCGGCCGATCCGCCTGGTGGTGGGCTATTCCGCCGGCGGCGGCGTCGACGCCGCGGCACGCATCCTGAGCGCCCGCCTGCCGGCGGTGCTGGGCCAGCAGGTGGTGGTCGAGAACCGCGCCGGCGCCACCGGCATGATCGCGGCCGACCTGGTCGCCAAGGCGGCGCCCGACGGCTACACGCTGATGATGGGCGACAGCGGCATGCTGATCACCAAGCTGCTGCAGCCGAAGATCGCGATCGACCCCCTGACCAGCTTCAAGCCGGTGGCCGGCGCCTTCGTCTCGCCGCTGATGATCGTCACCGGCAACGACTTCCCGGCCCGCACGCCGGCCGAACTGGTGACCGAACTCAAGACCCATCCGGGCCGCTATTCCTTCGCCACCTCGGGCGTCGGCACGGTGCAGCACCTGGGCTTCGAGATGCTCAAGCAGACCACCGGCAGCTTCGTGGTCCACGTGCCCTACCGCGGAGCCGCGCAGATCGTGCCCGACGTGGTCGGCGGGCAGGTTCCCATCGGCGTCGTCAGCGCCACGGCGGGCATGGCGCAGGCCAAGGCCGGCAAGCTGCGCGCGGTGGCCCTCATGAACAAGGCGAAGCTCGACGGCGCCGACGGCGTGGCGCCGCTGGCCGATGCGCTGCCGGGCTTCGACGTCGCGCCGCGGCTCTTCCTGCTGGCGCCGGCGGGCACGCCCGACGACATCGTCGACAAGATCTCGGCGGCCGTGAAGACGGTGCTCGACACCCCCGAGGCGGCCACCGCGGCGGCCGCCCAAGGCACCTTGCGCGCCTACGCGCCGCCCGCGCAGCTGCGCAAGGACCTGGCCGACGAGACGGCACGCTGGAAACGCATCATCACCGACCAGCGCATCGTGGCCGAAGGGAGCTGACGATGACGCAAGCGCACCTGGGCCTGATCGTTCCCCCGGCCGCCGGCGCAGTGCCGATCGATGGCCCGCTGCTGTACGGCGAGCGCATCCGCTTCAGCGCCCGCGGGCTCGGCCTCGGCGAGATCTCCACCCGCGGCTACACCGAGGTGATCGACTCGGTGGTCGAGAAGGCGCTCGAACTCAAGGCCGAAGGCGTGGCCGCGGTCTCGCTGATGGGCACCTCGCTGAGCTTCTTTCGCGGCGCCGCGTTCAACCGCGAGCTGCAGCAGGAGATGGCCCGCGCCACCGGGCTGCCCTGCAGCACGATGAGCAACGCCATCGTCGGCGGCCTGCGCAGCCTCGGCGTGCGGCGGGTCGCGGTGGCCACCGCCTACATCGACGAAGTCAACGTGCATCTGCGCCGCTATCTCGAGGACAGCGACTTCGAGCCGCTGGCGCTGCAGGGGCTGTCGATCTCCGACGTGGAGGCGGTCGGCGAAGTGCCGACCGCCGTGCTGGTCGACCTCTGCGCGACCGTCTTCGAAGCGAGTCCGGGCGCGGACGGCATCCTGATCTCGTGCGGCGGCCTGGTGACGCTCGACGCGGTGCGCGAGGTCGAGGCCCGCTACGGCGTGCCGGTGGTGTCGAGTTCGCCCGCGGGCTTCTGGGACCTGGTGCGAAGCGCCGGGCTCGACGCGCGCTCGCCGGGCCACGGGCGCCTGTTCGCCTGAACGCGCAGGCGGCTCAGCCGCGGTCGGCCGCGGCGAGCAGCGCCTGCGCCTTGAGCACCACGGGGCGGTCGACCATCTTGCCGTCGACCGCGACCGGCGCGCCGCGGCTGGCCGCATCGGCTTCGATCACGCGCCGTGCCCATTCGAGCTGTGCCGGCGTCGGCGAGAAACCGCGGTTGACGGTCTCGACCTGCTTCGGATGGATGCAGAGCTTGCCGCCGAAACCCAGACGCCGCGCCTGCCTCGCATCGGCCTCGACACTGGCCGGATCGTCGATCGAGGTGCTGACGCCGTCGATCGGCGGCTGCAGTCCGGCCAGGCGCGACGCCAGCACGATCCGCGAGCGGAACAGCAGCAGCTCGACGCCCTCGCCTTCGATGCCCAGGTCGGCCTGGAAGTCGATCGACCCGAAGACGAGCCGCTGGACCCGGGGCGACGCCGCGATCGCGCCAATCTGGTCGATGCCGCGCGCGGTCTCGATCAGCGGCCACAGAACGGACGAAGGCAGCGCCGCGGCGATGGCCCGCAGCACGGCCGCGTCTTCGGCCTTGGGCAGCATCAGGGCGGCGACGGCGGCCTGCGCGCACATCTCGATGTCGGCGGCGTGCCACGGGGTGTCGGCGGCGTTGATGCGCACGCCGACGACCGGACCGCCGCCATCGACATCGCGCGCCGCGAGCCAGTGGGCGACCTGCATGCGCGCTTCGTCCTTGCGGTCGAGCGGCACCGCGTCCTCGAGATCGAGCACGACCGCGTCGGCGCCGCTCTGGCAGGCCTTGTCGAAGCGCGCGGGTTGATGGCCTGGTACGAAGAGCAGGCTTCGGGCGGGTTGCGTCATGTCGGGTCTCCAGTGATGCGTGCCGAGGGCACCAGGTTGTCCGGGGCGTGTGACGAGGGCGCCGGGTGGCCCCCTCCGCTCATGTCCCCCGCCTTCGGCTCCTCCTTTACTTCGCTGCGGGGGCCACCCGGCGCCCTCGTCACGCGTAGCGTCGTGTCGTGCTGGCCGAGGATCAGCCACCGACTTGACGGCTCACGCCGATGGTGTGCTCTGCGCAGCGAAATAAAGGAGGAGGCCGCAGGCCGGGGGACATTCGCGGAGCAGAGCACACCGTCGGCGTGAGCCCGCCCCCACCTAGGCCAAGAGGCGTCCGACGCGCGCCGCCGCCGCCAGCGACCAGATGCCATCGCACAGGGTCTGCGCCTCCTGCGGCGTGGCAGCATCGCCATACGCGGCGAGCCGCTTCATCTTGTCCTCGATCTCGGCCCGGCTCAGCGTGTTGCCGGGGTCTCCCTTGGGCTCGTCGACCCGGCCCGAGAAGGTGCGGCCGTCGGTGGTCGTGACGCTGACCTTGCCGATCCAGCGCGCCGGGTAGGCAGTGTCGACCTCGCGGTCGAGCTCCATCATGACCTTGTCGCGGAAGGCAGCCACCTCGGGCGCCAGGAAGTCCCTGTCGAATTCGGTCAGGCCGGCTCGGCCATGGACCGCGATCAGCCCGAGGACCGTGCCCATCGAGAACTTGCCCTGGTGCACGGTGGTCGGCACGACCACGCGGCCCAGCACGTCGATCGCGCCCTGATGCACATGGGTCACGACGCGCGCGATGTCGCCCTGCTGCAGCTGCTCTCGCCTCATGACCTGCAGCAGCGCATCGGCGGCCGGGTGCGTGTGGCGGCAGGAGGCGTGGTACTTGAACGAAGTCTCGGCCAGCGTCCAGCGCGTGCCCAGCCCATCGACGAGGCGCGCGGGATCGGCATCGGTCGACATGCCCACGCCCAGGCCCTGCGCGCCTTCGAGCACATGCTGCGCGCCCGTGAAGCCGTCCTTCGCGAGGTAGGCCGACATCAACCCGCTCGCGGCCGCATGCGCGCAGTGAAGCTGCTTCGAATCGGCAGCATCGCGCAGGAACTCCCAGACGCCGGCCGACTGCGTGCCGGCCGAGCCGAAGGCGTGCAGCATCTGGGCCGGCGTGAGTTCGAGCAGCCGGCCCACGGCCGCCGCAGCCGCCAGCGTGCCGGCCGTGGCCGTGGTGTGGAAGGTGCGGTAGTGCGAGCGGCCGAGGAACTCGCCGACCCGGATGCCGACTTCGTAGCCGGCCACCACCGCCGTAAGCAACTGCGCGCCGCTCGCGCCGAGCGCCTGCGCGGTCGCCAGCGCCGGCGCGAACACCACGGCCGCCGGGTGGAACACCGAGCCGTTGTGGACATCGTCCTGCTCGACGTAGTGCGAGGCCGCGGCATTCACCAGCGCCGCGAAGACCGGCGAGGTGGTGCGGCGCGAGATCAGCAGCTCGCTCGGACCCTCGGCCGGGCCCATCAGCTCGGCGAAGCGCTGGATGGCCTGCACCGGACGCGCCGACCGGGCGGCGAGCACCGAGCCCAGCCAGTCGAGCATCAGGTCTTCGGCGCGGCGCAGCACGTGATCGGGAATGCGCTCGAACGACAGTTCGGCGGCGAAGGTGGCGAGCGCCTGGCTCGGGTGGTCGTTGGTGCTCATGGCAAGGGTCTCGGTCGAAAAGGTTTCGTTGCTCACACGGCGCCGTCCGAACGCAGTGCCGCGATGGCGTCCGCGTCGTAGCCGCACTGCGCCAGGATCGCATCGGTATGCTGGCCCAGCGTGGGCACCGCATCCATGCGCGCATCCCATTCGTGCGGCACGCCCGGCGGCAGCAGCGCCGGAATCGGGCCGGCGCCGGTGCCCACTTCGGTCCAGCGTCCGCGCGCCTCGAGCTGCGGGTGGCGCCAGACGTCGTGCATCGTGTTGACCTGCGCGGTCGCGATCTGCGCGGCGTCGAGGCGCTGCATGATCTGCGCCGCGGTGAAGGGCGCGAAAGCCCGCACGATGATCTCGCGCAGCGCATCGCGCGACGCGGTGCGCTGGGTGTTGGAGGCAAAGCGCGCATCGGTTGCCAGGGCCGGCTGCTCCAGCACCTGGGCGCAGAACACCTGCCATTCACGCTCGTTCTGCAGGCCCAGCATGACCAGCTTGCCGTCACCGGCCTGGAACGGACCGTAGGGATAGATCGTCGCGTGCGCGGCGCCCGCGCGCGGCGGCGGCTCGGCACCGTCGAAGGCGTAGTACATCGGGAAGCTCATCCACTCGACCATGCTCTCGAGCATCGAGACGTCGATGCGGCAGCCCTTGCCCGTCTTGCCGCGCTGCAGCAGCGCCGCGAGGATGTTGCTGTAGGCGTACATGCCCGCCGAGATGTCGGCGATCGAGCAGCCGGCCTTGGCCATGTCCTGCGGCGTGCCGGTGACCGACAGGAAACCGGACTCGCTCTGGATCAAGAGGTCGTAGGCCTTGCTGTCGCGGTAGGGCCCGGGCTTCTGCGCATCGTCGCCGTAGCCCGAGATGTCGCACACGATCAGGCCCGGATGCTTCGGCGCCAAGGCCTCGAACGACAGGCCCAGCCGCGCGGCCGCGCCCGGCGCGAGGTTCTGCACCAGCACGTCGGCTTCGGCGACCAGGCGCTGGAGGATCTCCTGCCCCTGCGGGTGCTTGACGTCGAGCGTCAGGCTCTCCTTGGAGCGGTTGGTCCAGACGAAGTGCGAGGCCAGCCCGTGCACGCGCTGGTCGTAGGCGCGCGCGAAGTCGCCGCTGCCGGGCCGCTCGACCTTGATGACGCGGGCGCCCAGGTCGGCCAGTTGCCGGGTGCAGAACGGCGCCGCGATCGCGTGTTCGAGCGTCAGCACCGTGATGCCTTCGAGCGGCCGCATCAGAAGCTCCTCGGCAGGCCCAGCATGTGCTCGGCCACGTAGCTCAGGATCAGGTTGGTCGAGATCGGCGCCACCTGATAGAGCCGGGTCTCGCGGAACTTGCGCTCGATGTCGTATTCGCAGGCGAAGCCGAAGCCGCCGTGGAACTGCAGGCAGGCGTTGGCGGCCTCCCACGAGGCCTTGGCCGCGAGGTACTTCGCCATGTTGGCCTGGGCGCCGCAGGGCTCGCGGGCGTCGAAGCGGCGGCAGGCCTCGTAGCGCATCAGGTCGGCCGCCTCGACCTCGATGAAGGCCTCGGCGATCGGGAACTGCACGCCCTGGTTCTGGCCGATCGGGCGGCCGAAGACCACGCGCTCCTTGGTATAGGCCGTGACCTTGTCGATGAACCAGTAGCCGTCGCCGATGCACTCGGCCGCGATCAGCGTGCGCTCGGCGTTGAGGCCGTCGAGGATGTACTTGAAGCCCTGCCCTTCCTCGCCGATCAGGTTCTCGGCCGGGATCTCGAGGTTCTCGAAAAACAGCTCGTTGGTCTCGTGGTTGACCATGTTGAGGATCGGCCGCACCGTGAGCCCGTTGCCGATGGCCTCGCGCAGGTCGACGATGAAGATCGACATGCCTTCGGACTTCTTCTTGACATCGGCCAGCGGCGTGGTGCGCGCCAGCAGGATCATCAGGTCGGAGTGCTGGATGCGCGAGATCCAGACCTTCTGGCCGTTGATGACGTAGCGGTCGCCCTTCTTCACCGCGGTGGTCTTGATCTTGGTGGTGTCGGTGCCGGTCGACGGCTCGGTCACGCCCATCGACTGCAGCCGCAGGTCGCCGCTGGCGATCTTCGGCAGGTACAGGCGCTTCTGCGCCTCGGAGCCGTGGCGCAGCAAGGTGCCCATGTTGTACATCTGGCCATGGCAGGCGCCCGAGTTGCCGCCCGCGCGGTTGATCTCCTCCATGATCACCGAGGCCTCGGTGAGCCCCAGGCCCGAGCCGCCGTATTCCTGCGGTATCAGCGCGGCCATCCAGCCGGCCTTGGTCAGGGCGTCGACGAATTCGGCCGGGTAGGCGCGGGCCTCGTCGACCTTGCGGAAATACTCGTTGGGGAACTGGGCGCAGAGGTCGCGCACGGCGTCGCGGATGTCGGGAAAGCGGGGATTGGAATCGGTCATGGCGATCAGGAGGAAGTGAATTCGGCGCTGGCCTGCATCAGCAGCGCGCCCTGCCCGTCTTCGGCCCAGAGCGCGACCTTGCCCTCGGCGTCGGCCGCGTGGCCGCAGACCCGCAGCAGGCGCCCGCAGGTCAGCGGGCGTACGGCCTTGAAGCGGTAGGCGCCCACGCGTCGGCCCGGGTTGTGCAATTGCGCCGCCTCGAGCAGCAGCGTGGCGATCAGCGGCCCGTGCACCACCAGGTCGTCGTAGCCCTCGACCTGCGTGACGTAGGGATGGTCGTAGTGGATGCGGTGGCTGTTGAAGGTCAGCGCCGAGTAGCGGAACAGCAGGGTGGCGTCGGGCCGGTGCTCGACCGACCAGGCGGCATCGGCCGGCGGTGCCTGCGGCGGCGCCGATTCGCCCGGCTTGGCGGCCTCGCGGTAGACGATGTCATGCAGATCGCGCAGCACCAGCGTGCTGCCGGTGTGAACTTCGTGCGCGACCTTGACGAAGACCAGCGCGCCGGCCTTGCCCTGCTTCAGCGTGACGTCGGCCACGCGCGAGGTCTTGCGGGCCGGCGCGCCCAGCGGCAGCGGCGCGAAGAACTCGAGCTGGCTGCCGGCCCACATGCGGCGCGGCAGCGGCACCGGCGGGAGGAAGCCGCCGCGCGCCGGATGGCCGTCCGGGCCGAGCTGCAGCTGCGGCGCGGTCGGCAGGAAGTAGCACCAGTGCCACAGCGGCGGCAGCGCCTGCCCGGCCTGCCAGGGCTGGTCGTCGTTGCGAAGGGTGGCGGCCAGCGCGCTCGCGGTCCACGGCGACATCAGGTCGTCGTGCGTCTCGGTGCGGCCGATCCAGCTCTGCAGGTGGTCGATGTCGAGGGCGTCGGTCATGCGATTTTCCAGGTTCAGTCGACGCGCGGGCCGCCGGCCTCGTGCTCGACCCGCTGCCAGATCTCGATGCCCATCGGGTCCTCGGTCTCCTCGAGGATGTGGCCGACCAGGCCGATGGCGCGCGCCATTACGCCGAGCCCGCGCACGATGCGCCATGGCAGGCCGAGTTCGGTGGCGATGGCACCGATCGCGCCGGTTGCGTTGACCGGCAGCGACTTGCCCGACACCCGCTCGGCCTCGAGCTGAACCGCCTGGATCAGCGCCACGTAGTGCCCGCAAAAGCCGTTCTCGGCCGCGATCTGGAACAGGCGCGGCGTGCGCGGATCGATGGGCTTGTGCAGCGGGTGGCCCAGGCCCGGGACGATCTGCTTGCGCTCGCGGTAGCCGGCCACGATGTCGCGCGCCATGTCGGCCAGCGGCCGGCTCGGTGCGGTGCCGGCCGGAATGGCTTCGGACAGCATGCGGGCCGCGCCCTCGGTGCTGCCCACGAACACCGAACCGAGCCCGCAGAGGCCGGCGCCCACGGCGGCCTGCAGCGCCTCGGGCGCGCCGGCATAGGTCAGGCGGGCGACCAGCGCGCTGGGCGTGATGCCGTGCTCGACCAGGGTCACGACGATGGCGTTGAAGGTCACCGACTCCTGCGGCGTTGGCATGCGGCCGGTGAGCTCGAGGAAGGCCATGTCGCCGAGGTTGAGATGGCCGAGGATCTCGGACGGCAGGTCGCGCCCGCGCACGGTGATCCTGTCGGGCGTGCTGTGGCCGAGTTCCGTGTGCAGGGATTTCTTGATCTTTGTCATGGCTGCGAATCTATTCCTTGTCGGCGACCCTGAGTCAGTGATTGCCGAAACCTGCCTTCAGCAATGGCGAATGCCGCTCGCGGGGCCCTTCTGGCACGCTTGCCCCCGATCTCACTGCCTCCCCGAAGACACCCCATGGACTCCGATTCCCTCTCAGCGATCCGCGAAGCCGCGCTGGACTATTTCACGCGCAGCGGCAGCATCCGCCGCTGCCGCGCACTCGTCGAGCAACCCGACCACGATGCGCGCGCCGCCGGCTGGTCCGAACTGGCCGCGCTGGGCTGGCCCGGCATGCTGGCCCCCGAGTCCGCGGGCGGACTGGCCCTCGACCTGGCGGGCGCGGCCGAGATCCTGCGCGCCGCCGGCGAGCACGTGGCGCCCGAGCCGCTGCTGGCGGTCGCGGGCCTGGCCGCCCTGCTGCTGACGCGGCTCGACAGCGCCCCGGCCGCGGCGCTGCTCGAAGACCTGGTGGCGGGCCGCAGCCTGCCGGCGCTGGCCTGGCAGGAGAGCGCCGGCGACCTCAGCGACGTGCCGCTCGACTGCGGCTGCGAGCCCGGACCCGCGGGCGGCGTGCTGCTGCAGGGCGAGAAGCTCATGGTGATTCCCGGCAGCGCCGCCAGCGGCTGGCTGGTGTCGGCCCGCGGCGACGACGACACGGTCCTGCTGTGGGTGCCGCGCGGCACCGGTGGCGTGACCGAGACGCCGGTGCCGCTGGTGGATGGCGAGCAGGCTGCCACGCTGCGCTTCGACCGCGTGGCCCTGCCCGCCAGTGCCGTGCTCGCGCAGGGCCCGTCGGCTCGACATGCCCTGCGGCATGCGCTCGCCGCAGGCCAGATCCTGCAGGCCGCCGAACTGCTCGGCACCGGCCAGGCGATGCTCCAGCAGACGCTGGCCTACCTGCGCACGCGCAGCCAGTTCGGCAAGCCGATCGGCTCCTTCCAGGCGCTGCAGCATCGCGCGGTCGACATGTTCATCCACCTCGAGGTCGCGCGGGCGACGCTCGACGAGGTCCTGGCGCTTGCGAGCGATCGGGCCGGCCTCGCGATCGAGCGGCTGGAAGCCGAGGCCAGCCGGGTCAATGCGCGCTGCACGGCCGCGGCGCTGCAGGCCTCGCGCTCGGCCGTGCAGCTGCACGGCGCGATCGGCTACACGCAGGAATGCGACCTGAGCCTCTTCTACAAGCGCACGCTGCGGCTGTCGGCCTGGCTCGGCAATGTCACGGCGCACCAGCGGCGCCATGCCGCGCTGTCGGAAGGCACGGCGCGCGGCAGCGAAACGGCAGCATGGCAGGGCGAATTCCCGCGCACGGCCGACTGGCGCGAGATGCCGGAGTCCGAGTTCCGCCGCATGGTGCGCGCCTTCCTGCAGCAGCGCTATCCGGACCGGCTGCGCTATCTCTCACACCGCGCGCGCTGGAGCGAGATGCGCGACTGGTACCTGACGCTGTCGGCGCAGGGCTGGATCGCGCCGGCCTGGCCGCAGGCGCACGGCGGCATGGGCCTGCCGGCCGACAAGATGATCGCCTGGATCGAGGAACTGGAGCAATACGGCGTGGCCCGCGCGCCCGACCAGGGCATCGTGATGATCGGGCCGCTGCTGATCCAGCATGGCACGCCCGAGCAGCAGCAGCGCTTCCTGCCGCGCATCCTGGCGGGCGACCACGTCTGGTGCCAGGGCTACTCCGAGCCGAACGCCGGTTCCGACCTGGCGGGCCTGCGCACCGAGGCGCTGCAGGCGCGCGATGCCGACGGCGACCACTTCGTCGTCAACGGCCAGAAGATCTGGACCACGCTGGCGCAGGATGCCAACCACATCTTCATGCTGGTGCGCACCGACCGCGACGCCAAGAAGCAGGAGGGCATCAGCTTCCTGCTGTGCGACCTGCAAACGCCCGGCATCACGATCCGGCCGATCCACACGCTGGCCGGCGAGCCCGAGTTCTGCGAGGTGTTCTTCGACAACGTACGGGTGCCGGCCGAGAACCTGGTGGGCAAGCTGCACGGCGGCTGGACCATCGCCAAGGCGCTGCTCGGCTTCGAGCGCATCTTCCTCGGCAGCCCCAAGCAGTCGCAGTACGCGCTGGGCCAGCTGGAGCGGCTGGCCCGGTCGCGGCGGCTGTTCGCGGACCCGGTCTTCGCGCAGCGCTACACGGCCCTGCGGCTCGACGTCGCCGACCTCTCGGCCGCCTACACGGGCTTCGCCAACATCGTGAAGGCCGGCAGGCCGCTGCCGCCGTCGGTGTCGCTGCTCAAGATCTGGGCCAGCGAGACCTACCACCGCATCGGCGCGCTGCTGGTCGAGGCCAGCGAGGAGCAGGGTGCGACCGCGGGCGATGTCGACGTCGACGGCCAGCCCTTCAACGCACTGTCGCCGCTGATCGGGTCGACCTCCGCGATGATCTACGGCGGCACCAACGAGATCCAGCGGAACATCCTTGCGCGGCAGGTGCTCGAACTGCCGGGCTGAGGCCACGCCACGCACAAGAAGAATTCACTCCAGGAGACGACATGGTGCAGCCGAAGATCCATTCCCACCCGGGCGCACGACGCCGCAAGGCGCTCGCCCTGATGGCCGCAGCGGCCCTCGGCCCGCTGTTGCTGCCACTGCCTGCCATGGCCCAGCAGGCACCCCTGCCCCCGCTCATCAAGCTGGTGGTCGGCTACACCGCCGGCGGTCCGGTCGACGGCGCGGCGCGCCTGCTGGCCCCCGCGCTGGCACAGGAGCTGGGCACCCAGGTCATCGTCGAGAACAAGCCCGGCGCGGGCGGCTCGATGGGCGGCGACCTGGTGGCCAAGGCCGCCCCCGACGGGGCCACGCTCTTCCTCGGCGCGAGCCCGACCATCACGATCAATCCCAACGTCCAGCGCAAGATGCCCTTCGACCCGATGAAGGACCTCACGCCGATCGCGCCGCTGGTGGCCTACACCAACGTGCTGGTCGTCAACAAGGACCTGCCGGTCCGTACCGTCGGCGAGCTTCTTGCCTACGCCAGGGCCCATCCCGGCAAGGTCTTCTACGGTTCGGCCGGCGTCGGCTCGTCCAACCACCTGAGCGGCGCTCTGCTCGAGAAGATGACCGGTGCGCCGATGTCGCACGTCGCCTACAAGGGCAGCGCTCCCGCACTCGCCGACGTGATGGGCGGCACGCTCACGATGATGTTCGACATCATCGCGACCTCCCGGCCCTACATCGGCTCCGGCAAGGTGCACGCGCTCGCGGTGACCTCGCCGCAGCGCAACCGCATGCTGCCGGAGGTGCCGACGATGATCGAGTCCGGCGTGCCGGGCTTCGATGTCGGCGGCTGGTTCGGGCTCTACGGCCCCGCGCGCATGGACCCGGCGCTGGTGGCACGCATCAACGCCGCCGCGCGCCGGATGCTGGCGCGCGAAGAACTCGCGGCGCGCCTGAACGACCAGGGCTACGACCTCTGGCCGGGTGCGCCCGAGGTGCTGGCCCACAAGGGTGTGGCCGACCGCAAGCTGTGGGCCACGGCGTCCAAGGGCATCGAGGCCGAATAGCCATGGCAGCCACGCGCATCCACGAGCTTCTGGCGCTGCGCGCGGCGCAGACGCCCGACGCCATCTTCCTGCACGCGCCGCAGCGCGCCACCACCTTCGCCGCGCTGCAATCGCTGGCCGACACCGCCACCCAGGACCTGCTCGATGCGGGCGTGCGTCCCACCGATCGCGTGCTGCTGGTGGCGGAGAACTGCGCCGAGCACATCGCGCTCATCATGGCCTGCAGCCGCGTCGGCGCGTGGTCCTGCGGCGTGAACGCGCGCATGTCGGCCGGCGAGATCGCCGCCATCGTCGAACGCGCGGATGCACGCCTGTGCTACTACACCAGCGCGGCCTCCGACGCCGCGCACCAGCATGCGCGGCGCGCACAGGCGGTCGCATCGGCGCTGCCGGGCGTCATGCGCTGCGCCCCGCGCGCCGGCGCAACGACCGAAGCCGCCGAGGCGCTGGCCGACACCGCCGCGATCATCTTCACCTCAGGCACCTCGGGCACGCCCAAGGGCGTGATGGTCTCGCATCGCGGACTGCTGCACTTCGGCCGCGTCTCGGCGCAGTCCCGGGCGCTCACGCCCGACGACCGCGTCTACGCCTTCCTGCCGATGACCCACATCTTCGGCCTCGGCACCGTGCTGATGGCGAGCCTGAGCAGCGGCGCATCCCTGGTGCTGCGCGCGGGCTTCTCGCCCGACGACCTGCTCGCCGCACTCGCGCAGCAGCGCGTCTCGAACCTGCTCGGCCCGCCCACCATGTATGCCCGGCTGCTGGCGCATGTGGATGCGCAGCAGATCAGGCCTTCGTTCCCGCATCTTCGCTACCTCTACACCGGCTCCGCGCCGCTCGACCTCACGCTCAAGCGCCGCGTCGAAGCACTGTTCGGCCAGCCGATGCACTACGGCTACGGCCTCTCGGAATACGCCGGTTCCGTGTTCCTCACGCGGCGCGGCGAGCCGCGCGAGGACACCGCGGCCGGCTATCTCGTCGACGGTGCCGAAGCCCGCATCGTCACGCCAGGGGGCCGCGACGCGGCAGCAGGCGATGTCGGCGAGATCTGGCTGCGCGGCGCGGGCCTGATGCAGGGCTACTTCCGCGATGCCGAGGCCACGGCGCAGGTCAAGCGGCCGGGCGGCTGGTACGCCTCGGGCGACCTCGGCCGGCTCGCGCCCGACGGCGCGCTGTCGGTCGTCGGACGGCTGAAGGAAATGATCATCCGATCGGGATTCAACGTCTACCCGGCCGAGGTCGAGGCCGTGCTCAACCGCTTCGCCGGCGTGCACCTGAGCGCGGTGCTCGGCCTGCCCGAGGCCGATGGCAACGAGACCATCGCGGCCTTCATCGAACTCGAACCCGGCGCCGTGCTCGACCGCGAAGCGCTGCAGGCGCATCTGCGCGAGCATCTGTCGCCCTACAAGCGCCCGTCGCGCATCGAGGTGCTGGCTGCGCTGCCGACCACGTCGACCGGCAAGATCCTCAAGCGGGCGCTGGTGGCGGGCTCCTGATTGCCTCCTCGTCCATCAGGGTCTCCCGGTTGAAGTTGCCGGGGCGCTTTGCTCAAATGCGGAAACAGACGGAAGGCACCATGAGCGAGCCGGACTTCACGATGCTGCGCCAGCGCATGCTGGCCGAGATCGCCGCCAAGACGGTTTTCTCGACCACGTACCTGGACAAGGCGGCACTGGATCCGAGGGTCATGGACGCCATGGCCACGGTGCCGCGCCATGCGTCCGTGCCCTTCGAGCTGCGGTCCTACGCCTATGTCGATTCGCCCTTGCCGATCGGCTACCAGAAGACGATCTCGCAGCCCTTCATCGTCGCCGTGATGACCGACCTGCTCGGGGTCCGGCCCACCGACACGGTGCTCGAGATCGGTACCGGTCTGGGCTACCAGTCGGCCATCCTGGCAGCGCTCGCGCACCGGGTCTTCACCGTCGAGATCATCGAGGAACTGGCCGAGCAGGCGGCGCGCCGGCTGGCCGACCAGGGGCATGCCAATGTCCAGATCAGGATCGGAAACGGCTGCCAGGGCTGGCCCGAGCACGCGCCCTTCGACAAGATCATGGTGACCGCCGCCCCCGAGCTGATCCCGCCGGCGCTCATCTATCAGCTGAAGCCTGGCGGCACGATGGTGATCCCGGCCGGCTTGCCCGATGCACAGCAGCTCATCCAGCTCAGGAAGGACGCGCAAGGCTCGGTCACGACGAGGGAGATCTTCCAGGTGCTCTTCTCGTCGCTGGAGGACGTCGACTCGCCGTGAAACTCATTTCGCCGCGACCAGGGGCGGCGGCTGCCAGCTGCCGGCGCCGGCGGGAAGAATCGAAGGCGGCGTGGACTTCGGCCAGTAGAGGCGCATCACCAGATAGACCGTGTCGTCAGGCGCCGGCAACCAGTTGGCCTCCTTGGCCCTGCCCGGCGAGTCCTTCTGGATGTAGAGCGTCAGCGAGCCATCCGCATTCTTCTTCATCGCCGACAGCATCGGCGAATTGATCAGGTAGCGGTTGATCGGGTTCTGGATCAGCAGCTGGCTCTTGCCGTCGTACATGGTCACCGACCAGAAGGCGTTGACCGGCGGCAGCTTGCCGGCCGGGAAGGTGAGCGTGTAGCCGTGCTTGCTCGTGTCCAGCGTCTGGCCGCTGCCGTCGGTGCGCGTGTAGGGGTACATCGCCTCGACGGCGTCGTTGCCGTAGAGGCCGCCCTTCGCGGCGCCGGCACGCATCAGCCAGTCGCCGTTGTAGAACGCCTGGTCGCCGAAGAAGGCGCCGACGCTCCAGCCGTTGATCTTCTTCATCCCGCCCGAGAGGAATTTGTCGACCTTTTCGTCGCCGGCCTTCATGCCGAGCAGGACCGCGCCCTTGTGCTCGATCGAAAGATCCTTGAACTCGAAAGTCCGGCCCGGGCCCACCCCGATGCTGGCCAGCTTGGCCCGGATCTCCTGGTCGGCCGCCGAAGGCGGCACGTACTGCAGCGCGGCCGACAGGTACTCGAAGAAGTTGGCCTTGATGCCCGCCGTCGTGGCCGGCACGAAATCGATCTTCGGCGCAGCCGGCGGCGGGGCGCGATGGAGGAACGCGGAAAGCGGCTGGATCTTGTAGCCTGCCTGCACCTTCTCGACGTTCGGCATGTCGGCCGGATCGAACAGCTGGGTGCGGATCAAGGCCAGCGCGAAGGGGGTCGTGGAGTTGAAGACCTTCTTGATGCCCGGCGGCGTCTCGCCCTTCCAGCCGGGGCCCGCAACCAGATAGTTCCCGGGCGCGTTTCCAGTGGCCCGGCTCCCGATGTAGCCGAAGTTGTAGGTGTTGCCGTCGATCAGCTGAACCGAGAAATAGCGCTTCGCGGAGACCGCCGGCACCGTCACCACGAGCGGCTCGGCGCGCAGGTCGGCCCAGAGCGTCGAATAGGGCGTGTCGCTGTTGGGCGTGATGACGGCCGTGTCGGCGGGCGTCGCGACCCGGTGCTCGTTGCGCAGCTGGTTGAAGGGCGCCTTGAACTGGGTGGACCTGGTGTCGACCGCGAACTCGTTCATGACGGCGTAATTCATGACCAGCGGCAAGCCGTAGATGAAGCCTTCCTCGGCGATCGCCCGGGTCTGCTCGAGACCCGGCGCGGGCAGACCCTTGGCCGCATCCGACTTCGCGGCCTGCGAAATCGGATCGCTCTTGCTCGCGCACCCCGCCAGAAACATCGAACCCGTCACGACGACGACGGCGGCAGCCATCGTCCAGACCTTGCAAGACCTGCTATTCATTTATTTCCACCTCGTCGGTTTTTTTGATTGAACTGCGGCCACGAGTATTCATGCAGTTCTGCTTGATTCCTTGACAATTCGAGACAGATCTTTGACATTTCGAGACATGACAGCCATGGTTCGAGCGGGTTCGCTGCAGGGCTATCTCGCGCTCATGCAAAGCCTCGGGTGCAAGCCGGCCGGGTTGTTGAGCCGCCATCGCATCGCGTCGGCTACCTTGGCCGACGAGGACGCACTGATCTCGCTGCGCAGCGGCATGCGACTGATGGAAGCCAGCGCGATCGAGACGGGCTGCCCGGACTTCGGGCTCCGCCTGTCGAAGCTCCAGGACATCAGCGTGCTCGGTCCCCTGGCCATCGTCCTGCAGAACGCCACGACGGTGCGAAAAGCCTGGGACTACGTGGCCCGGCACATTTTTGTCCAGACGCCAGGCCTGGTGGTGACGGTGCACGACCGAAGCTCGCTCATCGCGGGCGCCGTCGAGATATCCCTCGACCTGCGCCTGCCGCGCCTGCCGGAGCAGCGCCAGACGATCGATCTCTGCCTGGGCGACCTGCACCACATCACCCAGCTGATGGCCGGCCGCAGCTACGAGCTGCATGCGGTTTCGCTGCCCCACACCCCCGTCGCGCCCCTGGCTGTCTACAAGCGTTTCTTCAACGCGGCAGTCCACTGCGACCAGCCGCGCGCTGCACTGCACCTGAGCCCGGAGACCCTGGCAACGGATCTGCGCGGCGCCAACCCGGCCCTGCGGCAGATCGCCGAAGACTATTTCGAACGGCATTTCCGTTCGCCCGACCAAAGCGTCTCCGCCCGCGTCCGGCTGGCGTTGCGACGAACGCTGGGCAGCAAGGCAGATGTCGCCCAACTGCTCGCGATCCATCCCCGGACGCTGCAGCGGCACCTGGCCGCCGAGGGTGCGAACTTCGAGACCCTGCGGGAGGAAACACGCCAGGAAGCTGCGCTTCACTACCTCCGCCAGACCGAGATCCCGCTCGGAAGGGTCGCCGACCTGCTGGGGTTTTCCGAGCAGTCGGTGCTGGCGAGGTCATGCCGGCGCTGGTTCGGCACGACCCCGACCGCGATCCGCCGCCAGGGGGAAGACGCCGGGGTCTTGCGGTCGGTCGGAGGCGGCACCGGCGCGCCGTTCACTCCGCAACATTGACGATGGTCGCCTGCATCAGCGCCACCACCTTGTAGCCCTCGCCCGCCTCCGCAAACGCCCGCACTTCGCCGGTGCAGACAGTCAGCAGCCTTCCCGCATTGACCACCCGCCCCACGGCAAGAAAGCGCTGCCCGAGCGCGGGCCGCAACAGGTTCAGCTTGAACTCCGCCGTGACCACGTCGAAGCCCGGCGGCGCCTGGGTCAAGGCGGCGTATCCGCATGCGGTGTCGACGATGCTGGTGGTCGCGCCGGCATGGAGGTAGCCGCGCTGCTGCGACAAGGTCAACGAGAAAGGCAGCTCGATGTGGACCTCGCCCTCCTCGACGCGCACGAGGCGTGCGCCGATGGTCGCCATCAGCCCCTGGGCGGCAAAGCTCTTCGCAATTCGTTCGTGGGTGTAAAGGTCGCTCATGGAGATCCCTGGAATTGAAACGGTCTCCGATCCTGCCACGGGGCGTGCGGCGATTGCCTTCATCCGACCAAAGTAGGATTGTCGCGATGCCTCGCTGAAATAGCATGCTCGATGCGGAGGTCCGCATTCGCCTGGTCGACGCCGCATGTTGAACTCTCTTCAAGGAGAACGCGATGGCAACTCAACCGAAGATCCGCCGGCCTGTCGGCACCGCCTTCTTGGCGCTGGCTCTGGCGATGGCGGGCAGCATGGCGCGCGCCCAGGAAATCCCGCTGGTGACGGGCGAACACTGGACCAAGTCGACGGAGCAGCTGAAGAGGGTCTACCTCGTCGGCATCGCGAATGCGTACCAGGTCGAGGCGGCCTACCAGGGAGAAGCCCCCACCTTCGAGTCGCAGACCGTCGTTCCCCGATTCGCCAAGGGACTGAAGGGCCAGACGCTCGACAGCGTGCGCGGAACGCTCGATGGCTGGTATGCGGCCCACCCCGATCAACTGAAGCGCCCGGTCATCGAGACGATCTGGTACCAGATCGTCCTGCCAGGGCTGCAGAACGCCAAGTAAGGAGAAGACCATGAAGCAACTCACGGCGACGCTGGCGCTCGCGGCCGCAACCGGCCTGCTCGGATGCACCAACATGACACCGCAACAGCAGGGGACGGCCAGTGGCGCGGCCATCGGCGCAGCCGCAGGCGCGGGCATCGCAGCCATCGCGGGCGGCAGCGGCTGGACCGGCGCGGCCATCGGGGGCATCGCCGGCGGCGTCGCCGGCAACATGAAGGGTCGAAAGCAGGAGTCGCAGTGAAGCCAGGCCGGCCGACCCCGCGACGACTTCCGGTCGTGACGATGCGCGCTCCTGCGCCGGCGCTGCCCTCCGCTCTGGCGCTGGCGGCGCTCCTGACTGGATGCGCCTATCCCGTGCCGGTCGCGGTGCAGCAGCCGGCGACCGTCACGACGACCACCACCACGACCACCACCCCGAGGCCGGCGGGCAGCGCAACGCCGGCGTTCACGGCGCCGGCCGCCGACGGCACGTTCAGCCAGGCGCAGCTCGACCAGATGATGGCGCCCATCGCCCTCTATCCCGACTCGCTGCTGTCGCAGGTCCTGATGGCGTCGACCTATCCGGCCGACGTGGCCGACGCCGCGAAATGGTCGAAGGCGAATCCACAACAGTCCGGCGATGCCGCCGTGCGCGCCGTCGAGAACCAGCCCTGGGACCCGAGCGTGAAATCGCTGGTGGCCTTCCCGCAGGTGCTGCAGACCATGGGCGACAAGCCGGACTGGGTCCAGAGCCTGGGCGACGCCTTTCTTGCATCGTCGAAGGACGTGCTGGACTCGGCCCAGCGGCTGCGCTCCCGGGCCCAGGCCAGCGGCAGCCTCAAGACCACCGAGCAGCAGACGGTCACCGTTCAGCAACAGGCGATCACCATCGAGCCGGCCAATCCGCAGACGGTCTACGTGCCCGCCTACGACCCGATGGTCGTGTACGGGACCTGGCCCTATCCGGCCTACCCGCCCTACTACTGGTACCCGCCGGCGATGTACTACCCCGGCTACTACCCCGGTGCGGCATTGGCCACCGGCATCGCCTTCGGGGTCGGGGTGGCGGCCGTGGGCGCGCTCTGGGGCAATTGCAACTGGGGCGGCGGCGACATCAACATCAACACCAACCGCTACAACAGCATCAACACCAACCGGCAGATCAACGCCAACCAGAACCGCTTCCAGCACAACGCGCAGAACCGGCGTGGCGTCCCGTACCGCGACAGCCGCAGCCAGCAGCAGTTCGGCAACAGCCTTCCGGGTGCGGAGAATCGCGCCGATTTCCGGGGCCGCGACGCGCAGCGCCAACAGGCGCAGTCGACGCTTCAGCAGCGCGGCATGGACCCGGGCGCTGGCCGCGACCAGTTGCGCAATGATCCGGCCGCGCGCCAGCGCGCCGACGCAGCCGCGCGAGGCCAGGGAGGATTCGGCGGCAGCGACGGCCTGTCGCGCGTCGACGCACGGGGCGGCGCCGGCGGTGACAACGCCTTCCGCGGCGCCGGCAATGCCGGCCAGGCACGCCAGCAAGTCGACCGCGGCAATGCCAGCCGGCAGATGCAGCACGGCGGCGGCGGCTACAGCGGCGGCGGGCGTGGCGGCTACAGCGGTGGCGGCTACAGCGGCGGCAGCTACGGCGGTGGCGCACGGGGGGGTGGACGCGGAGGCGGCGGCCGTGGCGGCGGCGGGCGCCGCTGAACGAGGAGCACATCATGCGATTGGCGATCTTCCGTATCCCCTGCGCGCTGCTGCTGGCCGCCACCCTGGCCGCGCCGGGCCTCGCGCAGGCGCAACAGCGCTATCCGAGCGCCGAAGCGGCCGCCCAGGCGTTCCACGACGCGGTCGCCCGCAATGATTCCGCGGCCCTGCATCAGGTGCTTGGCGCCGACTGGAAGCGCTTCGTGCCGGCCAATGACATCGGCCAGGCCGATCTGCAGGCCTTCCTCGCTGCCTGGGACAAGGCGCACAAGATCGTCGCGACCGGCCCGGGCAAGGCCGCGCTGGCCGTTGGCGACGCCGACTGGACCTTGCCGATCCCGCTGGTGGCGGCGGGCAGCAGCTGGCGCTTCGATGCCCGCTCCGGGTTCGACGAGATGCGCACCCGGCGGATCGGCCGCAATGAACTGGCCGCCATGCAGGCGGTGCTGGCCTATTTCGACGCACAGAAGGAATATGCCCAGCGTGACCGCGACGGTGATGGCGTGCTGTCGTACGCGCGCAGGTTCGCCAGCAGCCCGGGCCAGCGCGACGGCCTGTACTGGCCCACGGACGCCCAGGGGGAAAGCCCGTTGGGGCCGCGTTTCGGTGGCGTCAAGCCGGGCGAGGGCTACCACGGCTACCACTACAAGATCCTGAGCGCGCAGGGAAAGGACGCTCCGGGCGGCGCCTACGACTACGTCATCGGCAATCGCATGCGCGCCGGCTTCGCACTGGTCGCTTGGCCGATCCAGTACGGAGAGACCGGCATCACCAGCTTCATGATCAGCCACGCAGGCCTGCTCTATCAGAAGGATCTCGGGCCGGACGGCGCCGCGATCGCACGCCGAATGACGAGCTTCAACCCGGATGCGAGCTGGACCCGGGTGGATGCGCCTTGATGAAGCGACCGCCGGGCAGCAGGGCCCCTGTGATCAGAACGCCGCACCGATCGACGCCACGAAGACCTGCTCCTTGGACCCCGGGTTGAACCAGAAGCCGCCGAGGGTGATGCGGCGCCAACTCAGCTGTGCGAAGGGTCCGCGCAGGATGTCGCGCTCTGCGCCATAGGCGTGGGTCCGCTGGGCGGCAAGCCCGAAGCGAAGCCATTCGACAGGCCGGTAGCCGAGTTCGCTCCAGGCATAGAGGTAGCGGCTGCTTTCTTCGCGTGGGCGCACATACTCGGCCTCGACGTAGAGGTCGAACTTCCGCCAGCCCACGCTCGCTTCCAGACCGGGAACGAAGGCCTTGGTCGTGCCCCAGGCGCCGCCGAGCAGGGGCGTCAGTTCCCAGGTGATTTCTTCACCTCCGCCGAAGGTCCAGCCGACGAAGGCCGAACGGGCCCCGACCGATTCGTAGTTGACCCTGGCCTCCAGATGCAGGGCCGCGCGCTGGGCCACCACCACCGCCGAGGTGTAGTCGCCGCCGCCGCGAACGACGGTGGGGTAGGCGGTGGCGGTGAACTCCCACGACGGCGCTGCCGGCGCGGCCGGTGCGGCGTCGCAGCAGCCTTCGCGGTCCCCCGCGAGCGCGGCCGCGGCCATGAAGGCCCCGAGCGCACCGATTGCCCGCGATGCGGCCGTCATCCGCCGAGCGCCTTGATGGCACCCACGAGGAGCGTACCCAGCCCCGCCATCAGGAAGCCGAGCTTCCAGCTGCCGTAGCCTGCATAGCGCCCCAGTCCGAGCCCGCCGAGGAACAGCATGGCCAAGGCGATGGCGCGCGACACGTTCTTTGCCGACGCGACGTCCTGCATCAGGGCGAAGGGCAGGACCACGGGGAAGGTGGCCACCACCACGAAGCCGAACACCGCCGCCGCTGCACGCAAGTCGCCCCAGCCCAGCGTGGGCCGCGCCGGCAGGGCGGGCTGTGCAAGGATCCTGACCCGGATGGCTTCGACCTCCACCGCGGAGAAGAGCCCGGCCACGTCGCGCGACAACGAGCGTGCGAGAACCGCGCGGCCTGCCTGTTCGTCCGGGGCGGCCCGCACGGAGCGAACGAGCGTGAGCCATCGGCCGCGATTCGCGACGGTGCGAACCAGGTACATGACCGCGTCGACCAGGCCCCAGGCAAGGTTGCAGCCCAGGGCGGCGACGAACATCACGCGGATCTCCTCGCGCCCGGCCTCGGTCACCGATACGGCACCGACGAAGCTGAGCGCCATGAGCAGGCCGAAGAGCATTTCCGAGATTCGATCGACCGCGCTGAGCAGCGGCTCGCGGTCGGCTTCGGCGGCGATTTCCACTTCTTTCATCGCCAACGCCGGACGCCTCAAAGCGGCGCTGCAGCCCGTTTCGCCGGCGGGAAGACCTCTTCGGGCACCACCGGCGGCGTCGGCTGGTTCGAAAGAAGCCCGGCGGCTTCGCAGGCCTGCACGAGTTCGGCCACCGAACGCACGCCGATCTTTTCCATGACCCGGCCGCGGTGCTGCTTGACCGTCTGCTCCGCGATCCGGAGGTCCGCTGCGATCTGCTTGTTCAGGCGCCCCCTGACCACGTGCAGCATGATCTCGCGTTCGCGCGGCGACAGGCGAGCGATCAGGTTCTTCGCCGCAACCTGCGCCAGTGCCTGGCTTCGCCCGGCCGCATGCCGCTCGGCCGCACGGCGCACCGCCGCCACCAGCACGTCGGCATCCACCGGCTTCTCGAGATAGTCGGAGGCGCCCAGCTTCATGGCACCGATGCCGGCCGCCACCTCGCCATGCCCGGTGATGAAGATGATGGGCGGCGCACTTCCCTTCTCGAGCAGGCGCGCCTGAAGCGCCGGGCCGGAGAGGCCCGGCATGCGGATGTCGAGCAGGACGCAAACCACCTCCGCCGACGGCGGCCGGTCGATGAACTCGTCGGCCGACCCGTAGGTCGCGACCGTCCAGCCTGCCTCCTCGAGCAGCCGACCGATGCCCTCCCTGACCGCCGGGTCGTCGTCGATGACGCACACGATCGGCGCTGCGCCCTGGACCGGATCGAAGGCTTCGGAGGATCCGGTCGTCGCAGGCCGTTCGACCGCCTCGGGCGCCGCGGCGGCAGCTTCCCGCCCCTCGGGCGCCGCCAGCAACTCGACCCGGAAGCTGGCGCCCCCATCGATGTTCGACTCGGCCCAGATGCGCCCGTTGTGCGATTCGACGATGGAGCGGCAGATCGCCAGGCCCAGGCCCAGCCCCTCCTGCCCCGAGGTCCAGAACGGCTCGAAGATCGATTCCAGCGCGTCGGGCGCGATGCCCTTGCCCGTGTCGCGCACCGCGAACTCGATGCGCCTGCCCTCGCGCCTGCAGACCGCCAGCCGGATGATGCGCCGGGCCGGCCCGAGCGCTTGCAGGGCCGAGACTGCATTGAGCACGAGGTTGAGCGCGACCTGCTCGACCTGCGCCCTGTCCGCCATGACCCAGCATCCCTCGTCGAACTGCGTTTCGACCTGGACATCCTGCCGCAGCAACTCGCTTTCCATCAGCCGCAAGACCTCGCGCAGCGCCACCGCCAGGTCGATGCGCTCGCGCGGGCTGTCGTCGTGGCGCAGCAAGGCGCGCATGGCGCGGATCGTGTCCGCCGCGCGCTTGTCCTCCCGCACCACGGCTTCGAGGACACCGTGGACCAGACCCAGGTCCACATGGTCGCGCGCGAGGTACTTGAGACCCGCCTGCGCATTGCTCAGGATCGCGGTCAGCGGCTGGTTCAGGTCGTGCGCGATGGCCGCGGTGAGCGCGCTGACGCGCGCGACGCGGTCGGCATGCCAGACGCGCCGGCGCAGCTGCCTGGCTTCCTCTTCCGTGCGGGCCAGGACGATCGCGCCGCCGATCAGCTCTCCGGCGATCTTGAGTCTGGCGATCATGTCGGGCGGCCAGCGGCGAGCGGTGCGCATGGCCGCGAACGAGAGCACGCTGGTCACGCGCCCGCCGATGCGCAGCGGGATGGACAGATGCGAGCGCAAGCCGGTTTGCCGCGCGTGGTCGGCCTCGGCGCTCGCCTCGCGGGGCAGATCGTCCGGCAGCCTGGCCATCGATACGACGCGGCCGGCCCGCAGTTCGCCAAGAAACCAGGGCAGCGTGTACGGGAAGCGACCTCGCGGCAGCGGATCGACGCCCGCGGCGGCGGCCGAGCAAAGCACGTTGAGATAGTCCCCGGCCACCAGCTCGGCGAAGGTGCAGCGGTCATAGCCGAGGAACACGACCAGCTGCGACAGCGCTCGCTCGGTCCTGCCGAGCAAGTCGCCGCCCGAGGCGTCGGCAAAGCATTCCGACAGGTCGGCGAGCAGACGTTCGAAGTCGAGCCGCTCCAGCAGGAGGGCTTCGGCGTCCGGTGAGATTCCGACCGATTTCCGACTCGACATGTCCTCCTCGCTGAGTCCGCGCGGCGCGTCGCGCGGCTGCTCGGCCGGGGGCCGGCAAACCCGCAAATCATGGGTCCGGGCCGCGACCGGTGTCAAGGAGCGAAGAGAAAGCGCCACGGTTTCCTCCCCTTCAGAGAGGAGCATCCCGTGCGTCGCCGTGCGCGACCCAATCGATCGAATCCAGCAATGCCGCCGCATCCACCGGCTTGCGAAAGAAGTGCCGTGCGCCCATTTCACGCGCCCGGCGGCGGACCACGGGACCGTCGCTCGACGACAGGGCAATCACCGGGAGCTTCCCCGCGATCGCCTGCCACGACGTGCGCGTGGCGGCGTCGCCGCCCCATGCGCCAGGCACGTCCAGCAGGACGCAGCCCATCGGATCGGCTTTCACCTCGGCCAGAAACTCTTCCACCGACACGCAGGGCCTCGGTTCCAGGCCGGCGGCGTCCAGCAGGCGCGCAAGGGCTTCGCGCACCGCCGCATCGCCGTCGATGACGTAGACGATTCTCGAGGGGCCCGGGCTAGACATTTCGCGTCGCTCCTGCTCACAGTGGCCGCTTCTAGATGTAGCGCTCGGCGTGCGAGAGCGGATCTTCCTCGGGCGGCAGCTCGGCGAGCGGACAGCGCACGACGGCGATCACCACGCTGACGCCCTCCCCGATGGCCAGTTCCGTCATGACGAATTCATTGAGCGGTCCGGGATGGTCGGCATTCACCCGCACCCCCATCCGGCTCAGGCGCAGCGGCGTGCGCTGCAGGCTCACCTGCCGCTCGGGGTGCGAGAACACGGCATCGATGTGCTTGATGTAGGCATCCATCGTTGCGATGCCGGCCTTGGTCTCGATGTAGTCGTGCACCGTCTCCTTCAGCTCGCGCTCGATCGCCGCGATCTGCGACCGCGTCTCGGTCGTGTCCTCGAGCAATCCCGCCGCGCCATCCACCGCGAGCTTCACCAGCCGCAGCCGAGCAGCGAGCCAGGCCTTGCGCTCGCCCAGTTCGGCCGCCTTCATGTCCAGGTCGACGATGCGCTTGAGCGCGAGTTGCGCCAGACGCTGGATGATTCGCCGGCCCACCTCCAGCCGGGTCGCCTCGACCGTGGGCGAAGGCGCGAACAGACGATGGCCGGAGAAACTCACGGTGGACTGCGGCACATCGTGCTGCACCCCGTCCCCGTGCTGCTGGACCCCCAGCACGGTGCGCTCCTCGCGCTTCATGGCCAACAGCGCGAAGGCCTCGCCGGCTTCGCGGTTCGATGGCAGGCGGAAGAACTCGCGCAGGTCCTTGCTGCGGCCGAGGAAGGCGGGTATGTCGTCGGCCGCGGCGAAGAAGGCATTCAGCCGCGGATCGTCGCTCCAGGCCGCACGCGCGAGCAGCAAGGGCTCCAGCGGCTCCCGGCCGATCGCGCGCAGGTGGGCGATCGTCTTCTTCACGCCGCCCTCGAGCTTGTCCGCATAGCGCGTCTGCAGGCGGATCCGTGAATCCACCGTCTCGACCACGAGCTCGGTCATGTCGGCCACCAGCTTGCGCTCCTCGGCGTCGCCGGCCTGCGCGCTCTCTCGCCCGAACAACGCCGAGACGATTCGATCGAGCAGTGCAGAAGGGGGCATCCGGGGGCTCGCGTCGGTCGGTGGCTCTCGCTACCAATCCATCTTGGGCACCCATGCCCGCAGCACGCGGCCCTGGTAGGACCGGCCGTTGATGCGCTGCGCGAGCGATTCGGCCTGCGCGCGCGACATCCCGACGTCGATGAGGGCCGTGGGCGTGCCGCTCTCGTTGGCCAGGCGGATCTTGTCGGCCTGCGCGAAGCTGCTGAGCGCCTCCCGGATGCCCTCCTCGGTGACGTCGTCCGGGAGGTTGCCAATGACGATGTGAATCTGTTGCATGTGCCTTCCTCTTCAATGGTCGTCAACCAGGCATCCGGCGCGCCGGACTTCGCCTGGTTCCGCGAAAGGGAACGCCGCCACCTTAGTCCCGGACCGGCGGGGGCGCAATTCCTACTTTGGTTGGATTCCAGTCGGCCAGGCGCGGGCGCAAGCTCGGCATCCCGAAGACCCCGGCAGGCCGGGCCGCTTGCCGACAACGCGTCGATGCTGGCAACATTCAAGGCCAGCAGCATCTGGCTGGCCGCCACAGTTCTGAAACATCGGGCATGGACGATTGGCCCTTCGACTCCAGGAGCGCATTGATGGCAGACAAGGCCCCTCCCCCCTCCGGTCTCTCCGCCCTGTCCGGCCTGTGGCCGATGCAGGCCGCGCAGTCCGCCGCCGAGTACGGCATCGACGCCTGGCAGCGCACCGTCCTCACCATGGACGTGCTGCGCGAACGCGGCAACCAGTACCTGGAACACACCAAGTCCGGCAAGCCGCCGGTGCTGGTCTTCGACTACGACATGGTGCTCGACGCGCGCGAGTTCCAGAAGCCGGCCAACTACGCGCTGGTGCGCATCAGGCCCGATGCGAGCCACGCCAGGACCGATCCGAACAAGCGACCCTTCGTGGTGATCGATCCGCGCGCCGGCCATGGACCCGGCATCGGCGGCTTCAAGATGGACAGCGAGATCGGCATCGCCCTGCAGCACGGCCACCCCTGCTACTTCGTGATGTTCTTCCCGATCCCGATGCCGGGGCAGACCATCGAATCGGTCTGCGCCGCCGAGATCGCCTTCATGCGAAAGGTGAACGAGCTCCATGCCGAGGCCGACGGCAAGCCCTTCGTGATCGGCAATTGCCAGGGCGGCTGGGCATTGATCATGCTCGCCGCGCTGGCACCCCAGGAGGTCGGCCCGATCCTGCTGGCCGGCTCGCCGGTCTCGTACTGGGCCGGCGTCGAGGGCAAGAATCCGATGCGATATTCGGGCGGGCTGATGGGCGGCACCTGGCTGGCCTCGCTGGCCGGCGACCTGGGACACGGCAAGTTCGACGGCGCCCACCTGGTCAGCAATTTCGAGGGCCTGAATCCCTCGAACACCTATTGGTCCAAACTTTACAACCTGTATTCGCAGGTCGACACCGAGCGGGAACGCTTCCTCGAATTCGAGAAGTGGTGGGGCGGCCTCTTCCTCATGAACAAGGAAGAGATGGAGTGGATCACGAAGAACCTCTTCGTCGGCAACAAGCTCTCGGCCGGCGAGGTCGAATCCTTCGACGGCAAGCACCGCGTGGACATCCGCAACATCCGCACACCGATCGTGGTGTTCGCGTCATGGGGAGACAACATCACGCCGCCGCAGCAGGCCCTGAACTGGATTCCCGACGTCTATGCCAGCGTCGACGAGATCCGGCTCAACGAGCAGACCATCGTCTACTGCCTGCACGAGAAGATCGGCCACCTGGGCATCTTCGTCTCCGCCGGCGTCGCCAAGCGCGAAACCTCCGAGCTGGCCAGTGCGCTCGACCTCATCGAGACGCTGCCGCCCGGCCTCTACGAAGCGGTGATCCAGGACACCCAACCCGACATGCCCGGTCTCGCCTACCTCGAAGGCCGCTACCTCATCCAGTTCGTGCCGCGGACCCTCGATGACATCCTCGCCTTCGATGACGGACGCAAGGATGAGCAGGCCTTCGAGGTGGTCGATCGCGTGGCCCAGATCAACCAGGGTCTCTACGACACCTTCGGCTCGCCGCTGGTGAAGGCCATGACGAGCGAGGCCAGCGCCGAGGCGACACGGGCCACGAACCCGGCGCGCATGGAGCGCTGGGGTCTGTCGAATCTCAATCCATGGATGTTCTGGGTCCAGGCGCTGGCCGAGAACGTGCGCGCCAACCGCCGGCCTGCCGCGCCGGACAATCCCTTCACCCAAGCTGAGCGCCAAGTCTCCGGCCGCATCGAGCAATCGCTGGACCGCGTGCGCGACGCCCGCGACGAGATGTCCGAGCGCATGTTCAAGGCCATCTACGAGGCGCCCTGGCTGGCCGCCGCGGTCGGCCTCGGCACCGACGCGCTGGGCCGGCGCGGGCCGAAATCGGCCACCTGGGAACAGGACGAACTCAAGCGGCTCAAGCGGCAGGAGATCGAATCGCAGTTCGAGACCGGCACGCCGGTGGACGCCTGGGCACGACTGTTGCTCTACGTGCGCCGGGAAGAAAACGTGGTCGACGAACGCCCCTTCAACCTGATGCGCCGAATGATCGACGAGATCGAGCCCGAGCACCGCCCCACGCTGGCCGCGATCAAGTCGGCCATGAAGCGGCAGGCCTTCGTGGTGGCGCTCGACGAGGAGCGCGCTATCGCCGCACTGCCGCGGCTGGTGCCCGAGATGCATCAGCGCCGCAAGGGCTTCGAGGCGGCGCGCAAGGTGGCGAGTGCGCGCGGCAAGCCCACGCCGCACCAGGAGGAGCGGTTCCGCCGCGTGGCGGCCATCCTGTCGCTCGATGCGCCGGTACGGCCGCGCAGGGCGGCATGAACGACGCCGCACGACGGCAAGCATTGACTGCAACGAAAGGCACGGAGGTACGCCCATGAGTCACGACAAATACGACCGCCTCATCGAGGTCGCGAAGTCCCTCGAGACCGTGGCCACGGCGGTCGCCCACCCCTGCGACGCCAGTTCGCTGTCCGCGGCGCTGGATGCCGCACGGCTGGGCCTGATCCGGCCGATCCTGGTCGGCCCGAAGGCGAAGATCGAGGCCGTGGCGAGGGAGAACGGGCTGGACATCTCGGGCTTCGAGCTGGTGGACGCGCCGCACAGCCATGCGGCTGCCGAGGCCGCGGTCGCGCTGGTGCAGGCCGGCAAGGCCGAGGCCCTCATGAAGGGCAGCCTGCACACCGACGAGCTCATGGCCGCGGTGGTGCGCAAGGGCACCGGGCTGCGCACCGCGCGCCGCATCAGCCACTGCTTCGTGATGGACGTGCCTTCGCACGCGGACGCGCTGATCATTTCCGATGCGGCCGTGAACATCGCGCCCACGCTCGAGGAAAAGGTGGACATCGTCCAGAACGCGATCGACCTGGCGCGGGCGCTGCGCCAGCCCGAGGTGCGCGTGGCCATCCTGTCGGCCATGGAGACCGTCAACCCGAAGGTGCCGTCGACGGTCGAGGCCGCGGCGCTTTGCAAGATGGCCGATCGCGGCCAGATCACCGGCGGCATCCTCGACGGTCCGCTGGCGCTAGACAACGCGATCAACCTGGAAGCCGCAGGCATCAAGAAGATCGTCTCGCCGGTCGCCGGGCGGGCCAACGTGCTCATCGTGCCCGATCTCGAAGCCGGCAACATGCTGGCCAAGAGCCTGAGCTTCCTCGCGAATGCCGACTCGGCCGGCATCGTGCTGGGCGCGAAGGTGCCGATCATTCTCACCAGCCGCGCCGATTCGGTGACCGCCCGCCTGGCCTCGTGTGCGGTCGCGGTAATGGTGGCGCACGCGCGGCGCGAGAGCGCGGCCAAGGTGATCGCATGAGCGATGCCATCGTTGTGCTGAATGCGGGCTCGTCGAGTCTCAAGTTCTCCCTGTTCGCGGGCCAGGACGACCTGCCCTTCGTCGCCGGCGGGCAGGTCTCGGGCCTGTACACCGGGGCACCGCGCTTCGTGGGCAAGAATTCCGCCGGCGAGCAGGTCGCCGAGAAGCGCTGGGATGCCGATGCGAAGCTGGACCACCACGGCGCCATCGTGCACATCGTCGAGTGGCTTCGCACCACGCACGGCCACGAGCACCGGCTGGCCGCCGTCGGTCACCGGGTGGTTCACGGGGGCATGGACTTCGCGGCGCCGGTGCGGCTCGACACCGACGTCGTGACCCGGCTCGAGAAGCTGATTCCCCTCGCGCCGCTGCACCAGCCGCACAACCTGGAGCCGATCCGCGCCCTGCTGCAGCGGGCGCCGGACCTGCCGCAGGTCGCTTGCTTCGACACTGCCGCGCATCGCTCGAATCCTCCGCTGGCGCAGATGTTCGCGCTGCCCAGGGAACTCTCCGACGCGGGCGTCAGGCGCTACGGCTTTCATGGCCTCTCCTACGAATACATCGCTTCGGTGCTGCCGGAGTTCGATGCCCGTGCCGCGAACGGCAGGACCGTGGCGCTGCATCTGGGCAACGGCGCGAGCATGTGCGCCCTGCAGGCCGGCCGCAGCATCGCCAGCACCATGGGCTTCACCGCGGTCGACGGCCTCCCGATGGGCACGCGCTGCGGCGCGCTGGACCCGGGCGTGATCCTCTACCTCATGGACGAGCGCGGCATGGACACGCGCGCCGTCGAGAAACTGATTTACAGACAGTCGGGGCTGCTGGGCGTCTCCGGCGTCTCGAGCGACATGCGCGAACTGCTCGAATCCGACGACCCGCAGGCCAAGGTCGCGGTCGACCTCTTCGTCTACCGCATCGGCCGCGAACTCGGATCGCTCGCGGCGGCGCTGGGCGGTCTCGATGCCATCGTCTTCACTGCGGGCATCGGCGAGCGCGCGGCCGTGGTGCGCGAGCGGATCTGCCAGCGGGCCGCATGGCTGGGCGTCGAGCTCGACCCCGATGCCAACGCGAGCCAGGGGCCCCGCATCAGCACGCCCGGCAGCCGCGTCGCTGCCTGGGTCATCCCCACCAACGAAGAACTGATGATCGCCCGCCATACGCGGGACCTGCTCGCACGAGGATGAACGCCATGCAGACCCCGCACAACCCCGTCCTCGCCGGCAAGAAGGCCCTGGTGGTGGGCATCGCCAACGAGCATTCGATCGCCCATGGCTGCGCGAACGCCTTCCGCAGCCTCGGTGCCGAACTGGCCATCACCTACCTCAACGAGAAGGCGCGGCCGCATGTCGAGCCGCTGGCGAAGGCCCTGGAGGCGCCCATCGTGCTGCCGCTCGATGTCGAGCAGCCGGGGCAGCTCGAGGCCGTGTTCAAGGCCATCGAAGACCAGTGGGGGCGGCTGGACATCCTCGTGCACTCCATCGCGTTCGCGCCCAAGGCCGACCTGCAGGGCGGCCTGCTGGACTGCTCGGCGGAGGGCTTCGGGCGCGCGATGGACGTGTCATGCCATTCCTTCGTCCGCATGGCGCGGCTCGCGACGCCGCTGATGACCGAGGGCGGTACCCTGATCGCCATGAGCTACCTCGGCGCGCAGAAGGTCGTGCCCAACTACAACGTGATGGGGCCGGTGAAGGCGGCGCTGGAAGCCACCTGCCGCTATCTCGCCTACGAGCTCGGGCCCAAGGGCATCCGCGTGCACCCGGTATCGCCCGGCCCGCTCAAGACGCGCGCCGCCTCGGGACTGAAGGATTTCGACCTGCTGCTTACCGAGGCCGCGAACCGGGCGCCGGTGGGCGAACTGGTCGACATCGACGATGTCGGCTTTGCCTGCGCCTACCTCGCAACGCCCTACGCGCGCAGGCTGACCGGCCAGACGCTCTACGTGGATGGCGGCGTCAACATCATGGGCTGAGCTCAGCGTCCCATCCGCGCGTCGTAGCTGCGCGAGACCCGATCGATCAGCGCCGGGTCGCGCGGGCCGGTGGCATCGAACTGCACCCGCACACTGCCGTCGGCCTGCCGGCGCACGCTTGCCGACACGGTGCCTGCGCCCTGCGTGCCGACGATCGTGCCGCTGGCGCGGTCCTCCACATTGACGGCGAGCCCCTGGTCGCGCATCGCGCTCGCCGCGGCATCGAAGGACCGATCGAAACTCGCTGGGGCCATCACGGGATAGCCGGGCGGCGGGTAGTAGACGCAGCCGTACAAGGCCAGGGCGGCGGCGAGCACCGCGGCCCGCGGAACGGTCCAGATCTTCATGAGAGCCTCCAGCCCTTGCACGACTGCTGCTGCAGCGGGCACCGATGGTAGATCGGATCGCGTTCCTCCGGCGTGCCGCGCCATCCAACTTTGGTGCGATGGCCGAAGCGCGCGCAACTTCCTATGCTGCCTGCATGCTGGAAACAAGGTCGCCGCGAACGGAAGGCCTGGCGGCACGGACGCCGCATGCGCGTTGGCTCCTGCTGTGCCTGGTCCTGCTTGGCACCCGGGCGGTGGCCGGCGATGCGCCGCCCCGAGCCGCGGTCGAAGCCGAGCAGCCGTCGCGAATCCGCTCGGCGGACGACGGCTGGCTGGACATCAGCGCTTTTCTCGATCAATCCTACGGCTTCGTGCCGGTCGCCATCCCCATCACGGAGCCGGCGATCGGCCTGGGAGCGGTCGGCGCCATGGCGTTCATCGACAAGCAGAAGGATGACGCCGCGGCCGGGTTCGGCCGGCCCAACGTCACGGTGGTCGGCGCACTCGGGACCGACAACGGCACCAAGGGCGCGTTCGCCGGCGACATGCGCCAATGGCTCGACGACCGGGTGAAGACGCTGGCCGGCGTGATGCGCGCATCGGTGAACCTGGACTTCTACGGCATCGGCCGCGACCCGGTGCTGCAGGAGCATCCCAAGTCCTACAACCTCAAGACCACGGCCCTGGTGCTTCAGGGTCGCTACCGCATCGGCGACTCCCAGGCCTGGGTCGGCCTCGGCTATGCGCTGGCCTCGACCTCCGTCAGCTTCAACGGGCTGGAGGAACCGCAGGTCCGACCGGCGTTCCAGAGCGAGTCCAAGGTCGGCGGCCTGTTGCCGACCATGAGCTTCGATTCCCGCGACAACATGTTCACGCCGACCAAAGGAAGCTATCTGGAACTGTCTGCCGGTCTCTTCAGCCAGGCACTGGGCAGCGACAGCGACTTCCAGCGCGTGAACCTGACGGCCATCCACTACCGCCCCCTGGCTCGCGATCTGACGCTCGGCGTCATGGGCAGCTCGGTGCTGAGCTTCGGCGACGTGCCGTTCTACCTGCGGCCCTTCATCAATCTGCGCGGGGTCCCGGTCATGCGCTACCAGGGCGACTTTGCGGCCCAGGTCGAGACCGAGCTTCGCTGGCAACTGTGGGAACGATTCAGCCTCGTCGGATTCGCCGGCGCCGGCGGCACCCGAAACGAAGGCTCCCGCAACCGCGCCTCCCAGAACGTGACGACAGGCGGCTTCGGCCTGCGCTACGAGATCGCCCGCAAGTACGGGCTTCACATGGGCCTGGACGTGGCCTACGGTCCGACCGGCCCGGTGTACTACGTCCAGTTCGGCAGCGCCTGGATGCGCCCCTAGACGTTCCTGGCGCTTGCAGCGATGCCTTGCCCTTGGCCCCGTCCGCCCGCAACCGGTCTGACCACCGGCTGGCGGCGCTGGCGGTCCATCGGCCTGGCCGGGATGGTGGCGTGCGGCATCGCAGCGGGTCAGACCTTGTCGGCGGCTGCCAAGCCGCCCGACGCAGCGGTGGAAGCGATGGTGCTGCTCGAACGCGGCCGCGCCTTCCTGCGCGCCGGCGATCGCTACGCGGCCCTCGGCGCCATCGCGCAGGCCCGGCGCCTGCAACCCGGCAACGCCGAGGTCGCCCAGGCCCTGGCCGACGTGCTGATGGAACTGGGTGCCCCCAGCGCCGCAGCCCACGCCCTGGGCGACCGCGCCGATGCGGGCGTGCGCAGCCGCGTGGCCGGCCAGCGCCTGCGCTGGGCGATCGACCTTCCGGTGCGGTCACCGGATCCGCGGCAGCGCTTCGACCAGGTGGATCCGGCGCTCGCCCGCCTGGACGAGTTGCTGTTGGAGGCCCGCGCAGCGCCTCCGCCGGACCCGGGGCTCGTCGTCCGGTTGCAGCGCGACCGGGCTGTGGCCCTGCGTCACCGCGAGCGCTGGCAGGAGGCCGTGGACCAGGCGAGCGCGCTGCGCGCGGCGGGAGATTCCCTCCCTGCTTACGTCCTGCAAGCCGAGGCGGACGCGCTGCTCGCGTTGCGCCGCCCTGCGCAGGCACGCGAGGTCTACCAGGAAGCCCTGCGGCGCCTGCCGCCGTCGCAGCGCACGGACGACGACGAGGCATGGCGGTCGATCATGATGGGCCGCGCCTATGCGGAGTCGGAGAGCGAGGATTTCGACGCCGCCTTCGGCACGGTCGACGCCCTGCTGGCCGCTGCGGGGCCGCCGTGGCGTAGCGCGGGCGAACTGCAGACGCCGCGCAAGAACGACGCCTGGCTGGAAGCCAAGGCCTTCGACGCCGCGATGCACAGCTATGCCGACATGCCGGCCGCGGCATGGGCGCGCATCGAGCCGCTGGAGCGCGGGGCGCCCGCCCTCCCCTGGCTGCGCGCGCAAGCGTCCGACATTGCGGCCCAGCAGGGTTGGCCGCGCCGGGCCGAAGATGGCATCGACAGCGCCGCGGCCCTGGCGCCGGAGGATTTCGGCATTCGCGTGCAGCAGGTGGATTCGGACACGCGCCGGCATCGTCTGCTGCGCGCCGACGAGCGCCTGGCGCCGCTGCTGGAGCAAGGCGCGGACCTGCCCCGCGTGCAGCAGGTGCGGCGGGAACTCGATGCCGCCATCGGCCCCAGCGTGCGCTTCGCACTGGGCGGCAGGCATACGGACAACCAGGCGCTCCAAGGTCCGGGCAATGGCGGCGAGGCCAGCCTCCAGGTCGAGTCCTCGACCTTCGCGGGCGCCTGGCGGCTGATCGGCCTGGCCGACAGCAGCGCCGATTCCCTCGAGGAAGGCCGCGCCAAGCGCCATCGTTTCGGCGGCGGCATACAGGCACTGTGGCCCGACTGGAGACTCGACGCCCTGGCATGGTCCCAGACGGGCTCCCTGAACACCTCGGGCGGCTCGCTCGCCGCCCAGTGGCAGCCCACCGATCACTGGACCTTCCTGGCGGATGCCGCGAAGCACTCGCCGGACGCCCCCTTGCGCGCGGACTTCCATGGCATCACCGCCGACGCGGTGCGCGGCGGGCTGCGCTACGCCTGGAACGGATCGACCGAGGCGGGCCTGAAAGCGCAGTTCATGGATTTCAGCGACGGCAACAGGCGCGAGCAGGTGACGATCGACGGCGCCCTCTCGCTGCTCGACCGCCCGCACCTCGACATCCTGCTGAAGCCGCGCGTCGAATGGCAGCGCAACAGCCTGCCGGTCACGCCTTATTTCAATCCGAAGGAGTCATGGCTGCCTTCCATCGAGACCCAGGTGCAGCATGTGATGTGGCGTGTCTACGAGCGCGTGCTGCTGCAGCGGCTGCGACTGACCGTGGGCATGTTCGACCAACGCGCCTTCGGCGGCTACGCGGTGGGCGCCGCCGCCTACGAACAGACCTGGCGCCACGACCCCTGGACCGAGCTGACCTGGGGCATCGAATGGGCCAGCAACGTGTACAACGGCCAGCGCGAACGCACGCTGAACGGCTACCTGAAGCTCGAGCACAGGTTTGGAAGATGAACGCGATCGATCCCTCACGCCAAGCCATCCGCGCGCGGGCACGAGCGCTTGCGTTGGCGTTGTCGTTGGCGATTCTCTGCATCGCCGCACCGCCCGCGTCCGCAGCGACGACGACCTTCGCAACGGTCGGTCTTCATGACGTGGTGGACGCCCCGGGCGATCTGGACGATGACGCGGTCACCGCGGATCGCCTGGTGAGCTTCTTCGACTGGTTGCGCGGCAGTGGCTGGAGCCCGGTCTCCCTCGACGACATCGCACGCGCGGGCCGCGGCGAGAAGGCGCTGCCCGCGAAGGCCGTGCTGATCACCTTCGACGATGGCTACCGCAGCCTGTACACCCGCGTCTACCCGCTGGCCCTGGCCTACGGCTACCCGATCGTCGCCGCACTGGTGGGCAGCTGGATGGAGCCCCCCGCAGGATCGATGGTGCGCTATGGCGCGCAATCGGTGCCGCGCGAGCGCTTCATCACCTGGGAGCAGGCGCGCGAGATGCAGCGCTCGGGACTGATCGAATTCGCGCTGCACAGCCAGGCGCTGCACGCCGAGGTCGTCGGCAACCCGCAGGGCAACACCATGCCGGCGGCAGTGACGCGCCGCTACACGCCCGGCACGGGCTACCAGAGCGAAGCCGACTTCGCGGCGGCCGTTCGCGCCGACCTCGCGCGCGGGCGCGCCACGCTGCAACGCGAACTGGGCGGCCCACCGCGCGCGCTGGTGTGGCCCTACGGGCGCTACAACGCCATCGGCACGCAGGCGGCCCGCGACCTGGGCTTCGACTTTGCATTGGTGCTCGACCAGGGACCTTCTCGATCGGACAGGCCTTTCAGACTGGCCCGCTTCCTGCCGACCTACGACCCGCCGCTTGCGGACCTGGCGCAAGGCCTGGAGCCCGATCCGAACGAGAGGCGATTGGATCGCCTGGTCTGCCTCGACCCGGCCGCCCTCTGGGCCGGCGACGAGGCCAGCAGCAATGAACGCCTGGGGCGAGCGATCGAGCGCGTGCGGGCGCTGGGCGTGACCGGCCTGGTGGTCGACGCGGTACGCCGGGATGCACAGGGGCGGATCACCGCCGCCTGGTTTCCCACCTCCGAACTTCCCTTGGCGGGCGATTGGCTCTCGCGCGTGGCCTGGCAGATGAACACGCGTGCCGGCGTCAAGGTCTACGCTCGCCTGCCTCACCGGCGGGCGCTCGCCGCGCTGGGCGACGACGCGCGCGTGCAGCGTCTCTATCAGGACCTGGGTGCCCGGGTGCCGCTGGACGGCTGGCTGCTCGAGGACACCGAGGCACCGGCGGCGTCGATGCGCTTCGACGCGCCCTCGCCGCTCTTCGCGCACCGCGCGGACATTCCGTTGAGCTGGTCTGCGTGGGTGGTGCGCGAACGGCGCCAGCCGATGCTCGAAACGCTGGGACGCGGCGACACACCCGAAGCGCTGGGATGGAGAGCGTTCGCGACCCTGGACGCGGCCCGACCCGGACTGGATCTGCTGTGGCTCGCGCCGCCGCGCGCGGCCGCAGCGCCGCACCCGCTGGCAGAGATCAGCCTGGTGACCACCGCCCTGGACGACCCGGTCGCCGACGACCGCACGGCAGCGGTCGACCCGAGGCTCCTGAGATGGTTCACGGCCTCCGCGCCGCCCGAGGCAGGCCGGCTCGCGCGCAGCGCCGTCGATTTCCAGCGCCGCGGCGGCGTTTCGCTGGGCTGGTGCCCCGACGACCCCGTCGCGGACCGCCCGCAGGCGGAAACGCTTGCACCGGGCGTTTCGGCGTCGACCTTTCCGCTGCGGCGTTGAAGAGCGAAGAAGACCTCCATGAACTTCAACGAACTCATCGCCGCCTTCTGTTTCGGCTATCCCTTCGTGATGGCCTTGTTCTGGATCAGCGGCGGCCTGCTGTACGTCGGCTTGCGCGGGCGCCACGAGCCGCGGCCGGAGCATCCGCCGCCGCTCGCGTCCTATCCCGGCGTGTCGGTGCTGGTGCCCTGCCACAACGAGGAGCGCCAACTGGCCGAGACCTTGGGTGCCCTGTCGTGCGTCGACTACCCGAACTTCGAGATCATCGCGATCGACGACGGTTCCACCGACCGGACCGGGGCCTGGCTCGAGGCGTTGACCGCCCGGTTGCCGGCGCTGCGCGTCGTGCAGCTGGCCAGCAACCAGGGCAAGTCCACGGCGCTCAATGCCGGCGCGCTGGCCGCCCGGCACGAGTTGCTGGTGTGCATCGACGCCGATGCCTTGCTCGACCGGCACGCGCTGACCTGGCTGGTGCGCCGCTTCCAGACCGATGAAGGCATCGGCGGGCTGACCGGCAATCCGCGCGTGCGCAACCATGCGACGCTGCTCGGGCGGCTGCAGGTCGGCGAGTTTTCGTCCATCGTCGGACTCATCAAGCGCGCTCAGACCGTGTACGGAACGCTGTTCACGGTTTCCGGGGTCATCTGCGCCTTCCGGAAGCGGGCCTTGCAGGACGCGGGCTGGTGGTCGCGCGAAGCCCTGACCGACGATGTGGATGTGAGTTGGCGTCTCCAGCTCGCGGGCTGGCGGCTGGCCTTCGAGCCCAAGGCACTGTGCTGGATCCTGATGCCGGAGACCTTCCGCGGACTCTGGCGCCAGCGCCTGCGCTGGGCCGAAGGGGGCGCAACGGTGATGCTGAAGGTCCTCCCGCGGCTGCTGGCGCAGCCGCGCATGCTTCCGGTGTGGCTCAACTACATCGTGGCGATCGTCTGGGCCTACGCCATCGCGCTGGGCTTGCTGGCCTGGGGCCTGGGACCCCTGCTGACCCTCTGGGACGTCGACCTGCCGCATTTCTGGCCCGCCCTCGGCCCCTTGCCTCGCGGCTGGGGCCAGGTGCTGGCGCTGACCTACCTGGCGCAGGCCTTGACGAGTGCCTGGATCGACGAGCGCTTCGAACGCGGCATGTTCCGCTCGCTGTTCTGGGTCGTCTGGTATCCGCTGGTGTTCTGGGCCGCACAGGCGGCGACATCGATCGTGGGCCTGCCGCGTGCCATCCTTCACATCGGCAGCATGCGCGGAACCTGGGTGAGTCCCGACCGCGGGCTGCGCTGACGCGGGAGCATTCGATGAAGCAAAAGACTCTTGCTGCGCCAGAACCGGCAGACGCCGCGACCGCCCCGGAACTGGCCCCGCCGTCCGATTGGCCGCCGCGAATCCTGCGCGCGCGCACGCAGTGGTGGATGCGCCTGCGCGACCTGGCCCTGACCTTGCTGGCCTGGATCATCTATCTCTGGTTCCTGAGAGAACCGGTCATCGCCGGCATTGCATGGCTGAGCCCGACCGCGGGGACCTATCTCGAACAGGTGATCGAAGTCCCGATGGCCGTCGACTTGCGTCCCTATCTCTGGATGGCGGCGGGCCTCATGGCCTGGCTGGGTCTGGCGGGCCTGTACCAGGGGCGTCGCCTGCGGCAGCAGCCCGACAGCGAACGGGAGGTTCCGCCGCTGCCGCCCGACGCGCAGTTCGCGGCTGCCGGGGTGACGCTCCCGGAGCAGGCCTTGTGGCGCCAAGCGCGCTGCCTCCGCGTGGAATACGACATGCATGGGCGAGTGCTCGGCGCGGCGCAGAGGCCGTCAGAGCGTCAACGCGCGCAGCTCGCCCTCGACGATGCCCTTGCCCGTCCGCAAGCCCAGCGACAGGATCACGAGGGTCGTGAAGGCGAGCATTGAAAGCGCGAATGCCTGTGCCAGCCATCCCGGCTTTTCGATGCAGAACTTCAGCGCAGCGAGTGTCATTGCCGACAGCGGAAAACTCACGGCCCACCACGAGGTGTGGAAGGGCGAGCAATTGCGCAGACGCACGAGCTTGGGCAGCAGGACCGCGAGCATGAACACTGCGAGGTAGAAGAGCAGCTCGGCAAAAAGATCGAGCCGCCCCGCAACGCCGAGATAGGCCGAGAAGCCGACGGCGAAGGGGGCGACCAGGATCATCAGGGAAGGCTGCAGCGAATGGGGCATCGGCACTTCGAAGATCAGCCTGGAGAGGATCAGCGTGAAGAGCGGCACCGCGAAAAAAAGCCCCACCGCCAGCGCGAAAACACACACAGGCTGAGCGCCGGGCAGAGCCAGGGGAACGCCTGCGGTCGAGATGTTGAGCGTGCCGACGACCGGAACGATCCAGGCCGGCGTGGCATGAGCGATTTGCTGCCGAACGCTCATCCATCGGCTCACGATCAACCAGGCGAAGCCAATCATGGCCACGGTTCCGGCGATCCAGAGGACATTCGCCAGCACGGGGGCATGAGGCGCAACGATTGCGGGCAGGAGCAACAGCGAGATGATCGGCGTTGCAAAGAAGTTCGCCGCAACGGGATGCGCGAATTCGGCGCGCACTGCAGCGGGCGATCTGAAGCACTTGATGCCGTAGGCCACGACCAGTACGACGAAGACGACAACCGCCGCACAGCCAATCGCGTCGCCCACCCATCCGGGCAGGCCGAATTCGATCGCCGCGAGCTCCCACGCCGTGGCCAGGCCGCACAGGCCCATGACCGAGCCGAACAGGCTGACCGGCAGATAGGCCAGGCCAGCCAAGCTGCCGGCCTGGGTCGTGTCAAGTGGTTCATTCATGGGAGGTGGCATCCCCTCGGCAAGAGCGAAGTCTAGTCGCTGCTGTGCGTCCAGGAGCCGGCCGGTACTATTACCAATTCCCCGATTTCCTGTTGCCGGTGCCCTGTTGCCACCCTACCATCCGGCCCATGAAATCCCGTCTCCGCACCTGGTTGTCCGCCGGACTGCTTCGCTGCAGGTGGGGCGTGCTCGGCGCAGGCCTGCTGGGCGCGGCCCTCGCCTTCGCCTCCTCCCAGGTGGATATCTCCGCGCCCGCAGGGCCGTACTCGCTGACAGGGTTCGCGCCCGGCCAGGCCATGGTCGATTGCCCCGTGCAATGGCAGAAGTTCCGCAACGACGGCGGCTTCTCGTGCATCCGGCATGGCGGCAAGCTGGCCTCCCGGCCGATCCAGGCGACCTTTCTCCGGATCGAGAGCGGCAAGCTCCTGAGCGTCTGGATCGACATGAAGAACCCCGGTGACTGGGTGCATGTCCAGAGCGCCCTCACGCAGCAGTACGGACGCCCCGCCGTCGACCAAGGAGCCCGCCGGGAATGGGTTGCTCCGGATGCGCAACTGTCGGTGGGGAATTCCGGCGGCGTGCTGCTGCTCGGCTCCTGGAAGGCGCGGCAAGGCGCGCCCGAGGCCGCAGCCGATCTCTGACGCTTCGCTTCGACGGCCGCCGTCGCCCGGCCTTTTCTGCACGGCGCACTGCATGTAAATTGCCGCGATGCTTCTGCCCCTGCAGGCCTACCCCGCGACTTTCGTCATCGTCAGTTCGGTCGTGCTGTACATCTCGCGGGGATCGATCATGCGGCCGCGCTCGCACGGCTTCTATCGCTTCTTCGCGGTGGAGTGCATCTTCGGCCTGATCTGGATCAACCTGCCGGTATGGGGAGACGACCCCCTGCTGTCACCGAGCCAGTTCCTGGCGCAGCTGTTCCTCGTCACGTCGGCCTGGCTGCCGCTGCATGCGGCACGCCGCTTGAGACGGCTGGGCCAGCCGAGCAGCGCCCGCAAGGACCAGACGCTGATCGGGTTCGAGAAGACCACTCGGCTGGTGACCACGGGCGCCTTCAAGTACATCCGCCACCCGATGTACACGGCGCTGATCTGCCTTGCCTGGGGGGTCTTTCTGCAGCGCTTCACCTGGCTGGGCCTGCTGCTGGTTGTGGCCTCGACCGGGCTGATCTTCGTCACCGCCCAGCGCGAGGAGGAAGAGTGCATCGCGCATTTCGGCGATGCCTACCGCGACTACATGCGCCGAACACGACGCTTCGTCCCCTACCTGCTCTAGCACCGGGCGACGCCGCTGCTACCCGAGTGCGAATCCCGCATAGCCTTGGTCAGCCACCGCCGCGCAGCGTTCCGCATAGGCGGGAAAGCCGCCGGCCAGCGGCATGAACATCCGCGCCTTGCCCGGGATGTTGGCGCCCAGGTACCAGGAGTTGCAGCTCAGGAACACGGTGCGCGCGGCGATCGCGTTGACATGAGCGACCCAGGCGCGCTCGGCGTCGTCGGTGGCCTCGATCGTCGCGTGCCCCTGCGCGTCCATCCAGGCGATGCACTCGGCGATCCAGTCCACATGGTGCTCGATCGAGACGATCACGCTGGTGAAAGCCGAAGTGCTGCCGGCGCCGGCGATATTGAACAGGTTCGGGAAGCCGGCCACCGTCAAGCCCAGGTAGTTCAGCGGCCCGTCGCGCCATTTGTCCTGGATGCGCAGGCCGCTCCGGCCACGCAGGTCCAGCCGCATCAGCGGGCCGGTCACGGCGTCGAAGCCGGTGGCCAGCACCAGGGTGTCGAAGGCGTGTTCGCGACCACCGGCCCGCAGCCCGCCCGGCGTGATGGCCTCGATCGGACGATCGCTCAGGTCCACCAGCTGCACGTTCGACCGGTTGAAGGTTTCGTAGTAGCCATCGGCCACGCACAGCCGCTTGCAGCCGATCGGCTGGTGCGGGCAAAGCAGCGCCGCGGTCGCCGGGTCGTGGACCGTTTCGCGGATCTTGCCGCGCACGAACTCGGCTGCCAGCGCATTGGCCTGCAGGTCGGTCATCAGGTCGCCATACGTTCCGAGAAAGCCGAAGCCGCCGACTCTCCAGCGGGCCTCGAACGCGGCAGCCCGGGCCTCCGGGCTGGCGGCCAGCGCCGAGGCCGGGTCGGGCGGCAGCTCGCAGCCGAAGCCGGTGCGCATCTGCCGGTTGCGGGCACGAAAGCCCGGGTAGTCGGCCTTCACACGCGCCTCGTGCGCCGGGTCCAGCGGGCCGTTGTGTGCCGGTACCACGTAGGCGGCGGTACGCTGGAACACCGTCACCGATGCCGCTTGCTGAGCCACGCGCGGAATCACCTGGACCGCCGAAGACCCGGTGCCGACGACGCCGACATGGCGGCCGCTGAAATCGACCGGCACATGCGGCCACGCCGCCGTGTGCAGCACCGGACCCGCGAAGGTCTGCACGCCTGGAAAGTCCGGCGTGAACGGGGTCGACAGCGGTCCGCTGGCCAGCACGACCAAACGCGCCTGCCAGGCCTGCGAAGCGCCGTCGGCGCGGATGCTGCCGACCCGCCAGCCCTGCGCGAGGTCGTCGAAACGGGCCGAGGTCATGCGCGTGTTCAGGTGGATCTCGCGGCGCAGGTCGAAGCGGTCGGCCACGTGGTTGGCATAGCGCAGCAGTTCGGGCTGCCCGGCATAGCGTTCGGTCCACTGCCACTCCTGCTGCAACGCATCGCAGAACGAGAACGAATACTCCAGGCTCTGGATGTCCACGCGAGCGCCCGGGTAGCGGTTGGCATACCAGGTGCCGCCGACGCTGGGCGCGGCCTCGAGGATCAGCGCCGACAGGCCCATCGCCCGCGCCTTGTGCAGCATGTACAGACCACTGAAGCCGGCCCCGACGATCAGCAGGTCCAGCGGCGGGTCCGAAGCCGGGGCGTCGCTCACGTCGTCTGCCAGAACTCGTCGCGCGTCGCGCCTGCGATGAAGCACTCGATCATTTGAAGTCTCCTGACGCCTTTTGGAGTCACGGTCAAATTGTGGAGCACCCCGACAAAAGACGCCATGTCCGACCCGCTGGTCTTTGGACACTTCGAGATGCGGCCCTGGCCGCCATTCCAGCGCCCGGACGCGCGCCGGTCATCCAGGGGTAATCCCGTAGCGCGGAGTCCAGCTGTGCACATTGTGCACACCCGGGCACTTTGTCGTTGCGAGTGCGCAGGAGCTCGACTGCAATGCAGCTGCCTGTGCACAGACAGACCGACAAACGGAGACAACCCCCATGCGTTCCCTGCTTCGCCGCCGCCTCCTGCTTTCGCTGCCTTTCGCGTCCGCCGCGCTCGCGGGATGGGGCGCCGCCTTTGCCGCCGACTTCCCGACCCGGCCCGTGACGCTGATCGTCCCCTTCCCGGCCGGCGGCGCGACGGATTCCTTCGTGCGCGCGGTGGCCGACCTGGCCGGCCGCGAACTGGGCCAGCCGGTGATCGTCGACAACAAGCCCGGCGCCGCGGGCGTGCTCGGCGCCAACCAGCTGGTGCGTTCCGCGCCCGACGGCTACACGCTGTCGATCCTGCCCGAATCGGTGTTCCGCCTGCCCCACCTGCAGAAGACGCAGTTCGATCCGCTGCGCGACTTCAGCTACGTGATCCATCTCTCGGGCTATGCGCTCGGCATCGCCACGCTTTCGGGCGCGCCGTGGCGCGACTGGGCCTCGGTGGTGGCCGACGCGAAGAAGCGACCGGGCCAGATCAGCTACGGCACCACGGGTGTCAACGGCACCATGCACGTGACGGTCGAGGAGATGGCGCAACGCGCGGGCATCAAGCTCAACCACGTGCCGTACAAGGGCGAATCCGAGATCATCCAGGCGCTGATGGGCGGCCACATCGACCTCGCCGTCACGGCCGGCTCGATCGCGCCGATGGTCGAGACCGGAAAGGCGCGTGTGCTCGTGCTGTGGACCGAGAAGCGCGCAGCGCGCTGGCCCGATGTGCCGACGCTGCGCGAAGCGGGTCTCGACATGGTCGCCAACTCGCCTTTCGGCATCGCCGGGCCCAAGGGGATGCCGGCAGCGGTCGTGAAGACCTTGCACGACGCCTTCCGCAAGGCGCTCGAAGACCCCGGCACGCAGAAGCTGCTGGAGCGTCTGAACCAGGAGAGCGCCTACCTCGACAGCGAGGCCTACGCCGCCTTCGCGCGCGAACGCTTCGAGATCTCGCGCAAGCAGGTCGAACGCATGGGCGCGGCGCCGGCGCAATGAAGGCGAAGGTCGACAACCCCATGCCCGAAGCCTGAGGAAGCCATGCTGCAAGCGCCCAACCCCCGCTACTACAGCGCCGACCACGAGGCCTTCCGCGCCACGGTGCGCCGCTTCTTCGACACCGAGGTGGCACCCCACGTGAACGACTGGGACGAGGCCGAGAGCTTTCCGCGCGAGCTCTATCGCAAGGCGGCGGACGCCGGCTTGCTGCAACTGGGCTTTCCGGAAGCCTATGGCGGCGTGCCCTGCGATGCGTTCTTCCGCATGATCCTGTGCGAGGAACGCGCCTGGGGCGGCTCGGGCGGCGTCGCTTCGGGACTGTTCTCGCACACCATCGGTGCGCCACCGATCGCGGCCGCCGGCAGTGAGGCTCTCAAGGCCCGCGTGCTGCCGGGCATCCTCTCCGGCGACAAGATCGCCGCGCTCGCGATCACCGAGCCTTCGGGCGGTTCCGACGTGGCGCAGCTCGGCACCACGGCGCGGCGCGACGGCGACGTCTATGTGGTCAACGGCGGCAAGCTGTACATCACCTCGGGCATGCGCGCGGACTACTTCACGGTCGCCGTGCGCACCGGCGGGCCCGGTGCCAGCGGCGTCTCGCTGCTGCTGATCGAAGGCGACACGCCGGGCCTCACGCGCACGCCGCTCAAGAAGATGGGCTGGTGGGCATCGGACACGGCCGAGCTCTTCATTGCCGACTGCCGGGTACCGGCAACCCACCTGATCGGCGAGGAAGGCCGCGGCTTCGCGGTGCTGATGCGCAACTTCAACCACGAGCGACTGGCGCTCGCGGCAGCCGCCTGCGGCTATGCGCGCGTGTGCCTGCACGACGCGCTCGAATGGGCGCGGCAGCGACGCAGCTTCGGCCAGGCGCTGTCGGAGCATCCGGTGATCCGCCACAAGCTGGTGGACATGGCCACGCGCATCGAGGCCACGCGCTCGCTGCTCGACGACCTCGCCGCGCGGCTCGACGATGGCGAGTCGCCGGTCGCGCAGATCGCAATGGTCAAGAACTTCGCGACCCAGACCTTCCAGTTCTGCGCCGACCAGGCGGTGCAGATCCTCGGCGGCATGGGCTTCATGCGCGGCACGCGCGTCGAACGGCTCTACCGCGAGGTCAAGGTCATGATGATCGGCGGCGGCGCCGAGGAGGTCATGAAGGACCTGATCGCCAAGCGGCTGATCTGATGCATCAGCCCCGGGCGCGACTCGAACATGCGATGGTCGCCTAGCGTCCGATGCGCTCAGCCTTGCCCGAAAACACGTTGTTGGGATTGATCTGGATTATCCAGACGTTGTCTCCACGGGTTGCGTCGACGAAGATCTTGTTCATCACGCCTCGTCGAAATGATTGCCTTCGGCACCCAGGGCGTGCCAGGCGGGCTGCCAGGCGACCGCTGAAAGCCGGTTCCACCGAAGATGTACAGCCCCTTCGGCATCTCGACCCTGCATCGTCCGGGAGAGTCCGCCGCCGCCAGCATCGGCAGGCAAAGCGGCAGTGGAAGCGTCGCGGCGTCATCCCCCTGAATATTGAGAATCCCGGCCTACTTCGAACATCCTCGACAGCGTCGGCCTTGCGAACGATCGGTGAACGATGGCGCAGCAACTTCGGCCCGCTTCATCGTCGATGAAACCACGCCGCGTTGGGGCTGCGACGTCGATCCGGCTGCGGGCGGTGTTTCCCGTGCGGATCTCGTCGGCCAACCGACGGGTTTCGTCACATCCGTGCCAAGGTGAACTCAGGCACCAATAGGGGCTCCGCCAGCGAGAAACGTTGAATAGCGCGAAAGCTGGCCCTGCCAGAACACCCACATGGCGGCGGGCCATGGTGCGAGCGCCAGCAACTGAATCAAGTCAGGCTGGACGAGTGGCACTTCAAGCGCCAAGGAGTCGGCAGAGTTCGTATCGCACTTCAAGGGCCCGGAAGTCGTGTGCATGGAAGTCTCCTGTTGTGAGGTGGAATGCTACGCAAGCATCCTGGATGCTGCCTTGATGTAGCTCAAGGCACCCTCTCTTCACCTCGCATGCAACTCGCCAGAACACGAACCTCGGGCGGCGAAGTCAGCGGAACATCGAGCGGCGCGCAAGCCCACCGAACGTCGGCGCATTCACGCCGGCCTAGTTCAGATCCTTGTCCTTCCAGACCTTCGAACCTCCGAGGGAGACTCCGGCCTGAAGACCGGTTTTTGTCAGCACATACGCAGTGCCGCCGGTAAAGGCGATGGCACCCGCCTTGACATTCGCATCGTCCTTTCCGGTGCCTGCGCCTGCGCCAGCACCTACAGAGGCATCCCAGCCCTTGTCGATGAAGTCGGCCAGCGATTTGGCATCCTTGAAAACGAAGAGATAGCGCGTGTCGGAGGCCCCGATCTGCAGGCCAGCGCTCGCCTGCGCGATGTCCATGTAGATATCCTTCCTGGACTTGCTGTCGTGCGCAATGCCCTTCCCCCCAGCCCCGCCAAGGCCGAAGCTCAATCCGTAGGTGGTAAACACAGCGTAGCCAGGTGCCTTGCCTACGGCGTCCTTGATCTTGGCATCGGCGTTGTAGAAGTCCTGGAGGGCCTGCTGGGCCTTCGCCTTCACCTCGGCCTGCTGAGCCGCCTTGTCCTGCGCAATTGCGCCGCCGGCAAGCACCGAAGTCAGTGCGGCACTGAGGATGAGAATCTTTCGACGGTTCATTGCATTCTCCTTTCGACGTGTCGCGAGGCCTCGTGCTTCTCTGGTGTACGCGCCTCGCCGGGCGGCTCGGAACTAGGCTTCGTCAGTCAGGCGCAGCACCACACGGCCTTCGATCTCGCCCTTGCGCATGCGGTCGAAGATCGCATTAATGTTCTCGATTCGGTCTTCGCTGTATACGGTGTGCACCTTGCCTTCGCCCGCAAAGGCAAGTGCCTCCTGGAGGTCCTTGCGGGTGCCGACGATGGAGCCGCGCACGGTCTTGGCGTTGAGCACAACATCGAAGATCGGCAGCCCGAAGTCGCCCGGCGGCAGGCCCACCATCGACATGGTGCCGCGCTTGTGGAGCATGCCCAGGCCCTGGGCGAATGCGCTGCGCGCAGCCGCGGTGACAAGCACGCCATGCGCGCCCTTGAGTTCGCTCTGCAGCGTCTTCACCGGATCGCCGGTGGCGGCGTTCACCACCATGTCGGCGCCCACTTCACGCGCCAGCTTGAGCTTGGCGTCATCCACATCCACCGCCGCCACGTGAAAGCCCATCGCCTTGGCATATTGAACCGCCAGGTGTCCCAGACCGCCCACACCGGAGATCGCCACCCAATCGCCCGGTCGGCAGTCGAGGACCTTCAGTCCTTTGTAGACAGTGACGCCTGCACAGAGGACCGGCGCGATGGCGGAAAAGCCGATGTTGGCGGGCAGGAGGCCTACGTAGCCAGGATCGGCCAGGACGTATTCCGCATAGCCGCCGTTCACTGTGTAGCCGGTCATCTGCTGCGAGTCGCACAGCGTCTCCCAGCCTGTGATGCAGTGTTCGCAGTGCCCGCAGGAGGTGTGCAGCCAGGGCACGCCGACACGGTCGCCTTCCTTCACGTGCTTGACGCCAGCGCCCACCGCCGCCACGTGCCCCACGCCTTCATGACCGGGGATGAAAGGGGGCGTGGGCTTGACCGGCCAGTCGCCCTCGGCCGCGTGAAGGTCGGTGTGACACACGCCGGAGGCGGCGACCTTCACCAGTACCTGGCCGGGCGTGACCTCGGGCACCGGGACATCCTCGATTTCGAGGGGCTTGCCGAACTCATGGACCACCGCGGCTTTCATCGTCTTCATGGAAGACTCCTAGGTCGTCGGGACGCAGATCATTTTGCTCACCCGCATCTTCAGTCCCAAGCGCCGTTGCATGTAGATACAGGATTCCGACGATCGCTGCGGGTCGAGATGGCACCGAAGCTCAACCCAGCCGCCCGATCTCCCCGCGCAGCATCGTGGCGAGCACCGCCCCCCGCGAGCGCGGCATGCGCGACGCCGGCACCACGATGCCGAGCGCCGCATCGCCGCATGAACCCATCGCGAAACGCATGCCGACGCCCGCGATGCCCTTGGCCACGATCTGCGCATGGCCCAGTTCGCGCGTCTGGCGGATCCAGCGCTGCAGCTTGGCCGCGCTCAGGTTGTGGGTCTGGTACTCGGCCAGATGCCGCGCATGGTGCGCGGCGATCTCGTCGTCGGACATCCTCGCCAACAGCGAGAAGCTCGGGATGCCCAGGCCCAGCAGCCGCATGCTGCCCACCGTCTCGAAGAAACTGCGGATCGGATGCACGCCCTGCTCCATGTGCAGGCAATGGCTGTAGTCGCCCGAACGAACGACCAGGAACACATGCTCCTGCGACCTGCGCGCCAGCGCCTTCATGGCCGGCAGGCAGCGTTCGATCAGCGGCGCGCGCTGCATCGCGGTCAGGCCCAGCGCCATGGCTTCGATGCCCAGCCGGTACGCGCCTGTGTCGGCATCGCGGCTGACCAGCCCGGCCCGCACCAGCGACGACACGATGCGGTAGGTGGTGGTCCGGTCGAGCTGCGCGGCTTCCACCAGCTCGGGCAGCGCGACGCCCCGCGCATGCTGCGCGGCAATGGTCTGCAGCAGCAGCATCGCCCGGTCGATGCTCTGCGCGCCACGCACCGGGGGCGTCGCGCGGGAGGCGGGTTTCAAGGCGGTCATCGAGGGTAATCCCGTAGCGCGGAGTTCGGTTGTGCACATTGTGCACACGCTGGCACTTTGTCGTTGCGGACGGAGGGAGGCTCGTCTGCAATGCGCTTCAGCCAACGCATCCTCATTGCGAAAGTCCACCGATGACTCCGTTCCAATCCCGTCTTCATCCCGCGTCGGAAGCCTTCCAGGCGCAGCGCGCCGGCATGCTCTCGCTGATCGACGAACTGCGCACGCTCGAGCAGCGCGCCGCCGATGCGTCGGCCCGCGCCGCCGCGAGCTTCGAACGCCGTGGCGCGCTGCTGCCGCGCGAGCGCCTCGGCCGGCTGCTCGATCCGGGCGCAGCCTTCCTGCCGATCGCCAACCTCGCCGGCTACGGCATGGACGATCCCGACCCCGCCGCCTGCGTTCCCGGCGGCTCGCAGATCGCCGGCATCGGCTTCGTGAGCGGCGTGCGCTGCATGGTGGTCGTGACAGATTCCGGCATCGATGCCGGCGCGCTGACCGAATCGGGCAACCAGAAGCTCATGCGCTGCCAGGAACTCGCGCTCGAGAACAAGCTGCCCTTCGTCCACCTGGTCGAATCGGCCGGCTCCAACCTGCGCAAGTACCGGGTCGAGAAGTTCATCCGCGGCGGCGGAATGTTCTACAACCTCGCCCGCCTGTCGGCGGCCGGCCTGCCGGTGGTGACCGTGGTGCATGGCTCGTCGACCGCCGGCGGCGCCTACATGCCGGGCCTGTCGGACTACGTCGTGATGGTGCGCGGCCGTGCCAAGGCCTTTCTCGCGGGCCCGCCGCTGCTCAAGGCCGCGACCGGCGAAATCGCCACCGACGAGGAGCTCGGCGGCACCGACATGCATGCGAGCGTCAGCGGCCTCGCGGAATACGTCGCCGAAGACGACGCCCACGCCATCGCGGTCGCGCGCGACATCATGGCCAACCTGGGCTGGCAGCGCGCGGACGATGCAGCGCCCTTCCAGCCGCCGCGCCTCGACCCCGAGCAGCTCGCGGGCGTGATGGTGCTGGAACACCGCAAGCCGATCGACATGCGCGAGGTGATCGCGCGGGTGGTCGACGATTCGTGCTGGATGGACTTCAAGCCCGACTACGGCGCGGCCACCGTCTGCGGCCATGGCCGCATCGAAGGCCATCCGGTGGGCTTCGTCAGCAACAACGGCCCGATCGATCCGGCCGGCGCGACCAAGGCGGCGCAGTTCATCCAGCTGTGCAACCAGTCGGGCACGCCGATCGTCTTCCTGCAGAACACCACCGGCTTCATCGTCGGCCGGCACTCCGAAGAGGCCGGGATGATCAAGCACGGCAGCAAGATGATCCAGGCGCTCGCGAACTCGCAGGTGGCGCAGGTCACGATCCATTGCGGGGCCTCGTTCGGCGCCGGCAACTACGGCATGTGCGGGCGCGCCTTCCATCCGCGCTTCTGCTTTTCGTGGCCCAACGCGCGCACCGCCGTGATGGGCGGCGAGCAGGCCGCGACCACCCTGGAGATCGTGGCGCGCCAGCAGGCCGCACGAAAGGGCGCCGCCGTCGACGACGCGAAGCTCGCGGCGCAGAAGCAGGAGATCGTCGCCAACTTCGAGCGCCAGGCCAGCGCCTTCCACACCAGCGGCCATCTGCTCGACGATGGCGTCATCGACCCGCGCGACACGCGCGCGGTGCTCGCCTTCGTGCTCGCCACCGCGCGTGAAGCCGCGCAGCGCAAGACGAACCCCCTGCAATTCGGCGTTGCGCGTTTCTGACGCGCGCCCGCCATCCGGACATCAGGAGACAAGCATGATCTACACCCCCGAACACCGCGAGATGATGGACAGCATCCGCCGCTTCATCAGCGCCGAGATCGATCCCTTCGTCGACGAATGGGAAGCCGCCGAGATCTTCCCGGCGCACGAGCTCTTCAGGAAGATGGGCAAGCTCGGCTTCCTCGGCATCACCAAGCCCGAGGCCTACGGCGGGCTGGGCCTCGATTTCTCCTACGGCGTGGCAGCGGCCGAAGCGATGGGCTATGCCCGCGCGCAGGGCGTGGCGATGGGCGTCGGCGTGCAGTCGAACATGGCGACGCCCGCGCTCGCGGCCTTCGGCTCCGACGCGCTCAAGCGTGAATTCCTGGCGCCCGCGATCGCCGGGGAGATGGTTGCCTCCATCGGCGTCTCGGAACAGGGCGCCGGCTCCGACGTGGCATCGCTCAAGACCCGGGCGCGCCGCGACGGCGACGACTACGTGATCAGCGGCTCGAAGATGTGGATCACCAACGGCACCCAGGCCGACTGGATCTGCCTCCTGTGCAACACCTCCGAAGGCGGCTCGGCGCACAAGAACAAGTCGCTGATCGTCGTGCCGCTCAAGGAAGACGGCAAGCGCGCGCGCGGCATCGAGGTGCAGAAGATCAAGAAGTTCGGCATGTGGAGTTCCGACACTGCACAGATCTTCTTCGACGAGGTGCGCGTGCCGGTGCGCCATCGCATCGGCGAGGAAGGCATGGGCTTCATCTACCAGATGAAGCAGTTCCAGGAAGAGCGTCTCGACGGCGCCGCGCGGCGGCTGTCGGCCATCGCCTGGATCCAGGAGACGGCCGACTACCTGCGCCAGCGCCAAGCTTTCGGCCGGCCGCTGCTGGACAACCAGTTCATCCAGTACAAGCTGGCCGAGCTGAAGACCGAACTCGAGGCACTGCGCGCGCTGGTGTATGTGGCGACCAAGACCTACATCGAGGGCGGCGACGTGGTCGAGCTGGCCTCGATGGCGAAGCTCAAGGCCGGCCGGCTCTCGCGTGAGATCGCCGACTGGTGCATGCAGTTCCAGGGCGGGATGGGCTACACCTGGGACAACCCGGTGTCGCGCGCGTATCGCGACTATCGGCTGGGGTCGATCGGCGGCGGCGCGGACGAAGTCATGCTCATGGTCATCGCCCGCCACATGGGGCTGATGAACATGAACGGCTGAGGAGCAGAGCCATGTCAGGCCCCTCTTGCCCCAACGACTTCAGGCACATCGTGCTGCGTCGCCGCCAGGACGTGCTGTTCGCCACGCTGAACCGGCCCGAGACGCGCAACGCGCTGGCACCCGAAGTGGTGGCGGAACTCGCGCGTGTGCTCGACCTCGCCGAAGCCGACGACGCGATCCGCGCCCTCGTGCTGCGCGGCAGCTCGGGCTTCTTCTGCGCCGGCGGCAACGTCGGCAGCTTCAAGGCCCGGCTGGACGCGGACCCGACGCAGGGCGACGACCCGGTGGCGGCTCGCAACCGCGAGTTCGGCCGCTTCATGCAGCGCCTCGCGGCATTGCCGCTGCCGGTCATCGCGGCGGTCGAAGGCGCGGCGATGGGCGGCGGCATGGGACTCGCGTGCGGCGCCGACATCGTGCTCGCGACCCCGGACGCGCGCTTCGCCTTGAGCGAGACCTCGCTCGGCATCATCCCGGCGCAGATCGCACCCTTCGTGGTGGCCCGCCTCGGGCATCGGGTCGCGCGCCGCCTGGGGCTCAGCGGCGAACGCATCAACGGCCAGACCGCACTGCGCCTGGGCATGGTCGACGAACTGGCCGCCGACAGCGCGGCGCTCGACGAACTGCTGGCGCAATGGCTCAGCCGCATCGGCGCCTGCGCGCCGCATGCCAACCGCGTGCTCAAGCCCTTGCTGCACCGATGCGGCCACGAAGACGACGCTGCGCTGCTCGACGACGCAGCGCGCCGGTTCGCGGCCTGCATGCGCGACGAAGGCGCCGAAGGCATCGCCGCCTTCCGCGAAAAGCGTGCCTCCGCATGGCGCCGCGAAATCAGCGCCGACGAGGTGCGCGCAGCCCAGGCCGTCCCCGCCGCCCCCGCGGCTCGAGGAACACTCTCATGACCACCCGCAAACAGATCCGCCCCTTCCACACCGTGCTCGTCGCCAACCGCGGCGAGATCGCGATCCGCATCCTTCGCACCGTCCGCCGCATGGGGTACGGCACGGTCGCCGTGTACTCCGAAGCCGACCGCGACAGCCCGCATGTGCGCGCGGCCGACCGCGCCGTGCTGATCGGCGGCGCGGCGCCGCGCGATTCATACCTCGACATCGCCGCCCTCATCGAGGCGGCGCGCCGCGCCGGTGCCGACGCGGTGCATCCGGGCTACGGCTTCCTGGCCGAGAACGCGGACTTCGCCGATGCGGTCGATGCCGCCGGACTGGTGTTCATCGGCCCCTCCGGCGAGGCGATCCGCGCGATGGGCAACAAGGCCCAGGCCAAGCGGCTCGTGATGTCCGCCGGGATGCCCTGCATTCCCGGCTACCAGGGCGAAGACCAGAGCGACGAAGCCTTCGTGCATGCGGCGGCCGACATCGGCTTTCCGGTGATGGTCAAGGCCGCGGCGGGCGGCGGCGGGCGCGGCATGCGGCTGGTGCATGAAGCCGCCGCGCTGACGCAGGCGCTGGCTTCGGCCCGCTCGGAGGCCGAAGTGGCATTCGGCTCCGGCGAGCTGATCCTGGAACGCGCCGTGGTCGCTCCGCGCCATGTCGAGATCCAGCTGCTGGCCGACAGCCACGGGCATGTGATCCACCTGGGCGAACGCGACTGCTCGGTGCAGCGGCGCCACCAGAAGGTGATCGAGGAAGCGCCCTCCCCCGCCGTCGACGCCGAACTGCGCGCGCGCATGGGCGACGCTGCCGTGAAGAGCGCCAGGGCCATCGGCTACATCGGCGCGGGCACGATGGAGTTCCTGCTCGACGGCGAAGGCCGTGCCGACGCCGGGCCGCCCCAAGGCGGCACAACCACCTCGGGGGGCAGCGACCCGCGAAGCGGCGGAGCGCGGGGGCCACAGTTCTACTTCATGGAGATGAACACGCGGCTGCAGGTCGAGCATGCGGTGACCGAGGCGATCACCGGACTCGATCTCGTCGAATGGCAGTTGCGTGTCGCGGCCGGCGAGCCGCTGACCCTCCAGCAGTCCGAGCTGCGGCTCGACGGCCACGCGATCGAGGTGCGGCTCACGGCCGAAGACGTTCCCGCGGGCTTCCTGCCGCAGACCGGGCCGGTGCTGCGCTGGCGGCCGCCGGTGGATGGCCACGATGTGCGCGTCGACCACGGCCTCGTCGAAGGCGGTGAGGTCTCGCCGCACTACGACTCGATGATCGCCAAGCTCGTCGCCCATGGTGCTACGCGCGACGAGGCGCGCCGCAAGCTGCTGCGCGCGATCGAGCATTGCGTGCTGCTGGGCCTGCCGAGCAACCAGGGCTTTCTCGCCGATTGCCTCGCGGACGCCGTGTTCGCCGAAGGCACGGCGGTGCACACGGGCTTCGTGCAGGAGCGGTTCGGCACTCAGTTGAGCGAGCGCGCAGTGCCCGGCATCCGCACCATTGCGCTGGCCGCCTTTGGCGCGCTGGCGAGCAAGATGCCCGCGCAGGATGTGCGCCAACCCATCGTGGCTTCGGCACTCGGGCAACGGGCAGCACGGGTGACGCTGGCACAAGGCAGCGCCCGATGGGAAGTCCGCCTGCAGGCGCAGGGCGCGCAATGGCAGGCGACCGTGCGCCGCATCGATGCGCCTGCTGATGCAGCCGCGCACACGCTCGCACTGCGCGACGCACGCTGGAACGACGCCGAGCGCACGGCCTTCAGCGCGGAATGCGATGGCATGGTCGAAAGCGCCGTGCTCGCGCTGCAGGCCGATGCGGTGCAGCTCTTCCACGCCGGCCGCGCCTGGAGCTTCGAACGCGTGAGCGAACGCAAGAGCCGCGTCGCCGCAGGCGGCGGCGGTGCGGTGACCGCGCCGCTGACCGGCCGCATCGTCGATGTCGCGGTGCGCGAAGGCGAGACGGTGCAGGCCGGCCAGCGTCTCGTGGTCCTCGAAGCCATGAAGATGGAACACACGCTGACCGCGCCGATCGCCGGTGTGGTGGCGGAGGTCTGCGTGCAGGCCGAAGGCCAATCCTCCAAGGGCGCACTGCTGCTTCGCATCGAAGAGGCCAAGGCATGAGCAAGACCATCCGCATCGGCGGCGCGAGCGGCTTCTGGGGCGACTCGGCGATCGCCACGCCGCAGTTGCTCACCGTGCCGGGCCTTCGATACCTGGTCTACGACTACCTGGCCGAGACCACGATGTCGATCCTCGCGCGCGCACGCGCCAAGGATCCGGCGCTGGGCTATGCCACCGACTTCGTGCATGCCGCGATGGCGCCGAACCTCGCGGCGATCTGCGCCAAGGGGGTGCGCGTGATCGCCAACGCGGGCGGCCTGAATCCGCAGGCCTGTCGCGATGCGCTGGCCGAGGTGGCGCTGAAGCAGGGGCTCTCGCCGCGCATCGCCGTCGTGACCGGCGACGACCTGATGCCGCAGTTCGAAGCGCTGCGCGCCCAGGGCGTGCGCGACCTGCACACGGGCGAAGCGCCGCCCGCCGAGCTCTGGTCGGCCAATGCCTACGTCGGCGCGCGCGGCATCGCGCAGGCGCTCGAACGCGGCGCCGACATCGTGATCACCGGGCGCTGCGTCGACAGCGCGGTGGTCGTCGGCGTGCTGGCGCACGAGTTCGGCTGGCGCTGGGACGACTGGGACCGCATCGCCGCCGGCACGCTCGCCGGCCATGTGATCGAGTGCGGCGCGCAGGCCACCGGCGGGCTCTTCACCGACTGGCAGCAGGTGCCCGGCTGGGCCGACATGGGCTATCCGGTGATCGATTGCGAGGCCGACGGAACCTTCAAGCTGACCAAGCCCGAAGGCAGTGGCGGGCTGATCCATCCGGGCGCGGTGGCCGAGCAGATCCTCTACGAAGTCGGCGACCCGGCCCACTACCTGATGCCCGACGTGAGCTGCGATTTCCGCCAGGTGCAGGTGCAGGCCATGGGGCCCGAGGTGGTGCGCGTGAGCGGCGCGCGCGGCCGCGCGCCCACCGGCAGCTACAAGGCCAACGGCACCTGGCGCGACGGCTACCAGCTGCAGATCATGATGGCGATCCGCGGCATCGAGGCACCCGCGAAGGCGCGCAAGACCGCGGATGCGCTGCTGTCGCGAACGCGCGCGCAGCTGCGCCAGCGCGGCATGGCCGACTACACCCAGACCTGCGTCGAGCTGCTGGGCTGCGAATCGCTCTATGGCCCGAACGCACGCCCTCTTGCGCCGCGCGAAGTGGTGCTGCGGATCGCCGCGCGGCATCCCGATCCGAAGGCGCTGGCCTTCCTGCAGCGCGAGTGCGCCTCGGCCGGCACCTCGATGGGGCCGGGCACGCGCTCGTCGTTCGCGGGCCGGGCCGACGTCCAGCCGGTGATCAAGGTCTTCTCGTTCCTCGTGGCCAAGGAGCGCGTGGCCATGCAGATCGAGTTCGGCGGCGTGGTCGAGACGGTCGCCGCGCCGGCCACGGGGCCCGCGGCGGCGCCCGAAGCGCTGCCGACGCCTGCCGGCGCGACGCTGCCCGGCGGCGATGCGATCGAGGTGCCGCTGGTCGCGCTCGCCTGGGCCCGCAGCGGCGACAAGGGCGACGACGAGAACATCGGCGTGATCGCCCGCCGCCGCGAGTTCCTGCCGCTGCTGCGGGCGCAACTCGACGCCGCGCAGGTGCGCGCGTACTTCGCGCACCTGGTGGCCGGCGAGGTCGAGCGCTTCGATGTGCCCGGCCTGCAGGCGATGAACTTCGTGCTGCACCGCGCGCTCGATGGCGGCGGCGTCGCCAGCCTGCGCTCCGACCCGCTGGGCAAGTCCTTCGCGCAGATGCTGCTGGACCACCCGATCCGCATTCCCCGCCAGTGGATCGAGGACGGCCTGGTGGCGGCCGACCGTTCCTGACTTGCACCCCATCACAAATACCAGGAGACGACATGAAGACATCGACATTCCGCCGCAAGCTGCTCGCCGCCGGCCTCGCCGCTTTCGCGCTGGCCGGTGCCGCCGCGCCGGCCGCGGCGCAGGAGGCGTACCCGGCCAAGCCGATCCGCGTGGTGGTGCCCTACACGCCGGGCGGCGTCTCGGATGCGGTCACGCGGCTGGTGATGCAGAGGCTCGCCGAGCGCCTGAAGACGCCGATCGTGGTCGACAACCAGTCCGGCGCCAACGGCCAGATCGGTTCGGCCGCGGTGGCGCGTGCGGCGCCCGACGGCTACACGCTGCTGGTGGTGGTGGCCGCCCACGCGATCAACCCGAGCCTCTATCCGAGGATGAGCTACTCGCCGCTGCAGGACCTGCGCGGCGTCAGCGAGATCGGTGCGATTCCGCTGCTGATGGTGTCGAGCGCGGCGCTGCCGCCCGTCGATCTCAAGAGCTTCGTCGCCTGGGCCAGGGCCAACCCGCAAAGCGCGACCTTCGCCTCCAGCGGCACCGGCTCGGGCGCCCACCTGGTGGCCGAGCAGTTCGCGCAGACCGCCGGCGTCGCGATGACCCACGTTCCCTACAAGGGCATCGCGCCGGCGCTGCCGGACCTGTTCGCGGGGCAGGTCTCGATCATCTTCGACTCGGTGCAGACCATGATGCCGCACATCAAGTCCGGCAAGCTGCGCGGCCTCGCGATGACCAGCGCCAAGCGCTGGCCGGCGGCGCCCGAGGTTCCGACCATGGCCGAAGCCGGCTTTCCGGGCATGACCGGCGGCAGCTGGATCGGCCTGCTCGCGCCTTCGAAGACGCCCGACGAGATCGTCAGCAAGCTGTCGGCCGAGATGCAGAATGTGCTGCAGACGCCCGAGGTGCACGCCAAGCTGATCGACTACGGCATCGATCCCGTGGGTGGCACGCCGGAGCAGTTCGACGCCTTCATCCAGAGCGAGGCCAGGCGCTGGGCGGCGGTGGTCAAGAAGGCCGACATCCGACTGGAGTGAATGCCATGGCTGCCATCTTCGAAGGCCTCAAGGTGCTCGACCTGACGCGCGTCATCGCCGGGCCGCTGTGCACGCAGATCCTGGCCGACATGGGCGCCACGGTCTACAAGATCGAGAAACCCGGCGAAGGCGACGACACGCGGCGCATGGGGCCGTTCCTGCCCGATGCCCAAGGCGCCGACAGCAACGACTCGGCGCTGTACCTGGCCTACAACCGCGGCAAGCACTCGATCACGCTGGACATCGCCACGCCCGAGGGCGCGGCGCTGGCGCAGGACCTGGCGGCGCGCTGCGACGTGGTGGTCGAGAACTACAAGGTCGGCACCCTGGCCCGCTACGGGCTCGACGAGGCCAGCATCCGCAAGCGCCGCCCCGACATCGTCTATTGCTCGGTCACCGGCTTCGGCCAGAGCGGGCCCTATGCAGCCCGGCCGGCCTACGACTTCATCCTGCAGGGGCTGGCCGGCGCGATGAGCACCTGCGGCCATCCCGACGGCGCGCCGGGCGGCGAGCCGATGCGCACGGCCATACCGATCGCCGACGTCGTGACCGGCCTCTATGCCGCGATCGGCGTGCTGGGCGCGCTCCACCATCGACGCGAGACCGGCGAAGGCCAGCATGTCGACGCGGCGATGCTGGACGCCTCGGTGGCGCTCAACGGCCATCTCGCGCTCGGCTACCTGATGACCGGCCGGGTGCCGCCGCGGGTGGGCAACACCAACCCGATCGCCTCGCCCTCGGAGGTGTTCGCCTGCGCCGACGGCCACCTGATCGTGGCGGCCGGCAACAACGGGCAGTTCAATGCGCTGTGCCGGGTGCTGGGCTGCCTCGCCTGGGTCGATGATCCGCGCTTCGCGAGCAATGCGCTGCGGGTCGCGAACCGGGCGGCGCTGCGCGAGCTTCTGGCCCCGGCATTGGCCGATCGCCAGAGGGGCGAACTGCTCGCGTCCTTCGAGGCCGCGGGCGTCCCGTGCGGGCCGATCAACGACATGCAGGGCGTGTTCGAGGACCCGCAGACGCGGCATCGCGAACTCGCATTGAGCCTGCCGCACGCCCGCGGTGTGGAGGTGCCGAGCCTGCGCAGCCCGCTGCGCTTTTCCGCTACGCCGGTGACGCACCGGGCCTCGCCGATGCTGGGCGAGCACAGCGCGCAAGTGCTGGCCGATGAGCTGGAGATCGGGCCGGAGCGGCTGCGGGGGCTGCGCGAGCGCGGGGTGATCTGAGGCCGGGCTACACGCCCGTCGCCACCTCCACCAGCCCCTCCTTCGCCGCCTCGGCGAAGCGCTCGTGGTCGGCCCGCGTCTGCGCCGCATAGGCGGCGGCGAACTCGACCAGCGCGTCGTCGAAGGCGTCCGACTTGCCCAGGTAGCCGCCGATCATCGCGGCATCGCCCGACTTGGCATGCGCAAGGGCCAGTGCCCAGCCGCACAGCTTGCAGTATTCGATCAGGCCGCCCGGGCTGGTCACGTCCGGCGCCAGGTCGATGCCGCCCTTCATGTCGCGCAGCTGCCGGATGTAGAAGTGCACGCCGTCGATCACGCCCCAGCCGAGAAAGATGTCGGGCGAACCCTGGATCAGGCGCTGCCCGCGCACCACTCGCTCGCCCTGGTTGGCCGGGGCGTGGGCCGGGTCGACGTCGCCCGCGAACGGGGCCAGCACCGAAGGCTGCGCCTCCTTGAGCTGCAGGAACAAGGGGTCGTCCTCGTCGCGCCCCTGCATCAGCACGATCCAGCAGCGGGTGCCGACGCTGCCCACGCCGACCACCTTCTGCGCCGCATCGACGATCCGGTAGCGCGACAGCAGCAGGCGGCGTTCGGGCGCCAGCGATTCGAGGTAGTGCGCCATGCAGTGGCCGATCGCCTCGTCCACCGGCCGCCCCATCGAGGTCAGGGGCGAGCGCACGATGAAGGGATGCTGCTCGATGATCCGGTGCTGGTCGTCCACCAGGTCGGTCAGCTTGTCGAGCACCTGCATGTGGGTGCGCTTGCGCGCCTTCTCGAGCACCGCGTGCGCACTCGTGCGCCAGCCCGGCGGCAGCGATTCGATCAGCCGGTCGCTGTGGATGGTGTCGTACCAGGTCTCCAGCAGCCCCATGCCGGCGTAGCGGCGGATGCGCTCGCGGTAGCTCTGGACCGCGGCCCGTGCGGCCGCCTCGCGCTCGGACCTGTCGCCGCCCAGGTGGTGAGAAGCGACGAAGGCACTGGCCGCCAGCCGCTTGACATCCCACTCCCAGGGGCCGGGCTGGGTTTCGTCGAAGTCGTTGATCGCGAAGACCAGCTGCCGCTCGGCCGATGCGAAGACGCCGAAGTTCGCCACGTGCATGTCGCCGCAGGCCTGCACGCGAATGCCGGTGATCGGGCTGGGCGCCAGGTCGGCCGCCATCACCGCGGCCGAGCCGCGCAGGAAGGCGAAGGGCGACTGCAGCATGCGGGCGTGCCGCACCGGCACCAGCTGCGGCAGGCGGGTGGCCGCCTGCGCCTCGAGGATGGCCAGCGGGTCGACCTGCGGCAGCCGCTCGAAGGCGGCGTGGCTGGCCCGGGGAATGCGCTCGCGCAAGGCCTTGCCGGCCGCCATGCGCTCCTCGACGCTTGGCCGCGGCGCGGTGAATTCGCTGGCCAGCGCCTGCGCCCGGCTGTTTTGCTCGTGATCGGGTTCGTCTCGCTCGGCACGCGCCATTCGTTGCTCCGGTGTGATTTTTCAGCACATCATGCCGGAAGCCACGCCCTGCGGGCGCACCGCCTGTTCAATGCGCGACGCGCTGGCGCCACTCGCGCGGCGAGCAGCCGAAGCGCTCGCGAAACGCCCGGCTGAAATGCGCGGCGTCGTTGAAGCCGCGGCCATAGGCGATCTCGCCGACCGTGCGGCCGCCCGCGCGCGGATCGAGCAGGTCGCGGCTGCAGGCCTCGAGCCTGCGCTCCCAGATGTACTGCGCCGGCGTCACCGGCTCGCTCTTGAAGACGCGGTGGATCTGGCTCACCGACAGGCCGAGCGCGGCCGCCAGCGTGCCGACCGACAGCGCCGGATCGTCGAGCTGCTCGTCGATGCGGCGCTTGATGCGCGCCAGGTGGAAGGCGGTCAGGTTGCTCAGCGCCGGCGCGCGCGCCGCCGGCAGCGTCTGCAGCCCGGCCACCAGGATGTTGAGCACGCCATTGGCGACCGCCAGCGCCGACGCCGGCTGCAGCGCGTCGATGTCCTCGTGCAGGGTGCGGATCATGCCCAAGAGCAGATGGCCGGCGCCCTCGCGGCCCGACACCGTGGTGGCGGTCAGGGCCTCGGTCTGGCGCAGTTCGCTGCGCAGGCGCTCGCCCGGCAGCTTGAGCACGATCTGCTCGAAGGCGTCGTCGAACTGCAGCTGGTAGGGCCGCGTGCTGTCGTAGAGCGCGAAATCGCCCACCGACAGCACGGCGTCGCGGCCGTCCTGCCGAACCACGCCGCGGCCGCGGGCCTGGATGCTGACCAGGAAATAGTCGTCCGACGAGCGCGCGATGTGGCCGGCCGTGCGCATCACCTTCTGCGGCCCCGACGTGACCACCGAGACGTCGAGGCTGGGCAGCGTGTGCTGGCGGATGCTGCCGTCGAATTCGCCCCGGGGGCGATCGCCCGGCACCGGATCGCAGCCGAGCTGCACGTAGACGTTGCAGATCATGTCGGTCCAGTAGGCGAGCCGCTGCTCGCGCGGAACGACGGCAGTGCTGAGCAGTTGGGTCATGGGGATCCTTCCGGGGAGGTGCGCCAACGGGCCGCTTGCAACGCTGGATCAAGAACGCCGCGAATTCCGGACAAGGCGCTTCCAGGCGGCGAACTTACGCTTCAAGCAACCCGTGTGCCACCGCGCTAACCCGGATGCCGCGGGCCCCTTCCACCCCTTTGGAGAAACGCCATGTCCAGCACCACCCATCCCCGCCTGCGCGTCGCCGCGGTGCAGGCCGCGCCCGTCTTCCTCGACCTCGACGGCACCATCGACAAGACCATCGACCTGATGGCGAAGGCAGCCAGCCAGGGCGTGCAGCTGATCGCCTTTCCCGAGACCTGGGTGCCCGGCTACCCGTGGTGGATCTGGCTCGATTCGCCGGCCTGGGGCATGCAGTTCGTGCAGCGCTACCACGACAACGCCCTGGTCGTCGGCTCGCCCGAGTTCGACCGCATCCGCGAGGCCGCGCGCAAGCACCGCATCTGGGTCTCGCTCGGCTACAGCGAGAAGGCCGCCGGCAGCCTCTACATCGCGCAGGCCCTGATCGACGACCAGGGCAACACGCTGCAGACCCGCCGCAAGCTGAAGCCGACGCACGTCGAGCGCACCGTCTTCGGCGAAGGCGACGGCTCGGACCTCGCCGTGGTCGAGACGGCTATCGGCAACATCGGCTCGCTGTCCTGCTGGGAGCACCTGCAGCCGCTCAGCAAGTACGCCATGTACTCGCAGAACGAGCAGATCCACTGCGGCGCCTGGCCCAGCTTCTCGCTCTACCGCGGCGGCGCCTACGCGCTCGGCGCCGAAGTCAACAACGCCGCCAGCCAGGTGTACGCAGCCGAGGGCCAGTGCTTCGTGGTCGCGCCCTGCGCCACGGTCTCGAAGGCGATGCACGAACTGCTGTGCACCGACCCCGGTAAGCAGCAGATGCTGCTGGTCGGCGGCGGCTTCGCGCGCATCTACGGTCCCGACGGATCGCCGCTCGGCAAGAACCTGGCCGAAGACGAGGAAGGGCTGGTGGTGGCCGACATCGACCTCGGGATGATCTCGCTGGCCAAGGCCGCGGGCGACCCGGCCGGCCACTATTCGCGGCCCGACGTGACGCAGCTGCTGTTCAACAGGAAGCGGCGCGAGCCGGTGGTACTGCAGGGCCCGGCCGAGCCCGAGAAGGCGGTCGCCGAGCCGGTGTCCACGCCGGTCGAAGCGGCTGCGGCCGCCGCCCGCCAGCCGGTCGTGGCCTGAGCCGCCGCCTCACAGGGGAAGCGCCATGGAATCCGCCATTGCCGAACACCTGAAATGTCCGCGCACCCGGCACCGCCGGGTGGAGGACGACTACACGCCGCCCTACCCCGTCTGGTCGGCCCGCGCAGCCGCCGGCGTCGGCCAGGTGGTGATGGGCTACTTCGGCGTGCAGTCGCGCGGGCCCGAACTGCAGGGCCGCGCCTGCGCCGCCCTGATGAAGATCGCGCGCGGCTTCGGCCTCGCCGACGGGCCGGGTCACCACGACCTGGCGCATTTCGTCGACGCCGAGGGCTGCGACAACATGATCGCGATCGCCTACTGGAACGACCCGGCCGCCTTCGCACGCTGGTGCGCGACGCCCGAGATCGACGACTGGTGGCGCTCGCCGGCGCGGCTCGACGACGGGCTGGGCTACTTCCGCGAAATCGCCTCGCCGCGGGCCGAGCACTACGAGACCATGTTCAGCACGCCCGACCGCTTCGAAGGGGTGGGTGTCGTGATGGGCGGCGGGGTCAGCGGCGAGATCCGGGAGCATGGCTACTGGGGTTCGATGCGCGACCGGATCCCGTTGTCGCAGACCGATGCGATGGTGGCATCGGGAAGCCGCAGTGCCATCCCGGCCACGCCCGTGCCGGGCCAGCGCGTGCGCATCGCCGGCCACCCCAACGTGGCGATGATCCGCTCGGGCCAGGAATGGACCGACACCACCGGGAAGGAGCGCACCCTCTACCTCGAGGACATGGAGCCGACCTTGCGCGAGGGCATGGACTTCCTGCGCGACCAGGGCCTCGCGATCGGCTGCTACAGCAACCGCTACATGCACCACCTCGACGCCAGGGGCGCGCCGCTGCAGAAGTCCTTCGGCCTGAGCTTCTGGCGCTCGCTGGCCGACATGGAACGCTGGGCCGAGTCGCATCCCACGCACGTGGCGATCTTCGGCAGCTTCATGCGCTATGTGCAGGAGCTCAACTTCGAGCTGCAGCTGCGCGTGTACCACGAGGTCTCGGTGCTGAAGGCGGACGAGCAGAGCTACGAGTACATCAACTGCCACCCGCGCACCGGGCTCATGAACGGCCTGGCGGCCTGAGCGAGAGCCATCAGCCCCGGTCGGGCACGCCGCGCAGGATCGCATCGCGCAGCGCCGCGGGGATCTCGAGCGCGCGATGCGTCTCGAGCGAGGTCGTCACCAGCACCTGGCGCATCTGCATGCGCAGTTCGCGGTCGGCGCCCACGCATTGCAGCGCCAGGGTCAGCGAGCGCGTGCCGAGGCGCTCGACCACGAGCTCCAGCGTTACGCTGTCGCCGAAGCGGCTCACGGCGCGGAAATCGGCCTCGACCCGCACGGTCGGCAGGCCGATGCGCTGCTCGACGATCAGCCGCTGGTAGCCCACGCCCATCGCGTTGACCCAGTCTTCGACCAGGCCGTTGAACATCACGAAGTACTGCGGATAGAAGACGATGCCCGCCGGGTCGCAGTCGGAGAAGCGGATCAGCCGTTCACGGCGGAACGCGGCGGCGCCGGCATCGCTCACGCCGGCTCCTCGCCGCCGGCCTCGTTGCGCATCACGTGCACGCGCAGCTGGCCCAGCTGGCTGTGCAGCTGCTTCACGGTCTTCATGTCGAGGCCCGAGAACATCTCGAGGATCCATTGCTCGTGCTCGCTGGCCATGGCCTCGAAGCTGCGCCGGCCCTTGGGCGTGAGGCTCACGATCCAGGCCCGGCGGTCGTCGGGGCTGGCGGTGCGCGAGACCACGCCCTCGCGCTCGAGCTCGTCGGTGAGCCCGGTCACGTTGCCGCCGGTGACCATCAGGTAGCGCGACAGCACGCGCATCTTGAGCCCGTCCTTGTAGCGGTAGAGCTGCGCCATGTAGTCGAAGCGCGCCAGCGTGATGTCGAAGCGCTCGCGCAGCCGCTTGCGGATCTCGGCCTCGATCTGCGTCGTGCTGGCCAGCATGCGCAGCCAGAGTTTGAGCACGGCGTGGTCGTCGTTGCCGGCGCGGGCCTCGTGGCCCAGTTCCTCGGCGTCGCTGAGCGCCGCGTGCGACGGGTCGTTGGTGCTGTCGATCATGTGACTTCTCCCCCCGACACCGAGATCGACTGGCCGGTGACCGAGGCCGCTGCCTCGCCGCAGAGCCAGCGCACCGCATCGGCCACCTCGGCCGGCTGCACGATGCGGCGCTGCGGATTGACGACCGCGAACTCGGCCAGCGCATCGGCTTCGCTGCGGCCGGTCTTGCCGACCACGTTGGCGACGCTGTTGCGCAGGATGTCGGTGTCGGTGTAGCCCGGGCAGACCGCGTTGACCGTGATGCCCTTGCGCGCCACCTCGAGCGCCAGCGAGCGCGTGAGCCCGATCACGCCATGCTTGGCCGCGGTGTAGGCCGCGACGTAGGCATAGCCCTTCTGGCCCGCGGTGCTGGCGATGTTGACGATGCGGCCCCAGCCGGCATCGAGCATGTCGGGCAGCGCCGCCTGCGCGCAGAGGAAGCTCCCCGTGAGGTTGACGCCGAGCATGCGCTGCCACAGCTCGACCGAGGTCTTCAGGAAAGGCGCGCTCTCGGCCTGGCCGGCGTTGTTGACCAGGATCTCGACCGGACCCGACGCCGCGCGCAAGGCTTCGAAGGCCGCGCGCACCGAGTCGGCGTCGGCGACATCGACCGCGGCCACGCCGTGGCCGCTGCCTGCGAGTTCGCTGCGCACGCGCTCCAGCGCAGCGCTGTCGCGGCCGAGCAAGGTGACCCGGGCGCCCTCGGCCGCCAGGGTGCGCGCGATCTCGGCGCCGATTCCACGGGCCGCGCCGGTCACGACCGCGTGGCGCCCATTCAGTGAATTTTTCATGGCTAGCAAAACCGTTGACAACTAAACATTTTAACCACGGGTGCTTTTTCTGGGGGCTCAGCGCATCAAGCGGCCGCCATTGAGATCGAGCGTCGTGCCCGTGACGAAGGCCCCGGCCGCCGAGGCCAGGTAGACCACGGCGGCCGCCACTTCCTGCGCCTCGCCGAAGCGGCCGAGCGGGATGCCGCGCAGCAGCGCCTGTTGCCGCTCCGGCGCCATGGCGTCGAGCAGGGGGCTGCGGATCGCCGCCGGCGCCAGCGCATTGACCGTGACGCCATCGGCCGCCAGGGCCTGCGCGAACGAGCGGGTCAGTGCGATCAGCCCGGCCTTCGAGGCCGCGTAGTGGGCGCCGGTCGCCGCGCTGGCCTGCTGGCCCGCGATCGAGGCCAGGTTGACGATGCGGCCCGCACCGCGCTCGCGCATGTGACGTCCGGCGATGCGGCAGCCGAAGAAGCTGCCGCGCAGGTTCACTGCCATCACCTCGTCCCATTCGCCGGCCGTGATGTCCCAGAGCGAGGTCGAGGGCGTCAGCGCGGCGTTGTTGACCATCAGGTCGACGGCGCCGAAGTGCTGCACGGCGGCCTCGAAGCTGCGTTCGAACGCGGACTCGTCGCGGACATCAAGCGCCATCGCGATGCAGCGGTGGCCGGCGTCGCGAAGGCCCGCCGCCACCGCCTCGGCGGCCGCAGCGTCGACATCGGTCAGCATCACGCCGGCGCCCGCCTGCGCCAGCCCTTGCGCGATCGCGGCGCCCAGGCCCTGCCCCGCACCCGTGACGAACGCCGCTTGCCCATCGAGGGAGAGCATCGCTTCAGCCCTTGGCGCGTGGGGCGCCCGGCCCGCGGTCCCAGGTGGCGGCCGACACGCCGCGCTCGCGCAGCTTGTACTTCTGCACCTTGCCGTTCTCGGTGCGCGGCAGGTCGTCGAGCAGGTCGACATAGCGCGGCACCGCGAAGTACGGCAGGCGCGACTCGCAGAAGCGCATGAGCTCGGCCGGCTCGATCACGCGGCCGTCTCGCGCCACCAGAGCGGCCATCACCTCGTCCTCGGCCAGTTCGGAGCCCACCGGATAGACCGCGCAGGCGGCGACCGCCGGATGGCTCAGCAGCACCTGCTCGACCTCGAAGGAGGAGATGTTCTCGCCGCGGCGGCGGATCGCATCCTTGATGCGATCGACGAAGCGGAAGGCGCCGTCTGGCTCGCGCAGCACGCGGTCGCCGGTATGGAACCACAGGTTGCGCCAGGCCTCGACCGTCTTCTCCGGCATGTTGAAGTAGCCGCTCGCGAAGGCGTAGGGCTCCTCGGCGCGCAGCAGCAGCTCGCCGGCCTCGCCCGCTGGCAGCTCGGCATCGTCGGCATCGGCGACCCGGGCCTGGAAGCCCGGCCGCAGCCAGCCCATGACCCCTCCGCGCGGTGAATCGGGGGCGGTGGCGATCGCGAAATTGGTCTCGGTCGAGCCATAGCCTTCGAGCAGCCGCACACCAGTGCGCGCGAGGAAGGCCTGCCCGGCCGCCGCCGGCACGCCGGGCCCGAGCCCGGTGCGCACGCGGTGCTCGCGCTCGCCCGGCCCTTCGGGCTGGGCCAGCAGGATCGGCACCATGGCGCCGAGCAGGTAGACCACGGTGGCGCCGCTGGCCCGCATCGAAGGCCAGAAGCCCGAGGCCGAGAAGCGCGACTCGAACACCACCTCGGCGCCCGTGAGCGCGGCCTGCGAGAAGGTGTTGAGGGCGTTGATGTGGAACAGCGGCAAGGTGGTGCACAGCACGTCGTCGGCGCCGACGCCGAGCACCTCGGCGCTGTTCACGCCCCACCAGAAATACTGGGCATGCGGGCAGACCACGCCCTTGGCCGGGCCGGTGGTGCCCGAGGTGTAGAGGATCGCCAGCGGATCGCCGGGCTGCACCGCGGCCGGCGCGATCGGCCCGGTGCCTTGGCGGTACGGCACAAGCCGGATGCCGGCGGGCGGCTGCCACGGGCTCTTCGCTTCACCGATGACCCAGATCTCCCGCAAGGCGGTGCGCGCCAGGTCCGCGGTCCGCAGGCGCTCCAGCAGTTCGGCCTCGATCACCAGCAGCTTCGCCTCGCTGTTGGAAAGGAAGTACTCGACCTGGGGGCCCATCGAGGCCGTGTTGACCGGCACCGTGACGGCGCCGAGCCAGCCGGCGCCGAGGAACACTTCGAGGAACTCGATGCAGTTGCCGCTCATGAGCGCGACGCGGTCGCCGCGCGCCACGCCGGATTGCGCCAGCGCCGAGGCTTGCCGCGCCGCGGCTTCGGCGGCATCGGCATGCGACCAGCTCCGGCCCGCGACCTTCAGCAGCGGACGCTGCGCGAACTGCGCCGACTGCCGCTGCAGCATCGCCGGCAGGGTGCGTTGCGCGGCGGGCAGCCGGCGCGGCTCATTCGTCATCGTGCGTGCCTCCGCCGAGGTAGGTGGCCTGGACGCGCGGGTCGCTCTCGAGCTGTTCCGACGGACCCGACAGCGCGATCTCGCCGGTCTCCAGCACATAGCCGTGGTCGGAGCTCTCGAGCGCGGCGCGCGCGTTCTGCTCCACCAGCAGGATCGAGACGCCGTCCTCGCGCAGCTTGCGCACGATCAGCAGGATGTCGCGCACGATCAGCGGCGCCAGGCCCAGGCTGGGCTCGTCGAGCATCAGCAGGCGCGGCGCCGACATCAGCGCCCGGCCGACCGCGAGCATCTGGCGCTCGCCGCCCGAGAGCGTGTCGGCACGCTGGGCTCGCCGTTCGGCCAGCCGGGGAAAGCGCTCGTAGACCTGCTGCAGCTGGCGCTTGAGCGCGGCGCTCCCGAGCCGCTTGGAGAAGGCGCCGAGCTGCAGGTTGTCGAGCACGGTGAGCTCGCCGAACAGCTCGCGCTTTTCGGGCACCAGGCACAGGCCGCGTTCGACGCGCGCCTCGACGTCGAGACCGTGCAGGTCCTCGCCCTCGAACTTCAGAAGGCCCTTGCTCGGCAGCAGGCCCATGGCCGCCGCCAGCAGCGTGGTCTTGCCGGCGCCGTTGGGGCCGATCACCGAGATGATCTGGCCGTGTTCCAGACTCAGCGAGACGCCGCGCACCGCGTCGACCTGGCCGTAGGACACGTGCAGGTCGCCGATTTCGAGCATCGCCGTTCCGCTCATGCCACGCTCCCGAGGTACGCAGCCTGCACCCGCTCATCGGCGCGCACCGCCGAGGGCACGCCCTCGACCAGCTTGGAGCCGAAGTTCATCACCACCAGCCGGTCCACCAGTTTCATCACGAAGTCCATGTCATGTTCGACGATCAGGATCGTCACGCCATCGTCGCGCAGCTTGCGCAGCAGTTCACCGAGCGCCATCTTCTCCTTGCGGCGCAGGCCGGCCGCGGGCTCGTCGAGCACCAGCAGCACCGGGTCGGCGGCCAGCGCTCGCGCGATCTCGAGGATGCGCTGGGTGCCCAGCGGCAGGCTGCCGGCGAGCTCGTGCGCCCGGTCGCCGAGGCCGATGCGCTCGAGCTGGCGCTGCGCCTCCTGCAGGATCTGCCGCTCCTCGGTGCGGTCGAGCCGCAGGCCGGCCTTCAGCACGCCCGAGCGGGTGCGCGAATGGGCGCCGAGCGCGACGTTGTCCAGCAGGCTCATGTGCGGGCGCAGCTTCACGTGCTGGAAGGTGCGCGCCAGCCCGAGCTGTGCCACCTTGCGCTGCGGCAGTCCGGCGATGTCCTGGCCCAGGAAGCGCACCTGGCCCGCGGTCATCGGCAACGTGCAGGTCAGCAGGTTGAACATGGTCGACTTGCCGGCGCCGTTGGGGCCGATCAGGCCGACGATCTCGCCCGCCTTGACATCGAAGCTGACGTCGTTCACCGCCACCAGCCCGCCGAAGCGCTTGACCGCGCCGGTCACCGAGAGGATCGGCGAGCCGCGGTCGGGCAGGCTGCGATGCGCCAGCGGCTCGACCGGCGCCGCGGGCTCGCGCGATGGCGCCGCGGCGAAGCGGCCGCCGGTCCAGCGCCGCACGAAGCCCATCAGGCCGCCGCGCGCGAAGTGCAGCAGCAGGATGAACAGGGTCGCGAAGGCCACCGCCTCGAGCTGGCCGGCGCGCTGCGTCAGCATCGGCAGCACGTCCTGCAGGCCGTTCTTGAGCACCAGCACCAGGGCCGCGCCGACCAGCGCGCCGGCCAGCTGCCCGAGCCCGCCGGCCACCGCCATCAGCAGGTACTCGATGCTGGCGCGGACGTCGAAAGGCGAAGGGCTCACGAAGCGGTTCATGTGCGCATAGAGCCAGCCCGCCAGGCCCGCGAACAGCGCCGCCGTGACGAACAGCGTGAGCCGCACGCGGTAGGCGTCGGCGCCGACGCTGGCCAGCAGCGTGGCACCGCCGCGCAGGCTGCGGATCGCTCGCCCCGGCCGCGACTGCAGCAGGTTGTGGCTGAACAGGAAGGCCAGCCCGACCAGCGCCCAGATCAGGTAGTAGATCGCGCGTGGATCGGCCAGCGACCAGCCGCCGATGCGCAGCGGCGGAATGTTCGACAAACCGGTGTGGCGTCCGAGCGCATCGACGTTGCCGAACAGCATCGCGATCGACAGCCCCCAGGCGATCGTGCTGAGCGGCAGGAAGTGCCCGCCCAGGCGCAGGGTCAGCATGCCGATGGCCAGCGCGGAAATACCGGTCAGAAGCAGCGCGAACAAGAGGCCGATCCACGGCGACATGCCCTGCGTGGTGGTGAGCCAGGCGGTCGCGTAGGCCGCGATGCCGACGAAGGCCGCCTGCCCGAAGGAGGTGGCGCCGCCGATGCCGGTCAGCAGCACCAGGCCCAGCGCGACCAGCGCGCCGATGCCGATGTCGTTGAGCAGCGAGACCGTGAAGTTGCCGGCCAGCATCGGCGCGATCGCCAATGCGAGGATCACCAGGCCGATCCAGAAGTTGCGGGTGCGAAGGAGGCTCATTGGTCCACCTCGTCTTCTTCCTCTTCCGAATGCACGCTGAGGAAGGACCTCAGCATGAGCACCGGGATCAGCAGGCTGAACACGATCACGTCCTTGAGCGCACCGCTCCAGAACGAGGCGAAGCTCTCGACCACGCCGACCGCGAGCGCACCGATCGCGGTCATCGGGTAGCTCACGAGGCCGCCGATGATCGCGGCCACGAAGGCCTTGAGGCCGATGATGAAGCCGGAGTCGTAGTACATGGTGGTGACGGGTGCGATCAGCACCCCGATCAGGCCGGCCAGCAGCGATGCGCTGCCGTAGGCCAGCAAGGCGGTGCGCGCCGGCCGGATACCGACCAGGCGCGCGCCGACGCGGTTGACCGCGGTGGCGCGCAAGGCCTTGCCCGCCACGGTGCGCTCGAACACCAGGAAGAACAGGCCGCTCAGCACGATCGCCGCGCCGACCATCAGCACCACCTGGCCGCTGACCGAGAAGCCGTCGCCGAGCGCGATGCTGCCGCTGGCGAGCGGCTGCGTGCGCGAGCCTTCAGGTCCGAAGAACAGCAGGCCCAGGCCCGACAGCAGGAAGTGCAGCGCCAGCGAGACGATCAGCAGCACCAGCACCGAGGCGTCGGCGATCGGCTGGAACACCACGCGCGCCAGCAGCGGTGCGATCGGCACCACCAGCAGCACCGTGACCGCGATCTGCACGGCCGACGGAATGCCGGGCCGCGAGGTCGCCCAGGCCAGCAGGCAGGGCAGGAGCGGCAGCACGCCCCAGGCGAGGATCGCCTTGGGGATCTTGCGGCCCTCGCCGCGCCGCAGCAGGCTGCCGACCTCGGTCAGCGTCGCCAGCGCGGCCAGCACCATCACCAGTCCGATCGTCGGCGGCAGGCGGCCGGTCTCGAAGGCCGCCAGCGTCAGCGCCGCAAAGGCCGCGATGTCGCCGAAGGGCACGAAGACCACCCGCGTGACCGAAAAGATCAGCACCAGCCCAAGCCCGGCGAGCAGATAGACCGCGCCATTGGCGAGCCCGTCGATGCCCAGGATGAGCGCCACGTCCCATGTCATTGAAATGCCCTTCGAAAAATGTTGCCCCCACGCTCCCCCACTGCGTGTGGGTCGCTGCCCCCCGAGGGGGCCGCAGGCCGCCTTGGGGCGGCCCGGCGCCGGCCTATGTCCGCACCACTCTCAGCCTTTCTCATGGCGCCAATTTCCACTGTCCGTTGTCGAGCTTGACGATCACGCGCGCGCGCTCGTCGACGCCATACAGGTTCCCCGGCTTGAAGTTGTAGACGCCATGCGTGCCCACCACTTCCTTGGTGCTGGCGATCGCGTCGCGCAGCGACAGGCGGAACTCGGGCGTGCCGGGCTCGCCCTTCGCGCGCGCCGCGGCATCGGTGAAGACCAGCCAGCCGTCGAAGGAGTAGGCCGAGAAGGCATCGCTGGTCGGCGCGTTGTTGACCTTCTGGAAGGCGGCGCGGAAGTCCATGGCGATCTTCTTGGTCGGGTAGCCCTCGGGCAGCTGCTCGGCGACGATCACCGGGCCGGTGGGCATCAGCGCGTTCTGTCCGGAGGCGCCGACGACCCGCACGAAGTCGGGGTTGATCAGGCCGTGCTGGCCGTACACGGGTCCCTTGAAGCCGCGCTCGGCCAGCGCCAGGAAGGGCAGCGCGCCCGGCGTGCCGGCGCCGCCGGTCATGACCGCATCGGGCTTCATCGCGACCAGCTTCAGCACCTGCCCCGTGACCGAGGCGTCGGCGCGCGCATAGCGCTCGTTGCCCAGCACCTTGATGCCGGCCTCGGGGGCCGACTTCATGAGCGCGTTGTAGACCAGGTCGCCCCAGGCGTCGGAGAAGCCGATGTAGCCGACCGACTTGACGCCGTCCTTCTTCATGCGCTGGACCACCGCGTCGATCATCAGCTGGGTCGGCTGCGCGACCGTGAAGACCCAGGGGTTCTCGGCCGCATCGAGCTGGATCGGCGTCAGGCCGATCATCGGCACCTTCGCATCGCGCCCCACCTGCGCCATCGCGATCGCGGCCGGCACGCCCGAGGTGCCCATCAGCACGTCGACCTTGTCTTCCTCGACCAGCTTGCGCGCATTGCGCCCGGCGGTGGTCGGGTCGGAGCCGTCGTCGAGCACGATCAGCTGGATCTTGCGGCCGTTGACCTCTGGCTTGTAGGCCAGTGCGGCCTGCATGCCCTTGGCGTAGGGAACGCCGAGCGAGGAGTTGGGGCCGGAGAGCGAAACGCTGAGGCCGACCTTGAGGTCGGCCGCGAACGCCGCTGCCGTGAGGCCGACGCCCAGCGCGGCTGCCAGTGCGCTGCGGGTCAAGGTCTGCATCAAGCTCTTCATGTCGTGGGCTCCTGGTGGGTGAAATGGACGAGCGGATCGCTCAGATGAACAACTGGATCGCCGGCAGCGCACGCCCGGCATTGAGAAGATCGACGCGCTTCTGCTGGATCGCCCAGCCGGCCTCCGTGCGCACCAGCCGATGGCGATAGCTGCCGGCCAGCAGCAGCTGCTGTTCGCCGCGCGACTCGACATAGAGGAAAGGGGTGTGCAGCAGGACCTCGCCGCTGCCGTCGTCCTCGCGCTCGATGCGCGAGCGCTGCAGCACATGCTGCGAATGGCTCGCCGGATGCTGCGAGTGCGCACGCGGGTTCTTGAGGCGCTCGATGCGCAGCTGCAGCAGCAGCCGGTCTTCGTAGGCGATCGAGTTGTGGGAGACGGGGTCGGCCTGGGCCGCGCCCTGCAGCGGCACCCAGTAGTGGCCGTCCTCGGCGAACAGCGCCAGCCAGTCGTCGAAGCGGCCGGCATCGAGCAAGGCGGCTTCGGCGGCGACGAAGTCTTCGGGCGCCATCACGCCTGCGCCTCCATGGCGGGCGCCATGTACTTCGCCCAGGCGCGGAACTGGTTGCGCATCAACAGCTCGTTGGTGCCGTTGGTGGTGATCGTCGATTGCTGCAGTTCGGCGGGATCGAAGTTGCGGTGCAGGCTGATCCACTCGTTGCCCTCGGCGCGCAGGCCCTGCTGCATGCTCTCGAACAGGTGGACGTCGTCGTGCGCCACCACCGACATCGGCGAGAAGACCAGCCGGTTGTAGCTCATCGCGCGCTCGAACAGCAGGTCGGGCGCGCCGGCGGCGCGGAAGCTCCAGGCTTCGATCATCGTCAGGTTGGCCGCCAGCGGCCGGATCACGCGGATCGCCTGCGGCGAGCCCTTGACCGACAGGCTGGGGAAGAACACCGAGTTCTGCGGCGAGCGCTGCAGGATCTCGATGGCCCGCTCCTCGCCGTGCGCATGGCGCATCGCTTCCTCGTAGTCCGGCAGCTGCGCGTAGTTCGAGTGGATGCTGAAATTGACGCCCAGCACGCTGTGGCCGTTGGCGAACACGCGGCCGCCCATCCGGTCGAAGAAGTCGTAGCCGGAGCCGAATGGCAGGATCTGCTCCATCGCCATCGGCTTGGGTGCATCGGCCGCGCGGCCCTGCCACAGGGCATCGGCCGCCTGCGTGGCTGATTCATGGGTCGACATCGGATGCACCGTGTCGTTGATGTTCTCGAGGTACATCTTCCAGTTGCAATGGATGATGTTGCGCAGCACGCCGCCGCCGACGGTGAGCCGGCCCTCGGGCGAGCGGTCGACCATGTTGTCGATGGCTTGCAGAACCTCGCCGAAGAATTCCTCGAAGCCCGGCCCCTCGTCGGACAGCCGCACGAACACGAAGTCGCGGTACACGGCCGTGTGCTTCAACTCGGTCAGGCCCTGGCCCGACTCGCATTCCCTCAGCCGCGTGCCTTCATAGCCGGCCTTGAGCGGAATCGCGAGCGGTGCGCCATCGAGCTTGTAGGTCCAGGCGTGGTAGGGGCAGCGGAAGAACTTGCCGGTGTTGCCGCATTCGTCGGTGACCAGCCGGCTGCCCTTGTGGGCGCAGCGGTTGTAGAACACGCGCACCGCGCCGTCGGCCTGCCGCACCATCATCACCGGCCGGCCGGCCAGCTCCAGCGACCAGAAGTCGCCGCTGTTCGGCACCTGGCTCGCATGGCCCGCGTAGAGCCAGGTGCGGGCAAAGAACCGCTCTTGCTCGAGCGCGAAAAGCTCATCGCTCAGGTACAGGTCGCGGTGCACGCGATCGTCCTGGACGAGCGCGGCGATCGCTTCGGGCCGGTCGCGGTAGGTCATCTACGGAACCAGCTTCCACTGGCCCTTTTCGCTGCGCACGATCACCACCGCGCGCTGGTCGGAGCCGTAGCGGTTGTCGGGTTTGAAGTTGTAGATGCCGTGGGTGCCGGTCAGCTCCTTGGTGCTGACGATCGCGTCGCGCAGCGCGCTGCGGTAGGCCGGCGTGCCGGGCTCGCCCTTGGTGCGCGACGCCGCGTCGGCCAGCAGCAGGTAGGCGTCGTAGGTGTAGGACGAGAAAGCGTCGTTCGGCGCCGCGCCGTTGGCCTTCTGGTAGGCGTTGCGGAAGGCCATCGAGACCTTCTTGATCGGATTGGTGTCGGGCAGCTGGTCGGCCACCAGCACCGGGCCGCTGGGCACCTGCAGGCCTTCGATCGAGGCGCCGCCGACGCGCACGAAGTCGGCGTTGATCAGGCCGTGCGTGCCGTAGATCTGGCCCTTGTAGCCGCGATCGGCCAGCGCCAGGTACGGCAATGCACCCGGCGTGCCCGAGTTGCCGGCGAACACTGCATCGGGTTTGGCCGAGAGGATCTTGAGCACCTGGCCCGCCACCGACGAGTCGCTGCGTGCATAGCGCTCGTTGGCGACCACCTTGATGCCGGCGGCGTCGGCGCTCTTCATGAGCGAGTCGTAGGCGAGATCGCCCAGCGCATCCGAGAAGCCGATGAAGGCCACGGTCTTGACGCCCGACTTCTTCATGCGATCGACCACCGCCGCGACCATCAGCGGGAAGGGCTGCGACACCGTCACGGTCCAGGCGCCTTCGGCGCCGGGGATGGTGACCGGCGTGGGCGAGATCAACGGCGTGTTGAGCTCGCGCGCCACCGCCGCGATCGCCATTGCGCCGGGCACGCCCGAGGTGCCGATCAGCACGTCGACCTTGTCCTCGACCACCAGCTTGCGCGCATTGCGCCCGGCGGTGGTCGGGTCGGAGGCGTCGTCGAGCACGATCAGCTCGACCTTGTGGCCCGCCAGCACCGGGTGTTCGGCGATCGCGGCGCGGATGCCCTTCTCGTAGGGAATGCCGAGCGCCGAGACCGGGCCCGAGAGCGAACTGATGAAGCCGACCTTGAGGTCCGCGGCCGTGGCTTGCAAAGCCGCCAGGGTTACGGCTCCAAGAGCGAGGGTCCGAATGAAAGTGCGCATATTCAATGGATTCCGAAAGGGTGATGCGATCAAGAAGTACGCAGCCGATGCAAGGGACATTCCAGGAATACCGCGGAACCGGCTATGCCGGGCCGCTGGTATTGCCCCCGGTCGGGGGTGGGCGGCTACACGAAGTGAGCCAACCTGGGGGCGAGCTAAGGAACCAGCTTCCATTGGCCTTTTTCCAGTTTCACGATCACGCGGGAGCGCTCGTCCGAACCGTAGCGGTCGTCGGGCTTGAAGTTGTAGACGCTGTGCGTGCCCACCAGCTCCTTGGTGCTGACGATCGAATTGCGCAGCGCCGCACGGTAGGCGGGCGTGCCGGGCTCGCCCTTGGTGCGCGCGGCGGCGTCGAGGAACAGCAGCCAGGCGTCGAAGGAGTAGGCCGAGAAGGCATCGGTCGGCGGCGCGCCGTTGGCCTTCTGGTAAGCCGCGCGGAAGTCCATCGAAGCCTTGCGGATCGGGTTCGAATCGGGCAGCTGCTCGGCCACGATGACCGGGCCGGTCGGTGCCAGCAGGCCTTCGACCGACGGGCCGCCCACGCGCACGAAGTCGGGATTGATCAAGGCGTGCATGCCGTAGATCTGGCCCTTGTAGCCGCGCTCGGCCAGTGCCAGGTAGGGCAGCGCGCCGGGCGTGCCCGAGGTGCCGGTGATGACGGCGTCGGGCTTCAGCGCGACGATCTTCAGCACCTGGCCGGTGACCGATGAATCGGCGCGCGCATAGCGCTCGTTCGACACCACCTGCAGGCCGGCCGGCTCGGCGCTCTTCTTGAGCGCGTCGTAGACCAGGTCGCCCCAGGCATCGGAGAAGCCGATGTAGCCGACCGTCTTGACGCCCGACTTCTTCATGCGCTCGACCACTGCGCTGACCATCAGCGGCGCCGGCTGCGGCAGCGTGACCATCCAGGCACCGTCTTCGCCCGGCAGGTTGGCGTTGGCGATCGAGATCAGCGGCGTCTTGGTCTCGCGCGCCACGGCGGCGATCGCCAGCGCGCCGGGCGAGCCGGCGGTGCCGATGATGACGTCGACCTTGTCCTCGTCGATCATCTTGCGCGCATTGCGTGCGGCGGTCGACGGGTCGGACGCATCGTCGAGCTGCACGAACTGGATCTTGCGGCCGTTGAGCTCTGACTTGTAGGCCAGCGCGGCCTTCATGCCCTTGTCGTAGGGAATGCCCAGCGAGGACACCGGCCCCGACAGCGAGGTGATGAACCCCACCTTGAGATCGGCGGCGAGCGCCGTGGCGTGGAAGGCGCCGAAGCTGGCGGCAAGGCCCGCCAGTGCGCAGATTCGGGTCAAGACTTTCATGCAAACCTCCTCAGGTTGGAGACGGACGTGGAACCGGGGACTTCAAACAAGAACATGATTTATGAAATATTGAAGTGTCAAGAATCCTAATGAAGCGATGGCGCGATGACAAGAGAAGGAACCATGCGTTTCGGGTGTACTGCGTCAGAGCGCGAGGCTGCCGACGCTGGTGCCGCCGCACACGTACAGCACCTGCCCCGTGACGAAGCTGCTCGCGGGATCGGCAAAGAAACGCACGGCGCGTGCCACGTCTGCGGATTCGCCGAGGCGCCGCACGGGAACCGATGCTGCGAGCGCCTGCTCCTTCGCGCTGCCTGCCTCGACCACGTCGTAGAACATGTCGGTGCGGATCGGTCCCGGCGCGACCACGTTGACCGTGATGCCCTCGGGCGCGAGCTCGAGCGCCCAGGTGCGCGCCATGCCCAGCATGCCGGCCTTGGTGGCCGAATAGCTGGTGCGGGTCTGCAGGCCCAGCGCCGCGCGCGACGACAGCAGCACCACGCGGCCGAAGCGCTGCGCCCGCATTGCCGGCAGCGCCGCCTGCACCAGCTGGATCGCGCAGCCCAGGTGCAGGTCGACCAGCGCGTCGAGGTCCTCGAGCTTGACGTCGGAGATCAGCGCCGGCCGGATCACGCCGGCGTTGTGCACCACGGTCGTCACCTCGAAGCCTCGCACCAGTTCGGCCGCCGCCTGCGCGGTGGCCGCGCGATCGGCCAGGTCGACCTCGATGCTGTGCAGCTTCGGGTGATCGATCTCGGCGCGGCGGCGTGCCAGCGACACGACCTCGTAGCCCTGCGCCAGCAGGTCTTCGCAGATCGCCTTGCCGATGCCGGCACTGCCGCCCGTGACGGCCGCGACCCGGGCCGTCATGCCGAGGCTCCGACCAGCGCCAGCACGCGCAGCGGGCTGCCGCTGCCCTTCTCGATCTTGAGCGGCGGGCAGATCAGCACCGCGCCGGCGGGCGGCAGCAGGTCGAGGTTGCTCAAGCACTGCAGGCCATAGCGACCGGCCCCGTGCATGTAGTAGTGGCACGGGTACGGCGGGCGCAGGTGGTAGCCCTGGCCGGCATCGGTGCCGATCGCTTCGGAGCCGAAGCCGATCACGTCGCGCTCCTCGACCAGGAAGCGCACCGCCTCGGTGCTCGGGCCTGGCGTGTGCTGGCCGGTCTCGTCGAAGTTCTGGTAGGCCTCGGGGTCCTGGCGCTTCGACCAGTCGGTGCGCATCAGCGCCCATGCCCCCTTCGGAATGCGGCCGTGCAGGCTCTCGTAGCGCTCGATGTCGGCGATGCTCAGCAGGTAGTCGTCGTCGCCCTTGACCTGTTCGGAGCAGTCGATCACGCAGGCCGGCGCGACGAAGTGCTGCACCGGAATGGTGTCGACCGAATTGTTCGGCAGGTCGCGGCCCGAGATCCAGTGGATCGGCGCATCGAAGTGGGTGCCCGTGTGCTCGCCGCACGAGAAGTTGTTCCAGTACCAGCCCGGCCCGCGCTCGTCGTACTTCGAGACCTCCTCGATGCGGAAGGGCCAGCACTGGCCCATCTCGGGCGGCAGCGCGATCTGCGGGAACTCGGGTGTCAGGGTCTGCGTAAGGTCGACCACGCGGATGCGGCCGCTGGCCATCGCGCTCACCAGCCCGCCGAGGATCTCGGCGGCGGACATCAGTTGGGTTGTCGTCGTCATCGTGTGTTGCTCCTGCTTCTAGCCACCGGCCGCGAGTTCGCGTTCCAGGATCTTCGGGTTGTCGCGCCAGCGCTCCAGCCACTCCTGCGCCACGTCGCCGGGGTACACGTCCTCGACACCGTCGCGCAACGCCTTCACGATGGCGTTCGCCAGCGCGCTGCCGGCCAGCTTGGGAGGCGGGGTGTGCTGGTTCCACTCGTCGTCGATCGGTCCCGGGAACACGTTGATCACGCGGATGCCGGCCGGACGCATCTCGGCGCGCAGGCACTGGGCCAGCGAATGGGCCGCCGCCTTCGAGGCGCTGAAGGTGCCGTGCGGCGGAAAGTTGCTGAGCGCATAGATCGACAGCAGGTTGACCCAGGCGGTGGCGCCGGTGGCGCCGTCGGCCGAGCGGCCCTTGAGCGCCGGGCCGAACTCCTGCGCCAGGCGCAGCAGGCCGAAGTAGTTGATGTCCATCTCGGCCTTGGCGACATCGGTGCCGCGCCGCGACCCGATGCCGAAGCTGCGGTGAACCTCGGCGTTGTTGATCACGATGTCGACCTTGCCGCCGATCTCGCCCGCGAGTTCGGTCACCGAGCGGCCGTTGGTGAGGTCGAGCGGCACCAGCGTCACCTGCGGCAGCGCCGTGATGTCCTCGAGGCCGCCCATCTTCTTCCAGGGCTCGGCGTGGCCGACCCAGACGATGTCGGCACCGGCCTTGACCAGGGCGCGCACGATCGCCTGGCCGACCTCGGTCTTGCCGTCGGTGACCAGCACCTTGCGGAACTTCGGATCGCTGGTCATTTCCCTCAGCATCTTGTCGTCGGCCATGTGGGCGCTCCCTTCGTTCGGAAATCCAATCAATACCGCCTGTCCGGCGCGGTCGAGCCGGGCGCCCACGCGCACGCGCGCCGGCGCCTCGCCGACCTCGCCATGCAGGTGGACCATCAAGGTCGGCCCGGCGTCGAGCTGCACCAGGCCCAGCCGCCAGGGCAGCCGCTCGCGAAAGAACAGGTCGTTGCTGTGGTGCAGCGTGGTGCTGCTGAGCAAGGCGCCCTCGCCGTCCTGCGCCTGCCAGTGCAGGCGCGGCGACAGGCACTTGTGGCAGGCCTCGCGCGGCGGGTACTGCACGGTGCCGCAGTCCTCGCAGGTCTGGAGCTCGAAGCGACCCTCGGCCGCGGCCGCGGTGATGCCCAGCGCCACGCGGCCACGGGCCCACGGCGGCAGGTTCATCTGCCGGGTGCGCAGCACCGGATTCTTGCGCTTGGGACGCATCAAGGGCATGGTCATGCAGGTCTCCCCAGAATCACCGCGCCGGTGCACAGGCAGCGGTCGTAGGTCACCATGCCGAAGCCGGCGACGAGGCCCAACTGCGCGTCGGCCACGCTGCGCGGCCCCGCCGTGTCGGTCAGTTGGCGGATCGATTCGGTCATGCCAAGGAAGCCACCCGCCGCACCGGCCTGCCCCGCCGACAACTGCCCGCCGCTGGTGTTGTTCGGAAAGCTGCCGTCATGCGTCATCGTGTGCGACTGCACGAAGGCCGAGCCCTCGCCCTTCTCGCAGAAGCCGAGGTCCTCGAACTGCATCATCACGATCACCGGGTAGTCGTCGTAGGTCTGGATGAAGTCGATGTCGGCCGGCTGCACGCCGGCCTGGGCATAGAGGTCGTCGCGGTCGCGGCGCCAGCCGCCGCGCACCATCACCGGATCTTCCGAGTAGGCGTTGTGGCGCTCGATCGCCCCGCGGATCACCGCATGCGCCAGGCCCAGGTCGCGCGCCCGCTCCTCGCTCATCACCAGGAAGGCCTCGGCGCCGGCGCAGGGCATCACGCAATCGAACAAATGGATCGGATCGGAGATCGGCCGCGCCGCGATGTATTCGTCGAGCGTCAGCGGCTTCTTGAACATCGCGTCCGGATTCTTGAGCGCATTGCTGCGCTGGTCGACGCAGATGCGGCCGAAGTCCTCGCGCGTGGCGCCGAAGGTGCGCATGTAGTGCGACGTGATCATCGCGAAGATCGAGTTCGGGCCGCCCGAGCCATACGGATAGGTGGCATCGCGCGCGAAGTTGCTGAAGCTGCCCAGCGTCTGGCGGAAGGAATCGACATGGTTCGTGTCGGCTGCGACGCAGGCCACCACGTCGGCGTCGCCGGCCTGCACCGCGCGCGCCGCACGCCGCAGGCACATCACGCCCGAGGCGCCGCCGGTCGGCATGTGGTCGAGCCAGCGCGGCGACAGGCCCAAGTGCTGGGTCACGCCGACCGCGGTGTCGGGCGCCAAAGAGAAGCTGCTGACGCAGAGGCCGTCGATCTGCTCTTTCTTCAGGCCGCTGGCCTTGACCAGCGCTTCCATGGCCTGGCCGAGGAACCAGTGAGCGCCGAGGGTCGAGTAGCGCTGGTAGGGCACGGTGACGGGCACCGCGACCGCCACGCCGTCGTAGGACATCCGCCTTGTCATGACTGCCTCTTTTTCATCGCCCGGGTGTCGATGCAATGCGCTTGCCCCGGCAGGGCCTGCGCCAGTACACGCAGCTGCCCGCGCTGGATCTTTTGCGAGGCCGTGAGCGGCAGCGCATCGACGAAGGCGACGTAGCCCGGCGCCTTGTAGTAGGCCAGCTGGGCCAGTGCATGGTCGACGATGCTGGCGGCCAGTTGTTCGGACCCGGAAGCGGCGTCCTCGCGCAGCACGATGCAGGCCAGCACTTCGTCGCCCCGCACCGCATCGGGCGTGGCGGCCACGGCGGAGGTCTTCACGGCCGGGTGCTGGTTCAGCACGCTCTCGACTTCGACGGCGGAGATGTTCTCGCCGCTGCGCCGGATGACGTTCTTCTTGCGGTCGACGAAGAAGAAATTGCCCTCGACGTCGCGGCGCACCAGGTCGCCGGTGTGGAACCAGCCATCGGTCCAGGCCTCGGCGGTGGCTTGCTCGTCCTTCAGGTAGCCCGAGAAGAAGCGGGCCCGCGGATCCGCGCCGGCCGAACGCACCAACAGTTCGCCCGGCGCATCGGCTGCGACGTCGCGGCCTTCGTCGTCGACCAGCCGCACTTCCATGAAGTTCGTCTGCCGCCCGAAGCAGCTGGTGCCGACCAGGCGCGGCTCGCGGTTCGCCATCACGCAGGCGGCGGCGCCGGTCTCGGTCATGGCCCAGGCCTCGACCAGCGGAAAACCGAAGCGCTGCTCGAAAGGCCCATGGTTCTTGCGGTCGACGCCGGCGCCGAAGCCCCAGCGGATCGCGTGGTCGCGATCGGACGGCGACGGCGGCGCGGAGAGGAGCATCGCGGGCATCACGCCCAGGTAGTGCGCAATGGTTGCCCCCGACTCGCGCGCGCTCTGCAGCCAGCTCTTCGGATGGAAGCGATCGAGCTGCACCAGGCAGCCGCCCGCGACCAGCACCACCATGGTCGAGAACGCCATCGCATTCATGTGGTTGAGCGGCAGCGGCGTGATCACGCGCTCGGCATCGCGGCGGATGCCGCAGACGCCGTCGAGCGCCGCATACCAGTCGCCCGCGCACAGGAAGTAGGCGTTGGACAGGATGCAGCCCTTGGGCCGGCCTGTGGTGCCCGAGGTGTAGAGCAGAGCGCATTCGGTGTCGGCGCCGATCGGCCGGCCGGCATGCGGGGCCGCGCTTCGCGCCGGCGGGATCGCATCGACCGCTTCGGCGTCCATGGTGTCGAAGGCAATGCCCGCCTCGGCCGCTGCCGCGCGCAGGTCGGCGGCCCGCTCGGGCAGCGTGACCGCGAGGCTGATCTCGCTGTGGCCGATCAGGTAGATCAGTTCGGCCGAACGCATCTCGGCATTGATCGGCACCACGCTGGCCCCCAGCGCATTGAGGGCCAACCAGTGAAGCAGGAAGGCAGGCCGGTTTTCGAGCAGCAGCCCGACGCGGTGGCCGTGGCCGTAGCCCGCGGCGGCGTAGGCAATGCGCAAGCGCTCGACCGCTGCCGAGGCCTCGCCCCAGCGGATCGCGCCGGCCGGGATGCCGTAGGCCGCTGCGGTCACCGACTCGGTGAACAGGAACTCGGCCTCCGGGGTGCGGCGGGCCGTGGCGGCGAAGACAGCGTGGACGGTGGCGTGCATGGCGTCTTCAGATGAACAGTTGCACCGCCGGCAGCGCGGCGTCGCAGTTGAGCAGGTTGACCCGCTTGAGCGTCATGCGCAGCGCACCATCGACCACCGTCAGGTGATGGAAGAAGGTGCCGACGTAGAACTGCAGCTCGTCGCCCTGCGACTCGGTGTAGTGGAACTCGCTGCGCACCACGAAGTGCCTGGCCTCGGCATCGAAGACCTCGACCGTCGGCGTCTGCAGCAGGTGATGGCAGCGGCTGCGCGGCTGCTGCGAGAAGGCGCGCGGGCTCTTGAGTCGCTCGATGCGCAGCTCGCGCAGCAGCTTGTCCTCGTAGAGGTGCGAGGTGTGGTTGAGGCCGTCCTCCTGGTCGGGCACCAGCGGGACCCAGTAGAAGGCGTCGTCGGTGAAAAGCGCGTTCCACTCCTCGTAGCGCCTGGCATCGAGCAGGCGCGCTTCGTGGACCACGAAGTCGATCAGGTCCTGGCGGGTCGGTTCGGCCGGCATCACATCGTCTCCGTCATGAATTTCGCCCAGGTGCGGTATTGGTTCCGCATCGGCAGCTCGCTGGTGCCGACCGTGGTGATTTCGCCGCCCGCGGTCTCCGACGGATCGAAGTTGCGATGCAGGCTGACCCATTCGTTGCCGCTCGCATGCAGGCCGGCCTGCATGCCGCGATAGGCCTGCAGGTCGTCGTGGCCGACCACCGAGAAGGGCGAGTTGATCAGGCGGTTGTACATGGTCGTGCGCTGCAGCAGCTCGGGCGGCGCGCCCTTGAGGCGGAAGGTCCAGCTCTCGACCAGGGTCTTGTCGACCGCGATCGGCCGCACCACCCGGATCGCCTGGATCGCGCCCTTGATCGTGAGGTTCGGGTAGTACACCGTGTTGTGCCGCGCCATGCCAAGGATCTGCGCGGTGCGCTCCTCGCCGTACTTCGCCTTCATCGCATCGTCGTAGGCGGGGATCGCCTTGTACTTGCTGTGGATGCTGAAGTTCACCCCCGTGAAGCTGTGGCCGTTGTCGTAGGTGCGAACGCCCATGTCCTCGAAGAACTTGTAGTCCGACATGAAGGGCACGAACTGCTCGATCGCCATCGGTTTCGGCTCGTCCTCGGGCTTGCCGGCCCACATGCTCTTGGCGGTGCCGGCCGACGACTCGTGCGCCACCATCGGGTGCATGGTGTCGTTGAGGTTCTCGACGAACATCTTCCAGTTGCACTGGTGCATGAAGCGCAGGCAGCCGCCGGCGATCTCGAGCTCGCCCTCGGGCGAACGGTCGGCCATGTTGTCGATCGAGCTCAGCGAGTCGCCGAAGAACTCCTCGAAGTCGGGGCCCACGTCGTTGATCTTGACGAAGATGAAGCCGCGATGGCTGCGCACGTTCTTCACCGTCGTCAGGCCCTTGGCCGATTCGCATTCGTGCAGCTGCGTGCCTTCGTAGCCGTTCTTGAGCGGGATCGACAGCAGCGAGCCGTCGGTCTTGAAGGTCCATGCGTGGTACGGGCAGCGGAAGAACTTGCCGGTGTTGCCGCAGGGCGCGCTCACCAGGCGCGAGCCCTTGTGCGCACACCTGTTCATCATCGCGCGCACCGTGCCGTCGCTGTGGCGCACGACGATCAGCGGGCGACCGGCGATCTCGGTGTTGAGATAGTCGCCGGCCTTGGGCAGCTGGCTCTCGTGGCCGATGTAGTTCCAGGTGTTGGCGAAGAAGTGCTCCTGCTCCAGTTCGAACAGCTCGGCGCTGGTGTAGAGGTCGCGATGCACGCGGTCGGGCTGCACCAGTGCGCGCACTGCTTCGGGGTTGCCTCGGTAGGAAGTCATGTGTGTGGCTCCATCTAATCAGTTGAGGACAGAGCAAAAACTGCTGCGCAGTTTCTTGATCTGTCCCGCAAGGTTTCCAAACGGTCCCGCAAGGTCTCAGATATCCAGCACCAGCCGCTGCCCCTTGGCGCGCGAGATGCAGATCTGCATGACGTTGCCTTCCGCTTTCTCCCGCGCGGTCAGCACGTAGTCGCGATGGTCGATCTCGCCTTCCATGACCGGCGTGGCGCAGACGCCGCATTCGCCGCGCTTGCAGTCGAACATCGGATCGCAGCCGTGCTCGATCAGGCAGTCGAGGATGCTCTGGTCGGCCGGCACAGTGAAGCGCTGGCCCGACTGCGCGAGCTCGACCTCGAAGGCGTGGTCGCCCTCCTCGACCACCGGCGTGGTGAAGAGCTCGAAGTGCACGCGGTCGTGGGTCCAGCCTCGGGCCTGGGTCTGGGCCAGCACGGCGTCGAGCATCAGCTTGGGACCGCAGACATAGAGCCGGTCGCCGGCCGGCATCGCGTCCAGCATGGCGCCGATGTCGAAGGGGCCGCCCTGCTCGGCATCGGCATGCAGGCGCAGGTCGTCGCCGAGCAGCGCTTCGAGTTCCGGCACGAAGGCCATCAGGTCACGGCTGCGGCCGGCATAGTGCATGCGCACCGGCAGGCCCTCGGCCCGGCGGCGCGTCGCCATGCTGGCGAGCGGCGTCACGCCGATGCCGCCGGCCAGCAGCACCGTGCCGCCCGGCCCGGTGTGCAGCGGAAAGTCGTTCTTGGGCGCCTCGATGGTGATCGCATCGCCCTCGCGCAGGCGCTCGTGCATGAAGCGCGAGCCGCCGCGGCCCTCGGCCTCCTTGCGCACCGCGATCGCGTACGCGATCGGTGCGTCGGTCGCCTTCGCATCGGCGGAAAAATTGATCAGCGAGTAGTGGCGCCAGTCGGCCGAACCGTCGGGCAGTTCGACGCGCACGCGGATATGGGCGCCGGCGGCGAAGCCGGGCAGCACGCCTCCGTCTTCCCGACGCAGCGTGAAGGTCTTGATCAGCGGATTCAGTTCGCGCGCCTCGGCGACGCGCAGTTGCAGGGTCAGGGGCTGGGCGGACATGGCGGGTCTTCCGTGGTTCAGGCGAGCGCGTGGCGGGCCAAGGCGGCTTGCAGCTTGCTGCCGTGCTCGTCGGCCAGCGCGGCATCGCGCAGCTCGCGCAAGGTGGCGGGCGCGATCGCGGCGCCGGCTCGCTGGACGGCCGCCATCACGGTGTCGTAGTTGCGCAGGCCGCGCTCGTGGGTGTCGCTGTAGCCCTTGACCAGCCGCTGGCACTGGGCGATCTCGATCGCGAGTTCGGGATGGCGCGGCGCGATGCCCGCGATGCGTGCCAGCCATTCCTCGATGCGCCGGTTTTCCTCGGCATAGCGCAAGGTCGAGCGGCGCCAGCGCTTGCAGGCCGCCACCGTGCGCAGCATCAGGTAGCCGCGCAGCGAACTGGTCTGGACCACGCGGCCCTTCTGCGTGAAATGCTCGACCAGGCGGCGCGGCAGGGGCGAGTCCATGAGCCAGCGGCCGATGCCGGCCGGCAGCGTCTCGCAGATCTCCTGCAGCCGCGGGTGCATGTATTCGTTGATCGCGAGCACCTGGCCGTCCTGCACGCGGGCCTCGCCGCGCACGCGGTCGAAGCGCGTGGAGCGGGTCTTCAGGTCGGCGACGCGGGCCGTGTCCTCGTAGGACATCCAGAGCGCCAGGTGGCGCGCGGTCTCGCGCAGCAGGCGGCCATCGTCGTCGCCGGCCAGCGCGGCGATGGCGGCCATGCGATCGAGGTACAGGCCGGCGTAGTCCAGGTCCTGGTAGTCGATGAGTCGGCGCACGCCCTCGAGCAGGAACTGCTGCGCCGACGAGGGGAATTTCTGTTGCACACGGTCGACCAGCGCCCGCACCGCCGGATGGCGCGGCGCGGGCGCGGGCGCCGGCGCTTCGGCCGCCGCGGTCTCGGGCTCGCCCTCGCCCTCGCCCTGCGCGCGCAGGTAGGCGCTGCCGAAGGCCTTGAGGCTGGGCTTGACGCCGACCCCGCCGCGCTCGATCGTGGCCTCGAACTGGGCCCGGCTGAAGGGCAGCACGCCGGCGCCCGCGAGCGCGCCGAACAGCACCGCGCTGATCACGCTGCCCGAGGCCTCGGCGGCCTGCGCCATGTCGAAGCGGATGAAGCGCTTGGCGGCGCGCTCGGCGTGCTTCTGGAGTTCGCTGCTGTCGACCCGGCCGTCCCCCAGCGCGCTCTTCTCGGCGATCGAGTAGACGCGGTGGGTCGACGCGACCAGCGTGGTGCGGTCGCGCGTGACCAGCCCGCGCTGCACCGCGCGGCCGGCCTCCATGAGTTCGGACGCCAGCACCACGTCGACGTCGCCGGGCAGCGGCATCAGCGCCAGCACCGGACGCGCGCCATCGGCCTCGGCCTGCGCCTCGGGGTAGAGCTCGACGTAGTAGATGGTGGCGCCGGTACGCTGGGCCACGCCGGGCACCGAGGTGGTCTGCGCCAGGTAGCCGTTGGCCTCGCCCATGTCGACGATCCAGTCGGCCAGCACGCCGCCGCCCTCGCCGCCCATGGCGAGAATCGCAATCTTTATAGGTTGAGTCCGCATCGTTTTCACTTCAGAAGGCATAGGCCGCGCGGCGCTTGGCCTCGCCCTTTTGCAGCCAGCCGATGACCTTCGCGCGCAGGCTCTCGCGCAGCAGGTCCCAGCGGCTCGGGTTGCTCACGATCTGCGCCTTGTAGAACGAGGGGCAGAGCACCGCGGCATGCGAGACCTCGCCGCAGACGCCGCAGCCGACGCAGCTGTCGAGCACGGTCGCGACCGGGTCGGTGCGCAGCGGATCGGGGTTCGGCTTGATCGACAGCGAGGGGCAGCCCGACAGCCGGATGCACGAGTGGTCGCCGGTGCAGGTGTCGGAGTCGACGCCGAACTTCTCGCGCACCATGCGCTTGCCGTCGGCGATCGCCTTTCGCACCAGCGGCTTCTCGCGCCGCTGCCGGTTCAGCATGCACTCCGACTGCGCGATCAGCACCTTCGGCCCCTTCTCCTTGGTCGTCAGCGCGTCCTTCAGCGCATCGCGCATGCCGGCGACGTCGTAGGTGCGGCGCAGGGTCCTCACCCACTGGACTCCGACGCCGCGCACCGCGCGCTCGATCGCGTGGCCGGTGCTGCGAGTCGCATTGTTCGCGCTCGACGACAGGATGTCCTGCCCGCCGGTGGCCGAGGTGTAGTTGTTGTCGACCACGATGGTCAGGTTGTCGCTGCGGTTGAAGACCGCGTTGGCGACGCCGCTGGTGAGGCCGTTGTGCCAGAAGCCGCCGTCGCCCATCACCGAGATCGCGCGCTTGCCCGCCGGCGCGTTGAGCGCCGAGGCGCCGGCGCCGCCGAGCCCGTAGCCCATCGTGGTGTTGCCGATATTGAAGGGCGGCAGGATCGAGAACAGGTGGCAGCCGATGTCGGCGCTCACGTGGTGCGCGCCCAGCTCGCGCTCGACCAGCTTCATCGCGCTGAAGATCGGCCGCTCGGGGCAGCCGGTGCAAAAGCCCGGCGGCCGCGCATGCACGCTGTCGCCGAGCGGCAGCGAAGGCTCTGGCGCCGCGTCGACCCCGATCGCCGCGACCGCGGTCAGCGGGATCACCTTGCGCACCGGCACGGGAACCGGCAGCGGCTGCAGCCGCCCGTAGCGCTCGCAGAAGCTGCGCGCGCCCTTGAGCAGTTCGGCGGCCGTGTATTCGCCGGCCACCGGCAGCATGTCCTTGCCGTGCAGCGCGGTGGTGGAGCCGGCCTGGCGCAGGATGGTCGCCAGGTTCTGCTCGACGAAGTTGGGCTGCCCTTCCTCGACGATCAGCACCGCGCGCTTGCCTTCGCAAAAGCGCAGCACCTCGCTCTCGATCACCGGGTAGGCCACGTTCATGACGTACAGCGGCACCTTCGAGTCACCGTAGACATCGGCCAGGTCGAGCCGCTCGAGCGCGCGCACCAGGGTGTTGTAGCTGCCGCCCTGCACGATGATGCCGATGTCGTCGGCGCCCTCGGAAAAGAACTCGTTGAGCCCGCGCTCCTCGATGAATTTCACGGCCGCGGGCCAGCGCTCGCGCACCTTCTCCTGCTCGTGCACGAAGCTCGCGGGCGGCAGCACGATGCGGCCGACGTCGCGCTGCGGATTCTCGAGCGCATCCTGCAGCGTGAACTTGGCGCGCTTGTTGTCGCCCGCGATGAAATGCCCGTGCACGTGGCAGGCGCGGATGCGCAGCTGCAGCATCACCGGCGTGCTGCTGGCCTCGGACAGATCGAAGCCCTGCTTCACGGCCTCGACGATCGACGGCAGGTTGGGCCGGGGATCGAGCAGCCAGATCTGCGACTTCATCGCGAAGGCGTGGCTGCGCTCCTGCATGATCGAGGAGCCTTCGCCGTAGTCCTCGCCGACGATGATCAGCGCGCCGCCGGTGACGCCGCCGGAGGCCAGGTTGGCCAGCGCGTCGGAGGCCACGTTGGTGCCGACCGTCGCCTTGAAGGTCACGGCGCCGCGCAGCGGATAGTTGACCGAGGCCGCCAGCGTCGCCGCGGCCGTGGCCTCGCTGGCGCTGTTCTCGAAACGGATCCCGTGCTCGCTCAGGATGTCCTGCGCGTCGGCCAGCACATCCATCAGGTGCGAGATCGGTGCGCCCTGGTAGCCGGCGACGTAGGACACGCCGGACTCCAGCAAGGCCTTGGTGACTGCCAGAATGCCTTCACCGCGGAATACATCCCCACCGGAAAGCCGCAGCTTCTTTACCTCTTCGACGAACGAGCGCTCTGCCATCTTGTTCCTTCATTCGTGGGACTGCGGGTCTCTAGCGGCACCGCGGTCTTTATAATATTGACAACTGAATGTATTCAAAATCATGGATAACCCTAGACGAGCAAGTAGCGTGCCCACCACGAGTCCGGGGCCGTTCAGGGAAGAGGCGGCGGCGCCGAGCCACCGTTTCGTCGACGACTACCTGCCCGCGCTGCTGGCGCAGGCGAGCCAGCTGATCTCGTCGGAATTCCACCGGGTGGCGCGCCAGCACGGCTTCTCGGTCTCCGAGTGGCGGGTAATGGCCTCGCTGGCCGGCGGGCAGGCGATCAGCATCGGCGCGCTGGCGCAGGTCACGGTGACCAAGCAGCCGACCGTGACGCGGCTGCTCGACCGCATGGAAGCGCGCGGCCAGATCGAGCGCCTGCCCCATGACAGTGATCGGCGCGTCACCCTGGTGCGCATCACGCCCCAAGGCGCGCAGGCGGTGGAGCACCTGATGGAACTGGCACGCGAGCATGAGCTGCGGGTGCTCGAGCCCTTCGGCCTGGAGCGCGCCGAGGAACTCAAGCGCACGCTGCGCCACATCATTGCGCTGCACGCGGACGCAGCGGGCGAGGCGGTCGAAGAAGACGAGTGAAGGCCGGCCTCAGGGCCGGGCCACCAGCACCGCCCGGCCCCGATGGCCGCGCTGGGCGATCCAGTCCAGCGCCGCGGCGGCGTCCTCGAGCGCGAAGGGCTGGACGTCCAGGCGCAGCCTGCCGTCGGCCAGCCGGGCCAGCAATTGCGGCGCCGCCGCCCGCCCGGCCGCCTCGCGGCGAAACATGTTGAGCGGCAGCAGCGCGACGTCGCGCTGCAGGAAGTGCGCAAGGTCCAGCGCCAGCGCATTGCCCGCCGTGTAGCCGACCAGCACCGCGCGGCCACCGGCCTCCACCCGCGGCAGGGCGGCGGCCAGCACGGCGCCGCCGACCGTGTCGACCAGCAGGTCCGCCGCCACCGATGCCAGCGCCGCCGCCGGGTCGTCCCCGAGCACCCGCACCTTCGCCGCGGAAGGGATGGACTTCGCCTGCGCCGGATCGCTCACCAGGGCCACGACCTCGGCACCGGCATCGAGCGCCAGCTGCACGAGCAGCGAGCCCACCGCACCGGTCGCGCCGGTCACCAGCACGCGCTCGCCGGCGCGCAGCCGGGCGACCTCGTGCAGCGCCACCCAGGCCGAGGTGCATGGCGAGAAGAAGGCCGAGCCGAGGGTGGCGGGCACGGCGTCGGGCAACAGGCCCAGCGCCTCGTCGGGCGCATCGATCAGCTCGCACCAGGTGCCGTCGAACAGGGTGCCCAGTCCGCTGCCGCGCAGCCACACCCGCTGGCCTTCGGGAAGGCTGCCGCTGGCGACGACCACGCCCGCCGCCTCGACGCCCGGCGTGTAGGGGAACGGCGGATGCTTCAGGAAGCTGCCGCGCCAGACCGTGCGGTCGATGTGGCCGACGGTGGCGGCCTCCATGCGCACGATGGTGCGGCCCGCGCGCCGCTGCGGCTCGGCCGCCTGCTCCAGCAGGGGCGGCGCGCCGAAGGCATGCACGCGCACGGCCTTCATGCAAGCGTCTCCAGGAAGTCCAGCACCGCGGCCGCGAAGGCCTCGGGCATCTGGTCGGGCAGCGGCACCATGCCGCCCGGGAGGTCGACGATGCGCGCCTGCGGCAGCGCGTGCTGCAGTTCGGCCGCATGCGGCGAGGCGAAAGGGTCGTCGGTCGCGCGCAGGATCAGCACCGGCTGCCGCACCCGATGGATGCTGTCTTCCATGCGGTAGGCGGCGACCGCGCGATGCCCGTCCTCGGGGCCGCCGCCGGCCTTGAGCGCATCGCGCACGAAGGCCTCCAGCAGTTCGGGGCGCCCGGCCGGATAGAAGCCCTGGCGGCGCTGCCACAGCGCGGCGAGGTGGCTGCCGTCTTCGCTGGGCGCGACCTCGTCGATCGGCGGCCGCGCGGCGCGTGCACGCCGGAAGCCTTCGTCGGTGAGGGGCGTGGACGACAGCACCAGGCCGCGCACCCGATCGGGGAAAGCGGCCGCGAGCTCGACCGCGATGACGCCGCCCGTGTGGTGGCCGACGAGGTCCGCGCGCGCGATCTGCAGCGCATCGAGCAGTTCGAGCGCGACCCGGGCCCAGGCTTCGATGCTCGCCGGGCCGTCGATCGCCGCCGAGTCGCCGAAGCCCGCGGTGTCCATCGCGATCGCGCGGCAGTGGGCGCCGAGCAGGGGCAGCACCTCGCGGTACTCGGTCCAGCTGCGCGGCGACTGGTGCAGCAGAAGCACCGGCGGCGCCTCGGCGGCACCGCACTCGGCATAGTGCACCTGGCCCACCGACAGGTCGGCGAAGGCGCGCCGGATCTTCATGGCAGCGTGTCGGAGGCCGGCGGCTGCCACAGCCCGGCATGCTTGAGCATGCCCAGCGTGCGCGACAGCACGTCGCCGCGGTAGGCGGCCACGTCGCGCCCTTCGTAGTCGTAGAAGCCGCTGCCGCTCTTGAGGCCGAGCCGGCCTTCGTCGACCATGCGGTCGACGATCGCAGGCGCCGTGTAGCGGGCGCGGTCGATCGAGGCCGACATCTCGCGGCTCGCATGGTGCAGGATGTCGCAGCCGCCGAAGTCGATGAACTCGACCACGCCGAGCGCCGCGAAGCGCAGCCCCAGGCCGTAGCGCGTGGCCTTGTCGATCTCCTCGGCGGTGGCGGCGCCCTCCTCGATCATGCGGGCCGCCTCGTTCATGACCAGCGCCTGTAGCCGCGGCACGATGTAGCCGGGCGTCGCGCCGCAGACCACCGGCAGCTTGCCGATGCCCTCCATGATCGCCTTGGTGCGCGCCAGCACGGCCGGGTCGGTGCCCGCATGGCAGCTCAGCTCGACCACCGGGATCACGTAGGCCGGATTGAGCCAGTGCATGTTGAGGAAGCGCTCGGGCTTGTGCACCAGCGCCGCCAGCTGCGTCACGAGGATGCTGCTGGTGGTAGAGGTGATGATCGCGTCGTCGCGGCAGTGCCGGTTGAGCCAATCGAAGGCCTCGCGCTTGGCCTCGAGCGTCTCGGGCACGCCTTCGAACAGCAGCTCCGCAGCGGCCAGCGCCGACGGTGCGTCCGCTGCGCCGACGAACTCGACCCGCGCCGCGATCGCCGCCACCTGCGCGGCATCGATCACGCCGAGCCGGGCCAGGCCGGCCAGGCTGCCTTCGATCTCGGCCCGCGCTTCGCCGCGCAGCTTCTGCCAGGCCTCGTCGCTGCGCTGGCGCAGGTCGACCAGCGAGATGCGATGGCCGGCATAGGCGAAGGCGATCGCGATGCCGCGGCCCATGCGGCCGGCACCCACTGCTGCGAAGCGAGGCCGGTCATTCGCCATCGTGCAGTCTCTTCTTGAGTTGCGCCGCGCTCAGGCCCGCGAGGCCGAGCGTCTCCAGCGTGCGCGGACCCTGGCGCAGGTCGCGCCCGAGGAAGCCGCCGACGATCGCCAACAGCCCATGCGCGATCGGCGCATCGACGCCGACGAAGCGCGCGGTCGAGGCCAGGAAGGCGAGCCCGAGCTCGGTGTCCTCCGTGATGTAGCGGTGCGTGTGCAGGTCGATGTTCTCGCGCCAGTCGCCCGACTTCACGAGTTGCTTGTGAGCATCGCCGTACATCCACTGGTCGTTGTTGTAGTGGTCGGCCAGCGGATAGTGCGGCGCGCCCTGCCCGAGCGCCTCGCGCACCGCGATGCGCTCCTGGTCGAGCCGGTCGGTGACGTCGCGCACCGCGCGCTGGGTGCCCTCGTTGTGGATGTCCCAGCGCTCGAAGTGCTGCAGCGGCGCGGCGTTCATCACCATCAGCGGCGGATGGATCACCGGGCCGGCGTTCATCAGCGCACCCGAGAGCGCATCGCCGCAGCCATGCACCGCGGGATAGGCGCGGCGGATCACCTCGATCGCCTGCGCCTCCTTGCGCGCCGGATAAACGCCGGTGGGCAGGCGGATCGCGCGGATCGTGACGTTCACCTCGCGCTCGCCGTGCTTGCGCGCCAGGTAGGGCAGCGTGCCGGTCTCGGCCCAGGCCACATCGGCTCGGCTGCCGGCTTCGGCCACCCGGCGCGCCATCACGTAGCTGCCGAAGGTGCCGGGCGGCAGGAACACGACCTGGCCGTCGACCAGGTGGGGTGCCATCGCGCGGGCGATGTCCTCCTGGGCGATCGCGGGGGTCGGGATCACGATCAGCTCGGCCTCGCGCAAGGCGGCGCCGATGTCGGCGGTGGCCAGCGCGAGCTTGACGTCGCGGCTGCCGTCGGCATCCTTCAGCGTGATCGAGCCGGCCTGGACCACGGGCGCCAGCGCCGCTGCATCGCGGCGCCAGAGGCGCACTTCATGGCCGGCTTCGGACAGGTCGGCAGCGGCCGCATAGGCGCCGTGGCCGCCACCGAGGATTGCGATTTTCATGGGGTTGCAGTCGAGGTTGAAGTGGATGGGGCGTCAATACATTACTTTTCAACGTTTCATGTGTCAACTAAAAACGGGCCAGGTTCGCGTTTCCCCGGGTCTCTCGCGTGGCCCCGCCCGGAGAGCCTGCGCGGAAGCTTCGGGCCGCATGAATGACAACGTTTTCATTGGCATCGGCCCGTAACCTATGATGACGGCCGAGCCACGACAAGGCCGCGGAGCCACCCCATGCAGAGCATCAACCGATCGTCGCGAAACCTGAGCATGGGCGTCGTCGACGCCTTGAGCCACCGGATCCGGATCGGGCCCCTGCGCGCCGGCGACAAGCTGCCCACCGAGGCCGAAATCATGAACGAGTTCGGCGTCAGCCGGACCGTGGTCCGGGAAGCGCTGTCACGGCTGCAGGCCGCGGGCATGGTGCAGTCCCGGCGCGGCGTCGGCACCTTCGTGGTCGGGGCGTCGAGCGCCAAGCCCTTCCAGGTCGAGAGCAGCCCCGACGACAGCCTCGTGCAGGCACTGGCCCTGATCGAGCTGCGCATCGGCCTCGAATCCGAAGCTGCCGCCCTGGCGGCGCAGCGTCGCGACAGCGCGGATCTGGAGGCCATCGCGGCAGCGCTGAACGCCTTCAGGACGGCCATGGCGCAAGGCATGGACACGGCGGTGCCAGACTTCCAGCTGCACCTCGAGATCTCGCGCGCCGCCCACAGCCCGCATTTCGCCGCGGTCCTCGAGGCGCTGGGCCCGACCTGCGTGCCGACCGCGTTCCTGGAGGCTGCGGGCGGCGAGGAACCGAGCATCGCCTCGATCGACCGGGTGCTGCTGGAGCATCGCAGCATCGTCGACGCGATCGCGCAGCAGGACGTCGACGCCGCACGCGCCGCGATGCGAACCCACCTGGTGAACGGCCGCGAGCGGCGGCGCGCTTCCGAGTTGCCAAGGCAGCCGCGGCCCCGCTAGGGCGTCAAGAACCTGTTCTCAGGTCGACTGCCGCTCGATCATGCGGAAGCCCAGGTCGACGATGGGGTTCGCGATCGTCTCGCCGCGGCAGCGGTCGACGATCAGCCGCGCCGCCAGCCGGCCGATCTCGGCGCCGTCCACATGCACGGTGGAGATCGAGGGGACCGTGTAGGCACCGAAATCGGCGTTGCCGAAGCCGCAGATCGCCAGGTCCTGCGGCACGCGCAAGCCCCGTGCGAGCGCCTCCACGATCACGCCATGCGCCAGTTGGTCCGAGCTGCAGCAGATCGCCTCCAGTCGCGGGTCCTTCGCCAGCAACTCCCCGAGGGCGCGGCGGCCCAGTTCGAGGCTGCTGGGCGCCGGCACGAAGGCGGTCGGCAGTTCGCGCCCGATCGTGGTCTGGAAGCCGTCGCGCCGCATCCGCGCACGATGGTCGTCGCCGCTGGCGATGCCGATCCGCTGCCAGCCCTTGCCGAGGAAATAGCCGCCGACCGCGCTGCCGACTTTCAGATGCGAGAAGCCCACCACCATGTCGATCGGCCGGTCGCTGAGGTCCCAGGTCTCGACCACCGGGATGCCGGAGCGGCGCAGCCGGTCCCGCGCCCGCTGCGACTGCACGAGGCCGGTGATCACGATGCCGTCGGGCTGGCGGCCGATCATGGTGTTGAGCACGGACTCTTCGCGCTCGGCGTCGTAGGCGGTCTGGCCGAGGATCAGCTGATAGCCGGCCGCCGCCAGCTCGGTCGTGAGCGCCTGCACCGTCGGCAGGAACTGCGACACCGACAGGGCCGGCACGATGCCGCCCACCATGAGGCTGCGCTTGGACTTGAGGCCGCCCGCGAGCAGGTTCGGTATGTAGCCGGTCGACTCGACCGCGGCCTGCACCTTCTCGATCGTCTTCGCCGACACCACGCCCGGATTGCCGAGCGCGCGCGAGGCGGTGATCAGCGACACGCCGGCGGCCCTGGCCACGTCATGCAGGGTGGCCGGCTTGAAGGGAGAAACGGCATTCATTCGGCGTTTGCGTCTGGACGGTTGGAGCTGAAGGCAGCACCCTACCAAAACTGGCCGACCTTCCGCTGACATCGTTAACAGTGAGGGGGAACGCCAACCGCGATGCCCCGGGAAAACCCCGACCGGCTGCCATTGACCGGCCAAAATGACAACGATATCATTCGAATGACAACGTTATCATTCAGGAGACGATTCATGAAGAAGCATCTAGTCGCGATCGCACTGGGCCTGGCGGCCATGGCTGCCAGCGCGCAGGTCTGGCCGGAAAAGACCGTCACGCTGGTCGTGCCCTTCCCGCCGGGCGGCTCGACCGACCAGGTGGCGCGCGCCATCGCTCCGCGGCTCACCGACAAGTTCAAGCAATCTTTCCTGGTCGACAACAAGGCCGGCGCCACGGGCACCATCGGCGCCACCTTCGTCAAGCGCGCGGCGCCCGATGGCACCACCTTCCTCGTGACCTCGCTCGGTCCGCTGGTCATCGTGCCGCACCTGGTCAAGGGTCTGCAGTACGACGCCCTCAAGGACTTCGACCTCATCACGGTGGCGGTCGCATCGCCGAACGTGCTGGTGGTGCCTGCGAATTCGCCGCACAAGAACGTGGCGGACGTGATCGCCTTCGAGAAGGCGAATCCCGGCAAGATGACCTTCGCATCGGCCGGCAACGGCTCCAGCGACCATCTGACCGCCGAGCTGTTCTGGCAGCAGACCGGCACCACGGGCATCCATGTCCCCTACAAGGGTGGCGCACCGGCCCACACCGACCTCATGGGCGGCCAGGTCGATGCTTCGTTCCAGAACATCAACTCGGTCGCGCAGTACATCAAGGGCGGCAAGATGCGCGCGCTGGCCGTCACCAGCGCGAAGCGCTCCCCCGTGCTGCCCGACGTGCCGACCCTGGCCGAGGCCGGCGTCAAGAACGTCGAGGTGGCTTCGTGGCAGGCCATCGTCGCGCCGAAGGGGCTGTCGCCGGCGGTGCGCGACAAGGCCCACGCAGCCTTCGTCGAGGCGCTCAACGACCCGAAGGTCAAGGAGCAGTTCACCTCCATCGGCTTCGAGATGGTCGCCAACACCCCGGCTCAGTTCGCCGAGTTCCAGCAGAAGGAATACGCGCGCTGGAAGAACGTGATCGAGACCGGAAAGATCACGATCGACTGAGCAAGCGCTGCCGCGAAGCGCAGCGGCAGAACCGGACCTCCTGAAAGCAATTCCGCCATGACCACCTCCCCTTCCTCCTCCTCCAGCGACAGCATCACCTGGGTTCGCGTCTCGTCGTGCTACCTGCCGCTCGCCAACCCGATCAGCGACGCCAAGGTCCTGACCGGCCGCCAGAAGCCGATGACCGAGATCGCGATGCTGTTCGCCGAGATCGAGACGAAGGACGGCCATCGCGGCCTCGGCTTCAGCTACTCGAAGCGCGCCGGCGGCCCGGGCCAGTTCGCGCATGCGAAGGAGATCGCACCGGCACTGATTGGAGAAGACCCGAGCGACATCTCCAGGCTCTGGACCAAGCTGTGCTGGGCCGGGGCCTCGGTCGGCCGCAGCGGCATGGCGGTGCAGGCGATCGGCGCCTTCGACGTCGCGCTCTACGACCTGAAGGCCAGGCGCGCCGGCCTCTCGCTGTCGAAGCTGCTCGGCTCGCAGCGCGATTCGGTGCAGTGCTACAACACCTCGGGCGGCTTCCTCCATACGCCGCTCGACCAGTTGCTGGTGAACGCGGCGGCCTCGCGTGAGCGCGGCATCGGCGGCATCAAGCTCAAGGTCGGCCAGCCCGACCGGGCTCTGGACATCCGCCGTGTGGAGGCGGTGCGCAAGCACCTGGGCGACGACATGCCGCTGATGGTCGATGCCAACCAGCAGTGGGACCGGCCGACGGCTCAGCGCATGTGCCGCATCTTCGAGCAGTTCAACCTGGTGTGGATCGAAGAGCCGCTCGATGCCTACGACTTCGAGGGCCACGCGGCGCTGGCGGCCCAGTTCGACACCCCGATCGCCACCGGCGAGATGCTGACCAGCGCGGCCGAGCACGGAGAACTGATCCGTCACCGCGCCGCCGACTACCTGATGCCCGACGCGCCCCGCGTGGGCGGGATCACGCCCTTCCTGAAGGTCGCCGGCCTGGCGGAGCAGGCCGGCCTCAGCCTGGGCCCGCACTTTGCGATGGAACTGCACGTTCATCTGGGCGCGGTCTACGCGACCGAGCCCTGGGTCGAGCATTTCGACTGGCTCGAGCCCCTGTTCAACGAACGCCTCGAGATCCGCAACGGCCGCATGCTGGTGCCGACCCGCCCCGGCCTCGGCCTGAGCCTGAGCGAACAGGTCAAGGGCTGGACGCGCGAGGAAGCCGAAACGGGCCGCAGAGCCTGAGCACGCGCGGCGCCGAACATCGAACATCGAAGAACTCCCATGAGCGAATCCCTCACACACAAGCCGCCGCTCACCATCCGCATGCACGCGAACGACAACGTCGCGATCGTGGCCAACGACGGCGGCCTGGCGGGCGGCACGGTGTTCCCCTCGGGCCTGGTGCTGCGCGAGAAGGTGCCCCAGGCGCACAAGGTGGCGCTGGTCGACATCCCCGAGGGCGGCGTGGTGCGCCGCTACGACGTGCCGATCGGCTACGCGCTCAAGGACATCCCGGCCGGCAGCTGGGTGCACGAGCGGCTCCTGAAGATGCCCGCCGCGCGCGAGCTCCAGGGCCTGCCCATCGCCACCGTCAGGCCGCCCGCGGCGGCGGCGCTCGAGGGCTACACCTTCGAGGGCTTTCGCAATCCCGACGGCTCCGTCGGCACCCGCAACATCCTGGCCATCACCCAGACCGTGCAGTGCGTGGCCGGTGTCACCGATTTCGCGGTCCAGCGCATCAAGGCCGAGCTGCTGCCCCGGTTCCCCAACGTCGACGACGTCGTCGCCCTCGCCCACGGCTACGGCTGCGGCGTGGCGATCGACGCCCCCGACGCCGTCATCCCGATCCGCACGCTGCGCAACATCAGCCTCAATCCGAACTTCGGCGGCGAGGTGATGGTGGTCAGCCTGGGCTGCGAGAAGCTGCAGCCCGAGCGCCTGCTGCCCCCGGGCAGCATCGCGCTGGTGGACGAGCGCAACGTGGCCGACGTCGGCGACAGCGCCGACGCCAAGCTCGACGTCGTCTGCCTGCAGGACGAGGCCCACGTGGGCTTCATGTCGATGGTCGACTCGATCCTGCGCCAGGCCGAGGAGCATCTCGAACGACTGAACGCCCGCCGGCGCGAGACCGTGCCCGCCAGCGAGCTGGTGGTGGGCGTGCAGTGCGGCGGCAGCGACGCCTTCTCGGGCGTGACGGCCAACCCGGCGGTGGGTTTCTGCACCGACTTGCTGGTGCGCGCCGGTGCCACCGTGATGTTCTCCGAGGTGACCGAGGTGCGCGACGGCATCGACCAGCTGACCTCGCGCGCCAGCACGCCCGAGGTGGCCGAGGCGATGATCCGCGAGATGGCCTGGTACGACGCCTACCTGGACCGCGGGCGCGTGGACCGCAGCGCCAACACCACGCCCGGCAACAAGAAGGGCGGGCTCTCCAACATCGTGGAGAAGGCGATGGGCTCGATCGTCAAGAGCGGCAGCGCGCCGATCTCGGGCGTGGTCGCGCCGGGCGAGAAGGCCCGCCAGAAGGGGCTGCTGTACGCCGCCACGCCGGCGAGCGACTTCATCTGCGGCACCTTGCAACTGGCCGCGGGCATGAACCTGCACGTCTTCACCACCGGCCGCGGCACGCCCTACGGCCTGGCCGAGGTGCCGGTGATCAAGGTCGCCACCCGCAGCGACCTGGCGCGCCGCTGGCACGACCTGATGGACGTCAACGCCGGGCGCATCGCCGACGGCGACGCCACCATCGAGGACATCGGCTGGGAGATGTTCCGACTGATGCTCGAAGTCGCCAGCGGCCGCCGCAAGACCTGGGCCGAGCAGTGGAAGCTGCACAACGCACTGGTGTTGTTCAACCCGGCACCGGTCACGTGAGGCCTTGCGGGACAAATCCTGAGACCTTGCGGGACAGACCAAGAAACTGCGCAGCAGTTTTTGCTCTGTCCTCAACTGATCAGAAGTCTCCCCCAGCCACCTCGATCCTCACCTCCACCGCCCCAGCCACCCCAAACGCCTCCGCCCCCTCATCGAGCCTGCCAAGCACATGAAACCCCCCTCTGATCTTCTGCCCGTCGTGGCGATGAAAGATCGCGAGGTCGGGCCCCGGCGCCCAGCAGATCATGTCGCCGGCCTCGCAGGCCCGGCTCCGGGTCCGCGTGCGCCGACGCGAGATGGCGCGCGGCAGCGGACCGAACTTCTCCCTGTTGAAGAGATCGTGCATCGTGATCGCGAGCGGCAGCATGGCGGCGAACTCCCGTGCCGTCGGGTTGTCGGCCAGAGTGGCCGGAATGACCTTGCCGTCGAGTTTCAGATGGATCTTCATGATTGACCTTTCGCGCGGGCCGATCGACAGGGCGAGCGCCTCCACGCGATGCCGACCGGCGGCATCGCCGATCGGGCGATGGGATTGATTGAAATTCGGGCCGCTGCCGGCGGCAGCGCTGCGCTCGCCGGCTCAGGCGCTCCTGCGGCCCAGTTGAAGTTCACGCAGGCGCTTGACGTCGCGTGCCGGCGGCAAGCCGAAGAAGCGGCTGTACTCGCGATTGAACTGCGACTGGCTCTCGTAGCCCACGCGGTGCCCCGCGGTCGCGGCATCCACGTGTTCGCTGATCATGATTCGCCGCGACTCCTGCAGGCGCAGCTGCTTCTGGAACTGCAGCGGGCTCATGGCCGTGACGGCCTTGAAGTGCTGGTGCAGGGACGACACGCTCATGTGGACTTCATCGGCCAGTTCCTCGACCCGGAGCGGCTGCTGGAAACGCTGCGAGAGCACGCTGATGGCCTGCGAGATGCGCTGGCTGTGGCTGTCGACCACCGCCATCTGCGCCAGCCGCCAGCCGTCGGGCGACCTCAGCAGGCGGTACAGGATCTCGCGGGTGATCAGCGGCGCCAGCGCCGCCACGTCGTCGGGCGAATCCAGCAGCTTGAGCATGCGCAGGACCGGATCCAGCAGCGTGGGGGACAGCTCGCCGGTGAAGATGCCGCGTTGCGAAGCTCGCGTCGGGAAGCTCTCGCCGAGCCGAAGATCCAGGGCCAGCGCAGCGATGTCCTTGACGTCGAAGCCGAGCCTGAGCCCGAGGTACGGCGCCTCGGGCGATGCGTCGACCACCTGGCCCGCCACCGGAAGGTTCTGCGCCACCACGAGGTACTGGCTGCTGTCGTAGATGTACACCTCTTCGGCCAGCAGCACCCGCTTGCTGCCCTGGGCCAGCACGCAGAAGGCCGGTTCGTGCATCGCGTGCACCGGATGCTGCATCTGCGACACCCGGGCCAGCGTGAGGCGCGGTATCGCGGTCTCGTGAGCGCCGTCGCTGCCGGTGACGCGGTCGATGATCGCGGCGAGCTCGGCCCTCATCACGGTGGTCTGCAACTGGTCGACGGGACGCTCGCTGCGCAGTGCGTGGGGGATGGATGTCTGCATGGACCGAAGCTTATGCATCCCGACGCCCTTTGTCTCGGCTCTCTCCTTGCCGCCGGAGGATCGTGCAAACATCTTCAACGATCCAGCAAGGGCGGCTGCAAATCGCGCGCCGGGCCTCTCCGCACAAACGACAAAGCCCGCACGAATGCGGGCCTTGTCCGGCAGAGCGAGCGGCTGCGGGAGCCGCTCCTCAGTCCTCAGCGCGTCGGCTTGAAGCCACGCGGCTTCTGGGCGTCGCGCGGCACGAAGACCTTGCCGCCGCCACCGCCGGCATGGCCGCGCGGGGCGAAGCCGTCGCCACGACCGGCACCGCCGCCGAAGCCGCCGCCGCGCGGGGCATTGTCGAAACCGCCGCGCGGCGCGCTGTCGCCCCAGCCCGGCTTGCGGCCATAGCCGCCGCCGCCTTCATCGCGGCCGCCGCCGAAGCCGGCGTTGCCCGCGTTCTGGAAGCCGCGCGGCGCACCGGCGCCCGGGCCGCGTGCATTGCGGTCGTTGAAACCGCTGGCACCAGCGTAGTTGCTGCCGCCGCCGAAACCACCGGCGTTGCCGCCGCGATGGCCACCGCCGCCACCGAACTTGCGATCGCGCGAATGGTTGTCACGGCTGTCGCGGCCACGGCCGCCGAAGTCGCCTTGCGGGCGCGATTGCGGCGCACGCTGCTGCGGCTCGAGGCCGGGGATGACCTCGGACTTGAACTGCTGGCGGGTGTAGCCCTCGATGTCGAAGATCCGGCGGCGGTCGCGCTGCTCGGCGAAGGTGATCGCCAGACCGTCGCGGCCGGCACGGCCGGTGCGGCCGATGCGGTGGGTGTAGTCCTCGGCCTTCATCGGCAGGCCGTAGTTGAAGACGTGCGTGATGGTCGGCACGTCGATGCCGCGCGCGGCCACGTCGGTCGCCACCAGGATCTGCACCTGGCCCTGACGCAGCGCCATCAGGCGGCGGTTGCGCAGACCCTGGCTCAGGGCACCGTGCAGCGCCACGGCGCTGAAGCCGTCCTGCTGCAGGTCGTTGGCCAGGCCGTCGCATTCGACTTGCGTGCTGGCAAACACGATCGCCTGGTTGATGGTCGTGTCGCGCAGCCAGTGGTCGAGCAGCTTGCGCTTGTGCTGCATGTTGTCGGCCCAGAACAGGCTCTGCTTGATGTTGGCGTGCTTCTCCTGCGGGCTGTCGATGGTGACGCGCTGCGGCTCGCGCATCACGCGCTGGGCCAGCTGCTGGATGCGCGGCGCGAAGGTGGCGCTGAACATCATGGTCTGCTGGCGTTCGATCGTCAGCTGGTTGACTTCGGCCAGGTCGTCCGAGAAGCCGAGGTCGAGCATGCGGTCGGCTTCGTCGACCACCAGGAACTTGACCTGGTCGAGCTTGATCTGCATCGAGCGCTGCAGGTCGAGCAGGCGGCCCGGCGTGGCGACCACGAGGTCGGCGTTCTGCAGCTTGGCGATCTGCAGCTGGTAGGGCATGCCGCCCACCACGTTGGCGATGCGCAGGCCGCGGCAATGCTTGACCAGGTCGATGGCGTCGTGCGCCACCTGCTGGGCGAGCTCGCGCGTCGGGCACAGGATCAGGGCGCCGGGCGTGGCGGCCTTGAAATGGCGCGAGTTGGTCGGGTCCTTGCGCTTGGGCTTCTTGGGCGGCGCTTCGCCGCGGGCAGCGGCTTCGGCGGCCAGGCGCTGGAACTCGGCCTTGCTGGCGGCTTCGGCTTCGGCCTGGCGCTGCAGCAGGGTGTGCAGCACGGGCAGCAGGAAGGCCGCGGTCTTGCCGCTGCCGGTCTGGCTGGACACCATCAGGTCGACGAAGCGGGTCGCGCCGTCGGCACCGCCGCTGGCGGTCATGGCGCGCGGGATCACCTGCTCCTGCACGGTGGTCGGCTGGGTGAAGCCCAGGTCCTCGACCGCGGCGATCAGCTCGGGCGCCAGGCCCAGCTTGATGAAGCCGTTCGGCAGCTTCGGCTCGGCAACGGTCTCGACCGCGTCGAGCGCCTCGAGCTCGGGCACTTCGGCGGCAACGGAAAGCGACTCGCTGACCACGGGGGAAACAGCGAAATCATCGGATTGCACAGGCGCGAACTCGCCCTGCGCTTCAAAAGCGTCGGTCATTTATTCAATCTCAAACGCGAGCGCTGCCGTAGGCGGCGCCCCGTCGGGTGGTGAAAAACATCAACCATCCAACGACGTTCAGCCGTCGACTCTCGTCGGGGCTGCGGCCCGTGATTCAGTCACTCAACGTGACTCGGGCGCGATGTGCAAGATAGGGAGATGCAAGAAAACGCTGAAGGCTGTTCAGCGAAGCCTCGAATTATCGCATGAATCCGGGTTTTTACCTAATCTTCAATCCTGAAGTTTAAGGAAGGTGTCGCGGTAGTGTGCGAGTTCCTCGATCGACTCGTGGACATCGGCCAGCGCCGTATGGGCCTGCTGCTTCTTGAAGCCGTTGTAGGCGGCCGGCTTCCAGCGCTTGGCGAGCTCCTTGAGCGTGCTCACGTCCAGGTTCCGGTAGTGGAAATAGGCTTCCAGCTTGGGCATGTACTTGACCAGGAAGCGGCGGTCCTGGCCGATCGTGTTGCCGCACATCGGCGAGCCGCTCTTGGGGATGTAGCGCGAGATGAAGTGCATCAGCTCCTTCTCGGCGGCCGCCTCGTCGATGGTCGAGGCCTTGACCTTGTCGATCAGCCCGCTGCGGCCGTGGGTGCCCTTGTTCCAGGCATCCATGGCGTCGAGCACCTCGTCGCTCTGGTGGATGACCAGCACCGGCCCCTCGATGCGGGGCGTCAGGTCGGGTCCGGTGACGACCACCGCGATTTCCAGCAGGCGCTCTTTCTCGGGGTCCAGGCCGCTCATCTCGCAGTCGAGCCAGACGAGGTTCTGATCGCTCTTCTTGAGCGTGGCGGGCGCGGTCGGTGCTGTGGTTTCGGGCATCGGGCGATTGTCGTCGATGGCTCGCACCCGGCTCCGGCGCCGGACGCCCCTGATGACAGCAGGCCGACCGGACGGCGGGCGCCAGGCTCCGCGAAGGCGGGGGCTAAACTCTGCCGCCATGTCCAGCCCCCTGACCGCCTCCCTCCTCCTCACGATGGCCTTCGCGCTGGCGCTGGTCGCGGGCCTGCTCATCAAGTTCTGGCTCGCCAGCCGCCAGGTGCGCCACGTGGCGCGGCACCGCGGGGCCGTGCCGGCGCCGTTCCGCGGCGCCATCACCTTGAGCGCGCACCAGAAAGCCGCCGACTACACCGTCGCCAAGACCCGTTTCGGCCTGCTCGAGCTGGCCTGGGGCACCGCCGTGCTGCTGGCCTGGACCCTGTTCGGCGGGCTCGACCTGCTCAACCGCCTGCTGCTCGACGCCCTGGGCGGCGGCATGTGGCAGCAGCTCGCGCTGCTGGCCGCCTTCGCCCTGATCGGCGGCCTGGCCGAGCTGCCCTTCACGCTGTGGCAGACCTTCAGGCTCGAGGAGCGCTTCGGTTTCAACAAGATGACCTGGCGGCTGTGGCTGGCCGACGCCGTCAAGGGCCTGCTGCTCGGCGCCCTGATCGGCCTGCCGATCGCGGCGCTGATCCTCTGGCTCATGGGGGCCGCCGGCGAGCTCTGGTGGCTCTGGGCCTGGGGTGCCTGGATGGGCTTCAACCTGCTGCTGATGCTGGTCTATCCGACCTTCATCGCGCCGATCTTCAACAAGTTCAAGCCGCTCGACGACCTCGCGCTCAAGGAGCGCGTCAATGCGCTGATGCAGCGCTGCGGCTTCGCCGCCAAGGGCCTGTTCGTGATGGACGGCAGCACCCGCAGCGCGCATGCCAACGCCTACTTCACGGGTTTCGGCGCCAGCAAGCGCGTGGTCTTCTACGACACGCTGCTGCGCCAGCTGACCGCCGGCGAGGTCGAGGCCGTGCTCGCGCACGAACTGGGCCACTTCCGCCACAAGCACGTGATGAAGCGCATGGTCGCGATGTTCGCGCTGAGCCTGGCCGGCTTCGCGCTGCTGGGCTGGCTGTCGGCGCGCACCTGGTTCTACACCGGCCTGGGCGTGCAGCCCAACCTCGCGGCACCCAACGACGCGCTGGCGATCCTGCTCTTCATGCTGGCGCTGCCGGTGTTCGGCTTCTTCGTCGCGCCGCTGCCGGTGCGGGTCTCGCGCAAGCACGAGTTCGAGGCCGATGCCTATGCGGTCGCGCAGACCAGCGGCGCCGACCTCTCGGCCGCCTTGCTCAAGCTCTACCAGGACAATGCCTCGACCTTGACGCCCGATCCGCTCTTCGTGAAGTTCTACTATTCGCACCCGCCGGCCTCCGAGCGCCTCGCCCGCATGGCCGCGGCCTGACCTGAAAGAAAGCCGACCATGAGCAGCATGCTGAAAATCAAGGACTGGAAGAACGAGGCCCGCCGGGCGTGCAGCGCCACCGAGATCGTGGCCGGGCTGGCCCGCCTCGAGGGCTGGAAGCTCACGGGCGACGGCAAGGACGTCGCGATCGAGAAGAGCTTCGGCTTCGCCAACTACTTCGAGACCATCGCCTTCGTCAACGCGCTGGCGCTGGTGGCGCATCGGCAGGACCACCATCCCGATCTCTCGGTGCACTACAACCGCTGCGTGGTGCGTTTCAACACGCACGACGTCGGCGGCATCTCGGCCACCGATTTCGAGTGCGCGGCGCAGGCCGACGCGCTGCTCTCCTGAGCCGCCCGATGGACTGCCGCCTTGGCTAAGCAACAGCGCGGCGGCAGTGCCGGCGCTGCCCTGCGCGAGGGGCTGGTGGTCGCCAGCCATGGCCGCCACTGCCTGGTCGAGACACCCGAAGGCGAACGCCTGATCTGCCATCCGCGCGGCAAGAAGAGCCAGGCCCTGGTCGGCGACCGCGTGCAATGGCAGGCCAGCGAGGACGAGGGCACGATCGAGCGCGTGCTGCCGCGCAAGAACCTGTTCTATCGCCGGGACGAGATCCGCACCAAGTCCTTCGCGGCCAATCTCGACCAGGTGCTGATCCTGATCGCGGCCGAGCCCGAGTTCTCCGAGACCCAGCTGACGCGCGCGCTGATCGCCGCCGGGGCCGAGCGCATCACGCCGGTGATCGCGCTCAACAAGAGCGACCTGGCCGTGCCCTTCGAGCGCGCCTGGAAGCGGCTCGCGCCCTACCGCCGCATGGGCTATCGCGTGCTGCCGATGTCGCTCAAGGCCGACGGCGGCAGCGGCCCGGCCGAACTGACCGAGCTGCTCGCCGGCAAGGTCACGCTGGTGCTGGGCCCTTCAGGCGCCGGCAAGAGCACGCTGATCAACCTGCTGGTGCCCGGCGCCCGCGCCCTCACCGGCGAGATCTCGCAGGCCCTGAATTCGGGCAAGCACACCACCACCAGCACCACCTGGTACTGGGTCGACCCGGCACGCACGACCGCGCTGATCGACTCGCCGGGCTTCCAGGAATTCGGACTGCACCATATCGAGCCGATGCAGCTCGCGCACCTGATGCCGGATGTCGCAGCGCAGGCGACCGACTGCAAGTTCTACAACTGCACGCACCTGCACGAGCCGGGCTGCGGCGTCATCGCGCAGGTCGAGTCGCCCACGCACGAAGGCGCGATCAGCGCCTCGCGCTACCGCATCTACGGCGAACTGTTCGCCGAGCTCAGCCAAAGCAGGTACTGACCCCCACGCTCCCCCACTGCGTGTGGGTCGCTGCCCCCCGAGGGGGCCGCAGGCCGCCTTGGGGCGGCCCGGCGCCGGCCTCACTGCTGCGCCCGGCTCAGTGTGCGTCCAGGATCTCTCCGAGCGCCTCGACCAGCGCCCCGCACTGCTCGCGCGTGCCGACGCTGATGCGCAGGTACTGCGCGATGCGCGGCTGCGCGAAGTGGCGCACCAGCACGGCCCGCGAGCGCAGCGCCGCCGCCAGCGCGGCCGCATCGTGGCCCGGATGGCGCACGAACAGGAAGTTGGCCTGCGAAGGCAGCACCTCGAAGCCCAGGTCCTCGAGCTGCAGCGCAAGCCCTTCGCGGGTGTCGACGACCGCATCCCGGGTCTTCTCGAACCAGGCCTGGTCCTCGAGCGCGGCGACGGCGCCGGCACTCGCGAGCCGATCGAGCGGATAGGAGTTGAAGCTGTTCTTGACCCGCTGCAGGCCGTCGATCAGCGGCGCCTGGCCGCAGGCGAAGCCGACCCGCAAGCCGGCCAGCGAGCGCGACTTCGACAGCGTCTGCACCACCAGCAGGTTCGGATGGCGGGCAATCAGCGGCATGGCGCTCTGGCCGCCGAAGTCGACATAGGCCTCGTCGACCAGCACGACCCGCTCCGGGCAGGCCACGAGCAGTTGCTCGATCTGCGCCAGCGGGAGGCCGATGCCGGTCGGCGCGTTCGGATTGGCGATCACGATGCCGCCGCAGCCGGCCGCGGCCCGCCGCGCGAGGGCACCGGCATCGATGCGCAGCGCGTCGTCGACCGGCTGCAGCTCGCAGGCGATGCCGTAGAGCTGCGCATAGACGCGGTAGAAGCTGTAGGTGATGTCGGGCAGCAGCAGCGGCGCGTCCTGCTGGAAGAAAGCGAAGAAGGCATGGGCCAGCACTTCGTCGGAGCCATTGCCGGCGAACACCTGGCGGCTGTCGAGCCCATGGCGCGCCGCGATCGCCGCGCGCAGCACGGTCGACTCGGGGTCCGGGTAGCGCTCGAGCCCGTCCTCGGCCGCGCCCTGGATCGCATCGATCGCCCGCGGCGATGGTGGATACGGGTTCTCGTTGGTGTTGAGCTTGACCAGATTCGCGATGCGCGGCTGCTCGCCCGGCACATAGGGCTCGAGCGCGGCGATGCGGGGGCTCCAGAAGGCCGGCGTCATCCGAGCAGCCGGGCCAGTGTCAGCAGCGCCAGCAGCACCATCCACATCACGACCGAGCGCCAGACCAGGCCGACCACGCTGCGCAGGTGGCCGGGCTCGGGCTCGCGGCCCGGGGTGCTGCCGCCGTCGGGCGCGGGGCCGCCGGCGAACGAATCGCCGGCCTGGGCCCGCGACAGCGGATCGTTGACCGGCACCGCACTCAAGGTGCCGCCGCCGAGGCTGACGTTGACCGCGCCGGAAGTGGCCGCGAGGATCACGCCGTCGTTGACGTTGGGAAAGCGGCGGGCGTCGTTGCGCCAGCAATCGATCGCTTCCTCGAAGCTGCCGACCACCGCGAAGCCCAGCGCCGTGATGCGCGCCGGCAGCCAGTCGATCAGCCCCCAGGCCTTCGCCGCGGCCTGCTGCACCCAGATGCTGGACGGCTGCATCGAGGCGCCGTTCTTGTGGGCCCAGTAGCGCGACACGAACTCGCTCATGCGATAGAACACCGCCCCGGCCGGCCCGAGGCCGATGGCCGCGAGGATCGAGAACCAGGCCAGCACGCCGAACACGTGCCGATGAGCCGCGATCACCGAATGCTCGATCACGTGGCGCACGATCTCGCTGCGCGGCAGGTCGGCGGCGTCGACCTGCTGCCAGTGCGCGAGCAGCGAGCGCGCGAGCGGCTCGTCGCCTTCGTCGAGCGCATCGCGGATGCCCGTGAAGTGGTGGCTGAACTGGCGAAAGCCCAGCGTGACGTAGAGCAGCGCGATGCTCCAGAGCACCGCGAAAGGCAGGCCCAGCGTGAGGATCAGCGCCCAATGCACCGCCAGGGCCAGCAGCGTGGGCACGCCCACCGCGAGGCTCCACGCGACCCAGCCGTGGTGCGGCTTGCCGGCGTCGAAGTTGCGGCTGGTCCAGCGCGTCCACGCCAGCACGCCGCCGTAGACGGGGTTGTGGTACGCCAGCGGACGCACCTGCTCGATCAGCAGCGCGCAGAGGATCGCAAAGAAGCTCATTTCTCGATGATAGCGACTGGTCCGGGTCGACTCGGAACGCCGATCCGGCCGGCCGGCGCCGTGACCGGCCCGATCTCAGGCACTCAGGAAACGATAGAGATTTCTGAGCATGCCCGCCGTCGCGCCCCACACGTAGCGTTCGTTCGGCCCATCCTGGTAGGGCATCGAGAGCCACTGGCGCGCCTGCTCGTCGTCGCCGACCAGCGCATGGCGGCGGTGGTTGGCGGGGTTCATGAGGAAGGAGAAAGGCACCTCGAAGGCCTCTTCGACCTCGTAGGGATTGAGGCTCAGCGCGAAGCCCGGCCGCACCAGCGCCACCACCGGCGTCACGATGAAGGAGGTGACCGTGGTGTAGGTCGGCAGGCTGCCGAGGATCTCGATGTACTCCGCCGACAGGCCGACTTCTTCCCAGGCCTCGCGCAGCGCGGCGGCGGCGATGTTGGCGTCCTCGGGGTCGACCCGCCCGCCTGGGAAGGCCACCTGCCCCGAATGGTTCTTGAGGTGCGAACTGCGCTCGGTCAGCAGCACCGTCGGCTCGTCGCGCATCACGATCGGCACCAGCACCGCCGCCTGCGCCGGCGCCCGGTCGGTCATGCGCGGCTCACGCCGCAGTTCGGGCGTCCAGGCCGGCGGCGCCGAGAAACGCTCGCGCAGCGCGTCGATGCGCAGGCGCGCCGGGTCGACCGGCGGCAGGCCGCTGTCGACGGCGACCACGGGCACCTTCCGCGGGTCGAAGGACTGCAAGGCCGGCGGCAGCACGGCATTGATGACTTCGACGGGAGAGGCGCGCATGGCCGGCGGTGGAGTGGTCAATGAAGTAACTCGACGAGTAAAACGCAAAAAGCCCGGGCGCGCGGCGCGGGACATCCAACAAATTCACGAACATGGCGCCGTCGTGCGGCACCAATGCAAAAAGCCGCCTGAAGTGGCGGCTTTCTGCACGGCAAGGGCGCGCTGCTTATTGTGCAGCCGCTGCGGACGGGGCCTTGCCCGGCAGCTTTTCCTTGATGCGTGCCGAACGGCCGCTGCGCTCGCGCAGGTAGTACAGCTTGGCGCGGCGGACGTCGCCGCGGCGCTTGACTTCGATCTTGGCGATCAGCGGGCTGTAGGTCTGGAAGGTACGTTCCACGCCTTCGCCGCTGGAGATCTTGCGCACGATGAAGCCGCTGTTGAGGCCGCGGTTGCGCTTGGCGATCACGACGCCTTCGTAGGCTTGCAGACGCTTGCGCGTGCCTTCGACGACGTTCACGCTGACGATGACCGTGTCACCGGGCATGAAATCGGGAATCTGCTTGTTGAGCCGGGCGATTTCTTCCTGCTCGAGAGTCTGGATGAGGTTCATTTTTTCCTGGATTCGATCTTGTCCGCGCTACACAAAAGGCGCCGTTGGGTCGTAGCTTGGTGACCCTTGGGTCACTGCTTAGTGACCCCCTAGGTCACTGCTTGTTCAACCCGGCGCGGCCGGCCAGAGGATCGGGGAGCCAAAGATTATAGCTTTTTTTTGAGCGACTTCTCGTCGATCGCGCTGAGCCGGCCGGCAAGCCTGGCCGCGTCGATCAGATCGGGCCGCCTGTCGCGGGTGATCGCGAGCCGCTGGTCGCGGCGCCAGCGTTCGATCTGCAGATGGTGGCCGGACATCAGAGGCGCCGGCACGCCCTCGCCGCGCCACTGCTCGGGCCGCGTGTAGTGCGGGCAGTCGAGCAGGCCGTCGAGGGCCGGATTGAAGCTGTCCTGGATATGGCTGGCTTCGTCGCCGAGCACGCCGGGCTGCAGGCGCGCCACCGCGTCCAGCAGCGCCATCGCCGGAATCTCGCCGCCCGAGAGCACGAAGTCGCCCAGGCTCAACTGGTGCGTGACGCGGGCCTCGATGAAGCGCTGGTCGATGCCCTCGTAGCGGCCGCAGACCAGCACGGCGCCCTCACCGGCCGCCCACTGCTCGACCGCCTCGTGGCGCAGCGGCTCCCCGATCGGCGAAAACAGCAGCACCGGCGCCGGCGCACCCCGGGCCGCCAGCGCCGCATCGAGACAGGCCGACAGCGGCTCGGCCATCATGACCATGCCGGGGCCGCCGCCGAAAGGCCGGTCGTCCACGCGCCTGTAGTTGCCCTCGGCGTAGTCGCGCGGATTCCACAGCACCACCTCGACCTGCTTCGACTCGTAGGCGCGGCGCGTCACGCCGCTTGCGAGGAAGGGCGCGAACAGTTCGGGAAACAGGGTGATGACGTCGAAGCGCATGGGCGCCGATCGGGCTGCGGGCGGAAGCCGTCCGCTCAGTAGTCGGGCTGCCAGTCGACCGTGATCAGCCGGCCGGCCAGATCGACCTTGTCGACGAAGACCGCGACGAAGGGCACCATGCGCTCGACCGGCTTGCCGTCTTCGATCGCATCGAGCACCAGCGTGGTCTGCGGGCCCGAGGCCAGCAGCTCGCGCACATTGCCGAGCGCCACGCCTTCGCGGTTGACCACCGCGAGGCCGATCAGGTCGACCCAGTAGTACTCGTCATCGCCGGCGGTCGGAAAGCTCGAGCGCGGCACGAACACGCGCGCACCGCGCAGCGCCTCGGCCGCGTTGCGGTCGGGCACGTCCTCGGACGAGGCGACGATGCAGTCGGAATGTTCCTTGGCCTCGCGGATCGCGAGCCGGAACGCACGGCCGCCCGCTGAGCCCGGGGGCTGGAGCAGCCAACGCTTGGAAGAAAAAAGCGCCTCGGGCTCGGCGCTGTGGGGCAGGACCTTGAACCAGCCCTTGATGCCCCAGGCATCGGCGATGCGCCCGACTTCGATCGCATCCGCCGGCAATTCGGCGGCTTCGAGTGAGGGCAGCATCGCCTCGGCTACAGCTTAGGCCGCAGCCTTGGGAGCGGCGGCAGCCGCTTGCTTGATCAGGCGGGTGACCGTGGGCGAGGCTTGGGCGCCGACGCTCTTCCAGTAGGTCAGGCGGTCCTGGGCGATGCGGATGCTTTCCTCGTTTTCCTTGGCGGTCGGGTTGTAGAAACCCAGGCGCTCGATGAAACGGCCATCGCGGCGAACGCGCTTGTCCGACACGACGATGTTGAAGAACGGACGGCCTTTGGAACCGCCGCGGGAGAGTCGAATGACGACCATGATTTATCCTTGGGGTGGTGCAGCAAACCCCAGAAGGCCTGCCCACAGTGTTCTTCCAGCGTCGAGACACGCGACATGGCCACCCGGCCAGCGCACGCTGAAAAGCCCACGATTATAGCCCGCTCTCCCGTTTCTCCAATTCCGGCCTTTGCCGAGCACCCCGAATGACCCAGATTCGCCCCAGCCGCGACGAAGATATCGACGCCATCACCGCCATCTACGCCCACCACGTGCTGCACGGCACCGGCACCTTCGAGACCGAGGCGCCGACCGCTGCCGACATGGCCGCCCGACGGGCCGACGTCCTCGCCAAGAACCTGCCCTACCTGGTGGCCGAGCGCGACGGCGAACTGCTCGGCTTCGCCTATTGCAACTGGTTCAAGCCCCGCCCCGCCTACCGCTTCTCGGCCGAGGATTCGATCTACCTGGCCGACAGCGCCCGCGGCCAGGGCCTGGGCGCCCAGCTGCTGGCGGCGTTGTCGCAGGCCGCCGAAGCGGTGGGCGTGCGCAAGCTGATCGCCGTCATCGGCGACTCGGCCAACGCCGGCTCGATCGGCGTGCATCGCACCCAGGGCTTCAGCCATGTCGGCGTGCTGAAGGACTGCGGCTGGAAGTTCGGCGAATGGCGCGACGTCGTGCTCATGGAGAAAGTGCTCGGCGAAGGCAGCACCACCCGTCCCGAATGAAGAACAAGACCCTGGCCGCGTGGCTGGCCTTCCTGGGCGGCCCGCTGGGGCTGCATTGCTTCTACCTGCGCGGCATCGGAAGCCTGCTCGGCTGGCTGCTGCCGATCCCGACCGCGCTCGGCCTCTACGGCATCGAACGGGTGCGGATGTACGGCGGCGACGACGGCCTGAGCTGGGTGCTGATCCCGATGCTGGGCTTCACCATCGCGGGCTGCGCCCTCACCGCGATCGTCTACGGGCTGATGACGCCGGAGAAGTGGAACGCGCGCTACAACGCCGGCCGTCCGGGCGACAGCGCGGCCGGCAACACCGGCTGGCTCACGATCGGCGCGGTGGTGCTGGCGCTGTTCTTCGGCAGCACGATCCTGATGGCCAGCATCGCCTTCAGCTTCCAGCGCTTCTTCGAACACGAGATCGAAGCCGGCCGGAAGATCTCCCAGTAGCTCAGAAGATCTGCAGCCCGATCCAATAGGCCAGCGCCGCCACGAAGGCCGAGGCCGGGATCGTCAGCACCCAGGCCCAGACGATGTTGCCGGCCACGCCCCAGCGCACCGCGCTGGCGCGCTGCACCGATCCGACGCCCACGATCGCGCCGGTGATGGTATGGGTGGTCGACACCGGGATGCCGAGCGCAGTCGCCAGGAACAGCGTCAGCGCGCCGCCGGTCTCGGCGCAGAAGCCGCCCACGGGCTTCAGCTTGGTGATCTTCTGGCCCATGGTCTTGACGATGCGCCAGCCGCCGAACATGGTGCCGAGCGCGATCGCCGCATAGCAGCTCACGATGGTCCAGGTCGGCGGCGACGAGGCATCGGCCGCCGCATAGCCGGTCGCGATCAGCAGCATCCAGATGATGCCGATGGTCTTCTGCGCGTCGTTGCCGCCATGGCCCAGGCTGTAGGCGCCGGCCGAGACCAGCTGCAGCGTTCGGAACCACCGGTCCACGCGCGACGGCGTCGCGCGCCGGAACACCCAGGCCACCAGGATCATCATGAACGAGCCGAGCAGGAAGCCGAGCAGCGGCGAGACGAAGATGAAGGCCACCGTCTTCCAGATGCCGGCGGCGACCAGCGCGCCCGAGCCGGCCTTGGCGATCACGGCGCCGACGATGCCGCCGATCAGCGCATGCGACGAACTGCTCGGGATGCCGTAGTACCAGGTGACGAGATTCCAGCTGATCGCACCGATCAGCGCCCCGAACACCACGTGCACGTCGACGATGCCCGGCTGCACGATGCCCTTGCCGATGGTCGCCGCCACGCTCAGGTGGAAGACGAAGATCGCGATCAGGTTGAAGAAGGCCGCGAACACCACGGCCTGGCCGGGCTTCAGCACGCCGGTCGACACGACCGTGGCGATCGAGTTCGCCGCGTCGTGGAAGCCATTCATGAAATCGAAGGCGATGGCCAGTACGACCAATCCCACCACCACCCAGAGGGCGACCTGAACCGTTGCCATTCGAAAATCCGAGTCAGGTCAGGAGTTCTCGAGGACGATGCCCTCGATGACGTTGGCGACGTCCTCGCACTTGTCGGTGATGGTCTCGAGCAGCTCGTAGATCGCCTTGAGCTTGATCACCTCACGCACATCGGGCTCCTCGCGGAACAGCTTGCTCATGGCGCTGCGCATCACGCGGTCGGCATCCGACTCGAGCCGGTCGATCTCCTCGCAGGTCTTCAGCGTCGCCTCGGCCGTGGCCGGATCGGCGATCTTCGAGAGGAACTTGACCGCGTCCTTGACCCGCTCGCAGCACTTCACGCTGAGCGTGGTGAGGCGGGTGATCTCCTCGGTCATGTGGCGCACGTCGTACAGCGCCATGGTCTCGGCCGAATCCTGGATCAGGTCGGCGACGTCGTCCATGGTGTTGATCAGCTTGTGGATCTGCTCGCGGTCGATCGGCGTGATGAAGGTCTTGTGGATCAGCCGGTTGACGTCATGCGTGACGCGATCTGCCGCCCGCTCGGCGTTGTCGACATCGCGGTTGTACTGCTCACGCAGGTGCAGGTCGTTGTAATTGGCCACGAGCTGCTCGAACGCGCGCGCCGCTTCGACGATGCGGTCGGCATGCTGATTGAACATCTCGAAAAAATTCCCCTCGCGGGGCAGCAGCTTGCCGAACATGGCGCTCTCCTGGGTTCCTGGCCGCCCCAAGCACATGCCCGTGACGCCATCGTGAAAAACCGCGCAAGTGTAATGGGCGGGCTCGGAACGACTCTCAGAGCCGCTCGATCCGCTGGTCCGCCACCTGCGCCAGTTGAAGGGATGTGACCTGCTCCGGTGCGATTTCCGCCAATGGCAGCAGGACGAAGGCGCGCTCGGCCATCCGCGGATGCGGCAGGCGCAGGCGCGGGGTGTCGAGCACCACATCGCCGTGGCGCAGCAGGTCGAGATCGAGGGTGCGCGGGGCGTTGCGGTACGGGCGCTCGCGGCCGGCACCGGCTTCGAGGCGCTGCAGCTCGGCCAGCAGGGCCTGCGGGTCGAGCCCGGTCTCAAGCTCCACCACCGCGTTGACGAAGTCGGGGCCGCCCGCATCCACCGGCGCGCTGCGGTAGAGCGACGAGCGGGCGCTGACCCGGGTCTGCGGCACGCGATCCAGATCGTCCATGGCCTGGCGCACCGTTTCGCGCGCGTCGCCGAGATTGGCGCCGATCGCGACGAAGGCTCTAGAGCGCATTCATTCCGCCGCAACGCCGCCGGCATCGCCGGCACCGCCGCTGCGCGGCTTGCGGCGGCGGCGGCGCTTGCGCGGCGCGTCCGAGACCTCGGCATCGGGCGGCAGTGCGGCCTCGGCCTCCTCGGACGGGCCGCCTGCGCGGCGCTCGGAGGACGCCGGGGCCGGCGGCCGCGCCGGCACGCGCTGGCGGGTCTTCTTGTGCTGCTCGTCGCGCACCTGGTCCATCAGATCCTGGCGGCGCAGGTCGTCGGCGGTGCTGAACTCCTGCCACCACTCGGCGATCGCCTCGCCGACCTCGCCGACATCGGCGCGCAGGCGCATGAAATCGAAGGCGGCACGGAAACGCGCCTGCTCGACCAGGCTGTGGGGCGTCGAGCCGCTGCGCTTGTCGAAGCGCGGCTGCATCATCCAGATCTCGCGCATGTCGGCCGCCAGCTTGCCGCGGCCCGAGACATCGCCGATGCGGGCATTGAAGACATCGTCGATCGCATCCTGCAGCGCCGGGAACGGCGGCTGCGGCCGCTGGCCGTGCCGGCCCTCGACCCGCTGGGCCCAGCCGTCGCGCACGTCGGCCCACAGCACGCAGGCCAGCAGGAAGCTCGGCGCCACCGGCTTGCCCTCGCCGACGCGGCGGTCGGTGTCCTGCAGCGCGGCCTGGACGAAAGGCGTGTCGGCGCGCTCGACCACGACGTCGAGCAGCGGATAGATGCCGGTCGCGAGCCCGAGCTTGCGCAGCTGCGCGACAGTCGCCACCGCGTGGCCGGTCTGCAGCAGCTTGAGCATCTCGTCGAACAGCCGGCTCTGCGGCACGTCGGCCAAGAGGCGGCTCGACTCGATCAGCGGTGCCGCGGTCTTGGGCTCGAGCTTGAAGCCGAGCGCCGCCAGCTTGGCCGAGAAGCGGATGGCGCGGATGATGCGCACCGGGTCCTCGCGGTAGCGCGTGATCGGGTCGCCGATCATGCGCAGCGTGAGCTTCTTGGCGTCCTTGATGCCGTTGTGATAGTCGACCACGATCTGGCTGGCCGGGTCGTAGTACATCGCGTTGACCGTGAAGTCGCGGCGCGCGGCGTCTTCCTCCTGAGGGCCCCAGACGTTGTCTCGCAGCACCCGGCCGCTGGCATCCACCGCGTGCTTCATGCCGGCCAGCTCGCCCTTGCTGGTGCGCTCGTTGCCGGCCACCTGCTCGGCGCCGGCGTTGTCCATGTAGGCGCGGAAGGTCGAGACCTCGATCACCTCGTGCTCGCGTCCGCGGCCGTACACCACGTGCACGATGCGAAAGCGCCGGCCGATGATGAAGGCGCGGCGGAACAGGCCCTTGACCTGCTCCGGCGTCGCATTGGTGGCGACGTCGAAATCCTTGGGGCGCAGCCCCAGCAGCAGGTCGCGCACCGCGCCGCCCACCACGTAGGCCTCGTAGCCGGCCTGCTGCAAGGTGGTCACCACGTTGCGGGCGCGCTCGTCGACCAGCGCCGGGTCGATGCCGTGGACGGAGGCGTCGACCTCCTGCCGCTTGCCGAAGCGGGCCTTGCCGCCGGGGCCGGCAGCGCCGGACTTGCCGAGGAGTTTGTCGATGAATTTCTTGATCATTGGAAAGTGGGCTTGAGCCCTATTCGTTTTCGAGCATGGACCGGATCAGCGGGATGGTGATCGCGCGCTGGGTCTGCAAGGCATAGCCGTCGAGCTGGGCGAGCAACTCCATCAGGCTGCCGAGGTCGCGGCTGAAGCGGTGCAGCATGTAGTCGAGGACATCGTCAGACAGCATCACGCCGCGGTCGTCGGCCGCCTGGCGCAGCACCGCGCGCCGTTCGGCCTCGCTCAACACCTGCAAGTGGAACACATGGCCCCAGCCCAGCCGGGTGCGCAGGTCCTCGCGCAGCGGCAGGTCGGCCGGCGGCAGGGCGCCGGCCGCGACCACGCCGCGCTGCAGGCTCTGGGCGTTGACGAACCAGTTGAAGGCCGCGTGCTGCTGCACCGCGTTGTAGAGATGGACGTCGTCGAGCAGCACCGCGCCCCAGCGCTCGTCGAACTCGGGCGGGTTGACGGCCGCCGGGTCGAGCCAGCCGACGCTGGCGCCCTGCTCGCGCAGCGCGCCGCGCACCGCCTCCAGCAGGTGTGTCTTGCCGCTGGCGCCCTCGCCCCAGAGGTAGGTCGGCACGGGCGAATGCAAGGTCGGCGTGCGCGCGTCGCCGACCCACAGCTGCAGGTGGCGCAGCGCGGGCTCGTTCGGCCCGGCGAAGAAGCCCGCCAGGGTCGGGCCGCTGGCGATGCCGATGTCGAGCGCGAGCTGTTTCATGCCTTGGCCGCAGGGGGCGGCAGGAATGGCGCGGACGACGCGAAGGATGGATTCATGGAGAAATGGCGCAGGACACGAAGTGGCAAGCGGGGGCAGGGTCGATCAGCGCCCTTAAAATCGTGGCGAATTCTATCGGCCCGCCCAGATTGGTTGCCGGCCTCATTGTCCTCCTCCTTCCGCCCTCCCCCTCTTCAGCCCGGCCCGCCCATGAACTCCAACACCCCCACCCCGCTCAGCTACAAGGACGCCGGCGTCGACATCGATGCCGGCGACGCGCTGGTCGACCGCATCAAGCCGCTGGCGAAAAAGACGATGCGCGAGGGCGTGCTGGCCGGCATCGGCGGCTTCGGAGCCCTGTTCGAGGTGCCCAAGCGCTACAAGGAGCCGGTGCTGGTGAGCGGCACCGACGGCGTCGGCACCAAGCTCAAGCTGGCCTTCGAATGGAACATGCACGACACGGTCGGCATCGATCTGGTGGCCATGAGCGTCAACGACGTGCTGGTGCAGGGCGCCGAGCCGCTGTTCTTCCTCGACTATTTCGCCTGCGGCAAGCTCGACGTCGACACCGCCGCGGCGGTGGTCGGCGGCATCGCCCGCGGCTGCGAGCTCAGCGGCTGCGCCCTGATCGGCGGCGAGACCGCCGAAATGCCCGGCATGTACCCGGCCGGCGAATACGACCTGGCCGGCTTCGCGGTCGGCGCGGTCGAGAAGTCGCTGATCCTCACCGGCAAGGACGTCAAGCCCGGCGACGTGGTGCTCGGCCTGGCCTCGGCCGGGGTGCATTCCAACGGCTTCAGCCTGGTGCGCAAGGTGATCGAGCGCGCCGGCGCCGACCTGCCCGCCACGCTCGACGGCAAGTCCTTCCGCGAGGCCGTGATGGAGCCCACCCACCTCTACGTGAAGCCGGTGCTCGAGGCGCTGGGCAAGCACCCGATCAAGGCGCTGGCCCACATCACCGGCGGCGGCCTGCTCGAGAACATCCCGCGCGTGCTGCCCGAAGGCACGGCCGCCCACCTCCAGAAGGGCAGCTGGCCGCAGACCGAACTCTTCGCCTGGCTGCAGAAGGTGGCCGGCATCGACGACATCGAGATGAACCGGACCTTCAACAACGGCATCGGCATGGTGGTCGTCATCGAGGCCGCCGAAGCCGCGGCCTGCGCGGCCACGCTGCAGGCGGCCGGCGAGACCGTGCACCGGATCGGCGTGATCGCCGAGCGCGGCACCGGCGCCGCAGTGGTCGTCGCCTGAAGCGCCCCCGCCGAGTGAGCGACACCACCGCAGCCTCCTCGCGTTCCGTGGTCACGGCGAGCTACCTGCTCATCGCCGCAGGCTTGCTGCTGATCATGTGGCAGGGCCTGCTGCCGGGCCTGCTGTGCGTCTGCATCGGCTTCCTCGGCACCCGCTGGCTGGTGCGCGCCTTCGATGTCGGCATGCGCCGGCGCCGCAAGATCAGCGCCAACGATCCGGCCTGGAGCGCGGCGCCCGCGCTGTCCCGGGTGGCGGCGGCGACGCTGGTGATGCTGGCGCCGATCGGCCTGCTGATCCTGGGCTTCTCCGAGGCGCGCGAGTTCGTGCTCAATGCGCCCGAGCAGTACAAGGAACTGCTCGACTACATCGCCCGCACCGTGCTCGAACTGCGGCTCAAGCTGCCGCCGGACATCGGCGCCTACCTGCCGGAGGGCTCGGGCGAGGTGCAGCGCATGATCGCCAACTACCTGCGCGGGCAGGCCGGTTCGCTGGCGCTCACCGGCCGCGCCTGGCTCGGCGGGTTGCTGTTCGCGTATGTGGGCCTGATCGTCGGCTCGCTGGCGGCGGTGGCGGTCCACACGCCCTCGCGGCTGCCGCTGGCGCGCGAGCTGCGCGCCCGCATCGTGCTGTTCGGCGAGGCCTTCGGCCAGATCGTGGCGGCGCAGTTCTGGATCGCCGCCTTCAACACCTTCCTGACCGCGCTCTTCCTGTTGTTCCTGCTGCCGATGTGGCAGATGGAGCTGCCCTACACGCCGGCCCTCATCACGCTCACCTTCGTCGCCGGGCTGGTGCCGATCGTCGGCAACCTGATCTGCAACACGGTCATCACGCTGGTCGGGCTGTCGGTGTCGCCGCTCACCGCGCTGGCCTGCCTGGCCTTCCTGATCCTGATCCACAAGGCCGAGTACCTGATCAACGCCAAGGTGGTCGGCAGCCGCACGCAGATGGCGGTGTGGGAGCTGCTGGCCGTGATGTTCATCGCCGAGGCGGTGTTCGGGCCGGCCGGACTGGTGGCGGCGCCGCTGTTCTATGCCTACCTCAAGAAGGAACTGAAGGCGGCGGCCCTGGTCTAGGGCGCGTTCACCCTGGTCGATGTCCGAAAGTGATCGAATCCAGTCCGCTGCGGCGCGGACGAGCAGGCAGGAATCCTGAAAAATAGGGCGCATCATCCACTTCCACCCCGGAGATGCCGCGCATGGCCAGCTGTCTGATAGTGATCGACGTGCAGGAGTCGTTCCGCCACCGCCCCTACTTCGACGAACGCGGCCTGCCGGCCTACCTGGCGGCGCAGAACGCGCTGATCGAGGGCTTCGCTGCCGCCGGCGCGCCGATCGTCCGGGTCTTCCACAGCGACGGGCCCGCCGTCGCGAGCAATTCCTTCGCGCTGGAGTCCGGCCATGTGCGGCCGCTCGAAGGCCTGGCCCCCTTCGAAGCGGCCGCCACCTTCACCAAGCGCCGCCACAGCGCGCTGGTCGGCACCGGCCTGGACGTCTGGCTGACCGAGAACCACATCGACCGCCTGGTGGTCAGCGGCATCCGCACCGAGCAATGCTGCGAAACCACCACCCGCCATGCCTCCGACCTGGGCTGGCAGGTCGACTACGTGACCGAGGCCACGCTGACCTTCGACATGGTGCAGCCCGACGGCCGGCCGCTGTCGGCGGCCGATATCCAGGCGCGCACCGCGACGGTGCTCGACGGCCGCTTCGCCAAGGTGTGCAGCGCCAGCCAGGCGCTCGAGCGGCTCGCGGAATCGCGCCGGTGAGCGCCATGGTCGGAACGCTGCAGGTCGCGATCCTCGCCTTCGACGAGGTCGAGGCGCTCGACCTCGCAGGCCCCTACGAGGTCTTCACGACCGCGTCGCGCATGCACCAGCGCGACGCCGCCGGCGCGCCGCCGCCTTTCGAGGTGCATTGCGTCGCCCGCAGCCGGGAACCGGTGCGCATGCGGGCCGGCCTCCAGGTGCTGCCGGAGCGCAGTTTCGACGACGCCTGCGCGGTCGACCTGCTGATCGTTCCGGGCGGCGTGGTCGACGCCGCGATGGCCTGCAGCGCCACGCTGGACTGGATCGCCCGCACCAGCCGCGAGGCCCGCATCACGGCCTCGGTCTGCACCGGCGCCTTCCTGCTGGCGGCCGGCGGCGTGCTGCCGGCCGGGGCCTCCGTGACCACCCATTGGGAAGACATCGACGACCTGCGCAGCCGCTTTCCGGCCCTGCAGGTCCGCGAAGGCGTGCGCTGGGTCGACCAGGGGCGCATCGTCAGCTCGGCCGGCATCACGGCCGGCATCGACATGAGCCTGCACCTGGTGGCACGGCTGGCCGGCGAGCCGCTGGCGCTGCGCACCGCGCGGCAAATGGACTTCGCATGGACGAGGGTCTAGCGACCGCCGCGGGCGATCCCATCCGGGTCGTCTTCGCGCTGCTGCCGCACAGCCTGGTGCTCGACTGGGCCGGGCCGGCCGAGGCGCTTCGCATCGCCAACCAGCTGCGGATTTCCGCCGGCCTGCCGCCGCGCTTCGAACTGGTGTTCGCAAGCCCGGAGCCGGACTCGACCAGCTCGGTCGGCGTCCGGCTGGCGGGGCTGGCGCCCCTGCCGTCGGACTGGACGGCCCCGGCCTGGGTGGTGCTGGTCGGCCTGCCAGGCGCCACGATCGCGGTCGACAACGCGCCGGCGCGGGCCCTGCTGCACTGGCTGCGCGGCCTGCAGCTCGAAGCCGGACGGCTCGAACTGGTCACGGTGTGCGCCGGCACGCTGCTCGCGGCCCACGCCGGCCTGCTCGCGGGCCGGCGCGCCACCACGCACCACGAGCACCTGGAGGAACTGCAGCAGATCGAACCGGGCTGCGACGTGGTCGCCAACCGGGTCTTCGTGCTCGACGCGCCGCTCTACAGCAGCGCCGGCGTGACCACCGGCATCGACCTGATGCTGCACCGCATCGGCGAGGCCTGCGGCGAAACCCTGGCGGCGCGGGTGGCACAGACGATGGTGGTGGCGATGCGGCGCGGCCCGCAGGACCCCGAACTGTCGCCCTTCCTGGCCTACCGCAACCATCTGCACGCGGCGCTGCACCGGGTGCAGGACGCGGTCAGCGAGAAGCCCCAGGCCGACTGGACCGTGCCGCGCATGGCCGAGGTCGCCCGCACCTCGCCGCGCCACCTGACGCGCCTGTTCGACGAGCACGCCGGCGTCGCGCCGCTGGCCTACCTGCGCCGGCTGCGCCTGGCCACGGCGCAGGTGGCGCTGCAGTCGGGCGCCAACGTGACGCGCGCGGCAGAAATGTCGGGCTTCGGTTCGGACACCCAGCTGCGCCGCGCCTGGCACCAGTTCGGCCTGCCCGGTTCGCCGTCGGCATCGACGACGAGGACGGGCTAGAGATACCCGCAGAAGCGCAGGACGTGGCCGTCGGGTTCCTTGATCGCGAATTCGCGCAGGCCCCAGGGCTGGGAAACCGGCGGCTCGACCACGTGGACGCCGCGCTTCACGTAGGCCGCATGCAGGCCGTCGATGTCCCGGCCGACATGGATCACGATCTCGCCGCGCCACGGATTGGCCTCGCGCTGCCCGCACTGCCAAAGCCGCAGGTAGACCGGATCGCCGTAGCTGCGGTCGCCCTTCCTGACCCGCGCGTAGCTTGGCGGCTCGCCGGCGATGAAATCGAGCTCGAAGCCCAGCACGTCGCAGAAGTAGCGCGCGGCCCGCGCCGCATCGGCCACCGGCAGCACCGGCTGGACGCCGTGGAACTGGTGCAGCGTCCCGAGGTCGGCCAGCGGCGCCTTGACCGGCTCCATCAGAATTCCGCCCGGCGCAGCGCGGCGACGCGCTCGGCGATCGCATCGATGTCGAGCGCGTCCTCGGCGTGCGCGAGGTAGGTCTCGAGATCGCGCACCGCGAGCACCGCATTGCCCTGTTCGGCATGCGCCAGTCCGCGGTCGCGGTGCTCGCCCCAGGCCTCGGGCAGCAGCGCGATCAGCCGGTCCTGCACCGCGATGGCGCGCTGCCAGTCTTCCTGGGCCTGGTGGATCTCCTTCAGGTTGCGCAGCATCCGGCCGATGATCTCGCGCGGCGTCGCCGGCTGCAGATAGAGGCCCAGCGGCACATCGAAGTCGCCGACCAGGCCGTTGCTGCGCTTGTAGGGCTCCAGCCGCTCGCTGAGCTCCTCGCGCGAGAGCGACTTGCCGGTGAAGGGGTCGATCACCACCTGCCCCTTCGGCAGCGTGACCTTGAGCATGAAGTGCCCCGGGAAGCCGACGCCGCGCGCCTGCAGGCCCAGCCCCTGGGCCAGCTCCATCCACAGGACCGCCAGCGAGATCGGGATGCCGCGCCGGGTGCGCAGCACCGCGTTGAGGTAGCTGTTGTCGGGGTCGTAGTAGTCGTTGACGTTGCCGCCGAAGCTCAGGTCGTGAAAGAAGAACTGGTTCAGGGAGCGCAGGCGGTGCAGCGGCGCCGCGTCGGCCGGCAGCCGCCGCTTGAGCCGCGCCAGCAGCTGGTCGACATCGCCCAGCACCTGCTGGACGTCGAGTTCGGGGTATTCGTCCTGGGCCAGGCTGGCGGCTGCCTCGAGCAAGGGAAACTGCTCGTCGCTCTTCACGAGGGATTCGAAGTATTCGAGAGCAGTGGGCGTCGTGAAGCTGAACGTCATGTGGCTTTGTAGAGGAGCGGACGGGGACCGTCAAGGCGGGGCGCAGGGTCAGCGGCGCATGAAGCTGCGAAGCTTGAGGCCGGTCATCGCCAAGACCGCGAAATAGAGCATCGCGCCGCCGGCGACCAGCGCGGCCAGCAAGCCGATGCGCTGCAGGCGCCGGGCCTGCAGGCCGATCCAGTCGAAATGGCGATCGCCCCAGTACAGCAGCGCGCCGAGCACCGCGGTGGCCAGCAGCACCTGGAGCACGAACCGGCCCCAGCCCGGCAGCGGTTGGTAGCTGCCGCGCCGGATCAGGCCGACCAGCAGCCACAGCGCGTTGACCAGGGCCCCGATGCTGATCGTGAGCGTCAGCGCCGCGTGCTGCAGCAGCGGCACCAGGAAGACGTTGAGGATCTGGGTCAGCACCAGCACGCCGACCGCGATCAGCATCGGCGTGCGGGTGTCCTGCTTGGCGTAGTAGCCGGGCGCCAGCACCTTGATCGCCACCAGGCCGACCAGGCCGACGCCGTAGCCCATCAAGGCCTGGCTGGTGCGCTGTACGTGCAGCGCGCTGAACTCCCCGTTGTGGAACAGCACCGCGACCAGCGGCCGCGCGAAGACCAGCAGCGCCAGCGCGCAGGGCACCGCCAGCAGCACCACCAGGCGCAGGCCCCAGTCGAGCATCGCCGAATAGCGCGCGTCGTCCTTGGCGGCGCGGGCGCCGGCCAGCTGCGGCATCAGGACCACGCCGAGCGCAACGCCCAGCATGGCGGTCGGAAACTCCATCAGGCGGTCGGCATTGGTGATCCAGCTGACGCTGCCGGTCGCCAGGTGGGAGGCGATCTGGGTGTTGATGAGCAGAGAGATCTGCGCCACGCTGACCCCGATCAGCGCCGGCAGCATCAAGCGCATCACGCGGCGCGTGGCCGGATCGGTCCAGGCGGCCCGCAGCGCACCGAAACTGGCGCCGATGCGCGGCATCATGCCCAGCCCGCGCAGCGCCGGGACCTGGATCGCCAGTTGCAGCAGGCCGCCCAGCATCACGCCCACGCACTGGGCATAGATCGGCTCGATGCCCAAGCGCCTGAAGAGCGGCGCCCCGAACACGATCGCCGCGATCAGCGCCAGGTTGAGCAGCACCGGCGAGGCCGCCGGCACCGCGAACTTGCGCCAGGTGTTGAGGATGCCGCCAGCCAGCGCCACCAGCGACATGAAGCCGATATAGGGGAACATCCAGCGCGTCATCACCACCGCGGCGTCGAAGCCGTGGGGGTTCTGCTGGAGGCCGCTGGCCATGGCCCAGACCATCAGCGGCGCCCCGATCACCCCGAGCGCGCAAACCACGACCAGGGTCCAGGTCAGGAGCGTCGCCACGTGGTCGACCAGCGCCTTGGCGCCGGCGTCGCCGTCCTCGGTCCGGGTGGCGGCCAGCACCGGCACGAAGGCCTGGCTGAAGGCGCCTTCGCCGAACACGCGCCGGAACAGGTTCGGGATGCGGAAGGCGACGTAGAAGGCGTCGGTCATCGCGCTGACGCCGAACACCGAGGTCATGAGGACGTCGCGGACGAGGCCGGTCACCCTGGAGGCGAGCGTCAGCAGCGAGACGGTGGAGGCGGATTTGAACAGGGACACGGGGCAGAAGTGTAGGCGCCCGCGGGTGCTCTCCCCGGCAGTTTGGGGCGCCCGCCACTTCTCGCCTATAATGGAGGGCTTTGCTGCATCATCCCCAGACACACAAGGAACACTGAATATGGCATCCGCCAAGCCCAAGAAGAAGAACCCGCGCCTCGCGTCGGGCCGTAAACGCGTCCGCCAGGACGTCAAGCTCAACGCCGCGAACACCTCGCTGCGCTCCAAGTACCGCACCGCCGTCAAGAATGTCGAGAAGGCCGTGCTGGCCGGCGACAAGACCAAGGCGACGGAAGCCTTCGCGAAGGCCCAGAGCATCGTCGACACGGTCGCCGACAAGGGCATCTTCCACAAGAACAAGGCCGCCCGCGACAAGAGCCGCCTGTCGGCCAAGGTCAAGGCCCTGGCCCTCGCCCCTGAAAAGGCCGTCGCCGCCTGACGTTTTCAGGCAAACAGCCCGGATCGGTTCGCCGATCCGCCGTTTGATCGGGGTGCGCTGCAGCAAAGTGAAAAACCGCCTTCGGGCGGTTTTTTCATGGGCGTTCGAATCAGGTGGAGGTCTTGGGCAAGGTCGGCGCGTCAGGGACCAGGCAGGCCTCGGCCACCTGCAGGCCGTTGTCCCTGGCGAAATTGACGCAGAAATCCCAGGCCATCGGCTCGGCGTCGCGCAGTTCGCGGTTCACCACCACGCACTTGATGCCGTTGATCACGGTCGGCACGCACCAGGGCGAATAGTTCAGGTGGCTGCCGGGCTGCGGGCCGCCGGGGCGGAACGAGCACATCACGCCCGCCAGACGCTCGGCCCAGTCGCTGGGACGAAAAGTGCGGCCATCCTGGGTGATTCCCTGGATGAAGATTTCTTTGGCGTTTGGAGAGACCATCGGTTGGCGAGAGAAAAGCGCGAGCAGATGCTGCGCCGCACAAGATTCTATCCGGCGGTCCCTCGGGCGACAGGCCTGGGGACATTGGTGTGATGCGCAATCCTCACCGATCGCCGCGTAGCGGACGCCTAGAATCCGCGTTCCCTTTTCCGGAGATCCGCATGAGCGCCACTGCAGCCCCCTCGTCGCCCCACGTCATGAACACCTACGGTCGCCTGCCGATCGCGCTGTCGCACGGCCAGGGTTGCCGAGTCTGGGACACCGAGGGCCGCGCCTACCTGGACGGGCTTGGCGGCATCGCGGTCAATACGCTGGGCCACAACCATCCCGAACTGGTGCCGGCGCTGCAGGACCAGATCGCCAAGCTGATCCACAGCTCCAACTACTACCACGTGCCGGGCCAGGAGCAGCTGGCGACCAAGCTGACCGAGCTGTCGGGCCTGACCAACGCCTTCTTCTGCTGCACCGGCCTGGAGGCCAACGAGGCCGCGCTCAAGCTGGCGCGCAAGTTCGGCCACGACAAGGGCATCGAGCGGCCCGAGATCGTGGTCTACGAGGCCGCTTTCCACGGCCGCAGCATCGCCACGCTGTCGGCCACCGGCAATCCCAAGGTGCAGCAGGGCTTCGGCCCGCTGGTCGAGGGCTTCATCCGCGTGCCGCTGAACGACATCGACGCGCTCAAGAAGGCCACCGAAGGCAATCCGAACGTGGTCGCGGTGTTCTTCGAGACCATCCAGGGCGAGGGTGGCATCCATCCGATGCGCTGGGAATACCTGCGCCAGGTGCGCGAGCTCTGCGACCAGCGCGACTGGCTCATGATGATCGACGAGGTGCAATGCGGCATGGGCCGCACCGGCAAGTGGTTCGCCCACCAGTGGGCGGGCATCAAGCCGGACGTGATGCCGCTGGCCAAGGGCCTGGGTTCGGGCGTGCCGATCGGCGCGGTGGTCGCCGGCCCGCGCGCCGCCAACATCTTCGGCCCGGGCAACCATGGCACCACCTTCGGCGGCAACCCGCTGGCGATGCGCGCCGGCATCGAGACCATCCGGATCATGGAGGAGCACAAGCTGCTCGAGAACGCCGCCAATGTCGGCGCCCATCTCAAGGCGGCGCTGGAGCGCGAGCTCGGCGGCCTGGCCGGCGTGACGGAGATCCGCGGCCAAGGCCTGATGCTGGGCATCGAGCTCGATCGTCCCTGCGGCGTGATCCTGAACCGCGCCTGCGAGGCCGGCCTGCTGCTCAGCGTCACGGCCGACAGCGTGATCCGCCTGGTGCCGCCGCTGATCCTCAGCATCGCCGAAGCCGACGAGATCGTCGCCATCCTGGCGCCGATCGTGAAGGCCTTCCTCGAGGAGCCTCGGAAATGACCTCAGCCATCCGGCACTACCTTCAGTTCTCCGACTTCACGGCCGACGACTACGCGCACCTGTTCGCCCGCGCGGCGCTGATCAAGAAGAAGTTCAAGGCCTACGAGCGGCACCAGCCGCTGGTCGACCGCACGCTGGCGATGATCTTCGAGAAGGCCTCCACGCGCACCCGCGTGAGCTTCGAGGCCGGCATGTACCAGCTCGGCGGCAGCGTGGTGCACCTGACCACCGGCGACAGCCAGCTGGGCCGCGCCGAGCCGATCGAGGACAGCGCCAAGGTGATCAGCCGGATGGTCGACCTGGTCATGATCCGCACCTACGAGCAGACCAAGATCGAGGCCTTCGCGGCCCATTCGCGGGTGCCGGTCATCAACGGCCTCACCAACGAATTCCACCCCTGCCAGATCCTGGCCGACATCTTCACCTTCATCGAGCACCGCGGCTCGATCGCGGGCAAGACCGTGGCCTGGGTCGGCGACGGCAACAACATGGCCAACACCTGGCTGCAGGCCAGCGAGATCCTCGGCTTCAAGGTGCATGTCAGCACGCCGAGCGGCTACGAGGTCGACCAGTCGGTCGCCGGCCTGCGCTCCAATGCCAGCTACCAGGTCTTCAAGGATCCGATGGAAGCCTGCCGCGGCGCCGACCTGGTGACCACCGACGTCTGGACCAGCATGGGCTACGAGGCCGAGAACGAAACCCGCCGCGCCGCCTTCGCCGACTGGTGCGTCGACACCGAGATGATGCGCGCGGCCCACCCCGACGCCCTCTTCATGCACTGCCTGCCGGCGCACCGCGGCGAGGAGGTCGAGGCCGAGGTCATCGACGGCCCGCAATCGGTGGTCTGGGACGAGGCCGAGAACCGGATGCACGTGCAGAAGGCGCTGATGGAATTCCTGCTGCTGGGGCGCCCGGCCTGAGCGGCACGGATCCTTGTTTCCGGGCCTGTTGGAAATAACCGACACCACGGGTCCTCGCATGGCGCTAACTTTGCGCCATGACTTCACGCCTCTGGGACATCTCTCCCCCCATCCATGAGGGCGCGCCGGTCTTCCCCGGCGACACGCCCTACCGGCAGCGCTGGGCCGCGACGATATCGCCGGGCTGCCCGGTCAACGTCAGCGAGATCAGCCTGTCGCCGCACGTCGGCGCGCATGCCGATGCGCCGCTGCACTACGACCCTGCCGGCGCCACCATCGGCGACGTCGATCTGACGCCCTTCCTCGGCCGTTGCCGCGTCATCCACGCGATCGCGCGCGGCCCGCTGGTCGAATGGGAGCACATTGCGCACGCGGTGGCCGACCTGCCGCCGCGGGTGCTGGTGCGCACCTACCAGCGGGCGCCGGTCGAGCGCTGGGACGGCGCCCTCGCGGCTTACGCGCCCGCCACCATCGAGCGCCTCGCCGCCCTCGGCGTCAAGCTGGTCGGCATCGACACCGCCAGCATCGACCCGGCCGACAGCAAGACGCTGGACAGCCATCAGGTGATCCGCCGGCTCGACCTGCGCGTGCTCGAGAACCTCGTGCTCGACGAGGTGCCCGAGGGCGACTACGAACTCATCGCGCTGCCGCTCAAGCTGGTGAGCGCCGATGCCTCCCCCGTGCGCGCCGTGCTGCGCGAGCTTCCCCCAGGAACACCATGACCCTCGACGACTGCAAGCGCCTCGACGCGCAAGATCCGCTGGCCGCCCTGCGCGACCAGTTCCTGCTGCCCGAGGGCGTGATCTACCTGGACGGCAATTCGCTCGGCGTGCTGCCCAAGACCGCGCCGGCGCGCATCGCCGAGGTGGTCGCCAAGGAATGGGGCGAGGGCCTGATCCGCTCCTGGAACAGCGCCGGCTGGTTCGACCTGCCGCAGCGGCTCGGCGACAAGGTCGCACGCCTGATCGGCGCCGCGCCCGGCGAAGTCGTCTGCACCGACAGCACCTCGATCAATCTCTACAAGGTGCTGTTCGCGGCCCTGAGCCAGGTGCTGCAGGTGCTGCCGGCGACGCCGGACGCCGGCCCCAAGCGCCGTGTCGTGCTCAGCGAGCGCAGCAACTTCCCGACCGACCTCTACATCGCCGAATCGATCTGCCGGGAGCGCGGCTTCACGCTGAAGCTGATCGACGCCGACGAGCTGCCGGCGGCCCTCGACGAGCAAGTGGCCGTGCTGATGCTGACCCACGTCAACTACCGCACCGGCGCGATGCACGACATGAAGGCCGTCACCGCCGCCGCCCATGCGGTGGGCGCGCTCACGGTCTGGGACCTCGCCCACAGCGCCGGCGCGGTGCCGGTGGCCCTCAACGAGAGCGAGGCCGACTTCGCGATCGGCTGCGGCTACAAGTACCTCAACGGCGGCCCCGGCGCACCGGCCTTCGTGTGGGTCCACACGCGCCACGCCGGCCAGTTCGCACAGCCGCTCTCGGGCTGGTGGGGCCATGCGGCACCGTTCGAATTCACGCCGCACTACCGCCCGGCGCCGGGGGTGGCGCGCTATCTGTGCGGCACGCAGCCGATCATCGCGCTGGCCGGCCTCGAGTGCGGGATCGACACCGTGCTGGCCGCCGAAGCCTTCGACGGCGGACAAGGACAGATGGCCGCCCTGCGCAGCAAGTCGCTGGCCCTGACCGATGCCTTCATCGTGCTGGTCGAGCAGCGCTGCGCCGGCCGCTTCACGCTGGTGACGCCGCGCGCCCACGCCCAGCGCGGCTCGCAGGTGTGCCTGGCGCTGCGCGACGGCGGTGCGGGTGCCTACGCGATCGTGCAGGCGCTGATCGCCCGCGGCGTGATCGGCGACTTCCGCGCCGGCGACGCGCAGGTGCCGGACATCCTGCGCTTCGGCTTCACGCCGCTCTACCTCGGCTTCGAGGATGTATGGAACGCGGTCGAGCACCTGGGGCAGGTGCGCGACCGCGAGGAATGGAAACGGCCCGAGTTCAACCAGAAGCTCGCAGTCACCTGAGAAAGACCTTCATGAGTACAGAAAACATCGTTCACGAGGAAAAGGCGCAGCTCGATTTCAGCGCCTCGATGAGCTACACCGACTACCTGAGCCTCGACCAGATCCTGACCGCGCAGCATCCGCGCTCGCCGGCGCACGACGAGCTGCTCTTCATCGTCCAGCACCAGACCAGCGAGCTCTGGATGAAGCTGATGCTGCACGAGCTGCGCGCCGCGATCCGCGCCATCGCCGACGACGACCTGTCCATCGCCTTCAAGATGCTGGCGCGGGTGTCGCGCATCATGGAGCAGCTGGTGCATGCCTGGGACGTGCTGGCCACCATGACGCCGCCCGAGTACAGCGCCATGCGGCCCTACCTGGGCGCATCCAGCGGCTTCCAGAGCTGGCAGTACCGCTGCATCGAATTCGCGCTGGGCAACAAGAACGCCGCGATGCTCAAGCCCCATTCGCATCGCCCCGACCTGCTGGCCGAGGTCGACGCGGCATGGCGGGCGCCCTCGCTCTACGACGAAGCGCTGCGGCTGCTGGCGCGACGCGGCCTGGCGGTTCCCGCCGACCACCTCGAGCGCGACTGGTCCAAGCCCTACGAGGCGAGTGACGGCGTCGAGCAGGCCTGGCTGGTGGCCTACCGCGAACCGAAGAAATACTGGGAGCTCTACCAGCTCGGCGAGGAACTCACCGACCTCGAGGACGCCTTCCGCCTCTGGCGCTTCCGCCACGTGACCACGGTCGAGCGCGTGATCGGCTTCAAGCGTGGCACCGGAGGCACCGGCGGCGTAAGCTATCTGCGCAAGATGCTCGACGTGGTGCTGTTCCCTGAAATCTGGAAGCTTCGGACCGATCTCTAGGCCGCCCGCACCGATCCGCTTCGCGTCACAACAATGAGGAGACGAGGATGCACAACGACTACTTCGGCGATGAGGAACTCGCGCAGCTGCGCTCGCACGGCATCGTGCTGTTCGCACGGCGCGTGATCTTCGAGGCCCAGCCGCCGATGGCTGAGTCGCAGATCGCGGCGCTGCAGGCGCTGTGCGCCGGACCGCTGCCGCCGGAGCTGCTGGCGCTCTGGCGCCAGAGTGCCGGAGGCCGCATCGACTACGACCTCCACCTGCACATGAACGGCAACGAGGAGTCGGTGGTCTGGAGCGACCTTTTCTGGAGCGGCAGCGAAGGTCCCCAGGACCTGCAGGGCTGGGTCGACCACGAGCGCGAAGCCGCCCAGGAAGCGGCCGCGCAGAGCGGGGAGCCCTGGGACGGCAAGCTCACGCTGCTGCCCTTCGGCGGCTTCGAGGACAGCGACCGCATCTACGCCGTGGTCGAGCCCGGCCCCGACTACGGCCATGTGCTGGCCTGGAAGCAGGGCCTGCCGCCGCCGTGGCCGCACGAGATGCACGAAGACGGCATGACCACCGTCGCCCACGACCTGTGCGCGGCCTTCGAGGCGCTGCAACTCGACGAAGACCCGCTGGCGCCGGCGGGCGACTACTTCACCGGCCAGGCGCTGCTCGAATACCTCGACCAGCGGCACCAGGAGCACGGCCTCTCGCTCGAGCTGATGGACCGGCTGATCGCCTTCTACCGCGGCGCCATGGTCGACTGGCGCTCCCCGCTGGCCGCCGGCACGCTGGGCCAGGACGCTCCGCTTGCGCGGGTCGCGCTGCGCCACGCGATCGCGACCGACGACGCCGAACAGGTCGCCCGGCTCGCGGCCGCCGGGATCGCGCTCGACGGACCGCTGCTGGGCAGCGCGATCGCCACCGACCTGGCCCTGAGCCATGGCGCCCACCACGCCGCCGAAGCCCTGGTGCGGGCCGGCGCGCCGGTGGCGCACGACGCGCTCGACTACATCGACAGCGCGGTCTCCCCCGAACTGGTCGGCCTGCTGCTGGAGCGCGGCGCCGAGCCCAGCGCCACCGCCGTCGCCGAATGCGTGGCCTGCGGTGCGCCGGCCGCCGCGAGGCTGATCGCCGGCGCCTACGCACAGTCCCGCGACGACCTGCCCGGCGCCTATGCGGCGGCCCGGGACGGCATGCTGGCCGAACTCGAGGCCGCGCTGGTCGAGGTGCATGCCGGCCGCCTCACGCACTACCTGGGTCCGGCGGGGCTCACCAAGCGCATCGATCACCTGCAGAGCTTCGAGCTCTAGCCCGCGCCGATCTAACCCGCGTAGAGCCAGGGCACGTCGAGCAGCCGCGCGCCCAGCAGGCGCAGGGCCGTATCCCGGCCCATACGCAGCAGTCCGGTAGCATGGAAGATCTCGCCGTTGCGCCGGGCACGTTGCTGGACCAGGGCATTGCGCTGCCAGCGTGCCTCGGCATAGCGCGCGAAGGCTGCCGGCACTGACGCCGCATCGCCGCCATCCAGGGCTTCCGCCAGCGCCACTGCGTCCTCGATCGCCATGCCCGCCCCTTGCGCCAGATAGGGCAGCATCGGATGCGCGGCGTCGCCGGCCAGCGCGATGCGCTCGCCCGCCATCTGCGATGCACCGGTGAGCGGCGGCCGATCGTTGAGGGTCCAGGCGCGCCAGCCCGGCACCGCCTCGAGCAGCGCCTGCAGGCCGGTGCCGGTGCGGCCGGTGGCGGCCTGCAGGGCCGCCAGGCTGGAGCCCTGGTCCCAGTCGCGCGCATCGCCGGCCGGCGCCGACTCGGCCAGCACCACCACGTTGAGCGCTTCGCCGCGGCGCACCGGATAGGCCACCGCATGCAGCCGCGGGCCGAGCCAGACCGTGACCTGCGTGCTGCGCAGCGACGCCGGCAGCGCCGCCTGCTCGACCAGAGCGCGCCAGGCGGTGTGGCCAGTGGCACGCGGCGGCGAATCCTGGACCAGGTACGGCCGCACCGTGCTCCAGAGGCCGTCGGCGCCGACCAGCGCGTCGCCCTCCCAGGCGCGGCTCTCGGTGCTCGACACGCAGACCGCATGGTCGCGCGCGACCACGCCGGTGACACGGGCGGCGGTCGTCAGCGTGACGGCACCCGTGCCGCGCACCGCCGCCAGCAGCACGCCGTGCAGGTCGGCGCGATGGACGCAGAAGTAAGGCGCCGCGTAGCTGTGCAGCATCGCGTTGCCGAGCGGCAGGCGGGCGATCTCGCGATCATGGATGGCGCTGCGCACCACCAGCGCGTCGGGCCGCGCGGCGATCCGGCCCAGCGCCTCCCAGACGCCGAGCGACTGCAGCCGGCGCGTGACATTGGGCCCCAGCTGGATGCCGGCGCCGACTTCGCTGAAAGCCACCGCCTGCTCGAGCAGGTCGACGCGGTGGCGTCTGCGGGCCAGCGCCAGCGCACTCGCGAGGCCCGCGATTCCGCCGCCCGCGATCAGGACATGAGCCGCCATCGAGCGGACTCAGCGTGCGCGCGTTGCAGGGCTCTTGTCGTCGGCGGCGGCCTTGGCGCCGGTGCCGCAGCTGCCGCAGCTGTCGCACGAACCGCAGCCCGACGCCTTGCCCAGCGAGGCCGCGAGCTGCTGCGCTCTTTCGGCATCGACCAGGCCGGCGCGCTGCGTGCCGGCGGCCAGCCGGCCGGCCGCCGCGCGGCGCCAGCTGCCGGGCATCCAGCGCCAGACGGCGTAGACCGCCGCGAGGGCGACGATCAGTGCAACCAAGATCTGTTGGGTCATCTCATCCTCCTGTGAGTGCCAGGGCCACCCGGTAGGTGATCCAGCACGCAATGTAGGCGAGCGCGAACAAATAGCCAGCCATGATCCAAACATAACGCCAGGCGCCGGTTTCGCGCTTGACGGCCGCCAGGGTCGAGATGCATTGGGGCGCAAAAACATACCAGACCAGCAGCGACAGCGCCGTGGCGAGCGACCAGCTGCCGGCGATCAGCGGTTCGAGCTGGCCGGCGACGTCGTCGCCGGTGGCCGACAGCGCATACACCGTGCCGAGCGCGCCCACCGCCACCTCGCGCGCCGCCATGCCGGGCACCAGCGCGATCGAGATCTGCCAGTTGAAGCCGATCGGCGCGAAGATGTGCTCGAGGCCGCGCCCGATCATGCCGGCCAGGCTGTACTGGATCGCCGGGCCGGTGGCGCCCTCGGGCGGCGACGGGAAGGTCGACAGGAACCACAGCAGGATGGTCAGCGTGAGGATGATCGTGCCGACGCGCTGGATGAAGATCCAGGCCCGCTCGTAGAGGCCCAGCGCCAGGTTGCGCAGGTTCGGCCAGCGGTAGGCCGGCAGCTCCATCAGGAGCGGCGACCGCAGCTGGCTGTCGCGGAAGCGCTTCATGACCCAGGCCACGGCCATGGCCGAGACGATGCCGAAGACATACAGCGCGAACAGCACCACGCCCTGCAGGTTGAACACGCCGCCCACGGTGCGGGCCGGGATGAAGGCCGCGATCAGCAGCGCATAGACCGGCAGCCGCGCCGAACAGGTCATCAGCGGCGCGATCATGATGGTCGTGATGCGGTCGCGCCAGTTGCTGATGGTGCGCGTTGCCATCACGCCCGGAATCGCGCAGGCGAAGCTCGACAGCAGCGGGATGAACGAGCGGCCCGAGAGCCCGACGGTGCCCATCACCCGGTCGAGCAGGAAGGCGGCGCGCGGCAGGTAGCCGGAATCTTCCAGCGCCAGGATGAACAGGAACAGGATCAGGATCTGCGGCAGGAACACGATGACGCCGCCCACGCCGGCGATGATGCCGTCGACCAGCAGGCTCTGCAGCATGCCCTCGGGCACGATCTTCTTGATCAGTTCGCCGAGGGCGGCGGTGGCGTCCTTGATCGCGTCCATCGGCACCTCGGCCCAGCTGAACACGGCCTGGAACATCAGGAACATCGTGACCGCCAGCACCACCATGCCCCACACCGGATGCATCACCACGCGGTCGATGCGATCGCTGGTGGCCAGGCTGCCGGTCGGTTCGCGCACCGCGAGGCCCAGGATGCGGCGCACCTCGCGCTGGGTGTCGAGCACTTCGTCGAGGCCGGGCGGCTGCCAGGGCTGCGGCACGGCGGCGGCGACCGGCGTGTCGAGGGCTTGCAGCAGGCCTTCGGCGCCGCCGCTGTGCACGCCGACGGTCTCGATCACCGGCACGCCGAGTTCGCGCGACAGCACGGCCGTGTCGACCACGATGCCCTGCTTCTTCGCCATGTCGGTCATGTTGAGCGCCACCACCATCGGCAGTCCCAGGCGCTTGGCCTCGAGCACCAGCCGCAGGTTGAGGCGCAGGTTGGTGGCATCGGTCACGCACACCAGCAGGTCGGGCAGCGCCTCGCGGCTCTTGCCGGTGACCACGTCGCGCGTCACGGCTTCGTCGGCCGACAGCGCGTTGAGGCTGTAGGCGCCCGGCAGGTCGAGCACGAAGACGCGCCGGCCGGCGGCGGTGCGCAGTGTTCCTTCCTTGCGCTCGACCGTCACGCCGGCGTAGTTGGCGACCTTCTGGCGGCTGCCGGTGAGCAGGTTGAACAGCGCGGTCTTGCCGCAGTTCGGATTGCCGAGCAGCGCGATGCGTTCAGGCGGACTGTTCGAGACGGCCGCGCCGGGCTGGAAGTTCAGGGTCGCTTCAACCACGGCCGACCGCCCCTGGGGTCACGCGGATCAGCGACGCCTCGTGCCGGCGCAGCGCGAAGGTGGTGTGGCCCAGCCGGACCGCGAGCGGCTCCCGGCCCGGCACGCCGGTGGCGACGATGCGCACGGCCTCGCCCGGGACGAAGCCGATCTCGGTCAGGCGCAGCACCAGCTCCCTGCCCTCGACCTCTTCGGGCCGGAGCACATCGAGCACCGTGGCCCATTGGTGGTTGGGAAGCTGATCGAGGCTGATGGCGGCCGAGGCCGCGCCGTTCGTTGTTGTCACCCGCGGAATCCAGAGAATACAAAATGAGAATTATTCTCGAAAACCTGGGCATTGGGGCGATCTGGCGCAAGAATCCCCCAGGAAGGGGCGGTGCAAACGCGGCAACGCCCCCGGGTCAGCCGCCGGTCAGGCGGCCAGCAACTGCCGCAGCACGAACGGCAGGATGCCGCCGTGCTTGTAATAGTCGACCTCGATCGGCGTGTCGATGCGAAGCCGCACCGTGACCTCCTGGTGGGTGCCGTCGGGGCGGTGGACCACGATCTTGACGTCCATCTGGGGCTTGAGCTCGCCGCCGATCACGACGTCGATCTTCTCGTCGCCGGTCAGGCCCAGGCTCTCCCAGGAATCGGCGCCGCGGAACTGCAGCGGCAGCACGCCCATGCCGACCAGGTTGGCGCGGTGGATGCGCTCGAAGCTGCGCGCCACCACGGCCTTGATGCCCAGCAGCTGGGTGCCCTTGGCGGCCCAGTCGCGCGAGGAGCCGGTGCCGTATTCCTCGCCGCCGAAGATCACGGTCGGCACGCCCTGCTCGATGTACTTCATCGCGGCGTCGTAGATGAACATCTTCTCGTTGCCGGGCTGGAACAGCGTCAGGCCGCCCTCCTCGCGCGAACCCTCGGCATCGGCCGGGATCATGAGGTTCTTGATGCGCACGTTGGCGAAGGTGCCGCGCATCATCACGTCGTGGTTGCCACGGCGCGAGCCATAGCTGTTGAAGTCGGCCTTCGAGACACCGTGCGCCTTGAGCCAGATGCCCGCCGGCGAGCTTTCCTTGATCGAACCGGCCGGCGAGATGTGGTCGGTGGTGATCGAGTCGCCGAACAGCGCCATGATGCGCGCGCCCGTGAAGCCGGCGTCGCTCGCATGCGGCTTCATCTTGAAGCCCTCGAAGAACGGCGGCTCGGCGATGTAGGTCGACTTGGGCCAGTCGTAGACCTGGCCCTGGGTGCCCTTGATGCTGCTCCAGAGCTTGCCCGGGTTGGCCTTGATCTGCTCGTAGTTCTGGCGGAAGGTCTTGGCGTTCATCGCGAAGCGCAGGTTGTCGTCGATCTCCTTCGGCGTCGGCCAGATGTCGCCCAGGTAGACATCCTGGCCCTTCTTGCCCTTGCCCACGGGCTGGGTCATGAGGTCGACCATCACGTTGCCGGCGATCGCGAAGGCCACCACCAGCGGCGGCGAGGCCAGGAAGTTGGCCTTCAGGTTCGGATGGATGCGGGCTTCGAAATTGCGGTTGCCCGACAGCACCGCGGCGCCGATCAGGTTGTTCTGGGTGATGGCCTCGTTGATCTCGGGCGTCAGGTCGCCGGCATTGCCGATGCAGGTGGTGCAGCCGTAGCCGGCCAGGTAGAAGCCCAGCTTCTCGAGGTAGGGCAAGAGGCCCGCCTTCTCGAGGTACTCGGTCACGATGCGCGAGCCCGGCGCCAGCGAGGTCTTCACGTGCGGCTTGACCGTGAGGCCCGCCTCCACCGCCTTCTTGGCCAGCAAGCCGGCCGCCAGCATCACGCTCGGATTCGAGGTGTTGGTGCAGGAGGTGATGGCGGCGATCAGCACGTCGCCGTTGCCGATCGTGACTTGTTGCTGGGGCGCGGGCAGCGGGTAGCGCACTTTCAGCGTGTCGGCCGGCTGGTTGAAGCCGTTGGCCTCGTTCGGCTTGCTGTACAGCTCGGAGAACTTCGTCGCCAGGTGGCCCAGGTCGATGCGGTCCTGCGGCCGCTTCGGGCCGGCCAGGCTCGGCGACACGGTGCCGAGGTCGAGCTTGACGACCTTGGTGTATTCCAGCTCGCCCGGCGCCGGCATGCCGAACAGCCCCTGGGCCTTGTAATAGGCCTCGAAGCGCTCGACCTCGGCATCGGTGCGGCCGGTGCCCTTGAAGTAGGCCACGGTCATCTCGTCGACCGGGAAGAAGCCCATCGTGGCGCCGTACTCGGGCGCCATGTTGCCGATGGTGGCCCGGTCGGGCACCGCGATCGAGGCGGCGCCGGGGCCGAAGAACTCGACGAACTTGCCGACCACCTTCTCGCCGCGCAGGATCGCCGTGACGTAGAGCACCAGGTCGGTGGCGGTGACGCCTTCGCGCAGCTTGCCGGTGAGCTCGAAGCCGACCACGTCGGGCGTCAGCATGTAGACCGGCTGGCCCAGCATCGCGGCCTCGGCCTCGATGCCGCCCACGCCCCAGCCGACCACGCCGATGCCGTTGATCATGGTCGTGTGGCTGTCGGTGCCGACCAGCGAGTCGGGGTAGTACACCGGCGTCTCGCCCTTGTCGTTGGGGCTCTTGTAGACCCCGCGCGCGAAGTACTCGAGGTTGACCTGGTGCACGATGCCGAAGCCCGGCGGCACGACGCCGAAGGTGTCGAAGGCCTGCATGCCCCACTTCATGAACTGGTAGCGCTCGTTGTTGCGCTGGAACTCGAGCTTCATGTTGAGGTCGAGCGCCTTCGGCGTGCCGTAGTAGTCGACCATCACCGAATGGTCGACCACCAGGTCGACCGGCACCAGCGGCTCGATGGTCTTGGGCGACTTGCCGAGCGACTGCGCGACGCTGCGCATCGCGGCCAGGTCGGCCAGCAGCGGCACGCCGGTGAAGTCCTGCAGCACCACGCGGGTGACGACGAAGGGCACCTCGTCGGTGCGCTCGGCATTGGGCGCCCAGTTGGCCAGCTGCTCGACATGCTCGGCCGTCACCTTCTGGCCGTCGCAGTTGCGCAGTACCGACTCGAGCACGATGCGGATCGAGACCGGCAGCTTGTCGACATTGGGATATTGCTTCGCGAGTTCCTTGAGCGACCAGTACTTGCCGGCCTTGCCCGATGCGGTCTTGAAGGTCTTGAGCGTGGGGGCGAAGGCGTGCGCCGGGGCTTTGGCCATGAAGAAACTCCTGTGTATTCGTGGAAGCGCCTCAAAGATAGCAGGGTTCGATGACCTCGGCTGCAGGCCGGGGGCTCAGGCGGCCAGCGGACGCGGTCCGGTCGCCCGGCTATGCCGCAAGCCCATCCATTGCAGCTCGGCGAGCACCAGCACGACCAGCGCCTGGGCCAGCACCCAGGGCCAGCCCGGCGCGGCGATCGAGCTGCCCGCGACCGCCAGCAGGCCGATGCAGGCGATCGCCCAGGCGAAGTTGCCGGCCACCACCAGCCCGATCAGCCGGCGCGGCGGCAGCGCGCGGCTGGCCATCCAGGCCGCGGCGCCCGCGTAGGCCAGCAGGAAGACCCCGGTCGCCAGCAGCAGCGGCGCCGGCAGGCCGGTCCAGCGGGCCAGGACCGAGCCGAAAACCAGCTGCAGCGCCCCGGTGGCGGCGCAGGAGACGGCGTCGGCCGCCATCACGCGGGACAGGAAGCGAGGGGAGGCGAAGAGGGACATGGCGAACTCCTTGGGTGTTGCGCGGCGGGCCCTTCCCGCTGCGTTGGAGTCGATGATTCCCGCGCCGCGGCATCGGGTCGATGACCTCGGAGGTCATGGCCGTCCTGCGCCGCTTCACTAGGATGGCGCCATGAACACCTTGAGCAGCGCCCCCCCGACCGCGGCCGATCCCTTCGGCGCCCACCTCCGCCATTGGCGCCAGCACCGGCGCCTGAGCCAGCTCGACCTGGCCCACGAGGCGCAGGTGTCCACGCGCCACCTGAGCTACGTGGAGACCGGCCGCGCCGAACCCAGCCGCGAGATGGTGCTGCGCCTGGCCGAGCGGCTTGAAGTGCCGCTGCGCGAGCGCAACGCGCTGCTGGTGGCGGCCGGCTACGCGCCGATGTACCGCGAACGCTCGCTCGACGATCCGGCCATGGCCGCGGCGCGGCGCGCGGTCGACCTGGTGCTCAAGGGCCACGAGCCCTTCCCCGCGCTGGCGGTCGACCGTCACTGGAACCTGGTGGCGCACAACGCGATGGTGCCGATGCTGATGGCCGGCGCGGCCCCGCACCTGCTCGAGCGGCCGGTCAACGTGCTCCGGCTCAGCCTGCATCCCGAAGGGCTGGCGCCGCGGATTGCCAACCTGGGCCAATGGCGGGCCCACCTGCTCGAGCGGCTGCAGCAGCAAATCGCCGCCACCGGCGACGCCGGACTCGCGGCGCTGCACGACGAGCTGGCCGCCTACCCGCAACCCCAGGTCAGCCACGACGCGCCGGCCGCCGCCGGCGAACTGTCCAACGTGGTCGTGCCGTTCCAGCTCGTGACGCCGCAGGGCGTGCTGAGCTTCATCAGCACGACGACGATCTTCGGCACGCCGGTGGATGTCACCTTGCAGGAACTCGCGGTGGAGTCGTTCTTTCCGGCCGATGCGCAGACCGCGAACGCACTGAGCGCGCTCTCCGGTCGCTGAAGAACAGGGTGCGCCGCGATCGTCGCGCGTCGGTCATGGACGACAAGCGAATGCGCCCGGTCAGCGCATGCCGGGGGTGCGGAGAGGCCTAGGGTCGGGGCTTCCATCCACCGACCCACCGGAGACCCGCGAATGAGCCACACCGACGAACAAGCCAAGCTGTGGGAGCTGATCAAGCACACCCGCTTCGGCATGCTGACCCACCGCCACGGCGACGGCCAGCTTCACAGCCATCCGCTGACCACGCAGAACAAGAAGCTCGACGAGGGCGCGACCCTGTACTTCTTCATTCCGAAGGATGGCGAGATCGCGCGCCACGTCGCCAGCGACCCGAGCGTCAACGTCGCCTACGCCGACACCGACGCCGACAGCTACGTCTCGGTCTCCGGCCAGGCGGCACTGCTCGATGACCCGGCGAAGAAGGAGGAGCTCTTCAACACCATGGCCAAGTCCTGGTTCCCCAAGGGCGCCGGCGATCCGAACCTGGGCCTGCTGGCGGTGCGCATCGTCGACGCCGAATACTGGGACGTCGACGACAGCAAGATGGTGCAGCTGTTCAAGATGGCCAAGGCGGCGATCACCGGCAAGCCGCCGGCCGACCTCGGCGAGCACCGGAAGCTCGACGTCGCCTGAGCCTGCGCCCGCCCCATGAAAAAAGCCCCGCGGGAGCGGGGCTTCGGGGTCGGACGCGACAAGGGGCTCAGGCAGCGACCTTGTCGGCGATCTCCTTGTATTCCTCGATCTTGTCGAAGTTGAGGTACTGGTAGATCTGTTCGCTGGAGGCGTCGATCACGCCGACGTTGGTCATGTACTCCTCCTTGGTCGGGATGCGGCCCAGGCGCGAGCAGATCGCGGCCAGTTCGGCGCTGCCGAGGTACACGTTGGTGTTCTTGCCCAGGCGGTTCGGGAAGTTGCGCGTGCTGGTCGACATCACGGTCGCGCCTTCGCGCACCTGTGCCTGGTTGCCCATGCACAGCGAACAGCCCGGCATCTCGGTCCGCGCCCCGGCGTTGCCGAAGACGCCGTAGTGGCCTTCCTCGGTGAGCTGCTGCGCGTCCATCTTGGTCGGCGGCGCGATCCACAGCTTGACCGGGATGTCGCGCTTGCCTTCGAGCAGCTTCGACGCCGCACGGAAGTGGCCGATGTTGGTCATGCACGAACCGATGAACACTTCGTCGATGGTGGCGCCAGCCACGTCCGACAGCGTCTTCACGTCGTCGGGGTCGTTCGGGCAGGCCACGATCGGCTCATGGATGTCGGCCAGGTCGATCTCGATGACGGCGGCGTAGTCGGCGTCATCGTCGCCCTTGAGCAGCTGCGGGTCCTTGAGCCAGGCTTCCTGGGCCGCGATGCGGCGCGCCAGCGTACGGCCGTCGGCATAGCGCTCGGCGATCATCCAGCGCATCAGCGTGATGTTGCTGTTGATGTACTCGATGATCGGTTCCTTGTTCAGGTGCACCGTGCAGCCGGCGGCCGAGCGCTCGGCCGAGGCATCGCTCAGTTCGAAGGCTTGCTCGACCTTCAGATCAGGCAGGCCTTCGATCTCGAGGATGCGGCCCGAGAAGATGTTCTTCTTGCCCTTCTTCTCGACCGTCAGCAGGCCCGACTTGATGGCGTAGAGCGGAATCGCGTTGACCAGGTCGCGCAGGGTCACGCCGGGCTGCATCTTGCCCTTGAAGCGCACCAGCACCGATTCGGGCATGTCCAGCGGCATCACGCCGGTGGCGGCCGCGAAGGCCACCAGGCCGGAGCCGGCCGGGAAGCTGATGCCGATCGGGAAGCGGGTGTGGCTGTCGCCGCCGGTGCCGACCGTGTCGGGCGTCAGCAGGCGGTTGAGCCAGCTGTGGATCACGCCGTCGCCCGGGCGCAGCGAGACACCGCCGCGCGTGGCCATGAAGTCGGGCAGCTCGTGGTGCATCTTGACGTCCACCTTCTTGGGGTAGGCCGCCGTGTGGCAGAAGGACTGCATGACCAGGTCGGCACTGAAGCCCAGGCAGGCCAGGTCCTTGAGTTCGTCGCGGGTCATCGGGCCGGTGGTGTCCTGGCTGCCGACCGAGGTCATCTTCGGCTCGCAGTAGGTACCAGGGCGCACGCCCTGGCCTTCGGGCAGGCCGCAGGCGCGCCCAACCATCTTCTGCGCCAGCGAGAAGCCCTTCTTGGTGTCGACCGGGCTGACCGGCAGGCGGAACAGCGTCGAGGCCGGCAGGCCCAGCGCTTCGCGTGCCTTGGCCGTGAGGCCGCGGCCGATGATCAGCGGAATGCGGCCGCCGGCGCGCACTTCGTCGAACAGCACGTCGCTCTTGACTGCGAACTCGGCGATCACCTGGCCGTCCTTCAGCGCCTTGCCGTCGTAGGGACGCAGTTCGACCACGTCGCCCATGTTCATCTGGCTGACGTCGAGCTCGATCGGCAGCGCGCCGGAGTCTTCCATCGTGTTATAGAAGATCGGCGCGATCTTGCCACCCAGGCAGACGCCGCCGAAGCGCTTGTTCGGGACGAACGGGATGTCTTCGCCGGTGAACCACAGCACCGAGTTGGTCGCGCTCTTGCGCGACGAGCCCGTGCCGACCACGTCGCCGGCGTAGGCCACCAGGTGGCCGCGGGCGCGCAGGTCCTCGATGAATTTCACCGGGCCGCGCTTGCCGTCTTCCTCGGGCACGATGCCGGGGCGCGCATTCTTGTGCATCGCGAGCGCGTGCATCGGGATGTCCGGACGGGTGGTCGCATCGGGTGCGGGCGACAGGTCGTCGGTGTTGATTTCGCCGGCCACCTTGAAGATGCTGACCGTGATGCTTTGCGGCACTTCGGGACGGCTGGTGAACCACTCGGCATCGGCCCAGCTCTGCAGCACGGCCTTCGCGTTGGCATTGCCCTTGTCGGCCTTTTCCTTGACGTCGTGGAACTGGTCGAACATCAGCAGGGTCTTCTTGAGGCCTTCGGCCGCGACGCCGCCGACTTCGGCATCGTCGAGCAGGTCGACCAGCGGGCCGATGTTGTAGCCGCCGAGCATGGTGCCGAGCAGCTCGGTCGCCCGGGCGCGCGTCAGCAGCAGGCTCTTTTCGGTGCCATGCGCGACGGCCGCGAGGTAGCTCGCCTTGACCTTGGCCGCATCGTCCACGCCCGCGGGCACGCGGTGCGTCAGCAGGTTGAGCAGGAACTCGGCGTCGGCGACGGCCGGCGACTTCATGAGCTCGATCAGCTCGGCGGTCTGCTTGGCAGTGAGCGGCAGCGGCGGAATGCCGAGCGCGGCGCGCTCGGCGACATGGTCAACGTAGGCTTGCAACATCTTCTTTTCTCCGGAAACACAAAAGGGCGGGCGGCTCCCGCTCGGAAGCAAGAGCCGCGCCTTGGGGGATTACTGCGTCTTGGCGGTCGGTGCCGCGTCGCCGCTCTCGAACAGGCTCTTGGGCGGGTTCTTCTTCATGTCCTCGGCCACCTCGACCTGCTTGGCCGCCTGGCATTCGTCGGCCAGCCGCAGGCCCTGCTTCTGGCTCATGAGCATCGACTTGTTGCCCAGCTGCAGCCACATGGCCTCGCGCACCGGGTCCTCGAGCCGGACCGCGCCGGTGCGGCTGGTGACCGGGTGCAGGCGGTACTTTACGTTGGCATGCGTCAGGATGAAGAAGCCGGGCTTCTTGGGGTCGGCCTCGATGTTCACGCTGGCGCCGAGTTCGCACTTGATGGTGCCGGTCAGGATGGTCTCGGCCACCTTCAGATCCTGCTCCGACAGCGTGATGTCGGTTTCTTCGCTGATGGGCTTGGCCTCTTCGACCTTCTTGATGACGCGCTTGGGCACCACCTTCTGCACGACCTTCTTGCCGGTCGTGTTGGCTGCCGGCTGCTTCGGCGTGCTGCTGGCAGCGTTGGTCTGGGCCATGGCCGCGAGCGGCAATGCGAGGGCGGTGGCGGCGATCAGGGCAAGCGTCTTCATGGTGTGGCTTCTTTCGGGGGGTAAGTTTCAGGAGTTGGCGGGAGCAAACCACTCCTGCGCCTCGGAAGGCAGGCTGCGGCCGGTGGCGTGCGCCCGTTCGAGCACCTGCCAGAAATGGCGGTAACTGGCACGATCATGCAATGTGCCATCGATGCTGACCGGCGCCCATGCGGCAAGGGCGGCGGCGGCAATGATTTTTGTAGCGATTTGAATCTGCCGTTCATCGGGCGCGAAGGCCTCGAGGATCGGGCGGATCTGGTTCGGATGGATGCTCCACATCCGCGTGTAGCCGAATTCGGTCGCGGCGCGGCGGGCCGAGGCGCGCATCGCGTCGATGTCCTTGAACTCGGTGACGACGCAATGCGACGGCACCTTGCCGTGCGCGTGCGCGGCGGAGGCGATCTCGAGCTTGGCCCGCACCACCAGCGGGTGCGTGAACTGCCCGGCGGCGCCCATGCCGTCGGCCGGGATCGCGCCGCCGTGCGACGAGACGAAATCCATCAGCCCGAAGCTCAGCGACTGCACCCGGGGATGGGCCGCAATCTCGAAGGCGTGGTGCACCGCGAGCGGCGATTCGATCAGCACGTGCAGCGGCAGCGCCTCGGCGCCGACGGCATCGAGCGCCAGCACGGCTTCGCGGACGTCGTCGACCGACTCCACCTTGGGCACCATCAGGTGGCTCAGGCGATGGCCGGCGCGCCCGGCGATGGTCATCACGTCGGCCGGGAAGGCCGCATGGTCGACCGGATGGACCCGGGCGCCGACGCGCATGCCCGGGGCCGCCGACAGCGCGAGTTCGGTCACCAGCGCCGCATGCTCGGACTCGCCGCCGACCGGCGCGCCGTCCTCGCAGTCGAGCGTGACGTCGAAGACGCAGGCGCCGAACTCCTCGGCCATCTCGGCCTGCAGCGCCAGGCTCTTGCGCATGCGCGCCTCGACGCCGCTGTAGTGGTCGCAGACCGGCAGCGCCACGGCGCCGGCCTGGGCGCCGAGCAGCACCTCGCGCGGGTGAGGGGTGGGGATGCGTTCGGTCATGCCTTTTTCTGCGCCACGATGAACAGGCGCGGGAAAGCCAGCAGCAGCTTTGCGTCGCTGCGCGCCGGGTAGGCGCGCGCGATGCGGCGCTCGTATTCGGCCAAGTAGCTGCTTTTCAGCTCGCTGGGCAAGGGATCTACGAAGGGCTTCAGCCCGGTGCCGCTGACCCACTCGACGATGGCCGCCGCGGAAGCCATCGGGTGCTGGTAGGCGGTGCGCCAGACATCGACCGCGGCAGCCTCGCCGGCCAGCAGGTCGTAGTAGCCGTCGAGTCCCAGCAGTTCGGTGCGCAGCCGGTCGGGGTTCCCGATGGCCTGCGCCCAGGGTGCCTCGGCCGCCACCTCGCGCATCAGCCGATGCGTGGGTTCCTGGCGGTTGTCGGGCATCTGGATCGCCAGCACGCCCCCGGGCGCCAGCACCGCGAAGAGCCTGGGGATCAGGGCTTCGTGGTCGGGCACCCATTGCAGGGCGGCATTGGCATAGATGAGGTCGGGCGCCGTCTCGGGCGCCCAGGTGGCGATGTCGCCGAGCTCGAAGCGGGCCTGCGGCAGGCGCTGCCTGGCGCTGGCGAGCATCGGCTCGGAGTTGTCGGTGCCGACCACCGCGGCACCGGGAAAGCGCTGCACCAGCAGCTCGGTGGAATTGCCCGGCCCGCAGCCGAGGTCGAACACGCGCGCCGCTTGGGCCAGCGGCACCCGTGCCAGCAGATCCCGGGCGGGACGGGTGCGCTCGTCCTCGTAGCGGCTGTAGAGCGCGGGGTTCCAGTCGAGCATGCCGGGCCGTGGCTTACAGCAGGTGGGCGACGCCGGCTTGCTCGTCGGTCAGTTCCTTGAGCGTCTTGTCAATGCGTTCCTGGCTGAAGGCGTCGATGGCGAGGCCGTCGACGACCTTGTACTCGCCGTTTTCGCAGGTGACCGGGAAGCCGAACATCACGTCCTTCGGAATGCCGTACTGGCCGTCCGACGGGATGCCCATCGTGACCCACTTGCCGTTGGTGCCCAGGGCCCAGTCACGCATGTGGTCGATCGCGGCGTTGGCGGCCGAAGCGGCCGACGACAGGCCGCGGGCCTCGATGATGGCGGCGCCGCGCTTGCCGACGGTCGGCAGGAAGGTGTTGGCGTTCCATTCCTGGTCGTTGATCATCTTGGCGACGCTTTCGCCGTTGATGGTGGCGAAGCGGTAGTCGGCGTACATCGTGGGCGAGTGGTTGCCCCAGACGGTGAGCTTCTCGATGTCGGCCACGGCCTTGCCGGTCTTGGCGGCCAGTTGGCTGGCAGCGCGGTTGTGATCCAGGCGCAGCATGGCGGTGAAGTTCTTGCGCGGCAGGTCCGGTGCGCTCTTCATCGCGATGTAGGCGTTGGTGTTGGCCGGGTTGCCGACCACCAGCACCTTGACGTTGCGGCTCGCCACGGCGTTGAGGGCCTTGCCCTGGGCGGTGAAGATGGCGCCGTTGACGGCCAGCAGTTCGGCACGTTCCATGCCCGGGCCGCGCGGACGCGAACCGACCAGCAGCGCGTAGTCGGCGTCCTTGAAGGCGGTCATCGGGTCGCCGTGGGCTTCCATGCCGGCCAGCAGCGGGAAGGCGCAGTCGTCGAGCTCCATCATCACGCCCTTGAGCGCCTTCTGGGCCTTCTCGTCGGGGATCTCGAGCAGTTGCAGGATGACCGGCTGGTCCTTGCCCAGCATTTCGCCGGAGGCGATGCGGAACAGCAGGGCGTAACCGATTTGGCCAGCGGCACCGGTGACGGCAACGCGAACAGGCTTTTTGCTCATGGGAAAACTCCAGGAAAAGATGAAAACGGGGCACGGCCGCGGAGTGCGGCCACGAGGTCGGGCCGGGACCCGAGGCCCGGCCTTTTGGCCGTCTTCGATTTTATGCCGATTTGAGCTTTCGGTGGCGCCTGTCTTATGTCTTATATAAGATGTCGGCCCGAAGCACCTTCGCGGTGCGTCCGCCAAACCCCATGACCACCTCTCCCCTCACTGTCGCCGAGCCCTCCACGCCGTCGTTCAGTCCGCTCTACCAGCAGATCAAATCGCTGATCCTGCAGAGCCTGCATGCCGGCGAATGGAAGCCCGGCGAACCGATCCCGAGCGAAATCGACCTGGCCGCCCGTTTCCGCGTCAGCCAGGGCACGGTGCGCAAGGCGATCGACGAACTGTCGGCCGAAAACCTCGTGGTGCGCCGCCAGGGCAAGGGCACCTTCGTCGCCACCCATGCCGAACAGCATGTGCAGTACCGCTTCCTGAAACTGGTGCCCGACAGCGGCGACGTCGACGCCGAAGGCCCGGCCGAACGCGAGATCGTCGACTGCAAGCGCCAGCGCGCCTCGGCCGACGTCGCCCGCGCGCTGTCCCTGCGCACCGGCGACGCCGTGCTGCAGGTCCGGCGGGTGCTGGCCTACCGCGGCACGCCGACCATCCTCGAGGAGCTCTGGCTGCCCGGAGCCCCGTTCAAGGGCCTGACCGCCGAGCGCCTCACCGCCTGGCACGGGCCCATGTACGCGCTCTTCGAGACCGAATTCGGCGTGCGCATGGTGCGCGCCGAAGAAAAGATCCGCGCCGTGCTGCCCGACGCCTCGCAGGCGGCGCTGCTGGCAGTCGCCACCTCGACGCCGCTGCTGAGCGTGGAGCGGGTCGCCTACACCTACCACGACACGCCGATGGAACTGCGCCGCGGGCTCTATCGCACCGACACGCACCACTATCGAAACGACCTCGGCTGAGTGCGCCGCGGCCGCGCAGCATCCGACCATCGCGGTGCGATGAGCGGGCAGCGAAAGCCGCGGGATGGTGCATTGCAATAGAATTTTGAGTTGTTTGCTTTTCGCCAAAGAACAAGTAGCCCCTCGTAAAACCCGAAAGCCCCCATGACAGAGCTGGCCACCCCACCCCGACAACCGCGTCGGGAGTTTCGCAATATCAACCCCCTCTCCGACCTGACCACCTACCGGTTGCCGCCGGCCGGCATCGTGTCGATCCTGCACCGCATCAGCGGTGCGCTGATGTTCCTTCTGCTGCCCTTCATCATCTGGATGTTCGACACCTCGGTGTCCTCCGAGATTTCCTTCGCCCGCTTCAAGGCCGCATTCAACAGCGGCCTTGGTTTCGTTCCGGGCTGGTTCATCAAGCTCGTGGCGCTGGCACTGATCTGGGCCTACCTGCATCACTTCATCGCCGGCCTGCGCCACCTCTACATGGACGTGAACCATCACGCCGTCGACAAGAAGACGGGCAACAGCACCGCCCTCGCCACCCTCTTCCTGAGCATCCTGCTGACCGTCGTCCTTGGCGCCAAGCTGTTCGGTCTCTACTGATTGCGCGAGGAAACTGAAATGTCTGTGAATTACGGCTCCAAGCGCATCGTCGTCGGTGCGCACTACGGATTGCGCGACTGGCTCAGCCAGCGCATCACCGGCGCCTTGATGGCGCTGTTCACCCTGATCGTGCTGGCGCAGTTGATCTTCACGCGCGGCCCGATCGGCTACGACCTGTGGGCCGGGATCTTCTCCGCCCAGTGGATGAAGGTGCTCACCTTCGTCGTCATCGCCTCGCTGCTCTATCACGTGTGGGTCGGCATGCGCGACGTCTGGATGGACTACGTCCAGCCGGTCGGCATCCGCCTGGTCTGTCAAGTTTTCACCATCGTCTGGCTTGTGGGTTGCGCGGGTTGGGCCATTCAAGTGCTCTGGAGGCTGTAACCCCATGTCATACACAAAAGAACAAATCACCAAGCGCAAGTTCGACGTCGTCATCGTCGGCGCCGGCGGCTCCGGCATGCGCGCCTCGCTGCAACTGGCACGTGCCGGCCTCAACGTGGCCGTGCTCTCCAAGGTGTTCCCGACCCGCTCGCACACCGTCGCAGCCCAGGGCGGCGTCGGCGCCTCGCTCGGCAACATGAGCGAGGACAACTGGCACTATCACTTCTACGACACCATCAAGGGCTCCGACTGGCTCGGCGACCAGGATGCGATCGAGTTCATGTGCCGCGAAGCGCCGAAGGTCGTGTACGAACTCGAACACTTCGGCATGCCCTTCGACCGCAATCCGGACGGCACGATCTACCAGCGTCCCTTCGGCGGCCACACCGCCAACTACGGCGAGAAGCCGGTGCAGCGCGCCTGCGCCGCGGCCGACCGTACCGGCCACGCGATGCTGCACACGCTCTACCAGAAGAACGTCGAGGCCCGCACCCAGTTCTTCGTCGAGTGGATGGCCCTCGACCTGATCCGCGACGCCGAAGGCGACGTGGTCGGCGTCACCGCGCTCGAGATGGAAACCGGCGACCTGCACATCCTGCAGGCCAAGACCGTGCTGCTGGCCACCGGCGGCGCTGGCCGCATCTTCGCGGCCTCGACCAATGCCTTCATCAACACCGGCGACGGCCTCGGCATGGCGGCCCGCTCGGGCATTCCCCTGCAGGACATGGAGTTCTGGCAGTTCCACCCGACCGGCGTCGCCGGCGCCGGCGTGCTGCTGACCGAAGGCTGCCGCGGCGAAGGCGCGATCCTGCTCAACAGCAACGGCGAGCGCTTCATGGAACGCTACGCGCCGACCCTGAAGGACCTCGCGCCGCGCGACTTCGTCTCGCGCTCGATGGACCAGGAAATCAAGGAAGGCCGCGGCTGCGGTCCCAACAAGGACTACGTCCTGCTCAAGCTGGACCACCTGGGCGCCGAGACCATCCACAAGCGCCTGCCCTCGGTGTACGAGATCGGCGTCAACTTCGCCAACGTCGACATCACCAAGGAGCCGATCCCGGTGGTGCCGACCATCCACTACCAGATGGGCGGCATCCCGACCAACATCAACGGCCAGGTCGTGATCCAGAAGGGCGAAGAGAACAGCGCCGTGGTCAACGGCCTCTACGCAGTCGGCGAATGCTCTTGCGTCAGCGTGCACGGCGCCAACCGCCTGGGCACCAACTCGCTGCTCGACCTGCTGGTGTTCGGCCGCGCGGCCGGCAATCACATCGTCGAGTTCAACGACAAGCTGAAGGAACACAAGGACCTCCCGGCCGATGCCGCCGACCGCACGCTGGAGCGCCTGAACCAGCTCGAGGCATCGACCTCGGGCGAATACGCGCAGGACGTGGCCAACGAGATCCGCTCGGTCATGCAGCAGCACGCGGCCGTGTTCCGCAAGCAGGCCTCGATGGACGAAGGCGTCAAGAAGATCGCCGAGGTGCGCAAGCGCGTCTCCGCCGTCACGCTCAAGGACAAGTCGCGCGTCTTCAACACCGCCCGCATCGAAGCCCTCGAAGTCGACAACCTGATCGAAGTCGCACAGGCCACGATGGTGTCTGCCGCCGCCCGCCGCGAATGCCGCGGCGCCCACACGGTGGAAGACTACGAGCGTCCGGCCGACGATCCGGTCGCGCCGCTGGGCCGCGACGACGCCAACTGGATGAAGCACACGCTCTGGTACAGCCAGGACAACCGCCTCTCGTACAAGCCGGTCAAGCTGCAGCCGCTGACGGTCGCCTCCGTGCCGCCGAAGGTCCGGACGTTCTGAAAACCTTGCGGGACAGACCGCAGTGGCGCGAAGCGCCGCAAGCCCTGTCCCCAACCGACTAAAGGTATCCCACGATGAAGCGCACTTTTCAAATCTACCGCTACGACCCGGACAAGGACGCCAAGCCCTACATGCAGACCGTCGAGATCGAACTCGACGGCCACGAGCGCATGCTGCTCGACGCCCTCATGAAGCTCAAGGCGCAGGACCCGACCTTGTCGTTCCGCCGCTCCTGCCGCGAAGGCGTCTGCGGCTCCGACGCGATGAACATCAACGGCAAGAACGGCCTGGCCTGCCTGACCAACATGCTGACGCTCAAGGGCACGATCGTGCTCAAGCCGCTGCCCGGCCTGCCGGTGATCCGCGACCTGATCGTCGACATGACGCAGTTCTTCAAGCAGTACAACTCGATCAAGCCGTACCTGCAGAACGACACCGTGCCGCCCGAGAAGGAGCGCCTGCAGTCGCCCGAGGAGCGCGACGAGCTCAACGGCCTGTACGAGTGCATCCTGTGCGCGAGCTGCTCGACCAGCTGCCCCAGCTTCTGGTGGAACCCCGACAAGTTCGTCGGTCCGGCCGGCCTGCTGCAGGCCTACCGCTTCATCGCCGACAGCCGCGACGAAGCGACCGCCGAGCGCCTGGACAACCTCGAGGACCCGTACCGCCTGTTCCGCTGCCACTCGATCATGAACTGCGTCGACGTCTGCCCGAAGAACCTCAATCCGACCCGGGCGATCGGCAAGATCAAGGAACTGATGGTGCGCCGCGCCATCTAGACCTTGCGAGACCCACGATGCATGCCACCGACAACCCCTCCGAGCCGATCAGCGAGCGCGCGCTGAGCAAGCTCAAGTGGCGCTGCCGGCGCGGCTTGCTTGAGAACGACCTGTTCATTGCCCGCTTTTTCGAACGGCACGAGGCAAGCCTGACCCGCGGGCAGGCACAGGCACTGGAGACATTGATGGACCTGTCGGACAACGACCTGCTCGACCTCCTGCTTGCGCGAAAGGAGCCTGAGCCCGGATGGGCCGGGGCCGAGGTGGTCGAACTGCTGCGCCTGATGCGCAGCGACGGTGCGCAATCCCTAACTTCCTGATCCATTCTTTGAAAGACACTCGAAATGAAAGCATCCGAGAACAAGGCCACTCTGTCGTTCAGCAACGGCGGACAGAACGTTGAGCTGCCGATCTACAAGGGGACCCTCGGCCCCGACGTGATCGACATCCGCAAGCTCTACGCCCAGACGGGCATGTTCACCTACGACCCGGGCTTCATGTCGACGGCCTCGTGCGAATCGGCCATCACCTACATCGATGGCGACAAGGGCGAACTGCTGTACCGCGGCTACCCGATCGAGCAGCTCGCGACCAACTGCGACTTCCTCGAGACCTGCCACCTGCTGCTGTACGGTGAACTGCCCGACGAAGCCAAGAAGACCAACTTCACCAAGCTCGTGACCAACCACACGATGGTCAACGAGCAGATGCAGTTCTTCCTGCGCGGCTTCCGCCGCGACGCGCATCCGATGGCCATCATGACCGGCCTGGTCGGCGCGCTGTCGGCCTTCTATCACGACAGCACGGACATCAACAATCCGAAGCACCGCGAGATCGCCGCGATCCGCCTGATCGCCAAGATGCCGACGCTGGTCGCCATGGCCTACAAGTACACCGTGGGCCAGCCCTACATGTACCCGAAGAACGAACTCAGCTATGCGGGCAACTTCCTGCACATGATGTTCGCGACGCCGTGCGAGGAGTACAAGGTGAGCCCGGTGCTCGAGCGCGCGCTCGACCGCATCTTCATCCTGCACGCCGACCACGAGCAGAACGCATCGACCTCGACCGTGCGCCTGTGCGGCTCGTCGGGCACCAACCCCTTCGCGGCGATCGCGGCCGGCGTGGCCTGCCTCTGGGGCCCGGCCCACGGCGGCGCCAACGAGGCGGCGCTCAACATGCTCTACGACATCCAGAAGGCTGGCGGCGTCGAGAAGATCGGCGAGTTCATCAAGCAGGTCAAGGACAAGAATTCCAACGTCAAGCTGATGGGCTTCGGGCACCGCGTCTACAAGAACTACGACCCGCGCGCCAAGCTGATGCAGGAAACCTGCAAGGAAGTGCTGGGCGAGCTCGGCCTCGAGAACGATCCGCTGTTCAAGCTCGCGATGGCGCTCGAGAAGATCGCCCTGGAAGACGAATACTTCGTCTCGCGCAAGCTCTACCCGAACGTCGACTTCTACTCGGGCATCGTGCAGCGCGCGATCGGCATCCCGGTGCCGCTGTTCACCGCCATCTTCGCGCTGGCGCGCACGGTGGGCTGGATCGCCCAGCTGAACGAGATGATCGGCGACCCCGACTACAAGATCGGCCGCCCGCGCCAGCTCTTCGAAGGCTCGGCCAAGCGCGACGTCAAGCCGATCGCCCAACGCTGATAGCCGTCAGGCCCTCAACCAGGAAAGCTGCCCACGGGCAGCTTTTTTGCGTTTTGGCTGACACGGGCACGCCGGTGGACCGAATAGCTTGGAGTCCTCATCCAAACGAAGGAGTTCCACCATGAAGAAGCTTGCCGCATTGCTCACCGTGATCTTCGCCGTGTCCGTGCCGCTGGCCGGCTGCAACACCATGAAGGGCGCCGGCCAGGACATCCAGAAGGGCGGCCAGAAGATGGAAGACGCCGCGCAGAAGAAGCAGTGATCGAGGGCCGCGGCGCTCATCGCGCCGCGGCACCGAAGCCATCTCCTATCGCGATGGCTTCCCGGCTGAAACTGAGGGAAAATGCGGGTTTCCATCTCTGAACGAGATGCCAAGCCCCGATGACCTCCTCTGAACGCAGTTTCGCCCGCCGCATCGACCTGACGTCGCTGCAGTTGTTCGTGGCCGTCTGCGAACTCGGCAGCATCGGCCGCGCGGCGGAGCGCGAGTTCATCGCGGCGTCGGCCATCAGCAAGCGCCTGTCAGACCTCGAGGCCACGCTCGGCACGCCCCTGCTCTACCGCCATGCGCGCGGCGTCGACCTGACGCCGGCCGGCGAAAGCCTGCTGCACCACGCCCGCTCGGTGCTCTACAGCCTCGAGAAGATGCAGGGCGAACTCAGCGAATACGCCGATGGCGTGCGCGGCCATGTTCGGGTGCACGCCAACATTTCCGCCATCGTCCAGTTCCTGCCCGAGGATCTCGGCGCCTTCACGCGCGAGCACGACGCAATCAAGATCGACCTCGAGGAACACCTGAGCAGCGAGGTGGTGCGGGCCGTCCATGAAGGGGCGGCCGACCTCGGCGTCTGTCATCTGGCCGAGGGCAGCACCGAGCTGCAGAGCCTTCCCTACCGCGACGACGCGCTGGCGCTGATCGTCCCGGCAGGCCATGCCCTGGCCGGCGTGCGCGCCATCGATTTCGTCGACACGCTCGACTGCGACCACGTCGGCCTGCACACCAACAGCTCGATCTACGTCGCGATGCACCAGGCCGCGCTGGCCGCGAACCGCAGCATCCGGCTGCGCATCCACGTGACCGGCCTCGACGCGATGTGCCGCATGATCGAGAACGGGCTCGGCGTCGGCGTCATGCCGCGACGCGCCTTCGAACTGATGCAGGGCGGCATCGGCCGCGGCCTGACCTCCGTGGCGCTGCAGGACGCCTGGGCGGCACGCCAGATCAGGCTCATCGCCCGCGACTTCTCGACCTTGCCGGTCGCCGCCCGCATGCTGGTCAAGCACCTGCACACGCCCGCTGCCGCGACGCCCGCGCAGCTGGCCGCATAAGACAATCACCTCCCCACGAAAGAGACCCATGGCACGCACGCTCTACGACAAACTCTGGGACGAACACGTCGTCCACACCGAGGAAGACGGCACCGCGATCCTCTACATCGATCGCCACCTGGTGCACGAAGTGACCAGCCCGCAAGCCTTCGAAGGCCTGCGCGAGGCCGGCCGCAAGCTGTGGCGCATCAGCTCGGTGGTGGCCACGGCCGACCACAACACGCCGACCACGGGCTGGGAGCGCGGCTACGACGGCATCGCCGACCCGACCAGCAAGGAACAAGTCACGACCCTCGACAGCAACATCAAGGAATTCGGCGCCGCCGCGTTCTTCCCGTTCCTGAGCAAGCGCCAGGGCATCGTGCACGTGATCGGCCCCGAGTCGGGCGCCACCCTGCCCGGCATGACCGTGGTCTGCGGCGATTCGCACACCTCGACGCACGGCGCCTTCGGCGCGCTGGCGCACGGCATCGGCACCAGCGAGGTCGAGCACGTCATGGCCACCCAGACGCTGCTCGGCAAGAAGGCGAAGAACCTGCTCGTGAAGGTCGAGGGCAAGCTGCCGCTCGGCTGCACCGCCAAGGACATCGTGCTGGCGATCATCGGCCGAATCGGCACCGCCGGCGGCACCGGCTACACGATCGAGTTCGCCGGCTCGGCGATCCGCGACCTCAGCATGGAAGGCCGCATGACCGTCTGCAACATGGCGATCGAGGCCGGTGCGCGCGCCGGCCTGGTGGCGGTCGACGAAAAGACCATCGCCTACGTCAAGGGCCGTCCGCTGGCGCCGAACGGCGTCGAATGGGACCAGGCGGTCGCCTACTGGAAGACCCTGCATTCCGACCCCGGCGCGCACTTCGACCTCGTGGTCGAGCTCGACGCCGCGCAGATCAAGCCGCAGGTCACCTGGGGCACCTCGCCCGAGATGGTGGTGCCGGTCGACGGCCGCGTGCCCGATCCCGACAAGGAGAAGGATCCCAACAAGCGCGGCGCGATCGAACGCGCCCTGGTCTACATGGGCCTGGAACCCAACAAGCCCATGAACGACATCTTCATCGACAAGGTATTCATCGGCTCCTGCACCAACAGCCGCATCGAGGACATGCGCGAGGCCGCGGCCGTGGTCAAGAAGCTCGGCCAGAAGGTCGCCAAGAACGTCAAGCTCGCGATGGTCGTGCCGGGCTCCGGCGTGGTGAAGGCGCAGGCCGAGCGCGAAGGGCTCGACCAGATCTTCAAGGCCGCCGGCTTCGAGTGGCGCGAGCCCGGCTGCTCGATGTGCCTGGCGATGAACGCCGACCGCCTCGAGCCGGGCGAGCGCTGCGCCTCGACCAGCAACCGCAACTTCGAAGGCCGCCAGGGCGCGGGCGGGCGCACCCACCTCGTGAGCCCCGCCATGGCCGCGGCCGCCGCGGTGCACGGCCATTTCGTCGATGTCCGACAGTTCTCTTGAAACCTTGCGGGACAGACCAAGAATTGCGAAGCAATTTTGCTCTGTCCTCAACTGAATAGATCAGCATGCAAAAATTCACCGTACACAAGGGCCTCGTGGCACCGATGGACCGCGAGAACGTCGACACCGACGCGATCATCCCGAAGCAGTTCCTGAAATCGATCCGCAAGACCGGCTTCGGCCAGAACCTGTTCGACGCCTGGCGCTACCTCGATCCGGGCGAGCCGGGCCAGGATCCGGCATCGCGCAAGCCGAACTCCGACTTCGTGCTGAACCAGCCACGCTACGCCGGCGCCTCGATCCTGCTGGCGCGCCAGAACTTCGGCTGCGGCTCCTCGCGCGAACATGCGCCCTGGGCGCTCGACCAGTACGGCTTCCGCGCGATCATCGCGCCGAGCTATGCCGACATCTTCTTCAACAACAGCTTCAAGAACGGCCTGCTGCCGATCGTGCTGCCCGAAGCGCAGGTCGCCCAACTGTTCGACCAGACCTTCGCCTTCCCGGGCTACAGCCTGACGATCGACCTCGAGCGCCAGGTGGTCATCAAGCCGGACGGCGGCGAATTCGCCTTCGACGTCCAGGCCTTCCGCAAGTATTGCCTGGTCAACGGACTCGACGACATCGGCCTCACGCTGCGCCACAAGGACGAGATCAAGGCCTTCGAGGCCGCCCGTCTGGCGCAAAAGCCCTGGCTGGCGCACACGATGCTCGACGTCTAAGGATATGGCCCCCACGCTCCCCCACTTCGTGTGGGTCGCTGCCCCCCGAGGGGGCCGCAGGCCGCCTTGGGGCGGCCCGGCGCCGGCCTGAGCCACCACTCATCAACCTCAACTCTCCCTTCCCCATGAAAATCGCAGTCCTCCCCGGTGACGGCATCGGCACCGAAATCGTCGCCGAAGCCATCCGCGTGCTCGAAACGCTCGACCTCAAGTTCGAGATGGAGTCGGCCCTGGTCGGCGGCGCCGCCTACGAGGCCCACGGCCATCCGCTGCCCGAGGCCACCCTCAAGCTGGCGAAGGAAGCCGACGCCGTGCTGTTCGGCGCCGTCGGCGACTGGAAGTACGACAAGCTCGAGCGCTCGCTGCGTCCCGAGCAGGCCATCCTGGGCCTGCGCAAGAACCTCGGCCTGTTCGCCAATTTCCGCCCGGCGATCTGCTACGAGCAGCTGGTCGGCGCCTCCAGCCTCAAGCCCGAGCTGATCTCGGGCCTCGACATCCTCATCATCCGCGAGCTGACCGGCGACATCTACTTCGGCCAGCCGCGCGGCCGCCGCACCGCGGTCGACGGCCACTTCCCGGGCGCCGAGGAAGCCTTCGACACCATGCGCTACTCGCGCCCCGAGGTCGAGCGCATCGCCCACGTCGCCTTCCAGGCGGCCCGCAAGCGCAGCAAGCGCGTGACCAGCGTCGACAAGGCCAACGTGCTGGAGACCTTCCAGTTCTGGAAGGACATCGTGACCGAGGTCGGCAAGGAGTACCCGGACGTCGAACTCGACCACATGTACGTCGACAACGCCGCCATGCAGCTGGTCAAGGCACCGAAGAAGTTCGACGTCGTGGTCACCGGCAACATGTTCGGCGACATCCTCTCGGACGAGGCCGCGATGCTCACCGGCTCGATCGGCATGCTGCCCTCGGCCTCGCTGAACGCCAGCAACCAGGGCCTCTACGAGCCCAGCCACGGCAGCGCGCCCGACATTGCCGGCAAAGGGGTTGCCAATCCTTTGGCTACAATCCTGTCTGCTGCCATGATGCTTCGCTTCTCCCTCAACCAGCCCGAGGCTGCCGACCGGATCGAGTCGGCGGTCCAGTCCGTGCTGGCCCAGGGGCTGCGCACGGCAGACATCTGGTCCGCGGGCACGACCAAGGTCGGCACCCGCGAGATGGGCGACGCCGTGGTGGCTGCCATCACCAAAAAGACGATTACCGGCTAAACCAGCCCGCTTCGTCACGCCCTCCCCGGCTCTGACGAGCCGGGCGCAAAGAGAAGTTTTTTCTTTTTTCACAAGGGCAAATTGAAATGGCGAACGCAAATCAACCTCTGGTCGGCCTGGTGGGCTGGCGCGGCATGGTCGGCTCGGTCCTGATGGACCGGATGCAGGCCGAAGGCGACTTCGGGCTCATCGAGCCGGTCTTCTTCTCGACCTCCAACGCCGGCGGCAAGGCCCCGGCGATGGCCAAGAACGAGACCACGCTCAAGGACGCCCACGACATCGCCGCGCTCCAGAAGTGCGACATCGTCATCACCGCCCAGGGCGGCGACTACACGACCGAGGTGTTCCCCAAGCTGCGCGCCGCCGGCTGGAAGGGCCACTGGATCGACGCCGCGTCCACGCTGCGCATGAACGACGACGCGATCATCGTGCTCGATCCGGTCAACCTGCCCGTGATCCAGAATGCGCTCGCCAAGGGCGGCAAGAACTGGATCGGCGGCAACTGCACCGTCAGCTGCATGCTGATGGGCGTCGGCGCGCTCTACAAGGCCGGCCTGGTCGAGTGGATGACCAGCATGACCTACCAGGCCGCTTCGGGCGGCGGCGCCCAGCACATGCGCGAGCTGCTGACCCAGTTCGGCACGATCAACGCCGAGGTGCGCTCGCTGCTCGACGACCCGAAGTCGGCCATCCTCGAGATCGACCGCAAGGTGCTGGCCAAGCAGCAGTCGCTGAGCGCCGCCGAAACGGCCAATTTCGGCGCCCCGCTGGGCGGCAGCCTGATCCCCTGGATCGACAAGGACCTGGGCGACGGCATGAGCAAGGAAGAATGGAAGGGCGGCGCCGAGACCAACAAGATCCTCGGCCAGGGCGCGCAGTTCGGCACCGCGGCGACGCCGGTCGACGGCTTCTGCGTGCGCATCGGCGCAATGCGCTGCCACAGCCAGGCGCTGACCTTCAAGCTCAAGAAGGACGTGCCCGTGGCCGACATCGAGGCGCTGATCGCCGCCGACAACGAATGGGTCAAGGTGGTGCCGAACACCCGCGAGGCGACCGTCAAGGACCTGACGCCGGTGGCGGTCACCGGCACCATGTCGATCCCGGTCGGCCGCGTGCGCAAGCTCGCCATGGGCCCGGAGTATGTCGGCGCCTTCACGATCGGCGACCAGCTGCTGTGGGGTGCGGCCGAGCCGCTGCGCCGCATGCTGCGTATCCTGCTGGAGGCCTGAACCGGCTGGCGGGCACCCCCGGGTGCCCGCGCCGTTGCTCAACAGCAACGGCAAATGCATGACGAAGTTTGCACGCACTGGGTAGATAAGGCCTGTCGCCTTGTCAGTGCAGGGTGTTGATGTTAACGTCCCCTTACACTTTTGGGCCGAGCTGCCCCTACCAGCATGACACGACAACCGTTGCCTGCGGCCCGCCTTTCGGCCACCCCCTCGAGTTCGACGATCCCTGGCCGCAGTCAGCTCACGCTGGTCAGTGCGGCGGTGGTCCTGGCTCTGGGCGGATTCGCCGCCGACGCCAACGCGCTCGCGCTCGGACGTCTCAACGTGCAGTCGGCGCTGGGCGAACCGCTGCGTGCCGAAATCGAGGTCACCGAGATCACGGCCGCCGAAGCCGACAGCCTGAAGGTGAACATCGCCTCGGCCGATGCCTTCCGGGCGGCCGGCGTTCCGTACAACGCGGCCCTGTCGGACGTCCGGGTCGGCGTCCAGAAGCGCCCTGACGGCCGCTATGTCGTGCGCCTCAGCAGCAACCGCCTGCTGAGCGAACCCTTCGTCGACCTGCTGCTCGAGGCCAACTGGGGGTCCGGGCGCATCGTTCGCGACTACACGGTCCTGCTCGATCCGCCGACCAGCCGCCAGGCCGCTGCCCCCATCGCTCCGACCGCACCGCAGATCTCGGCGCCAGCCCCGCAGCGCGTCACGCCTGCCGTGGTGCAGGCGCCCCCGGCCCGGCGCGAGCGCCCGGTCGCGGCCGCACCCGCCGCCCCTGTTGCCCCCGTCGAGAGCACGGTGCGCACCGGCAACGGCGAACAGCAGGTCAAGGTCCAGCCGGGCGACACCGCAGGCAAGATCGCGGCCGCCTACAAGCCGGCCGAGGTCTCGCTCGACCAGATGCTCGTGGCCCTGCTGCGCGCCAATCCGAACGCCTTCATCGGCGGCAACGTGAACCGGATCAAGGCCGGTGCCGTGCTCGAAGTGCCCGGCGCGCCCCAGGCCGAGGCCGTTCCTGCAGCCGAAGCCCGCCGCACCGTGACCGCGCAGAGCCAGGACTTCGGCGAGTACCGCCGCCGCCTGGCAGACAACGCACCGACCACGCGGGTGGCCGATGCCGATCGCCAGACCTCCGGCAAGCTGCAGGCGAACGTCGAAGACCGCAACGCGGCCAACGCCTCCAGCGACAAGCTCAAGATCTCCCAGGGCATCGCCCCGGGGCGCCCGACCGAAGAGCAGATCGCCCAGGCGCGCCAGGCACAGGCCAGCAATGCGCGGGTCGCCGAGCTGTCCAAGAACATCTCGGAACTGAACAAGCTCCAGGCCGCCAGCGGCGCGGCGCCGACGGCGGCCGGTCCGGCCCCGGCGGCCGTCGCGGCTGCGCCAGCGGCTGCCGCCAGCCCTGCCCCGGCTGCCACCGCTGCGGCGGCTCCGGCGCCTGCGGCTGCAGCCCCGGCGGCAGCTGCCGCTCCAGCAGCTCCCGCAACGCCTGCGGCCTCGACGCCTCCTGCCGCGGTCGCGACCACGGCCGCTCCCGCCACGCCGGCAGTTGCTGCCGCCGACACCGCCGCCGCAGCGACCACGCCCGCCGCAGCCGCCTCCGCCCCGGCCGCCGCGCCCGCCGTGACCCCGCCTGCAGCGGCTGCCAAGCCCGTCGCCAAGGCGCCGCCCCCGCCGCCGCCCCAGCAGAGCTTCTTCTCCGAGCTGCTCGACAACCCGCTGATGGCCGGTGCAGCCGCGCTGATCGCCCTGCTCATCGGATTCCTGCTCTACCGCGTGCTCGGCCGCAAGCGCCGCGACGCCGGCGACAGCGTGTTCATCGAAAGCCGGATTCCCAAGGACTCCTTCTTCGGCGCCAGCGGCGGCGAGTCGGTGGACACCAAGAATCGCGGCAATTCCGTGGTGTCCTCGCTGTCCTATTCGCCCAGCCAGCTGGACGCCGGCGACGTCGATCCGGTGGCCGAGGCCGATGTCTACCTGGCCTACGGCCGCGACCTCCAGGCCGAGGAGATCCTGCGCGAGGCGCTGCGCGTCAATCCGGAACGCACCGCGATCCACCTCAAGCTGCTCGAGATCCATGCCAAGCGCCGCGATCTGCGCGCCTACGAGGCCCTCGCAGCCGACGTCCACAAGCTGACCGGCGGCACCGGCAGCGACTGGAACCGCGTGGTCGAACTCGGCAAGGATCTCGATCCGGGCAATCCGCTCTACGAAACCGGCAGCCGCGGCGGCGTGTCCGCTGCCGAGGCCGCCGCCTTCGCCGGTACCCTCGCCGCGGCGAGCGCCCCTGCACCCCTCGCCCCGTCGCCGGCACCGGTCGTCGCCGAAGCCCCGCCGCCGGCCTTCGTGCCTTCGGTGGCGCCCCTGGATTTCGACCTCGACCTGAACGCACCGCCGGCCGTGACCGCGCCGGCACCCGTCACGGCCAGCCTGCCGCCGGCACCGGCACCGGTGCCAAAACCCTTCCAGACGACCGTCGATGAACTGCCGAGCACGGTCACCGCACCGCTCAACGGCCACGCCCGGCCGGCCAGCCAAGCCCCGAGCCGCCTCGACCTCGAGAACGACTTCGACACCGCCCCCGGCGCCCTCGAGCCGCTCGCGCGTTCCGAGTCGCAACCCGACGAGGAGCGCACCCAGCCCGCGCCGCTGCGCGCCGGCCTGCCCGCCGACTCCGGCTTCATCGAATTCGACATGAGCTCGCTGGCCGGCCTGTCGAACCGCACCCCGCCCGACACCGAGCGCGGCCGCCTCGAGGCGATCGACGACAGCAGCGAAAGCCCGCACGCGATCAAGCTGTCGCTGGCACGCGAACTGAAGGCGCTCGGCGACGTCGAGGGCGCCCGTTCGCTGGTCGAGGAAGTGGCCGCGGAAAGCGCCGGCGACATCAAGGCCGAAGCCAAGCAACTGCTCGGCCAGCTGCGCTGAGCGGCCATGCGGCCGCCGATTCCGCTGTGAGGCTGGCCCTCGGCATCCGCTACAACGGCCAGGCCTACCAGGGCTGGCAAAGCCAGCTCTCGGGCCTCACGGTTCAAGACAAGCTCGAGGCGGCGCTGAGCCAGTTCGCCGCGCAGCCGATCTCGACCTTGTGCGCCGGCCGGACCGACACCGGCGTCCACGGCCTGATGCAGGTGGTGCACTTCGACACTTCGGTCGAGCGCCTGCCGATCTCCTGGGTCCGCGGCACCAATCGCTTCCTGCCCCCCGACATCGCAGTGCAGTGGGCGCAGCCCGTGCCCGACCAGTTCCATTGCCGCGCCAGCGCCCTCACCCGCCGCTACCTCTACGTGCTGTCGCAGTCGCCGGTGCGCCCCAGCCTCGATGCGGGGCGCGTCGGCTGGTCGATGCATGCGCTCGACGGCGATGCGATGCGCAGCGCCGCCGCCGTGCTGGTGGGACAGCACGATTTCAGCTCCTTCCGCGCCTCGGCCTGCCAGGCCCGCTCGCCGGTCAAGGACCTGCGCCGCATCGAGATCACGCGCCACGGCGAGGGCGAGCGCTGCCGCTGGCATTTCGAGTTCGAGGCCGATGCCTTCCTGCACCACATGATCCGCAACATCATGGGCTGCCTGGTGCGCATCGGCCACGGCGACGCGGCGCCCGAATGGATGGCCGAGGTGCTGGCGGCGCGCAGCCGGGTGGTGGCGGCGCCGACCTTCTCGCCGGCCGGGCTCTACTTCCTGGGGCCGCTGTACGACGCCGGCTGGGGCTTGCCGCCGGAGGCGACGCTGCAGGCCGCGCGCGCTGCGTATGATGGCCCGCCATGACAGTTCCGCTCCCGCACGCGCGCACCCGCATCAAGATCTGCGGCCTGACGCGCGAGACCGACGTTGATGCCGCGGTCGAAGCCGGCGCCGACGCGATCGGCTTCGTGCTCTATCCCGCCAGCCCGCGCGCGGTGACGGCCGAGCGCGCCGCCGAACTGGCCGGCCGGCTGCCGCCCTTCGTGACGCCGGTGCTGCTGTTCGTCAACGAAGGCGTGCCGGCCACCCTCGCTGCGCTGGCGGAAGTGAGCGGCGCCATGGCCCAGTTCCACGGCGACGAGACCCCCGAACAGTGCTGGGAGGCCAGTGGGCGCGGTGCCCATCGCTTCATGCGCGCGGCCCGCATTCCGCTCGGCGCCGCCGGAGCGGCCTTCGACCTCGTAAAATACGCGTCCGATTACTCCCGCGCCCACGCCATCCTGCTCGACGCCCATGTCGAGGCCTATGGCGGCGGCGGCAAGGCATTCGATTGGTCACTTCTTCCACCCGCCGTCGACGCTCACCTCGTCTTGAGTGGTGGGCTCGCACCTGCAAACGTGGGCGATGGCATTCGCCAGCTGCGGACACGCTGCAAATCGCTGTCCGTTGACGTGAGTTCGGGCGTCGAGGCCGCCAAGGGCCTGAAAGACGCCGCCAAGATTCACGCATTCGTGGCCGCCGTGCGTGCGGCCGATGCCCTTTCCTGACTGGCGCCCCGCTTCGATCCGCGGGCGCCGGCCCAACGAAGCGAGACCATGCAAACCTACCAGCAACCCGACGCCAGCGGCCATTTCGGCATCTACGGCGGCACCTTCGCCAGCGAGACGCTGACCCACGCGATCAGCGAACTGCGCGACGCCTACGCCCGCTACAAGGACGACCCGGAATTCCTCGCCGAATTCCACTCCGAGCTGGCCCATTTCGTCGGCCGCCCGTCCCCGATCTACCACGCGGCGCGCACCAGCCGCGAGATCGGCGGCGCCCAGATCTACCTGAAGCGCGAGGACCTGAACCACACCGGCGCCCACAAGGTCAACAACACGATCGGCCAGGCCATGCTCGCCAAGCGCATGGGCAAGCCGCGCGTGATCGCCGAGACCGGCGCCGGCCAGCATGGCGTGGCCACGGCCACCATCTGCGCCCGCTACGGCCTCGAATGCGTGGTCTACATGGGCAGCCAGGACGTCAAGCGCCAGAGCCCGAACGTCTACCGCATGAACCTGCTCGGCGCCACCGTGGTGCCGGTCGAATCGGGCAGCAAGACCCTGAAGGACGCGCTCAACGAAGCCATGCGCGACTGGGTCACCAATGTCGAGAACACCTTCTACATCATCGGCACGGTGGCCGGCCCGCACCCCTACCCGATGATGGTGCGCGATTTCCAGAGCGTGATCGGCACCGAGTGCATCGCGCAGATGCCGGCGATGCTGGCGGCGCAGGGCATCACGGGCGAGGCCGAAGGCTGCCAGCCCGACGTGGTCGTGGCCTGCGTCGGCGGAGGCAGCAACGCGATGGGCATCTTCCACCCGTACATCCCGTTCGAGCGCACGCGGCTGATCGGCGTCGAGGCGGCCGGCGAAGGCCTGGACAGCGGCAAGCATTCGGCCTCGATCCTGCGCGGCAGCCCGGGCGTGCTGCACGGCAACCGCACCTACCTGCTGCAGAACGACGACGGCCAGGTGACCGAGACCCACAGCATCAGCGCCGGACTCGACTATCCCGGCGTCGGCCCCGAGCACGCCTACCTGGCGGACATCGGCCGCGCCGAGTACGTCGGCATCACCGACGCCGAGGCGCTGGAGGCCTTTCACTACCTGTGCCGCACCGAAGGCATCATCCCGGCGCTCGAATCTAGCCACGCCTTCGCCTACGCGATGAAGCTGGCGAAGACGATGCGACCGGACCAGTCGATCCTGGTCAACCTCTCGGGCCGCGGCGACAAGGACATCGGCACCGTGGCCGACCTGTCGGGGGTCGATTTCTATGACCGGCCGTCGATGCGCGGCCTGCAGGTGAAGGGAGGCAAGCAATGAGCCGCATCGCCGCCACCTTCGACGCCCTGCACAAACAGGGCCGCAAGGCATTGATTCCCTATGTGACGGCCGGCTTCCCCTACGCCGACATCACGCCCGCCCTGATGCACGGCATGGTCGCCGCCGGTGCCGACGTGATCGAGCTCGGTGTGCCGTTTTCCGACCCGATGGCCGACGGCCCGGTGATCCAGCAGGCCGGCGAGGCCGCGCTGGCGCTGGGCGTCGGCATGAAGCAGGTGCTGGCCATGGTGGCCACCTTCCGCGAGCAGGACCAGGCCACGCCGGTGGTGCTGATGGGCTACGCCAACCCGGTCGAGCGCTATGACGGCGTGCACGGCAAGGGTGCCTTCATCCGCGACGCTGCGGCCGCCGGCGTCGACGGCCTGCTGGTGGTCGACTATCCGCCCGAGGAATGCGAGGACTTCGCCGCCGCCCTGCAGGCGCACGGCATCGACCTGATCTTCCTGCTGGCGCCGACCAGCACCGACGAGCGCATGGCCCAGGTCGGACGCATCGCCACCGGCTACGTCTACTACGTCTCGCTGAAGGGCGTGACCGGTGCCGGCCACCTCGACACCGACGCGGTCGGCCGCATGATCCCGCGCATCCGGCAGCATGTGGGCGTGCCGGTCGGCGTCGGCTTCGGCATCCGCGATGCCCGCACCGCGCAGGCGGTCGGCGCCGCCGCGGACGCGGTCGTGATCGGCACCCGCATCATCCAGCTGATCGACGGCCAGCCGCGCGACGCCGTGGTCCCGCTGGTGGGCGAATTCCTGGCTGGAATCCGCGTGGCGCTCGACGCACTGCCGTCGGCGACGCCCCGAAACGCGGCTGGCGGATAATGCAGCCCCAAAAGGAGCACCATGAGCTGGCTTGAAAAACTGCTTCCCCCCAAGATCACGCCGTCCGACCCGAGCGAGCGGCGCCAGATGCCCGAGGGCCTCTGGATCAAGTGCCCGAGCTGCGAAACCGTGCTCTACAAGACCGATCTCGAGCACAACCAGAACGTCTGCCCGAGCTGCGGCCACCACCATCGCATCGGCGCCCGGGCGCGGCTCGACGCCTTCCTCGATCCCGAAGGCCGCTACGAGATCGGCCAGGAAGTGCTGCCGGTCGACGCCCTGAAGTTCAAGGACAGCCGCAAGTACCCCGAGCGGCTCAAGGAAGCCCTCGAGAACACCGGCGAGACCGACGCCCTGGTCGTGATCGGCGGCTCGGTGCACAGCATCAACCTGGTGGTCGCCTGCTTCGAATTCGACTTCATGGGCGGCAGCATGGGCAGCGTGGTCGGCGAGCGCTTCGTGCGCGGCGTCGAGACCGCCATCGAGCAGAAGGTGCCCTTCGTCTGCTTCACCGCCACCGGTGGCGCGCGGATGCAGGAAGGCCTGCTGTCGCTGATGCAGATGGCCAAGACCAATGCGGCACTTACCCGACTGGCCAAGAAGGGCCTGCCCTACATCAGCGTGCTGACCGACCCCACGATGGGTGGTGTGAGCGCCGGCTTCGCCTTCGTCGGCGACGTCGTGATCGCCGAGCCCAAGGCGCTGATCGGTTTCGCCGGCCCGCGCGTGATCGAGTCGACCGTCCGCGTGACCCTGCCCGAAGGCTTCCAGCGCGCCGAGTTCCTGCAGTCCAAGGGCGCGATCGACTTCATCTGCGACCGCCGCGAACTGCGCAAGACCGTGGCCAGCACCCTGGCCATGCTGTTGCGCCAGCCCGCCGACGCGGTGGATTAGGCTCGCCCCCCAGGTTGCCCGGCACTTCGTGTCCGGGCGCCCACCCCCCTACCGGGGGGCAACACCAGCGGCCTGGCAGAGCCAGTTCCGCGGTGTTTCACGAATGGGCCTGGCTGCGCCGGCCGCCAGCATCAGCCGAGGGTGAAAGCTGTCTGCATCAGGTTGCCGAGGACGATGGCGACCACCTGCAGGAGCACGATCGCGGCCAGTACCGACAGGTCGACGCCGCCGACCAGCGGAATGAAGCGACGCAGCGGGCGCACCAGCGGTTCGGCCAGGCGTGCGATCAAATCGTGCAGCATCGACGACGCATTCGGCACCCACGACAGCACGGCGTGCACGATCAGCAGCGCGGTCAGGCCCGACACCGCGAGTTGCAGCAGTCCGACCAGCGACACCAGCGGCAACGCGGCCCAGCGCACGGCCCCGCCGACCAGCAGCCACAGCAACAGGAACTTGGCCAGCACCAGCAGCCATGCGGCCACCGCGCTGGCCAGGTCCCAGCGCTTCACCGACGGGATCACGCGGCGCAGCGGCAGCACGATCCAGTCGCTGACCGCGAACACGAAGCGCCCCAGCGGATTGCCGAAAGGCACCCGGTGGTATTGCATGTAGAGACGCAGCAGGCAAGCGCCGCCCAGGAGGCCGACGATCACGTCGAGCAGGAACGAGGGGATCTGATAGAACATGGCGCTTGGTCGTGAAGGAATGCGATGATAGCCACGCAAAGGTTCATCGATGACGACACAACCCCTTCTGCGCTCCCTTCCTTTGTTCCCGCTCGGCACGGTGCTGTTTCCGGACGGCCTGCTGCCACTTCGGATTTTCGAGGTCCGCTATCTCGACATGATCGGACGCTGCCACAGGAACGGCGCGCCCTTCGGCGTCGTCAGCCTGACGCAAGGCTCCGAGGTCCGCCGCGCCGGCGCCGAGGCCGAGACCTTCGCCGAGGTCGGCACGCTGGCCGCGATCCGCGAGTTCGATGCACCGCAAGCCGGCCTGCTCCAGATCGAATGCGTGGGCACGCAGCGTTTCAGGCTGCGTTCGAGCGAACTGCAGAAGAACGGGCTCTGGACCGCCGAAGTCGAGCCGGTCGCCGACGACCTGCCGCTGGCGCTGCCCGATGACCTGAAGCACACCGGCGACGCGCTGCGGCGGCTGGTCGACACGCTCGAGGAGCGGCGCCGCATGGAAGGCGATGCCAGCGTGCGCCTGCCGATCGGCCAGCCGCACCGCTTCGAGGACTGCGGCTGGGTCGCCAACCGCTGGTGCGAGCTGCTGCCGATGAAATCCGAGCTCAAGCAGCGCCTGATGGCCCTCGACAGCCCCCTGATGCGCCTCGAACTGGTCAGCGACCTCCTCGTGCGGGCCGGAATCACGAATTAGCGCTGGCCGTTAAAATGGCGGGTTGCGCGCTTTTTGACGCGCCCTCACTCCAGCGCCCATGTCCGACCACCTGACTCCTTCCGTTCCCGCGCCTGCCGCGGCCCCCGCACCGACGCCGGCCGTCGACGACAACCAGCTCATCGCCGAACGGCGCGAGAAGCTCAAGGCGCTGCGCGGCGCGCAGGCGGAAGGCAAGGGCGTGGCCTTTCCGAACGACTTCAAGCCCGGCCACCGCGCGGCGGCGCTTGTCGCCGCCCATGGCGAGACCGAGGCCGAACTGCTGGAGGCGACGCCGATCGAGGTCAGCGTGGCCGGCCGCATGATGCTCAAGCGGGTGATGGGCAAGGCCAGCTTCGCCACCCTGCAGGACGCCACCGGCCGCATCCAGCTCTATGTCCAGCGCGACGCCATCGGCGAAGAGGCCTACGCCGATTTCAAGCGCTGGGACCTCGGCGACATCATCGGCGCCGTCGGCACGCTCATGAAGACCAAGACCGGCGAGCTGTCGGTCAAGGTCACGCAGCTGCGCCTGCTGACCAAGAGCCTGCGGCCACTGCCCGACAAGTTCCACGGCATGGCCGACCAGGAGCAGAAGTACCGCCAGCGCTATGTCGACCTGATCACCGACGGCGCCGCGCGCGAGCGCTTCGCGGCCCGCAGCAAGGCCGTCAGCGCGCTGCGCGAGTTCATGGTGGCCAACGACTTCCTCGAGGTCGAGACGCCGATGCTGCATCCGATCCCGGGGGGCGCCAACGCCAAGCCCTTCAAGACGCACCACAACGCGCTCGACCAGGAGATGTTCCTGCGCATCGCACCCGAGCTGTACCTCAAGCGGCTGATCGTCGGCGGCTTCGAGCGCGTGTTCGAGATCAACCGCAGCTACCGCAACGAAGGCATCTCGGTCCGGCACAACCCGGAATTCACGATGATGGAGTTCTACGCGGCCTACTGGAACTACCGCGACCTGATGGACTTCACCGAGACGCTGATCCGCACCATCGCCGACAAGGCGGTGGGCAGCCAGCAGCTCGAGTACCAAGGCAAGCCGGTCGACCTCGCCCAGCCCTTCGAGCGGCTGACGATCCGCGAGGCGATCCTGAAGCACACCGACGCCGGCGCCAACGTCGACGACGCCGCCTGGCTGGTCAATGCCCTGCGCAAGCTCGGCCTCAGCGAAGAAAAGGACAAGCTCTCGCAGCGCAGCCTGGCGAGCCTGCAGGTCATGTACTTCGAGGAAACCGTCGAAGAAAAGCTCTGGCAGCCGACCTTCATCATGGAGCACCCGACCGAGATCTCGCCGCTGGCGCGCGCCAACGACGAGCGCCCCGAGGTCACCGAACGCTTCGAGCTCTATATCACGGGCCGGGAATTCGGCAACGGCTTCAGCGAGCTCAACGACGCCGAGGACCAGGCCGCGCGCTTCAACGCCCAGGTCGCGGCCAAAGACAGCGGCGACGACGAAGCCATGTTCTACGACCACGACTTCGTTCGCGCGCTCGAATACGGCATGCCGCCCACCGGCGGCTGCGGCATCGGCATCGACCGCCTGATGATGCTCCTGACCGACTCGCCGAGCATCCGCGACGTGATCCTGTTCCCGGCCCTGCGCCGCGAATCTTGAGCCGGCCCGCACCCGCGATCGGGATCGACTTCGGCACGTCGAATTCCGCCGCCGCCTGCGTGGGCGAGGACGGGCTCGCCCGGCCGCTGCTGCTCGAAGGCTCGGCGATCGCGATCCCGACCGCGATCTTCTTCAATGCCGAGGACCGCAGCACGCATTTCGGCCGCGAGGCGATGGCGCTCTACCTGGCCGGCACCGAAGGCCGCCTGATGCGTTCGCTCAAGAGCATCCTCGGCAGCGCGCTGATGCAGGAGCCGACCGAGATCGACAACCAATTGGTCAGCTTCGAGGACATCATCACGCTGTTCCTGTCGGAGCTGGGCAGCCGGGCGAGCAAGCAGCTCGGCGCGACGCCGGGCCGCGTCGTCATCGGGCGCCCGATCCGCTTCGTCGACGACGACGACAAGCGCGACGCGCAGGCCGAAGCCTCACTGCGCCAGGCGGCCGAAAACGCCGGGCTCGGCGAGGTTTCGTTCCAGTACGAACCGATCGCGGCCGCCTTCGACTTCGAGCGCCGCGTGAGGCGCGAGTCGCTGGTGCTGATCGTCGACATCGGCGGCGGCACCTCCGACTTCACGGTGGTTCGGCTCGGCCCCGAGCGCATGGGCCACCCCGATCGCGCCAGCGACATCCTGGCCACCACCGGCATCCACATCGGCGGCACCGACTACGACCAGCGCCTGAGCCTCGCCTGCGCGATGCCGCTGCTGGGCTTCCGCCATCACGGACCACAGGGCCGCGAAGTGCCAAGCCGCACCTTCTTCGATCTCTCGACCTGGCACCTGATCAACTGGCTGCAGACACCGAAGTCGATCCGCCAGGTGCAGGAGCTGCGCAGCAGCTACCTCGACACCCGGCTGCACGACCGCCTCATGAACGTGCTCGTGAACCGCGAGGGCCACCGCGTGGCGAGCGAGGTCGAGGAGGCCAAGATCCGCAGCTCGATGACCGCCGACGAGGTGGCGATCGACCTCTCCTGCGCCGAACCCGGCCTGAGGGCCGCGCTGACCGCCGCCGACATGGCGCAACACCTGGCAGCGCTGCTCGACAGCGTGGTCGGCTGCGCCCGCGAATGCGTGCAGCGCGCGGGCCTTCAGTCCGGCGATCTCGACGCCATCTACCTGACCGGCGGCTCCTCGGCGCTGCGCCCGTTCCAGCGTGCCCTGCGCGATGCGTTCCCGGGAGTCGACCTGGTCGAAGGCGATCTGTTCGGCGGCGTGGCGGCCGGCCTGGCGTACGCCGCCTCGGCCGATGCCGGCCAGCGAAGCCCGCAACCCGCATGAAGTACCTCGCCGCGTACCCCGCGGCGCTGCGCGCCCAGGTCGAAACGCTGGTCGCCGAAGGCCGGCTCGGCGACTGGCTGTCGAAGCGCTACGGCGCCACGCACGACATCCGCACCGACCGCGCGCTGTACGACTACGTGACCGACCTCAAGAGCGAGTTCCTGCGCAACGCCGAGCCGCTTTCCAAGGTGGCGTTCGACAACAAGCTGCATGTGATCCGCAACGCGCTCGGCACCCACACCACGGTGTCGCGCGTGCAGGGCGGCAAGCTCAAGGCCAAGCGCGAGATCCGCGTGGCCAGCCTGTTCAAGGAAGTGCCGCTCGAGTGGCTGCGCATGATCGTCGTGCACGAGCTCGCGCACATGAAGGAGCGCGAGCACGACAAGGCCTTCTACAAGCTGTGCACGCACATGGAACCCGACTACCACCAGCACGAGTTCGACCTGCGGCTGTACCTGACGCACCTCGACGGCGGCGGCGCACGGCTGTGGACGCCGACCCTGACCGACTGAACGACTAGGCGTGCGGCAGCATGTCCACCGCCTGGCGGTAGGCGGAAGACGCGACCAGCGCATCCCAGCCGAGCGAATCGCCGCGTGGCATCAGGCCGCGACGGCGCCCTTCGCTGGCCGGATTCGGCGTCCAGCGACGGCTGCGCCGGGCCTCGGCGAAGCCATCGAGCAAGGCGTCGAGCGCAGCGCCCTCCCCGATGCTCTGGTTGCACAGCAGCGCCAGGTCGCAGCCCGCATCGAGCGCCGCCAGCGCGGCATCGGTGTAGCTCAGCAGCCGGCCGTCGATGCGCCGGGCCGCTTCCATGCTGAGGTCGTCGCTGAACACCGCGCCGTCGAAGCCCAGCTTGCCGCGCAGCACCTGCTGCAGCCACTTGGGCGAGAAGCCGGCCGGCCGGGCATCGACCTTCGGGTAGATCACGTGGGCCGGCATCACGGCCGCCAGCGTGCCCGTGAGCCAGTCGTAGGGCCGCGCGTCGTCCGCCAGGATCGCCTTGAGACTGCGCCGGTCGACCGGCATCGCGACATGCGAATCGGCCTTGACGAAGCCGTGCCCCGGAAAGTGCTTGCCGCAGTTGGCCATGCCGGCCTGCAGCAGCCCGTGCATCAGGCTGCGCGCCAGCAGCGCGACCACGCGCGGGTCGCGATGGAAACTGCGATCGCCGATCACGCTGCTTTCGCCGTAGTCGAGGTCGAGCACCGGCGCGAAGCTGAAGTCGACGCCGCAGGCCCGCAGCTCGCCGGCCAGCACCCGACCGCAGGCGACGGCCGCCTGGGTGGCGCGCAGCGGGTCGCGCATCCACAGCTCGCCCAGCGTGCGCATAGACGGCAGGCGCGTGAAGCCGTCGGTTCGGAAACGCTGCACCCGGCCGCCTTCGTGGTCGACGCAGACGAGGATGTCGGGCCGGATCGCCTTGATCTCGGCATTGAGCGCCGTCATCTGCGCGCGGTCCTTCCAGTTGCGCGCGAAATGGATCACGCCCCCCACCAGAGGGTCGGCCAGCCGCCGGCGGTCGGCCGCATTCAGTTCGGTGCCCGCCACATCGATGATCAGGGGCGCGTGCAAGGTCTTGTCGGTCATTCTTTGCGTTCGACCACGACGAAGCTCGCCGCATAGTCGGTTTCGTCGGTCACGGTCACGTGGGCGGTCAGGCCCTGGGCCTCGAACCAGTCCTTGAGACCGCCGTGCAGCACGATCACGGGCTTGCCGCTCTTCTCGTTGACGATCTCGCACAGCCGCCAGCTCATCGGCATCCGCATGCCCATGCCGACCGCCTTGCTGAAGGCCTCCTTGGCCGAAAAGCGCGTCGCCAGGTAGCGCAGGCCGCGCTTCGGCCAGCGCGCGCTGCGGGCCTGCCAGATCGCGAACTCGGCATCGCTCAGCACCTTCCGGGCGAAGCGCTCGCCCTGGCGCTCGAAGGTGGCGGCAATGCGCCGGATGTCGCAGATGTCGGTGCCGATGCCGTAGATCACTGCGGCGCCGTCTTGTTTCGCGCTTCGTCGATGCGCTGCAGGTACTCGCGCGTTGCCGCGGCATAGCCGAGTTCCAGCGCATCAGCGACGAAGGCATGGCCGATCGAGACCTCGCGCACGCCCGGCACCGCGCGCAGGAAGGCGCTCAGGTTGTCGCGGCTCAGGTCGTGACCGGCGTTGACCTCGAGCCCTGCCGCCTGCGCGGCGCGGGCCGTTTCGGCGTAGAGCTGCAGCACCGCGTCGGCCTTGGAGGTGGCGCGCGAGGCGGCATAGGCCTCCGTGTAGAGCTCCACGCGATCGGCGCCGACCGCCTTGGCGGCCGCCATCATCTCCGGCGCCGGGTCCATGAAGAGGCTCACCCGCACCCCCAGCGCACGGGTCTCGGCGATCAGCGGCCGCAGCCGCTCGGCGTCCTCCGGAAAGCTCCAGCCGTGGTCGCTGGTGGCCTGGGTCTGGCTGTCGGGCACGAAGGTGGCCTGATGCGGCCGCAGCTCGCGCACGAACTCCATGAGGTTGTGGAAGGGATTGCCTTCGATGTTGAATTCCGCCGCCGGCCAGTCCGTCTTGAGCAGGCCCGACAGGTCGCGCACGTCCTGCGGCCGGATGTGGCGCTCGTCGGGGCGCGGGTGGACGGTGATCCCGTGGGCGCCGGCATCCAGGCACAGCGCGGCGGCGAACAGCACGCTCGGGATGCCGAGCGCGCGCGTGTTGCGCACCAGCGCGACCTTGTTGAGGTTGACCGACAGGACTGTGGACATAGGAGTGCTCATAGGGCTTGCAGATCCCGCATCATCTGCCGCGTGTGCAGCGTTGCGACGCCGCAATGGTAGTTGAGCAGCACCCGCAATTGGGTGCGCAGCGCGCCGTTGATGCCGGCGCAGACCCTGAGCGTCGAGGCGAAGGGCGCGGCGTCGTCGAGCGCCGCCTGCAGGGCCCGCCAATCGGACCCGGCCAGCGCCGCTTCGGCATCGTCGGCCTGGCGCAGCCCAGCCTCGGCCACCAGCGCATAGCGCACCGCCGGCGCCAGCGGCGTCAGGGTGGCGGTCTGGGCGTCCAGCGACGGCAGCAGCCCGACCGCGCGCAGCAGCAGCAGCTCGAAGGCCCGCAGCCCGGCCGCCTGGGTCGCCGCCTGCGCCGTCCCATGGTCGCTCGCCAGCACCTGGACCACCGCCGCGTAGGCGTCGAACAGCAGCTCGTGCGGATCGTCGCGAGCCAGCAGGCGCATCAGCAGTTCGTTCACGTAGTAGCCCGACAGCAGCGACTCGCCGGTCGGCATCACGTGGCCGCCCATCCATTCGGCCGCCTTCAGCGTCCGGATCTCGGCCTCGCCGGTGAAATTGAGCTGCAGCGGCTGCAGCGGCAGCAGCACCGGCCGGAAGTTGGAGCTCGGCCGCTTGGCGCCCTTGGCCACCAGCGCGATCCGCCCCAGGTGGCGCGTGAAAACCTCGAGGATCAGGCTCGTCTCGCTCCAGTCGTAGCGGTGGAGCACATAGGCCGGTTCATGCGAAACGCGCTTGACGGCCACTCACTCGTATCCGAAGGAGCGGACCCGTGCTTCGTCGTCGGCCCAGCCCGAGCGCACCTTGACCCAGAGCTCGAGGAACACCTTGGCGTCGGCCAGCTTCTCGAGCTCGACGCGCGTTTCCATGCCGATGCGCTTGATGCGCTCGCCCTTGTCGCCGATCACCATCGCCTTGTGGCCGTCGCGCTCGACCACGATCGTGGCGGCGATGCGCAGCAGCCGCTTGTGGCCCTTCTTCTGGGGCGGTTCTTCCTCGAACTTGTCGATCACGACCGTCGAGGTGTAGGGCAGTTCGTCGCCGGTCAGGCGGAACAGCTTCTCACGCACCAGCTCCCCGGCCAGGAATTTCTCGCTCCGGTCGGTGAGTTCGTCCTCGGCGTAGAACCAGTCCTGCTCGGGCAGGTATTTCTCGCAGATCCCGAACAAGCGCTCGACATCCTTCGCGTTCTTGGCGGACATCGGCACGAATTCGGCGAACTCGTGCTTCTGCTGCATGGTCTGCAGCCAGGGGGCGATGTCGCCGCGGCGGTGCACGTTGTCGAGCTTGTTGGCCAGCAGCACGGTCGGGATGCCCTTGCCGAGCAGCTTGAGCACGCGTTCGTCGGCCGGCGTGAAACTGCCGGCCTCGACCACGAACAGGATCAGGTCGACATCGCCCACCGCGCCCTGCACGGTCTTGTTGAGCGACTTGTTCAGCGCATTGGCGTGCAGGGTCTGGAAGCCCGGCGTGTCGACGAAGACGAACTGGGTCGCGCCCAGCGTGCGCATGCCGGTGATGCGGTGCCGCGTGGTCTGCGCCTTGCGCGAGGTGATGCTGATCTTCTGCCCGACCAGGGCGTTGAGCAGGGTCGACTTGCCCACGTTGGGCTTGCCGACGATGGCCACCAGGCCACAGCGCCGGCCGCCCTCCGCGCCGTCGCCGGCCGGGGGGAGGATGGATTCGTTCACTTCGTTCATGGGGTTGCCTTCGCGCCTCGCGCCTTGAGCCGGATCAACATGGCCGCCGCGGCGGCCTGCTCACCGGCGCGGCGCGAGCCGCCGATGCCGCGTTCGCGCAGGTCCAGGTCGGCCACCTCGCATTCGACATCGAAAGTCTGCTTGTGTGCCGCCCCGAGCGTCCCGACGACGCGGTAGGCCGGCAGCTTCATTTTGTGACCCTGCAGCCATTCCTGCAATTCGGTCTTGGGGTCCTTGGAGGCCGCCTCCATGCGCGGGCTGATCGCCACCGACTCGTACAGGCGATGCACCAGCGCCTGCGCCGCACCGTAGCCGGCATCGAGGTAGACGGCGCCGATCACCGCCTCCAGCGCATCGGCCAGGATCGACGGCCGGTTCTGGCCGCCCGATCGCGACTCGCCCTCGCCCAGCCGCAGCAAGGGCGACAGCGCCAGCTTGAGCGCCAGCTGGTGGAGCGTGTCCTGCTTGACCAGGTTGGCGCGCACCCGCGACAGATCGCCCTCCGGCAGGGTCGCCAGGCGCTCGAAGAGCAAGTGCGACACCGCCAGGTTCAGCACCGAGTCGCCGAGAAACTCCAGCCGCTCGTTGTGATCCGCCGAAAAGCTGCGATGGGTGAGCGCCTGCTGCAACAGCCGCGCATCGGCGAAGGAGTGCTGGAGGCGCGCCTGCAGCGCGACGAGGCCGCCGTCGGTCACGGAGAGAACGTCAACGGGATTGGCCCTGGTATTTCAGGAGCAGATAGGCCGGGCCGAACAGATGGATTTCGCGGTCGTAGGCGAAGGACACGACCACCTTGTCGCCGTCCTTGCGGACTTCCAGGTCCTTGCCGCTGACCGACTGGAAGTCGTCGATCGCCTGCGCGCGGTCGAAGATCGCACGCACCTCGGGCACCGTCGATCCCTCGGCCGCCTTCTGCGCCGCCTTGCCGATGGCCTGGTACTCGATCAGCGTCGGGATCACCTGCGCGACGACCACGCCGACGCAAGCCAGCACGATCGCCACGAAAAGCAACCCGACGAACGAGATGCCACGCTGTTTGTGTCCTGTCTTCCTTGCTCTCATGCCCTCTTCCCCTCGATCTGGAACCGGATGCTTATTGGAATGTGCCGATGCGCTTGAGGTTGCCGAAGTTCATCCACACCAGGAAGGCCTTGCCTACGATGTTCTGGTCCGGAACGAAACCCCAGTAACGCGAATCGAGCGAGTTGTCGCGGTTGTCACCCATCATGAAATAGTGTCCGGGCGGCACCTTGCACACCACGCCCTCGACACTGTAACGACAATTTTCCTGGTTCGGGAACGGCATGATCTCGGCCTCGGAGAGCCCGGCGCGGCGGCTGTCGTCGTTGAGCAGGCGGTGCTCCCTGCCGCCCAGATCCTCGTTGTACTGCTTGAGGTAGCGCATCGTCTCCTCGTCGAAGTACTCGGGGATCGCCACCTTGGGCACCGGCTGGCCATTGATCGTGAGCTTCTTGTTGAGGTAGGACACCTCGTCGCCCGGCACGCCGATCACGCGCTTGATGTAGTCCATGCTCGGCTTGGGCGGGTAGCGGAACACCATGACCTCGCCACGCTCCGGCGCCCGGCCTTCGGTGATCTTGGTGTTGATGACCGGCAGCCGCAGGCCGTAGACGAACTTGTTCACCAGAATCAGGTCGCCCGTGAGCAGCGTCGGCATCATCGAGCCCGACGGAATCTTGAAGGGCTCGAACAGGAAGGAGCGCAGCAGGAACACGGCCAGGATCACCGGGAACAGGCCGGCAGTCCAGTCCAGCCACCAGGGCTGCATGACCAGGCGTTCGCGCGCCTTGGTGTCGACCGTGTCGACCTGCGTGATGCCCTGGCGCGCAAGCTCCTCGCGCCGCTGGGCCAGCGAGGCGTCGAGCGCATCGGCTGCGCGCCGGCGCTTGGGCAGGAAATAGAAGCGTTCGGCCAGCCAGAAGAGCCCGGTGACCACGGTCGCCAGGAACAGCAGCAGCGCGAAGTTGCCTTCGACCACGCCGAAATACCAGGCGCCAATGTAGCCCGCGAAGGCCGCAAGGATCAGGGATGTAAGAAATGCCATCTTAGTTTTCTTGTGTGCAGCCCCATGCCGGAGATGCCGCAGAACCGGCGTTGCATCGGGGGGGATTCATCAGTCTTCGACTTGCAGGATGGCGAGGAAGGCCTCTTGCGGGACCTCGACCGAGCCGATCTGCTTCATTCTTTTCTTGCCCGCCTTCTGCTTCTCGAGCAGCTTCTTCTTGCGGGTGATGTCGCCGCCGTAGCACTTGGCGAGCACGTTCTTGCGCAGGGCCTTGATTGTCTCACGGGCGATGATGTTGACCCCGATGGCGGCCTGGATCGCGACGTCGAACATCTGGCGCGAGATGATCTCGCGCATCTTCGAGACCACCGCCCGGCCGCGGTACTGGCTCTGGCTGCGATGGACGATGATCGACAGCGCATCGACCTTCTCGCCGTTCAGCAGGATGTCGACCTTGACCACGTCCGAGGCCCGGTACTCCTTGAACTCGTAATCCATCGAGGCGTAGCCGCGGCTGACCGACTTCAGCTTGTCGAAGAAGTCGAGCACGATCTCGCCCAGCGGCATCTCGTAGGTCAGCATGACCTGGCGGCCGTGGTAGGCCATGTTCATCTGCACGCCGCGCTTCTGGTTGGCCAGCGTCATCACCGCGCCGACGTACTCCTGCGGCATGTAGAGGTGAACCGTGACGATAGGCTCGCGGATCTCGGCCATCTTGCCGACATCGGGCATCTTCGACGGGTTCTCGACCAGGATCACCTCGCCGTCGTTCTTCATGACCTGGTAGACCACGCTCGGCGCGGTCGTGATCAGGTCCTGGTCGAACTCGCGCTCCAGCCGCTCCTGCACGATCTCCATGTGCAGCAGACCCAGGAAGCCGCAGCGGAAGCCGAAGCCCAGCGCCTGGCTCACCTCGGGCTCGTAGCGCAGCGACGAATCGTTGAGCTTGAGCTTCTCGAGCGCGTCGCGCAGCGAGTCGTACTCGCTGGCCTCGGTCGGATAGAGGCCGGCGAACACCTGCGGCTGGATCTCCTTGAAGCCCGGCAGCGCCTCGGTCGCGGTCGCGGCCGCGCCGCCGGTGCCGGGCCGGATCAAGGTCACGGTGTCGCCGACCTTGGCGGCCTGCAGTTCCTTGATGCCCGCGATGATGTAGCCCACCTCGCCGGCCTCGAGCGAGGCGCGCGGCTCGTTGGCGGGCGTGAACACGCCGATGTTGTCGGCGTTGTACATCGCGCCCGACGCCATCATCTTGATGCGCTCGCCCTTGACCAGGCGGCCGTCGACCACGCGCACCAGCATCACGACGCCGACATAGGGATCGAACCAGCTGTCGATGATCATCGCGCGCAGCGGACCATCGGGGTTGCCGCGCGGCGCTGGCATGCGCGCCACCACGGCCTCGAGAATTTCCTCGATGCCCAAGCCGGTCTTCGCGGAGCACGGGATCGCATCGGTCGCATCGATGCCGATGACGTCCTCGATCTCGGTGCGCGCGTTGTCGGGGTCCGCGTTCGGCAGGTCCATCTTGTTGAGCACCGGCACCACCTCGACGCCGAGGTCGAGCGCGGTGTAGCAGTTGGCCACCGTCTGCGCTTCCACGCCCTGGCTCGCATCGACGACGAGCAATGCGCCTTCGCATGCCGAGAGCGAGCGACTCACTTCATAAGAGAAGTCGACATGGCCCGGCGTGTCGATCAGATTGAGGTTGTAGACCTGCCCATCCTTGGCCTTGTAGTGCAGCGCAGCGGTCTGCGCCTTGATGGTTATCCCACGCTCTTTCTCGATGTCCATCGAGTCCAGAACCTGCGCTTCCATCTCGCGCTCGGCGAGACCACCACAACGTTGGATCAAGCGATCGGCAAGCGTCGACTTGCCGTGATCGATGTGCGCAATGATCGAAAAATTTCTGATGTGATTCATCAACGGGAACGCTTAAGTACTTGAATTGGCTCGAACGCAGAAGGCGACAGGCAAGAAAAAAGGGCGCGTCCCCAAGAGACGCGCCCTGAACCAACAAGCAATGGCAACTGCAGTAGTTGGAACTTCATTGTAGGCAAAAAGGGGGGCGCGTACAGCCGGGCCAAAGCCCGAGAGGGGTCGTTGCAGGTCAACAACATGCAACTTGTCAACAACTTATCAACAGGATCGGTGGAGCAATTGCTTAACAACTTGTGGGCGAACTGTGGAGCGCCGGTGGACGGGACGCGGGAATCTCGCATCGTGAAGCACCTGGGTCTGCTTATGCGACGAGCGGGGATCGGAAGGACCCTATTCTACCGAAATTCATCGTTAGAGCCTCGTTAAGTTAGTGGTCGCAAACCAAAATCCGGGGCTCGAGCTGTCAAAAAAATTTCTTGGAGGCTGCGGCCCGGACGCGACAGCGGCCAAAAAATGGCCCCAAACCCGACTGCGGGGTGGGGCCACTTGACCGGCCATGGCCCGCGCACCCCCACTTCGCGCGGGTCCGGCGCCGGTCTCGCGCCCGATCAGCGGGCCGGCCGAAGCAGCGCGTACTGGGCCCAGTCGCCGCGGCGGAACAGCAGACTGACGGGCTTGCTCTTGTCCGCCTTGGCCAGCGCGGCGTCGAATTCCTTGAGGTTCGCGACTTCGACATTGCTCACCGCGAGCACCACGTCACCCTCGCGCAGGCCGGCACGCGCGGCCGCATCGGTGGCGGAATCGATGCGGACGCCGCCCTTGAGCTTGAGTTCCTTCTTCTGTGCTTCCGTCAGGTCGCTGAGCGCCAGGCCCATCGACTTGGCGGCCGCCGAAGCCGAGGGCTTGGCCGCCGGTTCGTCGCGGTCGGCGGCGACCTTGGTCGGCTTGTCGGGCTCGATCTCGGCGATGGTCACGTTGATGTCGCGCGTGCTGCCGCGACGGAACACGGTGACCGAACTCTTCGTGCCCGGCTTGGTGTTGCCCACCAGGCGCGGCAGGTCGCTCGGCTTCTCGATCGCCTTGCCATCGAACTTGGTGATGATGTCGCCCGGCTCGATGCCGGCCTTGTCGCCCGGCGAGCCGGACTCCACGCCCCGCACCAGCGCCCCCTGCGCCTTGCCGAGGCCGATCGATTCCGCCACGTCCTTCGTGACCTGGTCGATCTGCACGCCGATGCGGCCGCGCGAGACGCGGCCCGAGGTGCGCAGCTGGTCCGCGACCCGGGTCGCCTCGTCGATTGGGATCGAGAACGAGATGCCCATGAAGCCGCCCGAGCGCGAGTAGATCTGGCTGTTGATGCCCACCACTTCGCCGCGCATGTTGATCAGCGGACCGCCCGAGTTGCCGGGGTTGATGGCCACGTCGGTCTGGATGAAGGGCAGGTAGTCGCCGGTGTCGCGCTGCTTGGCGCTCACGATGCCGGCGGTGACGGTGTTCTCGAGGCCGAAGGGCGAGCCGATGGCCATCACCCACTCGCCGACGCGCAGCTTCGACACGTCGCCGACCTTGACCGCCGGAAGTCCGGTGGCCTCGATCTTGACGACCGCCACGTCGGTGCGCTTGTCGGCCCCGATGATCCGGGCCTTGAACTCGCGCTTGTCGGGCAGCGTGACCAGCACTTCGGAGGCACCGTCGACCACGTGTGCATTGGTCATCACGAAGCCGTCGGACGACAGGATGAAGCCCGAGCCGACGCCGCGCGGACGCTCCTCGTCAGGCGCCTGCGGACGGTTCGGGCGCGGCCCCTGGCGCGGAACGCCGGGCATCGGCTGGCCGAAGAAGCGGCGGAAGAACTCCTGCATCTCCTCGTCGGGCTCGTTGCCGGCCTGCGCGACCTTCTCGATGGTGCGGATGTTGACCACCGCCGGGCCGACCTGGTCGACGAGGTCGGTGAAGTCGGGCAGTGCCCGCGCCTGGGCGTGGACAGGCGTCGCCGGCAGCAGCGCGGTGGTCGAAGCGAGCGCGAGCGCGCAGGCCATCAGGGACGAACGGAAGGTGTCCCCCTTGATCTTGAGCATCATCGGTATCTTTCGTTGGAGAGACAAAAACTGCCGGCGACAGGCTAACGCGAGCGAACCAGATTCTGCGCGAACGCGTCCAGTGTCTGCGGCGGAACTTCGCCGACCGCAGTCAGCCACCAGTCGCCGTCCTTGCCGGACAGCCGGCGCGTCAGCGTGTAGGTGGCGCCGAGCGCGAGCAGCACTTCATCGGGCTTGCGCTGCGCATCGTAGGGCTCGATGAAAAGCGACACGGTGGCGAGGCCATCCGAGAAGGTCCATTGCATCGTGTGCCCCTGCGCGTCGCCGCCCATCGGACGGCGGAAGGAACTGACCGGCCTGAATCCCGCCACCGGCTTGCTGAGCGCCCAGCCTTCGCGTTGCGCGGTGGTGCGCTCGAGCTCCGATTTCTCGACCCGGTAGCCGGCCGTGCTGCCCATCATCTGGGTCAGCGTATGGACCTTGACCGGCGCGTCGAGCTGGAGCTCGGAAAACGCCGACTGCTCGATCACCCGGTTGTCGCGATCGACGGTCTGCAGCTTGATCACCAGGCCCGAGCGGCGCTCGCTCCAGACCTTGTAGCCAAAGCGCAGCGCATCGCGCGGCTCGATCTGGACCACGTCGGCATCGAAGCCGGCCACGCGGTCCTTGCCGATCATGCGGACGCCGTAGGATTCGGCGATCGAGGAATCGGGCGTGCCCGACAGATTGGGAAAGAGCTCGAGGTTCTCGCGCTTCTCGCGCTTGACGACCTTCACATCGGGCAGGAAGGTCACGACCTGGTCATTGCGCCGGAAGGTCGAGCGCGGCGGCCCCGACAGCGCCTCGATGCGCTCCATCTGCAGGTCGCCCTCGCACACGTGCCAGATGCGTGCACTCGAAAGATTCCCGGCCGGCGCCGACACCACGAAGGTGCCCACGTAGTTGCGCTGGCGTGCCGCGGCATGCATGCGCTCCAGCCACTCGACCACGCCGAGTGCGGGCGTGTCGCCTCCGGTGGCGCTGGGCGGGCTCTTGACGGGAGGCGCCGGATTGCGGCTCTGTGCGAGCGACACCTGCGCCATGCACAGCGCCGCCACCAGAACCAGGAATCCGCGCGCGGAGATCGGCATCGAACGATTCATTGCACTGTCTGCGGGCGCGCGGCTCAGCGCGAGGGCCGATCGAAGGTGGCGTTGCGCAGGAAGCCCGACGGCATCTGGGAGGCGCCGCCGGCTTGCTGGTGGGCTTCGAGCAACTGGTCGAGCCGCGGATCGCGCAGCATCACCTGCGGATTGCCGTTGCCGATCATGACCCGGGTCGACGAGAGGGCGGGCGCCGCCGGGGCGGGCGCTTCGGCCGTGGCGACGACTGCCGGCGCCGCCCGCTGCAGCGCCAGCTGCGCGCCTGCGGCACCGGAGCCGGCGCCGCCGACCCAGTTCCATCCGATCGCTGCCGCCGCCGCCAGCGAGGCCGCGCCGGCCACCAGCTTCCAGCGGAACACCGGCTCGTTGGCGGCTTCGACCGGCGCCCGCACCGGCCGGACCTCCGTGGGCACGGAGACGAGGGCCGGCAGCGCCGGCTCGGCCGCCAGGCGACTCTGGAACCGCGAGAGAAAGGCCGAACTGTCGCTGCAAACCGTATGGGCACCCGAACGCAGCACATCGCCCACCAGGTGGTAGGTCTGCCAGCTGGCCCTCAATTGAGGGTCGACGCAGAGCTTGCCGACCACCTCGGCGAATTCGTCCTCGGGCAAATGCCCGTCGGCGAGCGCGGATACCTGCTCTTGCACTGTATTTGTCTGGTTCATCTCGTTCACCTGCTTACCAACGCTTGCCCGACTGGTTGTCCAGCAGGGGCTTGACCCGGGTCGAAATCGCCTCGCGGGCGCGGAAAATCCGCGACCGCACCGTGCCGATCGGGCAGTTCATGACCTCGGCGATCTCTTCGTAACTCATGCCCTCGATCTCGCGCAGCGTCACGGCCTGCCGCAATTCGGCCGGCAGCGCTTCCATCGCCGCCTCGACAGCCGCAGCGATTTCGTTGGCCGCCATCACGGTTTCGGGGGTCTCGTCGCTGATTGGTTCGTTTCCGGGCCGGTAAGTTTCATCCTCGTCATCAGAAGACGAGCGCAAGGCGCTCTCCGAGATGGTCGGGTCGCGCTTCATGTCGACCAGCGCCTTCTTGGCCGTATTGACCGCGATCCGGTAGAGCCAGGTGTAGAACTGGGCCTCGCCACGAAACTGGTGCAGGGCGCGGTAGGCACGGATGAAGGTTTCCTGGGCGATGTCCTCGACCAGGTTGACGTCGCGCACCATGCGCCCGATCAGGCGCTCGATCCGCCGCTGGTATTTGATGACCAGCAGCTCGAAGGCCTTCTGGTCGCCCGCGACGGTGCGCTGCACCAGCTGGAAATCGACCTCGCCCGGCCTTTCCGCTGCGGCAAGCGCGTCGGTCTGGCCGGTGCCGGGCGGCACGGGAGGCGGGGTCACTGTCATACGCCGGGATGATGCACCGTGGGAGCGCCGGTGTCCGGGCCGGTCTCGAGACCGCGCGCATGGAGCGCGCGGCGCAGATCCAGCCAGCGCTCCGGCATCGCCTGACGGTCGACCCACACCCAGCGCCGGCGCCGCGCGGGTTCGTCCAGGCGCAGCAGGAGCAGGGATTGCAGGTCCAGCGCGACACTGGCGCGGGCCGCCCGAAGCGGCGCGCCGCCGGAAATCGACCAATGCCGGCCATCGAAGGCCAGCCGGGCCGGCGCCGCGCTTTGCAGCAGGCCGGTCCACGCGGCCGCGCTGGCCACGACCGCGCTCAGCGCCAGCATGGCGCGCCGCCAGTCGAAACCGTCGGCCTGCATCGACGCCAGCGTGACGACGGCGACGCCGATCGCCCAGACCAGCACCAGAAGTCGCCGCGCATAGCGCGAACGCCCCACCGGATAGTTCACCGACGGGGCGCTGTGCATGGGTCGGAAACTATCAAACGCGCTTGAACACCAGCGTGCCGTTGGTGCCGCCGAAGCCGAAGTTGTTCTTGACCGCGACATCGATCTTGAGATCGCGCGCCTCATTGGCGCAGTAGTCGAGATCGCACTCGGGGTCCTGATTGAAGATGTTGATGGTGGGCGGGCTCTTCTGGTGATGCACCGCCAGCACCGTGAACACCGACTCGATGCCGCCGGCGCCGCCCAGCAGGTGGCCGGTCATCGACTTGGTCGAATTCACGACCAGCTTGCCGGCATGGTCGCCGAAGGCGTTCTTGATCGCGTTGGTTTCGTTCAGGTCGCCCAGCGGGGTCGACGTGCCGTGCGCGTTGACGTACTGCACCTGATCGGCATTGACGCCCGCATTCGCCAGCGCCATCTGCATCGAGCGGCGCGGACCGTCGACGTTGGGCGCGGTCATGTGGAAGGCGTCGCCGCTCATGCCGAAGCCCGAGACTTCGGCATAGATCTTGGCGCCACGCGCCTTGGCACGCTCGTACTCCTCGAGCACCACGACGCCGGCACCCTCGCCCAGCACGAAGCCGTCGCGATCCTTGTCCCAGGGGCGCGAGGCCGTCTTGGGATCGTCGTTGCGGGTGGACAGCGCGCGGGCCGCTGCGAAGCCGCCGAGACCGAGCGGCGACACGGTCGATTCGGCGCCGCCGGCGATCATCACGTCGGCATCGCCGTACTCGATCATGCGGGCCGAGGTGCCGATGGCATGCAGGCCGGTGGTGCAGGCGGTGACGATCGCGATGTTCGGGCCCTTGAATCCATACTTGATGGAAACATGGCCCGAGATCATGTTGATGATCGACGCCGGCACGAAGAACGGCGACACGCGGCGCGGGCCGCGGTTGACCAGTTCGGCGTGCGTATCCTCGATCAGCGGCAGGCCGCCGATCCCGGAGCCGATGTTGCAACCGATGCGCACCGCCTCTTCTTCGGACAGTGCGTCGCCGGTGGGCAAGCCGCTGTCCTGCACCGCCTGGATGGCGGCGGCGAGCCCGAGATGGATGAAGCGGTCCATGTGACGCGCTTCCTTCTCGGGGATGTAGTCCTTGATGTCGAAACCCTTGACCTCGCCTGCGAACTTGCAGGAGAAGGCGCTCACATCGAACTTGGTGATGGTGTCGATGCCCGAATTCCCGGCCAACAGGTTGGCCCAGGACTCGGCGACGGAATTTCCGACAGGAGCGAGGCAACCGAGTCCGGTCACGACGACGCGGCGTTTGGTCATGCCGGCAAACCTTTCTGGAAGCTGAGGCCGCTGGCCGGTGCACGCAGGCGTTGAAACCGCGGACCGAGGCGACGGCGACTCAGCGCGGCCGTATCAGGCCTTTTGATTCTTGGTGGCGTAGTCGACGGCGTTCTGCACCGTCGTGATCTTCTCGGCGTCTTCGTCGGGGATCTCGATGCCGAATTCGTCTTCGAGCGCCATCACGAGTTCGACCGTGTCGAGCGAGTCCGCGCCGAGGTCGGCCACGAAAGCCTTTTCATTGGTGACTTGGGACTCTTCAACGCCGAGTTGTTCGGCAATGATTTTCTTGACACGTGCTTCGATATCGCTCATTTGGTTCCCTCTGAGGGTTGTAGGTAATCGGTTGATTTTAGCCGGCCGCATTGTGGCATTTGCCGCACGGCCGTGGGTGAAAGCGCTTGCGTTCCTGGGGCTACATGTGCATGCCGCCGTTCACGTGCAGTTCCTGCCCCGTGACATAGGCGGCCTGCGGCGAGGCCAGGTAGGCCACCGCATGGGCGATATCGGCGGGTTTGCCGAGATGGCCGAGGGGAATCTGGGCCAGCAGCGCCTGCTGCTGGGCCTCGGGCAGGCTGGCCGTCATGTCGGTCTCGATGAAGCCCGGGGCGACGCAGTTGACCGTGATGTTGCGGCTGCCGAGCTCGCGCGCCAACGCGCGCGTCATGCCCGCCACGCCGGCCTTGGCGGCCGCGTAGTTGGCCTGGCCGGCATTGCCGGAAGCGCCGACCACGCTGGTGATGCTGATGATGCGGCCGTAGCGCTGCTTCATCATGGGCCTGATCACGGCGCGCGACAGGCGGAACACGGCCTTCAGGTTGGTGTCGATGACGGCGTCCCAGTCGGCATCCTTGAGGCGCATGGCGAGCATGTCGCGCGTGATGCCGGCGTTGTTGACCAGCACGTGGAGCGCGCCGTACACCTTGACGATCTCGTCGATCAGGGCCTCGACGGCGGCGCCGTCATTGACGTCCAGCACGCAGCCTCGGCCGTCGTGGGCCGCCAGGGCGGCGGTGATCTTGGCGGCGCCGTCCGCAGAGGTGCCGGTGCCGATGACCTTGAGGCCGCGCTGGGCCAGCTCGAGCGCGATGGCGGCGCCGATGCCGCGGGTCGCGCCGGTGACCAGGGCGACCTGGCCTTCGAATTTGACAGTACTCATGAACAGAACCTCTGGGCTGGCGCTCAGGCGCCGAGCGTTTGCCTGGTTTCGGCGAGCGTCGCCGGATCGTAGACCGTGGCCGCAGCCAGCGCCGGTGCGATCCGCTTGGCCATGCCGGCCAGCACCTTGCCGGGGCCGCATTCGACGATGGCCTCGACACCGCGGGCCTCGAGGGCCTGCACGGTCTCGACCCAGCGCACCGGGCCGGCCGCCTGGCGCACCAGGGCGGCGCGGATGCGCTCGGGATCGGTCTCGACCGCGACATCGATGTTGTTGACGACCGGAATCCGAGGCGCCGCCAGTTGGACCGAAGCCAGCCGCTCGCGCAGCGCTTCGGCCGCCGGCTTCATCAGGCTCGAATGGAACGGCGCCGAGACCGGCAGCGGCAGCGCACGCTTGGCACCGTTGGCCTTCAGGACCTCGCAGGCCTTGTCGACCGCGGCCTTGCTGCCCGCGATCACGGTCTGCATCGGGTCGTTGAAGTTCACCGCCTCCACCACCTCGGCGCTGCCGGGGCCGAACGAGGCCGTGACCTCGGCACAGCCGGCCTGCACCTTGGCGGCCTCCATGCCGAGCACGGCGGCCATCGCACCGACGCCCACAGGCACGGCCTGCTGCATCGCCTGGGCGCGAAAACGCACCAGGGGCGCCGCCTGCGCGAGGGTCAGCACGCCCGAGGCCACGAGGGCCGAGTACTCGCCCAGGGAATGGCCGGCCACCACCGACGGCTCGGCGCCGCCTTCGGACCGCCAGGCGCGCCAGGCGGCGATCGCTGCAACCAGCATCACGGGCTGGGTGTTGGTGGTCAGGGCCAGGGCTTCCTTGGGGCCTTCGTGGATCAGGCGCGCGATGTCTTCATCGAGCGCGTCGGAGGCCTCGCGCAGCGTTTCGGCCACGGCCGGGTGATCGCCCCAGGCGTCGAGCATGCCGACGGCCTGCGAACCCTGACCCGGAAAGACGAAAGCAAAGGACTTCATGATCTTGTGTCTCCAAGAGGCTGCCGCCCGACGCCGGGCAGCGCGCTCTGCTTAATAGTTCAACAGCACCGCGCCCCAGGTGAAGCCGCCGCCAACGCCTTCGAGCATCAGCGTGTCGCCCTTCTTCACCTTGCCCGAGCGCACCGCGTGGTCGAGCGCGAGCGGGATCGAAGCCGCCGACGTGTTGCCGTGCTCGTCGACGGTGACGATCAGCTTGTCGCGCGCGAGCTTCAGCTTCTTGGCCGTGCCTTCCATGATGCGGATGTTGGCCTGGTGCGGAATCAGCCAGTCGATGTCGGCCTCGGTCTTGCCGGCCTTGGCGAGCGTGGCGCGCGCGGCTTCCTCGAGCACCCGCACCGCGAGCTTGAAGACGGCCTGGCCGTCCATGTGCAGCAGCGGCTTGCCAAGCACTTCGCCGCCCGAGACCTGACCCGGCACGCACAGGATGCCGACATGCTTGCCGTCGGCATGCAGATCGCTCGCCAGGATGCCGGGCTCGCTGCTGGCCTCGAGGATCACGGCGCCGGCGCCGTCGCCGAACAGCACGCAAGTCGTGCGGTCATTGAAATCCAGGATGCGGGAGAACACCTCGGCACCGACCACCAGTGCGCACTTCGCGGAACCGGTGCGGATCATCGCGTCGGCCACCGTCAGCGCATAGACGAAGCCGCTGCAGACCGCCTGGACGTCGAAGGCCGCGCAGCCGGCGACGCCCAGCTTGTGCTGGAGGATCGCCGCCGAGGACGGGAACACCATGTCCGGGGTCGAGGTCGCGACGATGATCAGGTCGACATCGCCGGCGCTGCGCCCGGCGGCTTCGAGCGCATGCTTCGAGGCCTGCAGCGCGAGGTCGCTGCTGGTGACTTCGGGAGCGGCGAAGTGGCGCGCCCGGATACCGGTGCGCTCGATGATCCACTGGTCGGAAGTCTCGATGCCACGGGCGCCGAGTTCCTTGGCCAGATCGTCATTGGTCACGCGGCGGGGCGGCAGGAAACTGCCGGTGCCTGTGATGCGGGAGAAGAGGGTCATCAGACGTGGAGCGCCGGCGCGTCGGCTGGCACCGCCGGGTCTTGCCGCGCCAGCAGAGGCGCGGCGTGAGCGATGCGGGCCCGAACGCGGTCGAGCAGGTTGTTGCGAGCGGCATCATAAGCGCGATCGAGCGCATGGCCGAAGGCCACCTCGTCCGCCGAACCGTGGCTCTTGAACACCAGGCCGCGCAGGCCCAGCAGTGCAGCACCGTTGTACCGACGATGATCAAGGCGCTTTTTGAGCGCTTTTAGAACCGGATAAGAAACGATCGCCGCAAATTTACTGAAAATGCCGCTCGAATACTCGATTCTCAGGAAGTCGACGATCATCGACGCCACGCCTTCCGTGGCCTTCAAGGTCACGTTGCCGACGAAGCCGTCGCAGACCACGATGTCTGTCGTGCCCTTGAAGATGTCGTTGCCCTCGACATTGCCGTAGAAGTTCAGGTCCTGCGAACTCGCGGCTTTTCGCAGCAGTTGGCTGGCTTTCTTGATGGTTTCGCTGCCTTTGATGGCTTCTTCGCCGACGTTCAGCAAGCCGACGCTGGGCGATTCGTTGCCGGTCAGGGCCGAGACCAGCGCCGAACCGAGCACCGCGAACTGCAGCAGGTCCTCGGCGTCGCAATCGACATTGGCGCCGAGATCGAGCACGGTCGTGGCGCCGCCCTTGCTGTTGGGCAACTGGGGAGCGATCGCCGGCCGGTCGATGCCATCGAGGGTCTTGAGAAGATAGCGCGCGATAGCCATCAATGCGCCCGTGTTACCGGCAGAAATCGCGGCTTGGGCAGCACCATCCTTGACCTGCTGGATCGCGACCCGCATCGACGAGTCTTTTTTCTTGCGCAGCGCCACCTCGATCGGATCGTCCATGCCGACGACTTCGCTGGCGCCGACGATGCGGGCGCGCGGGTGCGAAAAGCCGGCCAGCGCAGCCGGCGCACCGACCAGCAGCAGCGAGGCTTCCGCGTGGCGATCGAGAAATGCCTTGCAGGCCGCAAGCGTGACGCGCGGCCCATGGTCGCCGCCCATGCAATCAACGGCGAGCGTGATCACGGCGGTTCCTGGAACGGAGGCTGAAGGCGTGGCCATCAAAACAAAGGCCCGACGCTACGCCAAAAGTAGCTTCGGGCCTTGGCCTTGGAACGGAAATCAGGCTTCGGACTTGGTCTTGAGAACCTTGCGGCCACGATAGAAGCCATTCGGGCTGATGTGGTGACGCAGATGCGTTTCGCCGGTGGTCGGCTCGACGGCGATGCCGGGCACGCCCAGCGCATTGTGCGAACGGTGCATGCCGCGCTTCGACGGCGACTTCTTGTTTTGCTGGACGGCCATGCTGGCTCCTGGAAATGTTGGGGTGGGTTGGCGGGGTGCATGCGGGGCGGCTCATGTCTTCCATGGGGTATAGAACATGCCCGACGGCGCGCGCGAAGCCCATGATTATAGCCCATCCACGGACGCATGACCAGTCCGTCGCCCTTAGAGCCTCTAGCAGGGCCCTTTCAGGGCTTTCCGGATTTGTCCGAGCGCAGGGCACCGAGCACCGCGAACGGGTTCGGACGGGCCGCCTCGGCCTGGTCGAAATCGGGATCCGCGGCCGACAGGCGGGTCGGCTCCGGACAGGTCTCGTGCCGCGGCGTGACCGGGATCTCCATCAGCAGTTCGTCCTCTACCAGCACGCGGAGATCGAAATCGCGGCTGGCGACCAGCACGTCTTCTTCGGACTCCTCGTCCTCGAGCGCGGCCGTGTCTTCGTCGGGGGCGAATCGGAACCAGCGGTCGACCTTCAGCTCAACATCGACCGGCAGCAGGCAGCGCTGGCAGATCAGCGGCACGGTGGCCTGCGCGTCGAGGTGCAGCCAGGACACCGGTACGTCATCGGCGCCGCTGCGCGACTGGCCGGCAGCCTGCCAGGCCACCGTCGCGTCGGCGGCCGGCTCGGCCAGTTCGGCGCTCAGGCGCTCGAAGGCCGACAGCGGATCGCTGCCGGACAGGGTCGCAGCCGCCTCGGCAAAGCCGTTCACGTCGAGCCGCCCGGGGGCAAATTCTTTGGTCATCGGCGCCAGTCTAAACCGCTCGCGCACAATCACGCCCATGCAACGCCAAGTGATTCTTGCCTCGACCTCCCGCTACCGACTCGAACTGCTGACCCGCCTGCGCCTGCCCTTCGAGGTCCAGGCACCGGAAGTGGACGAAACCCCGCTGGCGAACGAGACGCCGCGGGCGCTGGCCGAGCGCCTGGCGCTGGAGAAGGCGCGCGCGGTCGCGCTGCGCTTCCCCGAGGCGATCGTGATCGGCTCCGATCAGGTCGCCGACCTGGCCGGCGAACCGCTCGGCAAGCCCGGCGACCATGCACGCGCCACGGCACAGCTGCGCCGGATGCGCGGCCAGACCCTGATCTTCCAGACCGCGGTCGCGGTGGTCTGCCACGCGACCGGCTTCGAGGCGCGCGACCTGGCGCCGGTGCGCGTGGTGTTCAGGGAGCTCGGCGACGCCGCCATCGAGCAGTACCTGCAGGCCGAACAACCCTACGACTGCGCCGGCAGCGCCAAGAGCGAGGGCCTGGGCATCGCGCTGCTCGAATCGATCGACAGCGACGACCCCACCGCCCTCGTGGGGCTGCCGCTGATCCGCACCGCCCGCATGCTGCGCGCCGCCGGGGTCGACCTGCTGTGAGCTCCGTGTCGCCCGGGAAGCTCTTCCTGGTGCCCGCGCCGCTGGATTTCGGCTGCGACGAGCAGGCGCCGCTCGACGAGGCGCTGCCACGCGGCACGCTGGCCGCCGCCGCCGGCATCACGCACTGGATCTGCGAAAACGCCAAGTCGGCGCGCGCCTACCTCAAGCGGATCGACGCCGTCATTCCGTTGGCGGCACCGCTGCAGGCGCAACAGATCCAGGAGTTGCCGCGCGAAGTCCACAAGAAGGGCGATCATGCGGGGCAGTTCGATGCACGGCCGCTTCTTGCGCCGGCCCTCGCCGGCCACGACGTCGGCCTGCTGAGCGAGGCCGGGATGCCCGCGGTCGCGGACCCCGGCTCCTCGGTGGCGCGGGCGGCGCACGAGCTCGGCATCGCGGTCATCCCGTTGACCGGGCCGGTGTCGCTGCTGCTGGCGCTGGCTGCCAGCGGGCTCAACGGCCAGAACTTCGCCTTCGTCGGCTACCTGCCGCAGGATTCGGACGCCCGCAGCCAGCGGATCCGCGAGCTCGAAGCGCTTGCGCTGCGTACCGGCCAGACCCAGCTTTTCATCGAAACGCCCTACCGCAACGCCGCCCTGCTGCAGGCCCTGACGCAGACCCTGCAGCACAACACCCGGCTGGCGGTGGCGCGCGGACTGACGCTGGCCTCCGCCAGCGTGCGCAGCGAGACCGTCAAGGGCTGGCGCGCCAAACCGCAGCAGGCCGACGAACGCGCACCCGCGGTGTTCGCGATCGGCCGCTGATCCGCTCTCGTCCATGGACATCTCCCATCGCATGCGCTGGGCCGCGCGCGCGCAATTCTTCTGCTCCGGCTTCGTCTTCGCGACCTGGGGCGTGCACATCCCGACCGTGAAGTCCCACTACGGCGTCGACGAGGCCGAACTCGGCCTGGCGATGCTGGCTGCCGGCGTCGGCGCCCTCCTCGGCCTGACGCAGGCGAGCCGCTGGATCGGCCGCTACGGCGCCCGCCGCAGCGCCGGCGTCTGCGGCGCCACCTATGCCCTGCTGCTGGCCGGGCTGCTCGCGATGCCGGCCTACTCCGCGCTGCTGTGCCTGCTGGCCGTCTTCGGCATCGTGACCAGCGTGTTCGACGTCGCGATCAACACCGAAGCGGCGCAGCTCGAGCTCCGGGACGACAAGCCGCTGATGAGCGGCATGCACGGCATGTTCAGCCTGGGCGGCATGGTCGGCGCCGTGACCGGCAGCGCCGCCCTGGCGGCGGGCCTGCGGCCGCAGATCCACCTGCTGCTCGTGGCCGCGGGCATGGCCCTGACCATCGCCGTGGCGGCACGCTCGATGCTCCCCAAGGAAGCGACCGCGTTCTCCGGTGCGGGCAACGGCTTCCGCCTTCCGCGCGGCACGCTTCTGCTGCTGGGTCTGCTGGCGGCACTGGGCCTGATCGCCGAGGGCGCCATCTACGACTGGAGCGTGCTCTACCTGCACCAGGAACTGGCCAGCCCCCAGCAGCAGGCCGCGCTGGCCTACGCCAGCTTCTCGGCGGCGATGGCGCTGGCCCGCTTCGGCGGCGACGCGATGCGCGCCCGCTTCGCGCCGGCGCTGCTGCTGCGCGGCAGCGCGCTGGTGGCCGCAGGCTCCATGACGCTGGTGCTGCTGACCGACCTGCCCTGGCTGGCCTTGGTCGGATTCGCGGGCGTCGGCGTCGGCTTCGCCAACGTGGTGCCGATCCTGTTCGCAGCCTCGGCGCGCGTGCCGGGCGTGGAACCCGCCCGCGGCATCGCAGCAGTCTCGGCGATGGCCTATCTCGGCTTCATGGCCGGCCCGCCGGTGATCGGTTTCCTGGCCCAGCTGAGCTCGCTGACCCACGCGCTCTACGTGGTCGTGGCCTTCGCTGCAGCGCTGGCGATGTCGGCCCGCTACGCCGATCCGGCGTAGACGCGAGTTCTGCCGCCGGGGCCGGGCCGGAGGCTCAGCGCAGCGCCGGCGCGGCGCGCATCGCCCGCACCGTGGCGTCCCCGAGGGCAGCGCCGAACTTCTTGGCCAGTTTCTCGGCCACGTTGTCGCGGCGCGTGTAGTCGATGACCTCTTCGGCCTTGATCACGTCGCGGGCGACCAGATCGACATTGCCGAGCTGGTCGGCCAGGCCGAGCTCGATCGACTGCTGGCCGCTCCAGAAGAGGCCGCTGAACAAGCCGGGCGTGCCGGTCTTGAGCCGGTCGCCGCGGCCGTTCTTGACCACCTCGATGAACTGGCCGTGGATCTGGTCGAGCATCTGCTGGGCGTGCGCCTTCTGCGCATCGTTCATCGGGCTGAAGGGGTCCATGAAGCCCTTGTTGTCCCCGGCCGTGAGCAGCCGGCGCTCCACGCCCACCTTGTCCATGAGCCCGGTGAAGCCGAAGCCGTCCATCAGCACGCCGATGCTGCCGACGATGCTGGCCTTGTCGACGAAGATCTTGTCGGTCGCGGCAGCGATGTAGTAGGCCGCCGACGCGCAGGTTTCCTCGACCACCGCATAGACCGGCTTGTTGTACTTGGCGCGCATCCGCTTGATCTCGTCGTTGATGATGCCGGCCTGCACCGGGCTGCCGCCCGGCGAATTGATCAGCAGCACGATGCCCTTGGCGCCATCGTCCTCGAAGGCCGTCTTCATGGCCGCGACCACGAATTCGGCACTGGCATCGGCGCCGGCGGCGATCTCGCCCTTGATCTCGACCACCGCGGTGTGCGGCGTTGCCTTGGCGGTCGCGGGCGTGCCGCGCGACATCGCGAACCAGAGCAGGAAGACGAAGAAGGCGAGCCAGCTCAGCCGGACGAAGGTCTTCCAGCGGCGCGTGGCGCGCTGTTCGCGCACGGCCGCGAAGGCCAGCTTCTCGAGCGTCGCGCGCTCCCAGCCAGCCGATTGCGTCGGATCGTTCTTTGCCATGTTTCTGGTGCCGTCTGCGGAAAGTGTGGGCGCCGTGCGCTCGAAAGGCTCGAAACCTTCGGGTTCCGTGCGGTTGGAATCGTTCATGTCGGTCAGCGCCCGTCCGGCCGCCCGAAGGGGCGCGATGCACGGAGTGATGAGCGTGGGGGGTGATTCATTCTAAAAAGCCAGGGCCTGGAGGTTCCAGGCAGTATGCCAGTGCACCACGCCGTCCCGCTCGCTCAGCGCGATCTTCACCAGGCCCCCGCGGCAGGGGCCGCCTGCGCATTCACCGGTGTCCGGCTTGTAGACCGCGCCGTGGGTCGCGCACAGCAGCCACTGGCCGCTGTCGTCGAAGAAGCGGTCGGGCTGGAAGTCCATTTCCATCGCCACATGGCTGCAGCGGTTCAGGTAGGCATGCGGCCTGCCTTCGAAGCGCACCGCGAAAGCCCGGCAGGTCTCGCCGCCGTGCACCACGTCGAATGGAACGGCATGGCCGCCTTCGACCAAGTCGGCCGAGTTGCAGAGGGGAATCGGATCGCTCATGGGGCTCACCGGAACGCGGCCGGGCGGGGCTCAGGCATTCTCGACCAGCCACTGCGAGAGGCCGTCCACCGAATGCGCCACATGCAGCGGCGCCAGCACATCGAAGCTGCCCGGCTCGTGCGCGCCGTAGCTGACGCCGACGCTCGCACAGCCGGCATTGATCGCCAGCTGCAGGTCGTGCGTGGTGTCGCCGATCATGAGCGTGCGCTCGGCCGGCACCTCCAGCTCCTCCATGAGTTCGAGCAGCATGCGCGGATGCGGCTTGCCGAAAGTCTCGTCGGCGGTGCGGGAGGCGTCGAAGCGATCGCGCAGCGCGACGGTGGACAGGGCTTCGTCGAGCCCGCGGCGCGACTTGCCGGTGGCGACCGCCAGCTTGTGACCGCGCGCACGAAGGGCATCGAGCATCTCCAGCACGCCGTCGAACAGCACCAGATCGTCCTGGTGCTGCAGGAAATGGAAGCGGTAGCGGTGGCCCAGCTCGGCGTACTTCTCCTTCGGCACGTCCGGCGCGGCGCGGGCCAGCGCCTCGGCCAGGCCGAGGCCGATCACCCAGGCGGCATCGCTCTCGCTCGGTCTGGCGCCGCCGACGTCGACCACGGCGGCCTGGATGCAGCGGGCGATCAGCCGCGTGGAGTCGTACAGGGTGCCGTCCCAGTCGAAGGCGATCAGGTCGAAACGGCGGGGTCGGGTGTCAGTCATGGGCTTGGACGAAGGGATGGGTGGCGAGTGCATCGAGCGCGGCCGGAGGCATCAGCGCATGCAGTTCGGGCGGCAGGTCGGCTTGCAGCGCGACCCGCTCGGCGCTCGCGGGGTGGGTGAACTGGAGCCGCCACGCATGAAGGAACATGCGCTTGAGGCCCAGCTTCTGCAAGGCCCTGTTGCGCTCGAAGACGCCGTATTTGTCATCGCCGGCGATCGGATGCCCGGCCGAGGCGAGGTGGACGCGGATCTGGTGGGTGCGGCCGGTCTTGATGGTCACGGCCAGCAGCGAAAAGCCGGCGGCATCGCCGGCCAGCGGAAAACGGGCGAGCACCCTGACCAGCGTGACCGCGCGCATCGCGTCCGGATGGTCCTTCGCGACCACGCGGACGCGCCGCTCCCCTTCGGCGGCGCCCGCGGCCGGCGGCAGCAGGTACTTGGCCAGCGGCGCGTCGAGCACCTTCTTGTTGGCCGGCCAGGCGCCCTCGACCAGCGCCAGGTAGGTCTTGCCGGTCTCGCGCTCGCGGAACTGGTCCTGCAGCGCGGTCAGGGCGCTGCGCTTCTTGGCCACCAGCAGGATGCCCGAGGTTTCGCGATCGAGCCGGTGCACCAGTTCGAGGAAGCGCGCCGCGGGCCGGGCCCGGCGCAGCTGCTCGATGACGCCGAAGCTCACGCCGCTGCCGCCGTGCACCGCGACGCCGGCAGGCTTGTCGATCGCCAGCAGGGCATCGTCTTCGAGCAGCAGCGGGAATTCGCGCGCCGGTGCCGCCGGCGCACCACCCTCCTCCGAACGGGCCGCGACCCGCACCGGCGGCAGCCGCAGCACGTCGCCCGCGGCCAGCCGCGACTCGGCCTGGGCACGTCCCTTGTTGATGCGCACCTCGCCGGAACGGATGATCCGGTAGACGTGGGTCTTGGGCACGCCCTTGAGATGGCGGAACAGGTAGTTGTCCAGCCTTTGGCCGGCGGAATCCTCGTCGACCGTCAGAAAGCGAACTTCTGCCGCCGCGGGGCCCGGCTTCGCACCTATAATGTTTTTCACCAGCGCGGTCTTGTAAGTGCTTGATTAATCAGAAGTTTAGAGCACTGCAGGGAGCGCTGTGAGGTCGATGCCGCTTTGAGGCAGCGTCCGCAGGCCACGCGCAAGAGCGCAAGGCGGCGGGCCCTGCAGCCGAGTCAAGCCGACGCCCACGAAACACCGATACGGAATACCCCAGCCGGCAGGCCCCAATCTGCCGGCGGATCGAAGCGAGTCCCTTGTGTTGATGCTGCTGATTCAACTGATCCTGCGCTGGCAAAAGCCGGCAGCGTCAGCCATTGAATCTCCGCCAGCGCGCGCCACCCCTGCGCCAGTTGCTATCAAACCAATAGCAGATCGACACCTCATGCGGCTTGCGCTCATCCACGCGCCCCCACCCCGTCTGACATCGAGTTGACTCTCGGTGTGGTTGTCCGCGTTCGCGCGGCGGCCCCAGCAGCCTGGGTTTAGCGGCAATTCCTTCGTTTCGCGAGCGTCGTCCGTGCATCGTTAGGTCCGTCATGGACCGGTAAGAGCGATACGAACAGACATAAGGACAACGCATCATGAAACGGATGCTGATCAACGCCACGCAGCCTGAAGAGCGCCGCCTGGCCATCGTCGACGGGCAGAAGCTCCTCGACTACGAAATCGAGATCGAAGGGCGCGAACAGCGCAAGGGCAACATCTACAAGGCCGTCGTCACGCGCGTCGAGCCCTCGCTGGAAGCCTGTTTCGTCGACTACGGCGAAGACCGCCACGGCTTCCTGCCGTTCAAGGAAATCTCCAAGCAGTATTTCGCCGAAGGCGTCTCGGCCAGCCAGGCCCGGATCCAGGACGCGATCCGCGAAGGCCAGGAACTGGTCGTGCAGGTCGAGAAGGAAGAGCGCGGCAACAAGGGCGCGGCCCTGACCACCTTCATCTCGCTGGCCGGCCGCTATGTCGTGCTGATGCCGAACAACCCGCGCGGCGGCGGCGTCAGCCGGCGCATCGAGGGCGACGACCGGGCCGAGCTCAAGGAGGCGATGGACCAGCTGGAGTACCCGAAGGGCGCCAGCATCATCGCCCGCACCGCCGGCATCGGCCGTTCGGCCCCCGAGCTGCAATGGGACCTGAACTACCTGCTCAAGCTCTGGAGCGCCATCGACGGCGCCGCCAAGGGCGCCAAGGGCGCCTTCCTGATCTACCAGGAATCCTCGCTGGTGATCCGCGCGATCCGTGACTATTTCAATCACGACATCGGCGACATCCTGATCGACACCGACGACATCTACGACCAGGCGCAGCAGTTCATGGCGCACGTGATGCCCGAGCATGCCGCCCGGGTGAAGCGCTACCGCGACGACGCCGCCCTGTTCAGCCGCTTCCAGATCGAGCACCAGATCGAATCGGCCTATGCCCGCACGGTGCAGCTGCCCAGCGGCGGCGCGATCGTGATCGACCACACCGAGGCGCTGGTCTCGGTCGACGTCAACTCGGCCCGCGCGATCAAGGGCGGCGACATCGAGGAAACCGCCACCCGCACCAACCTGGAAGCCGCCGACGAAGTCGCGCGCCAGATGCGCCTGCGCGACCTCGGCGGCCTGATCGTGATCGACTTCATCGACATGGACGAGTCGAAGAACCGCCGCGAGGTCGAAAGCCGCCTGCGCGACGCGCTGCGGCAAGACCGCGCCCGCGTCCAGTTCGGCTCGATCAGCAAGTTCGGCCTGATGGAGATGAGCCGCCAGCGCCTGAAGCCGGCGCTCAGCGAAGGCTCGTCGATCCCCTGCCCGCGCTGCGGCGGCTCGGGCCACATCCGCGACACCGAATCGAGCGCGCTGCAGATCCTGCGCATCATTCAGGAAGAGTCGATGAAGGACAACACGGCCGCCGTGCACGTCCAGGTGCCGGTCGAGGTGGCGTCGTTCCTGCTGAACGAAAAGCGCCCCGAGATCGCCAAGATCGAGCTCAAGCAGCGCGTGACCGTGCTGATGGTGCCCAACAAGACGCTCGAGACGCCCAACTACAGGCTCGAACGCCTCAAGCACGACGATCCGCGCCTCGACCACATCGAGGCCAGCTACCGCATGGCCGACGAGATCGAGGATCCGACCTCGGTCACGCGCCGCTCGCAGGAGCCGACCAACAAGCAGACGCCGGTGATCAAGGGCGTGCTGCCCGACGCGCCGGCGCCGGTCGCGGTGCCGAAGCCCGAAGCGGTGCGTCCGCCGGTGGCGGCACCCGCGCCGGCCGCTGCGGCACCCGCTCCGGTGGCCATCCCTGCCAAATCGGCCGAATCGGGCTTGTTCGGCTGGATCAAGAGCCTGTTCGGCGGCGCCACGACGGCGGCTCCCGCCCCGGCTCCGGCCCCCGCCGTGATTCCGGTGGAACCCCCGAAGCCGCGCCGCGACGGCCGCGGCGGTCGCGATGGCGAAGGCGCGCGTGCAGCACGTGACGGCGAACAGCGCCGCGGCGGCCGGGGCGAAGGCCGCGGTGGCCGCGACGGTGAAGGCCGTGGCGGCGAGCGCCGAGGCGGACGCTCCGGCGAACGCCGCGACGGCGAGCGCCGCGAAGGGCGAGGCGAAGCCCGCACCGAGACCCAGGTCCGGGAGCAGCGCGAGCCGCGTGAGCCCCGCGAGACCCGGGCACCGCGCGACGGCGAGCGTCGCGGACGCGGCGAGCGCCGCGACGGCGAAGCCCGCCAACTGCCGGCCGAAGCCACCGACGTCCAGATCGATGCCCAGGCGCTGGCGCCGAGCGCAGCCGAGGGCAACGAGTCGCCGAGCCCGTCGGAGCGCGCACCGCGCGGACGTGGCGAGCGCCGCGAACGCGGCGAACGCGGCGAACGCACCGGAGAGCGCACCGGAGAGCGCACTGGAGAGCGCACTGGAGAACGTAGCGGAGAAGGCGCCCGCGAACGCAACGGCGACGCCTCGCGCGACTTTCAGGGCGAGGTGGTCCCGGAAGGCGCCTCGGGCGAGCGCGGCACACGCAACGGCCGGGGCGAGGACCGCCCGCCTCGCGGCGAACGCAACGACGGCCGCCGGGAGCGCCGCAACGACGCACCGGCGCCGACACCGGAAGCAGCCGACGCTGCGCTGCCCGAAGCTGCGATCGGTGCCACCACGGAGTTCGCGAACGGCGAAGACCAGGGCGAGGCCGCGCCGCGCCGCGAAGGCGACGAACGACGTGGCCGGTCGCGCGACCGCTACGGACGCGATCGCCGCGAGCGCGCGCCGCGCGAAGACGCCGCCGAGGCCCTGCCTGCTGCTGCCGCCGCGGCCGCCGTGCAAGACGAAGAAGCGGTCGCCCGGACGGCCTTGCCGCCGGCACCGGTGCGCACGGAACGCCCGGTCGCGGCGCCTTCGACGCCCATCGTGGTCGAAGCGAAGGCGCCGTCCTCGCGCGCATTGCCGAAGGTCCAGCCCTTCGAACTGCCGCTGGACGAACTGGCGCAGGTGGCGGAAGGCTCGGGCCTGCATTGGGTCAATTCCGACGCCGAGCGCGTGGCGGCGGTTCGCGCGGCGATTGCGGCCGAACCCAAGCCCCAGCACGTTCCGCGCGAGCGCCCGCCGGCGATCGTGATCGACGAAGGTCCGCTGGTCCTGGTGGAAACCCGCCGCGACCTCGGATCGATGACGCTGCCGTTCGAAGACGCTGCACGCGGAGCCGACGCGGCACACTGAAAGGCCGGGCGCCTACGAAAAAGGGAGGCCGCGGCCTCCCTTTTTTTGTCTTCCGAACCCGCGCCGGGCGTCGGCCGGACAGCCGATGGTGCTTTCGTGTCCGCCGCCGCCGACCGTTCGTCGGCAGGGCCGTTCCGCCGGCGGAAACCGTGACGCCCCGATGCTGTGTGGCTATTCACAAACGAAACCATCGGTACTAGTTCTCAAATCAACGAACGGCGTGCACAAACAACACCTTGATGCGCATTCGCATTAACAATTTGTCATACCAAAGGACTACACTCTTACTTACGATGTTGCGCTGCACCATTGACCTCGATGAAGGTCCGTACAGAGGGGGCAGCCTACGCCGTTTGGCGGACGACGTACGGCTTTTGTTGACACGACAGCCGCTGCGACATATGTTCAAATTCTTGCGGATAGTAGTAAAGCGTTACACTGCCACGCTCTAGTTTGAGGCAGCACCCGTTACGGGGGAATATCAGATGTTTCGTTCCGATTCGACCGCCAGCGGCAACGTGGTCCGACGCTTCCCCCCGGATGGCGGAGGCTCTTCCGCCCCCCCCGTGCAGGCCCGGCCGCCGCGGCTGACCCTCGTCGCACGCATCGCAAAACGCGGCTTCGACATCGCCGGTGCGCTGTTCTTCTTCGCCGTCTTCGGGCCGATTTACCTGCTGGTGGCGCTGGGCGTGCTGGTCAGCATGGGACGTCCGGTCCATTTCTGGCAGACCCGGCTCGGCGAACGCGGCCAGCGCTTCCGCTTTTACAAGTTCCGCTCGATGGTGCGCAACTCGGACAACGTGCTGGACGAGTTTCTGAGCCGCAGCGACATGGCCCGCACCGAATGGGACACCTTCCAGAAGCTGGAGAAGGACCCGCGCATCACGCCGATCGGCCAGGTCATCCGCAAGCTCAGCCTGGATGAACTGCCGCAGTTCTGGAACGTCCTCAAGGGCGACATGAGCCTGGTCGGCCCGCGTCCCTGCATGGAGCGCCAGCGCAGCCTCTACGGCAAGGGCTGGGAGCACTATTGCGCAATGCGTCCCGGCATCACCGGCCTCTGGCAGGTCAGCGGCCGCAATCGGCTCTCCTATGCCCGCCGCGTCGAACTCGACGTGGAATACGTGAACAACTGGTCGCTGTGGCTCGACATCAAGATCCTGCTGAAGACGGTTCGCGCCGTCGTCACGGGCGATGGCTCCCGATGAGCCGCGCGGAGACTTGCCGATGACCCGAATCCGGCCGGTCGTTCTGTGCGGTGGCAGTGGCACCCGTTTGTGGCCGCTTTCCCGCAAGACCCTGCCCAAGCAGTTCGCGCCGCTGGTCGGCAACAAGAGCTTGTTGCTGCTCACGCTCGAACGCCTGCGCCTGCTCAACCCCGAAGTGACCTGCGTGGCCGCGGAAGAGCACCGCTTCCTGGTGCAGGAGGCGATCGATGCCGCCCGGGTCAGCGGCAAGCAGCTGCTCGAACCGGTGGCGCGCAACACCGCCGCCGCCATGGCCGCGGCCGCCCTGCTGGCCGATCCTGAACAGCTGCTGCTGTTCGCGCCAGCCGACCACTACATCCCCGAGCCGGAGCGCTTCGCGGCAACGGTCCAGATGGGCGTGGCGGCGGCGCTCGCCGGCCATCTCGTGACCTTCGGCGTCGAGCCATCCTTTCCGAGCACGGCCTACGGCTACATCCGCCAGGGCGACAAGCTCGACCTCGCGCTGGAGAACGAGTCGGGCCGCAAGGTCGCGGCCTTCATCGAGAAGCCGCCGGCCGAGCGCGCCGAACAGTTGCTGCTCGAAGGCGGCAACCTCTGGAATGCAGGCATCCTGCTGGTCCAGGCGAAGGTCCTGATCGCGGCGCTGCAGGCGCATGCCCCGGACATCCTCGACAGCTGCAAGCAGGCCACTGCCGCCATCGAGACGGATGGCGACTTCCTGCGGATGGACAGCGCAGCCTTCGGCCGCTGCCGCAGCCAGAGCATCGACTACGCGGTGCTCGAGAAATGCGACCGCGTGGCGGTCATCCCCTTCCAGGGTCGCTGGAGCGACGTCGGGAGCTGGAACGCGGTCGCCGACCTCCACGACGCCGATGCCAACGGCAACCGCATCAGCGGCCAGGGCTTCGCGATGGGTGCGACCAACACCTTCATCCATGCGCCGAGCCGTCCGGTCGTCGCGCTCGGGACCAAGGATCTGCTGGTGATCGACACCCCCGACGCCCTGCTGGTGGTGCACCGGGAATGCGCGGAGCAGGTCAAGGACGTGGTCGCGCTGCTGACCACGCACGGCCACAGCCAGGCCACCCGGCATCGTCGGATTCCGAGGCCCTGGGGCGCCTACGACAGCATCGACGATGGCGAGCGCTTCGCGGTCAAGCGGCTGACGGTCAAACCCGGTGCGCGCCTGGCCCTTCGGATGCACCACCATCGTGCCGAGCACTGGGTGGTGGTCAAGGGCACGGCCCGCGTGCTCTGCGACGACCGGGCCGTGCTGGTGAAGGAGAACGAGTCGATCTACATTCCAGTTGGCGCGGTCTATCGGCTCGAGAATGCCGGCAAGACCGAGCTCGAGGTGATCGAGGTCCAGACCGGCGGCTACCTGGGCGAAGACGACATCGTGCGTATCGCCGACGTCGAGTCGCCCGGCCTAGGCGATGCAAGAAAGCTGGCCTGAATTTCCGATGGCGGCGCCCCAGGCGATATTGAAATGAACGAATTGCAGAAGCGGATTTTCGTGGCGGGCCACCGCGGCATGGTCGGCAGCGCCATCGTGCGCTGCCTCGAACAGCAGGGCTACACCGGGATCATCGCCCGCAGCCGCTCCGAACTCGACCTGACCGACCAGGCGCAGGTGCGGGCCTTCTTCGCCGAGGAGAAGCCGCAGGAGGTCTATGTCGCGGCCGCGAAGGTCGGCGGCATCCACGCCAACAACAGCTATCCGGCCGAGTTCATCTATTCGAACCTGATGGTCGAGGCCAACCTGATCCACGAAGCCTGGCGCACCAGTGTCGCCAAGCTGCTGTTCCTGGGATCGAGCTGCATCTATCCGCGGCTCGCGCAGCAGCCGATGTCGGAAGACGCGCTGCTGACGGGCAAGCTGGAGCCGACCAACGAGCCCTACGCGATCGCCAAGATCGCCGGCATCAAGCTGTGCGAGAGCTACAACCGCCAGTACGGCTGCGATTTCCGCAGCGTGATGCCGACCAACCTCTACGGGCCGGGCGACAACTACCACCCCGAGAACAGCCATGTGCTGCCGGCGATGATCCGGCGCTTCCACGAGGCGAAGCTCAACGACGCCCCGGCCGTCGTGATCTGGGGTACGGGTTCGCCCAAGCGCGAGTTCCTCTACGTCGACGACATGGCGCGGGCCTGCGTCCACGTCATGGACCTGCCGCGCGAGACCTACGCAGCCCACACCGAGGTCATGGCCAGCCACATCAATGTCGGCACCGGCGAGGACCTGTCGATCGCAGATCTGGCGCAGCTGGTCAGCGACGTGGTCGGCTACCAGGGCAGCATCCAGTACGACACCAGCAAGCCCGACGGCACGCCGCGCAAGCTGCTGGACATCTCGCGCATCCGCAAGCTCGGCTGGCAGCCGGAGGTGGCCCTGCGCGAAGGGATTGCCAACGCCTACGAGGACTTCTGCAGCGAAGCGCTGGTCGCCTGAAGGGCCGGCCGTGGTCGCCGCGATCCAAGGGATGAACGCTTCTTCCTCCATTTCCATCATTCCGCCGGGACCGGGCGGCGTGAAGGACTACGCCTCGCTGGTCGGCGCAGCGCTGGACGCCCCGCTGGTCGAGCTGACGCCGCAGACCCCGATCGACGGCTTCGGCGGCCGCGTGCTGCTGGTGCACTTCAGCGGCTACGGCTACCAGAAGCGCGGCGTTCCGTTGTGGCTGGTGCGTGCCGTGCGCGAGATGCGGCCTCGCTTCGACAGCGTCGGTTTCGTCTTTCACGAGCTGTTCGCGGTCGGCCCGCCGTGGCGTTCGGCTTTCTGGCTCAGCGGCATCCAGAAGGTCATTGCACGCGACATGCTGGCGATGGCTGATTTCTGGATCACCAGCCGCGACGACTCGGCGCGCTGGCTGCTCGCGTCGCGGGCCGGGGCCGTGCCGCACCGGGTGCTGCCGATCTTCTCGACCGTGGGCGAGCCCGATGCGATCGCGACCTCCCGCAAGGACGAGATCGTCGTTTTCGGCACCTCGGGCGTGCGGGCGAACGTCTATCAATGGGCCGACGGCGAGATCTTTCGCAGCGCCGAGCGCAAGGGCCTGCAGATCCACGACATCGGCCCGGCCTTCCCGCCCCAGAGTGCGCTGGCCGCCCGCCTGGCAGCCAGCGGCGCCGTGGTCCACGGCAAGCTGCCCGCCGACGAAGTGGACGCCCGCATGGCCGAGGCCCGGTACGGGGCGCTGGCCTATCCGGCCGAGGACGTCGCGAAGAGCAGCGTCTTCGCCGCCTATTGCGCGCACGGGCTCTGCACGATCTTGTTGTCGCCCTCGAACCGGACCAGGGACGGACTGGTCGCCAACCGTCACTACGCCTTCGGATTCGAAGCGCTCGACGATGCAGGAATCAATCCCGCACGCGTCGGCCGGGAGGCGAGGAACTGGTACGAGCCGCATCGGCTGTCGGCGCACCAGGCGGTGCTTCGACAGTTGGCGGCTCAGACGGCGCAGGCCCGCCGCGGCGCGCTGCCGAGCGTCGCCAAGCCGCCGATGCACGGCGTCGGCTCGCCACCATGACGCCCGTGCTCGTCACCCATCCGGGGCTGCAGCATTCGCATCAGCTGGCCCTGGCGCTTCACGAGCGCTCGCTGCTGCAATCGTTCTGGTCGGGCGTGCCGGTGGCCGCAAGAGGCGAACCGGCGCCCTGGTGGATGCCCGAGCAATACCGGCAGAAGATCCGCACCGTCGACATTCCGCGCGCGCTGCGCCGCCACCCGGCGCGTTTCCAGATCGCGATGCGTGCCTCGCAGAAGTTCCACTGGGGCGGCCCGGGCCTGGACGGCGCGCACCGCATCTTCCATTGGTTCGACGCCTGGGCGGCGCGGCAGATCCTCAAGCACAGGCCCAAGGTCGTGGTCGCCTACGAAAATGCGGCCTACCACAGCTTCCAGGCCGCGCGGTCGATCGGCGCGCGCTGCGTGCTGGATGCGGCGGCGTTCCACCACCAGGCGGCCAAGGAGCTCTTCGGCGGCTTCGACACCCCCTACACGCCCGAGATCAACCGTCGCAAGGACGAGGAAGTCCGCCTCGCTGACCTGATCCTCACCTGCTCCCCGCTGGCGGCGGAAAGCTATGTCTCGAACGGCGTCGCCGCGGACAAGCTGCGTCCCGTCCTGCTCGGCGCCGAACCGCCGGCGGACATCCCGGCATGGCAGCCCGGCCCGGGTGCGCCCCGCTTCGTCTTCGCCGGCACGTTGTGCCACCGCAAGGCGGTCGACGTGATCGTCGAGGCCTTCCGCCGCCTGCACGCCGAGGGTCTGCGCTACGACCTGGAGTTCATGGGCGGTGTCGCAGATCCGGCGTTGCTGGCGGCGGTCGAGGCGACGCCCGATGCGCGCCATCGCGCCAACGCACCGCAGCAGACGCTGTATGCGGTGCTGTCGCAGGCCGACTGCCTGCTGCTGCCGTCGCGCTCCGACTCGTTCGGAATGGTGGTCGCCGAGGCGATGGCCTGCGGCACGCCGGCCATCGTGTCGACGCAGACAGGTGCCAAGGCAATGATCGAGAATCACCCGGGCGCCGGCTGGATCGTCGAGCCCGAGGTCGACTCTCTGTATGCCACGGCGCGCCGGTTGATCGAAGAGCCCGGACTGCTGCGCGCCGCACGGCCGGCGGCGCTGCGCGCCGGCCAGACCTTCTCGTGGGCCAGCTACCGGGACCGGGCGGGACAACTGATCGAGGAGTTCGTTCGATGAACAGCACTGCGGCCTCCCTGCCGTTCGACCGGGTTCGCCGGGCTTCGATGAGCCGGGCGGGCTACGCGTTCATCGGGGTGCTGCTCGTCGTCGTGCTCGAGGGCGCCATCCGCAAGTGGGCGGTGTCGTCCGCCACGCTGCCGCTGATCCTGCTGCGCGACGTGCTGGCGGCCTACGTGATCATGTACGCCTGGTCGCACGGGCATCTGAAGCGGCAGCCGGTCGCCACCGCGGTGATGCTCGCATGGTCCTGCCTGGTGGTGGCCTGGGGCCTGATGCAACTCGTGGGCGGCGCGAGTTCGCCCACCATCCTGCTGATCGGCTTGCGCTTCTGGCTCTTCTACGCCTGGTTCGCGGTGGCCGCGGCGGCGTCGATGAACGAGACCGACTACCGGACCGCGGTGCTGGTCGCCGTCGGCTGCCTGGTGCTCATGGCCCCTCTGGCCGTGCTGCAGTACCTGTCGCCACCCAGCGCCCGCATCAACGCCCAGACGGACGGCGGCGACGAGACCACCGTCTTCACCGTGGTCCCGGGCGTGGTCCGCACCACCGGCACCTTCAGCTTCACGCTGGGCTACGCCACCTTCCTGGCGATGGTGGCGCCGCTGGTCTTCGGCGTCGTCGCGGCCCGCAAGCGAACGCGGGCGCAATCGCTGTTCGCCATGGCGGCGCTGGGCGGCTTCGCGGTCGGCAGCCTGGTCAGCGGCTCGCGGGCCGCCGTGCTTTTCGCTGGCGCCATCCTGATGGCCTACTTCCTGGGCCGGCTCTGGCTGGCGCGGGGCAAGGCGCGCGTGCGTGCCGGCGTGACGGTCGTCGTCGGCGTGCTGCTCATTGCGGTGCTGCTCTATGCCTTCAGCGGCGCGATCGAGAACACCAGCCAGCGCTTCGAACAGGCGGCGGCCGACGAGGGTTTCTGGGGCCGGCTGCTCATGACCTTCATCGGCGAGGCCCACGTCTACGACAACTTCAGCTGGCTCGGCCAGGGGATCGGCCTGGGCTCCAACCTGGCGGGCTACGTGCGCACCGGCAGCCAGGCCTTCACGATCGCGGAGATCGAAGCCGGCCGGATCCTGCTGGAAGGCGGCTTGATCGGCTATGCCTTCACGGCGCTGAAGGTGGTCGTCATCGTGGTCTGCATTGGCAAGAGCCTGCGCCTGGCCTACCGGCTGCAATCGCCTTATCCGCTGCTGCTGTGGCTGAGCGTGGCGGTCGCGCTGCTCACCTGGCCGGCCATCGGCCAGCTCTCGGCGCACGGGCTGCTGGGCCTCATCCTGGCCTTCGGATTGCTCGTCTTCAGGCACCCGACGACCGAGTTCTTTCCTCCTCGCAAGCCATCGACGTGAGACTGCTCCACCTGATCCCTTCGGTCGACCCCCGGGGCGGCGGCCCGATCGAAGGCGTGCTGCGCATCCATGAAGCGCTCGTCGGCCTCGGCCACGACAGCGAGTTGCTGAGCCTGGACGACCCATCCTCGGCCAGCGTGCGCGAATGCCCGGCACCGGTCCACGCGCTGGGTCCGTCGCGCACCAGCTACGGCTACACGCCGCTGGTGGTCGAATGGCTGCGCGAACACGCGACCGGCTACGACGCGGTGATCGTCAATGGCCTGTGGCAGTACACCGGCTTTGCCGCGTGGCGCGCCCTGCGCGCATCGCCCACGCCCTACTTCGTCTACACGCACGGCATGCTCGATCCGTGGTTCAAGCGGCGCTATCCGCTGAAGCACCTCAAGAAGTGGCTCTACTGGCCATGGGGCGAGTACCGGGTGCTGCGCGATGCGGCCGCGGTGATCTTCACCTGCGAGGAGGAGCGTCTGCTCGCCCGCCGGTCCTTCTGGCTCTATCGCGCGCGCGAAGTCGTGGGCTCCTACGGCACCTCCGAGCCGCCGTCGGACGCAGCGGCCCTGACCGAAGCCTTCCTGGCCCGGTTTCCCGAGCTTCGGGGCAAGCGGGCGCTGCTCTATCTGGGGCGCATCCACGAGAAGAAGGGCGGCGATCTCCTGGTCGATGCCTTCGCCCGCGTCGCCGGCGCGGAGCCCGACCTGCGGCTCGTGATGGCCGGTCCGGGCGAAGAAGCGCTGGTGCGGCAACTCAAGCACCGCGCCGACGAACTCGGCATCGCGAACCGCATCACCTGGACCGGGATGCTGCAGGGCGACCTCAAGTGGGGCGCCTTTCACGCGGCGGATGTGTTCTGCCTGCCCTCCCACCAGGAGAACTTCGGCATCGCCGTGGTGGAAGCCCTGGCCTGCGGCAAGCCCACCCTGCTGAGCGACAAGGTCAACATCTGGCGCGAGATCGAGCAGGACGGCGCCGGCATCGTGGCCTCCGACACGCTGGCCGGCACGATCGAGACGCTGCAGCGCTGGCTGGCGCTGGCGCCAGCCGAAGCCGACGCGATGCGCACGGCCGCGCGGCGCTCGTTCCGGCAGCGCTTCCAGGTCGGCGAGGTGGCGGAAAAGCTGCTGCGGATCGTCAGCGAGAACGCGCCGGCGCTCGACGCCTCGGCGCCGTCGAAGAAACGCCGGAACGGTACCGGAATGCTGCCCGAGGGCCAATGAAACTTCTCGTCTACGGAATCAATTTCACGCCGGAACTGACCGGCATCGGCAAGTACACAGGCGAGATGGTGGCCTGGCTCGCGGCCAGGGGGCACGAAGTCCGGGTGGTGACGGCACCGCCCTACTATCCGGACTGGGCGGTCTGGCCGGGCTACAAGGGCTCGCGCTACACCCGGGAAGACTGGAACGGCGCCACCGTCTTCCGGACGCCGCTGTGGGTACCGCGCAAGGTGACGGGATTGAAAAGGCTGGTCCACCTGGCCAGCTTCGCGCTGTCCAGCATTCCCGCCCTGCTCGCGCAATGGCGCTGGAAGCCCGACGTGGTGTGGGTCACCGAGCCGCCGCTGTTCTGCACGCCGGCGGCGCTGGCCTTCGCGCGCCTGCGTTCGGCGAAGGCATGGCTGCACATCCAGGACTACGAGGTCGACGCCGCCTTCGAACTGGGCCTGCTCAAGGGGGCTCGCGTGCGCGCCTTCGTCGCCGCCGTCGAACGCGGCCTGATGCGCCGCTTCGACCGCATCTCGACCATTTCCCTGCGCATGATGGAGCGCGCCCGCAGCAAAGGCACCGACGACGCGCGGCTGGTCTCGCTGCCGAACTGGGCCGACGTGAAGGCCGTGCAGCCGCTGCGCACTGCGAGCCCCTATCGCGCCGAACTGGGCATCCGCCCGGATGCAGTGGTGGCCCTCTATTCCGGCAACATGGGTGCCAAGCAGGGCCTCGAACTGCTGGCCGAGATGGCGCATCTGCTGCAAGGGCAGCCCGACCTGGAGTTCGTCTTCTGCGGCAACGGCGCCGGCCGCGCCGACCTGATGCAGCGCTGCGAGAAGCTGGCGAACGTGCGCTTCCTCGACCTGCAGCCGGTCGAGCGCCTGGGCGACCTGCTGGGCCTTGCCGACATCCATCTGCTGCCGCAGCGCGCGGACGCCGCCGATCTCGTGATGCCCTCCAAGCTCACCGGCATGCTCAGCAGCGGCCGCCCGGTGGTCGCCGGCGCGCGGCCCGAAACCGAACTCGGCAAGGTCGCCTCGCAATGCGGCATCGCCGTCGCTCCGGACGACGCCCGCGCTTTTGCCGATGCCGTGCTCAAGCTGGCCTCCGACCCCGCCTTGCGCCGCGACCTGAGCCTGCGCGCCCGCGCCTTCGCCGAAGCCAACTTCGACCGGGACGCCGTCCTGGCGCAGTTCGAGCGCGACCTCCAGGCCGCCTGCCGCAAGAACTGAAAAGGCCGGCGAAACTCTCGACCAGGAAGCCAGCCCGCAAACGGCAAAAAGGCCGGCGAAGCCAGGCCTTTTGTTGGTGAAACACCGCGGAACTGGCTTTGCCAGGCCGCTGGTGTTGCCCCCGGTAGGGGGTGGGCGCCCGGACACGAAGTGCCGGGCAACCTGGGGGGTGAGCCGCCTACTGCTCTTCCGGCAGGATGCTCTCGTAGTTGTAGTTGGTGTAGCGATAGCGCCCGTACTTGTAGGCCGCATAAGCCCTGCGGCTCACGTTCATGCCGTTGAGCAGCACACCGGTGGCCGCCTTGCCGCCCATCACGAGCCGACGGGTGCTCTCCTTGAGTTCGCCCATCGTCGACAGGTCGGCGCGCGCCACCAGCAGCAGGGTGCCGACGTGCGTCGCGATCGTGCTCGTGTCGGCGGCGACCAGCACCGGCGGCGCATCGATGACGACCAGGTCGTATTGCTCCGACAGGCGTTCGAGGTTCGACTTGAAGGAGTCCGACACCAGCAGTTCGGCCGGGTTCGGCGGCAGCTGGCCGGTGGCCAGGAAGTCCAGGCTGGGCACCACCTGACGGTGCACGGTCTGCTGCACCGTCAGGCTGCCGGCGATCAGTTCGGACAGGCCGCCATGGCGCTGCAGGCCGAAATACTGGTGCGTGTGGCCACGGCGCAGGTCGGCGTCGATCAGCAGGGTCCGCCTTCCGGCGGCGGCCATCAGCGCAGCGAAATTGGCGGCAACGAAGCTCTTGCCGACGCCCGGAGTTGGCCCCGTGATCAGCACGCGGTTGTTGGGCGACTCCAGCATCGCGAACTGCATCGCGGTGCGCAGGCTGCGCAGGCTCTCGACCGCGGGGTCGTCGGCCTTCTCGATCGTCAGCAGACGCACGCCGGTGGCGCCGCTCAGGCGCCGGGCCGCGATGGCCTCCTGGGCCGGACTCATCGGAATGGTCGAGAACACCGGCAGGCCGATGTCGGCCTCGACCTCGTGCGGGTCGCGGATGCGCTGCTCGATGAAGGCGTTGCGGATGAAGGCGGCACAAACGCCGAGGAACAGTCCCAGCGCCAGGGCCGCGGCCATCATGACGTTGCGATTCGGCTTGATCGGTCCCAACGGCACCACGGCCTCGTCGAGCACGCGCACGTTGCCGACCTTGCCCTCTTTCACCAGCCGCAGCTGGAGCGAGCTGTTGAGCAGCGATTGATAGAGCTCGGTGTTGACCTTGACGTCGCGCTCCATGCGCACCGCTTCCTGCTGGATCGCGGGCAGGCTCTTGATCCGCGTCTGGATGCCACCCAGATCGGCCCTCAGTGCCGCGATCTGGGCGTCCAGCGTCTGCACCATCGGGTGGCTGGACGTGAAGCGTGCCTCGAGTTCACGCCGGCGCTGCTGGGCGTCCAGCAGCTTGGTCTGCCGATCGACCGACTGCGTGATGATCTGGTTCGCCTCCTCGGTGAAGGACACCATGCCCTTCTGGTTGCGAAAGCGGTTGTAGGTCTCCTCGGCGGCCTCCATCTGGCGCTTGTACTGCGGCAGCTGGACGTCCAGGAAAGCCAGGGTCTTCTGGGCTTCGGCCGCTTTGCGTTCGATGTTCTGCTGGACGTACTGGCCGCCGACCGCATTCAGCACCTGGGCCGCGCGGTAAGGATCGACATCCTGCAGCGTCACGTTGATGATCCCGGACGACTTGGCGCGCTCCCCCAGGCCCAAGCCCGACTGCAGCGACAGGACCGTGGGCAGCCTGGCGACGCGCCGCAGGTTGAACTCGGCGCCCGGCTTGCCGTCCAGCCTGCTCACGACCAGCTCGATGGGCCCCTCGGGCGTCTGCGCCTTCAACGGCGTGCCGACCGAGCCGACCAGTTCCTGGGCCAGCCGCGGCGAACTGAGCGCGAACTGGCCGCCGCCCTTGGCCGTCACCTTGAAGAACGTGCCTTCCATCGACTCGGGGACCTCGAACTCGGCCACCGTGATCTTTTCGGCGCCCGACACGTAGCCGGCGAAACCCATGAAACCCGGGTCCGAAAGGCCGGTCGCGCGCCGCGCCAGCCAGCCGCCGACGTAGGGAACGTAGTTCGGGCTGGCAACGACGTAGAGCTTGATCGCATCGACCGCCTTGCCCAGCACCATGCGCGAACGAATGATCTCGATCTCGGCGTTGGCCGGTGTCTTGAGGTCCACCAGCCCGCCGGCTTCGCTGAGGATGCCCTTGCCGCCGCCGTCGGTGTCCTCGACCTGGATCACCATGTTGGACTCGTAGACCGGGCGCTGCAGGAAGGCGTACACCGCGCCGCCGAGAAACACGACCAGGGTGACTAAGGCAATCAGCCACTTGTTCGCGACCAGCACCTCCAGGTAGTGGCCGAAGTCGAAATCCTCCTCGTCCGCCGTACCGAAGGAACTTGGATTGGATTTGGGAGTGAGAGAGGAATTCATCGACTGGATACTCTTGAAATGCGTTGGAGCCACTGCCGGGTCCCGTCTTCGATGAGCGTCAGGGACCGCTCGAAGGAGGCACGGCCGGCCCGGTAGGGGTCCGGAATGTCCTGATCGCTGAACTCACAAAGACGAAACACCTTGCCGGAGGCAAACAGGTAGCGCTCTTCGACCGCGCGCCGCTGCGCGACGTCCATCACCAGGATCAGGTCGGCACGCTGGCAGGCATCGAGGCTGATCTGCCGCGCCCGGTGCCCGTCGATCGAAATGCCGCGCTGCTGCATCAGCTCACAGGCGATCGCGTCCGCAGGCTCCCCCACCAGGGCGCCGAGGCCGGCCGACGTCACCTGCGCGTTCGGCAGCGCCGCGGCGATCAGGCCTTCGGCCATGGGGCTGCGGCAGATGTTTCCGATGCACACGACGAGAATGTTCCGGATGGTCACTTCGGTTGCGGCTAGCGGCCGGTGGCGGTAGTACCCACGGACTGGTACGTGATCGCCGTGGTGGCGGTCGGCAGGATCAGGTTCAGGACGCGGTTCCACTGCACCAGCGGCACCGGGTCGACGTAGACCACGTCCTTCGGCCTCAGCGGGAAGCCCTCCGCCATCGCGATCGCCGTCGGCGTGCGTGCGTCGAGATGGAAGATCGACTGGCCCTGCGCCTCGTTGCGAATCACGTAGATCTGGCGCGGATTGGCGGTGGTCAGGTTGAGGCCAGCCACTTCGGTCAGGGCATCGGTCAGGCTCAGCCGGCCATTGCGCATCAGCACGCCGGTCTGCGCGGTCGTCTCGCCCATCACGGTGACTTTTCGCTCGTCGCGGCCGCGCGCATAGATCAGGTCGCCGGGGCGCAGCGGAATCCGGCTCGGGTCGATGCCGGCATCGGCCATTGCCATCAGGTCGATGGGGATCGTCTTGCCCTCTCGCGTCAGGTTGATCGCCGAACGGTCTCCGTTCGCAGTCAGCCCGCCGGCGCGATTGAGCGCCTCCGCCAAGGTCATCGGAATGTCGGAGAACAGCATCAACCCGGGCGTGCGAACCTCGCCGTCCATGAAGGCGCGCTTGCTGCGGAAGGCCTGGATGCGGACGAAAAGCTGCGGATCCTTGTAGACGCGGGACAGGCGCTTCACGAGCACGTCCTCGAGTTCCTGGACCGTCATGCCATCGACCTTCAGCGAACCGACATACGGGAAGCTCAGGTAGCCGGTGCTGGAGACGATGAAGCCGGGCGCCGGCGAGACGCTCGCGCCATCCCCGCCGCCGCCGAGGGGACTGGCACTGAACGAGATCTCGGGGTGGTCGTAGACGACGATGCCGATCACGTCGCCCGGACCGATCCGATAGGGTCCGACCGTGCCCATCAACGCCATCACCTCGGGACTGAGCTTGGTCCGACCGACCGCCGCGCGATGCGCTGCGATCAGCGTCGGCGTGATCTCGGTCAAGGCCCCGGCCGGCGGGGGATCGATCTCGGCCGTCGAGAAGCCCGAGGGCGAGACAGCCTGCGCGGCATCATTGCTGGCCGAGCGGAAACCCGGCGCCAGCGGCGCGCAGCCCTGGACCAGCAAGCCCACCGAAGCCAGCAGCACGGCATGTAGTAATAAATGCTTCAATTGCAGCTCCGCATCGTGACCCTGAAATGAATACTTTTGCAAACAGTTACGACTGTACATCATGACAGGGGGCGACTCAAACCCTTTATTGGATTACTGCTTTCGGCTGATAAATACTTCCGCAGAACGCGCAAATAGCACGATTGCGAGCCTTCTGGAAGCAGCAAAAGCCGCAAAGTGACAGACGGACAGGTGCCTGGCGCTACGAATTCAATAGCATCCAGGCCGCATCGGCCAACGCTTTGTCAGGGATTTTCGGTTTGAGCCGCGCGCTTCCAGGCCGCGGAGGCCTGGTCGGCGTCATCGCGCGCTTCGGCCAGTTGGGCCAGGGCCTGCCAGGCCCTGCGATGTAGGTTGGTGTCCTGCAAGCCCAGGCCGGCCTGTGTGAGCAACTGTTGCGCCTTGCCCCACAGCTGCCGCTTCATGCAGGCCATGCCCGCCAGGTACTGGAGATTGGGGTCGCGCGGATTGTTCCGTTGCGCGGATTCGATGCGCGCCAGCCAGTCGGCGTCGACCGAATCGAGGCCGGCCTCCAGGGCCCGCACCAGTTTCACGCGCAGGGATTCGCCCAGGCTCTGCGGCTGCTCGACCATCCGGTCCCAGATCGGCAGCAGCCAGGCGCGCGCCAGCGTGAGGTCGCCGCGCAGCGCCACCATGCGCTGTGCGGCGTGGATCGCGACCTCGGGCATTTCGCGCTCGGAGCTTTCGAACTCGCTCCAGGCACGCAGCAGCTGGGCCGGATCGTGGGCACCCGACAGCAGTTCGGTGGCCAGCCCGCGCACGATGCTCTGCGCCGCGGCATCGGAGAAAGCCCGGTGCTTGGCCAACAGCCGCGCGGTCTCGAGCGCCTCGAGCGTGCGCCGGTCCTGGCGCGCGGCCTTGAGCCGAAGCCGCAAGGCCAGCGTGCGCCGCTGCGCGCCCTGCGGCAGTTCCGCAAGCCGCGCCAGGGCCGCCGGCGCATCGCGGTCGTCGAGCGCCCAGCGGGCGGCACGCAGCTGCACGCCCTCGCGGGTTTCCGGCGCCACCATCGCAGCGCGCTCGGAGCTCTCGTTGAGCGCCTGCTGAAGATGCGCATCGCGCGCCGGCCGATCCTGCAGCGCTTGCGCGCTCTCGGCCGCCAGCAGGTGCGCCAGCACGCGCACCTGGAGCGCCTGCGGCAACCGGGCATCGAGCGCGGCCAGCCGCCGCTCCTGCACCAGCGCCGATTGCGCCGCCTTTCGCGCCCGCGAGAAGCGCCCGGCCAGCAGTTGCGCCGCGGCGTCGAGCAGCGCCGAATGCAGCGCCCGCTCCTTTTGCTGCAGCCGCCATTGGCGCGCCTGCTTGGGCAGCGAGAACAGGGCCGAGAAGCCGCGCAGCGCCAGGTGCAGAAACACGAAGACGGCCAGCAGCAGCACCAGCACCAGGTTCAGCGACAGATCGACCCGCCAGGGCGGCCAGAAGACGGTGATCGTGCCCTGGTTGTTGCCGGCGAACAGCGCCACCGCGGCCGCGATGCCGAACAGGGCGAGGAACCAGAGGACGGCGCGCATGGCTTCGGGCCCGCCCTAGCGCCCCGCCGCCGCCGTGGCGAGCGCGGCCAGCGTCTCGTCGACGCGCGGCGGCTCGCTGGTACGGATCTGAGCCTGCACCTGCTGCACCAGCGTGGCCGCGGCCTGGACCCGGCGCGAAGCCGGATCGAAATAGCGGTTGATCGATGCCGACACCGTGGCCATCTCGCCGCGCGCCGTGTCGACCTGCCTCGACAGCAGGGCCAGGCGGGCATTGAGCAGCTTGAGCTTGAGGTTCTCGCGCAGGAAGAAGGTCTGTTCGGGCGTCAGCAGCACGGCCTCGGGCCGCTCGATGCGGCCGACCCGCAGCAGCGAGCGCGCCTCGGTGCGCACCATCATGAGAAAGCGCTGCCACCAGGGCGCATCGGCAGGCAGGGGCTCGACCTGCCAGGCATCGAGCCCGCCGCCGCGGACGGCGACGGCATTGAGCGCCGGCAGGTCGTCCACCACGCGCATGAGTTCGTCGAGCTTCTGCAGCGCATCGGTGTTGTCGGCGCTGGCGCTGCTGCGCAGGCGATCCGCATCGTGCTGCATGGCGCGCTGCAGCGGCGCCAGCCGCGGCTGCGCGGCGCGCGCGATGCGCAGGTCGCCCGCCTTCAGCGCGGCCAGCAGCGGCTGCACGTTGCCGGTGACCTGTGCCTGCTGCAGCGCCAGCCGCACGGCGGCCTCGATGTCGATCACCAGGTTCTCGTCGCGCGAGCGCGAGAGGCTCTGCATCAGTTCCTCGAGCTGGGAGCGCTGCAGCGCCACCTCGCCGACCCGGGTCTCGGCCAGCGCCAGCCGGGCCGCCGTGTCGCGCACCACTTCCTGCGCCTGGCGCGCCAGGGTGCGGGCCTCCATCGACTGCGCCAGGGCATCGGCGCTCTGCCGCGCCAACTGCTCCTGCATGCCGCTGACTTTCTGCCAGAGCGCCAGGCCGACCAGCAACGCGACGATGGCAATGAGGGCGAGCAGGCCGAAGGCGAGCCGCGAGAGCAGCACCGCCGCGGCCGCGTGGCCGGCCGGCAGGGGGGCCGGCAGCGGTGCGCGCAACGCAGGGTCGGGCAGGGGCTCGTTGAAGACGGGAGCGTCGCTCATGTCAGGGATTCTATCGACGCGACCACCGCCGACAGCGAGGGCCGGCAGACCTGGACGCGGCCGAAACCGGCGGCCCGCGCGGCCTCGGCGATGCGCTCGTGGGTGGCGATCGCGCGCGCCTGCTGCCAGGCCACGTCGGGCAGCAGGCGGCACAGGTTGGCGATCGCCTCCGAGCTGCTGAAGAGCCAGGTCGCGGCACCGCTGGCGCCCTCCGCCGCGAGCCGGAGCTCGGTGTCGCCGAAGGTCGGCGGCAGCCGACGGTAGGCGGCCACCGCATCGCAAATGCCGCCGGCGGACGCGATTTCGCGCGCCAGCCAATCGCGGCCCGTGGCCTGCCCCGCGGCGTCGCCGCCGCGGACGATCAGGACCTTGAAGCCCGGACCCACCTGCGGCGCGACGATGCGCCACAGGCTCTCGGAGTCGAACTGCGGCGCATCGGCCGGTGGCGCGTCGATCGCCGATGCCGGCACGCCGGCCTCGCGCAGGCCACGGACGGTGCCGGGGCCGGTGGCCCAGCAGCGCAGCCGCGCGGGCAGCCGGACATCGATGCCGCGGAAGAAGTTCCGGGCCGCCGCGGCACTGACGAACATCAGCGCGTCGCAGTCGGCCAGCCGCTGCCAGGCGGCGCGCAGCGGCGCCGGATCGTCGAGCGGCGCGATCGCGATCAGCGGCAGCGCCGCCGCCTCCAGGCCGGCCGCACGCAAATCGTCCACCCAGCGTGCGGCTTCCCTGGCCGGTCGTGTGATCAGCAGCATCGGCAAGCGGGATCGCGCCTCATTTCTGCAGCAGCCGCGCCGCCGCTTCGCCCAGGGCGGTGGCCTGCGCCGGATCGCCGGCCTCGGCCACCAGCTGCGCCTGCAGCAGCGGCGCCGTGCCTTCGGGGTCGCCGAGGGCGGCGTCGATGCGCAGCCGGCCGTCGGGCTGCCAGCGCGCGTGCGCGGCCAGCGGCATCGAGCAGCTGCCGCCCATGGCGCGGCTCACGGCGCGTTCGGCCGCGGTCGCGAGAGCGTCGGCCCGGCTGTCCAGGGGCGCCAGCAGCGCCAGCAGGTCGGCACGGTCGGAACGGATCTCGATGCCGAGCGCGCCCTGCCCTGCGGCCGGCAGCATCGTGTCGGGCTCGAAGCACTCGCGGATGCGGTCTTCGAGGCCGAGCCGCTTGAGGCCGGCGGCTGCGAGCACGATGGCGTCGTACTGGCCCTCGTCGAGCTTGCGCAGCCGGGTGTCGAGGTTGCCGCGCAGGGGCTCGATGCGCAGGTCGGGCCTGAGCGCACGCAGGAGCACCACGCGACGCAGGCTCGAGGTGCCGACCACCGCGCCCTGCGGCAGTTCGGCGAGCGAGGCATGGCGGGGCGACACCAGCGCATCGCGCGGGTCCTCGCGCTCGAGCACGCAGGCCAGCATGAAGCCCTCGGGCAGGTCCATCGGCACATCCTTGAGGGAATGCACCGCGATGTCGGCGCGGCCTTCTTCGAGCGCGAGTTCGAGCTCCTTGACGAACAGGCCCTTGCCGCCGACCTTGCTGAGCGAGCGATCGAGGATCTGGTCGCCCCGGGTGGTCATGCCCAGCAGTTCCACCGCATGGCCCTGTTCTTGCAGGAGCGCCTTGACGTGTTCGGCCTGCCACATGGCCAGGCGGCTTTCGCGCGTGGCGATGACGATGTTGCTCAAGACCGTTTTCCGTATGAAAGAGAGACCCGCGGGATGCTAGCATGTTGCGCCGCAGCAACGCAGGCATGTCCCCAGCCCACGAGGAGAAGTTCCGAATGAAGACGAGCCCCGCACCGGTTGCCGCGAAGCGCCGGACCCGTGACGAAGACCTGCCCCTGATCGCCGACATCCGGCTCCTGGGCCGCATCCTGGGCGACGTGATCCGCGAACAGGAGGGAGACGACAGCTACGCGCTGGTGGAGAAGATCCGGACCCTGTCGGTGGCCTTCCGGCGCGATGCCGACCATGCGGCCGACCGGGCCCTCAAGAACCTGCTGAAGGGGCTCAGCGCGGCCGAGACCGTGAGCGTGATCCGCGCCTTCACCTACTTCAGCCACCTGGCCAACCTGGCCGAGGACCGGCACCAGATCCGCCGCCACACCGAGGCCGAGCGCGCCGGCGACAGCGCCGAGGGCAGCCTGGAGATCGCGCTGGCACGCATCCGCAAGGCCGGCATCAAGCCCGAGGCGGTGGTCGAGTCGCTGGCCCACAGCTATGTGTCGCCGGTGCTCACCGCGCACCCGACCGAGGTGCAGCGCAAGAGCATCCTCGATGCCGAGCGCGCCATCGCGCAGCTGCTCACGGCCCGCGACGAGATCGCGCTGCGCCAGCGCGCCTTCGCTGCGGCCAAGGATGCGCTGACGCCGATCGAGTACGCCGACAACGAGCGCCAGCTGCGCACCCGCGTGACCCAGCTGTGGCAGACGCGCCTGCTGCGCTTCTCCAAGCTGACCGTGGCCGACGAGATCGAGAACGCGCTGAGCTACTACGAGGCGACCTTCCTGCGCGAGATCCCGCGGGTCTACGCCGAGCTCGAGAAGGCGCTGGCCCACGGCGGCAGCGTGCCCTCGGTGGCGCCCTTCCTGCGCATGGGCCAGTGGATCGGCGGCGACCGCGACGGCAATCCGAACGTGACCGCCGAGACGCTCGAGTACGCGCTGCGCCGGCAGAGCGAGCTGGCGCTGCGCCACTACCTGACCGAGGTTCACTACCTGGGCGGCGAGCTGTCGCTGTCGGCCACGCTGGTCGACGTCTCGGTCGAGATGCAGGCGCTGGCCGAGCGCTCGCCCGACAAGAACGAGCACCGGGTCGACGAACCCTACCGCCGCGCGCTGACCGGCATCTATTCGCGGCTGGCGGCCACCTTGCGCGAGCTCACGGGCGGCGAGGCGGCGCGCCACGCCGTGAAGCCGCAGAACCCGTACCACACGGCCGAGGAGTTCCTGGCCGACCTGCGCACCATCGAGGAATCGCTGGCCGACAAGCACGGCACCGTGCTGGCGACGCCGCGCCTGCATCCGCTGATCCGCGCGGTCGAGGTGTTCGGCTTCCACCTGGCGACCGTCGACCTGCGCCAGAGCTCGGACAAGCACGAGGCGGTGGTGGCCGAGCTGCTGGCCACCGCGCGCATCGAACCCGGCTACGCCTCGCTGGCCGAGGAAGACAAGCAGGCGCTGCTGCTGCGCCTGCTCGACGATGCCCGGCCGCTGCGGGTGCCCGATGCCGACTACTCGCCGCTGGCCAGCAGCGAGCTCGCGATCTTCGCCGCCGCCCGCACCGCACGCGCGCGCTTCGGCGCCGCGGCGATCCGCCACTACATCATCAGCCACACCGAAACCGTGAGCGACCTGCTTGAAGCTTTCCTGCTCCAGAAGGAAGTGGGCCTGCTGCGCGGCACCCTGGCGGACAACGCCACCTGCGACCTGATCGTCGTGCCCCTGTTCGAAACCATCGAGGACCTGCGCAACGCGGCGCCGATCGTGCGGGCCTTCTACGCGCTGCCGGGCATCCACGCGCTGATCCAGCGCTCGGGCGCCGAGCAGGACGTGATGCTGGGCTACAGCGACAGCAACAAGGACGGCGGCATCTTCACCAGCAACTGGGAGCTGTACCGCGCGGGGCTGGCGCTGGTGGCGCTGTTCGACGACCTCAATGCGCACAGCGGGGTGCCGATCAGCCTGCGGATGTTCCACGGGCGCGGCGGTACCGTGGGGCGCGGCGGCGGCCCGAGCTACCAGGCGATCCTCGCGCAGCCCCCGGGCACCGTGCGCGGCCAGATCCGCCTGACCGAACAGGGCGAGGTGATCGGCTCCAAATACGCCAACAGCGAGATCGGCCGCCGCAACCTCGAGACCCTGGTGGCGGCGACGCTCGAGGCCACGCTGCTGCCGACCGCCAAGGCCGCGCCCGCCACCTTCGTCGCTGCGGCGGCCGAGTTGTCGGCCGCCAGCATGGCGGCCTACCGGGCGCTGGTCTACGAGACGCCGGGCTTCGGCGACTATTTCTTCAGCGCCACGCCGATCCGCGAGATCGCCGAGCTCAACATCGGTTCGCGCCCGGCCTCGCGCAACCCGAGCCGCAGCATCGAGGACCTGCGCGCGGTGCCCTGGAGCTTCAGCTGGGGCCAGTGCCGGCTGACCCTGCCGGGCTGGTACGGCTTCGGCTCGGCGATCGAGCGCTTTCTCGCACAGGCTGCCAACCCGGCCGCGCGCAAGGAGCGGCAGGCGCTGCTGCAGCGGATGTACGCGCAGTGGCCCTTCTTTCGCACCCTGCTGTCGAACATGGACATGGTGCTCGCCAAGAGCGATCTGGCGCTGGCCTCGCGCTACTCGGAGCTCGTGGCCGAGAAGAAGCTGCGGCAGAAGGTGTTCTCGATGATCGAGGCCGAATGGCACCGCACCTCCGACGCGCTGGCGCTGATCACGGGCGCCAAGCAGCGGCTGGAGGGCAATGCCGACATGCAGCGATCGATCCGGCACCGCTTCCCCTACATCGATCCGCTGCACCACCTGCAGGTCGAACTGATGCGACGCTACCGCGCGGGCCAGGTCGACGAGCGGCTGCAGAAGGGCATCCACATGTCGATCAACGGGGTGGCGGCGGGCTTGCGCAACACCGGTTGAGGCACCGGACGGCGAGGCGAGAGCGGGTCCTGTCCGCGATCTCCTACACCCATTCACGGCGAAGCAGATAAAAAAGGCCATCGCGCACGGAGTACCCTGCCCTGACGTTCACAGCTCTCGCAATCGCGCGGCGGCTTCAGGGTCGTTCACAGGAAACTCCGCCATGTCATCCCCGCAATCGCTTGCCCGTTCCCCGATCGACTTCGTCAGCGGTGACTTCGACGCGCTGGCCTTGCACATGCGACATTGCGCGCGCGCCCAGGGGCGATGGTTCGCGGTCCGCAGTCATCTGCAGCAGGTGCGTTCGGTCGCCGCTGGACGCATCGTCACGATGGCCTGCGTGGCCGGCATGCTCGCCATCGGACTGTTCGCGTTCGCTTGAGCGCCGCGGCGGTCGTCGACCGGCTCGACACCCTCAGCCGGTACGCGCGCGAGCTTCTCCTCGGACCGCACGAGCCGGTCGAAGCGCCGATCCGCGCCGAACTGTTCGGCGCCCAGCGCTTCGCGCAGCATGGCCACAGCCTGGCGCGGGCCCAGGTGGTGCAGACCGGGACCTCGCGCGGCGACAGCGCGCCCTTCTTCCCGCGCGTCGACAAGAACCTCGAGTCGCTGCGCAGCGCCTTCGACTACATCGCGCTGATCTCGCAGAGCGGACGCTACGTGACGCCGGCAGCCGAATGGCTGCTCGACAACTTCCACCTCGTGGAGGCGCAGCTGCAGCAGATCCGCGAGGGCGTGCCGCGCCGCTACTACGCACGCCTGCCGAAGCTCGCGGCGGCGCCGCTGGCCGGACTGCCGCGGGTCTACGGCATCGCCTGGGCCTATGTGGCCCACACCGACAGCGTGCTCAACAAGGCGCTGTTCACGGCCTTCCTGGATGCCTACCAGGACATCGACGAACTCACCCTCGGCGAACTGTGGGCGCTGCCGACCACGCTGCGCGTGGTGCTGCTGGAGAACCTGCGCCGCGTGGCCGAGAGCATCGCCGAGAACAAGGTGGCGCGCGAGGTCGCGCATGCGGCCTGGGACGCGGCCGATTCGCTGTCGTCGCACGAGCTCGACGTGCTCCTGCGCGCGCTGCAGAGCCGCGGCATGCAGGACAGCTACCTCACCCAGCTCTGGCAGCGGCTGCCGGTCGAGCACGGCGAGCATCCGCCCGCGCTCGTCAAGTGGTGCGAGCAGCATTGCCCGAACGGCCCGGCGCTGATCGCCGCCGCCCAGACCGCGCAGGCCGCAGCCAACCTCACGGTCGGCAACATCATCACGACGCTGCGGATGATCGGCCAGGTCGACTGGGCCGACCTGATCGAACCCGTGAGCCGCTCGCTGCGGGTGCTGCGCGAGTTGCCGAGCTTCGGCCGCGAGAGCGAGCTCACGCGCCAGCAGATCACGCAGGCGATGGAACAGGTGGCGCGCAGTGCGCGCCGGACCGAGCGCGAGGTGGCCCGGGCCGTGGTCAGCCTGGCGTCGGAGGCGGCCGACGGTGCCACGGGCGGCGAAGACGAGCAGGCCAGCCGCGGGTCGGAGGCCGAACGGACCGCCGGCTACTACCTGTTCGGTGAAGGCCGCCCGGCCTTGGTCTCCGCGCTGGCGCCGGCACGCGCCGATGGCAGGGCCAGCGCGGCGCGGCGACGCCGCCTGTCCGGCAACTGGCGCCTTGCGATCTACGCGATGGCCATCACCGCCGGCACCGCGCTGCTGCTGGCCGCCGCGGTGCATGGCCTGAACCGCAATGGCTGGCCGGCCGGCTGGACCTCGGTGGTGGCCCTGGTGCTGCTCGCGTGGCCGCTGTCCGAGGCGGTGATCGCGCTGGTGCACCGCATCGTCGCCGAATCGACCCGGGTCCGGGCCCTGCCCCGGCTCGAGTTCGCGGACGGCATTCCGCAGGCGCACCGGGTGCTGGTCGTGGTGCCCTCGATGTCGAGCTCGATCGAGGCCAACGCCCAGCTGGCCCGGCGGCTCGAGCTGCACTGGCTCGCGAACCGGGAGGAGCAGGCCCAGTTCGCGCTGCTGACCGACTGGACCGATGCCGACCAGGCCTCGATGCCCGGCGATTCGCTGCTGCTCGACGACGCCCTGCGCCGGATCGCCGCCCTCAACGACACCTACCCTGCCCCGGGCCCCCACCCGCGCTTCCTGCTGCTGCACAGGCCGCGCAGCTGGTCCGAGACCGAGCAGCGCTGGATGGGCTGGGAGCGCAAGCGCGGCAAGCTCGAAATGCTGCTGCGCCTGCTCGCCACCGGTGACGCCAGCGGCTTCGTGCCGCAAGCCGCCGGCGCCGGGCTGGCGGCCCGCATTCCCTACGTGATGACGCTCGACAGCGACACCGGACTACCTGCCGGCACGCTGCGCGAACTGGTGGCGGTGGCGGCGCACCCGCTGAACGCGCCGCAGATCGATGCCGCGGGCGGCCGCGTCGCGGCCGGCTTCGGCATCTTCCAGCCCCGCATCGTGACGCCGTTTCCGGAGCGCCACGAGCGTTCGCTGTTCCACTGGATGTTCGCCGGCCAGTGCGGGCTCGACCCCTACAGCAACAGCGCCTCCGACATCTACCAGGACGTCTTCGGCACCGGCTCCTTCACCGGCAAGGGGCTGCTCGACGTGCAGGCCGTGCACGCCACGCTCGACCGCCGGCTGCCCGAGGGCGCGGTGCTCAGCCACGACCTGCTCGAAGGCGTGGTCGCGCGCTGTGCGGTGGTGGGCGACCTGACACTGGTCGAGGACCATCCGCACCACGCCGGGGTCGCTGCCTCGCGCGTGCACCGCTGGACCCGCGGCGACTGGCAGCTGCTGCCACTGATGCTGCGCCCGCGGCGCTTCGGCATCGATGTGCTGGGCCTCTGGAAGATGAGCGACAACCTGCGGCGCGCACTGGTGGTGCCGGCCTCCGCCGCCCTGCTCGCCTGGGTCGTCTTCACGGATTCGCTGCCGCTGTCGTGGGCGCTCGCCGCCGTCGCCGCGGCCCTGGTGCTCGGCCCGCTGCTGGGCGCGCTGGCAGGGCTGGTGCCGACGCGACGCTCGATCGAGCTGCCGCATTTCTTCGATGTCGGCGCCGCCGAGCTGCTGCGTGCGCTGGCCGGCGCCGGCTGGCAGTTCGTGCAGCTGGCGGCGCAGGCGCGGCTGCTGCTCGATGCCAGCGCACGGGCGATCTGGCGCTTGCTGGCCAGCCGCAGGCACCTGCTCGAATGGACCACCGCCGATCAGGCCCAGGCGCAGGCGCGCTATGCACTGGGCGACTTCGTGCGCGGCTCGGCGCTCGCCAGCACGGCCTGCTTCGCACTCGCGCTGGCATCGCTCTGGAGTCCGCATCCCTGGCTCGGCGCCTCGCTCTTCATGCTGTGGGCCCTGGCACCGGTCGCGGCCTGGTGGAGCAGCCGCACACCGGCCGGCCCCGCGAACCCGCTCGACAGCGAGCACCAGCGCTACCTCGAGACCTTGGCGCGCGACTGCTGGCGCTTCTTCGAGCACGTCGTCGGCCCCGATGACAACCACCTGCCGCCCGACAACCTGCAGTTCGAGCCCGAGCCGGCCGTCGCGCACCGCACCTCGCCGACCAACATCGGCATGTACCTGCTGGCCTGCTGCTGCGCGCGCGAGTTCGGCTGGATCGGCACGCCGGCGCTGGGCGGCCGGCTGACCGCCACGCTCGATGCCATCGACCGGCTCGACAAGCACCAGGGCCATCTCTACAACTGGTACGACACCCGCAGCCTGCAGAAGCTGCCGCCGGCCTACGTGTCCAGCGTCGACAGCGGCAACCTCGCCGGCCACCTGATCGCGGTGGCGCAGGCCTGCCGCAGCTTCGCCGCCGAAAGCAGCGACGCCGCGGCCGGCGCGATGCTCGAAGCGCTGGCGCAACGCTGCGAGACCCTCTGCGCCGGAATGGACTTCAGCGGCCTCTACGACAGCAAGCGCCACCTGTTCCATATCGGGCTCAGGGTCGACGACAACCTGCTCGATGCCAGCTACTACGACCTGCTGGCCTCGGAATCGCGCCTGCTGAGCTTCCTCGCGATCGCCAAGGGCGACGTGCCGCGGCGCCATTGGATGGCGCTCGGCCGCCCCTTCATGTCGGTCGGCGTACGACCCGGACTCAAGTCCTGGTCGGGCTCGATGTTCGAGTACCTGATGCCGACGCTGGTCATGGCCGAGCCGGCGGGCGGCCTGCTCGAGGTCGCGATGCGCGCCGCGATCGCGGAACAGCAGGCCTTCGGCAGCGCGCAGAACCTGCCCTGGGGCGTCTCCGAATCCGCCTACTTCGCGCAGGACCACTCGCTGGCCTACCAGTACTCGCCCTTCGGCGTGCCGCGGCTCGCGCTGCGCCGCACGCCGCCGGCCGATCGCGTGGTGGCCCCCTATGCCAGCGCGATGGCGGCGGCGATCGTGCCGGCCGACGCCATCGCCAACCTGCTGCGGCTCGAAGCGCTCGGGGCGCGCGGAGAGTTCGGCTTCTACGACGCGATCGACTTCACGGTCTCGCGCCAGCCCGAAGGCCAGGCCTTCACCGTGGTGCGCAACGTGATGGCACACCACCAGGGCATGTCGCTCGTGGCGCTGTGCAACACGATGCGCGGCGACGCGCCGCGCCGCTGGTTCGGCAGCGCACCGCTGGTGCAGGCGCACGCCTCGCTGCTGCACGAGCGCACGCCGCGGCAGATCATCGGCAACGCCGATCCCCGCACCCCGCCCGAGCCTGCCACCGGCGAGGCGGCACCGGTGTTCCAGCCGCGCACGGTCGATCCGATGGTCGCCGGCTTCCAGCCGACCCATCTGCTGTCGAACGGCCGCTACACGGTGGCGTTGCGCGCCAACGGCGCCGGCGTCAGCCGATGGCGCTCGTTCAATGTCAGCCGCTGGCGCGACGACCCGCTGCGCGACGGCTACGGCACCTTCTTCTATGTGCGCGACACGCAGACCCACGCGCTCAGCTCGCTGACCGCGCTGCCGGCGCCCGGCCCCGACTGGCGCTACAGCACGCGCTTCCTGGCCGACCAGGTGCAGTTCGAAGCCGCCGGCCCGGGGCTGCAGGCGCGCACCACCGTGCTCATCAGCCCGGAGGACGACACCGAACTGCGCACGGTCGAACTGCACAACACCGGCAGCCAGACCCGTACGCTCGAGCTGATCTCGTACTTCGAGCCGGTGCTGTCGAACCCGAAGGCCGACGAGGCCCATCCGGCCTTCGCCAACCTGTTCGTCGACAGCCGCTGGGAGCCGGGCTGGCGCGCGCTGCTGATGGCACGCAAGCCGCGCCTGCACGGCGACCCGGTGGTGGCCGCCGCGCACTTCGTCGCCGCGGTCGATGCGCAGGTGCTGGCCGTGGCCTGCATGACCGACCGCCGCGCCTTCATCGGGCGCAACCGGACGCTGGCCGATCCCGCACTGGACGCCCAGCCGTTGGCGGCCGGCGGCACGCCGGTCAACGGGCTCGATCCGATCGCCTGCCTGCGCGTCACGCTGTCGATCGCGCCCGGCGCCAGCGCGCGCCTGACTTTCGCGACCGCGGCCGGCGACAGCATCGAGGCCCTGATGCCCTCCATCGACCGCTACCTGCAGCCGATGCACGTGGAGCGCGCGACCCGCATGGCGGCCACGCTGGCGCAGGTGCGGCTGCGCGACCTCAGCATCGACCCGGCGAAGAATCTCGCGCTGCAGGACCTCACGACCATCCTGACCTACACCACGCCGCGCACCATGCGCGACCGCGGCCTGATCGACCTGCGCCAGATCTGGCGCTTCGGCATCTCGGGCGACAAGCCGATCGTGCTCGTGATGATCCATTCGATGGCCGGCAAGGGCCTGGTCGACACGCTGTTGCGGGCCCAGCCCTGGTGGGGCTTCGGCGGCGTCGCCTGCGACCTGGTGGTGATCAACGGCGAGCCGCACTCCTACCTGATGCCGCTGCAGCGCGAGATCGAGGCGCTGCGCAGCCGGGTCGCCCAGCAGACGCAGAACAGCTTTCCGCGCAACGACGCGGCCGGCTTCTACCTGCTGCGCGATGCCGAGCTGACGCCGGCCGAGAAGGCGGCGCTGTCGAGCCTGGCGCGGGCGGTGTTCACCGCCGACGGACGAACGCTGGAGGCCCAGGTGGCGGCGCTGCGCGAATCGGCGGGCGCATCCGAAAGCGCGGCCGCGACCCCGCAAGCGGCCATCGCAAGGCTTCCGGCTCCGGCGCCCGCGGCCGGCACGGCGACCACGCCGCAAGGCAGCTTCGATGCGCAGAGCGGCGAGTTCCGCTTCGAGGTCGATGCCGATCGCCGCAGCGCGCGGCCCTGGGTCAACGTCATCGCCAACGCCGGCTTCGGCTTCCAGGTCTCCGAATCGGGCTCCGGCTACACCTGGGCCGCCAACAGCCGGCTGCACCAGGTCACGCCCTGGTCCAACGATCCGGTGCAGGACCCGGCCTTCGAGCACTACCTGCTGCAGGATCTCGACAGCCGCGAACTGCTGCCGCTGACCCCGGCCGGCCGGGGCGGCGCTGCCGCCAGTCACCGCGTGCGGCACGGCCAGGGCTACACGGTGTTCGAATGCCTGCACCGCAGCGTGGTGCTCGAGACCACCTTCTTCGTCGACCGCGACGAACGCATCAAGCTGGTGCAGGTGAAGCTGCGCAACGAAGGCGTCGCTGCGCGCCGGCTGCGCGCCCTCGCCATGGTCGAGTGGCAGCTCGGCGCGGCGCGCGGCGAACGGCGAACGGTCCACACCTGGAAGTCCGAAGAGCTGCCGGCGGTGTTCGGCCAGCAGCGCGAGTCGAGCGCCGGCTTCGGCGGCAGCACCGCCTTCGTCGCCATCGGCGGCCTGGGCGGCGCCACCCAATGGACCTGCGACCGCAGCGAGTTCTTCGCCGGCCACGGCCGCATCGAGTTGCCCGACGGCCTGGCCGGGCGCGCGGGCAGCGGCCTCGATGCCTGCGCCGCCGTAGCGGGCGAGTTCAGCCTGGCGGCCGGCGCGAGCGCCAGCTTCTGCTTCATGCTGGGGCATGCCGACGACGCCGATGCCGCGCTGCGGATGGCGCGCCACTGGCAGCAGCGCGATATCGACGAGGCCCTGGCGCAGGCGCGCGGCTTCTGGGACGAATTGCTGGGCCGGCTGCAGGTGCGCACGCCCGACCCGCTGTTCGACGCGATGGTGAACCGCTGGCTGACGTACCAGACCCTGTCCTGCAGGCTCTGGGCCAAGGCCGGCTTCTACCAGGCCGGCGGCGCCTTCGGCTTTCGCGACCAGCTGCAGGACGCGATGGCCTTCGCGCTGACCGACCCGGCGCGCCTGCGCGAGCAGATCCTCGTCAATGCGGCGCGCCAGTTCCCCGAGGGCGACGTCCAGCACTGGTGGCACATGCCGGGCGGCGCCGGGGTGCGCACCCATTTCTCGGACGACCTGCTGTGGCTGCCCTATGCCGCGGCCCACTACGTGGAGGTCAGCGCGGACCGCTCGGTGCTCGACGAGCGGGTGCCCTTCCTCGAGGGTCCCGGAATCGCCGATGGCGCCGAGGATGCCTACTACCCGCCGCGCATCAGCGAGCAGAGCGCGAGCGTGTACGAGCATGGCGCCCGCGCCATCGACAAGAGCCTGGCGACCGGCGCGCACGGCCTGCCGCTGATGGGCACCGGCGACTGGAACGACGGCATGAACCGGGTCGGCCACGAAGGCCGCGGCGAGTCGGTCTGGCTGGCCTGGTTCCTGTGCAGCGTGGTCGAGCGCTTCGCGCCCTTCGCCCTGGCACGCGGCGAGGGCGCGCGCGCCAGGCGCTGGCTGGACGCCCGCCAGGGATGGATCACCGCGCTGCACGCCGCCGGCTGGGACGGGGCCTGGTTCCGGCGCGCCTTTTTCGACAACGGCGCCCCGCTGGGCTCGTCGATCAACCACGAATGCGCCATCGACCTGATCGCGCAGGCGTGGTCGGTGCTCTCGGGCGCCTCGAACGACGCACACACCGGGCCCGCGCTGGCCTCGATGAACGCGCATCTGCACGACCAGCGCCTGGGCCTGATGAAGCTGCTCGATCCGCCACTGGCGCATTCGACGAACAACCCCGGCTACATCCAGGCCTATCCGCCCGGCGTGCGCGAGAACGGCGGCCAGTACGCGCATGCGGCCGTCTGGGCGCTGATGGCGCAGGCGCTGCACGGCGACATCGAAGGCGCATGGCAGACCTTCGAGGGCTTGAGCCCGGCACACCGGTCGCGCCATCCCGAGCGCGGCCCGGCCTACGAGATCGAGCCCTACGTGATGGCGGGCGACGTCTACAGCGCCGCGCCCTACGCGGGGCGCGGCGGCTGGAGCTGGTACACCGGCTCGGCCGCATGGCTGCAGCGGGCGGCCGTCGAGACCCTGCTGGGCCTCTCGGTGCGCGGCGACCAGCTGGCCGTGACGCCGCGCGTGCCTTCGCACTGGCCGGGTTTCGAGATCGCGCTGCGGCTGGCGGGCAAGCGCTTCACGCTGCGCCACGGACAGGCGGGCGCCGAGCCGGCGACGCACCGGGCGGCGGTCGGCGAATGGGTGATCTGGCGGATGTGGCCGGATGGCGCGATCGTGCAGATCGGCCCGCTGCGCTGAATGAAGCGCGCGCGGCTCAATCGCCCAGCAGTTCCCCGATCGGCTGCAGGTCTTCGACATGGTCGCAGACCGCCTTCACGACCATCAGGATCGGGATCCCCAGCAGCAGGCCCCAGATGCCCCACAGCCAGCCCCAGAAGATCACGCCGACGAACACCGCCACCGGGTTCATGCGGCTGGTCTTGCTGGTCAGGAAGGGCACCAGCAGATTGCCGACCAGCGTGTGGATCACCAGCGAGGTGCCGCCCACCAGCAGCGCCATCTGGATGCCGTTGAACTGCAGGAAGGCCACCAGCCCCGCGGCCGCCATCACGATCACCGAGCCGATGTAGGGGATCAGGTTGGTGACCGCGGCGACGATGCCCCAGACCGCCGCGTTCTCGAGCCCGAGGCCCCAGAAAGCCAGCCCGGTCGCCACGCCCACCAGGGCGCTGGTGAGGATCTGCACCAGCAGGTAGCGCTCGATGTGGCCCGTGATGTCGTCGAGCACGTGCACCGTGATCTTCTTCTTCTGCAGGCTGGGGCCGGTGATCTTGACCAGCTTGCGCCGGAAGGTGTCGCCGGACCCGAGCGCGAAGAAGGTCAGGAAAGCCACCAGCGTCAGCTGGCCGGCGGCGCTGATCAGGCCGACGGTGCCGCTCCACATGTAGTCGCGCACATTGAAGGATGGCCTCTCGATCACGACCCGCGCCACGCCCTTGCGCGCGGCCACCTTGGCCGAGTTCTCCTCGGCCGCCTGTTCGAGCTGCGCCGCGGCCTTTTGCACGGTGTCGAGCGTGTTGGCATCGGTCGCCCGGCTGCTGGTGCGCAACGCCAGGCGCAGCTTCTGCGCCGCCACCGGCAGCGAATCGACCAGTTCGGACGCGCTGCCGGCCAGCGAATAGCCGGTCCAGCCGAAAGCGCCGCCGAGGCCGAGCAGGATCGCCGCCGCGCCGATCCAGCGCGAGATCTTCCAGCGCTCGAGCCGGTCCACCAGGGGGGCCAGCGCGTAGGTCAGCAGCAGGCTGACCATCAGCGGGATGAAGACGGCCGCCGCCCAGCGCAGCGCGAACACGCTGGCCAGCACGGCCAGCACCACCAGCGATGCGCTGCGGACATCGACCGGCATGTGCAGCAGCACGCGGTCGGGCTCGGCCGTCTCGACGACAGCGGCGGCGGCCGGTTCGGCAGCTTCGCTCATCGCACGTCCTTGAGCGCTTCGCGCACGGTCGACAGCTGGCGCCGCGACACCATCACCGGTTCCGGAATGCCGTCGAGCCGCAGCGCCCAGCCCTCGGCGTCCTCGCCGTCGTCGTACTTCTCGAGGGTGCGGATGGCGGCGCGTGCCACCAGGGCGTTGCGATGGACCCGCACGAAGCGGGCCGGATAGCGCTCCTCCAACTCGGCCAGCGAGCCGTCGAAGATGTGGCTGCGCGAGGCCGTGCGCACGGTCAGGTACTTGAGCTCCGACTTCAGGTACAGGATCTCCGACAGCGGCACCCGCTCGGTGCGGCCGCGATCCTGGATCAGCAGCACGTCCTGCGGCTCGGCCAGCGGCGCCCGCTGGTCCTTGAGGTAGCGCTCGGCTTTCTGCAGGGCCTGCTGCAGGCGCTCGGCGCGCACCGGCTTGGTCAGGTAGTCGACCGCCTCCAACTCGAAGGCGGTGACGGCGTGGGCCGCGTAGGCGGTGACGAACACCACCGCCGGCGCGCCCGGCCGGCTGCGCAGCTGGCGCGCCAGCTCGAGGCCGTCGAGGCCGGGCATGTGGATGTCCAGCAGCACCAGGTCGAAGCGCGCGCTGGCCAGCTGGGCCAGCGCGCCTTCGCCATGGGCCGCCTCGGCCACCACTTCCGCCGGCGGCGAGTTGCAATCGGCCAGCAGGGCGCGCAGGCGCGAGCGCGCCAGCGATTCGTCGTCGACGATGAGGGTTCGAAGCGCGGGCATGCTCATGATTCAGCGGGGATGGCGATGCGGACGCGATAGCTCTTCTCGTCCATGCCGGCATGGAACTGCGCCTGCATGTCGTGCAGCAGGCGCAGGCGATCGCGCACGTTGTCGAGCGCAATGCCGTGGCCGCGCGGCAGCGGCGCATCGGCCCAGCGCAGCGGCGGCAGGCTGTTGATGACCTCGATCAGCACCATCGCCCCTCGGCGCTCGGTGCGGATGCGCAGGCGGGCGCCGTCCGGGCTCGGCTCGACACCATGCTTGACCGCGTTCTCGACCAGCGGCTGCAGCAGCAGCGGCGGCAGCCGGGCGCCGTGGGCCGCCGGATCGATGTCCCAGCGGATGCGAAGCCGGTCGCCGAAGCGCACCTGCTCGATCGCCAGGTAGCGCTCGGCCAGCGCGATCTCGTCGGCCAGCGTGACCGATTCGCCCGGGTCCGCCAGCGCCTGCCGGAACAGCTCGCTCAAGTCTTCCAGCATGGCCTCGGCCTTGGCCGGCTCCTGGCGCACCAGGGCGATCGCGCTGTTGAGGGTGTTGAAAAGAAAGTGCGGCCGGATGCGCGACTGCAGCTCGGCCAGCCGCGCGGTGGTGGCCGCCGGCGTCTGGCCGCGAGCGCGCAGCACCAGCGCCGCCATCATCAGTCCCGCGAAGAGGGCGCCGGCCAGTGCGCTGGCGAGCCAGGGCGCCGTGCCGACCACGCCGGTCAGGCGCAGCAGGCCGCAGCCATACAGGGCCGCCAGCGCGCCGAGCAGCGCCCCAGCCGCATACTGCGCCGGCACCGGCAGCCGGGCCAGCAGCTTCTTGAGCGCACAGGTGGCGAGCAGCCAGACCAGCGTGGCCGGCAAGGCGCCGCCGGTGACGGTCGCCGCCAGCAGCAGCCATTCGGACAGAGTCGGGGCCGCGAACAACGTGGCCACCGCCACTACCACCTCGACGAAGAGCACCGCGCGCAGCACCACGCCGATCTGGCAGGCATCGAACAGTGCCCGCACGGGGCGCGCGGGCGCCTTGACCCGGGTCGGAACGGGCGTGGCGGGAGGCGTCGCCGGCGACGCCGTGGGGGTGGCCGATAAAATCGACGGGTTGCGCATCACAGAAACAATGGGTGCCAAACCCATTATTGCCTCCCGAACGGTTCCCATGACTCAAAACCAACTCGACAAGAAATCCGAAGCCTGGTCCGCCCTGTTCTCCGAACCGATGAGCGACCTGGTCAAACGCTACACGGCCAGCGTGTTCTTCGACAAGCGGCTGTGGCAGGCTGACATCGAGGGTTCTCTGGCGCATGCCGGCATGTTGGCAGCCCAGGGGATCATCGGCGTGCAGGACCTCGCCGCGATCCAAGGCGGGATGAAGCAGATTCGCGACGAAATCGAATCCGGCGCTTTCGACTGGAAACTCGATCTCGAGGACGTGCACCTGAACATCGAGGCCCGCCTGACGCAGCTGGTCGGCGACGCCGGCAAGCGCCTGCACACCGGCCGCAGCCGCAACGACCAGGTCGCGACCGACGTGCGCCTTTGGCTGCGCGGAGAGATCGACCTGATCGCCGGCCTCCTGACCGACCTGCAGAAGTCGCTGCTGGCGCTGGCCGGCAAGAACGTCGAGGTCATCCTGCCGGGCTTCACGCACCTGCAGGTGGCGCAGCCGGTGAGCTTCGGCCACCACATGCTCGCCTACGTGGAAATGTTCGCACGCGACGCCGAGCGCATGGCCGACGTGCGCAAGCGGGTCAACCGCCTGCCCCTGGGTGCCGCGGCGCTGGCCGGCACCAGCTACCCGCTGGATCGGGAGGCCGTCGCGCGCGCGCTCGGCATGGACGAGGTCTGCCAGAACAGCCTGGACGCCGTGAGCGACCGCGATTTCGCGATCGAATTCACCGCCGCCGCCTCGCTGGCGATGGTCCACATCAGCCGGCTCAGCGAGGAACTGGTGCTGTGGATGAGCCAGTCCTTCGGCTTCATCGACATCGCCGACCGCTTCTGCACCGGCAGCTCGATCATGCCGCAGAAGAAGAACCCGGACGTCCCCGAACTGGCGCGCGGCAAGACCGGCCGCGTGGTCGGCCACCTGATGGGCCTGATCACCCTCATGAAGGGCCAGCCGCTGGCCTACAACAAGGACAACCAGGAAGACAAGGAGCCGCTGTTCGACACCGTCGACACGCTCAAGGACACGCTGCGCATCTTCGCCGAGATGGTCGGCGGCATCACGGTCAAGCCCGAGGCAATGGAAAAGGCCGCGCTGCGCGGCTACGCCACGGCGACCGACCTGGCCGACTACCTGGTCAAGAAGGGCCTGCCCTTCCGCGACGCGCACGAAACCGTGGCCCATGCGGTCAAGGCCGCGATCTCGCACCAGGTCGATCTGTCGGAGCTGCCGCTGGCGGTGCTGCAGACCTTCAACCCGAAGATCGAGAAGGACGTCTACGACGTGCTGAGCCTGCGCGGCTCGTTGAACGCCCGCAACATCCTCGGCGGCACCGCGCCGGCGCAGGTGCGCCAGCAGATCGCCCGGCACCAGGCACGACTGGCCTGAAGCGTGAAGTTCTGCGGCAATAGGCCGATGGTCGGAGGGGTTTGGCCGTCCGTCATGTTCCTAAATGTAAGAATGTAGTGCTAAAGTTTGGCATGCTTTGCGCTTACGGATTCGGGTGAACCCTGATCCGAAGCTGCCACCAAGCGCCGAACTCCATGGAAATACCCCGCTGCGTCGTCGTCATCCTGACCTTCAATTCCGCCTCGATCGTTCGCGAAACGGTCGCTCAGGCGAAAAAAGTGAGCCCGCACGTCTTCGCGGTGGACTCGCATTCGTCCGACGGCACGCCGGCGATCCTCGAGGAACTGGGCTGCAAAGTGGTGCAGCGCCCGTTTTCGAACTACAGCGACCAGCGCAACTGGGCCATCGCCCAGATCGAGCCCTCGTACCAATGGCAGCTGCACCTGGACGCCGATGAGGTGCTGGACGATCGCGCGGTCGCCGAGATCACGGCCGTGCTGGCGGGCCAGCCCCCCTTCGACGCCTACCTGATCCGCCGCCGCGACTACTTCATGGGCAAGATGCTGCGCTTCAGCGGCGTCAACCCGTGGCACCTGCGGCTCTTCCGTTCGGGCCAGGGCCGCTGCGAGTCGCGCCTCTACGACCAGCACTTCATCAGCAGCGCGAAGCCGGGCCGCCTGGACGGCTTCATGCACGACAAGAACTCGGCCCGCCTGGCCGACTGGATCGCCAGCCACAACCGCTGGAGCGACGCCGAGGCAAAGGAAAAGCTCGGCCCCCAGGTCGCCGCCGACAACGTGCTGCAGCCGCGCCTCATGGGCGATGCCCGCGAGCGCACCCGCTTCATCAAGGAGCTTTACTACAAGCTCCCGACCGGCGTCCGCTCGCTCAGCTACTTCGTCTACCGCTACGTGTTCCGCCTCGGCTTCCTCGACGGCACGACCGGTTTCTACTTTGCCTTCTTCCAGGCGCTGTGGTTCCGCATGCTGGTCGACGCGAAGATGTACGAGCAACGCCATCAGCAACCATCGAACTGACTTACCAGGAAGACTCAGCGAATGCGCAAATACAACGCCTCCAAACGGATGCTGGTCACCGGCGGCGCCGGCTTCCTCGGCAGCCACCTGTGCGACCGCCTGATCGAACAGGGTCACGACGTCCTGTGCGTCGACAATTTCTTCACGGGCAGCAAGCGCAACGTCGAGCACCTGCTGGACCATCCGCGCTTCGAGCTGATGCGGCACGACGTGACCTTCCCGCTCTACGTCGAGGTCGACGAGATCTTCAACCTGGCCTGCCCGGCTTCGCCGATCCACTACCAGCACGACCCGGTGCAGACCACCAAGACCAGCGTGCACGGCGCCATCAACATGCTGGGCCTGGCCAAGCGCGTGCGGGCCAAGATCCTGCAGGCCTCCACCAGCGAGGTCTACGGCGACCCCGAGATCCATCCGCAGGTCGAGGCCTACTGGGGCCGCGTCAATCCGATCGGCATCCGCAGCTGCTACGACGAGGGCAAGCGCTGCGCGGAGACGCTGTTCTTCGACTACCACCGCCAGCACCAGCTGCGCATCAAGGTGGTGCGGATCTTCAATACCTACGGCCCGCGCATGCACATGAACGACGGCCGCGTGGTGTCGAACTTCATCGTCCAGGCCCTGAAGGGCGAGGACATCACGATCTACGGCGACGGCCAGCAGACACGCAGCTTCTGCTACGTGGACGACCTGCTGGAAGCGATGCTGCGCATGATGGACACCGGCGACGAGCTGCCGGGCCCGGTCAACATCGGCAATCCGGGCGAGTTCTCGATGCTCGAGCTGGCCAACAAGGTGATCGAACTGACCGGCTCGAAGAGCAGGCTGGTCAAGCTGCCGCTGCCCGCGGACGACCCCAAGCAGCGCCGGCCCGACATCTCGATGGCGCAGAAGGAACTCGGCGGCTGGGCGCCCAAGACCCAGCTCGAGGAAGGCCTCAAGAAGACCATCGCCTACTTCGACCAGATCCTTTCGGAACCCACGGCGGCCTGAGCGCATGAACATCTCGATCATCGGCACCGGCTACGTCGGCCTGGTCACCGGCGCCTGCTTGGCGGACATCGGCAACAACGTCTTCTGCCTCGACCTCGACCCGCGCAAGATCGCCACCCTCAACGAGGGCCGCATCCCGATCTACGAACCGGGCCTGGCCGACGTCGTGGAGTCGAACGTGGCGGCCCGGCGGCTCGCTTTCTCGACCGACATCGAGGCCTCGGTGGCGCACGGCGACATCCAGTTCATCGCCGTCGGCACGCCGCCCGACGAGGACGGCAGCGCCGACCTGCAGTACGTCCTGGCCGCGGCGCGCAACATCGGCAAGTACATGGAAGGCTTCAAGGTGGTGGTCGACAAGTCGACCGTACCGGTGGGCACGGCCGACAAGGTCACGGCCGTGATCCAGGAAGAACTCGACCGGCGCGGGCGCTCCGACCTGCGCTTCTCGGTGGTGAGCAACCCCGAGTTCCTGAAGGAAGGGGCGGCGGTCGAGGACTTCATGCGGCCCGACCGGATCGTGATCGGCTACACCGACGACCACGACGGCCGCGAGGCCCTGGGCTGGATGCGCCAGCTCTACGCGCCCTTCAACCGCAACCACGAACGCACCCGCGTGATGGACGTGCGCTCGGCCGAATTCGCCAAGTACGCCGCCAACGCGATGCTGGCCACCCGCATCAGCTTCATGAACGAGCTGGCCAACCTGGCCGACCGGGTCGGCGCCGACATCGAGGCGGTGCGCCAGGGCATCGGCTCCGATCCGCGCATCGGCTACAGCTTCCTGTATGCCGGCACCGGCTACGGCGGCAGCTGCTTCCCGAAGGACATCCAGGCGCTGACCCGCATCGCACGCGACAACGGCCAGACGCTGCGGGTGCTCGAGTCGGTCGAGGCGGTCAACGACGAGCAGAAGCGCGTGCTGACCAACAAGGTGCTGGCGCGTTTCGGACCCGACCTCAGCGAGCGCAGCTTTGCCCTCTGGGGCCTCGCCTTCAAGCCCAACACCGACGACATGCGCGAGGCGCCGAGCCGCGTGGTGCTCGACGTGCTGCTGCGCGCCGGCGCGCGCGTGGTGGCGCACGACCCGATCGCGGTCGAGGAGACGAAGCGCGTGCTGAAGCTCGACTTCGCGGATGCGCCGGCGCTGCTCGATCGCATCAGCTTCACTTCGGCGAAGGACCCGATCGAGGCGCTGGCCGGCGCCGATGCGCTGATCATCGTCACCGAGTGGAAGGCCTACCGCAGCCCAAACCTCGAGCGGATGAAGGCATTGATGAAGTCGCCGGTGGTCTTCGACGGTCGCAATCTCTACGAGCCGGCCACGATGAAGGACGCCGGCATCACCTACCAGGGCATCGGCCGCAACAGCCTCTGAGTACCGCTGTCATTACAGCTTGTTACCATTACGGATTGAATCGCCCGGAATTTGCCAACGCTTTCCGGTCGAAGAACGTTGGTCTTCGATGGTGTCGATGAAAGCTGCAGCCCGCCTCGTCCTTTTCTCCCTGGTGTTCGCAGGCGCGCTGGCGGCGCAGGCCGAGCCTGCCGCGGTCGACGCCACGCCGGCCTACAGCGCGGCCCGGGCCCGCTGGCAGGGCGAACTCGCCTCCTTCGCCGCCGCCGACCGCGAGCGGCAGCCGGCGCCCGGCGGCGTGCTGTTCGTCGGCAGTTCGACGATCCGGATGTGGTCGCGCCTGGCCGATGACTTCCGCCAGCAGCCGGTGGTGATCAATCGCGGCTTCGGCGGCTCGACCATGGCCGACTGCAGCCTGTTCGCGGCCGATCTCGTGGTGCGCTACAAGCCGCGGCTGGTGCTGGTCTATGCCGGCGACAACGACCTGGCCGAGGGACGCACGCCGCTGCAGGTCCTCGAGAGCTTCGCCCAGTTCGCCAGCACCGTGCGCGCGGGATTGCCCGACACCCGCATCGCCTACATCTCGGTCAAGCCCAGCCCGTCGCGCGCGAAGCTGCTGCCCGGCGTGCGCGAGACCAACCACATCATCGAGGCCTACCTGCAGCGCCTGCCCAACAGCGACTACATCGACGTCTACACGCCGATGATGGGCGCCGACGGCCGGCCGCGCGCCGAACTGTTCCGCGGCGACCAGCTGCACCTCAACGACGAGGGCTACCGGCTCTGGCAGTCGGTGATCGCAGCGCACCTGCAGCCGCCGGAGGCCGCAGGAACTTCAATCGCCCAGGGCGCGCGGTAGCGGCAGTGCCGGCTTCTGCCGCTCGTCCCACCAGAGCGTGAGACGGGCAACGCCGTAGAGCCACGCGAACACCACGGCCAGCAACAGCACGTCGCCCCACCAGGGCCGCGCCGTCTGGCTGTCCCCGTAGACCGCCAGCACCAGCAGCACCGCCACCAGATGGGCGCAGAACACCGGCAGCGAGGCGCTGCCCAGGTCCTCGAGCCAGTGCAGGCGCGGAATGCGCCGCATGAAGGCCGGCCCGAAGCGCACCGCCACGATGCCGAGCACCGCCAGATTGACCAGCCGCAGCGGCCCCAGCTGCCACTTGTCGAACAGCAGGTTCAGCTCGACGTCGCCGCCGAAGGGGGCCTGGCCATTGATGCCGTGGTGGCGCCACCAGAAGCCGTAGAGCGCCGCCGCTCCGGCAAGCAGCACCAGCCAGTCGGGGATGCGCAGCGGCTGCGCATCGGGCGCGTTGCGGCCGGCGCCCATCCAGAGCCCGGCGAACCACAGGAACTGCCAGGCGAAGGCGTTGAAGGCGCCCATCTCGTGAAAGGGAACCGTGAGCCCGGTGTGGCGCACGGTCAGCCCGTAGAGCCATTCGCTGAGCCCGAACTGCGCCAGCGCCCAGAGGCTGGCACTGGCGACCATCACGCCGGTCCAGCCGTGGCGCAGCCCGAAGGCCAGCACCCACGGGCTCAGCAGCATGAAGAAGATGTACATCGGCAGGATGTCGAGCAGTGCCGGTTCGTAGATCAGGAGCAGCGAATAGAGGAAGCCCTCGTGGGGATTCATCAGATAGAACGACAGCAGGTTCTTGACTGCCGGCTGGTCGATGCGAAGGCCGACGGCCGAAATGACCGTGAACAGGAACAGCAGGGTCGCGGCCTGGCTCAGGTAGACCTTGAGCGCGCGGCGCCAGAAGGCCCGGCGCATCGAGTCGACGCCCTGGGTGCGCGCGATCCGGCTGTAGACCAGCCCCGACACGAAGGCCGACAGCAACACGAAGCCCTCGGCGGCCGAAACGAAGCCGAAGGGCTGCCCCAGCGGATCGGTCAAGCGGGTCGGCAGATGGGTGACGGTCATCAGCACGAGCATGAGCCCGCGCAATGCATCGATTTCCCAGTAGCGTTTCATCGGTCGACGTGATCTGTGAGCGGTCCGCGCGAGACACGCACGACGAGCCCCGAATTGTAAGGAGCGGGCCCCGGGACCGGGCTCCGCGCGAGGGCAAATGGGCTACGCTCGACGCGCTACGGATCTTGGATGAGGAACAACGCTTGAGACTGTCGACCCCCGCCTTCCTGCTGGCCGCCAGCGCCATCCTGGCCGCCGGCGCGGCCCAAGCGCTGCAGATCACCAGCCTGACGCCGCAGGGCGAAGTCTCGCGGGTGCGCCAGGTGGTCGCCCGGTTCGACCAGCCGGCCGTGCGCTTCGGCGACCCCAAGGCAGCGGCGCCGCTGGCCGTCGCCTGCGCCGATGCCGAGGCCGGCCGAGGCACCGGCCGCTGGACCGGCGAGAAGGAATGGGTCTTCGATTTCGAGAATGACCTGCCGCCGGGCCTGCACTGCACCGTCACGCGGGTCGCCGGCTTCCAGTCGCCGGCCGGCGCCGCCCTGACCGGCCCCGAGAACTGGCGCTTCAACAGCGGCGGCCCCTTCATCCGCAACTGGCAGCCCAGCTACGGCAAGATCGACGAGCAGCAGATCTTCCTGCTCGAACTCAACGGGCCGGCCACGCCCGAGAGCGTGCAGGAGAACGTCTGGTGCGCCGCCAGCGGCATCGGCGAGCGCATCCCCGTGAAGCAGGTCGGCGGCGATCAGCGCGCCGCGCTGCTGAAGTCCCTGGGGCGCGACAAGGACGCCGAGAAGGCGCCGCTGCGCTTCCTGACGCTGCAGTGCAATCGCACGCTGCCGCCGGCCGGCAAGGTGCAGCTGGTCTACGGCAGGGGCGTCGCGACGCCCTCGGGCGTGGCGAACAACGTCGAGCGGCGGCTCGGCTTCGAAGTGCGGGAGCCCTTCGCGGTGTCGTTCAGCTGCGAGCGCGAGAACGCGCAGTCGGCCTGCCTTCCGCTCAAGCCGATGGTGCTGCAGTTCAACGCGCCGGTGGCGCGCCGGCTGGCCGCGGCCATCACCCTCAAGGGCGCCGGCAAGAGCTTCACGCCGCAGTTCGACGACAACGCGGCCCGGGACGACGACGGCGTGGTCGAATCGCTGCGCTTCGCCGGCCCCTTCGCCGAGCAGACGGCATTCACGATCGAGCTGCCGGCCAAGTTCGAGGACGCCTCGGGCCGCACGCTGGCCTCGCCCGGCAGCTTCCCGCTCAAGGTCGCGACCGGCCTGATGCCGCCGCTGGCCAAGTTCGCGGCCTCGCCCTTCGGCGTGGTCGAGCGCCTGGCGGAGCCCGGCGGCGTGGCGCTGATGCCGGTCACGGTGCGCCGGGTCGAGGCGGCGCTCCAGGTGCAGGCCCTGACCCTCGGCTCGACGCCCGGCCGGGTCAGCGACCTGAATCCGAAGAGCGACCCCGAGATCATTGCCTGGTTCCGCAAGGTGCGCCGCTACGACAACGACCTGGTGTCGCGCAAGACCGCCGCCCGCGACGTCAAGGCGCCCCTGCCCAAGGTGATCGACAAGGACGATCGCGACAGCATCCAGACCCGCATGGTGTCCCTGCTCGGCGGCCAGCCCGGCGTGCGCGCACTCGACATGCCGAAGGCCGAGGGCGGCGATCCGCGCCCCTTCGAGGTGGTCGGCATTCCGCTCACGCCCGGCTTCCACGTGCTCGAGATCGCCTCGCAGAAGCTCGGCGACGCGCTGCTCGACGAACGCTACGGCAGCGGCCGCACGATGTACGTGCGGACCACCGCGCTGGCCACCAACCTGGCGGTGCATTTCAAGCTGGGCCGCGAGAACTCGGTGGCCTGGGTCACGACGCTCGACAAGGGCCGCGTGGTCGCCAATGCCGCGGTGCGGGTGTCGTCCTGCGACGGCCGCGAGGTGGCGGCGGGCAGCACCGATGCCAACGGGCTGGTGCGCCTCTCCGGCATTTCCGCCGAAGCGCCCTCCTGCAGCAGCGACGACGACTACAACGCCGGCGCCTACTTCGTCAGTGCCCGCGCGAAGGATGCCGATGGCGTCGAGGACCTCGCCTTCACCTGGAGCGACTGGCAGCGCGGCATCGAGCCCTGGCGCTTCAACGTGCCGACCAGCCTCGATGCCCGACCCGACCGCATCGCCCACACGGTGTTCGACCGCATGCTGCTGCGCGCCGGCGAGACGGTGTCGATGAAGCACCTGATCCGCACCCAGACGCAGAAGGGCTTCGGCCTGCCCGAACGGCTGCCCGACACGCTGGTCGTCACCCACGCCGGCAGCGGCCAGCAGTTCACGCAGCCGCTGAAGTGGCGCAAGACCGCCACCGGCGGCCTCAGCAGCGAAAGCAGCTTCGCCATTCCGCCGGCCGCCAGGCTCGGCATCTACCAGGTTGAACTGAGGAGCGGCAAGGAAGGCGCGGCAGAAGGCGGCGCAGGCAGCGAAGCCACCGGCCAGTTCCGGGTCGAGGAGTTCCGCCTGCCGGTGCTCGAAGGCCGCATCGGGCCCAGCGACGGCAAGCCGCTGGTCGCGATCGGCTCGCTGCCGGTCGCCGTGCAGGTCAACTACGTGGCTGGCGGCGGCGCGGCGGCCCTGCCGGTGCGCGTGTCGGCGCTGGTGCGCGCCAGGCAGCCCTCCTTTCCCGACTTCGACGCCTTCAGCTTCGCCGCTCCGGCCAAGGAAGGCGACAGCGACCCGGCGGGCGCCGACGAGGCCCGCGTGATCGCCGACAAGCTCCCGCTCACGCTCGACCGCGAGGGCGCCGGCAAGCTGGTGATCGAGAAGATCCCGGTCGCCAGGGCGACGCCGCGCGAGCTGCTGCTCGAAGCCAGCTACTCCGATCCCAACGGCGAGGTCCAGACGCTGCGCAGCAGCCACACGCTGTGGCCGGCGTCGGTAGTCGCCGGCATCAAGACCGAGGGCTGGGTCTCGGCCAGCCAGAAGATCAGGTTCCAGGCCCTGGCGCTCGACCTCGCGGGCAAGCCCCAGGAAGGCGTGACGCTCAACGTGCGTGCCATCGCCCGCATCACGACCACCAGCCGCAAGCGCATGGTCGGCGGCTTCTACACCTACGACAACAAGACCGATGTGAAGGAGATCGGGACCATCTGCAGCGGCAAGAGCGACACGCGCGGCCTGCTGTTGTGCGAGGCCGAACTCAAGGAGCCGGGCCAGGTCGAGCTGATCGCCAGCGCCACCGACAAGGAGGGCCGCGACAGCCGCGCCGCGGCCTCGGTCTACGTCACGCGCCAGGGCGAGCTCTGGTTCGGCGGCGAGGACCACGACCGCATCGACGTGCTGCCCGAGAAGAAGAGCTACCAGCCCGGCGAGGTCGCGCGCTTCCAGGTGCGCAGCCCGTTCCGCTTCGCCACCGCGCTGGTGTCGGTGGAGCGCGAAGGCGTGATCGAGACCCACGTGGTGCAGCTCAACGGCCAGGATCCGACCGTGACGCTGCAGGTCAAGCCCGAATGGGGGCCGAACGCCTACATCAGCGTGCTGGCGCTGCGCGGACGGCTGCGCGAGGTGCCGTGGTACAGCTTCTTCACCTGGGGCTTCAGGGCGCCGCGCGAATGGTGGACCGCCTTCTGGTACGAAGGCAAGGAGTACGTCGCGCCCACCGCGCTGGTCGACCTGAGCAAGCCGGCCTACCGGCTCGGCCTGGCCGAGATCCGGGTCGGCACCCAATCGCACCGCATCGACCTGAAGGTGTCGAGCGACAAGCCCGCCTACCCGGTGCGCAGCCAGGCGCAGGTCACGATCACCGGCCGGCTGCCCGACGGCAAGCCTGCGGTCGGCGCCGAAGTCGCGGTGGCGGCGGTCGATGAAGCGCTGCTCGAACTGCTGCCCAACGACAGCTGGAACCTGCTCGAGGCGATGCTGCAGCGGCGCAGCTGGGGCGTCGCCACCTCGACCGCGCAGATGGAGATCGTCGGCCGCCGGCATTACGGCCGCAAGGCCGTGCCCGCGGGCGGCGGGGGCGGCAAGAGCCCGACGCGCGAACTGCTCGACACGCTGCTGCTGTGGAAACCCGCGCTGGTGCTCGACGCCAACGGACAGGCCACGCTCGCGGTGCCGCTCAACGATGCGCTGACCAGTTTCCGGATCGTGGCCGTGGCCGATGCCGGCACCGGCCTGTTCGGTACCGGCCAGGCGTCGATCCGGTCCACGCAGGACTTGCAGATCATCAGTGGCCTGCCGCCGCTGGTGCGCGAGGACGACCAATTCCGGGCCCAGCTCACGCTGCGCAACACCACCGCCAGCGCCATGAAGGTCGAGGCGACGCCGCGAGCGACCCTGCTCACGCTGGCGCCGCAGACGGTCGAGATCCCGGCCGGCGAAGCGCGCGAGCTGGCCTGGACCGTGACCGCGCCGGCGCAGCTCGGGCAGACGCGAGCCGAGGCGATCCTGTGGGAGATCGAAGCCCGCGACACGCTGGGCGGCGCGCGCGATGCGCTCAAGGTGCGCCAGCGCATCCTGCCCGCGGTGCCGCTGACGGTGCAGCAGGCGACGCTGGTGCAACTCGACGGCCCGTTCACGCTCGACGTCGGGCCGCCGGCCGACGCCCTGCCCGGCCGCGGCGGCCTGCGCATGTCCTTGCAGCCGCGGCTGGCCGAAGGCCTCGCCGGCGTGCGCGACTGGTTCGCCGTCTATCCCTACGCGTGCCTCGAACAGAAGGCCAGCAAGGCCATCGGCCTGCGCGACGGCAAGGCCTGGCAGGCGGTGCTGGCGCAGATGCCGAGCTATCTCGACGGCGACGGCCTGGCGAACTACTTCCCGCCGCGCGATGGCGAAGCGAATCGCGGCAGCGACATCCTGACCGCCTACCTGCTGGCCGCTACGCACGAGGCGGCCGCGATCGACCCGGCCTTCGCATTGCCCGAGACGGCCACGGCGCCGATGGTGCAGGGCCTGATCGCCTTCGTCGAAGGCCGCATCCAGCGCGAGTTCTGGAGCCCGCGCAAGGACCTCGACGTGCGCAAGCTGGCGGCGCTCGAGGCGCTGTCGCGCTACGGCAAGGCGCAAGGCCGCATGGCCGCCAGCATCACCATCGCGCCCAACCAGTGGCCGACCAGCGCGGTGATCGACTGGCTGCAGATCCTGCGCCGCGTCGCCGATGTGCCGCAGCGCCAGCAGCGCCTCGACGAAGCGAACAACGTGCTCAGGGCGCGCCTGAGCTGGCAGGGCACGCGGCTGCAGTTCAGCACCGAGCAGGACGACAACTGGTGGTGGCTGATGGCCAACGGCGATGTCAACAGCGCGCGGCTGCTGCTGGCGGTGCTGGACGATCCGGCCTGGAAGGACGACATCGGCCGGCTCGCCAGCGGCTTCATCGGCCGCCAGCACAACGGCGCCTGGCGCACCACCACCGCCAACCTGTGGGGCGGCCTCGCGCTCGAGAAATTCTCCAGGCGCTTCGAGAGCGCGCCGGTCACCGGCCTCACGGCCGCCAGCCTGGGGGCCGCCAAGGCACAGGTGGACTGGAGCAAGGTCGAGCGGATCAAGGCCGGCGACCCGGGCGGCGCGCCGAACCAGGCCCGCGGCTTCGGTGCGCCGGCATCGCCGGGCATGCTGCGCAACAACACCATGTTCGTTCCGTGGCCTGCCGCTGCCGCGCGCGACACGCTGCTGGTGACGCAAAGCGGCAGCGGCAAGCCCTGGCTCACGCTGCAGTCGCTCGCCGCGGTCGAGCTCAAGGCACCCTTCGCCTCCGGCTACGCGATCAGGAAGACGGTGACGCCGGTCGAGCAGGCGACGCCGGGCATCTACACGCGCGGCGACGTGCTGCGCGTGAGCCTCGAGGTCAACGCCAGTGCCGACATGACCTGGGTCGCGATCACGGACCCGATCCCCGGCGGCGCCACGATTCTGGGCGGCGGGCTGGGCCGCGACTCGCAGATCGCGACCCAGGGTGAGAAGCGCTCGGGCAGCGGCTGGCCAGCCTTCGAGGAGCGCAGCTTCGAGGCCTTCCGCAGCTATTACGAATACCTGCCGAAGGGCAGCGTGAAGATGGAGTACACGCTGCGCCTCAACAACGTCGGCGACTTCGCGCTGCCGCCGAGCCGCGTCGAGGCGCTCTACGCGCCGGAGATGTTCGGCGACATGCCGAATGCGCGGGTCAAGGTGGAGGCGGCGAAATAGGAGGGACGCACGGGCTTGAGCTGGCGCTCGAACCTGGCGCAAACTGCGCGCTCGACCCTCTCGCATGGAGACATGATGTGTAGAAGTATCAAGACCCTGTTCAATTTCGAGCCGCCCGCCACCGAGGAGGAGATGCGCGCCGCGTCGCTGCAGTTCGTGCGCAAGCTCAGCGGCTTCGCCCGCCCCTCCAAGGCCAATGAGGCAGCCTTCGATCGCGCGGTCGAAGACGTCACGGCGGCAGCCCGGGCACTGATCGAATCGCTGGTGACCACCGCCGATCCGCGCGACCGCGAGATCGAGGCCGCCCGCGCCCGTGCCAGGACCGCGGTGCGCTTCGGCGCCCAGGGCTGAGGGCAGCAGAGATGCCAAGCGTCGAACAGATCCAGCAGATCCTCGAGCCGCTGTTCCCCGGCCTGATGGGCGTGCGCCTCGTCACGCTCGAACCCGAGCGCGTGGTCGCCGAACTCCCGGTGCGCGCCGACCTGTGCACCGCCGGCGGCATCCTGCACGGCGGCGCCTACATGGCCTTCGCCGACACGCTCGGTGCCGTCGGCACGCTCATCAACCTGCCGCAGGGCAAGCGCACCACGACCACCGACTCCAGCACCAAGTTCATCGGCGGCGCGCGCGTCGACACCACGGTCGTCGGCGAATCGGTGGCGCTCCATCGGGGGCGGACCACCATGGTGTGGCAGACCACCATCCGGACCGCGGAAGGCAAGCTGTGCACCGTGGTCACGCAGACCCAGCTGGTCATGGATGCGTAGCCCGAAGGCGCCGTGAAGACATCGCCCGATTTCGTCGCCTTCGTGAAAGACCAGCTGGATGCGTTGCGCGACCTCCGGAGCGCGCGCCTGTTCAGCGGCGTCGGGCTGTCTGCCGCCGGCATCCAGTTCGCGATGATCATCGACAACGTGCTCTATTTCGCGGTCGACGACACCACCCGTCCGGCCTATGAGGCGATGGGCAGCCATTGCTTTGCGTATTCCACGCGCGTGCGGCGGGTCGAGGTCCGGCGCTACTACGCGCTGCCCGCCGACCTGCTGGAAGACCGCGAGCGCCTGGTCGCCCTGGCTCGCGAATCGCTGGAGATCGCGGCGAGGCCGAGAAAGCGCAAGTCAGCCCAAGGCCCTGTGGGAAGTCATACTCGAACGCCATGACTGACGCCGCGATCGAGATCGTCGCCTACGATCCCACCTGGCCGGCACGCTTCGAGAGCGAGCGCCGCCTGCTGCAAGCCACGCTGGCCCCCTGGCTGGCCGGCGCGATCGAGCACATCGGCAGCACCGCCGTGCCCCTGCTTGCGGCCAAGCCGGTGATCGACATCATGGCGCCGGTGCATTCGCTGGAAGACTCGCGACCGGCCATCGAGGCGGTGGCGCGCGCCGGCTACCTCTATGCGCCCTACAAGGCCGAAGCCATGCACTGGTTCTGCAAGCCTTCACCGGCCTTGCGAACCCATCACCTGCACCTCGTTCCGCTCGACAGCCCGCTGTGGCGCCAGCGATTGGCCTTTCGCGATGCCCTGCGCGCCGATCCCGATGTCGCTGCCGACTACGCGGCACTCAAGCGTCGGCTCGCCCTCGAGTTCCGCGACGACCGCGACGCCTACACCGAGGCCAAGACCTCTTTCATCCTCAAGACACTCCAGGAGTAGTCCATGTCCCTCCAGCTCTGGCTCGCCTTCGTCGCCGCATCGGCGGTGCTGCTGATCATTCCCGGGCCCACCATCCTCACGGTCATCAGCTATTCGGTGGCCCACGGCAAGCGCGCCAACCTGCCGCTGGTGGCGGCGGTCGCGCTCGGCGACTCGACCGCGCTCGTGGTCTCGCTGCTGGGCCTCGGCGCCCTGCTCGCGACTTCGGCCTTCTGGTTCACCGCCATCAAGTGGGTCGGCGGCCTCTACCTGCTCTACCTCGGCATCAAGCTGCTGCGCGCCGGCATCTCGCCGGCCGTGCTGGCCGCACCCGCCGCGCCTGGCTCGCGCTGGAGGCTGTTCGCCAACACCTACCTCGTGACCGCGCTCAATCCCAAGGGCATCGTCTTCTTCGTCGCCTTCCTGCCGCAGTTCATCGATCCGCGTGCCAGCGTGACGCATCAGCTGTGGGTGCTGGCCCTGACCTTCGTCTTCATGGCCGCCCTCAACGCCACGCTGTATGCGGTGTTCGCAGGCTCGGCGCGGCGCCTGCTGGCCTCGCCGCGCGCGCAGCGGCGCTTCAACCTCGCCGGCGGCTCGCTGCTGTCGGCCGCCGGCGTCTGGGCCCTGCTGGCCCGGCGCCCGGTGTGAGCCGCCGGGCTCAATAGCGGTACGGATTGTTGGGGCGGCGGTCGTAGCGGTTGGGCACGCCGTCACGATCGCGGTCGCGGTCCATGTAGGCGCCGCCCCGCGGCGGCGGCGGACGGTAGCTGTCGTAAGGCGCAACGATGCAGCCCGACAGCGCGAGGGCGGCGAGGACGAGTGCGAGGCTCTTCATCTGGATCTCCTTGGGTTGGAGAATCCATCGTCGGGCGCAGCGGTGTCGGCACCGCGTCGGCGGCACGCAGATGCGTGAAGTCCGTTACGGGATGTGCACCTCGGCCCCGTCCGCCCCCAGATAGGCCCGCGCCAGTGCATCGTCGCCGGCGATCTGCGCCGCCGTGCCCTGCGCCACGATACGGCCGCCCTCGATGACATAGGCGCGATCGGCCAGCGCCAGCGCGAGGCTCGCCATCTGGTCGACCAGCAGGATCGTCATGCCCTCGGCGCGCAGGCCGTCGAGGGCGGCGAACAGTTCCGCGATCACCTTCGGCGCCAGGCCCAGCGACGGCTCGTCCAGCAGCAGGATGCGCGGCCGCGCCATCAGGCCGCGCGCGATCGCCAGCATCTGCTGCTCGCCACCCGACAGCAGTCCGGCGCGCTGCTGCTGCCGCTCGCGCAAGCGCGGGAAGCGGGCGAACATCTCTTCGACGCGCGCTTCCCGGTCCTGCGGCTGGCGGAAGGCGCCGAGCCGGATGTTGTCGAGCACGCTGAGCTCCGGAAACACCTGCCGGCCTTCGGGCACCAGCACCAGCCCGCGCCGGACGATCAGCTCGGCCGCCAGCCCGCCGAGCTCGTGCCCCTGCAGATGGATGCCGCCCTGCACCGGCCGATGCAGGCCGGCCAGCGAACGCATGAGCGTCGACTTGCCGGCCCCGTTGGCCCCCAGCAGCGCCACCACCTCGCCTTCGCGCACCTGCAGGTCGATGCCATGCAGCACCGGCTCGGCGCCATAGCCCGCGACCAGCGAGCCGACCCCGAGCATCTCCTCGGCCATGCCGGGCGCGGGCCGCAGGCGCACCGCCTCGGGCGCCGCCAGCGCCTCGCCCAGATAGGCCTGCCGCACCCGCGGATCGGCCTGCACCTCGGCCGGCGCGCCGGTCGCGAGCAACTGGCCGGCATCGAGCACCACCACCTGGTCGGAGATGCCCATGACCAGATCCATGTCGTGCTCGACCAGCAGCACGCCGACGCCGGCCTCCGCGATCTGGCGCAGCAGTGCGGCCAGGCGGTCCTTGTCCTCGCGCGAGAGGCCGGCCGCGGGCTCGTCGAGCAGCAGCGCCTGCGGGTCGGTCGCCAGCGCACGCGCGATCTCGACCAGGCGCTTGTCGACATGCGCGAGATCGGCGGCCGGCGTGTCGCCCGGACCGCGATAGCCGCAGAAGGCCAGCAGCGCACGGGCCCGTGCCCGCTGCGCCGGCGCAGCGAAGGCACCGGCGCCGAAGAGCCCGCCGAGCGCGCCGCGGTGCAGCGCCAGCAGCAGGTTGTCCTCGACGCCGAGGCTGCCGAACAGCTGCGAGCTCTGGTAGGTGCGCGCCACGCCGCGGCGGGCGATCGCGTGCGAACCCAGGCCCTGCAGGATCTCGTCGCCGAGCCTGAACAGGCCGCCGGTGGGCTTGTAGAAGCCGCTCAGCATGTTGAGCACGGTGGTCTTGCCGGCCCCGTTGGGTCCGATCAGGCTCGTGATGCGGCCCGGCGCCGTGTCGAAGCCGACGCCGTTGACCGCACGCACGCCGCCGAACTGCATCGTCAGCGACTCGGCCCGCAAGGCGGCGCGCGGCCGCGCGCCCAGGCCCGGCAAGGCGCCTTCGACCGCCGGCGCCGCAGCGACGCCGGCGCGCTTGGGCCGCGGCCGGAGTCGGCGCCACAGCCCTACGGCGCCTTCGGGTGCCACCCAGAGCACGACCAGCAGCATCGCGCCGAAGAACAGCAGGCGGTACTCCTCCAGGCCGGACAGCAGCTCGGGCAGGAGCGCGACGATGATCGCGCCGGCCAGCGGTCCGGCGACCGAACCCGCGCCGCCGAGCACGACCACCAGCACGAACAGGATCGACTGGCCGAAGCCGAAGCTGCTCGGCGTGACGAAGCCCGAGAGCGGCGCGAACAGGCCGCCCGCGATGCCGGCCGCGGTCGCCGAGACCGCGAAGGCCACGGTCTTGACCACCAGCGGATCGATGCCTATCGATTCGGCCGCGGTCTCGCTGTCGCGCACCGCGCGCATGGCCGCGCCCCAGCTCCCGCGCGAGAGCCAGGCGAACAGCGCCAGCGCAACCCCGGCGGTGACGATGGCCAGCATCGCCATCGCCTTCTCGCCGCTGGCGGCGAAGGGCAGCGCGGGTGCCGTGATGCCCATGATCCCGTTCTGGCCGCCCGTGAGATCGCGCATCTCGATCACGCCGTGCTCGACGATGAAGCCGAAGGCGATCGTGATCATCGCCAGGTAAGGCCCCTTGACGCGCAGCGCCGGCAAGGCGAGCAGTGCGCCCATCACGCCCGAAAGCAGCGCCGCGACCGGCCATGCGGCCCAGAAGCTCCAGCCGGCCTTGGTAGTGAGGATCGCGACCGTGTAGGCGCCGATGGCATAGAAGCCCACATGGCCGAAGGACACCTGCCCGGTCAGCCCCTGCAGCACATTGAGGCCGATGCCCACGATGGCCAGCAGCGCCACGTTGGCCAGCACGAAGACGTAGTAGCCGTTGACGCCGGCCGCGGCCGCGAGGCCGGCCAGCAGCAGCACGAGCACCGCGGCGATCTGGCCGCTGGAACCGAGTCCGAGCCGGTTCGGCGAAGCCGCGGAAGAACTCTGCAAGCGTGGCAGCACGGCGCTCATACCTTCTTCACCTCGGCGCTGCCGAACAGGCCGTTGGGCCGCAGCGCCAGCACCGCGATCACCAGCGAGAAGCTCAGGATCTGGGTGTAGCTCGAGCCCAGCGTGGCGCCGATCAGCGACTCGAGGATGCCGAACAGCAGCCCGGCCACCATCACGCCCCAGGGACTCGTGATGCCGCCGAGGATCGCAACCGCGAAGGCCTTGAGGCCGAAGAGCGTGCCCATGTCCGCATTGACGTTGAAGAGCGGCGCGATCAGCACGCCGGCCACCCCGGCGAAGGCCGCCGACAGCGCGAAGGCCAGCGCCACCACGCGCCGGATCGGGATGCCCATGAGCCGCGCCGCATCGCGGTTCTGCACCACCGCGAGCATCGCGACGCCCCAGCGCGTGCGGCGCGACACCGCGTGCAGCGCAGCCGCCAGCGCCAGCCCGACCACCGGGATCACCAGCTGCAGCGGGTAGACGCCAAGGCCGACCTCGCCCACCGTGACCGGCGACACGGCCAGCGGCGACGGCAGGCTGCGCGGCTCCTTGCCGAAGGTGAAGAGCACGGCGTTGTCGAGCACGATGCCGAGCGCCACGGTGGCGATCAGCCAGGCGTTGGAGCCGCGGCTGGCGAAGGGCCGCACCGCCAGGAACTCCACCACCAGTCCGTACAGCGCGCACAGCAGCAGCGCCAGCAGGACGGCCAGCGCCACCGGCCAGCCCAGCGTCTGGGCGAAGGTGAAGGTCAGCACCGCGCCGAGCATCATCGAGCTGCCCTGCGCGAAGTTGACCGTGCCCGAGACGGCATAGGTCACGTAGAACCCGAGGGCCATCAGGCCGTACATGCTTCCGAGGCCGAGGCCGCCGAGGAGCGCTGACAACATCGACATCTTGGAAGTCCCGGCCGCGTGCTCAGTTGGTCGACAGGCCGACCGGCAGGATGCGGTTGTCGACGAACTGCGCCCAGACATAGTCGTCCACGCCCAGCGCATCGTGGTTGGCGGCCGTGAACGGCGTCTTGTAGCTCTTGATCAGGCCGTCGTAGCTGGCGATCTTGTAGAAGCCCTGGCGCACTGCGTCGCCATCGGTGGAGCCGGCCTGCGCGATCGCCAGCGCCGCCAGGTGCATGCCGTCGTAGGCATTGGCGACACCGACCGCCGGCGTGATGTCGCCCGGGCCCTTGATCGCCGGGTACTTGGCGACCAGCGACTTGATGACGCGCTCGCCGACCGGCGACTGCTTGCCGAAGAAGCTGTAGGTCTGGACGAAGTGCACGTCCTTCGCGTTCGGTCCGGCCAGTTCGGTGAATCGGCCGCCGGCCGGGCCCCAGTGCGAGACCACCGGCACCTTCCAGCCCATGCGGTCGAGCGACTTCACCACCTGGGCCGACGGCCCGACGTTGGCGACCAGGAACAGCGAATCCGCGCCCGCCGCCTTCAGGCGCGTGAGCTGCGGCACCATGTCGAGATCGCTGGCCTCGAACTTCTCGACGCCGGCGGGCGCGATGCCCTTCTCGGCCAGCGCGGCCTTCAGGCCCTTCTCGTTCGATTCGCCCCAGGGGTTGTTGACCAGGATCATGCCGGGCTTGGCCGACTTGAAGGTCTTCTGCGCGTACTGCAGCATCGCGCGGTCGACGGTCTCGTCGACCGCCGAGACGCGGAACACGTAGTTGGGGTTGGCGCCGTTCTTCGTGATCGGCGTGCCGGCCGCCCACGGTCCCATGAAAGGCACCTTCTCCTGGTTCGCCAGCGGCACGATGGCCATCGAGACCGGCGTGTCGAGGCCGCCGAACAGCACCGCCACCTTCTCCTTGTAGATCAGCTCGCGGGCCGCGACCACGCCCTTGGCCGGGTTGGCCTCGTCGTCGCGGCGCACCAGCTCGAGCTGGCGGCCGCCCAGCAGGCCGCCCTTGGCGTTGACCTCGTCGATGGCCAGCTGCAGGCCGCGCGAGATCGCCTCGCCAGACAGGGCCGACTGGCCCGAGAGCGCGGTCACCAGGCCGATCTTGATCGGCTCCGCGGCAACGGCGGCAGTGCCCCACAGGGCGGCGAAGGCAAGCGCGCAGGCGCTCGAGACAAGGGTGCGGCGGGCAATGAGGGACATGCGAATCTCCGTGGATGGGTCTCCGCCGGAATGCAAGCGCCGTGCCAGTGTCGCCAATTCACGATAATTCACGCGCACATCTTTGAACATGGATTGTTCACAATCGGCACGCAACTTGCAGACAAACAGCATCGCCGCCCCGATCCGGAGATCCCGAATGAACGCCCGCTACCTCGGCCCGCTGCCCGCGCACGGCCGCTTCGACTACCTGCCGATCACGCGGCGCACCGACCATGCCTGGCCCAACGGCGCCCGGCTGGCGGTCTACCTGGGCTTCAACCTGGAGCATTTCGCCTTCGGCGAGGGCATGGGCGCATGCATCGGTCCGGTGCATCCGCACCCGGACGTGCTGAACTACTCGTGGCGCGAATACGGCAACCGGGTCGGCGCCTGGCGCTGCCTCGAACTCTTCGACAGCCTCGGCCTGCCTTCGAGCACGCTGCTCAACACCGCGCTCTACGACCACTGCCCGGAGCTGGTCGCGGCCTCGGTGGCGCGCGGCGACGAACTCATCGGTCACGGCCACAGCAACTCCGAGCGCCAGGCCGACATGGCCGAAGCCGACGAAGCGGCGCTGCTCGCCGACTGCCGCGAGCGGATGCGCGCCGAAAGCGGCCAGGCCCCGGCCGGCTGGCTCTCGCCCTGGATTTCCGAAAGCCATCTGACGCCCGACCTGCTGGCCGAGGCCGGCTACGGCTATACGCTCAACTGGTGCCACGACGACCAGCCGATCCGCATGCGCACGCGCGGCGGCCGTACGCTGTGGTCGGTGCCCTACCCGCAGGAGCTCAACGACATCCCGATGATCATCGCGCGCCAGATGGACGCCAAGGACTTCGCCACCATGGTCATCGACAATGCCGACGAGATGCTCGAGCAGTCGCGCCGCCAGCCTTTGGTGATGGGGCTCGCACTGCACCCGTATATCGTCGGCCAGCCCTACCGGCTGCGGCACCTGCGCCGCGCGCTCGCCCATCTGGCTGGCCTGCGCGACCGCGGCGAGATATGGTTCACCACGCCGGGCGATATCTGCCGGCACATGGAGCAACTGGAACCCACATGAAGGCCGAGCCGCACGAACCCGCCGAGGAAGACGGCGACGCTGTCGAGCAGCGCATCTACCGCGCGGTCTTCGACAGCGTCATGAACCAGCGCCTGACGCCCGGCACCAAGCTGCCCGAAGCCTCCCTGTGCGAGCTGTTCGGCGTCAGCCGATCGGTGGTTCGCAAGGTGCTGCAGCGCCTCGCGCACGACCACATCGTGCAGCTGCGGCCCAACCGCGGCGCGATCATCGCCGTGCCTTCGCCCGAGGAAACGCGGCAGATCTTCGAGGCCCGGCGCGGCCTCGAGACCCTCATCGCCCGGCTGGCGACGCAGAACGCGACCGCCCGCGACCTCGCCGCGCTGCGCCAGCAGCTGCAGCAGGAGCACGAGGCCATGCACCGCTTCGACCAGCCGGCCTGGGCGAGGCTCGCGAGCTCGTTCCACCTGCGGCTGGCGGCGCTGGCGCGCAATCCGATCCTCGAGCGCTACCTGGTCGAGCTGGTGTCGCGCTGCTCGCTGATCGTGGCGCTCTACGAGCCGCCCGGCAACGCCTCCTGCGAGCACGACGAGCACGAGCGCATCGTCGACTGCCTGGCGCGCGGCGATGCCGAGGGCGCGGCACGGCTGATGGACGAGCATCTGCGCGAACTGGAGCGCAACGTGTCGGTGCAGCGCGCCGCCCCCGAGCGCACGCTGGCGCATCTGCTCGGGATGGCATGACACGCCGGTGCCCGCTCGCCATCGCGCTGGCGGCCGCCCTGCTGGCGGCGCCGGCCTGGGCACTCTCCGGCATCGCGAGCTTCGACGAGGTCCGGCGCGACTTCCGTCCTTCCGACACCGTGGTCCTGGACCGCGACGGCGTGCTGCTGCAGCGGATGCGCACCGACGCCAGCGTGCGGCGCGGCGACTGGATCGCGCTGGCCGACATCTCGCCGGCGCTGCGCAGCGCGATGCTGTTGAGCGAGGACAAGCGCTTCTACGCGCACAGCGGCGTCGACTGGCGCGCGGTCTCGGCAGCGGCCTGGGGCAATCTGTGGAACACCCGCACGCGCGGCGCCTCGACGATCACGATGCAGCTCGCCGGCCTGCTCGACGACGACCTGCGCCGCAACGGCGGCGGCCGCAGCCTGACGCAGAAGCTCGGCCAGACCGTCGCCGCGCAGCAACTGGAGCGCCACTGGCGCAAGGACCAGATCCTCGAGGCCTACCTCAACACGGTGCCGTTCCGCGGCGAGATCGTCGGCATCGACGCGTTGTCGCGCACGCTCTTCGGCAAGGCGCCGCACGGGCTCGATGCGCGCGAGGCGGCGGTTGCCGCGGCGCTGGTGCGGGCGCCCAATGCCAAGCCGGCGCTGGTGGGCCAGCGGGCCTGCGAGCTGATGCGGGCGATGGAGCCCGACGACAAGCCCGACTGCTCGGCACTCGACATGTTCGCCAGTGCGGCGCTGCAGCGGCGCGCCTACGATCCGAGCGAAGGCATCGCGCCGCACCTGGCACGCCGCGCCCTGAAGGACGCCGGCGCCACGCCGGCGCCGATCCGCACGACGCTGCGCGCACCGCTCCAGCGCTTCGCGGTCGATGCACTGCAGCGCCAGCTGCGCGAACTGCGCGGACGCAACGTCGAGGACGGCGCACTGGTGGTGCTCGACAACGCCAGCGGCGAAGTCCTCGCCTGGGTCGGCTCCTCGGGCGCGCTGAGCCGGGCGGCCGAGGTCGACGGCGTGCTCGCGCAGCGGCAGCCAGGCTCGACCCTCAAGCCCTTCCTGTATGCGCAGGCGATCGCCGAGCGCAGGCTCACGGCGGCCTCGCTGCTCGATGATTCATCGGCGCAGATCAGCACCGCGGGCGGCCTCTACATCCCGCAGAACTACGACCGCCAGTTCAAGGGCACCGTCTCGGTGCGCACCGCGCTCGCGGCCTCGCTCAACGTGCCGGCGGTGCGCACGCTGGTCATGGTGTCGCCCGAAGCCTTCGCGCGCCAGCTGCGCGCGGCGGGCCTGCCGCTGGCGCAGAACGGCGACTACTACGGCTACAGCCTGGCGCTCGGCAGTGCCGAGGTCTCGCTGCTGGCGCTGACCAATGCCTACCGCACGCTGGCCAACGGCGGTCGCTTCGGCGAGGTCCGCCACCTGCCGCGCGCCAGCGCCGCGCCGAATGGCGATGTCGATGCCATCGACGCCCGCGCCGCCTTCATCGTCGGCGACATGCTGGCCGACCCGAACGCCCGCGCCCGCACCTTCGGCCTCGACAGCGTGCTCGCAACCCGCTTCTGGAGCGCGGTGAAGACCGGCACCAGCAAGGACATGCGCGACAACTGGGCGATCGGCTGGTCGCAGCGCTACACGGTCGGCGTCTGGGTCGGCAACGCCAGCGGCGCACCGATGTGGGACGTGAGCGGCACCAGCGGCGCGGCGCCGGTCTGGGCGCAGACCATGGGCTTCCTGCATCGCAGCGAGCCGAGCCGGGCGCCGGCGCCGCCGGCCGGCGTGGTCCAGGCGCGCGTGCGCTTCGGCGACGATCTCGAAGCGGCCCGCGGCGAGTGGTTCGTCGCCGGCACCGAGCAGCCGCTGTTCGCGATCGCGCCCGAAGCATCGGCCGCCGAGGCAGCGCCCCGGATCAAGTCGCCCGCGGACGGAACGATCATCGCGCTCGACCCCGACATCCCGCCCAGCCGTCAGCGCCTGCGCCTGGAGGCCGAGGGCCGCGGCGTCCAGTGGCGCATCGACGGCAGGCCCTTCGCGCGCGGCGCCAGCGCGCAATGGCTGCCCTGGCCCGGGCGTCATGTGGTGCAGTTGCTCGATGCCCGCGGCCAGGTGGTCGACGAGCTGCGGCTCGAGGTGCGCGGCGCCGGCGTGCTGGCCAGCGCGAAGCGCTGAGGCAGGCGAAGGCGTCCGACGCCTGTCAGCCGCGACCGACGGCACGCAGCCGACAAACGGCGTACAGCCGGCCCGCGCCACGGACCACGACGGCTCAAGCCGCGCACCGCTGCCGCGGCGGGTTCGCAGCAGCTATACCTTCAAGCATGGGAGTTCGCTCCACACGCCACGGAGGCCGAGATGCTGATCAAGATGACAACCGTTCCGCAAGCGCAGGATCCTCAGATCGTGGTCGCGTGGATCCGGGCCTGCATCTGGGCCGGCATCGAAGGCTGGCCTTTCTGCCGCCTGAAGTAGCAAGCGGTCAGCCGCGGCTCGCTTCGCGGGCTCGCCGGGCCTCGTAGGCCTGCAGGTGAGCGAAGACGATGCGCAGCGGCGACACCCGCTTGCCGCCGTCCGCGCCGCGCCGCAACAGATCGCCGACGATATGGTCGCCTTCGATGGCCGCCCCGCGTTCGATGTCCTTGAACATCGAGGCGGTCATCAGCGATCCTCTGACCGCCAGCATCGCATGCGCCCGCGCCAGCGATTCGGCACGCGGCGCAAAGCCGTTGTGGGCCAGGATGGCGGCGCACTCGTCGACCACCGCATCGGCGACGTCGGTGCCGCCGCTCTCGACGATGTCGCCGACCGTGGCGCGCATCAGGCAGGTCATGCTGGCCGCGGAGGCGATGAACATCCACTTCTCCCACATGTCCTGCAGGATGTTCCCGGACGCCCGGGCATCGAAGTTCGCGCCGGCAAGAGCACTCTCGAGGGCCTGCACCCGCGCCGAGCGTTCGCCGCTGAACTCGCCATAAGTCAGGCCGTGCATGTCGTTGTGGTGCAGCACCCTGCCCTCTTCGTCGAGCGAGGCCGAGATCATGCACAGGCCGCCCAGCACCCGCTCGGCGCCGAAGCGATCGCCCAGCGCGTCCAGATGACGCATGCCGTTCAGCAAGGGAAGAATGGCCGTCCCGGGTCCGACCGCGGGCGCGAACGATTCCATCGTCTCCGCCAGGTCGTAGGCCTTGCAGCCGACCACGACGACGTCGAAGGGGCCTTCGATGCCATCGGCCTGAACCGAAGGCGGCGCCGGCAGCGCCAGGTCGCCCTTAGGGCTCTTGATCACCAGGCCGGTCCGCGCGAGTTGCGCCGCCCGGCGCGGCCGCAGCAGGAAGCTGACGTCCTGTCCGGCCTCGAGCAGCCGGCCGCCGAAATACCCGCCGAGCGCACCCGCGCCCACTACCAGGATCCGCATGAATCTTTCCTCGTCGAATGATGGGACGAGGGATTCTGCGCCGATGCCCGTAAAGCTGCTGGCAGCGCGCTTCAGTAGGTCTTGTACGGCAGGAACTTGCCCGACAGCACCACGTTCACGCGGTCGCCCTTGGGGTCGGCCTGGCGCTGGATGTCCATGCTGAAGTCGATCGCGCTCATGATGCCGTCGCCGAATTCCTCGTGGATCAGCTCCTTGATCGTGGTGCCGTAGACGCTCACGATCTCGTACCAGCGGTAGATCAGCGGATCGGTCGGCACCGGGGTCGGCAGCGAGCCCTTGTACGGCACCACCTGCAGCCACTTCTGTTCTTCGGCCGTGAGTCCGAAGATCTTGCCGATCACCTTGGCCTGGGTGGCGTCGAGCGTCATCTGGCCGAGGCAGGCGGCGGTGGTCCACTCCTTCGACAAGCCGAGCTTCTTCGCCACGTCGGCCCACTGGATGCCCTTGGCCACTTTCACGGTGATGATCTTCTCGGTGACGTCGTTGCGGTTCATATCGAATGCTCCTGTTGGTTGTGCTGTATGAAAAAAAGGAAGTCAGGCCGCCTTGGCGCGCGTGACGAGGAAGTCGACGATGTGGTTGCGCAGCGCGTAGTAGCCGTCGAGATGGTGCAGCCCGGCACGCGTGCGCTCGCGCGGCAGCGGGTTGACCACGGTCTCGGCGATGTTGCCGGGCCGGTAGCCCGCCGCGGTCTCGCTGCCGTTGCTCATCAGCAGGATGCGGTCGGCCAGCAGGATCGCCTCGTCGACATCGTGCGTGATCATGAAGACCGTCTGCTGCGTCTGGCGCACGATGGCCATCAGCTCGTCCTGGATGGTGCCGCGCGTGAGCGCATCCAGCGCGCCGAAGGGCTCGTCGAGCAGCAGCATCTTCGGCTGGATCGAGAAGGCCCGCGCGATGCCCACGCGCTGCTTCATGCCGCCCGAGAGCTGCGAGGGCTTCTTGTCGATCGCGCCGTCGAGGCCGACCAGCGAGACGAACCTGCGCACCTGCTCGTCGACCTTGGCTGCCGGCCATTCCGGCCAGCGCGACTGCACCGCGAAGGCGATGTTGCGCCGCACCGTGAGCCAGGGCATCAGCGCGTGGCTCTGGAACACCACGCCGCGTTCCAGGCTGGGCCCCGCGAGCTCGCGGCCGTCCATGAACACATGGCCGCCGGTCGCCGCATCCAGCCCGGCCAGCACGTTGAGGATGGTCGTCTTGCCGCAGCCCGAGTGGCCGATGATGCAGACGAACTCGCCGCGGTCGAGCGTGAAGCCGACATCCGCGAACACCGGCTTGCCCGGCACGAAGGATTTCGAGAGCCCCTCGATGCGCAGGAAGGCGCTGCCGGCGGCAGGCACGGCGGCGATGCTTGCTTTCATTGCGATCCCCTGGTCACTCCACATAGGTCACCTTCCTCTGCAGGCCGGCGAAGGCCATGTCGAGCAGCATGCCGACGACTCCGATCACGAGGATCGCGAAGATGACGTTGGTGAGCGACAGATTGTTCCATTCGTTCCAGACGAAGTAGCCGATGCCGGTGCCGCCGACCAGCATCTCGGCGGCGACGATCACCAGCCAGGCGATGCCCATGCTGATGCGCATGCCGGTCAGGATCGTCGGCGCCGCCGCCGGCAGGATCACGCGGAAGGCGCGCCGCAGCGGCTTCACCTCGAGCGTGCTGGCCACGGCGAGCCATTCGCGCTTGACCGAGGCCACGCCGAAGGCGGTGTTGAGCAGCATCGGCCACACCGAGCAGATGAAGATCACGAAGATGCCGCTGGTGGACGAATCCTTGATCGTGTAGAGCGCGAGCGGCATCCAGGCCAGCGGCGAGATCGGCTTCAGCACCTGGATGAAGGGGTCGAAGGCCTTCTGCAGCAGCGGCGACATGCCGATCACGAAACCCAGCGGCACCGCCACCAGGCAGGCCAGCAGGAAGCCGAGCGCCACGCGGCCCAGCGACCAGGCGAGCTGGATCGCGATGCCCTTGTCGTTCGGGCCGTTGTCGTAGAACGGGTTCGACAGGTGCTTCCATGCGGTCGCACCGATCTCGGCCGGCGTCGGAAAGCCGGCCGCCTTCACCTGGCCCGGGTCCTTGCCGAGCATCTTCTGGTACTCGATCTGCTCGGCCGTCATGCCGGCCTGCGAGGCCGCCGCGCCCGGCGACTGGGTCGCCACCTGCCAGACCGCGAGGAAGGCAAGGAACAGCGCCAGCGACAGCAGCGCGGACCTGAGCCGCAGCGACTTCTTCATGCCGTTCAGCCGGCCAGCTTGCTGATCGCGAAGCTGCGCGCGTACTCGTCCGGCTTCGCCGGATCGAACACGCGCCCCATGATCGTGAACTTCGGGTAGGCGCCCTCGGGCGGCGTCTGGCCGAGCTCCTTCATGCGCTTCCTGGCATCGGTGATCAGGAACACCTTCTCGGCCAGCTGCTTGTAGTCGACCTCGCCCTTGACGTAGCCCCAGCGCTTCATCTGCGTCAGCATCCAGACCGCCATCGACTGCCACGGGATCGGGTCGAAGTCGATCCGGTCGGGCACCGTGCGGATGTTGCCCAGGCCGTCGGCGAAGCGGCCGGTCAGCACCTGGGTCAGCACGGTCTCGGGCTGGTTCAGGTACTGCGCCGGCGCGATCACCTTGGCGATCAGCTCGCGGTTCTTGGCTTCGCGCGCCATCGCCGAGGCGGTCAGCACGGCGCGCGTGAGCGCCGCGAAGGTGTTCGGGTTCTGCTGGATGAAGGCGCTCGAGGTGCCGAAGGCGCAGCACGGATGGCCATTCCAGATCTCCTTGGTCAGGATGTGGATGAAGCCGACTTCCTCGAACACCGCGCGCTGGTTAAACGGATCGGGCCCGAGGTAGCCGTCGATGTTGCCCGCCCGCAGGTTTGCCACCATCTCGGCCGGCGGCACGACGCGGATCTGGATGTCGGTGTCGGGGTTCAGGCCCGCTTCCGCCACGTAGTAGCGCAAGAGGAAGTTGTGCATGCTGTACTCGAAGGGCACCGCGAACTTGAAGCCCTTCCACAGCTTCGGATCGCGCTTGTCCTTGTGCTTGTTGGCCAGCGTGATCGCCTGGCCGTTGGTGTTCTGGATCGCGGCCACGTTCATCGGCGTCGCATTGGCGCCGGCGCCCATCGAGATCGCCAGCGGCATCGGCGACAGGAAGTGCGTAGCGTCGTATTCCTTGTTGAGCATCTTGTCGCGGATCAGCGCCCAGCCCGCGGTCTTCACGACCTCCACGTTGAGCCCCTGCTTCTGATAGAAGCCCAGGGGATGCGCCATGATCAGCGGCGTCGCGCAGGTGATCGGGATGAAGCCGATCTTCAGGTCCTTCTTCTCGAGCGGCCCCTTGTCCTGCGCCATCGCCTGCAGCGCGCCCAGCGGCAGCACCGACAGGATCGCCGCGCGCGCGGTGCTCGCACCCACCGCGCGCAGGAAGCCGCGGCGCACGCTGTCGACCGGGAACAGCGCCTTCACCAGGCTGGCCTCGAGCTTGGCGTTCGCGTCCTCGACCGCGCCGACATGCGCGCCGGGCGCATGGCTGCGGCCGCAGGCACAGCGCATCGCGAGCGGGCGGTCGGCGTCGAAGGGGTCGCTGGCCGGGGCTTCAGGCAGTCTGGACATGGTGCACCTCGTTGAAAAGATGAGGGGCACGATGCAAGTGCCGGGCCGGTCGGCCCGCCTGCAGGCGTCGCCATGAAAGATCGCGGGGCCCCGGTCGATGCCATGTAGGGGCAGCACTACACGGCAGGCCCAGCCCGCTCCTCTTCAGCCCGCCGGCGCGCCCTTCGCGTGGCGCTCGGCGTACAGCGCGAGCTCGACGTCGTTCTTGGTCCCGGTCTTCTCGAGGATGCGGGCCCGGTAGGTGCTGACGGTATTGGGCGCCAGGCCGAGCCGCGCACCGATTTCGCTCACGGTCTGCCCGGCCGTGAGCAGCCTGAAGACCTGGTGCTCGCGGTGCGAGAGCGCATCGGCGCCCTGCCCGGCGGCGCTGCCGACCGCCGCGGCCAGCGCCTCCGCGGTCGCCGGCGACACGTACCTGCCGCCGGCCGCCACCTTGCGCACCGCGCCGACCATGTCGTCCGGGTCGGCGCTCTTGTGCAGATAGCCGGCGGCGCCGAGCTTGATGCAGCGCACCGCATACTGCTTCTCGGGGTAGGTGCTGAGCATCAGCACCGGGAGCGCGGGCCACTGCTTGCGCAAGGCCTGCAGCACGTCCAGCCCGTCGCGGCCCGGCAGCGCGATGTCGAGCAGCACCACGTCCAGTCCTTGCGGACCGCCGAGCGCCGCCACGCGATCGAGCACCTCCGCGCCGGTCTGCGCCTCGCCCGCCACCACCATCTCCGGAGGTCCGTTCGCGAGGTCGCCCAGCACCTGCTTGAGTCCTTCGCGCACGATGCGGTGGTCGTCGCCGATCAGCACGCGGATGTCCTTGTCCTCTCTCATGGCAAGGGCAGCTCCAGGCTGAAGACGCTGCCCGCGCCGGGCTCGCTCCGGATCGCGACGCGTCCGCCGAAGTGCAGCGCCCGTTCGCGCATGCCCTGCACGCCGTAGGCGGTCGGGGCCTCGAAGACATGGGCCGGCGCGCCGATGCCGTCGTCGCGCACGCGGATGTGCAACTGCCCGGCCACGGCCTCGATGCGGATGTCGAGCCGGCTCGCACGCGCATGCCGCCCGACGTTGCTGAGCATCTCCTGGAAGATCCTGAAGACCGCGATCGCGGCCGGCTCGGGCAGCTCGACGCCGGGCGCGACATCCATCTGCCAGTCGAGCGCGAGTTCGGCCGACTGCACGAACTCGTGAGCCTGCCATTCGAGCGCCGCCCACAGCCCCTGGTGGTCGAGGATGCTGGGCCGCAGGTCGGTGATGATGCGGCCGACGTTGTCGACCGCGCGCTCGATCAGCCCGCTCATGTTGCGGCACTTGCTGCGCATCAGCGTGCGCATCTGCTGCGCGTCGTCGGGCGCCCGCTCCTGCTGCTCGCCGAGTCGCTTGCCGATCCAGTCGACGTCCATCTTGAGCGCCACCAGCAGGCTGCCGAGTTCGTCGTGCACCTCGCGCGCGATGCGGGTGCGCTCGTCCTCGCGCACCTTGTCGAGCCAGGCCGAGAGCTCGCGCAACTGCGCCAGCGCATCGCTCAACGCGCGCGTGCGCTCCTCCACGCGCAGCCCGAGCTCGTCCTTGGCCTGCTGCAGCGCCAGTGCCGAGCGCCGGCGCTCGGTGATGTCGACGAAGGTGATGACCGCGCCGCGCACCTGGCCGCCATCCAGGATCGGATGGCTCGAGTACTCCACCGCGAAGGCGCTGCCGTCGCGGCGCCAGAAGACCTCGGTGTCGATGCGGCAGGCGAGGCCCCGCCGGAAGGCGTTGAAGATCGGGCAGTCGGTGTCGGCATAGTGCGAGCCGTCCGGATGCGAGTGGTGCGTGAGCTCGTGCATGTTGCGGCCCAGCACCTCGGTGCGTTCGTGCCCCAGCATCCGCGCGCCGGCCCGGTTGATGAACATGCAGTGGCCGTCGAGGTCGATGCCGAAGATGCCCTCGCCGGTCGATTCGAGCAGCAGACCGAGCTGGTGCTGCCACAGGGGATGGCTGGCCGGAGCGGGCAGGACGGGCGTTTCCATGCACCAGATGCAAGCAACTGCCGTGCCGCCTTGGTGCACCGGTTACAGGGCGCCATCGGTCCCGAAGATAATACGCATTGCGCAGCCACAGAACCCAGGAGCCCTTTCTCGTGCCAGACCTGTCCAAGATCACGACCATCGAAGACCTGCGAGTCATCGCCAAGAGCCGCGTGCCACGCATGTTCTACGACTACGCCGACTCCGGCGCCTGGACCGAAGGCACCTACCGCGCCAACGAAAGCGACTTCCAGAAGATCAAGCTGCGCCAGCGCGTGGCAGTCAACATGGAGGGCCGCTCGACCCGCACCACGATGATCGGCCAGGAGGTCGCGATGCCGGTGGCGATCGCCCCGACCGGCCTCACCGGCATGCAGCATGCCGACGGCGAGATCCTCGGAGCCCTCGCGGCCAAGGCTTTCGGCATCCCGTTCACGCTCTCGACCATGAGCATCTGCTCGCTCGAGGACATCGCCGAGAAGACCGACCGCCACCCGTTCTGGTTCCAGCTCTATGTGATGCGCGACCGCGACTTCATCGAGCGCCTGATCGAGCGCGCCCGCGCCGCCAACGTCAGCGCGCTGCAGCTCACGCTCGACCTGCAGATCCTCGGCCAGCGCCACAAGGACATCAAGAACGGCCTCACGGCGCCGCCCAAGCCGACGATCAAGAACCTCATCAACCTCGCGACCAAGCCGCGCTGGTGCATGGGCATGCTGGGCACCAAGCGCCGCACCTTCGGCAACATCGCGGGCCACGCCAAGGGCGTCAAGGACCTGTCCTCGCTGTCGTCCTGGACCGCCGAGCAGTTCGACCCGACGCTTTCCTGGGCCGACGTCGAGTGGATCAAGAAGCTCTGGGGCGGCAAGCTGATCCTCAAGGGCATCATGGACGTCGAGGATGCACGCCTCGCGGCGGCCAGCGGCGCCGATGCACTGATCGTCTCCAACCACGGCGGCCGCCAGCTCGACGGCGCACCCTCGTCGATCGCGGCGCTGCCGGCGATCGCCGAGGCCGTGGGCACCGAGATCGAGGTCTGGATGGACGGCGGCATCCGCAGCGGCCAGGACGTGCTCAAGGCGCGCGCGCTGGGCGCCCACGGCACGCTGATCGGCCGCAGCTTCCTCTATGGCCTCGGTGCGCACGGCCAGGCCGGCGTGACCCGCGCGCTGCAGATCATCCAGAAGGAACTCGACATCACGATGGCCTTCTGCGGCCGCACGCAGATCGACCAGGTCGACTCCAGCATCCTGCTGCCCGGCACCTTCTGAACGTGAAGGCGCGCTGCCAGTCGGGTCACGGCCCCGGCTGACAGCGTCTGCGGGCGCCATGGGGCATCATCGAGAGCGCCATAACAACTCGATAGAAGCACTTCTCCATGAGCTCCGCCGCGTCCGCTGCGGGGACGGCTGCGGCCGTCGATCCCGCCCTCTCCCACCGCCCCTACACCTCCGAAGAAAAGCGCCACCGCATCTTCGCGATCATGGCTGCCTCTTCGGGCAACCTGGTCGAGTGGTTCGACTTCTACGTCTACGCCTTCAGCGCGCTCTACTTCGCCCCCTCCTTCTTCCCCAAGTCCGACCCGACCGCGCAGCTGCTCAACACCGCAGGCGTGTTCGCCGCCGGCTTCCTGATGCGACCCATCGGCGGCTGGCTGTTCGGCCGCGTCGCCGACCGCTACGGACGCCGCACCTCGATGCTGATCTCGGTCACGATGATGTGCGCCGGCTCGCTGGCCATCGCCTGCCTGCCCACCTATGCGGCGATCGGCGCCTGGGCGCCCTTCCTGCTGCTGGTCTGCCGGCTGTTCCAGGGCCTGTCGGTGGGCGGCGAGTACGGCACCACCGCCACCTACATGAGCGAGGTGGCGCTGCGCGGCCAGCGCGGCTTCTTCTCGTCCTTCCAGTACGTCACGCTGATCGGCGGCCAGCTGCTCGCGGTGCTCGTCATCGTGATCCTCGAACAGCTGCTGAGCGAGGCCGAGCTCAAGGCCTGGGGCTGGCGCATCCCCTTCGTGATCGGCGCCATCGCGGCGGTCGTGGCGCTGTTCCTGCGCCGCACCTTGCACGAGACGCAAAGCGCCGAGTCGCGGGCCAACAAGGAGGCCGGCAGCCTCGCGGGACTCTTCAAGCATCACAAGGCCGCCTTCTTCACCGTGCTCGGCTACACCGCCGGCGGCTCGCTGATCTTCTACACCTTCACGACCTACATGCAGAAGTACCTGGTCAACACGGTCGGCCTGCCGATCAAGACCACCAGCTACGTGATGACGGTCGCGCTGTTCGTCTACATGTGCATGCAGCCGCTGTTCGGCGCGCTGTCCGACCGCATCGGGCGGCGCACCAACATGCTGCTGTTCGGCGGCCTGGGTGCCGTCGCGACGGTGCCGATCCTGACCGCGCTGCAGGGCGTGACCAGCCCGGTCGCGGCCTTCCTGCTGATCATCCTGGCCCTGGCGATCGTGAGCTTCTACACCTCCATCAGCGGCATCGTGAAGGCCGAGATGTTCCCGCCGGAGGTGCGTGCGCTGGGTGTAGGGCTGGCCTATGCGGTGGCCAATGCGATCTTCGGCGGATCGGCCGAGTACGTCGCTCTGGGGCTGAAATCGATCGGCCACGAGAGCGCCTTCTTCTGGTACGTGACCGGCATGATGGTGCTGGCTTTCGCGGTCGCCTGGCGGCTGCCGAAGCAGGCCTCCTACCTGCACCACGACCACTGAGTCAGGCTTCGGCTTCCCACATCGTGGGGTAGTGGCGGATGAAGCCGTCGGGCGTGACTTCGAGCATCGCTTCGTAGTCGAAGCGCGGTGCCGCGTACCAGTAGTCGCTGTCGCTGCGCCGCTCGTAGCGCTGCTGCAGTTCGGTCAGGCCGCCGCCGTCGAGGTCGAGCCAGGCCACCGGCGCATCGGCGGCCTCGCCGGCAGCCAGGTGCAGCCGGCGCAGCTGCAGCAGGTTGGTGGCCGGCGTGAAGCCGAGGTCCAGATCGACGCAGTGGCCGAGTTCGGCTACCGGCACGTCATTGAGCTTCCAGCCGCCACGGGTGTCGTGCACGATCGACAGGTCGATCGCCTCGCCGCCCAGCCAGCCGCGCACCGTGCCCCATTGCGTATGCCAGGCCCGGTCGCAGCGCACCCGATAGTGCAGTTGCGCGACCCGGCCGTCCTCATGGCGAAAGGCGGCCCCGCCATCGATCTGCCAGTTCTCGCCCATGCGCTCGAGCCGGCAGACGTCATGCCCCGGCTGGCCGATCCGGCGCCAAAGGATGGTTGCGAGCGTCTGCATGGGGCGGATGATGGCACCGCCATGCCGCGCAGCGCAAGCGCCGCCTGCCGATGGTGTCCGCCCGTCCGCAGCGGCGACAATCGCAGGCGTGACGACCGCACCGATCCGCCGCATCGCCCATCTCGACATGGACGCCTTCTACGCTTCGGTCGAACTGCTGCGCTACCCGCAGCTCAAGGGCCTGCCGATGGTGATCGGCGGCGGCCGGCGCAAGGTCGACGAGGCCCTGCGAAACGTGCCCGAGGGCGGCACCCTGGCCGACATCCCGGTGGCCGCCTTTCCGCTGCTCAAGGACTACGCAGGCCGCGGCGTGATCACCACCGCCACCTATGCGGCGCGGCAGTTCGGCATCGGCTCGGCGATGGGGCTCATGAAGGCCGCCAAGCTCTGCCCGCAGGCGCTGATCCTGCCGGTGGACTTCGACGAGTACCGCAAGTACTCGCGCCGCTTCAAGCAGGTCATCACCGAGATCGCGCCGCTCATGGAGGACCGCGGCGTCGACGAGGTCTACATCGACTTCACGGACGTGCCGGGCGGCCAGCGCGAAGGCGGGCGCGTGCTGGCGCGGCTGATCCAGAAGTCGATCCTCGGGGCCACCGGCCTGAGCTGCTCGATCGGTGTCGCACCCAACAAGCTGCTGGCCAAGATGGCGAGCGAGTTCGACAAGCCCAACGGCATCTCGATCGTGTTCGAGAGCGACCTGCAGACGCGCATCTGGCCCCTGCCCTGCCGCAAGGTCAACGGCATCGGCCCCAAGGCCGACGAGAAGCTGCAGGGCCACGGCATCCGGACCATCGGCGAACTCGCGGCAAAAGACCGCGACTGGCTGATCGCCCATTTCGGCAAGGCCAGCGGCGCCTGGATGCACGAGGTCGCGTGGGGCCGCGACCAGCGGCCCGTGGTCACCGAGAGTGAACCGGTATCGATGAGCCGCGAGACCACCTTCGATCGCGACCTGCACGCGGTGCGCGACCGGGCCGAGCTAGGCGCGATCTTCACCCGCCTGTGCGAACAGCTGGCCGCGGACCTGCAGCGCAAGGGCTACGTCGGCAAGACGATCGGGATCAAGCTGCGCTACGGCGACTTCAAGATCGCCACGCGCGACCAGACCATCGAAGCTTTCACCGCCGATCCGAAGGAGATCCGGCGCATTGCCGGCCATTGCCTCAAGCGGGTGCCGTTGGAGCGTCCGCTGCGGCTGCTCGGCGTCCGCGTGGGCACGCTGGCCAGGGCCGGTGAAGTGCCGGTCGAGCCGGCCGTGCGGCCCCCGGCTGCCGTCCGCCGCGCGGCCAGGCCGGCCGACGAATCGACCGCCCGGACCGCTTCGTTGTTCTAGGGCGTGTCCGCCCTGGCCGATCAGCGCGGCGCCAGCGCCGGCACCCCGCCCTGCCATTGCGGCCAGTTGACGACGATGTGGTCGACCACCCGGCTGCCGACCAGCTCGATGTTCTGGACCGTCTCGGCGAAGCCGCCGGCGGTTTCGCCGGGTGCCGGGTCCAGATGCTGCAGCGTCGTCTCGCGCGGGTTGCCCTGGTCGAAGTTGACCGCCCCGCGCAGGCTCATCACGCGGTCGGTGCCGTGCTGGCGCTTGATTACCAGCGTGATCGCGGCCGCTTCCATCTCGGTGATCACATAGTCGTCGGCGCCGTACAGCTTGGCGATGTACTGGGCCTGGTTCGACATGCCGGGGCCGTGGAAGAAGGTGTCGCCGGTCATGTGGGTGCCGGTGCCGACGAAGGGTGCGCGCCGCGCCGCCGCCTGCGGGTAGCGCAGGCGGTAGGCCTTGGCGGAATCGGAGTCCTTCAGCGGGGTGTCGGCCGACAGCTTCATCGCCCAGGCGACCAGTTCGGGGTTGAGCTTGAAGCGGCGGTACTCCTCGTAGCCCTTGCGCGGCATGAAAGTGGGCTCGCCGGCCTTGTTCTCCTCCGGCGCCCAGCGGTGGCCGAGGTCGTAGTCGACCAGCCAGGTGGCCCAGCTGACCTCGCCGATGGTGCCGCGCGAGGGCGGCGTGCCGGCCACGCCGGATATCACGTAGTAGGCCTTCGAGAAATCGAACTTCGGGCTGGTCAGGATCGCCTGCATCGACGCCGACGAGTTGACCTTGCCCATGCCGAGCACCGAGCCGCAGACGCCGTCCGTGTTGCAGTACACGGGCTGCAGCGCGCCGGGCACGGTGACCGGCACGGCCCCCTTCCAGTAGCGCTCGTACCAGTGCTGGAACTCGCCGGCGCGATCCCCGGTGTTCTGGCCGATCTCGAACATGGCGCCAACGAAAACCTTGACCTTGACGGGCTCGGCGACGCGCGACGGCGCGACCGAACTGCAGGCTGCAGCAAGCACGACAACGGCAGGAAGCGCACCCCAACGGGCGCGGCGGGACCAGACTGACGACATGGAAATCTCCGGGAGAAAGGGAATTCGACAAGAAAGCAGGACGGTGCGACAGGTGCGCATCGCACCGGCAACGCTTGCAGCGTCCTACAGCGGCGCGCCGACCGCATCGGCAGGCTGTAGGTCTCTCTGTGCACTGCTCGGTCGAGATTGTCGCAAACACCATGCCCACCGCGAACCCACGCCCCGTTCCCCTTGCCAACGGTCTGGTCTACGTGAACCCCGACATGCCGGGCTGGAGCCGGGTCCGGCGCGGCGCCGGTTTTCGCTATCGGGACAGCCGCGGCAACTGGCTGCGCGACGACGACGAGATCCTGCGCATTCGCCGCCTCGCGATACCACCGGCCTACGACAAGGTATGGATCTGCCCGGTCGCGAACGGTCACCTGCAGGCCACCGGGATCGACGCACGTGGCCGCAAACAGTACCGTTATCACGTCGAATGGCGTACGTTGAAGGACGAACGCAAGTTCGAGCGTTTGGAAGCCTTCGGTCGCGCGCTGCCTGCGATTCGCCGCCGCGTGGCGCGCGACCTGGCCGCAGGCGCCAAGGCACCGCTCGAGCGGCAATTGCTGATGGCCACCCTGGTGCGCTTGCTCGACACGACCTTCCTGCGCGTCGGCAACGAGGAATACGCCAGCAGCAACGGCTCGTACGGACTCACGACGCTGCGCAACAGGCACGTCGACATCCAGGGCAGCGCACTCAGGCTGCGTTTTCGCGGCAAGAGCGGCGTGATGCACGAGGCCCGCGTGGACGATGCGCGCATCGCGGCGATCGTGCGCCGATGCCAGCAACTACCCGGCCAGGAGTTGTTCCAGTATCAATCGGACGACGGTAGTCCGCGCGGCATATCGTCAACCGATGTGAACGATTACTTACGCGAAATCGCCGATGGTGACTTCACGGCCAAGGACTTTCGCACTTGGCATGGAACGGTCCAGGCCCTCGAATTGACTCGCATCGCGTGTACCACGGGCGAACCGGACGCCGTGCGCTACAGCGCGAAGGAAATCATCTCGGCGGTGGCGAAACAACTGGGCAACACGCCGGCGGTGTGCAAGAAATCCTATGTGCACCCGGCTGTCCTCGCGCTCGGCAGCGCACTCGCAGGCAAGGCCGACGCCATCGCCGAGATCTGGACCCGGATCGGCGAACACGCGCAGGGCAGGCGCCATCTGTATGCAGCCGAAGCCCGCTTGCTGGAATTCCTGCGGCAGCACCGGATGAGCGCCAAACGCAATTCCAGGTCCCCCAAAGCAAAACGCCCAGCCTTTTGAGGGGCTGGGCGGTTTGGGCTGTAAGAGCCTGACGATGACCTACTTTCACACGGGAACCCGCACTATCATCGGCGCTGAGGCGTTTCACTGTCCTGTTCGGGATGGGAAGGAGTGGGACCACCTCGCTATGGTCATCAGGCATAAAGGGTTGTCGTGCTGACGGGGTCAGCACAACGAATTCATAGAGTCTGGAATCAGCTTTTGATGCTTGTGGCATCGGAATCTTGAATGCGTCAACTTGGCATAACACCTTGATCGTAGATCAAAGTTATAGGGTCAAGCCGCACGAGCAATTAGTATCAGTTAGCTTA
>NZ_JASZYT010000004.1 GCF_030316765.1 Variovorax saccharolyticus
GGCCGCGGTGTCGCTGATGGCCAGCCGCGGCGAGAAGACGCCGCTGTCGATGACCATGATGGGCGGCCCGATCGACGCCCGCAAGTCGCCCACCGCGGTCAACAACCTGGCGATGAACAAGAGCTTCGAGTGGTTCGAGAACAACGTGATCTACCGGGTGCCGGACGGCTTCCCGGGCGCCGGACGGCGCGTCTATCCGGGCTTCCTGCAGCACACCGGCTTCGTGGCGATGAACCCCGACCGCCATGCCAGCAGCCACTACGACTACTTCAAGGACCTGATCAAGGGCGATGACGCCAGCACCGAGGCGCACCGCAAGTTCTACGACGAGTACAACGCGGTGCTCGACATGGACGCCGACTACTACCTGGAGACGATCCGCACGGTGTTCCAGAAGTTCGACCTCGTGAACGGCACCTGGGAAGTCAAGAACCCCGCCGGCGAGCGCGAGCCGGTGCGCCCGCAGGACATCCATTCGACAGGCCTGCTGACGGTCGAGGGCGAACTGGACGATATCTCCGGCTCGGGCCAGACCCGCGCGGCGCATGAGCTGTGCACCGGCGTCTCGGCCAAGGAGCAGCGCCATTTCGAGGTCAAGGGCGCCGGCCACTACGGGATCTTCAGCGGACGCCGCTGGCGCGAGCAGGTCTACCCCGAGGTCCAGGCTTTCATTGCGCAGCAGGAGCGCGGCAATCCCCGAGGCTGAGCGCTTCCTGGCTTGGCGGGCCTCAGATCGCGAGGCGATCGCCGCGTGCGGTCGCGCGGGCTTGGGCCCGCACGCTGGCGCGGTCGACGCTCGGCGCCACGCGGGTCACGCCCTGGCCGTAGCCCTCGGCGTAGGGGTTCGCGCTGTGCGCGGCGGCGACGCCCTGCGAGCGCATCGCGGCGCGGTCGGTCGAACTGGCGACGCTGACGACGCCTTGCCCGGCCACATCGCTGAACGGGTCGCCGCTGCGAGCGGTCGCCACGGCTTCGGCGCGCACTGCGGCACGGCTCTGGGTCGAAGTGACCTTGATGACGCCGTCATAGGTTTCTGCCTGAACGCCGGCGGCAGCGAGGATCGCGAGCGCAAAGCCGGAGAGGAGCTTGGAGGCGGTGTTCATTGTCGGATTCCTTCAGGTGGATGGATGGGCTGGCATGGGGCGAAGTTTGCGCCTGCAGGGTGCGGTCTGAATGTGCGTTTTCGCACCCCTGAATGCATGTCGTGCGGCAACCCGGTCATCGCCGCACTTCGAAGATGCGGTTGAAGGGCGTCTCGGCGACACACCGGAAGCGAGTGAACCCGGCCCTGAAGAAGACCTCCTCCAATCGCTTCGGGCCCGCCTGCGCACCGAGCACCAGCTTGCCGCCTTCGGAGATTGCGTGGGCGCAGCACATGACCGATGAACCCGCGTAGTAGAGCTGCCCCACAGGCGAGAGGTTCTGCTCGATCCGGTCGTGAGCGAAGGGCTCGACCAGCAACACCGTGCCGTCCGGCGCCAGCGCATCGGCCGCGTGACGCGCCGCGGCGACAGGGTCGCCCAGGTCGTGCAGCGTGTCGAAAAAGCAGATGAGCCCGTAGCGCCGGCCGGGATAGTCGACCGCCCGGGCCAGCGAGAAAGCCAGGTTCGACGAAAGGCCGGCAGCTGCCGCGTGGGCCCGGGCTGCGCCGATCGAAGCCGCGTGGGTGTCGAAGCCGGAGAAGTGCGAATTCGGAAAGGCCTGCGCCATCAGCAGGGTCGAGTGCCCATGGCCGCAGCCCACGTCCGCCACCTCGATGCCCGCTTCGAGCTGCGAGACCACGCCGTCCAGCGCGGGCAACCATTGCGGCACCAGGCTTGCGCGATAGCCATTGCGGTAGAACGCCGCCACGCCGCATGACATCCGGGCATCGTGCTCTCCCCATGCGACCCCATCGCCGCTCCGGAAGGCGTCGATCGCCAGCTGTTCATCGGCCCACATGGCCGCCGGCACGTTCCAGGCATGCGGGATGAAGCAGGGGCTGTCCTCGTCGGCCAGCACCAAGGCATGTTCGCCGGAGAGCTCGTAGGTGTCGCTGCCGGCGTGATAGACGAGGTAGCCGCCGGCGGCCTGCGAGTTGAGCCATTCGCGCACGTAGCGTTCAGCGCAGCCGCAGCGACCGGCGACTTCCTTGGCGCTGAGCGGGCCGGCGCCGGCCATGGCCCTGTAGAGGCCGAGTTTGCTGCCGAGGCTGACCATGACGCCGGTGTAGCCGGCAGTGACGTCGCCGATGGCGCGCATGGCAAAGGCCTCGAGCTTTGCGGAGTCGATGACAGGTGATTGCATGGTGTTCGGGGGATGAGTTGCGATGACCTGATCGTCTCGAAACTGCGTCGACCCCGGTAGAGCTGATCGCTCCCTCGAACGGTTCTTTCGTGCCACCGCCGCCTGGCGAATCACCGGACAAGGCACTCAGGAGCGTGCGAAATCGGGGATGGCGAAGCGTGTGCGATAGGCCCCCGGTGCGAGGCCCGTCGTGCGCTTGAACAGGCGGCGGAAGAACGCGGCGTCTTCGTAGCCGACGCGCCAGCTGATCTCGTCGACCGACGCGTCGGTGCGTTCGAGCCGGCGCTTGGCGTCTTCGACGCGAAGGCGCTGGACATAGGCGATCGGAGCGATGCCGGTGGCTGCCGTGAAACGCCGCTTGAAGCTTCGTTCTGCCAGCTTCGAGCGCTTGACCAATTCCTCGACCGGGCTGGCGACAGCGAAGTGGGTGGCGAGCCAATCCTGTGCGGCCCGGATCTCTGCATCGCCGTGATCGGTACGGCCTTCGAAGCTCATGTAGGGTGCCAGGCCATCCTGATGCCACTGCAGCGCAAACAAGCGTGCCACCTCTTGCGCATCCGTGGCTCCCGCGTAGCGGGCGATGAGGTAGAGCACCATGTCGTGCCAGGTCGTCGATGCGCCCGAACTGATCAGCTCCTCGCGCACCCCCGAGACCACGAGCACGCGCTCGGGATGGATCGGAACGTCGGGATGCGCGCTCGCGAAGTAGCCGGCGTAGCTGAAGTGCACCGTGGCGTCTCTTCCGTCGAAGAGACCGGTCTCGGCCAGCAGGAACACGCCCGAGCAGGCCGAACAGAGGACCGCGCCGCCGGCGTGCATGCGCTGCAGCCAGTCCACCAGTTCGGGGTAGCGGCCTTTTTGCCAGCCGGACCCGCGCACCAGCACCGACGGCACGATCACGATGTCCGTGGCATCGATCGACTCGACAGTGCGCTGGACGTGGATCGGAACGCCGCTGGCCAGCAAGAGAGGGCCGGTCGACTCGCCGACGATCTCGACCTCGAAAGGCGGGCAGGCGTGGGCGCTCCGCAAGCCCATCAGCGCAGGCGCATTCATCACGTCGTAGATGCCGGCCAGTGTCGCGATCACCGCGTCGGGCAGCGCCAGCAGCGAGACGTGGCGGACGGACGCGCCTGAGCACGCAGCGGCCTGGGCATGGGTGTTGGACATTTCGGGCACCAAGGTGGAGCTTGGCACGAATCGGCAGATTCGTGTGCGCCTCTGGCATCGGCGAGGCCCGGCCTGTACTGCAATCATCGGGGCACCGGGCAGCTTCTTCGCATGCCGAACGAAAGACCATGTCTTTGCCGCTTCCCTACGGTACGCAAGCATCGTTCGCCAATCGCTCCGAAGAATCGCCCGGCGCCGCCTGGTACGTCGTCGCGATCCAGACGGCGAGCGCGACTGCGCTCACGGAGGCTCCCAGGATGCACACGCCGGACCAGCCGGCGTGCGCGTACGCGGCGGTCGATGCGATCGCACCGGCCCCGCTGCCCACGGCGTAGAACAGCATGTAGCACCCGATCAGGCGACCATGCAGTTCGGCCGGCCCTCGGAGGATCATCGCCTGGTTGGTGACATGCAAGGCCTGGCTGCCCACATCGAGCACCAGGATGCCCGCAGCCAGCCACCACAGGGAGGACTGCGTGAAGCTGAGCGGTATCCAGGCCAGAAGCAGCAGCACGAGCGCGGCCGCGCTGGTGTGCTGGCCCCGACCCTGGTCGGCCCATCGCCCCGCTCGCCCGGCGAAGAACGCGCCGACAGCGCCAAGCAGACCGAAGGCGCCGACCGCCGAGTGCGACAGCGACAGCGGTGGTGCCGTGAGCGGCAATGCCAGCGCACTCCAGAAGATGCTGAAGGCAGCGAACATCAGCAGGGCCAGGGTGCCTCGGGTTCTGAGCACCCGGTCCGTCCGCAAGAGTCCCAAGGTCGACCTCAGCAGCCTCAGGTACGGGAGACGCGGGGCCGTGGGCGGCTGTGCGGGCAACTGTCTCCAGATGAGCGCACCGAGCGCAGCCATGACTGCCGCGGAACCGAGGTACACGCCGCGCCAGCCGACCAGGTCCGAAACGCTGCCCGACCAGACCCTCGCGAGCAGGAGTCCGACGACCACCCCCGCCTGTGCGGCCCCGACGACGCGCCCGCGCTCCCGAGGGGCAGCGGTACTCGCCGCATAGGCAATCATCCCTTGCGTCATGGCGGTCCCGAGCAGGCCGACAGCGAGCATGCCGGCCATCAGGGCGACAGTGCTGCGGGCCATGGCGACGCCGCAGAGGGCCAGCACCAGGCCCAGCAGCTGGAGGCGGGCGAGCCGCCGGCGGTCATGCTGGTCGCCCAGGGGAACGAGCAGCAGCAAGGCCAGCACCGACCCGGCCTGAGTGGCCGTCACGACGCCGCCGATGGCGGCGGCTGCTACCTCGAAGTCCACCGCCAGGGTATCGAGCAAGGGCTGGGCGAAGTACACGTTCGCGACGCTGACGCCGCTCGTGCAGGCAAAGAGTGCGACCAGCTTCCGCGGCATCGCCGGGGTGGTGCTCGGAGTCATCGTGGGCATGGCTTTTCTGGTTTTAAAATGAAACCAAAACGAGTCTAGCCTATCGGTTTTAAAATGCAACCAGAAGGCGGTCTGTTGCTGCCAGGAGATCCAGATGGCTGAACGAAAGCGAATGAACACGGCCAGTTGTCCGGTGGCGCGGGCGCTGGACGTCGTCGGTGACCGTTGGTCGCTGCTGATCGTGCGGGACGCGTTCGACGGGGTCAGTCGATTCAGCGACTTTCAAGCGAGCCTGGGCGTCGCGCGCAACATCCTGGCCAGCAGGCTCAAGGCGCTCGTGGAAGAAGGCGTGCTGGAGGCCCAGCCGGCGTCGGACGGTACCGCGTACCACCAATACGTCCTGACGCCCAAGGGGCAGACGCTCTTTCCAGTCATCGTCGGCCTGAGGCAATGGGGCGAGCGCAACCTCTTCCGCCGCGGCGAGCGTCATTCACGGCTTGTCGAAAGAGCGACCGGCAAGCCGGTCGCACGCCTGGAGGTCGCCGATGCCGAGGGGCGCGCCCTGGCATTCGGCGATGTGGTCGTGGTCGAGAAGTAGGGGCTGCCAGAAAGCACCGGCCCGACCCATGCTCGATGCCGCAGCGCCCTGCCGCCTCAGGCGAGCTGCGCGTCGAGCAGGCGGGCCACGTGCACCGCTTCGCGCTGCGCTCCGTCGGCGATCTGGTGGCGGCAGCTGGTGCCGTCGGCGACGACGATGGCGGCCGGGTTCCGGCGCACGGCGGGCAGCAGGGCGGCCTCCGCCATCTGCATCGAGACCTCGTAGTGCGAAGCCTCGTAGCCGAAGCTGCCGGCCATGCCGCAGCATGAACTTTCGATCAACTCCGGCTTGGCACCGGGAATCAGCCTGAGCACGTCGAGGATCGGGCTCACCGCGCCGAAGGCCTTCTGGTGGCAGTGCCCGTGCAAGAGGATCGGCCGGTCGATCGCCTTGAGTGCCAGCTGGAAGCGCCCGGCCGCCACTTCTTGCGCGATGAATTCCTCGAACAGCAGCGCCCGGCCCGCGACGGTCTCGGCCTTCGCGCCCAGGCCCATCACCAGCGTCTCGTCGCGCAGCGTCAGCAGGCATGAGGGTTCGAGCCCGACGATCGCGATGCCCGCATCGGCCAAGGGCAGCAGGGCGTCGATCAAGGCGCCGGCCCTGGCCTTGGCCTCGTCCACCATGCCGTTGGCGAGATAGGTGCGGCCGCAGCAGTGGTGGCCGCCGTCCTTCTGCACGGTGTGGAGCAGGTAGCCGGCGGCCTTGAGCACGCGCGCGGCGGCGAGTGCGTTCTCGCTCTCGAAGTGGCCGTTGAAGGTATCGACGAAGAGCACCGCGACCTTGCCGCCTTGGCCCGCGGCGGCGATCGCCTCTTCGCGGCTCGCGAACATCGAAGGATCGCCCACGCGCCAGAAGGTGTCGCTGCGCCATTCGGGCAGCGAGCGCTGCGCGGAAAGCCCCAGCAGCTTCTCGCCGAGCCAGCGCGCGCCCGGCACGGTGTTGCGCAGATTCAGCAGCCACGGCATGCGGCTGGCCGCATGGGCATAGTCCGGCAGCCGGGCGATGAGCCTGTCCTTGAGCGTGTGGCCGTGCTTCTTCTTGTAGTGCGACAGGAACTCGATCTTCATCTTCGCCATGTCGACGCCGGTCGGGCAATCGCGCTTGCATCCCTTGCAGCCGACGCACAGGTCCATGGTCTCGTGCATGGCTTCGCTGGTGAAGGCGTCGGGGCCGAGCTGGCCGGAAATCGCCAGCCGCAGCGTGTTGGCGCGGCCGCGCGTGAGGTGCTGCTCGTCTCGCGTCACGCGGTAGCTGGGGCACATGGTGCCGGCATCGAACTTGCGGCAATGGCCGTTGTTGTTGCACATCTCCACGGCCTTGGCGAAGCCTCCGGTGATGTCGCCGCCGGTGCCCGGGGCCGTCGTCACTTCCGTCACCGGGTCGGCTTGCACGTTCCACGCCGACCAGTCGAGCACCGGCGTGAGCGGAATGCGCTTGTAGGGCCTGGGAGCGGTCGCCGGCGCGAAGCGGAACAGCGCGCCGTCGTCCATCTTCGGCGGATCGATGATCTTGCCGGGGTTGAAGAGGTTGATCGGGTCCAGCTTCTGCTTGATGGAGCGGAAGGCCTCGTTGAGTACCGGCCCGAACTGCCACTCGATCCATTCGCCGCGGCACAGGCCGTCGCCGTGCTCGCCGCTGAAGGCGCCCTTGTACTTGCGCACCAGCGCGCTCGCCTCCTCGGCGATCGCACGCATCTTGGCCGCGCCGTCGGTGCGCATGTCCAGGATCGGCCGCACGTGGAGCGTGCCCACCGAAGCGTGCGCGTACCAGGTGCCGCGGCTGCCGTGCCTCGCGAACACCTCGGTGAGGCCGTCGGTGTATTCCGCCAGATGCTCCAGCGGCACGGCGCAGTCCTCGATGAAGCTCACCGGCTTGCCGTCGCCCTTGAGGCTCATCATGATGTTGAGGCCCGCCTTGCGCACTTCCCAGAGGTTCTTCTGCGGCGCGTCGTCGCGCATCTCGACCACGCTGCCCGGCAGGCCGAGTTCGCCCATGAGCTCGACCAGGTCCTTCAGCTTCGGCAGCAGCGATGTCTTGTCGCTGCCCGAGAACTCGACCAGCAGGATCGCGGCAGGCCGGCCGATCAGCGCGGTCTCGACCGTGGGCCGGAAGGCGGGGTTGGCGAGGCTCAGCTCGATCATCGTGCGGTCGACCAGCTCCACCGCGGTGGGGCCGAGCTTCACGATGTGCTGCGCCGAATCCATCGCGGCGTGGAAAGTCGGGAAGTTGACGATGCCCAGCACCTTCGCGCGCGGCAGTTCGGAGAGCTTGAGCGTCAGGCTGCGCGTGTAGGCCAGCGTGCCTTCGGCGCCGACCAGCAGGTGCGCCAGGTTGACGCTGCCGTCCGCGGTGTAGGGCTTCTCGCTCTGGTTGTCGAAGATGTCCAGGTTGTAGCCGGCGACGCGCCGCAGCACCTTGGGCCAGTTCGCCTGGATCTGGCTGCGGTGCTGCACCACCAGGTTCCGCACGTGCAACGCGATGTCGCTGGCGCGGGCGCCCAGGTTCGACACCGGACCGAAGTCGACCAGTTCGCCGTCCGAGAGCCACGCGCTGGCGCCCGCGACGTTGTGAACCATGTTGCCGTACGCGATGGAGCGCGAGCCGCAGGAGTTGTTGCCCGCCATGCCGCCGAGCGTGGCCTGCGCGCTGGTGGACACATCGACCGGATACCACAGCCCGTGCGGCTTGAGCTGCGCATTGAGGTGGTCGAGCACGATGCCCGGCTCCACCGTGACGGTGCGGTGTTCGAGATCGAGATCCAGCACGCGCCGGAAGTGCTTGCTGTTGTCGATCACGAGTGCCGCGCCGGTGGTCTGGCCGCACTGGCTGGTGCCGCCGCCGCGCGCCAGCACCGGCACCTTGAGATCGCGCGCCACGTCGATGGCGGTCGCGATGTCGCGCTCGGTCTTCGGCACCAGCACACCGACCGGCATGATCTGGTAGATCGACGCATCGGTCGCATAGCGGCCCCGCGATGCGTCGTCGAAGAGCACTTCGCCCTGCGTCTCGACCGCCAGGCGCCGCGCGAGCGCCGCGCAGATGTCGTTGGGCGGAAGGACGGTACCGGCTGGCTGCAGATGGCTGGCGGGCTCGATGCGCATGGCTGGGGCTTCAGGACTTGGCCGCGTGCGACCGTGGATAGATTTCACCGGCGCGCAGCAGCTCCAGCACGGTGTCGCGCTTGCGGTTCAGGTGTTCGACCAGGACCTGGCGCATCGCGACCGGGTCGCGCGCGCTCAGGGCTTCGATCATTCGTTCGTGCTCGGCCACCGCGCCGGCCCACTTGGCTTCGTTCTGGTTGGTGCGAAAGCGCAGCGACTGCACGCGCGCGTTGATCGAGCGGTAGGTGCTCGTCAGCACCGGGTTCCTGGCCGCCTCGTTGATGGCCGCATGGATGCGCGCGTTGATGCGGTAGTAGCCGGAGAGGTCGCGCCGTGCGAAGCAGGCCATCATTTCGTAGTGCAGCGCGCGCAGCTCGGCCAGTTCTTCGTCGGTGATGCGCTGCGCCGCCAGTTCGCCGGACATGGCTTCGAGCGTCGCCAGCAGCTCGAAGGTGTTGACCACATCGGCCTCGGTCAGCTTGACCGCCACCGCGCCCCGGTTGGGCAACAGGTCGACCAGCCCCTCCGCCGCCAGCAGCTTGATGGCCTCCCGCAGCGGGGTGCGCGAGACGCGCAGCTGCTCGCACAGCTCGCGCTCGTTGAGCTTGGCGCCGGGTGCGATCAGGCCTTCGATGAGCATCGTTCGCAGCCGCGATGCCACCTGGTCGTGCAGCGCCAGCCGCGAGATTTCGATCACTTCCGCCATGCGTTCATTCCTCTTGATTTGTATTTTGAATGCAAATTAATCGGGTGGCAACCTCGTGTTCTAGGGGATAACCAGCATACATTTTTGTGTTTTGAATGCAAAACTAAAAAGGAAAGGACGGCTCCATGCTTCAACTCGACTCCCATCCCACCGGCAGGCACTTCCTGCAGATCCCGGGCCCGAGCCCGGTACCCGACCGCATCCTGCGCGCGATGAGCCTGCCCACCATCGACCACCGCGGCCCCGAATTCGGGGCCCTGGGCCGGCAGGTGCTGGGCGGCATCCGGAAGATCTTCAAGACGCAGCATCCGGTCATCATCTATCCGGCCTCGGGCACCGGCGCCTGGGAGGCCGCGCTGTCGAACACGCTGAGCCCCGGCGATCACGTGCTGATGTACGAGACCGGCCACTTCGCCTCGCTGTGGCAGAAGATGGCCACCCGGCTCGGCATCTCGACCGAGTTCCTGGCCTTCGACGGCACCGACGACGAGCTGCCGCAGGCCCCGGGCTGGCGCCGCGGCGTGCAGGCCGAGCTCATCGAGGCGCGGCTGCGCAAGGACACCGGGAAGAAGATCAAGGCCGTGTGCGTGGTGCACAACGAGACCTCGACCGGCGTCACCTCCGACATCGCGTCGGTGCGCCGCGCCATCGATGCGGCGGGGCATCCCGCGCTGCTGATGGTCGACAGCATCTCCGGCCTCGCGAGCGCCGACTTCCGCCACGACGAATGGGGCGTCGACGTCACCATCAGCGGCTCGCAGAAGGGCCTGATGCTGCCGCCGGGCATCAGCTTCAACGCCATCTCGCCGCGCGCCCTCGAAGCGATGAAGAGCGCCAGGCTGCCGCGCGCGTTCTGGGCCTGGGACGAGATCGTCGAGATGAACAAGGACGGCTACTGGCCCTACACGCCCAACACCAACCTGCTCTACGGCCTCTCGGAGGCGCTGGACATGATCCTCGACGAGGGCCTGGACAACGTCTTCGCGCGCCACCAGCGCTGGGCCGCCGGCGTGCGCGCCGCAGTGAATGCTTGGGGCCTGCCGATCCAGTGCGCCGACCCGGCCGTGTACTCGCCGGTGCTCACCGGCGTGATCACGCCCGAGGGCGTCGATGCGGATGCGGTGCGCCGGCTCATCCACCAGCGCTTCGACCTGTCGCTGGGCACGGGCCTGGGCAAGCTCAAGGGCCGCATGTTCCGCATGGGCCATCTCGGCGACAGCAACGACCTGACGCTGGTCGCGATGGTCGCCGGCGTCGAGATGGGTCTGAAGCTCTCCGGCGTGAAGCTCGCCGGCAGCGGCGTGCAGGCATCGATGGACTACTTCGCCGGCCATGTCGCGCCGGCCGCCCTGCAGAAGGCGGCCTGAGCGCCCAGGCGTTCATTCAAGAAAAACGGAGACAACATGCAACGACGTTCCTTCATCCAGGCCGCAGGCGCAGCGGCGGCCACCCTCGGCGTGCCCGGCGTGTTCGCGCAGGAATGGCCCTCCGGCCCGGTGCGCATCGTGGTCGGCTTCCCGCCGGGCGGCGGCACCGACGCACTGGCCCGCGTGGTCGCGCAGAAGCTGGCATTGATGTGGAACCAGACGGTCATCGTCGAGAACAAGGGCGGCGTGGCCGGCGTGCTGGCGGCCGAGTACGTGGCGACCCAGCCGAGCGACGGCAGCACGCTGCTGATGGCGCACATCAACAGCCATGCGCTGGCGCCGAGCCTGCAGCCCAAGCTGCGCTACGACGTCCAGCGCGACTTCGTGCCGATCGTGCTGGTCGGCGTCACGCCCAACCTGCTGATCGCGAGCCCGACGCAGAAGGCCGTGACGGTGAAGGACATCGTCGCCCTGTGTGCCGCGGAGCCGGGCAAGGTGAGCTTCGGCTCGGCCGGCGCCGGATCGGCCCAGCACCTGGCGCTGGAGATGTTCAAGCTGCAGGCAAAGGTCGATGCGATGCACGTGCCCTACAAGGGCAGCGGACCGCTGCTGGCCGACCTGATGGGCAGCCAGATCCAGTACAGCTTCGAGACGATGACCGCAGCGACCCCGCACGTGAAGAGCGGCAAGGTGATCGGTGTCGCCCAGACGCGGCTCAAGCGCGCCAAGGGCCATCCGAACATCCCGACCATGCAGGAGCAGGGCTTCGACGGCTTCGAGGCGACCACCTGGTACGGCCTCGCCGGCCCGGGCAAGCTGCCGTCCGGTATCGCCGACAAGATCAACCGCGACGTCAACACCGTGCTGGCGATGCCCGATGTGCAGGAGCGGCTCGACACCTACGGCGCCGAGGACGGCGGCGGGTCGCGCGACAAGTTCGCCAAGTTCATCTCGAGCGAGATCGACAAGTGGGCGCGCGTCGTCAAGGACGGCAAGGTGAAGGTCGACGCCTGATCGGCTGGCCGGCGCATCCGGGCATCAGCCCTCCAGCCAGGCGCTGAGCTTGTCCACGATCTCGCGGCTGCCGCGCTCGCGGCTGCCGTTGTCGTCGTAGCCGTCGAGGAAGGCGCCTTGCTCCGTCATGACCAGCCTGGCGCCGGTGCCCGACGGCTTGAACTCGAAGGTGGCGAGCGAGACCGAGATCTTGCGCCCGTCCAGGCGCATCTCGTATGTGTAGACGATCCGCTCGCCCGGGATGATGTCGAAGTAGGTGGCGTCGAACTCGGTGACGAGGCCGTTTTTCCAGCGGCCCTTCAGCCGCTCGCGGCCACCGACCCGGAAATCCAGGGTTCGCTCGACGACCTCCCATCGGTCGTTGGGCGCGGTGAACCAGCCGTTCTTGCCCTCGATGGTCGCGAACGCGTCGAACACCCGCTGCGGTGTCACCGACGCATAGCTGCGCTCGATGGTGAAGATGCCGTGGGCGACGCTGCGCCGGGTTGCGGTCGGGGTGGTCATTCGGGTTCTCCGTCGGGAAAGCGTTGGAGGTGGTCGCCGAGACGGTCCAGGCGCCGGTCCCATTCGGCCCGGCGCTGGTTGAACCACTGCTCGGCGAGGCTGAGTGCGGCGGGATCGATCCGGCAGGTGCGCACCCGGCCGAGCTTCTCGGACTGCACCAGGCCGCTGTCCTCCAGCACCGCGAGGTGCTGGACGATGGCCGGCAGCGACATGCCATAGGGCCGGGCCAGTTCGCTGACGGTCGCAGGGCCGCGCGACAAGCGCTCGACCATGTCGCGGCGTGTCGGATCCGCCAGTGCCTGGAAGGTCAGGTCCAGATCGGCAGCCAGGGTCGGCATCAGCCGTCCTTCAGGGGAAAGTACTGGAAGAAGGGTTCGGCCTCGGCCAGCACCCTGGCCACGCTGGGCCGCGCCCTCAGGCGGCCGAGGTAGGCGGCGAGCTCGGGCGAATCGGCCAGGGAAACCGAGTGGTCGGCGTAGAACAGCGCCGGCAGCGCCGCGCAGTCGGCCATGGTGAAGGTCTCGCCCAGCGCCCAGGGGCCGGCGATCATCGGGGCGATCAGCTTGTAGCCGGCGCGGATCTGGCCGCGCGCCTGCTCCACTCCGAAGGCATCGTGTTGCCCGGGCGGGCGCAGGCGCTCGGCAACCACCTGCTGGAAAGGAAGGTGGATGTAGGCGTCGATGAGCCTGTCGATCAGGCGGGTCTGCAGCGACAGGTCCGGGTCGCTCGCCAGCAGGTTGGAGGCCGAGTGCTCGCTTCGGGCCAGGTACTCGATGATGATGCTCGACTCGGGGACCGTGCGGCCCAGCAGGTTGTCGCGCAGGACCGGGAACCTGGCCAGCGGCCAGACCGCCTCGAAGGCGGCGTGATCGGCTGCATCACCGAGGTTGATCTGCCGCGGCTCGAAGGCGATATCCGCCTCGTAGAGGGCGATCAGCGCCTTCCAGCAGAAGGAGGACAGCGGGTGGTAGTAGAGGCTCCAGCGCATGTGGCGAATCTCAATACTTAAGTGATTGCCTAAGTATGTGCGTGCACCAGCCGGGCGTCAAGCGGACGTCGGCGCCGAAGGCGCAGGCTAGGCCGCTGGTGCCGCGCGCTGCAGCCGGCGCAGCGCGTCGCGATAGATCCGGTAGACCGGGCCGATGCTGTCGAGTGCGATGCGCTCGTCGGCGGCGTGGATGTTCTCGCCGCGCAGCCCGAAGCCGCACAGCGCCGGCACCCCCAGGCCGTGCAGGTAGTTGCCGATGTTCGAGGGCCCGGCCACGCCGGTCGGCAGCGCGTGGCCCAGTTCGGCGCGGCTGGCCTCGCGCAGCGCCGCGACCATCGGGTTCGAATCGGGGACCCGGTAGGCCGGCCAGCCGGCGGTCCATTCGATCGTGGTCGCGGCCCCGCCTGCCCAGGCCGCGTCCAGACCATCGACCGTGTGCCGCATCCAGTCGCGCGCCTGCGCATCGGCGAAGTCCGGCGTGAGCCGCAGGTCGACGCGCAGCTCGCAGAGGTCGGGCACCTGGCTGTAGCCGCCGTCCCCGGCCTCGATGCCGGTCAGCGTCAAGCGGGGCGCCAGGCCGAAGGCCGGGTCGGTCCCGGGCAGCGGGGCCGCCTCCAGGGCCTGGACCAGCGCGGCGGCTCGCGTGATCGCGTTCAGGCCGCGCTGGCGCGTGGCGCCGGAGTGGGCGGCGATGCCGTGCACTCCGAGCCGTGCGCGCAGGAAGCCGCGTCCGCCGGTGACGATCCGCTCGATGCCCGGGTAGCCGATCAGGACCCCGTCGGGCCGCGGCGGCGGCGCGCCATCGTGCGGCTGGTCGAAGAAGGCGCGGGCACCGCCGAAGCGGCCGGAGTGCTCGTCGAGATCGAACAGCACGCCGAGCCGGCCGGCGAAGCGATCCCGCTCGCGGCCGAAGTCCTGCAGCAGGTGGGCGAAAAGGGCAGCGCCACCCTTGGAGTCGGCGCTGCCGCGCCCGTGCAGCCAGCCGTCGGCGATGCGCGGATCGGTGGCCGACGCGCCGGTCCAGGTCGCTGCATCGCCGAAGCCCGCGGTGTCGAGCGTGGCGTCGAGCACGGTCCAGGGCCCGTCGGGCCGGCTGCCGGCGACTTCGGCGTAGAGGCCGAGGATTTCGCCATCGGCGCCGCGCAGGCGGCGGAAGGCCAGGCCGCGGGCGTCCAGCCAGTCCTGCATGCGCCGCACGACCGGCGCTGGCGCATCGATGCCGGCGCGGCTCGGCGTGCGCACCAGCGTCTGGAGCAGGGCGACGATCGAGTCGATGGGAACCGCGGGATCGGGCATGGCGTCGCTAGGATGCTGCTGGAGCCAGCAGGTGGTTCAGCATGCGGCGCGCGTGCAGCGGCAGCGCATCGGCATCCCGCACGCAGGCCAGCAGTTGCCGGGCCGCCCACGCCTCGGCGATCGGCACCGCACGGATGCGCGGCAGCGAAGGCGAGCGGTCCGCCGCCGCCTTGGGCACGATGCCGACGCCGATGCCCTGTTCGACCATGCGGCACACCGCCTCGAAGCTGCGCACGCGGACCCGGTAGGACAGCCGGCGGCCGAGGCGGCGCGCGTGCAGCGCCACGTGCTCCTGCAGCGGGCTGCCCTCGGGCAGGCCGACGAAACTGCAGTCGATCACCTCGGCCAGGCCGACGCGCCGGCGGCGCGCCAGGGCGTGGCCGCGCGGCAGCACCAGCACCAGGTCGTCAGGCCGGAAGACGAAGTGCTGCAGGCCCTCGACATCCACCACGTCGGAGACGATGCCGATATCGCCGAGCCCGGCGCGCAGCGCATCGACGATGTCGCTGCTGGCCTGCTCCTCGAGGTCGACCGAGACCCGCGGATGCTGCACCAGGAAGGCCCCCAGCGCCTCGGGCAGGTGTTCGGTCATGGCCGAGGTGTTGCACAGCATTCGCACGTGCCCCTGCAGGCCGGCGCCGTACTCGCCGAGCTCGCCGCGCAGGCGCTCCATCTGCTGCAGCACCAGCCGCGCGTGATGGGCCAGCGTGCGCCCCGCCTCGGTCGGCCGCACGCCGAGCCGGGATCGCAGCAGCAGCGGCGTGCCGAGGCCGGCCTCCATGCCGAGCACGCGCTGGCTGGCCGAAGCCAGCGTCATGTGGGTCTGCGCGGCGCCGCCGGTGATGCTGCCGGCCTCGACGATGTTCTCGAACAGCCGCAGGTCGGTGAGGTCGAATCGCATGGGAGCAAGTTAACACGACAGGCTCAGGCTGCGCCTGAGGCCGGGTCCGCGAGATCCGCATTTTCAGGCGCGGCCGCGGCCGCGACACTGGGCCGATGCTGGAATCCGATCTTTTGCTGTGGGCCGGGGTGTCGGCCGTGTTCGTGCTGGCGGGCGTGGTCAAGGGCGTCATCGGCCTCGGCCTGCCGACCCTGTCGATGGCGCTGCTGGCCGTGTGGATGCCGCCGGCGACCGCGGCCGCGCTGCTGATCGTGCCCTCGCTCGTGACCAACCTGTGGCAACTGCGGCCCTGGGCTGGCGTGCGGGTCCTGCTGCGCCGCCTGGCCGGCATGCAGCTCGGCATCGGGGCCGGCACCCTGCTCGGCGCCTGGTGCTTTGGTGCCGCTTCCGCTCCGGGGGCGATGCTGGCGCTCGGGCTGGCCCTGTCCGGCTATGCCGCCTGGGGGCTGCTGGGGCGTCCGCTGGCGCTGCCGGCGCGCCACGAGGCCTGGCTCGGGCCCGTCGCGGGCGCGCTCACCGGCGCGATCACGGCGCTGACCGGCGTGTTCGTGCTGCCGGCGGTGGTCTACCTGCAGGCGCTGGGCCTTTCTCGCGACCAGTTGATCCAGGCGATGGGGCTGTCGTTCACGAGCTCCACCATCGCGCTCGGCATCGCGCTGGCGGGGCAGGGCGGCTATTCGGCGCCGTGGGCCGGCGCCTCGCTGGCCATGCTGGTGCCCGCGCTGGCCGGCATGTCGCTCGGCCAGCATCTGCGGCAGCGGCTGCCGCTGGCCGTGTTCAGGCGCTGCTTCTTCCTGGGTCTGGCACTGCTGGGGCTCTACATGGCGGGCCGTGAAATGCTGCGTTGAGAATCGGGCGCTCCGACGCACAATCGGCGCGAGGCGAATCGGCCGAGACAAGGAGCATGCATGGCACTGGCACTGTGGGACACCGCGATCGTGACTCTCACGGCGTCGATCGCCACCCCGGCAGGCATCGTCGCCGTGTGTTCGGCGGCGGTGGCCGGCGCGCTGGTGGTGGTGAGCTCGTTCGTCAAGACCATGATCCCGCTGCGCTGCCTGGCGGTGGGGGGCAACCTCGGCTTCCTGGTCTATGGCGCGCTGCACCCGTCCCTGATCATGATGCTGCTGCACGGGGCCCTGCTGCCCATCAACATCTGGCGCACCGCGGAGATGGTCCGGCTGACGCGCCGCGTCACCGCGGCGGCGGCCGAGAACGACCTGTCGGGCGTCTGGCTCAGGCCCTACATGCGCAGCCGGCGCATGAAGGCCGGCCGCGTGCTGTTCCGCAAGGGCGATGCCGCCACCCACCTCTACTTCCTGGCGTCGGGCCGGATCGAGTTCGTCGAGATCGGCGAGATGATGGAAGAGGGCCGCCTGTTCGGGGAGATCGCCTTCTTCGCCCCCGACAAGCGCCGCACGCTGACCGCGCGCTGCGCGACCGACTGCACCGTGCTGCGCATCGACGAAACCACCTTCAAGCAGCTGTACTTCCAGAACCCGGCCTTCGGCTTCCAGGTCGTCAACCTGGTGACCTCGCGCCTGATCGCCGACCGCCAGCGGCTCGAGTCGGTGGTCGAGGCCAGCCGGCCGGCGTCGCTGGGGAGCTGAGCGCGCGGGTTCAGGCGACGCAGGCGCGCGCCGCCTCGAGGATCATGTCCTCGGAGGGCAGCTTGCCGATGCCGGCCAGCCCTTCGCGGGCGCACTCGATGTCGTGCCAGCGCACGATGCCGTCGCGGTCGATCATGAACAGGGCCTTCAGCTGCGGCCATTGCCGGTCGACATCCCCCAGGTCGGCGGGCGTGCAGACATAGCCGTCGAGCTTCTCGATGGCCTTGGCGGCCGCCGGGACCGGCAGCGCCTCGGGCAGCTCGCCGGTCGGATTGACGCGGGTTTCCTGCATCGCCTGCAGCATGGCGGGCGTCGGTTCGGGCTTGGGCACCCGGTAGGCCCGGTGGGTCGACAGGGCCGGGTCGGAGGCCAGCCGCAGCGCGGTCGGCCTGAACTTGAAGTAGAGCCTGGCGTTCTCGGGGTCGGTGGCCAGCACCACCAGGCTCTCGATGCCGAGCGGCTTGAGCTTGACCTCGAACTTGCCGAGCTGCACCAGCTGGCGCCGGCAGAACGGGCACCACAGGCCGACCATCAGCGACAGCAGCAGCGGGCTGCGTCCGCGGTAGTCGGCCAGCGACACGGTGCCGGGGCCGGCCACGGCCGGCAGCGCGAAGTCGGGGGCGGCTTCGCCCGGTGCCACGGGGGGGATGGTCGAGGAGGTCATGTTCGAGACTCCTTCGGGCAGGTTCAGCAGAGGAACGGCAGCACCATCAAGGCGTCGGGTTCGAGCCCGGCGCGCTCGCAGACGGTTTGTGCCTTGGCCAGGTAGGCCTCGGCCTGTGGGATGCGTCCGGCGTCGAGATACAACGTCGCCAATCCATCGTAGCAGGGAAAAAGCAGCTGGGGCTCGTCCACCTGCTCGGCCAGCTGCAGGGCTTCGCTGTAGGAGGCGAAGGCCCGCGCATGGTCGCCGTGGCACTGGTAGATCTGCCCCAGCACGATCAGCGGCACCGCGAGATGGTCGAGCAGGCCGAGCCGCCGGTCCAGGCTGGCGGCGGCGCGCGCGGCCTCGATGCCTTCCTCTTCGCAGCGGTTGGTCAGGGCACAGTAGGCCACCGCGAGATTGGCATACAGCCGCGACTGGAAGCCGAGGTCGCCGACCTTGCGCGCGGTCTCCAGGCCGCGCAGGCAGGTCTCGATGCTGCGCTGCGGATCGAGCGTCGCATATAGTACGCCGAGATTGGTGTAGCCCCGGCAGGCGGCCTGCAGCAGCTGGTGCGCCTCGGCCTGGGCCACGCTGTTCTCGATCTGCGCCACCGCCTCGGCGGGGCGGCCCAGCCGTGCCAGCGCGACACCGAGGGTGTTGCAGGCCTCGGCCCGCACGACGGTGGCCTCGCGGCCGCTTCCGGGGGCGTCGGCGGCGGGCAGCTCGGCCAGTGCCCGCTCGGCCAGCGCCAGGGCGGCGGGGCTGTCGCCGGCACGAAAGGCGAGCCGGCCCATCTCCTGGAACAGATGGGCGCGCTCGATCGGGTCGCCGTCCGCGCCCAGGCGCTCGAGGCCGGCGCTGAAGCAGGCGCCGGCGCGTTCGCGCTCGCCGGCTTCCCAGTGCAGGCCGCCGGTCTTGCGCAGTGCCCGCGCGGCCCGTACCGGGTCGCACCGTGTCTCGGCGGCGCGCTGCACCAGGTCGTACTGCGCCAGCGCCTCGGCCCGGCGTCCCTTCAGCCCGTAGAGGTCGGCCAGCCGCTCGCGCGCATCGAGCACCAGCGGCTCTGCCTCGGGCGCCGCCGCCGGCGCCTCCGCCGGCTCTTCGGCCAGCGTGCGCAGCGCCCGTTCGTAGTGGCGGATCGCGTCGTCGTTCGCATAGACGGCCCGCGCGCGGTCGCCGGCGGCCAGCAGGTAGCGGGCGCCGCGCCGGGTGTCCGGCGACAGGCTCCAGTGGTGGCCGAGCGCCTCCAGCTCGGCCAGGCGAAGCGGGTTGCGGGCCTCGTCGCCGGCGGCTTGCTGCCGGTCCGCCGCGAATGCTTCCTCCAGGGCGCGGCCGGCCCGCTGATGCAGTTCGCTGCGCCGTGCCAGCAGCAGGTTCTGGTAGGCGACCTCGTGCAGCAGCGCGTGCGTGAAGCGCCAGCGGCGCGCATTCGACGGCTCGGCCCGGATCAGGTCGGCGGCGGCCAGCCGGCCCAGCGAGGCTTCGGCCGACGGCGGGTCGGTGGCGATGCACTGCAGCAGCGCGGCATCGAAATCGGCCCCGAGCACGGCCGCTTCCTGCAGCGTCCGCCGGTCCTGCGCAGCCAGCCGGTCGATGCGCGACAGCAGCAGGCCGTACAGCGTGGGCGGCACGTCCGCCGCCTCCTGGGTGGCCTCGCAGATCCAGCGGTCGCCCTGGCGCAGCAGCAGCCCGCAGCCGGCCAGGCTGCGCACGATCTCCTCGACGAACAGCGGATTGCCGCCGGCCCGCGTGCGCACCAGATCGCGCACGGGGGCCAGGCCGTCGTCGGCCGGGGCGCCCAGCAGGTGGCTCACCAGCGCCGCGGCGTCCTGGTCGCTCAGCGGGCCCAGCTCGATCACCAGATGCGCGGCCCGCACCGGTCGCAGGGCGCGCGCGTCGGGGCGCTGGGCCGCCAGCAGCATCAGCGGGCGGTCGGCCAGCTGGTCGACCACCTCGCGCAGCAGGTCGACCGATGCCGCATCGGCCCATTGCAGGTCGTCGATCACGATCAGCACCGGCTGTCGGGCGAGGCGGCGCTCGAGCAGCGCCCGCGCCGCCAGCGTGATCTGGCGCTGCAGCTGCTCGGGCTCGATGTCGCGCGGGCCGGCATCCTCGATGCCGAGCAGGTGGTTCACCACCCGGGCAACCGCGTCGACCTCCTCGGCATCGGCCCCGAGCGCCTGCAAGCCCTGGTGCAGCTTGTGCCGCGCGACCTCCAGCGAGTCGCCGGCGTCGACTTGGTAGACCTCGCGGAACAGCGTGCCGAAGGTGCCGTAGGTCGGCTCCCCGTGCGAGGAGCAGGTGGCGCGGCGCACGCCGGTGGCGGCGAGGCGGCTGTCGCCTTCCAGCTTTGCGAACAGTTCGGCCAGCAGCCGCGACTTGCCGGCGCCGGCTTCGCCGACGATGCTGACCAGCTGGGCCTGGCCGCCCTGCATGCGCTCGAAAGCGCCGATCAGCCGCTCGACGGCATCGTCGCGGCCGACCAGCGGCGCCGCCAGTCCGAGTTCGGCGAGGCCACGCGCGGAGACCGCGTCGGTGCGCGCGCCGCGCAGCCGGTGGACCCGCATCGGCTGCGCCTTGCCGCGCAGCGCCAGCTCGGTGGCCGGCTCGAAGTCGAAGCGGTGCCGCACCATCGACCAGGTGGCCTCCGACACCAGCACGGTGCCCGGCTGCGCGGCCGCGAGCAGCCGCGAGGCGGTGTTGACGGTGTCGCCGGTGACCGCATAGGCGCCGCCGGCGCCGCTGCCCAGGCTGCCGGCGACCACCGGGCCGCTGTGGACGCCGATGTGCAGCGTCACCGGCCGCCCGAGCCGCGCGGCCCACTGCAGGCTCAGGCGGCCGACGCGCTCGAGCAGGTCCTGGGCCGCCTCGAGCGCCCGCAGCGGATCGTCCTCGTGCGCGCGCGGGGCGCCGAACACCGCCATCACCGCGTCGCCGACGAACTTCTCGACGAAGCCGTCGCAGCGTGCGATGGCCTGTGCCATCGACTCGAACAACGCGTTCTGGAAGGCGCGCACGGTCTCCGGGTCGAGCTCCTCGGCCAGGGCCGTGAAGCCGGTCAGGTCGGCGAACAGCACCGTGACCTGGCGCCGGTCGGCCGCGGGCTCCGGCTCGGGCGGCGGGCGCGGCGCGTCCAGCCGGCAGCCGCAGCGCTGGCAGAAGGAAGAGGAGGGCAACACCTCGGCGCCGCAGCCTGCACAGGTCATGGTCATGGCGAGTCCCGAGCCGGATGCTGCGCCAGTTCGGGCGCTGGCGCCACTCGGGGCGCCCCGGGGCGCCATCGGCCCTCGGCGCCATCGGGAAAATCCGCGATGATCCCGCCACCGCCATGGAATTCCTCAAGTTCATCCGCTCGCTCGAAGAACTGCTCTACGAGGTGATGACGTGGCTGCTGTTCTATCCGCGCACGCTGTGGCGCGTGCTGCGGCATCCGCTGGCGCTGGCGGCGCAGGCCGAGGCCGAGATGAGCGAGCGGCCGGAGGACCAGTTCATCGACCTGGTCAGTCCGCCGCTGTTCCTGATGCTGTCGATCCTGCTGGCCCATGCGCTGGAGATCGGCCTGCACGCCAACCTGGCGCCCTTCACCTCCGAGGTGGCCAAGGAGGTGCTGTCCTCCGACGCCAACCTGCTGATCTTCCGGGCCATCACCTTCAGTCTCTTCCCGCTGATGATGGCGTCCGGCCTGCTGCGGCGCCAGCGTCGCGAGATCGATCGCAAGACTCTGCGCCGCCCCTTCTTCCTGCAGTGCTTCATCGCCTCGCCGTTCGTGGTGGCGCTGTCGGTGGCGTCGGTCTTCGCCCGGCTCGGCTTCCCGATCGTCGCCACCGCGATGACCAGCAGCGCGGTCGTCTGGTACCTGGCTGTCGAGACGGAGTGGTTCCGCACCCGCCTGGGCATCGGGCGGCTGCGCGCCTTCGGCATCGCGATGAAGCTGGCGTCGATCGCCTTCCTGCTGGCCTTCGGCATCGCCTTCCTGCTGCTGGGGCCCGAGACGTCGTGAGGCGATACAGTGCGCACATGACATCCCCTCGCGACATCCAGACCTTCTCGCGCATGCTGGCAAGCCAGGGACCGGAAGCAGCGCTGGCCTATCTCAACGACGCGGTGCCGCATCGCTACTCGGCCATCTACCGCGTCGACGGCGGCATGCTGCGGAACATCTTCCTGCACGACAAGAAGCACGAGACCCGGCCGGAGTTCCTCGCGGTCGTGCCCTTCGAAGTCAGCTTCTGCCAGTTCGTCCTGCGCGACGGCGCATTCCAGACCAGCGATTCGGGCGGCGACTCCCGGCTCGACGGCCATCCGTACCAGGGCGTGATGGTCAGCTACCACGGCGTTCCGCTGACCGACGCAGCGGGTGCGCTGATCGGCACGCTGTGCCATTTCGATGTGGTCGCGCACGGGCTGGCCGACGAGGAGTTCGACCTGCTCCAGCGCGCCGGGCGAGTGCTGCCGGAGTACCTGCCGCCGCCGGCAGCCTAGCCGGCCGGCATTCGCTCGAAGGCCTGCAGCGAGGGATCGATGGCGTCCCACGCCAGTCCGCGCATGCTGTAGGTGAGTACCTGCGGCGCGAAGCGGCCCGGGTCGTCCAGGCTTCCCGCCGGGACCGCGATCAGCTCCGGCATCGCGGCAAAGCGCAGGAAGACCGGCGTTCCGCAGACCGGACAGAAGGCGTGGACCTTCAGGTTGCCGCTGTCGCCCGCCACCTCCCACTGCGTCGCCTCGCCGGTGATCGCCATCTCGGCGCGCGCAGCAAAGGTCAGCCAGGAGCCGTGTCCGGTGCCGCTTCGCCGCTGGCAGTCGCGGCACTGGCAGTGGTTCTGGAAGAGGGGCGCGTGCGGGGTGGCGTAGCGGATCGTGCCGCAGGCGCATCCGCCCGTGTAGGACTGGGTCATGGAGGTCTCCTGGTTCGGGCCGTCGATCAGGCCGCCTTGGGCTTGGCGAAGACGTCGATGCCCTGTCCCGTCTCGAGCAGCGACTTGAGGCTGGAAAGCACGATCGGCCAGCCCTGCTGGATGCCCTTGGCCATCCCGCTGCCGGCCTCGAGTTCGTCGTGGGTGACGGTCAGCCGCACCATGTCCTCGTAGGCCGCGATGTCGAAGCAGACGCGGCTGTAGCTGGCCGGATCGGCGGCCTGCGAGGCGTTCGCCCAGGTGATGACCAGGCGCGTCGGCGGCGAGACCTCGACCACCTTGCCGACCAGCTGCACCGTGCGCTGCGCATCGGCACGCACATGCTCCCAGCCCGATCCGGGCTGCCAGTCGGAGACGTTCTCGTGGCCCCAGTAGCGCCGCGCGATCTCCGGCCGGGTGATGGCTTCGAACACCTTGTCCGGCGTCGAGCGGATGTAGGTCACGTAGACGAAGCTGGTCTTCTGCGGGTTCATCGTCACTCTCCTTCGAGTTCTTGCTTCAGGTCGTGCAGCAGGCTGAGCCGCTGGCGTTCGAATTTCCGCACCCACCGCTCGTAGACCTCGTGCAGCGGCACCGGGTTGATGAAATGCAGCTTCTCCCGGCCGCGCCAGACGGTGCTGACCAGATTGGCCGCCTCCAGCAGCCCGATGTGCTGCGTCGCCGATTGCCGCGTCATGTCCAGGTGCTCGCAGAGCTGGCCCAGCGTCTGCCCGTTGTTCTCGTACAGCAGGTCGAGCAGCTGTCTGCGTGTCGGGTCGGCCAGCGCCTTGAAGATCTTGTCAGCGTCCATCGGTTGCGTTCATGCGGGAGCGGATGATATGCAGGTAAATACCTGCATGTCAAGCGGCACATCGGCCGATGGCGCCTGCACGCCTGCACGCCTACAGATAGAGCGCCAGGATCTCGACCACCGAGCCCTCGCGCAGCACCGGTATCGCCAGCAGCGCCCAGCTTCCGATCGCCGTCGCCGCGGCAGCGGAGGCGCCGGGCTCCGCGGCGGGCCAGTCGCTGATGGCCGGCGCGCCGCTCGCGCAGGCGCTGGCAATGGCACCCGCAGGCGCGAGCGCCGAGAAGGGCAGCGTCGCCTCCGCGAGCGAGGCGCCGCCGTGCAGTTCGCTGAAGGCGTAGACCCGCCGCAGCCGGGCTGCCGTCGCATCGAGGACCCAGCGCTCGATGCGGCGGGCCAGCGGCAGCGCCGGACCGGCGAGAAAGGTCACGGCGTGGTCGATCGTCCGCTGGGCGGCGACGGGGATCGCGAGGCCACGCAGCAGACCCGCGGCGGCGGCCTCTCCGGCGCGCACGAAGCGATCGGCGGACAGCGGCAGGTCTTCCAGGAATACGGCTTCGCCGCGCTCCCAGGCCTGGCCCGGGAGACCCACCCCGCGCGGCAGGCGGGTCTGGCGCGAGATGGCTTCGAAGCCTTGGGCATTGCTGCCATAGGCACCGTCGACCAGCGTCATGTCCTCGCCGGTGTGCGCGTCGTGGTGCCAGAGCTCGAGCCCGCAGGCGGTGGCGGCATCGTGACCGCAGAAGATCACGAGCACCGAGGTCAGGCGATCGTTCAGCCACAGCGGCCAGGCGACCGCGCAGCTCAGGCCGGCGGCGTGCGCGGCTTCCGTGCGGCGGAAATACGATCCTTCGAAGCGGCCCAGGAGCACCGGCCTGCCTTCATCCCAGGCATGGCCCGGCAAGCCCTCGCCGCGACCCCAGCACAGCTCGCGGCTGGCGGCAGCCAGTCTCTTCGCCGGGCCGTACGCACCGCCGCCGAACTCGAGGAGAGAGCCGTCGGCGCTGGGCAACCAGACCTCGGCGGCCTTGATGAATGTTGAAGCCATGTGACCTCCTGGAGTGCGGCAGTCCACGCAAGTTGCAGGCCACGGCAGCACAGGGCGGCCGTCTTGCATACCTCGGGCATGGAAACTGCTCGCTCAGCGAAGCATGACAACGCCCACGGAAATCAGCGCCCGCATCATCGAATCGATCCTCGCCAGGCGACTTGTTCCCGGTGCCCGGCTGGGCGAGCAGCAGCTCGCGACCGTGTTCGGCTGCAGCCGGACGCTGGTGCGGGAGGCGCTCACCGCCCTGGCCGTGCGCGGCATCGTGGTGGTGAGCGCACGCCGGGGCTGGTTCGTCGTCGAGCTGTCGAAGGAGGAGGCCCGCGAGGCTTTCGAAGCCCGGCTGGTGATCGAGACCGGCCTGCTGCGTCGCCGCCGGCCCGACGCGGCCGCGCTGCGCAGGCTCCGCGAGCACCTCGCCCGGCAGCGCGCCGCGCTCGATGCCAGCGATCCGGGCGCGCGGAGCTTCCTGCTGGGCGACTTCCATGTGTGCCTGGCGGAGTGCCTGGGCAACGGCATCCTCGCGGAGTCGCTGCGCGACCTGACTGCGCGCACCACCCTGGTGGCCATGCGCTTGCAGTCGGCGCACGACGCGCACCGGTCGTGCCGGGAACACGCGGCAATCGTGGAGGCGCTGGAGGCGGGCGACATGCCTCTGGCCGAAAGCCGGATGGCCCATCACCTCGAGACCTGGGAGACCAAGCTTCCGATGCCGGTGGAGACGGATCCGGTCGAACAGCTCCGGCAGGCGCTGCGGCCTGTCGATCAGATGGCATCCAACTTGCATACAAGCCTGCCGACGCAAGTCCGCACATCCCATTCCAAACGCCACGTCCCCTTCGGAGCCACAAGATGACTTTCCCGACCCGCTTGCTCACCCGCGCCTCCATCGGCCTGTCGACCGCGCTGATCCTGGCTGCCGCCGGCACCGCCTCAGCGCAGACTGCCCTCGACGAGGTGCTCAGGACCAAGACCCTTCGCGTCGCCATCCCGACCGACTTTCCGCCCTACGGCTCGGTGGGCACCGACCTCGCGCCGCAGGGCCTGGACATCGACATGGCGCGCTACATCGCGGCCAAGCTCGGCGTGAAGGCCGAGCTGCTGCCCGTGACCACCGCCAACCGCATCCCCTACCTGCAGACCCGGAAGGCGGATCTCGTGATCTCGACCCTCGGCAAGAATCCCGAGCGCGAGAAGGTCATCGACTTCTCGATCGCCTACTCGCCCTTCTTCATCGGCGTGTTCGGGCCGAAGGCGATCGCACTCAAGTCACCCGCCGATCTCGCGGGCAAGTCGATCGCCGTCACGCGCGGCTCGGTCGACGACGCCGAGCTGACCAAGGTCGCACCGCCGTCGACCGAGCTGCGCCGCTTCGAAGACAACAACACGACGATCTCCGCCTTCGTCGCCGGCCAGACCCAGCTGGTCGCCACCAGCGCGCAAGTGGCCTCGGCCATGATGAGCAAGAACCCGCAGCTGGGCGCCGAATACAAGTTCGTGCTCAAGGACTCGCCCAACTTCGTCGGCGTCGCCAAGGGCGAGGACAAGCTGCGCGCGCGGGTCAACGAGATCCTGGCGGAAGCCGGCAAGAGCGGCGAGCTCGACAAGCTCTCGGTCAAGTGGCTCGGCCGCCCGACCGGCGACCTGCCCCAGTGAGGAGCCGGTCGCCATGACAGCCAGCTCGCCGCGCCCTTCCGGCAAGACCACCAAGGTGACCCGCATCGACCGCGACAGCGACAGCACCGTGCAGTCGCTGACCCGCGCCATGCAGCTGCTGGAGCTGCTCGCCGACGACGACGAAGGCTATCGCCTGGTCGACATCGCGGCGCACAGCGGGCTCTCGTCGTCCACCGCGCACCGGCTGCTGACGACGCTCGAGCAGCGGCAGTTCGTCCAGTTCGATCGCGAGACCAGCCTCTGGTACGTGGGGGTGCGCTGCTTCTCGGTCGGCTCGGCGTTCGCGCGGCGCCGCCGCATCGCGCAGCTCGCGCTGCCCGTGATGCGCCGCCTGCGCGACAGCACCGGCGAGAGCATCAACCTGGGCCTTGCCGACCTCGGCGACATCGTCTTCGTGACGCAGGTCGAAAGCCGCGAGACGATGCGCGCCATCGGCAAGCCCGGCTTTCGTGCACCACTGCATGGCACCGCGATGGGGCAGTCGATCCTGGCGGCCATGACCGAGGACGACGTGCTGCAGTACCTGCGCGCCTACGGCCTGCCGAAGCTCACCACCAACACCATCGCGCGGGCCTCGCGGCTGCACGAGACGCTCGGCGAAGTGCGCCGGGCGGGCCACGCGATCGACGACGAGCAGAACGCGGTCGGCCTGCGGTGCATCGCCGCCGCGATCCGCGACGAGCATGCGCAGCCCTTCGGCGCGATCTCTCTGGTCGGCCCGACACAGCGCATCCGGAGTGCCGATTTCGATCGGCTGGGCACTGCGGTGCGCGCGGCCGCCGACGAGATCAGCGCCGCCTACGGCGGCCGCCCGCGCTGAGGCCGGCTGCCGCCTGTTCCGGCCCCGGCCTTCCACCGGCGCAAGGCGCCAAGTGATTGATTCCAAAGGCCTTTTGCCGCTTGTCCCGCGCAGCGGAATAGTCCGCAACGCGCGCGCGATGCAGGCTCCAATGCATGCACTTCCAACCGCATCTGCCTGCAGACAAGACCATGAAAACACTGCTTCCACAGCACGGCATCAGCCGCACGCTGACGCGGGTCTGCGACTGGACCGTGATCGCCTGCGGCTGGTGGCTGATCGCGCTGTCGGTGCTGACCTGCGTCGAGATGCTCGGCCGCAAGGTGTTCTCGTTCAGCCTCCAGGGCATCGACGAGATCGGCTCCTACACCTACGGCATCGTCGGCGCGTTCGGCTTCGCCTACACGCTCATCACGCGCAGCCACACGCGGGTCGACTTCCTGCTGTCGCGCTTCCCGGTGGGCACCCGTGCGCTGCTCAACATGCTCGCCATGGTGAGCCTGGCGGCGTTGTCGCTGCTGTGCCTGTGGCGCGGCTTCAACGTGGTGGTCGAGAGCATCGAGCTGCAAAGCACGGCGGCCACGCCGCTGGCCACGCCGATGTGGATCCCGCAATCGATCTGGCTGGGCGGCTACCTGATGTTCGCGCTGGTCGCGGCCTGGGCGGCCTTCGATGCGCTGCGGCTGTTCGCCGGGCGCCAGACCGGCGAGCTCAACGAGCGCTTCGGCCCGCAGACGATCGAGGAGGAGATCGAGGCCGAGACCGAGGTGCAGCTCAAGGCGCCGCCGTCGGCGCCGCACGCCGCCGCCGCAGGAGCCGCATCATGATCGGCCCCTTGGAGATCCTGGCCGGCCTCGCGATCATGCTGGGCCTGATGTTCATCGGCTTCCACGTCGCGACGACGATGCTGGTGGTCGGCCTGCTCGGCGCGATGCTGCATTTCGGCATGCCGGCGATCAACGCCGTGGGCGAGCAGCTCTGGGCCGCGGGCGAGGACTACCTGCTGCTGTCGATCCCGCTGTACATCCTGCTCGGCGAGATCCTGATGCGGGGCGGCGCGACCGACAAGATGTACCAGTCGCTCGGCCAGTGGCTCAACCGCATGCCGGGCGGACTGCTGCACACCAACATCGGTGCATCGGCGCTGTTCTCGGCCGTGTCGGGCTCCTCGGTCGCGACCGCGGCGACGATCTCCACGGTGGCGCTGCCGGCCTTCAGGAACCGCAAGTACGACCAGCGCATGGTGCTCGGCACCATCGCCGCTGGCGCCAGCCTGGGCAACCTGATCCCGCCGGGCGTGGCCTTCATCATCTACGGCTCGATGACCAACACCTCGGCCGCGCGGCTGTACATGGCCGGCATCCTGCCCGGCGCGATCATGACGGTGCTGTTCCTGCTCACCATCCTGGCGATCTGCGTCTGGCGTCCCTCGGTCGCGGGCACCCGCGAGGCCCGCACGCCGCTGATGGAGAAGCTGCGTCATTCGGTGCACCTGCTCGGCCCGCTGGCCGTGTTCGCGGTGGTGATGGGCGGCATCTACACGGGCTGGGCCACCGTCACCGAAAGCGCCGCGCTGGGCGTGATCGTCTGCCTGCCCATCGCGGCCGGCTACCGCAAGCTGAACATCGCGATGCTGCACGAGTGCTTCCGCTCGACCATGCGGCTCACCGCGATGACGGCGCTGATCCTGGTGGCGGCGCTGTACCTGAACTTCGTGCTCTCGATGCTGGGCGTGCCGCAGGCGCTCGCGAACCTCATCAAGTCGGCCGAGGTCTCGCCGATCATGCTGCTGTGGATGCTGGCGGTGCTGTACCTCGTGCTGGGCATCGCGCTCGAGACGATGCCGATGCTGGTCGGCACGCTGCCGGTGGTGTTTCCGATCATCCAGGCGGCGGGCATCGACCCGGTGTTCTTCGGCGTCTTCATGGTGCTGATGTGCGAGATATCGCTCATCAGCCCGCCCATCGGCATGACGCTCTACGTCATCCAGGGGGTGCGGGGCGAGGGCTCCATCAACGACGTGTTCCAGGGCACCTTGCCCTTCTTCGCCGCCATGATCGTGATGACCGCGATCCTGATCCACAACCCCTCGATCGCCACCTACCTGCCGAACCTCATGTTCGGCAAGTGAGGGCGGCGCTGCGCAATCCCGATTTTTCTTCCAAGGAGTCAGGCATGAAACTGAAGTTCGTCCTTCCGCTGATCGCGGCCACACTCGCGCTGTCGCTGCCGGCGCATGCGGACAACACCCGGCTGCGCGTGGCCGGCAACCTGGTCGCCACCGGGCTGATCCAGCAGACCAAGGAGCAGCCCTTCTTCGAGAACTTCGCGAAGAACACCGGCCTGCCCATCGACGCCGACTACAAGCCGATGGACGTGCTCGGCATCAAGGACGCCGATGGCCTGCGCGTGCTGAAGTCGGGCCTGTTCGACGTGGTCACGCTGCGCCTGGCCCAGGTGTCGCGCGACGAGCCCTTCTTCCTCGGGCCCGACATCGTGGGCTTGTCGACCGACTACGAGGTCGCGCGCAAGGTCGTCGACGCCTACCGCGAGCCCTTCGACAAGCGCCTGCAGGAACGCCATGGCGGCAAGCTGCTGGGCATCTACCCCTTCGGTCCGCAGGTGGTGTTCTGCAAGGTGCCGATCAGCGGCCTGGCGGACCTCAAGGGCCGCAAGGTGCGCGTGTACGACCAGTCGCTGGCCAAGTTCATCGAGAAGCTCGGCGGCATCCCGGTCACGATTCCCTTCGGCGAGACGCAGCAGGCGCTGGAGCGCGGCGTGACCGACTGCGCGATCACCGGCCCGAGCTCGGCCAACTCGGCCGGCTGGCCCGAGGTGACGACGCATTTCATGCCGATCGGCTTCCAGATCGCGCTCAATGCCTACGCGATCAACCTGTCGAAGTGGAACGCCATGACGCCCGACCAGCAAGCCAGGCTGACGGCCGCGTTCAAGACCTTCGAGACCGAGGTCTGGGCCTATTCGAAGGAGCTGTTCGATGACGCTTCGCGCTGCAATGTCGGCAAGGAGCCGTGCCGGACGGTCAAGAAGTTCACGATGAAGGATGTGCCCGTGAAGGCAGCCGACCAGCAGCTGGTTCGCGATGCGCTCACGACCGTGTCCTTCCCGACCTGGAGCGAACTCTGCGACAAGTCCTATGACAAGTGCTCGGCGATCTGGAAGCAGGTGGTCGGCCCGGTGGTCGGCTTCAAGTAGGCCGGCATGCAACCTCTCTGGCAACTCACCGCGACCGAGCTCGCCGCCGGCTATCGCGACGCCGCCTTCACGCCGGTCGATGCGCTGCGGGCCTGCCTGGCGCGCAGCGAGGCGGTCAATCCGCGGCTCAACGCACTGATCACCCTGGACACTGAAGCAGCGCTGGAGGCCGCCGGGCACAGCAGCGCCCGCTGGCGCGACGGATGCGCGCTGGGTGCGCTCGACGGCGTGCCCGTCACGATCAAGGACAACCTGCAGGTGCGGGGCCTGCCGACCCACTGGGGCAGCCGCGCCCTGGCCGGCTTCGTGGCCGACCGCGACGAGCTGCCGGTCGCCCGCCTGCGCGAGGCCGGCGCCGTGATCTTCGGCAAGACCAACGTGCCCGAGTTCACGATGCAGGGCTACACCGACAACCCGGTGTTCGGGCCCACGGGCAATCCCTGGAACCCTGCGCTCACGCCCGGCGGCTCGTCCGGCGGGGCGGTGGCGCTGGTGGCCGCCGGCGGCTGCCCGGTCGCGCTGGGCACCGATGGCGGTGGCTCGATCCGAAGGCCCGCCTCGCACACCAACCTGGTCGGCTTCAAGCCTTCGCGCGCCCGCGTGCCGCGCGGCCATGGGCTGCCGCCGATCTTTCTCGACTTCGAAGTGGCGGGTCCGATCGCGCGCAGCGTGGCCGACGTGGCGGCGGTGATGCAGGTGATCGGGCGCGGGGCCGCGCAGGAGGGGAGTTCGCGCGGCGCGCGCATCCTCTTCATTCCGCGCTTCGGCGACCACCCGGTCGATCCGCAGATCGCGGCCTTGACCGAGACCGCCGCGCGCCGGCTCGCCGACCTGGGCCACGAGCTCACGACGGCGCAGCACTTCGACATGGCCGAGGCGGTCAACCAGCGCTGGCCGCTGCTCTCGCAGGTCGGCCTGGCGTGGCTGGTCGCGCATCCGCAGGAGCTGTCGCGGCCCTTCGATCCCTCGCTGTTCGGGCCGCTGATGCAGGCGAATGCCGAGAGCGGTCGCCGGGCGTCCGCGGCGGATCTGTTCGATCTGCTGTTCGAGGCCGAGCGGCTGCGAAGCGGCCTGTCGGGGCTGTTCGACCGCTACGACTTCCTGTTGACGCCGGCGGCGGCCGCGCTGCCGTGGCCGGCCGGAGAGACCCACCCGACGCGCATCGACGGGCGCGAGGTCGGCCCGCGCGGCCATGCGGTGTTCGCGGGCTTCGCCAACGCCGCCGGCCTGCCGGCCATCGCGCTGCCGTGCGGCTTCGCCGGCGACATGCCGGTCGGCATGCAGCTGGTCGCCCGCGAAGGCGGGGACGACGCGCTGCTGGCGCTCGCCCGCTCGATCGAGAAGGCCCACCCATGGCAGCGCTTCCCCGAGCTCTGACTTTGAGTGCATCCTTCTGACTTTTCAAAGCCGACAACAGGAGAGCCAGATGTCCCATTCGAAGATCGATGCCGTGGTCGAAGCGCTGCTCAGCGCGCGCCGCGACACCACCCCGTGCGCCGCCGCGCCGCTGGCCGACGGGCTGGCCGACGCGGGCGAGGCCTATGCGGTTCAGCAGCGCGTGGCCGATGCGCTCGGCTGGTTCGCTGCCGCCCCGCCCAAGTTCTGGAAGGCCGGCGGCCCGTCGCGCGATGCCGTGCTGACCCATGCGCCGCTGCCGCCGGCCGGTGTCTGGACCAGCCCGGCACGCGCCGGCGACTGGCCGTTTCACATGCGCGGCATCGAGGCCGAGGTGGCGCTGCGGCTCGGACGCGAGGTCGATCAGGCGCTCGCCTCGACGCTGGACGTCGACACCGCCGCGCAGCTGATCGATGCGATGGCGGTCGCTATCGAAATCGTCGATTCGCGCTGGCAGGAGGCCAACGATGCGCCCGCCTTGTGCAAGCTGGCCGACCTGCAATCGCATGGTGCGCTGGTGCTGGGCGACTGGGTCCCCTTCGCGCGGCGCGACTGGAGCGCCCAGACCTGCCAGGTGCAGATCGGCGCCGAGCCGCGGGTCGAGCGCCGCGGCACGCATTCGCTCGGCGACCCTGCCTGGCTGCTGCCCATCTGGCTGCGGCATGCGACGCGCCATGGCGATCGCCTGGCGGCCGGCACGGTCGTGACCACCGGCACCTGGGTGGGCGTCCTGCAGGCGCAAGCGGGCGACCTCGTCAGCGTCGAGTTTCCGGGCATCGGCAGCGCCTCGGTGCAGTTGTAGGCGCCTTCGAATCCGCCAGATGTCCAGGCCAAGACGCATCGGCGTGCTGACGCCTTCCTCCAACACCGCGCTCGAGCCGCTGACCAGCGCGATGGTCGCCGGCGTGCCGGACGTCTCCGCGCATTTCTCGCGGTTTCGGGTGACCGAGATCTCGATGGGAGACCGATCGCGCAACCAGTTCGACGAACGCGCCATCCTCGACGCCGCCGGACTGCTGGCCGACGCCAGGGTCGACGTGATCTGCTGGAGCGGCACCTCCGCCAGCTGGCTCGGCTTCGAGCGCGACCGCGCGCTGTGCGCGCGCATCGCCGAAGCCACCGGCATTCCCGCGACCACCTCGGTGCTGGCACTGAACGAGCTGCTGGCCGCGCAGGGGGCCGGCACGCTGGGGCTGGTCTCGCCCTATGTCGAGGACGTGCAGCGGCGGATCGTTGCCAACTACGCGGCGCTCGGTGTCGCGTGCGTGGCGGAGCGCCACCTCGACCTGAGCGTGAACTTCTCGTTCGCCGAAGTCGACGCGAACACGCTGCGCGCCATGCTGCGCGAAGTCGCGCAGCACAAGCCCGATGCCATCACCGTGATGTGCACCAACCTGCATGGCGCGCCGCTGGCGGACGAGATGGAGCGCGAGCTCGGCATTCCGATCTACGACTCGGTGGCCACCGTGGTGTGGAAGGCCCTGAAGATCACCGGCATCGACACCCGGCAGGTAGCGGGCTGGGGCGGACTGTTCGCCCTGTCTTGACGCCGATGCGGGTGATTTCGGCGCCCGGCCCTTCAGCTTTCGGTGGCGGCTGCCGATAGCCTTGAATTGCGCCGCGCTGCTTCCCACCCTCATTCCATGGCTTTCGTTTCCATTGCCCGCACCATGACCCGCAGGATCGCGCTGGCCATCGTGCTCGTGACGCTGCTGATCCTCGGTGTCTTCTACCAGCTGGCCTCCTCGCAGCAGCAGCGCGGTGCCGCGCGCTATGCCAACGCGAAGGCCGAAGCCGTCTCGCGCTCGCTGGACATCTTCGACCAGACCATGCAGCTGACCGCGGACAATGCCTTCGGTGTCTTCCGGCGCCAGTTCGGCGCCACCTTCGAGGCCGACGCGGCGGCGCCGGGCCGCCTGAGCAGCGGCGGCGCACCGATCGACGGCAGCGTGACCGCGCAGGTGGACGGCTTCGCGCGCGATTTTCCGGGCGCCAATGCCACCGTCTTCGCGGCCGAGGGCGAAGACTTCCGCCGCATCACGACCTCGGTCAAGAAGGAGAACGGCGAGCGGGCCATCGGCACCCTGCTCGATCGCAAGAGCGCGGCCTATGCGCTGCTGCGCCAGGGCCAGCGCTTCGTCGGCCGGGTCACGCTGTTCGGGCGCCCCTTCATGACCGTCTACGAACCGGTGCGGGACCCGGCGGGCCGGGTGGTGGGCGTGCTGTACATCGGCCTCGACATCTCGCAGCAGCAGCTGGCCCTCGCGGAGGCCGTGAACCGGACCAGGCTCTTCGACACCGGCGGGCTCTACATCGTCGGCCCGGCGCCCGACCCTGCAGAGGCGCTGCTGGTCTTCCATCCGACCGCCGCCGGCAAGAAGCTGGGCGCGGTGCTCGGCGACCCCGCGGCCTGGATGGGCCGGCTGGCCGGCGAAGACGTCTTCTGGATCGCCGGAGCGCCGGCGGTGCTCGATGCCTCGCAGGCCGGCGAACGCTACGCCTCGGTCGCGAAGAGCGCGGCCACCGGCTGGCTGGTGGTCGCCGAGGCGCCGGCGTCCGAGGTGCTGGCCGACCTGTATCGCCAGATGGCCTGGCTCGCCTGCTTCATCGCGCTGGCGGCGCTGGCGATGGGGACGGCGCTGGTCTTCTTCATCCGCCGCACGGTGGAGCCCCTGCGGGTGCTCAGCGAGCACGTGGACGTCATCGGCCAGGGCGACCTCTCGCAGCGCATGGCGTCGACGCGCCGGGACGAGATCGGTGTCATCACGCGGGCGGTCGAGCACATGCGGGAGAACCTCGGGCGGGTGGTCGGCGAGGTGCGCACCGGCACCGACTCGATCGCCGCGGCCTCCGGCCAGATCGCCGCCGGCAACCACGACCTGTCGTCGCGCACCGAGGAGCAGGCCAGCGCCCTGCAGCAGACCGCCGCCTCGATGGGGCAGCTCACCGGCACCGTGAAGCAGAACGCCGACAGCGCCCGCCAGGCCAACCAGCTCGCGGCCTCGGCCTCGGAGGTGGCGGCCAGGGGCGGGGCGGTGGTCGACCAGGTGGTGGAGACCATGGCGTCGATCCATGCCTCGTCGCGCAAGATCGTCGACATCATCGCGGTCATCGACGGCATCGCGTTCCAGACCAACATCCTGGCGCTGAACGCCGCGGTGGAGGCGGCGCGCGCGGGCGAGCAGGGTCGGGGCTTCGCCGTGGTGGCGTCGGAAGTGCGCGGCCTGGCGCAGCGGTCGGCTGCGGCGGCGGGGGAGATCAAGGGCCTGATCGACGACTCGGTCGGCAAGGTGGGCGACGGCAGCCGGCTGGTGGACGAAGCCGGCGAGGCGATGAAGGCGATCGTCAGCAGCGTGAAGGGCGTCACCGGCATCATCGGCGAGATCGCCGCGGCCAGCCACCAGCAAAGCGCTGGCATCGAGCAGGTCAGCCAGGCGATCACGCAGATGGACCAGGTCACGCAGCAGAACGCGGCGCTGGTGGAGCAGGCGTCGGCGACGGCGCAGGCGATGCGCGAGCAGGCCGGCCAACTGGTGGAAGCGGTCCGGGTGTTCAGGCTGGCGCGCGCGTAGCGGCGCGCCACCGGCCGCTCAGCGGATCGCCGTCGTGGCCTCGATCGGCCCGCCCCGCTTCAGCGTGTTGTAGATCGGGCAGGTGCCCGTGAAGGCGTCGACCAGCGATCGGGCGGTCGGCAGGTCGACCCCTTCGAGCACGAAGGCCAGCCGGATGGCCGCGTAGCGCGTGCCGTCCTCCGGGTCGCGCTCGAACGAGACTTCGACCTCGGCGCCTTTCAGCGGCAGCTCGCGTTCGCGCGCGGTCTTCTGCACCAGCCCGAGCCCGCAGGAGGCCAGCGAGGCCAGCAGCAGCTCCCCCGCCTGCACCGCGTCGCCGGGGCCGCCGGCCGCCGCCTTCGCATCGGAGACGAAATGATGCTGGCGCGCGCTCGCGAGGAAGCGGCCGAAGGTGTCGAGGGTGCGCGCGCGCACCGTGACGATCTCGCCGGTCACGGCAGATTCGGTCACGGCCGCTTCGCTCATGCCGCTCCCCTGGCGCGGACGCCCGAGGCGGCCCGTTCCTTCCAGGCGCCGACGCCCGGACGCTCGAGGCCGAGGTTCTCGCGCAGGGTCGCGCCCTCGTAGGCGGTGCGGTAGAGGCCGCGCCGCTGCAGCTCGGGCACCACCAGCCGCACGAAATCCTCGAAGCCGCCGGGCTGGTAGGGCGCGCTGATCATGAAGCCGTCGCAGGCGCCTTCGCGGAACCAGCGCTCCATGCCGTCGGCCACCTTCTCCGGCGTGCCGATCAGGTCGCCTTCATAGCGGCTGCCGTAGCGCTTGCCGAGGTCGCGCAGGGTCAGCTTGTCGCGCTCGGTGGCTTCGCGCACCTCCTGGTAGTGGCCCTGCACGCCGGGTACGTCGATGTCGGGCAACGAAGAGTCGAGCGGGTACTTCGACAGGTCGACATCGAGGTGGTAGGACAGCGTCGAGAGTCCCGCATGCGGATCGACCAGGGCCCGCAGCGCGCGGTCCTTCTCGTCGGCGATCGCCTGCGTCTCGCCGACCAGCGGCGTCGCCGCGGGCAGCACCTTGAGCGAATCGGGGTCGCGGCCATGCGAGCGCACGCGGTCCTTGATCTCCTTGTAGAAGGCCTTGGCGCTGTCCAGCGAGTCGTGGCTCACGAAGATCGCATCGGCCCACTGCGCCGCGAAATCGCGGCCGCGGTCGGAGGCACCGGCCTGCAGGATCACCGGATAGCCCTGCGGCGGCCGCGACACGTTCAGCGGCCCCTTGACGCTGAACCATTCGCCCTCGTGGTCGACGTAGTTCACCTTGGCCGGGTCGGCGAACAGCGGCGTCTTGCGGTCCTGCACCAGCGCGTCGTCCTGCCAGCTGTCCCACAGCTTGAAGACGACTTCCAGAAATTCGTCGGCCCGGTCGTAGCGCTTGTTGCGCGGGACCTGCTCCTTCTTCGAGAAGTTGCGGGCCTCGGCATCCTGGAAGGAGGTGACCACGTTCCAGGCCGCACGGCCGGCGCTCAGGTGGTCGAGCGTCGCGAACGAGCGCGCGACCTCGAAGGGCTCGTAGTGGCTGGTCGAGCGGGTCGAGGCCAGCCCGAGGTGCCGCGTCGCGGCCGCCATGATCGACAGCACCACGACCGGGTCCAGCCGCAGCGACCCGAGCGCGCCGTAGCGCAGCTGCGTGTCGTTGCTGCCCTGGTAGCGATCGGGCACCGCGAGGATGTCGGCGAAGAAGGCGAGGTCGAACAGCCCCTTCTCTAGCGTGCGCGCGATGCCCTGGTAGTAGTCGGCATCGAGCCAGCCGCTTTCGGAGGCCGGGTAGCGCCAGCCGCCCGGACGGCCGGGGCCTGCGGTGACGAAGGCCGCGAGGTGGATCTTCTTGTCGCTGGGTCGGGTCATGGATCAGGCTCCCAGTTCGGCGGCGACCAGCTTCTTGATCGAATCGAACTTGGGGTCGAGCAGGAAGCTGCGCACGTCGACCTTGTTCGGCAGCACGCCGAGCGACTGGAAGTTGTCGGCCAGGTCCTGCGTCGAGTCGGCGGCCGCGCCGTCGATCGGCTTGAGCACGACGGCCCCCGAATCGGACAGGCGGGCGTCGACGATGAGCTGGCGATAGACCTTCTCTTCGACGCTGCCCGGCTCGAAGCCCCCGAGCTTGGCCCAGGAGGCCACCGTCTCGTCCGGATGCGCGACCGCGTACTGCTGCGCCTCGCGGATCAGCCGCACCAGCCGGGCCACCACCTGCGGGTTCTTGTCGGCGAATTCGGCGCGCGCCACGTAGAAGGCGTAGTCGTAGGTCTTGACGCCCGGCAGCGTGCGCGCCTTGTCGCCGAGCTTGGCCAGGGCCAGGCCGCTGGCCGGCTGCCAGTGGATCCATGCGTCCACGCTGCCCTGGGCGAAGGCGGTGTAGGCGTCCGCGCCGCTGAGGCTGACCGCCTGCACATCGGACAGCCGCAGGCCTGCGCTTTCGAGGTACTTGATCAGGCTGTAGGTGCCGGTGGTGCCGTTCTGGTGGGCGATCTTCTTGCCCTTGAGATCGGCGGCGGAGCGGATCGGCGAATCCTTCGCCACCAGCACGTCGACCTCGGTGGCCGGCAGCGGGTAGGCCGCCAGCGGCACGATCGGCACGCCGGCCGCGACCGCGTTGACGATCGCGGTGGCGGTCGCGAAGCTGAAGTCGACGCCGCCGGCCTTGATGCCTTCCATGACCGGCAGCGAGGCGGTGAAGCCCGGCTGCCACACCACCTTGGCCGCGATCTCGTCTTCGAGCTTGCGGCCGCCGTCGCCGGCGCGCAGCGACGCGAAGACGCCCGTGCGGCCGTCGCCGATGATCGCGATCGTGAGTTGCGGGACGGCGGCAGCGGTCGATGCGGCGGGTGCAGTGGCAGCGGGCGCGTCGCTCTTGCCGCAGCCGACCAGCGCCAGGGCGCCGGCGCCGCCGGCCAATGCCAGCCCGCTCAGGCTGAGGAAGCGACGCCTTGCGGCCAGGGATGCGGTGTCGGGATGAGAGTGCTTGTCGATCGGCATGGGAGAAAGTCCTGTGATGGGCCTGGAAAGAAATGGGGGGTGGAGAACGGCTCAGGCGCCCGCCTGCGCGGCCTGCGCAGTCACGAGCCCTTCGAGCAGCTCCTCCTTGAGCGCGGCCAGCTCGGGGTCGCCGCGATGGCGCGGCCGCTCGCGGTCGATGGACAGGTCGCGGGCCACGCGGCCGTCGCGCATCAGCAGCACGCGGTCGGCCAGGATCAGCGCCTCCTCGACGTCGTGCGTGACCAGCAGCACGGTGCGCGGCCGGCGCGCGAGCAGGCCTTCGAGCAGCAGCTGCATCGACGCCCGCGTGATCGCATCGAGTGCGCCGAAGGGCTCGTCGAGCAGCAGCAGTTCGGGTTCGTGGATCAGCGCGCGCGCCAGCGCCACCCGCTGGCGCTGGCCACCGGACAGCACCACCGGATAGTCGTTGTCGCGACCGGCCAGGCCCACCGCGGCGAGCAGCCTGCGGGCGTCGTCGTCGCGGCCGCGCAGGCCCAGCGTCACGTTGCGCAGCACCGATCGCCAGGGCATCAGCCGGTCTTCCTGGAACATCATGCGGATGTCCGGCGAGGGGCTGCGCGAGCGCAGTTCGACCCGGCCCGAGGTCGGCGGCTCGAGCCCGGCGACGATCCGCAGCAGGGTCGACTTGCCGACGCCGCTGGCGCCGATCAGGGCGACGAACTGGCCGGCCGGAATCTCCAGGTCGAGCGCGTGCAGCACGCTGCGTTCGCCGAAGGCCTTGGCGACGCCGCGCAGGCTGAGCCCGTCGCCATGGGGCGTTGCCCGGGTCATCGCGCCGCTCCCTTGGCGTAGTTCGGATGCCAGCGCAGCAGGCGCCGCTCGATCGCGCGCGTGAGCGAGTCGGCCAGCCAGCCCGCGATCGCATACAGCACGATCGCCAGCAGGATGACGTCGGTGCGCAGCAGTTCGCGCGCGTTCTGCACCATGTAGCCGATGCCGTCGCGTGAGGCGATGGTCTCTCCGACCACCAGCGTCAGCCAGGCCACGCCGAGCGCGTAGCGGATGCCGGTCAGGATGGGCGGCAGGGCGCCCGGCAGCACCACGCCGGCGATCAGGCCGAAGGGACCGAGCCCGTAGGAGCGGCCGAGCTCGATCAGCTTGGGATCGACGCCGCGGATGCCGCTCATCGTGTTGATGTAGACCGGGAACAGCGAGCCCATCGCCACCAGCAGCACGCGCGGCTCCTCGCCGATGCCGAACCACAGGATCATCAGCGGCACCAGCGCCAGGTGCGGAATGGTGCGCACCATCTGCAGCGAGCGGTCGAGCAGGCCGTGCGCCAGGCTCGACAGGCCGACCAGGAAGCCCAGCACCAGGCCGGTCGCGGCACCGGTCAGGAAGCCGATGGCGACGCGGCGCAGGCTGACCAGGATGTCGCGCTGGAGTTCGCCGCGCTCGGCGAGCACCCAGGCGGCGCGCAGCACCTCGGACGGTGCCGGCAGGATGCCCGCGGGCAGCCGGCCGATGGCCGAGAAGTACTGCCAGAGCGCGACCAGCACGACCGGAAGCAGCCAGGGCAGGAGCAGGCGCCAGCGGCTGGGCGCGCGGCGCAGCGAAGCCCCTTGCTTCGGATCGTGCGCGGCATCCGCGATGACGGTGACGTGGCTCGCGGCGACAACGGCTGGCGGGGCGGAGGACGGCTCGGCGGAAAGGCGGGGGAGGACGGCACTCATGGAAGGCGATGCGAAGTGCGCGAGCCGAAGCGGCGGCACGGGGGCGTGCGGGTCGAACACACAGGGGGGCGAAGTCCAACCTTATCGCCGGCCGCCTGCCGCGTGAACCTTGATTTCCGCATGTCGATATGCGGCGGGCGAGCAAGCGGTTATGGTTGGACCACAAGGAGCGGATACACATGCCGAGCAGCCTGCGAGTCGTCATCAACACCCGGGACCAGTTGGGCGAAACGCCGCTGTGGTGCCCGCGCACGCAAATGATCTGGTGGCTCGACATCGAGCGTCCCAGGCTGCAGTCCTTCGACGAGCGCAGCGGCCGGCACGAGGTCCATCGCTTCGCGAGCAGCTTCGCCGGCAGTCTGGCGCTGCACCGCGCAGGCGGATTCGTCGTCGGCCTCGACAACAGCCTGCAGCGCTTCGACCCGGCGACGTCGAGGCTGGCTCCGATCGTCGACGTGGAGCCCGCCGATGCCGGCACGCGCCTGAACGACGGCCGCTGCGACCACCGAGGCCGCTTGTGGATCGGCACCATGGACGCGGCCATCGAGAAACCGCTCGGCAGCTTCTACCGCGTCGACCCTTCAGGCGTGGTGCATCGGCTCTTCGGCGACATCATCGTCACCAATTCGATCACGACCTCGCCCGACGACCGGACGCTCTACATGTCGGACACGCGGCGCTTCAAGATCTGGGCCTTCGACCTCGACCCGGACGATGGCGTGTTGTCCAACCGCCGGGTGTTCGCCGACTATTCGCAGGACAAGGGGCGCCCCGACGGCGCCTGCGTGGACAGCGATGGCTGCCTCTGGAACGCGGTGTTCGCCGGCGGCCGGGTGATCCGCTACACGCCCGCGGGCAAGGTCGACCGCGTCATCGAACTGCCGGTCACGAACCCGACCTGCGTCTGCTTCGGCGGCGCCGACCTCGGCACGCTCTACATCACGACCGCCACCAAGATGATCGCGCCGGAGGTGCTGGCGAACGAGCCGCTGGCGGGCGCGTTGCTGGCGATCGAGGCGGGCGCGAGGGGCCTGCGGGAGCCGATGTTCGGTTAGCTAGCGTCGGGCCTTGCGCCGCTGGGTCGCGACATTGCCCCAGGTGCCCACGTTGGCCGATTTCAGCAGCGACGACGAGTTGCCCGCCACCACCAGTTCCTCGGCGGCGGCGAGCAGCGCCGGGCCGAACTGCTGCATGCGCTTCAGGGTGAGCCGCGCCGAGGGGCCGGCGATCACGACGATGCCGGTGGCCGGTTCGTTGGCCCGCTTGATCGGGGCGGCGATCGAACTCATGCCGGGAGCGTAGGCGTCCTGGATGATGCTGTAGCGGCGCTTGCGGTGCTCGTCCAGCAGCTTCAGCAGCGCCTTCATGCTGGTGGGCGCGTTGGGTCCGAAGTCCTTTGGCTCGCCGATGCCCTGGCGCGAGACGTACTCGATGGCCACGTCCTCCGGCAGGGTCATGAGCCAGGCCTGGCCCGCGGCGCTGCACGACAGCCGCAGGTCGATGCCCATGTCGGGGTCGTAGAGCAGGCCCGACTTGGCGCCCTGGGCCTTGGCGACGAGGGTCAGGCGGTCGCCGTCCACGATCGCCAGCCGCACCAGCTCGCCGGTGGCCTGGGCCAGCCGGTCGATCACCGGCTGGGCGATGTCCAGCACGCCCGACTTGCTGAGGAAGCTGAGCCCCATCGACGCCATCTTGGTCGTCAGCGCGTAGTCGCCGCGCTGCGGCATCTGGCGCACGTAGCCGTAGCGGATGAGTTCCTGCAGCGCGCGGTGGCAGCCGCTGCGCAGCTGGTTCAGGTCGGTGGCGATCTGGACCAGCGCGACGCCGTCGGGGTAGTCGGTCAGGTATTCGAGGATGTCCAGCGACTTTTCCAGCGCTCCGCTCATGGCAGCTTTCTGCTTTCAAAATTTGAATGGTATAGAAAAGTTGAAAGGCTTTCAACTTTCTGAGATATTCAGGCCGCGCGGGCCCTGGGGCCCTGAACTGCGGCACCAAATAATGCGAGGAGGCAAATGGCCCTGATTGGAAATGCGGCGCTCGCCATGTGGTGGGACATGGCGCCGGACATGAAGGCGGAATTCGAGGATTGGCACTCGCACGAGCACTTCCCGGAAAGGCTCGGGATTCCCGGCTTCCGGCGAGGCTCGCGCTGGACCAGCGCCGGCGGCGGCGAGGGCGTCTTCGTCATGTACGAGCTGGAGGCGCACGCGGTGCTGTCTTCGAGCCCCTACCTCGAGCGCCTCAATGCGCCGAGCCCCTGGTCGACGAAGATGATGCCGCATCACCGGCACATGGTGCGATGCCAGTCGCACGTGCTCGAAAGCCGTGGCGCTGCGGTGGCCCGGCAGGCGCTGACCGTTCGCCTGGCGCCTGAGCCCGGTCGCGAAGACGCGCTGCGCGCGACGCTGCGCACGCTGGTCGCGAGCCTGACCACGCGTCCCGGCCTGACCGGCGCGCACCTGCTCAGGCACGAGACGCCGCGCATCGCCCGGACCACCGAGCAGAAGATCCGCGGCAACGCCGACCAGGTGGCCGACTGGGTCTTCGTCGCGGTCGGCTACGACCCGTCCGCCCTCGAGGCGCTGGCCGGCTCCGAACTGTCCGCGGCCTCCCTGGCCGCATCGGGCGCCGCCGGCGGCCCCGTGGTCGATCGCTTCTCGCTGTCCAGTTCGGCCACGCCGGCGGACATCGCATAGCCCGGCCGCAGCGGCCTCATTCAAACGTAGACAGGAGACATCCCATGAAATCCAGAAGAAGCCTTCTCATCCTCGCGGCGCTGGCGGCAGCCTGTGCCGGCAGCATCGCGCAGGCGCAGGCGCAGGAGCACATCGTGCGCTTCGGCCATGTGGTGCAGCCCGGCCATCCGATCTCGCTGGCGACCCAGAAGATGGCCGAGATCGTCGCCGCCAAGAGCGGCGGCAAGATGCGGGTCCAGGAACTCGGCGGCGGCTCGGTCGGCGGCGAGCAGCAGCAGCTGAGCGCGGTGCAGGGCGGCGTGCAGGACATGACGCTGCCCTCGGCAACCGTCATGGGCGCGGTGGTCAAGGAGTTCACGCTGCTCGACGTGCCCTTCTCCTTCAGCAAGGGCGAGCAGGTCGATGCGCTGCTGGCGGGCCCCTTCGGCCAGGCCCTGATGGCCAAGCTGCCCGAGAAGGGCCTGGTCGGGCTGGGCTTCTGGGAGACCGGCTTTCGCAACTTCACCAACAGCCGCAAGCCGATCGTGAACATCGAGGACCTCAAGGGACTGAAGCTGCGCGTGATCCCGAATCCGCTGTTCCTCGAGAGCTTCGCCGCGCTCGGCACCAATCCCGTGCCCATGCCTTTCCCGGAGCTGTACGGCGCCCTCGAATCGAAGGCCATGGACGCCCAGGAGAACCCGTTCAGCGTCGTGCTGACGAGCAAGTTCTACGAGGTGCAGAAGTACATGAGCGTGACCAACCACGTCTACACCGCGAACCCGGTGGTGATCAGCAAGAAGGTCTGGGACAAGCTCGCGCCGGCCGACCAGAAGATCATCCAGGACGCCGTGGCCGAGGCCGGCGCCTACCAGCGCAAGCTCAGCCGCGACGCCTCGTCCGGCGCGCGCAAGGAGCTGGAGGCCAAGGGGATGCTGGTCAACGACGTGCCGCCGGCCACGCTGGCCCGCATGCGCGAACTGACCAAGCCGGTCGCCGACAAGTTCGCGGCTTCCTACGACCCGGCGCTGGTGCAGCTGTACCGCAGCGAGTTGGCCAAGGTGCAGACCGCGAATCCCTGATGCGCGGCGGGGTCGGCCTCACCAGGCCACCCCATCCCCCTGCAGCGCGCGCCGTGCCAGCAGGAAGGTGGCAGCGTTCCAGCTCTGCCCGGCCATCCCCATCGGCGCCAGCGTGCGGCCGTGGAACCATTCGGTGAAGCGCCAGTCGTCGAGCTGGTTGGCGCGTGCCAGCCGTGCGAGCTCGGACCCGGCCAGTTCGGTCAGGCCCAGACGGGCCAGCGCCATGACCCAGAAGCCGCCGACGAAGGGCCAGATGCCGCCGTTGTGGTACTGGTGCACGATGTTCTGCTGGTGGCGTCCCATGTAGGCCCGCCACAGCGTGTGCTGGCGGGTCAGCGGGTGCAGCACCACCCGCACCGGATAAGGCTGCGCGGCATGCGCCGCGACGATGGTGCCGACGATGCGGCGCGCCATGTCGGCATCGGCCAGCCCGCTCTGGATTGCCAGCACGTTGCCGAAGACGTCGCCCTCGTCGCCGACGACCGCGAGGTTGACGAAGCTGAGGTACATGCCGGGGTCGAGCCGGCCGCGCCGCGCGTAGTGCCGCAGCAGCCGGGCCCGGTGGTATTCGGGCAGGTCGCGCTGGAACGGATTGAACAGGTGGTTGAAGTGGTGCTGCGTCGCCTCGGCATGGTCGAGCGCGAAGCGGCGCTTGACGTCGTACCACAGCGCGTTGCTGTAGAGCACGTAGCCCGAGCGCGGCATGATGTCGGCCCAGTCGCTGGCCTCGTTCTGCTGCAGCAGCCTGAAATGCTGGTGCTCCTGCGCCAGCAGCCAGCCGATCGCGCGCTCGACCTCGCGCCCCCAGTGCGAGGCGCCGACGGCGCCATGGCGGCGCACATGGTCGACCGCGATCAGCCACCACAGGGTGGCGTCGATGCAGCCCAGGTACCAGAAGTCGGCATCGCGGCCTTCGGGGTCGACGTACTTGGGGATCTGGCCGTTGGCCGCCTGCTGGGCCGCCAGCGCATCGAGGCTGGCCACCGCGCCCTGCTCCAGCGCCGGCACGCCGCTGCCGCACATCGCCATCACGCAGATCGCGGCGTCGCGCCCGAAGATGCGCGTGTAGCGCCGGGCCTCGGCCGCCTCGGTGCGGCTGGCCGCCAGGATGCCGTGCGGCGTGAGGTTGCGCTGCAGCAGATCGAGCGATGCCCGGGAGCAGGCGTCGATCAGTGACAGCGCGGGGGCGTCGAGGTGGGTCATGGGATGAGCTGCCATTCTCGCGGACATTCAAGCGTCGATAATCAATTCACCGAATCGCAGTTTCAAGACCAGGTTATCCATGAAGATTGATCTCGACGATGTGGATCGGCAGTTGCTCGGCGCCTTGCAGCGCAATGCGCGGCAGACCACCGGGGAGCTGGCGCAGATGACGGGCCTGTCGCAGTCGCCGTGCTGGCGCCGCATCAGGCGCATGGAGGAGGCCGGGCTGATCCAGGGCTACCACGCGCGTCTCAGCCGCAGCGCCCTGGGCTATGGCGTGGTGGCCTTCGTGAGCGTCAGCATCGACTTCCAGACCGAGGCCCGCTCGGCCGAGTTCGTGGAGGCGGTGCGCGCCATCCCGGAAGTCGTGATGTTCCATGGCGTCACGGGGCTCGCCGACTTCCTGCTCATGGTGGTGGCCGAAGACCTGGAGGACTTCTCCCGGCTGCTGCAGCGCAAGCTGCACCGCCTGCCCGGCGTGAAGCAGGTCCAGAGCAGCATCTCGCTGCAGGAGTTCAAGCGCTTCGACGATCTGCCCCTGCCGGCAAAAGCCGCAGTCAACGCGCCCGCGGGGCCGTAGCATCCGAGCACCCGCTGCGATCCCTCGCACATCCGATGGAGGACCCCGATGCCCCGATCCGAACCCAGACGCTGGACCGCGTTCGCAATCCCCTTGCTGGTGCTGGTCATCGCCACGCTGCTGGCCTGGCTCTCCTGGCAGCAGGGCCTGTTCACGCGCCATGACCGGCTCTACCTCGATGTGCCCGACGCGGCCGGGATGGCCGAGGGCATGCCGGTGACCACCCACGGCGTGGTGATCGGCCGGGTGCGGTCCATCGCGTTGGCGGCGACGCCGGCCGGCGAACGCGGTGCGCGGGTCGAGCTGGGCATCGGGCGCGAGTTCATGGCGCAGATCCCGAAGGGAAGCCGGGCCCGGCTGGTCCAGCAGGACGCGATCGGCAGGCCGGCGATCGACCTGCTGCCGCCGCGCGGCAGCGCGCAGCCGGTGACCGAGGGCGACCTGCTGGCATTCGAACGCGCCCGGGACGGCAGCCAGATCGTGCAGGAGGTCCAGGCCGCGCTCCTGCCGGCGATCGCTGATGCCCGCAAGCTCACCGACAGCCTCAGCGACCCCGAGGGCAGCTTCCAGCAGACGCTGAAGGCGGGCCAGGAGGTGGTCTCGAAGATGCCCGCGATCGCCGAGAAGACCGGCGAAGTGCTCCAGCAGACGCAGCAGGCCGTAAAGGCGATCGAGAGCGGCGCCACCGCGACGCTGCAGAAGGCGGGCCGCACCATCGAGGTCGTGGCGGAGGCCGCGCCTTCGGTGATCGACAAGGTCCAGCAGGCAGCCGCCACGTCGCAGCAGGCGAGCGCCGAGCTGCAGGCCATGGCGGCCCAGGCTTCGGAGCGCCTGCCCGGCGTCCTCGAACAGGTCCAGGCCGCGGCGACCCAGACCAACCAGATGGTGAGCAATGCGCGACAGACCTGGCCGATCAGCCTGCTGACCGGCACCCCGACGACGCCGCAGTCGCTGCCGATCGACAGCATTGGCGGTCTGCCGCTGCCGGGGGAGACCCCATGAGGCCCGCACTGCGAGCCATGGCCTGCGCCATCGGCGCCGCCGCGATGGCCGTGCTGGCCGGCTGCTCGTCGCCACCGGTGCGCTCGCCGGCGGACATCCGGGCCCAGGGCTACAACACCCAGGGCATCGACCGGTACAAGGCGGGCGACCTGCCGCGGGCACTGGGCTTCTTCGAGCAGGCCCTGGCGGTCGGGCAGTCGATCGAGGACGACGATGCCATCGCGGCGACGCGGCTCAATCTGTCGATGGTGTACCTGGGCATGGGCCGCCAGGACGAGGCGCTGAAGCAGTTGAGCCTGGTGCAGGACGAGCCCCGCCTCGCGTTCAGCAACGACCGGCGCGCCGAAGCCGCATTGCGTCGCGCCATGGCCCTGCAGGCCAGCGATGCCGCGGCCGCCGGGCAGTCGCTCGACCGGGCCGCCGCGCTCTGCGGCAGCAGTTGCAGCGTCAGGGGCAAGATCCTCAATCTGAAAGCCTGGCTGGCGCTGAACGCCGGGCGCCCCGAGGAAGGATTGCGGCTCGCGCAGCAGGCCCAGGGCGCGGTGGCCAAGGACGATACGCTGGAGAAGGCCAACGCGCTGCGTCTGCAGGGCAGCGCCCACATCGCGCTGAGAACGCCGGCAGCGGCTCTGGCGCCCCTTTCCGAGGCGCTGAAGATGGACAAGGCCGCGGGAGCCAGCGAGAAGATCTACCAGGACCTGCTGCTGCTGGGCCAGGCCTCCGCGGACAAGCCGGATGTCGCCCGGGACTACTGGACACGGGCCCGCGACGTCGCGCTGGCGGCCAGGAACCAGGCGGGCGTGGAGCGCACCGCGAAGCTGTTGGCGGTGCCTTAGCGGCGCCACGGCGCCACGGCGCCACGGGGGCCGGATCGGCTGGGGCTACGAAGCCCGCGTCATCAGGCGCAGGTTCTGCACCGCCGCGCCCGCGGCACCTTTGCCCAGGTTGTCCAGCACCGCGCCCAGGACGATCTGGCCCGTGCGTTCGTTGCACGCAACGGCCAGGCTCATGTCGTTGGAACCGTTGTGGACCTGCGGGTCCAGTTCGGTCAGGGGCGCGGCCGAAGACATCGGCATCACGTGCACATGCGCTGCACCGCGGTAGCGTTCGCCGAGGCATTCGTGGATGCGCACGCCGGACGCATCGGCGGGGAGCATCCGCTGGTGCAGTCCGATGCTGAGCACGATGCCCTGCCGGTAGCTGCCATAGGCCGGCACGAAGACGGGCCGCTCCGCCAGGCCGGCGTAGGTCTGGATCTCCGGCACGTGCTTGTGCTCGAGTGCCAGGCCATAGACCTTCAGCGAATGCGCCGCCGCCCCGGCCTCGTGCGCTTCTGCTCCCGCCCTGCCTTGACCCGAATAGCCCGAGACGGCGTGGATGACCAGCGGATAGTCGGCCGGCAGCAGGCCCGCATCCGTCAGCGGCCGCAGCAGGGCGACCGCGGCCGTGGGATAGCAGCCCGGATTCGTGACCCGCAGTGCCGAGGCGATACGTTCGCCTTGCCGTGCATCGAGCTCCGGCAGTCCGTAGACCCAGCCCGGGCTGGTGCGGTGGGCCGAGCTGGCGTCGATGACACGCACCGAAGGGTTCTCGATCATCGCCACCGCGTCGCGCGCCGCGGCATCGGGCAGGCAGAGGATCGCGATGTCGCATTCGTTGAGCGCGGCCCGGCGGGCCGCCGTGTCCTTGCGCAGGCTCGCCGGCAAGGTGCGGATGCGGAATTCCCCGCCCCGGAGCCTGTTCTGCAGGTCGAGTCCGGTGGTGCCCTGGTCGCCGTCGATGAAGATTTGCTGTTCCATGGCCTGCGATCGTAGGGAAATGGCCTCGATGGCTCCAGCTAAATATATGGAACCCAGGATTAAGAAAAGTTAAATTCGCGACATGCGAGAACTCAGCCTCGACCATCTGCGCACGCTGGTCGCCATTGCCGACCTCGGGTCCCTGGTGAATGCCGCGCGCGCCCTTCACCTGGCGGCACCGACGGTCACCGTCCAGATCGCGGAGCTGGAGTCGCGCCTGGGTGGCCAATTGCTCGTTCGCGGGCGGGGACCCGCGCAAGCGACCGCCCTGGGAGAGCGCTTCATCGCGCGTGCCCGCCGGCTGCTGGCGGACGCGGACGATGCGGTGGAGGATGTCCGACGCCAGCTCGCAGGCCAGACCGGCCGCGTGCGGGTCGGTGCCTCGACCGGCGCCATCGCGCACCTGCTGCCGCCCGCGCTCGAAATCCTGGCGCGCGACCATCCCGGCATCGACGTCAACGTGCAGGTGCTGACCTCCAACGACAGCATGGCCCGGCTCGCCGCAGGCAGCCTGGACCTCGCGGTCGTGGCGCTGCCGCAGGCGCCCGTGCGCGGCGTTCATGTGACGCCCCTGCGGCGCGAGGCTGTGCTCGCCTTTCTGCCGGCCGCCTGGAAGGCACCCAGGCGCCTGACCCCTCAGTGGCTGGCCCAGCGGCCGCTGATCATGAACGACAGCTCCACGCGTCTCTACCGGCTGACCGCGGAATGGTTCTCGGCGGCGGGCGTTCATTGCCGGCCGCGCATCGAGCTCAACTACAACGATGCGATCAGGACACTGGTCGCCGCCGGCTACGGAGCGGCCCTGCTGCCGGAGGAATCGACCGCGCCGGCGCCTGATCCCCGCATCGCCGTCCGCCCGCTCAGCCCGGCGCTATGGCGCCAGCTGGGCCTCGCCGTGAGCGAGCGAGGCGCCAGCGGACCGACGCGCTTCGTCCTGGAGGCCTTGCAGGCCCGCACCTAGAATCTCGATTTCACTCCCCGGCGAAGCTGAAAGGCCGCAGTCAGGCCCTTCGTGCCTTCGTCCCTGCTCACGATGCGCAACGCCACCGAATCCTTTGTCCGCCGCGTGCGCAGCCAGCTCGACGCCCTGTCCGCGACCGAAAGGCAGCTCGCCGATTTCGTGCTCGAGTTCCCCGGCGAGCTCGCCAGCTACGCGGGCAACGAGCTGGCCGAGCTCGCGGGCGTTTCGCCCTCCACGGTGAGCCGCTTCATCCGGCGCATCGGCTACGAGAACTACGAGGAAGCCCGGCGCCAGGTCCGGGAAGAAAAGGAGAACGGCTCACCGCTGTTCCAGACGGCGACCGAGGCCTCGCGGCGGGGGCAGCTGGTGGCGACGCACTTCCAGCGCTCGCAGGCCAACCTGGCCAGCACCTTCGACCGCCTGAGCGACCGGCAGTTGGGGGAGATCGTCAAGGCGATCATCGGCGCCGGGCAGGTGCTGATCTTCGGCAGCCGCAGCAGCCATGCATTCGCCCAGTACCTGCGCTGGCAGATCATCCAGGTGGTGCCTCGCGTCACCGCGATCCCGGGCGCCGGAGAGACCCTCGCCGAGCACCTGGCGGGGATCGGCGAGCGCGATTGCGTGATCGTCTTCGGCACCCGCCGCCAGACCCGCCAGATGGACCTCCTGCTGGCAGGCGCGAGCAAGGCGAAGGCGAAGATCCTCTTCATCAGCGACCAGGCATCGCCGGACTTCGCGGGCGCCACCTGGTCGCTGCAGTGCGACTGCCGGGGGCCGGGCCTGCTCGACAACCATGTGGCGGTGATGGCGGTCTGCGACCTGATCGCGACCATGGTGATCGAAGCCTCCGGCGCCGCGGGCCGCAAGCGGCTGGCAGCGATCGAGCTCGGGCACGAAGAGACCGGCGAACTCTGAGCGCGGCCGCGCCACGCACGCTGGCAGGGCGTCGCGTACCGGCCCGGTGCGCTCGCGCCTGCCGTGGCCACCCGGATCCTGGCATGCGGCTTGCACGAGTCCGGATGTTGCTGAAATTTGCATTTCACTGACATAAGGTAAGTGAAATCCATATGGCAACACCGGGCACCGCGCCGTAGCATCCGGAAGGAGATTGCTGGCTTGCGGCGCCGTGCACGCAATTCCTTCATCAAGGGGCTTCAAATGGCTGGTGGACCTGTACTGTCATCCGGGACCGACTCACCCCGAGTCGCCGAACTCGATCGCGCGCTCGACCAGATCGGTGTCACGCGCTCGCATCACACGATCATCTTCCTGATCCTCATCGGCTGCCTGTTCGACAGCTTCGAGCAGAACGCGGTCGGCATCGTCGGTCCGATGCTCAAGGAGCAGTGGGGGCTCACGGCTTCCGACATCGGGCTGCTCAACACCGTCACTTTCGCCTGCGCGGCGCTGGGACGCATCATCTCGGGCTACATCGCCGACCACTTCGGCCGCCGCGTGATGCTGACCATCGACCTGCTGCTGTTCACGCTCGGCGCCGGCGTCTGCGCGCTGGCGCCGAACCTCACCGTGATGGCGATCGGCCGCGCGATCGTCGGCTTCGGCCTCGGCGGCGAGATCGCGATCGCGGTCACGATGCTGTCCGAGTTCTGCTCGACCAAGTTCCGCGGCACCGCGGTCGGCCTCGTCAACGTGGGCGCGGGTGGGCTGGGCAACTTCCTCGCGCCCGCCTTCGGCCTGCTGGTGTTCTGGCTCTTCCCGGGCGACAACGGCTGGCGCTGGCTGTTCGCCTGCCTCATGGTGCCGGCATTGCTGGCCGCCTTCTATCGCCGCTTCATCCCCGAGACGCCGCGCTTCCTGCTGGCTCAGGGCCGCGTGAAGGAGACCAATGCGGTGCTGTCGCGGCTGGCCTCGGGCCGACTCACGGCGCGCAACGTGCCGCAGCATCAGTACATCGGCGACGACGGACAGGCGGCGCCCAGGGCCAAGGTCAAGGTGCGCGTCACCGAGATCTTCCGCGGTGCGCTGGCGCGCCGCACGATCCCGTTGTGCATCACGATCTGGATGACCTACGGCGCCCAGATCTCGGTGCTGACGCTGATGCCGACCATCCTCGTCGCGCTCGGCTACAGCATGTCGAAGAGCCTGCTGTTCACGATGGTGATGCAGGGCGGCAGCCTCCTGGGTGCCATCGCGGCGTCGCTGCTCGGCTTCCACTTCCCGCGCAAGCGGGTGCTGACCGCGGGCGCCGTCTGCGCCTGCCTGGCGGCGCTCACCATCGGCTTCCTCGCCAAGAGCATCGTGGTGATACTGATCGCGGGCGCGGTGTTCCAGTTCTTTGTGCTGCTGCTGAACACGACGATCTGGATCTTCGCGCCCGAGCTCTATCCGACCCGCGTGCGCGCGTTCGGCACTGCCTTCATCCTCGCGACCGGCACGGCGGCAGGCGCCTTCATGCCACTGGTCGCCGGGCGCCTGTTCGATGCTTTCGGGCTGGTCGGGGTGTTCGGCCTGGCCGCCGGGATGTACGCGGTCTTCGTGATCAGCGTGCAGAGCGTGCCCGAGACCTATGGCAAGTCGCCCGATGCGCTCTCGCTGCCCGGGGACGCGCCGTCCCCCGGCGCGCCCACCTCCACCGCGGCCGCACCGGCCAACTGATTCCCCGGACCCCACGCCGATGCCACTGGATATCCTGCTCATCAATCCGAACTCGTCGGCGGGCACGACGGCCATGATGGTCGAGATCGCGGCCGCCGAGGCGCCTGCGGGCTTCCGTATCGAAGGCCGGACCGCGCAGGGCGGCCCGTCGATGATCGTCAATCCGCGCGAACTCGAGGCCGCGGCCGGCGAGGTCGAGCGCAGCTGGCAGCAGGCCGGGACCCATTGGGCAGGGGTGATCATCAGCGCCTTCGGCGATCCGGGCATCGAGCGTGTGCGCGCCGCCTGCCGGGTGCCCGTGGTCGGCATCGCCGAAGCTGCGATGCTGGAGGCCTCCGCGGCCGGACGGCGATTCGGCATCGCCACCGTGACGCCCGACCTGGTGCTCCCGATCGAAGGCCGAGCCCGCGCGCTCGGCCTGCTCGGCGCCTATTGCGGCATCCGCCTGACCGATGGCGATCCGCGCGCGCTCGCAGCCGATCCCCAGGCGCTCGAAGAGGCGCTGGCGCGGGCGGTGCAGCGCTGCGTCGACGATGACGGCGCCGAGGCCGTGATCATCGGCGGCGGCCCGCTGGGGCAGGCGGCGATCGGGCTCCAGCGGCGCTTTGCGTTTCCGGTCATCGCGCCGATTCCGTCGGCGATGCGGCTGCTGCTGTCGCGCATCGAGGCCGTGGTGGCCGTGAGGGCCCCGCGCCAGTAACAGATTGCACCTGCGCGCCATCCGTGCCCGATTTCACGCTTCCCGGCGCTTTCCCGCCGCCCCGGGTTGCAGAATGCCGGCACGAAGCGCCGCGGCCGGTCCCTGCACCGGCGCTCGTTCAACTTTGTTCGCACCAAGGAGAAACCATGAGCATCTTCAGCAGCATCCTCGCCAAGATCCTGCCTTCCGCCAGCGCGGCCACCGTGCAGCCCGAGGCCTCGGCCCCGGTCGCCAGCGGGGCACCGGCCCCCGCGGCGCCGCCGGCAGCGATCACGCTGGTCGACGTGGAGGCATTGCTCGACGGCATGCCCGGCGCGAAGAGCCTGAACTGGCGCACCTCGATCGTCGACTTGATGAAGCTGCTCGACCTGGACAGCAGCCTCGCGTCGCGGAAGCAACTCGCCCAGGAACTGAGCTACGGCGCGGACACCAGCGACAGCGCCAAGATGAACGTCTGGCTGCACCGCCAGGTCATGACCAAGCTGGCCGCCAACGGCGGCAAGGTGCCCGCGGAACTCATCGCCTGATCGGGGCGAAGCCCGAAGGCCGTGCTTTCGGCCTGCTTGCCGCGGATCTCCCAGAAAATACCTAAAATGGCCAAATCGGTTAAAACAGGTATTTCGGAGATCCAGCGGGAGCTTCCCATGTCCATCACGAGCAATTCGCGTCCAGAGGCCCTCGATCGTTTCACGCGCGGCCTGCCAGCCGTCTCGGCCACCAAGCTGGTCTCGGGGATGCAGAAGGTCACCAGCGCCGTCATGACGCATGGCGCCGTGGTCGTCACCCGCCACGACGAGCCGGCCATGGTGCTGATGTCGATCGACCGCTATCTCGCGCTCGAACAGGCGGCCGAACCCGATCTGGACGCGCTCACGCGGCAGTTCGACGACGTGTTCGCCCGCATGCAGGGCGACCAGGCCGCCCAGGCGATGGAAGACGCCTTCGCCATGTCCCCGGCCGAACTGGGCAAGGCGGCGGTCCGCGCCGCAGGCGGCAGCAAGTCCGCCAAGAGGTGACGCCCCACTGATGGCGGCGCGCATCTTCGTTCTCGCGGGCGTCAACGGCGCCGGCAAGAGCAGCATCGGCGGCGCGGCGCTCCAGGCACGCAAGCTGCCGTACTTCAACCCCGACCTGGCAGCGCGCACGCTGCTCGACGCCAATCCCGCGCTCACGCAGGAATCGGCCAACGCCCAGGCCTGGGAAATGGGCCGCGCCGGCCTCGAACGCGCGCTGGCCGAGGGCCTGAACTTCGCGTTCGAGACCACGCTGGGCGCGCGCACCCTGCCCGACATGCTGCTGGCGGGCGCACGCAGGGGCGCGCAGGTCCACGTCTGGTACGCGGGGCTCGATTCGCCCGAAAAGCACATCGAGCGCGTCAAGGAACGCGTGATCGCCGGCGGCCACGACATTCCCGAGGACAAGGTCCGCGCCCGCTACGTGAGCAGCCGCGCGAACCTGGTCCGACTGCTGCCGCACCTGGCCAGCCTGCGCATGTACGACAACAGCATCGACGGCGACCCCAAGGCCGGCGTCAGGCCGCAGCCGGTGCTGGTGCTGCACATGGAGGGCGGGCAGATCGTCTCGCACATCGCGCTCGACCAGGTGCCGCAATGGGCCAAGCCGGTGGTGGCCGCCGCCTTCGACGCCGCGAAGAAGAAGGCGACGAAGGGGCGGCCGCACTGACCGGCATCTTCAGAGCGTCGCGGCGATGGCTTCCAGCTGGGTCAGTCGCCGGGCCATGCGGCCGACGAAGTTCTGAGTGACGTGCGGCAGCACGCGCTGCGTGGGCACCACGATGCCCACCTTCATCCCGTTGAGCGCCTCCAGCTCGAAGGGCCGCCAGAGCAGTTCCCCGCGCTTGAGTTCCTCGATGAAGGCGATCTTGGAGAAGCAGGAAATGCCCTTGCCGCCCATGATCAGGCGCTTGAGCAAGGGCGTGGAATTGCAGGTGGCGGCCGGCTCCATGTCGTCCCAGAAGTTGGCGAACTCGGGCGACGACGCGGCGCTGAGCACCGGATGCGAACTGGAGCGCAGAAAGGGAAACTTCGCGCATTCCTTGAGCGACACGACATCGAAGCGGGCCAGCGGATGCCCCGGCGGCATCACGATGCCGATCGGCAGGTGGGCCACGTTCATGGCCCGCACGCCGCCGGGCAGCCGCCCCAGGAAGGTCAGGCCGACGTCGGCCTGGCCGGCCATGACCATCTGGGCCACTTCCATGGGCTGGGTCGAGGTGATGGTGTAGGTCACGGCGGGAAAGATCTGCAGGAACTCCTCCACCGCGGAAGGCAGGAGTTCCTCGAAGAACGAATCCATGGCCGCCACCTTGACGTGGCCGGTGCGCTCGCCCTTGAGCGCGTCCAGCTCGGTGCGCATCACCTGGAACTGGTGCAGCGTCTCTTGCGCATGCTTCAGCAGCCGTTCGCCGGCCGGGTTCAGCCTGAGGCCGTTGGGCATGCGGTCGAACAGTTCGACGCCCAGCTCGTCCTCGAGCTTGTGGATCTGCCGGTTGACCGCGCTGGCCGCCACATAGAGGCGCTCGGAGGCCTTGCGTACCGAGCCGCACTGCGCCACCTCGATGAAGTACTTCAGGACGCTGGCATGCATCAGCCGGCCCTCCTGCCCCGCTGCGCACTACGCGGCCGCTCCGACGGTTGGCAGCACCTTGGCGATGCCGGGATGGTCGCAGCCGCTTGACCGGCCATCGGCGCCGCCGGGCGAACCCAGTCCGCTGACCGCGTCGCCGAAGTACTCGCGGTTGATCGCCGTGAAATTCGCGAGCTCGGGCGGCAGCCGAGACTCCTCGTAGATGGCCTGCACGGGACAGGCCGACACGCAAACGCCGCAGTCGATGCATTCATCCGGATGAATGTACAGAGTCCGGGCGCCTTCGTAGATGCAATCGACCGGGCAGCAAGGGACGCAGGCGCCGTCCTTGCAGTCGATGCAGGCGGTGGTGATGACATGGGCCATGGCGTCGTTCCCTTCTTGCCCAGGCCTCAACGCCCCTGCCAGCGCGGCTTGCGCTTCTGCTGAAAGGCCAGCACGCCTTCGTTGGAGTCTTCCGACTGCAAGGCGGCGACCAGCGCAGGCAGGCGCATGCCATGGGCCTGCGCCGGCGAAAGCTGGCCGGTCTGGCGCACCACCTGCTTGATCGCGCGCAGCGACAGCGGAGCGCAGGCCAGCAGCTGCTGCGTCCAGCGCTCGACCGCGGTGTCGAGCTCGACGCGCGGCACGACCTCGTTGACGAGCCCCATCTCCAGCGCCTGGCGCGCCTTCACGCGCTGGCCGGTCAGCATCATGCCCATCGCCTGGCGATACGGGATCTGGCGCTGCAGCAGCAGCATGCCGCCGTCGAGCGGCAGGCGACCGACCAGCGGCTCGGGCAGGCCGAAGCTGGCCTCCTCGCAGGCCACCACCAGGTCGCAGCCGAGCACCATCTCGAAGCCGCCACCGAGCGCGAAGCCGTTGACCCGCGCGATCACCGGCACATCGAGCGTCTCGCGCAGCGCGATGCCACCGAAGCCGCCCGGGCGGCTGGCCGCCCAGTACTCCACGCCCTTGAGGTTGCTGGTGTTCTTCAGGTCGGCGCCGGCGCAGAAGGAACGCTCGCCCGTGCCGGTCAGCACCACCACGCGCACGTCGTCGCGCCGCTCGATGTCGTCCCAGATGCGGATGAGTTCGGCTTCAGTCGGCAGGTCGACCGCGTTGAGCACGTCTGGCCGGTCGATGGTGACGCGGGCGACGTGCTCCTTGACTTCGTAGTTCACGCTCATTGGGCCACCTCGCTCAACGCGCGCGCTTCGTCCAGCACTTCGTCCGTGTGCTCGCCCAGCCGGGGCGGCGCGCGGCGCAGGCCGGTGGCCGCGCCCGACAGCTGGATCGGGCTCGCGATGAAGCGCAGCGGACGGCCGCCGGACGAGCCGCCGTCCATGATCATCCCGTTGTGCAGCGTCTGCGGGTCGACCAGAGCCTCGCGCATGTCGCGCACCGGCGCCGACAGCAGGTCCTGCTCCTCGAGCCGGGCCAGCCAGTACTCGCGGGTGTTGGTGGCGAGGCGTTCGCGGAAGATCGCGTGCAGCTCGGCCTTGTGCCTGAACTGGGCCTGCAGGTCGGCGAAGCGCGGGTCCTGCGAGAGATCATCGATCTCCAGCGCCGCGCAGATGTCGCGCAGCGGATGGGCCTTGAACGCGCCCACCAGCACCAGCGGCCCGTTCTGCGTGTCGAACACGCCCGACAGCGGCATCGCCGCCCAGTTCACTTCGGAGTCCTCCATCATGATCATCGCGGCTTCCTGCATCTGCATGGCCAACATGGAGTTGTAGAGCGACACCGAGACCTTCTGCCCTTCGCCGGTGCGCTCGCGCTGCAGCAGCGCGAAAAGAATGCCCTGCACCATGTGCATGCCGGCGGTGTAGTCGGCCAGCGCGGTGGGATAGATCGACACCGGCACCGAGGCATCGGCGCGGCGCGCCATGACGCCGGTCAGGGCCTGCGCGAGCACGTCCTGGCCGCCCTTGTGCGCATAGGGCCCGCTCTCGCCGAAGCCCGTGCCCACCGCGTAGATGATGCGCGGGTTCAGGCGCTTGCAGTCCTCGTAGCCCAGGCCCAGTCGCTCCATCACGCCGGCGCGGAAGTTGTTCGTGACCACGTCGGCGTCGGCGATCAGCGCCTTCACCAGTTCCACCTGCGCCGGATCGCGCAGGTCGATCTCGCAGCTGCGCTTGTTGCGGTTGAGGCTGCAGAAGATCGGGTTGTCGTGACCCGCCACCGGCGCGAAGGTGGAGCGGCTCAGGTCGCCCGCGCCCTTGCGCTCGATCTTGATCACGTCCGCGCCGTGGTCCGCCAGCATCTGCGTGCAGACCGGGCCCATCATCACCTGGGTGAAGTCGATCACCCGGATACCTGCCAGCGGCAGCGTCTTGGTGTTGTTGGTCATGCGGCCTCCGCGAAGGAACGGGCGATCTCGGGCACGTCGGCATTCGGCCCCTTCTGGTCGCCCGGATCCGCGCCCTGCGCGCGCAGCGTGCGCTGCAGCTTGGCGATGTCGACCTTGCGCACCGCCACGCCGGCATCGAGCGCCAGCGCGGCAGCGGTGCCGGCGGCCTCGCCCATCGCCATGCAGGGCGGGATCTCGCGCGAGATCTTCTGCGCCGCCGAGGTCGACGAGTAGTGGCGGCCCGCCACCAGCAGGTTCTCGACGCTGCGCGGCACCAGCGAGCGGTAGGGGTAGTAGTAGTCGCGGCCGCGCGCCACGCTGTCCTCGAAGCGCAGGCGCTGCGTCACGTCGTCCTTGCTCATCACGTACTCGCCTTCGAGCAGGCGGGTCTGGCGCACGCCGGTCTGCGGCGCGAGGTCGATCAGGTAGCAGTCGGCAAAGCCCGGCAGCTTGGCGCGGATGAACTCGATCACCTTGTGGATGGTGGCGCGGCCCTGCACCTCGGCGCGCGTCAGGTCGGCCACCTTGAGGCCGTCCAGGCCCGCCATGTGCGGGCAGTTGCACCACACCACGCCCGGCAGCGGGGTCTTGAGCCACCAGCTGTCCCAGGCGCCGCCCAGCAGGTGCTTGACCTCGCGGTCGATCGCCTGGAAGGCGGCCGGCTCTTGATGCTCGAAGCGCTCGGCCTCCTCGGTGTCGACGCCGCCGAGCCGGAACACCGTGGTCACGATGTAGGCGCCGCTGACGTGCGGCGCGCCGGCCGAGGCGGCCACGTCCAGGTCACCGGTGGCGTCGATCACCACCTTGCCCAGGATCGCCTCGCGACCGCTCTTGCTTTCGCAGATCACGCCCTTGACCTGGCCGTCCTCCACCAGCGTGCGCGAGAACCAGGAATGCAGGCGCAGCTCGATGCCGGCCTGCGTCACCATCTCGAGCGATGCGCGCTTGAAGGCGTCCGGGTCGAAGGCGGCCGCGAAGCAGATGGGATGCGGCTTCTCCTTGCTGTGGAAGTCGAAGGTGCCCCAGCGCTTCCAGCGGCGGACCGATTCGGGGAGGCTCCCCCAGTCCTTCTGCTTCGGGTACTCGGCCAGGCCGCGCTCGGCCATGCGCTCGATCATCTCCAGGCAGATGCCGCGCACCGAGATCTCCTGCAGGTGGCTGTCCCACATGTCGTCCAGCACCAGCACCATGCCACCGGAGGCCAGGCCGCCCAAGTGGTTGTAGCGCTCCAGCAGGGTCACGCTGGCGCCGTTGCGCGCGGCCGCCAGGGCTGCCGCCTGGCCGGCGGGGCCGCCGCCAACCACCACCACGTCCGATTCGGCTGCGACACGAACATCGTGCGCGCTCTCATGCATCCAATCGCCAATACGGCTCATCGCTATCTCCTTGATTGAGGGGGGAACGGAGCGGCGCGCAGCGCGCCGTGCTCCTGGGGGTTCAATGGCTGCCTTCGGGCTGCCAGCGGATGACGAGACGCTCGGCCACGGTCACGAGCAGGAAGAAGAGACCCGACAAGGTCGCGCTCATCACGATCGCGGCGTAGAGCAGCGGCGAGTCGAAGTTGAAGGTGGCTTGCAGGATCATGGCGCCGATGCCCACGGTGGCACCGACCCACTCGCCCACCACCGCGCCGATCACGCTCATCGAGGCCGCGATGCGCAGCGCCGAGAACAGGTACGGCAGCGAATTGAGCAGGCGCAGCCGGAAGAAGATCTCGGTCTTGCTGGCCGACAGCACGCGCATCAGCTCCATGGCCTGCGGGTTCACCGACTCCAGCCCGCGCACCATGTTCACCAGCGTGGGGAAGAAGCACACCAGCGCCGCGATCGTGATCTTGGGCTCCATGCCGTTGCCCATGATCAGCACCAGCACCGGCGCCTTGGCCACCAGCGGGATGGCGTTGAACATCAGCACCACCGGGAAGAAGATGTCCTGCAGCGTCTTGTTGTGCACGAACACGGTCGCGATGGCGATGGCGGCGAGGTTGCCCAGCAGGAAGCCGCCGGCCGCTTCCAGCGCGGTGGGGATCAGGTTGTCGAGCAGCACCGCGCGCTTGGCGTAGAGCGTCTCGAGCACCGCCCAGGGCGAGGGCGCGATGAAGGGCTTGACGTCGAAGATCGCGATTACCGCCCACCACAGGGCGACGAGCCCGCCGATGCCCAGTGCGGGCAGGATGCGGCGGCGCCAGAGCTTGCGGCGCCGCGCGGCGGCCCAGGCGGCGTGTTCGGGATCGGCGGCCACGGAAGCGCGCACCGTCACGGGGGTTTCGAGGGAACTGGTGGTCATGTCGGCGGCCTTCAGCAGGTTTCCAGCACGCGGCGCAGATGGCCGGTGAGCTGCACGAATTCGGGGGTCTCGCGGATGTCCAGGCTGCGGTCTTCCGGCAGGTTCACCGGCACGATCTCGCGCACCCGCCCGGGATTGGCGGCCAGCATCAGCACGCGCTGGCCGAGGAAGGCCGCCTCGTGGATGCTGTGGGTGACGAAGAGGATGGTCACGCCGGTCTCCTTCCAGACGCAGCGGATCTCCTCGTTGAGCCGGTCGCGCGTGATCTCGTCGAGCGCACCGAAAGGCTCGTCCATGAGCAGGATCTTCGGATCGCTCGCCAGCGCCCGTGCGATGGACACGCGCTGGCGCTGGCCGCCGGACATCTCGTGCGGCCAGGCGTTGGCGCGGTCCTTCAGGCCGACGAGGTCGAGCAGTTCCTGCGGCGACCGGCGGCCCTTGCGGCCGGCGCCGCCGCCCACCTGCAGCGGCAACTGAACGTTCTGCAGCGCGGTGCGCCACGGCAGCAGCGCCGCGTCCTGGAACACGAAGCCGATGTCGCGGCGCTGGCGCGCCTGCTCGGGCGTGGCGCCGAGCACGCTGACGGTGCCGCGGCTCGGTGCCAGCAGGTCGGCCACCACGCGCAACAGCGTGGACTTGCCGCAGCCCGAGGGGCCGAGCAGCGTCAGGAACTCGCCCTGCGCCACTTCGAGGTCGAGCGACTTGATCGCGGTGACGTCGCGCCGCTCGGTGAAGAAACGCATGCCGACATCGCGGCACGAGATCGCGGGGGCGTCGTTGAGCACGGCGGCCATGGCTTCAGGCCTTCACGCGTGCTTCGACCGTGCCCTTGAGCGCGCCGAGCCAGATGACGTCGTCGACCTTGGGCGTGCGGGCCGTGAACTGGCCCAGCTCGGCGTAGGTCGTGATCTGCGACTGCCAGACCGCCGGGTCCATCGTGCCCCAGCCCTGGGTCTGCGCGGCGCCGCCCAGTGCGTACTCGATCATCACGTCGATGGCCGCGCGTTCGTCCTCGCGCTTGAGGTTGGGGTATTCCTTCAGCAGCAGGTCCACCGCCTGGTCGCGATTGGCCTTGGCATGCTGCCAGCCGCGCGAGGTGGCGCGGACGAAGGCCTCCAGCACCTTGGGCTGCGTGTCGATGGTCTTGGTGGTGGCGTAGTAAGGCAGGCCGTAGAGCTGCACGCCCGCATCCCACAGCGTGAGGTCGACCCGGTCCGGGCCCAGCGCCTTGAGCGCGGTGGTGCTGGTGAGCCAGCCCGTGACCACGTCGACCTGCCCGGTCAGGAGCGGCGCCATGTCCGAGCCGACGGTGACCACGGTCACGTCCTTCTCGGCGATCTTGTTCTTCGCGAGCAGGGCACGCAGCAGGATGGCCGCGGTGGACGGAATGCCCACCTTCTTGCCCACCAGGTCGGCGGGCTTGCGCACCGGGTTCTTCGCCAGCGAGAAGAAGGTGAACGGATGTTTCTGCGCGCCGACCGCGAAGCACCTGATCGGCAGGCCCTGCGACACCGCCAGCATCACCGAGGGGCTCGACGACACCTGGCCGACTTCGTAGCGGCCGGAGGCGACGATCGCCACGCCGTCGATGTTGGGACCGCCGGGCTGGATCGCGAACTCGATGCCCTCCTGCTCGTAGAAGCCCAGGCGCTTGGCCACGACTTCGCCGACCTGGTTGACGCTCGGGATCCAGCCGAGCTGCATGTTGATGCGCGTCTTGCCCTGGGCCAGCGCGTCGATCGAGAGAAAGCCACCGGCCGCCAGGCCGCCAGCGGCAAGCGAGGTCTTGAGCAGGCGGCGGCGTGCGGGATCGCAAGGGTGATTCATGACGGAGTTCCTGGTTGGTGGATTCGGGTCGTCTGCCGTGTGGCGTGACCGAAATTTAGGAGCTGCCGGCGTTCTCGCAAAGCACCGTTTTTAGGGACGGGCGATCTAAAAATTAGCGCCGGTAGAAACCCTGAAGGCAGGGCGCACGCACCCATTGCGGGCGCAGCGAAGCTCTTTTTAAGGGGGTGGGAGGGCCGCGATGACGGCGGCTCCCCGTGGAGGCTCAGCGCCTCGGAACCGGGAAGGCCTCAACCCAGGACGTCGTTCACCTGCTCGTTGAACTCCGCCTGGCTGAGCGCCGCGCCGATCTCGCGCGGCAGCGCGTCGCGGACCGAGAACACGCCGAGGATCTTGCTGCCCGACACCAGCGGCAGATGGCGGAAGCCGCGCTCGAGCATCAGCACGACGGCGTCGGACACCAGCGTCTCGGGCGGCACGCAGATCGGGTTGGGCGTCATGACCTCGCGCGCCGTGGTGCGGTCCGGATCGAGCCCCCGGGCCAGCACCCGCGTCATGAGGTCGCGTTCGGTCAGGATGCCGAGCAGGGTGTCCGGCGGCTCCATGACGAGCACGCTGCCGCAGTTGGCGCGCGTCATCACGCAGGCGGCGTCGCGCGCACTCGCCTGCGGGGCCAGGCTGGTGACATGTTTGCGCGAGATGGACTGGAAAACAGTGCGTTCGGCCATGGTCCGCCCTCCGAAGGAAGCGCTATGGTGCCCGCGGCACCGGCTCAGCGCAAGGAGTCGTTGAGGCGTTCGAGCGCCTTCGCGCCGGGGCACAACTGGCTTGCCTCCAGCGCGTTGAGCGGCCGGTCGCAGGTGTTGAGCGCCGTGTGCAGGTCGGTCGCCAGCGGATCGACATAGAGCAGGCCGGTGACCACCTCGCCCATCTCCTGGTGCTTCTGCATGTGGGCCATGGCGGCGTAGCGGTCGCCGGGGTCGTAGCCGGCGTGCAGGCTGCGCAGCCGCAGCAGGGTGCCGTCGTGCTGGCGCACGTCCAGCACTTCGCCCGGGGCCATGTCGACCGTGATCTCGTCGTGCGAGCCGATGAAGTCGATCCGGCTCACCGCCTCGTTGTGCTCGCGCACGTAGTCGTAGCTCTTGGTGCTGCCCGGGTGGTTGTTGAAGGCGACGCAGGGGCTGATGACGTCGATGAAGGCCGAGCCGCCGTGGCTGATCGCGCCCTTGATCAACGGCACGAGTTGCGCCTTGTTACCCGAAAAGCCGCGGCCCACGTAGCTGGCGCCCAGCTGCAGCGCCATGGCGACGAGGTCGACCGGGCTGTCGGTGTTGACCACGCCCTTCTTGCTCTTCGAGCCCTGGTCGGCGGTGGCCGAGAACTGGCCCTTGGTGAGGCCGTAGACGCCGTTGTTCTCGACGATGTAGGCCATGCGCACGCCGCGGCGCATCGCGTGGGCGAACTGTCCGAGGCCGATGGAGGCCGAGTCGCCGTCGCCCGAGACGCCCAGGTACAGCAGGTCGCGGTTGGCCAGGTTGGCGCCGGTCAGCACGCTGGGCATGCGGCCGTGCACCGTGTTGAAGCCGTGCGAGGCACCGAGGAAGTAGTCCGGCGTCTTGGAGCTGCAGCCGATGCCCGAGAGCTTGGCCACGCGGTGCGGCTCTATGTCGAGCTCCCAGCAGGCTTCGATGATCGCGGCGGAGATCGAATCGTGGCCGCAGCCGGCGCACAGGGTCGAGATCTTGCCCTCGTAGTCGCGCCGCGTGTAGCCGACCTTGTTGGTGGCCAGGGTCGGGTGGCGCAGCCGGGGCTTGGCGAGGTAGGTCATGCGGTCTCCTGCAGCCGGGTGGCGCTGCTGATGGCGTCGACGATGAAGCGTGCGGTGATCGGCGTGCCGTCGAAGTGCAGCACGCGGATCAGGCGCGCGGGGTCGGCGTCCAGCTCGTTGACCAGCAGGCTGCGCATCTGGGCGTCGCGGTTCTGCTCGACCACGAACACCCGCGGGTGCTCGGCGAGGAACTGCACCACGCTGTCGGGGAAAGGAAAGGCCCGCAGCCGCAGCGCGTCGAGGTGGATGCCGCGCTGTTCGAGCTCGTCGAGCGCCTCGTGCATCGATGGGCTGGTGGAGCCGAAGTAGATCACGCCGAGCCCGGTCTTCCGGGCGGCGGGGCGCAGCACCGGCTGCGGCACCAGCGTGGCGGCGGTCGCGAACTTCTTGAGCAGCCGCTCCACGTTGTAGATGTAGTCGGGGCCGCGCTCGGAATAGCGGGCGTAGGCGTCGCGCGTCGTGCCGCGCGTGAAGAAGCTGCCCTTGCTCGGGTGCGTGCCCGGCAGCGTGCGCCACGGGATGCCGTCGCCGTCCACGTCCTTGTAGCGGCCGAAGTCGCGCCCGGCCTCCAGCTCCTCGGCGGTCATGACCTTGCCGCGGTCGTAGTCGCGGCCGTCGTCCCACGCGAAGGGCGCGCACAGGCGCTGGTTCATGCCGATGTCGAGGTCGGTCATGAGGAACACCGGGGTCTGCAGCCGGTCGGCCAGGTCGAGCGCCGCGGCAGCATGCTCGAAGCACTCGTGCGGGTCTTCGGGGAACAGCAGCACGTGCTTGGTGTCGCCGTGCGAGGCGTAGGCGCACGAGAGGATGTCGGCCTGCTGCGTGCGCGTCGGCATGCCGGTCGAGGGGCCGCCGCGCTGCACGTTGACCAGCGTGACGGGGATCTCGGCGAAGTAGGCCAGGCCGATGAACTCGGTCATCAGCGAGACGCCCGGGCCCGAGGTCGCGGTGAAGGCGCGGGCGCCGTTCCAGCCGGCGCCGACCACCATGCCGATGGAGGCGATCTCGTCTTCCGCCTGCACGATGGCGAAGCGGTTCTGTCCGGTGGACGGGTCGACACGGAACTTGGCGCAGTACTTCTGGAAGGCCTCGGCCACCGAGGACGACGGCGTGATCGGATACCAGGCCGCGACCGTGGCGCCGCCGTACACGCAGCCCAGCGCGACCGCGCTGTTGCCGTCGACGAAGATGCGGTCGCCGACGCGGTCGGCGCGCCGCACCTGCAGCCCGACCGGCTCGAGCAGGTTCTCTCGCGCGAAGTCGCAGCCCAGGTGCAGGGCCTGCACGTTGGAGGCCAGCAGCTTCTCCTTGCCCTTGTACTGCTCGCCGAACAGCTTCTCGACCACCTCGGGCTCGATGCCCAGCAGGATCGCCAGCGCGCCCACGTAGACGATGTTCTTGAACAGCTGGCGCTGGCGCGGGTCGTGGTAGACCGCGTTGCAGATCTCGGTCAGCGGCATGCCGATGACGCGGATGTCGTCGCGGAACTTCGACGGCGGCAGCGGCCGCGTGCTGTCGTAGAACAGGTAGCCGCCGGGCTCGAGCTCGGCCACGTCGGCGTCCCAGGTCTGCGGATTCATCGCCACCATCATGTCGGTGCCGCCGCGCCGCCCCAGGTGGCCGCGCTCGGTCACGCGAACCTCGTACCAGGTAGGCAGCCCCTGGATGTTGCTCGGGAAGATGTTGCGCGGGCTCACCGGCACGCCCATGCGCAGGATGGCCTTGGCGAAGAGCTCGTTGGCCGAGGCCGAGCCCGAACCGTTGACGTTGGCGAACTTGATGACGAAGTCGTTGACCGCCTCGATGCGTGGCACGGCGCTCATAAGGCAAGCTCCTTGGCGCGCACGTTTCCCGCCGGCGTCATCTTCAGCAGGAACTTCTGCATGTCCCAGGCACCCGTCGGGCAGCGTTCGGCGCACAGGCCGCAGTGCAGGCAGACGTCCTCGTCCTTGACCATCACGCGGCCGGTCTTGAGTCCGCCGGACACGTAGAGATCCTGTGCCGGGTTGAGTGCCGGCGCCTTGAGTCGGGAGCGCAGATCGGCTTCATCGCCGTTGACGGTGAAGCTGATGCAGTCCATCGGGCAGATGTCCACGCAGGCATCGCATTCGATGCAGGCGGATTCGGTGAACACGGTCTGCACGTCGCAGTTGAGGCAGCGCTCGGCCTCCTTGAAGGCGGTGGCGGCATCGAAGCCCAGCTCGACCTCGACCCGGATGCTGGCCAGCGCCGCCTCCGCTTTGGCCCACGGCACCTTGTAGCGCAGGTCGTTGGAGGTGTCGTTGTCGTAGCTCCACTCGTGGATGCCCATCTTCTGGGACACCAGGTTGGTCATCGGCGGCGGGCGCAGGTGGACCGGCTCGGCATGCAGCAGCTGGTCGATGGAGACCGCGGCCTCGTGCCCATGGGCCACGGCCGTGATGATGTTCTTGGGTCCGAAGGCCGCATCGCCGCCGAAGAACACCTCGGGCACCGAGGACTGGAAGGTCTTCTCGTCGAGCCGGGGCAGCCCCCACTTGTCGAAGGCGATGCCGCAGTCGCGCTCGATCCAGGGGAAGGCGTTCTCCTGGCCCACCGCCACCAGCACCTCGTCGCATTCGAAGAAGGCGTCGGGCTCGCCGGTGGGCACCAGCGTGCGCCGGCCTTCGTCGTCGTACTGGGCGCGGACGATCTCGAAACGCATGCCGAGCAGCCGGCCGCCTTCATGCACGAAGGCCTTGGGCACGTGGAAGTTGATGATCGGGATGCCTTCGTGCTGGGCGTCCTCCTTCTCCCAGGGCGAAGCCTTCATCTCCTCGAAGCCGCTGCGCACGATCACCTTGACGTCGGTGCCGCCCAGGCGCCGGGCCGAGCGGCAGCAGTCCATGGCCGTGTTGCCGCCGCCGAGCACGATCACGCGCTGTCCGATCTGCGTCACGTGGCCGAAGGAGACCGAGTTGAGCCAGTCGATGCCGATGTGGATGCTGGCCGCGGCTTCCTGGCGGCCGGGCACTTCAAGGTCGCGCCCGCGCGGTGCGCCGCAGCCGACGAAGATCGCATCCCAGCCCTGCGCCATCAGGGCCTTCATCGAGGCGATGCGCTCGCCGCCGCGGAATTCGACCCCGAGGTCGAGGATGTAGCCGGTTTCCTCGTCGATCACGGATTCGGGCAGCCGGAAGCGCGGGATCTGGGTCCGGATGAAGCCGCCGGCCTTGGCTTCGCCGTCGAACACCGTGACCTCGTAGCCCAGCGGCGCCAGGTCGCGCGCGACCGTGAGCGAGGCCGGCCCCGCGCCCACGCAGGCGACGCGCTTGCCGTTCTTCGGCGCCGGCCTGGGCATGCGCGAGCGCACGTCGTCCTTCATGTCGGCCGCCACCCGCTTGAGCCGGCAGATCGCCACCGGCTCGGGTGCCTGAGCGTTGTTTTCCTCGACCCGCCCGCGCCGGCAGGCCGGTTCGCAGGGCCGGTCGCAGGTGCGCCCGAGGATGCCCGGGAACACGTTGGAGACCCAGTTGACCATGTAGGCGTCGCCGTAGCGGCGCTGCGCGATCAGCCGGATGTATTCGGGGACGGGGGTGTGCGCCGGACAGGCGTACTGGCAATCGACGACCTTGTGGAAATAGGCCGGGTTGGCAATGTCGGTTCGCTGCAAGGCGTGTCTCCTGGCTGCCGCCCGCGGCCTGGTGGGGGTCGGCGCGGGTCTGACCTCAGTATGCGCCGCCCGGGGCGGGACCATGCCTTGGTGGAATCCCGCAGCACCCGTGCCCTGTTCCAAAGGCCAGTTCACAAAGCGCTCGCAAAGGCGCAATATTTCGGCGGCCAGGATTGCTCGCCGGCGAGAGGCACCACCATGGATTCGGACAACGGGCACAGCGAGAAGCTGGCCAGGCGCTTCGAGGAGAACTACAACGAGGCCACGCGCGCGATGGCCACGCTGCAGGTCATCGGCATCGCGCTGCTGGCAGCGCACGGCATCGCCGACGACCGCTTCAAGCAGTCGTTCCGTGCCTTCGTGCGCGGCTGGCTCGAGGATCGGGGCGTCGACGAAGGCGAGTTCCACGGCGCCGTGACCGCACTCGAAGAACTGCTGGACCACTCGGACATCCCGTCGATCCTCCGGCACTGAGCCAACCCGGGTCAGGGCCGGCCCGACAGCACGATCGCCGCCAGCGAAACCGCCGCCAGCATGCCGAACAGCGAGCCGATGAACCAGCGCACCGTGACCCGGTAGGTGGCCTCGTCGTCGTCGGCCACCAGCAGGGCCCGGTAGAGCGTATAGATCTCGGCGGCGATCGGGATCAGCAGCGCGATCAGCGCGACCACCGAGCGCGCCGTCCAGTCGCCCGGTGCCTCGAAGGCCCAGTAGCGCACGAAAGACAACGAGAAGCCGATGATCACGGTGACGGCCGTGATCATGCCCTCGCGGTAGCCGGGCGGCAGCGGCGAGCGGGGTCGGTCCCTGGCCTTGTCCATACGCGTGCGGCCGCGCGCCGAGGTCTAGCCTGCGCTGCGCCGATAGAAGGCCAGCGAGCCCGCCAGCGCCAGCAGTGCCGCACCGCAGGAGCGGTCGAGCCACAGCACCGCACGTTGGCGCAGCAGCCTGACAGCGCGCGCGCCGATCAGCGCATAGGCCAGCATCACGGTGAAGTCGAGGCCGGCAAAGACCAGGCCGATCGCCAGGTACTGGGGCCACTGCGGCGCCGAGGCATCGATGAACTGCGGCAGCAGCGCCGAGCAGAACAGGTAGCCCTTGGGGTTGGTCACCGCGACCAGAAAGGAGCGCGCGAAGATGCGCCGCGCGCTCGCGCTGCCGAGCTTCTCGTCGAGCTGGGAAAGGTCCAGCCCGCCCTTGGAGCGCAGCAGCCGCAGGCCCAGCCACGCGAGGTAGGCGGCCCCCACCCACTTGACGACCGAGAACCAGAACTCGGACGCGGCCAGCAGGGCGCCGAGGCCCAGCGCGACCGCACCGACCAGCACGAAGTCGGACAGCACGGCGCCGAACATGCCGGGCAGCGATCGCCGCACGCCATGGCGCGATCCGTTGGCCAGCGCCAGCAGCACGGTCGGGCCGGGCGTGGCGATGGCCACGAAGGCGACCAGCGCGAAGACGGTGAGGGTCGTGGCGTTCATGGCGGCGGGCTGAAGTCGGGACGGGGACGATACACCCGAAGCGGGCGGCCCGCCACTGCGCGGCGGCACGCCTCAGGAAGCCGGGCCGGGGCTGGCGGCGGGCAGCCGGGCGAGACGCCCCTGGACCTCGGCGACCAGTGCCGCCGTCTGCGGGCCGTTGGACCTGGCCTGGTCGAGGAAGGGCTGGAGCTCCGAGATGTTGGTGCGCAGCGCCTCCGGCGTGGTCTCGCGCAGGATCACGAGTGCGTTGATCGTTCCGCTCTGGTTCGAGGTCCGCGTGCCGCCGACCGACAGCAGGTCGGGCACCAGCCTGGGGTCGCCGATCCATTGCTGGATCAGTTCGGTCGTCGCCTGGATGCGCTTCTGCTTGTCGGCGTCGTAGATGCGCGCGAGCAATGCCTTGCGCCGGCTGTCCAGTGCGCTCAGGGCTTCGGTCGCGCGGGCCTGCTCCGGTCCGCTGCCGCGGGACTGAAGGGTTTCGAGCACTGTCGTGGCCTTGAGCTTCTCGGCCAGCTGGGTCACGAAGTCCTGGTCCGTGAAGGCCGCCATCGTGAGCAGCGCGGCGTCGCGCGTCTCGGGCTTCTGGATGTGCGGGATGAAGCGCTCGACGGTCTGGGCGGTCGCCAGGCGGCTCTGCATCCAGGCCACGCCGACCTGCAGGCCGGACACGACCAGCGCCACGGCGGAGATCGCCAGGGTCAGGCGCTGCATCTTCTTCTGCTCGAACTCGAGTTTTTCCCTTTCGAGCCGGGCCCGGTCCTGGTCGAGCTGCTTCAGCTTGTCGGCAAGTGCTTTCTCGTCCATGCGCGAGCTCCGAGGGTGAAGGCGCAGTGTGAGCCGGCCTTCGGTCGGGTTCCATAGGCCGTTCGCTGTAGCGTCGGCGATCGAGCCGCGGCTGGGGCCCGGTCAAGGTGCCCGTTCTTTTCTACGGGCCGAACATGCGGTCATCGAAAAGGAATGGATTGCGCTCGACTGCAACCGCGATCGACGCGAACTGCACATGGTCGGGGTCGAGCACCAGGTTCGAATCGCCCGGCTCCACGGCCGAGGGCACCCACAGACCGAGAGATGCGCCCGATGCGCGCCAACGGATGCCAGCGCCTTGCGTCCACGGCTCGTCGTCGCGCCAGTTGGCCGGCAGGCTCTCCAGCGCGCGGATATCGAGCAGCATGGCATCGTCAGGCAGGTCCAGGCGCAGCAGCGCCTGATTGCGCGGCTGCACGCCGTTGCCATGGACGCGCTTTTCCAGTTGGCACAGCGATCGGCTGGCACCGGAATAGACCACCGGCTGGCCATCGGGCGGCGTGCGGTGCCAACGACCGGATTCGAGCGTCGAGCCGAACGCCAGTGAGTTGAGGGTGAGGCTCTTGGTGCTGCCGATGCGCCAAACCGACAGCATCAGACGACACCACCGTATTCGATGGCGTTGAGAATCTGGCGGACTTTCGCTCCGCCGAACTCATTGCTCGCGTACTCCACAGGGGCCTTCCCACCGAGCAGATCGTGCGGCTTCGTCATCCAAGTGGATCCGTCGTCGCCGAAAACCTCGGCTGCGCGTACGAACAGCTCGCTCTGGCGCAGCATGCGCTCGGTCACGGCGGCGTCGAGCTTGGTATTGGGCTTGGCGCGCGAGATCGTCGACGCGCTTACCTGCAGCGCAGTGAAAAGGTCCTTCCTTTTCTCCAGGCCGGTCGCGGCGAACCACTTCTCCACAGCCGTGGCCCGCAGGCTGTTGCACGCCCACAGGGCGGCTGCATCGCGATTCAGCGTGGGCGCCTCATGATTCGCCAGCGTAACGAAAAGATGTTGCTTCGCGCTGGTGAACGCCGACTTTGCGGTCCCCTTGGTGCCAAAGACGATATACGCATGGAACACGTCTTCGAACTTCTTCGCCATGTCCGCGGCGGCATCGGGCACAGTCGGCGGCTGAGCGGACTTGGTGGTGGAGGCCGCGGTGGTGTGGGTTTTCATTCGCATCAACTTAGCATATTTGCGATTGCAATGCTTGAGTATTGCCAATGCACCGGTCTCTGGGATGGGGATCGGGCCCGTGGCGACCTCCCGTTCTGCCGCTTCGATTGGCGCCACATTTGTTACTCCCTCCGACGGAATTCCGGCGCCAGAATCTCCCACGGCAAGCAACCAGGAGATTCCAGCCATGACGATGTCGCAGGAGAACGGAAAGCCCGGCATGCCCGAGCCCACGGTCGTGTCGCCGCAGGCCTGGGAAGCCGCCCGCGCGCAGTTGCTCGTGAAGGAGAAGGCCCACACCCGGGCCCGCGATGCGCTGGCCGCCGAGCGCCGCCGCATGCCGTGGATGGCCGTGGAGGGTGCCTATGCGTTCGAGGGGCCCGCGGGCAAGCTCAGCCTGCCCGAGCTCTTCGATGGCCGGCGCCAGCTGATCGTCTACCGCGCCTTCTACGAGCCCGGCGTGTCCGGCTGGCCCGACCACGGCTGCCGCGGCTGCTCCATGGTGGCCGATCAGGTCGCCCACCTCGCGCACCTGAACGCGCGCGACACCACCCTCGTGTTCGTCTCGCGCGCGCCCCAGCCGGACATCGCGCGGCTGAAGGCGCGGATGGGCTGGGAGATGCCCTGGTTCACCCTCACCGACGCTTTCGACGCCGACTTCGGGGTCGGCGAGTGGCACGGCACGAACGTCTTCCTGCGCGACGGCGAGCGCGTGTTCCGCACCTACTTCATCAACAGCCGTGGCGACGAGCAGATGGGGAGCACCTGGAACTACCTCGACATCACGCCACTGGGCCGGCAGGAGGTCTGGGAGGACTCGCCCGCAGGCTATCCCCAGACGGCGGCCTACCAGTGGTGGAACTGGCACGACAGCTACGGCGCGAACGCCGGCTGAGCGGCTTGCGCGGCGCCGCGGCTACAACAGCGAAATCTCCTGGGCCCGCGCCAGCGCGCTGGTGCGGTTCTTCACGCCGAGCTTGGCGAAGATGTTGTGCAGGTGCCATTTCACGGTCGCCTCCGACAGGAACAGGCTCTGCGCCAGCTCCCGGTTGCCGAGCCCGGCCTTCAGCAGGCGCAGGATCTTCAGTTCGCGTTCGGTGAGTTCTTCGGCATCGCCGCGCTCGGCGGCCGCGCGCGGCGCCGGCTGCGGGCTGCGGCCGGCGGCTTGCAGCAGTTGCTGCAGGTAGCCGGTCTGCTGCGATTCGCCGCGGCTCGCGTGAATCGCCTGCGCCATGTCGAGCAGCAAGGCGTCGCCGTCGAGCAGGCTGCGCAGCAGGCCGCAGCGGGCCGCCAGCGCCAGGGCTTCGTCCAGGGTCCGCAGCGCCTGGGCGCGGTCCAGCGCGCGGTGCTGGTGCAGCGCCTTCTGCACCAGCAGCCGGGCCAGCTGCCCCTGGTGGCCGTCGCGCTGGGCGCGGCGCAGTGCATCGTTGAGGGCGCCGAGCACGGCGGCGCCGGCGTTGTGCGCCGACAGGCGAAGCCGCAGGCTCAGCAGGCACACGCTGTCTTCCTCGATCAGCTCGGCGGCCGGCGGACTTCCGGCGCCATGGCCGACGAAGCCGTAGGACTGGGCGAGCTTCAGCGCGTCTTCGGCCGCCCCCGATTGGAGCCGCAGCGTGCAGCGCTCGGCCGCGAGGATGCGCACCAGGCGGGGCAGCTTGAGCCGATGGCCCAGCGATTCGCCCTCCAGCAGGCAGGCGTCGGCCGCAGCGGGGTCGCCGCGCAGGCGCAGCAGGCGGGCCCGCGTGAGGTAGCCGGCGGTGGTCATCTCGACCAGGCCGTGCTCGTCGATGAAGGGCAGGCCCTGGTCGACGAAGCGCTGCGCCTGCACGAGATCGTTCTGCTCGTAGCAGACCTCGGCGGCGAGCAGCGTGATCATCGATCCGGCATACGAGGCCACGCCGAGGCTGCGCTCGACAGTCGCGATGCCGGCCCTTGCCTGCGCCATCGCCTCGTGCTGGTCGCCGCGCCGCATCGCGATCATCATCGCCAGCGCGCAGGCCCAGGCCAGTCCGTAGTCGGCCCGGCACTCCTCGAGCGCGCGCCGCGCGATGGCCAGCGCGCGCAGGCCCTGCTCGAAGGCTTCGGTGGCGCAGCATCCGCTCGCCAGCACGTTCGCCACCACGCCGGTCAGGAAGGCATCGGCCTCGGGCCAGGTCTGCAGCCACGCCTCGCTGCGCGCCTTGGCCAGCAGCAGTTCGCCGGTGTGGGCCCAGTAGACGCAGCGGATCATCTCGACGATGCGGCGCAAGGCGTCGTCGCCGCTCTCTGCACAGGCGGCTTCCAGGGCCCGCAGCTCCTGGTCGGCCTCGGGGTAGCGCCGGGTCAGCACCAGCGACCAGGCGTGCCCGGTGCGGATCTTCGGCCGCGCATGCACCAGTGCCTGCGGCAGGCGGGTGAGCCAGCCGAGCAAGGTCGCATGTTCGCCGCGGTGCTGCACCAGCTCGCCCGAGAAAGAGGCGACCAGGTCCGCGGCGCGCTCCAGGTCCTGGGCCTCGAAGGCGTGGCGCACCGCCTCGTGCGGCAGCCGGTGGCGGTGGAACCAGTCGCTCGCGCGCAGATGGATCGCCCGCACCGTGTCGCCCGGCAGCTCGCGCGCACGGCCGCGCAGGTAGTCGGCGAACAGATGGTGGTAGCGGAACCAGGTGCGCGAGCGGTCCAGCCCCGAGAGGAACAGGTTGCGGCTCTGGACCTCGGCCAGCATGGCGCGGCTGTCGTCCCGGCGCAGCACCTCGTCGCAGAGTTCGGTGCAGAAGCGGTCGAGTCCGGCCGTGCGCAGAAGGAAGGCGCGCAGTTCGGGACGCAGGCTGTCGAGCACCTGCTCGCCCAGGTAGTCGGTGATGTCGCGGTCGGTGCCGGAGAAGTCCGCGAGGAAGGCGCTGCGGTCGCCGCTTTCACGCAGGGCGAGGGAGGCGAGCTGCAGGCCGGCGATCCAGCCTTCGGTCAGTCCGTGCAGGGTCTCGACCTGGGCGCGGTCGAGGGGCGCACCGCTCACGCGGCCCACGAAGTCGGCCGCCTCGTCGAGGTTGAGGCCGAAGTTCGCGGCATCGAGTTCGAGCAGCTCGCCGCGCAGCCGCAGCTGGCTCACCGACAACGGCAGCCGCGTCCGGCTCGCGATCACCAGGCCGACGGTCGGCGGCAGGTGGGCGACCAGCCACTCGAGCTTGCGGTGCACGGCTTCGTGGTGCACGAGATGGAAGTCGTCCAGCACCAGCAGCAGCCGCCGGTCGTGGCCGGTCAGGTCGTGCAGCAACGAGGCCATCAGCGCATCGATCGAGGCCAGGTTGCCGCCATCGGCCTGGGCCAGCGCATTGCGGCCGAGCCGCGCGTCGGCATGGTGCAGCGCCGCGGCCAGGTAGCGCATGAAACGCAGCGGGTCGTTGTCCTCGGTGTCCAGGCTGAGCCAGGCGGAGCCGATGCCGAGCGGCTCGACCTGGGCGACCCACTGCGCCAGCGCGGTGGTCTTGCCGTAGCCGGCCGGCGCGGTCACGCTGATCAGGCGCCGGCTCAGGCCCGCGTGCAGCAGCGACGAAAGCTGGGAGCGCGCCAGCAGGCTCAGCGACAGCTGGGGCGGCGCGAGCTTGGCCTCCACCAGCACGGCGGCCGATGCCTCGGCCGCGCCGGACCTGCGAGCCTGCTGCCTTTGCTGCTGCGCCATGCCTGGATGTCTCCACTCGTCTTTTTCGTGCGCCTCAGTGTGCCTGAGAGGGGCGCCCCGCGCACCCTCAGGCCGCCGGACGCCAGTCGATGGTCCAGTGCACCGGCAGCCGTCCGAGTTCGGCTTCGGCCTGCTTCATCAGGGCCACGCCTCCGGCCCCTGCGGGCGCGGCAGCGACGATGCGGGCTTCGAGCCCATGCCGGGCATGCGGCGCCACCTCGACCGTCACGCCGCCCGGGCCGCAGGCTTTCTCCACCGTCTCGGCCAGCGCCCTGGCGATCGCCAGTTCGCGCAGCTTGGGTTTGTAGATCTTGTTGACCGCCGTGAGCGGCATCGCGTCGATCACCACCACGTCGACCGGCACCGCCGCACGCTCCGTGATGGTGGCGCGCGCATGGGCCAGCAGCTCCGAGGCGCTGCACGGCGTGTCCTTGCGCAGGGTGACGTAGGCCATCGGAAGCTCCCCCGCATGGCCGTCGGGCTTGCCGACCGCGGCCGCGAGCTCCACGGCAGGGTGGCGCATCAGGCCTTCCTCGATCATGGCGGGGTCGATGTTGTGGCCGCCGCGGATGATCAGGTCCTTGGCCCGCCCGGTGAGCCAGAAATAGCCCTGCGCGTCCTGCCGGCCGAGGTCGCCGGTGTTGAGCCAGCCGTCGGCCAGGCAGATGCCGCGGTTGTCGCTGTCCTTCACGTAGCCCGAGAAGACGTAGGGGCCGCGCAGCAGGAGGGTGCCGATCTCGTCGATCCCGGCATCGCGCTGCAGCGCGCCGTCCGCGGCGAGGTGCGCGACCTTCATCTCCTGGTAGGGCAGGCGCAGGCCGATCGAGCCGATCGCGCGCCGGCCGTCGCGCGGGTTGATCGAGCTGACGCAGGTCGCCTCGGTCATGCCGTAGCCCTCGAGCAGCTTGAGCCCGGTGGCGGCCTCGAAGCGCTGGAACAGCTCGGGCGAGAGCGGCGCCGCACCGCAGATCGCGAAGCGCAGGGAAGCCAGGTCGGCGTCGCCGCGCGGGACGTTGAGCAGCGCCGACAGCACCGTCGGCACGGCGCTGAACAGGGTGGCGCGCCAGCGTTGCACCGAGCGCCAGAAGGCGGCGAAGGTGCGCGGATCGCGGTAGCCCGCGGTCGACAGCATCACCACGTGCGCGCCGATGCTGAAGGGCGCCAGCCCGGTGATCATCATCGCGTTCGAATGGAACAGCGGCAGGCCGCACAGCAGCGTGTCCTGCGGGCCCATCGCCGTCACCGCGGCCACGCCCCAGGCATTCGCGGCTTCGTTGAAATGCGTTCGGCGCGCCAGCTTGGGCGTGCCGGTGGTGCCGCCGGTGTGGAAGTAGGAGGCCAGGTCGTCGCCCTGCGGCGGCACGATGCCGGCCAGCTCGTCCTCGGGCTGGGCCGCGAGCAGGGCCTCGAAGTCGAGCGCCCAGGGCGGGCAGAGGCCGCTGCCGCCCACCCGCACCACGGCGCGCAGGCTGGGCACGCGGCCGCGCAGCGCCTCCACCTTCTCCCAGATCCCGGGCTGCTCCAGGCGGCCCTGGGCCACCAGCACTGCAGTGCCGGCGGCGTTGAGGATGCCGGCCATGTGGTCGACCTCGAGAAACGGGTTGACCGGGTTCACGATGCCCGCGGCCTCGGCGCCCCACAGCGTGAAGTGGGTCTCGGGCAGGTTCGGCAGCAGGTAGGACACCACATCGCGCCGGCCCACGCCCAGGCCGGCGAAGGCGTTGGCCGCCTGCGTGACGCGGGCCGCGAGCGTCGCGTAGTCGAAGCGCGTCTCGCCGTCGGCCGGGTCGCCCGTGGGCACGAAGGTGAGCGCCGGCGCGGCGGGCGTGGCGGCGGCCTGGCGGCGCAGCGCGGCGTAGCTCGACACCGGCTGCGTGAGCCGGGCGGCGATCGGCAAGGCCTCGATCGCCTCGATGTCGGCCAGGTCCCGCAGGGGCGGATGAGCCGTTGCCATGCGTGCCGGCCGCCTCAGGCGTGAACCGTCAGTTCGGGCTTCGCCACCAGGCCGAAGCTGCGCAGCTGGCCGAGCAGTTCATGGTGGCCGAAGGCCTGGCAGCCGGACGCGAAACCGGCCCGTTTCGGCGCCTGCTGCAGCAGCGAATGCGCGGCGAAGGCCTGCAGCATGCCGGTCTGCTTGTAGTTGCAGTTGCCGAAGATCGTGCAGTGGGCGCGCCCCAGCGGGCCCGAGGCGTGGACCGAATCGACCGACTTGTTGAGGCGCGGGTTCTCGCGCGGCGGCATCGAGTTCATGACGCCGGCGGCGGTCTGCGCCAGCGCCGCATAGCGGTCTTCCTCGTTCATGCCCTCGGTGGCCTTCAGGGCGGCTTCCACGATCTTCGGCACCCCGAGCATCAGCGGCTTGTTGAACACGCCGCCCAGCACCTTCACGTTGGCCACGCGCGGGTCCTTGCGGAACCACACGGGATGCGAGGTGCCGCCCCAGGGCAGGGCCAGCGCCATCTCGTGCTGTCCGGGGATCGCGAGGCTGTAGAGGCCGGCGTCGGGCTGCCACTCGACGTAGCGGTTCTGCTGCAGGTGGAAGGCCTTGGAGGTCGCCGCGTTGACCAGGATCGTCTGGGTCGAGGCGATCGTCGGGCTGCCGCCCCAGAACACGGCGATGTCGAGCGTGTCGAGGCCCGGCGTCTCCAGGCACAGCTGTGCCGCGATCTCGCCGGTGGTGTACATCTGCGCCAGGCCGGGCGACAGCAGCAGGCCGGCGGCCTCGAACTTCGCGCCGTACTCCTGGTCGAGCGTGATCAGCCAGTCCTGCTCGCCCGTGGTGTCGGTGTAGTGGCAGCCGGCGGCGAGGCAGGCCTGGACCACCTCGGGGCCGAACTTGGCGAACGGGCCGACCGTGTTCAGGACCACCGACGCACCGCGGAACAGCTCCGTCAGCGCCTCGGTGCCGTGCTGGACCTCGACCACCTCGAAGTCTGCGGTCTCGATGCCGGGCACGTTCGCCTTCATGGCCGCATTCAGCTTGTCGGCGCTGCGCCCGGCGGCGATGAAGGGGATGCCGTACTCGCGCAGGTATTCGCACACCAGCCGCCCGGTGTAGCCGCTGGCGCCGTAGACGACGACCGGTTTCTTGTTGCTGCTCATCGATGACTCCTGGAATGTGGCCGATTCAAAGAAGCGACGAGCTGACGCCGCCATCGAGGACGTAGGCGCCGCCGTTGCAGAAGCTGGAGCGGCCCGAGGCCAGGAAGACGGCGAGGTTCGCGACTTCCTCGGGCGTCCCGTAGCGGCCCTGGCGCTGCGCAACCACGGCGTCGAAGTCCGGAATGCCCAGCTGCTGCTCGAACTCGTGCTTGTGGCTGGAGACCAGCTCGGTGCCGACGAAGCCCGGCAGGATGGCGTTCACGCGGATGTTGTGGCTGCGCAGCTCGACCGCCGCCGTCTGCGTGAGCGACACCACCCCGGCCTTGGCCGCCGCGTAGCTGCCGATCAGCGCGCAGGCCGCCTTCGCCGTGACCGAGGCCATCGTGATGATGGTGCCGCTGCCGGCCGCCACCATCGCGGGCGCCGCATAGCGGATGCACAGGAACACGCCGTCGAGGTTGACCGACGTGACCGCGCGCCATTGCTCGTAGCTGGTGCTCGCGAGCGGCGCCACCACGGCGATGCCGGCGTTGGGCACCATGATGTCCAGGCGCCCGTGCTGCTTCACGGTCGCCGCCACAAGGGCCTCGACCTGTGCCGGCACGCGAACGTCGCAGGCGGCCGCGGTGGCCCCGGGCAAGGAGGCCGCGACCCGGTCGGCCGCGGCGCCGTCGATGTCCGACACGATGACTTTCGCGCCTTCGGCCGCGTAGGCCCGCGCCACGGCTTCGCCCAGGCCGCGCCCGGCGCCGGTGATGATCGCGACCTTGTCGTTCAGCAGCAGCTTGCTCATAGCAATCCGGCGGAAAGCCCGCCGTCCATGATGTAGTGGGAGCCGGTGGTCCAGCTGGCGGCGTCGGAGGCCAGGAAGGCGGTCATCTCCGCCACCTCTTCCGGGGTGCCCAGCCGCAGCTGCTTGGCCGCGACCAGGGCGCTGAACGGCACGCCGACGATCGCCTCGACCGTCGGGATCAGCCGCTCGACCATGGCGGTGCCGACGAAGCCAGGGCAGACCGCGTTGACGCGCACGCCGGCGGGGCGCAGCTCGGCCGCGGCGGTGCGCGTGAGCTGGATCACCGCCGACTTCGAGGCCGCGTACGAGCCGAACAGCGGCACGCCGTTGGTGCCGGCCAGCGACGAGATGTTGACCACCGAGCCCTTGCCCGAGGCGACCAGGGCGCCGAGCGAGTGCTTCATGCCGAGGAACACGCCCATCACGTTGATGCTCATGAGTCGGCCGACCTCTTCCTCGGTCTGGTCGAACAGCGGCTTCACGATCTCGATGCCGGCGTTGTTGACCAGCGTGTCATAGCTGCCGAAGGCGGCGCTGGTGGCTTCGACGGTGCGCGCCCAGTCCGCGGCGCGGGTCACGTCGCAGCGCACCGAGCGGGCCTGGGGTCCGAGCGCGTCGGCGGCCTTGGCGGCGCCGGCCTCGTCGATGTCGGCCAGCATCACCTGCGCGCCGCGCTCGACGAACAACCGGGCGATCGCAAGGCCAAGCCCCTGCGCCGCGCCGGTGATCAGGGCCTTGCGGCCCTCCAGTTCGATCATCTGTGTCTCCTGCGCCTGTGTTCGGCGGTGGAGGCATTCGATCAGGGCAGGGGCCGCGCGGCCGCCCACCTAAAGATTGGTTTTTCGTGCTGCGCTGCAGCACGCTCACGCGAGCAGCAGCCCCATGACGTACTCGTCCACGTAGTGCGCCTGGTCGGCACGTTTGTAGAAATCGCGCAGCGTGCCTTCGTGCACGAAGCCGAGCTGGCGATAGAAGCGCAGGGCCTGCGTGTTGTCGCTCTCGGCGTAGAGCTCGATGCGGCGGATGCCGTCGGCGCGCAAGCGCTCGATCGCGTCGGCGACCATCGCGCGGCCGACGCCCTGGCCGTGCCGGCGCGGGTCGACCGCCAGCGTGCCGAGCAGGGCCACGTGGCGCACGCGGCCCGGGTAGCGCGTGCTCCGGTAGAAGCCGGCGATCTCGCCGTCGACCTGCCAGACGAAGAAGCTGCCGCTTGCCAGCAGCTCCGCATACACGCCCTCGAAGTCCTCGAAGGACATCGGCTCGTAGGTCAGGAAGGGCACCACCTGCTCGTGGGAATAGATCGAGAAGACGTCGCGGATGTCATCGGGAAGGGCGAGGCGGCGCATGGCGGTGTGGAGGCGTCCGAAGGGCGGGCGAGTGTAGTCGGGACCGGCACCGCCTGCGGCAAGCCGGACTCAGCGCCAGACCGTCTCGTGCTTCAGGACCAGCGGGTCCAGGCGCTCGTCGATCTGCCGCGCGACCGATTCGCGATCGCCCGTGGCCACGCCGGTGACCGCGACCGCGACCAGGCTGCCGTGCAGCGCGTGGGCGCCGACTTCGACCGTCAGTTCGCGATCGGCTTGCTGCAGGTCCGACAGCAGGCGCAACGCCACCCGCTGCGCCGCCTGCCATCGCAGCGCGGGCTTGAAGACCTTGCCCACCGCGGTCAGCGGCAGGGCCTCGACGAACAGCACCTCGACCGGCAGCGCCGCGCGTTCCGGCGTGCCGGCGGCAACGAAGGCGAGCAGGTCGGCCGCCTCGACCGCCGCGCCCGGCTTGAGCTGCACGAACGCGATCGGCAGCTCGCCCGCATAGACGTCCGGCTGGCCGACGACGCTGGCCTGCGCCACGGCGGGATGCTGGAAGAAGACCTCTTCGATCGCCATCGGGTCGATGTTGTGGCCGCCGCGGATGATCAGGTCCTTGGCGCGGCCCGTGATCCAGAGGTAGCCTTCGGCGTCGAGGCGGCCGAGGTCGCCGGAGTTCACCCAGCCGGGCGCGACGAAGGCCTCGCGGTTGTGGCTGTCGCTCAGGTAGCCGCTGAACACGCCGGGCCCGCTCATCGCCACGACCCCGCTCTCGCCCACCGCGCAGTCGCGCGTGGCGCGCCCCTCGGCATCGACTTCGACGATCCGCACCCGGCTGTATGGCACCGGATGGCCGACCGAGCCCAGGCGGATCGGCCGGTCGAGGTAGGCCAGGGTGTGGACGCTCGAGGTCTCGGTCATGCCGTAGACCTCGACCACCGGCACCTCGAAGCGCTGCGCGTAGGCCCTGCCGATCGGCACCGGGATCGCCGAGCCGCCGCCCGAGCAGATGCGGATGCTCGAGACGTCGGCGCCGGCTAGCGGCACGTTGAGCGCCGCTCCGAGCACGGTCGGAACACCGCCGAACACTTCGGGCCGAAAGCGTTCGACCAGCCGCCAGACATTGCGCACCGCCACCGGGTTGCGCCAGCCCGACGGCGACAGCACGACGATCGTGCCGCCCGCGCTCAGCTGCGCCAGGCCCTGCGTCAGCGCACCCCCCACATGGAAGAGCGGCAGGCCGAACAGCAGCGGCGCGCCGGCGCGCACGTGCAGCATCAGGCCCACGGTCCAGGCCTGGTACACCTGGTTGCCGTGCGTATGGCGCACCAGCTTCGGCATGCCGGTGGTGCCGCCGGTGTGGAAGTAGGCGGCGGTGTCGCTGGCCGCGATCCGGCGGCCGCCGAGCAGCCGGTCGGCGGGCTGCCGGTCCGCCAGTGCGTCGAAGCCGTGCACGGCGCGGGCCGGATCGCTCTCGCCGCCGACCACGACGATCGCCTTCAGCCCCGGCAACTGGTCGCGGATGCGTTCGACCTTGGCCCAGATGTCGGTGCCGGGCACGGGGCCGAGCGCGACCAGCACCTTGGTGTTCGCGGCGCGCAGGATCTCGGCGATCTGGCCCGCCTCGAGCAGCGGATTGACCGGATTGGCGATGCCGGCCGCTTCGGCGCCGAACAGGCAGAAGAAGCTCTGGGGAACCAGCGGCAGCAGCAGGCTGACGACGTCGCCGGGGCCGACGCCGAGTTCGGTGAACAGGTTCGCGGCCTGCGTCACGCGGCCGACGAACTGCCGATGGCTGATGCGCAGCGGTGCTTCGTCGGGCTCCGCCTGCGGCAGGAACACGATGGCATCGGCGTCCGGGTCGCAGGCGGCGCCGCGCTGCAGGGCCTCGTAGGTGCTCTGCGCTGCGATGCGCTCGGCATAGGGCGTGGCTTCGAAGGCCCGCAGCTGGGCGTCGGTCGCGAAGGCCGGCCATTCGTCGCCGATCAGCCGGTCCAGGGGGTGCGCGGGTCTCATGGGTTCTCCTGTTCGCGCCGGCCGTCGCGAGGCGCTGCGGCTACGGCATTGACATGGTCGGGTTGCAGCACCTTGGCCGGATGCGAGGCCGTGACGTGGCCCATGAAGGGCGGCATGATCTCGTAGCCGAGCAGCGACTTGAGGCGCGGCGACATGCCGCGCACCAGCGCCGGCGGGATGCCGAGGTAGAAGTTCTCCTGGGTGCGCGCCCAGGGCTCGCAATACTGGTTCGAGAACGCCAGCCGCGGCGCCGCACTTCGATTGGCGCCGCCGCGGTGCATCAGGGTGCCATGGAAGAAGATGCAGGCCCCTGCCGGCACCACCATCGGCACCAGCAAGCGCTCCAGCGAGGAGGGCATCGGCGCATCGGCATCGCGGCCGTCGTAGGCCCCGATGATCCGGGCGTCGCTCCAGCGGTGGCTGCCGGGGATGAGCTCGGTGCCGCCGTTCTCGGCCGTGAACGCATCGACCGCGACGATCGTGCTGAAGCTGATGGAAGGCCGCGGGCGCGGCACCGGGTAGAACGAGTCGTCGTAGTGGATCGGCTGCGGCGTCTCGCCCGGATGGATGCAGATCGCCTGGCTCGCCGTCAGCAGGTAGCCCGGCGCCAGCAGCCGGTCGAGCAGGGCCAGCACGCGCGCGTCTTCGGCGATGTCCTCGAAGCAGCGGCCCCGGCCGACCAGCGTATAGACCCGCTCGGTGCGCACGCCCTCGAAGCTGTTGCGTCCGGTGTGGCTGCCCAGGTGCGGCGCGAGGCCCGCGCGGACCCGCTGGAGATCGTCTGGCCGGAGAAAGTCGGGGATGACCGTGTAGCCCTGGGCGTCGAGTTCGGCGAGATGGCGCTGCACGCCGATGGCGCTGTCCTGGTGGCCTGGCGCCGTGTCCGTCAGTGTGGTCATGAAGATCCTCGGTCGCGCGCAGCGTAGCCCGGAACGCCGGCCCGGACAACCAAGAGGAACCCCGAGGCCGGCGGCCTGACCCGGTGGCGCGCTGCCGTGCGCGTGCAGCACCACGCAAGCCGGAGCGCTCTGGCACAGTGGACCCTTCGACACCGGAGGTCTCGTCCAAGGAGGTGCCATGGATCTTCAATTGAGCGGCAAGCACGTGCTTGTCACGGGCGGCAGCCGCGGCATCGGGCTGGCCTGCGCCCGCGAGTTCCTGCGCGAAGGCGCGCGGGTCAGCCTGGCCGGGCGTACGGCTGCGCACCTGGAGGCCGCCGTGGCGGCATTGCGCGCCGAGGGCTACGCGGCGCACGGCCAACTCGCCGACCTCGCTGATGCGGGTGCGGCGCTCGCCATGGTGGATGCCGCCGAAGCCGAGGGTGGCCCGATCGACGTGCTCGTCAACTCGGCCGGGGCCGCGCGCCGCACGCCCTTCGACGAGTTGCAGCCGCAAGCCTGGCAGGATGCGATGCAGGCCAAGTTCTTCACCTACGTCAACGTCATGGACCCGGTGATCAAGCGCATGGGCGCGCGCGGCACGGGGGCGATCGTCAACGTCATCGGCATGGGCGGCAAGGTCGCCACCACCACCCACCTGGCGGGCGGTGCCGCCAATGCGGCGCTGATGCTCGCGACCGCCGGCCTGGCCGCGGCCTACGGGCCGCGCGGCGTGCGCGTGAACGCGGTCAACCCGGCACTGACGCTGACCGACCGCATGGCCGAGGGCCTGGCCGCCGAGGCCCGGCTGCACAAGACCAGCGCCGAGGCGGTGCTGCGCGATGCGCAGGCGCGGATGCCGCTCGGCCGACTGGCCACGCCCGAGGACATCGCGCGCGCGGTCGTTTTCCTGGGCTCGCAGGGCGCGGCCTACATCTCGGGGGCCATCCTCTCGATGGATGGCGCCGCGGTTCCGATGGTTGTGTGAGCCCACGCGGCGCGCCGGGTCGGTGAGCCGGTGCAGCCGGGCGTGCGGGCTATGCTCGGACCCGCATGTTCTTCATCACCGCGCTGCGGCGCAGCGTCCCGCTCGCCTTTGCCCTCCTGCTGGTGGCCGCGCCGATCGGCGCCGCAGCCGCTTCGCCTTGCCTCGACACCGCCGCGCAGTCGCCCGCGCCGCCGCGGGCGCTGGCCATGGCCGCCGCCGCGCGGCGCGAGCACCTGGCCTTCGGCGGCCAGGCCATGGATGCCGAAGGCCGGCTCACCGTATCGGGGCTCACCGAAGCCGAGGACGTGCGCTCGCGCCGGTTCGCCCGGGCGCCCTGGGAGCGGGTGCTCGGCTACTGGGGCGCGGTCGACTCGCCGCCAGGCCGCCTGCCCTACCTGGTCCGGTTCGGCGCCCTGCGTCCGGCCGACCGGCAGTTGATGGCGCAGGCGCTGAACCAGGCTACGGCGGCGCGCCTGCAAGGCCTGGGCGTCGGGCCCGACCAGGGGCTGGAATCGCACGAACTGCGCGCCGCCCTGGCTGCGATCGACCGCGTCGCCGTGATCGACACCCCCTGGTCCGCCGCCTTCGTGAGCTGGATCGCGCGCGAGGCCGGGCTCAGGGCCGGGGAGTTCGAATTCTCCGAGGCGCATGCCGACTACGCCGGCGCCGCCTGGCAGGCCGGCAGCGCCGAAGCGGCCGGCCGGCCGAGCGCCTACGCGATGCGTGCCTGCGACATCACGCGCACCCCGCCGCGCATCGGCGACCTGGTCTGCCAGGCGCGGGGTGCCGGCGCCGCCCTCGACAGCTTCGAGAAGATCGGCGAGGTGCTGGCCGCGCGCCCGAGCGGCGGCGGTGCCCTGCCGATGCACTGCGACGTCGTCGTCGCGGTCGACGCCCAGGGCTTCGAGGCCATCGGCGGCAACGTGCTGCAGTCGGTCACCTCGCGCCGGCTGGCCTTCGCCCCGGGAACGAACCTGCTCGACCCGAGCTACCTGCCCGATGGCTGCCATGCGGGCATGGCCGGATGCGTCGACCGCCACATGAGCCGCCAGCCCTGGTCGCTGCTGCTGCAGTGGCGCTGACCGGTCGGCATGGATTTCGCGCGCCGCCATGGGACCAAGGTCGTATGGTCGGGGCGCCGGCGCGTGGCTACAGTCAACGATCGCACCGCCTTCATCCACATTCTTCCGGAGCGAGGATGCCACCATGCGATCGATCCGACCCCTGATGCTGCCACCCTTGCTGGCGGCGATCTTCATCACGGGCTGCGCCTCGGGCCCGCCCTTCATCGACCAGATGCAGCCGGAGGCCATCTCGATGGCCACCCGCCGCGGCCAGTTCGAGCTGAACTGCCCGGCCGCCACCGGCGAGATGCTGTCGCGCGAGACGGTCCAGCCGCTGGTCCAGAACTGGCGCTTCCAGGGCACGGTGCGGGCCGAGTACACCATCGGCGTGTCGGGCTGCGGCCAGCGCACCACCTACGTCGTGATCTGCCCCGAGAACGGCAACAGCTGCTTCCCGGCCGGCTCGCGCCTGGGCATCGTGCGCTGATCAGTTGAGCCGCTGGCCGCCGGCGGCATCGAACAGGTGCGCCTCGGCGGCCACCGGCCACAGCGCCAGGCGGTCGCCTGGCCGCGCGGCGATGCGGTCGCGGAAGGCCGCCATGATCGGCTGCGCGCCCAGCCGCAGCGCGACCTGGGTTTCCGAACCCGTGGGCTCGACCACCACCACGTCGGCGGACAGGCCGCGCCCGGCATCGATCTCGAAGTGCTCGGGCCGCGCGCCGTACAGCACGCGGTCGCCGTGCGCGCCGCGCGGGCCCTGCGCCAGCGGCAGCCGCAGGCCGTCGTCGGTCAGCACATGCGGGGCGCCTTCGAGCTGCAGCCGCCCGGGGATGAAGTTCATCGCCGGCGAGCCGATGAAGCCGGCCACGAAGGCGTTGCGCGGCCGGTCGTAGAGTTCGAGCGGCGCGCCGGCCTGCTCGACCACGCCGTCCTTCAGCACCACGATGCGGTCGGCCATGGTCATCGCCTCGACCTGGTCGTGCGTCACGTAGACCGTGGTGGTGCCCAGGCGCTGGTGCAGCGCCTTGATCTCGGTGCGCATCTGCACCCGCAGCTTGGCGTCGAGGTTCGACAGCGGCTCGTCGAACAGGAAGGCCTGCGGCTGGCGCACGATCGCGCGGCCCATCGCGACGCGCTGGCGCTGGCCGCCCGAGAGCTGGCTGGGCCGGCGCTGCAGCAGCTCGCCGAGGCCCAGCGTGTCGGCCGCCTGCCGCACGCGCCGCGCGGCCTCGTCGGCCGGCACGCCCTGGATGCGCAGGCCGAAGCCGAGGTTGTCGGCCACCGTCATGTGTGGATAGAGCGCGTAGTTCTGGAACACCATCGCGAGGTCGCGGTCGCGCGGCGCGGCGTCGTTGATGCGGCGCTCGCCGAGCAGGATGTCGCCGCCGTCGACGCTCTCGAGCCCGGCGATCATGCGCAGCAGGGTCGACTTGCCGCAGCCCGAAGGCCCGACCAGCGCGACGAATTCGCCGTCGCGGATGTCGATGTCGATGCCGCGGATGACCGGCGTGCTGCCGAACTGCTTGCTCAGGTGTCGAAGGGTGATGGAGGCCATGATTCGTCGCTTTGGTTGTCAGTCCTTGACGCTGCCGGCCGTCAGGCCGCGCACCAGGTATTTGCGCACCAGCACCGTGAAGACCACCACGGGCAGCATCACCAGCGTTCCGCTGGCCGCGATCTTGGTCCACTCCCAGCCCTCGTACTGCAGGAAGTTGACGATCGCCACCGGTGCCGTGATCGCGTTGGTGCGGGTCAGGATCAGCGCATAGAAGAAGTCGTTCCACGAGAAGATGAAGCACAGCACCGCGGTGGCCGCGAGCCCCGGCGCGGTGAGCGGCAGCGCCACGCGCCAGAAGGCCTGCCAGACGCCGCAGCCGTCGATCCAGGCCGCCTCTTCGAGCGCTGCCGGCACCGCCTCGAAGAAGGTCTGCATGAGCCAGATCACGATCGCGAGGTTGAAGGTCAGGTAGACGATCGCCAGGCCGATCACGGTGTCCTGCAGGCCGAGGAACTGGTAGGCCAGAAAGAAGGGGATCGTGAACGCGATCGGCGGCGCCATGCGCGTCACCAGGATCCACAGCGCGATGCGGCTGCGGCCCTTGAAGTTCCAGCGCGTCAGCGCGTAGGCGGCCGGCACGCCGATCAGGAGCGAGAACGCGGTCGACAGCGTGCTCACCAGAAGGCTGTTCCAGAACGACTTCAGGAAGTTGCCTTGCAGCAGGCTGGCGAAGCCGTCGAGTGTCGGCACGAACAGCAGCCGCTCGTCGAAGATGTCGACGGCCGGACGGAAGGCCAGCTGCACCAGCCACAGGAAGGGCGAGAGCACCAGCAGCAGCAGCAGGGCGACGACGATCGAGCGGGCGTGGCGCGAGAACCAGCCGCGCACCGGCGACGCCGCGGCGCTGCGGGCGGGCGGCGCCGGCACGGTGCCGGCGTCGATCGCGGTGCTAGCGCTTGTCATGGTCGCTCCATCCGAGCTTGCCCACCGCCCAGCTCAGTGCGAAGACGCCGGCCAGCATCACGGTCGCGATCGCGCTCGCATAGCCCCAGTACGAGAAGTTGAAGGCCTGGATGAACCCGTAGTAGTTGGTGACCTCGGTGACGCTGCCGGGCCCGCCGTTGGTCAGCACGTAGATCAGCGGGAAGGCCTTGAAGCTGTCGATCAGCCGGAACAGGCCGCACACCACCAGCACCGGACGGATGTAGGGGAACACGATGTGGCGGAACAGCTGCCAGCGGTTCGCGCCTTCCAGCGTGGCCGCCTCGATCGGCTCGTCGGGGATCATCTGCAGCGAGGCCAGCACCATCAGCATCGTGAACGGAAACCACTGCCAGGTGTCGGCCAGCGAGATCGCCCACAGCGCGGTGTCGGGGTTCGCGATCAGCGAGCGCAGCGGCCAGCCCGCCGCTTCGAGCGCGCGGTGGATCGGGCTGACGTCGGGCGTGTACATGATCTTCCAGATCAGCGCGACCACGATCGGCGGCAGCACCATCGGGATCAGGAAGGCGGTGCGCGCACCGTCGAGCAGGCGCGACTTGCCGTTGAGCAGCAGCGCCAGCCCGAGCCCCACGCCCAGCTGCAGCAGCACGCTCGAGGCCGACAGCTTGAGCTGCACCGCGATCGAATGCAGGAAGCGGTCGTCGTGCAGCAGCTGCCGGTAGTTGACCAGCGGGTCGTCGAATCGAAACGTGGCCGCGGGATCGGTGAGGCTCAGCGGCGTGAAGCTCGCGATCACCAGCGCCGCGGCGGGCACCAGCGTGATGAGCAGCAGCACCGCCAGCGATGGCGAGAGCCCGAGCAGGAAGGCGCGGCGCCGCTCGGCTTGCCAGCCGTCCGCTGAAAGTGCATGCGCCATCGCCCGCATCCTCAGAGCTTGGCGCCTGCGCGCTTCAGCTCGGCGATCGTGTTGGCCTGCGCCTGCTGGAAGGCCTGCTTCGCCGACAGCTGGCCGCTCGCGATCAGCTCGATCGCCTTGTTGAGCTGCTGGTCCACTTGCGGATAGACCGACACCGTGCGGTACTTCATGTGGCCGGTCCTGGCGGCCAGCTCGATCGATTCGAGCGACAGCTTCGCGAGGTCGCTGCCGTTGATGACCTGCTTCTCGCGGAACACGGCCGAGTCGATGTCGGAGCGCCGCGCCGGCGAGCCGTAGCCCGCGGCGACCGCCCGGCCCGTGGTCTGCTTGCTCAGCGCCCACTGGATGAAGGCCCAGGCGGCCTCCTTGTTCTTCGAGCCGGCCGGAATGCCCAGGCCGTGCACCGCGGTGCCCGGGAAGCGGCCCGCGGGGCCCTTGGGCACGAGGCCGAACTTGACGGTCTTGATCGTCTTGCTGGTGGCGGCGTCGCCCAGCTGCGCCAGGTGCAGCTGGCCGGCGTCGGTGAAGTTGACGCGCCCGAGCTTGAGCGCCTGCGTCACCTGGTCGGGCTGGTAGGTGATCGCGCCGTCGGGTCCGAACTCCTTCAGCAGGTTCGCGTAGTACTCGCCGGCGGCGATCGCCTCCGGCGTGTCGAGCGTCGGGAACAGGTCGTCCGGCGCCTTGCGGAAGACGTCGCCGCCGAAGGCGTGCAGGTAGGGAACGAAGGTCCAGCCGTAGTGGTTGTCGGCCACGAAGCCGGCCACGCGTTCCTTCTTGTTGACCGCGCGCAGCACCTTCACCAGGTCGTCCGTGGTGTCGGGGAAGGCCAGGCCCGCTTTCTCGACCAGGTCGAAGCGCGAGGATGCGGTCAGCAGCGCCTCGGCCGTCCACGGCACGCCGTAGAGCTTGCCGTCGCGGCCGGTCTCGGGCGCGCGCGCGCCGGGCAGGAAGTCGTTGATGTCCCAGTCGGCCGGCGTCAGGTTGGGGTTCCTGATGAAGTCGTCGAGCGGCGTCAGCCAGCCCGAGTTGATCCAGCGGCTCGAATAGATGAAGGTGACGTTGACCACGTCGTAGGCCGAGCCCTTGGTCGACAGTTCGAGGTCGGCGCGCTGGTTGTAGACCGGGAACGACGGCGCGTCGAAATTCACCTTGGCGCCGGTGGCGGCCTCGAACTCCGGCAGCCACTGCTGCAGCAGCTTGGGATAGGCGGCGCTGAAGGTCGACACGTTGAGCGTCACGCCGGCGAACTTCTTCGCGCCGCCTTGCGCCGCGGCGAGGCCGGGCAGCAGCGCGCCGGCGCCGACGGCGGCCGCGGCCTGGAGCAGCCGGCGGCGCTCGGGATCTGGATGCGATGGATGGGTCATGGGAGGGCTCGTGCAGGGTTTCAGGCGGTGGCGGCGATGACTTCGTCGATGCGGGCGTCGTTGGTGGCTTCGGGACGGCTGCGGGTGCGGCTGCGCTGGCCGTCGACCGCCACCGCCGGCTCGCCATGCACCGTGACCCGGCGCACCAGGCGCGGCTGGTTGCCGTAGTCGTTGATCGCGAAGTGCTGCGTCGCGCGGTTGTCCCAGATCGCGACGTCGTCCTGTCGCCAGCTCCAGCGAACCGTGTTCTCGAGCCGGATCACGCGGTTCTGCAGGATCTCGAACAGGCGTGCCGATTCGGCGGTCGACAGGCCCACCAGCTTCTTCACGAAGTGCCCGAGCAGCAGGGCGCGCTCGCCCGACACCGGATGCACGTGCACCACCGGATGCTCGGCTTCGTAGACCGCCGAGACGAACACCTTGCGATGGTGGTTGAGCCTTTCTTCCTCGACCTGCACGCGGTCGGCGCCGTAGTCGTAGTCGTTGCTGTGCACGGCCCAGAGCTGGTCGGCGAGCTGCTTGAGCTGTGCCGGCAGGCGCTCGTAGGCGAGCGCGGTGTTGGCCCAGACGGTGTCGCCGCCATAGGCCGGGATCCTGACGCCGCGCAGGATCGAGATCTTCGGGAACGCATCGACGAAGGTCACGTCCGTGTGCCACGAATCGGCCCGGCCGCCGCCCTTGGAGGCATCGAGCTCGAACAGCTTCGTGCCCTGCGGCGACGGCACCGTCGGGTGCGCGACCGTGCGGCCGAAACGGGCGCCGAAGGCCTGGTGCCTGGCGTCGTCGAGCTGGTCCTGGCCGCGGAAGAACAACACCTTGTGCGCCACCAGCGCGGCGTTCAGGTGCTCGATCACATCCGGGTGGAGCTGCGGGTCGAGCTTCAGGTCGAGCACTTCGCCGCCGATGTGGCCGGCGACGCGGCGGATGCGAAGGTCGCCGAAGCGGGTGTCGATGCTGTCGATCGAAGGGGGTGCGCTGCTGCTCATCGAGGGATCTCCTGGGTCTGGGGTGTCAACAAGGAACGGGTTCAATACGCCAGCGCCGCTTCGGGCGCCTGGATGTCTTCGGCACTGCCGCCGCCCAGCGCCTCCTCGACCACGGCGCGCGACAGCGTCGGCGCGAACGACTCGATGAAGGCGTAGACGTAGGTGCGCAGGTAGTTGCCGCGGCGCACCGCCAGCTTGGTCTCGTTGATGCCGAACAGATGGCCGGCGTCGACCGCACGCAGCTGCGTGTCGCGCTCGGTCTCGTAGGCGATGCCGGCGACGATGCCCACGCCCAGGCCGAGCTCGACATAGGTCTTGATCACGTCGGCGTCCATCGCGGTGATCGCGAAATCGGGCTTGATGGCGCGCGAGGCGAAGGCCTGGTCGATGCGCCTGCGGCCGGTGAAGCCGCTGTCGTAGGTCACCAGCGGATGGCGTGCCAGCCGGTCGATGGTCAGCGGGCCCTGGAGCACCGGATGGCCGGGCGGCGCGATCACCGAGTGGGTCCAGCGGTAGCTGGGCAGGGCGACGAGTTGCGGATAGTCGGCCAGTGCCTCGGTCGCGATGCCGACGTCGGCATCGCCGTCGAGCAGCATCTGCGCGACCTGCTTGGGCGAACCCTGGCGCAGGTGCAACTGCACGTGGGGGAAGCGGCCGCGGAACTCCTGCACCGCGACCGGCAGCGCATAGCGGGCCTGCGAGTGGGTCGCCGCGATCGACAGCGAGCCGCTTTCCTGGGCCAGGAACTCCTGCCCCGCCTGCCGCAGGTTGTGGCTCTCGAGCAGCACGCGCTCGATGATCGGCAGCAGGTGGTCGCCAGGCCCGGTGAGGCCGGTCAGGCGCTTGCCGGCGCGGGCGAACAGCGCGATGCCGAGCTCGTCCTCGAGTTCGCGGATCTGCCGGCTGACGCCGGGTTGCGAGGTGTGCAGCGCATGGGCCGCTTCGGTCAGGTTGAAGCCGCAGCGCACGGCTTCGCGCACGGAGCGCAGTTGTTGGAAATTCATCGGAGCCGCATCGAAAGGCCGTGCCAATCAGCACAAGGCGGCCGATTCTGCGGGCGCGGCTTTCGATGACGAACTACCGATTCGTTGCTTTCAAATAAGGGAAGTATCTGTAGCGGCTCGCCCTGCCGAAGTCACACCAGCGTGGCCGTCGCCTTGACCGGCCGCATCACGAAACTGGTCTTGCAATCCTGCACGCTGGGGTGCTTGAGCAGCGTGTCCATGACGAAGCGCGTGTAGTGGTCCATGTCGGCCACGACGATGCGCAGCAGGTAGTCCATCTCGCCGGTCAGCGAAACGCAGTCGATGACCTCCGGCCAGGTCTGCACCGTGGCCGCGAAGAGATCCATCGGGCTGCGCTTGTCGCCGCCCGTGTGCTTTTCCATCCGGACGTTGATGTAGGCGGTCAGGCCCAGGCCGATCTTGCGGGCCCGCACCAGGGCCACATAGCCCGCGATGACGCCCGATTCCTCGAGGCGTTTGACCCGTCGCAGCGCCGCCGAGGCCGAGAGGCCGACCTGGGTGCCGAGCTCCTCGTACGACAGCCGGCCGTTCGCTTGCAAGGCCGAAATGATGCGTTGATCCAGGGAGTCTAGCGTGCTTTCTGGGTTCATCTTTGGAATTCTCACACGATTCATGCGTAGAAGCGTCGATTTCGACGCGAAACGCATGATCCCTGCGGGCGACTGTGCCTACAGTCGTGGAACCGATTCATCCCCACCGCACCGGAGCCGCAGCCATGACCACCGACCTCTTTGACAACCCGATGGGCCTGATGGGCTTCGAATTCGTCGAGTTCGCCTCGCCCACGCCCGACACGCTGGAGCCCTTCTTCGAGAAGCTCGGATTCACCCTGGTGGCCAAGCACCGCTCCAAGGACGTGGTGCTGTACCGCCAGGGCGACATCAACTTCATCGTCAACCGCGAGCCCAACAGCCCGGCGGCCTACTTCGCGGCCGAGCACGGTCCCTCGGCCTGCGGCATGGCGTTTCGCGTCAAGGATTCGCACAAGGCCTACTCGCGCGCGCTCGCGCTGGGCGCCCAGCCGATCGAGATCGCCACCGGCCCGATGGAGCTGCGCCTGCCGGCCATCAAGGGCATCGGCGGCGCGCCGCTATACCTGATCGACCGCTTCGAGGACGGCAAGTCGATCTACGACATCGACTTCGAGTTCATCGAAGGCGTGGAGCGCCATCCCGCGGGCCACGGCTTGAAGCTGATCGACCACCTGACCCACAACGTCTACCGCGGGCGCATGGCCTTCTGGGCCAACTTCTACGAGAAGCTGTTCAACTTCCGCGAGATCCGCTACTTCGACATCCAGGGCGAGTACACGGGCCTGACCTCCAAGGCGCTGACCGCGCCGGACGGCAAGATCCGCATCCCGCTCAACGAGGAGTCGGCAAAGGGCTCGGGCCAGATCGAGGAGTACCTGATGAAGTTCAACGGCGAGGGCATCCAGCACATCGCGCTGCTGAGCGACAACCTGATCGACACCATCGACCAGCTGGGCCTGGCTGGTGTGCCGCTGATGACCGCGCCCAACGACGTCTACTACGAGATGCTGGAGACGCGGCTGCCGGGCCACGGCGAGCCGGTGGGCGAACTGCAGGCGCGCGGCATCCTGCTGGACGGCACCACCGAGGGCGGCACGCCGCGCCTCTTGCTGCAGATCTTCTCGGAGACGGCCTTCGGCGGCCCGGTGTTCTTCGAGTTCATCCAGCGCAAGGGCGACTACAGCGAGGGCTTCGGCGAGGGCAACTTCAAGGCGCTGTTCCAGTCGATCGAGCGCGACCAGGTGCGCCGCGGCGTGCTCGCTGCAGGCTGAACCCAGAGACAGCGCAGCAAGGCAAGCCATGACCCGACTCGACATCTCCCGGGCCGCCGAACTGCTGGCCGACCTGCCAGGGTGGCGCTGCGAGGACGTGCGCGGCGGCGTGATCAAGCGCGAGCTGGTCTTTGCCGACTTCGCCCAGGCCTTCGGCTTCATGACCCAGCTGGCCCTCGCGGCCGAGAAGCACAACCACCATCCCGAATGGTTCAACGTCTACAACCGGGTGGACATCACATTGACCACGCACGATGTCGACGGCATTTCGATGCGCGACATCGAGATGGCGCGCCTGGCCGAGCGGATCCACCAGGCCCTCTCGGCGTCCTGACGGCCGCAACTGGAGCACTCACATGCAGCGACAACTCAACGAACAGTCCGGGGAAGGGGCGGAGCACGCCCCCGTCGAAGGCGACGGCCAGCCCCATCGGCCCGACTGGACCATCGACCAGGGCTGGGCCAACTACACGGCCGAGGAGCACGCGGTCTGGAAGACGCTCTTCGAGCGCCAGAGCAAGCTGCTGCCGGGGCGCGCCTGCGACGAGTTCGTGCAAGGCATGAAGAACCTGCCGATCGGCCCCGATCAGATTCCGGACTTCGCCGCCTTGAGCGAAGTGCTGATGAAGAAGACCGGGTGGCAGGTGGTCGCCGTCCCCGGCCTGGTGCCGGACGACGTCTTCTTCGATCACCTCGCGAACCGGCGCTTTCCCGCCGGGCACTTCATCCGCAAGCCCCACGAGCTCGACTACCTCGAGGAGCCGGATGTGTTCCATGACGTCTTCGGTCACGTGCCGATGCTCATGAATCCGGTCATCGCCGACTACATCCAGGCCTATGGCCATGGCGGGCTGCGCGCCAAGGAACTGGGCGTGCTCGACAAGCTGGCGCGGGTCTACTGGTATACGGTCGAATTCGGCCTGGTCAGGCAGCCCGACGGGATCAGAATCTACGGTGCCGGCATCGCGTCGTCGTTCACCGAGAGCGTGTTCGCGCTCGATGACCCCTCGCCTTCGCGCATCGGCTTCGAACTGGAGCGCGTGATGCGCACGCATTACCGCATCGACGATTTCCAGGAGAGCTATTTCGTGATCGACGACCTCGACGAGCTGCTGGCGCTGGCACGGATCGACTTCGCGCCGGTCTATGAACGCATCAAGGGACTTCCCGACTATCAGCCGGGAACGGTATTGCCGGGCGATCGCGTCCTCTCCCGAGGAACCGGGCGCTATCACCAGGCCAAGCGAGCGGGAGCATCGGCATGAACTTCCAGGACAAGACCGTGGTGATCACCGGGGCCGCCGGCAACCTGGGCCGGGTCGTGGCCAGGCGCTTTGCCGACGAGGGCGCGCAGCTGGTGTTGATCGACCTGCAGACCGGCGACCTGGAAAGCGACTTCCCGAACCGGGAGCGCCACCTGCTGGTGGAGGCCAACCTGCTGCAGCACGACGAGGTCGTGGCGGCAGTCGACAAGGCGATGGCGCGCTTCGGCCGCATCGATGTGCTGTGCAACCTGGCGGGCGGCTTCCGCATGGGGGAGGCCGTGCACGAGACCTCGCAGTCCAACTGGGAATTCCTGCTCGGCCTCAACGCCGGCTCGGTGTTGAACATGAGCCGGGCCGTGGTGCCTCGCATGCTCGCCGCGGGCGCCGGGAAGATCGTCAACGTGGGTGCCTTCGCGGCGCAGAAGGGCGCCGCCCAGATGGGCGCCTACGTGGCCTCCAAGAGCGTCGTGATGCGACTCACCGAGTCGTTGGCGGCGGAGCTGCGCGAACAGGGCATCAACGTCAACTGCGTGCTGCCGACCATCATCGATACGCCGGAGAACCGGCTCGCCATGCCGGGTGCCGACCCGTCGCGCTGGGTGGCGCCGGAAGACCTGGCGAACGCGATCCTCTTCCTGGCGTCGGACCAGGCCAGGGCGATCCACGGGGCTTCGCTGCCGGTTTCCGGGTTGAGCTAGCAGGGCTACCATCCACAGCGTGCTCTCTCTGTTCGTCGACCGTCCGGAGCTCCCACGATGTCCCCTCTCCAAGACTGGCGTCCATCCTCCTGGAGAAGTCGCGCTGCGCTGCAGCTGCCGTCGTATCCCGACGTTGAGGCGCTGCAGCAGACCGAGCAGCGCCTCTGCGGCCTGCCCTCGCTGATCTTTCCCGGCGAGGCCTTGCAGCTGCGCGAACGGCTGGCGGATGTGTCCCGCGGCAAGTCCTTCCTGCTGCAGGGCGGCGATTGCGCCGAGAGCTTCGACGAGTTCGGCCAGGAGCCGGTGGAATCCACCTTCCGCGTGATTCTCCAGATGGCCGTGGTGCTGACCTACGCCGCCGCCTGCCCGGTGGTCAAGGTGGGCCGCATCGCCGGCCAGTTCGCCAAGCCCCGCTCGTCCGAGATGGAGCAGCAGGAGGGGGAGTCGCTGCCCTCCTACCGCGGCGACATCATCAATGGAAGTGCATTCACCGCCGACGCGCGGCAGCCGGATCCCGCTCGCCTGCTCGGCGCCTACTCGCATTCCGCGACCACGCTGAACCTGCTGCGCGCCCTGGCTCAGGGAGGCTTCGCCGACCTGCACGAGGTGCATCGATGGACCGCCGACTTCGTGCGCAGGAGCCCGCAGGGCGAGCGCTTCGAGGAGCTCGCGGACCGCATCACGCAGTCGCTGGCCTTCATGGAGGCCTGCGGCTTCGATGCCGCCCGCGCGCCCCAGCTGCATGCGGTCGAGTTCTACACCTCGCACGAGGCCTTGCATCTGCACTACGAGGAGTCGCTGACCCGCTTCAGCGAGCGCAACGGCGCATGGTACGGAGGCTCGGCCCACATGCTCTGGCTGGGCGAGCGCACCCGGCAGCTCGACGGCGCCCATGTCGAGTACCTGCGCGGCATCGGCAACCCGATCGGCGTCAAGCTGGGGCCCTCGGCGAGCGCGGACGATCTGCTGCGCCTGATGGACGTGCTCGACCCTGGCGGCGATCCCGGCCGGCTGGTGCTCATCACGCGCATGGGAAGCGACAAGGTCGCCGACCGGCTGCCGCCGCTGCTGCGGGCCGTGCACCGCGCGGGACGCAGGCCGGTGTGGTGCTGCGACCCGATGCACGGCAACACGGTGACCTCGTCCAACGGCTACAAGACGCGCGATTTCGAACGCATCCTCCAGGAACTGCAGGGCTTCTTCGCCGCCCACGGGCAGGAAGGCACCTATCCCGGCGGACTGCACTTCGAGATGACCGGCCAGGACGTCACCGAATGCCGCGGCGGCGCGCAGGCCTTGACCGACGAAGGGCTCGCGGCGCGCTACCGCAGCGCCTGCGACCCGCGGCTCAACGGCTCGCAGAGCCTGGAGCTGGCTTTTCGGATCGCCGACGTGCTGAAGGCGGCCCGCGGGTAGCGGGACCGGGCTCCCGGGGCTTCAGACCGTCATCCTGACGATCGTGAAATCGTCCTCCAGCACGCTGTCGCCGTGCGTCTCGCGGGCCCAGTGCAGCAGGCGGTCCAGCTCGGACTGCCCATCACGGGTCGGCTGCACGAGGATCTCGCTGAAGTCCGAATAGTCGAGCAGGGAGCCATCGGGCCGGTGGATCTCGTAGGCGCCGTCGCTGAAGACGAACAGCCGGGCCGGCGACGGCAGGCTGCACTGCTGTTCCTGGTAGCGGGCGACCGGCGAGATGCCGATGCAAGGGCCCGATGACGGCAGGGGCCTGGCCTCGCCGTCGCCGCTCACCAGCAGCGCCGGAGGATGGCCGGCGGAGGCGTAGCGCAGGCGCCCGCTGGCGCGGTGGTAGACGCCGTACCAGACGGTGGAGAACAGCTCGCCGTGGCGCTCCATCTGGTAGGCCTGGTTGAGCGCGGTGAGCACTTCGCCGGGGTTGAGGAAATCGGTCCGCGGCAGCGCTTCCGAGCGCAGCGTGTTGCCGACCGCCACCGAGAGCAGGGCCGCTCCCACGCCGTGGCCGCAGACGTCGATCAGGTAGAGCGCGAAATGCTCGGCGTCGATCCAGTGGTAGCCGAACGAATCGCCGCCCAGTTCGGTCGTCGGGACGAAGCGCCAGTCGACCGCCATGGGCTCGGCGAGCGGTGCGGGCAGCACGGCGCGAACGTAGCGCTCGGCTTCGCGCAGTTCCTGCTGCAGCCGGTCGTGGGTGCGCAGCAGGGCTTCGCGCGATGCCGCCAGTTCGCCGTGGGCGCGCGTCAGCTCCTGGTTGGTCGATTCGAGCTGCGCGATCAGGCGGGCTTCGCGCTGGCTCAGCAGGGTCATGTCGTAGGCCTTCTGCTGCACCAGCCGCGCCTCTTCGTATTCCGCCGTGACGTCGAGCAGCAGCACCCAGACGGTGCCGTCGTCGGCGAAGAAGTGGATGTCCGCCACGCGCCCGCTCGGCATTTCCATCGAGCGGATGAGGAAGGGCGTCTCCGCCAGCGGCAGCAGGCCTTCGAGGAACGGGATCTGGTCGCTGGCGAGGCGGCCGGCCTGGAGGCCGTCGAGCCCGTAGTGCGCGAGGTGTCCGCCCGCCTGCGTCAGCTGCTGCGAATCATCGATCACCAGATGGGCGAGGAAGCGCTGCGCATGGATCAGTTCCAGCAGCGAGTCGGAGATCCGGGTCGGGAGGTCGAGCATGGCGCTGCGCTTGCCTAGGACGCGAGCCGCGCCGCCAGTTCCTGGAAGGTCTCTTCGACGCCGACGCCGGTCTTGGCGCTGGTGCGGCGAAAGTGCCAGCCCGCAGCCTCCAGCGAGGCCATGCGCTCCGGCGCGAGGGTCCAGTCCTCCTCGAGATCCGCCTTGTTGAGCAGGGCGACGAAGGGAACGCTGCCGATCTCGGCGTCGACCCGGGCCTGGATCGACACCGCGGTGTCCAGCGTCTCGGGCCGCGTGCCGTCGATCACCAGCAGGTAGCCGGCGGCGCCGCGCAGGTAACTCACGCGCACCGCCGAGACCGCATCCTCGCCGGCGATGTCCCACAGGATCAGCGCCATCTGCTCGCCGCCGATGGCCAGGGTCTTCTTGTCGATCTTCACGCCGACCGTGGTCAGGTAGGCATCCGAGAAGATGGTGTCGACGAAGCGGCGCACCAGGCTGGTCTTGCCGACGCCGAAGGCACCGAGCAGGCAGATCTTCTTTTGCAGCATGGGGGTGTCTGTTCCTCAGTCGCCGGTACTCACGCCGAAGGAGACGCGGCGGTTCATCGACAGTTCGTCTTCGCTGGCGCCGGGCCGCAGCGGCTCCAGCGGGCCGGCGCCGCGCACCGCGAGCACGGCCGGGTCCACGCCGCGCGCGCGCAGCATCGAGCGCACGACTTCCGCGCGGCCCACGCTCAGCGCGAGGTTGGAGGTGTCCTTGCCGGTGGCATCGGCGTGGCCGACGATCGTCACCTTCACCGGGATCCCGAGGGCGCGCGCCACCTGGGCCAGTTCGCGCATGTAGCCGGCCACCGCGTCGAGCTTGCCGTCCTGGTCGGCCGCGGGCCGCGGCATGCTGAAGTCGAAGTGGATCAGCTGGGCCTGGATGGCGTCGCGCAGGCGGATGTAGTCGGGGTCCTGCACGTCCTGGAGGGCGCTCAGGTCCACCGCGGGGGCGCCGGCCGGCAGGGTCAGGACGAAGGCCCGCGCCCGCTCCATCCAGCGCTGCGGCGCGCTGCCGGTGGCGCGGATGCCGTTCGCATCCTGCGCCAGGCTGACCGTTGCCGGCGGGTTCAGGCTCGCCTGCAGGCGCTTCAGCATGATCGCCGGATGCAGCGCCTGGTAGGGTTCCCAGCGGCCCACGATGCGGGCCGGGTCGAGGCGGGTCTGGGCCAGCAGCGCATCCGGCTGCGCGGCCAGCGGGTCGCGCAGCCCGGACACCCACCACTTGCCGTCGCGGCGCTCGGCGGCGGTGACGACGATGCCAGGCTGCTCCTGCAGCGCCGCGACATAGGCGTCGACGCGCCGGCCCTCGACCACCCGTTCCCCGATCCAGTAGCCGAGCGCGATCAGCAGCGCCAGCGGGATGATCCAGAGCAGGGGCGACTTCTTCTTGTGCGTCTCGGCCACCTGCGAGATCAGGCAGGGCCGCATGAGGTTCGCGGCCTCGTCGAAGGCCGCGGTGTCGCCCTGGAAGTCATCGAGCGCGCCGCGCCACTGGTCGTGGATCGAGCCCAGGGTGTCGCCCAGGCGGGTGCGCAGCATGGCCGGCGGATTGCCGTGGATCACGGCGGCGAGAAAGGCCGACGGCCCTTCCTCGCACCACAGCAGCAGGTCGCCCAGGCGCAGGCTGTCGATGCTGCGGCCGCTCGTGCCGCCGCTGCCGGATTCGTCGAAGGAGTCGCGCACGAAGTCCTGGATCGCCGACAGCATCGCCGACACCAGCTGCGGGTCCCGTGTGGTCGCGTCGTCCCGTGCCACGTGGGCCAGCAGCAGGCCGGTCTTGCGATGGACCAGGAACAGGTGCTCGACGCTGAACACGGCCGTGTGGCGCATCACGACGTCGGCGAAGGTGCTGCCGCTGCGCCAGGCCTCGATGCGCCACTTGAGGCCGCGCCACGACAGGCTGTGCTTGAGGGCCTGGTTCAGCGACTGCAGCGTGCCCTCGAGGGTCTCGGCGATGGCCTTGCGGATCGCCGGCCCCATCACCGGGTAGAGGATGTCGACCATCTTGCCCGGGTTCTTCTGGATCGAGGCCTGGGTCGCCCGCTCGACGGTGGGCGCGATCGACTGGCCGAGGCGGTCGCCATCGGTCGCCGCCAGCGCGAAGGCGGCCGGCAGCACCGCGCCCACCGCATCGGCGAACTCGCGCGGGTCGTCGAATTTCTGCTGCAGCCGCGCCAGCGCCACCTGCTCGCGCTCGAGCAGCACGCCGCGCATCGCCTCCAGCCGCGGATCGTCATCCAGGCGGCTGGGCAGCGTCGCCGCCACGTCCGGATCGACGCAGCGCGCCAGCTCCAGCAGCAGGGCCGCGAGCCGGGCGTTCGGATCTTCTTCGGCGGCGCCGCCGGCTGCACGTGTCGCGGCCAGCGACAGGCGTGCGTTCACCGCGCCTCCATTGCGGCGCCCCGGCCTGCTGGCGCGCCGTGCGCGCGACTCAGCCGGCGTGGCCGTTGCTGCCCTTGGGCGCGACGTCCTGGTTCAGGCATTTGGCGATCTCGACGAACAGTCCCGCGAGCAGGTTGCGATCGGTCTTGACGTTGCTGAGCTCGGCGAACATCCGCTCGGTCGTGGCCCGGGCGTCGTCCTGGCGCTTGCGCATCTCGTCGCGCAGCACCTGGACCTCGTGGCCGAGGCGGTCGGTGAACTCGCGCTCCTGGCGCGCCAGCTGGTCCGACAGCTGGGCGAGGCGCTTCTCCAGCGCCTGGGTGTGGTCGCGCAGGCTGCGCTCGAGCTCCTTGTCGGCGTCGGCGCGCAGGTCTTTCTCCTCGCGGAACTGGCCGGCGACGGATTCGAGCTGCTTCTTCATCGTCGATTCGAGGCTGCCCACGCTGCGCGAGGCCTCGGACTCGATGTCGCGCATCCGTTGCTGGAAGCGGTCCTCGAGGATCGCGAAGCGCTTGTCGTAGTCCTGCATCTGGTTGCCGAACAGCAGTTCGCGCATCTTGTCGACGCCCGAACTCTCGCCGGCGCCGTTGGTTTGTCCGGCCAGGGCCGCCTGGGCCGCCAGCGCGCTCTGGGTGTCGATGCTGAGTGAGGGTTTGGCTGCTGATGCCATGAAGACGTCTCCTCTGTGGTGGATGAACGGGTGGGTGGGAAAAGCGGGGCAGGGCGGTCGTCAGGGCGGGGCGGTCGCCCTGAACAGCAGGGTGAGGCAGTTGCGGCCGTCCCGGTGGCGGTACTGCAAGCCGTCGGAGAAGCGCCGCACGATCGGGATTCCCCAGCCGCCGACGCGCGCATCATCCAGGCTGCTGGCCGGCTCGGGTTCCGCGGCCTGGCGCGGGTCGAACTCGCTGCCTTCGTCCTCGACCTCGAGCGCCACGTCCCCGTCCTGCCAGCCCAGGCGCAGCAGGATGCTCGGCGCGGCGCCCTGGCCGCTGGCGTGGGTCATGATGTTCGTGACCACCTCGGTGGAGCAGAGGTCGAGGCTCATCGCCAGCCGCGCCGGCAGATGCTGGCCTTCGGCCCAGTCCTGCACCCAGGCGCTCACGCGCGAGAGTTCGCGCAACTCGCTGCCGACGATCAGGGATGCCTGGGGCTGCCCGCCGGACGGCGACATCAGCGGCCCTCTGCTGCCGCCATCAGCGCGCTGCAGGCGGTATCGACGTCGGGATAGACGGGAATGATGGTGTCGATGCCCGCCAGCTTGAGCACCTCCGCCACCAGGGGTTGCGGGTTGGCCAGCGCCATCACGCCGCCGTGGGACGACTGCGCCCTGGCGTTCACGACCAGGGTGCGGATGCCGATCGATGCCAGAAACGAGACTTCGGAGAGGTCGACCACGGCAAGGGTCTTGCGGGTCGCCACAAGTTCCGCCAGTCGCACGTTGATGTCATGTCCGCCGATGCTGTCCATGCGGCCGACCAGACTGATCTTCTCGACGCCGTCGGCCAGTTGCTCGCTTCTCAGATCCATAAGCTCTCCGCAGTCGCTGTCGATGGGTTCCGGATCGGGCCTTCGTCTTCTTGTTCGTAAAAGCAAACAAGAGCGTCTTCCGGGCAACAAATAGAACCTTTTTCTAGCTTACGCCCAATTCGAGACCACGTCGACAACGCGCCCTCCACTGCATGGGGGAGGGCCGTCAGCGATCCTGGCGCGCCGGCACCCGGCCCAGGGCCTCGACCAGGCGGTCGACCCGGATCGGCTTGGTCACGTAGTCGTCCATGCCGGCCGCAATGCACATCTCCTGGTCGCCCTGCATGGCGTTGGCCGTCATCGCGACGATGTGCGGCCGCCGCTCGGCGTCGACCAGCGTGCAGATCTGCCGGGTCGCCTCGAGCCCGTCGAGCTCGGGCATCTGCACGTCCATCAGCACCACGTCGTAGGTCTGGCGCTGCACCGACTCGACCGCCTCGATGCCGTTGGAGGCGAGGTCGGCGCGATAGCCCATCTGCTGCAGCAGCCGCAGCGCGAGTTTCTGGTTCACCACGTTGTCCTCGGCCAGCAGGATGCGCAGCGGATGCCGCGCCGCCATCGTCGGGTCGATCTGCGGCTTGGCGCTGCCGCCGGTCGCCGCCCTGGCGACCGTCTCGCGCGCCAGCAGGCTCACCAGCGTGTCGAACAGGTGCGACTGGTGGATGGGCTTCGACAGGTAGGCGTTGAACAGCGACTCGGCGTCGCCGGCCTCGCGCCGGCCCAGCGAGCTGAAGAGCACCAGCGGCAGGAGGGTGTCGTTGGCGCGGATGCGCCGCGCCAGGTCGATGCCGTCCATCTCGGGCATGTGCATGTCGAGGATCGCGAGATCGAAGCGCTCGCCCCGGGCCAGCCACTGCAAGGCCTCGGCCGGCGACTCGGTGTCGCGCGATTCCATGCCCCAGCGGGCGGTCTGGAGCGCCAGCACGCGCCGGTTGGTGGCGTTGTCGTCGACGATCAGCAGGCGCTTGCCCTGCAGCTCGACGTGGACGCCGGTGACGACGTGGTGCTTGCTGAGCGGCATCTCCGCGATCGACACGTCGATGGTGAAGAAGAAGGTCGAGCCTCGGCCCGGGCCATCGCTCTCGACCCACATGGTGCCGCCCATCAGCTCGGCCAGCCGCTTGCTGATCGCCAGGCCCAGGCCGGTGCCGCCGTACTTGCGGGTGGTGCTGGAGTCGGCCTGCGAGAACGACTGGAACAGCCGGCCCATGCCCTGCGGCGACAGCCCGATGCCGGTGTCGCGCACCGCGAAGGTCAGGCCGACCCGGCCTGCGGCCATGGCTTCGGCGCCGACCGTCAGCACCACCTCGCCGGCCTCGGTGAACTTCACGGCGTTGCTCAGCAGGTTCAGCAGGACCTGCCGCAGCCGGGTGAGGTCGCCGCTGACGCCCATCGGCACGTCGCCGTCGAACACGTAGGCGATGTCGAGGCGCTTCTCGGTGGCTCGCGCGCTGATCAGGTCGAGCGCCGACTCCACGCAGTCGCGCAGGTCGAAGGGGTGCGACTCGATGTCCATGCGGCCGGCCTCGATCTTCGAGTAGTCGAGGATGTCGTTGATGATGGTCAGCAGCGCGTCGCCCGAATCGCGGATGGTCGAGACGAAGTCCTGCTGCTCGGCATCGAGCGGCGTGTCCAGCAGCAGGCCGCTCATGCCGATCACCGCGTTCATCGGCGTGCGGATCTCGTGGCTCATGGTCGCCAGGAAGGCGCTCTTGGCCTCGTTCGTGGCCTCGGCCGCGGCGCGCGCTTCCTTGGTCTCATTGAACAGGCGCGCGTTCTGGATCGCGATCACGGCCTGGTCGGCGAAGGTCTCGAGCAGCTTGATCTCCTTGTCGGCGAACGGGCCCGGCGGCTGGCGAGCGACATGCAGCGAGCCGATGTTGCGGCCCTCCCACATCAGCGGGGCGAGCATCACGGCGTAGTCGCCGATCTGCTCGGCGACCTCGCGCATGAACGAGGGCAGGTTCGGCTCGGCGAGCGCGTCCGGAATGTGCAGCACATCGGGGCCGGCCATCGCGGCGCCCATCGGCGAGTGGTCGATCGGCCGCGGATAGTGCCGCTCGAGCGCCTCGCGCGCGGAGCCGCGGTGCGCGCCCAGGTGCATCATCCCGTCGTCGCCGACCAGCGAGATGCCCAGCTGCGTGCCGGCGAACAGGCGCTGGCAGCTCTCCAGGATCTTGTCGAACACGGGCCGCGCGTCTTCCATCGATTCGCTGATGACCTGCAGCACGTCGGCGGTGGCGGTCTGCCGTTCGAGCGCCTCGCGGGTCTCGTTGATCAGGCGCACCTTCTCGGTCGCGATCACGGCCTGGTCGGCGAACATCTTGAGCAGGTCGATCTGGCGCTGCGGCGTCGGGCCCGGTTCCGACCACGCGGTGGTGATCGCGCCGATCGGCACGCCGTCCTTGAGCATCGGCGCGGCGATCATGCGGCGCCGGTTGCCCGAGCTTGCCAGCCGGCGGTCGTAGGCCGGATCCGACCAGGCGTCCTCGGTGCAGAGGGCCCGGCGCTCGAGGATCACGCGGCCGTTCATCTGGCGCGGGTCGGGCGGCGCGGGCCACAGCGCGCGCGCCGCCTCCAGCGCATCCGCGGACCAGTTGCGGGTCGCGGCCAGGTGGACCCGGCGCCCATCGAAGCTGAAGATCGCCGCGGTGGGGCCCTCGAACAGCCACATGGTGCAGTCCAGGATGGCCTCGAACACCGGCGTCACGTCGGTGGGCGACTCGCTGATGACGCGCAGCACGTCGCTGACCGCGGTCTGGTATTCCAGCGACTCGGTCAGCTCGGCGGTGCGCTCCTCGACCTTGTGCAGGGCCTCCTGCGCTTCATTGAAAAGCCGCGCGTTCTGGATCGCGATCACGGCCTGGTCGGCGAAGGTCTTGAGCAGCGCGCGCTCGCTGGCCCGGAACGGGCCGACCTTGGTGCGCTGCATGCTCAGGATGCCGATGCCGCGGCCTTCCCAGAGCAGCGGCGCCGCCAGGTTCGCGAAGCTGGTCCCGACCTGCTCGGCGTTGCGGCGCAGCACCAGCGGCGCCCCGGCATCGGCCAGCACATCGGCGAATTCCACCAGGTCGCCGGTCTTGAAAGCGGACTCGGCCGAGGTGCCTTCGAGCGCCATCGGGTAGTTCGACTGCATCGAGGCCGCGAGCTCGGCCAGGCGCTGCGTGTCGACCGAGGCGCGGCCGGCCGCCGTCACCCGCCATCGGCTCAGCTCCAGCTTTCCCTGGGCATCCACCATCAGCAGCGCGAAGGAACTGCCGTCGAACAGGCGCTCGCAGCATTCGAGGATCTTGTCGAAGACCGGCCCGGGGTCGGCCACCGAGCCACCGATGACCTTCAGCACCTCGGCGGCGGCGGTCTGGTGCGCCAGGGTCTCCTGCATCTCGAGGCCGTGGCGCTGGCTCTGGTCGAACAGGCGGACGTTGGCCAGGGCGCCCGCGGCCTGGCGCGCCAGCGTGGCCAGCAGGTCGAGCTGCCTGCGGTCGAAGCGCCCCTGGGCTCCCTCGATGTCGGCGTAGAGGAAGCCGAAGCTCTCCTGCTGCGCCAGCAGCGGTGCGACCAGGCAGGAGCGCTGCTCGGCCGCCCCGGCGCCGTCGGGCCCATGCCGGAGGCTGGGCTTGCGGGTGCGGCGGGCTTCGGCGAGCCAGGGCGTGATGGCGCGCAGCAGCTCGGCGGGGTCTTCGGCGGCCGGCAGCCGGGCGCCGGCGCTGCGCAGCCCGGCCTCGGTGGCGGTCACCAGCAGCACCCGTTGCGCGCCGATCAGCCGGGCGGCTTCATCGACCAGCATCTCGCGCACCGCGTCGACGCTGCGCAGCGCATTGAGCCGCAGCCCGGTATCGACCAGCCGTTCGAGCGGATCGCGCAGATCGCTGCGCGCACGCGGGGCGTGCTTCGACAGGGGGCGAGAGCGGGACTCGGCCATAGGGCATATGCCTTCCGCGATCAGCGGGTCGGGGCGCCGGCGGCGCGCCACGGCGTGGAGTCTAGCGGCGAAGCGCGAGTCGGGCGACTGCCTGTCGTACCGAGGTATTCAGCAGATGACTTTTGACAGGCCCTGCGGAACAATCGCTGCGGACTTTGGTTTGCTCACAGGAAACAATCAGAATGCGCATGTTCAAGAAATCCGGCCTCGCTTCCCTGGCAGCGGCCTCGCTGCTGCTGCTGGCCGGCTGCACGACCACCGGCATGGGGGGCGGCGAGATCATCCAGAAGGGCCAGCCCGACAAGCCCGTGCTCTTCTCCTGGAAGAGCACCGACGGCGGCATCACCGGTACCATGACTGCCACGCTGCCCACCGCCACCTTCCAGGGCCCCTTCCTGCAGATCACGCAGCAGACCCAGAGCGACGCGATGGCGCCGATGTGGGGCGGCGGCTGGCCGGTGGGCTGGTCCGACTGGTCGTACTGGGGCTACGGCGGCATGGCCGGCATGGGCGGCATGGGCCTCGGCATGACGCCGGGCTTCGACTCGGTGCAGTTCGCCACGGTCTACAGCGGCAAGGTGATCGCGAACCTGAAGAGCCCCCAGGGCGGCCTGATGCGCTGCCGGCTGCACATGCTGAAGCCGCAGCAGGGGATGTCGGGCGGCGGCACCGGCGAATGCCAGATCCAGGGCGGTGCCACCATCCAGGCGAACTTCTGAAGCCAGGCGCGTCCGTGCCCTTTAGACCGTCCTTCTCCGCGGTGCAGATGAAGCTGGTGCTCGAGTCGTACGAGCTGGGGCTGGCCTCCCGCGCCGAGTCGAACCAGCTGCTGGACGCCTGGACCCGGCTGGGCACCTTCTCGGCCGAGCAGCGCTGCGCCGTCGACGCCCTGTTCGCGCTCGGCTACGACGACATGATGCGCAGGCTGCACGACATCGCCGACGGCTCGGAGGCGCGCGCGGTGGTCCGCGCCGAGCTGATCCGCAAGCTGGGCTGAGGCGCCGGCGCCGGAACGGGGAGTCCGTCATCCAGCTTCGCCACCTGCGCTATTTCGTCAAGATCGTGGAGGCGGGGAGCTTCTCGCGCGCCGCGGCCACGATCTTCGTGGCGCAGCCCGCGCTGAGCCAGCAGATCGCCGAGCTGGAGGACGAGCTCGGCGTCAGCCTGCTGCATCGCAGCGCCCGCGGCGTGCGGCCGACGGCTGCCGGCGAGGCCCTCTACCGCGAGGCGGTGGCGATCCTGCGGCAGATCGAGAAGCTGCCCGACATCGTGCGCTTCACCGGCGGCGAGGTGGCCGGCGCGGTCAGCCTGGGCATGTCGTCGACGCTGGCCTCCTTCCTGGCGGGGGAGCTCATGAAGGCCTGCAAGACCGCGCTGCCGATGGTGAACCTCAGCTTCGTCACCGAGGACAGCGTGTCGCTCAAGGCGCGTGTCGCGGCCCACACGCTGGACCTCGCGATCCTGTTCGAGGAAGCGCCGACGCCGGGCCTGGTGCGCCAGCCGCTGTTCCGGCAGCGGCTCTACCTGGTCGAGCGCAAGCCGTCCGCGCGCGCCGGGCCGAAGTCGGTCTCGCTGGCCGAGGCCGGGGCGCGGCCGCTGGTCCTGCCGAGCCTCCCCAACGCGATGCGCAGCCTGCTCGACCAGCATTTCGCCGCGGCGGGCATCGCGCCGGAGGTGGTGGCCGAGGCCAACATGCTGCACGGCATCCTGTCGGCGGTGCAGTCCGGCCTGGGTGCGACGGTGGTGCCGATGGGGGACTTCAAGGCCGCCACCGGGGGCATGGGGCTGGTCGCGATACCGATCCGGCCGGCGATCCACCAGACCGCGCATGCGGTCTGGTCGGACGGCGTGCCGCTGACCCGCGCGGGCGAGGCGGTGCGCGGACTGCTCGGGCCCTTCGTGCTGCGCTTCCTCGACGAGCAGGCCCCGCTCGGGATGGAGCGGATCGAGGGCTGAGGCCGGGCCGCGGCAGCGTCGGTACCGATTTCGCAACCACCCCGCGCCACCCAGAATCGGGCCGCGGCGGCCGCGCCAGGTTCGCCGCTACAAGGAGACACCATGACGCGATCCGCCTTCACGCTCCCTGCCGCCTTCCGATCGGGCCCGGTCATCGCCCTGGCCTGCGGACTCGCGGCCTGCGCCTCGAAGTCCGATGACGCCGGCGCTGTGGTGGCTCGCGCATCCACCGCGATGGGCGGGGCGCAAGCCGGCAGCCTGCGCTATGCGGCCGAGGGCGTGGGCTACACCTTCGGTCAGGCCTACAAGCCCGGCGGCGCCTGGCCACGCATCACGCTGCATTCGTTCACCCGCACCATCGACTACGACAAGGGCGCGATGCGCGACGAGATCGTGCTGAGCCGCGCCGAGCCCACGGGCGGTGGCGGCTATCCGCTGTCGGGCCAGCAGCGCAACGACCAGCTGCTCAGCGGCGAGCTGGCGTGGAACCAGACCGCGGCCGGCGCCGTGCCGGGTCCGCGCTTCGTCTCCGATCGGGTGCACCAGCTCTGGATCACGCCGCACGGCGTGCTCAAGGCGGCGGCGCGGAACAACGCGCAGGCGCGCCGCGGCCCGGATGGCGGCTCGACGCTGAGCTTCACCGAGCCGGGCCGCTTCAGCGCCACCGTCCAGATCGGCAGCGACGGCCTGGTGACGCAGGTCGATTCGGTGTTTCCCGATCCGGTGCTCGGCGACACGCGCACCCTGACCTCCTACTCCGACTACCGGGATGTCGCCGGCATCAAGTTCCCGATGCGGATCCGGCAGACGAGCGGCGGCTTCCCGGTGCTCGACCTCACGGTCAAGGAGGTGCAGACCCGTGTCGACACCGCGCCGCTGCAGGTTCCCGAGGCCGCGCGCAACGTGGCCGAGCGCGTCACGGCCGAGAAGGTCGCCGACGGCGTGTGGTTCCTCGGCGGCGGCTCGCACAACAGCGTGGCGATCGAGCTGCGGGACCACCTGGTGCTGGTCGAGACGCCGCTCAACGACGCCCGCACCCAGGCGGTGATCGGGCAAGCCAAGGCCCTCGCGCCGGGCAAGCCGATCCGTTTCGCGGTCAACAGCCACGCGCACTTCGACCATGCCGGCGGCGTGCGCACGGCGGTGGCCGAAGGCGCGACCATCGTCACGCAGGCAGCCAGCGTGCCCTTCTTCGAAAGCGCCTTCGCGCAAGCGAACCGGGTGCGGCCCGACCGCATGGCGCAGGAAGGCAAACGCCTGGGCACGCTCGCGGTCGGCGACAAGCTGGCGATGGGCGATGCGTCGCGTCCGATCGAGCTGCACCGCATCACGGACAGCGTGCACAGCGACAGCTTCCTGATGGTCTACCTGCCCAACGAGAAGCTGCTGATCCAGGCTGACGCCTTCACGCCGGGCGCGCCGAACACGCCCCCGCCGGCGGTGCCGAACGCGAACAACCTCAACCTGATCGCCAACATCGAGCGCCTCGGCCTGAAGGTCGATCGCATCCTGCCGCTGCACGGCCGTGTGGTCCCGCTGTCGGAGCTCTACGCCGCCGCCGGCAAGCCCTTGCCCGCGCGCTGATCGGCGGCGCCCGGGCGCCGGCGGCCCATATCCGCCGGCTATGGCTGTATACCCAGACGGTATTTCCCGGCCGCCGCCGCCGCGGGCACAGTTCGCTCCCATGTCGAACCAGAGCGCAGCAGCCCGCTGCCTCCGACCACCGGGAGTACGGTCATGGCCAAGCTTGTGTATCGCGTGGTGTCCGCCTGCGGCGCCCTGGGTTATGGATTTCCGAGGGAGTCGCTGCAGAAGGCGCTCGAAGGGCGCATCGACGCCATCATCTCCGACGCCGGCTCGATGGACGCCGGGCCCTACTACCTCGGCACCGGCAACGAATACTTCGAGCGCGAGGCGGTCAAGGCCGACTACCGGCACATGGTCGAGGCCGGCCTGCAGACCGGCAGCCCGGTGATCCTCGGCAGCTGCGGCATGGCGGGCGGCAGGCGCAACCTGGACTGGATGCTCGAGGTGGCGAAGGAAGTCTTCGCCGAGCTGGGCGTGAAGGATGCGAAGGTGGCGGTGATCCATTCGGATCTCGACCCCGGGGTGGTCGTCGACGAGCTGCGAAAGGGCGCCCTGCTGGCGACCGGCGCCGGGCCCGAACTCGACGAGGCGGCGCTGCGCGAGAGCGTCATCGTCGGCCAGATGGGCATCCATCCGCTGATCACCGCGCTCGAGAGCGGCGCCCGCTACATCTTCGCCGGCCGCGCCTGCGACATCGCGCTGTTCGCGTCCGACATGATCCGCCGCGGCATCGATCCGGGCATCGCGTACCACGTGGGCCACGTGCTGGAATGCGGCGCGCTGGCCTGCGACCCGGGCACGCCGTCCGATTGCCTGGTGGCCGAAGTCTTCGACGACGGCTCGGCCGTGTTCGTCGCGCCGGACCCGAACCGCCGCTGCACGCCCTATTCGATCGCCGCGCATTCGCTGTACGAGGAGAGCCATCCGCAGCTGCAGTTCTATCCCGAGGGCATCCTGGTGATGGACAAGACCGAGTTCTTCGCTCCCGATGCGCGCAGCACCGGCATCCGCAACAGCCGCTTCGTGCGCGCGGGCAAGCCCTGGCCCTGGAGCATCAAGCTGGAGGGCTCGCGCCGGCTCGGTGCCCGCAAGGTGTCGCTGATCCACATCGCCGCCGCCGACCTGCCGAAGATCCCGGCCGAGCTGCTGGTCTATGGCCGCAATGGCGTGCAGGCCCGGGCGGTGGAAGGGGACGAGCGCGAGCTCGGCATCATCGTCGAGACCCGCGCCAAGACGCCCGAGGCGGCCGAGACCCTGGCCAGCCTGCTGACGCACTACCTGATCCACTACGGCTATCCGGGCCGCAAGGCGACCGCCGGCAACATCGCCTATCCGCTGTCGCCCAACCTCGTGAGCTTCCGGCGCGAGGACGGCCTCTACGGTGCCATCGTGCCGAGCGGCACCCGCGACCCGGTGTTCTTCGCCAACTACGAGAAGATCAAGTCCGCGGTGATCGGGTTGATCGAGGCGCAGTTTCCCGAAGCGCTGGCGCAGGCCGACTACCAGCTGATCGACGCCGATGCGGAGCATCCCGCGGTGCTGCTGCGCACCATCGACAGCGACCCCGACCGGCTCGCGGCGCGCCACGCGGCCGAGGTCGACGCGATCACGCGGCTTGCGCCGCCGCAGCCCGGGTCGCATCTGAACCTCGATGCCGCCGACGCCTACGCATGGTCGCTCTATCACCTGCTGCAGAACGAGGAGGTGATCAAGAAGCTGATGTTCCCGATCAGCTACTACCGCGCCGAGGGCGACCAGTGGGTGAAGGAAGGCGAGGAGCGCCCGCGCTACTTCGACATCGGCATCACGGGCTACGACGGCAACCTCGACGACCGCACGCTGTCGCTGATCGCCGATGCGCCGCCGCGCGGCGAGCCGCATGGCAGCCGGCGGCTGCTCGACATGGCGGTGGTGATCCGCAGCAAGGACGCCGGCATCAACCGCCTGACCTTCGACATCGTCTTCAACTCGGCCGCCGACTACGAGGCCGCGCTGCGCTCGAACCTGTTCCACAAGGAGAGCGTGGCGAAGATCCTGCATGTCGATGCCGAGCGCGTGGTCGGCAGCTTCTTCGTCGACAGCTGCAACGCGATCAAGATCTCGATCGACCGGCCCAACATCTCGGCCTCGGCCGACGAGCGGGATGTGTTCGGTGCCCAGCAGCAGTCGAAGATCGAGGGCCTGGGCATTCCGGTCCATGCCCATCCGTTGTCGAGCGCTTCGGCGCTCTGACCCCCATCGACCCAGGAGACCGACGTGGCACGCACCGTCATTGAACATGTTCTCTCGCGCCTGCGCGACATCGGCGTCACCGACGTCTTCGGCGTCCCCGGCGACTATTCCTTCGCGGTCAGCGACGCGGTCTGCAACGATCCCGACCTGCAATGGGTCGGCTGCTGCAACGAGCTGAACGCCGCCTACGCGGCCGACGGCTATGCCCGCATCAGGGGCGTGGCCGCGCTGAGCACCACCTACGGCGTCGGCGAGCTGAGCGCGATCAACGGCATCGCCGGCGCCTACGCCGAGCACTTGCCGATCTTTCACCTGGTCGGCACGCCGAACATGGCGACGCAATCGGCGCGCGCGCTGATGCACCACACGCTGGGCAATGGCGAGTACGACCTGTATCGGCGCATGAGCGAGCCCGTGGTGTGCGCACAGGCCGTGATGACGCCGCAGAACGTGGCCTGGGAGACCGAGCGCCTGATCGCCGAGGCGCTCTACCATCGGCGGCCGGTCTACATGGCCTTCCCGGCCGACCTCGCGAACCAGCCGGTGGCGGGCGAGGCGCCGGCCATCGCGGCACCGCGCAGCAATGCCGCCCAACTCGCGCGCGCGGCCGATGAGATCGTCGCGGCGCTGCAGGCGGCAGGCTCGGCCTGCGTGCTGCCCGGCATCCTGGTGCAGCGCGCCGGCGCGCGCGCTGCGATGCAAGCGCTCATCGACGCCTCGGGGCTGCCTTTCGCCACCATGTTCATGGCCAAGTCGGTGCTCGACGAGCAGCAACCCGGCTATGTCGGCATGTACGACGGTGCGCTGATGAATCCCGAGGTGCGCGACTTCGTCGAGGGCGCCGACCGGGTGCTGGTGGTCGGCTCGCCGATGACCGACTTCAATACCGGCGCCTTCACCGCGCGCCTCGATGCCCGCAAGACCATCACGATCGGCCATCACCGCACGCTGATCGACGGCAGGGTCCACACCGATGTCGAGATGGGCGAACTGCTGGCCGCGCTGGCGCAGCGGCTGCCGAGGCGCGACTGGAAGCGCATCGCCGCCGGCTCACTGGGTGCGCCCGCCGGCCGCGGCGGCGACGCGATCGACGCCAGCGCCCTCTATCCGCGCTGGGCCGGGTTCATCCGGCCCGACGATGTGGTCGTCGCCGAGACCGGCACCGTCTCGATGGGGCTGGGCTTCGCGCGGCTGCCGCGCGGCGCCGGCTTCCACAATCAGACGCTCTGGGGTTCGATCGGATGGGCCACCCCGGCCGCCTTCGGCGCGGCCGTGGCGGCGCCCGGCCGGCGCGTCCTCCTGCTGACCGGCGATGGCTCGCACCAGCTCACGGCCCAGGAGATCGGGCAGTTCGGCCGCCTCGGGCTGAAGCCGGTCGTCTTCGTGCTGAACAATTCGGGCTACCTGATCGAGCGCCTGCTCAACAAGGACCCGGCCATCGCCTACAACGACATCGCGCCCTGGCGCTATGCCGAGCTGCCGCACGCGCTCGGCTGCGACGGCTGGATGACGGCGCGCGTGACCACCTGCGACGAACTCGACGATGCGATGGCGGCCGCCGCGACGGCCGAGGCGGGCGTCTACATCGAAGTCGTGACCGACGCGTATGCGGCATCGCCGCTGGCTCAGAAGCTCGGCGACGCCTTGAAGGCGATGCGCAAGGGCGAATGATGGCCATGAAGCACGCCATGACGACTTGCGCAGAGCGCCGCCTGTTGCTGCGCGCGGCGCTCGGGACGGCGGCAGCCTCCGCCATCGCGGCGGGCTGGCTGCCGGCCGCCTTCGCCCAGCCGCCCGAGCGCTTTCCGGACAAGCCGGTCAAGCTGATCGTCGCCTTTGCGCCGGGCACCGGCAGCGACGCGCTGGCGCGCATCGTGGCGGCCGCGATGGCGCCGCTGCTGGCGCAGCCGCTCGTCGTCGACAACCGATCGGGCGCCGGCGGCGTGACCGGCACCGAGCAGGGCGCCCGGGCGCCGGCCGACGGCTACACGCTGACCCTGGCGACCACCAGCACGCTGCTGACCAACCCGGCGCTCAACCCCAAGGTGCGCTACCGCGCCGAGCGCGATTTCGTCCCGGTCGCGGGTCTGGCCCGGACCGCCTTCGTGATCGTGGTCGCCGACACGCCCGAGGCGCCCCGCAGCCTCGCGGAACTGAAGCAGCGGCTGGCCGACAAGGGCGGCTCCTTCGGTTCGCCGGGCGTCGGCACCGTCGGCCATCTGGCGGCCGAGCACTTCCTGAGCCAGGCCGGGCGCAAGGCGGTCCATGTGCCCTACCGCGGCAGCGGCGCGGCGCTGACCGACCTGGCCGGCGGCCAGCTGCTGTTCGGCTGCGACACCCTGGTCGCGGCGCTGCCGCTGATCCGCGCCGGCAAGCTGCGGGCCCTGTCGGTCAGCGCGGCGCAGCGGCTGGCGGCGCTGCCCGATGTGCCCACCGTGGCCGAAGCCGGCATGCCGCAGCTGGCGCTGTCGGCCTGGTGGGGGCTGGTCGCGCCGGCCGGCACGCCGCCGGCCGTGGTCGCCACGCTGTCCGATGCCGCCGTCACGGCGCTGGGCCTGGCCGAGGTCAAGGCCCAGCTGGCGAGCCAGCAACTCGACGCCATGCCCTTGCCGTCGGCGGCCTTCGGCGCGCTGATCCATGCGGAGCTGCCCTTCTGGACCGACTTCGTGCGCCAGACCGGCATCCGGCTCGAATTCTGAAAAAAGAAAGCAACGCAATGAACGAACTGCGCCTCGTCGCGCTCAATGGCTGCCTGGGCTACGGCTTCGAACTCGAGAGCCTGCAGCGCGGTGCCGACGCCCAGCCCCACATGTTCGGCGCCGACGCCGGCTCGACCGATGCGGGGCCGTACTACCTCGGCAGCGGCAGCTCGATGATCCGGCGCGAGCAGCTCAAGCGCGACCTGTCGCTGGCTTTGGCGCAGTCGCGCGCCAGCCGGGTGCCGCTGGTGATCGGCTCGGCCGGCATCGCGGGCGGCGAGCCCAACCTGCAGGCCGCGCGCGAGGTCCTGATCGAGACCGCGCGCGAGCAGGGACTGCAGTTCAAGCTGGCCACGATCCACGCCGGGATCGACCCGTCGGCGGTGCTCGACGCCCTGCGCAGCGGCGGCATCGAGGCCATGCCGGGCGTGCCGCCGCTGACCGAGCAGGATGTGCGCGACAGCGTTCGCATCGTCGGCCAGATGGGCTGCGAGCCCTTCGCCCGGGCGCTGGCCGATGGCGCCGACGTGGTCCTGGCCGGCCGGGCCTGCGACACCGCGATCTACGCCGCGCTGCCGATCGCCCGGGGTTTCGACCCCGGGCTGGCGCTGCACCTGGCGAAGATCATGGAATGCGGCGCCCAGTGCGCCGTGCCCCAAGGCACCAACGACTGCCTGCTGGGCACCTTGCGCAGCGACCACTTCGAGGTGCGGCCGCTGTCCCACAGGCGCATCTGCACCCCCGAATCGGTGGCGGCCCACACCCTGTACGAACAGGGCGATCCGCTGATGCTGCACGAACCCGAAGGCCGGGTCGACCTGCGCGCGGCGGTGTTCGAGCAGGTCGACGCGCAGACCGTGCGCGTCAGCGGCTCGCGCTTCCTGCCGACGCCGGGCCTGCAGATCAAGCTCGAGGGCGCACGCAGCGCGGGCTTCCGCGCCTTCACGCTGGCCGGCATCCGCGACGCCGGCATCATCGCCGCGCTCGACGCCATCGAGGCCACGGTGCGCGCCGCGGTGCGGCGCAATCTGCCGGCCGAGGTGCCCGATGCCGACTATTGCATCGACTTCAAGGTCTACGGCCGCGACGCCGTGCTGGGCCCGCGCGAACCGAATCGCGACCGGCCGGGCCACGAGGTGGGCGTGCTGGTCGAGGTCGTCGCCCGGACCCAGGCGCTCGCCAGCCATGCGCTGTCGCTGGCCCGGTCGTCGCTGCTGCATTGCCCGTTTCCGGGCCGCAAGACCACGGCCGGCAATCTCGCCTTTCCGTTCTCGCCCTCCGACACCGCGGCCGGCGAGGTGTTCGAGTTCAGCGTCTATCACCTGATGCGGGTGGCCGACCAGAGCCGGCTGTTCCCGATCGACATGGAGCGCGTCTGATGCCCACCCTGCAACAACTCGCGAGCGTGCTGCGCAGCAAGAACGCCGGCCCTTTCCAGATCACGCTGGACATCATCTTCCCCGACGCCCCGACCTGCCAGCGGGTGCTCGATGCCGGCGTGCTCACGCCGCAGGCCGTGGCCTCGCTCTACGGGGTGGGCGCCGACGCGGTGTCGATCATCCCCTTCCAGCGGGTGCACGCGATCAAGGTGACCGTGCCGAGGACGACCGGCGCCCGGGGCAGCGGCTCGGCCTTCGACCGCGATGTCTATGGCGCGCAGCAGCACGGCCTGCTGGGCGAAATCGAATGCCCTGCCGATTCCCGAACCCCGGGGCATTGACCACCGTCAAGGAGGCGGCGGCCCCGGTCCTGCCCGGGTGCCAAATAGGACTTAGTATGCAGACGCCTTCTCTCGCGTCCATGCCAAAGGTCCAGTGCACCCATGCAGCAGAAAAGAAATGACAGCGGCGTACTCAACTTTTACCTCCTGAAGTGCCTGGTCGCGCTGGTCGACCACTCGCATGTCTCGCGCGCGGCGGAGGCACTGTCCATCAGCCAGCCCGCTATGAGCCGCGCGATGAGCCAGCTGCGCGAGGTCACTGCCGATCCGATCCTCGTGAAGGGCGGCCACGGGCTCATCCCGACCGCCAAGGCGATGCAGTTGCGCGAGTTCGCCGAGCGCATCCTGGGCGAGATGAGCGAACTGCTGGGCAACGCCGTGGCCTTCGATCCCCAGCACACGAGCTATCTTTTCCGGATGGTCGCGACCGACTACCTCGAATGCCTGTTCATGGATCGGCTGGTGCAGCACCTGGGGACCCGCTATCCCGGCATCTCGATGTCGGTGCGGCACCCGGTCCATCCGTCGCAGTTCAACAAGGTGCTCGAATCCGGCGAGATCGACTTCGCGGTCGGCATGCTGCCGTCCAGCCTGCGGGAGCTGCGCCACCGGCTGCTGTTTCGCGACCGCATCGTCTGCGTCGCCCGCGCCGGCCACCGGGCCGTCGGAAAGGCGCTGTCGCCGATCGAATTCGCGGCGCTCGAGCATGTGGTGATCATGCCGAACACGGTCAACAGTTTCGGCGAGGTGGTCGACCAGGCGCTGGCGGCCCAGGGCCTGCGGCGCAATCGCCGCTTCGTCACGCCGAACTATCTCACCGCCCCGCACCTGATCGAGAGGACCGACATGGTGGCCTTGCTGCCGCAGTCGCTGGCGGCACGTTTCAGCGACCGCTTCGGACTGGTCGAACTGGCGCTGCCCATGGAGATGCCCGAGTTCGAGGTCTATATCTCGTGGCACGACCGCACCCATCGCCATGCCGCCCACATCTGGTTTCGCGACCAGGTCATGCAGAGCCTCGACTTCAAGGAACGGGGGCCGGATTGGGCATACGCCCAGAAACCATATTCGATAAGTGAATAGTGTTCATCCATCCGTGGCATGGACAAGGCGAGACGGACTCCCAATACTTGGATCGTCGCCGTTGATTCGGAAATGAAGGGCGTCCGCAGGGGCGGCGCATGTACAGGTTGCTATCCCCGTTATGTCTCGTACGATCCGAACCGTTGATGACCTCGCTCAACTCCCCGACACTGAACTGCTCGCCTGTTTCGGAGCCCTTCGGACCGCGATCCAGGAGGCCAGGCGCCAGCACGCGGATGCGCTGCGCGAGTGCCTGATCCCGCCTGGCTCGCCTTTCGAGTTCCATTCGTTCGACTGGCGTCCCAGGGGTTCCCAGCGCTTCAACATGCCGGCTCAATTGAGCCCTGAAACGCCCATCGACGAGATTTCCATGCGATCGGCGGCGCGGGAGGCCCTCCGGAACCTCAGCATCTTCTGCATCGACGACCTGTCCGCGATCAGCGAGCACGAACTGCTGAACGAGGAGGCGATCGGGGCCAAGACGGTGGGCCGCCTGCGCGAGGTGCTGGCGCGCGTGGGGCTGGATTTCCTGCCCAATGCCACGGCCCTTCCGAACCCGGCCCGGCGGGCCGCGAGCGCGGCGGCCGCCGGTGCCCCCAGCCCCGCCGGCGCCCGGCCGCCCTTCGTCGAGGTGGGCCGGCTGTTGGACGAGCCGCCCCGACCGGCGCGCGACACCAGCGTCAGCGAGAGCATGGACTGGATGGGCCTGTATGCCTATCCCTCGCAGCTGAGCCGGCTGCAGCCCGGCGATGCCGGCGTCTTCGTCTGCCCGCCGGCCTGGCGCGGACGCCTCGGCACGGTGTGCGGCGTCTGGATCAAGGGCAACACCGACTGGGCCGCGCGCTTTCCTGCCGGCACGCCCTGGAAGGAAGTGTTCTGGACCGAGGCCCACGCCGACGGCCTGAAGGTGGTGCGGGCGCCGCTGCCCGGGCAACCGGCCAAGGCCGCGCCCCGCAGCTTCGTGTTTGCCGCGCGCGCCGCCGGCGCGCTGCCCGAGCCGGGTCTGCCGCGGCTCGACCAGGTGGTGTCGCTCTGGCGCAGCCCGTACCCGACCGCAGAACGGCGCCGGCTCGACTTCGCGCGCAAGCTGGCCATGGACGACCAGACCGCGTCCGGCTGACAGGCTCACGGGCGGCCCTCCGGCGATGGCCGGCGCGAGAAGTCATACTCTTGCGCCATGTCCCTCACGCTCCTCTTTCTGCAACTCACCGTGATCCTGGTGGTGGCCCGCGCCTGCGGCCTGCTGCTGCGGGCTTTCGGGCAGCCGATGGTCATCGGCGAGATGGCGGCCGGCATCCTGCTCGGCCCGGTCGTTTTCGGCGCCCTGTTCCCGCAATGGCACGCGCAGCTGTTCCCGGCGGCTTCGCTGGCCAGCCTGTCGTCCCTGGCGATGGTCGGGGTGGTGCTGTTCATGTTCATCGTCGGCGCCGAGCTGCGGGCGCCCAGCGGCATGGGCGCGCAGCTCCGGGCGGCCGGCTGGGTCGGGGTCTGCAGCATGGTGCTGCCGATGATCCTGGGCCTGGCGATCGCGCCGGTCCTGCATCCTTCGCTGGCACCGGAGGGCCTGGCGTTCTGGCCCTTCGCGCTGTTCCTCGGCGTCGCGCTGTCGATCACGGCCTTTCCCGTGCTGGCACGGATCCTCAAGGATCGCAACATGACGCGAACGCCGGTCGGCCAGCTGTCGCTGGGCGCGGCCGGCGTGGTCGATGCGCTGGCCTGGGTGCTGCTGGCGATGGTGGTCGCGCTGGCGACCGCGGACGCGGGCCTGGGAGGATTCATCAAGATCGCGCTCGGGCTGGCACTGCTGGTGGCCGCGGTGGTCCTGGTCGTGCGGCCGCTACTGGCGCGGCTGCTGCGCGCGCATGCGCCCGATGGCGTGCCGACGCCGATGGTGCTGGCCGCGCTGCTGATCGGCCTGTTCGCCTGCGCGATGATCACCGAGTGGCTGCACCTGCATGCGGTGTTCGGCGCCTTCCTGTTCGGCATCGCGCTGCCGCGCGACGATCGCCTGCTGCGCGCCCTGGTCGAACGGCTCGAACCTTTGTCGGTGGTGGTGCTGATGCCCATCTTCTTCGCGCTGGCGGGCCTGGGGACCACCTCGGGCGCCTTCGCCAACGCCGGCCTCGGCGCGCTGGCCCTGATCCTGCTCGTGGCGACGGCCGGCAAGATCATCGGCGGCGCGGCCGGCGCCAGGGTGTGCGGCTACGGCTGGCGCGACAGCCTGGCCACCGGAGCGCTCATGAATTCCCGCGGCCTGATGGAACTGATCGTCATCAAGGTCGGCCTGGATGCCGGCCTGATCGGCCCCGAGCTGTTCACCATGCTGCTGGTCATGGCCCTCGTCACCACCGCGGCGACCGGGCCGCTGCTGGCCCTGATCGGCCGCCGCGGCGCCAAGGCCGTCGACGGCGCCGCCAGCCACTGAGGGGGCGCTCCGCGGCCCCGGCACAATGCGGGCCGCATCAAGTGAATTCAAGAGGAGCTTCGAGGACATGGAAACAAGGCAGGAATGCGATGTGCTGGTGATCGGCGGCGGGCCGGCCGGCTCGACCATCGCCACGCTGCTCGCCCGCCAGGGACGGCGCGTGGTGCTGCTCGAGAAGGACCACCATCCGCGCTTCCACATCGGCGAGTCGCTGCTGCCGGGCAATGTCGAGCTGTTCCGCAAGCTCGGCGTGCTCGACCAGGTCGACAAGATCGGGATGCCCAAGTTCGGCATCGAGTTCGTGCCGCCGGACCTCGACTACCGCAGCTACGTCGATTTCTCCGAGGGCTGGGATCCTTCCAAGGGATCGGCCTGGCAGGTGCGCCGTTCGGAACTCGACGAACTGCTGTTCCGCCACGCCGGCAAGGAAGGCGCCCTGACCCTCGAAGGCGCCAAGGTCCGCCAGGTGGATTTCGACGACAGCGGCGCCACGGTGCAGGCCCTGCTCGACGACGGCGCCGAGCGCAGCTGGCGGGCCCGCTTCGTGGTCGACGCCAGCGGCCGCGACACCTTGCTGGCCAGCAAGTTCAAGTGCAAGAACAAGAACCCCGATCACAACAGCACGGCGCTGTTCGGCCACTTTCGCAATGCGCGGCGGCTGGAGGGGCGGCGCGAGGGCAACATCAGCATCTGCTGGTTCGAGCACGGCTGGTTCTGGTTCATCCCGCTGGCCGACGGCACCACCAGCGTCGGCGCGGTCTGCTGGGCCTACTACCTGAAGGCGCGCGACAAGCCGCTGAAGGACTACTTCTACGACACCATCGCGCTGTGCCCCGAGCTGCACGACAGGCTGAAGGACGCGACGCTGGTCGACGACCGGGTGCACGCGACCGGCAACTTCTCCTACTCGAGCACGCACGCCACCGGCGAGCGCTACCTGATGGTGGGCGACGCCTTCACCTTCATCGACCCGATGTTCTCCTCGGGCGTGTTCCTGGCGATGCAGAGCGCCTTCGACGGCGCCGACCTGGTGGCGACCGCGCTGGACCGGCCGGCCGAGCTGGCGCGGGCGCGCAAGGCGCTCGAGAAGCGCATGCGGGTCGGCCCGCGCGACTATTCGTGGTTCATCTACCGGGTCACCAACCCGACGATCCGCGATATGTTCATGCATCCGAACAACGTCTTTAACGTCAAGCAGGGCCTGATGTCGCTGCTGGCGGCCGACATCCACCACGGGCCGGCCTACCGCCGCTCGCTGTGGATGTTCAAGGTGCTTTACTACTTCATCTCGGTGGTGAACTGGCGCCGCAGCTTCGGCGGCTGGAAGCGGCGGCGCGACAACATCCGCGACTGGGGTCCGCTCAAGGGCGAGACCATCCTGAAGGCGGATTGAACAGCAGCGACCCGGCGATCGTTGCCATCAGCAGGGCTACCAGGGTGTCGAGCACGCGCCAGGCCAGGGGGCGGGCGAACAGCGGGCCGAGCAGCCGGGCACCGTAGCCCAGCGCGAAGAACCAGGCGATGCTGGCGCACGCTGCGCCGATGCCGAAGACCCAGCGCCCGCCCGCGGGCTGCTGCGCCGAGATGGCGCCCAACAGCACCACGGTGTCGAGCCAGCAATGCGGGTTGAGGTAGGTGAAGCCCAGGCAGGCGGCCAGGGCCGAGCGCCGGCTCATCGGCGCGGTCGAGGGCAGCGACATCCGCTCGCCGGCCCAGGCGCGGCGGGCTGCCAGCGCGCCGTAGGCCAGCAGGAAGGCGGCGCCGCCCCAGCGCGCGATCGCCAGCAGCGTGGCGTTGGCCTGCACCAGCAGCCCCAGGCCCGCGACGCCGAGGGCGATCAGCAGGGCGTCGGAGAGGGCGCAGACCAGCACCACATCGCGCACATGCTCGCGCTTCAGGCCCTGGCGCAGCACGAACGCGTTCTGCGCGCCGATGGCGACGATCAGCGCGGCCGAAGCGAGGAATCCCTTGGTGACGATGAGGAACATGGGCGCCACGTTAGCGCCCGCCGAGGGTTCAATCAAACTCATCTTTCTTTATCCGCATTAGAATTTTTCAGATGCAGATCGACTCGCGCCAACTCTCGGCCTTCGCTGCCGTGCTGCGCGCGAGGGCAGCTTCGATGGCGCGGCGCGCGCGCTCCACATCACGCCTTCCGCCGTCAGCCAGCGCATCAAGGGCCTCGAGGAGCGGATAGGCCGCGTGCTGGTGCAGCGCGGTTCGCCCTGCGTCGCCACGCCGGCCGGGCAGGCCCTGCAGCGGCACGCACAGCAGCTGCAGCTGCTGGAGGCCGACGTGCTGCGGCCCTTCGGCCTCGGCCCGCCGCAGCGGCAAGGCGCGCTGCCGCTGGCCCTGGCGGTCAACGCCGATTCGCTGGCCACCTGGTTCGTGCCCGCGCTGGCTGCGGTGCAGGTCTCGCAGCCTGTGGCCTTCGAACTGCATGTCGAGGACCAGGACCACTCCGCGCTCCTGCTGCGCGAGGGCCGCGTGATGGCGGCCGTCACTTCCGAGCCCGGTCCGGTGCAGGGCTGCGTGGCCGAGCCCCTGGGCGCGATGCGCTACGTGGCTGTCGCCAGCCCGGCATTCATGGCGCGGCACTTCGCCCAGGGCGTCGATGCCGCGTCGCTGGCCGCGGCGCCCTGCAGCGTGTTCAACGCCAGGGATTCGCTGCAGGCGCGCTTCATGCGCCGGCTCACGCGCAAGAAGCTGGCGCCGCCGCTGCATCGGGTGCCCGGCACCCACGGCTTCATCCATGCGGCGGTGCACGGCCTGGGCTGGGGGATGAATCCGCAGGTGCTCGTGGCCAGCCTGCTGGCGAGCGGCGATCTGGTCGAGCTGGTGCCCGGGCAGCCTCTGGATGTCGCCCTGTTCTGGCAGCACTGGCGCATCGAATCGGAGGCGCTGCGCGGCTTGACGGGCGCGGTGCATGCCGCGGCCGGCGCGCTGCTGGTGCCGGCCTGACCCGGCCGCGCGCCTTTGGGGGCTACTGCCCGATGACCGACCAGCCGGCCTGCTGGTTCGTCTTGTCGTTCTCGTATTCCCAGCGCGTGCCGCAGGCGTCGCAGCGGTAGCTGGTGATGTTGACGGCATGGCCGTCGTCGCGCTCTTCCTTGCGGCTGGACTGCTGCACGAGTTCGGCATGCCCCGGCGCACGACGCCAGTTGCGCTGGATGCCCGCACAGGAGGCGCAGAGCACCATCTTCTTCAATTCGGCTTGTCGGTTGGACTCGTTCGCCATGGGCTTGTGTTCTCGTTCTGGAGGGTTGGTTCGCTCGGTCGGCGATGTTAGCGCGCGCCTCGTCGCTGCGAGGCCGCGGGAGACGCCGGCTCAGCGAAAGTCCCGGAGTTCCGCGCGGATGCGAGCCCTGCGCATCGCGATGTCGGCACGTCGCTCGGCCGCGGACAGGCGCTTGCTCTCGTGCTGCCTGCGCAGCCGCCACCGATGCAGCTGGAACACCGCGCCGCACAGGACGGCAACGAGGAAGGCCACGCCGGCGAGGCCCGCGGTGGCGAGCAAGGCGAGTTCCCTGCCGCGGTCGCCGCCGGAAGGCGAGGCATCGCCGCCGACGAGCAGGAACACAGCGGTCACGGCGAAGACGAGTCCGACGATGGCGGCGCCTGTCCCGACGTGGTGCAGACCGGAGGAGGGCATGGCAATGTTGAGCGAAAGTGAAGGCTTGGCGAGCGGCTCGTCCATCATCGCCGGCCGCTCGCGCATGAAGATGCCCGTCTTGTTTCTGCCGTGCATCATCTGTTTCGGGGAGGCGCGCGCCGATGCGTCCTCTCACACATTGTTTCACCGGGCCGCGCACAATGGGCGCCATGCATCGCCGCAGCTTCGCCCTCCTGATCGCCTTGCTCGGCACCGCCGCCGGCGCCGAGGTGATCCGCTGCGCGGACGCCGCCGGCAACGTGGGCTACACCGATGGCGCATGTCCGGCCGGCGCGCGGCCGGTGGGGCGCGTGGCGCTGCCGGAGGCCACCCCGCCATCGGCGGACGGCGCCGCCGCGGCGAAGCCGGCGCCCGTGCAGCGGGAGCGGGCCGAGGGCGCCGCGCCGCCCCCGCCGCCGCCCTCGGGGCCCATCGTCATCGATGCGCGCGGGGGCAGCGTCGGCGAGCCGGCCGCCGATTCGCGCTGGAGCGACCGCGGTGGCGACCCGATGCTGGTCGACGAGGGCTATGCCTATCCGGGCGGCGCCTATCGGCGCCCGCCGCCGCCGCGCGACATGCGGCCGCGAATCCGCAACTGCGACGCCGGCGGCTGCGAGGACCGGCAGGGCAACCGGTACGACCGCTCCGGCCAGCTCGAGCGCTACCAGGGCCTGGATGGCAGGACCTGCCGGCCGGTGGGCACGACGACGGTCTGCCGCTGAGCCGTCGGCCGCCAGGCGACCCGGGGGACCCGGGGCTACCTCGGGCAATCCCCGCCGACGGAGGAGCTGCCGTCCTTGCACTCGGTCAGCATCGGCGCGCTGCGCGGGCGGGAGGGCTCCGAGCCCGGGGCGAGGTCGCGCCGGTAGACGATCTTCTTGCTGCCGAGCTCGCAGCTGCCGACCACCTGGCCTTCCGCCGGCGCGGCGGCATCGACCGTGGTGACGGCGAAGCGCAGCACGCCGGCGGCGGCGATCTTGGCCTCGATGCGGGCGCGCAGTGCCTCGCAGTCCTCGGCGCCGCTGGCAGCGGCGGCGAGAGCCCAGGCGGCGGGAAGCAGCCACAGTCTGTTCATGATGCAAGCCTTTGCTCGTGGACCCGCGGGTCGGCCGTCCATTCTGCCGCCGCCGGCGCCGGCCGCGCGGGCGGCACAGGTCATGCCGCACGTGATGGCCGGGGCGGGGCGCGCTTGGTACGATAATCCCCGATAGTCACGTTAGCGTTAACATTCGGAGCCCGTTCTTGACCCAGCAGAATGCATCGGGCCGCGCCGCACGGCGGGGCAGCGGCGGCATCACGCTCAGCGATGTCTCCAAGCTCGCGGGCGTTTCGGCGATCACCGTCTCGCGCGCACTCAACACGCCCGACCGGGTCTCGCCCGAAACCCGCGAGAGGGTGCGGCTCGCCGTCGAGCGCACCGGCTATGTGCCGAACCTGCTGGCCGGCGGGCTGGCATCGAACCGCAGCCGCCTGGTCGCGGCCGTGGTGCCGACCATCGCCGGCCCCGTGTTCCTCGAGACCGTCCAGGCGCTGACCGAAGCGCTGGCCGAGAAGGGCTACCAGCTCATGCTCGGCCAGAGCGGCTACGACAACTCGCGCGAGGATGCGCTGATCGACGCCATCGTCGGGCGCCGCCCGGACGGCATCGTGCTGACCGGCATCATGCGATCGGCCGACGGACGGCGCCGGCTGCTGGCCTCGGGCATTCCGGTGGTCGAGACCTGGGACCTGACGCCGACGCCGGTCGACATGCTGGTCGGCTTCTCGCACGAGCAGGTGGGCCTGGCCACGGCGCAGTTCCTGCATCGCAAGGGCTACCGCCGCCCGGCGATCGTCACCGGCGACGACCGCCGCGCGCACCTGCGGCGCGCCGGTTTCGAGCAGGCCTGGAAGGCGCTCGGCGGCGCAGCCGTGCCGGTGCGCGACGTGCCGGCGCCGACGACGCTCGGCAGCGGTCGCGCCGCCCTGTCCGAACTGCTCGCCTCCGACGCCGGCATCGACGTCGTCGCCTGCAGCTCGGATGCGCTGGCGCACGGCGTCATCACCGAAGCGCAGGCGCGCGGCTTGCGGGTGCCGCAGGACGTGGGCGTCATGGGATTCGGCGACCTGGCCTTCGCGCAGCACGCGCATCCGGCGATCACGACCGTGCGCATCGACGGCACCGCCATCGGCCGGCAGGCGGCGCGCTTCATCGTCGAGCGCGCCGAAGGCCGGCCGGTCGAGCACAAGGTGCTGGACCTCGGCTTTTCCCTGATCGAACGCGCCAGCGCCTGACTTACCCGGTTGACGGCCGTCGTCGATCCTGCTTATGATCGAATGACAGCGCTAACATTTCTGGCGCAATTCGCGAGACAAGCCATGACCGAACGCAAGAAGAAGCCCGAAGACCTCCGCTCCCACCGCTGGTACGGCGTGAAGGACCTGCGCAGCTTCGGCCACCGCTCGCGCACCGCGCAGATGGGCTTCAGCCGCGCCGACTACCTCGGCAAGCCGGTCATCGCGATCCTCAACACATGGAGCGACATGAACTCCTGCCACACGCACTTCAAGCAGCGCGTGGAGGAGGTCAAGCGCGGCGTCTGGCAGGCCGGCGGCTTCCCGGTCGAGATCCCGGCGATGAGCCTCGGCGAGGCCTTCCAGAAGCCGACCACCATGCTCTATCGCAACCTGCTGGCGATGGAGGCCGAGGAGCTGATCCGCTCCTATCCGGCCGACGGCGTGGTGCTCATGGGCGGCTGCGACAAGACCACGCCGGGCCTGGTCATGGGCGCGCTGGCGATGAACCTGCCGACCATCTTCGTGCCGGCCGGCCCGATGCTGCGCGGCGACTACCGGGGCCAGGTGCTGGGCTCGGGCTCCGACAGCTGGAAGTACTGGGCCGAACTGCGCGCCGGCAACATCAGCGAGGGCGACTGGCAGGAAGTCGAGGACGGCATCGCCCGGTCGGCCGGCACCTGCATGACGATGGGCACCGCCAGCACCATGACCAGCGCCGCCGAAGTGCTCGGCCTCACGCTGCCGGGCGCCTCGTCGATTCCCGCGGTCGACTCGCGCCACGCCATGATGGCCACGCACACCGGCCGCCGCATCGTCGACATGGTGTGGGAGGACCTCAAGCCGCTGGACTTCCTCACGGCGAGCTCTTTCGACAACGCGGTCACGGCCGTGCTGGGCCTGGGCGGATCGACCAATGCCATCGTCCACCTGATCGCGATGGCGCGCCGCGCCGGCGTGCCGCTCGACCTGGCGCGCTTCGACGAACTGGCGCGCGGCACGCCGGTCATCGCCAACCTGCGGCCCGGCGGCAAGTACCTGATGGAGGACTTCTATTACGCCGGCGGCCTGCGCGCCTTCCTGAAGGAGATGGGCCCGCTGATCGACGGCAGCCAGCGCACCTGCAACGGCCAGACCCTGGGCCGGAACATCGAGGATGCCCAGACCTTCAATGCCGACGTGATCCGGCCGCGCAGCGAGGCGCTGCTCGAGGGCGGAGGCCTCGCGGTGCTGCGCGGCAACCTGGCGCCGGCCGGCGCGGTGATCAAGCCCGCCGCCATGGAGCCCCACCTGCGCCGCCACACCGGCCCGGCCCTGGTCTTCAGCAACTACGACGACCTGGCCGCCCGCATCGATGCGCCCGACCTGCCGGTCACCAAGGACAGCGTCATCGTGCTGCAGAGCGCCGGCCCGCAAGGCGCGCCCGGCATGCCCGAGTGGGGCCAGTTGCCGATCCCGCAGAAGCTGCTCAAGCAAGGCGTGCGCGACATGGTGCGCATCAGCGACGCGCGCATGAGCGGCACCAGCTACGGCGCCTGCGTGCTGCATGTCACGCCCGAGTCGCACGTGGGCGGGCCGCTGGCGCTGGTGCGCGACGGCGACCTGGTCACGCTCGACGTCGACGCGCGCCGCATCGACATGGCGGTGAGCGACGAGGAACTCGAGCGCCGCCGCGCCGAATGGCGCAAGCCGATCCCGAAGTTCAGCCGCGGCTACGGCGTGATGTTCCTCAAGCATGTGCAGCAGGCCGACACCGGCTGCGACTTCGACTTCCTCGCACCCGACTACGCCGGCGAAGAGATCGGCAGCGGCAAGGGCGAGCCCGAGATCCACTGAAGACCACCAGAGACCAAGGAATGAAGCACATGGAGACAACCCACATCACGCGCCGCGCACCGGGCCGCCCGCTGGCCGGCATCGCCGCCTGCATCGCGCTGGCCGTCGTGCCGCTGCTGCCGACGGCGGCCGCCGCCCAGGCACCGGCGGCCTGGCCGACCCGGCCGGTCAGCTTCGTCGTTCCCTTCTCGCCCGGCGGCGGCACCGACATCGCGGCGCGCCTGCTGGCCGTTCGGCTGGGCCAGAAGTGGGGCCAGTCGGTGGTGGTGGACAACCGCACCGGCGCCGGCGGGCTGGTGGGTGCCGAGCTGGTGGCCAAGGCCAAGCCCGACGGCTACACCCTGCTGATCGGCAATGTGGGTACGCAGTCGATCAACCCCTCGCTCTACAAGATGCCCTACGACGCCGACCGCGCCTTCGCGCCGGTGTCGCTGTTCGCCGAGCTGCCTTTCGCCTTCGTGGTCAATCCGGCCGTGCCGGCCAAGACGCCGAAGGAACTGATCGCGCTGGCCCAGGCCACGCCGGGCAAGTACACCTATGCCAGTTCGGGCAGCGGCGGCTCGCCGCATCTCACGGCCGAGATCTTCCAGCAGGCCGCGGGCGTGAACCTCGTGCACGTCCCCTACAAGGGCGGCGGTCCGGCGATGGCCGACCTGATGGCGGGCCATGTCGACATGCTGTTCGCATCGATCCTCGAAACCTCGGGCTACGTGAAGAGCGGCAAGCTGCGCGCGCTGGCCGTGACCAGCGCGCAGCGCTCGCCCGCGATGCCCGAGGTGCCCACGCTGGCCGAGCTCGGCGTGGCCAACGCCGAGTCGGGCTCGTGGGTCGCGCTGCTGGCGCCGGCCGGCACGCCGCAGGCCCTGGTCGACCGCATCGCGGCCGACGTGAAGGAAGTCGTGGCCACCGAGGACATGCGCCGGGCCCTGATCGCGCAGGGCGCCACGCCTCGCGGCAGCACGCCGGCCGAGCTGCAGAAGACCATCGACGCCGACAAGCAGCGCTATGGCCAGGTGATCAAGGTTCGCGGAGTGAAGGTCGAATGAAGGCCGGGCAATGCTCTGCGGGCCGCCGCGCGCTGCTGCGCGCCGCTGCGGCATCGACGCTGCTGCCCGCGTCGCTGTTGTCGATGGCGCAGGGCGAGCCGTGGCCCAGCCGGCCGATCACCTACGTCGTGCCGTTCACGCCCGGCGGCTCGACCGACGTCATCGGCCGCCTGATCGCACAGAAGCTCGGCGAGCTGCTCGGCCAGCCGGTGGTGGTCGACAACAAGCCCGGCGCCGCGGGTGCGGTCGGCGCCGCCTATGCCGCCAAGGCCAAGCCCGACGGCTACACCCTGTTCGGCGGCACCATCAGCACGCATGCGATCAACGCCAGCCTGTACAAGAACCTGCCCTACGACCCGGTGAAGGATTTCGACCCGATCTCGCTCGTGGCCTTCCTGCCGAACGTGCTCATCGTCGACCCGGCGCTCGGCGTCGACTCGGTGGCCGAGCTGGTCGCGCTGCTCAGGAAGGAGCCGTCCAGGCGCAGCTTCGCGTCCTCCGGCGCCGGCACCTCGACCCACCTCGCGGGCGAGATGCTCGGCGACATGATCGGCGTCAAGCTCACGCACATCCCGTACAAGGGAACGCCGCCGGCGATGCTCGACGTCTCGTCCGGGCAGGTCACTTTCATGTTCGACCAGCTCACCGCGGCGCTGCCGCTGGTGCAGGCGGGCAAGCTCAAGCTGCTGGCGGTGACCAGCGCCAGGCGCATGGCGCTGGCACCGGCGCTGCCGACCATGCAGGAGGCCGGCGTGCCGGGCTTCGAGATGGCGTCGTGGCAGGCGGTGTATGCGCCCAGGGGCTTGCCGGCACCGGTCGGCCAGCGCCTCGCGACGGAGATCCGCAAGATCCTCCTCAGCCCCGAGGTGAAGGACAAGCTCAGCAACCAGCTCGGCATGGAGGTGGTGGCCGGATCGCCCGCCGAACTCGCCGCCCTGATGCAAAAGGAAATCCCGCGCTGGGGCGAACTGGTCCGCAAGTCGGGCGCCAGCGCGAACTGACTCCCTCCCTTCATCCCCTACCCGACCATGACCGACATCCCCACCCCCCTCTCCGAAGAAGCCCGCGAGCGCCTGCGCCACGTGAGCGTCGCCACGCTGTGCACGCAGCTCTTCAAGCGCGGCTTTCGCAATGTCTACCTGCAGCATGTGAAGCGCCTCACCAGGCCGACCGCAGGCAACCTGGTCGGCCCGGCCTTCACCATGCGCAACATCCCGGCGCGCGAGGACATCGACCAGATCAGCGCCTTCGACGATCCGAACCATCCGCAGCGCAAGGGCATCGAGAGCGTGCCGCCCGGCCATGTGCTGGTGATCGACTGCCGCGGCGAGACGCGCGTCGCCTCGGGCGGCCAGATCCTCACGACGCGGCTCAAGGTGCGCGGTGCCGCGGGCCTGGTGTCCGACGGCCCGGTGCGCGACAGCGGCCCGATCTCGCAGATGGACTTCCCGGTGTACTGCGCCGGCGGCAGCGCGCCGCTGAACCTGATCCACCACCACGCGATCGACCTCGATGTGCCGATCGGCTGCGGCGGCGTGCCGGTGTACCCGGGCGACGTGATGGTCGGCGACGACGAAGGCGTGGTCGTCATTCCGCACCACCTCGCCGAAGAAGTCTCGCGCGATGCCGTCGAGCAGGAAAAGATGGAGGCCTTCATCCTGCAGCGCATCGAGGGCGGCGCGAAGCTGGCCGGCACCTACCCGCCGAACGCCGACACGCGCGCCGCCTACGAGGCCTGGCGCAACGAGCAGGACGCCGCCGGGCGCTGAATCGCACCCTCACGCACGAAAGACCACCATGCACCGCAGAACCTTCGCCGCCACCGCGGCCCTGCTCGCGTTCGCCGGCGCGCTGCCGGCCGTGCCGGCACTGGCGCAGAATTTCCCGACCAAGTCGATCACGATCGTCGTGCCCGCCTCGCCCGGCGGCGCCATCGACCTGGCGGCGCGCCTGATCGGGCAGAAGCTCACCGAGGCCTGGGGCCAGCCGGTGGTCATCGACAACCGGGCCGGCGCGACCGGCATCATCGGCACCGACCTGGTGGCCAAGAGCCCGCCCGACGGCCACATGCTGGCGCTGGTTGCGAGCAGCCACGCGATCAACCCGAGCATGGTGAGCAAGCTGCCCTTCGACACCGTGAAGAGCTTCGAGCCGGTGGCGCTCACGCACGTGGTGCCGCTGGTGCTGATCGTCTCGCCCGAGCTGCCCGTGAAGTCGGTCAAGGAGCTGATCGCCTACGGCAAGGCCAACCCGGGCAAGCTGACCTTCGCGTCGAGCGGCAACGGCGGCGCGCCGCACTTCTCGGGCGAACTCTTCAAGTCGATGGCCGGCCTGCAGATGACGCACATCCCCTACAAGGGCAGCACGCTGGCGCATCCCGACCTGATCAGCGGACGTACCTCGCTGATGTTCGACACCGTGGCCGCGGCCAACGTGCAGATCAAGGCCGGCCGCCTGCGGGCGCTGGCGGTGACGACGACCCGGCGTTCGTCGGTGCTGCCCGACGTGCCGACGATGCAGGAGGCCGGCGTGCCCGGCTACGAGACCAGCACCTGGGGCGGCCTGCTGGCGCCGGCCGGCACGCCCAAGGCCACGGTCGCCAGGCTCAATGCCGAGGTCAACCGGATTCTCGCGCTGCCCGAGGTGCGCAAGACGCTGCAGGACAACGGCATCGAGCCGGGCAGCGGCACGCCCCAGCAGTTCGGCGACTTCATCGGCACCGAGATGCTGAAGTGGTCGAAGGTCGCCAAGGATGCAGGCATCCAGCCCGAATGAAGACACCAATGAAAACTCCACGCATTCTCCAGGTTGGCCCGCTGCTGCCCGCGCTCGAGGCGCGCCTGGCCCAGACCTACGATGTCCATAAACTGCACGAGGAGGCCGACGCCAAGGCCTTCCTGGCCGCACATGGCGCCGGCTTCGTCGGCGTTGCCACCTCGGCGCGCTTCGGTGCCGACGCGGCGCTGATCGCCGCGCTGCCGGATCTGAAAGTGATCTCCAGCTTCGGCGTCGGCCTCGATGCCATCGACCTCGATGCGGCCCGCGCCCGCGGCATCGCGGTCGGCTACACGCCGGACGTGCTCAACGACTGCGTGGCCGACACCGCCTTCGCGCTGGTGATGGACGTGGCGAGGCGCTTCACCGCGTCGGACCGTTTCGTGCGCAGCGGTGGCTGGCTGAAGGGCCAGTTCCCGCTGGCCACCAAGGTGTCGGGCAAGCGGCTGGGCATCCTCGGCATGGGGCGCATCGGGCGCGTGATCGCGCGCCGTGCCTCCGGCTTCGACATGGCGGTGCGCTATCACAACCGCAAGCCGCTGACCGACGTGGACCACGGCTACGCCGCCACGCTCGAGGAGCTCGCCGAGTGGTCGGACTTCCTGGTGATCGCCAGCGCCGGCGGTGCCGAGACGCGTGGCCTGGTGTCGCGCGAGATCCTCGATGCGCTGGGGCCGCAGGGCTACCTGATCAACATCTCGCGCGGCACGGTGGTCGACGAGCAGGCGCTGGTCGATGCGCTGACCAGCGGCCGCATCGCGGGCGCGGGCCTCGACGTGTTCGAGCACGAGCCGAAGGTGCCGCAGGCCTTGCTCGCGATGGACAACGTCGTGCTGCTGCCGCACCTGGCGAGCAACACGCACGAGACGCGCGCGGCGATGGGACAGCGGGTGGAAGACAACCTGGCGGCCTTCTTCGCCGGCCGGCCGCTGGTGAGCGCGGCGGGTTAGGGCGGCTGGGCCCTCGACGGCACCGGCGGGAGCTCGTCGAACTCAGGACTCCGCATCCCTGGAACCACGCCGCTGCAGTGCGTGCGGATGGTGACGGGTCAGGTGATCGCGGGTGGCCGCCTCGACCGCCGGCAGGTTCTCGTGCAGGCGGCGCAGCAGGTCGAGCAGCAGCTTGCGCTCGGCTGCCGACAGAACCGACATGAAGACGCGCTCGCGCTCCATCGCGATGTCCCGGATCTGGTCGTGCATGGCGCGGCCCGAGGGCGTCAGCGTCGCGATGCGGGCGCGGCCGTCCTGGGGATCGAGGGCGAGTTCGATGAAGCCGCGCGCCTGCATGCTCTTGAAGCACCGGCTCATCGAGGCCTTGTCCATGCCGATGACGCCGCAGGCCTTCTGCGCCGAGATCGAACCCTCGATCGCCAGCAGCACCAGGACGCGCCAGCTCTCGATGCCGACATCGAATGCGGCGAGGTAGGCCTGGGAGGCCCCGCTCGACAGCTTGTTGGCGATCCAGGTGAGGTAGGCGGGGGCGTAGTTGTCGAGATTGATCACGTCACCTGCGGCCGCCTTCGAGGCGGTCTTGCGCGCGGCTGTGGTTTGGGTACGGGGCATCGGAAGAGGGCCAGAGTTGCTGGCGCCACTGTAGCTCCCCCGCGAGGTCCGTTCCATTGCGGATCTAGGAATCGGCCGCTTCCGCAGCCGCTTGCTTCCTGAGAAGCTCGCCAACGATGCGCCGGGCGCGGTTGGCCCCCGCATCGACATGGATGTCGATCCAGTTCGCCTTGTCGCCGAACGCCAGCATGTTCCGGTACTGGGCCTCGATGATGGTGCGGTCCTCGTCGAAGGTGAACGCGGTCTGCTGGATCACGGCGTCGATGTTGTCCGGCATGTCGGGGTGCTTGGTGCTGGACATGCTCCAGAAGTAGTGGCACGTTTCCTCGGTCTCGGGCGTGATGCCGTGAAAGCCGCGCATGTGGAAGCCGCCGCGGTCGGGGTCGTCGATCGCGTCCGTGCCCGGCTCCACCGCGCCGGTCCAGATCCGCAGGTGGGTCAGGTCGAACTCGATCTCCTGCCAGCGTTCGCATTTCTCGCCGAAGGGCCAGGCGGCGCGGTAGGTCGGCGGCGGCGACGAATCCGGCATCAGGCGAACGACCTTGACCCGGTCGCCTTCGGAGCTCACCTTCATCGGGGCGTTCATGTGCAGCCTGGCGTCCCCGCCGATGGTCTGCAGATGCACATAGCCCAGGTGGCTCAGGTCGAGCAGGTTGTCGTGGATCAGCTGCCAGGGCGACCGGTAGTGGTAGTTGCCGCTGCCGAACTTGTAGCGGGGGTCATCGTGGAACGGGTAGTCGGGCGCCGGGCGGGTCGGCTCGGCGTCCTCGTCGCGTGCCATCCAGATCCAGATGATCTGGTTCTTCTCGACCACCGGGTAGGCCTTGACCCTGGCCTTGGACGGGATGCGCTCCTGCCCGGGAATCTCGATGCATTGGCCGTTCGGCGCGTAGAGCAGGCCGTGATAGCCGCATCGCACGCCTGCGCCCTCGACCGTCCCGCACGACAGTGGCAACGAGCGGTGGCAGCACCGGTCCTCCAGCGCCGCCACCTGTCCCGCCCCGGTGCGAAACAGCACGACCTTCCGATTGAGGAAGGTCCGTGCGATCGGCTTGTCGGCGAGTTCGGACGAGAAGCCGGCGACGTACCACTGGTCGAGCGGAAAGCGGTGGCTGTCGGCGTCGGAACCGACGTTCTTGATCGGGATGCAGGTCGTGGTCATTGGGAGATCTCCTTGGATGGGAAGGGGCGGCTCAAAGGTCGAGCACCAGCAGCGGGGACAGCGCCCGCGAGCAACAGGGCGTGAACTGGTCGTTGGCAGCGCGCTCGGCCTCGGTGAGGAAGCTGTCGCGGTGATCGGGGCTGCCTTCGAGGACGCGGGTCAGGCAGGTTCCGCAGACGCCCGCCTCGCAGGAGCTCGGCACCTCGACGCCATGCGCTGCCAGCACCTCGATCACTGTCTTGCCGGCCGGGACCTGGCAGCTGAGGCCCGTGCTCGCCACGCGAACCTCGAAGCTGCCGTCCGTCGCGAGCGCTGTCGCGGCGCCGGCGAAGTACTCGCGATGGAGTTGCGCTTCCGCCCAGCCGAGGCGCCTGGCGGAATCGAGGACGTGGTCCATGAAGCCATTCGGCCCGCACACGTACAGGTGCTTGTCGCCGGCGGGATCGGCCAGCACGCGCCCGGCGTCGAATCTCTGCTCGGGCACGTCGTCGGCATGGAGGACGACGCTGCCCGCGAAGTCCGCCGAAGCGAGTTCCTCGAGAAAGGCCATGCGGCCCGCGGAGCGGCCGCAATAGTGCATCTCGAAGGATCGGCCCTGCGCGTGCAGGACGCGCGCCATGGCCAGGATGGGCGTCACGCCGATGCCGCCCGCCAGCAGCAGGCTCCGAGGCGCATCGACCAGTGCAAAGTGATTGCGAGGCGCACTCACGCGCAGCAGGTCGTCGGCCTGCACGCTGTCGTGCATGGCGGCCGAGCCCCCGCGCGAACTCGGCTCGCGCAAGACTGCGATCCGATAGCGGTTGCGCTCGGACGGATCGTTGCTGAGCGAGTACTGGCGGATCAGGCCCGGCGCCACGTGGACATCGATGTGCGCGCCGGCCGTGAAGGCGGGCAACGCGCCGCTGTCCTCCGGCACCAGCTCGAAGCTGCACACGCCGTCCGCTTCCTCGACGCGCCGCGCGACGCGGACCCTCAGTTCATTCGTCATGGTGTTCCATCCGCTATCGGGTTCGACTCAGTGCACGGCCATGCCGACCCAGCGCTCCAGCGTCAGGGGGTCGTCCAGCAGCGCTGCGGCGCCACCGCTGTGCACCACCGCGCCGTGGTCGAGGATCAGCGCGCGCTCGGCATAGCCGAGGGCCTCGTCGACCTGCTGCTCGACGATGACCACGGCGATGCCGGTCTGCTGGCTCAGGTTCCGGAAGGCGCGCAGCAACTCCTGCCGGATCAGCGGCGCCAGGCCTTCGAGGGGCTCGTCGAGCAGCAGCAGGGAGGGTTGGCCGAGCAGCGCCCGGGCGACCGACAGCATCTGCTGTTCGCCGCCCGATAGCTGGGCACCGCCATTTCGGCGGCGCTCGGCAAGTCTCGGAAACAGCGCGTAGGCCTCGTCCAGCGCGCTGCGCGGTCGCCGCTTGAGCCCGGCCAGCAGGTTCTCCTCGACGCTGAGCGATGGGAAGATGTCCCGGGTCTGCGGCACATAGCCGAGCCCGAGCTCGGCACGCTGGTGCGGCGCGAGCGCGGAGATGTCCTGGCCGCGAAACCGCACCTGGCCGCTGCGCAGCGGCACCAGTCCCATGATGGTCCGCAGCGCCGTCGTCTTGCCGACGCCGTTGCGCCCGACCATGGCCAGGCGCTGCTGCGCCGCCATCTCGAACGAGAGTCCGTTCAGCACGGTGGTCGGGCCGTAGCCGGCCACCACCTGTTCGAGTTTCAGAATCGGTTCCTGCATGTGTCAATTCCCCAGGTAGGCGGCCCGCACCCTGGGGTCGCGGCGGATGTCGTCGGGCGAGCCGTCGGCCAGCACGGCCCCGTCGGCAAGCACCACGATCCGGTTGGCAAAGCGGAACACCAGGTCCATGTCGTGCTCGATGATCAGCACCGCCAGTTCGCTCGGCAGCGAAGCCAGAGCCGCCAGCAGGCGTTCGCCATCGCCCTTCGGCACGCCGGCCATGGGTTCGTCCAGCAGCACGACCTGGGGCCGCAGCGCCAGCGCCAGCGCCATCTCGATCAGGCGCTGCTCGCCATAGGCGAGGTCTTGCGTCGCCGCGGCCGCATGGGCGCGCAGGCCGAAGCGGGTCAGGATGGCCTGCGCTTCCGCCTGCAGGGCGGGGTAGGCATCGATGCTGCGCCACAGGCGGCCGGTCATGCCTTCGCGTTCGAAGAGCGCGAGTTCGATCTGCCGCTGGACCGCGAAATGCGGTGCCAGCGTCGTGATCTGGAAGGTGCGCGCGAGACCCATGCGCACGCGCCTGGCCTGGCTCAGCTGGGTGACGTTCTCTCCGCGCAGCCAGATCTCGCCGCTGTCCGAGGACAGCACGCCGCTGATCTGGTTGACCAGCGTCGTCTTGCCCGCTCCGTTGGGGCCGATCAGCGCCAGCCGGTCGCCGGCGTTCAACGCGAACGACACGCCGCGCGTCACGTGCAGGCCGCCGAAGCGCTTGTCGATCGACTTGAGTTCGAGCAGCGTGTTCATCGCGCAGCTCCGGCACGGCGGCGCAGCCAGGCCCAGGCCTTGGCGGGCGGCACCAGGACCACGCCCATGAGCAGGGCGCCGACCACGAACAGCCAGTGATAGGGATTGATGGAGGCCGCCGTGTGATGCAGCACGGTGAACGCGGCCGCGCCGACCAGCGCGCCGCTGAGGCGCCCGGCGCCGCCCAGGATGAGCATGACCAGCGCCTCGGCGGACAGCGCGAACGACAGGCTGTCCATGCCGACGACCGCATTGGTCTGCGCCGACAGCGCCCCGGCGGCGCCGGCGATCGCTCCGGCCACGGTGTAGAGCAGCCACAGGCGCGCGAACACCGGCGTGCCGAGGGCCGCCATGCGCGCGCGGTTCTCGTGGATGCCACGCACTGCCAGGCCGAAGGGCGAGTCGACGAGGCGCCGCGCCACATAGAACAGCAGGACCAGGACGACCAGCGCATACAGCGCGGCGACGCGGCCTTCGAGGTCGAAGTCGAAGCGGCCGAGGACCGGTCCCATGGCGAAGCCCGACAAGCCGTCGTCGCCACCGGTCCACTGGCGCGCCTTCTGCGCCAGGTTCAGCAGGATCTGCGAGACCGCGATGGTCAGCATCAGGAAGGTGAAGCCCTGATAGCGCAGCAGGAACGCGCCCGACAGCGCGGCCAGTCCCGCGCCGGCCGCGATGCCGACGAGGAGGCCGACCAGGGGGTCGGGATGAACCTGCAGTGCGAAGATGCCCGCGGCATAGGCGCCGATGCCGAACAGCGCGGCATGGCCCAGCGTCGCCAGGCCCGCGACGCCCACCACCAAGTCCAGCGAGAGCACGAAGAGCGCGGTGATGAAGATCCGCGTCATCAGGCCCAGCTGGTCCGGCAGCAAGGCGCAGGCGGCCAGTCCGGCCAGCAGAAGAATGACGGGTGCACGCCATGCGGGCGCGCATCGCGGCGCTGCGGCTTGCTGCGCATGTGCAGCGAGCACCGTGGTGGATGTCATGGTGTTCATCGTTTCAGCAGACCGTTGGGACGCCAGGCCAAGAGGAGGGCCATGGCGACGAAGAAGAACAGGCTTCCCCACTCCGAGGCGAGGTACTTGCTGGCGGTCTCGATGACGCCCAGCAGGACTGCGGCCACCAGCGAGCCGGTGATGCTCCCCATGCCGCCCACGGAGACGACCACCAGCACCAGCACGAGGTACTTGAGGGCGTAGTAGGGTTCCAGCGGCATCAGCTCGGCGCCGAGGATGCCGCCCAGGCCAGCCAGTGCCGCACCGGCGGCGAAGCTCGCGCATTGCACCGTGCGGATCGGGATGCCCAGGGCCGAGGCGGTGCCGCTGTGATCGACGGCTGCGCGCAGCCAGATGCCGAAGCGGGTGCGCGTGACCGTCCAGGCGGCCAAGGCCGCGACCGCGCAGCCGGCACCGATCACCAGCAGGCGCTGGGCGGGCAGGGTGCGAAAGCCCAGGTCCACCGAGCCCGCCAGCAACGGCGGCAGCGCAATCATCTGCACCTGCGGGCCGGCCAGCGCATTGGTGGCGGCGATCAGCACGAAGCTCAGGCCGATCGTGAACAGCACCTGCTCGAGTTCCTTGCGGCGGTACAGGTGGCGCAGCACCAGCGCCTCGAGCACCGCGCCCAGCAGGGCGGTCGCCAGGATGGCTGCGGGCACGGCCAGCCAGAAGCTCCATCCGGCCTCGCGGGTCAGGAGGGCGGCGCAGTAGCCACCCACCATGGCGAAGGCACCGTGGCTCAGGTTCACGAAGCGCATCAGGCCCAGCGTCACCGACAGGCCGACCGCGATGACGAACAGCACCATGCCGTAGGCCAGGCCGTCGATGAGGATGTTGAGGAAGGTGTTCACGGGCGGACTTCAGGCGTGGCGGCGACCTGGCGAAATCACTTTTCGAGCCCGAAGTCGGTCTGGGGCCCGAAGCTCTGCAGCTCCTTGTTGACCAGCAGGCCGCCTACCTTCTCGACCTTGCGCAGGTAGACGTCCTGCGTGATGTGCCGGGTCTTGGGATCGATGCTCACCGGCCCGCGCGGGCTCTCCCATTTGAGCGTGCGCGCCGCCGCGAGCGCCTGGGGGCCGTCCTTCTTGCCGCCCGTGGCCTCGATCATCCGGTGGATCACGACCATGCCGTCCCAGGCGCCGACCGATGCGTAGTTGGCGACCGCGTTCGGGTCCTGCTTCCTGAGCGCGGCGACGAACTTCCTGTTCTCGGGCGAGTCGTGGGCGCCCGAGTAGTGGAAGGCGGTGGTCAGGCCCAGTGCGGCATCACCGAACTTCTGCAGGTCGTACTCGTCGGTCTCGGCCGAGCCGAGGAATTGCACGCCGGCCTTGGCCAGTCCGTTCTCGTTGTAGGCCTTGACGAAGCCCAGGTTCGGCGGCCCGCCCGGAAGGAAGGCGTAGACCGCCTGCGCGCCACTGGCCTTGATGCGTTGAACGAAAGGCCCGAAGTCGGTGGTGGCGATGGGCATGCGGATGCTCTCGACCACCGTGCCGCCCTGCTTGGCGAACTCGCTCTTGAAGGCCGTCTCGGCATCGATGCCGGGCCCGTAGTCGGTGACGGCCGTCACGACCTTCTTCATGCCGTTCTTGGCGGCCCATTGCGCGGCCGGCACGGTGACTTGCCACAAGGTATAGCTGGTGCGGACGAAGTACTCCGACTTCTCGGTGATGGCCGAGGTCGCCGCGTTGAAGATGACCGTCGGTGTCCGGGTCTGCTGGATCAGCGGTGCCACGGCCATGGCGTTGGGCGTGAAGACGAAGCCGCCGAGATAGTCGACCTTGTCCTTGACGAGCAGCTCCTGCACCAGCGTCTTGGTCAGCGCGGGGTTGGGCCCGCCGGTGTCGCGATAGACGAACTCGATGTCATGCCCGGCGAGCTTGCCGCCCTGGCTCGCGACATAGCTTTCCGCCGCCGCCTTGAACAGCGAGCCGTAGTGCGCGAACGGCCCCGAGAAGGGACCGATGATGCCGACCTTGACGGCCTGCGCCATGGCCTGAGGGGAGGCGAGCGAAAGCGCTGCCGAGGCGAAGAGCGCACACGCGATGGCGCGACGTTGGAATTTCATCTGGGTCTCCTGTGGGGTTCGGGCCCGAATGCGGTTGCGACGGAGCGATCGGGTGCTTGTATTTTGATTGGCATATCAACTAGTTGCAATCCCAACCGATTGGTGTTTACCCGCAGCGCGGATCGATCGGACCCGGGCATCCACCCTGTTGAATCTCGCGTCGCTTGCCTATATTCCGGCGTGATGGCTTCAACCTGGCTGCTCGACGCTCCGCCGGCAGGGCACATGCTCGATGCCGGCGCGGTCGCGCGCCTGCTGGATGCGGGCGAGGGGCAGGCTCCCGCTCTGGACATGCTCGACTTCGTGAACCATGTCCTGCCGGTCGAGTACATCTCGCTGGTCGAATACGTGGATGGCGTTCCCTCCCAGGTCGAGGGCCATTCGACGGGCCGCCACGACAACATCACGGCGGAGTGCTTTTCGCTCTACAAGAGCCGCTTCCGGCAAGCCGACGAGCTCACGCGCCTGGCGACACGCATGGCCGGGGAGACCTCGATGCACGCCCCCGTGACCGCACTGCTGTACGACGTGGCGGACATTCCCGATCCGGGTTGGCGCGAGCAGATCTTCGTCGGCCGCCAACTCACCGGCCGCCTGAGCTTTCTCTATGCACCGCTGCCGCGGACGCTGTTCGCGATCAACCTCTATCGCGACCAGAACGACGGCAGCTTCGACGCCGCCGATGTGGAGCGGCTGCTCGGCTTGGCGCCGATTCTCAAGAGGGCTCACCGCAACGCGCTCTTCGCGCATCTGGCGTCGCCCGATGCGCAGCTGCGCGCGCCCGACATCGAACGCGCGCTGCAGCGAACCGCGCCGCTGCTCTCGGCGCGCGAGCGTGCGGTGTGCGCGCGCATCGCCTGCGGCATCGGCACCGATGGCATCGCCGTCGATCTGGGCATCGCAGCGTCGACCGTCGCGACGCTGCGCAAGCGCGCCTACGCCAAGCTGGCGATCCACGGGCGGCAGCAGCTCCTGCGCTTCATCCACTAGGGTGAACAGACCCTATTCCGCGGCCCGGCGCCCTTGTACCCTTCTGCGGGGACAGACGGCGACCTGCGCAACTCCTACATTGCCTGGACCTTGTTGGAGACAGGCATGTGGATACGGAATTGCTGGTACGTCATCGCGTGGGAACACGAGATTCCCGCCGAAGGCATGTTCACCCGAAGAGTGCTCGACGAGCCGATCCTGGTCTACCGGACCGCCGACGGCGGCCTGGTCGCGATGCTTGACCGCTGCTGCCATCGCCAAGCGCCCTTGTCGCGCGGACGCCGCGAAGGCGACTGCGTGCGCTGCGGCTACCACGGGCTCAAGTTCGATGCCGCGGGCATCTGCGTGGAGGCGCCCGGACTGGCGAGCATCCCGGTCAAGACGCGCGTGCCGACCTATCCCGTGGTCTCGCACAACCGATGGGTGTTCGTCTGGATGGGGGACCCGGCGCTGGCCGATCCCGCGCTGCTGCCGGACAACTTCTCCTGCGACCACCCCGACTGGTCATACAAGCCGGGCTATGTGCACTACGACACGCCCTACCTGCTGGTCTGCGACAACCTGCTCGACTTCTCGCACCTGAGCTATGTGCACGAGAGCACGCTGGGCGGCTCGACCGCGATCGCGCAGGCGATTCCGAGGATCGAAGCCATACCACGCGGCATCCGGGTCACGCGGCATGTGCCGGATGTGGCGCCATCGCCGTTCTGGAAATCCTTCCAGAGCTTCGATCGCAACGTCGATCGCTACTTCGTCTACGACTTCGTGCTGCCCGGCACCCTGCTGATGCAATCGGGCGGCGCGCCCGTGGGCCAGGCCGAGGGCGACCTGCGCGGCGGCGTGCAGCTCCACAGCTGCCAGACGCTGACGCCGGAGACCGAGACCACCACGCACTACTTCTTCCAGCAGTCGCACCGCAGCAGCATCGACGATCCGGCGGTCACTGAAGCGATCTACCGCGGCCTGGTCACCGCCTTCGAGGAGGACCGCGAAATGATCACCGCCCAGCACCGGAACATCGACCCCGAGGCGCCGATGCTGCTGCTCGCGATGGACCAGGCCTTGGTCCGCTATCGACGGCTGCTGCAGCAGGCGGTCGACCAGGAGCGGGACCCGCTGGCGACCGCACGCGCGGCAGCCTGAACGGCTCTGCAACGACACAACCAAGGAGACCCCCGATGCGCCGCACCTTCCTGGCACTGAGCCTGGCCACCGTTCTCGCGGCACTGCCGCTCCCGGGCCTGGCCCAGGGCACGTTCCCGACCAAGCCGATTCGCATCGTCGTCACCGCCCAGGCCGGAGGCGCCAACGACTTCGTGGCGCGGCTGATCGGCGAGCATGTCGCCAAGTCGCTGGGCCAGGCGGTCGTGGTGGACAACCGCGCCGGCGCCAACGGCGCCGTCGGCCTCGGCGAGGTGGCGCGCGCCGCTCCCGACGGCTACACCATCGCCGTCACGCTGGGCGACTCGCTGATCAACAACGTCGCCCTCTACAAGAGCCTGCCCTACGATCCGCAGCGCGACTTCGTGTTCCTGACGCAGGTGGTGCGCAGCCCGGCCATCCTCTCGGCCAACCTGGAACTGGGCGTGAAGAACATGGACGACTTCAGGAAGCTGGCGGCGAAGCCGGGCCAGCAGCTGAGCTACGGCACCTGGGGGCCGGGCGGCCTCGGCCACCTGGCGGGCGAGGCGCTCAATCGCAAGCTGGACGCGCACATGGTCCACGTGCCGCAACGCGGGGAGGCACCCGTGATGGCGGATCTGCTGAGCAACACGGTGAGCGTGGGCCTCACCTCCGCAGGCCTTGCCCGCCAGCATGTGCAGGCGGGCAAGGTGGTGCCCCTGGCGATCATGGGGCGCGAGCGATCGCCCGTGCTGCCGCAGGTGCCGACGATGCGCGAGCTCGGCTTCGACGATCCCCTGTTCGAGGCGGCGGTATGGATCGCCTTCGTCGCGCCCGCCAAGACCCCGCCCGGGGTGGTCGAGCGGCTGACCACCGCCCTGCGTGCCGCGGCCGCGATGCCGGATGTGCAGGCGAAGATGGCCGAGCGCGGCCTCGAGATGCTGAACACCACGCCGGAACAGTTCGGCGCCAGCTACAGGCGTGATTTCGAAGTGATCACCCGGCGCATGCAGGAGTTCGGGATCGAGGCGCAGTAGGGCTGCCGCCTCGGGTGCGCGGCAGCAGCTAGCGCACGCTCACGGGACGCCGCTCGTCGTCCAGCGCGACGTAGGTCATGCGGCATTCGGTGACCTTGGTCGACCCACCCCCGCCGCGGCGTTCGGTCGTCGCTTCCACCTGGACGGTGATCGAGGTCGTCCCGACGCTCGTCACCGTGGCATGGAAGGTGACGAGGTCGCCGAGCAGAATCGGGTGCGCGAAGACGAGCTCGTCGACCGCGACCAGCGCGACCCGCCGGCGGGAGATCCGCAGCGGCAGCACGCTGCCTGCCGCGTCCAGCTTGCTCATGACCCAGCCGCCGGAGATGAAGTTCTCCATCGACGTGTCCGCGGGCATCGGGATGACGCGCAGGACGATCTCCGGTGCCGCCGGCGATTCGATCGCCGCTCCGTCAGGCTGGCTCATGGGAAATCCTTCGCGAAAAGCGCTTCAGCGCTTGTAGGGCAGCATGGTCGAAAGTGAGTCGGCGACCTCCAGCATCGCCTTCGCGATGGCGGTTCCGGTCGGCCCGTTCAGCTGGTCCGAGAGTCCCGCCGCGACCAGCGAGTGGCTCATGCGCTGGCCTTCGTCGAGCACCGGAACGGCGACGATCGTGACGCCGTTGATGTAGTTGCCGCGGTCGATGCTGTAGCCGTTCTTGCGCGCCAGCTCGACCTCCTTCTTCCAGGCCGCGAATTCGATCGGCTTGTCCCAGCGCACGGTCTTGAAGCGCTTCTGCAGCTGCGGCCATGACTCCTGGCCGAAGGCCGCCACGAGCCGGCCGGTCGCGCTGACCAGGGCCGGGAAGCGGCTTCCGACGTCCACATGCAGGCCGAAGGGCGCCTGCGCCCGCGACAGCGCGACCACCGCCATGTGTTCGGCGCCGGCGGTCTCGACCCCCATCGTCGTCACGCCCCATTCGTTCGACAGGTCGTCCAGCATCGGCTGGGCGAGGCTCGAGAAGGTGCTGTTCTTCACCACGCTGCGCGCCAGGCTCAGCATGCCGATGCCCAGGGCGTAGCGCTTGCTTGCCTCGTCGACCTTCAGCAGCTGCTCGTCGACCAGCACGCGGACGATGTGCAGGCAGGTGCTCGGAACCAGCCCGAGCTGTTCGGCGATGGCCTTGACGCCCATCGGCGGCGATTCCCCCAGCAGACGAAGGATGGCGATGGATCGCGTGACTGCGGGAACGGGCCGAACGCGGCGCGCCTTGGGCGAAGCAGGCGGGGCAGGGGAACGCGACTTGGAGATCTCGGGTGGCATGGGGCTTCGGGGAACGGTTCGACGCGTTTTACCAGAAACGAGGTTTCGCCCTTGCCCTCGATTTGGTTGTATTAGGACAATCACATAATGCATTTGACAACTTCAACGCGGGCACGCATAGTTGAGCCAACCCGATCCACAACGCAGAGACAACAGAAAATCATGAGCAAGCTCACTGACTACACCTCGTACGCGGATGCTCAGCGCTTCTGTTCGACGGACAAGCTCTGGGAGCTGTTCGACGGCGACCGCGAATCGCTGAACATCGCTCACGAGTGCATCGACCGCCATGTCGACGGGGCGCGCCAGGCGGTCGTCGTCGCGCATGCGGATGGCGGCGAAGAGAGCCTGAGCTTCGCCGAGCTCTCCGAGGCCTCCTCGCAGTTCGCGAACTACCTGGTCGACAAGGGAGTCGGGCACGGCGACCGCGTGGCCGTGATGCTCGAGCCGTCGCGCGCCTTCTACGTGGCCATCTTCGGCGCGATGAAGGCCGGCGCGATCGCGGTGCCGCTGTTCACTTTGTTCGGGCCCGACGGCATTCGCCTGCGCGTCAACGACTGCAACCCGCGGCTCCTGATCACGAACGCGGAAAAGGCGCCGATGGCCGGCGGCATCGACAGCGTGGAGGTGGTGGTCGCCACGCCCGAATTCCTCGCCGGTCTCCAGGCCTATCCGGCCAGCTTCGAGGCCAGCACCAAGGCCGACGACTTCGCGATCTTCCAGTACACCTCGGGCACCACGCGCGAGCTCCCGGCGGCGGTGCGCCACACGCATCGGTCCATCGTCACCTTGATGCTCGCGGCCCTCTACGGCACCGGCATCCGTCCCGGCGACCGCTTCTTCTGCCCGTCTTCGCCGGCATGGGGGCATGGCCTCTGGCACGGCACGCTGGCGCCATTGGCCCTGGGCGTGACGATCGGCGCCTACGCAGGCAAGTTCAACGCCGAACGGCTGCTGCAGGCATTGCACAGCGGCCGCTTCAACAACATCTCGGCCGCCGCCACCCACTATCGAATGATGCGGCACTCGGGCGCGGCCTCGAAGTACGCGTACGTCGTCGACAAGCTCTCGTTCACCGGCGAGCCCATCGACAGCGAGACCTCGGCATTCGTCGAGTCGACCTTCGGCCGACCGGTCTGCAGCATGTACGGGACCACCGAGATCGGGGTGATCCTCGTGAACTATCCGGGCGCGGCGGATTTCAGGGTCAAGCAAGGCTCGCTCGGCAAGGCGATTCCGGGCACGCGAGTCGAGGTGCAGGACATCCACGGCGCAGCGTGTGCGCCCGGCGTCACCGGCGAGCTGAAAGTGTGGCGCAAGGACGGCTGGGTGGCGACGAAGGACCTCGGCCGCGTCGACGACGACGGCTACTTCCATCACGCCGGCCGTGCCGACGACGTGATCATCTCGGCCGGCTGGACCATGAGCGCGGTGGAGATCGAGGACGCGATCCTCAAGCATCCGGATGTGCTCGAAGCCGCTGCGATCGGCGTGCCCGACGAACTCCGCGGCCAGGTGGTGAAGGCCTTCGTGGTCTCCACGAGATCCGCCGACGACGCCTTCCTGGCCGAGATCCAGGAGCTGGTGCGCAGTCGCCTGAGCCAGCACGAGTACCCGCGCCAGGTGGCGTTCGTGGCGGAGCTGCCCAAGACGCCAGCCGGCAAGGTCCACCGAAAGATTCTCCGTGAGCGAGAGCTTGCGAATTCAACCGCGGCACTCGCCGCAATCCACTGAAGCAAAGAAAAGGAGACAGCGATGTCCACGCAGACCGAACGAACCTTCCCCAAGATCACGGAGAGCGGCCTCGACGAACTGAGGGAGCGCATCGGCAAGCCGATCGGCGCGACCGCGGAGCCGTGGTGCCACGAGGCGACGCGCGACAACGTCCGGCACTACGCCCACGGCATCGGCGACGACAACCCCCTGTGGTGCGACCCCGACTACGCCGCCAAGACCAAGTACGGCGGCATCGTGGCCCTGCCCAGCTTCCTCTTCTCGACCAGCCGGATCGTCTCGGGCTATGTCGGCGGCCTGCCCGGCGTGCATGCGATGTGGTCCGGTTCGGACTGGACCTGGCACAAGCCGGTGCTGCGCAACGACGAGATCACGACCGAGGCCTACCTCAAGGACCTGGTCGAGCACCAGACCAAGTTCGCGGGCCGGGCGGTGCAGCAGATCTACCACGTCGACTTCTTCAACCAGAGCGGCGACAAGGTGGCGGAAGCGGACAGCTGGTGCTTTCGCACCGAGCGCGACCATGCGCGCGAGCAGGGCACCAAGTACAAGGAGGTGCGCGCACGCGAGCCCCGCCGCTACACGCCGGAGGAGATCGGCGAGGCCTTCAAGCTCTATCGCGACGAGCCGGTGCGCGGCGCGACGGCCCGCTACTGGGAAGACGTGAAGGAAGGCGAGGCGCTGCCCGTCATGATGAAGGGCCCGATGACCGTCACCGGCTTCATCGCCTATGCCCAGGGATGGGGCGGTCTCTACATCCGCGCCAACAAGCTCGCGTGGAAGCTGATCGATGCCCACCCGGGCGTGGGCATCACCAACCGCTTCGGCATTCCCGACGTTCCCGAGCGCGTGCACTGGGAGGAGGACTTCGCGCTCGAAGTCGGCGCCCCCGGCGCCTACGACTACGGCCCCGAGCGCACATCGTGGCTGACGCACCACCTGACGAACTGGGCGGGCGACGACGGCTTCCTGTCCAAGGCCAGCTGCAAGATCCGCCGCCACAACCCCGAGGGCGACATGCTCTTCATCAAGGGTCACGTGAAGCGCAAGTTCGTGGAGGGCGGCCGTCATCTGGTCGAGATCGCCCAGGAGGCGCGCAACCAGGACGACGAACTCTCCGTCGTGGGCTCGGGCATCGTCGAACTGCCCACGCGTTCCTGATCGCCCCCGCCGGAGCGGGACCTCGGCGGGGTCCCGCTCCGCGAGCCTGGAGCCGTGCCCGGCCGTCCGGTCGGCACGCTCCGGTCATCGAGTTGCCCCATTTTTCGGCGGAGCCGTATGCGCACCCCTTCGAACCCGAACCCCGAGCGGAAGAACCCGCGCGGCTCCCTGGACGGCATCCGCGTGCTCGACCTGTCGCGGGTACTGGCAGGTCCGCTCTGCACGCAGATGCTGGCCGACCATGGCGCCGATGTCGTCAAGGTCGAGCCACCCGCCGGCGACGACACCCGCTGGCTGGGGCCGCCCTTCGAGGCTTCGGGCGACGCGGCCTACTTCTCGGCGGTCAACCGCGGCAAGCGCGCCATCGGGCTGGACCTCGCCAGGCCCGAAGGCAAGGCCGTCCTGCTCCACCTGCTCGAGCAGGCCGACGTCCTGGTGGAGAACTTCATTCCGGGCACGATGAAGCGATGGGGACTGGACTACGAGGCCGACCTGTCGGCCCGGTTCCCGCGCTTGATCTACTGCCGCATCAGCGGCTTCGGCGCCGATGGCCCGCTGGGCGCGCTGCCCGGCTACGACGCGGTGCTCCAGGCCATGTGCGGCCTGATGAGCATCAATGGCGAGCCTGCGTCGGGCGCCACGCGCATCGGCGTGCCGATCGTCGATCACCTGACCGGCTACACGGCGCTCTCGGGAATCCTGATGGCCCTGCACGAGCGCCACCGCAGCGGCCGCGGCCAGGCGGTCGAGGCCACGCTCTTCGACGCCGCGCTGAGCCTGCTGGTACCGCACGCGGCCAACTGGCTCAGTTCGGGTGCGACGCCCGAGCTGCTCGGCAGCGCGCATCCCAACATCGCGCCCTACGACAAGTTCATGTGCGGCGACGGCGAGATCTTCCTGGGCATCCTGAACGACGGGCAGTTCCGCCGCTTCTGCGACAGCGTCGGCTGCCCCGAGCTGGCTGCCGATCCCCGCTTCGTCAGCAACGCGCTTCGCATCGCGCATCGCCCCGAGCTGCGCTCGCGGATCGAGGAGGTCTTGAGCGCCTGCTCGCGCCAGGCGCTGTGCCAGCGCCTGATGCAGTGCGGGGTGCCGGCCGGTCCGGTGAACACCGTCGCGCAAGCCTTCGGCCAGGCCCACACACAGCACCGGCGCATGGTCGTCGAACGAGACGGCTACCGGGGCGTCGGCCTGCCGATGCGGCTGTCGCGGACACCGGGAACGCCCGGGTCATCGCCGCCGGGCTACGCCCGGCACACCGAAGAGGTCATGGCGGCGGCCGGAATCCCCGCGCGGGAGGTGGCCGCGCTTCGCGACAGCGGAGCGCTGCCGGATCGACCGCGGCGCTAGCCGGCGCCCGCCCCAGAGTAAAAACCAAGAAGGAGACAACATGAGACACGCAGCAAAGTTGGCACTGGTCGCCGCGGTGGTGGCGATCGCGGGCACCGGCACGGGCACGGCCAGGGCGGACGACTACCCCTCCAAGCCGGTGAAGATCGTGGTCGCGTACCAGGCGGGCCAGGGGACGGACGTGGCGACCCGCTACATCGCGGAGAAACTGACCGCGGCGACGGGACAGACCTTCTTCGTCGAGAACCGCGGCGGGGCGGGAGGCAACATCGGCACCGAGATGGTCGCCCGCGCCGCAGCCGATGGCTACACGCTGACCATGGGGACCAACGGCACGCATGTCCTCAACCAGTTCATGTATGCGTCCACCGGCTTCAATGCCGAGACGGGATTCGACCCGATCGTCCTGCTCGGCACCTTTCCGATGGTGCTGCTCGCACAGTCGGCGTCGCCATTCGTTTCGCTCCAGGAGGTGCTGGCTGCCGCCAAGGCCGGACCCAAGACGGCCGACATCGGGATTCCCAGCACGACGGCCCGGCTGGTGTTCGAGTTCCTCAAGGAAAAGACGGGCAGTCCTCTCTTCGGCGTGCCCTACAAGGGTTCCACCGCAGTCCTCACGGACGTGCTGGGCGGGCAGCTGCCGCTGATGATCGACACCGTCACGGCGGTCCGGCCGCAGGTCGACGCCGGCAAGCTCAAGGCACTGGCCGTGACCTCGGCCAAGAGGACATCGCTCCTTCCGAACATCCCGACGGTGGCCGAGCAGGGCGTGCCCGGCTTCGAGGTCATCGCCTGGAACGCGCTGTATGCCCCGAGGGGCACGCCGCCGGCCGTGATCGCGCGCCTCAACAGCGAGGTCAACAAGATCCTGGCGCAACCCGAGACCAAGGCCCGCTTCCTGGAGCTGGGCTTCGACATCGGCGGCGGCACGGCGGATGACCTGGGTCGCTTCGCGCGCGCGGAGCGTACCAAGTGGGGCCCGGTGATCCAGAAGGCCGGAATGCGCGCGGACTGACCCCGCCGCGCTCAGGCCGACAGCTGCCGCTCGATCGCCGCCCGCATGATGCGGACGAACTCGGCGATTCGATGCTCGATCCTCATCATCGGGCCCGCCACCAGGACCGCGAACTGCCGGTTGGGCAGGCTCAGCGGCAGCGCGACGCCGCCCAGGTCGGTGGTGTATTCGCCGCGGCCCTCGAACCAGCCCAGCTTGCGTGATTGCTGCACCTCGTGCTCGACGACCGCGGCCGTCATCAGCGTGGTGTCCGTGTAGCGCTTGAACTCCGCCTTGCGCAGGATGGCCGCGCGGTCTTCGGGCGTCATCTGCGAGAGCAGGGCGCGCCCGGTGGCGGTCACGTGCAGCGGCACCAGCTTGCCGGGCTGCGCGGTGTAGCGGATCGCATGCGGCGACTCCACCGCATCCAGGAACAGTGCATGCGAGCCGCTCGCCGCGGCCAGCACCGCAGTCTCTCCCGTCTCCCGGACCAGCGCTTCGAGCAGGCCGTGCAGCTCGGCCGGAATCGGCTGCGCGGATTCGATCTCGCGGATCAGGGCGGCCCACATCGGCGCCGGGTAGTAGCCGCCGCGGGCGCGCGGTTCGTAGAGGAAGCCGCGCGCGGCGAGCGTGCCGAGCAGGTTGAAGGTGCTCGAGCGCGGCCATTCGAAGTGCTTGGCGATCTCCGCCAGCGTCGCGGGGCGACGGTGCACCGCGAAGAACTCGATGAGGTCCAGGACGTTGGCGGCTTGCTTGACGATCACTGCGTGGAGGCTCGTGCGAGGTGCGGAAGGGGCGGATGGGGAACCGGGACGGGCACTGTACCCGAGCGTACCCGGGTATCCCCGCAGCCCTGGCGGCTTGTGGAGTTGTTCATCGGTGTGTATGATTTGTTCACACACATGAATGATAACGCGGGCCGCCGACCGTGCGGCCGCGAACGGAGACCATGGGACCACTTGCCGGAATCAAGGTGCTCGACATGACGTCGGTGCTGATGGGCCCCTTCGCCTCGCAGGCGCTGGGCGACATGGGCGCCGACGTGATCAAGATCGAGGCGCCGCAGGGCGATCTGGTGCGGCAGATCGGGCCGGTGCGCAACGAGGGCATGGGTCCGGTGTTCCTGAACGCCAACCGCAACAAGCGCAGCATCGTGCTGGACCTCAAGCAGCGCGATGGCCTCGCGGCGCTGCGGCGCCTGATCGCCGATGCCGACGTGCTCATGTACAACGTGCGTCCGCAGGCCATGGCCCGGCTGGGCCTCGGCTACGAAGAGGTGGCTGCGATCAACCCGCTGATCGTCTACGCCGGCCTGTTCGGCTTCGGCCAGGACGGCCCCTATGCGGCCCGGCCCGCCTACGACGACCTGATCCAGGGCGGCGCCACGCTGCCGCACCTGATCGCCCGCGCCTCCGGCGGCATCCCGCGCTATGTGCCGACGGCCCTGGCCGACCGCATCGTCGGGCAGACGGCGGTGGGCGGCATCCTCGCGAGCCTGCTGGCGAGGCAGCGCACCGGCCGGGGCGACCGCGTCGACGTGCCGATGTTCGAGACCATGGTCGCCTTCGTGCTCGGCGACCACCTGGGCGGCCTGACCTTCGAGCCGCCGCTCGACGAAGGCGGCTACGCGCGCCAGCTGTCGCCCGAGCGCCGGCCCTACCGCACGAGCGACGGCCACATCTGCGCGCTGGTCTACAACGACAAGCACTGGAAGAGCTTCCTGGGCGCGGTCGGCCGCGAGGCGCTGATGCAGGACGCGCGCTTCGCGACCTACGCCGGCCGCTCGCGCAACATCGACCACGTGTACGGCGAGCTCGCCGCGATCTTCGAGCAGAGGTCGACCGCCGAGTGGAGTGCGATCCTCGAGCGCGCCGACGTGCCCTTCATGCCGATGCACGACCTGCGCAGCGTGCTGGACGACCCGCACCTGCAGGCCACCGGCTTCTTCTCGACCATCGACCACCCCAGCGAAGGCCCGATCCGGACGATGCGCATGCCCATGACCTGGCAGCACAGCCGGCCCGACGCCGCCCGCGTGGCCCCGCGCCAGGGCGAGCACACGCGCGAGGTCCTGCAGCAGGCCGGCTATGCGGCCGAAGAGATCGATGCGCTGCTGGCCGCGGGCACTGCGGCGCAGGCGCCGCCGCATGCCGCCGCCTGACGGTGCGCGCCGCCCTCCGTCATTCCAATCATCCAGGCCAGCACACCGACCGCCATGATCCGTTCCCTTCTCTATGCGCCCGCCAACCGGCCCGAGCTGGTCGCCAAGTTCCCGCGTTTTCGCGCCGACTGCTGCGTGATCGACCTCGAGGACGGCACGCCCGAAGCCGAGAAGGCGAGCGCGCGCGGCATGCTGCAGGCGACCGTGCAGCAGGCGCGCGCCGCCGGCTTCGCGGGCCTGCTCGCCGTCCGCGTCAACCTGCCGGCCTCGCCGCACTACCTCGCGGACCTCGAGGCCGCCTTCGCCTGCGACATCGACGCCGTCGTGATCCCGAAGCTGGAATCGCCCGACCAGGCCTTCCCGGCCGCGCACTGGCTGCAGCGGCGTGAAGCCGAGGCGCCGCGCGCCCGGCCGCGCATGATCATCGGCGGCATCGAGTCGGTGCGGGGCGTGCTGAACGCGGTCAGGATCTGCGACGACACGCCGCACCTGGGCGCCGTGTACTTCGGCGCCGAGGATTTCGCGGCGGACATCGGCGGCCGCCGCACGCCGGGCGGCGACGAGGTCGCGACCGCGCGCGCGTGGGTCGTGATGGCGGCGCGCGCCGCCGACCGCATCGCGCTCGACCAGGTGGTGCTCGACATCCGCGACGACGCGCTGTTCCGGCAGGACGCCGCGCGCGGTCGCGATCTCGGCTATCAGGGCAAGATGTGCGTCGCGCCGGGGCAGGTCAGGCTGGCCAACGAGGCCTTCTCTCCGACGCCGCAGGAGCGGGCCTACGCGACGCGGCTGGTGCGAGCCTACGAGGAGGCCACGGCGCGCGGCGTCGGCACCATCGACTTCGAGGGCCGGATGGTCGATGGCCCCTTGCTCAAGCACTCGCTCGCCGTGCTCGCCGCACCAGAGGATGTCTAGGATGGCGCGCATCGAATCCTTGGCCGACCTCGACCTGGCGAAGTACATCCGGCCGGGCGACGGCATCGTGTTCGGGCAGGGCACCGGCGAACCCCTGAGCCTCACGGAGCGGCTCGTCGAGCAGCGCCGCGGCTACAGCGGCGCGGGACTCTTCTTCGGCTCGGGCTTCTCGGGCACCTTCCAGCCCGAGCATGCGGACCACCTGCGCTTCAAGGGCATCGGCGGCATCGGCAGCCTGCGCAAGCTGTCGAGCGCGGGCGTGCTCGACCCCGTGCCCTGCCACATCTCGGCTGTCGCCGACCTGATCGGCAAGGGCCACATCCGCACCGATGTGGTCATGCTGCTGGTGAGCCCGCCCAACGCGCGCGGCGAACACAGCTTCGGCCTGGTGAACGACTACCTGCGCAGCGCCATCGCGCGCGCCCGCGTGGTCATCGCCGAGGTCAGCAGCCAGGTGCCGTGGACACCGTGCGACGCGCCGCTGCAGCCCGGCGAGATCACGGTGGCGGTCCACAGCGACCGCACGCCGCTCGAGCTGCCCCCGGCGAAGTTCGGCGAACTCGAACGCCGCATCGCGGCCCATGTCGCCGGGCTGATCCCCGACCGCGCCACGCTGCAGATGGGCATCGGCGCCGTGCCCGAGGCGATCGTCTCGCTGCTGGCCGACCGGCGCGATCTCGGCGTGCACTCCGGCATGGTCGGCGACTCGCTGGTCGACCTGATGGAGAGCGGCGCCCTGACCAACGCGCACAAGGGCCTGGATGCGGGCGTGAGCGTGAGCGGCGTCCTGTTCGGCACGCGAAGGCTCTACCGCTTCGCCCACGACAACCCGCAGCTGCGCCTGTGCCCGACCCGCTACACGCACCACGCGTCGACCCTGGCGCGGGTGAAGAAGCTGGTGTCGGTCAATTCGGCACTCGAGGTCGACCTCACGGGCCAAGTGAATGCCGAGGCCATCGGCGCCGACTACATCGGCGCGGTGGGCGGCCAGGTCGACTTCGTGCGGGCGGCGGTGCAGTCCGAAGGCGGCGTGTCCATCGTGGCGCTCGCTGCGGCCGGCAAGAAGGGCGACAGCAAGATCGTGAGCCGCCTCTCCGGCCCCGTGACCACCGCGCGCAGCGACGTCGACGTGATCGCGACCGAGCACGGCATCGCGCGCCTGCGTGGGCTGGGCCTGCGCGAACGCGTCAAGGCCATGGTGGGCATCGCGGCGCCGGAGCATCGCGACGCGCTCATGCGTGAAGCGCGCGAAACCTGGGGGATCGCATGCTGAATCCGGAAGTCGACTACGAAGTGGTCGACGGCTGCATCGCCGTCGTCACGATCAACCGGCCGGCGCAGCGCAACGCGATCAACCGCGGCGTGGTCGACGGCCTGCGGCGCGCATGGCGGGCGATCGAGGACGACGACGCAGTGCGCGTCGGCATCCTGACCGGCAGCGGCGAGCAGGCCTTCTGCGCCGGCATGGACCTCAAGGAAGCCGCGGCCACGGGGCTCAAGGTGCCGCCGCGCGACATGCTGCCGGTGCTCGGCGATGTCGAGCATGTGGGCAAGCCGATGATCGCCGCGGTCAACGGCGTGGCCTACGCGGGAGGCTTCCTGTTCGCGCAGATGTGCGACCTCTGCGTCGCCGCGGAGCACGCGCGCTTCGGCATCACCGAGGCCAAGGTCGGCCGCGGCATGCCCTGGGCGGCACCGCTGGCGCACATGCTGCCGCAGCGCGTGATGATGGAGCTCCTGCTGACCGGCCAGCCGATGTCGGCCCAGCGCGCGATGGCACTGGGCTTCGTGAACGACGTCGTGCCGATGGACCGGCTGCGCGAGCGCGCGCTGGAGCTGGCCCGCACCATCGCCGCCAACGCGCCGCTGACGGTCAAGGCCGCGCGCGAACTGGTCTACCTGTCGACCGAGATGGGCCGCTCGGCCGCCTTGCGCGCGGCCCGCCATCTGTTCGAGGGCGTGTACCTGAGCGATGACGCGCAGGAAGGCCCGAAGGCCTTCGCCGAAAAGCGGACCCCGCGATGGACCGGCCGATGAATCCCGAGAACCGCCTTCAGCGAACTGCCCCATGAACTTCGAACTCACCCCCGAACAGGAATCCATCCGCGAGGCCGTCAAGGGCCTCTGCGCGCACTTTCCGGAGAGCTACTGGCGCGAGCGCGACACCGACGGCGTGTTCCCGCACGCGTTCTATGACGCGATGGCCGAGGCCGGCTGGCTGGGCCTCGCGATCCCCGAGGCTTACGGCGGTGCTGGCCTGGGCGTGCAGGAAGCCTGCATCATGATGCAGGCCGTGGCCGAGTCCGGCGCCTGCCTCAGCGGCTGCTCCAGCGTCCACATCAACATCTTCGGCCTGATGCCGATCGCCGTCTTCGGCACGCCCGCGCAGAAGCAGCGCATGCTGCCGCCGATCGCCAGGGGCGAGGTCAAGGCCTGCTTCGGCGTGACCGAGCCGAACACCGGCCTGAACACCACCCGCCTGAAGACGCGGGCGGTGCGCCAGGGCGACAAGTACGTCGTGCACGGGCAGAAGGTCTGGATCTCGACCGCGCAGGTGGCCGACAAGATCATGCTGCTCGCGCGCACCACGCCGATCGAGGACCTGCCGCCGGGCAAGAGTTCGTCGGGGCTGTCGCTGTTCTACACCGACCTCGACCGCAGCCGGATCGACGTCCGCCTGATCGAGAAGATGGGCCGCAAGTGCGTGGATTCCAACGAGCTCTTCATCGACGGCCTCGAGATCCCGGTGGAGGACCGCATCGGCGAGGAGGGCCAGGGCTTCAAGTACATCCTGCACGGCATGAATCCCGAGCGCGTGCTGCTGGCGGCGGAAGCGGTCGGCGTCGGCCGCATCGCGCTGCAGAAGGCGGCCGCCTATGCGCGCGAGCGCGTGGTGTTCGATCGCCCGATCGGCCAGAACCAGTCGATCCAGCATCCGCTGGCGGCCAACTGGGTGGAGCTGGAGGCCGCGCAGCTGCTCACGATGAAGGCGGCCTGGCTCTACGACAACGGCAAGGACTGCGGCGCCGAGGCGAACGCCGCCAAGTACTACGCCGCCGAGGCCGGCTTCCGGGCCTGCGAGCGCGCCATCCTCACTCACGGCGGCATGGGCTATTCGAAGGAGTTCCACGTCGAGCGCTACCTGCGCGAGATCATGATCCCGCGCATCGCTCCGGTGAGCGCCGAGATGATCCTGAGCCACATCGCCGAGCGCGTGCTCGGCCTGCCGAAGTCCTACTGACCGGCCCTCATCGGAATTCGAAAAAAAGGAGACAAGCATGCGTTCAATATCTGGAAAGCGGATCGTGCAGGCGGCAGCGATGGCCCTGCTGGCGGGGCTGGCCGCGCCGGCGCTGGCGCAGTCGTGGCCGACGAAGCCGGTGCGCATCGTGGTTCCGGCGGCGCCCGGCGGCAGCGCCGATCCGCTGGCCCGGCTGATCGCGGACGAACTCGGCAAGGCGGTCGGCCAGTCGGTCGTGGTCGAGAACCGCCCGGGCGCCAATGGCAACCTCGGCGGCACCCTGGTCGCCAAGTCGCCGGCCGACGGCTACACCTTGCTGATGGGCTGGACCGGCAGCGTGGTCTCGGCCGTGACCTTGTACGACGCCAAGCCTTTCCATCCGCTGAAGGACTTCGACCCGGTGGTGCTGGTGGGCTCGCTGCCGAACGTCGTCGTGGTCAATCCCTCGCTGCCGGTGAAGAGCCTGGCCGAGCTCACGGCGTATGCGAAGAAGAACCCGGGCCAGCTCAACTTCGGCTCGACCGGCAGCGGCAGCTCCTATCACCTGTCCGGCGAGCTGTACAAGAAGACCGTCGGCGTCTTCATGGTGCATGTGCCCTACACCTCGCCCGGTGCGGTCTTCACCGACTTGCTGGGCGATCGCCTGCAGCTCGCCTTTCCGGGCGTCGCGGCCGCGGCGCCCTTCGTGAAGGACGACAAGCTGCGCCCGCTGGCCGTGATGTCGGACAAGCGATCGGTCGCCATGCCCACGGTGCCGACCACCAAGGAGCTCGGCCATCCCAGCCTCGTGTCCGAGACATGGTTCGGCCTGCTGGCGCCCAAGGGCACGCCGGCCGACATCGTGCAGCGCATCAACAGCGCCATGAACGGAGCGCTGAACACGCCGGCCTTCAGGGACAAGATCGAGCAGATGGGCTACACGCCGCTGGGCGGCACGCCGGAGCGCTTCGTTACGGTCATCAAGGACGACATCGTGAAGTGGGGCGAGGTGGTGAAGTTCTCCGGGGCCAAGGTCGACTAGGGCGCGACACCCCCGAAGCGCCTGCGGCGCCCGTGGGCGTGCGAAGTAACATCAGCGCCCGATGGACCTCAAGCAACTGCGCTACTTCGTCATGGTGGCCGAAGAACTCAGCTTCAGTCGCGCCGCCGCCCGCCTGCATATCTCGCAGCCTCCCTTGTCCCAGCAGATCAAGGCGCTCGAAGAGGAGATGGGCGTGACGCTGCTGGTGCGCGACCGCCGCACCGTCCGCCTGTCGGATGCGGGCGTCGTCTTCCTGAGGGAGAGCCGGCTGCTGCTCGACCAGTTCCGCTCGGCCGTCAACTCCGCGGTGCGGGCCAGCCAGACCAACGCCGGCAGCATCCGCCTGGGCGTCGCCACCTCCGGCCTCTTCAGCGTGATGCCGAAGTTCCAGGAGCTGATGCGGACGCATTTCCCGAACGTCGAGGTCTTGGTCAGCGACATGCAGTCGGACGACCAGGTGCGGGCGGTGTCGCAGGGGGCGCTCGACATCGGCATCGCCCACGTCAAGCCCGAGCGCATGAACGTCGGCCGCAAGCAGGTCTTCAGCGAGGGCCTGTCGGTGGTGCTGCCCGTCGGCCACCCGCAGGCCGAGCGTGCCGACCTGAGCCTGGCCGATCTGGCGGACGAGCCGATGGTGGCGCTGTCGAGGGAGCACGCGCCGACCGTCTTCGATGCCGTCATCGCCTCCTGTGCGGCGGCCGGCTTCAGCCCGGTCGTCAAGCACAGCGCCAGGAATCCGATGACCATCTTCCAGATGGTGCGGGCGGGCTTCGGCATCGCACTGGTGCCGCGCTCCTACCGGCACAGCGCCTACCCCGGCGTGCGCTTCCGGGACGTGCTGCCCGCCGTCGGCCAAGTCCGGCTCGAGATGATCTGGAGCGAGCGCCATGCGTCGGAGCTGACGCTCGCGGTCATCGGGCAGCTGGTGGCGCCGCTGATCGAATCGCTCGGGACCGAGCCGCCGCCCGGTTGAGTCCCGCCCGGTGCTTCAGCCCCGGCGAGCGCCGGCGCGCCCGTCGATCAGCTGGATCACCGCGGGATGGTAGTTGGGTGCGAAGCCGGCATCGCGGGTCTTGCACAGCATGTCGTGCGTGTAGGTGGCGATGTGCGGCTCGAAGCCGCCGGCGCGCGCGAGCGAAAGCGCCAGAGCGGCATCCTTGATCGCATAGTCGACCGGGAACACCTTCTCCGGAAAGCTGTCCGGCACGAGCGACTTGAGGCCGTGGTTGCGCAGCACGAAGCTGTCGGCGGAACCCTGCGACAAGGCATTGAAGAGTTCCCGGCCATCGACACCGGCCCGGCGGCCGATCGTCAGCACCTCGGACAGCGCGTTCACCGTCATCATCACCGTGATGTTGTTGAGGATCTTCACGATCTGGCCGCAGCCGACCGCGCCGCAATGCAGCACGTCGCTGCCCATGCACGCGAGGAAGCCGCGAATGGCCTCCACCTCGCCCGCGTCGCCGCCGACGGTGATGAAGAGCGTGCCTTGCACCGCCGCTTCCCGCGTGCGGGCCACGGGCGCATCGACGAAGGCGATGCCTGCCGTCGCCAGCCTGGCGGCGAGCGCACGCGTTCGCGCCACATCGCTGGTGCTCATGTCGACGATCATCCGCGGCGCGGGCGCGGCCTGCAGGAGGCTCTCGCACACCGTCTCGACCTGGTCGATCGACGGCAGCGACAGGAACACCACATCGGCCGCCGCACCGACGGCTTCGAGCGATGGCGCGGCGATGCCGCCGGCCTCGGCGACGCGCGCGATGGCCTCGGGCGAGCGATCGAAGATGTGCACGGGCAAGCCGGACTTGCGCACGAGGTTCGCGCACATGTGTTCACCCATCACGCCGAGGCCCACGAAGCCGATTGTCTTGATTTGAGTCATTCGAGTCTTTCCTGTTGTCGATCAATCGTCCAGCTTGATCCTTGCCGTTGCCACGATCTCCTTGTCCATGGCCAGCTCCTTCGCGACGAAGGCAGCGAATTCCGAGGGTGAAGACAGCACGGGCTGGAAGAACATGCTCGACAGCTTCGACGCGACCGCGGGGGCCTGCATCGCGGTCCTGATCTCCGCGTTGAGCTTGTCGACGATCTCCTGCGGCGTTCCCGCCGGCGCCCAGACGCCATACCAGCTCGGCATGTCGAAACCGGGAAAGCCGCTTTCCGCGACGGTCGGGAGATCGGGCAGGCCCGGCAGGCGCTTCGGCGTGGTGACCGCCAGCGCGCGCAGCCTTCCGCCCTTGACCTGGGGATAGGCCGAGGCCATCGGCTCGATCATCGCGGCGACCTGCATGCCCATCAGGTCGTTGAGTGCCGGCGCGCCGCCCTTGTACGGAATCATGGGCATGTCGACCTTGGCCTTGACCTTCAGCAACTCGGCCGCCAGGTGGCCGCCGGCGCCGTAGGCCGCGGTCGCCCACTGGACTTCGCCCGGGCGCTTGCGGGCATCGGCCAGCAGGCTCTGCAGGTCGGTGTAGCGGCTGGCGCTGGACACCAGCACCAGCTGGGGCAGGGCGCCCAGGTAGGTGATGGGCTTGAAATCCTTCTCGGGATCGTAGGTGGTGGTGGTCATGATCAGCGGATTCACCACCTGCAGCGAGGCATTCAGGAGGATGGTGTAGCCGTCCGCCGGCGCGCGCTTCACGGACTGGGCGCCGAGCACGCTGTTCGCCCCCGCGCGGTTCTCGATCACGATCGGCTGGCCCAGCTGGGCCTGCAGCTGCGGCGCCAGCGCCCGGGCCACGGTGTCGACCGAGCCGCCCGGCGGAAAGGGCACGACCAGCTTGATCGGGCGCGACGGGTAGTCCTGCGCCCAGGCGCCGCTCATGGCGCAGCTCGCGCACATCAGCAGCACGGCGCGGCGTGCCAGCGAGACGCGAGCCTTGGCCCGGCCGGTGGAGTGGGTCTTCTGCATGCTTGTCTCCGGTTGTGCTTGTCGTCAGCTCTTGATGGCGAAAGGATCGCGCTCGGCGTTCGAGAAATCGATCATCACGTTCTTGGTCGTCAGGTATTCGCGCAGCCCGGCTTCGCCGCGCTCGCGCCCGATGCCCGACTCCTTGAAGCCGCCGAACGGCGCCTGCGCGGCGACGGCGCGGTAGGTGTTCACCCAGATCGAGCCGGCCTGGATCTCGCGGCTCACGCGCATCACGCGCGAGAGGTCGTTCGACCAGATGCCCGCGGCCAGGCCGAAGCGGCTGTCGTTGGCCATGGCGATGGCCTCGGCCTCGGTGTCGAAGGGAATGATCGCCAGCACCGGGCCGAAGATTTCTTCCTGCGCCAGCTCGCTGCGATTGCTCACGTCGGCGAAGACGGTCGGCTGGATGAAATAGCCGCTGTCCAGATTCGCGCCGACCGCACGGGCGCCGCCCGTCACCAGCCTGGCGCCGGAGGCCTTGGCACCTTCGATCGCGCCCAGGATGCGCCGGAACTGCGGCTCGTTCGCGACCGTGCCCATCTCGGTGGCCGGGTCGGTCGGGTCGCCCATGCGGATCAGGGCCGCCCGCTCGGCCACCCGCCGCACGACCTCGTCGTACACGCCGCGCTGCACCAGCAGCCGCGAGCCGGCCACGCAGGTCTGGCCGGTGGCGCCGAAGATGCCGGCCAATGCGCCGACCACTGCCTTGCCGACATCGGCGTCGTCGAACACGATGTTCGGCGACTTGCCGCCGAGTTCGAGTGTCACCGGCACCAGCCTGCGTCCGGCCGCCGCCGCGATCTCGCGGCCCACGCCGGGGCTGCCCGTGAAGCTCACGCGGGCGACGCCGCGCGCATCGACCAGCGCGCGGCCGGTCTCGGCGCCGCCGGTGACGACGTTGAAGACGCCGGGAGGAAAACCGGCCTCTTCGACCAGCGCGGCGAACTCCAGGGTCGAGACCGACGCATGCTCCGACGGCTTCACCACCACGCAGTTGCCCGCCGCCAGCGCGGGCGCCAGCTTGTTGGCCAGCAGGGCGAGCGGCGAGTTCCAGGCGGTGATGAGGGCCACCACGCCGTAGGGCTCGTGCACCAGGTAGTCGAGCGTGTCCTGTTGGTCGAGCGGAATGTGCTGGCCGAAGAGCTTGTCCGCGTAGCCGGCGAAGAAGCGCAGCTGGCGGCCCACCCACTTCATCTGCGGCTGGGTCTCGCGCACGATCTTGCCGTTGTCGGTGCTCTCGATGATCCCCATTCTTTGCGCATGCGATTCGATCAGGCCGGCGAGCTTCAGCATCATCGCGGCGCGCGCCACGCCGGAGGTCCGGCGCCAGGTGTCGCGGTACGCGCGCTCGGCGGCGGCCACCGCGGCCTCGACATCGGCGACGCCGGCATCGGGAATCTCGGCCCACACCTGGCCGGTGTAGGGGTTCACGCTCGGCAGCGAGCGGCCGCTGGTCGGCTCGACGTAGCGGCCGTCGATGTAGAGCTTGTGCTTCTTCATTCCTGTGTCTCCTTCAAGGGGTCTCGATGCCCGCGATGTGGGCGGTACTCTAGGGGCGCTGCCTTCGTGCAGTCCAATATGAAAAACGTCATTCAATTAGTCGGAAGACAGGTCCCTCGCCGGACCGGCGAATGACCGAGGCGGGCCGACAGCTTGCGGGCGGCCTGCAGCAGCGCGGCCGGCACCGGGCCGTCCCACTCCGGCGCGAGCAGGTCGGCGCGGCAGGTGGTGGACAGGGCCAGCACCATCTGCCCGCTGGCGTCGAACACCGGTGCGCTGAAGGCGTTCACGATGACCTGGTGGCGCTGCGAGGGCGCCGCGCCCACCGCGCGGGCGATGCCATGCTCGCGGCTCTCGGCGATGCTGCACGCCAGCCGTCCGTTGTCGGGGTCGCCCGAGACCGCCCGGCTCTCCAGTTCGCGCGCCACGGCCGCCGCGATTGAATCTGCGTCCATGAAGGCGGCGAAGGCACGCCCGGTGGCGGACTGCGTGAGGCTCACGACCACGCCGGTCTGCAAGTGGGGGCTGACCGGATGCTGCGACGCTTCCCAACGAACGATGGTGGGGCCGTGGCTGCCCCAGACGGCCAGCCCCAGCGTCCGTTGCCCGATCTCCTCGCAGATCTGGGGCAGGGCGGCGCTGGCGAGCCGGACCGCCTCCAGCGCCGGCAGGGTGGAGGCGCCTTCGACACCGGCGACGCGGCCGCCGAGGTCATGGGCGAAGGTGACCTTGTAGCGGCCATCGCCGAAGGCGAGCGAGTCGCGCGGCGCGCGGTCGATGTGCTCCACCTGGCCGATGAACACGGTGTGGTCGCCGCCCGGATAGGCGGCCACCTTGACGCACTCCAGGTAGGCGGCGCTGCCGTCGATGATCGGAACGCCGCCCAGACCCGGGCGCACCGCGATGCCGCTGAACTTGTCGTCGCCGGACTTCGCGAACTGGTTGGCCACGTGCACCTGGTCGTCCGCCATGATGTTGACCACGAAGCGCTCGGCGTCGCGGAAGGCATGGTGGCTGGTCGACTTCATCGACTGGCTCCACAGGATCAGCGGCGGGTCCAGCGACACCGAGCTGAACGAATTGGCGGTCACGCCGTAGGGCTTGCCGGCGTCGTCGATGGTGGTCACGACCGTCACGCCGGTCGGAAAGGCGCCCAGCACCTGGCGAAGTTGTCGGCTGTCGAAGTCCATCTTGAGTCTCCTGAATGACGTGGTTCGCTTGAATGAAGGGCAGTTTAGGAAGGGGGTCTGCGCCTCACAAATCGCCAGCGTCAATGGATCTATACGCTGCGGCAATGAGTGAACGGCGGGCGCCGCGGCGGCGAATTATTCGCGGCGGCTATAGGTTCATCACAGCGCAGAAATTGACCGTCCGGCAGGGCCGAACGAATACTCGATCGCACCTGCTACAGGGGACGAACTCTTCGCTCAAAGGAAAGCTGCTCGATGAACACCACCGCACGTCAGATGACGCTCATTGCATTCATGCAGGCCCAGAACTGCACCAACTACGCCGGCTCGTGGCGCCATCCGTCGAGCATGACGGACTACCTTTCGCCCGAGTACTACCAGCGCATCGCCCGCACGCTGGAAGAGGGCAAGTTCGACATGGCCTTCTTCGACGACCGGCTGGCCATGCCCGACATCTACGGCGACAGCCATCGCGAGACCGTGGCGCAGGGCGTGCGGGCGATCAAGCTCGAGCCGACCTCGGTGCTGATGGCGATGGCCATGGCGACCTCGAGGCTCGGCCTCGGCGCGACCTACTCCACGACCTACTACGAGCCCTTCCACGTCGCGCGGCTCTACGCCACGCTCGACCTCATGACGAAGGGCCGCGTGGCGTGGAACGTGGTCACCTCGATGAACGATTCCGAGGCCGCGAACTTCGGCCATTCGGAGCATCTGGAGCACGATCTGCGCTACGACCGCGCCGACGAGTTCATGGAGGTCGTCATGGGCCACTGGGACACCTGGCAGGACGGAGCGATCGTCTCGGACAAGTCGACCGGCCGCTTCGCGGACCCCGACAAGGTGAGCCGGCTCGACCATCAGGGCCGCTTCTTCAAGTCGCGCGGCCCGCTGTCGGTGCCGCGCTCGCAGCAAGGCCATCCCGTGATCCTGCAGGCCGGCCAGAGCGGCCGCGGCCTCGCATTCGCATCGCGCTGGGCCGAACTGGTGTTCGCCAAGTACCCGACGCTCGAAAACGGCAAGAAGCAGTACAAGGCGCTCAAGGACGGCATCGCGAGCGCGGGCCGCGACCCGGCCTCGGTGCGCATCGCGCCCGAACTCAAGATCATCGTGGCCGAGACGGAGAGCCTGGCGCGCGAGAAGCGCGACCTGATCGCCAGCCTCTCGCGCCCGATCGACGGGCTGACGATGATCGGCGAGACGCTGAACATCGATTTCTCGGGACGGCCCTACGACGAGCCCTTCACCGACGCCGAGCTGGCGGCTGTGTCCTGGCAGAGCCTGCGCGACAAGGTGGTGCACGTCAGCGGCAAGAAGAATCCTTCGGTGCGCGACTTCGTCGAGGCCTCGGGCCGCGGCACGCTCAACGACGGGCCCTGCTTCGTGGGCACCGGCGCGCAGGTGGCCGACCAGATGCAGGAGTGGTTCGAGAGCGCCTGCGACGGCTTCGTGCTCTCGGCCACCGAGGTGCCGGGAACCTACGAGGACATCGTCCGCCTGGTCGTCCCGGAGCTGCAGAAGCGCGGCCTGTTCCGCAAGGACTACGCGGGTGCGACGCTGCGCGAGAACCTCGGCATCGCACGCCCCCGCGCCGGCGACTGGCGGCGGGTCGGCTGATGGCGGCGAGAAATCCCATGACAGAAAAGACGGTACGGATGATGTCGGCCAGCGGCATCCTGGGCTATGGCTTCCCCGAGAGCTCACTCGAGGCCGCGCTGGCGCGCAAGCCGCACATGATCGGTGTCGACGGCGGCAGCTCCGACCCCGGCCCGCACTACCTGGGCTCGGGCAAGACGCTCAACTCCCGCCTGGCGATGAAGCGCGACCTGTCGCTGCTGCTGCGCGGGGCCCTCCGCAATGGCATCCCGATGATGGTCGGCACCTGTGGCGGCGCGGGCGGCGAGCCCCACCTGCAAGCCTGTGCCGACATCATTCGCGAGGTGGCGCGCGAACACCGCCTGGACTTCAAGATGGCGCTGATCCACGCGGAGCAGGACAAGGGCTTCCTGCTGGAGCAGCTGGAGGCCGGCAAGGTGCGGGCGCTCGGCAATGCGCCCGCGCTGCGGCCGCAGGACATCGCGGGCGCCGAACGCATCGTCGGCATGATGGGGCCCGAGCCCTATCGCGAAGCGCTGGCGGCCGGCGCGCAGGTCATCCTCGGCGGCCGCGGCACGGACCCGGCGCCCTGGGTGGCGCTGGCGATGCACCACGGCCTGCCGCCGGCACCGGCCTGGTACGCCGGCAAGATGCTCGAATGCGCGTGCAATGCGGCGATCCCGAAGAAGCACGACTGCCTCCTGGTCACGGTGGGCGAGGACTTCGTCGAGGCCGAACCGCTCAATCCGGAGCTGCGATGCACGCCGATGTCGGTCGCCGTGCAGGCCCTGCACGAGAACGCCAGCCCGGTGATCCGCTACGAGCCGGGCGGCGTCGTCGATTCGACGAACTGCCGGATCGAGGCGGTGAACGATCGCGTGGTGCGGGTCAGCGGCATGGAATGGAAGCCGGCCGCCTACTCCGTCAAGCTCGAGGGCGCGCGGCGCGTGGGCTTCAGCGCGATGGCCATCGCGGCGACCCGCGACCCGGGGCTGATCGGCCAGATCGACAGTTTCCTGGAGTTCGTCCGCGGCTCGACGGCGACCAAGGTCGGCGCGCTGGACATCGCGCCGGAAGACTACCGGCTGGTGCTGCGGGTCTACGGCCGCGACGGGGTCATGGGCGCATGGGAGCCGACCCGGGATGCGAAGCCGGTGGAGCTCGCGATCATCGCGGAGGTCGTGGCCGCCACCCAGGAGATCGCCAATGCCGCGCTGTCGCTCGCGCGTGTGACGCTGCTGCACTCGGACTTCCCGGGGCGCATGTGCAGGGAAGGGAACATGGCGTTTCCGTTCTCGCCGTCCGACATCGAGCGCGGCGCCATCTACGAGTTCATGCTGCAGCACGTGATCGAGATCGAAGATCCGCTGTGCATGTTTCCGATCGAGTACGAGCAAGTCCGAGGATCCGCATGACCCGTCTCAAAGACATCGCCAAGGCCTGCAAGAGCAAGAACGCGGGCCCGTTCCACATCACGCTCGACATCATGTTCGATGATGCGCAGCTCTTCGATCGCGTGCGCGCAACGGGCGTGATCACCCCGGCGCTCATCGCGCACCTCTACCGCGTGCCGGTCGAGTCGGTGCTGTTCACGGAGTACCCTCCCGCCCTGGCATGGAAGGCCACCATCGCACGCCGGATCGCGTCCGGGGCGGTGGGCGATACCGACGTCTACGGGGCGCAGCAGCATGCGCCGCTGCTCGACATCGAGGTGCCGCTGTGAAGCGCGAACAAGCTCAGAATCTTCAACCGCCCATGAACACATCCAACACTTCTTCCCAGGTCGGAAACATCGCCTCGGCCCTGGCTGACTTTGCCGCCGGCCTCACCGCCTCCGAGGTGCCCGAAGCGGTCTGGACCAAGTCGGTCCATCACATCGTCGACGGCATCGGCCTGGCCTTCGCCTCCCACCAGTTCCCGTTCGCTGCGCCCGGACTGGCGGGCATCGCGGCCGCGGCCGGCGTCGGCGAGGGCACGGTCATCGGCAGCAATCGCCGCCTGGCGCCGCGCGATGCGGCCATGGCCAACGGCTTCCTGATGCACGGCCTGGATTTCGATGACACCCATCCGGCGAGCATCGTGCATCCGACCGTGGCCTGCCTTCCCACGGCGCTGGCCGTCGGCGAGGCCACCGGCACGAACTGGGGCGAGCTGGTGGCCGCCTACGTTGCCGGCATGGAAACCTGCATCCGCCTGGGGCAATCGGTGAACGGCGGCTTCCATCACGCGGGTTTCCACGCCACGGGGCTGCTGTCGCACTTCAGCGCCGCCGTCGTCGCCGGCAAGCTGCTGGGCCTGCGCGCCGAACAGCTGGTCGATGCGCAGGGCATCGCCGCGAGCACGGCCTCGGGCGTTCAGGTCTTCCTGGAGAACGGCGCCTGGACCAAGCGCATGCATCCGGGCTGGGGCGCCCTGGCCGGCATCACGGCGGCGCACATGGTGCAGCATGGGTTCGCGGCGCCCCAGCGGCCCTACGAGGGCCGCTTCGGCTTCTTCGAGACCCACATGCAGGCGCATGCGAACGAGGTCGACATGGCTTCGATCGCCGAAGGCCTGGGCAGCCGCTGGACCATCCTCGACACGGCCATCAAGCCATACCCGGTCTGCCACTTCATTCACGGCTGCGCCGAAGCGGCCCTGCAGCTGCATGCGCTGATCCGCGACCCGTCGCAGGTCCAGGCGATCCGCTGCGAGCTGCCGGCCGCCACGATTCCGATCGTCGCCGAGCCGGCCGCGGCGAAGAAGCTTCCGCGCAGCGACTACGAGGCGAAGTTCAGCACCCCTTTCGTGGTCGCGGCCTGCCTGCTTCGGGGCCGCTTCGGCCTGGCCGAGCTCAACGACGAGAGCCTGCGCGATCCCTCGATCCTCGCCATGGCCCAGCGGGTCGAGTGTGTCGAGGAACAGGGCTCGCAGTTCCCGAAGTTTTTCTCGGGCGCGGTGACGGTGCGCCTCGCCTCGGGCGAGGTGCTTACGCGCCGCGTGCCGGTCAACCTGGGCAGCGGCGAGCGCGCCTTGTCGCGCGAGGACATCGTCGCCAAGTTCCGCGGCACGGCGGGCATCGGCCTCGAGGATGCCCGCGTCGCCCGCGTGCTGGACCTGCTGCTGTCGGCCACGCCGGGCACGCCGGTGCGCACGATCGCCGCGGCGCTGCGCGGTTGATGCGGGCCGGCGTGCGTGGGCCCCAGGCCTTTGCGATAAGCTCGCGATCCCGTTTCGCAGCGAGTTCCCATTGAGTCGCCATCCGCACCTGCGCTTTCACCTGCCTGAACTGGAGACCTTCCTCGTGGTCCTCGAGGAAGGCAGCTTCAGCCGCGCGGCGGAGCGGCTGTGCGTTTCGCAGCCGTCGGTGTCCAGCCGCGTGAAGAGGCTCGAGAACGTGCTGCGCGTCAAGCTGATCGAACGCACCACGCGCAGCGTCGAAGCGACTGCCGACGGCAAGCTGCTCAAGGCGGCAGCCGAGGAGGCGCTGTCGGGCCTGTATGCGGTGCTGCACCAGTTCCGCGACCGCTCGGAGGCGGCGAGGAACCGCGTGGTGATCGCGGCCACGCCGATGATCTCGGCGACGTTCATGCCGCGCATCATCCACTCCTACAGCGAGCGCTTCCCCGACGTGCAGGTGGTGCTGCGCGACATGCCCTTCGAGATGCTGCTCAAGTGCATCGGGGACGGCACCGCCGACATCGGGGTCACGGCGGTCGACGGCGACTACGACCACCTCTTGTTCCAGCCGCTGGCCGAAGAAGACGTGGTGCTGGTCGTGCCGGCCAAGCACCCGCTGGCCAAGCAGGAGCACGTGGTGGTCGAGATGATCCTGCCCTATCGCATGATCTTCCTCGACCGCTACACCAGCCTGCGCGAGCGCCTCTCGGGCGAGTTCGCGCGCCATGGCGCCGTGCTCGAGGCCAGCACCGCCTCGACCCTGCCGACCCTCATGGGCATGATCGATACCGGCAGCTGCGTCACCTTCCTGCCGCGATCCATGGCGCAGATCAACGCCAGGGAGTCGAGGGCGATCGTCGAGATCGCCGACTTCCGCGCGGTGCGCAGCTACGGCAGCATCACGGCGCGCAAGACGGCGCTGACGAGCGCCGTGCAGAGTTTCCGCGACCACCTCCACCGCGAGTTCGAGCCGCTGGTCTGAGCCGCAGGCTGCGTGCTCGGCGCGTTGCCTCGCGCCGGCGCGGGCCTGCGTGCGTGTGTGCCTCTCGTGCGATGCGCGCAGTCTTATTCACTCGGGCAATAAATGCATACGCATTGTTGATTGTCCTTCTCCGAGGCACGCCAAGAGAATTGTGCGTGGCCCATCGAAAGTCATCGATGGCGCGAATCAACTTCCACTGGAGACAACATGAATCTGATGACTCGCAGCGCCCTCGGCGCCATGGTGCTGGGTGCTTTCACGCTGCAAGCGGCGGCACAGGAAACAGTCAAGATCGGCGCGCTGGTCACGCTGTCCGGCCCCGGCGCCGCCTGGGGCCAGGCGATGAAGAACGCCGCCGAACTTGCGGCCGACAAGGTGAATGCCGCCGGCGGCCTGGAGGTCGGCGGCAAGAAGTACCGCGTGGAAGTCGTCGCCTACGACGACAAGTACCAGGCCGGAGAAGCGGTCACGGTCGCCAACCGGCTGGTGTTCGAGGACAAGGTCAAGTACATCATCGGCCCCACCGGCTCGGCGCCGACGCTGGCCGTGCAGCCCATCACCGAGAAGAACCAGGTCATCACGTCGACGCTGGGCTTCACCAACAAGGCGATGGGCGCCGAGAAGCCCTTCAGCTTCCGCCCGGTGGTCACGACCTACGAGTTCTCGGAGCCGCAGATCTCGTGGATGGTGCGCACGCTCGGCGTCCGCAAGGCCGGCGGCCTGTTCCCCAATGACGAGTCCGGCCAGGTCATCGCCCGCGACCTGGAGGCAGCCTACAAGAAGAACGGCGCCGAGCTGGCGGTCAAGGAGTCCTTCGAGCGCGACCGCGTCGACTTCGTGCCGCTGATCACGCGCATGCTGTCGCGCGGCATCGACACCATCGAGCTCGACGGCAATTCGCCGGGCACCGCCGGACTCATCACCAAGCAGGCGCGCGAGCTGGGCTTCAAGGGCCGGATCGTGCGCACCGGCGGCCCGGCAACGGCCGAGCTTGTGACCGTCGCCGGCAAGGAGGCGGCGGAAGGAATGATCGTGCATGCCGTGATCGATCCGGGCCTGAAGACCACCGTGGCCTATGTCGATGCCTACACCGCGAAGTACAAGACCGCGCCCAACGGCTTCAGCCCGTCGTACTACGACTTCACGAACATGCTGTTCGAGGCGATGCGCCGGGCCGGCACGGTGAGCGACTCCGGCAAGGTCCGGGTCGAGCTGGAGAAGATCGCCGACTTCCCCGGCGTGCTGGGCAAGCTGAACTGGACCGGCAAGTCGAACTATGGCGTCGATCACCAGCTCGCGGTGCCCTTCTATGTCGCCGAGATCAAGAACGGCGTCGAGGTGATCCGTGCCCGCTGCACGGTCGCCGAAGGCTGCAACTGATCCGGCCCGGGTTCCACATGGACTGGCATCTATTGATAGGGCAGGCGACGGTCAACGGGCTGATCGTCGGGCTTCTCTACCTGCTCATGGCAGTGGGCTTCACGCTGGTGTTCGGCGTGATGCGGATGGTGAACTTCGCGCATGGCGAGTTCTACATGCTGGGCGCGTTCGCCGCCTATTTCTTCACGACCCGGCTGGGCATTGCGTTCCTGCCCTCGGTGGCGCTGAGCTTCGTGGCGGCGATCGTGGTCGGCAGCTTGCTCGAGTGGTTCATCCTGAAGCCGTTCCGCAAGGACGAGCTCAACGGCATGATCGTCACCATCGGGCTGGCGATGATCCTGCAGAACGTCGCCTTGATGAGCTTCGGCCCCGATCCGGTGTCGATGCCATCGATCGCGTCGGGCGCGACGACCATCCTCGGCATCACGGTGGCGAACTCGCGCGTGTACGTGGTCGGCTTCGCGGTCGTCGTGCTGCTGCTGCTCTATGCGTTCCTGCGCCACTCGCGCGGCGGCCGCGGCCTGCGCGCGGTGGTGGAGGACTCGGAGACCGCCGCCATCCAGGGCGTGCGCGCCCGCATCTACTACCCGCTCGGCTTCGGCATCGGCGTGGGACTGGCGGCGATCGGCGGCGCGCTGATGGCGCCGCTGTTCTCGGTGTCTCCGTTCATGGGCCAGACGCCGCTGCTGAAGGCCTTCATGGTGGTCATCCTGGGTGGCCTGGGCAGCATTCCCGGCGCCGCCATCGCCGGGCTCAGCCTCGGACTGCTGGAGAGCTACTCGACGCTGTTCCTGAGCACCAGCACCGCGGACATGCTGATCTTCCTGCTCGTGATGGTGGGGATGCTGGCCTTCCCGCGCGGCCTGATCGGCAGGGGGGAGGCCTGACATGACGACTCAAACCATCGAACGCGCGGCCGCGCCGCGCGGCTTGGGCATGCCTCGCGGCCGCCAGCTGGCCATCGCCGGCGCCATCGCGGCGGCCGTGGCCGCCGCCTGGCCGTGGACGGCGGGACAGTTCGTGCTGCACCTGGCCATCCTCGCCTGCATCAACATCGTGATCGTCAACGGGCTCTCGCTGATCGACCGCTGCGGGCAGCTGTCGTTCGGGCATTCGGCACCGGTGGCGCTCGGCGCCTATGGCTCGGTCCTGTTCTCGACGCTGTTCGGCCTGGGGACGATCGCCGCGGCCGCGCTGTCGCTGGTCGCCGGCGCGCTGCTGGCGGGGGCGCTCGGATGGGTGATCCTGCGCCTTCGCGGCGTCTACTTCGTGCTGGTCACCTTCGCTTTCGCCGAACTGGTGCGGCTGGTGCTGCTCGACGCGGCGTCGGTCACCGGCGGCGCCAACGGCATCGCGGGGATACCGCCGTTGAGCATCGGCGGCTTCGCCTTCGACAGCCGCGAGCGCTTCTATGCGCTGGCGCTGGCGCTGGCGGTCGCCTCGGTGGGGTTCATGGTCTGGTTCTTCGCCCGCCCGCTGGGCCGCGCCATGACGGCGGTCGCGGCCAATCCGGCACTGGCGGAGTCGACCGGCCTGAACGTGCAGCGCCTGCAGGTCGTCGCCTACATCGGCGGCAGCATGCTGGCTGCGCTGGGCGGCGTGCTGACCGCGCGCTATGTCGGCTTCATCTCGCCCGAGTCCTTCGGCACCAGCGCGTCGGTGGCGTTCATCACGATGCTCGTGATCGGCGGGCGCAAGTCGCTGTTCGGCCCGATGCTCGGCGCGCTGGTGCTGACGCCGCTGCCCGAGCTCTTTCGCGGCGCGGTGCAGACGCAGCACATCTTCTATGGCGCCGCGCTGATCCTGATCCTGCGCTTCCTGCCCGGCGGGATCGCCGGGCTGCTGAGCCTCAGGGCCGCACGAGGAGCCGGCCGATGAGCGCGATGCTGGAGATCCACGGCCTGTCGAAGCAGTTCGGCGGACTGGCGGCGGTCAAGGACCTGTCCTTCCAGGTCGGGCGCGGCGAGATCGTCGGGCTGATCGGGCCCAACGGCGCCGGCAAGACCACTGCCTTCAACACCATCAGCGGCGTGCTGCCGCCGACCCGCGGGCGCGTGCTGCTCGACGGCAAGGACGTGACCGGCCGCCGGCCCAGCGCCATCGTCGCCTCAGGCCTGGCCCGTACCTTCCAGTCGACCACGACTTTCTCCGAAGAGACGGTCGAGAAGAACATCGAGTTCGCCTTGCTGTCGCGCATCGAGGGCTCCGCGCCGCAGCGGCTGATGCGGCGCACCCACGGGCTGCTGGCGCCGCAGGCCCTGGCCGGCGAGGTCGACAAGATCCTCGACATCGTGAACATGCAGGCGTGGCGCGAAGTGCCGGCGGGCACGCTGGCCTATGGCCTGCAGAAGAAGCTCGGCATCGCGATCGGGCTCGCGGCCAAGCCCTCGGTGCTGCTGATGGACGAGCCCGCGGCGGGCCTCAACCACGAGGAATGCAACGAGCTGACGCGGCTGCTGCGCAAGCTGCAGAAAGAGCAGGGGCTGACGCTGCTGCTGGTCGAACACCACATGGCCATCGTGATGGAAGTCTGCGAGCGCATCGTGGTGCTGGTCCATGGCGAGAAGATCGCCGAGGGCAGCCCCGAGCAGATCCGCGCCAATCCGGCGGTCGTCGAAGCCTACCTTGGAGCGCCTGACTATGCCCATGCTTGAAGTCGAGAAAGTGCATGTGCACTACAAGCTGATGGAGGCTGTCCGATCGGTGAGCTTCCGCGTGAACAGGGGCGAGCTGGTCGCGCTGATCGGATCCAACGGCGCGGGCAAGAGCAGCACGCTCAAGGCCATCGCGGGCAGCGTGCCGATGAGCAGCGGCGCGATCCGCCTCGACGGCGAGCCGATCCACGGACTCGGGCCCGAGCAGCGGGTGCAGCGCGGCATCGCGCTGTCGCCCGAAGGCAGACGGCTGTTCGGGCGCATGACCGTGCTGGAGAACCTGCTGGTCGGTGCGCACACCATCAAGTCGGCGGGCGAGCGTTCGGAATCGCTGCGGCAGGTCTATGCGCTCTTTCCGCGCGTGCACGAGCGCCGCAGCCAGCTGGCGGGCTCGCTCTCGGGCGGCGAGCAGCAGATGGTCGCGATCGGCCGCGCGCTGATGGCGCGGCCGAGGCTGCTCATGCTCGACGAGCCCTCGCTCGGCATCGCGCCCAAGGTGGTGGCGGAAATCGCCGATGCGATCCGCAAGCTCAATGCGGGCGGCATGTCGATCGTGCTGGTCGAGCAGAACGCGAGGCTGGCGCTGAAGCTCGCCCACAACGCCTATGCGCTCGAACATGGCGAGGTCGTGAAGTCGGGCAAGGGCGCGGAGCTGCTCGATGATCCCTCCATCCGCAAGGCCTACCTCGGAGTCTGAGCATGACGGAATCGGCCTTGACCCCGACACTGCAGCAGGTCGCGCACCGCCAGGCCGATCCGGCCTGGCTGGCGGCGAGCCGCGAAGAGGCGCTGGAGCCGGACCTGCCGATGGTGGATGCCCACCATCACTTTTCCGAGCATTGGGGCGGCTACCTGCCCGACGACCTGCTGGCCGACGTGGCCGGCCACGACATCCGCGCCACGGTCTACGTGCAATGCGGCTGGCGCTACCGCAGCGACGGCCCGGAGCCGCTGCGGCCGGTGGGGGAGACGGAGTCGGTGCTGGCCGTCGCGCGCCAGGCGAACCTCGCCCAGCGCCGGACCCGGGTCGCCGCGGCCATCGTCGGCTATGCGGACCTGCGGCTGGGCGAGGCGGTCGACGAAGTGCTGGCCGCGCAGGTGGCCGCCGGCGCGGGGCGTTTCAGGGGCGTGCGCAACAGCGCTGCCTACCACGCGGAGTTCAGGCATGGCGTGCTGCCGCGCCCGATGCCGAAGCTGTATGCCGACGCCGCGTTCCGCGAGGGCTATGCCTGCCTGGAAAGGCGGGGCCTGAGCTTCGATGCATGGATCTATCACACGCAACTGCAGGAGGTGTTCGATCTGGCGTGCGCGTTCCCGCGCGTTCCGCTGGTCCTCGATCACATCGGCGGATTGCTCGGCGTGGCCAGCTACCAGGGGCGGCAGGGTGCGGCGCTGCAGGAGTGGCTGCCATGGATGAAGCGGCTGGCCGGATGCCCGAACGTCGTCGTCAAGCTCGGCGGCCTGGGGACGGCCGTGTTCGGCTTCGATTTCGTCGGCCGGGCGATGCCGCCGTCGTCACGCGAACTGGCCGAGGCCTGGAGACCGGTCTTCGAGCCGGTGCTGGAACTGTTCGGGCCCGAGCGCTGCCTGTTCGAGAGCAACTTCCCGGTCGATCGCAGTTCCGCCAGCTATGGCGTGGTCTGGAACGCGCTCAAGCGCATCGCGTCCGGCGCGAGCAGGGAGCACAAGGCGATGCTCTTTCACGACAACGCGGTCCGGGTCTACGGCATCGACCTCGCCGCAGCATGATGCGCTGGCTGCGGGAGCTCGGCGCCTCGCTCCATCGGCTGGTGGTCGGCTCGGGGGCCCTGGCCGAGGCGGCGTACCGCGTGCCGCCCGCGGCTCAGGATCGCGGCGCGCCGCCGCCCAGCGCCGACGTGAACAGCCGCTTGCCGCGTGCGCGCAGCAGCGTCACCAGCCGCTGCGCCGCCGGCGACAGATAGCCCTCCTTGCGATAGGTGACGCCGAGATGGCGTCGCAGGGTCGTCTCCTTCAGCGGCACCTCGCGCAGCGCGCTGGCCGTGCCGCTGGCGTTCAGCGTGTGGCGCGACAGGAAGCTCAGCAGATGGGTGCGTGCGATCAGGCGCGGCAGCAGCGGAATCGAGTTGGCGTCGATCTGCGCCCTCGGGGTCGGCAGGCCGCGTGACTGGAAGGCAGCGTCGAGCCACTGCCGGCTCACGATGGTGTTGACCGGCAGCACCCAGCGCCAGGCGAGCAGCGACTCCATGGTGATCCGCGGCAGATCGAAAACCGGGTGGTCCGGGCTGGTCGCCACCACCACCACGTCCTCGACGATCGAGTGCGTGACGAAGTCATCGTCATGCTCGGGCATCAGGCCGATCAGCAGGTCGATGCCGCCTTCGCGCAGCCTTTCGCGCAGGGCGATGCTCGGCGCGATCGTGATGTCGATGGTGGTCTCGCTGGCTATCCGGCTCACGCCGGTGGGCGGGCAGGCCGCCGACAAGCTGGGCCGGACCCAGCCGGCGTTGACCAAGGCGGTGCAGCGGCTGGAGGAAGCCTTCGGCGCCACGCTGTTCGAGCGCAAGGGCCGCGGCATCCGGCTCACGCCGGTGGGCGAGGTGCTGCTGGCGCGCGCCCGGCTGCTGCGCGGCGCCACCGAGGAGGCGCTGCGCGAGGTCGGCGACTTCGCCAAGGGCAACGCCGGCCACGTGCGCATCGGCAGCGGGCCGATCCCAGCCGATCACGTGCTGCCGGAGATCTGCAGCCTGCTGCTGGCAGAGGCCAGCGAGACCACCATCGACATCACCATCGCGCCGAGCATCGCGCTGCGCGAACGGCTGCGCGAAGGCGGCATCGACCTGCTCATCGGCCTGATGCCCGAGCACGACGACGACTTCGTGACCCACTCGATCGTGGAGGACGTGGTGGTGGTCGCGACCAGCCCGGACCACCCGGTGTTCGACCTGCCGCGGATCACGATGGAGTCACTGCTGGCCTGGCGCTGGGTGCTGCCGGTGGACACCATCGTGAGCCGGCAGTGGCTCGACGCGGCCTTCCGCTCGCGCGGCCTGCCGACCCCGAAGGCGCAGATCGATGCCAACTCGATTCCGCTGCTGCCGCGGCTGATCGCGCGCACCCACCTGCTGAGCTTCCTGTCGCGCCACACGCTGAACGCCAGCGGGGCGGCCCACGCATTGAGGGAAGTGCCCTTGAAGGAGACGACGCTGCGGCGTCAGCTCGGGGTCACCTATCGCAAGGAAGGCTACCTGTCGCCCGCGGCCCAGCGGCTTGTGGCGCTGTTGCGCTCGCGCGGCGAGAAACTGTTCTTTGCTTCGGCGCTGGAGAATTAGCGACAGGTGTTCGGGGCTATGGTGTGCAAACGCGAGCTGCGTAGGTATGGCTCGGCAGATTGGGATTCAGGCCCTGGATGGCCCCCTTCATGCCCAACGGCAAGCCCCAGCATGTGCTCGGCCTTCTGGGCAGCTTCGAAAAGGCAGCGGCTCGGAATGCGGCCATGCTCACCGCGTTGTCCGAGACGGGTGTGGCGCTTGTGGGGGTGGATCCCTCGATGACTCTTGCCTACCGCGCCGAGTACGCGAAGGCACTGGGTGCCGATCGAGCACCCAAGGTCAGTCTGCCGCAGGAATGGCTCATGCAGCAAAGCGCAAGGCTGCCGAATCTGGCACTTGATCGACGCGACACGTGGAGCCTTCTGCCCCACTGTACGGAGAAAACCAACGCCGCCGTGGCCACAGCCGACTGGATCAAGCTCGGCCGCCGTCTCGGCATCGAGTTGGAGGTCGTGCCCAGTGGGTGCTGCGGCATGGCGGGCCTTTACGGTCATGAGCGCGACAACCGTGCGACCTCCGAGCAGATTTACCGGCTCAGCTGGGAAAAGATCCTCGACGACCCACGGCGAGCTGGCCGCGTTCTCGCAACGGGATACTCCTGCCGTTGCCAGGCGAGCATCATGGGGGGCGTCGAGTTGCGGCATCCGCTGCAGCTGCTGCTGGAGACCTTCAGAAAAATCACCATCAAGGATGAACTGAGATGAAAAAATTCAAGCCATCGATTTCATTGCTTTCAGCCACTCTGGCGTTGGCCGGCTGCGCGACTGCGCCAGGTCCATCCTCGCCATACACGCCCAGCGAGAGGTCGATTCAGTCGCACGTCGACAAGGCCAACGCGGCAGCGGGCAGTGATCTGACGTTCCTGCTTCCGCTTTGCAAGGCCCCGGCGGCAACGGAGCCAGGCCCTGAAGAGATCAACAAGGTCATCGCGACCCAGATTGCGCGCACGGCGCCTGCGCCGATGAAGGTTTTCGACAACCTCTACTTCGTGGGTGCGGCATGGTCGAGCGCCTGGGCGATCGATACCCCCGACGGCATCATCCTCCTGGACGCGTTGAACAATCAGTTCGAAGCCGCGGCGGTGATCGAAGCCGGCCTGCGACGGGTCGGGCTGGATCCCACGCGCATCAAAACGATCGTGGTCTCGCACGGCCATGGCGATCACTACGGCGGCGCGCCCTACCTGGTGGAGAAGTACAAGGCGCGGGTCGTCATGAGCGACCTCGACTGGACGATGACCGAGACCAAGCTCGATTTCGCATCGCCGCTGTGGGGCGCGGCGCCCAAACGGGATGTTTCGGCCCGCGATGGCGAGAAGATCACGCTGGGCGGCACGACGGTCACCTTGTACTTGACGCCTGGCCACACGGTCGGCACGGTGTCGCCGGTCTTCGATGTCACGGCGGCCGGACAACGCCATCGCGTGATGCTGTGGGGTGGCACCGCCTTCAATTTCGGCGACAAGCCCGACCGCCTCAAGAGCTACATCGAGTCCGCCGAACGAATGAAGACGATCGCACGCCAACAAGGCATCGACGTCCTGATCTCGAATCATCCCGGCTGGGACAACGCAGTTCAGAAGATGAGCCAGCTCGCCAAGGCCAGTCAGCCGCATCCCTTCGTGGTGGGCACGCCTGCGGTGGAGCGTGCACTGACCGTGATGAGCGAATGTGCGCAGGCCACCCGCGATCGCTATGCGATTCGGTGATTCGGTGATTCGGCGGCTCCCTCAGGCCAGGAGCTTGTCCGTGCTCATAACTGACGCGTATCCGAAACCCAGCGCAGCCATCGATGCGGCATGCACCTGTGCAGCGGGCACTGCGGTGCCATCGAACTCCAGGTTCATGGTGGCGCACGCGTCGTGCGCGACGGTGACGGGATAGCCGAAGTCGGCAGCCGCGCGGCTGGTCGCTTCGATGCACATGTGGCTCATGGCACCGATCACGACCAGTTCCTTCACGCCTTGTGCATCGAGCAACTCCTTCAGTTGGGTGCCGCGGAACGAGTTCGGGTAGTTTTTGACGATGACCGGCTCGCCGTCCGCTGCCGCCACGGCGGGGATGATCTGCACGCCGGCGGTGCCGGGTGTGAAGACCGGTGCGTCCGGCCGGGCGCCCTCATGGCGGACATGGATGAGCAATTCGCCTTTGGCCCGCGCCGCCGCGATCACGCGGGCGGCATTGGCCAAGGCGGCTTCGAGGCCGACCAGCGGCAGCTTGCCAGTCTGGAGGTATTCGTTCTGGAGATCGACGACGAGGGTGGCGCGTTTGGTCATGTGGTGGCGTCCTTCTTTCAATGGGCCTTGGGTTCATCGGCTGGATGCGTGCGAATCGGGATCCGGTTTTCGCGCCGCGCAGGCTGAATTCTCGGGAAGCCCCGGCCATCGCACCATTGGCCTGAATGACTGCGTTCGAAAGAATCGGGCCAAAATGCGGTATGCAGCCCCTCCGTGTCGCCGTGCTCGCCTTCGATGGCGTCAGCCTGTTCCATCTCTCCGTGCCCGGCATCGTTTTCGGCGTGCAGCCACCACCCGATGACCTGCCGAAGTACGCAGTGGGGTACTGCGCACTCACGCCCGGCCGCGTGCGATGCGATCAGGGAATGGAATTGGAGGTGCCTGGCGGTCTGGATGCGATGGTCGCAGCCGACATCGTGGTGGTGCCCGCCTGGAACCACCCCGAGATCGCGGCGCCTCTCGCGCTGACGGATGCACTGCGCCAAGCCCACGCGCGCGGTGCCCAGGTCATCGGTCTGTGCCTGGGTGCGTTCGTGCTGGGGGATGCGGGCCTGCTCGATGGTCGGCGTGCGACCACCCATTGGGCCTGCCGCGAACTTTTCGCCCAGCGCTTTCCCAAGACGCACTTCCATCCCGATGTGCTGTATGTCGATGATGGCAACGTCATCACGTCGGCCGGGACCGTCGCGGCCATCGACTGCTGTCTGCACATCCTGCGCTTGCGCCACGGGACCGATGTCGCCAACCGCGTGGCGCGCTTGCTGGTGACGCCGCCGCATCGCCAAGGCGGCCAGGCGCAGTACATTGAACAACCCGTTCCTGCCCTGTCGAGCGAGGCGCGCTTGCCCGGGGTGCTGGAGTGGGCGCGCTCGCATCTGTCGGACCCGCTGTCGCTCGATGCGATGGCGGACGTGGCGCGGATGAGCCGGCGAACCTTCACCCGACGCTTTCGCGAAGCCACGGGCGTGACGGTGAGCAAGTGGCTGTCGGCAGAACGCATCGGCAGGGCCCAGCAACTGCTGGAAACCACTGACATGACCATCGAACAGGTTGCGGCGGAAGCAGGTTTCGGCACATCGTTGTCGTTGCGCCAGCACTTTGCCGACCAGGTGCGCACATCACCCTCTTCTTACAGACGGGCCTTTCGCGACGGCAACGTTTGCTGAAGCGAAGTCGCCTCATCCCATCGAGCGCATGAATTGCTGGACGCCTTTCGCCAGCATGTTTGCCAAGCGCGCGTACTGCAAGGTTTCTCAGAATCCGATTTTGCGGGCGCCGGATCTCCCAAGCGCACTTCGGCTTTTGGGTCGCAAAGCAGACATCTAACTTGCTGCCACGAATGTCTGCAACCGCTGCACAACAGCCACACGACGGGCGCTGGTGCGGACAAGCCAGCAGCCTTTCCACGATCACCGGCAGTCCTTTGCTGCCCGCGATCAGAACACCCAATGGATCTTGCCGCGGAGAGCAGGCGTGGCGGTTCCACAGTGCTGCTCGAATCGAAGGTCAATCGACTTCAATTCAGCGCCGACGTAAGTTGCGTCGTCCACAGCGAACCACCCGCGGACCGAACTGCATGCGCGTCCATCGCCGGACGAAAACAGGCCGCCCTTCGCTGGATTGTGGAATGGATAGCCAACCAGATCGCCGTAGTACCCCGGGCGCAACTGGGCCACCCATTCCATGGCCGCGAAGGAGCCGTGCCAAGCGCCATCGATCAAGCCCACCGAAAGCGTTCCTTTATTCGCGAAAACCCTCATGGGTGAACTATCCGGCGAGTAGAGATAGGTCCTTCCAAGGCCAATGTAGTCCCCTGGATCGCTTGTCAGGTAGACATAGTTGCCGCTGGTTGGAACTGCACCGGCCACAGGCTGCCAAAGGCCAGCCGGTGGTGGATTGATTGGCCCAGGCGCTACAGAATTGTCGTAGGCCGTCCAATAGATTTGACCCCGCAGCGCGGCACTGGACCCTTCGCAGTGTTGCTCAAAAGTCAGGTCGATAGCCGTAAGGACGTCATCGACATACTCCACACTCCTGATGGTAAACAAACCCGGGCTGCGGCTGCATCCACGTCCTTCGCCGCCCCAGTCCAGCCCTTCGCTGAACGTGCCCGTCCGCAGCTTTTCCGGCGACGTGCGTATGAAGAAGTCGCCGCTCCAACTCTGATCACCGCGGACGAACACTTGCAGCAGGCCTCCAAGGCTTCTGATGCCAATCACCGAGTTGGCGTGCGTGTAGCCATAGTTCATACCACGACCGATCCTGTCATCCGGATCACTCTGCAACTGGATGGAGGACAGTCTCGTGGGTACCGACTGAACGCAATTCACTTCCACCGTTGTCACGGCAGCTGAGGCAACTCCTCCATAGCTCTGTCTGACCGTGCAGAACATATTGGGAAACTGGGGCTGGGTCTTGACGGTCACCCAATAGTTCGCCCCGCTGGCCACCGGCGTAGTGAACTGAAAGGCACCATTGGCGGTGATGGTCAGGTCATCGCCCGCGTTGTTCATCAAGACCAGCCCATTGCCGCGCAAGCCGCTGACAATGCCGCCGATTGTGTGGCTATTCGTTGCGCACAAGACCGTCACATCGCTCACTTCGGTCTGGACAACCGTGCCGCTGGCGTTGATGACGCTGCACGTCTGTGACGGCCCAGTAGGCTGGGTCCTGACGGTCACTGCGTAGCCTGCCGTGCTGGCCACCGAAGCAGGGAAGCGAAATGCGCCGTCGGTTGCGATAGCGAGATCGTCGCCTCCATTGTTTTGCAGCACCAGGCCACTGCCGGACAAGCCGACGACCGCCCCGCGGACTGAGAAGCTGCGGCTTGAGCACACCACGGACACATTGCTGATCGCAACATCGTTCACCAGGCCGCTGCCAAAACTGACGCTACAAGTTTGCAAGGGCCCATTTGGCTGGCTCTTGACGGTCACCGCGTAGGGCCTCCCGCTGGCGACAGGTTTCAGAAAGCGAAACGACCCGTCAGCCGCGATGGCGAGGTCGTCACCCGCATTGTTTTGCAGGACCAAGCCGCTGCCGCTCAGGCCGGTGACCGTGCCGCTGATGGCATGACCCGCCCCAGCGTTGCTGGGTGTTGTAGGCACGGCGTCGGGCGAAGCAGACGCGACAGGCGTAAGTGGTGGACTAGCGCCGCCCCCTGCGACTGCGGCTCCCCCTCCACCGCCACCACCTCCGCAAGCGACCAATCCCGACACCAAAGCGGCCGCAGCAACTCCCCACGCTAGAGATCCCATCCTTGCCCTCTATCCTGCAAGCGCAGGTGCCAATTAGAACCAGCAGCAAAGATACAAGATGTTGCATTAAATGGCAACAAAAGTATTCATGTTGGATCTCGGTCAGCTCCGCACTTGAATTCCAATCAAACGCCATTTGGCGGAGGGCGGAGGCGCTGCCATCGAGCCAGCATTGCCTGCCTTCCCCCTCGCAAGGACTGGGTCGATCCGCTGGAGTGCGCACATGAAAATGCGAATGCATTATCAATAGTATGATTGTGCCCCTCATGCTTGCCCGCCGCCTGCTTCACTACCTCCTGTCCGCGGCGATCCTGTTCTCGTCTCTCGTGGTTCAGCCTGCGCACCAGGCGCACCACCTGCGCGATGCCGGCACGGCGTTCGGGCAGATGGCGGGAGAGGCCGATTCGCTTCGAGAAGGGGTCGGTGCGACCGACGAAGGCGAAGCGCAAGCCTGCGCAGGGTGTCTCGCCCTGGCATCCCAGACAGCCGTTCTGGCGCAGGTGCTGGCAACGGCCGGCAGCGTGCGGCTCCCTGCGTGTCTGTGCGCCGCGCCGGAGCGGTCGTGGGTGTGTACAGCCGACTGGTGGCGCTTCGCGTCACGCGACCCTCCAGAGAACCGAGCCTGACGGCCCCGGCGCGGGCCGCCCTGGCCCATCGCCATTCCGCCCCCTTGTTCGCCGAGCCTCTTCGCGCGCGGCGCAATTCTCATCGCGTCTTCGATCTGCGCCAGTTGGCGCGGTCGATGACGCCTTCTCGTCTGCTGCACATGTCCTTCCTTTCATGCGTCTGGCGCCAGCCACGGCGCTTGCCCTTGCCTTCCATCCTCTGCGCGCTGGTCTCTGCGCCCTCGATGGCCCAATCTACAGGCCCGTCCGCCGAAACCGAGTTGTCCACCGTCGAAGTCGTCGGCCGAAGCGAGACAGGCACCTACCACGCCGACGAGGTGGCCGGCGCGAAGACCGACATGCCACTGCGCGAGCTGCCGCAGTCCGTGCGCGTCGTCACCCGGCAGGCGATGGACGACCTGGGCGCCACGAAGCTCAACGATGTGCTCGACTACGTGAGCGGCGTGACGCGCATGAACAACTTCGGAGGCCTCTGGGACAACATCGCCATCCGGGGCCTGCCGGGGCACGAGAACACCGGCATGTCGACACTCGTGAACGGCTTCTCCGCCAACCGCGGCTACAACGCGCCGAGGGATCTCGCGGGTGTCGAGCGCATCGAGTTCCTCAAGGGCACCGCGGCCGCGCTCTACGGCAGCAGCGAACCGGGGGGCACGCTCAATGTGGTCTCGAAGCGCCCGCTGTGGCAAGCGGCGAACACCGTCGAGGCCTATGCGGGGAGCTTCGGTCGCATGCGGAGCAGTCTCGACAGCACAGGCCCCATCGGCGAGAACTTCGCCTATCGGCTCAACGTCGCGGTGGAAAATGCGGATGGCTTTCGCGACTACGTGAGTTCCGAGCGCAGGGTCCTTGCGCCGGCGTTCACCTGGAGGCTCGGGCGCGATGCCGCGCTTGAGTACGCGGGCGAGTTCGTGCGCCAGGCGACTCCGCTGGACCGGGGTGTGGTGGCGGTCGGCAATCGCCTCGGTGCCATTCCCCGCACCCGCTTTCTTGGCGAGCCTGCCGATGGCGATGTCACGATAGAGAATCAGCGGCATCAGTTCATCCTGTCGAACGAATGGAGTTCCGGCTGGCGCAGCCGGCTCGGCCTGTCCTATCTCGACACATCGCTCAGCGGATTGAACTCGCAGGCCTCGGGTGCCGTGCGCGCCGACGGCAGCCTGAGTCGCCAGTTGTACTTGCGCGACTACAACTCGCACGACACCGCGCTGCAGGCGGAATTGCAAGGCAACGTTCGCATCGGTACTGTCGAGAACGAGCTGCTTTTCGGCCTGGAGAGTTTTCGCTTCACGATGGACTCGCTGGCGCTGAGTGCCAATCCGACGGCGGCCCAGCCGTACGCGATCAACATCTACCACCCGGTCTACGGCCAGCCCCGTCCGAGGCTCGGCCCCAACACGGACAACGTCGAGCGGCAACGCAACACGGCCTTCTATGTGCAGGACGCGATCAAGCTCGCCGCCGATTGGCGCCTGATCGTCGGTGTGCGCGCCGACAACTACAGGCAGAGCCTGATGAACTACCGCACCGGCAAGCTGGCGCAGCAGGAGCCCACCTCCACGTCGCCGCGTGCGGGCCTGAGCTGGCTGCCGTCGCCCGAGTGGACGGTGTACGCGAACGCCGGTCGCTCGTTCCGCCCCAATGTCGGCTCGGACATCGCCGGCATCGCCTTTTCCCCCGAGACGAGCCGCGCGCTGGAGCTGGGCACCAAATGGGAGAGCATCGACCGGCGCCTCGGCGCGACGGCCGCGCTGTTCGACATCACGAAGCGCAACGTGCTGACCGCCGATCCGCTCAACACGGGCTATTCGGTCGCTGCCGGAGAGGTCCGCAGCCGTGGGATCGAGATGGACTTCAGCGGCCAGCTGACGCGCCATTGGCGCCTGAGCGCGAACCTGATGCTCGACGACGTGGAGATCACCCGGGACAACACGCTGCAGGTCGGCGGCCGCTTGCTGAATGCGCCGAAGGTCATCGGCAGCGTGCTCGCGCTCTATGAAGACGGCCTGGCGAACGGGCAGCGCTACGGCATCGGCGGTGGCGTGACGCATGTGGGCGAGCGCCTCGGCCAGGCGCGCACGCGGGCCGAAGCAAATGCTGGAACCCCGGCCTTCGAGCTGCCGAGCTACACCACCGCCAAGCTGGTCGGCTACTGGCGCTACAGCCCGACCCTGCGTTTCACGCTGGACATCGACAACCTTTTCGACACCACCTACTACCCGAGCTCCTACAGCCGGGTGTGGGTGACGCCCGGAACGCCGCGCAGCCTCACGCTCGGCCTGCAGGCGAAGTTCTGACGGATGAACACCATGCACGCGAACCTTTCCACGCCCCCGGTCCTTCTTGCCGCCGCGGTCACGGCCGGCTATGCCGGCCGGACCATCCTGCAATCGCTCGATCTCGCCGTGCGACGCGGCGAGATCTATGCCCTGCTCGGCGCCAACGGTGCCGGCAAGACCACCACGCTGAGCCTGTTCCTGGGCTTCGTGCGCCCGCGAGCCGGCCGGCTCGAGGTCGATGGCATCGACCCGGCGTCCGACCCCGAAGGCGCACGCCGGCGCATCGCCTACATCCCGGAGAACGTGGCGCTCTACGAGCATCTGAGTGCACGCGAGAACCTGGCTTACTTGCTCGACCTGGCCGGCCAGAGGCCCGGCCAGGCTGCGCTCGATGGCGCCCTGCAGAGGGCCGGGCTCGATGCGGCTGCCATGGGCCGAAGGGTTGCGGGCTTTTCCAAGGGCATGCGCCAGAAGGTGGCGATCGCGCTGGCACTGGCACGCGAGGTACCGGCGTTGCTGCTCGACGAGCCCACCTCCGGCCTGGACCCGCAAGCCACCGGCGAGTTCCACCGATTGCTGGAGCTGCTGCGTGGCAATGGCGTCGCCACACTCATGGTGACGCACGACCTGCTGAGTGCGACAGACATGGCGGACCGGATCGGATTCATCGCCGATGGCCGCCTGATCGAGGAGGTGGCCGCCACGGGCGGCGAGCGTTTCGATGTACGAGGCCTCTACCGGCGCTACATGGGCGAGGTGCCCCGATGAGCGCGGTGCCTTGCATCGCGCGCGAAGAATGGCGGCTCATGCTGCGCGACCGGATCGCAGTGCTGGGCTTTGCCCTGCTGGTGTTGCTCGGCCTGATCGCCGCCTTGAGCGCCTTCGAGCACCGGCGTGCCACGAGCGAGGCACGCGCGCACTACCAGTCTCAGGTGAACCGGGAGTTCGATGCCCAGCCCGATCGTCATCCACATCGGATGGTTCACTACGGGCAGTTCGTGTTCCGGCCGCTCAACCCGTGGGCTGCGTTCGACGCCGGCATCGATGCCTACACCGGGCACACGCTGTTTCTTGAAGGGCATCGGCAGAACAGTGCCAATTTCGGCGATGTCCGGCAGTCTTCGCTGTTGCTGCGCTTCGGGCAGTTGACGCCGGCGTTCGTGCTGCAACTGCTCGCACCGCTGCTGCTCGTCTTCGTCGGGCATGGGGTGGTGGCGCGCGAGCGCGAGGGCGGCACGCTGCGCATTCTGCTGGCGCAGGGGGTGAAGGCGCGGGACCTCGTGCTCGGCAAGCTGCTGGCCATGGCGGAGGTCGCCGGGCTGGTGCTGCTGCCGGCCGCCGCTGCCCTGGCGTGGATCGGTACCCGGCCGGGCGTGCCGATGGCGCCCGGCCTTCTGCTGTTGGTCGGCCATGGCGCCTGGCTGATGCTCTGGGCCGCTGGGGTGGTGCTGGTGTCGAGCATCGTGCGGCGTCCTCGCGACGCGCTGCTGGCGCTGCTCGCGCTCTGGACCGTGGCCCTGGTGCTGATGCCCCGCATCGTCCCGGATGCGGTGAATGCCGCGCTGCCGCTGGCGACCCGCTTCGAGACCGACATCGCGGTGGCGCGCGAGTTGGCTGCGCTCGGCGACAGCCACGACCCCGACGACCCGTACTTCTCCGAATTCCGCCGCAAGCTGCTGCAGCAGCACGGGGTGAACCGGGTGGAAGACCTGCCCCTGAACTACAAGGGCCTGGTCGCGTTGGAAGGCGAACGGCTGACCAGCGAGCTCTTCGAGCGCCATGCGGAGGCATCGTTCGGCCTGCAGGAGCGCCAGAGCCGCCTCGTCGATCGGCTGGGCATCGTCGATCCGGCAATCGCCTTGCGGCGCCTGTCGATGACCGCGGCCGGCACCGACCTGGACAGCTATCGGCGCTTCAGCGAGCAGGGCGAGCGCTATCGATTCGCGCTGGTGCAGTCGCTCAACCGCTTGCAGGCCGAGAAGCTGAGCTATGCCGACGATCGCAATCCGGCACGCCAGAACCGCGTGGATCGATCGTCCTGGCACGACTTGCCGGACTTCCGCCATGAACCCGAACCCACGGCCGCGATGCTGCGGCGCGCGCTGCCGGCCATGGCTGTGCTGCTGCTCTGGCTGGCGGGCGCAGCCTTGTTGCTGCCGGTGGCCGCATCCCGCCTCGGGAGGGTCGACCGATGAGTTGGCTCGCCCATGAATGGCGCCTGCTGGCGCGCTCCAGGATCTGCGGGTTCGCGCTGCTGCTGCTCCTTGCCATCACCTCGGCCTCGGTCGCGTGCGGCCTGCATGAAATCCGCCGGCAGCAGGAAAGCATCGAACGGCTCGGCGCGCTCAACGACACCGAGCTGGCCAGGCTCGCCAACCGTCATGCAAGGGGCGAGAGCGCCGGCTATGCCGCCTACTACAGCTTCCACCACACCTGGGATGCACCTTCGGTGTCGGCCTTCGCGGCCCTGGGCCTGCGCGACGTGGCCCCCTACGCGCTGCGGGTGCGGGCGCTGGGGCTTCAGGCCCAGTTGCACGAGGGCGAAACCTTCAACCCCGAAATGGCGCTGCCCGGAAAGTTCGACTTCGCCTTCGTCCTGATCTACATCGCGCCCTTGATCCTCATCGCCCTGCTGCACGATCTGGTGTCTTCCGAGAGGCAGTCGGGCCGGCTGCGCATGCTGCTCGCCATGTCAGGCGCGCGCGGCTCGCCGTGGCTGCGGCGCGTCGGCTTGCGCTTCGCCCTGGTGCTCGCCTGCATGGCGCTGCCGCTGCTGGCCGGCGCGCTGTGGTCGGGCGTGTCCGCGGGCGTGCTGGCCGCGATGCTGTCGATCGTGGCAGGGTATCTGGCTTTCTGGACCGGGCTGGCGTTCTTCGTGGCGACCGTGGGCATGCGATCGACCACGAATGCGACCTTGTTGATGGGGCTGTGGGCTTTGCTGACGCTGGCACTGCCCGCGCTGGCGAATGTGGGCGTGACACGGATGGCACCGGTGCAGCAGGGTGTCGACCTGATGCTGGCGCAGCGCCAGGACATCCATGCCGCCTGGGATCGGCCGAGGGACGCGACCATGGCGGCCTTCTTCCAGACGCACCCCGAGTGGAAAGACACGTCGCCGCTGCCGTGGGGCTTTCACTGGAAGTGGTACTACGCCTTCCAGCAACTCGGCGACGAGCGTGTGGCCGACCAGGCCAAGGCGTATCGCGACGGCCTGTTGCGCCGGCAGCGTTGGACGCGGCGCCTAGGCGACTTCCTGCCCGGTGTCGGCGCCCAGGCCGCCCTGCATCGATTGGCGGACACCGACCTCGAGGCACAGCTGGCATTCCAGGACCGGATCACGGCCTTTCATGGTGAAGTGCGCCGCTTCTACTACCCCTACGTATTCGACGAGGTGGCTTTCACGCGCGAGGACTTCCTGAAGGCACCGCGCTTCAGGCTCACCGAACGCGCCGCCGATGCGGCGCCGGATGCCACGTGGTCGATCTGGCTTCTGGCCCTGGTGCTGTTCGTGGCGAGCATTCGAGCGGCAAGGCGGATCGGGTAGCCAGCTGTCCGCCCGGGGGCGTGGCGGGGTCCCGGCCTATCCATGACAATTGCGCCTCCATACCAACGCCCCGAAAGCCACCGTGGCCGAACGTTCACCCAAGACAAGCAAGATCCCCGACCTGCCGCCACCGGTCCAGCGTGGGACTCGCCAGCGGGCGGCCATCCGGGCCGTGGTCGCCGAGTCGCCCAGGCCGTTGCTTCCCACGGAGATCCAGGAGCGTGCGCAGCTGGCGGTTGCGGGGCTAGCGCTCGCGACGATCTACCGCAACCTCAAGCTGCTGGTCGAGGAAAACGAAGTCCGCATCGTTGAACTCCCTGGAGAGGCGCCGCGCTTCGAGTCGGCACATCGGGGCCACCATCATCATTTCCAGTGCCGCACTTGCGAGCGCGTGTTCGACGTGCACGAGTGTCCCGGTGACTTTGCCGGCCTGGCGCCCAAGGGCTTCAAGGTCGAGGCGCACGAGCTGACGCTCTACGGTCTGTGTGCCGACTGCGGCAAACTGGCGCGCCAGCCCGTTCCGAAGGCCGGCTCGAAACAGCATTGAATCGAGTGCGCCGACCGCGGCCTGGATCAGGAGAGCTTGGTGCGTCTCGCGAAGGCGACGACATCTGCCAGTTCCGCCACATGGTCCGCGAGTTGGCCGGCCAATGCCTCAAGCTTCTTGCGGCCCGCCGGCGTCAGGTGAACCTCCACCAGACGCCGGTCGCTGGTGCTCTGCTTGCGCTTCACGAGGCCAGCTTCTTCGCAGCGCGAGACCAGCGCCACGACACCGTGCGCCTGGGCCTGCAATCTCTCGGCGATCTCGCTGATCGAGGCCCATTCGCGCCCTGGGAAGCCCTGCGTGTGGAGCAGCACCTGGTACTGGAGAACGGTGATGCCTTCCTCGCGCGCCGCGTCTTCGCTGAAGCGCAGAAAGCTGCGCAGCCTGAACCTGAAGTCGGACAGGGCCTCGAAGCGTTGCTTGTCGATGGGGCCTCGTTGGGTTGGCATTTTTGAGTCTGGGGTGAAGGGCCGGCTGCATCGAATGTAGCAGTGACCTTCAATGACGAGGGTATTTACTCATGATGTGAGGTATTTAACCTCATACTATGAGTAATCTGACTGGAGCCTGACGGACGCACGTCGGACCGTCGGCAGGACCACGTTCTGCTCCGCCGGAGCCCGCGCATCGCGCGGGTGCCTTGGCAATGCCGAGCCCATTGTTCAACCCGCAAGCCATCTCCCATGCAAATCAAGAGCAAGAAGAACTTCGTCTCCGGCCTCATGTTCGCCTGCGTCGGCGCAGCGTTCTCGCTGGGCGCCACCACCTACAACGTCGGCAGTGCCGCCCGCATGGGCCCGGGCTACTTCCCGCTGATCGTCGGCGCCCTGCTGGCGCTGCTGGGCACGGTGGTGGTGCTCGGCTCTCTCACGCCGAAGCGCACGGGCGACGGCGAACCGATCGGCAAGATCGCCTGGAAGCCGCTCGGTTTCATCATCGGCGCCAACGTGCTGTTCGGCATCCTGCTTGCGGGCCTGCGCAGCGTGGGCCTGCCGGCCATGGGGCTGATCTTCGCGATCTATGCGCTCGTGGTCGTTGCCTGCATGGCGGGCGCCAACTTCAGCATGAAGCTGGCCTTGATCCTGGCGACCGTGCTGGCGATCGGCAGTTACCTCACCTTCATCGTCGGCCTGAAGCTGCAGTTTCAGGTGTGGCCGACCTTCATCGTCGGCTGAAGACCGGACATCACCCATGAACGACCTGATCAACAACCTCTCGATCGGCTTCGCCACGGCGGTGACGCTGCAGAACCTTGCCTATGCCTTCATCGGCTGCCTGCTGGGCACGCTGATCGGCGTGCTGCCGGGCATCGGCCCGACGGCCACCATCGCGATGCTGCTGCCGGCCACCTATGCGCTGCCGCCGGTGGCGGCGCTCATCATGCTCGCCGGCATCTACTACGGCTCCCAGTACGGCGGGTCGACCACCGCGATCCTTGTCAATCTTCCGGGCGAATCGTCCTCCGTCGTGACCGTGATCGACGGCCACCAGATGGCCAAGCAGGGGCGAGGAGGGCCGGCGCTGGCCGCTGCGGGACTCGGCTCGTTCTTCGCCGGTTGCGTGGGCACGCTGATCCTCGCCGCCTTCGCGCCGCCGCTGACCGAGATCGCCTTCAAGTTCGGCCCCGCCGAGTACTTCTCGCTGATGATCCTCGGCCTCATCGGCGCCGTGGTGCTGGCATCAGGCTCGCTGATCAAGGCCATCTGCATGATCCTGCTCGGCCTGCTCCTCGGGCTCGTGGGCACCGATGTCAACTCCGGCGTGGCCCGCTTCACCTTCGACATTCCCGAGCTCACCGACGGCCTCGGCTTCATCGCCATCGCGATGGGCGTGTTCGGCTACGGCGAGATCATCGCGAACCTGGCGCGGCCCGAGGAAGAGCGCGAAGTGTTCACCGCCAAGGTGTCGGGCCTGTTCCCGACCAAGGAAGACTTCAAGCGCATGCTGCCCGCCGTGCTGCGAGGCACCGCGCTAGGCTCCTCGCTGGGCATCCTGCCCGGTGGCGGCGCCTTGCTGTCCGCCTTCGCGGCCTACACGCTGGAGAAGAAGATCAAGCTGCAGCCCGGCGAGGTGCCGTTCGGCAAGGGCAACATCCGCGGCGTGGCCGGTCCCGAGGCGGCCAACAACGCCGGTGCGCAGACCTCCTTCATTCCGATGCTGACGCTCGGCATTCCGCCCAATCCGGTGATGGCGCTGATGGTCGGCGCCATGACCATCCACAACATCCAGCCCGGCCCGCAGGTGATGACCAGCAACCCGGAACTGTTCTGGGGCCTGATCGCCTCGATGTGGATCGGCAACCTGATGCTGGTGATCCTGAACCTGCCCCTGATCGGGCTGTGGATCAAGCTGCTGACCATTCCGTACCGCTGGCTGTTCCCGGCGATCGTGCTGTTCTGCGCCATCGGCGTCTACTCGACCAACAACAACGTCTTCGACATCTGGCTGGTGGCGATCTTCGGGGTGGTGGGCTATGCCTTCATCAAGCTGGGATGCGAGCCGGCGGCGCTGCTGCTCGGCTTGATCCTCGGCCCGATGATGGAGGAGAACCTGCGGCGGGCGCTGTTGCTGTCGCGCGGCGACTGGAGCGTGTTCGTCACGCGTCCGATCTCGATGGGATTGCTCATTGCCGCCGTGCTGTTGATGGTGATCGTCCTCTCGCCCTCGATCCGGTCGAAGCGCGAGGAGGCCTTTGTCGAAGAGGTGGGATAGCAGATTGTTCCGATGTCGAGGCGGACGCCCAATCGCTGGAAACTTGCGAGAGCAGTGCCGCGTCGATGAGCGCCAATTCACCTTCAGGCAGCCTTGCAACCCGCTCAGCCTCAGCAGGTGAAAGGTCGGGGTCATTCGTCTCGTCGTCGTTCATCTTGCCAAATCACTGGATTGGGGAAGGGGTTGGATGTCCGCTTATGGCCCGCAGGCGGTCGTTGCCCATCATCGGGTGGCTCAATCAGCGACCGGTCATTGCCACCTTCCATGACACAAGCTGCGGTCCCTGGTTGTTGCACATCCACCGCTCAACCCCTGGCTCCGGGCCGTCTCCAGCAGCGCGATCGTCTGGTCATTCAGCAGCCTCGGTCACGCCTCGACCTCGACGCCCAGCAGGTGCAGCAGGTCGGTCTTGTTGGCTTCGAGCACCGGGTCCGACATCTTGCGCGGCCGCGACGCATGCAGCACCAGGTCGGACACGATATGGCCCTTGTCGAGCACCAGGACGCGATCCGCGAGCAGCAGCGCCTCGTCGACGTCGTGCGTCACCAGCAGCACGGTGGGTCGATGACGCTGCCATAGATCGAGGACCAGCCGGTGCATGGTGAGCCGGGTGAGCGCATCGAGCGCGCCGAAGGGCTCGTCGAGCAAGAGCAGGGCGGGCTCGCGCGCGAGCGCCCGTGCCAGCGACACGCGCTGTGCCTGCCCGCCGGAGAGCGTCTGCGGCCAGGCCTGCGCCTTGTCGGCCAGCCCGACTTCCTGCAGTGCCGCGATGCCGCGCTCGCGCGGGTCCCCGCCATCGACGTTGAGCACCACGTTGCGCCAGACGCGAAGCCAGGGAAAAAGCCGGGGCTCCTGGAAGGCCACGGCCACCGAGGCCGGCACCTGCAGGCGCTGCGCTTCCTGTCCGCCATCCAGGCCCGCGAGGATGCGCAGCAGCGTCGACTTGCCCGAGCCGCTGCGCCCCAGCAGGGCGACGAACTGTCCTGGCTCGATGTCCAGTGAAAGGTCGCGCAGCACCGGCTGGGCGTCGCCGAAGCGGCGCGTCAACCCGCGCAACTGGACGCGGCGATCACTGGGCGGCGACATTCAGCGTTCTTCCGTTGACCTCGATCGGCTGAGGCGACAACCCGTGCTTCGCATAGAAGTCGGCCACTTCCTGAAACTCGCGCAGCAAGGTGTCGTCCGCCGGTACCAGGGTCGATGGCGGAACCTGGCGGATGATGTCCGCGACCGCCTTCGGCACGCCTTGCTTCTCGTTGAGATCGGCCACGCGGCCCGGCGCCGCCTGTACCGCCTCCGCCTCCTTGCGGAGGGCCTCGTACACCGCCTTCACGAGTTCCGGGTGGGCCTCGGCGAAGGCGCGGGTGGTCACGTGCACATTGCGGTTGAGCGATCCGATGTCCGCGCCGTACGCGATCACGCGCGCCCCGGGCTCGGCCTGGCCGGCCGCGAAGAACTGCTCCCACACGGCCCAGGCATCCACGTGGCCCTGCGCGAAAGCCGTCGAGGCATCGGTCGGACCCAGGTAGACCACCGTGACCTTCTCGACCGGGATGTCGTGGCGTGCCAGGGCCAGGCGCAGCAGGTATTCGCCGGTGCCGCCCTTGTTGACCGCCACCTTCTTGCCGACCAGGCCCGGAATGGTCCGGATGCCGCTGGCGCCGGTCGCGACGATGCCTTGGTCCTTGCCCGAGCTCCTTTCTGCCGCGAAGACCACGAGGTCCTTGTCGGCCGTCGACGCCGCCAGGAACGACGTGGCGCTGCCGCTGCCGATGTCGATGGCGCCGCCGCGCAAGGCTTCGGCCGTGGGCACGTAGGCGGGGAAGGGCGGCTTCCATTGCACCGAACCGCCAGCAGCCTTGACCGCGGCCTCGATGCCTCCGCTTTGCTGGGCCAGCGTGAGGAAATTGAAGGCCTGCAGCGGCGCGATGCGCACAGTGCCTGCATGGCCGGCGACCGGCGCGGCTGCGGATTGCGCCGGCGCGCTGGCGGACCCTGGCGCAGGGTCGCGCGAGCAAGCGGCCAGCACGGCTGCAAGCATGCCCCCACCGATCAGCCCGAGGGCACGGCGGCGGCCGTGCGGAGGTGTTGCGTTCGTCATGCTTGCTTCTTCCATGCGGTATCCCTTTCCTTGGTCCATGCGGACGTGACGCCCTGTTCGACCGCGCGGTCGACGGGCAGATGCGGCAGCACCAGTTCGGCGAAGCGGTAAGCCTCTTCGAGCAGTGGCATGCCGGAGACGATCAGCACCTCGATGCCGGCGTCGCGGTAGTCCTGGATGCGTGCCAGCACTTGCTGCGGGCTGCCGACCAGTGCGGTGCCGGGTCCATGCCGTACCAGGCCGATGCCCGACCAGAGGTTCGGCGCGATCTCGAGTTCGCGCAGGTCGCGCGGCTTGCGGCCGCCATGCAGCGCGGACATCCGCTGTTGCCCGATCGAATCGATGCCGGCCACATAGGCCTGTGCACCGGCGATGGCCTGGTCGTCCATGTGGTCGTAAAGGTCCGCCGCCGCCTCCCAGGCCTTGGCCTCGGTCTCGCGCACGATCACGTACAGGCGGATGCCGAAGCGGATCTTGTCTGCGCGGCCATGCCTGGCCGCGAGCGCGCGGACCTCGCGGATCTTGTCCTGCGCCTGCTGCGGTGTCTCGCCCCAGGACAGGTAGGTGTCGATGTGCTTGGCCGCGACCTCGTGCGCCGCCGGGGACGAGCCGCCGAACCACAGCGGCGGCGCCGGCTTCTGGTAGGGCGGCAGCGGAATGCCGGCGTCGACGACGTGGATGTACTTGCCCTTGAAGGTCACGGTCTCGCCGCGCAGCAGCGCCTTCAGCACCGTGAGGTATTCGTCGGTGTACGCGTAGCGCTCGTCGTGGCTCAGGTGCACGCCGTACTGCGCCATCAGCTTGGCATCGCCGTTCACGATGTTCACGCGCAGGCGACCCTTCGAGAACTGGTCGAAGGTGGTGATCATCTTGCCCAGCAAGGTGGGAGACAGCAGCGGCGGATGTGCGGCGATCAGGTGCTGGAAGGTGTCGGTGAAGGGAATGAGCGAGGCGCCCTGCACCCAGGCGTCGTGCGATCCTGTGGCCAGCAGCGCACCGGTGTAGCCGAGGTGGTCCACGGCGCGCGCCAGCTGCTGGAAATAGGGGTAGGTGAGTTGCCTGGCGCCGTCGGCGCGCCAGGGATAGCGGCCATCGGGGCCGGTGAGATACCAGAGAACTTCCATGAGCGATCGATCCTTTGTTCGTTCAGTGCGTGCCACCGGCCGGGAACGCGGTGGTCACGGTGTCGCCGACGTCCAGCGGCGATGGGATGAGTCCGAAGCGCGCGAAGATGTCTGCATGCGTTTGCTGCTCGGCGGCAAATCCCACGCTCGGCACCTCGATGCCCCAGGGCCGAGCCAGCAGCGCGGGCAACCACTGCGCGGCGCTGTTGCCGTTGACGCCATCGAGCAGGTGTGCAGCCGCCTGCGGGTCGGCGGCGGTCAGGCGGTCGGTTTCGGCGATCGCATCCACCAGCGCCTGGACGGCCTCGGGATGCGAGCACACGACCTGCTGCGGCGCCCAGTACACCGAGCGGTTGGTGAAGGTCTGGCCGGGCTGCGCCAGCAGGCGCACGGGCACGATCGCCTCGATCTTCGAGAGCAAGGGGTCGGTGGCCACGATGGCATCGATCAGGCCGGCTTCGAAAGCATCGCGGGCCGTCGCCGGCAACAACTCCACGGCGTTGACCTGGTCCCATGCGAGGCCGGCGGCGTCGAGCTCCGCCGCCAGGAACTGGGTGTGCCACGAGACCGGCATCAACGCGATGCCGCGTCCTTCGAGGTCGGCCAGGCTGTGCAGCGACGAGTCGGCCCGCACCACCACGCCGCCTCGTTCGGGACGCGGCCCCGACATGCCGAACACCACGCCATGCAAGCCCTGTGCCTTGGCAAGGATCGGCGGCGTGGCACCGGTGCCTGCCAGCTGGAGGGCACCCAGCGCGATCAGCGGAATGGTCTGCGCGCCGGCACCATGGATGAAGAACTCGATGCCCCGCGACTGCAGCGAAGCGCGCAGCGCCGGCCGGCGGGCGAGCAGCGAGAGCGATGGGTTTTGCGGATGAGCGCCGACGATGAGAGGCATGGGATGGAGCTGTGGCAGCGATCGAGAAAAAAGGGGGCAGGGGATGGGCGGCGCGTTTCAGCCGACGTAGACGCGGCGCCACGAGAGCAGCAGCCGCTCCAGGATCCGCACCAGGTAGTCGGTCGCGAGGCCGAGCAGCGCGTACACCGCCACGCACACCAGCATGACGTCGGTGCGCACGAACTGGCGTGCATTGGTCAGCAGGAAGCCGATGCCGGAGTCGGCACCGACCGTCTCGGCAATGATCACCGCCACCCAGGCGAGCCCGAGCGCGAAGCGCAGGCCGACCAGCAGCGTGGGCAGTGCGGCGGGCAGCAGCACGCGCAGGGCGATGGCCAGGCGGCCCATGCGCGCAACCCTGGCGACCTCGACCAGCTTCACGTCGACGTTGCGGATGCCGCCGAAGGTGTTGATGTACAGGGGCACGGCGACGCCGAACGCGACCAGCAGAACCTTCGGTGTCTCGTCGATGCCGAACCAGAGGATGAAAAGGGGCACCAGTGCCGTGAACGGAATGGTGCGCAGCATCTGCATCGGCTTGTCGACGATGTCCTCGCCGAGCCGCGAGAAGCCGGCGAAGATGCCCGCCGCCACTCCGGCCATGCCGCCCAGGATGGCGCCTTGGACCACGCGCGACAGGCTGATCGCGAGCGCGTGCGGGAGCGAGCCGTCCTGCAGCATCGACCACGCCGTGGCGAGGAGCCGATCGGGCCCGGGCAGCGTGCGCGGGCTGAGCCAGCCAGCGGCCGAAGCGGCTTGCCAGGCGAGCAGCAAGGCGGCGGTCGACAACCAGCCTCGCAGAGCCCCCAGTCCAGGAGGCGGGCGCCGGCGACCGGCCCGGCGGCGCGTCGGGGCCGCGCCCGAAAAGAGGGTCGCGCTGTCTTCAATCATTCGCTGCCCGGGCTTCGAAGGTGGATCTGTGATGTCGATGTGTCATGGGTCAAACCAATGACGAGACTCTAGGGTTCAACCCTCTTGCCACCAAAGAAGGAAAACAGATATTCATATGACACGACTGCCCGGAGGTGACGGCGCCAAGCTCCTAGACTTCGGCGCGTGAAAGCCGAAAGCAGACAAGACCGCAAGAAGCCGATGCCTCGCTCCGACGCTGCACTGCGCCCGCTCAAGCCCAGCGACCTGGCATTCAAGTTCCGCGCGGGTGTCCCATGCCTGCTGCTCGTCGAAACCTTGGGCGAGTGGACTGGCCGCCGCTACGAACGCGTACGTAGCGGCGCGATGTGGATGGCCTGGCTGCGCAGGATGAAGCTCCCCGTGCCCGGGCTTCCGATCGGCGATGACGACCTGTCCGACATGCGCTCGCTGCGTGATGCCGTCTACCACACGGCCGAGTCGGTGCGTGCGTCGCGGTTGCCGCCGGTCGATGCCATCGCACAGATCAACGCCTGGGCCTGCCGCGCACCACCACCACGCCTGCTTGACGGCAGCGGCATGGCACTCGAGCCGCCCGCACACGTGGCGAACGCGCATGTTCTGGCCTTGCTGGCGCAGGACGCCATCGCGTTGTTCTCGAGCGAGGCTCGCGATCGAATCAAGATCTGCGCCAGTCCGACCTGTCCGGTGCTGTTCCTCGACCGCAGCCGGCGTGGGGATCGGTTGTGGTGCTCGTCCACCTGCGGCGCTCGCCTGGCCTCCGCGCGCTATCGACAGCGGTTTCTTCCGGCCTTGTCGGACAGCGTCTGACTGATCGCCGGCACGAGGGCGACGCCACCCAGTGGTTCCGGCGGGTGCTGCTCGTGCATGGACGAGGATCTGGAAAGTCAGGCAGGCTAATCGGGGGGAAGCCCGACGCAAGTGGGAAAGCCCGAAGATTCTCTGTGTTCACTTGAAGGCATGTGACCACCGCGCGATGTATGGCCCGCCGACGGCGGGGGCCTTGACTGCCGCAACCCGGAAGGCTCCGATGCGGCGAATTCCCAAGCGTGCTGAAATGAATCGACGATACCTTTTGATTCTGGCTGGCTGGCTTGCAGTCGGTCTTGGCGATCGTGGGCTGTGGCAAGCGCGGCCCGTCCGTCGTGGCGCTGGAATCCGATGCGCGTGTGCTGGCGCTGGGAGACAGCTTGACCGTCGGCTATGGCGCCACACCCGAGGAAGCGTGGCCCGCGCTGTTGGCCCAATCGACCGGCTGGCGGGTCGACAACGAAGGCGTCATTGGCGACACCTCCGTCGGTGCGTTGGAGCGACTTGAGGCATTGCTGGCGGCGAATCGGTACGACGCGGTGCTGGTCGGCATCGGCGGGAACGACATGCTTCGCGGCGCGCCGCAGCAGACGACCCCGGACAATCTTGCAGCCATTGTTCGCACGGCGCTGGCGCACACGCCTCACGTGGCTTTGATTGCGACGCCTGCACCCGAGCCGCTGCGCGCGACCCTCGGATCACTCGGCGATGCCGAGTTCTACCGCGTTGTTGCGCAGGCCGAAAAGGCGCTTCTGATTCCGGACGTGTACGCCACAGTTCTCTCGGATCCGGTTCTGCGATCGAACCGCATTCACGCGAATGCCAAAGGCTACGGGTGACGGTCGTGCCGAAGTCGCGTACCGGGGTCTGCACGGCGTCCGGATCTTCGTCGACGTCCGCCTCAATCGTTGTGTCGCCTTGCAGCGTGCCATCACCCGCTTCAAGAACATCGTCCAGATCATCTGCATCATGCGAATCGCTCTCAAGCCGGGGCGGGGCGCAGACCTCGTGCTTCGCCTACGCCGAGTGCTCCACCGCTGACAACCAGAGCACTCGTGCTGGAGCGTTGGCTCTCCGAGCGATCAGGAAGAAGGCGCCTCCGCTTCTGCGATGCTCACCCGAGGTGCCGCCCGTCGCCGACAAGGGCGGCTGGGACGTGAACGGGTTCCTGGTCGAGAGCTTGGTGCCCGCAGGGCCGCGAGCTTCCATGGGACTTTCTGCGAAGCTAGACAGCGGCTGAGGGGCGTCGGCGTCCGGGTCGCTATTGTCGAGAGCCATCATGCGCGCCGACCTTGCGGTTCGCGCCCGAACTGCGACCCATCACTAACGGCCTCGGGCGTGGTGAAGATCTGTCGATCCACTTCGGCACTGCCTCGGGCAGACCGCGAACCTGGCGATCAACCCGGCCCTGTACGCGAAGATGCCCTTCGACCCGCTGAAGGATTTCGCGCCGATCGCCTCGGTCGCCTCGCAGCCGGTGGTGCTGCTGGTGAATGCGTCGTCGCCGTACAAGACCCTGGCCGACGTGGTCGCCGCGTCGAAGGCCAAGCCCGAGTCGCTGCGCATCGGCCTGGCGGGCAACGGCACCGTCGGCCATCTGGCCGGCGAGATGCTCGAGCGCCGCGCCGCCATCCAGGTGCTGAACGTGCCGTACAAGGGCGCCGGGCCGGCGATGACCGACCTGCTGGGCAACCAGGTCGACCTGAACTTCGCCAACACGCCGGTCGCGATCCCGCAGCTGGTGGGCGGCAAGGTGCGCGCACTGGCCATCAGCTCGCCGCAGCGTCTGAAGAGCGTGCCGCAACTCGCCGCGGTGCCGACCGTCGCGGAGCTGGGCTACCCGGGCTTCGACGCCATCACCTGGACCGGCCTGGTGGCGCCCGCGGGCACGCCGCCGGCCGTGGTCGAGCGCATCAACAGCGAGGTGCAGAAGATCCTCAAGCGGCCGGATGTCATCGAGAAACTGGCACTTGAAGGCAGCACGGCCGCGGCCGAAGGCACGCCGAAGCAGTTCGCCGACTACATCCGCAGCGAGCACCAGAAGTGGGGCGCGCTGATCCGCGAAGCCAACATCAAGCTGGATTGAGATGAACCCCACCATCCTGGTCACGGCGCCCAAGCTGGCCAAGGCCGGCGCCGATCTGCTGGCGCAAGCCGGCGCGCGGGTCATCTACCTCCACGATCCCGACAGCGTGGAGGAAGTCGAACGCATCATGGCGACGGAACCCGTCGATGCGGTGATCTCGCGCACGGTGCAGCTCTCGGCCCGGGCCATCGCCGCCTGCCCGACCCTGAAGGTCATCTCCAAGCACGGCGTCGGCGTCAGCAACATCGATGTCGACGCCGCCACGGCACGCGGCATCCCGGTGTACGTGACGCCGGGTGCCAACGCGCAGTCGGTGGCCGAGATGACGCTGGGCCTGATGTTCGCCGCCGCGCGCCGCATCGGCTGGATGGACGCCGAACTGCACGCCGGCCGCTGGTCGCGCGCGCAGGATGGGGTCGAGCTACATGGCAAGACGCTGGGGCTGGTCGGCTTCGGCCAGATCGGCCAGCGCGTCGCCAGGGTGTGTCTCGCGCTCGGCATGGAGGTCGTGGCCTTCGACCCGGCGCTGGAAGGCGGCAGGAGCCCGGTCGAGCGCGTGCGGCTGATGCCGTCGCTGGAGGCCATGCTGCCCCTCGTAGACGTGCTGAGCCTGCACGTGCCGCTCAACCGACACACCCGCGGCCTGCTCGATGCGACCCGGTTCGCGGCGATGCGCCGCGGCGCCATCCTGGTCAACACCGCGCGCGGCGAAGTCGTCGACGAGTCGGCGCTGATCGCCGCGCTGCGCAGCGGCCAGCTGCATGCGGCCGGCCTCGACACCATGGCGATCGAGCCGCTGCCGGCCGACAGCCCGCTGGCCACGCTGGCCAACGTCGTGCTGACGCCGCATGTCGGCGGTTCCACGCCGGCCGCGCTCGCGGGCATGGCGAGCAGCGCCGCACGCAACGTGCTCGGCTGGCTTCGAGGCGCGCAGGTCGATCCGCTGGCCTGCGTCAATCCCCAGGTCTTTTCCTGATCCCCATCGTCTTCCGGAGATTCCCCATGAGCACCGAAACCGCCGTCCAATGGCCCGCCGGCTACCGCATCCATCCACGCGCCGAAGGCCCTGCGGCCGAGCTCGTGGCGGCCTTCCGCGACATCCCGGTCGCCGCGATCGGCGATGCGATGAGCCGCAACATCGGCACCATCGGCCTGCGCCAGTACCACGCCCGCCTCGACACCGTGCTGTGCGGGCCGGCGGTGACGGTGCGCGTGCGACCGGGCGACAACCTGATGATCCACAAGGCGCTGATGATGGTGCAGCCCGGCGACGTGCTGGTGATCGACGGCGGCGGCGACGTGTCGCAGGCCCTGGTCGGCGGCCTGATCCGCACCACCTGCATCTTCAGGCGCATTGCCGGCCTGGTGATCGACGGCGCGGTGCGCGACATCTGCGAATGGGCCGAGGAGGGCATGCCGATCTTCGCGCGCGGCCACACGCACCGGGGTCCCAGCAAGGACGGCCCCGGCGAGATCAACGTGCCGGTCTCCTGCGCCGGCCTCGCGGTGCTGCCGGGCGACCTGATCGTCGGCGATGCCGATGGCGTCATCGCGATTCCGGCGGCGGAGTGCGCCGACATCCTGGCGCGAAGCCGCGCGCATCTGGTGAAGGAAGCGAAGATCCGCGCCGACAACCAGGCCGGCAGGTCCGACCCGGAGCGCTTCGACGCGACGCTGCGCGCCAAGGGCCTGCCGGTGTGAGCGCCGCCATGGGTTCGCCACCACGCGGTCTCGAGGACTTCGCGGCGCCGAGTTCGTCGACGCCGGCCGGCGCCGGCGCGCAAGCGCTGCCGCGCCGGCTGCGCCGGCTGCGCCGGCTGCTGTCGCTGGACGATTTCGAGGCGGCGGCACGGCGCTTCCTGCCCGCGCCGATCTTCGCCTACGTCAGCGGCGGCTGCGAGACGAACCGTTCGCTGCGCGCCGATCGCAGCGCCTTCGAGGGCTTCGCCTGGGTGCCCCGGGTCCTGGCCGACACCTCGGGCCGTACGCTCGCCACATCGCTGTTTGGCCGGCAGTACGCGGCGCCCTTCGGCATCGCGCCGATGGGCATCAGCGCGCTGTCGGCCTACCGCGGCGACCTGGTGCAGGCGCAGGCCGCCGCGGCCACCAACGTGCCGATGATCCTGAGCGGCACCTCGCTGATCCCGATGGAGGAGGTGGTGCGCGCCAACCCTGCCGCCTGGTTCCAGGCCTACGTGCCCGGCGAGCCGGAGCGCATCCTCAAGCTGCTCGACCGGGTCGAGCGCGCCGGCTTCGGCACGCTCGTGGTCACGGTGGACACGCCGGTCTCGGGCAACCGCGAGAACAACATCCGCGCCGGCTTCTCGACCCCGCTGCGTCCGAGCCTGCGGCTGGCGCTCGAAGGCCTCAGGCACCCGGGATGGCTCTGCAAGACCGCGCTTCGCACGCTGCTGCTGCACGGCATGCCGCATTTCGAGAACTCGCAGGCCACGCGTGGCGCGCCGATCCTGTCGGCCAGCGTGCTGCGCGACTTCGGCGCTCGCGACCACCTCGACTGGCAGCATTTCGCGCTGATTCGCCGGCGCTGGAAGGGCCGGCTGGTGGTCAAGGGCATCCTCGATGCGCGCGACGCGCTGCAGGCGCGCGAGCACGGTGCCGACGGCGTCATCCTGTCGAACCATGGCGGCCGGCAGCTCGACGGCGCGGTGTCGCCGATGCAGGTGCTGCCGGGGGTGGTCGCCGCGCTCGGCGACGACTATCCCGTGATGATCGACAGCGGCTTTCGCCGCGGCAACGACGTGCTGCTGGCGCTGGCGCTGGGCGCGAAGTTCGTCTTCGTCGGCCGGCCGTTCAACTACGCGGGCGCGGTGGCGGGGCAGGCCGGGGTGGAACATGCCATCGGCATCCTGGCCTCGGAGATCCTGCGCAACATGGCGCTGATCGGCGTGCAGAGCCCGGCGGGCGTCTCGCGCGAGAACCTTTTCGCGCCATCGGCCTGTCAGTAAACTCGGCCGCATGACGCATGCGGCCCATCCCCTCCTGCTCGGCTGCATCGCCGACGACTTCACCGGCGCCACCGACCTGGCCAACAACCTGGTGCGCGCCGGCATGCGGGTGGTCCAGACCATCGGCGTGCCCGACGGCCCCCTGGACGCCGAGGTCGACGCGGTGGTGGTGGCGCTGAAGTCGCGCACCGTGCCGGCGGCGGACGCGGTGGCGCAATCGCTGGCCGCGCTGCATTGGCTGCAGGCGCAGGGCGCGCGCCAGATCTACTTCAAGTACTGCTCCACCTTCGACAGCACGCCGGCCGGCAACATCGGCCCGGTGACCGAGGCCCTGATGGATGCGCTGCAGTGCGACTTCACGATCGCCACGCCGGCCTTCCCCGACAACAAGCGCACCGTGTTCAAGGGCTACCTGTTCGCGGGCGATGTGCTGCTCAGCGAGAGCGGCATGCAGAATCATCCGCTGACGCCGATGACCGATGCCAACCTGGTGCGGGTGCTGCAGGCGCAGAGCCGGCGCAAGGTCGGGCTGATCGACCACGTCGCGGTGGCGCAAGGCGCGGCGGCGATTCGCGCCCGCATCGCGCAGTTGCGCGGCGAGGGCGTCGGCATCGCGATCGTCGATGCGGTCTCCAACGACGACCTGCTGCGCCTGGGTCCGGCACTGGCCGGCATGCCGCTGGTGACCGCGGGCTCCGGCGTCGCGATCGGCCTGCCGGCCAACTTCGGCATTGCGCCGTCGCAGGCCGCCAGCGCGCTGCCCGCGGCCGGCGGCCTGCGGGCGGTGGTCTCGGGCAGCTGCTCGCTGGCGACCAACCGCCAGGTGGCGAACTTCATTGCTGCGGGCCGGCCCGCGCTGGCGCTCGATCCGCTGCAGCTCGCGGCCGGCGCCGATGTCGTCGGCCAGGCCCTGGCCTGGGCCGAGCCGCTGTTGGGCGACGGGCCGGTGCTGGTCTATTCCACGGCCGACCCGTCGACCGTGAAGTCGGTGCAGGGCCGGCTCGGCGTCGAGGAGGCCGGCGCGATGGTCGAGCGCGCGATCGCCGCCATCGCGCGCGGCCTGGTGGAGCGCGGCGTGCGCCAGCTGGTGGTCGCCGGCGGCGAGACCTCCGGCGCCTGCGTGCAGGCGCTCGGCATCGCGCAGCTGCAGATCGGCGGCCAGATCGACCCCGGCGTGCCGTGGTGCCATGCGGCGAGCGCGGCGGCCGGCGGCTCGGGCCTGCACATCGCGCTCAAGTCCGGCAATTTCGGCAGCGACGATTTCTTCACCAAGGCCTTCGGCCAGCTGTGATGAACGAGCACCGCGCCCGCGAAGAGATCTGCCGTGTCGGCCGCAGCTTGTTCGAACGCGGCTATGTGCATGCCACCGCCGGCAACATCAGCATGCGCCTGGACGACGGCTTCCTGATCACGCCCACCGACGCCTGCCTGGGCTTCCTCGATCCGGGCAAGCTGGCGCGGCTCGACGCCGGCCTGCGCCAGACCCACGGCGACCGGGCCAGCAAGACCATCGCCCTGCATGCGCGCATCTATGCCGCGGCAAGCGGCTTCGATCCCGACACGCGCTGCGTGATCCACACCCACAGCAGCCACTGCGTGGCGCTCACGCTGCACGAGACCGGCGCCGAATTGCTGCCGGCCCTGACGCCCTATTTCGTGATGAAGGTCGGCCGTGTGCCGGTCATCCGCTATCACCGTCCGGGCGCGCCCGAAGCCGCTGCGCGGGTGGCCGAGGTCATCGGGCGCTACGGCGCGGCCGGCACGCCGATCCGCGCCGTGATGCTCGAGCGGCTCGGTCCCAACGTCTGGCACGACACGCCGGCCGCGGCGATGGCGGTGCTGGAGGAACTCGAGGAAACCGCCAGGCTCTGGCTGCTGGCGAACGGTCGCGCCGATCCGCCGACGCCACTCGGCGAAGCCGAGATCAACGAACTGCGGCGCAATTTCGGCGCCCGCTGGTAGCCGCCGCGCGGCGGCGGCGCTGCGCCGCTACGTCCCCAGCATGCCCCGGTGCAGGCGGATCGCCTCCGACACCATGCTGTTGAGGCCGGCGCCGCCCTCGCCGTCGATGTGCGCCAGCAAGGCGCGCCGCATCCGGGGCTCCCAGAACTTGCCCAGATGCTGGGCGACGCCTTCGAGCGCCTCCGGCCGGTCGGGCATGGCTTCGAAGAACTGGCCGATCTGGTTGGCCATGCGCACCAGGGCGTCAGTGTGCATGCTCGGCTCCGGCGGCGGATCCGAGCGACAGGCGATCGGAATGGCAATAGACGACCAGATCCTGCTGGCGCGCGAAGCCGACCAGCGTCATGCGCGCCCGCTGCGCGGTTGCGACCGCGAACGAGGTCGGCGCCGAGACCGCGGCCAGCAGCGAGACGCCGGCCATCGCGGTCTTCTGCACCATCTCGAAGCTGGCGCGGCTGGTCACGGCGATGAAGCCGGTCGATGCCTCGATGCCGTTCGCGGCCAGGGCGCCGATCAGCTTGTCGAGCGCGTTGTGGCGCCCGACGTCCTCGCGCAGCCACATGACCTCGCCCTCGGCCGAACACCAGGCCGCGGCGTGCACCGCGCCGGTCGCCTGCTGCAGCGTCTGCAGTTGGCAGAACTGCGACATCGCGCGGCCGATCGCCTCGCGGCGCCAGGTCGGTCCGCCAGGGAGCACCGGCAGGTTGCGGGCGACGTGCTCCAGGCTCTCGGTGCCGCAGAGGCCGCAGCCGGTGCGGCCGGTCAGGGTGCGCCGGCGCTCCTTCAGGCGCGCGAAAGGGCCGCCCGCGACTTCCAGGTGCAGCGTGATGCCGATCTCCGAGCGCTCCTCCTCGACCGCGAAAAGCTCGTGCGGCGCATCGAGGATGCCTTCGCTGAGCGAGAAGCCCAGCGCGAAGTCTTCCAGGTCCAGCGGGGTGGCGAGCATGACGGCATGCGAGACGCCGTTGTATTCGAGCGCCACCGGCACTTCGTCGGCAACCCAGTCCTGGACGGCGAACTGGCGCCCGGCCCGAACGCCCCGCACCGGCAGAGAGCGCGCGCCCTCGCAGAAGGCGAGGGCGTCGTTGCCGGCCTCGGCGGTGATGGTTTCCTCGGTCATGAGCATCTTCATTTGGCGGCCACCGATTCGCTGGAATCCGTGCGTGCGTCCAGCAGCTCCTGCTGCACGCGGTTGAAGCGGCTGTACTCGCGCTGCCACGCGGACGGCTGCATCACCGGCATCACCTGCACCGCGGTCACCTTGTACTCGGGGCAGTTGGTGGCCCAGTCGGAGTTGTCGGTCGTGATCACGTTGGCGCCGGATTCCGGGAAGTGGAAGGTGGTGTAGACCACGCCGGGCTGCATGCGCTCCGAGACGCTGGCGCGCAGCACGGTCTCGCCGGCGCGGCTCTGGATGCCGACCCAGTCGTCGTCCTTGATGCCGCGTTCCTCGGCGTCGTGCGGATGGATCTCCAGCCGGTCCTCGCTGTGCCACTGGTTGTTGGGCGTCCGGCGCGTTTGCGCCCCGACGTTGTACTGAGACAGGATCCGGCCGGTGGTCAGCAGCAGCGGGAACTTGCGCGTCACCTTCTCGTCGGTGGCGACGTACTGGGTGATGATGAACCTGCCCTTGCCGCGCACGAACTTGTCGATGTGCATGGTCGGCGTGCCTTCGGGGGCCGCCGCGTTGCACGGCCACTGGATGCTGCCGAGTTCGTCGAGCCGCTGGTAGCTGACCCCGCTGAAGCTCGGCGTCAGCGCCGCGATCTCGTCCATGATCGCCTCCGGCGTCGCGTAGTCCATCGGGTAGCCGAGCGCCTGCGCGAGCTTCACCGTGACCTCCCAGTCGGCGTAGCCGGCCTTCGGAGGCATCACCTTTCGCACGCGCGAGATGCGCCGCTCGGCATTGGTGAAGGTGCCTTCCTTCTCGAGAAAGGAGGAACCCGGCAGGAACACGTGGGCGTACTTGGCGGTTTCGTTGAGGAACAGGTCCTGCACCACCACGCACTCCATCGCCATCATCGCCTCGGCCACGTGCTGCGTGTTCGGGTCCGACTGCACGATGTCCTCGCCCTCGCAGTACAGGCCCTTGAAGCTGCCGGTCAGCGCGGCGTCGAACATGTTCGGGATGCGCAGGCCCGGCTCCGGGCTGATCTCCACGCCCCAGGCGGCCTCGAAAGTGGCGCGGGTGGTGCTGTCGGACACGTGGCGGTAGCCCGGCAGCTCGTGCGGGAAGGAGCCCATGTCGCAGGAACCCTGCACGTTGTTCTGGCCTCGCAGCGGGTTGATGCCGACGCCTTCGCGCCCGACGTTGCCGGTTGCCATCGCGAGGTTGGCGATGCCCATCACCATCGTCGAGCCCTGGCTGTGCTCGGTCACGCCGAGGCCGTAGTAGATGGCGCCGTTGCCGGCGTTCGCATAGAGGCGGGCGGCGGCGCGCAGCGCCTCCGGCGGCACGCCGGTGGCGACGGCCATCGCCTCGGGCGAATTCTCGGGGCGGGCGACGAACTCGCGCCATTCGCCGAAGGACTTCGGATCGCAGCGCTCGGCCACGTAGTCTTCGGCGACCAGCCCCTCGGTGACGATCACGTGCGCCATGGCCGTGACGACCGCCACGTTGGTGCCCGGCTTGAGTTGCAGGTGATGCTCGGCGCGCACATGAGGCGATTTCACGATGTCGATGCGGCGCGGATCGATGACGATCAGCTTGGCGCCCTGGCGCAGCCGCTTCTTCATGCGCGACGCGAAGACCGGATGGCCGTCGGTCGGATTGGCGCCGATCACCATGATGACGTCGGCCTTCTCCACCGACTTGAAGGTCTGGGTGCCGGCCGAGGTGCCCAGCGTCTGGCCCAGCCCGTAGCCTGTCGGCGAGTGGCACACCCGCGCGCAGGTGTCGACGTTGTTGTTGCCGAAGGCCGCACGCACCAGCTTCTGGACCAGGTAGGTCTCCTCGTTGGTGCAGCGCGACGAGGTGATGCCGCCGATCGAATCCTTGCCGTACTTGCCCTGCAGCCGCTTGAATTCGCCGGCGGCATGGTTGAGCGCCACTTCCCAGCTGACTTCACGCCAGGGGTCGGTGATCTTCTCGCGGATCATGGGCTTCAGCATGCGGTCCTGGTGGGTCGCATAGCCCCAGGCGAAGCGGCCCTTGACGCAGGAGTGGCCCTCGTTCGCCTTGCCGTCCTTCCACGGCACCATGCGAACCACTTCGTTGCCTTTCATCTCGGCCTTGAAGCCGCAGCCGACGCCGCAGTACGCGCAGGTCGTGATCACGCTGTGCTCGGGCTGGCCGAGCCAGATGACGGATTTCTCCTGCAGGGTGGCGGTCGGGCAGGCTTCGACGCAGGCGCCGCAGCTGACGCACTCCGAGTCCATGAAGGCTTCGTCCTGGCCTGGCGACACGCGGGACTCGAAGCCCCGGCCGCTGATCGTCAGGGCGAAGGTGCCTTGCGTTTCCTCGCAGGCGCGCACGCAGCGGTTGCAGACGATGCACTTCGACGGGTCGTAGCTGAAGTACGGATTCGATTCGTCCTTCTGGCAGTCGAGGTGGTTGGCGCCGTCGAAGCCGTAGCGCACGTTGCGCAGCCCGGTGACGCCCGCCATGTCCTGCAGTTCGCAGTTGCCGTTGGCCGAGCAGGTGAGGCAGTCGAGCGGGTGGTCGGAGATGTAGAGCTCCATCACGCCCTTGCGCAGCTCCTGCAGCTTCGGCGTCTGCGTCGACACCTTCATGCCGGCCTCGGCCGGCGTGGTGCACGAGGCCGGGAAGCCCTTGCGGCCTTCGATCTCGACCAGGCACAGCCGGCACGAACCGAAGGGCTCGAGGCTGTCGGTGGCGCACAGCTTGGGCACCTTGATGCCGGCATCGACCGCGGCGCGCATCAGCGAGGTGCCGGCGGGCACCGTGACCTCGTTGCCGTCGATCTCGAGCGTGACCTCGCGCGTGGATTCGCGCTTCGGCGTGCCCCAGTCGGTTTCCTTCAGGTGATCGAGCATTTCTGCCTCCTTGTGGCGATGGGGGACTGCGGATCAGGCGGCTTCGCGGTCGGGGACGACCAGGCCGAAATCCTGCGGGAAATGATCGAGCGCCGAGAGCACCGGGAACGGCGTCATGCCGCCCATCGCGCACAGCGAGCCGTTCACCATGGTGTTGCAGAGGTCCCGCAGCAGGATGACCTGCTGCGCCCGGTTCTGGTCGCCCCGGATCTTGTCGATCACCTCGACCCCTCGCGTGGAGCCGATGCGGCAGGGCGTGCACTTGCCGCAGGATTCGATGGCGCAGAACTCCATCGCGTAGCGCGCCAGCTTCGACAGGTCGGCCGTGTCGTCGTGGACCACGATGCCGCCGTGGCCGACCGTGCCGCCGAACGCCGCATAGGCTTCGTAGTCGAGCGGCACGTCCCATTGCGATTCGGGCAGGTAGGCGCCCAGCGGGCCGCCCACCTGCACCGCCTTGATCGGCCGGCCCGAGGCCGAGCCGCCGCCATAGCCGTAGATCAGTTCGCGCATCGTCACGCCGAAGGCCTTCTCGACCAGGCCGCCGTGCTTGATGTTGCCGGCCAGCTGCATCGGCAGCGTGCCGCGCGAACGGCCGACGCCGAAGTCGCGGTAGAACTGCGCGCCGCGCGCCAGGACCAGCGGCACGCTGGCCAGCGTGATCACGTTGTTGATCAGCGTCGGCTGGCCGAACAGGCCCGTGATGGCGGGCAGCGGTGGTTTCGCGCGCACGATGCCGCGCTTGCCCTCGATGCTCTCGAGCAGCGCGGTTTCCTCGCCGCAGACATAGGAGCCCGCGCCCTTGCGCACCTCGAGCGCGAAGCGCCGGCCCGAGCCCAGGATGTCGGCGCCGAGGAAGCCCGCGGCCTCGGCCAGGCGGATCGCCTCGTTCAGCGTCGCGATCGCGTGCGGGTATTCGGAGCGCACGTAGACATAGCCCTGCGTGGCGCCGGTGGCTATGCCGGCGATGGCCATGCCTTCGATCAGCATGAACGGGTCGCCCTCCATCGTCATGCGGTCCGAGAAGGTCCCCGAGTCGCCTTCGTCGGCGTTGCAGACCACGTACTTCTGCGCCGCCTCGGTCGCCAGCACGGTCTTCCACTTGATGCCGGCCGGGAAGGCGGCACCGCCGCGGCCGCGCAGCCCGGAATCCAGCACCTGCTGGACGACGTCCGCGGGTGCCATGGCCAGGGCCCGGCGCAGCCCCGCGAAACCCTGGTGCGCCTGGTAGTCCGACAGCGACAGCGGGTCGGTGATGCCCATGCGGGCGAAGGTGAGGCGCTCCTGCTGCTTGAGGTAGGGAATGTCGTCGGTCAGCCCATGGCCCAGGGCGTGCGCGGCACCTTCGAGGAAGCCCGCATCGAACAGGCCGGCGACATCGGCGACGCTCACGGGACCGTACGCGGCGCGGCCGGCGGGCGTCGCCACTTCCACCAGCACTTCGAGCCAGAGCAGGCCGCGCGAACCGTTGCGCACGATCCGGATGTCCAGTCCGCGCGCGGCGGCCTCGTCGGCGATGCGGCCTGCCACGCGGTCGGCGCCGACCGCCAGCGCGGCGGAGTCGCGCGGGACGTAGACGGTGACGGTCATGCTGCGCTCCCGGCATCGGCGAGCAAGGCATCGAAGGCCTGCGGCGTCATGCGCGCATGCGGCTGGTCGTCCAGCATCATGGCGGGCGAGGAGGCGCACAGCCCGAGGCAGAACACCGGTTCGAGGGTGAACGCGCCATCCTTCGATGTGCCGTGCATCGCGCAGCCCAGATGCTGCTGGGCGTGCGCGACCAGCGCATCCGCACCCATGGCCTGGCAGGCTTCGGCGCGGCAGATCTGGACCACGTGGCGTGCCGCGGGCTCGGCGCGAAAGTGATGGTAGTAGGTGACGACGCCGTGGACCTCGGCGCGCGAGAGGTTCAGCGCGTCGGCGATGGCCGCCAGCGACTGCGCGGGCACATGGCCCAGCGCGTCCTGCAGGTCATGCAGGATCGGCAGCAGCGCGCCCGGCTCGCCGGCGCGCTGCGCCAGCACCTGCCGCACGAAGGCCGATGCATCGGCCGGAGCGCAAGCCGGTGCCGTGCTGGCATTCCGAACAGCTGTCATGCATGTCTCCTCGTCGTTGACGCACTCGAGCAGTGCGCGAGGAGTGTCGAACAAGCATGCGGGGCGGTCTAATTTATTCGGGGAATGGGGCGATGCGATTCGGAAATAGAGGGTTTCCCCTGCGAACGCGATGGCCCCCGCGCGGACTCAATCCAGTGCGCGCAGCTCGATCCGCTTGAGATTGCGCACGTGCCGCGGCCCGAGCTTCAGGTCGGCGGCCGAGATCAGGGCGATCCGGCCCTCGCGCTCGTCCAGCGGCTTGCCGTCGCGCTCGAAGATCACGAGCACGCCTTCTCCGACCGCGGTGTTCGTGATCTCGGGCCAGGAGAAGACGGCGCGGTAGCCATCGGTCGCGGTGGCGATCACCGCGAGCGTCTTCCACGCGTTGCGGTCGGCCGGTGCCAGGCCGGCGCGTTCGATCAGTGCCCCCAGCCTGACGCCGCGCACGGTGCTCTGCGATGAGGCTCCCGCACCGCTGCGGGCCTGCGTGAAGCGGCCGATGGCCTCCGCCGGAAAAGCCGCGAGTGCAGCGGCGTCCAGGTCCAGCGACTGGCGCACGGCGCCCGTCACCTCGACCCGCGCGCTCACCTGGGCGGATGCGGGCGCCGATGCGACGAGCAGGAAGGCCAGCAGAAGGCAGGCGATACGCAGCAGCGGCATGTCAAGGTTCCCCCGGGCCAGGATTGCAATCGACGATGCGCCCATTGTCGATACAGATCACCTCCTGCGCCAGGGCTTCCACGTCCTGGGGATCGTGCGTCACGAGCAGGGCCGGAACCTGCACGCGGTCCAGCATCTCGGCCAGCTCGCGCCGCAGGCGCTTGCGCAGCGGCGCGTCCAGCGCGGAGAGCGGCTCGTCCAGCAGCAGCAGCCGGGGCTCGATCGCCAGCGCCCGCGCGAGCGCCACCCGCTGGCGCTGGCCACCCGACAGGTTGCGCGGCAGGCCGCCACGCAGCGCCTGGAGGTCGAACTGACGGATCAGCGCATCGACCCGCTGCGCCTGATCCGCATCGATGCGCCGGCCCAGGCGCTGCAGGCCGAACTGCAGGTTCTGCTCCACCGTCATGTGCGGGAACAGCGCATAGTCCTGGAACACCACGCCGACCCGGCGCTCCCGCGCCCGGAGGTCGATGCCTTGCGCGGAATCCAGCAGCGTCTGCGGGCCGATCCGCACCCGCCCGCGCGCGGATGGCATGAGTCCGGCGATGGCCTGGAGCACCGTCGACTTGCCGGAGCCCGATGGGCCCATGAGTGCGGTCCGCTGGGACGCGGCGGCGAATGCGACGTCGAGCACGAAGCTGCGGTCCGGCGAATGCAGCGTGAGCTGCAGCTGGACGTCGAGCAAGGCGCTTCGGGGGGAGCTCATCTAGTGCCTCGCCTGCAGCAGGCGGCCCGAGACCACCAGCACCGCCATGCACATCACCGAGATCACCAGCGTGAGCCAGAGCGCATGGCCGTCGTTGCCCGCCTGCACGGCTTCATAGACGGCGATCGACAAGGTCTGGGTCTTGCCCGGGAGGTTGCCCGCGATCATCAAGGTGGCGCCGAACTCGCCCGTGGCGCGCGCGAAGGCCAGCATCAGGCCGGCCGCGATGCCGCGCATGGCCAGCGGCAGCGAGACCCGCAGGAAGACCTCGAGCTCGCCGGCGCCCAGGGTTCTCGCCGCATTGGCGAAGCGTCCGTCGACTTCCTCGAACGCCGCCCTGGCTCCCTTGTAGACCAGGGGCAGCGAGACGACCGAAGCCGCGATGACCGCGCCCTGCCAGGTGAAGATCAGGTTGATGCCGAACCAGCGGTCCAGGTACTGGCCGAAGACGCCATTGCGGCCGATCAGCACGATCAGGTAGTAGCCGATGACCGTGGGCGGAAGCACCATCGGCAGCATCAGCAGGGAGTCGACGATGCTGCGGCCGGCGAACTGCCGCCGTGCCAGCCACCAGCCCAGCGCGATGCCGACCACGCCGGCGATCAGCGTCGCCAGCAGCGCGACCTTGAGCGTGAGCCAGAGCGGAACGAACAGGGCGGACACGTGCTGCCAGCGATCGCGTCAGGGCTTCGAGAAGCCGTGGCGCTGCAGGATCTCCTGGCCGGGCGCGCTGCGCACGTAGGCGATGAACTCGTTGGCCAGGGCGGCGTTCTTGCTGGCGGCGACCAGCGCGATCGGGTAGGTCACCGGCGTGGTGGTCGGGACGGTCAGCGCGATGCGTGTCTTCTCGGGCTCGATCAGGGCGTCGGTGCGGTACACGAAGCCTGCGTCCACCTCGCCGCGGGCGACATAGTTGAGCACCTGGCGCACGCTCTCGCCGTAGATCCAGCGCGACTGCAGGGCAGCGGTGAGTCCGGCCTTCTCGATGGCTTCCATCGTGTAGCGCCCCACCGGCACCGTGGCCGGCGAGCCGGTCGAGATGCGCTGGAACCCGCCGCCGGTCAGATCGCTCAGCTGATTGGGCTTCTGGGCGGAAGCCAAAGGCAGGATCAGCACCAGCGTGTTGGCCGCGAAATCGGCCCGCGACGACGGCACGATGAGATTCGCGCTGGCCGCACGGTTCATGGTCTCCTGGTCGGCCGATGCGAAGACATCGACCGGCGCGCCCTGCTGGATCTGCGCCAGCAAGGGTCCTGAGGCAGCGAAGTTGAAGCTCAGCTTGGCGCCCGGCCTGGCCTGCTCGAACGACTTGCCCACCGCCCGGAAGGCGTTCGTCAGGCTGGCGGCGGCCGAGACCACCAGTTCCTGCGCACCGCTGGCCGCGCTGCCGAGCAGCAAGGCCGCGGCCACCGCGGCGCTGCGAAGACGCATGGATACTCTCATTCTCTGTTCCTCGTTCGCTATTCAAATCAGGAATAGCGATGATAGCAATCCTCAAGCTCCACATGACTTCGCAACCCTTGTCTTCCGGATCCTCGTCCCGCGCCAACGGGCGCGCCATCGCCACGATGATCGGTGCCATGGGCTGCTTCGTGGTCAACGACGCGCTGGTCAAGCACGTCAGCCAGTCGGTGCCCTCGGCGCAGCTCATCTTCCTGCGCGGGCTGATGGCTTCGGCGCTCGTGCTGCTGGTCGCGCACCGGCTGGGCGCGCTGCGCCAGGCGAGTGCGGTGCTGCATCCGCGGGTGGCGCTTCGCGGCGCGGTCGATGCCTGCGCGACCGTGATGTACCTGCTGGCGCTGTTCCGGCTGCCGATCGCCAACGCCACGGCCATCAATCTCGCCGCGCCCCTGTTCATGACCGTGTTCGCGGTGCTCTTCATGGGCGAGCGCGCCGGCATGGCGCGCTGGTCCGCGGTGGTGCTGGGCTTCGCGGGTGTCCTGTGCATCGTGCAGCCCAGCGGGGAGGGCTTCAACGCCTGGGCGCTGCTGTGCCTGCTCGGCACGCTGTTCCATGCCGCCCGCGACCTGATGACGCGACGCATCGATCCGGCCATCCCGTCGATCATCATCACGCTCGCCACGGCGCTGGCCGTCACCTTGCTGGCGGCTTGCCTGACCCTGGCCAGTGGCTGGCAGGCGATCGCGCCGGGCGACCTCGGCCTGCTGGGCGTCGCCGCGGCCTTCCTGGCATCCGGCTACCTGCTGCTGGTGCAGTGCATGCGCGCCGGCGAGGTGTCGCTCACGGCGCCCTTCCGCTACACGGCGGTTCTCTTCGCGATGCTGCTGGGCTATGCGATCTGGAACGAAGTCCCCAGCGGGTGGGCCTGGCTGGGCATCGCGCTGCTGGTCGGCTCCGGCCTCTACATGCTGCACAGCGAGCGGGGCCGGATCCGCGCTGCCGCGCTGGACGCCCAGCCCGAGTGAGGCCGTTCCGGTAGTCCGCACTACACTCGCAACCCCGTTTTCCGAGTGGCGACCACACCGATGAAGAACAAAGCAAAGCCCGCCTGGCTCCAGCCTGCTCTGGCCTACATCCCCGATTGGCTGGCCTTCCAGCTCGAACGGCACCAGCAGGTCGGCTGCGCCGTCGCGATCGCAAGGGGCCAGGAGCTGGTGGCCGAGTTCGCCCTGGGGAGCGCCGACCTGAGCACCGGAAAGCGGCTCACCCCCAGGCATCGCTTCCGGATCGCATCGCATTCCAAGTCGTTCACTGCCGCCGGCGTGATGCTGCTGCGCGAGCAGGGCAAGGTCGGCCTCGACGACCCGATCGGCCGCCACGTGTCCGGCCTGCACAAGGAGCTCGCCAAGGCCCGGGTCGGTGAACTGCTGTCGCACGGCGCCGGCGTCATCCGCGATGGCGAGGACAGCGGGCAGTTCCTCGATCGTCGGCCCTTCCTGTCCCGGGCCGAGTTGCGGGCCGACCTGGCCAGGAAGCAGCCGCTCGCGCCCGGCCTGCAGCTCAAGTACTCCAACCACGGCTATGGCCTGCTGGGCCTCCTGATCGAGGAGCTCGGCGGCACCGAATACCCCGCCTGGATCACGCGCCATGTCATCGAGGCGGCGGGCCTGCGCGAGACGGTGCCGGACATGCCGCAGTTGCCCAGGACCGCGCCGATGGCGAAAGGCCACAGCACCGAGTTTCCCTTCGGCCAGCGCCTGATCGTGCCCGGCGACAACGTGTGCCATGCCATCGCCCCGGCGGGCGGCTTCGTCTCGACCGCATCGGACGTGGCGCGCTTCTTCGCCCAGCTCGCGCCCGACAGCAAGGAGAGCGTGCTCTCGGCGGCCAGCCGCCGCGAGATGATGCAGCGCCGCTGGCGCGACCCCTGCAGCACCCTCGAGTCCTACTACGGCTACGGCACCATGATGAACGGCCCCGGACCGAAGGAGTGGCACGGCCACACCGGCGGCCTGCAGGGCTTCGTTTCCCGCACTTCGCGCTTCGCGGAGTCGGGCTTCACGATCACCGTGCTGTGCAATTCGCAGGATGGCTGGTCCTACCAGTGGGTGGACGGGATCCACAGCGTCCTATCGGCCTTCCAGCGCCATGGCGCGCCGGCGCGAAAGAACGCCGCCTGGAGCGGCCGCTGGTGGAGCATGTGGGGCGCCAGCGACCTGGTTCCGATGGGCAAGGTCGTGCTCCAGGTCGCGCCGGCCATGAGCATGCCTTTCGACGGCACCAACACCGAGCTGTCGATCGCGAGCAAGGATCGCGGCCTGATCGCGAAGACCTCCGGCTACAACAGTCCCGGCCAGCCGGTCCGGCTGGTGCGCGATCGCAAGGGGCAGCCGGCCGAGCTCTGGATGGGCGGCACCAAGCTGCTGCCGAAGGCGGCCATGCTGGCCGAAGCCCGTCAGCGCTACCGCGGGACCCGCGGCGCCGGCAAGGCCGCCAGAGCGCTCGACGCCGGCCGGCCGGCGCCGCCCTGACCCCATGGCACGAGACCTCCTCACATCGTTCTTCCGCAGCGGCGACGCCATCCGCAGCCGCAGCGTGAGCGATGTGGTGCTGTCCGCCACGCTGGACGTGCCGATGCCGCCCGCACGCCTGCTGGCCGACTGGGACCGGGAGATTTCCTCGCGCATGGTCCTCGAACCCGGCGATGTCGAGGCACTGCCCCTGGCCCGCGCGCGGGTCCGCTGGCCGGACTACCGGCAGTGCGTGCAGGCGGTGGCCGACTGGACGCGCGGGCTCGGCCTGCAGGAGGTCATCGCCGGCGCCGATGTCGCGCTGATGGCCTGCCGCGGCGCGAGGTACCACCACGACGGCGCGCAATACGGCGGGGCGGCGTTCTGCAATCTCTTCCTGAGCGAGGACCGCGAGCTGGACGTGCACTTTCCGTCCACCGGCCATCGGATCCCGCTGGCCCGGGGCACGGCCCTGATCTTCGACACCGGCCAGCCGCACGCCGTCGTTCGACGCCGCAGCAGCGGCTTCGACGCCGCCGACTTCGCCGCCGGCCCGGACTGCACCCAGCTGTTCCTGACCTGGGAGCTACCGATCGAGGATCCCCACCTGGCGCGCGCGCTCGGGATCGCCTTCGATGTCGATCCGTCGACCTCGTCGCAACTCGATGAAGAGCAGGTCCGGTGCAATGGCGAACCGGCGGTGCTCTGTCCGGCATCGGGCCGCTGGCGGCGGGCCGGGTGACAATCTCCGCAGTTCAACCAGATACGAGATTCCCATGAACGAAGACTTGGACGAACGCATCCGCTCGGGCAAGGCGCTGAGCGAATCGATGGGCAATTTCCACGTGACCGGATGGGAGCCCGAGCGCAAGCTGCTGTCGGCCGCGTTCACGGTGCGGCGCGAGTACTGCCACAGCAACGGCACGATCGCCCAGGGCGGCTTCATCACGGCCTGGCTCGACGCCGCGATGGCGCATGCGGTGATGCACGACAGCGGACATGCGCAGACCGTCTTCAGCCTGGAGATCAAGGTCAGCTTCTACGAGAAGGTCGGCCCCGGCGAGGGCCGGGTCGAGGGACGGGTGATCCGGCGCGGCAAGCGGGTGGCGTTCATGGAGGCGTCGCTCTACAACCCCGCGGGCAAGCTGGCGGCGGAAGCCACCTCGACCGGGATCATCGCGGAACTCTAGGGGCCGGGGGCCGTGAACTTCCGGCTGATGCTCGCTTGCCTGGCGACAGCCGCGCTTCCTGCCTGCGGCCATTTTTCTGCCGGGACAGTCACCGAAGCCGGCCATGGCCGTCCCCACGTCATCGAGAACAGCCTGGGAATGAAGTTCGTCCGGGTGCCGGCGGGCGAGTTCATGATGGGGAGCGGCGAGCCGGCCGAAAGCTTGTCCCGCGACTATCCGGCGTATGCGCCGGAGGACCTGCAGGCGCTCGGCGACGAGGGGCCGCGGCATCGGGTGCGCATCACCCGGGCGTTCTGGCTGGGGCAGCACGAAGTGACGGTCGACCAGTTTCGGCGCTTCCTGGAAGCCTCCGGCTACACGCCCGAATCGATCGCCGACGGAACCGGCGGCTATGGCTACAACCCGGTCTACGACCCCGCCAGTTCGGCGCGCGGCGAACGCTTCGAAGGGCGCAACCCCCGGTATGCGTGGCACGACCCGGGCTTCCCGCAGACCGGCGGCGATCCGGTGGTCAACGTGAGCTGGAACGACGCTGTCGCCATGGCGCGCTGGCTCAGCGAGCGCGAGGGCGTGCGTTATCGCCTGCCGACGGAGGCCGAGTGGGAGTACGCATGCCGCGCAGGAACGACCACGCGCTACAGCACGGGCGATGACGCGGCAAGCCTGCTCGGTGCTGCCGCCCTGCTGGACCTGGACACCGCCCAGCGCTGGCCGAACCGCTTGCCCTTCGCGCTGCCGGGCCACGATGGCTACGTCTTCACGGCGCCGGTCGGCAGCTTCGCGCCCAATGCATTCGGCTTGTTCGACATGCATGGCAACGTCTGGGAATGGGTCGCCGATCGGTACGGGGAGCACTACTACGCGGAGTCCCCCACGGACGACCCGCCGGGCCCCGCGGCGGGCGACCTGCATGTTCGCCGCGGCGGATCATGGGCCACCTCCGCCTTGTACCTGCGCTCGTCCTATCGCAACTGGAACACGGCACAGACCCGCTACACGCTGGTCGGCATGCGTCTCTTGCGGGAGGCCATGCCACGGGACGACTGAGGGTCCGTCTCCGTCCATCATCGCCACCACGGAGGGACAGGCGTCTGCCGGCACTCAGGTCTTGCTCACGGCCGCGGGCGCTTCCTGCCGGCCATCGCCGTCGGTCTCGGTTTCCGCATAGGCCCGGCCGCCGGGCACGAGGGCCGAGTGCGCGCGCCGCGAATGGATCAGCGGGTAGAACATCTCCACGAACCAGCGCTCCTTGCCGAAGACCAGGTCGTCCTGCAGGCCGACCCTGGACGGATAGCGGCGGGTGATCTTGGCGGTGCCGAAGAGCAGGTCCCAGACGAACAGCAGGTTCCCGAAGTTGCCCTTGTAGTGCCCGATGCCGTCGTCGTTGGTGAGCGCGTGATGCGCCCAGTGGGTGGCGGGCGTGACCACGGTCCGCTCCAGCACCCAGGCGAGCGGGTGCAGCCACTTCACGCGGTACAGCGGCGCGTCCCACGGCACCGCGCTGTGCGCGCCCAGGATCACCGCCAGCTTGATCACGATGTAGACCAGATAGGCGTTGCCGAAGCCGAGGTAGATCAGCACGCCGGAGGCCCACAGGCCGGGCATCATCAGGTAGTAGAAGAAGTTGTTGCGGTAGGTGATGCGGATGCTCATGTAGTGCGCCGTGTGATGCGCACGATGCAGCGGCCACAGCCGCGGCGAGTGCGAAACGCGGTGCCACCAGTACTGCGTCATGTCGTCGGCGATCAGCAGGATCGCGCCCATGGCCCACCACGGCAGGTGGGCCCAGGCGTTGCGCTGCTCCGGCATGGCGAGCGCGCTCAGCTTGGCCGTCACCGCGAAGATGAAGGGCTGCGATACCGCCAGCAGCGCGAGGAACATGAACAGTTCCAGCTTGGTGTCGTCTGCGGTGGCGTGGAAGTGTTCGTGCTTGCGGGAGCGGATCTCCAGCAAGGCAAAAACGAGAATGATCGTGACCAGCACGATGTTCTGGACGAGGTTCACCAGGTTGTCTCCTTGGCTATGAATGCGGGCCGGGTCCTGTGCCTGAACGCCGGGCTCTGTGAGGCGCGATTGTTCTGGTGAACACCGATTGAGTCCAATGCATATTGAAGCCAGAATCAATGCATCGGCTGCAATTACAAGACAAGGAGACGCCGCATGGACCTCAAGCGCTGGGCGCATATCGTCGCCGTCGCGGACCGGCGCAGCTTCGTGCGCGCCGCCGAGCAGGTGCATCTCAGCCAGCCGGCGCTGACTCGCAGCATCCAGGCGGCGGAAGCCGAGCTGGGACTCCAGCTGTTCGACCGCGGCACGAACGAGGTGGTCGCGACGCCGGCCGGTGAATTCGTCGTCGCCCGCGCCCGGCAGCTCGTATTCAACAGCCGCTGCCTGGAACGCGACGTCGAGCTCTATCGCAGCCGCGCCCTGGGCGACACCGCGTTCGGGGTCGGCCCGTTTCCCGCGGCGACCTTCCTGTCGCCGCTGCTGACCGCGATGCGGCGCGAGTTCCCGGGCATCAACCTGCGCGTCGAAATCAGCAACTGGCAGCTGCTGCTGGAGCGGCTGCGCGACGAAGACATCGAGTTCTTCGTCGCCGATACCCGGGACTTGCCTTCGGACCCCAACCTGCACGGCCGTGCGCTGCGCCCCGAGCCGGGGGGCTTCTACGTGCGCGCCGGCCACCCGTTGACGACGACGCGCAAGACCGCGACGCTGCCGCGGATCTGGTCGCACGGCGTCCTGTCGGTGCGCCTGCCCACCGGCGTGCGGTCGGTGATCTCCCGCCTGCTTGGCATCGAGGCCACATTGGCGCTCGAGTGCGACGACATCGAGGTGCTGAAGGATGTCGCCCTCGCCTGCGACGCGGTTCTGGCCGCGCCGCATGCCGCGGTTGCGCGGGAGGTGGCGGCCGGCCGGCTTCAGGCAGTGGAGGTCGCGGGCCTGCCGCCGCTTGCATCGGAAATGGGCATCGTGACATTGCGCGGCCGCACCCCGTCGCCGATGGCGGCGTTGATCATCGAGCGGCTATCGGCGATGGCCACGGGCGAAGCCTCGTCGGCTTCGGCAGGCAGGCCCTAGGACTTCGCCAGATCGCCGGCGCCGCCCAGCGCCTTCGAGACCGCCACCAGGCCGAGCGCCAGGCGGCTCGTGCTCTCGGTGTATTCGCGCTGCGCCTGCAGCCAGGTGCGCTGGGCGTCGAGCTGCACCAGGAAGTCGGTCAGGCCGTGGTCGTAGCGCACGCGGGCCAGTTGCAGCGCGTCGCGGCTGCTGCGCTCGCGCTGGGCCAGCTGAGCGTTGCGCAGGCGCTCGGCCGAGTAGGCGCTCAATGCGTCGTCGATCTCGTGCCAGGCCTTCAGCACGGTCTGCTGGTAGGCGACGGCCGCCTCCTGCTGCTGCAGTTCGCGCAGGGTGACGGTGGCGCGCCGGCGGCCGCCGTCGAAGATCGGCAGCTGCAGGCTGGGGCCGACGAACCATTGGCGGCTGCCCCATTCGCCGAAGGTGCTGGCGTTGACCGATTCGTAGCCGAAGCTGGCGCCGATCGTGATGCGCGGATAGAGGTCCGCCACGGCGACGCCGATGTCGGCGGTCGCCGCGTGCAGCTGCGCCTGGGCGCGCTGGATGTCGGGCCGGCGCAGCGCCAGTTCGGAAGGCAGGCCGAGCGACAGGTCTGGCAGCGGGCGTTCGCTGGCGTTGTCGGGGCGCGCGGCGAGTTGCGCCTGCAGCGCGCCGGGACGCTCGCCGAGCAGCAGCGTGATCTGGTTCACGGCCGCCGCTTCCTGTGCCAGCAGCTGGGGCAGGCGGGCGCGCAGGTCGGCGGCCTGGGCCTGTTGCCGGGTGACGTCGAGATCGGTCGTGAGGCCGCCGTCGGCGCGTGCCTTGACCAGCTGCAGCGTCTCCTCGGCGGCCGCGATGTCCTCGCGCGCGATGCGGATCTGTCGCTGCACCGCACGCAGCTCGAAATAGTGGCGCGCCAGCTCGGCTTGCACGCTGAGCTGCACCTGGGCCAGCAGCGCCTGCGAGGCCGCGACGTTGGCGTCGGCCGCCTCGACCGAGCGTCGCACGCGGCCCCACAGGTCGATTTCCCATGAGGCGTCGAAGCCGGCGTCGTAGAGGTAGTGCGGCTCGCTCAGCGTCTGGATCAGCTGCTCGCGGTTGGCGGGGTTCAGGGCGCCGATCAGGCGCGTGGGATCGCCGTCCTCGCTCTGCCGCTCGCGCCGGGCGCCGGCCCGGGCGTTGACCTGCGGAACCCGCTGCGCCTGCACGACGAGCAGCTGCGTGCGGCTTTGCGCAAAGCGCAGCGCCGCGGTCTGCAGGTCCGGGCTGGCGGCCAGCGCACGCGCCTGCAGCGCGTCGAGCACCGGATCGCCGAACATGCTCCAGCCGGCCGGCGCCGCGGCGCCCGCGCGCTCGCGTTCCTGCGGCGCGATCAGCTCGGGCGAGCCGCCGTGCCAGTCCGAGAAGCTGGCCGGCGACGCCGGGGGGGCGGGCTTGAAGTCGGGGCCGACTGCGCAGGCGGACAGGGTCAGGGCTGCTAGCAATGTCGCTAGATGCGGGATGTTCATGGTGATGTCCTTTCTAGTCAGTTGAGGACTGAGCAAAAACTGCTGCGCAGTTTGTTGGTCTGTCCCGCAAGGTCTCAGACGAGCCTATGCCGGAACAACCAGGCCGCCAGAGGCAGCGTGACTGCGGCGATGAGGAAGAGCGGGATCAGGTTGTGCCAGACGGTGAGCAGGCCCACGCCCTCGAGATAGACACGCTGCACCAGGTCGATGGCGAAGCGCAGCGGGTTGACCAGGGTGGCGATCTGCAGGGCGCGCGGCATGTTGCTCACCGGCGTGGTCAGGCCCGACAGCAGCATCATCGGCATGATGAGCACGAAGGTGTAGAGCATGGCCTGCTGCATGTTGGCCGACACGGCCGAGATCGACAGCCCGATGCCCACGCTTGCGATGGTGAAGAAAGACAGCCCGATGTAGAGCGTGACCAGCGAGCCCGCCATCGGCACCCGGAACCACAGCAGGGTGATCAGCAGCACCAGGGTCGACTGAACCAGCCCGATCATCACCGGAGGGATGGCCTTGCCGATCATGATCTCGGTCGGCGACAGCGGCGTCACCAGCAGCTGGTCGAAGGTGCCCTGCTCGCGTTCGCGCGCCACCGAGAGGGCGGTGAGCAGCAGGGTCTGGATCATGCTGAGTGCGGCGATCATGCCCGGCATGAAGTTCCAGCGGGTCTCGAGATTGGGGTTGAACCAGGCGCGCGATTCGATCGAGACCGGCGCCATGCGGCCGCCGTGGCGCTGGCGCCATTCGTCGTTGAAGGCGGCCACGACCGAGCCGACGAAGCCCGCCGCCGAGCCCGCGGTGTTGGAGTTCCGGGCATCGATGATGACCTGGATCGGCGTCTCCTGGCCGGCGTTGAGCTGCTGCTCGAACTGCGGCCCGATCTGGATCACGACCAGCGCATCCTGCGAGTTGATGACCGGCGCGATCTGGTCGGGCGACGCGAGCGTCGCCGCGCGGCGGAAGACGCCGGTGCCGTCGAGCCGGGCGATCAGCGCGGTCGATGCGCCGCTGTGGCTCTGGTCGAGCAGCGCGTAGTCGACGCGGCTCAGGTCGTAGGTGGCGGCATAGCCGAACAGCAGGCTCTGCATCAGCGCCGGCACGATCAGGATGACGCGGCTGGACGGGTCCTTGAGGATCGCCAGCAGTTCCTTGCGGCACAGGTGGGCGACGCGCCGCACGAAGTCGATGAATGAACCGTTCATGGTCTTCAATCCAGTTTCTTGCGCGTGACGAAGCGGGCGACGCCGAGCAGCACCACGGCATAGAGCGCCAGGATCGCGCAGTTCCTGAGGATCAGCGACCACACGTTGCCGGCCAGGAACAGGGTGCGGATCAGCTCCATGAAGTAGGTCGCTGGCAGCGCGTGGCCCACGATGCGGATGACGGTCGGCACGTTGCGCAGGTCGAACAGGAAGCCCGACAGCATCAGCGACGGCAGGAAGCTCGAGATCAGCGCCACCTGGCTGGCGAGAAACTGGTTGCGCGTCACCGAGGAGATGACCAGGCCCACGCCCACCGCGACCAGCAGGTAGAGCATCGCGCTCGCGACGATGGCGATGAACGAGCCGTGCATCGGCACCTCGAACAGGAAGCGCGCGGCCGCCAGGCACAGCAGCAGCCCGAGCATGCCGATGCCGAAGTAGGGAATGATCTTCGCCAGCAGGATCTCCACCGGCCGCACCGGCGTGACGAACAGGGCCTCCAGCGTGCCGCGCTCCCATTCGCGCGCCATCACGAGTGCCGTGAGGAAAGCGCCGACCAGCGTCATGATGAGCACGATCAGCCCCGGCACGAGGTACCAGGTGCTGGTGTTGGCGCTGTTGAACCACAGCCGCTGCTCGATGCTGACCGAGCCCACGCCGGTCGCCGCTGCAGCGCCGCGGTCGGCCAGCCGGACCGCGTTCTGCGCCAACGCGCCGCTGGCGTAGCGCAGCACGATGCCCGCCTTGTTGGCGTCGGCGCCGTGCACGATCACCTGGATCACGGCGTCGCCGGACGCGAGCCGGCGCGAGAAGTCGCCGGGCACGCGCACGATGCCGTCGACCCTGCGCTGGTGCATCAGCGCCTCGGCCTCGCGCATCGAGGTCAGCATCACCGGCGAGATGTAGGGCGTGAGCTGCAGGCCCGAGACCGCCTGCACGGCGGTGGGCGAAGTGTCTTCGAGCACCACGGCCATCGGCGCATTCCTGACGTCGAGCGAGAGCCCGTAGCCGAAGATCAGGATCAGGATGATCGGCAGCAGGATGCCGATGGCGATGCTGCTCGGGTCGCGCACCAGCTGCCGCGTCTCCTTGCGCGTGAGCGCGACCAGCCGTTGCCGGAAGCGGCTGGTCATGGGGCACCCTTCGCGGCATCGCGGGCCTGGGTCACGATGCCGATGAAGGCCTCCTCCATGCTGAGCCGGCCGTCCGGCGCGCTGCCGGCCTGCACGCGCACCTGCTGCGGCGTGCCGATGGCCAGCAGGCGGCCGGCGTCCTGGATCACGATGCGGTCGCAGTACTCGGCCTCTTCCATGAAGTGCGTGGTGATGATCACCGTCACGCCGGCCTCGGCCAGCGCCGTGATGCGGCGCCAGAACTCGCGCCGCGCGAGCGGGTCGGTGCCGCTGGTGGGCTCGTCGAGAAACAGGATCTCGGGCTCGTGCAGCAGGCCGGTCGCCATCGCCAGGCGCTGCTTGAAGCCGCCGGGCAGCTGGCCGCTGGTCGCATGCGCCTGGCCGAGCAGGTCGAACTGCTGCAGCACCGTCTGCATGCGTTCGCGCAGCCGCTGCCCGCGCAGGCCGTAGGCGCCGCCGAAGAACTGCAGGTTCTCGGTGACCGTGAGGTTGCCGTAGAGCGCGAACTTCTGCGAGACGTAGCCGATCCGCCCGCGGGCCTGGGCCCGCGCGGTGCGCAGGTTCATGCCGGCCACCTGCAGGAAGCCGCTGCTGGCCGGAAGCAGCCCGCACAGCATGCGGAAGGTGGTGGTCTTGCCCGCGCCGTTGGGGCCGAGCAGGCCGAAGATCTCGCCGCGCCGGACATCGAAGCTGGTGCTCGCGACCGCGGTGAAATCGCCGAACCTGCGCACCAGGTCCTTGACCTCGATGACGACTTCCTTCGCGTCGACGGCTGCGGGCGGCGCCTGCGCGGGCGCCGCGGCCGCCGACATCTGCCGCGCGCGCAGCAGCACCATGAAGCCGTCTTCCAGGCGTGCGGGCACCGGTTCCGCCGCCGCGCCATCGAGCAGGGCGTCCAGGGCTGCGGCATCGGCGTCGGGCCGGCGGATGAAGCGCACCTCTCCGCCTTGCGGCACGGCATCGATGATCGACGCGGAGGCATCGAGGAGACGCGCCTGCAGCGTGCGCGGCGCGGTGCCGGCGCGCGCCGTGGCGACGAAGCACAGGCCCTTGGCGTTGTCGCGCAGCTGCGCCGGCTCGCCCTGCGCGATCAGCTGGCCGCCGTGCATCACGAAGACCTGCGCGCAGCGCTCGGCTTCGTCGAGGTAGGCGGTGCTGACGATCACGCTCAGCCGTTCTTCGTCGACCAGCTGCTGCACGATCTCCCACAGCTCGCGCCGCGACAGCGGATCGACGCCCACCGTCGGCTCGTCGAGCAGCAGAAGCTCGGGCGAGCGCACCAGCGTGCAGGCCAGCCCCAGCTTCTGCTTCATGCCGCCCGACAGCTTGCCGGCCGGCCGTGCCGTGAAGCGGCCGAGGTCGGTCATGGCCATCAGCCGCGCATAGCGCTGGCGCCGGGTTTCCGGGTCGACGCCATGCAGGTCGGCGTAGAGGTCGAGGTTCTCCTGCACGCTGAGGTCCTCGTAGAGGCCGAAGCGCTGCGGCATGTAGCTGATGCGGTCCTGCACCGCCTGCGGGTCTTTCGCGACATCGATGCCGAGCACCTCGAGCCGGCCCTGGTCGGCGCGCATCAGACCGGCCGCGAGCCGCAGCAGCGTGGTCTTGCCGGACCCGTCCGGGCCGACCAGCGCCGCCAGCGTGCCTGCGGGAATCTCGAGCGAGACGTCGTCGAGGGCCCGCGTGGCTTCGGCGGCGCCCTTCACGGCGAAGCGCTTGTGCAGGCCCTGCCCGGCCAGGGCGGGCGCCGCGGAGGCCATCAGCGAGCGCTCCCGGCGATGCGGGCGTCGCCGTCGAGCGCCAGCCGCACCGTCACCGGCATGCCCAGCCGCAGGCGGTCCGCAGGGTCGTCGGCCAGCACGCGGATCTCGTACACCAGGCTGCTGCGCAGCTGCTCGGTCTGCACGGTCTTGGGCGTGAATTCGGCCACCGAGGAGATGTAGCCGACCTTGCCCGCGAGCGGCTCGCCGGGGTGGCTGTCGGTCGACAGCGTGGCCGCCATGCCGGGCCGGATGCGTCCGAGGTCGGACTCGGTGACGTAGGCCCGCACCCACTTGGGGTCGGTGATCGCGAGCGTGAACACCGGGCGCTGCGGCGAGGCCATGTCGCCGGGCTCGAGCAGGCGCGCCCGCACCACCGCATCGATCGGCGCCACGAGGCGGGCTTCCTGCAGCTGGTGCCGCAGAACCGCCAGCGCCGCGGTGGCGACGTCGAGCTGCGCCTGCGCCTGGGCGATGTCTTCCTTGCGCGGGCCGGCGACCACGAGCTGCTGCGCCTTGCGCGTGTTCTCCAGCTGGGCCTCGGCCACCTTGCGGCGCGCCTGCGCAGCGTCCAGGTCCTGCTGGCTCACGGCACGGCCGGCAGTGGTCTGGCGGATTCCCTGCAGCCGCTCGAGCTGCTGGCGGGCCAGTTCGGCATCGGCCTGCGCGGCCGCGACCTGGGCCCGCGACTGCGCCACCTCCTCGGGCCGGCTGCCGGCCTTGAGCCGCTGCAGCGCCTGCGCCTGGCCGGCGATCTGGGCTTCGGCCTGGGCCGCCTGCAGCTCGAGGCTGCGGGTGTCGAGCTGGCCCAGCACCTGGCCGGCCTTCACGCGGTCGCCTTCCTGGACCTCGAGCCGGGCGATGCGCTCGCTGCCGTTGAAGGCCAGCGACACCTGGCGCAGGTCGACATTGCCGTAGAGCACCAGCTGGCTCGCATCGGCGGGCTGGCGGTGCAGGTACCAGGCGGCGAAGGCGGCGGCCGCGACCAGCACGAGGGCGCCGGCAATGAGGGGCTTCTTGTTCATGGTTGCTCTCGCGCGCCGGAGAAAGGCGCAGGGTCCTGTTCGGGTGAGTGCCGCTATCGTATCAAATTCAAATTCAAATTCAAACTCTAATTTCAAGGATGACCGGAACGACCACCAGGGCTTGGGAGCTGCCGCCGGGGAGAGTCGCCCCGATTGCCGGCGGATTGCGTGAACTATGTCGATTTGGGCCGGATAAGTTCGGCGGCCCGCCCGGGGCCGGTCTGCTGGCGCTCTTAAAGTCGGAATGAAAGGCAACAGCGTGCGGAACGCGCCGGGGAATGGGCCTCGGCCGAGCCCGGCGAAGTCCTTCATGACATTCAAGAAACTCCGGATCACCGGGCCCGGGGCTGCTCCCTACCAGCTCGGTGAGCCCATGCTCGTCCACGACGCCAACGTTCTGCTCGGGACGCTGGACCCCGTGCCGGTCTCCAGCGACGGCACGGAGATCCACATCGAGCATTTCGAGCCGACGCGGGTCGTGCGCGAGGAGCAGCGGCACCTCGGTCGCCTGGTGTTCCTGGAGATCTGCGCCTTCATCTCGGAGAACTTCCACCAGGTGCAGGCGATCAGCTTCGCCTTCACCCGCGAGGTGAGCGTGCTGGGCGGCGGGGTCCAGCAGGCCGCGGCGCGGGTGGAAACCATGGACCGCATCGGCGCGGTCAACCTCCAGATCCGGCCCAAGGCGGACGCGCTGCCCGGGCAGTTCGTGGTCTCCGGGCTGTGGGTCTACAGCGAATCGAGCATGGCCGCGCTGCGGGTGGTGCTCGAGGAGCAGCGGGCGCTCTATCGCGCGCGGCCGATCGCCATCGGCGTGGCCGACCGGCCCGGCGTGCGGGCGGCGCTGCGCCGGCTGATCTCGCGGCGAAGGGACGGCTAGCGACCGCCCGGCGCGCCGCATGCGCGCCGTGGCGCTCCAGCGGGCACAATATGGATTTCGTATACCGCGTACCGCTGGAGCAATGGAAGCACTGAACACCGATGGCAAACTGGGCGAGCGCCATGCGCCGCTGACGAAGCTTGTCCTGACGGCGCTGCGCGAGCGCATCCTGAGCGGCGAACTGGCACCGGGGGAGCGGCTCGTCGAGGGCCGCCTTTCCGAAGAGCTGGGCGTGTCGCGCATGCCGGTGCGCGAGGCGCTGCGCGCCCTGGCCTCCGAGGGCATCGTCGCGATCGAACCGCGGCGCGGCGCGACCGTCACCACCTTCACCAAGGAGCAGATCAAGGAGATGGTGGAGGTGCGCGCGACGCTGGAGGCGCTCAACGCCAAGCTGGCGGCGCGGCGCCATGACCCGGTGCAGATCGCCAAGCTCGAGCGCATCCTGGCGGAAGGATCGCAGCTCACCAGCGACGACGACCTGGCGCGCATCTCGGCGCTGAACCTCGAGTTCCATGAAGCCCTGGGCAACGTCGCCGCCAACTCGGTGCTGCAGGACATCATGCGTTCGCTGCGCGAGCGCACCGCGCTGTTCTTCACGGTGAACAACCGCGAGCGCATGCACGCGAACTGGCAGGAGCACGCCGCCATCCTGCGCGCGGTGGTGGCCGGCGACGCCGAACTGGCGTCGCTGCTGGCCGCGCGCCATGTCTACAGCGCGGCCGAGCTGCCGGTCTCGCTGCCTCCGGCGCTGCCGAAGGACTGAGCCCCCACGCTCGTCACTTCGTGTACTCGCTGCCCCCCGAGGGGGTGCAGCCCGCCTTGGGGCGGCCCGGCGGCGGACTGAGCCGGGCGCCCGCTCAGCGTTGGCCGAGGCGGCGCCAGGCGAGTCCGGCCAGCGCCACGTCCTCCAGGCCGACGCCGACCGACTTGTAGATCGTGATGTCGTCGCCGGCTTGGCGACCGGCCACCCGGCCGCCCACGAGTTCCGCCAGTTCGACGATCTTCTCCTCGGGCAGCACGCCGGCCCCGGCCTGCACCAGTTCGCCGGCCTCGCGCAGCGACTGCGGCCGCCATTCGACCGCCACCAGTGCCGCGCGCGACAGCGCCGCATCGTCGAGTTCGCGGGTGTGGGGCAGGCTCGATCCGATGGCCGCGACGAAGCAGCCCGGCGGCAGGCGTTCGCCCGCGAACAGCGGCGTGGTCGCGCGCGACGCCGTGACGACCAGGTCGGCGCCATCGAGGGCCTCGTCGGGCCCGCACAGCCGCACCGGCACGCCGCTCTCGGCGGCCAGGCTTTCGGCCAGGCCGGCGCTGGGGCGGGGCGTGCAGACGCGGATGCACCCGAGGCCGAAAGCCGCCGCCAATTGCACGGCATGGGCCCGGCCCTGGGTGCCGGCGCCGAACAGCGCCAGGGTCCGCGACTCCGGACGCGCCAGGTGGCGGGCCGCGATCACCGAGCAGGCGGCGGTGCGCAGCCGGGTGATCGCGCCGGCGTCGAACGAGGCCAGCGGCCGGCCGTCCTCGGCCGAGAACAGCAGGATGACGAAGGAGAACTTGCCTTCGATCGTGGTGTAGACCTTGGCGCCGGCCACGCCCTGGCCCGGAATGACCGCGCCCAGCGTCGAGAGCTTGACGCCGCCTGCTTCGGTGCGCACGCGCTCCTGCATGGCGGCCGTGCCCGCGCCGAAGCGCAGGAAGGCGTCGCGCAGCACCTGCTGCGCATCGGCCGGCGAGACCAGTGCCTCGACCATCGAATCGGTGATGTGTTGCATGGGGAATCCGCGTCCGGGTCAGAAGGCGATGGCTTCGCGCAACAGCAGCGCGATGGCGCCGAAAGCCGACAGGGCCAGCAGCAGGCCGCGCACCGCTGCGCGCGACACGCGGCGGTTGAGCGGCCCCGAGATCGCGAAGCCGGCGATCATCAGCGGCAGCAGCCAGGCGCTGAGCCACATCTCGTGCCGCCCGAAGCGGCCGATGCTCGCGAGCATCACCAGCGAAAAGGCGGCACCGGCGAAGAACACGCAGCCCAGCGTGGCGCGCAGCCGCGGCGGCGGCAGGTACTGCATCACCAGCGCGAACGGCGGCGCACCCGCGGAGGTGATCGTGCCCATGAGCCCCGAGGCGATGCCGGCGCCGACCATGTTGCCGCGCGAGGCGTCGATGCGGCGGCCGCTCAGGCTCAAGACGACGCCGGCCAGGATGAACAGCGCGAACATCACGGTCAGCAGTTCGGCGGGCAGGAGCAGCAGGCAGACCGCCGCGCCCAGCGTGCCGACGACGCGACCGACCAGCGCCATCCCCGCGGCACCCCAGTCGACCTGATCGAACTCGCGCAACGCCGACATCAGCGCCAGCGGCCCGCCGAGCGCGAGCAGCGGGCCCGGCGCCAGCTCCGGGTAGAACAGGGCGGCGATCGGCGCCGAGAACATCGCGAAGCCGACGCCGCCGATGCCCTGCAGGCAGGCACCCACAAGCACCATCGCGGCCATGCCGGCGTAGTGGCCCAGGCTCATGCCCTCGGGCAGCAGGGAAGCGATCATTTGCGGATGTCGCGCGGCTGCCAGGAGACGGCGACATCGCCGGTCACGAAGGTCTGGCAGGCCATGCGCCAACCTTGCTTCATCTCGTCCTCGGAAAGGTGCCTGCGCTCCTTCGCCTTGATGGCATCGGTGTGGTGCAGGCCGGACTCGATGCGGCACTTGCAGGTGCCGCACAGGCCGCCGCCGCACTTGAACGGGATGCCGCCCTGTTCGCGCAGCGAGATGCGCAGCAGATTGCCGCCTTCGGGCGCGGTCACGACCTTGGCGTTGTTGCTGATGAATGTGATCTGGATCATGGAGGGAAAGGAGGCAGCGCGGGGGAAGGGCGTGGATTCAGGTCGGCACCAGACGCACGTCGGCATCGTCCTCGTGCACCAGCTGCCGCAAGGCGGCGCGCGCCAGCTCGACGGTCTCGAACTTCTCGAAGAACTTGACCGGCACGTGGTTCACGACCTCGGGCGGCGTCTCGTCGATCACGGCGACGCGGCAGTCCGATGCCACCTCCGCGATCACGAAGCGCGCCTTGCAGCGGCCGAAGAACAGGTAGTCGCAGGACTCGATGCGGCGCAGCCCCTCGACGAGCTCGGTGCGGAACTGGCCTGGCCTGCTGGTCAGTATCAGGTACATGGTCGGTGGGGCCTCAGGCCGCGAGGGCGTCTTCCTGCGCCAGCTCGATGTCTTGCTGGACCCAGAGCTGGCAGGCCAGGCGCCAGCCGGCGTCGAGCCGCTCGCCGAGCTGCTTCTTCTCCTTCCAGTTCGGCGGCGGCAGGTGTTCGGCGCCGGCCAGCACGCGGCAGGCGCACTTCGAGCACTTGCCCATGCCGCACTCGTAGCGCAGGTGCGGATAGGGAAACTGCTTGATGCCGGCGCGCACCACCAAGTTGGTGTTGTCCTTGACCTCGTCGCGATAGATCTGGCCGCCTTTGTGGAAGGTGATGATGGGCATGCGCGCGGCGGATGGGTGGGATCGGGGGTGGCTCAGGCGGCTTCGAGTACGGGCTGCGCGGCGTTCTCGGGCGCTTCGACCGCCACGTAGTCGTGGTAGAGCGCCGTGGTGTAGAGCAGCCGCATCTGGGCGCCGATCTCGCAGATCTTCAGGCAGCGCTGCTGCAGTTCGACCGTGGTCGCATGCTCGAGCACGATCTGGTAGCCGCGCTCGCCATGGATCTCGTCCGAGACGATGTGCAGGTCGAAGAACTCCACCTCCTCGTCCGTGAAGCCGTACTTCTCGCGCAAGGTGGGCGTCTGCTTGCGATAGATCGACGGCACCTGGGATTCGAGCCCCACCACCAGACCGGCGACCGCCACGATCGGGTCTTCGCGCATCGCGACCGCATAGCACCAGCTTTGCAGCCCGCGGGTGGTCGGCGACATGTTGTCGGGGTCGGTCACGCGTTCGCGCGTGGTGCCGCAGGCCTCGGCGAAGCGGATCAGCAGGTCAGTGTGGCGATCGCCGCCGATCTCCTCCTCGTACATGTTGGCCAGCAGGAAATCCTTGGCTTCGGTGTAGCGGTCGGGCATGCGGGCATAGAGATAACCCAGGTAGTCGGCGAAGGGACCGACGTAGTGGTAGTGGTTCTCGGCCCAGCGCGCGAGGTGCGCGCGGCTCAGGGTGCCGCCGGCCCAGGCCAGGCTGAAGGGCGAGGTGTTGGCGCTCTTGCCCTTGATGGCGTTTTCGAGGGCGGTTCGGAATTCGTCGCGGTTCATGAGGGCAGGCATGGTGAGGCTCCGGGTCGAGGTTGGCGGGAATGAAGGATTGGATGCGTTTAGGGATACTGTATACCAATATAACGCGATTCGCAACTGCACCCTGCAGTGAAGAGATGAATCTTGCAACTCGTGTTGGTATACAGTATTCTCACTTCATCCATTCCACCCCTGTTCCGACATGACCCAAGCTTCACCGCCCGCCTTCCAGAACCACATCGACGGCGCCTGGGTGTCCAGTTGCACCGACCGCACCTTCGACAACATCGATCCGGCCGATGAGCGAGAGGTGGTGGGCCGCTTCCAGGCTTCGTCCGCCGCCGACGCCAGGGCCGCGGTGGCAGCGGCGGCGGCGGCCTTCGACGGCTGGAAGAAGACGCCCGTATCCCGGCGCGCCGCCATCCTCAATGCCGCCGCGCAGTACCTGGAGACCCATGCCGGCGCATTCGCGGAAGAACTGACGCGCGAGGAGGGCAAGCCGCTGGCCCTGGCCCGGGACGAGTTCCTGCGCTCGGCCCAGACGCTGCGCTTCTATGCGGCGGAAGGCCAGTCCTTCGCGGGCGAGACCTACCCGCAGGACGACCCGGACATGGTGGTCTACAGCCAGCGCGAACCGCTCGGCGTGGTGACGGTCATCAGCCCCTGGAACTTCCCGGTGTCGATTCCGGCCCGCAAGATCGCGCCGGCGCTGGTCACCGGCAACACGGTGGTGTTCAAGCCCTCGTCGGACGCGCCGCTGTCGGGCCTGCGGCTGGCCGAGGCCTTCATCCAGGCCGGCCTGCCCAAGGGCGTGCTGAACTTCATCACCGGACGCGCCTCGGAGGTCGGGCCGGTGATCACCGAATCGCCCGCGGTGCGCGCCATTTCCTTCACCGGCTCGACGGCCGCGGGCGAGCAGATCCACCGCGCCGCCGCGATGACCACGCGCACGCAGATGGAACTCGGCGGCAAGAACCCGTTGATCGTGATGGCCGATGCCGACCTCGACCGCGCAGTCGACCTGGTCATCAAGGGCGGCCTGTCGCTGAGCGGCCAGGCATGCACCGGCACCAGCCGGGTGCTGGTGATGAAAGGCGTGAAGGCGGACTTCACCGGCAAGCTGGTCGCCAGGGTGCGAAGCCTGAAGATCGGCAGCGGCATGACGCCGGGCATGGACATCGGCCCCCTGGCCACCCGCAAGCAACTGGAGATTGTGCTCGGCTACATCGAGATCGGCAAGTCGGAGGCCACGCTGCTGTGCGGCGGCGAGCGGCTCGGCGGCGGCGAGTTCGCCCACGGCTTCTACGTGACGCCGGCCATCTTCACCGACGTGACGCAGCAGATGCGCATCGCGCGCGAGGAGATCTTCGGGCCGGTGATCGCGCTGATCGAGGTCGACGGCTACGAGGACGCGATCGCCAAGGCCAACGACACCGAGTACGGACTGTCGGCCGCCATCGCCACCACCAGCCCGGTGCATGCGCACCGCTTCGCGCAGGACATCCAGTCGGGCACCGTGAAGATCAACCGCACCACCACCGGCAACCTGATCAACGCGCCTTTCGGCGGCCTGAAGCGCTCGAGCACCTCGACCTTCCGCGAGTCGGGCCGCACCGGCCTCGAGTTCTACACGCAGATCAAGACCGTCTACCGCGGCTGCTGATCCATCTTTTTCCCTTTCGCAGAGACACCTCATGAAAACCGCACTCAAGCTCGAACTCGAAGAAGCCCGACTGATGATCGCCGCCGCCATCCGCAAGGCGGGCGAAATCGGCGTGCTCGAAACCATCTGCATCGTCGACGACGGCGGCTATCCGATCGCCATGGACCGGATGGACGGCGCCCGCATCACGGGCCCGCAGATCGCCTGGAACAAGGCCTTCACGGCCGCCGGCCACAAGCGCTCGACCCATCTCTTCAACACCGCGCCGAACGGCCCCGCGCTGCCGGGCAACGAGGCCTTCGGCATCCAGTGGAGCTTCGAGGGCCGCTTCGCGGTGTTCGTCGGCGGCTTCCCGATCGTGGTCGACGGCAACGTGATCGGCGGCGTCGGACTCTCGGGCGGCAATGGCGAGCAGGACACGCAATGCGGCGTCGCTGCGTTGCAGGCCCTGCACGAGTTCCTCGAAGCCAGCGGGCACGCCGTGCTGGTCGCGGCCGACATCAAGAAGTAGGGCGGCAGCGCCGGACCCACCAAGGACCAAGCATGGCCTTCCGAATCCAGGTGATCGATTCCGCGCAGAGCTTCGAGGCGGAGCCCGGCGAATCGGTGCTCGACGCCGCGCTGCGCCACGACCTGCGGCTGCCGCACGAATGCCGCTTCGGCGGCTGCGCGACCTGCCGCATCAAGCTCGTCGAAGGCGCGGTGCGCTATGACGAATTCCCGCCCGGACTTACGCCCGAGGAGGCCGAGGAGGGCTATGCGCTGGCCTGCCAGGCTCGGCCCGCCAGCGACCTCGTGATCAGTGCCGCGCGGCGGCTGCCGCCGTGCTCCGAGCCGGCACGGCACCTGGCCACGGTGCTGGCGGTGCAGCCGCTCTGCGACGACGTGCTGCACCTGTCGCTCGAAGTGCCGCCCGAGGCCGAGTTGCTGTACCGCCCCGGCCAGTACATCAACATCCTGCTGCCCGATGGCGGCCATCGCAGCTTCTCGATGGCGTCGCGGCCGCATCCGCAGGCGCTCGACTTCCACATCCGGCGCATTCCCGAAGGCCGCTTCACCAGCGGCCACGCCGCGCGGCTGCGGCCCGGCGACCGGCTATCGGTCGATTTGCCGCACGGCAACTTCTGCTTTCACGCGGAAGACTACCGGCCGCTGCTGATGGTGGCCACCGGCACCGGGCTGGCGCCGATCAAGAGCATCCTCGAATCGCTGATGGACGACGAAGACTGTCCGCCCGTGAGCCTCTACTGGGGCATGCGTACCGAAGCGGATCTGTACCTGCAGGACGAGATCCGGTCCTGGGCCGATCGCTTCGACGACTTCCGCTATGTGCCCGTGCTGTCGCGCGCCGATGCCGGCTGGAGCGGGCGCCGCGGCCACGTGCAGCAGGCGGTGCTGGAGGATTTCGAGGATCTGTCGGAGCACGCGATCTACCTGTGCGGCTCGCCGGCGATGATCGGCGATGCGAAGCGGGCCTTTCTGGCGCGCAACGCCAGCATCGACCACCTGTACAGCGACAGCTTCACCTTTCAATCCACCGCCGCGGCCTGAGCCGCGGCAGCGAAGGAATCACGATGGATCTCGGCATCTCGCAGCGCAAGGCGCTGGTCTTCGGCGGCAGCCGCGGCATGGGGCGCGCCTGCGCGCGGCAGCTCGCTCTGGAAGGCGTGCAGGTGGTGATCGCGGCGCGCACCGAGGCCACGCTGCGCGAGGCGGCGGCCGCGCTGTCGGCCGAGACCGGCAGGCCGCTGGGCTTCGTGGTCGCCGACATCACGACCGCTGCGGGGCGCGATGCCGCGCTGGCGGCCTGTCCGTCGCCCGACATCCTGGTCAACAACGCCGACGGCCGGCCGCCCGGGGATTTTCGCGACTGGTCCACGGCCGACTGGCATGCCGCGCTCGACGCCATGATGCTGGGTCCGATCGAGATGATCCGCCGCACGGTCGACCCGATGATCGAGCGCGGTTTCGGCCGCATCGTCAACATCGTCTCGCGCAGCGTGAAGACGCCGCAGGCCGAGCTGGGCCTGTCGAACGGCGCCCGCTCGGGGCTGGTCGGCTTCGTCGCCGGCCTCGCGCGCCAGACCGTGCGCCACGGCGTGACCATCAACAACATCCTGCCGGGCGTGTTCGCCACCGATGCGCAGCGCCATCACGTCGAGGCGCTCGTGAAGCGCGAGGGCCGCAGCTTCGAACAGCTGTGGGAGGAGCGCGGCCGCGACAACCCCGCCGGCCGCTTCGGCCGCGCCGAGGAGGTCGGCGCGCTGTGCGGATTCATCTGCTCCGCGCAGGCCGGCTACATCACCGGCCAGAGCTTGCTGATCGACGGTGGGGCGTATCCGGGGACTTACTGAGACCTTGCGGGACAGACCAAGAAACTGCGAAGCAGTTTTTGCTCTGTCCTCAACTGATCAGTAGGAACGGACCAACAAACCGCAAGCAGTTCCCGCCCTGTCCCCATCTGACCAGGCGCCCCTCACCCCACCCGCAGCCGCGCGCCAACCTCCTCCACACTCAGCACATCCCCAAAGAACAGCATCCAGTTGTGCAGCGAGTGCAGATGCTCCTCGGGCGTGACGGCCGAGAGCGCGTCCTCGACCATCACGGTGGCGTAGTTCATCATCATCGCGTCGCGCGCGGTCGACTCGCAGCAGACGTTGGTGACCGTGCCGCCGATCAGCACGGTCTCGATGCCGCGCGCCTTCAGCACTTCGTCGAGCGACGACGATCCGGGCACCAGCGCGCTGTAGCAGCGCTTGACCACGCGCGGGTCCTCGGGCCGGGCATCGAGGCCGGGCGCCAGCTTGAAGCCGGGGTGCGAGGGGTCCAGTTCGACCAGGCGGCGGGCGCTGCGCTCGGGCGTCAGCATGTAGGCGTGGTGGTGCGACCAGAAGCGGTCGGCGCCGTCGGAGCTTGTCTGCACCCAGACCACGGTGCCGCCGGCCTCGCGCAGTGCCGCGGCGAGCTCATTGACCTTGCCGAAGGTGTCGCGCGCCGGTGCGCATTCGCCCATGTAGCCGGCCTGCGTGTAGTAGTTCTGCAGGTCGACCACGACGAAGGCGGTGCGGCTCGCGTCGAAGCGGGGGTAGGGATGCAGGGTGCCTTGCCGCGCAAGCACGCGATCGACGATCCAGGCGGGGAATTCCATTCGTGTTCCTGATCTCCGGCGCTCAGCCGTAGCGGCGGGCGAGTGCGCTCTCGACGCGCGCGATCACCAGATACATCAGCGCCGACATCAGTGCCAGCACCACGATCGCGGTCATCACGATGTTGAGCTTGAAGATCTGGCTGCCGTTGACGATCAGGAAGCCCAGGCCTTCGCTGGCCGACTGGAACTCGCCGACGATCACGCCGACCAGCGACAGCCCGATGTTCATCTTGAGCGCCGCGATCAGGGTCGGCACGCTGCCGGGCAGCACCACCATGCGCAGCACCTGCCAGCGGCTCGCGCCCAGCGTGGTCGCCAGCTTGATCTTGTTCGGATCGGTGGCCTGGAAGCCGTCGTAGGCCACCATGATGGTGACGAAGATCGCGATCGCGACCGCCATGCCGTAGACCGAGTATTCGGAACCGAGCCAGATGTAGAAGATCGGCACGAAGGCGATCTTCGGCATCGCGTTGGCGACCACCAGGAAGGGGTCGAGCACCTTGTTCGCGAAGCGCGACCACCACAGGCCGGCCGCGATCGCGATCCCGAAGACCATGCTGAGCACGAATCCGACCAGGGTCGCCTTGAAGGTGGCCCAGGTATGCATCAGCAGGTTGCCGTTCTGCAGCAGGTCGACGAAGGTCGGCCACAGCGCGCTCGGGTAGCTCGTGAGCATCGGGTTGACCAACTTGGTCTTCGCCAGGAACTCCCAGAGGCCGAAGAAGGCCACCAGCAGCAGCAGCCGGCTGGCCAGCACCAGCGTCTTCTCGCGGCGCTGGCGGGCCAGCCACCTGGCGTAGGCGGCGCTGGGGTTCTTGTTGTCGGCTGTCGACGCGGGCTGCGCGGGCACGGCTGCGGCGGGTATCGTCATCGAGGGGACTGCGTTCATTTGTGCGCTCACGATCATCCTTCGACGTGCACGTCCAGCTCGTCCCAGAGCGTGCTGAAGTAGGTGTTGAATTCGGGCAGTGCGCGGGCCTCGAAGGGCGTCGGGCGCTTGCCATGGCTGGGGAAGCTCATCAGGTGCTCCGACTTGATGCGGCCCGGGCGGCGCGACAGCACCACCACGCGGTCGGTCATCGCGATGGCCTCGCCGATGTCGTGCGTCACCAGCACCACCGACTTGCCTTCGCTGCGCAGCACCTCGACCACCTCGTCGGCGATCGCAAGACGGGTCTGCGAGTCGAGTGCGGAAAAGGGTTCGTCGAGCAGCACGACGTCGGGATTGGTGACCAGTGTGCGGGCCAGCGCCACGCGCTGGCGCATGCCGCCCGACAGCTGGCGCGGATAGTGGTGCAGGAAGTCCCCCATGCCGCACTTGTGCAGCAGGTGGATGGCGCGCTCGCGGGCCTCGCGCATGTTGCGCTTCTGGATCTGGGCCCCGAGCAGCGCGTTGTCCAGGATGCTGCGCCACTCGTAGAGGTAGTCCTGCTGCAGCATGTAGCCGATGCTCGGCGACGGGCCGGTGACGGACTTGCCGTCGACGGTCACGCTGCCGGCCGAGGGCTCGAGGATGCCGGCGATGATCGACAGCAGCGTGCTCTTGCCGCAGCCCGACTGGCCGATGATGCTGACGAACTCGCCGGGCGCGACCGCCAGCGAGATGTTGTCGAGCGCCTGGGTCTCGCCCTGCAGCGTGAAGTAGCGCAGCGAGACCTGGCGCACGTCGATGCGCGGCCGCCCGGCCGCCGGAGTGCTCGCGGTCATCATTTCGCCTTGGCCGCGAAGTCGGTGACCACGACCTGCTCGTACTTCACGCGCTTGCCGCTGTCGAGCACGCCGCTGGCCGTGAGCATGTCCTGCAGCTGCTCGATGGCCGCCTTCTCGACCAGCGGCGTGGTCTTCCAGAGCTTGTAGCCGCGGTAGCGCTCGATGGCCTTGACCAGCTCGGGCTGCGACATGCCGGGGAAGAACTCGGCGACCTGCTTGGCGAGGTCGGCGGCCGGCGCGGTCTGCACATGCTGCTGGGCCCTTGCCACGGCCCGGGTCCAGGCCTGCAGCACCTCGGGGTTCTTCTGCATGAAGACGTCGGTGGTGGTGAACACCGTGTAGTCGACCGGGCCGACCTCGCTGCCGATCGATGCCATCACGTGGCCGTTGCCGTCCTTCTCGAGGTTGCCGGCTTCGGGTTCCAGGAAGATCGCATAGTCGTTCTGGCCCGCCATCCAGGCGCCGGTGCGTGCAGCGGGGCCGATGTTGTTGACCAGTTTCAGGTCCTTCTTCGGATCGAGGCCGTGCTTGCGCAGGGCAGCTTCGAGGAAGACGTCGGGGTTCGAACCGGGCCGGAAGGCCATCACCGACTTGCCCTTGAGCTGGTTCCAGTCGAAGGCGCCGCTGACCGGCTTGCGGCCCATCAGCAGGAAGCCGTCGGTCGCAGTAAGGCCGGCGAAGATCTTCGGCTTGGCCGGCGACTCGCTGTTGGCGACATAGATCGAGGCCTCGGGGCCGATCAGCACGATGTCGGCGCTGCCGGACAGCAGTGCCGCCATGCCCTTGTCGGTGCCCTGCGAGGTCTTCATCCCGACGTCGAGGCCGGCGTCCTTGAAGTAGCCCTGGTTCAGGGCGACGTACATCGGCACGTACAGCACCGAACGGATGACTTCTTCGTAGCGCACCTTGGTCAGCGGCTTGGCCGGCTGAGCGGCGGCCTGACCGGCAAGGGACACGAGGCCCGCCGCCATGGCGAGCGCCGGTGCGAGTCGGGCGAGGGCCGGCAGACGGCGCGAAAACAAGGACATGTTGAGCTCCGGTGTGAAGGAATTAATACAGTATGCAAAACCTGGGCCAGAAAGCAATCCTGCATTGCAGCAATGCCGGAGCCCTGGCCGACCTGCCGGGCGATGCCCAGATTGGCGCCTCGCTCTCCCGAGAATGCTCGTTTTCGGAGCGCCATCGCACCATGCGGGCGCGTGCGAATCGGTCTTAGAGCGTTTACCCGCATGGCCTGAACTTTGCATCGTTGGAATACTGTATACCGAAATCGCATCACATCTTCTACAGAACAACCCCAACTCCACGAGAGGTTCCAGAATGGATTCCGTCCCTGTCACCGCCGCCCACTGGGTCTACCTGCTGGGCGTAGGCGCCATCGTCCTGACGATGATCTTCCGCGCCAATGTCGTCGTGCCTTCGATCATCGCCACCTTCTGCGTCGCGCTGGCCTGGACGCACAGTCCGGTGGCCGCCCTGGGCAGCATCTTCAATGCGAGCTTCGTGGCTGCCAAGGAGCTGTTCAACATCTTCCTCGTCATCGCGCTGATGACGGCGCTGCTCAATGCCCTGAAGGCACTGCAGTCCGACATCCGGATGGTCGAGCCCTTCCGGGCAGTCATGAAGAACGGGCACGTGGCCTATCTCGTGCTGGCCGGCATCACCTACCTGATCTCGCTGTTCTTCTGGCCGACGCCAGCGATTCCGCTGGTCTCGGCGGTGCTGCTGCCGGCGGCGATCGCGGCCGGGCTGCCGCCGCTCGCCGGCGCCGTGGCGATCGCGATCGCCGGCCAGGGCATGGCCCTGTCGTCGGACTACGTGATCGGCGTTGCGCCCGGCATCAGCGCGCGGGCCGCGGGCGCGTCGGTGGCGGTCGTGGCCGATCGCGCGCTCGTGCTGTCGCTGATCACGGGTCTGATCGCGCTGGTGGTCGCCTACCTGTCGCTGCGGCACCGGATCCTGCCGGCGAGCAATAGCCTCCTGGTCGAATGGCAGGCGCAATCCGGCAATGGCCGGAGTGCCGCGCTGGCGGCCGCCGGGACCTTCGACAAGGCCGAGATCGCCCGCGGCACCAGCCGCGACGCGCCCTTTCTGAGCGAGGCGCAGATCGAGCACACGCTGGCGGCGCCGAGCGCGCGGCGCATCGTGTGGTCCAAGGTCTTCGCCATCGTCACGCCGCTGGCCTTCATGGCCGTCATCGCGACCATGGTGCTGCCCAAGGCCATGCCCTCCCTGCCCGAACTCAAGGGCGGCGCCGCGGCCACGCTGGTGGGCGGGATGGCGGCGATGCTGATGATCCTGGCGACGCTGGCCGCGGAAGGCCCGCGCAAGATGCTCGACGCCAGCGCCGAGCACATCACCGACGGCTTCGTCTTCGCCTTCAAGGCCATGGGTTCGGTGCTGCCGATCGCCGGCTTCTTCTTCATCGGCGCCGGCGAGACCGCGGGCCCGATCCTCGGCATGGCGGCGGACGCCAAGCCGCCGCACCTGCTGTTCGAGCTGATCCAGAGCGCCCAGCACCTGATCCCGCCCAGTCACACCTTCGTCGCCTTCGGGGTGCTGCTGGTCGGAATGATCACCGGCATCGACGGCTCCGGCTTCGCGGGACTGCCGCTCACCGGTACCTTGTCCGGGGCGTTGGCGCCGGCGGCCGGCATGGACCCGGCGACCCTGGCCGCGATCGGCCAGATGGGCGCCGTGTGGACCGGCGGCGGCACGCTGATCGCATGGTCGTCCCTGATTGCGGTGGCCGGCTTCGCGCGGGTGCCGGTGCTGGCCGCGGTGCGAGCCTTGCTGTTTCCGGTCCTCACCGGCCTGGTCGTGTCCACTCTCTGCGCCGTGATGCTGTGGCCCTGACCGGCGCCGCTGGCGCGCAGGCCGTGCGGACCCCTTGCCCGCGTCAGCGCCGCCGCAGCAGCCAGAAGGACACCATCGACCAGCCCAGCGCCCAGGCCGTGCCGAGCGCCCAGCCGCCGAGCACGTCGCTGGCCCAGTGGACCCCGAGCGCGACCCGGCTGAGTCCCACCAGCACGGCCGCGGCGGCCGCAATCGCCAGGATGTAGAGGCGCTCCGCCAGCCGGGTCCGCGTGCTGGCCGAGATCACGCCGAGCGTCAGGAAGACCGCGGCCGACATGCTTGCGTGGCCGCTCGGGAAGCTCAGGCCGTAGGCCGTGTAGTCGGCCAGCGCGACGTCCGGGCGCAGCCGGCCGAAGGCCGGCTTCAGCAGGCTGACCAGCAGGGCGCCGCTGAGCGAGGCCATCACCACGACCAGCGCGTGGGTGCGCGCCGACACCAGCAGCAGGTAGCCGGCGGTGGCGACCGTGAAGAAGGTCAGCACCGTGGTGCTGCCGAGGCCGCTCAGGTCGCGCATCACGTGCGCGAACAGCGGGTGGGCATCGCGGAAATCCTTGGCCGCGCGCAGCAGGGCCATGTCGATGGCGTGGGTCTCGCCTTCGATGACCTCGCTGGCCACCAGCACGAAGGCGAACAGCAGCAGGAGGACCGCGAGGCCGCCGGCCAGCGGCAGCGCGAGACTGCGCAGCGTGTCGACGCGCGCAGGCGACAGCTTGAGCGGATTGAGCGGGAATGACCGGGGCATGCGCGATCTTGACACGGCGCGCGAAGCGGATTTCGCCCCGCGCGCGGCCGGCGCGGCCGAAGGCGAAGCGCGCTTCGCCCGGACCGCCGCCGGACCCCCTGAAAACGGCACTTTCCGGCTGGCACGGCCTATGCGGAAGCAAGTCCAGTTCTGCCAGAAAGGCCGACCATGAACCGGATGCTGCTGGGCTACAGCCCCGACTTCGATCTCTTCGAGGACACCGACGCCGCCGGACCCGCGACGGGCCGCGCGAGCCGCAAGGCCGTGGTGTTCGACACCGAGTCCGCGGGCCTCGCCGCGGAGCTGCTCAACGCCGCCGACGGGCCGCACCTGGCGGCGACGCTCCGGCGCCTGGTGCGTGTCCATGCGGCGCCCGGCGCGGTCGGGCCGGCCGCCGCCGAACTGGTGGCGCTGCTGCGCGGCGCGGCCCGGCAGGCGCTGCCGCTGGTGACCGCCGCGACCGCCCGGCAGGCCGGCACGACCTACAAGCGCATGGGCCGCTTCTTCGGCATCGAGCTCGAAGGACTGACGCCCGAGGACCAGGAATTCGAGCTGGCCCGCCGCTTCGCGCAGCTGGTCCGCGAAGCTGCGCGGCAGCTCGCCAGGGCCCCCGCCGGGCTGCCGCCGGCCGCCGCCGCGCGCTGGGCCGCCGGGCGCGCCGCGCGCCGCCTCGCGCCGGGCTGGACCCAGGTCCGCGACGCCGCCGGTGCGGCCACTTCCACATCCGCCGGCCGCTGGGTCCGCCACGGCGCGGGCGTGACCGTGCTGAACCCCTGATCCGCAGGGATCACCGCCGAGGCTCGCGCCTCTTTCGCTTCATCCAAGGAGACCGCCATGCATGACATTGATCGCACCCAGCTCGAGTACAACCCCGAGTCCAGCTACGAATCCGGCGCCTACGAGTTCGGCCAGCAGGAATGGTCGGGCGAGAGCTACGGCGAAAGCTACGGCGAGAGTTTCGAGAGCTACGGCGAGACCGTGCTCAACGAGGCGGAGGAGACCGAGCTGGCGAGCGAGCTGCTCGAGGTCACGAACGAGGCCGAACTCGACCGCTTCCTCGGCAACCTGCTCGGGCGCGCCGCGCGCGCGGTCGGCTCGGCGGTGCGTTCGCCGATCGGGCAGGCGGTGGGCGGCGTGCTCAAGGGCGTGGCCAAGAAGGCGCTGCCGCTGGCCGGCGGCGCGGTCGGCGCGTATCTGGGCGGACCGCTGGGCGCCAAGATCGGCAGCGGCCTGGCTTCAGCGGCGGGCAGCGCGCTGGGCCTGGAGGCCGAGTCGCTCGAGCAGGAAGACCGCGAGTTCGAGGGTGCCAAGCAATTCGTGCGGCTGGCCGCCGACACCGTGAAGCAGGCGGCCTCGGCGCCAGCGGGCGCGGACCCGCGCGCGGTGGCGCAGAGCGCCGCGATCTCGGCGGCCCAGAAGCTGGCGCCCGGCCTGCTCAACGCAGCCCGCGGTGCCGCCGGCGGATCGTCCGCGGGCTCGGGCGGCGGGCGCAGCGGCCGCTGGATGCGGCGCGGCAACAAGATCGTGCTCTACGGGGTGTGAGCGATGACCATCAGCCCCTTCGCCGCATGGATGCTCGCCCAGGAGGCGCGCGCCCTGCTCACGCGCCTGGCCCGGGTCAAGCCCTTCGCGCTGCTCGAACCGATGCTGCCGGCCGCCGCGCTGCAGCCCGGCGCGCAGGCCGCGACCGAGCGCTACCTGGTCGCCGGCCGGCGCGAGATGCGCGCGATGGTGCTGGGCTTCCTGGCCTGGCTGCACGGCGCGCAGGCGCAGCAGGCGAGCGCGGCCGAGGCGCAGCGCCGCTTCACGATCCTGCGGCTCAAGTTCAATGCCGTGCTGACGCAGTTCGATCTCTTCAACGACGTCATCTCGCAGCGCAGCGAGCACGACACCGGCGTCTGGCTCTGCGGCCTCGACATCGTCGCCGCCGACGCGCTGGCCCTGCCGGGCTACTACGAGGTGCCGCCGCTCATGTGCTACCTGGACCGCGGCGTCGGCGCCGCGATCCGGCGCGCCCGCACCCGCCTGCCGGGCGGCGGCGAGAGTCCGGTGGCGGTGATCCGCGTGCCGCGCGAGCGCATGGTGGGCAGCGGCATCGCCTCGTCGCTGATCCACGAGGTCGGCCACCAGGCCTCGGCGCTGCTCGACCTCGCGAATTCGCTGCGGCCGCTGCTGCAGGGCATGCAGCGCGGCGGCGGCAACGCCTGGCGGCTGTTCGAGCGCTGGATCGGCGAGATCCTCAGCGACTTCTGGTCCTGCGCCCGGCTGGGCATCGCGGCCACGATGGGGCTGATGGGCGTCGTGAGCCTGCCGCGCGCCTTCATGTTCCGGCTCAACCTGGACGATCCGCATCCGGTGCCGTGGATCCGCGTGCGGCTGTCCTGCGCGATGGGGCAGGCGATGTACCCGCATCCCCAGTGGGCCCGGCTGGCCGCGCTGTGGGATGCGTACTACCCGCTCGACGGCCTGGACAGCGGCACCCGCCGCCTGTTCGACGAACTGCTGGCGGCGATGCCGGGCTTCGTCGGCCTGCTGGTCGACCACCGGCCGCGCAGCCTGCGCGGGCGTTCGCTGAAAGAGGCGCTGGGCGTGGCCGATCGCCAGCCGGCGCAGCTCGCGGCGACCTTCAGGACCTGGCGCGGCGCGCCGGCGGCACTCTATCGCGCGCCGCCGACGCTGGTGTTCGCGGTGCTGGGCCAGGCCCGCGCCAACGGGCAGATCACGCCCGAAGAAGAAAGCCACCTGTTCGCGAAGCTGCTGACGCACTGGGCGTTGCGCGGCGCGCTGCGGGGTGCCACGACCTGCGCCGGCGCCACAGCGGACGCCGCAAGGATGTTTGCCGTGCATTCACGGCAGGAACCCGGCCTGACGGTTGTTTAAGGAGACTCACATGGCTACCCAATCCCCTGCCGCCGGCGAACTGCGGCCCGGAAGCGTCCGCTTCCATGTTCAAGACGAGGGCCGGCCGGTGTCCGGCGCCAGCGTCAGCCTCTATCGGCTGCTGCCCGACGAGCCCGAGCCTGGCGGCACCCCGGGCACGCCTGGCACCACGACCACCACGGGCCGGCGCCGCGGCGGCTCGCCGCCGCCGCCGTCCACTTCCTGGTCCGAGCAGTACATCGCCACCCAGACCACCGGTGTCGACGGCCGCGGCGCCTTCCACCGGCAGCCGCCGGGCCGCTATGTGCTGCGCTGCCACAACCAGCTGCCGGTGGAGCCGGTCTACCTCGACGTCGAGCCGGGCTGCGACCAGGAGGCCTGCATCGAACTCGGACTGCACATCAGCGCCACCACCACGCTGCTGCGCGACGACTGCCCGCCGAACAGCCTGGGGATGGGCCTCGGCCGCGAAGGCGACGTGATCGAGTTCCGCATCGACTACACCAACTCGTCCACCCGGCTGCTGCAGGTGCAGCATCCCCCGCGTGCGCGGGTCGACCCGGGCAACCCGCTGGTCTCGCACTGGACCATTCCCACCGCGGGCCTGCAGGAGCTGCGCTATGCGGTCTACGCACCGCTGATCGCCGACCCGGACCTGGGCGGCCCGATCCCCGGCGGCGACGCGCGCATCGGCGGGATCAGCACCATCGATGCCGGCGAGCGGCCGACGCAGGCGGTCAGCGGCGATCTCGGCGTGGCGCTGCTGCGCACCGGCACCGCGTCGACCGCCGACCTGTCGTTCTGGCAGGGCATCCTGAACAGCACCGAGCAGATGTCCTTCAACAGCTACCTGCGCTTCATGAACATGCTGTTCTGCGGCGACGACGACCTCACGGACCTGCCCGATTTCGAGCGCGAGCGCTTTGGCCAGAAGCGCGCGCTGCGCGAGCAGCTTCGCTTCCGCCGGCTGCTGCCCTTCACCGATTCGGACGCCTACCGCGCGGTGAAGGCCGCGACCGAGGCCTTCGTGATGGTGAACTGCGGCGTGCTGGCGCCGCGCCGGCCCTTCGACGAGGCGCGCGACCAGGCCTACCTGAAGCGGCGCGACCTGCCGTTGCCGATCGGGCCGCTGGAGGATGTCTTCACCGAGGACTACCTGGTGCAGATCCTCGGCGGCCAGCCGGGCGACAAGACCCTGCCCTACCTGGCCGTGATCCGTTCGAAGCTGCCCGACATCGCGATCAAGCTGAATCCGCTCGACGTCGATCCCGAGCGCCTGGGCCAGTGCACCGGCATCCTGCAGGACAAGCTGGCCAACCCCTGCATGCTGGAGCTGATCTGGTCCTACTGGCACGAGGAGGGGATGCTGGTGCAGACCATGAACAGCATCGCGCGCCGTTTCCAGAACGTGCGCTCGGGCGAGCGCGACCCGCTCGCCAACCTCGAGATCGACCCGCTGCGCCCGCTCAACAACGTGCTGTGGGGCTACGTGCAGGACGAGCAGCACCGCCTGAGCATCGTGCGCCGCAACTACGAATACGACCACCACTACGGGCTGCGGCTCGAGGGCAAGGCGGTGCAGCGCATGCAGGCGGCCGACAGCCGCTCGCGCTTCCTCGAGGCCTTCCACAACCTGCTGCGCTATTGCACCAGCTTCTTCAAGCAGGACGACGACACGACGGTCAAGGCCGACGCCTTCCCGGTGCTCAATGCGCTGAAGGAGGTGCACCTGATCCTGTCGCAGGGCGCGCACAACCAGTTCGGCGACCTGCCGTCGACCGCCCGCATCGAGATGCTGATGCAGCAATGGATGCTGGCGCGGCCGGAGTTCCGGGAGTTCCTGCCGACCCGCATCATGACCGCCTACCCCGAGCCCTGGATGGACCGCGTCGATGCGATGAAGAAGGTGCAGGGCTGGACCGACACCAGCGTGCTGCACTTCCGCAACCTGGCGATCTTCGGCGAGCAGGTCCTGCTGTCGATCCGCTGGGGCCACTGGAGCGATGTGCAGGACCCGCTGCAGGCCTTCAACTGGGCGCGCTTCTTCCGGCCCCAGATCCAGGGCTACAGCCACGCCTACCGTTCGGTCACCGGGGTCGAGCTGGCGCTGGAGTCGCCCGATGCGAAGGTCGACGCGACCCTGCCCTCGGTGCTGCTGCAGCGGCGGCTGGCGACGCAGCAGCGCGCCGCCTGAGGCGCCCGCCGGAGCCATGCCATGGCCGACTTCACGAGCGCGCTCTACCTCGGGCTGCGGCATGCGAGCGCCGGGCTGCCGCCCTGGGCCGCGCTGACGCGGGGCCAGCCGGCGGCGCTCGCGGAGCCCGCGGGTGCCGAGGCCGCCGCCGCGGCGCTGGCCCGGCTGCAGGGGCTGGCCGCGGCGACGCTGCTGCCGTCGACGCTGCACCTGTTCTGGGACCTGCTGCGGCAGCTGGCGCGCGAGACCCGATCGGCGCTGCTGCTCGACGCCGGCGCCTATCCGATCCTGCACTGGAGCGCCGAAGGTGCGGCCGCTGCCGGGGCCGTGGTGCGCCGCTTCCCGCATCACGACAGCGCGGCGCTGGAGCAGCTGGCCCGCGGCGCGCTGCGCGAGGGCCTGCGGCCGGTGGTGGTCTGCGACGGCTTCTGTCCGGGCTGCAACCGGCCGGCACCGCTGGCGGCCTATGCGCGCATCGCGGGCGAGGGCGGCGGCACGCTGGTGCTCGACGACACGCAGGCGCTCGGCATCCTGGGCCGCGCGCCCACGGCGGACTGTCCCTTCGGCCATGGCGGCGGCGGATCGCCGGGCTGGCAGGGCGTGGCCGGCGCGCACATCGCGGTCGGCGCTTCGTTGGCCAAGGGCTTCGGCGCGCCGCTGGCGGCCCTGTCGGGCAGCCAGGCGCTGGTCGAGCGCTTCCTGGGCGGCAGCGAGACCCGGCTGCACTGCAGCCCGCCGTCGAGCGCCGCGCTGGCTGCCGCGCGCCAGGCCCTGGCGCTCGGCGCGCGCTTCGGTGAGCTCTGGCGGGCCCGGCTGCTGCGGCTGGTGCTGCGCCTGCGCGAGACGATGGCGCAGGCCGGGCTGGAGGCGGTCGGCCGGCTGCCGTTCCCGGTGCAGTCCTTCGTCTCGCGCCAGGGCCCGGAGCTGGCGCCGCTGCTGTGGCGCCGGCTGCACGCCGGGGGCGTGCGCGCCCTGCTGACCCGCGGCTGCCAGGGGCTGGCGCCGCGCCTGACCTTCATCGTCACCGCCCGGCACCGCCAGCCGCAGATCGACCGCATCGCGCAACTGCTGGCCCGTGCCGGCCATGCCGCGGCGCCCTTCGCATCGCTGACCCACGCCATCCATTGAGGAGCCGTCATGGACCACCCCGCCATCTTTGCCGAGCAGCCTTTCACCGGCATGCTCGCGGCCGGACCATCGCAGGAAGCCTTCGAGATCCTCGACGAAGCCTTCGCCGGCGAAGTCGGCCGCAGCCGCATGCAGCCTCGGCGCGCTTCCCCGCGCCGCGCCGCGCCGCGCCGGCCGCCGAGGCCCGCGCCCCGCGCGTCGTCGCAGCGCCGGCCGCCACCGCAGCGCCCGCCGCCGCGTCCCCGTCCGCGGCCGCCGTCGGCCTGGCCGCCGGTCGCCGGCGGCGGCTACCCGCTGCCCTTCGTGGCCGAGCCCTTCGGCATGCAGCCGGGCTCCGACACCTGGCGCTGCGTCCAGGCCTGCCTGCAGCGGGGGCCGGAGGGCGCTGTGCCTCCGGCTCCGGCGGCGGCCGCGCCCGAGGGCCTGCCGCCGGATGCGCCGCCCGAGGCTCCGGCCGCTCCGACGGATGCAGCGGCGGATGCAGCGGCCGATGCGGCCCCGGACACGCCGGCCGACGCGCCGGCCGAGGAGTTCGAGTTCCAGCCGCTCGGCCGCGGCGGCCGGCCGTGGGGCGACGCGTCCGAAGGCGAGCTGGCGCCCGGAACGATGAGCCTGGCGGCGGCGATCGCCGATCCGCGCTCGGCCGGCGCCGGCATCTACACGATCTACAAGAACGGCGAGCGGCTCTACGTCGGCCGTGCCAACGCGTTGCGGCGCCGGCTGCAGCAGCACCTGTGGTGCCTCACGCACCTGAAGCTCGGCGTCGGCCGCTTCAGCGTCAAGCTGACGCCGATGCGCGGCGCCACGCCGGCCCAGCTGGGCCGCGTCGAGGCCGCGGTCATCGACCGCTTCGGGCGCCGCTCGCTGGGCGGCCAGCTGGCCAATGTCAAGTCGCGCGAGTTCGAGCAGGCTTTCGAAGCCTGGTCCTGAGGCCGCTCGCGCAGCCATGAACCGAACCCAAGGAGACCACCATGCACACCCCTTCCTGCCCCTGCCACAACTGCCAGTCGCGCCGCCGGCGCGGCCTTGCGGCCCCGGCGCCGCTCAGCGAATCCGAGGAGGTCGAGCTCGCGATGGAGCTGCTCGGCGTCACGAACGAAGCCGAGTGGGAGCAGTTCCTCGGCAAGCTCTTCAAGGGCATCGGCCGCGGCCTCAAGAAAGTCGGCTCCTTCGTCGGCAGCAAGGTGCTCAAGCCGCTCGGCGGTGCCCTCAAGGGCCTGGCGAAGAAGGCCCTGCCGCTGGTCGGCGGCGCGCTCGGCTCCTTCATTCCGATCCCGGGGGTCGGCACCGCGATCGGCAGCGCGCTCGGCAGCGCGGTCAGCAAGGCGCTCGAGATGGAATTCGGCGAGCTGGAGAGCGAGGAGGCCGAGTTCGAGATCGCGCGGCGCTTCGTGCGGGTGGCCGCCAGCGCGGCGCAGCAGGCCGGCGCCGCGGCACCCGGCACCCCGCCCGAAGCGGCGGTGCGTGAAGCGCTGCTCGCCGCCGCCCGGGCCCACGTGCCGGCCTTCGCTGCCAACGAGGCCGAGCTCATGGGCGAGGCGGAGGCGGAGTCCGGCGACGAAGCCGGGTACGAGGCCGAGGCCCAGGGGGAGGGCCAGTTCGAATTCGAAGCCGAAGCCGGCGTTGCCCGCCCGCTGTCCGGACGCTGGCAGCGCCAGGGCCGCCACATCGTGCTGCTCGGCACCTGAGACCGCGGGACCGGAGACCGCCATGTACCGCCCGTTCACGATGCCCGCCGGTCGATCGGCCGAGTTCGAGGAGGAGTTCAGCTTCGTCGGCTTTCCGAAGCCGGCGATGGATGCGCTGCAGGCTCGCAACGAATCGCTGGCGATCCAGCGCGCCGCCAGCGCCGGTTTTCGCGACGAGAACACCTTGACCGACCTGGTGTTCTTCGCCCGCCATCCCGAGCGCAACGGGGCGCCGCTGCGCAGCGGCGAAGCCGGCCTCGCAGCGCTGGGCGCCGAATGGGTGGCGATCCGCGACCGCCTGGTGCGCGCCACGCCGCGGCCCTCGGCACCGGCCGCGCCGGCGCCGCCGCAGCCGGGCGCTCCCGACATCGTCGAGGTGCGCGGCATCCGGGTGGCGCGCCAGATCGCGGCCCAGGTCGACGCCCTGCTGGCGGCCGCCCAGGCCGACGGCGTGCCGCTCGCCGGCAGCGGCTACCGCTCGCCGGCCGAGCAGATCGCGGTGCGCCGGAAGAACTGCGGCCCCAGCGCCTACGACATCTACGACAAGTCGCCGAGCCAATGCACGCCGCCCACCGCCAGGCCGGGCAGCTCGATGCACGAGCGCGGGCTGGCGATCGACTTCAAGTACGGGACCCAGATGGCCGGCCAGTTCAAGGACACGCCGGGCTTCGGCTGGCTGCAGCGCAACGCGGCGCGTTTCGGCTTGAAGAACTACGCGAAGGAACCGTGGCACTGGTCCACGACCGGCACCTGAGCAACGGGTGCGAGGAGACACACCATGAACGACGAAGCCATGTTCGAGATGCTCGCACCCGCGGGCGAGGCGGAATTCGAGTTCGCGTTCGAGTTCGAGTCCGGGAAGTCGGCGAAGAAGAAGCCGGCACCGCCGGTGGTGCTGCCGGCGCTGACGATCCGCGACCGGCCCTTCGTGGTGCTCGACCGCTTCGTCTTCGACGGCCCGGCCGTGCCCGCGGGCCACGACGCGGTCATCGACCGCATCGCGCGGCTGATCGTCGCGAGCCGGGTGTCGGGCGATCCGATCGAGACCGTGCGGCTGGTCGGCCACACCGACCCGGCCGGCAAGGCGCCCTACAACCTCGGCCTCGCCGAACGCCGCGCGAAGGCGGTCGAGACCAAGCTGCGCGTGGCCCTCGCGGCGCTCGGCCCGGTGCCCGCGGGCAAGCTCGACATCCTGCCGCAGACGCTCGGCGAGACCCGGCCCGTGGCGTCCAACGCGACGGCCGACGGCCGGGCCATGAACCGGCGCGTCGAGGTCTTCCTCGGTACCGGCTGCAATGCCTTCTTCGCCCAGTACGACCTGCGTTTCCTGCCGGGCGATCCGAAGTTCGGGATCCCGGCCTACCCGAACCTCAACGCGACGCAGAAGGCGCAGCGCAGCGCCGACGTCGGCGCGCTGGTGCCCGAGCTGCTGGCACGCCGCAACCTGCGCGCCAGCGAGGCCCTGGCCGGGCGCGTGCCGCCGGCCAGGGCGCTGCCTGCGGGAGCGCTGCGCAACAGCGCCCTGCGCCTGTCGGCGGGGCAACTGGCGCTGTTCCGCGAGTACTTCGAGGACGGCCGCGGCGGCATCGAGTTCGGCGCCTTCCAGACCTGCTTCGAGCGCTTCGCCAACGGCCAGCTGCGCAGCCCGATCGCGGCCGACCGCAGTGCCGGCGTCGGCGAGCCGAACGGCGACTTCTTCTTCCTGTTCGCGGAGTTCGCCTTCCTGTGCATCGACTCGGCCATCGAACCGGCGCTGTGGACCCGCGCCCTGCGCACCTTCGTCAAGGCGCAGGAGATCTTCATGCATGTCTATCGGCCGAATCCGGTGTCGCCGCCGCCCGCGGTCGGCGCGGCCGTGCCGGCCTGCGGGCGGGATCCCCAGGGCAGGCCGCGGGCGCGGCGCCGGCTCGACAGCTTCCGCAACGGCAATTTCAAGGCCACCGGCGGCTCGCCCACGGTCGGCGCCGGCCAGTCCTCGCCGACGCGCCGCCGGGCGCTGGGCGCCAGGTACGCGGTCAAGGACCTGGCGGCGCTGCGGCGCGAGGCGCAGGCCAACCTGCAGCGTGCGCAGTGCATGCCCTGAGTGCCGCGTCCATGGTCCGCATCGACTGCCACTGCCATGCCGGCCAGGGCGACGGACTGACCGGCCCCTGGGACACCGACGCGCCGCTCGACGCCTACCTGCGGCGCGCGGCCCGCGCCGGCATCGCGCGCAGCGTGCTGCTGCCGGCCTTCCATTCGGACTATGCGCAGGCCAACCTCGCGCTGTCGCGGATCGTTGCCGCCCGGCCGGGGCGCTTCATCGGCTTCGCCATGGTCCATGCGCAGCGCGACCGCGGCCGCGTGCTGCCGATGCTGACCACCGCCGTCGAGCGCTACGGCTTCGCCGGCATCAAGGTGCACCGGCACGACGCCGCCATCAGCCGCGAGATCTGCGATGCCGCGCGCCGGCTGCGGCTGCCGGTGCTCTACGACCTGGCGGGCGAGACCTGGGTGGTCGAGCTGCTGGCCGGTCAATACCCCGACGTGGTCTTCATCATCCCGCACCTGGGCAGCTTCGCGGACGACTGGCGGGCGCAGCTGGCGCTGATCGATCACCTGGAGCGCCATCCGAACATCCATGCCGACACCTCGGGCGTGCGGCGCTTCGACCTGCTCGTGCAGGCGGTGCGGCGCGCCGGCGCGCGCAAGATCCTGTTCGGCTCCGACGGCCCGTGGCTGCACCCTGGCCTGGAACTCGAGAAGATCCGCCTGCTGCAGCTGCCGCCGGAGGACGAGGCGCAGGTGCTGGGCGGCAACCTGGCGCGGCTGCTCGGCCTCAGTGGAGCGGCCGCTGCTGCGCCCGACGCAGCTGCAGCGCGCGGTCCGTGACGCCGAGCCGCAGCGCGGCCCGGTGCAGGTTGCCCTGCTCGCGCTCGATGGCCAGCCGGATCGCGCAGTCGGTCGCGGTCTGGCCGATCTCCTTCAGACCCAGGCCGAGATCGATCGCATCCCGCGCCGCCCGCTCGAAGCACAGCTGGAGGGCGTCGCGCGAGGACTCGGTGCCGGCCGGCCGCTCGTCCTCGGGCACGTCGCCGATGGTGACCGGCCCGCCGCCCGCATGCCGATGGCACAGCCACGAGACCACGCGGCGCAGCTCGCGCACGTTGCCCGGGTAGTCGCGTGCCTTCAGGTACTGGCGGACCGGCTCGTCGAAGCCCTCGCCGCCGTCGCCGTCGTCGAAGCCGGCCTGGAAATGCGCCGCCAGTTCGAGCACGTCCTCCTTGCGCTCGGCCAGCCGCGGCGTGCGGCAGATCGAGCCGGCGATGCGGTAGTAGAGGTCGGCCCGGAAGCTGCCGTCGGCCACGCCCGCATCGAGATCGCGGTGGGTCGCCGACACCAGCCGGAACTCGGTCTGCTGCCAGGCATTGCTGCCGACGCGCTTGTACTTGCCTTCCTGCACCACCCGCAGCAGCTGCGCCTGCAGCGGCGGCGGCAGTTCGCCGATCTCGTCGAGGAACAGCGTGCCGCGATGGGCCAGCGCGAAGGCCCCCTCGCGCGGGTTCATCGCGCCCGTGAAGGCGCCGCGCTCGTGGCCGAAGAACTCGCTGCCGGAGAGCTCGGGCGTGATCGTGGTGCAGTCGACGATCACCATCGACCCCTTGTCGGCGCGGCGGTCGAGGTCGTGGATCAGGCGTGCGATCAGCTCCTTGCCGGTGCCGCTCTCGCCGGTGATCAGCACCGGCCCGCGCGAGAACACGGCGAGCTCCACCACCTGCCGCACCAGCGCCCGCCAGGCCGGGCTGTCGCCGACCAGCACGTCGCGCACGCGCGGGCTGTCGACCAGCGCCTGCACCGTGCGCAGGCGCGACAGCCGGGCGCCCACCTGCGCGGCGTCTGCCGGCAGGGGGGCCCAGCGCATCACGTCGGCCGCGCCGGCGCGCAGCAGGGACCAGGCCTCGGTGGCCGACAGCCGGCAGGGCGCCACCACCAGCACCAGCACCACCGCGCGGCGGCAGGCCAGCCGGATCTGCTCCAGCACCCGGTCGTCGACCGCCCGCAGCACCATCAGTCCGTAGCCCTGCGCATCGGCCGGCATCGGCGAGGTCCGCAATCCCGATCGGTGGAGGATGGCCAGCACCGCCTCCCGCACGGTCGCCGGAATCGCATCGAGGAAATGGATCCAGGCATTCGGCGACTCGTCGACTCGATGCATCGGCTCCTCCTGTCGAGCGGGGAGCCAGTGTGAGCATTCGCTGCGCTCGGCGGAATACGACGGAAGCCTGTGATGCGTTGCCGACGCCGATCGCAAGAAGCGTGAGCGCTTGTTACGCTGCGCCTCATGGTGGCGTCGGGCGTTAGTCCAAAGTTTTCATTTCACGCGGCTGCGGCTTTGTGAAGCTCGGGCTCCGGGCCACTTCCTAAGCCTCTGCGGCGCCGGAATCAAGCCCCGCAGCAGGGAGGGCCTCCGCGTGCGGGCTGCGCGATGCGACCCGGCGTTCGGCCTACGCCGTATGTTCGCGGGCGGCGCTCCTCTTCGGCGTATTGACGCTCCGCGGCGAGCCCTGACACACGCCGGACGCGGCCGCTCTTCAACAATGGTGCGCGGCGCCGATAATCGAAGGCCGACACTGACACTCATGAACATCTTTTCGAAATTGCGCAATCGCCTTCCAGGCCTGCGGTCGAGGAACACGCGATGCCGATGCTCCTCATGATGACCGCCACCGGGGAGACCCGGCAGGTCCCACTCAACCCGCACGACAACAAGGTGGGCCGCGGCGCGACCAACGACGTCATCATCGATTCGGTGCAGGCCAGCCGCGACCATGCGGTGATCGATGTCGAACAGGCCTTCGTCACGATCACCGACCTCGGCAGCCGCAACGGCACCTTCGTCAACGACGTCCGCATCGAGAGCCAGGTGCTCGCGCACGGAGACGCCATTCGACTGGGCAGCTACGAAATGCGCTTCGTCGCCACCGACCAGGAGTTCACGCAGGTCGAGGCGCTGCAGATGCTGACCATGCACGGGCTGCTGGTGAACGTCGGCCACGGCGCTTCGCGCGCCGATGCGCCCACGGCGCCCGGCGTGCCGGTGAGCCGCCGCGACAAGCTCTGAGCCCGTTTCAGCCGGGCGGCTGCGGCAGCACGATGACGCCGTCGCCGTCGAGGCAGACGAAGGCGCCCGGCACGAAGACGGCACCCCCGAAGCCGAGTTCGACGCCGGCCTCGCCCAGTCCCGCGTTGCCGCCTCGCACCGGAACGCTGCCCAGCGCGAGGACGACGAAATCCATGGCCGCCAGTCTGTCGACATCGCGCACCGCGCCGTTGACCACGACGCCGCGCCAGCCGTTATCCATGCCGATGCGCGCCATGTGGTCGCCGAGAACCGCGACCCGCTGCGAGGCGCCCGCGTCGACCACCAGCAGGCGGCCATCGCCGGGCTGACCGAGCTGGGTTCGCAGCAGGGCGGCATCCTCGAACGTCCGGACGCAGGCGATCGCGGCCGACGCCGCGTGCCGTCCGCCATAGGACTTCAGGGCCGCACGGCACAGCTGCACGCGGTCGCCGAAGCGATCGCACAGATCGGAAGTGGCGTGCGTCGTCATGCCCGGCGTTCAGTCGAGCGTGGCACCGGATTGCTTCACCAGCTTCTGGTGCTTGGCCAGTTCCGACTGGAAGAAGGCCGGCGCCAGCTCCGGCCCCTTGTCGAGGATCGTGAGGCCCTGCGCCGCCATGGCGGTCTGCGCCTCGGGCGAGGCGAGCGCGGCCTTGACCGCTGCGTAGTCGCTGTCGACGATCGCCTTCGGCAGGCCGGCCGGGCCGATCAGCGCGATCCAGGCGTCGAAGCCGTACTGGGGCACGCCCGCCTGCGCCACCGTCGGCACATCGGGCAGTGCCGCGGAGCGCGCGGGCGTCGACACCGCCAGCGCCCGCAGCGCGCCGGCCTTCACCTGCGGCCCGACCTGCGAGATCGAGACGAATCCCAGCTGCACCTGGCCGCCGATCAGGTCGGTGATGAGCGGCCCCGTGCCGCGGTAGGGCACATGCTTCATGTCGATGCCGGTCTCGCTGATCAGCAGCTCGCCCGCCAGGTGCAGGGTGCTGCCGTTGCCGGCCGAGCCGTAGTTGAGCTTGCCCGGGTTGGCCTTGGCGTAGGCCAGGAGCTCCTTGAGGTTCGCGACCGGCAGCGCCGGGTTGACCACCAGCACCAGCGGCACCGTGGCGAGCACCGCGATCGGCGTGATGTCCTTCAGGCTGTCGTAGGGCACGGTCTTGTAGATGCCCGGGTTGATCACGTGGTTCGACGAGATCATGCCCAGGGTCAGGCCGTCCTTGGGCGCCTTCACGACCTGGGTCGTGCCCGGGATGCCGCCGGCGCCGACGATGTTCTCGACCACGATCGGGTGGCCGGTCGCCTTGCCGAAGCCCGGCGCGATGGCGCGCGCGACCGCGTCGACCGTGGAGCCGGCCGCCAGCGGGACGATCAGGCGCAGCGGCTTGTCGGACTGCGCATGGGCCGTGGCGAGGCTGCCGAGGGCCAGCAGCAGGGCCAGCGCCGCGCGGCGGGAGGGGGTGGGGTTCATGGCTTTGTCTCCTTGTTCTGGGGAATTCAGGCGTGCCGCTGCTGCAGCGTCTCGAAGGACACGAGTTCGCCGGCGATCGCGCTGGCCGCCACGGTCGGAGGGCTCGCGAGCCAGACCTGGCCCGGACCGCCGCGGCCCGGAAAATTGCGGTTGATGGCGCTCACCGTGACCTGGCCGGCGGCGATGGAGCCGCCCGGTCCGCAGTTGCCGCAGGCGCCGCACGAAGGCTGGAGCAGGCGGGCGCCGACCGCTTCGAAGGCCGCCATGTAGCCCTGCGCGATGCAGTGGTCGCGCACGGCAGTGGTGCCGAACTGCAGGTAGAGCTGCACATCGGGCCCCACCTTCAGGCCGCGGTCGGCGGCCCAGCGCAGCACCGCGTGGTAGTGGTCGAAATCCTCGCGCTTGCCGGCGGTGCACGATCCGCCGTAGGCGATGTCGATGCGCACCGGTGCCTCGACCTGTGCCAAGGGCAGGCCGTTGCCGGGGTCGCCCGGGCGGGCCACCATCGGCGGCACGGCAGCGCAATCGACGCGGAGGGTCCGCACGTACTCGGCGCCCTCGTCGCTGCGCATCCAGGGCTCGAGCGCGAAGTCGATGCCGCGCCGCTCGCGCAGGAAGCGCACCGTCTCGCCGTCGGGCGCGACGATGCCCGTGAAGCCGCCGAGCTCGGCCGTCATGTTGGTGAGGGTGGCCCGCTCGTCGGTGGAAAGCGCTGCCACCGCCTCGCCGCAGAACTCGAACACGCGGCCCACGCCGCCGCCGCTGCGGATGAAGGGCAGCGCCAGCAGGTGCAGCACGATGTCCTTGGCCGTCACGCCGGCCGGCACGCGGCCGTCGAGCACGATGCGCAGCGACTGCGGCACGGTGAGGCGCACCGCGCCGGTCACGAAGGCGTTGGCCATGTCGGTGGTGCCGACGCCGAATGCCAGGCAGCCCAGCGCGCCGCTGTGCGGCGTGTGCGAGTCGGTGCCGACCACCAGCTGCCCCGGCAGCGCGTAGTGCTCGGCCACCATCGCGTGCGAGATGCCGGCGACGTTGCTGCCGTCGTCCGACGCCGCCTCGGCCTCGTTCAACGTGCGGTGCATGCGCAGCGCGTAGGCCGCCGCGAAGTCGCGCTGCGCCTCGACCATGCGATGCACGTTGGGCACCAGGCCGCCGCGCACGTGGGCCGGGCTTTCCTCGACGTAGGAGGTGTGGTCCTCGAAGACGATGATCGAGCCGGGCTCGTGCAGCCGCAGCGGGCGGCCGAAGGCGGCGTGCAGCATGTGCGCCGCCATGCCGGTGTAGTACTCGTGGATGAAGCGCCAGTCGGCCCGCACGAAGGCGCCGTCGCCGGCGGCGGGGTGCGCCTCGGTCAGCGCGGTGGCCAGTGCGTGGCGGGCGACGATCTTCTCGAACAAGGTGCGTGGACGCGGGCTTTCCACCGCCGGCGCGGCGCTGATGTCCTGCATGAAGCGCTGGCCGAAGCGCAGCAGCCCGCCGCTGCGCAGGATGGCCGCCGCGAGGGCGTCGCGGCCGGCCACGAGTTCGTCGAGCGCGATCGCCTCGCCGGCCTGGATGCGGTCGATCAGGCCGAAGTCGGTCGAGGTGAAGAGTCCGATGTTGTCCGCGTTCTGGCGGTAGATGCGCTCGAAGCTCTCGGCGATCACGAGCCGTACGCCGGCGAGCTTTTCCGCCGCCGGGCTGTGCTCGCGCGAGGAACCCTTGCCGTAGCGCTTGCCGGCCACCACGACCTCGACGCCCCGGTTGCGGATCGCGTCGGCGCCGATCGGCGTCGCCGCGCCGGCCCTGAAGCCGGTGTAGGGATGGCGGCCCAGCTTGTCGTCGTAGTGCGTGAGGATCGGCAGCGGCGTGATCTCGTCGGTCGAGACGTCGTCGCGCAGCGGGCGGGCGGCGTCGAGCGACAGTCTTTCGCCTTGCAGGCTGCGGGCCACGGCATCGGCCGACTGGCTCAGGAAGAGGATGGCTGGCGCGAACCGGAGGGTGAGCGTGCTGGCTGGCGAACTGGCGGGCATGCGGGATCTTCGCCAAGGCGCCGGCGCCCGCAAAGCGCCGATGCGGCAGACCGGCTCTCGCGAAACGCGAGATCCGCAATTACCCTTGGAGGCTGCCGATCAAGGCCGCGACCGCGCGCGCTCGCGGCGACTTGCGCAGTGCATACATGCGCAGCTCGCGCGCCGCCCAGGCTTCGTCGAGCGGGCGCCGCACGAAGCGCGGATTGCCGGCGTAGGCCGCGGCCGCGCTCTGCGGAATCACCGCGATGCCGAGCCCGGCCTCGACCATCCGGCAGACCGCGTCGAAGCTGCTGACCGACACGGTCGGCGCAAAGGGCCGGTGCAGGCCGGCGGCGCGTTCGTGCAGCGAGCGGTCGAGGGCGCCGCCCTGGTGCACACCGATCAGCGGCTGCTCCAGCACCTGCGCGAAGCCGAGGGCCTTGCGCCTGGCCAGCGCATGGCCGGCCGGCAGCACCACCTGCAGCGGGTCGCTTGCGAAGGGCCAGGACTCCAGTCCCGCGGGCACCGGCGTGTCGACGCCGATGCCGACGTCGGCGCGGTCGTCGAGGCAGGCCTGGATGACGTCGCGCGTGTCGTTCTCCTGCAGCAGCACCTCGACCTCGGGGCAGGCGGCCATGAAGGCCTTGAGCCGCTCCGGGAGGAAGCCGATCACGGCCGACATGTTGGCGTACAGCCGCACCGTCCCGCGCACGGCATCGCCGGCGGCCTGCACTTCGCGCAACAGCGCCTGCAGCTCGTCGTCGATCTTCTCGCCGCGCGCCAGCACCATGCGGCCGGCGTCGGTCGGCGCGATGCCGCGCGGCGAACGGATCAGCAGCGGCGTGCCGAAGGCATGCTCGAGGTCGGCGATCCGGCGGCTCAGCGCGGAAGGGGCGATGTGCTCCTGCGTCGCGGCGCGCACGATCGACCCGGCGCGCGCGGCAGAGACGAACAGGCGGACGCTGTAGGGATCGACGCGGCGCATCAGGCGGGTCCGGATTTCTTCACAGCAGCTCTTCGCGCACGAACGGCGACAGCACCCAGTTCTTGAAGGCGACGAACCAGCTGGCGTCGGGCTCGTCGTCGTGCACGGTCTGGCGGCCCTGGTCGTCCTGCTGCACCCACTCGACCTTGCCGGTCGGGCCGAGCCGCAGCAGGTAGGCGCTGGTGAAGCGGTCGGTGCTGAGCTGGTCGAAGTCGGCCTTGAGCGCGGCGCCGTCGATCAGCAGGCCGATCTCGGTGTTGAGGCTGGCCGAGCGGCCGTCCAGGTTCATCGAGCCGATGAACATCCAGCGGCCGTCGATCACCGCCATCTTGGCGTGCAGCCGGCTGGTCGAGCTGCCGAAGCTGCCGTACTGGCGGCTCGCCTTCGACAGCGTCGGCCCGAACTCGTGGATGATGACGCCCTGCTCCAGCATCGCCTTGCGGTAGCGCGCATAGCCGGCGTAGACCAGCGGCTCGTCGGTGGCGCCGAGCGAGTTGGTCAGCACGACGGTGACCACGCCCTTGTCGCCGGAAGCCTTGATCACCCCCATGCCGATCTCGCCCGGAATGAAGTAGGGCGAGATGATCACCACCCGCGACTGCGCCGAGCCGATCACCTCGAGCGTGCGCTGCGTGACGCTGCCGGCGAAGCGGGTCTCGAATTCGGTGCGCCCGATCTTCGCCGGATCGTCGGCGAAGACGCGGGCCTGGGTCCAGATCAGGTCCATCCGGCCCTCGGCCAGCTGGCGCGACACCGATGTGCGGTTCAGCACGTCGCGCTCGCGCGGCAGCGGATCGGGCGCGGACTGGCCGGCGAGCTGTGCAAAAGGTTCGGCAGCGGCGGCCCGTGCCACCTGGGCGATCGGATAGACCTGCTCGCTGTTCCAGTAGCGATCGAAGCTGGCCGACTGCTCGCGCACCGCGGCGCCGGTGGCCAGCACGTCCATGTCGATGAAGTTGGCATCGGCGGCGCGCATGAAGTATTCCTGCGCGATATTGCGTCCGCCCGAGACCGAGACGCTGTTGTCGGCGATGAACAGCTTGTTGTGCATGCGATGGTTGATGCGGCTGAACTCGTGCAGCGAGAACGCCAGCCGGGTCAGCAGGCCGCCGTCGCGGGCCGGCAGCGGGTTGAAGACCCGCACCTCGACATTCGGATGGGCCGCGAAGGCCATGAAGAGCGCATCCTCTCCGCCGTTGTAGAGGTCGTCCACGAGCAGCCGCACCCGCACCCCGCGCTCGGCGGCGCCGCGCAACTCGCGCAGCAGCAGCAGGCCGACCTCGTCGCGCGCCAGCAGGTAGTACTGGACGTCGAGCGACTTCTGCGCGCTGCGCGCGAGCGCGATGCGGGCATCGAGCGAGAAAGGGGCCTCGGGCAGCAGGCGGATGCCGGTCAGCGCCGGGCCGGCATCGGCCGGGGTGCTGGCCGCCACGGTGCGCGCGATCCGGGTGTCCCCGACCTCCGTGAGGGCGTGGCTGGGTGCCGGCGGCTGGCGCGCGGGCAGGGCGGCGCAGCCGGCCAGCCATGCGACCGAAAGCCCTGCCAGGATGCGAGCCAAGTTCACCGGGTGCCCTCTGCGAAGTCGACCGCGATGGCGCGGCACCCGGGTTGTACCAGCATCCGCGGGCGGCGGGAATTTCCGGTCAGCCTTCGCGGGCCCGGTGCAGCGGCAAACCGGGCGCATCGAGGCGCGCGACCAGGATGTTGCCGTGGGTCGAGTCGGTGACATGGAGCGTGCAGCGATCCGCGCCGCCGAAGGCGACGTTGGTCGTCGACGCCCCGGCCGGCCCGCGCAGCACCACGACCGGCTCGGCGCGCGCGTTGAGCACCCAGACCAGGCCCAGCCCCGGATTGGCCACGATCACGCGGCCCTGGGCATCGACCGCCAGGCCGTCCGGGCCGCTGGGGCCGTAGGACGTGAAGAACTGGCTCACCTTGGCCACGCTGCCGTCGGCCAGCAGCGGCACCCGCCAGACGCAGTTGCCGCGCGTCACGGCCAGGTACAGCACCTTCTCGTCGGCCGACAAGGCCACGCCGTTGGGGCTGGGGATGTTGCCCAGCAGCAGGTCCAGCCGGCCGTCGCGCGTCAGGCGGTACAGGCGGCCGGTCGGGTCGTGCAGGCCGGTCTGGCCCTGGTCGGTGAAGTAGAGATTGCCGGCGCGGTCGAACACCAGGTCGTTCACGCCCTTGAAGCGCTCGCTGTTGCGTCGCGCCAGAAATGGCGTCGCGCGGCCACTGGCCACGTCCAGCTGCATCAGGCCGTTCTTGTAGTCGGTGATGAGCAGCGTGTTCGCGTCGAGGAACTTCATGCCGTTGGGCTCGCCGTCGTACTCGGCGACCAGCGTCCAGGCCCCCTGTGCATCGATGCGGAAGATGCGGCCCCACGGAATGTCGGACACGTAGAGATTGCCGGCGTCGTCGAACACCGGGCCCTCGAGGAATGAATCGGTGGCCGTGCGACCGCGGTTGGCGTCCGCCCAGTCGCTGCGGCGAGGCCTGCGGAATTCATCGGGCATGGTGCTGAACAGGGTGAGTTCGCACACAGAAGGCGGTTGAAGGAGAAACATGCGGGCAGCTCCGGGAACTCAGGAAGTGAGGGTCGTGCCGGCCGGCGTTTCGAAGCCGTACAGCCGCTCGGGGTTGTCGACCAGGATACGGTGCAGGGCCAAGGCATCGCCTGCACACCATCGGCTCAGCAACTCCACCAGTGCGGCATCGTCGACGGTGCCCGGTGTCTCGGTGGTGTGTGGCCAGTCGCTGCCCCAGAGCATGCGGGCCGGCGCATGTGCAACCAGCGCCTGCCCCAGCGCCACGGTGTCGGCGTAGCTGGGGCCGCCGACGGCGGAGCGCATGTACGCGCCCGAGAGCTTGATCCAGGTGCGGCCGTCGTCCAGCAAGTGTCGCAGCAGCGCGAAGGCTTCCGAGGTCACGCCGCGCGCGGGGTCCAGTCGCGCCATGTGGTCCACCACCAGCGGCGCCGGCAGACTCTTCAGCAGCGCCGCCATGTCCAGCAGCTGCTCCGGGTGCGCGAAGACCTGGATGTGCCAGCCCAGCCCGGCGACCTTGCCGGCCAGCGTGGCCAGCATGCGCGGCGTCGTCACGCCCCAGGACTGCGGCGTCACGAAATTCACGCGCAGGCCACGCACGCCGTGCGCGTCCAGCCGCTGCAGTTCGGCATCGGTGACATCTTCTCCCACCACGGCCACGCCGCGCGCGCTGCCACCCATCTGCGCCAGCGCATCGAGCGTGCAGCGGTTGTCGGTGCCGTAGGTTGACGGCGTGACGACCACCGCGCGCTGCGTGCCCAGACGGGCCTGCAGCTGGCGGTAAGCCTGCACCGGCGCCGAAGGTGGCTGGCGCTGCCAGTGCGGCGAGGACGCGAAGCGCGTGTCGAAGATGTGCATGTGGCTGTCGCAGGCCAGCGGCGACAGGGCGAAGCCCGGCCTGCCGAGGCCGGCCGAATGCGGCACCGGCAGCAGGATCGACGGCACCGGCGATGAGCTCGGCGACGGCGCGACAGCGATGTTCACGGTGATCAGTCCAGCTTGATGTCGCCCTTTCGGACGACCTCGCCCCACTTGGCGTTTTCCTTCTTGAGGAACTCGGTGAACTCCGCAGCGCTGGAGCCCACCGGCTGGGCACCGAGCTCCTTCATGCGCTGCAGCACTTCATCGTCCTTCAGCACTTCGGCCAGCGCCTTCTGAAGCTTCTCGGTGATGTCCTTCGGCGTCTTGGCCGGCAGCAGCATGCCATTCCACTCGGAGGCCTCGTAGCCGGGCACCACCGTCTCGGCCACGGTGGGCACGTCGGGCAGGCGAGGCGAGCGTTTCGGCGACGTGGCCGCCAGCGCGCGCAGCTTGCTGGAGGACACCAGCGGGTAGCTGGCGGCGACGGTGGCGAACATGAAGTCCACCTGACCGGCCATCACGTCGGTGATGGCGGGGCCGCCGCTCTTGTAGGCCACGTGCACCATGTCCAGGCCGAGCTTCTGGCGAAAGAGTTCGGCTGCCAGGCGCTGCACGGTGCCGCTGCCGCCGGAGGCGAAATTGATCTTGCCCGGATGCGCCTTGGCGGCGGCCACCAGGTCGGGGACTGACTTGTAGGGCGAGTCGGCCTTGGTGATCAGCATGTTGGGCATGGTCAGCACGAGCGACAGCGGCTGCAGCGCATCGGCCGCATAGGGCATGCGCGGGAACAGATGCGGGTTGATGGCGTAGGGCGTTGCGTCATACAGCACCGTGTAGCCGTCCGGCGCGGCCTTGGTGGCATAGGCGGCGCCGATGGTGCCGCTGGCGCCGGCGCGGTTGTCCACCACCACGCTGGTGCCCAGCTTCGGGCCCAGCTTGGCGGCCAGCACGCGGGCCATCGCGTCCGCGGCCCCACCCGGAGCGTAGGGCACGACGAGGGTGATGGGCCGCTCAGGGTATGCGGCATGCGCGGCAACGGCGGCCATCGCCAGCGTGGCGACGAGGGCTCGGCGGATCGACGAAAGTCTGGAAGAGTCCACTGAAATCTCCTGGATGGTATGGAAAAGAGACAGCTCGGAACGGCTGGCGAGGCCGAGCGCCGCCTGCGGGCTCGCTCGGGAAAGGGGCGGCGACCGCTCAGGGCATCAGCGCAAAGCGGTCCCGCTGCGCCAGCGCGCATTCGTTCATCACCGTCAGCGTGCGCTCGACCGTGGGCAAGCCCACCACGAAGGGATTGGCCGGCGCGCGTGCGTCCTGGCGCAGCTTCGCCAGCTTGGCCTGCGAGCCATCCACGCGAGAGTGGTTGGACAGCATCACGTCGATGCCCTGGCTGCGGGCGATGCCGGCCATGCGCTGCGCGGAGTCGCTGTAGGCCTCCAGGCGCGGAATGTCCTTGCCGAAATTGAAGCCCGTGCCGCCCCACAGCAGAACGCGATGCTTCTGGCCCTGCCAGGCCACGTCGAACACCGGCGACAGCGTGCCCCAGCTGTGACCGGGCGTCAGGTACAGCGTGACGGTGGTGCCGCCCAGCGTGATGCGGTCGCCGTCCTTGACGGAGATGTCCCGCTTGGGCGGCGCACCCCAGATGGGCGTGGCCAACTCCAGCCGGGTTTCGGTCATCGTCCAGTCCACGTCGCTCATCACCACGCGGGCGCCGTACTTCTGGGCCAGGTAGGGCGCGCCGCCGTAGTGGTCGCCATGCCCGTGCGAGACGATGATGTAGCGGATGCGCGCCGGATCCAGCCCCTGCTTGCGCAGCCCGCCTTCGATGAGCGCGGCCGCTTCCGCCGGGTTGTTCAGCGCATCGATGAGGATGATGCCCTCGGACGTGTCGATGGCCCAGGCACTGGCCCAGTCGCCGCCGACGAAGTACAGCTTGTCGAAGGCCTGGCCGGGCGGCGGTGCCGGCTTGTTGATCAGCGCGAGCAGCCCCCTGTCCATGTCCTCTTGCCCCGCACGCGTGGCCGGGGCCGCCTTGCAGAGGGTGAGCACCTCGCCCAGGTCGGTGCCAGCCGCCTTCGTGGCCGCCTGCACGTGCGCGGCGACGGTGGCCTCGGAAGGCGCGGCCGCCGGGTTCGGCGTGCCGGCGCAGCCCCACAGGCCGGCAACACTGGCCAGGAGGCACAGTCCGAAGCTGCGTTGCGTAGGGGAAGTCATGAGCTTGTCTCCATTCCTGCCTGATGGCTGCGTCAGGCGCGCGCCAGCACGTCGAGCACGTTGCGGGCGGCGGCGACGCCCATGTTGACGTAGGCATCGCTGGTGACGCCGCCGATGTGTGGACTCAGCACGAAGCCTTTTTCGCCCTGGAAAGGATGGCCGGCCGCCATCGGCTCGACCGCGAAGCTGTCCAGGCCCGCGCTCGCCACCTGCCCCGAGCGCACCGCCGACAGCAGCGCCTGCTCGTCGACCAGGCCACCGCGCGCGGTGTTCACGAGGATCAGGCCGCGCTTGCATCGCGCGAGCGTCGCGGCGTCGACCAGCCGGGCGTTGGCCTCGGTCAGCGGGCAATGCAGCGAGATCGCATCCGACTCGCGCCAGATCGTCTCCAGATCGACGCTGGCGATGTAGTCCGGCAGGTTCTGCGCATAGGGATCGAAGCCGATCACGCGCATGCCCAGCGCGTCGGCCATCCGCGCGAAGCGCAGGCCGATGGCACCCAGCCCGATCAGCCCGATCGTGCGGCCGGCCAGCTCGACGCTCTTGTGCGTGGCCTTGTCCCAGTGGCCGGCGTGCATGCGCGCGTCGAGCGCGACCACCGACTTCGCGCAGGCCAGCAGCAGCGCCAGGGCCTGCTCGGCCACCGCCGCGGCATTGGCGCCGACGGCGGCCACGACATCGATGCCGCGCGCCCGGGCGGCGGTCTTGTCGATCGTGTCGGTGCCGCTGCCGTGCTTGGAGACCACCTTCAGCGCCGGCGCGGCATCCATCGCGGCCGCGCCCACCTTGCTGTAGCGCACGATGATGGCGACGGGGTTGTGCTTGCCGCTCAGCGCCACGATGTCGTCCTCGGTCGGCGTCTTGCCGGCGAAGATCACCTCGTGGTCCTTCAGCAGTGCGAGGGCTTGCGGCGCGAGGTCGGCGCCGGTGACGAGGACCGCGCTCACAGCGTCTCTCCTTCCTTCAGCACGCCGGCGCTGCGCAGGGCGGCATCGAGCCACTTGGCCGCCGTGTCGCCGGTCTTGATGGCGGCGATGCGCGCCGCCTCGTCCCTGACCTTCTTCGCGGCCAGCGGCAGCAGCGCCTCGATCTTCTCGCGCTCGACCACCACCACGCCGTCGCCGTCGCCGATCACGAAATCGCCGGGGTGCACCGTGACGCCGCCGATCGACACCGGGTGGCCGATGCGCCCGCCGATGTTCTTGGTCGGCCCGTTCGGGTTGGTGCCGACCGAGAACACCGGGTAGTCCATCTCGTCGATCTCGAGGCTGTCGCGGCAGGCCCCGTCCATCACGACACCGGCGATGCCCAGCTGCTTGCACGCGGTCATCATGATGGTGCCCATCAAGGCCGAGGTCTGGTCGCCCTTGCCGTCGATCACCAGCACATCGCCGGGCTTCGCCATGGCGATGGCGGCATGGATCATCAGGTTGTCGCCGGGCCGCACCTCGACCGTGAGCGCCGTGCCCGCCAGCTTCATGCGCGGCCTCAGCGCCTTGATGCGGCCGTCGAGCGCGCCGCGTCGGCCGGCCACGTCGGCCAGGATCGCCGGCTGCAGCTCGGCGGCCTGGGCCACGATATGCGAGGGGACGCGTTCGAAATCGCGAATGATGTCGGGCAGAGCGGAGGAGGACATGGGCTTCTTTCGTTGAGTGGAGGCGGGAGGCGGGCATGGCTGCGCCGGGCCGAGGCCGGTGCGGTCACCGGCCTGGCCTTCAGCGTTTCGTCAGGCTTGGGGGAATTGGAGAGTCAGTCGACCTTGGCGCCGGATTCCTTGACGACCTGGCCCCATCGGACGATGTCGCTCCGGATCAGTGCACCGAACTGCTCCGGCGTGCCGCCGAGCACGTCGGCGCCCTGGCTCGCGAGCTTCTTCTTCACCTCGGGATCCTGGAGCGCCTTGTTGAACGCCGCGTTGAGCTTGGCGATCACATCCTTGGGCATGCCGTCCGGGCCGGCGATGCCGAACCAGGTCACGGCCTCGAAGCCCTTGTAGCCGGACTCGGCGACGGTGGGCACCGACGGCAGGTCGGCCGTGCGCTTGGGCGAGGTGACGGCGATGGCGCGCATCTTGCCGTTCTTGATGTAGCCGATCAGCGTCGGCACCGACGACATGTACATCTGGATCTGGCCGCCGATCAGGTCGGTCGAGCCCTGCGCGGCGCCCTTGTAGGGCACGTGCGTGAACCTGACGCCGGAGGTCTTCTGGAACAGCTCGGTCGCCAGGTGCGCCACCGTGCCGCTCCCCGAGCTCGCGTAGTTGAGCGTCTCGGGCTTGGCCTTGGCGGCGGCCACCACGTCGGCGAGCGACTTGTAGGGCGAGTCGGCGGCGACCACCAGCGCCAGCGGGGCGCTGGCCACCAGCACCACCGGCGCCAGGTCCTTCTCGGGGCTGTAGGGCAGCTTGGCGTAGAGCGTCGGGTTGATCGCCAGGTTGCTGGTCTGCCCCAGCACCAGCGTGTAGCCGTCGGGCGTTGCCTTGGCCGCCGCGTCGACGCCCAGATTGCCGCCCGAGCCGGGCTTGTTGTCGATGATGATCGACCAGCCGTTCGAGGTGGCGACCTTGTTGGCCACTTCACGCGCGATGAGGTCGGTGCCGCCGCCCGCGGGGAAAGGCACGATCAGCTTGATCGGCCGCCACGGGTAGGCCTGCGCAAGGGCGGAGCCGGCCATGAGGCTGGCGCCGGCGGCGACGAGGGTGGCGGCGATGGCGAGGCGGCGCGAGGCGCCGCCGGCGTGGAAGAGGTTCATTCGGCTTGTCTCCAGTGTGGGGAACTGCCCGCTCCGAAAAGGAGACGGTGCGTTCACTGGGGTCAAGTATTCGCGGCCGGGGACCTGGCGTCCAATCGATTATTTATTGCAATTCATAGATTCGACTTGGGGTATCAGGCGATCGATGCCTTGGCGTAGCGGGCCAGCAATTCGATCAGCCGCTCGGCGGCAGGCGATACGTAGCCGTTCTCGCGGTAGGTCACCACCATCCGCCGGCGCATCGTGGTGCCTTTCACCTTGACCTCTCGCAGCGAGGCGCCGGAGCGTCCGGCCTGCAGGTGGAGCCTGGAGATGAAGCTGAGCAATCCGGTCTCGCCGATCAAGGCGGGCAGCATCAGCAGCATCGTGCTCTCGACCTGCACGACCGGCCGCGGCAGGTGCTGTCGATCGAAAGTCTGGTCGAGCCAGTCGCGCGTCGGGGCGCCGGGCGGTTGCAGCACCCATCGGTACGCCGCCAGGTCCTTGAGGGTGGGCCTGGGCTTGCCGAAGATCTCGTGCGTCTCGGCCGCGGCGACCACGATCTGGTCTTCCGCCAGCGGGTGAGAGGTGAACCCGGCTTCGCCGGTGCCTTCGGTTCCGACCATCAGGTCGATGGCGCCGGCGCGCAGCATGGGTTTCAGCACGTCGACCAGCGCGACCGTGGTCTGCAGCGTGATGCCGGGCGCTTCGCGGATCAGGTCGCGCGCCGCGGGCGGCAGCAGGAACTGCGCCGCGGTGGGCACGATGCCGACCTTGACGTGACCGCTCAGGCCGCGGCCGATGTCGCCGATCTCGCGCCGTGCGCTCTCCACGTCGAAGCGTGTGCGCTGCGCCCACTTGAGCAGGGCGTGACCCGCGGCGGTCAGGCGAATGCCTCGGCCGCTGCGTTCGAACAACGACGCGCCGCACGCCTCCTCGAGCCGGTGGATGCAACTCGTCAGCGCCGGCTGGGTGCGATGCAGCCGCTCCGACGCACGCCCCATGTGCTCGAGTTCGGCGATGACTTCGAAATACTGCAGGTCGCGCAGATCCAAGATTTTTCTCCGTGATGGGAGGCAGGTGGCGCGGCCCGGGCTCCAGGAAGGTTGGCGGAAAGTATCACAAGCCATCTCCTTGTAGCGAGCTGACAACGAATGCGGCGCACAGCAGGCGATCTTGCATAGGTTTGGCTCGATGTTGCATACCCACTTTGAAGGCGGCCTGAGCGCTCGAATGCAATAGCGACAGCTTCCCGAAAGGAGGTTGGCCCGGGGTCCGGTGGGAGCACGAAGTGCCCGTCACGGTGAGTCCGTCGCACCGGTGCCCTATGTTTAACCTTGGAGAAACTTGCAATGAAAAAATCTCTAGTCGCCCTGGCTGCCCTGGCTGTTGCCGGCATGGCTTCGGCCCAATCGTCGGTCACCCTGTTCGGTATCGTCGATGCGACCATCAGCGGCTTTTCGAACAAGAGCGAAGGCGCTCTGGGCCAGAACGTCACGACCAGCCAGACGGTTCTGCGCAACTCGGGCTACAACTCCAGCCGTCTGGGCTTCCGTGGCACGGAAGACCTCGGTGGTGGCCTGGCAGCCAGCTTCTGGCTCGAAGGTGCCCTGAACAACGACGACGGCACCGGTGCAGCTACCGGCGGCGGCCAGAACTGGCAGCGTCGTTCGACCGTGAGCCTGTCCGGCGCATTCGGCGAGGTGCGCCTGGGTCGCGACTTCACGCCGACCTTCTGGAACGACACCGTGTTCGATCCGTTCGGCACCAACGGCGTCGGCACCAACATCATCTCGACCGCCAACGGCTACAACAACCCGGGCAGCACGATCTCGCAAGGTGGCTTCACCGCCAACACGACCTACTTCCGCGCCAGCAACTCGATCGGCTTCTTCCTGCCGCCGAACCTGGGCGGCTTCTATGGCCAGGTCATGTACGCGTTCAACGAGAAGACCAGCTACGACCCGGGCACGCTGACGCCTCCCGGCGCTTCGGCCTTCATCGCCAACCCGACGCAAGCCGGCCGCAATGAACGTGCCGGCCGCTATGCCGGCGGTCGCATCGGCTACGCCAAGGGCCCGCTGGACGTCGCCCTGGCCTACGGCCAGAGCACCATCGCCTCGAACTACTTCGCCGGCACCACGAACAACCTGAACACGTGGAACCTCGGCGCTTCGTACGACTTCGGCGTGGTCAAGCTCTTCGGTGAATACTCGGACGCCAAGCTGAAGCAGGACACCTCGTCGAACTTCGTCGCCGGCGCGACCAATCCGTTCGGCTTCCGTGAACCCGGCGCCGAAGGCTGGCTGATCGGTGCCACCGTTCCGGTCGGTCCTGGCCTGATCCGTGTTTCGTACTCGGCAGTTGACTACAAGAACACCGGCGCGTACATCAACCAGGTGTTCGGCTTCCAGCCCGATCCGAAGGCTGACAAGTTCGCGCTGGGCTATGTCCACAACCTGTCGAAGCGCACGGCCCTGTACGCCACGGTGGCTCGCGTGAGCAACAAGAACGGCGCCGACCTGACCGTTGGCGGCCCGGCCTTCTACACGACGACCAGTGCCCTGACCGGCACGCTGACCCCGAAGAACTCGACCGGCTACGACCTCGGCATCCGCCACTCGTTCTGATCCGAGCGATGCAGGTCGCATCGACTGAGTAGGCGCAGGCTGCCCGACCGAGGTCGGGCGGCCTGCTTCATTTCTTGCGTCAACCCATTCACGCACAGGTCGTTCAGAGTCAAAGGCCAGGATCGGCAAGAGAGAGAATCGAATGCAGCAGAGGATCCCAAGCAGCCAGGCGGCAGAGAAGATGATCGACCTCAACGATCTGCGAATCTTCGCCTACGTCGCTGCGCTCACCAGCTTCTCCTTGGCAGCCGATGCTTTGCAGATCCACAAGTCGAGCGTGAGCAGGAGCATCGCGAGGCTCGAAGCCATGCTCCACACCCCCTTGATCCTGCGCACCACCCGCAAGGTCCTGCTGACGCAGAGCGGCATCGACCTGAGCGAGCGCTGTGCCGAGTTGCTCTCGCGCGTCAACGAGACGATCGGCTATGCCGGAAGCGTCGGCGCGATGCCGCGTGCTGCCGCCGCCAAGAGGACGCTGCTGCGCAGCCCTGCGAGTCTTCCCGCCCGAGTGGATGCAACGCGTGCCAGCCGCCGCCACGACGCCGGCCAGTTCGGCGCCGTCGCCTAGCGCCTATCGGCTGTCTGCCTGGCCAGCGCCGCTCCTGAGGGCCTTTCGCATCTGGCTCGGAGGAACCTGGTACCAGTTCTTGAACTTCCGGCTGAAGTTCGTCGGGTCGTTGAATCCGAGTTGCGAAGCGATGGCTTCCATGGTCAGCTCGGTGTGCTGCAGATACCAGGCCGCATGGGTCTTGCGGATGTCGTCCTTGACGTCCGAGTAGTTCAGGCCCGCTTCGGCCAGCCTTCGAACCAGCGTGCGCGAAGAGATCCCCAGGTCCGGGGCCAGCTCCGCCAGTTCCGGATTGCTGGTCAGCCTCTCGGCAAGCACCTGCCGGACCTGATGAATGAAGTCGGCGTGGCCGAGCTCGGCTTCCATCTTCCGGCAATCTTCCGATGCAGCCAGGAAAGTCTTCTCATCGGCCAATGCCGAGGGCGTGGAGAGCAGGGGCGCGGGCAATGTGAACCACAGGCAGCTCTGGTCGAACTCCACCCTGCGGACATAGCTCAGGCTGGGCTCGTCCTGGCCCGACGGGCGCGGATAGGGCAGGCCGACCCGCAGTTCGTCGGCCGGTCGTCCCAGCATGGCCTCCAGCAGGCGGCAGTAGGCGACGACGATGGACTGCATGACGAACAGATGCGTCTCGCACAGCGGGCGCGAGGGGCTGACCCTGAGCGTGCTCCATCCGGCTTCGGTGGCTATCTGGAAGTCCAGGGTCCGGAAGATCAGGCGCGCATGCCGGTTCGCGAACTGGAGGCCATCGCCCAGGCGGTCGCTGGTCACTGCCGCGATCCCCATGGGGCTGTGATAGGGCAGCAGCATGGAGCCAGCCAGCAGGCCCAGCGCGGGCTCGCCGCTCAGGCGGATGGCGTGGGCGGCGAAGCGACGGAAGACCGAGAAGTCGACCCAGCGCTGGCCGTCGAACAGGTTCTTCCAGGTCAGTCCGGCACTGGCCAGTACGGCCGATGGGCGCACGCCGCGGCTGTTGAGGCAGTCGAGGACGCTTCGCACATAGATCGGGTGCACGAACGGGATGGTCGCCTCGGCGGTGCCGCTCATGGTTCAGGCCTCGGCCGGCCGCGAAGGGCGGGAGCGCGTCGGTGTCGGTCGAGCATGAAACTGGAACTGCATTCGGATATTGATTATGACGCAAGCATGACATCCGACTAGGGAAAACCCGTTATCGCGGACGCTGTCTTCGGCCTCTCCCGCCGTGGCCATAATCCCGGATGGTCCATTCCTCGCGCAAGGTCCTTTCGCCCCCGGTCGACGACCGCAGGCCGAAGGCGCGCCGCGCGAGGCTGCATGATCTCGCCGTCGTGGGGCGCATCGACCGGGTCACTGCGCCCAAGCAGGCGCGCAGCGAGCGCAGTCTGCAGCGTGTGCTGGCCGCACTGGAAGCCCTGCTCAAGACCAGGCCCTTCGACGAGATCTCCATCCCCGAGATCGCGGCCCGCTCCGAATGCAGCGTTGCCACGATCTACGGCAGGTTCAAGGACAAGCACAGCATCCTGGCGGCCCTGCACGAGTCGCTGCGCGAGCGCATGTTCGTGGACCTCGACCTGCTGCTCGACCCCGCCCGATGGCGCCACCGGCCGCTCGACGAGCTGATCGACGCGTTCTGCACCCAGCTGGCGGACTGCTACCGCCTCGAGCGGCACCTGCTCACGGCGGTGCTGGTGCTGGGCGACAGGGAGGTCTATGAGCGGGCGGCCCAGAACATGGAGCATGCGTCCAGGTGCTTCGTCGCCGCCATGCACGCCACCAGCGCAGGCCGCCGCGGCGCAGAGGCCGAGTCGCGCGCCAGCATCGGGATCAGGGCCGCCTTCGGACTGCTGCAGCAGCGCCTGCTCTTCCATCCTTCGGCGCGCGGACGCACCGAGGGACCGTCGGACGCGGTCTTCCGCTGCGAACTGGCGACCTTAATGCGCATGTGCCTGCGGGGCGCGGCCCGGTAGTCTTGCGAAGGCGGCCGGTCGGCTGTCATTCGTCGCCATCGAACTGCTGGAAGCCGTCCTTGAACGCGTCGCGCAGGAACTGCACGAACGCGGTGACGGCCAGCGGCACATGGCTGGCATAGGGGCGGATCGCGTAGAGATGCTCGGCGAAGGTCCCGACCGGCGTCCATCGCGGCAGCACCCTGACCAGGCGCCTCGACTTCAGGGCCGACTGGGCGCTGAAGTCGGGCAGCAGCGCGATCCCCAGCCCGGTCATCGCGGCGTCGCGCAGCGCCTCGCTGTTGTTGGCCGCCAGGGGCCCGGCGACCGGCACCGTGACGCGCTCCGAAGCGCCGCGCCGTTCGGACTGGAAGGTCCAGGTCGGGACGTCGTGGGCACGCGGGTAGTAGAGGCAGTCGTGCGCGCCCAGGTCGCCCGGCTCGGCCGGCGCGGTGCGGTGCCGCAGGTAGGCCCGGCTGGCGACCAGCACCGATCGGGTCTCGCAGAGCTTCCAGGCGACATGGGTGTCGGGCACCGCCGCGGCATGGCGGATCGCGAGGTCGAAGCCTTCCATGGCCAGCGAGCTGAGCCGGTCGGAGAGGTCGAGCTCCAGCCGCACTTGCGGATTCGCTCGCAGGAATCCCGCGATGCGCGGCACGAGTTGCTGGCGCGCCAGCGCGACCGGCGCCGTCACCCGCAGCAGCCCGCGCGGCGACCCCGCCAGGTCGCGCACGCTGGCGAAGGTGTGCGCGATGCGCTCGTAGGGCTCGCGGGCCTCGTCGGCGAGCCGCTGCCCGGCCTCGGTGAGTCGCACGCTGCGCGTGGTGCGGCGCACCAGCGCGACCCCGGCGGAGCGCTCGAGTTCGGCGATGTTCTGGCTCACGGAGGCCTTGCTGACGCCCAGGCGAGCCGCGGCGGCGGTGTAGCTGCCTTGCTGGCCGAGCACGACCAGCCAGTGCACGTGGGTCCAGAGCGATTCGACATTTCGGTCTTCCATGCATCCATTGTTCATCAAATTGAACAATGAATTCAGGCGGCGAGCCTTGGCAGACGCATCCGGCGTTCCTAGACTGTGGACCATGACAGCTCAAACCCACGCTCCCGCCGCCATCGCCCACTTCATCGCAGGCCGTCCTGCCGCTGGCGCTTCCGCCCGCTCGCAGGAGGTCTTCAATCCCGCGACGGGGCGGGTCAGCGGCAAGGTGGCACTGGCCGGCCGCGCCGACGTCGACGCCGCCGTGGCGGCGGCGCAGGCCGCCTTCCCGGCCTGGGCCGACACGCCGCCGATCCGGCGCGCCCGCGTGATGTTCAAGTTCCTCGAGTTGCTGAACCAGCACAAGGACGAACTGGCCCACCTGATCACGGCCGAGCACGGCAAGGTCTTCACCGACGCCCAGGGCGAGGTCACGCGCGGCATCGACATCGTCGAGTTCGCCTGCGGCATCCCGCAGCTGCTCAAGGGCGACTTCACCGACCAGGTGTCGACCGGCATCGACAACTGGACCCTGCGCCAGCCGCTCGGCGTGGTGGCCGGCATCACGCCCTTCAACTTCCCCGTGATGGTTCCGATGTGGATGTTCCCGGTCGCCATCGCGGCCGGCAACACCTTCGTGCTCAAGCCGAGCCCGACCGACCCGAGCCCGTCGCTGCGCCTGGCCGAACTGCTCAAGGAGGCGGGCCTTCCCGACGGCGTCTTCAACGTCGTGCAGGGCGACAAGGAGGCGGTCGACGCGCTGATCGAGCACCCCGACGTCAAGGCGATCAGCTTCGTCGGCTCGACGCCGATCGCCAACTACATCTACGAGACCGGCGCCCGCCACGGCAAGCGCGTGCAGGCGCTGGGCGGCGCCAAGAACCACATGGTGGTGATGCCCGACGCCGACATCGAGCAGACGGTCGACGCCCTCATCGGCTCGGGCTACGGCTCGGCCGGCGAGCGCTGCATGGCGATCTCGGTGGCGGTGCTGGTGGGCGACGTGGCCGACCGCGTGATGCCGCTGCTGACCGAGCGCGCCCGCACGCTCAAGGTGCTCAACGGCACCAACCTGGCTGCCGAGATGGGCCCGATCGTCACGCGTGCGGCGCACGAGCGCATCACGGGCTACATCGCCCAGGGCGAAAAGGAAGGCGCCAAGCTGGTGGTCGACGGCCGCAACTTCGACGGCACTGCCGCCGGCGAAGGTTGCGGCGACGGCTTCTGGATGGGCGGCACGCTGTTCGACCACGTGACGCCCGAGATGCGCATCTACAAGGAAGAGATCTTCGGGCCGGTGCTGTCCTGCGTGCGGGTGAACGACCTCAAGGAAGCGGTGGACCTGATCAACGCCCACGAGTTCGGCAACGGCGTCAGCTGCTTCACGCGCGACGGCAACGTGGCGCGCGAGTTCTCGCGCCGCATCCAGGTAGGCATGGTGGGCATCAACGTGCCGATCCCGGTGCCGATGGCCTGGCACGGCTTCGGCGGCTGGAAGAAGAGCCTGTTCGGCGACATGCACGCCTATGGCGAGGAAGGCGTGCGCTTCTACACCAAGCAGAAGTCCATCATGCAGCGCTGGCCCGAGAGCACGCCCAAGGGCGCCGAGTTCGTGATGCCGACGGCCAAGTAGCGAGCGTCAGCGCTCGGCCTAGCTCCCGGTCGAGGCGTAGTGCCGCACGCCGAGGCGCCAGGCGCCGAACGACAGCGCGAGGAACGCGAAGCCGGCGAGCGGCGACAGCCAGCCGACCCAGGCCGGCGCACCGAGCGGGTCGGCCCGCCCGAGGATCGCGAGACCGGGGTAGTAGGCCACGCAGGCCAGCGGCACGACGAAGGTCAGCAGGCGGCGGAACCAGCGCGCGTACAGTGCCATCGGGTACTGGCCCGCCTCCACGCCGCCGTAGGTGAAGACATTGGCGAGCTCCAGGCTCTCGACGGTCCAGAAGGCCAGCGTGCCCTGCAGCACCAGGATGCCGAGGAACAGCGCCACGCCGCCCGCGATCGCGAACAGCGCCAGCGCCAGGTGCGCCGGCGTCCAGGCGATCGGCGCCTGCGCACTCGCGAACAGCAGCACGATCCCGCCCTGCAGCAGCCGGCCGAGGCGGCTGATGCGCAGGTCGTGCCCCATCAACTGCAGCGCCAGCGAACGCGGCCGCAGCAGCAGGCGATCGAAGGCGCCGGTGCGCAGGAACTCGGTGCCGAGCACGTCGAAGCCGCGGCCTAGCGCATCCGCCAGCGCGAACATCACGTTGACCAGGCCATAGAACAGCGCCACCTCGCCGATGCGCCAGCCCTGCACGTCGCCGAAGCGATCGAACAGCGCCCAGATCGCGACCACCTCGATGCCCGTGGCGAGGAACTGCGACAGCGTGAGCAGCATGGCCGACGCCGGGTAGCGGGCCTGCCCTCGCAGCGACGCGGCCACGAGCCGGAGGAACAGGGAGATGCCGTTCATCTAGCCGCCCTGGACTTCGAGACGGCGCATCGTCCGGCGCATGGCGAGTCGGCCCAGCACGATCAGCACGGCGATCCAGAAGGCCTGGAGCGCGATGCCGCCCAGCGCCTGCCAACCCGTGAACTTCGCCATGTAGAGCCGCATCGGGATGTCCATGAGCCCGGCCAGCGGCTGCAGCAGCAGCGCCGTCTGCCAGCCGTCGGGCAGCAGTGCCAGCGGCAGCAGGTTGCCCGACAGCACCACCACCAGCGGCACCGCGATCGCGTTGATGCCGCGCTCGTTGAGTGCGGCGGCCGCCGCCACGTTGAGCAGCATCACCATCGAGACCGACAGCAGCAGCGCCATCAGCGCGGAGAGCCCGAAGCCTGCGGCCGCCGCGATGCCGGCGGGCGGCTGCCAGCCCCATTCGCCCCAGCCCAGCAGCGGCAGTGCGACACCGGCGAACGCCAGCATCAGCGCCAGCCGGGGCAGCACCCGCGCCGCGATCCAGCCGGCGCTGCGCACGAACCACAGCCCATAGGCGTCCACCGGCCGCAGGCGGTCGTAGGCCACGGAGCCGCTGCGCACCGCCTGCGCCACTTCGGGATCGCCGGCCCAGGGAAGCAGCGCGAGCAGGCCCTGGGCGAGCCAGGTGTAGGTGATGGCGTGGGCCAGCGTCATGGGCAGCTCGGCCGCCGCCGCGTTGCCGTAGAAGGCCGCCAGCACCATCACCTTGATGCCACCCCACCAGCATTGCGTGCCGAAGCCCGCAAGGGCGGCGGTGCGGTACTGCAGCATCTGCAGGAAGCGCGAGGCGAAGGCCGCGCGGTACGGCCGGAGCAGCTCCTGCAGCGTCACGCCTCGTGCGCTCCGTGCATCGCGTAGAAGCGCGAGATCACTTCCTCGATGGCCAGGTCTTCGCGCTCGTCCTCGTCGATCGCCGCGTCGGCCGCGATGCCCGCGGCCGCGACCTGGGCGCGCAGCGCCTCGACCGGGCTGTCCGCCAGCACCCGGCCGTGGCCGATGACGATGACCCGCTCGGCCAGCGCCTCGATGTCGTGCATGTCGTGCGTGGTCAGCAGCACGGTGGTGCCGCGTTCGCGGTTGGCACGCCGCACGAATTCGCGCACCGCGAGCTTGGATGGCGCGTCCAGGCCGATGGTCGGTTCGTCGAGGAACAGCAGTTCCGGCTCGTGCAGCAGCGCGGCGGCGATCTCCGCGCGCATGCGCTGGCCCAGGGACAGCTGTCGCACCGGCTGGTCGAGCACGCGCTCGAGCTTCAGCAGCGACACCAGTTCGTCGCGCGTGCGCCGGTATCGCGCCGCGTCGACGCGGTAGATGTCGCGCAGCAGGTCGAAGCCTTCGCCGACCGGCAGGTCCCACCACAGCTGCGTGCGCTGCCCGAACACGACGCCGATGCGGCCCACGTGGCGCTCGCGATCCTCGAAGGGATCGCGGCCGTCGACCTCGACCCGGCCGCCGTCGGGGCGCAGGATGCCGGCCAGGATCTTGATGGTGGTCGACTTGCCGGCGCCGTTCGGACCGATGAAGCCGAGCAGCTCGCCACGCTCGAGCGCGAAGGAGACGCCCGCGAGCGCCTCGACCGTGCGCTGGCGCCGCCGCAGCAGGCCGCGCACGGCGCCGGCCAGGCCGGGGTCGCGTTCGGAGATGCGGTAGGTCTTGACGAGGCGGTCGACGAGGATGTGGGGCATGGTGCGAGTCGCCCGGCGTGCGTGGCAGGAAGGCGGAGGCGGATTCTAGGTGTCGCGCGCGGCCGTCTTTGGCGCGGCAGAACGAATTGCTGCCGACGGGGCCGGCTTGCGGGCATGATCACGCCGTTTCGAAGTGCCTCCGCCCCCGGGCGATTCCAGACGATGAACATCACTCTCCAGCAGCTCAGGATATTCAGGGAAGTCGCCAGGAGGCAGAGTTTCAGTCTCGCGGGACATCGCATCGGCCTGACCCAGCCTGCGGTCAGCCGCGCGGTGGTCGAGCTCGAGGCGCTGCTGGCCGTCAAGCTGCTGAGCCGCACCACGCGCGAAGTGAAGCTCACGGATGCGGGCGAGAAACTGGTGGCGCAGCTCGATCGCATTCTCGACGACCTCGACGAGACGCTGCGCCGCGTGTCCGAAGCTTCGTCGGTTCGCAGCGGCAAGGTGCGCATCGGAGGCTGCCCGGTCCTGTCGGCGGCCTTGCTTCCCCTGTGCGTGGCCACCTGTGCCGTCGACTCCCCCGACATCCGCATCTCGTTCCGCGAAAGAGGCCAGGACGAAGCGATGGAAAGCGTCGTTCGCGGAGAGGTCGACTTCGGCATCGCCATCAATCCCGGCCTTCGCGACGACCTGGAGTCGGAGGTCGTCGGCAGCGACCCGTTTCTGCTGGTGACCCAGCGCCACCGGCAGCGACCGCATCGCAGTGCGCATTGGTCGAGTCTCGACGGAGAAGCACTGGTGCTCCTCGACGACACGGCCGGCAGCTCCGAGGCCATTGCCCGGACCTTGCTGCAGCACGGCGTGAAGGCCCATGTCCGGCAGGTGCTCCCACATGCGGCGACCCTTCTCAAGCTGCTCGGGAACGGCAATCTCGCCGGCGTCACGACCGCGCTCGCCCAGCTGCCCTACAACACGGACGGCTTCCTCATGCAAGCCCTCTCGCCGCCGGTGGAGCGGTCGATCGCACTCGTGCGCAGTCGCGGGCGCGCGCTGTCTCCCGCCGCCGATCATGTCTGGGAGACCCTGCGCGGCGTCGCGGAAAAGCTCCATGAAGTAAGCGCGCCCTCACATGCGAGCTGACACGCATCTCGCGTGCGTGCGTGGCCGCTGCGTCGGTACGGGGTAACCCCGATAGGGAATTAAAAAAAAATTGACCGTGGTCAAGCCGCTTCTCTCATGCGGAGTCGCAGCATTCAGCCCACCGGAAATCTGCCCGCAGAGTTCCAGAAGAAATCAGAGCCAAGCGACGATTTACAGGAGACAACATGATCAAGAATTTGCTTTTGCGTTCGCGCCTCGGTGCGGCGAGATTCGCTGGTCCCGCAATGGTTGCCGCCACGGCCCTCGCGGCGGTGTCGACTCCTGTGCTGGCCTGGGAACCCGTCAAGCCGGTGGAGTTCGTCGTTCCGGCCGGAACGGGCGGAGGCGCCGACCAGATGGCCCGCCTGATCCAGGGCATCGTCGTCAAGCACAAGCTCATGAAAGAGCCGCTGGTGGTCGTCAACAAGTCGGGTGGGGCCGGCGCGGAAGGCTTCCTCTCGGTGAAGGAGGCCAAGGGCGACCCGCACAAGATCATCATCTCGCTGTCGAACCTGTTCACCACGCCGATGGCGACGGGCGTCCCCTTCAACTGGAAGGACATGAGCCCGGTGGCAATGATGGCGCTCGACCAGTTCGTGCTGTGGACGAATGCCGGCGAGCCCTACAAGAACGCGGGCGAGTACATCGCCGCCGTGAAGGCCGGGGGGCCGAACAAGTTCAAGATGGGCGGCACCGGCTCCAAGCAGGAAGACCAGATCATCACGGTGGCGATCGAGAAGGCCACCGGCACCAAGTTCATCTATGTCCCGTTCAAGGGCGGCGGCGAGGTCGCGGTCCAGCTGGTGGGCAACCACGTGAACTCGACCGTGAACAACCCGATCGAGGCCGTGGCCCAGTGGCGCGCCGGCTCGCTGCGCGCGCTGTGCGTGTTCGACGCCGAACGCATGCCCTTCAAGGCCAAGGTGACCGACACCCAGTCCTGGAACGACATCCCGACCTGCAAGGAAGCCGGCATCCCCACCGACTACACGATGCTGCGCGGCATCTTCATGCCCGCGGGCGTGACGCCCGAGCAGCGCGCCTTCTATGTGGACCTCCTGACGAAGATCGCCGCCACGCCCGAGTGGAAGGAATACATGGAAAAGGGCGCCTTCAATCCGAAGTTCATGACCGGCGAGGCATTCACGAAGTGGCTCGGCGAGGCCGAGGCCGCGCATCGGACCCTGATGACCGAAGCCGGCTTCATGGCCGGTTCCAGCAAGTAGCACGCACCGGCTGGCGCCAGGCGGTGCCGGAGGTGGTCACTGCCGACGCGGCCGGTGGCGATGGCGCTCGCCTTTGCCCTTGTTTGATTCAACACGATTGGGGACTCGATGCAGGACAACGAAGACTCCACTGGCGCGCCACGCACGGGCGTCGCCACCAATATCGTCGACGCGGCGGTCGCCCTGGTGCTGCTCGCGGTGGGCATCGTGGTGATCGTCGAGAGCCGCCGCCTGGGAGCAGGCTGGACCAGCGACGGTCCGGGATCGGGCTACTTCCCGTTCTGGATCGGCTTGATCCTGTCGATCTCCGCCGCCGGCATCCTGTATGAGGCGCTGCTGGGCAAGAACAGGAACACCCAGGTCTTCGTCGACGCCGTCCAGCTGAGGCGGGTGATGTCGGTGCTGCTGCCGGCGACGCTCTACGTGGCCGTGGTCTCGCTCCTGGGGCTGTACCTGGCTTCGGCGATCTACATCGCGCTGTTCATGATCGTGCTGGGCAAGTACTCGCGCATCAAGAGCGTGATCGTCGCGCTGGCCGTCAACGCGACCTTCTTCTTCATGTTCGAAGTGTGGTTCAAGGTGCCGCTGTTCAAAGGCGCACTCGACCCCCTTCGCTTTCTCGGCTACTGAGCACGGAGCAACACGCGATGGACGAAATCAGTGCCTTGATGCAAGGCTTCTCAGTGATCCTGACGCCGATGAACATCCTGCTGATGTTCGTCGGGATCATCCTCGGGGTTCTCATTGGCGTGCTGCCCGGCCTGGGCGGCGCCAACGGCGTGGCGATCCTGCTGCCGCTCACCTTCACGATGTCGCCGACCTCGGCCATCATCATGCTGTCCTGCATCTACTGGGGGGCGCTGTTCGGCGGGGCGATCACCTCGATCCTGTTCAACATCCCGGGCGAACCGTGGTCCGTGGCGACCACCTTCGACGGCTATCCGATGGCCCAGCGCGGACGTGCCGGCGAGGCCTTGACGACCGCCTTCACCTCGTCCTTCGTCGGCGCCTTCTTCGCGGTGGTCATGATCACCTTCCTGGCACCGCTGGTGGCCAAGTTCGCGCTCAAGTTCGGCTCGCCCGAGTTCTTCGCCGTCTATCTGCTCACCTTCTGCAGCTTCGTCGGCATGGGCAAGGGTTCGCCCTTCAAGATCCTGGCGTCGATGGCGCTCGGCTTCGCACTGGCGAGCGTCGGCATGGACACGGTCACGGGCCAACTGCGACTGACCTTCGGCCAGACCGAACTCATGCGCGGCTTCGACTTCCTGATCGCGGTCATCGGCCTGTTCGGCATCGGCGAGATCCTGCTGTCGATGGAAGAGGGCCTGAAGTTCTCCGGCAAGACCGCCAAGATCAGCCCCAAGGTGGTGCTCGAGACCTGGAAGCAGCTGCCGCAGTTCTGGGTGACCTCGCTGCGCAGTTCGCTGGTGGGCATCTGGATGGGCATCACGCCGGGCGGCGCCACGCCGGCCTCGTTCATGAGCTATGGGCTGGCGAAGAAGATGTCGCGCAAGGGCTCCAAGTTCGGGACCGGCGAAATGGAAGGCGTGGTGGCGCCGGAGACCGCGGCCCATGCGGCCGGCACCAGCGCGCTGCTGCCGATGCTGGCCCTGGGCATCCCCGGCTCGCCGACGGCGGCGGTGCTGCTGGGCGGACTGCTGATCTGGGGGCTGCAGCCGGGCCCGCTGCTGTTCGTCGAGCAGAAGGACTTCGTGTGGGGCCTGATCGCCAGCATGTACCTGGGCAACGTGGTCGGCCTCATCGTGGTCTTGAGCACCGTGCCGCTGTTCGCGTCGATCCTGCGGATTCCCTTCTCGATCATCGCGCCGGTCATCATCGTCATCTGCGCCATCGGCGCCTACACGGTGCACAACGCGATGCTCGACATCTGGTTCATGCTCGGATTCGGCATCGTCGGCTACCTGTTCAAGAAGCTCGACTTTCCTCTGGCGCCGCTGGTGCTCGCCCTGGTGCTCGGCGACAAGGCCGAGGATTCGTTCCGGCAGGCGATGCTGATGTCGCAGGGCGACGTCATGATCATGTTCTCGAATCCGCTGGTCGGCTCCATCACGGCACTGGCCCTGACGCTGTTGTTCTGGCCGCTGATCTCGAAGGTGCTGGCGCTGATCAAGCCCAAGAAGATGGACGAGTTCGCCGCAGACCGGCCGCTGGATTGATCGGGGACACACATGCCAGTCATCGCAATGACCCAGGAAATGGGCTCGCTCGCCAAGGACGTCGCCGTCAAGCTGGCGCAGACGCTCGAGCTCAACGTCATGCGCCACGAGATCGTGGAGCATGTGGCCGACAAGATGCAGATACCCCAGAGCCTGATCGGGCGACTGCGCGAGGGCAAGGCAGGACTGATCGAGCGGCTGAAGACCGACCAGCGCAGCGTCGCGCTGTACACGGCCGAAGAACTGTTCGCCCTGGCCGACCGCGGCAATGTCGTGCTGCGGGGATGGGGCGCTACCTGCCTGCTGAGGCCGGTCCCGCACGTGGTGTGCGTGCGCGTGACGCGCTCGATGCGAAAGCGCGTGGAATGGCTGATGGGGGACCTCGAGACCGATGACGCCGATTTCGCCGAAGCCGAGATCCGCCGCAGCGACCAGGCCCACTCGTCGCGCATGAACGAGCAGTTCGGCGTGACCTGGGGCGACCCGCTTCTCTACGACCTGGTGCTCAACACGGACCGGGTGTCGGTGGACAGCTGCGTGGAGCAGATCGCCCAGCTGGTGCGCCGCCCGGAGTTCGCCGAAACCGCGGAGTCGCGGGCGCTGCTGGCCAACATGGCGCTCGAGGCGCGGGTGCGGGTCGCCTTGAAGGACTGGCCCGAGACGCAGGCGATCAACGTCACGGTCGAGGCCAAGCAGGGCCGCATCGTCCTGCGCGGCATCGTGCTCAATGCCGAGGAGCGCATGCAGACCGAAACCGTCGCGGCCGCGGTCGGCGGCGTGAAGAGCGTGGACAACCAGTTGAGGCTGATGGCCACTTCGAGGCGATTCGCTTCGTCGAAACAGACTTGAGCGGCGGGGCGGGCGGGGGGCTTCAGATTTTCCCGCGCTTCTTCAGGCGGCTCAGTGTCTCGGCCGAGAGGTTGAGGTAGGAGGCCAGTTCCTTGCTCGGTATTCGGTCGACCAGCTCGGCATGCTTGCGCATGAACCGGTGCACGCGCCCGGGCGCGTCCAGCAGGTGGAGGGTGATGGTGTGCGCCATGATCTCGCCCATGCCGCGCATCACGCTGAGCTCGAACAGTTCCTTGGTCGCCGGGCGCTTGTCGAGGAAGGCGATCCATTCCTGCAGCGGCATGCTGGCGACGCGCGCCTTGGTCACGCACACGATCCCGTAAGGCGTGGGCGTGCCCAGCCGCAGGGCGGCGTAGCTGGTCTCCATGTCGTGCCGGTCGGCGAAGCGCAGGATCATTTCCTTGCCCTCCGGATTGCTCACGACCCGCTTGAGGATGCCGTCGAGGATGAAGTACTGCTCCATTTCGCGCACACCCTGGTTCAACAGCACGTCGCCCTTGTTGCCGTCGGCGATCACGAGATGCGCCTCCAGTTCGCTGCGGTCGCCGTCGCTCAGATCCTTGAGCAGGGTGTTGTGCCGGAGCTCGACGCGAATGATGTTTTTCTCGGGGTGATTCGAAAGGGGTGTCACTGCAGTCTCATGGGGGTTTTCCCGCGACTTGATTTTCCGAAAATTGACCGAGGTCAACGGGCGGAACGGGAACCCCGAATGATAGTCCTCACACGACTTCTGGAATCTTTCCAGGCCATGGACCGAACTGCGGGGCAGAGGCACGTGCGCAAGTCGTCGGTACGCATTCGCAACAAGGAGAAAAGATGTCCGCTGTCCTGGCCACACCGCCGGCAACCTCGAAGTCACAAGAAGAGCCGACCATCGACGGATTCCACCTCGTGATCGACGCGCTCAAGCTGAATGACATCGACACGATCTTCGGCCTGCCAGGCATCCCGATCACCGACCTCACGCGGATGGCGCAGGCCGAGGGCATCCGGGTGATCTCGTTCCGCCACGAGCAGCATGCGGGCAACGCCGCGGCGGCCGCGGGCTTCCTGACCCAGAAGCCCGGCATCTGCCTGACCGTGTCCGCGCCCGGCTTCCTGAACGGCCTAACCGCCCTCGCGAACGCCACCACCAACTGCTTTCCGATGATCCTGATCAGCGGATCGAGCGAGCGCGAGATCGTCGACCTGCAGCAGGGCGACTACGAGGAGATGGACCAGCTTGCGATCGCCAAGCCGCTGTGCAAGGCGGCGTTCCGCGTGCTGCACGCGCAGGACATCGGCGTCGGCATCGCGCGGGCGATCCGATCGGCCGTGTCGGGCCGCCCGGGCGGCGTATATCTCGACCTGCCGGCCAAACTGTTCTCCCAGACCATGGACGCGGCGGCCGGCCGGAAGTCGCTGATCCGCGTGGTCGATCCGGCGCCGCGGCAGATCCCCGCGCCCGACGCCGTGAACCGCGCGCTCGATCTGCTGCGGGGCGCCAAGAAGCCCTTGATCCTGCTGGGCAAGGGCGCCGCCTATGCGCAGGCCGACGCCGACATCCGTGCGCTGGTCGAAAAGACCGGGATCCCCTACCTTCCGATGTCCATGGCCAAGGGCCTGTTGCCCGACACCCATGCGCAATCAGCCGCCGCGGCGCGTTCCTTCGTGCTGCAGGAGGCCGACGTCGTGATGCTGGTCGGCGCCAGGCTCAACTGGCTGCTCTCGCACGGCAAGGGCAAGACCTGGGGCGGGCCGAAGCAGTTCATCCAGGTCGACATCGCACCCACCGAGATCGACAGCAACGTGGCCATCGCCGCACCGGTGATCGGCGACATCGGGTCCTGCGTCTCGGCGCTGCTGGCGGGCCTCGGCAGCGGCTGGGCCAAGCCGCCCGCCGAATGGACGGGAGCGATCGCCGAGCGCAAGGACAAGAACCAGTCGAAGATGGTCGCCACGCTCGCCGCGCGGCCCTCGCCGATGAACTTCCACAGCGCGCTCAGCGTGATCCGCGATGCGGTCAAGGCGCGCCCCGATGCCATCGTCGTCAATGAAGGCGCCAACACGCTGGACTTCGCGCGCAGCATCGTCGACATGTACGAGCCGCGCAAGCGCCTCGACGTCGGCACGTGGGGGATCATGGGCATCGGCATGGGCTTCGCGGTCGCCGCCGCAGTGGTCACGGGCAAGCCGGTGATCGCCATCGAGGGCGACAGCGCCTTCGGCTTCAGCGGCATGGAGGTCGAGACCATCTGCCGCTACAACCTGCCGGTCTGCGTCATCGTCTTCAACAACAACGGCGTGTATGGCGGCACCGACGTGAACGCCAGCGGCACCTCGGACGTGGCGCCCACCGTGTTCGTCAAGAACGCCCGCTACGACAAGCTGATGGAAGCATTCGGCGGCGTGGGCGTCCACGCCACGACCGCGGAGGAACTGCAGGCGGCCCTCGGCGAGGCGGTCGCTTCCGGCAGGCCGACGCTGATCAACGCCGTGATCGACGAATCCGCGGGCACCGAAAGTGGCCGCATCACCAGCCTGAACCCCAGTCTGGCGAAGAAGAAGTAATTGAACGCAACCCAGGAGATCCATCAAATGAGCAGCAACAAACCTCTCAGCGGCATCAAGATCATCGACTTCACCCACGTGCAGGCGGGTCCGGCCTGCACCCAGATGCTGGCCTGGTTCGGCGCCGACGTGATCAAGGTCGAGCGCCCGGGTGCGGGCGACGTCACCCGCACGCAACTGCGCGACATCCCCGATGTGGATGCGCTCTACTTCACGATGCTCAACAGCAACAAGCGTTCGCTCACCCTGGACACGAAGCAGCCCGAAGGCAAGCTGGTGCTGGAAAAGCTGATCAAGGAATCGGACGTGCTGGTCGAGAACTTCGGCCCCGGTGCCCTGGACCGCATGGGCTTCACCTGGGAGCGCATCCAGGAACTGAACCCGAAGATGATCGTCGCCTCGGTCAAGGGCTTCAGCGACGGCCATCACTACGACGACCTGAAGGTCTACGAGAACGTCGCGCAGTGCGCGGGTGGCGCCGCATCGACCACCGGCTTCTGGGACGGCCCGCCGACCGTGAGCGCCGCGGCCCTGGGCGACAGCAACACCGGCATGCACCTGGCGATCGGCATCCTGACCGCGATCATCGGCCGCCAGCAGACCGGCAGGGGCCAGCGCGTGGCCTGCGCCATGCAGGACGCGGTGCTGAACCTGTGCCGGGTCAAGATGCGGGACCAGCTTCGGCTGGACAAGCTCGGCTACCTCGAGGAATACCCGCAATACCCGCACGGCACCTTCAGCGACGTCGTGCCGCGCGGCGGCAACGCAGGCGGCGGCGGCCAGCCGGGCTGGGTCCTGAAGTGCAAGGGCTGGGAGACCGACCCGAACGCGTACATCTACTTCACCGTCCAGGGCCACGCCTGGGCGCCGATCTGCGACGCCATCGGCAAGCCCGAGTGGAAGACCGATCCCGACTACATGACGCCGAAGGCGCGCCAGCCGCACATCACGGCGATCTTCGCCACCATCGAGTCCTGGCTGGCCGACAAGACCAAGTTCGAAGCCGTCGACATCCTGCGCAAGTTCGACATCCCCTGCGCGCCGGTGCTGACCATGAAGGAACTGCTGCACGATCCGTCGCTGCGCGCCAGCGGCTCGATCGTCGAGGTGCCGCACAAGGAGCGCGGCAGCTACTTCACCGTCGGCAGCCCGATCAAGTTCTCGGACCTGAAGCCCGAGATCACCGGCTCGCCGCTGCTGGGCGAGCACACCGACGAAGTGCTGGCCGAGCTCGGCTACAGCAAGGGGCAGATCGCCGAGCTGCACGCGGCGAAGGCGGTCTGAGCCTGGGCTCCGGTTCGGTCCGGCAACCGGATGGACGGCGCCCGACGGGTGCCGTTTTTCTTGGCGCCAGCGAGAAGGAAAATGGCTTGAACACAGCCAATCAAGGAGATGCGCGATGAACTCGGATGTCGACTGTCAGGCCATCGTTGCGGCGGTGGGCGACGCGATCATCGCCTCGGATGCCGCGGGTGCCATCACGTTGTGGAACCCGGGCGCCGAGCGGATGTTCGGCTACACCGAGGCGGAGGCACTGGGGCGCTCTCTGGACCTCATCACGCCGGAACGCCTGCGCCAGCGCCACTGGGACGGCTATCACAAATCCATGGATACTGGCACCACGAAATACGGCAACGACTTGCTGCGCGTGCCGGCCGTGCACAAGGACGGCCGCGCCATGTCCATCGCATTCACGGTGGCCATGCTCTTCACGCCCGAGCGGAAGGTGAGCGCGGTCGTGGCCGTGATTCGTGACGAGACCCAACGCTTCCAGGACGAGCGCGAGCTTCGCAAACGCGTGGCCGAGCTCGAAGCCCTGGCGGCGGCGGGTCGATGAACCAACGCTGCACAGACAGAGACCGGAGACCCCCATGAGCAAAGCCCTGGAAGGCTATCGAATCCTTGACTTCACCCACGTCCAGTCGGGCCCCACCTGCACGCAACTGCTGGCCTGGTTCGGCGCCGATGTGATCAAGGTCGAGCGGGCAGGCGAGGGCGACGCCACGCGGACGCAACTGCGCGACATCCCCGACGTCGACAGCCTTTACTTCACGATGCTCAACCACAACAAGCGGTCGATCACGATCGACACCAAGAAGCCCAAGGGCAGGGAGGTGCTCGAGACATTGATCAAGCAATGCGATGTGCTGGTGGAGAACTTCGCGCCCGGCGCGCTGGACCGCATGGGCTTCAGCTGGGAGCGCATCAACGAACTCAATCCGAGGATGGTGGTGGCTTCGGTCAAGGGCTTCGGCCCCGGCAAGTACGAGGACTGCAAGGTCTACGAGAACGTCGCGCAGTGCGCGGGCGGCTCGGCCTCGACCTCGGGTTTCGACGACGGCCCGCCGATGGTCACGGGCGCCCAGATCGGCGACAGCGGCACCGGCCTGCATCTGGCGCTCGGCATCCTCGCGGCGCTGCTGCAGCGGCACAACACCGGGCGCGGCCAGAAGGTGCTGGCGCCGATGCAGGATGCGGTGCTGAACCTGTGCCGGGTCAAGCTGCGCGACCAGCAGCGGCTCGATCGGACGGGCACCATGCACGAGTACCCGCAGTACCCGGACGGCGAGTTCGGCGAAGCCGTGCCGCGGGCCGGCAACGCGTCGGGCGGCGGCCAGCCGGGTTCGATCCTCAAGTGCAAGGGCTGGGAGACCGATCCCAATGCCTACATCTACTTCATCACGCAGGCCGCCGTGTGGCCCGCGGTGTGCAAGGTCATCGGCGAGGAGGGCTGGATCTCCGACGCGGCATACGCAACGCCGGCGGCACGGCTGCTGCACCTGAAGCCGATCTTCGCGCGCATCGAGAAATGGACGATGACCAAGGACAAGTTCGAGGCCATGGACATCCTCAATGCCTACGACATCCCGTGCGGGCCGATCCTGTCGATGAAGGAGATCGCGGAGGACGCCTCGCTGCGCGAGAGCGGGACCATCGTCGAGGTCGACCATCCGACCCGCGGGCGCTACCTGACCGTGGGCAACCCGATCAAGATGTCCGACAGCCCGACCCACGTGAAGCGCTCGCCGCTCTTGGGGGAACACACGCTGGAAGTGCTCGCGCAGCTGGGCTACAGCGAGGCGCAGATTGCCGCCTTGCGCGAAGAGCGTGTGATCTGAGTGCCGAGTCGAGTCCCATAACGCATGACTAATGCATCGAATAAATTAGTTTAATTATCATTTATCGATCGTAATTCTTACATTGTGACCAGGGCGAATCAATCCGATATGCCGCAGCGTTTTCATTTCGAAGGAGATGCAATGGTCACTCTGTCTGAAGTCAATTATTGCGACGACGATATCGAGCGCAATGCCTACAACGCCGCCTTCTACGACCTGGGGCTGAGGTTTCATTGGGATGCCGGGACCCATGAGCAATTGCTTGCCCACAGCCCGGACGCCGCCGAGCGGATCTGCCACTACCTGAAGGCGTACCAGCCGCACCTGCTGCGCGCCTACGCGGGCGAGTCCCTGGTCGCGCTCATCCTGCAGAAGAAGGACGACCATCGGCGGCGCTCTGCGCCAGCCGGCCCTGCAACCGCGAGACATTTCAATTGGGCCGAAGCGACCGGCCGCGAAGTCGGGGCCTGAATCCCGGAGTCATCCGATTCAATTCATTCTCTCGAATGCAATGAATATTCACGAATACCAGGGAAAGGACTTGCTGCGCAGATACGGCGTCGCGACTCCCAGCGGCTTTGCCTGTGCTTCGGCGGATGAGGCCGCATCGGCAGCGACGCGGCTCGGCGGAAGGGCCTGGGTGGTCAAGGCACAGAGCCATGCAGCCCGCCGCGACCCTCGCCGTGGCGTGAGAAGAGCCTGGTCGATCGACGAAGTGCGTCGGCATGCGGCCGCCCTGCTCGGCGATAGCGGTGGGGACGGGCGGCCGGCGGACCGGCTGCTGGTCGAGGAAGACATCGAGATCGACCAGCTGTTCCATCTGGACATGTCGCTCGACAGCGGCTTGCGGCGCGTCGCGCTGGTGGCGTCGTCCCCGTCGGCGCGCGCACCGGAGCGGCACCGCAAGGTGGTGATCGATCCGGTGACGGGTCTGAAGCGCAGCGAGGCAGAGGGCATTGCGCGCGGCATCGGGCTGGTCGGGAAGACGATTCCGCAGGCGCGCGCCCTGATGTCGAATCTGTACGAGGCCTTCGATGCCAGCGACGCGTCGCGGGCGGAGATCGATCCGCTCGTGCTCACGCGCGACGGCCGCCTGATGGCCCTCGACGTTCGCTTCAGCTTCGACTCGAACGCGTTGTTTCGGCAGCCGGACATCGCTTCGATGTGCGGCAACGACGCAGACCGCTGCGGCACGCCGACCGGCGGCAGCATCGGCGGCCTGGCCAACGACGCCGGCCTGGCGATGGCGACGATGGACATGGTCAGGCTGTACGGAGGATCGCCGGCCGGCTTCATCGACGTGGGCGGCGGCGCCACCATCGAGAAGGTCTCGGAGGCTTTCAAGCAACTCTTGCGCACGTCGTCGCTGCAGGCCGTGCTGGTCAATGTCTTCGGCGGCATCCTGCGCTGCGACATCGTGGCGGCGGGCGTGGTCGCGGCGGTGCGCGAGGTCGGCCTCGGCATTCCGCTGGTGGTGCGCCTGCGAGGCGCCAACGAAGACCTTGGCCGGGCGATCCTCGCGCGCTCGGGCATTGCGCACATCGGCGCGTCCGAGATGTCCGAGGCCGCCGGACTCGTGGTCTCGGCCGCCCGTGGGAGGCCCTGAGATGTCGATCCTGGTCAACAAGAACACCCGCGTGATGACGCAAGGCATCACCGGCAAGGCGGGGCAGGTGCACACCGCGATCTGCCGCGGCTATGGCAATGGCCGCAAGTGCTTCGTCGCCGGCGTGAACCCGAACAAGCCGGGTCAGTTCATGGATGGCATCCCGGTCTTCGGCACGGTCAGGGAAGCCAGTGCCGCGACCGGCGCGACCGTGTCCGTGATCTACGTGCCGCCGCCGTTCGCCGCGGCGGCCATCGACGAAGCGGTCGATGCCGGGCTCGATCTGGTGGTCTGCGTGACCCGGGGCATTCCGGTGCGCGACATGATCCGAACGCGCAGTCGCATGGAGGGCAGCCGGACGCTGCTGCTGGGCCCCAACTGCCCCGGCCTGATCACGCCCGACGAGATCCAGGTCGGCATCATGCCGGGCGAGATCTATCAGCGAGGCCGCATCGGGATGGTGTCGCGATCGGGCACGCTGACCTATGAGGTCGCCCACCAGCTGCGGCGCTTCGGCATCGGGCAGTCGAGCGTGGTGGGCATCGGCGGCGACCCGGTCGGGGGGCTCCAGTACATCGAGCTCCTGAAGATGTTCAACGACGACCCGCACACCGACGCCGTGATCATGATCGGCGAGATCGGCGGCGATGCCGAAGCGCAATGCGCCCGCTGGATCCGGGAACACATGCACAAGCCGGTGGTCGGCTTCGTGGCCGGCAGCACCGTCGCGGGCGAGCATGGCGAGGCCGACGGCAAGCTCGGCGTGATGAAGGAATGCGGCATTCACGTGACCCACAACCCGGCCGAGATCGGAGAGCTTCTGGCGTCTCTGATCATGCCGGACTACCTCCCCTTCGACTAGGCGCGACATGGAACAACGATGGCTTCGCTTCGACTTCGCAGGCAAGGTGGGCTTCGGCACGCTGGAGGGCGACCAGGTCCACGAGCACCGGGGCGACATGTATGGAGACTCCGAAGCCACGGGCCGCGTCTTCGGCCCCGCCGACCTCAAGCTGCTGACACCGTCCGAGCCGAGCAAGGTGATCGCGTTGTGGAACAACTTCCACGCGCTGGGCGCGAAGCTGGGCCTGCCGGTCCCTGCGGAACCGCTGTACCTGCTGAAATCGCCGAACTCCTACCTGGCCCACGACCAGGCGGTCCGCAAGCCGCGCTGCGACGGCAAGGTGGTGTTCGAGGGTGAACTCGGCATCGTCATCGGCAAGACCGCCACCGCGGTCGCCGAAGCCGACGCGCTCGACCACGTGTTCGGCTACACCTGCGCCAACGACGTGACGGTGGCCGACATACTCCAGCGCGACGCATCGTTCACGCAGTGGGTCCGGGCCAAGGGCTTCGACACCTTCTGCCCGATGGGCCCGGTGGTGGCCACCGGTCTCGATCCGGCAACGCTGCGCGTGAAGACGCTGCTGGACGGCGAGACGCGCCAGGACTACCCGATCAGCGACATGCGCTTCTCGGTCGGCGAGCTGGTCAGCCTGATCTCCCAGGACATGACCCTGAATCCCGGCGACGTCATCCTGTGCGGCACCTCGCTCGGGGTCGGCTCGATGAAACCGGGGAGCCTGGTCGAGGTCGAGATCGCGGGCATCGGCAAGCTCAGCAATCGCTTCGGCTGACAGCGCCCAGAATTCAACTACCGGGGATCGACATGAAGATTGCAGTGATCGGCGCGGGCGCCATCGGAGGACTGGTGGGCGCGAAGCTCGCGCTGGCCGGCGAGGACGTCAGCTTCATCGTGCGGGGCGCGAACCTCCACGCCATCCGCGAGCGGGGCTTCAAGCTCATCGGCGCCGGCGGCGATGAGGAGATAGCGCGCGACGTCAAGGCCACCGACAGCTACGAGCAGGCCGGTCCCCAGGACATCGTCATTCTGGCGATGAAGGCGCATCAGGTCGAAGCGGTGGCCGAGCAGGTGCCCCGGCTGTTCGGCCCCGAGACCCTGGTGGTGACCATGCAGAACGGCATCCCGTTCTGGTACTTCCAGAAGCACGGCGGCCGGCTGGAAGGCACGCCGGTGCACAGCGTCGACCCGACCGGTCTGGTCGGCCGCAGCATCCCGGCCGAGCGCATCATCGGCTGCGTGGTCTATCCGGCTTCGGAGCTGGTCGAACCCGGCGTCGTGCGGCACATCGAGGGCGATCGCTTCCCGGTCGGCGAACTCGACGGGACTGCGAGCGAACGCGTGCATCGCGTGTCGGCCTGCCTCGTCGGCGCCGGCTTCAAGGCGCCGGTTCTGGACAACATCCGCGCCGAGATCTGGCTCAAGCTGTGGGGCAACCTGACCTTCAACCCGATCAGCAGCCTGTCGCATGCCACGCTGGTCGACATCTGCCAGTACCCGCCTTCCAGGGAGCTCGCGACAGCGATGATGCAGGAGGCCCAGGCCGTGGCCGGCCAGCTGGGCATCGAGTTCCGGGTGTCCCTCGAGAAGCGCATCGCCGGGGCCGAGAAGGTGGGCCGGCACAAGACCTCCATGCTGCAGGACGTGGAGGCGGGCCGCGCGCCGGAGATCGACGCGCTGGTGGGCGCGGTGGTCGAACTGGCCAGGCTCACCGGAACCCCGACGCCGCACATCGACACGGTGCTGTCGCTGGTCAAGCTCCTGGCCCGATCGATGGCGGACCAGCGTGGCCACGTCCAGCTCAGGGAGCTGGCGTGAATGAAGCACGCCACCCTGCGGCAGCTGAAGGTGTTCGAGGCGGTGGCGCGGCTTTCGAGTTTCTCTCGCGCGGCCGAGGCGCTCCATCTGACGCAGCCGGCGGTCTCGATCCAGGTGCGCAAGCTCGAGGAGCACGCGGGGAATGCGCTGTTCGAGCAGTTCGGCAAGAAGATCTACCTGACGCCGGCCGGCGCCGAGCTGCTGCAGATCAGCCGCGCCATCATCCAGCAGTTCGAAGCGGCCGAGCATGCGATGACGCAGTTCAGGGGCATCTGCGCAGGCAAGCTCAACGTCGGCGTGATCAGTGCGGGTGACTACTTCTTTCCTCGACTGCTGGTGGAGTTCGCGGGGCGCCATCCCGGCGTCACCTTGAACTTCACGGTCCACAACCGCGAAGGGCTGCTGACGCACATCGCCGACAACCTGACGGACCTCGCCATCATGGTGAGGCCGCCGACGGATCTGGACACGGTGCATCAGGCTTTCGCGCCGCACCCGTATGTCATCGTCGCGGCGCCGGGCCATCCGCTGGTGGGCGCGAAGCGCATCTCACTGGACCGGCTGATGCGCGAGCCCTTCATCGTGCGCGAGAAGGGCTCCGACACCCGGACCTCCATGGAGGAGGGCCTGGCGGGCAAGCAGGCGGACATCAACATCGCGATGGAGATCCGCAGCACCGAGACCATCAAGCAGGCGGTGATCGCGGGCATGGGCATCAGCTTCGTGTCGGCCCACACCGTGAGCCAGGAGGTCAGGGCCGGCAGCCTGAGCGTGCTCGACGTCTGCAACTTTCCGCTGATGCTCAACTGGTACGTCGTGCACCGGCGAACCAAGCGGCTGCCGCCGGTCGCGCAGGCCTTCAAGGACTTCCTGATGAGCGACGGCCCCTCGCTGATCTCGCAGATCGTGCCCTTCGAGACCTTCGCGCCCCTGGGGGTGGCGGCGGTCGATGGCCTCGAGGTCTAGGGCCAGGCCCGGTTTCCCGACTGCACCGACAGCAGGCCGACCCGCGAGGCGTGCCAGCGCAGGACGGCGGCGCGCGCCGGGTCCGTCGCCTCGATACCGTCCGCCCGGGTCTGCAGGGCCCGCACCTCCTGGACTTCCTGGATGATCGAAGAAGGACTCAGCAAGGCCTGAATCAGCACGCTGGCTTCGACTGCCAAGGCGTTCAATGCACCGGCGAGGCCGCCTGATGCATGGGCTCTGGTTGGATGATCAAAGGCCGACACTGGAACTCCCTTCTTGCAGTTGCTTCGAAAAAACTCTATCTTCGCCCCGGCTTGCTCGTAAGTAAAACGAGATTTATTGCCATTTGATTGCAAGAATGCTGCATTCAAAAAGAGAGCGGCGTGGACATCAACCTGGCTCGAACCTTTCTGGTGATCGCCGAAACGCGCAGTTTCCAGCGCGCCGCGTCCAGGCTGCACGTCTCGCAAACCTCCGTGAGTGCCCGGGTCCGTACCCTGGAGCAACTTCTGGACCGGAGGCTGTTCGTGCGCAACAAGGGTGGCGCCTCCCTGACTCTGGCCGGTGAGCAGTTTCTACCGCACGCCACGAGCCTGGTGCAAGTCTGGCAACGCGCCTGCCAGCAGGTCGCAGTGCCCAAGGGCAGCCGGGCGGTGCTGGCGGTGGGCTGTGAAATCAGCCTCTGGGATCCCCTGCTCCTGCGTTGGCTGCTGGGCATGCGCGAGGCCGACCTGTCGCTGGCCATCCGGACCGAGGTCGGCGTCTCGCAGCTGCTGCTCGACAAGGTCGCGGCGGGCGTGCTCGACATTGCCATCGTCTATGCGCCGCAGCAGCGGCCCGGCCTGCGCGTGGAATTGCTGATCGAGGAGAAGCTCGTCATGGTGACCACGCAGAAGGTCCCCCGGCTGCCCGAGCCGGCCGACTATGTCTACGTGGACTGGGGCCCCGAGTTCGCGACGCAGCACGGGCTCGCGTACCCGGACCTTTCCAACGCCGCCGTGATCGCCGGCCTGGGGCCGCTGGGCCGCGAATACCTGCTGGCCGCCGGCGGCACCGGCTACTTCAGGCTGGACGTGGTGCGGACCCATCTGGACTCGGGCCTCCTGCGGCGGGTGCCGAACACGCCCGAGTTCCTGTATCCGGCCTTCGCGGTGTACGCCGCGGGCGCCGACCCGGACATCGTGGCGCCCGCGCTCGACGTCCTGCGAAAGGTGGCGACGCTCAGGGACCCGGCCAGGGCCCCGTAGATCAGTCGAAGGCGGAAGCGCTCGCGTCCTGGAGCCTGGCGGTATGGGCCTGCAGCGACAGTTCGTACAGGACACAGAGCGGCATCGCCACGAACACCATCCCGGCCACGTAGATGACCAGGCTGGCCACCGGAAAACCGGATCCGTCCCACGAGGGGTACGAGGCCGCGGCAGCCGCCGCGACGATCGCGGCGATGACCAGGAGCATCGTGTAGCCCAGGCCGGTGGTGCGCACATAGCCCCCGGGATCGCAGGTCTTCCGGAATTGGGGCGAGAACCGGTACTGCTCTTCCGATTTCATTTTTTGTCTCCTCGGGTTTGCCGGGCATGACTTGGACCCACGCCGCCATGTTGGGGCCAAGTTCGAGGAGTGGTTGCTGGGGAAAACTCTTGCTAGGCCCCGAATGCCGGCCCGTCAGTGGCCGCTGCTCCTGGAAAAAACCTGGATGACCAGCACGCCCGAGACGATCAGGCCCATGCCGAGCATGGCTGGCAGGTCGAGGGCTTGCCTGTGGACGATCCACCCCAGCAATGCGATGAGGACGATGCCTGCGCCGGCCCAGATGGCGTAGGCGATGCCGGTCGGGATGGTCTTGAGCGTCAATGACAGGAAGTAGAACGCGATCGCGTAGCCGACAACGACCGCAATGCTCGGCCACAGCCGTGTGAAGCCCTCCGACGACTTCATCGCGGTGGTGGCGACGACCTCGGCAACGATGGCGACCGACAGCAGCAGATACGGAGACATTCAAGCTCCTTCCGCGAGTCGGTGGATGGACCGCGCAAGCGCTTCGCGCTCGGTCGGCGACAGGTCGTAGACGCCGAGCACGTCCGAAAGCCACAGGCCATCCGCGGCCAGCCGGGCCAGCAGCTTGTTCGTGTCCTGGCCGTCCTGCGCGCGATCCTTGCGCACCCACTCGGCCCATCTCGAGGTCACGCCGCGCTCGATGACACAGGCGGCCAGCAGGGCCTTGCCGTGGTCGGAAGCCTCGCCGCTCGGCGGATCGAGCACCGGGCGCGCATAGCGCCAGGCGGCCGAGGCGCCAGAACCATCGTCGGCGACCGCGGCCTGGAACTCCTCGGCCAGATGCTCGTAGAGCGCGAGCACCAGCGCTTCGCGCGTCGGGAAGTGGTGCTGCACCGCGCCCTTGGTGACGCCGGCCAGATCTGCGACAGCTCCGATCGAGACCTGAGCACCGCTGACCAGCAGCTCCGCGCCGGCTTCGAGCAGCAGCGCCTTGACGAGTTCGGGCCGCTTGGGCCGATGCACACCTTTCAACATGGCTGGAGTCTAACATTACGATCGTAATGTTGATGGATTGGCCCGCCATGGAACCTGGGGCACGCCCGAATGTCGAAGGGAAGCAGGTTCACCGGGAGTTTCGATGCCGAATGCCAATCACCGCCCGCTGCTCATTCTTTGGCTGCTCGCAGCGTCGGCCTTTGCCGGCCCGGTCATCGATCTGGACACGCCCGGCGCCATGGCGTCGCTGCGGCGATCGAACGCCGATCACTTCGAGCGCGTTCAAGGTGTTGTCGCGGGATTGTCGAGTTCAAGCGCCGACACCGCACCCATCTGGCTGCGAACCCGGTACCGCGCGGACGACCTGGTCGTGGGTTCGATGACGCTGACCAGCTATCCGCCTCAACGAAAGCTGGCGCTGACCTTGGACGACACCCGCTACCGCCTGACCTGGACCCTTCGCGACGCGAAGCCGCAGGTGCTCAAGGTCCCGTCGCCTGGAAGCCGCCGACCCGGAGAGACATCAGGTACTGCTCCTTGAGTCGTCGCTTGAAGATCTTGCCGGTGTCCTCGCGTGGCAGGTCGGCGACGAACAGCACCGAGCGCGGAACCTTGTAGTTGGCCAGACGATGCCGCAGGAACGCCTGCACGTCGCCCGCCTGGAGATCGGCGCCGACGGCCGGCTGGATGGCGGCGACGAGCGACTCGCCGAATTCGTCGTCCGGAACACCGAACACCGCGCAGTCGGCCACGCCGGCCAGCGTCGCAAGGGTCGCCTCGATCTCCGCCGGATAGATGTTGACCCCACCCGAGATGACCATGTCGCTCTGGCGATCGACGACATGGAGGTAGCCATCCTCGTCGAGGTAGCCGACGTCGCGAAGGGTCCAAAGACCATCGCGTTCGACCTGGCGTCGGGCTTCGCTGTTGTTGGCATAGGTGAAGTCGGGAACTGCGGAACTGCGAGCGTGAATCAAGCCCACCTTTCCGACCGGCAGTTCCACGCCGGCGTCGGAGTAGATCCTGATCACTGTCCCGGGGATTGCCCTGCCCACGGAGCCGGGCTTTCGCAGCGCTTCGTGGCTGTCGATGTGCGTGATCCAGCCCAGTTCGCTGGCAGCGTAGCTCTCGTGGATGACCGGGCCCCACCAATCGATCATCCGGGCCTTCGTACCGGCTGGAAGGGGCGCGCCCGTGCAGGCCACGAAGCGGAGCGAGTCGACACGGTATTGGCTCCGGATGCCGGCGTCCAGGCGCAGCAGTCGGTTGAACATCGTCGGGACCAGATAGGCGTGGGTGATCCCTTCGGATTCGATGATCTTCAACGTGGTCTGCGCATCGAATCGCGGCTCTATCCAGATGTGCGCATCCTTGAGCGCAGCCTGCATCACGTAGTTGGCGGGCGCGGAGTGGTACAGCGGCGCGCTGACCAACGCACGCATGTCGGTTGCGATGCCCAGGGCAACACGGCTGGCCTCGGCGAGGCTCTGAACCTGCTCCGGGGTAGGCGCGGAGCGCCGAACGCCCTTTGGCAAGCCGGTCGTGCCCGACGTGTACGCCATCATGGTGCCGGGAGGTGTCGGGGCGAGGGGCGTATCGATCGGAACTTCGACCGCGTCCCGCACCGACTCCCACGCTTCCTGTCCCACGCGGTGCGCCGAGGCCCGCTCCTGGATGGCGAAGGACTCGCGCGTGCGTGCGCGCGGCTCCGCCACCAGAACCCGTACGGAGCCCGGGATGCCTTCGGCGATCTGATCGACGAGGTCGCCGTGAATGATTAGCACGCTCGCGCCACTGTCTCTCAGGACATGGCCCACTTCATCGGCCTTGAAGTGCCAGTTGATCGGACAGAAATGCGCGCCAACTGCCCGGGCCGCGAGCATCAGCTCCAGCACGACAGGCTCGTTGTGGAGCATCAGGGCAATCACTTTTCCGGGTCCGAGGGCCATCTGGTGCAGCGCGCGGATCGAACGCTCGAGTCGTCGCTGAAAGCCGCTGTCGGCCTCGTCGAGGCGGTCGAAGTAAATGGCTGGGGCCATGGAAACGCACCTTTCTCGCTGCAAGAGTCGCGATTGGATGGTGGGGCGCATCAGTCGTCTACAGACGCGTCGAGGGGCCTCAGCCAATCGATGGCAGCCCGGGCTGGAGCCATGGCGCGCAGTCGCTCGTCGCACCACAGATCGGCCGCCACCTCGTCCAGTTGGTCAGGGTCCACCGTCCGCCATTGGCGCTGCAGCTGGTGGGCGCATACAGCAATCCAGTCGTCGCGTTCCATGGCGCCAGCATAGCAAAAAGCTGTATATTTATCCAGTATCAAATGTTTCGAAGTCGCTACCTGGTGAGAGTCAAGCCCAGGCGATCTTGTAGTCGAGGGAATGCCCGATGCGTTCCGAGAAGCGAGTGACCGACTTGGCCATCATCCGCTCGCCCACACTCGCCGGTATCAATGTGGTGAGCCAGGCGCTCACGCCCTGGACCTCGCCCTCCAACTTTCGAGGGTGTGGCGTTGCCGCGTAGTCCACGATGGCCTCTCGCTTGCCGGCCTGCCCGAGCAAGTCGTGCAGGTCGCGGAACAGGATGAACAAGGGGTCGTTCTGATACACCGACCAGTTCGCCACCGGGAGGAAGTCCAGCAGGTGGATGAGCTGGTAGTTCAGCGCGACCCAGAAGTCCTCGCCGCTCAGCGTGATCGGCTCGTTGTCGATCACCCGGTGAAACGTGATGGAGGCGATGGCATCCGCGCGGTGCAGGTTCTTGCGAAGGTCCTGGCGTAGCGAGCCGGCGTACAGCAATCGCAGCACGGACGGAAACGCCTCGATCTGCACCCAATCCGCGGGGGCTATCAGCTTGCGCAGCGCCGGAATCTTGTCGGCGCGCATCGCGAAGGTGTTCGTGCCGGTGCCGAGAATCGAATGCAGCAACATCACCAGGGGAGAGCGCCCGGGGTAGTGCTGCACGCTGTATTCGAAGCAGAAGTACAGGTGGTCGAGGAAGGAGCCGTCGGCGTGCTCCACATCGAAGTCGCACTCCCGTACCAGGAACTGCAGCAACTCGGCGCTCACCTCGGGCAGCGGGTGCGCGGAACGGGCAGCCTCGTACTCGGCCTGCACCAGCTGGGCCGAGGCGGCGTCCCAGTGGACCTCCTTGGCCACCCGCTTGGTCACGACGAAGCGGGCGGCCTTGCCCTCGAGGGTCTTGAAAATGGTGCGATCGAGATCGAAGCTCGGGATCGATTCGACCTGGACCCTGCCGGTGTGCGCAAGGGCGGCGCCATGCGCGATGGCCGCCTTTCGCTGGGGCGTGGGATCAGGACGCTCGGCGGCTGACTGCTTCATGGATTTCCTGCGCGACGGGTTGAGGGCACGATAGTGTCCAGCCAGTCGAATGCCGCTGTCCAGAACACGATGGGTGCCATGCCCTCGCAATGCCCTTCGGCGCCCTCGGCGCGGGTGAACCTGCGAAATGCCTTCGGGCAGGTCATGGCGTCATGGAGGCGCCGACCCTGTCCGGTCGAAACGGCGTCGGTCTCGTTGTCGGTGACGAAGCTCGGGCACCGGATCGAAGGCGCCAGTCCGGCGCTGGTGTAGCGGCGCATGTCCTGGAAATAGGCCTGCGGGTCGGTGACGCCGTTGGTCACCATCCGTGGTCCGAGCAGCGTTCGCAGGGCCGGGATATCGAGCAGCGCGTCGAATTGCGGCTTGGCGGCGGGGTCGTCGACGCGCTGCCAGAGCTCGCCCAGGCGAGCGGCCACCCCAGCCGCCATGTCGTACTGGCCCGGGTCGACGATCAGCGCTGCAAGTTGCGGCGCTCCGGCCGCGCCGCGCGGGGCGAGCAGGCCGCCGAACGAGCGGCCGACGAGCACGATCCGGCGGGCGTCGACCTCGGGCAGGCCTGCGACCAGGTCGACCATGCCGGGCACGACATGCTCCCAGTCGGGGCGCTGCGGCACGCGGCGGTCGTAGAGCACGCTGCCCTGGCCCGGGCCGTCGAGGCCCACGAACGCCCAGCCCCGGTCGAGGGCCGGGTACACCGATGCGTACAGCTCCTCGGCTGTGTTGTCATAGCCGCCGATGTGCAGGATCGTGGGGAACGGGCCGCTGCCCGACGGCGCGAACAGGTAGCCCGGCGTGTCGCCCTCGACCCGGCGCCCCGGGCGCGGCAGGTCGGGAAGGGCGCTGCGGAAGGCGTCGACGCTGGCCCGGTAGGCGGCCGTCAGCTCTTTGCCGTCCAGGTCATCCCGATGCCAGAAGAACGCCTGGCGATAGTACTCGGCCGCCCGCAGCCGCAGGGTCGCTGCACTCGTGGTGTGGCCGGCTTTCTCGGCGGCAGCCGCCTGGGCCGCCAGGCCGTCCGCGAATGTCGACCACCCGGCGTACCAGCTGTCGCGGTCGCCGTTGATGATGCGCGACGCGATGTACAGGCACTCGCCGACGTTGGCCATGCCGGAGTCGCATTTGCCGACCGTGCGCTGCAATTGGCCGTCGAAGCCCTCGTCGTCGAAATACAGCTTCATCGGCATCGCTCCTTCGTTGGCGTGCCCGCGAAGATACCGGCGTTGCGCCCGACCGGCAAGTCGGGGCGCGAAGGGAAGGCCTATGCGTGGAGCAGGTGGGCTTGCACGCCGCGGCGCGGGGCAGGGCCCACGGTGGGCCCGTGGCCCAGCCGCGCCCACATCTGGATCGTGTGGCCCGCCTGCTGCGCGCCCAGCGCCTGGTGAATCTGCGCGCGCATCCTCTCTTGCTCCGGATACTCTTGCAGCGCCTGCTGCAAAGGGTGCATCGCCAGGCCGTGCGCCGTGGCGGCCAGCTGCGCGCGCACGTAGGCGCGGCCCGCGAGCAACTGCGTGACGCGTTCGTTGTCGGCCGTCACCATCCAGAAGAACGCCGGCGTCGAATCGATCGCCGCGTTGAAGCGCTTGATCTGGCCTTGGATGGCCTGACTGTCAGGCGCCGAGGCGCGTGTGCGATCGAACAAGCCCACGGCAGTGAAGAAGCGCACCATCGGGTCGTTCAGCGAAAGCCCGTCACGATGCTGCGCGATTTCCTTCGGGCCCACGCGCAGCACCTTGTACGACTCCAGCAGCGTGCGCGGCGTGCTCAGCTCGATGCGCCACGCCTGCTTGGCAATCTCGCGCTGGACCTGGAGCGCGGCGGCCTGCGCGGGATCCGTGAACCCGGCCGTCACCGGAAAGCCCTCCATCGCCTCGCGGATGGCCTGCAGCGCCTGTGCGCCGGGTGCACGCATCTCGTAGGGCGAACGATTCGTGCGGCGCCTGAACACCTGGGCGAACAGCGGATCGGGCCTCACGCGCGGGTCTTCCACCAGTCGGATGCGCGCGGTAGGCCGTTGATCAGGGCCCTTGCGATCGAAAGCTCCTAGAGGGAAGAGCTGCATCTCGGCGCGGTAGCCGCGCTGCCGTGCCGCCTGGTCCAGCAGTTCCAGAAACGTGCCCTGGCTCATGACCATCTGGCGCGAGAACGGGTCGGTTTCGGGCAGAAGCTGCTGCAAGTCCATGTAGAGCGTGATCACGCCGGGTTCACCCAGGTCCACGAGCCACGACTGCAGGTTGTGCGAATGCGGTGCCAGGATCGCGTGCGCCAGGACCCAGCGGCGCAGGTCGGTTTCGGCGCCCGGCCCTTGCCAGGCGGCCACCGCTTCCGCCGGCAGCTCGCTGCTGCAGCCGGCCAGGCCGGCGGCGGCCGCCGCGATCACCCCGCCGCCGATTGCCCGCAAGGCGTTGCGCCGATCGGTCTGCATGAAGCGCTCCTGTAGTGAAGGTCTGCATTGTGGAAGCGGTTCCGCAGCAGCACAATTGCATAAATGTTGACAGCAGATATGCATCTATGAATATCTCAAGTTTCGATTGGGCGCTGGTGCGATCGTTCCTGGCAGCCATCGACCACGGCAGCCTGCTGGCCGCCGCGCGCGCCATCGGCGCCAGCCAGCCCACGCTGGGACGCCACATCGCGGAGCTGGAGCGCCAGCTCGCCGTGGTGCTGTTCGAGCGCACCGGCCGCGGCCTGGTGCCGACCGAACAGGCGTTGCGGCTGGTCGACACGGCACGCGCGATGGAGGGCAGCGCCAGCAGGCTGTTGCGGCTCGCCCAAGGGGCCGAGGAAGGCGCCCACGGCACCGTGCGCCTCAGCGCCAGCCAGCCGGTGGCCTGTGTGCTGCTGCCGCCGCTGCTGGCGCGCATGCGCGAGGCACTGCCCGAGGTGACGGTGGAGCTGGTCGTCAGCAACGCGGTGAGCAACCTGCTGCGGCGCGAGGCCGACATCGCCTTGCGCATGGTGGCTCCCCGGCAGGCCTCGCTGATCACGCGGCGCATCGCGCTGGTGACCCTTCGAGCCTGCGCGCACCGCGACTATCTGCGACGCAACGGCAAGCCGCTGCGGCCGGACGACCTCCGCGCACACCTGTTGGTGGGTGGCGACCAGGAAAACGACCTGCGTCGCCACGCCGCGGCGATGGGCATCGCGTCGGACTCGCTGCGCTTCGGCCTGCGCAGCGACGACCTGATGGCGCAATGGGCCGCTGTGCGCGCGGGCCTGGGCGTGGGCTTCATCAACGAGTACGTGATGCGCACCGACCCCAAGGTGCAGCCGCTGCTGCCGACGCTGAAGCTGCCGAGTTTCCCCATCTGGCTGACCGTGCACCGCGAGATCCGGACCAGTCCACGCATTCGGGCGGTGTACGACTTCCTGGCCGAGCAGGTGCCTGCGGCCTTGTCTGCGGAGGGTTCGTGAGCGCGGATCAGGCGCATGCACGCGTATGGACAGGGCGGATGACAGTTGACACAATCGAGCGCTGCAGTGTCGCCAGTCACCAGACTCGAATGGAGTTCCAGATGAATTGGGCAAGGCCTGTTCTTGGGATCGCAATGATCGCTGCCTTGGCATGGACCACCCATGTCCAAGCGCAAATCGCTTTCATCGCCCGGCACGTGATCGGTCGCGTGGAGCAGATGTCGCAGCAGCAAGGCAACGGCGGCGTTGCGTACGACACCGCCGCCGTGGTGGTTGAAGTCCCTGCAGAGAAAGTCTACGCCGTCGCACTGCGCAACCTCAGCGCCCAGCCTCAGTTGCGGATCACTGGCCAAGACCAGCAAGGGCGCGTCATCCAGTTCACGAACAACGTTCAGATCGCGGGGCTGCAGGTCAACGCGCTATCGGACAAACTTTCTCAGATCCTGATCACGTCTGCCCACACGGGCGACCAGAACGTCTCGTCGCTCATCCTCGAACGCATTCTCTTGTTCTGCTCGGAGATGAAAGTGAAGTGTTCGAAGGGCGCGAACTAGTCGGTCGACCCGCCCGGCGACGGACTCGCGCCGAAGCTGAAGAATCCTGCGCGCGACAGGCGTGCGAACTCCGCGTCGATCAGGTCCTGCATCGTGGCCAAGGCCGCGTTGCGATGACTGTCCAGACGGCTCGCAAGCACGAGCTGCCGGTGCAGCTGCACGCCCGAGACTTCCGACATGACGATGCGCGGCGACGGCTGTCCGCTCTCCTTGAACACCGAGATCGGCATGATGGTCGCCCACTTGCCACGCAGCACCAGCTCGCGAATGGAATCGACCGAATCGATCTCGGCATGCACATTGAGCGACTTGCCGACCGACATCAGCTGGCGCTCGACGATGCCGCGGTGAAGGCTGGTCATCAGCAGCGGGATGCGCGACAGCTGCGCGGGCTGCAGCAAGGGATTCACACGCATGCTCTCATGCGAGACGACGGCGAAGGGTTCGGTCAGCAAGGGTTGAAGCGACAAGGGCCGGCCCAGCTCCGGATTTGTCACGATCGCCATGTCGACGATGCCCCGCTCCAGCCAGTCGAGCAGCGCGGGCGTGAAGGCTTCGCGTGACCGCAGCGTCACCGTGTCCGCCAGCGTTGCCATGCAGCTTTCGAACAGGCCGGGCAGCAGCAGGCGCGCGAGCGTCGGCGAAGCGCCGAGCACGACGGTGGTCTTCTGCACGGACTGTCCGCGCGCGAGCTTCTGCGTCAGCTGCGCAGCCTCGCCCAGCATGCGCTGGGCGCTTTCGTAGACGCTGACGCCGGCTTGCGTCAGGCGAACGCCGCGCGGCAGGCGATGCAGCAGTTGCACGCCAAGTTCGGTCTCCAGGTCGCGCATCTGCCGCGTGAGGGCGGGTTGTGCAATCGGTATGGCAGCGGCCGCGGCGGTCAGGCTGCCGGCATCGGCCACCGTCACGAAGTAGCGCAGGGTGCGAAGGTGCATGGCGAGTCTTGGGGCAAACCCGTGGATCAATATCAAGATGATATGGCACGGAGAAAATTCGGTATTGGACGGCTGAGCGCTCCCCCCCTAATCTGCGGGCCGGAATGAGACTCCTCCACGAATGAAACACCATCGCGTTCACTTCGAAGACCTGCGCCGCTTCATCGAAGCCGCGTTCCTTGCGCATGACCTGCCCGCCGCAGACGCCGCACGCGTCGCGGCACTGATGGCCGAAGCGGACCTTCAGGGAAGCGACGGCCACGGCGTGATCCGCCTGCCGCAGTACAGCAAGCGCCTGCGGGCGGGCGGCATCAACCGACGTCCCGACATCCGCGTCGTGCAGGAGCGCGCTGCGATGGCCGTGGTGGACGGCGACAACGGCATGGGCCACCTCGTGGTTTCGCGTGCGGTGGACATCGCCATCGAGAAGGCGCGCAGCGCCGGTGTGGCCTGGGTCGGGACACGCATGAGCAACCACGCAGGCCCGGCCTCGCTCTACGCACGCCGGCCGCTCGAGCACGACATGCTGGGTCTTTATTTCGCTGTCGGCAACGCGAACCACTTGCCGCCTTGGGGCGGCATGGAGATGCTGCTGTCGACCAACCCGATCTCAGTCGGCATCCCGGCCGACGAGGAGCCGCCCGTGGTGCTGGACATGGCGACCACCGTGGCGGCCTACGGCAAGGTCAAGGCAAAGGCCAAGCGCGGCGAACTGATGCCTCCGGGCTGGATGATCGATCGCCAGGGCCAGCCGCTGCTGGACCCGCGCCGCGCCTCCGAAGGCTTCCTGCTCCCGATCGGCGATCACAAGGGCTACGGCCTGGCACTGGTGGTCGGCCTCCTGGCCGGCACGCTGGGCGGCGCTGCGATGGGGCGCGATGTGATCGACTTCAACACCGATCACCAGACCGTGACGAACACCGGGCAGGCGATCCTGGTCATCGACTTGCGCGCCTTCGGCGATCCAGCTCATTTCAAGCACCAGGTCGACCGCCTGGTGCGCGACATGCGCGGCAGCGAGCGCCTGCCTGGCGTCGAGCGCATCTGGCTGCCCGGTGAGCAGAGCTTCGAGAAGCGCCGCCGCCACGCGCAGGAGGGCATCCCGATCTCGGCCGCGCTGCTCGACGAACTCGCGGGCCTGGCGGCCGAGTTGGGCGTCGAACCGATGGCAACCAACGGGGTGCAGACATGATCTTCTCGTTCAACCCGGCCACCGAGGAGACTCTGGCGAGTTTCGAGCCGCACGAAGGATCGGCCATCGAGTCGCGCCTCGCGGCTGCGCACCGCGCGCAGCGCGCCTGGGCCGCGACCGCGCTGCCGGATCGTCTCGCGCTGCTGCGGCGGGTGGCGGCGCGGCTGCGGGACCAGAAGGCGTCGCTGGGCCTGACCATCGCGCTGGAGATGGGCAAGCCGCTGGTCGAAGCGGTGGGCGAGGTCGAGAAGTGCGCCTGGAACTTCGACTACTACGCCGAGGCGGCGCCGGCGATGCTGGCGGATGAGGTGGTGGCCAGCAGCGCCAGCGACAGCCGGATCGTTCGAGACCCGCTGGGCCTGGTGCTTGCCGTGATGCCTTGGAACTATCCGCTGTGGCAGGTCATGCGCGCGGCAGCGCCGGTGCTGGCCGCGGGCAATGGCCTGGTGCTCAAGCATGCGAGCAATGTGCCGCAGTGCGCGCTGGCGATCGAAGCCGTGTTCCGGGATGCCGACGCACCGGATGGCTTGGTCACCACGCTGCTGGTGGGTGCGGCACAGGTGCCGGCGCTGATCGCCGACGAGCGCATTGCCGCCGTCACCTTCACCGGGTCGACGCCGGCAGGGCGCAGCATTGCCGCAGCGGCAGGGCAGGCGTTGAAGAAGCAAGTGCTGGAGCTGGGCGGCTCCGACCCCTTCATCGTGCTGGCGGATGCGGATCTGGAGACCGCTGCCGCCGTCGGCGTGAAGGCGCGATTCCAGAACACCGGGCAAAGCTGCATCGCTGCCAAGCGCTTCATCGTCGAGCAGTCCGTTGCCGACCGCTTCGTCGAGGCCTTCTGCGAACAGGCGCGCAGGCTGGTCGTCGGCGACCCGCTGGCCGCTGGCACCACGCAAGGGGCGATGGCACGCGCCAATCTGCGCGATGAGCTGCATGCGCAGGTGCAGGCCTCCTTGAATGAAGGGGCCACGCTTTGCCTGGGCGGACGCCCGGTGCCTGGCCGCGGGATCTTCTACGAGCCCACGGTGCTGGACCATGTGAAGCCGGCGATGACCGCGGCGCGAGAGGAGACCTTCGGCCCGGCCGCCGCCATCGTGCGGGTGCGCGATGCCGGCGAGGCAGTCGCCGTCGCGAACGGCACGCCCTTCGGCCTGGGGGCGGCGCTGTGGACGCGCGATCTCGATCGCGCACGCTCGCTGGCACGGCAGGTGGAGGCTGGCGCGGTGTTCGTGAATGGCCTCGTCGCATCCGACCCTCGATTGCCCTTTGGCGGCATCAAGGCCTCCGGCTACGGCCGCGAGCTCGGTCGCCTGGGGCTGCACGAATTCACCAATGCCAAAACCGTGTGGACCGGCCCGGCTCGCACCTGACCCAAGGATTCATCGCCATGACCACTGCCACCCATGCCGTGCTGAGGCCCGACCAGATCCAGAGCCATGACCGCGGCGGCGGCGCACGCACCACGCCGCTGGTGCTGCCGTCGGTGGGCGCGACCACCTTCATCAACGGCATCACCGAGTTCGGCCCCGGCGCTGCGATCCCGTTCCACAGCCACAACTGCGAGGAAAGCGTGATGCTGCTCGAAGGCCATGCCTGGCTCGACATCGCCGGCGAGGTTCACGAGATCGAGCCGATGGACACCACCTTCATACCGCCCAACGTGCCGCATCGCTTCCGCAACCGTTCAACGACCGAGGGCATGAAGATCCTCTGGATCTACGCCTCGATCCATGCGACCCGCACGCTGGCGGACACGGGCGAGACGCGGCCCGTCGCGGCAGAGCACGCACGCTGATCCGCCCCCCCAAAAAAGAAACACACAAGGAGACCCACCATGGGCTTGCGCTTCCTGGAGCATCTGCTCATCCTGACTCACGACCCCGAGGGAACGCGGGACTGGTTCGTGACCAACCTCGGCTTTCGCAACGGCTATCACCCCGAGTTCGGGTTCCCGGTCTACTGGCTGTACATCGGCGAGCAGGACGTCATCCACATCGGCAAGGCCCGCCATTCCGGGCACCAGGACACCTACCTGAAGGCGCCGAACGACGGCGACCGCGACTTTGGCGCCGCCGGCGCGCTGGGCTCGGGCCGCATCGACCATCTGTGCTTGAACTGCGACGGCATCGAGGAGTTCATCGAGCGGCTCGGGCGCAATGGCGTCGAGTTCAGCGAGCGCAAGGCGCACAACTCGAACCTGTACCAGCTCTTCATGCGCGAACCCATCAACGGCATCAAGGTGGAGCTGAACTTCGCCTGGGAGGAGGCGGCGCGCATCGGCCGCGTGCCCGCCTGGACGGATGCCGGCGAGAACGAAAAAGGCGCCGCCGCCGTGATGAGCGACAAGCCCGCCGTGCCGACTTCCTCTTTCTGATCACACTTTTTTCTGACGACAGCCTCATGAAGATCACTGCAGTCCGCATCCACGCCGCCGGCGACCCCGAAGTCCTGAAGCTCGAAGAACTCGAGCTGCCATCGCCCGCCACTGGCGAGGTGCGAATCCGCCACACCGCGATCGGCCTGAACTTCCAGGACATCTACACGCGCTCGGGCCAGTACCCTGCACCGATGCCCAGCGGGCTGGGTACCGAGGCGGTGGGCATCGTCGAGGCGGTGGGCGAAGGGGTCTCGGGCTTCAAGGTGGGAGACCGGGTCTGCTATGCCAGCGGACCCGTGCTGGGCGCTTGCGCGACGCACCGCAACTACCCGGCCGCCCGCTTGCTGCATGCCCCGGCGCACATGGACGACGCCACGATCGCGGCCTCGCTGCTCAAGGGCATGACGGTCGAGTATCTGCTGCAGCGTTGCTACCCCGTCCAGCGCGGCCAGATCGTGTTGATGCACGCGGCTGCGGGTGGCGTCGGGCTGCTCGCCGGCCAATGGGGCAAGGCGCTCGGCGCAAGAATGATCGGCGTTGCGGCCGGTCCCGAGAAAGTGGCGTTGGCACTGGCCAATGGCTACGAGTTCTGCATCGACCGGCTCGGCGAAGACATCCCCGCGCGCGTCAAGGAGATCACGGGCGGCGTTGGCGTTCCGGTGGTCTACGACTCGGTCGGCAAGAACAGCTTCGATGCGTCGCTGAACAGCCTCGCGCCGCGCGGCTACTTCGTCAGCTTCGGCACGACCACCGGCGCGCCGCCGCCGGTGCCGGCATCGACGCTGCAGAAGATGGGTTCGCTCTACTTCACGCGGCCGACGCTCGTCACCTACACCGCTTCGACCGAAGACCTGCGCGCTTCCGCCGCGGCGGTGTTCGCGATGTTCGAGCGCGGCGCCGTGCGGGTCTCGGTGAACCAGCGCTACACGATGAAGGACATTGCGCGCGCCCATGCCGATCTGGAAAGCGGGCGCACCACCGGATCGAGCGTGATCCTGCCCTGACCAGGGACAACCGCAGATGCCTGCCTATTGGGTTGCACGTGCCGCGGTCAAGGACGCGGCGCAATACAAGCGCTACACCGACCGCGTGCCGGCCATCGTCGCCGCGCATGGAGGCCGTGTTCTCGCGCGGGGCGGGCGCTTCCAGATCATGGAGGGTCCCGCCGACTTCCATCGCTTCGTGGTCATCGAGTTCCCGAGCCTGGAGGCCGGCGTGGCTTGCTTCGAGTCCGCCGACTATGCGGACGCGGCCCGTGCGCGCCGCGGCGGCGCGGGCATCGTCGAGATCGTCGTCGTCGAAGGAGGTGACGCGACCCTCTGAGCGATGAACGCAGGCACAGGGAGAGCTTTGAGTATTCCGACATAGAGCCATCAATGGCGGCGAGGCATGGCGCCCGCCATGCCAACCAACAAAGGAGACATTCAATGGAATCGAGCAAGCTGGTGCGACGCAGGCCCTTCATCGTGGGGATGTGCATGTCCGCGATGGCGGCCTCCCGGGGTGTTCTTGCCTCGGACGTCTACCCCAACCGGGCCGTCAGAGTGGTCATGCCTTTTCCGCCGGGGGCCAACGTCGACGTCGTCGCCAGGATCTTCTCCGACAAGCTCGCAAAGGACCTGGGACAACCCTTCGTCATCGACAACCGTCCGGGCGCCGGAGGTTCGGTCGGGTGGGATGCGACGATGCAGCGCCCAGCGGACGGGTACACCCTGTTCTATTCGGTACGGTCCATCATGGGCATCACGCCGCATGTCTATCCGAAGACCAGGCTCGATCCGGTCAAGGATTTCACTGCGGTCTCCCAGATCCTCACGCAGCCACACGTCCTCATCGCGACCCCCAACGCACCCTTCTCGAACATGAGCGAGTTGGTGGAATACGCCCGCAAGAACCCGGGAAAGCTGGACTACGCATCCCTGGGTGTCGGCTCGCATCCTCACGTGGCCGTCGAGTACTGGGCGCGCCAACTGGACATCCAGATCAATCACATCCCCTACACCGGCAATCCCGCGGTCGACGTCATGGCGGGCACCGTCAGCCTCTTCCTCGAGGGCGCCGGAACCGCAGTCCCCCGCGTGCAATCCGGTGGGGTCAAGGCGATCGCGGTCACCGGGGGGCGCCGTATCGATCCGCTTCCGTCCGTGGCGACCGTCAACGACTACAAGCCTGGGCTGGACGAAGACGGAGTCATCGGAAGTACATGGCATGGATTCTTCGCCCGGCGAGGAACCCCTGACCAGATCGTCACTGCGCTCAACAAGCAGTTGGTCAAGATCGCGCAGGACCCTGACATCGTCAAGCGACTGGCCGAGTTCGGCGCCGTCGGCACCGGCACCAGTTCCGAAGCGCTCAACGTCTCGATGGCGAAGGACTATGAGTTCTTCGGCAACGTCGTGCGAGGGCTGAAGATCGCCGCTTGAAACCTCGGCGCGCGCCGTGCGACGGACTGAATCCTCAACACAACTCATCGTTTCCCACGCCCCATGGACTACCCGTTCACCCCGGTCCCCGCTCCAACGCTTCCGATCGTCGGCAGCTCGCAGCGCTTCTCTGTGCATCGCGTCTACTGCGTCGGCCGCAACTACGAGGATCACGCCAAGGAGATGGGATTCACCGGGCGTGAGCCGCCGTTCTTCTTTCTCAAGCCCGCAGACGCGTTGCTCGCCGTGCCGGAGGGCGAGACCGGCCGGATGCCGTTTCCCACGCTGACGAAGAACTTGCATCACGAGATCGAGCTCGTCGTGGCCATCGGCTCCGGCGGCCGCGGCATCAAGGCCGCGGACGCGATGAAGCACGTGTGGGGCTACGCCGTCGGTCTCGACATGACGCGCCGCGATCTGCAGAACGACATGAAGAAGCAGGGCCGACCCTGGTGCATTGGCAAGGCCTTCGAGCACTCGGCGCCGATCGGTCCGGTCGTGCCGGCGGTGCAGGCCGGCGACGTGCTTCGCGACGAGATCTGGTTGCAGGTCAATGGCGCGGACCGCCAACGCAGTGATGTCGGCAAGTTGATCTGGAACGTGGCCGAGACCATAGAGCACTTGTCCGCAGCATGGGACCTGGCGCCAGGCGACCTGATCTTCACCGGCACACCCGAAGGCGTGGGCGCCGTTGTCGCGGGAGACCTGATGGTCGGTGCTGTCGGGAAGTTGCCGACCTTGCGGGTCCAGGTCGTCTGACCCACGGCTTGCTGTCACAGAGTCTTGATGGAGATAAGCCGTTGAATGCTCGCTTCCTCACCCGTCTGCTGACCCTGGCCTGCATGGCCGGCGCCGCACTGTCCGCGGTCGCGCAGGGCGACTACCCGAACAAGCCCATTCGCACCATCATCCCGCTCGCCGCCGGCAGCGCGGTCGACAACGGCGCGCGCGTGCTTCTGCAGCGCATGGGCACCGACCTGGGCCAGAGCTTCGTGCTGGAGAACATTCCCGGCTCGGCCGGCCTGATCGGCGCGGAGCGCGTGGCCAAGGCCGCGCCCGACGGGTACACGGTGGGGGGCTTCAATGACAGCGTGCTCACCATGGTGCCCAACATCTACAAGGCCAACTGGGACCCATTGACCGACTTCGCGCCGATTTCGCTGGTGGGCACCATTGAATGGGGCCTGGTGGTCAAGCCAGACTCGCCCTACCAGACGGTGGCGGACTTCATCAAGGACGCCAAGGCGAACCCAGGCAAGCTCAACTACGGCTCGGGCGGCAGCGGCAGCCCGCAGCACCTGGCCATGGCGATCTTCGCGCAGCGCACCGGAATCAACCTGACCCATGTGCCCTACAAGGGCGCGACGCCTGCCGCAGTGGCCACAGCCGCGGGCGAAGTGGATGCTGCGTTCCAGGGGCTCGGTACGGTCACTTCGCTGATTGCGGCTGGCAAGCTGCGGCTGCTGGCGGTATCGACTCCGCAGCGGCTGCCGCAATACCCCAACGTTCCCACGGTGAGTGAATCGGGCTTGTCGGACTTCTTCTTCAATTCCTGGCTCGCACTGGTCGCGCCCAAGGGCACTCCCGCGCCCATCATCGATCGGCTCTACAGTTCGATGCGCAGGTCGCTCGACGACGCAGAGACGCGCAGGCAGCTCGTCGGGCTGGGCATCACGATCCGCGGCAGCACGCCCTCGGAATTCGGCAGCGCGCTGAAGGACCAGTACGCGCTGTATCGCAAGGTGATCCAGGACAACAACATCAAGGCCGACTAGTCGCGAGAGTTCGGGACGAACCCTTCCGACATCAAAGCACTGGGATGATCATGGGTCAGGTGCGAAGTCGTAAGGTCGCACAGTCTCCTGTTCCACGGCTCTGCGCCCGCTGGTCGTGAGGACGCCGTGAAATGTTGCGGCGCACCCGCGCGGGACGCGCGTCGGCAGGCTCAGCATGAACGGCACGCGCGATCGGCGCCGCATCTGGTTCTGCATCATTTTCCCGGTGCCTGTTCGCAGGTGTGCGTGTTCGCGCTGGAGCATGCGGGGCTGCCCTACGAACTCCGGCTGGTCGACCTGCAGTCGAGCGAGCAGACTGGCGATGCCTACGTGGCGGTCTCGCCGCTCGACAAGGTTCCGACCCTCGTCATCGATGGCGTGGTGCTGACCGAGAACGCGGCGATCCAGACCATGTCGCCGAGCTTCGGCCGCAAGCCGGGCTCTTTCCCCGCGATGCTTCGCCGCTCACGGCGGGGCGGCGGCAAGCGGGCCTCTCGCTATGCGGCGGCACGCTGCATCCCATCGTTCGCGGCCTGGCCAATCCAGCTCGCATCACCGAAGGCGATCCGGAAGGCGTCCGGCGCAGGTCGAGCGCGCTGGCCATCAAGTCCTTCGGCTTCGCAGAGGCCCGCATTGCCGAGACCGGCTGGTGGTTCGACCAATGGTCGCTGGTGGATGTGTACCTCAACTGGGCCGTGTCCGTGGCGGCATCCGCCGGCTTCGACTTCTCACCCTTCCCGACCTTGGCCGGGCTTCGCTCACGGCTTGCCGAGCTCCCCGCATTCCGGCGGATGCTCGAGATCGAAGCGCAGGCCAATGCCACGCTGGCGCTGCGGCGCCTGGCCCCCTGACGGCAGCCGCGAGCTGCCGAACCAGGACATTCCTTCAACTTCGCGAAAGAGAAACCAGATATGAAACTGCTGCGCCATGGCCCCATCGGGGCAGAAAAACCTGGAGCGCTGGATGCGGACGGCCGCGCGCGCGACCTGTCGCTGCTGGTGCCCGACTTCACGCCCGAGTGGCTGTCGCCCGAGAAGCTCGTTGCGCTGGCCGCGATCGACCTGTCGAAGATGCCGCGGGTGCCTGAGGGCACGCGCCTGGGCGCTCCGGTCGCCGGCGTGCGCCAGTTCGTCGCCATCGGCCTCAACTACCGCAAGCACGCCGCCGAAGCCGGGCTTGAAGTGCCGCAGGAACCGGTCGTCTTCACGAAGGCGCTGACCTCGCTGGCCGGCCCGGACGACGACGTCCAATTGCCCGAAGGCTCGGAAGCCGGCGACTGGGAGATCGAACTCGGCTTCGTCATCGGCACGCAGGCGAAGAAGGTGTCCGTGGCCGATGCGCTCGGGCACGTGGCCGGCTACTGCCTGGCCAACGATGTCTCCGAGCGCGACTGGCAGATCAAGCGCGGCGGCCAGTGGGGCAAGGGCAAGAGCTTCGACGGCTTCGGCCCGATCGGCCCCTGGCTGGTCACGCGAGACGAACTGCCCGATCCGCAATCGATCCCGCTCGAACTCGCAGTCAACGGCGAGACGCGGCAGAAGAGCAACACGGCCGACATGATCTTTCCGGTGGCCGAGATCGTTTCCTACCTGAGCCAGTTCATGACCCTGTTGCCGGGCGACGTCGTGATCACGGGCACGCCTGAAGGAGTCGGCCTCGGCATGAAGCCGAATCCGGTCTTCCTGCGTCGCGGCGACGTCATGACCTTGAGCGCGGGTCCGCTGGGCACGCAGCGCCAGCAGGTTCGCTGAGACCGATCGGCTGCGGCGGGAACGCTGCGGCCTTCCGCGAGGCCGCGGCTGATCTCGGGCCCTCCGGTCTCGACCACCCCGAGCGCCGCTATGCTGTTTGGTCCGCAATCTTGCCCAGGCACTCCCCCAGCAGAGCCGTCGCTGCGCGCAACTGTTTGGCGGACAGTGCGGCGTACCCCAGGAGCAGGCCCTGCGGTGCGGGTTGACGCCGATAGTGTGGTGCGATCGGATGCAGCCCCAAACCGCGCTCCGCTGCGTGTGCGGCCAGCGCTTCGAGCTGGCGCGAAGTCCAGCCCGGCAGCCAACCCACCACATGCATGCCGGCGCGTGAGTCGTTGACCACCAGATGCTTGCTGCAATGCTCGCGCAGACCATCCAGCAAGGTCGCGCGGCGGCGGCGCAATTCCGCCGAAGCATGCCGCAAATGACGATCGAAGGCGCCGCTTTGCATCAGCTCGGCCAGTGCTTCCTGCTCGATGCTGCCGCAACCCAAGTCGTCGTGCAGCTTGGCGGCGACGAGATCATCGCGCACGCCTCTTGGGCAGACCACATAGCCAAGGCGCAGCCCCGGGAAAAGCACCTTCGAGAAGCTGCCGACGTAGATCACCCGGTCGTGGACATCGATCGATCGAAGTGCAGGGATGGCGACACCGTCATGACGGAACTCGCTGTCGTAGTCGTCTTCGACCACCCAGCAGCCGCGTTGAGCAGCGTATTCGAGCAAGGCTGTTCGCCGCGCCAGTGACATCACGGCGCCGGATGGGAATTGGTGCGACGGCGTCACCAGGACCATGCGGACGCTGCTTCCCCGCGGCAGGACCTCCACCCGCAAGCCTTCGGCGTCGACCTTGACCGGCAGCAGGCGCGCGCCATGAGCCTGCAACGCGCGCGATGCGAGTTCGTACCCGGGATCCTCGATCGCGACGACCGACCCTTCGTCGATCAACACCCGGGCGAGCAGAGAGACTGCCTGCTGCGTGCCGCTGACAATCACCACGTCGTCGGCGTCGCACACGACACCGCGCCGCCGTGCGAGATACTCGCTGATGGCCTGACGCAGCACCCGCAGGCCAATGCTTGGCGGGTAACCCCAATCCCTTGCGCCCACCGCCTGCGACAGCTCGCGCCGCCATGCGGTGACCAGTGGCGGGTCGATCAAGGGCTCGCCGTAGTGCAGGTCATAGCGCAGGCGATGAGCGACGCGGCGAATCGTCAGCGGCGGCAAGGCCCGCAAGCGGGCGGCGTAGCGTGTCTGGGCCGGAACCTGCGCCTCGATCGACGGCCTGTCACCCAAGACCGCCGGGGTCGCCACAAAGGTGCCGGACCCGACCCTGGCCACCGTCAACTGCTCAGCACACAGCATCTCGTAGGCTGTGAGCACGGTATTGCGCGACAGCCCCAACTCCGCGGCCAGCACGCGCGTCGCCGGCAGTGCTGCACCCGCCTTCAGCTGGCCATGAAGGATTGCACGCTTGAGTGCCCGCGCCAGCTGCGCGTAGAGCACGCCATTGCCATCGAACTGCAAGAACATGGTTCCGAGACGCTTTTCGAACTGGTGCTGCCCAGCATACCAATGTGGCAGGCCGATGGGGCCACTTCAGCGCCAGCTTGACCCGGCCGTTCGCCCCCATCAATTGGCACCGAAGCGTCGGCGTGGATTGGTACTTGATTCGTCGGCCCGAACGCGTAATCTTGGTGCCATTCGACGGGCCATGTCGGCCCACCCCGGGAGCACACCATGTCCACGACCCTGACCCCCTACTTGAGCTTTGACGGCAACACCCGCGAGGTCTTCGCCTTTTACGAGAAGGCGCTCGGCGCCAAGATCGAAGCGATGATGAGCTACGACGACATGCCCGCATCACCCGCGGGCGCCGACGGCTGCGGCGACGGCCCGCGCCCCACCGGCACCAGCATCATGCACGCCTGCCTGGCGCTGCCCGGTGGCGCGAAGCTGTTCGCCGGAGACGTGCCGCCCGGCATGCCGTACGACGGCGTGAAGGGCGCAATGCTGGCCCTCCAGTACGACACCGTCGACCAGGCGCACGGTGCCTTCCACGCGCTGTCGCAGGGCGGTCAGGTGACGATGCCACTGGCGCCGGCGTTCTGGGCCAAGACCTTCGGCATGCTCACTGATCGCTTCGGCGTGTGCTGGGGTGTCAATGGGGAGTCCATTGCATTCGAATGAGCACAAGACGTTCGAGGCGTGCATCACCAACATTCGGGTTTCGACGCCGCGGAAGCCATAAAGACGCGCTTGCTGGTCGATATAGAATCCACCGCTTCCTGAAATGCCCAGGTGGCGGAATTGGTAGACGCACTAGTTTCAGGTACTAGCGAGTAACATCGTGGGGGTTCGAGTCCCTTCCTGGGCACCAGAGCACTGATGAAGCCGATCAACATCGCGTTGGCCGGCTTTGTTTTTTGCAGCTGGCAGATGAAGAGCGCATGGCTGAGAAGCGGGCGTACGTTCGGGTTCTAATGCGAGCCATGAGTACGACCTACCGCATGCCCGGGGCAGTTTTGACCGAGCGCGAGCACTCGGTTCCGTTGGTTCACGGCGACCCGCTGCGTGGCACGATCAGCGTGTTCACGCGCGAGCTTGCTGCCCCAGACGGTCTTGATCGCCCCTATCTCGTGTTCCTGCAGGGCGGTCCAGGTTTCGAGGCCGCCCGCCCGACGAGCCCGCCCTCAGGGTGGATGGCGCGTGCCCTTGCGGACTTCCGGGTCCTGCTGCTTGACCAGCGGGGCACAGGGCGCTCCACGCCCGTCGGGCCAGTCATTCCAGGCGCGGCGCCTGCCGATCAGGCCGAGTACCTCACGCATTTCCGCGCCGACTCGATCGTGCGCGACCTCGAACTGATCCGTGCTGAACTCGGCGTCGAGCGCTGGAGTCTGCTCGGTCAGAGCTTCGGGGGATTCACCTCGCTCACCTATCTGTCGCTGGCGCCCGAGGGCCTGCGGGAGGTATTGATCACCGGCGGCCTCGCGCCGATCACGAATCGGCCGGTCGACGAGGTCTACGCGGCGACGTGGGCGCGCGTGCGCGAAGCGAACCAGCGCTATCACGCGCGATACCCAGGAGACCTCGATCGTTTGCGGACGATCCTGCGCCGGCTCGACGAGGCAGATGTCCGCTTGCCCAACGGCGACCGCCTCACATCGCGTCGGTTTCGCCAGACCGGCATGTGGCTCGGCGACAGCGCCGGGTTCGAACGGCTGCACCACCTGCTCGAGCTGCCCTTCGGCTCGGCCGCATTCATGGTCGACGCGCAGATGGCGTCATCCTGGGAGCGCAATCCGATCTACGCGACGCTCCATGAGTCCTCGTACGCCGACGGGGGTGCCACTCGCTGGTCGGCACACCGGCTCGCGCCCGAGGAGGCGATGACCGGCGACCTTCTCGGCGCAGAGCACGTCTTCCCTTGGATGTGGGACGACTACGCGGGCTTGCGCGGGCACCGCGAGGTGGCGCAGCTTCTGGCCCAGCATCCATGGCCGCGCCTGTACGACGCTGACCGCCTCGCCCGCAATGAGGTCCCAGTGGCAGCGACCGTGTACGTCGACGATGTCTACGTGGAGCGATCATTTGCCGAGGAGACGGCCCGTGGCGTTCGTGGGCTGCGGGCCTGGGTTACCAACGAGTACGCCCACAACGGCCTGCGGGCCGATGGCGAGCGCATCGTGGGTTGTCTGCTCGACATGGTCCGCGGCCGGGCGTGAACCGATGAACGTGGCCTTCTCGGACATCGATCGTCGAGATGGTCGAGCGACGCTGGCGCTCGTGGCCCGCCATGATCTCTCTGACCTCGTTTGGGGGTGGACGTCTGCTGCGCTGCCTACCGGTCCGTCGTGAACCCGTGGCGCTCGAGCAAATGCGCGAAGCCAACTCTCTCTTCCCCCCGAAGACCGCCGGCTGCAAGCCGCCGGCGCGTCGCATCACTTCGTCACGTCGACGTCGCGCGTCTCGGGCAGCATCGCCATCGCGATCAGGCTGATCACGCTGGTGGCGACGATGTACCAGGCCGGCGAGACCGGGTCTCCGGTGACCGCCATCAGCCAGGTGACGACCAGTTGCGTCGTGCCGCCGAACACCGTGGCCGCGATCGCGTAGACCAGCGACAGCGTCGTGCTGCGGATGGCGATCGGGATCAGTTCCGGCACGACGACCAGGCTGGCGGCACCGCTCATCGCGGTCAGCAGGGCCAGAATGCCGACGACCACGAACAGCGTGCCGGCGGTGGGCGCGCTATGCAGCCAGACGAGCATCGGCACGATCGCCAGCGCCAGCGCCACGCGCGGCAGCAGCATCAGCGCCTTGCGGCCATGGCGGTCGCACAGCCAGCCGGCGAACAGCGCGCCGCCGAAGGTCAGCAGGCCGGCCAGCAGCACCGAGCTCTGCGCGACCGCTGGCGGCAGCTTCAGCGCCTTGATCGCATAGGTGGCCATGAAGTTGCCGAACTGGCTGGACACCACGGTGGCCATCATCATCAGCACGCCCAGCACGACCCAGCGCCGCTGCTGGCCGAAGACCTTGCCCACGATCTGCGCGGTGGACGCGCCTTCGTTGTGGCCCAGCGTCTCGGGCAGGCTGCGGCGGATGTAGACCGCGATCGGGACCAGCACCAGGCTGAACAGGAACGGCAGCCGCCAGCCCCATGAGGCGAGATCCTGCGGCGACAGCGAGCTGGAGACGATCACGCCGAACAGCCCGCCGACCGCGACCGCCAAGCCCTGGCTGGCGAGCTGCCAGCTGGTGTAGAAGGCGCGCTTTCCGGGCGGCGCCATCTCCAGCAGCAGCGCGGTCGCGGGGCCGACCTCGCCGCCCAGGGCCAGCCCCTGCAGCAGGCGGCAGACGACGACGATGATCGGCGCGGCGATGCCGATCGTCGCGTAGCCGGGCGTTGCCGCGATGCCCAGCGTGCCCAGCGTGATCAGCACCACGGTCAGGATCAGCGCCGGCTTGCGCCCGACGCGGTCGGCGAAGGCGCCGATCAGCACGCTGCCCAGCGGGCGGGTGAAGAAGCCGACGCCGAAGGTGGCCACCGATGCCAGCAGCGAGCCGAACTCGCCGGCGACCGGGAAGAAGGTCTGGCCGATGTAGATCGCGAAATACGCGTAGAGCACGAAGTCGTAGAACTCCAGTGCGTTGCCGGCGATCGCGGCGGCGACCGCCTTGCGCGAGATCGTGGGCTGCATCGGCGTAGTGTCGGCGCGCGGCGGCGCCGGGGGAACGAAACTGACGGCCGAGCCGGCGGTCGAGGTGGTCATGGCGGGGGCTCCGGTAAGTGAGTGGTCGGGTCGAGAGGACAAAAGGGACGCCGTGCGGTGGCGTCAGACCGGCACGCGCTGCAGGCCGATCAGCGCCTGGACGAAGGCCTCGCGGCCCTGGCGCCAGATGGCTGCCTTCCAGTCGGCGGCATCGGGATAGAACGCGGCCTTCAGCGCGGCGCGCGCGGCGGCGGTGCGGTTGGCGTCGGCTCCGCGCCGCCAGCTCCAATGCTCGGCGCGCAGCGCCTGCTGTACCTGCTCGGCCGGCCAGGTGCCGAACTCCAGGCAGATGTTGGTGTGCTGGGCCTGCGGGCATTCGTCGAACTGCGCGAACTGCACCGGCCCGGTCATCGGCACGCTGGACGAAGTGCCGGTGTGCACCGAGGTCAGTTCGCCCCACCAGCGCTGCGCGCGCTCGAGGATGTTCGCGTCCTGATCGGGCGACGCGAAGATGCGCTCGCCGTGCCCGTACGGGCCCAGTCCGGTGTGGATGTCGATCGAGCCGATCTGCCGGCACTCGCGGCCGTGGCGGCGCAGGATCGCGCGCAGCGCGCGGTTGCTCCAGGTCGGCGCCTGGCCGCCGAAGAACATGCCGTCGGCGTACGTGTACTGGCCCAGCGACACCGCGCGCTGCATGCCCTTGGGCCCGACGCGCTCGGCGTACGCCGCCAGCGCCGCCGCGTCGGCCGGGGTCGGCGGCCAGGTCTCGGGCAGCAGCAGGTCGTGAATCTCGCCATACGCGGCGTTGACGGGCAGCGGCGCGTCGAAGTCGATGCAGTTGCGGTTCAGATCCACGTTCTCCTGGGTCACGCGGCGCGAGTGCGAGAAGCCCCAGGGGTTGACCGCGTGGATGTACAGCACCGCTGTGTCGCGCACCCGCTTGCCGGCGGCGCTCTCGGGCGGGCCCAGTTCCAGCAGGCCGGTCTGCACCGCGGAGCCGCAGTAGCCCTCCACGCCGTGCACGCCGCTGATCACGATCAGCAGCCGCGCCGCATCGGCAGGGCCGTCGCGCACGACATCGATCGCGAGTTCCTCTCCGTCGGCGCCGGCCAGGTCCAGCACGGTCGATTCGACGACCAGGTCGCGCCGGCAGGCGGCATCGCGGAATCGCTGCCGCGCCTGCGCGTAGCTGGAGGAGAACAGGGCGGCTGCATCGGCGATGTCGGCCGGCGCTTGGGACTCGGGGGGAGGGCCGCTGGGCGTCAGCGTGGCGAATGCGTTCATGGGGTGAAGAGGTGAATGGGAGTCGGTGGATCAGGATTCAGGTATCAGGCGGCCAGACGCCGTGCACGGCGCGCGCGGCAGGCCTCGCCGAAGGCGGCGAAGATCGCGTGCGCCAACGGGCTGTTGCCGACGCGCATCTCCGGGTGCCACTGCACCGCGAGCGTGAAGCCGGGGGCGTCGGCGACCGTGAAGGCCTCGACCAGGCCGTCCGGCGCCACTGCCTCGACGCGCAGGCCCGGTGCCAGCCGGTCGACGCCCTGGTGATGCAGCGAGTTCACCGTCGCGTGCGTCGCACCGGCCAGCTTCGCCAGCAGGCCGCCGGACGTGAGCGCGACCTCGTGCGCATCGTCGTACCAGCGTTCGACCGGGCGGGCGTGGTCGCCTTCGCGATGGTCCAGCCGGCCTGCTTGCGCATGCACCGCGCGCTCCAGCGTGCCGCCGAACGCGACGTTGAATTCCTGGAAGCCGCGGCACACCGCAAGCACCGGCACGCCGGCGGCCACCAGCGCCGGCAAGAGCGGCAGCACGGTGTCGTCGCGGTCGGGGTCGGTCAGCGTGGTCGGCGGCAGCGGTTCGGCGCCGTAGCGCTGGGCCTGCACGTTGGTCGGCCCGCCGGTCAGCACCACGCCGTCGACCGCGGCGATCAGCGAGGCGGCGTCGATCGCCGCGCCGGCGGCCGGCAGCAGCAGCGGCAGGGCGCCGGCGGCCTGGTGCACCGCGCGCAGGTAGCTGTCGAACGCCTGGTGGATCGCGTGGCCGTGGAATTCACCCCGGTCGGAAGTGATCGCGACGACGGGGCGGACGGCGGTGGGTACGTGCAAGTTCATCGAGCGGCCTTGTTGGGTTCAGGCATCTCCGCGATGCCGATGCCGCGAATGTAGGGAGCGGGGTTAAATGCGTAAAGTGCATTTAAGTTGTCTCTATCCTGCAGTTATTGCATGATGTCGGACCCTTCACCCTCCAGCCACACGCGATGAACACCCGCCAGTTGCGCCATCTGCTCGCAGTCATCGAGACGGGCTCGGTCAGCGCGGCCGCGGACCGGGTCCACCTGAGCCAGCCGGCGCTGTCGCGCAGCCTGCGGGCATTGGAGGACGAGTTGCGCGCGCCTTTGTTCGACCGCCTCGAGCGCCGCCTGGTGCCTACGCCGTTCGCGCAGGCCTACCTCGCCCGCGCGCGCCGCATCGTGTTCGAGGAGGCCGAAGGCGCGCGCGAGCTGTCACTGATGCACTCCGGCCGCGCCGGTTCGCTGGCGCTGGGCATGGGCTCGGCGCTGGCGCGGGGCCTGCTCGGGCGGCTGCTGGTCGAGCTGATGGCGGGTGCACCGGGGCTGAGGCTGCGCACGCTGATCGAGACCACCGACCGCCTGCTCGACGCGCTGCGCAACGAGACGCTGGACTTCTTCGTCGGCGACGTGCGTGCCGCCGACACCGACAGCGAGCTGCAGGTCGAGCCGCTGTACACCTGCCGCTTCGGCTGGTTCGCACGCCAGGGCCACCCGCTGGAGGGACGGCGCGCACTGACGATCGACGACGTGCTGCGCCATCCGCTGATCGCACCCGGCTTCATCGGGCCGGAGGACGAGCGCCGCTTCCTGCGCCGCTACGGCCTGACCGGCTCGATGCTGGACCGATTCACGCTGCAGTGCGCCGACGGCGGCACGGTGAGCCAGGTCATGTTGGCGACCGACGCCGTGATGCCGGCGATCGAGCTGACGATGCTGGAGGAACTGCGCGCCGGCAGCGTGATTGCGCTGGATGTACAGCCGGTGCTGGATGCCGAACTGGTGCTGGGCATCGTGCAGCGCGCCGGCCGCACGCTGGCGCCGGCGGCGGCGCGGGCCTTCGATTTCGTGCGGCAGTATCTGGTCGGGCTGGAGGCCGAGGCGGCGTCGGCTGGCGGGGCTGCCCGCTGAACAAGCGTGGCGCCGCGCGGGGTCCGAAGTTCATTCCGGCCTCTATTGGATAGCTGCCATTCGAATCTTCCGGCTCGCGCAGGAGGAAATCGCGATGTACAGTGTTTCGTTCGGTGCAGAGGCGCTCTTGTGCTCCCGTGAGGCAGCCGCTCGGGAGTACCTTCCTTTGGTCGAACCAAGTCCGCGGAGCACGGCATGTCTACTGAGCGCATCGAAACCATCGTGATTGGCGGCGGTCAGGCGGGATTGGCCATGAGCTACCACCTGGGGCGCCTGGGCGGTGAGCACGTCGTGCTCGAGCGTGGAGAACTTGCAGAGCGTTGGCGCAGCGAGCGCTGGGATTCATTGCACTTCCAGTCTCCCAACTGGAACATGAACCTTCCGGGTTGGCCCCGGATGACAGCCGATCCACAAGCCGATCCTGATGCCTTTTCGCCTCTGTGCGAGGTAACCGGCTACATCGAACGCTATGCAGCCAACATTCGCGCCCCCGTGCGCACCCGGTGCGCGGCGCTCTCGCTCACACGCAGGCCAGGGTCGAGCGAGCTGCAAGTGCAGACCGACGGCACCCTCTATGTGGCGCGCAATGTCATCGTGGCTACGGGCCCCTATCAGGTGCCGCGTGCGACACCTCCGCTTGGCGGGGGCGTGTTCGAGCTTCATTCAACCCAGTACCGCAATCCCATGCAGCTGCCTGCCGGCGCTGTACTCGTGGTCGGCAGCGGGAACTCCGGCGTTCAGATTGCCGAGGAACTGTGCTGCGCCGGACGGCGTGTGTTCCTGTCCGTCAGCTCGCATGAGCGGATCCGGCGTCGCTATCGCGGGAAGGATTGCATATGGTGGCTGATCGCAACGGGCTCCGCCGATGCAACGCTCGGCGAGTGGAAGGGCGCTCGCCTGTCTCGTTTGATGACCGGTGTGAATGGCGGGTATGACATCGACCTGCGCCGGCTCGCGGCCGAAGGGATCGTGCTGATCGGCCGCGTACAGGCCGCCGAGAATGGCAGGATCGCCATCGCCGACGATCTGGCCTCCAGCATGGCTCACGGCGACGAATCGCTGACTGCATTTACGCGTCGATGCGACGACGCGGCTCGCGTGCAGCAACTGGATCTGCCTCCGCCGGATCCGTCCCCTGAACCGAAGCCGGAGCCACCGGAGCTTCAGAAGCCCATCCGTACCGTCGATCTCGTCCGCGAGGGCATCAGGTCGGTGATCTGGGCCGTTGGCGCGCAGACGGAGTTCAGTTGGATCGACCTTCCCGTCTTCGGCCAGTCACCCGGATCGAAGAGGACACATGTGCACGAGCGCGGAGTGACCCCCGAAGCCGGTCTGTACTTCCTGGGCCTTCCTTGGCTGCACAAATGGAAGTCGGCCTTCCTTTTCGGTGCGGACGAGGACGCGGCCTACCTGGCAGCGCATATCGTTTCACGAAGGAGGAACTGATCGAGCTGGCATGGAGGCGCGATGTGCCTGGCTCTGTCGCAAAAGTGCGGGCACAGGTCGTCTGATATGGTGAAATTCGCGGATTCTGAACCTATGCATACCAGACGTCTATCGCGAGACTATCGGTCACACGCAAAGCGGTCGAAACAATGGAATGGGTACCTATAGTCTTCGTTACGTTCAAGGTTCTCGTGTTCGGCACGTGCATGTTCCTGGCCATCAAGTGGCATTACGAACGAGGAAAGAAGGAGAAGGGAAAGCAGAAGGAGGAACGCGGCGCGGTGCTACGCGCGGGCGGCAAGGTGGCCGCAGTCTTCGCGCTGTCGATCCTGGGCCTCCTGCTCCTGACCATCGGGCTTGGCAGGATGCTCGGTTTGGACTTGCCCTTCCCATGACGGCGAAGAATGGGCCGCAGATATCCGATTCTTTGAGAGAGTGAGGCCCGCTTCCGCTGCATAGGAGTACGACGGAGCACAGGACTCCTCTCAGCGCACTCTCGAGACTTCAGAATAATGCGTTCCGTGCATCAATAGCACGAAACGTTGCAATTCCCTTTGCCTAGGCTGCGTCGCAAACTTGCTCCCAGAACTGCTGCCAGTTGGTGCAGCAGCCAAGGAGACAACAGTGAGCGCACAGCCAGATCAGCTGCAATCCTGGATCGGACGCAGCGAGACCGTCGACGACGCCATCAATTCCACACCGGTGGTGGCACTGACGGCAACCCTCGACCATCCCGCAACGCCCGTCGACGCCGGGACTCTTCTTCCCCCTCTGTGGCACTGGCTCTACTTCCTGCCGATGCATCGCCAGAGCGAGATCGGTGCGGACGGTCATGCCAGGCGGGGCGGCTTTCTCCCCCCCGTGCCGCTGCCCCGACGCATGTGGGCCGGCAGCCAGTTCGAGTTCCGCAGCCCGATCCGCGTCGGCGACCGCGTGGCGCGAACCTCGACCATCGACGACGTCGCGATCAAGGAGGGTCGCACCGGAAAGCTGGTCTTCGTGAAGGTGCGTCATGAGCTGCGGTGCAACGGCGCGGCCGAGTCGGCGCTGGTGGAGTTTCACGACATCGTCTATCGCGAAGCGCAGCGCCCGGACGACGTCGTGCCGCCGCCGCAGGCCGCACCCGCCGAAGCCGCCTGGCGGCGCCAGATCGTGCCGGACGATGTGCTGCTTTTTCGGTATTCGGCGCTGACCTTCAACGGCCACCGCATCCACTACGACCGTCAGTACGTCACCCAGGTCGAGGGCTATCCGGGCTTGATCGTGCACGGCCCCTTGATTGCAACCCTGCTGATGGACCTTCTGCGTCGCCAGATGCCCGATGCCGACGTGGCGAGCTTCCGCTTCAAGGCCGTGCGCCCGACCTTCGACCTGAACGCGTTTCATGTCAGCGGCCAGCCCCAGGGGGACGGCAAGACGATCCGGCTCTGGGCGTCGGACCACGAAGGCTGGCTGACGATGGACGCCACCGCCGTGCTGCGCTGAATTCACCACACATCGAGAGACCACCCCCATGCAGCCACTCAAGGGCATCACCGTCGTCACCCTGGAGCATGCGATCGCCGCTCCCTTCGCCACCCGCCAGCTGGCCGACCTCGGCGCCCGGGTCATCAAGATCGAGCGCCCCGGTTCCGGTGACTTCGCTCGGGGCTACGACGAACGCGTTCGCGGACTGGCGTCCCACTTCGTCTGGACCAACCGCTCGAAGGAAAGCCTGACGCTCGACGTCAAGCATCCCGACGCTGCGCGGATCCTCGAGCGGCTGGTCATGGAGAAGGCCGATGTTGTCGTGCAGAACCTGGCCCCAGGCGCCGCGACGCGACTCGGCCTCGGATACGAGACGCTGTCGAGCCGGAAGCCGGGCCTGATCGTCTGCGACATATCGGGCTATGGCGACGACCCGCAGCACCCCGGTCCTTACCGCGACAAGAAGGCCTACGACCTGTTGATCCAGAGCGAGGCAGGCTTCGTTTCCGTCACTGGAACCCCAGACGAGCCCTGCAAGGCCGGGCCCTCGATCGCCGACATCGCTGCCGGCATGTACGCCTACAGCAGCATCCTCGCGGCACTGTTGCAGCGCGCCCAGACCGGCAAGGGCCAGCGCATCGACATCTCGATGCTGGAGTCGCTCGCCGAATGGACCAGCTATCCGCTGTACTACGCCTTCGAAGACGCGGCGCCGCCGCCGCGCACCGGCGCCAGCCACGCGACCATCTACCCCTACGGACCGTTCCCGGCCGGCGACGGCACGACCGTGATGCTGGGGCTGCAGAACGAGCGGGAATGGGTCAGCTTCTGCGAGAAGGTGCTCCAGCAGCCCGAGCTGGCCACGGACCCGCGCTTCACCGCGAACTTCAAGCGCGTCGAGGAGCGGGCGGCCCTGCGCCAGATCATCGTGGACGCCTTCAATCCGTTGACCGGCACGCAGGTCGTCGAACGCCTTGAACTCGCGCAGATCGCCAATGCGCAGGTCAACACGATGAAGGATGTCTGGGCGCATCCGCAACTCGAAGCGCGAGGCCGCTGGACCGAAGTCGGCACCGCCGCGGGCCCCGTGCCCGCCATGCTGCCGCCGGGCACCTGGGACACCGGCCCCCGCATGGACCCGGTGCCCGCGCTGGGCGAGCACACCGACACGATCCTGGCCGAGCTGGGCTACAGCGCGGCCGAGATCGCAGGCCTGCACACATCCAAAGCCGTCTGAGATTGCCTGTCATGCACGCCGATCCGTTGCCTCCTGCCCGCACCTACCTCTTCGTGCCCGGAACCCGCCCGGAGCGCTTCGCCAAGGCCTTGGCCAGCGGCGCCGACAGGGTGGTGCTCGATCTCGAAGACGCCGTCGCCCTCGAGGACAAGGCAACGGCACGCAACGCCGTTGCCGCGTGGTTGCAGCAAGCCACGCCCGCGGAGCGGGCGCGCACCGTCATCCGCATCAACGACGCCGGCTCGCCCTGGTACGCCGCCGATCTGGCAGCGGTGCGCGATGTGCCCGGGGCCAGTGTGTTGCTGCCCAAGGCCGAGTCGGCCGCGCAAATTGCGCAGACGAGGGCCGTGTTGCCGGATGCGGCCGTGCTGGCGCTCATCGAAAGTGCGCGCGGCGTCGCCGACGTCGATCGCATCGCTGCCGCCGGCGTGCAGCGCCTGGTGTTCGGAACGCTCGATTTCGCACTCGACCTGGACATCGACATCGCGACCGATGCCAGCGGCCTCGCCTATGCCGCGAGCCGGATCGCGATCACCTCCCGCCTGGCCGGCCTGGCGCCGCCAGTGGCGGGCGTCACGCCGCAACTCGACGACGAAGCCCGCCTGCTGGCCGATCTTGCCGACGCGCGAAAACTGGGCTTCGGTGCCAAGCTCTGCATCCATCCGCGCCAGGTGCAGCCCATCCATGCGGCTCTGCATCCCAGCGTCGAGGCGCTGGAATGGGCCAGGCGCGTCCTGGTTGCCGACAAGGCTTCACCCGGCGCCGCCCGCCTCGACGGACGCATGGTCGACCGGCCCGTGGTGCTGCAGGCGCAGCGCACGCTCGACATGGCCCGCAGCTGACCGACTCCCTCCAACTACACATCCACGCAGAAAGAGACATCACATCATGGCCTCCACCATCATCGACTCCCGCATCTTCGGCGACATGTTCAGCGATGCGCGCATGCGCGACGTCTGGTCCGACGAGAACCGCACCGCGAAGTACCTCGACATCGAGCGCGCGCTTGCAAAAGTGCAGGGCGAGCTCGGCATCATCCCCAGGGAAGCGGCCGACGAGATCGTCAAGAACTGCAAGCTGTCGCAGATCGACTGGGCCAAGCTGAAGGCCAAGACAGAACAGATCGGCTACCCGATCATCGCGGTGGTCAACCAGATCAACGCGAATTGCCGTGACAAGCTCGGTGAGTACTGCCACTGGGGCGCCACCACGCAGGACATCACCGACACCGCTGCCGTCCTGCAGATGCGCGAAGGCCTCGCACTGGTCGAACAGGACCTCGACGAGATCGGCGATGCGCTGGCGGCCCTCGCGAAGAAGTACCGCGATACGCCGGTGATCGGTCGCTCCAACCTGCAGCAGGCCACGCCGATCACCTTCGGCTACAAGATGGCGAGCATCCTCGCCGGCATCGACCGCCACCGCGAGCGGCTGCAGCAGCTCAAGCCGCGCGTGCTGATGGGCGAATTCGGCGGTGCGTCGGGCACCCTGTCTTCGATCGAGAAGGGCGCGATGGAAACCCAGGCCGGATTGATGAAGGAACTCGGCCTGGCGCAGCCGCTGATCTCGTGGCATACGGTACGCGACACCATTGCCGAGGTCGGCGCCTTCCTCGGCCTGGTCGGCGGCTCGCTCGGCAAGATCGCCATGGACGTGAAGCTGATGATGCAGACGGAGGTCGCCGAGGTGTTCGAGCCTTTCGCGCCCGGACGGGGCTCGTCCTCGACCATGCCCCAGAAGCGCAACCCGATCTCCTGCCTTTACATCCACGCCAACATCTCGGTGGCGCGCCAACATGCCGCCGCGCTGATGGACGCGATGGTGGCCGACCACGAACGCTCGACCGGCCCTTGGGAGATCGAGTGGGTGTCGCTGCCCGAGATCTTCTGCCTGATGTCGGGCGCGCTCAAGCAGACGAAGTTCATCCTCAAGGGCCTCGAGGTCGACGCGACGCGCATGCGCGCCAACATCGACATCACGAACGGCCTCGTGATGTCCGAAGCCGTGATGATGGGCCTCGGCCCGTACATCGGCCGCGAGTACGCGCACGATCTGGTCTACGACCTGTGCCGCCAGGCGCTGGCCGACAACCGGCCGCTGGTCGAGATCCTCGTCGACCATCCGGAGATCAACAAGCATGTGACCCGGGCACAGCTCGACGCGATGTGCGATCCGGCCAACAACCTGGGGCAGGCCGGCGTCATGGTGGACCGCGTGCTGGACGCCCGACGCTGAGTCCGGCCGGGCCTCGCCCCTCTCGTCATCGACCGAACCGGCGCAGACCGGTACGCACCTGTGCGCCTCTCAACCGGAGACAACGTCGTGAACATCCGCAAGTTACTCAAGCTGCTCTATGTGCAGGTCCTGATCGGCCTGACCCTCGGCATCACCGTCGGCCACTACTGGCCCGAGTTCGGTGCCGCGCTCAAGCCGCTCGGAGACGGCTTCGTCAAGCTGGTCAAGATGATGATCGCACCGGTGGTGTTCTGCACCATCGTGAGCGGCATCACGTCGCTTGGCGATTCGAAGGAGATCGGCAAGACGCTGCTCAAGGCGATGGGCCTCTTCTACGCCCTGACGATTCTCGCTCTCCTCACCGGGCTGGCGACCGTCTTCCTCATGCAGCCGGGCGTCGGCATGCACATCGATCCGAAGAACCTCGATGCCTCCGTCGCGACGAGCTTCGCGAATCAGGTGCACATCCACGGATTCACCGACTTCGTGATGCACATCATCCCGAACGCCTTCGTCGGGGCTTTCGCCGAGGGCGAGGTCTTGCCCGTGCTGCTGCTCGCGGTGCTCTGCGGATTCGGCCTGACGAAGATCGGCGCTGCCGCCAGGCCGGTGCTCGAGGGCATCGAGGGCTTTTCGCACATGCTCTTCGCGGCCTTCGGCATCATCATGCGGCTCGCGCCGATCGGTGCCTTCGGCGCGATGGCCTTCACCGTGGGGCGCTACGGCATCAAGTCGATCGGCTCGCTGGGCCTGCTGATCGGGACCTTCTATGTCGCCTGCATCTTCTTCGTGGCCGTCGTGCTCGGAGTCCTGTGCCGGCTGCATGGGTTCAAGCTGTGGCAGCTCATGCGCTACATCAAGGAAGAACTCCTCGTCGTGTTGGGAACCTCCTCGAGCGAGCCGGTGCTGCCCCGCCTGTTGCTCAAGCTCGAGCGTCTCGGATGCAAGAAGGGCGTGGTCGGTCACGTGCTTCCGACGGGCTACTCGTTCAATCTCGACGGCACGGCCATCTATCTCACGCTGGCCTCCATGTTCATTGCGCAGGCCTGCGACATCCATCTGTCGTGGCTTCAGATCGCGTCGATGCTGGGCATCATGCTGCTGACATCCAAGGGCGCAGCCGGGGTGACGGGCAGCGGCTTCGTCGCCCTGGTCGCCACGCTCACGGTGATGCCGGAGCTGCCCGTGGCCGGCGTCGCGCTGATCGTCGGCATCGATCGCTTCATGTCCGAGGCGCGGGCGCTCACGAGCACCATCAGCAACGCGACTGCCTGCATCGTGGTTTCGATCTGGGAGAACGCCTGCGACCGCGATGTGCTGCAGCGCGAACTGGCGGCGAACTACGCCAACAGCGAACACGAACTCGAAGAGGGCTCGGGAGACCCGCAACTGCCGCTCGGACACACGGGCGCAGCGCACTGAGGTCAAGACCTGGCCGGGCAAGGCCGGCCCCGGGGTATTTCAGTTCACCGCGCGGCGGCCATCCGGCTTGCCGCGCTTGGCCTTCATCTCGGAGAAGAACGCATAGAGCTGCTGGGCAGCCGGCGACAGGGTCCGACCCTTGCGCCGTATGAGGCCAATCTTGCGGGTGATCACCGGATCGTGAAGCGGAACGCTCACGAGCAGCGGATGGTCTGAGTCCGGCATGGCGATCGAGGGCACAGCGGCCACGCCCAGGCCTGCTTCCACCAGGCCGAGCATCGTCGTGACGTGCTGCGTCTCGTAGATGCTCTGCGGCCGACCGGGCAGGCCTGAGAGCGCCTGGTCCAGCAGCAACCGGTTGCCCGATGCCTTGCTGACCGAGATGTAGTCGTACTGCCCCAGCTCGGTCCAGCTCACTCGGCGCTTGCGCGCAAGGGGATGGTCACGCCTGCAAGCCGCGACGAAGCGTTCTTCCAGCAAGGGCTTGAACTCGATGTCGGGTTCCTTGCCTCCGACGAAGTTGAGTCCGAAGTCGGCCTCGCCGCGCGACACGGCCGACAGCACCTCGTTCGCGCTGGCATCAAACACCTTCACCCGGATCTTCGGGTACCGCTCGTGATAGCGCGAGATCACCTGCGACAGGAAGTAGTAGACGGTCGAGGGCACGCACGCGATCGTCACTTCGCCCATGCGCGTGGCCGCCACGCCGCGGATGCCCAGGAGCGTGTGGTCCAGGTCGTCGAGCAGCTGCTGTACCTTGCGATCGAAATCGCGTCCCACCGAGGTCAGGCTCACCCTGCGGGTCGTGCGGTCGAGGAGGCGCACGCCGAGGGCTTCCTCGAGCTTCTCGATGCGTCGACTGAAGGCCGGTTGCGACACATGCAGCGATTCTGCAGCCTTGCGAAAGCTGTTCAGCTCGGCCACCGCGCGGAATGCCTGCAGGTCGTTGAGATTGAAGTTGATGGCCATGGCGAGCGCCCCTCGGGCTGTTTCAGTGATCCACAGTGTGCATCAATCAATCCTAAACATGCAATTCACAGAAGTCCTTGGAAGGCGGACCATTCACCCAAGGCCCAAACGACAAGAAGCCCCGATCAAGTTCCTGACATCCACCGGAGTAGACAAATTGAAGATCCAGAAGATTCGCCTCCTCGGCGCCGTTGCGCTGGCTGCATCCCTGGCTTGCGCCAGTGCAGTGGCCGCCTATCCTGAAAAATCCATCAGCCTCGTCGTCCCCACCGCTGCGGGGGGTGCCAACGACGCCATGGCCCGCGTGATCGGGCAGGCAATGTCGGCCATCCTCAAGCAGCCCGTCATCGTCGACAACAAGGCGGGTGCCAACGGCGCCATCGCCAGCGAGTTCGTGATGCGTGCGGCGCCGGACGGCTACACACTCATGTTGGGCTACATCGCCACGCATGCCATGAACCCGGCATTGCAGAAGCTGCGCTACGACCCGGTGAAGGACTTCGAGCCGGTCGCCATGGTCGGCTCTTCCGCGACGGTGATGGTGGTCCATCCGTCCGTCAAGGCCAGCAACGCCAAGGAGGTGGTGGCGATCCTCAAGGCGGCGCCGGACAAGACCAGCTATGCCTCTGCAGGCAATGGCACCGCGCCCCACTTCGCCGCCGAGATGTTCAAGCTGTCGACCGGGACCAGCATGCTGCATGTGCCCTACAAGGGATCGGCACCCGCGATCAACGACACGCTCGGGGGCCAGACGCAGGTCATGTTCCCGAGCTTGTTCACGGCCATGCCGTACGTCAAGGCCGGCAAGCTGAAGGCGGTCGGCGTCGCAGGCGCGAAGCGTTCGGCGCTCATGCCGGACGTGCCGACGCTCCAGGAGCAGGGGATCGCCGATGTCGACGTTTCGCAGTGGTACGGCATCTTCGCGCCAGCCAAGACGCCCAAGCCGGTCATCGAGCAGCTCAACAAGGTTCTCAACGAAGTGCTGGCCGACAAGAGCGTGGTGAAGCGGCTCGAGGACCACGGTGCCGAAGTCTCGATCATGTCCACGGACCAGATGCGCGCCTACGTTGCGCAGGAGCAGGTCAAGTGGAAGAAGGTGGTCCAGGCCGCCAAGATCACCGCGGACTGAGATGAACCGATCGATCCCCTGCGTGCTGATGCGCGCCGGTACTTCGCGTGGCCCCTTCTTCTTGCGCGAATGGCTGCCCGATGGCGACGAGGCGAGAGACCAGGCGCTCATCGGCGCCATCGGAGCCTCCGACCCGCTGCAGCTCGACGGCTTGGGGGGCGGCAGCACCCTGAACAGCAAGGTGGCCATCGTGTCGCGTTCATCGCAGCCGGACTGCGACATCGACTACCTCTTCGCGCAGGTCGGCGTCGGCCACCGGTCGGTGGACACGCGGCCGAACTGCGGGAACATGCTCTCGGGCGTCGCTCCTTTCGCGATCGAGCAGGGCCTGGTCGCCGCGCAGAACGGCACGACGAGCGTGCGGGTCTACAACGTCAACACCAGGTCCCGCATCGATGTGGTCGTGCGGACGCCGGGCAACCGGGTGACATACGAAGGCGACGCCCGCATCGACGGCGTGGCCGGCACGGCGGCACCCATCCTGCTCAACTTCCTCGACGCCTGGGGCGCGGTCACGGGTCAGGTCTTTCCGACTGGCAAACGGATCGACCTCATCGACGGCATCGAGGTCACCTGCATCGATGCGGCGATGCCGCTGATGATCGTGCGCGCGGCCGATCTGGGCGTGACGGGCGCCGAGAAGCCGGCCGCCTTGGACGCGAATGCCGCATTGCTCGAGCGACTCGAAAGTCTTCGGCTGGAGGCCGGCCGCAGGATGGGGCTCGGCGACGTGTCCCACAGCGTGATCCCGAAGCCGGTGCTCGTGAGTGCGGGCACGTCGAGAGACAGCATCAGCTCTCGCTACTTCACGCCGCGCAAGTGCCACGCATCGCACGCGGTGACGGGCGCCATTGGTGTCGCCAGCGCGTTTGCCCTGCCGGGGACGGTGGCGAGTGGGATCGCGCGCGAGCCAGGGCAGCATGGCCTGATCGTGCTGCATCCCGCCGGCCAGATCGACGTCCAGGTCGAATTGGCGGGCCGTGCAGAAGCTGCGACGGTCGAGCGTGCCGCCCTGGTTCGGACGGCTCGAAAAATCATGCAGGGTGAACTGCATCTGCCCGACTATGTGTTCCCACGATCGGAAGAGCAGGGTGCCTCGTCGTCAGGATTCGCGCGCAAGAGCTTGACGATCATCGTGCCGACGCGCGCCGGTGGCGGCAATGACACCATGGCCCGGATCATTGCGTCCAGGTTGGGCCCGGTGCTGGGCCAGGAAGTGGTCGTCGACAACAGGGCCGGGGCGAACGGCGCCATTGCCAGCGAGTACGTGGCAGGTGCTTCGCCGGACGGCCACACCCTGATGTTCGGCTACGTCGGCACGCATGCAATGAACCCGGCGCTGCAAACGGTGGGATACGACCCGGTGCGCGACTTCGAGCCGGTGGGGTTGGTCGGCTCTTCGTCGACCTTGATGGTCTCGCACCCGGAGAGTGGCGCTTCTGACCTGCAAACGCTCATCGCGCGGCTGAGGGCGGCACCTCGCTCCTTCAGCTATGCATCGGCCGGCGATGGAACGCCACCGCATTTCGCTGCCGAACTGTTCCAGCTCAGCAGCGGAACGTCGATGGCCAGCGCGACCTACGAAGGAGCCGCTCCAGCGATCGCGGACACGGTCAGCGGCAGATCGCAGATCATGTTCCCGAGCCTGTTTACTGCGTACCCCTTCATCAAGGCAGGGCGGCTTCACGCATTGGCGGTTGCGGGCCCGAAGCGCCTGGAGGCCTTTCCGGCCGTTCCGACGCTGGCAGAACTGGGCGTACCCGGGGTGGACGTCGCGCAATGGTATGGGCTCTTCGCACCTGCCGGAACGCCTGCGTCATCCATCCAGCGCCTGAACCAGGCGCTCAACGAAGTGCTCGCCGACCCGGAGGTCGTCGAACGTTTCGAGAGCCAGGGCGCGAAGGTCGAGGCGGGACCGCCCACGGCGCTGCGCCAGCGCGTGAGTGACGACCTCAGCCGATGGCAGGGGGTGGTCGCCGAGGGCGCACTCGCGGCCCAGGAGGCGCCTGTCCCGGTGCTGGACTGATCGACAAGTCTCCGCTGGCGTGCCCAGCCTCACATTCCGGCGGCTTGCAAGCTGCGTCCCCAGCGGATGCGCTGCGCGCTTGCGGCCGCTGACCCACCCTTGCGAAGAAAAACAGACATGAGCAAATCCTTCATCGCCATCGCGGGCCTGGCCGCATCGGGCGCCGCGATGGCCCAATCTTCCGTGACGCTCTTCGGCGTGGCTGACGCTGCCGTCAGCTACTACAGCACGAAGAGTGTCTTCTACTACTCACCCATTGCGTCTTTGCCTCCTGTCGCCACACCCATCGAAGTGGGGCGCTCCCAGACGGCGCTCTCGAGCGGCGGAAACGCTTCCAGCCGCTTCGGCTTCCGTGGCGTAGAGGATCTCGGTGGAGGATTGGCCGCCAGCTTCTGGCTCGAGGCGGGGTTCAATCTGGATACAGGCTTGATTCCGAACGCCGCTTTCGCGCGACGTTCCACGGTCAGCCTGTCGGGCAGCAAGTTCGGCGAGGTACGGCTGGGGCGAGACTATGTGCCCACCTACTGGAACGAGAGCGTATTCGACCCGATGGGCGCGGTCGGCGTGGGCGAGAACCTGCTCAAGACTGTCAGCGGAAGCATTGCCATCGCGCGCGGGCCGGGCTCGCCGGTGTCTGCCAATGACAATGCCGTCCGGGCGTCGAACAGCATCGGGTACTTTCTTCCGCGGGATCTCGCAGGCTTCTATGGCCAGGTGATGTATGCGCTTCCCGAGAACGTGGATTCGAGCATCGTCCCAGGCAGCCCATCGACAAAGGGGCGCTATTACGGGGGGCGCTTCGGCTACACCAGCGGCCCGCTGGATGTCGCGGTGGCCTACGGCGAGAGCCAGGCCGCCGACACCACGGCACTGACGCCGGCCGGACTCGCGACGGGCGCCCGATTCTCCGAGAATCTGCGAACCGTCAACCTCGGCGCTTCCTATGACTTCGGCATTCTCAAGCTCATGGGCGAACTGTCCCAGGTGCGCGACAGCACCGATACCGTCACGCCGATCCGGGGCGTGATCCGTCCCGCAGTCGAGGAGCACGACAACTACAACGGCGCGATGATCGGGATGACCGTGCCCGTCGGCGCGGGGATGTTCAAGGCGTCGGTCGCACGGGTGAATTTCGACAACGATCTGGGCGCCGTGCCACCAGGTACGCCAAGCCGCGATGCGTCGGCGAGCAAGCTGGCGCTGGGATATGTCCACAATCTGTCCAAGCGCACCGCTCTGTACGCCACCGTGGCTCACGTCCGGGTCAAGGACGGCCAGAACAATCCGGCAATCATGGGGGTTGCAGCGGGCAGTCTGGCGTACATCACCGCCGGGGCGGCCGCCACGGGCCTGGCGCCGAAAAGCTCGACGGGCTACGACTTCGGGTTGCGTCACTCGTTTTGACGCCGCGCGGTTGGGCAGGCTACTACCGCTTCAGACTGGTTGCTGCCGGTCGCTTTTTGCAGCGGAGCGACGGCAGTTGCCAAAAGCTGACTTTGGCGATTTTCCGTACGAGCGTCGGCTCTACGCGGCAACTTGACTTCGCGTGTCGGTCGGCGAAGGGAAGGGGCTGAAGCGCCGGCCAACGACTGTTCTCGAACCGCGCGAACTGGCGTTCGCGGCCCTGAGCGGAAGTAGCCGGCACCGCACAGCATGCCCGAAAGCGGTCGCTTTCGCAGTCGCAGAACGGTCAAAGTGGTGCTGGCCCGCAACTCGACGATGCTCCTGGGCTGATCAAATTTTCTATTGCGCAACTGTGGGCGTGTCTGGAATGCCTGCCGACCGCGCTGCAGTCACGCGTCGCTCGCGCAGGGCTGCGGCGTGGTCGCCGAATGTCGACCCGAACCATTCGCTCCCTATGCGCGGAACCTTCGCCTGCAGCAGTGCCGCCTCCTTCCGCGCTTCGGGCAGGCGATCGAGTTCGACCAGGGCGGCGATCCGGTCCTGACGACAACGCCAGAAGTCCGGCGCCCGCGTCAGGCAGTCGTCGGCCGCGCGGATTGCTTCCTCGAAGCGTCGATTCGCCCAGAGCGCGGTGGCATAGAAAGCCGGGAGATACGCCGGTGGTAGCGGGTTTCGGTTCATCGCCTGTTCAAGGTTTGAGAGTGCAGGTTCGATCTGGCCGAGTTGGAGATGTGCCGCGCCGAGGATGTAGAAGCATTCGGCATCGTTCGGACTGAGCCGGCAAGCCTGCTGCGCAGCGGCGAGCGCGGCATCGAGGTCTCCTGCGCGGCTCTGTGCCTGCGACAGGGCGACATAGGCAACCGGCAGGCCCGGCTGCAGCTCGATCGCGCGTCTGATCTGGCCCAGCACTTCGTCGACGCGCCGCCCGTCCCACTCACCCGTCAGGTGCAGACCGATGTCGACCGTGTTGGCGATGCCAAGAAAGGCCCATGCGGCTGCGTAGTCGGGATCGATCGCAATGGCCTCGGAAAAATGGCGCCGTGACGCGCGGATGCCGTCGGCGTTGTACCGCACCATCATGGCCCTCCCATGCGCCACCAGCACATAGGCGTCGAGCGTCTTCGGCGGCTGCGCAAGCGCACGCCGCTGCTCGGTCGCGGCCACCTTCGCCTGCAACGTACCGGCGATGCGGCCCACCAGAGCCAGCTGCGCGGCGCCGAGCTCGGCGCGATCGACCACGTGGGAGGCTGACCAGACGATCCGACCGTCCTGGCTGTCGAGCAACTCGACGCCCATCCGCAACTGCTCGCCTTCGCGCCGCACCTTGCCGTCCACGATATGCCGGCTGCGCAGGCGCCTGCCGACCTCTGCCAACGGCGTCTTGCCTTCGGCGAACTGGAAGCTCGACTGGCTCGAGACCACGCGCAGGTTGGGACTGCGCGCCAGCTCGGACACCAGGTCCGCCGCCACGTTGCGGGCGAGAACCGCGCCGTCGGCATCGCCGGGCGGGCCCTTGAACGCGAGCACCGCGATCGACGGCGGCCCGCCGGGATCGTCAACCGCCCCGGACGCGTCGGTTCGAACGCGCTCTTGCCAGAACACGACCGCGCCCAGCAGCAAGATGGCCACGCTGCCCAGGGCCAGCCAACGGCGCGCGGGTCTCGACGAAGTACCCGCGACACCGGCGTTCTGGCTCGAGGTGTCATCAGCCATGGCGGCCGCCATCAGCATGTAGCCGCGGCGCGGCACCGTCTTCACCAGGCGATGACCGGCGTCGCCGAGGGCGCGGCGTATGTCGCCGATTGCCTGGACGAGCGAATCGTCGGTGACAACGACGTCCGGCCAGACGGCGGCCATGAGCTCGTCCTTGGTGACCAGTCGCCCCGCGCTTTGGGCCAGGTGTCGCAAGACCTGAAACGCCTGCGGCCGCAGTTCGACCGGCCGGCCGGCAGCATCGAGGAGTGCCTCCTGGGCGAAGTCGACGACAAAGCCAGCGACCTGCAGGCGGGTCGGCATGACGATGGAATCCTGTGAGGCTCGATCCAAGCTGTGCCCTTGCGCAGGAACGCGCGCGGACCATTCTGCGCGCGCCCACCTGCGCTTCGGGTGATTTCGTCCGTTTTCGCCATCCGATCGGGACTTTTCCGGGCCGCTGGTCAATCGTCCGGGCTTCGACATTCTTCGAGAACCCGTCATGCACTCCAAGCGCCACGCCCTCCTTGCCGCGGCCCTGCTCTTGAGCGAGGCCGCCTTCGCCGCGCCATCGCTGGTCATCGTCAATGCCAACGTCTTCACCGCCGACCCCGCGCGGCCCCGGGTCGAAGCCGTGGCGATCGAGGACGGCCTGTTCAGCGCCGTTGGCGGCAATGCCGAAGTTCGCGCGCTGGCAGGGCCTGCCACACGCGTCATCGACGCCGGTGGCCGGCTCGCCACCCCGGGTCTGATCGAATCCCATGTCCACCTGGGCAGCACGCTGCCCTCGGCACCCCTGCCAATGCCGGGCCTGCCGTTTCCCGGACCGACGGCCGAACAGGCCCTGGCCGCCGTCGCCGCCGCGGCAAAGACGCCCGGCGACTGGATCAGCGCCTGGATCGGCCCGCTCGTTGCCCGCGACCAACGCAACTGGCGGATGGCGCTCGATGCCGTGGCGCCCGACAGGCCGGTGCTTCTGCGCGGCTTCTGGGGGCACACGGCGATCGTCAACAGCGCCGCCTTGCAGCGCATCGGCATCGCAGAGGACGTGGCCAACCCGATCGGTGGCCAATGGGGCCGTGACGCCAGCGGCCGGCTCAACGGCCGGGCCGACGAGGGCGCGTCACCCGTTCCCGAAATCCGCGCAACGCCGAACGACCCGGCAAAGCTCGCGCCGTCGTTCCAAGCCGCGGGACAGCGCTATGCGCGCTGGGGGGTGACCAGCATCCACCTGATGAACAGCGGCAAGACGCTGGAGGTCACGCTGGACACGCTGGCGAAAGCAAAGACCCCGCAGAAGTGGACGGTCTATTCGTGGGCGACCGGCGCGGTGCCCAGCATTGCCGGTGGATGGGCTGCGATGGACGAGGCACCGAAGACCTTGCCGCCACGGGTTCGAATCGACGGCCCGAAATGGATGCTCGACGGTACGCCGCTCGAGCAGAACGCGCGGCAGCGCGAACCCTATGCCGGGCGCCCGGACTGGCGCGGCCGCTCCAACCACAGCGATGCGCAGGTGCGCGAGATCCTGCAGACCGCATTGCGCCGGCCCGGGCAAATAGCGCTGCACGTCGTCGGAGATGCCGAAACCGATCGCGTTCTTGCCATGATGGAATCGCTGGCCTCCGCGGAGGCGTGGCGGGAGAAGCGGGTTCGGATCGAGCACGGCGACGGCATCCGCGACGACACGCTTGCGCAGGCGGCGCGGCTCGGCGTCGTCGTCATCCAGAACCCGACGCACTTTCCGCCTGCCGGCGCACCGCGACGGCCTACCGAACCGCATTCGATGCTCAAGAGCCTGCTGGCAGCCGGCGTGCCGGTCGCGCTGGGGTCGGACGGAGGGGCCGAGGAAGCCAACCCCTTCCTCAACATCATGCTGGCCACCGCCTACGCCGCATCCCCACGCGAGGCGCTGTCGCGCGAGCAAGCCTTGCTCGCCTACACGGCCGGCGCGGCCTTCGCGGAGAAGCAAGAGCGCAGCAAGGGGCGCATCGGAGTCGGCATGGCAGCCGACCTGGCGCTGCTTTCGCAGGACATCCTGACCGTCCCTCTACCGGCGCTGCCCGCCACGAGAAGCCTGCTGACGTTGGTGGATGGCGAGATCGCGTTCGAAGATCCGGCCTTGTCAGATGCACCCTCGCCCAAGTGACTCGGAAAAGAGCGAAATAGCGGCGGCGCTGGAATCGGCCCGCGCTTGAATGCAGACTGTGGCGAACGTCTGTTCCTGGCCCGGCCGGAGCCAGCTGCGTGCGTGCGGCAACGCTCTTCAGGACAGGTGCTTCCCAACAAGACCCGACATTTCGAACATCGTCACCTCGGGCTTGCCCATCACCGCTTGAAGCTTGGCATCACAAAGGATGTTGCGTTTGTTCGCTGGGTTTTGGAGGTTGTTCAGCTTGATGTAGTCCCACAGCAGCTTGGTGACCTCGGTTCGAGGCTGGGGCGTGGAGCCAATGACGGCTGCGAGTTCGACGCTGGGTGTCAGGGGGCGCGTGAACGCCGTTTGCTTCTTGGCAGTGGTCATGTTTGTCTCGGCAAAGCGGTGAATTCTACGAGCGCCCCCCAAAAGGTTTCGCTGGGCGCGGCTCCGAACGGCGGTTGTGCGTCATGTCCGTCGGTCAGTTCTTGGATAATTGGAAGGCAGGGATGAAGGACGGGTTCTGGCCGGGACCGCCTGTTGCACAAATTCCTCGATCTCAGTCGTCCGCCAACCGGGCGATCCCGCCGAAGGTCAGCTGTCAGGCATGGCCGCGAACTGGTACTCGCGGCCACAAGCGGTCGCTCGTTTCATCCAGCCAAAGCGGTCATCCATTGCTTTCTAGCTGTAGCTTTGGCCAGGTCGTCGCGGCTGGCAAAGGTGCAGGCGACGCTGTCCGGCGCGCGGAAGGAGGCGAAGGCGAAGGGCAGGGCTCCATGGACAGCGAGCATGGCGCCGGGCCACCGCAGCCGGGCTCAGGCCGCCCAAGGGCAGCTTCGGATTACGAAGCGCCGGTTTCGTCGCTTGCCGCTTGGCGTTGCATGGACCCCCGTCGTAGCATCCCTGCCCACATAAGCCGCGCCGTCCCGAAGGTCGATGCTGCGAAGGAGCCACCGTCCAGCTCGCCGTGTACGACGCAGTGGTCGCCATCGCCGGCGGACACAAACCCTACGCCGTGACGCCCACCGTGGGCCGAGCGCCGGAGCCTCGATGGAGGCGGCAGCCAACGAGGCGGCCTACCGCGTGCTGCTGGGCCTGTTCCCGAGCCGCACAGCGCTCTATCAGGGGTTGTACGACACCATCCTGGCGGAGCTTCCCGCAGGCGACGCGAAGGCCCGCGGCATGGCCGTCGGGGCCGAAGTCGCGCAAGCCATGCTCGCGCTGCGCACCAACGACGGTCGCACGGTGGCGCTGGGCGCATACCAACCGGGCGCGGGCGCCGGTGACTTTCGTGGCCTCAACCCGGTCAACCGCCAGGCGCCCTACATCAAGCCCTATGCCCTGACGACAAGACCTACGGCGGCGCGGTCAGCGCACTGCGCACCGCCGAGCAGACTGAGGTGGCGCGCTTTCACACGACGCTGCCGCCGCGCAACCTGCCGCTCAACCTGCAGCAGTTCGCCACCAGGCATGCCAGCTTGGCCGACAACGCCCGCGTCATGGCAGCCCTGTGGACAGCGACGCAGGACGCCGGTAACGCCTGCTTCGAGGCCAAGTACCACTTCAATTTCTGGCGCCCGCAGAGCGCGATCCCGCTGGCAGCCGACGACGGCAACGTTGCCACGGCGGCAGACGCCAGCTGGACCCCGGTCGTGCCTACGCCGAATCACCCGGAGTACCCGTCGGCCCATGGTTGCTTTACCGGCTCGACCTCCGAGGTGCTGCAGCAGGTCTACGGTACGAAGAAGAACCGCTTCAGCTTCGTCAGCACAGTGACGGGGACGACCCGCTGGTACGACTCGACCAACGAGTTCATCAAGGAGGTGATGAGCGCCCGGGTCTGGGGCGGCATGCGCTTCCGCAGTGCCAACGAGGATGGTGCCGAGCTGGGCAAGAACGTCGCCAAGTGGGTTATGAAGCACCACTTCCAAGCGACCGAGTGACCGCCTTGCGCGGCGGCAGTTGCGGGAACATGATGGGGGCCCCGTCGGCCCTTCAAGGAAGACAGCATGGATGCGACAAAGACAGTCCCTTGCCTGTTGGCCCTCTCGTTGATGACCTTGGCCAGCGCCCGGGCCGACGTGGTCACCGACTGGAACCAGAAGGCCAGCGAGATCACCGTGGCCCACCAGGCCGGCCCCTGGGGCCAGGCGCCGATGGTGCTGATCCAGGCGGCGGTGTTCGAGGCCGTCAATGCGATCACCCGGCGCTACCCGCAGGCCGGGTACCTGAAGCTTGAGGCGCCAGCGGGGGCCTCGATCGATGCTGCCGTGGCCGCCGCCAACCGCGCCGTGCTGACCCGCATGGCCACGACGCAGGGCGCTGCCACCGAGGCGGCGTACCAGGTCGCGCTGGCCACCGTGCCCGAGGGCCCGGCCAAGGCCGACGGCATCGCCTTGGGCGAGAAGGCCGCGGCCGGCATCCTGGCCCTGCGGGCGCCGACGGGGGCGTCACCGGTTTTCTACCGACCCGTCACGGCCCCCGGGTCCTACGTGCCGACGGTCGTGCCGGCCAATGCCGATCTGCCGCCGGCGCGCTGCTGGGTGCTGGATCGTGTCGATCAGTTCCGCCCCGGACCGCCGCCGGACCTGAAGAGCGCCGTCTGGGCACGCGACTTCAACGAGGTCAAGACCCTTGGCGCGCGTACGGGCAGCCAACGCACTGCCGAGCAGACCGAGATCGCCCGCTTCTGGACCGCGACCACGCCGACGATCTACTTCCCGATTGCCCGTTCGGTGGCCAACCAGCCTGGGCGCGAGGTGACGCAGAACGCGCGTCTGCTCGCGGCCAGCGGGCAGGCGATGGTCGATGCTATCGACGCCGTCTTCGATGCCAAGTACCAGTATCACTTCTGGCGCCCGTTCACGGCGATCCGCAACGGCGACCAGGACGGCAACGACGCCACCGAGCGCGACGCCGGCTGGCTGCCCTTCATCGAGACGCCGATGCACCCCGAGTACCCCTGCGCACATTGCACGATCGCTGCGTCGCTCGGGGCCGTGCTGAAGGCCGAGATCGGCAGCGGCCCGACCCCGCGCCTGTCGAGCACCAGCCCGACCTTGCCAGGCGTCACCCGTTCATGGGCCAGCGTCGATGCCTTCACGCAAGAGGTCGTCAACGCCCGGATCTACGACGGTGTCCACTACCGAAATTCGGGTGAAGTCGGCAATGCGCTGGGCACGAAGGTCGGCGAAGTGGCCGCGGCCAAGCTGTTGCGCTGATCGTTATAAGCAAGCCGTGCGGTAGGTCTCTCCATGATTCACTGCCGCACTACGGTAGACGGCATGCAAACCGAAACCCGCTGCGACTGGCACTACAACGCACCGGGCTGCGGCTGCGTGACGAAGAAGGCTTCGCATCCGCCCGAACTGCGACGCTGAGCTCAAAGGTTGAGCGTCCGCTACTAGCCAGCCAGCCGGGCCAGCGGAGGTCCGCCTGACTCGAATGCAGACGCTCGCATGGCCTCAAATCCTTCGCCATCTCCCTCGTCGGAACAGACCGCGAGGCAGATACTGAGCCGTGAATGACACTGAACACCGAGCCATGAGAAGCCGCACCTGCCATTGGACCTTGGTCCCATAGGCGGCCCAAATCGCGCTGCCTACACTGGGTTTGCAAGTCTGGCCAAGCTGAGGCTTGTACGCGCGAAGCGCGCCTGCGAATCAACTATCGAGGCAAGGAAAATGAAGCCGACCTATTTCAACTTGCTCGCTGTCGTGGCGATGCTGTCGATTGGCGCGGGTACCGCCCAGGCACAAGAGGACAAGGTGAAAGAGGCGGTCGACATCGCCACAGACGCCTACGTCTACGGCTACTCGCTTGTCACCACGGACGTCACGCGTGTGCAGATGACCAATGTGGACAAGGCGAGCCCCTCGCTGACCGGGCCGGTCAATCAGTTCTCGAACGTGCCGCGCTATCCGCCAGCGGACTATCGCGGCGTGTCGGCGCCGAACGCGGATACGCTGTACTCGCTGGCCTGGCTCGACCTTGCCGAGCCGCAAGTGTTCAGCCACCCAAACATGGGCAAACGCTTTCATCTCTTCCCGATGGTCGATCTCTGGATGACGATCTTCGCGAGTCCGGGCACCCGCACTGCCGACGGCAAGGCAGCGAACTACCTGCTGACCGGCCCAGGATGGAAGGGCGATGTACCCAAGGGAATGATGCACATTCCGGTAGCGACCCGCTACATGGTCATCCTCGGTCGGACCTATGCCGACGGCACGGAGGCCGACTACAAGGCGGCCAACGCGCTGCAGGCGCAATACAAAATCACGCCGCTCGCATCCTGGGGCAAGCCCTTCACCTACAAAGCACCGCCGATCAATCCGAACCCGGGTATCTCGATGACCGACAAGCCGCAGGCGGTGATCCTGGCGATGGGAACCGAGGGCTACTTCAACTGGTTGAGCAAGCGCATGTGCGACGCCGCACCTGCCTACGCAGCCGACGCGCCCGCGCTGGCGCGCTTTGCCAAGATCGGCATCGAGCCGTGCAAGCCGTTCGAGCTCGCCAAGCTCGATCCGGCAGTACAGGCCGCCCTCAAGGACCTTCCGAAGACCGCGCTCGACAAGATCGGCGCCAACCAGAAGAGCATGGGAGAAATGGTCGACGGCTGGCTGATCACCAAAGGGCTCGGCGTCTATGGCACCGACTACATGAAGCGCGCCGTGGTGGCTGCCTTCGGCTGGCCGGCCAACCTGCAGGAGGACGCGGTCTACCCCTATACGATGGTCGATTCGAAGGGCGACAAGCTGACCGGTGCCAACAAGTACACCGTGACGTTCGCCAAGGGCCAGACCCCTCCGGTCAACGGATTCTGGTCGATCACGATGTACATGATCGACCAGGGCTGGTGGTTCGTGCCTAACCCGCTCAACAAGTTCACGGTCAGCCCGCGCAACAACCTGAAGGCGAATCCAGACGGCTCGATCACCCTCTACTTCCAGAACGAGTCGCCGGGCAAGGACAAGGAGTCGAACTGGCTCCCCGCGCCCAAGGGCGAGTTCATTCCGATGCTGCGCATGTACTGGCCGAGCGAGAAAGCCCCATCGGTCCTGAACGGCTCGTGGACCCCGCCCAAGGTCACGAAGGTGAATTGAAGAGCCTGACCGAGCTAGGGCTACGCGCTGTGTGATTGAAACGCGAGGTGCGGCTGGAGCCCGTTGTGTTGATGCCGCGCAAGTCCGCTTCTAGGTGAACTGGGCGTCGCCTTTGAACGCCTGCTTCTGGCCGACTGCGGGTCTGCCGCTGCCCTTCAGGTGGAAGAGGTCGATCGCAATTTGGCGGCACCGGCATCGCGCCTACAAGCGATTGCAAGTTGATTGCGGGCGCGCCAGAATGAAATTGGGGGTACGCCATGATCGATGCAACGCTTCCGCAGCTCGCCGGTGCACTGTTTCTCAGCGACGGCGGGCTTGAGACGACGCTTGTCTTCCTGGAGGGCGTGGACTTGCCGCACTTCGCGGCGTTCGTCCTGCTGCGGGATTACGCGGGGCGCGAGCGGCTGCAGCGCTACTACCGGCCTTATCTCGAACTGTGCGCCAGTACCCCTGGCGCCGGCTTCGTGCTGGAGACGCCAACCTGGCGGGCAAACCCCGACTGGGGTCGACTGCTCGGGTATGACGCATCGGCGCTTGAACAGGCCAACATCGACGCCGCGCGTCTGGTGAGTGACCTTCGGGATGAATGGCGTTCCCGGTTAAGCGGCCCGGTGGTCCTGAGCGGCATCATCGGTCCGCGCGGCGACGGCTACGTGGCCGATGCACCAAGCAGCGCGGCCGATGCGGCGGCCTATCACCTGCCGCAAGCCGTGGCGCTGAAAAAGGGCGGCGTCGACATGTTGTCAGCGGTGACGATGACCACCAGCGCCGAGGCCATCGGCGTCGCTCGATCCGCCAAGGCGGTCGGCTTGCCGGTCGCAATATCTTTCACGGTCGAGACTGATGGTCGGCTGCCCAGCGGCGAGTCGTTGCGCGAAGCGATGGAGCAAGTGGATGCAGATACGGCGCCCGCATACTTTGCGGTGAACTGCGCACATCCGAGCCACTTCGAGGCGTGCTTCGCCGACGGTGGAGCTTGGACCACGAGGATTCGAGGCATTCGCGCGAACGCGTCGACGCGCAGCCACGCCGAGCTGGACGCCGCGACCGAGTTGGACATCGGTGACCCAGCCGATTTGGGTGAGCGCTACCGAAGGCTACGCACGCCACTGCCGACGCTCAATGTGCTGGGCGGCTGCTGCGGTACCGACGACCGGCATCTACGCGCGATCCGAGACGCATGGGTTCAAGACCGCGTGACGTAGCAAATCTCGCGCTGCGGGCCCGTTGTCAGTGCAGTCGCGCTGGAGCACAGCGGTCGCTCGCGAAGGACTCCTTCTGGCCGACCACGGTAGTACGCGAGCATAGGCCCAACTTCCGCTCCCGCTGCACGCCGTCGCAACCGAGGGGCGACTCTCCGGAAATGGCCGGCAGCAGCCTAGTCTCTCATTCCCTGAAGGGCCGAGCCGATGCCGCGCTGCAACAGCGACCAATCGAAGCCGATCATTAGCGCTCGATAGCCTCTGTCCCTCATCGCACGCCCCTGTTCGGCGCTGGTCGCAACGCCTCCAAGAACTATGCTGCTGCCATCGATTGCTTTCTCGAACTCGGCAATCGCGGCTTGAACGTCAGGGTGGTCAGGACGGCCGCGCTGGCCCATGCTCGTGGCGAGATCGCCCGGACCGATGAAGACCATGTCGAGACCCGGTGTTCTCGCGATCTCGGCGACGGACTCCATCGCTCCAATGCTCTCGAGTACGCCGATGGCAAGAATCTCATCGTCGGCCGCGGCAAGATACTCGCTCATTGTCCTGCCCCATCTCAGTGGGGCGAAAAATGGACCCCAAAGGCGTTCGCCAAGCGGCGGGTAGCGCACTGCCTTGACTATGCTCAAGGCATCCTCCCGGCTGCTCGTCATCGGAAAGCACACGCCCATGGCACCGAGGTCCAGGGGGATCTTTGCGTGCCACGATTCCTTGCCGCTGACGCGGACCAAGGGGACCAGCGGCGTTCCACCCGTTGCCGCAATCATCGCGTGAGCGCTTTGCGCATCGATCGGGCCGTGCTCCATGTCCACGATCATGAAGTCCAAGCCAGACCGGGCCAAGACTTGCACGGTCTGCACGGAAGGGATCGTCGCCATGGCGCCAAATGCGCACGCCCCGGAGGCCCAGACATCACGCAGGCGATTGAGGCTTGGCATCTGCTCGGCTTCGGAAGAGGTCATGGCAGTACTCCTCGCTGAGTGCTCCCCGTTGGCTTGGATCATAAGCCCGCTCTTGGCCGCCAGTTCTAGCCCGTGATCCAGGCTCGAACGCGTGCTTCAGACTGCGTCAAGCGCCTTCAGGATGGCATCCAGCATCGTCTCGGAGGGCATTGCGCCCGAGAATGCCGACGACCCGTCGAGCACAAAGAACGGCACTCCTTGAATCGGATAGCAGGTGGCCACAGGGCTCCTCCCGCCGGCGCGCGATTCATCGGCTCCAGGGCTGCTGCACACATCTCGCTGTAGTCCGCATTCCAGCGCCAGTCGCTCAAGCACGGAGCCATCGCCGACGTCCTTCCCCTCAAGGAAGTAGGCCGTGAAAATGCGATCGACCAGCTTCGCCTGCCGAGCCGGGTCAGCGCGCTCCATCAACGCGTGAGCCTTGGCCGTGTTCGGCAAGACCTGGATTCGATCGAATGCAAACTGGACTCCCGCCGTGTCGCCGGCTTGCTGCACCTGGGCGCGGCGCCTGGTGACGGCTTCGGAACTGCCCAGACGTGCCACATAGAAGGCTTGATAAGGCACCCCGCCTTCTGGGGTGTCGGGCAGCAAGGCATGCGACCGCCAGAAGACATCGAGATGCACGTCCTGCCGCAGTTCGGCAAGCTTGCGCGCGGCGGCGTCCAGATGCCGCTTGTCGATCAGGCACCACGGGCAGACGAAATCGAAGAAGACCTCGATTGTCAGAGAACGCATCGCCTCCACTCCTTCCGCGCTCTTCGATACAGCCATCGATGCAGGCAATTTCATGAACCAGGTCCCCATAAGTCAGAGGCCGACGTACGCCCCGGCCTGTCCGGCGATCACGCCGCCGCTGCAAATCTACCGCCCGATCGCAGGTGCCGCCCCCTCCCTCGCGGAGGGGGCGCCCGGGTGTCCCTCGCGCCAAAATTCAGTGCCGTCGTGAGCGCCGATCCCGGAACAGGAGTGAACGCTCGCGAGCACTTTCTGCTTTTTTGACTTCAGCTATGTTCAAGCCGTCCCCAACCGCTACCAAGCCATGAGCATTCCACCGCGTGAATGGTGGGTATTCGTACACGCTCGCGATGTTGGATACATCGGGACCGTGAAGGAATCCACCGAGGAACTCGCTCGTCTTGCGGCCCTGTCGAAGTACGCCAAGAAGGGTGAGCGCGCCAGGCTGTCCAAGGGCCGACAAATGCGGCGCCCTGAGATCATGCACATCTATGAGGATGATGACTTCGATGTGAGGCCCGAAAGAACGCGCCCGCCCGCTTAGCCTCGGCGAACCGTTCAGGCGCGGATATGCAGGGGTGCGAACGACTTCACCAAGTCGTCCAACGCCTTCAACTGCGCGAGGAATGGCTCCAACTGGTCCAGCGGCAGAGCGCTGGGACCATCGCATTTGGCCTGCGCTGGGTCAGGATGGGCTTCAAGAAAGAGGCCCGCCAGGCCTACGGCGAGGCCGGCACGCGCCAGCTCAAGCACTTGCGCGCGTCGCCCGCCAGAGACGGCGGCATTCGCGTCGCGCTGCTGGAGGGCGTGGGTAACGTCGAAGATGACGGGCAGGTCCCCGGTGACCTTCTTCATGACGCCGAAGCCAAGCATGTCCACCACCAGGTTGTCGTAGCCGAAGCAGGTCCCTCGGTCGCACAGAATGACGGGGGAGTTCCCCGCCTCCCCGATTTTCTCGACGATGTTGAGCACTTGCGGCGGGCTCAGGAACTGCGGCTTCTTGACGTTGATGACCTTGCCCGTCCTGGCAAGAGCGACGACGAGATCAGTCTGGCGGGCGAGAAACGCAGGCAGCTGCAGAACGTCCACCACTTCGGCGACGGGTTTCGCCTGCCATGGCTCGTGGACGTCGGTGAGGACGGGAACGCCGAACTCAGCCTTGACGGCCTCGAAGATTCTCAGGCCCTCCTCCAAGCCGGGGCCTCGGAACGAATGGATAGACGAGCGATTCGCCTTGTCGAAACTCGCCTTGAAAATGTAGGGGATGCCAAGCTTTCGCGTGACTCGGACGTATTCCTCCGCAGCACGCAGGGCCATGTCCTTCGACTCGAGTACGTTCACGCCGCCAAACAGGACAAAGCCATTGCTGTTGCTGACGTTGATTGCGGAGGTGATGGCGACAGTCGTCAAGATGGTTCTCCAGTAGTGATGCTCGCATTCTCCCGCGCCGGTCGACCAGGAAATCACGCCCTTGGCCACCAGCGGCTACCGGACACAGTGCTGGGACTGCTCAACCCGCTTCCGCAATTGCCTTCCTGCGGTTCATGCAACCGAGTGCTTCGGCGCGTCGACTTGCTCCAGCTGACCCCCTGCCAGGCTCTGGCGGGTCGAAGCCTGGTTCAGCAGGTCATGCGGAAACCCCAGACTGGGCGTACCCGCCGCGTTCAGCTGCGAAAGTTGCTGTTCTGTGAGGCGCACATCCGCAGCGGCAAGGTTGTCCTCAAGCTGTACCACCGACTTCGGCCCGATGATGGGGATGGCACCGCGTGCTGCAACCCAGGCGATGGCCACCCGTCCCGGGTTCGACCCCGTCTCTTCGGCGACAGCTTGCAGGGCGTCAAGGACCGCGCCTTTCTGCGCGCTGTCTTCCTGGTGGATGAGCACGCCCAGCTGAGTCGCGCGGCCCACTTCGCCACGACGGTACTTGCCGGTGAGAAGACCTCCGCCCAGCGGCGACCAGGCCACCGTGCCGAGGCCCAGTGCCTGCGCCATCGGCAGCAACTCTCGTTCGGCTGTGCGCTCGACCAGGCTGTACTCCAGCTGGACGCCAGCGATGGGAAGCGAGCCCCGAACCTCGGCCAAGGTGACGGCACGGGACACGCGCCACGCCGGGAAGTCCGACAGGCCCGCGTACACAATCTTGCCGGCTCGCGCCAGGTCGTCCACGCCGCGCAGCACTTCCTCCATCGGCGTGACTCCGTCGGGCATATGGACCCAAAGGAGGTCGATGCGGTCGGTCTTCAGCCGCTTCAGGCTGGATTCGACGGACTGGACCATGACCTTTCGCGAGTTGCCGGTCGCCGCAACGCCAGCTTGCGCCGGCGTGGGGCCCAGCGTGAACTTGCTGGCGAGCACAATCTTTTCGCGAACCGGCGCAATCAGGTCGCTGAGCAGCGTCTCGGACTGGCCGGCCTGGTAGTTGTCGGCCGTATCGATGAAGTTGCCACCGGCCTCGACGTATCGACCGAACATGCGACGGGCTTCATCCGGCTCGGCGCCGTAGCCCCACGCCGTCCCGAAGTTGCCCGTGCCGAGGGCCAGTTGGGAGACTCGCAAACCGGTGTGGTTGCCAAAAACTTGGTAGCGCATGGTGGTCCTCTGGGTGAACTGCTTTGAATTTGTCGCACTGGTGAAGACGCAGCACGTTCCCAGGAGGGGGATGCGTTGTCTACCCCTGAAGGTTAGAGTCGTCTCCCTGATTGTTCAAATCGATTGAAAACATGATTGATATCAACGAGCATGATTTTCATCGGCTCGACCTGAATCTGCTGCTCGTCTTCACGGCACTGCTGCGCGAGCGAAGCGTCACCCGAGCCGCCAGGCGCCTCTACCTCGGACAGCCGGCCATCAGCGCATCCCTGGCCCGACTGCGCGCCTTCGCCGGTGACGACCTGTTCGTGCGCACCGCGCAGGGGATGGAGCCGACCGCCCATGCACTCGATCTCGCGGAGCGGCTCAAGCCGGTCCTCGAAGGCCTGAGTGCCGCGCTCTTCACGACCAGCGCCTTCGACCCATCCTCGAGCGACCGCACGTTCTCCCTCGGCATGTTCGACATCGGGGAAGTCACGCTCGGCCCTGAGTTGCTGGGCGACATGGAAGCGGAGGCACCTCGCGTGCGGCTTGCACTTCGACCGGTCGACCGGGCCAACGCAGTCGCTCAGCTCGAGGCGGGGACACTGGACCTTGCCATCACGGATATTGGCGCCACGACGCAGTGGATACGCACCAAGCCGCTGTTCCAGGAGTTCTTCGCCTGCATCTTCGACCCCAAAGTGGTCCGGGCTCGGATTCCAATCAGCCTAAAGGACTATCTTGCATACCCTCATCTGCTGACCTCATTCGGGGGCGAATTCGTCGGCTACGTCGACGAGGTGCTGGCGCAGCGTGGTCTTGCCCGGCACGTCACGATGACCACCACCCGTTTCAGCACATTGCCGTTCGTGCTGCGACGCTTTCGGGGTATCGCTTCACTTCCGGGCACGGCAGCGCGGGAGCTGGGCGGCGCGCTGGGCCTCACCGTGAGCCCGCTGCCCGTCGAGGTTCCACCGGTAGACCTCTCGCTCGTCTGGCACGCTCGTCACGAGACCGATGCCGGGCACCAGTGGCTCCGCGAACTGGTCTACCGCGTGTGCATGCGATTTGCGCCGCCGGAGAGCAACGGGCCCAAAGATTCGGACAGTTCAAAGGGAAGCGCTCGGAAGGCTCGTCGACGCTGACAGGGCCCGCTCGTCATGGACCAACGGCTGATGCCTCGTGCCACCTGGCGCGCAAACCGCGCTGCGCAGCCGGTCGATCGCAGGCTCGTGCGACAAAACGTTCCTTGCCCGTTGATTTCAGAGGGCGATCTCCCTTCACCGTCGTCTTCATGTGGAGTAGTGAACACGATGCTCGTAGGCCCGCTGGCTATGATCCATTCGCTGGCTTACTCCCACCTCTCCCATGCAACGTTTCACGATCTCGCTAGATGACGACCTCGCGACCCAGTTCGACGCGCTGATTGCGGACAAGGGCTACATCAACCGCTCGGAAGCGGTACGCGACCTGATCCGTTCGCAGCTCGGCAGCGCGACGCTGAGCCAGCCGACTCGCGACAAATCGGGCTGGTGCGTTGCCAACGTCAGCTACGTGTATGACCACCACGAACAGACAGTCACCGGCCGCGTCCTCGACCTGCAACACGATCATCACGATCTGGTGATCACGAGCCTCCACACCCACCTCGACCATGACCATTGCCTCGAGACGGTGGTGTTGCGCGGCCCGACCGCAGCCGTGCAGGCCTGCGCAGATCAGCTCGTGGCGCTCCGTGGCGTGCGTCATGGCAACGTTCACCTGGTGCCGCTCGACAGCGGTGGCGAGCGGCACACCCATGGCCACGGCCACGGCAAGGGCCACGCCCACATGAAACCGGTCAACTGAGCGTCTGCGCCGGTTGGCGTATGTCGCTGACGCGCATTTGTATGAACAATTTAAGTTTTGTCATACAGAAATTCGTTCATGCGTCGCGCCTGCTGCCTGCCTCATGCCCTCTTCATCGCCACCTCGTGGAGCGGCGGCGCCTGGGCCCAGGAAATCCATCTGCCTGAAGTCGAGGTCCGCGGGCCCCGCGATGCGGCCATCGGCTCGGCCGACAGCGCCAGCGAGGGGGCGGCGGAGCGGCAGGTATTCCAGGCGCGTCCCAAGCTGCGCCCGGGGGACATCATCGAGGCCGTGCCGGGGGTGGTGGCGACCCAGCATTCGGGCGACGGCAAGGCCAACCAGTACTTCCTGCGCGGCTTCAACATCGACCATGGCACCGACTTCTCGATGAAGGTCGACGGCATGCCGGTCAACATGCCGACCCACGGTCACGGCCAGGGCTATGCCGACCTCAACTTCCTGATCCCCGAGCTGGTCTCGGGCGTCAGCTATCGCAAGGGCCCGTACTTCGCCGACAACAGCGACTTCGCGTTGGCCGGCAGCGCCACCATCGACTACCTCAGCGCGCTCGACGCGCCTTTTGCCGAAGTGACCTTCGGCTCCAACAACTACCGCCGCTTGCTGGCGGCCGGTTCACGCACGCTGCAGGACCAGACCTGGATGGGGGCGGTTGAGCTGGTGGGCAACGACGGCCCCTGGGACGTGCCCGAGAACCTCGGGAAGGCCAACGCCCTGTTGCGCTACTCGCAGGGCTCGCCATCGCGCGGCTTCAGCATCACCGGCATGGCCTACAAGGCCAGTTGGAACTCGACCGACCAGGTGCCTCAGAGGTTGATCGACAGCGGCGAACTGCCGCGCTTCGGCTCGCTCAATCCCACCGATGGCGGTGAGAGCCAGCGCTACAGCCTCTCGGGCAAATGGTTCGACAAGAGCGAGGTCGGCGAGACCAACGTCAGCGCCTACGCGATGGCCTACCGCTTCGACTTGTTCTCGGATTTCACCTACTTCCTCAACAGCCCGGTCAATGGCGACCAGTTCGAACAGACCGATCGCCGGAACGTGTTTGGCGCACAGGCTTCACACCAGATGCCCACCAAGCTTGGTGTGTTCGACGGCGTGCTCAGCTTCGGTGTGCAGTGGCGGGCAGACCGCATCGGCGAGGTGGGCCTGTACAACACCGAATCGCGCGAACGGCTCTCTACAGTGCGCAGCGACAAGGTGTCGCAGGATCTGCTGTCGGTGTATGCGCAGCAGTTGGTCCAGTTCAACGAGCGCTGGCGTGGCTATGTCGGGCTGCGCGGCGATATCCTGCGCTACGACGTCGAAGGGCGTGAACCGGTATACGGCCCGGTCAACAGCGGTAGCGGTCAGGATTCTCTTGCGAGCCCGAAGGCCGGCCTCATCTTCACTCTGTCGCCGCAGCAGGAGTTCTACCTCAACGCCGGGGTTGGCTTTCACAGCAACGACGTTCGCGGGGCGACGATCACGACCGATCCGCAGACGGGCTTGCCGGCCGATCGTGTGCCGGCGCTCGCGAAGGGCCATGGTGCCGAGCTCGGCTGGCGGTTTCAGCCGAACGAGGATGTCACCGCGACCGTGGCGCTGTGGCAGCTTCGACTGGATTCCGAACTGATCTACGTCGGCGATTCCGGATCCACCGAGCCCGGCCGGGCGAGCAGCCGGCGCGGCATCGAGGCTACGCTGCGCTGGAAGCTGCCCAAGGGCTTTCGCTTCGATGTCGATGCCGCGTACTCGCGCGCGAGGGTTCCGCGGCGTACCGCCCGAGGGTGAAGGCAACCATGTCGACAACGCGGTCGAGAGCGTGCTTGCGACCGGCGTCACCTACATCCAGGGCCCCTGGACCGCTTCGCTCTGGCTGAGATACCTCGGCCCGCGGGCGCTCGATACGCTCAACACGGTACGCTCGCGCAGCAACACGCTGCTCAATGTCGGCGCGCGCTATGCCGTCAACCGGAGTCTGACGCTCGGGCTCGACGTCTTCAATCTGGCGGGAAGCAAAAGCAACGACATCGAGTACTTCTATGCCTCCTGCACCGCTGGCGAGATCGCGAGCGGTGCCTGCGGCGGCGGCATCGACGATCGGCATGTGCATCCCATGGAGCCCAGGAGCGCACGGGTCAGCGCCAGATGGACTTTTTGACGCAGTCGAGGGCCGGGCTCGAAAGCGTGCTTCAGCCTGGTTGGTGTGTCATGGCTGCCGGTCGAGCTCCGGGCGGCGCCGGAGCCAGTCGTTGCTGCCCTTCACTGGGGCGCGCTTCTTTGAGCGTCCGCGCGCACCTGAGCCGGGCTGGGCATGGTCGACACGACCTTGCTGTTCACGCGCGATCCGCTGGTCACGTTCTGATCGGGGGCGGCTGCGGCCGCCTCCGCCTGGGCCCGGACCACGGCGGGGTCGGCCGTCGACGTGAAGGGGTCCGCGCCGCGGGAGCCGCGTGTCACGTTCTGATTGGGTGCGCGCGCCGTGTCGATGGCCTGTTGCTGCACTGCCGCTGGGTCGGCCACCGAGGTGAACGGTTCGGCGCCGCGCGATCCACGCGTGACGTTCTGGTTGGGAGCGTGGGCGGCAGCGATCGCTTCGGCTTGCACCTCGGCGCGGCTGCGGCCGGCGGATGGCTGTGCATGCACCGAGCTTGCAAGCATCCACGCAATGGCCGTGGTCGTGACGATCTTGATGATGGGTGAGGTGTTCATGCTGATTTCCTTGGGGACTCGCGGCGGCTGATTTGCCGGCTATGACCCGAGGCTATGGGCCGCGTGTTGCGCGGCGATGACGATGCGTTCCTCGAACAAGGCGGCAGGGCCCGACAGCAATCTCACCAGGCCGTCGACGGGTCGACCACCAGCTTTCGGAGCACCAGGTAGCCGGCGTCCAGCGCCTCGATGTAGCTGTCGAAGCCGGCGGCCGACTCCAGCAGGGACTCGAACTCGACGGGTTCGGCGAACGACTCCATCACCACCCAGAAGAAGTGCCCGTCATCATGCTGCTTGACGGCCAGCGCGAGCGATTGGAACTCGATGGACATCGGTTGGATCTGCTCTATCCGATGGCAGCGCCCGCACTGAACAGGCAGCGGCACATGAATGCTCGTGGAGATTCCATCGCGGCGATGCTAGCGACGAACTGTGACAGTTTGCCGAAGCCTAGCTGCAGCGCGCCAGGCGACTTTCACCGCTTGAGCGCCCCCTCGAGCCGACTACGCGGTGGCGGCCTGAGCGTCTTGCAGCCGGACGATCTCCTGGATCGCAAGGGGCAGGTCGGCGACGCTGTCGATGACCAGGTGGGCCCCCGCCGCGCGCAGCCGCCTTTCCGCGTCGCGGCGCAGCGACTGGACCTCGGCCGGCGTCAACTGGCTCAGCGCCGCTTCGGTCAATCCCACCTCGTTGCCGGACAGCGTGACGCCCACGCACCACATCCCGGCATTGCGCCCTTCCTCGATGCCGGGAACCGTGTCATCCACCTTCACGCAGGCCCGCACGTCGCTCACCTGCAAGGCGAGCACGTTGGCCAGCGCCATGTAGGGACCGGGTCGTCCGCCGGCCGCAAGTTCGTCGCCTGCGACCACGTGGTCGGGAACGATGCCGGCACGCGCGGCCAGGGGCAACAGGACATCCAGCACCTGTCGTGGGTAGCCCGAGCAGGAGCCGATCTTCAAACCTTGCGCCCGCAGCCAAGCCAGCGTGTCGACGACACCGGGAATGGGCTGCGAATAGTCGCCCACCTTCTCGATCTGCATCGGCATGAAGCGCTGGTAGAGAGCATCGATGTCGTTGGGGCCGGGCGGGACACCGAAGCGTTGCTGCCACTGCGCGCCGATCGCCGGCTCGTCCAGCAAGCTGCGAATGTGATCCCGCTTCGACAGGCCCATGGGACCGCGCGCCTGCGCCAGGCTGATCTGGATGCCGAAGCTCGCGAAGGCATCCACGAAGATCTGCGTGGGTGCCAGCGAGCCGAAATCGACCAGCGTGCCGGCCCAATCGAAGATGACCGCCTGAAGCCGGTGGGAAGACAGCGCGGCAGGCGCAGAGGATTCGTTCATGGTGTCCGTTCGAGGGGGTGAAGAGAAAAGAACCCGGCCATCAGGCAGCGGCAATGAAGTTGCGGCCGCGCGCGCCGGCCAGCGCCTTGCGGATGCGGTCGCTCCAGTCCGCTTCCTGAATGCCGTAGCTCAGCGGATCGACGCTGACGCCCAGCCCCTGCAGGAAAGCGGACAAGCTCGCCGCGGCTTGGTCGATGTCGCTGGCCCCGAACACCGAGAGCAGCAGCGCGTCCAGCGCGGCGTCGCGGCCGGCAGCGAGCTGCATGATTCGCGGCAGGCTGAACGAGCACGCGATGCCGTGCGGCGTGCCGTGTTGGAGCGTGATGTCGTACGACAGCGAATGCGCCAGCGCGGTTCGCGTGTTGGAAAAAGCCAGGCCGGCCTGCAGTGCCGCGGTCGCGAGGCGCTCGCGCAGCTCGGGCCGGTCGGGCTGGGCCAGCAGTTGCGGCAGGGTGTCGATGATGGCGCGCGCCGCACTCACCGCGAGGCTGGCCGACACCGGGTTGCGATGCACGTTCCAGAGCGACTCGAGTGCATGCGACAGCGCATCGAGGCCGCTGGCCAGCGTGGCCGCATGAGGCAGGCTGAGCATCAGGTCGGCATCGACGATGGCGGCCTCGGGCCAGGTCCACGGAAGGTGCAGCGACAGCTTGCGTCCGCGCGCCTGGTCCCAGACGGTCGCCCAGGGCGTCACCTCGCTGCCGGTTCCCGCGGTGGTCGGAATGGCCAGCAGCTTTCGATGCGCCCCCGTCGTGCCCGGCGGCTCGGCGCCCTCGATGCGGGCCAGCAAATCGGCGAAGCGGCCCGTCGCCGATCGCGTGAGCATGACCTTCGCGCAGTCGATCACGCTGCCGCCGCCGAGCGCAACGATGCAATCGATGTCCGGATGGTCGCGCCACAGCCGTTCGTACAGGGGGGCCAGCCATTCGATGTCGGGATTGGGATGCACCTCGGTCTCGACCGCGGCAAGCCGGTCGCCCAGCAGTTTGCGGATGCTGTCGACGAGCCCGAGTTCGGTCGCCTCCGGAAAGGCGATGAGGATGGCGCGGCGTGGGCCGAGCAGCGCGGGCAGTTGCGACAAGGAGCCGCAGCCCGCGTGCACCTCGACGGGGTTGTAGTGGGTCCACATGGTTCAGTGCCTGCCGTCGCGCTGGATGCGATGGCGCAGTTGGCTGGAGAGCGTGTCGGCGACGATGACCATCACGGTGATGACGATGATGCAGGTGGCCGTTTCCGGGTAGCGGAAGAGCTTGAGGCTGCTCACGAGCTCGAAGCCGAGCCCGCCGGCTCCCACCATGCCCAGCACGGTCGCGGAGCGAAGGTTGACTTCGAAGCGGTACAGCACCACCGCGATCCAGGCCGTGACGACCTGGGGCAGCACGCCGTAGACGATGACCTGCAGCGGCCGCGCGCCGGTTGCACGCAGCGCCTCGATCGGCCCCTGGTCGATCTCCTCGATGGCATCGGCGAAGAACTTGCCGAGCATGCCGGCGCCGTGGAGCGCCAGTGCCAGCACGCCGGGGAAGGGCCCCAGGCCGACGGCCGAAACGAACACCAGCGCGAGGATCAGTTCATTGATGCTGCGCACCACGTTCAATGCCTGCCGCGTGATCCGGTAGATCCATCGGTTGCTCTGCAGGTTTCTGGCCGCGAGGAACGAAAGCGGAATGGCGGGCAGCACGGCCAGCAGCGTTCCCCAGACGGCGATCTGTACGGTTTCGAGCGCGGGTGCGACCAGCCGACCCAGGATGTGCAGGTCGGGCGGCAGGGTGCGGCCGAGGAAGTCGAGGATCTGCGGCAGGCCCGCCGCCAGTTCCGACCCACTGAGCTGCGCACCGTTGGCGCTCCATTGCAGTGCCCATGCCACGATGCAGAGGCCGATCAGCAGGTTGAACCAGCCCCGGCGGCCTTCGGGCAGCGGGCCGGTCCAGGCGTAGTTTTTCATGTTCATCCTCCCGTCGCCGCCATCAGGGGCATCGACAGCGCGGCCGGGCCGACCGCCTGCTTTCTCTCGTGGGCGGGCTGTGGCATGTAGATCCGGTCGATGTCGGCCTGGCCCATGGCCTCGGGAGTGCCATCGAACACCACTCGGCTTGCGCCAGCCCGACGATGCGGTCGGCGAACTCGCGGGCGTACTCGACCTGATGGAGATTGCACAGCACGGTGATGCCCAGGTCGCGCGAGGCATCGCGCAGGTACTGCAGCACCTTGCGCGAGGTCTGCGGGTCGAGACTCGCGACCGGCTCGTCCGCGAGGATCAGGCGGGGCCGCTGCGCGAGCGCGCGGGCGATGCCGACGCGCTGCATCTGGCCGCCCGACAGCGAATCGGTGCGTTCATGGGCCTTGTGCGCCAGGCCGACGCGGCCCAGGCATTCATGCGCCAGCGCCAGGTCGTCGCGACTGAAGAGATGCAGCACCGAAGCGAAGGTCGAAACCGCGCCCAGGCGGCCGGTCAGCACGTTCTTCAGGGCGCTCAACCGGGGCACCACGTTGTGGTGCTGGAAGATCATCGCAACGCGCTGCCGCAGGGCGCGGGTGTCGGCGCACTGCACCGCATCCATGCCGTCGACCTTCAGTTCGCCGCCGTCCGCCACCGCGAGGCGGTTGACGCATCGCAGCAGGGTCGACTTGCCGGCGCCCGACTCGCCGAGGACCACCACGAATTCGCCCGCGGCGGCGTCCAGGTCCACGCCGCGCAGCACGGCGTTGTCGCCATAGCGCTTGGTGAGATTCCGGATGCGGATCACTTCATGCTCCGCAGGTCGAGCTTGAGCACCTTCGCGGTGTCGCGAACGACGTTGTAGGCGGCGTCGTTGGTGGGCTGGAAGCCGTTGAGCACGCCCTGGTCGCCCCAAGGCAGGTCCTTGACGTTGGCCAGGGCCTTGGCGATCCTCGCCTTCAGCGCCGGATCGAGGTCCTTGCGCCAGACCATCGGCGATTCGGGAATCGGGTTCGACGACCAGACGATCTCCAGTTCATCCTGCTTCACCTGGCCCTTGGCGACGGCACTTGCCAGGATGCGGTCGGCCACGGCCGCGGCGTCGACCTTCTTGTTGGCCACCGCGAGGATGCTGGCGTCGTGCGAGCCCGAGAAGATCACGCGGCCGAAGAAGGCCTCCGGGTCGTAGCCGGCCTGCAGCAGGCCGCTCTTGGGGAACAGGTGGCCCGAGGCCGAGGTCGGGTCGACGAAGGCAAAGGTGCGGCCCTTGAGGTCGGCGGTCCTGGCGATGCCGCTGTCCTTGCGCGCAATGATCACGCTCTTGTAGGCGCTTTGCCCGGTCTTCTTGGTGACGGCGACCGCAAAGGCCTCCACGTCGGCCACCTGGCTGGCGAGCACGTACGAGAACGGGCCCAGGTAGGCGACGTCGGAGCTTCTTGGAGCGCAAGGCCTCGATCACGCCGTTGTAGTCGGTCGCGACGAAGGGCTTGACCGGCATGCCCAGCTGCTGCTGCAGGCTGTCGAGCACCTGGCGGCTGCTCTGGATCATCGCCTGCGAGTCTTCGGCCGGGATCAGTCCGATGGTGAGTGGCTGGTCGGCCAGCGCCGGCAAGGCGGCGGCGCAAAAGGTCAGGGCGAGCAGGCTGCGGCGCAGGCGAAGGTGGGTGGTCATGGTGCTTCTCGGAGGGGGTGACGGGTTGGGGACTAGCGCGAGGTTAAGAACGCCATGTGACACCCTCATATCAAGACGATCACGGATTTGTCACACATCCATCTACAAAATCTATGGATGTCAGCAGCCAAGCTCCGCGCCTTTCTTGCCGTTGCCCAGCACGGGAGCTTCAGCGCGGCGGCTCGCGCCGTGGGCCTGAGCCAGCCGACCTTGACCACCCAGGTGCAAGCCCTGGAGCGCCAGCACAAGGTCGTGCTGTTTCATCGGCAGGGCCATCGCATCGAGCTGACCAGCGTCGGCGAGCGTCTGCTGCCGATCGCCCGCCAGATCGCGTCGCTCGAACTCGATTCGTACAACCTGCTGCACGACAGCGGCGACCTGCAATCGGGTGAACTCCGGCTCGGCGCGGTCGGGCCGTTTCACGTCATCGAGATGGCCGACGCCTACCGCAAGCGCTATCCGCGCCTCGAAGTCTCGATCCGGATGGGCAACTCGTCCTCGGTGCTCAAGGACCTCGAGGACTACTCGGTCGACATCGGTGTGCTGGCCCGCTCCCACGAGGTGCCGGGCTTCTGCGCCACGCCGTATGCGCGGCACGCGCTGATCCTGTTCGTCCAGCGCGACCATCCGTTCGCCAGCCGTGGCGTGGTCCGGTTGGAGGAGCTGCATGGCCAGCCGCTGCTCCAGCGCGAGAACGGCTCGAGCACCCGTCGCGCACTCGACGAGGCGCTCGCGCGCGGGCGTACGGCCGAAGGTCGCCATGGAGATCGGCAGCCGGGAGGCGATCCGCGAAGCCGCGGCGCGCGGCATGGGCATCGGCGTGGTCTCCGAAGCGGAGTTCATTCCGGATGCGCGCCTGTGCACCGTTCGAATCGAGGGCGACCCCGCCGTCACGCAGACCTACCTGTATTGTCTCCAGGTACGGCGCGAGAGCCGGGTGCTCGCGTCCTTCTTCGATGTCGCGCTCAAGCTGCGCCCTCAGGCCTGGATGTAGGCACGCAGCTGGTCGATCGTCTGTTCATGATCGGCAATGATGTCATCCATGAGATCCCGGATGGAGATCATGCCGATCACCTTGCCCGCGTCGACCACCGGAAGATGGCGGATCCTCTTGTTGCTCATCAGGCTCATGCACTCGCGCGTGCGAGTGGTGGGTGTGACGGTCATGACGTTGGGCGTCATGATCTCGGAGACCTGCACCGACTTGGAGCTCTTGCCCTGGAGGTCGACCTTGCGCGCGCAGTCCCGTTCGGAGACCACACCGACGAGCGTGCCGTCGGCGATCACCATCAGTGCCCCGACCTCGTAGAGAGCCAGCAATCCCAGCGCATCCAGTACGGTGGCCTCCGGTACGGTGCGCCAGGCGGACGAGTCGCGACGTTTGAGCAGTTCCGATACTGATTTCATGGGGCACTCCTCTGGTTGGTTGGAAACGCCACGCAAGAGCTGCGCCCAAACGCCTTTCGTTACGCTCGCGTCGTTTTCTCGTGACCCGGCAGGCGCAGTTTCGGGGTCCTGCGGCAGCGGCAACCCCAACTGCCGCATGACGGCATGCTCTTCCGCGATCGTCGCCAAAGCTTCGCCGTCAAGCCAGACGACGAATGCCTCGGCAGGATTGGCCGTTCCGTGCAGCAAGCTGAAATAGGCTGGCTCGAACTGCCCAAGACCGGTGCGTGGCGCAATCGCGAGCCAAGGGGCGGCTGCGGCCTCGAAGCGCAGCGACGCCGCCTCGAGGCGGGCGAGCAGAGTCCGCCCGCCCCAATCGGTGCGCCGCTTCTCGATCTCCGCGGGGCCGAAGAAAATCCTCACGGGCGGACCCGTCAGGTCGAGGAACTCCGCCGATGGTCGTCGGTGCGTGGCACCCACCCGGAGCGAGCACGCCAGCTGTGCGCCGAAACGCCTGTGCACCTGTTGTCGAAGCGCTGCATCGCCCGAGAAATCGACGTATGCCACGGGCAGGGCCGGCATCAAGCCGTGCAGTTGCTCGTAGGCCAGGACTTGGTCGAAGCACCCGGTGGACCGCACGAAGCCGCCATGCCGTGCCGAACTCAGGCCGCACACATGGACTCTGCCGCGCTGTCGCAGGAGGAACGCAGTGCCCAGCGCGGTCTTGCTCGATGCGCTGGAGAGCAGGACGGTGCGAGCGCCGAAGAATCCGTGGCCGGCCAGATGGTCGTCGAGCACGAAGCTGGTGAAGAACAGGGGCCGAAGCACGGCGTGCAGGTCTTCGCGAGCGGGTTCGACGGCGCTGCGTGCATACCGGCGATAGGGGGCAGCGCTCGAAGCCCGCGTTCCGCTCGTATCGCAGAAGCCCGATCGCGTCACCTCGCCCGGCTCGACCACCAGACAGGTCGACATCGGCAGCAAGCCGAACACCCTTTCGCCGTGGGCGATCAGCGGATGGCGTGAGCGGGCGACCGTGGCGAAGCCCCAGACCGGCAGGCGGCCCCAGGGAGCCGGTGCCGGGAAGAGATCCCAGAATGCAGCGCCGAAGTCGGTGCCCGCATAGCTGAGATTGTTGGCGCTCAGTGCGAACCGATCGACGGCGAGCAGGATCTGTCCTTCCTGAAGATCCGGCACCGCGGCCGGCCTGACTTCCAGCTTGCCGAGGTCTGTGCGATGGATGTGCACGTCGATGGGATCACTGATGCTCAGGTCCATGGAAGTCTCCCGCCCAGCCCCTCGTCAGCGCGGGATGCGCAGGAGAGCAGGGCCTGGGCGCTTATTGTTCCGGTGTGTCGGCGAGGGCGCCATTGCAAGGAGCGGTGCGACGTTGCGCACGGTGCAAGCTGCAGCGGCCGCTCAGTGGATCGCCTCGAAATCCCTCAGCGTGGATCGTGCCGCGGCCCGCACCCACTTGCAGAAGGCGGCGACCTCGGAACGACGCTGCGCCCGTTCGTCGCCACAGGCCAGGAAGTAGCTCACGCCGAGAGCTGCGCGCTCCGGCGCGAACAGCCGCAGTCGACCGGTATCCAGCAGCCGCTCCGAAAGAAACGGGGTCGCGATGGCCACACCGAACCCGGCGGCCGTGGCCTCGTAGAGCAGCGAGGCCGTGTCGTAGCAGACCGGGTCTCCCACGGCGGGGCCTCGGTAGCCCGCGCCCGCAAGCCAGGTTCGCCACAGGTCATGCGGCCAGCGAACGCCCAGCAGCTGATGGCGCGACAGGCCGGCCAGGCCGGTCGATGCACCAGCTTCCGCCAGCAGAGACGGGGAGGCGACCAGCATCCCGGCCAGTTCGGCCAATGGTTCGACCGCCAATCGACCCCAGTCGCGGGGGCCCGAGACGATGGCGACGTCGGCGTCGCCGCGGGCGAGCTGTGCAAGATCGCGGCTGACGTCGAGTTCAATCCTGATGTCCGGAGCCTCGGCCATGAATCCGGGCAGGTGCGGGGCCAGCCAGCTGATCGTGAACGAGTGGGGTGCCATGATTCGCAGCGAACCGGCCCGGCCTGCTCCGGGCGTGGAGGCCTTCCTGATCGCGTCGATGGGTGCGGCGATGGCGCGCAGGTATTCGCGCCCCGTCGCGTTGAGAACCACACGCGGCCCCGAACGATCGAACAGGCTGGTTCCGAGGAAGTGCTCCAGCGCCTGGATGCGTCGCGAGAAGGCCGGTGCGCTGATGGCCAAGGCGTCCGCTGCTTCCCTGAAGCTCGCTGCATCGGCGGCCTGGAGGAAAGCCTCGACGGCATCGAGCGGCGGGGTTTGACGCTTCATGGCGACTCGATGATCCGCGCGAGGCGCCCCGGCGTCAGTCGCCTTGGCGCCTCGAAGGGTTGGGTGCCGGGAGCGAAAGAGCGGGGAGGCCGTCGGGCTTGGCTGCCGCAGCTAGCGCAGCGCCTGCCTGGCGCGATCTGCCACCGCGCGCAGGAAGCGAGCGGGGCCGCCATGGCCCGCAGCGAGCGGCGGCTCTTCGCCGGGGTAGCGGCATCGCATCAGTTCTTCCTGGCCCTTCTGCGTGATGGCGAGAACCTGCGCCGACCGTTCGGGGCCGGAGAGCGTGAACGGGCTTCCGGGACCTGGCACGAAGGCGATCACAAGGCCGGCTGCGCGAAGGATCCGCACCTTGTCGTCTCCTCGTCACGACAGCGTCACCTGGACCACGGACAGTCGCCCCGTGCGCAAGCCCCGCGCTTGTCGAAGCCGATGGCTGAACCAGGAGTCCACCATGCCGACGAACCGTCTGATGCTCACCTGTGCGCTGACTGCTCTTGCAGCCGGCATCGGTGCACTTCCGGTGCACGCGCAGACCGGCGCCGCCGGGCAGCGACAAGCCACCGTCGATGCGGACGACCACCGCGACCGGGACCGCGAGGATGATCGCGGACGGGACGGGCGTCGAGGCCGAGACCGCGATGACGATCGCCACGGCCCTGCGCGCGAGCCGATCAAGGTCAAGATCATCGGGTTCAACGACTATCACGGCAACCTTCAGTCGCCCGGCACCTTTGGCGTCAACACGCTGGTGCCGGCAGCGCAGCGGCCGGCAGTGGGCGGTGCCGAGTACCTCGCGGCCTACGTCGCCCGCTTGAAGTCGCAGAACCTGATGAACGTGGTGGTCGGCGCCGGCGATTTCATCGGAGCATCGCCGCTGGTCTCCGCCCTGTTCTTCGACGAGCCCGCGGTCGAGACATTGAACAGGATCGGCGTCGAATTCAATGCCGTCGGCAATCACGAGTTCGACAAGGGATCGGCGGAGCTCAGGCGACTCCAGAACGGCGGCTGCAAGCTCACGGATGGCGTGCCCGACCCGAACAGCTGCAAGGGCCTGGGCTCGAATGCACCGGGCAGTTTCGACGGCGCCAGGTTCAAGTGGCTCTCCGCCAACGTCTTCGAAACCGCCACCGGCCGGACCCTGTTCCCGCCCTACGGCATCAAGACCTTCCACGGCGCCAAGGTCGCCTTCATCGGCATGACCTTGAAGGGCACGCCCGCCATCGTCACGCCGACCGGCGTCGCCGGTCTCGAGTTCCGCGACGAGGCGCAGACGGTCAATGCGCTGGTGCCCCGGCTGCGGGCGCAAGGCGTGCAGGCGATCGTCGTGCTGGTCCACCAGGGCGGGTTCCAGAGCAGTCCGAACGTCGGCGACATCAACGGCTGCGACGGCGACCTGAAGAATGCCGACGGCAGCGATTCCGAGATCGCGACGATCGTCAAGCGCCTCGGGAACGGCGTCGACCTGGTGATCAGCGGGCATACCCATGCGGCCTACAACTGCTCGGCGAACACGGTCGACGTGAAGAGCGTCGACGGGGTCGCCGTGAGCACGCCGCGCCCGACCGGATTGCCGAACCGGAACGGTCGGCTGATCCCGGTCACGAGCGCGAGCGCGTTCGGCCGGGTGCTGACCGACATCGACCTGACGCTGCATCCGCGCTCGCACGAGGTGATCGCGGTGTCGGCCACGAACCGCCTCGTCGATCGAACCGATGTGGCGATCAACGCGGCGATCGCGACCGATCCCGGCGTGAAGAACATCGTCGAAGGCTACAAGGCGCTGGTGTCGCCGCTGGCGAACCAGGTGATCGGCACGGTCGCGGCGGCGCTGCCCAATTCCGCCAACAGTGCGGGCGAGATGCCGGCCGGCAGCCTCATCGCCGACGCCCAGTTGCAGGCCACGCAGCCGGTGGCACTCGGCGGCGCGGTGATCGCGTTCATGAACGCGGGCGGCGTTCGCAACCCGGGCTTCGCGGTCGCCGGTGCCAGCTATCCCTACAACGTGACCTATGGCAATGCGTTCACCGTCCAGCCCTTCGGCAACAGCCTGGTGACCATGACGCTGAGCGCGCAGCAGATCAAGGATTTGCTGGAGCAGCAGTTCGCCGGGTGCAAGGGGCAGACGGTACAGCGCGTCATGCAGGTGTCGAACGGCCTGAAGTACGCGTGGAGCGCCTCGGCGGCGCCCTGCTCGAAGATCGTCGAAGTGGTGCTGACGCCGACCGATGTCACGGTCACGCCGCCCGTGCCGCTGGGCGCGCCGGAGACCATCGTGGCCAACGGCGTGGTGCAGAACCCGACCCGGACCTACCGGGTCACGGTCAACAACTTCATGGCGACCGGAGGCGATGGCTTCACGGTGCTTCTCGGCGGCACCAACATGCTCGGTGGCGCGCAGGACATCGATGCGCTCACCGCCTACCTCAACGCCGGCTACAAGGCGCCGAAGCCCGCTTACGACCCGGCGCTGCCTGCGCTGGCGATTCCGCGCATCACCCAGGTGCCGTGACGGTTGGAACGCCGGCTTCCAGACATCGTGCCCTGTGCATGGTCGCGGTCGCCCTGGTCGCACTGGGCGTGCCCGGCGCGCCGGTCGACGCGCAACAGCAGGCCGTCGGCGCTGCGGCGCAATCCGCCGCAGCGATCACGGACATGCGCGCGCTCGATCCGGCTGTGGTGGCCGCCCGACTGGCGCTGCTGAGCCGGGCCGAAGCGGAACTCGCGCGCGGCGATACGCAGGCCGCCATCGACAGCTTCGATCGCGCCGCGATGATGCTGCACGCGCCTGACACCGAGATGGGATTGGTGCGGGCCTACATGCAGGCCGGGCAGTACCGGCGCGCGCTGGCGTTCTGTGCCCATGTCGCGGGGGCGCATCGCGAATCCGCGGCGGCGGGCGCGCTCTACGCCTGGCTGCTGCGCGCCGGCGGGCAGGCCGCGGTCTCGGAGAGTTCCTTGCGTGAAACGCTCGGCCGCACGCCGCAGGATCCGGTGGCGATCGAGGTGCGGCGGGCCTTCGCGGCCCCATCGCCCGTGGCGTCGGTGCCCCTGCTGCAAGTGCCGCATCGGATGGCGCCGCAGGCCTTGATGATGGGGACGCAACCCGAAGTGCCGAAGGCGGCCCGGCTGGTCTCGAGCGGCGTGCTGATCGCCGACGGAACGATGGCCCTGGTGCCCGGCGCGGCTGCGCGCGCCGTCGGCACCGGCACCCTGTGGGTGCGCAACGGACTCGGACGAACCACCCGCGCGCGCATCGAGCCGTCGAACGGCGTCGAAGCGCTGGGACTCGGCCTGCTGCGACTGGAGGCCGCGCTCGATGCGGGCGGAACGCTCGCCGTGGCGCCGCGCGATGCTTTCGCCGGAAGTCCCGGCTTCGCCGTGGCGTACACGGCCGGCGGCAGTGCCGACCCGGCCTGGCCATTGCTGAGCCCGGGCTTCCTCGGTGCGCCGGAAGGCGATGCTGGCCTGCGTCGCCTGGGCATCGAGATCGCCGACGGCCCGCACGGCGGGCCGGTTCTCGATGCCGGTGGAAGGCTCGCGGGCATCGTGCTGAGAGCTGCGGGTGGCGAGGCCCTGATGCTGCCCGCCTCCCGATGGCAGGATCTGGCGGAGATCGCGCCGGCAAGCGCGGCACGGATTCCGCCCGAGGCGCCCCGGCGATCGCTGCCGTCGAGTGCCCTGCCGCTCGACGAAGCCTACGAGCGCGGTCTGCGTGTGAGCTTGCAGGTGCTTGCGCTCCCAGGATCCGGCCTCGAGTGATCGTCGTTCGCAGCTTGGGCGTTCGGCGTGCCCATCGACGCGGCGCGCAGGATCGCGCGTCAACGCCGCCAGCTTGGGCAGAGGGCTTGTAACATGGCTTCCGGGGCGCAGGCCTGCCGATGCAGTGTCGATGGCGTACCCGATCTCCGGCATTGAATGAAGCAAGACGAAACGCACGCCCGACCCCTTTCCAAAGTCCTGCCCCTCGTGGCCGTGCTGACGCTGCTATGGGGTACCAACTGGGTCCTCTTTCCGCTGGCTGTACGAGAGGTCTCGGTCTGGACGTTCCGCTCGGCATCGCTGATCGGCTCGGGCCTGCTTCTGCTCTTCGTCGCGCGACTGCAGGGCATCTCGCTGCAGGTTCCGCCGCGCCAGCGAAAGCCGCTCGTTGCTGCGGCCGTCACGTACCTCGTGGTGTGGAACATTGGCAGCACCTATGCAGCCATCCTCATTCCGTCGGGCCAGGCGGCCGTCCTCGGTTTCACGATGCCCGTGTGGGCGACACTGTTTTCCTGGCTGCTGTTCGGCGAGAAGCCGTCCTTTCGCCTGATCTGCAGCGTGCTTCTCGCCGCATGCGGGGTCGCGCTGCTTGCCTTTGCCGCCCGTCGCAGCTTTGCCGCCGCGCCGATCGGATTCGTCCTGGGAATAGCGGCGGGCATCGGGTGGGCTTGCGGCACGCTCATTCTCAAGCGGGCGGGCATCCTGGTGCCGCCCCTCGTATCGACCGGGTGGCAGCTCCTGATCGCTGCGGTGCCACTCTCGATCGCTGCCTGGGCGCTGGGGACCCGCGAACCGTTCGTGCCATCGGGGACCACCCTGCTGGTGATCGGCTACATCACGGTGGTGCCGATGGCGTTGGGCAACGTGGTGTGGTTTTCGATCGTCGACAAGGTCCCGGCGTCGGTGTCGGGTCTCTCCACCGTGATGGTGCCCATGGTTGCCATGGGCACCGGCGCCGTCTTTCGGGGCGAGCCGCTTGGTCCCCTTGAACTCGCCGCGGTCGCGTGCTGTGGCTGCGCACTGCTGCTCGTGGTCGTGCAGCCAGGGGGGCGGGCCAGACTGAACACGCTGTGACGGGTCGGACCTCCTCAGAAGTGATCTGAGCCAGGCTTCGAAGGGGCCGTGTAGGTCAGTTTCCGCGATCACTGTTGACATTGGCCGATGCAGGACGGATGGGAAGGAAATGAAGATCATTCTCATGAACCGTCGGAGTGATCTCGTTGACGCCATCCAGGGGCTTGCCAGGGATGAAGGCACTCGCCAGCCCTCGGCCGCCGACTGGCTGGCAGATCTGGACCAGCGGGCGCAGGAGGTGGCTGTGCCGCTGGAGAGCACCCAGCGCCTGGATGAGGGTCCGGCGGATGTCCCGGAAAGCGGGGCTCGCAATAGCTCTACGAGGCCTTCGAATTCGTTCGGGCGCTCCACCGCAGACGGCGCCTAGTCGACCTCTCGTCGACAGCCCAGTGCGCTGGACCTCATCGGAGACGGCCTCCTTGACCAGCGCGTGGATTCCCTACACCCTCTGTGCATGGGATCGCCCATCACCATCAGCATTCCACATCAACTCGGCCGCGCCGAGGCGCGACGTCGCATCGAGGGCGGCTTCGCGAAGATCGTCGACCTGCTGCCTGGCAGCAGCGGATCCGCCAACCAGCACTGGGACGGTGATCGGCTCATCTTCACCGTCGCGGCGCTGGGTCAGACGGTCTCCGGCGTCATCCAGGTCCTCGACACCACGGTGGCGATGGAAATTGAGCTGCCCGGTGTCCTACGCGTCGTCGCCAGTGGCCTCAAGGAAAGGCTGCAAAAAATGGGACGACTGCTACTTGAAAAAAGGTAGCGCGGTCCTTCGTCGGGCTTGCGCCGCCCTGGCTCGAAGCGGGAGACTTCGGTGTCGCAGCAAAGGAGTCACCATGACGCAGTCCCACGACCTCTCATCCACCATCGAGGCCCTTGTTCGCCCGGGGAAGGGCATCCTTGCCGCCGACGAGAGCGGCCCGACGATCGCCAAGCGCTTCACGGCGATCGGTGTGGAATCAACGCCCGAGAACCGGCGTGCGTACCGCAGCCTGCTGTTATCGACACCTGGGCTGGGCGAGTTCGTCAGTGGCGTCATCCTGTACGAGGAGACGCTCGGGCAGTGCACGGAGGACGGCGAGCCGTTGCCGGCACTGGCCGCGCGGCAGGGCATCGTGCCGGGCATCAAGGTCGATACCGGCAAGGGTCCGCTGGCGCTCGCACCGGGTGACGAGATCACCCAGGGGCTCGACGGGCTTCCTGCGCGCCTTCGGGCTTATGTGAAGCTGGGCGCGCGATTCGCGAAATGGCGTGCGGTCTACAACGTTTCCGACAGCTTGCCGAGCCGGGCGGCGGTCGAGGCCAATGCGGAATCGCTCGCCCGCTACGCAGCGATCTGCCAGACCGAGGGCGTGGTGCCGATCGTCGAGCCGGAGGTCCTGATCGACGGCGACCACAGCCAGGCGCGCTGTGCCGCGGTCACGCAGGAGGTGCTGCTCGAGGTGTTTCGCGCCTTGCATCGCCATCGCGTGGCGCTCGAGCACATGTTGCTCAAGCCCAGCATGGTGGTGCCGGGAAAGGCGCATGTGCGGCAAGCGGGACCAGGGGACGTGGCCGACGAAACCCTGCGCGTGCTGCGCCGGACGGTGCCCGCGGCGGTGCCGGGCATCGTCTTTCTCTCCGGAGGTCAGTCACCCGTCGAAGCGACGGTCAACCTCGATGCGCTCAATCGCCTGGCGCCGCAACCGTGGCGACTGAGCTTTTCCTATGGGCGAGCGCTTCAGGATCCCGTGCTGCAGGCATGGCGAGGGCAGCCCGACCAGGTCCAGGCGGCGCAGGCAGCGTTGCTCAAGCGAGCCCGACTGAACGCGCTGGCAAGCCTGGGCCGCTACGACGCGGAGCAGGAGAACTCCCCATAGGCGTCTTGTCCAAGGGAATCGTGGCGGTATCGGGCAACGGTCGGCACCCATCCCCCGGCAGCTTCAGATCGAACCGAGATGCTGTCCCACAGGGCACGGGCGATGCGGCGGGGCAGAATCGATCGCCGTCCATCTGCTGCTCACGCTGTGTTTGAACCCTATCGTTGGCCATTCCCCAGGCCGCGCCGGCTTGCTGTCCGGCGCGTGGCCCCGTTCCTGGCTGCGGCATGGACCGCCGTTGCGGCTGACGGCTCCGCCCAGACCTTGAGCGACCCGATTCGCAGCCGCATCGAAGGCGCTCGCCTGGGCACGGGCTACGCCCAGATCATCAATCTCTCGGCCTCTCCGGACCTCAGCGCCGCGAACTACACGGTACGCGGTGCCGAGTCCGACCTGTCCCTCGACGTTTTCAGGATCCCGTACCAGGCCCATTGGTTTGCCCTGTCGCCGGGCTCGGATGTCTACTGGCGGCTTTCGGCGGGCTACCTGCGGATGAAGCAGTTCCTGCCGACCTCGGATGCGGGAGTGGATTCGAGATGGAGCGCCGCCAGCGCGACCGCGGGGATGCTCGCGACTCTGTCGCTGGGGCAAGGATTCACGCTCGAGCCGGCGCTGGACCTCGGCATTGCCCGCCTTGAAAACAAGTCCGACTACCTGGGCGCCGCAGCCGCGTTGCGCCCGGCACTGGACAGGCTGCTTTTCAACTGGCAGACCGATGCTTGGATCGCAACGCCCAGCATCGGGCTTGGATGGCGCCAGTCGGAGGAGGGCCGACGCTTGACCCTGCGAGCGCATGTCGCGCGTTCCTGGATCAAGAGCTTCGACGCAACCGATCGGGTCCAGGAGTTCTCGGAAGGCGCCAACATTTATTCGATGCGAGCGGAATACGCGCGGCCGAGCGGCGTGCGAGTCTTCGATCGTCCCCTGGACTGGGTCGTCTACTCCAGCTATGCCGGATTCTTCGGCGCCAACAAGGATGCGCTTGGATTCGATTCGGTCGGCGAGATTGGCGTGGGGTTCGAGTCGCCGCTGGCGGCGGGTCCATGGCCGGCCAGGCAACTGCGCGTCACTGCAGGCTACTTCGGAGGTCCGGGGGTGAGGGGGTGGAACATCGGCATGACCTTTGGCTACTGAACCAGAAGCACCCGATGAAGTGGCTATTTCTCGACCTGCAGTTCGCGCCGCAGCGCCGACGGCGACTTGCCGAACCAGCGCCGGTAGGATCTTGTCATTGCCGACTGTTCTGAAAAGCCAAGGATGTCTGCCAACTGGCCGAGCGGCATTTCCGTCTCCCGGAGGTAATGCAATGCAGCTTCCTTCAACGTTTCCTCGCGAATCATCTCGAACGTGTTGCCTTCCGCCGCCAGATGGCGCTGGAGTGTGCGCGGATGGAGCGCAAGCAATGCGGCCACGTCGTTCTTGCTGCCCTGCGGCGTTCCGAGTGTGTGCTGCAACGCCAGGCGAACGCGAGAGCTGACGCTTTCGCCCGGCACGCGGAAGTGCCTTGCGAGGTAGTCTTCGGTGATCTTGCGCAACGCATGGTTGGCGCCTCGCAGGTCGGCGCTCAACGTCCCTTGGCTGACGTGCAACGCGGCGAACGGTTGTTCCATGAAAACAGGCGCGCCAAAGAAGCGCTGGTACACCGCGAGCGGCGCTACCGGCTTGTGCGGCAGCGTGACCGCTCGAAGTTCGTATTGCTCGGCCGCAAGCAGTCTGGTGATGTTGTGAAGATCGGCCAGGCAGAGATCAATCGTCTGCTTGTGCGAGGGCATCCTGTCGAGTCGGACCTCCGCCGTCATTTCCGATGCGCCTTCGATCAGCGAACTCTTCTCGTGAACACTCAGGACAAGGCCGGGGCTGTGAATGAACAAGTTGCGCGCCGTGTAGTCCCATGCCTCCCGGACGGTGGGGGCGTTCTGCAGAGCAATGCTCAACGGACCGAGCACTCTGATGTCCTGGACCTGTGCCAGGCGCAGTCCGAAATCCGCGCAGCCGGTCTCTTGGGCACTCGCTTCGAGCAGATGGATGCAGGAGCGTAGCGACAGCAATGCATCGTCGTCAGTCAACGAACCAGCCGGGATGCGATAGCGCCGCAGCAGAGGCATTGGTTCAACACCCAGGCTGTGCATAAGGGTCGCATACCCCTGCAGGGCGCTCGATCGAACCATGGCGGTCATGTCTCGAAATGTCAAATAAATGTCTCGGGGTGTCAAGCAGGCTGATGTCCCGCTCTGGATACTCCTGCTCCACCGCATCAACCCACCAGAGGTTTCGACATGGAGACAGACTACGACGTGCTGGTCATCGGGGCCGGCCTGTCCGGTATCAGCATGGCCTGCCATCTGCAGATGGAGTGCCCAGGCAAACGGGTGGGCATCCTGGAGCGGCGAAAGGCCATCGGCGGCACCTGGGACTTGTTCCGCTATCCAGGCATTCGCTCCGACTCGGACATGTTCACCTTCGGCTACAAGTTTCGGCCGTGGCATGACTTGAAGGTGCTTGCGGATGGCCCGTCGATCCGGCGCTACGTGACCGATACGGCGCACGAACACGGGATCGACAAGAAGATCCTTTTTGGCATCAAGACGACGGAGGCGTCATGGTCGAGCGAGCACGCGCGCTGGACCGTTACAGCGGTCGATGAAGAAAGCGGTGAGCCGCATACCTTCACCTGCAACTATCTGGTGAGCTGCACCGGCTACTACAACCACGATGAAGGCTACCTGCCCGTCTTTCCGGGAGTGGAACGATTCAAGGGACAGTGCATTCATCCCCAGAAGTGGCCCGAGGGCCTGGACTACGGCGGCAAGCGCGTCATCGTGATCGGCAGCGGCGCCACAGCCGTCACGCTGGTGCCGTCCATGGCGTCGGAAACCGCGCACATCACCATGCTGCAGCGCTCGCCGAGCTACGTGTTCTCGGTGCCGGCCTACGATTCGATCTCTGCCGTGTTGAAGCGGGTTCTGCCCGACCGCTGGGTCTTTGCCATAGCCCGCAAGCGCAACCTGTTCCTGCAGCGGGCGATCTACAAGCTCTCGAAGCGCTGGCCCGACCAGATGCGGTCCTTCCTGCTTTCCGGCGTGAGGAAGCACCTGGGCAAGGACTTCGACATGAGCCACTTCTCGCCCCGCTACAAGCCGTGGGACGAACGCCTGTGTGCGGTGCCCGATGCCGATCTGTTCAAGGCGATCCGCGATGGCAAGGCTTCGATCGTCACCGAGCACATCGACACCTTCACCGAGAACGGCATCCGCCTGAAATCCGGCAGGGAACTGCAAGCCGACATCATCATCACCGCGACGGGCCTGCAGTTGCAGTCCTTCGGCGGCATGGAGCTGCGCGTGGATGGCCGCCAGCGCGCCGTGAACGAATTGATGACCTACAAGGGAGTGATGCTGCAAGACGTGCCCAACATGGCATGGCTCTTCGGCTACATCAACGCGCCCTGGACACTCAAGGTCGACATGGCCGCGAGCTACTTCTGCCGTTTGCTCAACCACATGGATCGCAAGGGGGTCGACGTCGTGACGGCGCGCGCGCCAGCAAGGGAAATGCTGGACGAGACGATCGTCGCGTCGCTGCAGTCGGGGTACGCCAAACGCGGCGAGGCGATGGTGCCGCGCCAGGGACGGGCGCTGCCGTGGCGCGTGTTGCACAACCCCGAGAAGGATCACGTGATGCTGATGAAAGACCCGGTGGAAGATGCCGCACTCGAGTTTCGCGGCGGATCGCCGAGCCGGCCGATGCACCCCGCAGCGGCCTGAGGCCGGCGTTCATGAAATCGATCGAGTCTTCGTTTGCAAGCCAGGGCCTTCGCTGCGCAGGCACGCTCCTGATGCCTGCCCAGGGCGAGCGTCCGCCGGTCATCGTGATGGCGCATGGTTTTGCCGGCGTCCGCGCGATGCTGCTGCCACATGCCGAACGTTTCGTTGAAGCGGGTTATGCCGTCTTTCTCTTCGACTACCGCAATTTTGGCGACAGCGAAGGCCAACCACGTCACTGGGTGGATCCTGCCCGGCACTTGGCGGACTGGGAGGCCGCCATCCGCCACGTCAGGAACTTGGACGGCCTCGACACTGGACGCATGGTGCTTTGGGGCACATCGCTTTCCGGCGGCCACGTCGTGTGCATGGCCGCGGGCGGGCAACCGGTCGCGGCAGTCATCGCCGGGCATCCGCTGATGAGTGGTTGGGCCGCGATCGCCGCCATGCGGCCGTTGGCGATTCTGCGGCTGACTCTCACGGGCCTGCGGGATGTCATCGGCAGCCTGGTCGGCAAGCCGCACTACTTGCCAGTGGTGGGTCGGCCTGGCGAACACGCCGCCCTGTCCGGTGCCGAAGCCTGGGCCGGCATGGAGAGACTGAAAGCGATCGCCAACGTGCAATGGGAGAACAAGGTGCTGGGGCGCGTGCTGCTGAAGATTCCCCACTACAACCCGATCCGGGTCGCACACAAGGTGCGGGTGCCCACGCTCGTGATCGCCGGGTCGAACGACACCATCGTGTCGGCGGTGGTGGCGCGGAAGGCTTCGCGTCGCATGCGGCACGGCGAGTTCACGCTGCACGCATCCGATCACTTCCAGCCGTACTACGGCGACTACCTTGATGAAAACGTCAAGGTGCAACTCGCATTCCTCCACAAGCACGTACCCCTCTGAGCACGGTCCTGCTGCCAATCAAAGGATTTCCCTCGTGAACCACTCTTTCAAGGACAAAGTCGCCGTCGTCACCGGTGCCGGCTCGGGCATCGGCCGTGCGTTGGCGCTGCAACTGGGCGCGGCAGGCGCGCGCCTGGCGCTGTCGGACATCGGCGCTTCAGGACTGACCCAGACCATGCGGCAACTGCCGGCAGGCACCGAGTCTCGCGGCTACGCGCTGGACGTCTCTTCGCGCGAAGCGGTCTTCAACCACGCCGAGGACGTCGAGCGAGACTTCGGCACCACCCACTTCGTTTTCAACAACGCCGGTGCGACGATGATCGGCACCTTCGAGCACACCGAGATCGACGAGATCGAGTGGCAACTCGGCATCAACCTTTGGGGAGTGATCTACGGCAGCAAGGCGTTTCTGCCGATGATGCTGGCGCAGCGCGAAGGCTGCATCGTGAACGTATCGAGCGTTTTCGGCTTTGTCGGCTATCCCGCCCAGAGCGCCTACAACATCTCGAAGTTCGGCGTGCGCGGCCTGACCGAATGCCTCTGGCGCGAGCTCGAAGGCACTGGCGTGCGCGCGGTTTGCGTGCATCCTGGCGGCATCAAGACCAACATCGAACGGGCGGGTCGGCGCTGCAGGCTGGCCGGCGAGCAAGAGGCCCAGTTTTCGGCCTTGGGCGACAAGCTTCTCACGACGGCGCCCGAGGACTGCGCAGCCGCCATCCTCAAGGGCGTTCGCCTTGGCAAGAAGCGGGTGGTCACCGGCAACCAGGCGGCACCACTTTTCTGGCTGTCGAGGCTCATGCCGAACAGCTACCATAGCGTGGTCAAGCTGATCGCCTGAACCACCGGACGGATACGATGAACACGATCTCGACGGTGGCGTTGTACCCGCCCAGGGCAAGTGCACCGAAGCGCGTCCCGGTGCGCTACTTCGCGCTGCTCCTGGGCTTTCTGGAGGCGAGGGGGATGGACACGGCGCGGCTTCTGGAACTGGCAAGCGTGGAGGCCGGTCGCCTGGAGCTTTCGGATGCCACGCTGTTGCTGGCCGACACACGGGCCTTTCGTCGCCATACCGGCAAGACGCCGAGCGAGTATCAGCAGGACCTGATGCGGCACGAGGCAACATCGTCAGCCTAGCGGACTCATGTTGTCCCGAGACGCGAATTGGTCCGACGGGTGCGCAAAACGCTCCTGAGCTAAGCGGCAATAGTTCACGCAGCGGCGGTCCGCCCCCTCCCTCAGGGAGGGGGTGCCTGACCGTCAAACGCCAGACACTAAAAGCATGATTTTTCATGTGATTTGCAGCTTGATTGCGTCTGCGCTGCTGTTTGGCGGATGCTCCGCCGCCCATGCCCGATGTATGTCGCTACCACTATGACAACACCGTGCAGTGCAGTAGCCGGTGAGGAGCGCTGATGCCCGCGCCCACTGACTGGCAAAGCGCCCCCCATCCCAGCATGCCTGGCTTCTTCTGCCTGAAACGCTTTCCGCACGTTGACCGTGCTGAATTCTTCGGCAACCGCCTCGGCACCGCGCCAAAGATTGAAGCCTTCGCCAGCCGCGAACAGGCCGAACGCGTTGCCGAGCGCGTGAACTATCGCAGCAACGCCTCAGCCGGGGCGGCGCTCGATGAGGACCCCGATGTCGCGGATGAGAGCCTTACCGATATCGAAATCGATTGAAAAGGCTCCCGGTACTAGCCGCGCGTGGCATCCCGCGCGCGGCTATCGCCGGGGGCTTTTCCCCGGACATCAAGAGAGAACCATGCAAACTACAAAACCAATGATTGCGAGCGCGCTCGCCCTCGCCCTCGCGGCCTGCGGCGGTGGTGGAGGTGGAGGCTTCTTGCCGGCACCCGCACCCGCACCCGCACCAGCACCAGCTGCAGCTTCAGCGGCTCCTGCGCCCGTCACTGCACCACCCGCAGCTGCGGCCGAGGTCGTGCCCCCAGCACTGGCACTGGCCGCGCCCAAGACGTGGAAGGACACCGACTGCTCACGCACCGGCTCGGCACTGCCCGCCTGCTCGACCGAATTCTCGGACAATTCCGCCAGCACGACCATCGTCACCAATGGCGCGGGCGATGCCATCCAGCTCGCCACTGTGGCCGCACCGCTGGCTGCTGCCTCGAGCCCGAACAACGGCATCAAGGGCAACAAGGCGGTCTATGGCATCTCGCTGCTGCACAAGCTGAAGCTGGCGGATTACCCCGGCATCAGCTTCGAGGCCAAGCTGAATGCGGGCGACACCACCATCCAGGACGACCTCTACGCAACCACCACCGTGAGCCTCACGTGCGATGGCAAGAACTGGCTCAATCTCATCACGATGACGCGCGACATGACGCCCGAGGCACTCGCCGACGGCTGGGCACGCTACACGGCCACTCCCGCGCAAGTGAAGTGGTACCGCACCGGTTCCAAGCCGTTCCCGACCACCGGCACCGTGCTGCTCAATGGCGCGATTGGAACGGGTGGCGGGACGCTCTCGCTGGACGCACTGATGGCGGCCTACCCCGACGCGTGTGTGTGGAACTTCCCGAACCCGAACGCGGGCACGTCTGATGCCGTGACTCCGGCGCTAGCCATCAATCTCGGCGACTCGGGTACGACAACGAGCAAGAAGGCGTGGCTGCGGACTATCGCCTTCGGCGACAAGGCCGTGTTCTGATGCGGCAATGGTGCGCCGGCTCATCCTCATCCTCGCCGCCTGACGTTGGCGATGGTCTGGTCGCGGAGATTCCGGCGACGCCGTACGCAACGGTGTGGGACGAAGCGTGCTATCCGCAGGCACCCGCGGTGGCGCGTGCCCCAGATGACAAGTGGATGCTTGCCTGACGAGTCTAGAGATCTATTCTCCCTTGATGCCGACCTGCTTCACCACGGCATCCCAGCGCGTCATCTCCTTGTCGATGAAGGCCGCGAACTCTGCGGGGCTGGTACCCACCGCCTGCAAACCCAGACCGGCCATCTTCTGGCTCACCGCCGGCTCGGCCAGGATGGCTTTCACTTCGCTGGAAAGTCGGTCCACGATGGGCTGCGGCGTCGCCGCCGGCACCATGAAGCCGAACCAGCCATAGCCGATCACGTTGGGGAAGCCCTGCTCGCGCAAGGTCGGCGCAGAAGGGTAGATCAGTGATCGCTGTTCCGAGGCCACGCCCAGCACGCGCAGCTTGCCGTTCTGGATGAACGGCAGGGCGGAGGTGATGGCGGTGAGCGTGGCATCGACCCGGCCGGCCAGCAACTCGGTGTAGGCGGTGGCGTCGCCGCGGAAGTGCACGTTCAGGCCCGTGATGCCGGCCTCCTTGAAGAACAGCTCGGCCGCCAGGTGCGGCCCGGAGCCGCTGCCCGGCGACGCAAAGGTGAGACCGCGCTGCTTGTTGGCCTTGCCGTAGGCGACCAGGTCGGCGGGTGTCTTGAAGGGGGAGTCGGCATTGACGATCAGGAAGACCGGCGCCACCGCCGCCAGGCTCACCGCGCGCAGGTCCTTGCGCGGGTCGTAGCTCAGCTTGCCGTAGAGGCTCTCGACCACTGCATAGGGCGCTGCCGCGTACAGCAGGGTGTAGCCGTCGGGCGCGGCGCGCGCCACCATTTCGTTGCCCACGCGGGTACCCGCGCCGGGCTTGTTCTCGACCAGGAAGGGCTGCCCAAGGCGCTTGCCCAGTTCTTCGGCCAGGATGCGCGCCGAGATGTCGTTGGAGCCGCCTGCGCCATAGGGCGAGATGACGCGCACCGGCTTGTCGGGCCAGGCGCGCCCCGTCTGCGCATACGCGATGTCGCCTCCGGCCAGCAGGGCCGAGGCCAGCGCGCCGGCGAAGATGAGGAGGCTGCGGCGTGTCGTGTCGTTCATTGGTGCTGTCTCCGTTTTCTTGTACGCGTTCAGCCGGCATGCCGCACCAGTGGCGGATAGGCATAGAGAAAGTCCAGGTGCGCCTGACGTGGCTGGTAGAGGCGCAGCGTGAGGTAGAAGGGCTCGGGCGGCGCGGGGAGCCAGTTGGCGCGATCGCGAGGGTCTGATGGCGCGGCGTGCTGGATCGCGATGCGCAGGCCGCCGTCCGCGTCCCATTGCAGGCCTTGCGTCCGGTCGCCGATCGAGTAGCGGTCGATCGGGTTGTCCACCAGCAGGCAATCGGACTTCCGGTACAGGGTGAGCGACCAGAAGGCATCGACCTGCGGGCCCGCGCCAGGCGGGAAGCAGAGCGTGTAGCGGTGCGCGCCGTCGAGCGGCCGACCCCGGTCGTCGACTTCGGCCACCGGATACATGGCTTCCTCGATGCCCAACGCGCCGATCAGGTTGCGCGCCACGCGGGCGCGCAGGGCGAACTGCGTGCCCCAGTCGGTGCGGATGGTCATCGGCACGCTCCATCCGCCGCCGATGTCGGAGGGCTGGGCGTCTTCACGCAGTGCCTGGCAGACTTCGCCCAGCGCCTGCTGCAAGCGCGGCTCGACATCGCTCAGTGCCTGCTGCCAAAGCGATGGCGCGTCATGGTCTGCATGCGGCGCGGGATTGCGCGCCCAGGCGGCATCGACCATGGCGCGGTATGCGCGCGCTTCCGGCGTGTCGGTCTTGCGTCCGTCCATCCGGGTGTCGGCGACGCGTGCGGCGGCCTGCAGGTCCTGTGCGCGCAGGATCGAGAACTGCTGCTGCAACTGCGCGACCCGCGCCAGGTCTGCCGCGTCGTCGTCGACAAGGATGCGGCCGATGATCCAAACGTCGCCGCCCGGTGCGGCGATCCCGACCATGTCTTTCGGCACCGTGCCGGTCCATTCCGGGCCGTGGACGAAAAGGCGTTGTGCACGGTTCCCGGTGGTTCGGCGCCCGGCGTACGCAAACGGGTTGGTCCACATGTCGAGGAAACCCAGGGTCCAGTAGCGTTCGCCCATGTCAGGCACCTCGATCACCAGCGGCCCTTCGGAGAGGTCGAGCCAGGCGTTGGTGTAGAGCGTGTCGTTGTTGGGCGTGACCACCTCGCGGTCCCGTGGCGTGAGCAGGCGCTTCGAATGGGTGAAGGTGTTGAGCCAGCGCAGGGTCGATGCAGCGTCCGGACCGGCGAAGCCGCGTTGCGGATGCCGGCGCGGCGCGGTGGCGGCACGCATGCGCGCCATCTCGAACAGGGGCAGGGTGCGCAGCACGGCCTCGTGGGTCGCCTCCAGGTCGTCGCGCTTCATGCCACGCGCTCCAGCTTCGGCATGCGGTAGTCGCCGCTCAGGAACGCGGGCTGCGGGTGATAGACGCGCAGGATCAGGTAGAAGGCCCCGTGTGGCGCAGGCAGCCAGTTCTCTTCGGGCCCCGGCGGGCGCTGGCGCGACACGTACAGCGTCAGGCTGCCATCCGGGTTCCGCTCGAGCGGACTGCGATTGCCCAGCGCGTGGCGGCCGATCGGGTTGGACGAGAAGTAGCGGTCGGCGCCATAGAGCGAGATCGACCAGAAGGCACCGGCCGGGATCCGGCCGCCGTCCTCGAAATGCAGACGATAGAGCCGGTCGCCGTCGAGCATCTCGCCCTGGTCGTCGTAGTCGGTGGTGGCGTAGATCGCCTCGTCGCCAGCCAGCGCGCCCAGTCCCTTCCAGGCGGTGGCTGCGCGCAGCAGCAGGTCGTCGCCGTATCGGCCCAGGCGCGTCGAATAGCGCCAGGGCGCCTTCGATGGGGGTCGAGATGCGCCGTCGATGATCTTCATCGCCGATGCGAATGCGATGCGCAGGCCCTCCAGCGTGGCAGGGCGCAGGTCGCCCAACTCGCCGCTGGCATCGAGCTTCACGTAGGCGCCGCGCAGCAGTTCGAAAGCGCCTTGCTGCGAGGTCGGCGGGGGGAAGTCGTGGAGCGCGCGCGAGAGATTGGCGAAGAATTCGAGCGCGGGATCAACGCCGCCCGCTTGCCACTGCGACACGCTGGCCGGTGCATCGGCCGACTCGGCTCCGTGGATGGTGAAGCCGGACTGGAAGCCACGCGCGGCGGCGACGTCCGCGTCGCCATCGACCAGCACCCGCCCCAGAACCCAGACCAGCGAAGTCGGGCACCGGATCTCCGTGGTGCCCTCCGGCGCGGCGTGCACGTCTTCCGGACCCAGCAGGGCGAAGCGGCCGCCCTGCTGCGGCACATTGCGCGTGCCGATGTTGTGGAAGTTGTTGGTGTAGGTGTCGAGCAGTTCGAGCACGAAATAGCGGCCGGTTTGCGGTGGCACCGTGATCACCACCGGTCCGCTGCGCAGGTCGATCCAGGCGTTGCTGTAGAGCAGGTCGTTGGCCGGGGTCACGATGTCGCGATCGCGGTCGGTCCAGCGCTCGGCGCTGTGGCCGAAGCGGTTGAAGGGCGCACGCCCATAGGCTGCTGCGCCGGGCGTGGTCTGCACATGGCAGGTGCGAACGGATTCGAGAAGGGGGTAGCCGGCCACGACCGCAGGCACCGCGCAGTGCGCGATCCAGGCCGCCTGGGGCGAGGTGAATTCGCTTTGGAGGAATGCGTTGCTCATCGGGTCTGGCCTCTCGTCTTGAATGAAGCGGATGTGGGAATCAGTCGGCCTTCGCGCCACTCGCCTGGACCACTCGGGCCCAGGTCGCGATGTCCTCGTGCCATTGCTTGTCGAAGGCCTCGCGCGTGATCGGGTCGGACTCCATGCCCAGGCTCTTCACCTTCTCGATCAGCTCCGGGCGTCGCAGCGCGCGGTCGGCCGCTTGCGCCAGTTGCTTCGCGGTGTCGGCCGGCAGGCGCGCCGGTGCGAACAGGGCGAACCAGCTCTCGGTGTCGAAGGCAATGCGGCCCTCGACCAGCGTAGGCACTTCCGGCAGGGCCGACGAGCGCTTGCGGCCGGTCACGGCCAATGCCTTGATGCGTCCCGCGCGCAGCAGCGGCAGCGCCCCGGCCACGTCCGCCATCGCCACCTGGATCTGGCCGCCCACCACATCCTGCAGCAGTGGCGCCACGCCCTTGTACGGCACGTGGACCGTCTCGATGCCCGCTGCCATGCGCAGGCTTTCCATCGCCAGGTGGCCGCCGGAACCGTTGCCCCAGGAGCCGTAGATCAGCGGGTCGCGGCTGCGTTTCGCGAGGGCCACCATGTCGGGTGCGCTGTTCGCCGCATAGCCGGGGTTCGCCACCAGCACGTTGCCGCCGTGCGCCAGGCGGGCGATGGCGGTGAAATCGTCGGGGCGGTACTTCAGGTCCTTGAACAGCGATGGCGCGATGGCGTGCGTGGCGCTGATGCCCAGCAGGAGCGTGTGACCGTCCGGTGCGGCGCGCGCCGCCTGCGCGCTGCCCAAGGTGCCCGTGGCACCGGGCAGGTTGTCGACGATCACGGTGGCGCCCAGTTCCTGCGAGAGCGCTTGCGCCAGCAGGCGTCCCATCACGTCGGTGCCGCCGCCGGCCGGGAAGGGGACGATCAGGCGGATCGGCTTGTCGCCCAGTGCGGCGCGGGCGGCCGGCCATCCAGAGGTCGCCAGCAGGGCGGCGCCGACTTGCAGAAGCAGCGCGCGGCGGTGGGGTTTTGTGCTCATCTCGCCTCCTCGACGAAGCTCACCACCGCGTCGGCGGCGGCGATGCCTTCGGCCGTGACCATCAGCGGATTGATCTCCAGCGTGCCCAGGCGCGGGCCCAGCGCGGCTGCCAGCGAGCCGAAGCGCAGCACCACGTCGACCAGCGCGTCGGCATCGCCCTTCGGACGGCCGCGCCACCCGCCAATCAGTTTCAGCACGCCCAGCGCGTCCAGTTGCGCGCGCACGCGCTCGGCGGTGGTCGGTGCGGTGAGCACGGCGCTGCGCGGGTGCAGTTCGACCTGCACGCCCCCCAGGCCCAGCACGAGGACGGTGCCGAACACCGGATCGTGCCGCGCGCCGAGCATCAGTTCAGCCAGCGGTGAGAGCTTTCGCGCGACCAGCACACCCTGCTGCCGCGCCTGCGGTGCCAGGCGTGCAACCGCGCCGGTGATGCCCTCGTAGGCCTCGCGGATCTCCTGCTCGCTGCGCAGTCCCACGCGCACGCCGCCCACGTCGCTCTTGTGCAGCAGGTCGGCAGAGACGATCTTCATCACCGCTTCCCCGCCGAGCGTCCGCCAGGCCGCGACCGCATCGGCCGGCGAATGGACCCACCGGTGCGGTGCGGCGGGCACGCCGAAGCCGCCGAGGAAGTCCAGGGCCTCGGCTTCGTTCAGCAGCGCCGGCGCGATGTCGAGTTGCGCCGGCTGCTGCGGCTGGGGCTCGATGCGGTGCGCGGCCCACCTGGCCTTCGCGGCGAGCACCTCCACGGCGTGCGTCGGCTCCTCGAAGACCAGGCAGCCGCATTCGAGCAGGGCTTGGCGCGTGGCCTCGTCGGCAATGCCGCACAAAGCCATGGGGACGCCGGGCGCTGCGGCGACGGCCTTGCGCACCATCTCCACGATCGACGGCGCCAGCAGCGGCGAAGCGAGGGCGGCGGCGACGAACAGGGCCAGTGCGTCGTAGGCGCCGCTGGTGGCTGCGCCTTGCGCCGCGAGGCCCAGCACGGGCAGGTCGGCCGTGACCTGACCGGTCACGTCGATGGGGTTCTGCGTGGCGCAGAAGGGAATGCGTTCGCGCAGCGGCATGGCCACGTTTTCCGGCAGCGCGGGCAGTTCGAGCCCGAGATCGGATGCGCTGTCGGCCATCAAGGTGCCGACGCCGCCGGAGACCGTCACGATGCCGAGGCGTCGCCCGGCCGGCGTGCTGCCGGTCGCGAAGGCCTGGCCCAGCCGGAACATCTCGTCGACCGTGCGGGCGCGGATCGCGCCGGTGGCGTCGAACACCGCCTGGTACAGGGCGTCCTCGCCGGAGAGGCTGGCGGTGTGCGACATCGCGGCGCGGGCACCCGCTTCGGTGCGGCCGACCTTGGTCACGATCACCGGCTTGCCGGCCGCACGCGCCTTGGCCAGCGCGCGCTGCAGGGCGGCGCCATCGCGCGCGCCCTCGATGTAGGCGAGGATCACGCGCGTGCCGGCGTCATCGGCCAACCAGTCGATCACGTCGGCCACCGACACCGCGGCCTCGTTGCCGGTGGTCACCCAGTGGCTGAGGCCGAGGCCGCCCTTGCGCGCCAGCGAGAAAGCATAGGCCCCGAAGGCGCCGCTCTGGCTCACGATGGCGACCTGGCCCACCTCCGGCACCCCGGCCAGTGGTGCCGGCGAGAAAGTGGCGAAGAGCTTGCGGCGGATGTTCATCACGCCGAGGCAGTTGGGCCCGAGCAGCGCCATCCCGGACGCAAGTGCGCGCTCCGCGATGCGCGCCTGCGTGGCGGCGCCTTCCTCGCCCATCTCGGCAAAGCCTGAACTGAGCACCACGGCGGCGCGTGCTCGCCGTGCAATCAATTGCTCGATGGCTCCCTCCACGCTGGCGGCCGGCAGTGCGACGATGGCCAGGTCGATCGGCGCGGGCACCGCATCGATCGTCGCGAAGGCCGTCAGGCCCTGCACCTCGGCCGCGCCGGGATTGACCGGATAGATGGGCCCGTCGTAGCCGAGCCGGAGCAGCAGTTGCACCGGCATGCCGCCGACCTTCTGCGGGTTTTGCGAGGCGCCGATGACGGCGACGCTGCGCGGCGAAAAAAGTGCGTCGAGTTGCATGCGGAAATTCGAGGGTTGAAGAAGACGACAAGAAAGAGGAGAGGCTCAGGCGACGCCTGCATTGCGTTCGCAAAGGCGCACCAGTTCCACCAGACGCGGTCCGACGTCGGACTCCAAGGTCTTGGCATCGATCTGGGTACCGGGCACCGCGCAGTTGAACAGCAGCGCGCGTGTGCCCTGGCGCAGGCGCGAAGCCACCGCGACACCGAGCACGCCCATGCCCGCATCGCCGCGATTGATCGCAAAGCCATGACGCGACTGCAGCTGCAGCGAATCCTTGATGCCGGCCGCGCAGCGCGCCAGTTCCTCGGGGCGCTCCGCCTTGAGCTGGCGCAACACTGCGCTGCGTTCCTTTTCATCCAGGGAGTGCAGCCAGGCCCGTCCCATGGCGCTGCTGGCCACACTGCGCAGTGCACCCACATCCGGGCGCGCCAGCGTGCCCCGCTTGTAGGCGCAGGTTTCGACGTACACCACGTCCAGCCCCATGGCGACACCGATCGAGGCGGCGCCGCGCACCTGGTCGGCGAACGACTGCATCAGCGGGCGCGCCTGGGCGCGCAAGGGGATCGAGACGATGTAGGGGTAGCCCAGCGCGACCGCGGCCGGGCCGATGAAGTAGCGATCGATGCGCTCGTCTCGATCCAGGTAGCCCATCTCGAGCAGCGTTCCGCACAGCCTCGACACCGTGGAGCGCGGAAGGCCAAGCAGCGTTGCCAACTCACTGTTGGCATAGGGTCGGGGATCGCGCAGGAAGGTCTGCAGGATCATGAGGCCCTTGGCAAGCGTTCCGGCGAAATTGGGATCGCCGATACGCAGCGCGCTGACGTCGGACTGGTGGCGGAGCTGGCGGATCATTCGCCGCACTCTAGGGCTGGCAGCGGCGTTCTCAAAATCAAGTTCCATTATTCGGAACGGGATTCCTGATCTCCTGCAGACGCGTCGAAAATTGCCCCGATGGGCAATGCGGGATGCCCTTTGGCCTTATTTACCGCGACGCGGGCTCGGCCGCACATTTGATTTCTCTCGGCATGGACAGATCCAGAAAGCTCAGCCAATGATTCGACGCAGCCTCTTGACCCTTCTTTTTGCCAGTGTCGGTTTGTCGGTGCAGGGTGCTTCGGCCGCTGCTGAGCTCACGCCAGTGGAGGCGCGCGCCATCGCAAAGGAGGCCTACGTCTACGGCTTTCCGATGGAAGACAGCTATCGCACCATGTATGCCTTCTCCATCGCCAAGGGCAACCCTGAGTACAAGGGGCCTTTCAACTCGGTGCTGAACATCGCCCGGGTGTTCACGCCTGACGACAAGGCATTCGTCACGCCGAACTCGGACACCCCCTACACCTTCCTCGGCCTGGACCTTCGCACCGAACCGATCGTGCTGACCCTGCCGGCCATCGAGAAGAACCGCTACTACGTGTTCCAGATGATGGACCTGTACACCTACAACTTCGACTACCTCGGCACACGGACGACGGGCAATGGCGGGGGCAAGTTCCTGATTGCCGGGCCACGGTGGAAGGGACAGGTGCCCAAGGGGATCACCAAGGTGGTCCGCTCCGAGACCGAACTGGTCAACGTCATCGGTCGCACGCAGTTGTTCAACCCGGCGGACCTCGACAAGGTCAAGAAGATCCAGGCGGGCTACAAGGTTGAACCGCTGTCGGCCTTTGTTGGCAAGGAGGCGCCAAAAGCGTTGGCCGAGCCGGACTGGATCAAGCCGCTTGGCGCGGCCGAGCAGCGCACGTCGCTCGAGTTCTTCAACGTGCTGAACTTTGCGCTTCAGTTCGCCCCGACACATCCGAGCGAAAAAGAGTTGCGTGCGCGTTTCGCTCGCATCGGTGTCGCGCCTGGCAAGCACATCGACGTGGGCGCATTGCCCGCCGACATCCAGGCGGCCATGCAGGACGGCATGGCCGATGGCCAGAAGGCGATCGACGCGCGCCGCGCCGAGCTCGGCGGCAAGATCGACACGCTGTTCGGTACCCGTGCCTACATGAAGAACAACAACCTCGACCGGGCGGTAGGGGCGCAGGTCGGCATCGGCGCGAACTCCAGAGAGGAGGCGCTCTATCCCATCTATGAAAAGGATGCCGCCGGACAAGCGCTCGACGGAAGCAAGGCTCGCTACGTGCTGCGCTTTGCGAAGGGGCAGCTTCCGCCGGTCAATGCGTTCTGGTCGCTCACGATGTATGGCTTGCCCGACCAGTTGCTCGTGAAGAACGACCAGGACCGCTATCTCATCAACTCGCCCATGCTGCCAGACCTGAAGACTGACGCTGACGGAGGGCTCACCATCTACATCCAGAGCGAGTCCCCGGGGAAGGACAGGGAAGCCAACTGGCTGCCGGCGCCCCAGGGGCCGTTCATGCTGACCATGCGCTACTACCTGCCCAAGCCGGAGCTGCTCAGCGGGCAATGGAAGTCGCCCGTCGTGCGTGCGGCGCCATGACCTGATCCCACCGAGAGAACCCGAGCCATGTCATTGAAAGCCAGCTTCATCTCGATTGCGGCGCTGTGCGCACCCCTGGTGATGTCGTCGCCCGCAGCCGCCCAGACCGCGGTCTCGCCCGCCGAGGCGCGGGCCGTGGCGAAGGACGCCTACATCTACGCTTTCTCGATGCTCGAGAACTACAACACCATGTACAAGCAGCTGGCGGATCCTGCGGGGCGCGAGTACGTGGGCGGCTTCGGCAAGTTCCGCCACTACTCGCAGCTCTACACGCCTGAGAACCGCGACGTGGTGACGCCCAACAACGACACCCCTTATTCATGGGCGTGGCTCGACTTGCGCGCCGAGCCCTGGGTGGTCAGCGTCCCCGCCGTCGCGAACAAGCGCTACTACGTGCAACAGTGGGTCGATCTGTACACCTACAACTTCGCCTACCTGGGGTCGCGCGCGACCGGCAATGAAGCAGGCAGCTACATGGTTGCGGGGCCGCACTGGAAGGGCAAGCCCCCTCCCGGCATCAAGAAGGTGTTCCGCTCCGAGACCGACATCGTCATGACGCTCACGCGCACCGCGCTCAACGGCCCGGACGATATCGAGGCCGTGAAGGCCGTGAAGGCCGTGCAGGCCGGCATGCGGCTCGAGCCGCTGAGCAGCTTTCGCAAGACGGCCGCTCCGCCGGCCGCCCCCGCCGTGACCTTCCCGCCCTACGACGCCGCGAAGGCACGCTCGCATGATTTCATCGGCTACCTGAACTTTCTGTTGCAGTTCACGCAGCCACCGAACAAGAGCGAGATCGCGTTGATGAAGCGCTTCTCGACCATCGGCATTGGCCCGGGCAAACCCTTCGACGCATCGACAGTGCCGCCCGAGACGCTGGCCGCGATCGACGCCGGCGTGAAGGACGCACAAACCGCCATGGCCGAGAAGGTGAAGGTGACGCTCTCTTCCAACGGCCTGTTCGGCACGCGCGCGGACCTGAAAAACGACTACATGAAGCGCGCCATCGCCGCAGAGATGGGCCTGTACGGCAATTCATTGGTGGAGGCCTGGTATGGCGGCTATGTCGGCGACGGCAGCAAGCCGTCGACCATCCATTTCGCACCTGGCCAGTTGCCGCCCGCGAAGTTCTTCTGGTCGATGACCCTCTACACCTTGCCCGACCGCTTCCTCTACGCCAACGAACTCAAGCGGTACTCGATCGGCGACCGCACTCCCGGCCTGAAGCGAGATGCGGACGGTGGCCTCACGCTCCATGTCGGTCACACATCCCCTGGCCCCGACAAGGAGTCGAACTGGCTGCCGGCCCCTGACGGTCCCTACAGTGCCGTGGGCCGCATCTATGGTCCCAGCAAGGAGGCGATGAACGGCACCTGGAAGCTGCCGCCGCTGGTGCCAGTGGCGGCAAAGTAGCACTCGCGTTTTCCGAAGGGGACCGTGAGCCTCCTGAGCGTTGGCGTTTTCGTGCTTGCCATCTTCGCCTCGCACATGGCCGGTCGCCGGATCTCCCGCTACCAGGCGAACGCCTCGCTCACCCGGCCACTGGCCGAGCCTGGTCCGGTTGCGTGTAGTCGCACACCCCCTCGGGGAAGATGCGCTTGAGCTGCTCGATCTGCTGGGCAGGGGGCGCCGAATTGCCATAGGTTCCGTCAGCCAGAGCCTTGTCCACCGGCTTGAGGGCGCAGCGGTAGATGCCGCCCTCGATCGGTGCACCGGCCACGGTGCGGGACGTGCCGTACAGAGGAAAGCTTTGCGTGCATGCACCTGCGGCCTGACTGTCCAGGATGCCCGCCCAAACGCCGCCACCCGCGCTCATGCGTTGACCTTGCAGGTTGAAGCAGGCGTCCACTGCATCGCCCGGCTTGTTGCCGGCGATCCCGCCCGCAGGGTTCTTGCGCATGTTCGCGAGCCATTGGTCCATCACGTCAAGCGCCTGCATCGACTGGCTCGCCTTGGGTGTGCCGGGCGCGGTGTCGGTGAACCACAAGACCAGGTTGTCGCTGTGGCCCATCTTCTGCAGCACACGCTGTCGCACCGCGAAGGACTGATGGCTGTTGTGCATGTCCAGTTCGCGCTCCATGTACTGCCGATGGTCGATGGCCGGTACGTCCAGGCGCCCCGTAAACACATGTCCCGAGGTGTAGGCGGCCCGCATCGCCAGCGGGTCGCCGACCGTGCGCGGCGCCGGTGCATCCGCGGTGGCCAGGCGCATGTTGCGACGGCTCCATGGGTCGAAGTAGCCGGCTTGCGACAGCGCCTTGTTGATCTCGGCCTGCGTCGTGCCGAAGAAGGGGAACCCCTCCTGAACCATGTCGCTCGGATGCTTCCAGCCGCCCACGTGCCAGTTCAGGTGCACGAATTCATCCATCGTGATGTGGCCCGCTCGCAGGGACTTGAGGCCGTATTGCACGCCCACGTTGTCCCAGGTCGGTCGGGCTGCGCCGCTGGGGTCCACGCCGTAGACGTTGCGCAGGTCGTCGTAGTGGGTCCAGCGGATGGCGGCGATATCGCTCTGCGGTTCGTACAACTGCTGGTTGGGCGCTTGACCGTACCAGGGATTCATCGACAACGGCGTGAGGCCGCGCCACGCCGGCACGCATTCGGTGGTGCCCTTCGCGGTGCTGTATCCCAGTGCGATCTTCAGCGGCGCGAGCGCATCGTTCACGCGCGTGTTCGGCCCGCCGTCGGGGTTTTCCTCCGCGTTCATGCCCACCAGCCAGCTGCGGTTCTTGGTCACGCCCCACTTGCCGTTCGTGCGGTCGGTCGCGTCCATGTAGTGCTCCAGCAGTTCGCAGTCGCCAACGTGGATGGTCTGCGTGACCATGTCGGGGTAGCTCTGGACGGGCAGCAGGCCGTCGAGCACGCCTGGGTTGTTCTGCGCGATCATGTATTGCTGGATCGCACCGCCCGAGCCGCCCAGGCCGACGGTGTAGACGGGCGCGCCATAGCGCTCGATGAAGCGCTCCTTGGTCATCATCGCGGTCTCGCCGGCGAGGTTCATGTTGTAGTGCGTGCCGGTGTTGTTGCCGCTCGAATGAACGATCGCCCAGCCGCGGCCGAGTACGTCGAGGTTCATCGAGCCGCCATGCACCGTGCCCTGGCTGTGACCGATCGCCACGCCGCCCTGGAACCAGTAGAGCAGCTTGCCGTTCCACAGGGAGGTGTCGGTCTGCGCGCCGTTGTCGGCGGCCGGCATGGGCGCGAGCATCGCGATGCTGTAGAGGAAGCGGTTGATGCTGCCGATCTCGCGCCGCACGACAAAGTCTACCGTGCGGCCGTCGGCCAGCGTTGCCTGTCCCATGTCGGTGGGGCGCGTACCGTCGGCCGGCAGCGGCTTGAGCGCGCCTGCCGTGCTGCGGTACTGGTAGCTGACGAAGGTGTCGATCGAGCAATCCTGGCTGTAGCCCAGCAAGGTGCCTTGGGCATCGCGAACCGGGTAGCCCGGCGGCACGGCGCTGTCCACGCGCGGCTGCTTGCCGACCGCGGCCTGGATCGTGGTACACACAAAAGGTGTCTGCTGCGGCCCGGTGAACATCGGGCCGGTGATCGGGTGGTTGGTCAGCGTGAGCTGGTCGCGGGCCTGTCCGTTGCCGCTGCGATGGCGGACCTCCAGCGAGTTCTTCCCCACCTTCAGGCCGCTGATCACGCCTTCGAGGCCGTCTGCGGTTTCGGCGAGTTTCACCTCCAGGCGCGTGCCATTGAGCCACAAGTCCAGCTTGTCGCGCAGGCCCGGCGCGGCTCGCACCTCGATGCGCGCGTCGCCGCCCGAAATGAACTCGGGCGCGCTCGACAGCACGCGCAGTCGAACGCTGTTGCCTTGCTCCTTGTCGTTCTGCGGTTTCGCCTGCTGCGCGGCGTTGGCGTCGGCGCTGCTCTTCAAACTGCTTGTGCCGCTTCCTCCGCCCAATCCGGAGCTTCCGCCACTGCTGCCTCCGCCGCAGGAAGCCAGCAGCACTACACACACGGCCGCTGAGGCCGTGAGAACCTTGGATGTCATCGCGTCTCCTCGGGCACGCAGGCCCTTGTTGTCGTTGCCAGAGCCGTATGCCCGGCCCTTGGCTGCGGTTGCTCGCGTACTGCACGTGAGCCGCGCGAAGGCTAGACGCTTTTTCGTCGCGTGACCATAGGTTCCGATTCGGATGACGGGGCCGTGGAATCGAGCGACGCATCAGCGCCACCCGTCTTGCGAGCCGCTGCGTGCCGGGGCATCGCGGCGCGAGAAAGGCGCACTCCACAAGAACGGCCCTTGCGGGCCGTTCTTCATGTTCGCTTTTGGAACTCAGCGCCCGTCGCGATCCGAGTCACCCGGGATTGCACGCTCCACGCTGTCGCTCAGACGCTGCCAGGCGTCGCGCGTGGCATGCCTGGCCCGTTCCCACTCCAACGTGGACCGTCCGCGCGCCGTGCCCCAGTCGCGGCCCAACGCCGGCTCCACCTCGTCGAAGGGGCGGTCGGGAAAGCGGGCATAGGAATCCACGCCGTAGCGGTAGGCGGGGGCGTAGTCGTCGTAGCTCGAGCCGCCTTCGACGTAGGGGCGCCCGGCATAGTTGTCGCGCCAGTAGGTGTCCTCGGCAGCCGGATCGGCCTTGGCGACACGGCGGCCGGCCAGTGCGCCGGCGACAGCGCCGACGGCGGCGCCCACGGCAGCGCCGACGGGGCCGGTCATGCCGCCCACGGCCGCGCCCGCTGCCGCGCCGCCAGCCACGCCACCGGCCACGCCGCCGACGACGGCACCGACGCCGGTCGCGGTGGCGCTTGAATCCGTGTCGCCGGCGACACGGGTATCGTTGGGATATGCCATTGATGTCTCCTTGAGAGGGTTGCAGGGACCCCCAAGGTGCGACGCCATCCTGCGTGCATCCAGTCCCGCCGCGCGTGATCTCGCGTCGGAGGCTGCGCCCTCGACATGCATGCGGTGGACTACAGGCCAGGCACGCGCTTGACGCCAGTGCGGTGCGCGACTGCGCTTTGCAGCGGCCCACAAGTCGGCCGTCACTGACAGGCGCTTGCGCTTTCCCCTGAGGCACCAGGTGCGTTCGCGAGACCAAGGTGGTGGTTCACAGGAGCAAATCCATGAACACCCCTCGGAAGTACGCGGACAACGAAGAGCCGGAATTGGGCGCTGAAGAGTCGATCCCGCTGGACGGCAAGGATCCCGAAGGCGAGGAAATGATGAAGGATCTGGGCCGCGATGAGACGAAGAAGGCGGGGGCGGAGGAGAAGCCTGATCCGCTTCCCGAGCAGTTTCCGGCCAGCTGAGCCGCAGACTGTGGTCATTCACCCATCACGCACAGCCAGTGCCACTGCACGACGCGATGACTGCAGTACTTCGCGACTATGCGGTTGACCTGGCCCGTGGGGTCTGAGGGATCCCGGCGCCGGTCGACCCATTGCAGCGCCTCGTAGAGGTCGTTCGAATCGCCCGCCAGGTCGTACCTGTCCAGCAAGGCGTTGCTGAGCTCGACATTGGAAAGTTCGTCGCCGGTCGCAGCCTGGTTGCGCAGTGCATCGAAGTGGGAAGGCGCGTCGCTGGACGCGTCGCTTGGGTGGGCCACGGGGTGCCTGATCGCTGCATCGACACTCCCGGCCTGGCCGCGCCAGAACAAGACCAGCAGGACGCAGGCGAGCAGCGCCACGACGTAGCGCGGCGAGCCGCGGGTCGCGGCCGCGTTCAGGTAGCGAAGGGATCGGTCGAACATGGACGAGCGCTCCTCAGAGCACAGGTGGCATCGAGCGGCGCGTCTCCTGCGCGCGATCCCAGGCCACGCTGCGGCGTTCCAGGTCGGCCGGATCGGAGGCTTCGGCGAGGTAGCGGTCGCGCGCCAGCTGTGCGTCGGCTCCGGCCACCCACTGGGTCACCTGAGCGACGGCCTTGCGCAGTTCCCCTATCAGCGCCGAGGCGTCCGGCATGCGGTTTGTGGTGTCGCGGCCGCCGTCGAAGACGTCGAAGCCGGCGTCGGAAGGCAGTAGGGGCTTGGCGGTGTTCATGGCGCTGTCCTTGTGTCGATCAGCGATGGCTGCTCGTTGGACGCATGGTCGTCATGTTCGCGCCGCCCGGCGCGCCTGCGTTCAATAGTGACCGGCGAGCCCTGCCGTGGCCCGCCTCGAACCTGTGCCCTACTTCTCGTAGCGCACGACGCCGTCCCACCGCGACAGTTGGGCCGGCTCTTCAAGCTGTCTGCACTGGGCCTGCAGCCAGCGCACGCGGGCGTCGTCCGCGCACCCGAGCGCGCCGATCGCCGCCTGGAGCGCCGGCAGGTCGGCGGCATGGCGCAAGCCTTCCAGCCTGCGCAACAGGATTTCCCACTGCGCCGCATGGCCAGGCGACGACAGGCCGCGTGCGGGATCAATCACCTCGTAGACATCGAAGAGGGTCTCCATCCCGGTCAGGGCCACGCGCGCGGCCCGGACGAAGGGCGTGCGCGTCGCGTCCAGGAGCTTGGCCACCTCTTCGGTGACCAGCAATGGCGCATCGAGCCGGCCGGGCTTGGTGAGTGCCTCCACGCGCGACGCGCAGTTGACCGAAGTGCCCAGCAAGCCGTATTTGAAATGCCGGCTCGACGTCATCGAGCCGGCCAGCACCTGCCCCTTGGCGATGGCGATGCCGCAGACCGGACCCGACGGCGAGTCCAGGGACTGCAGGGAGGTGGTCTTCAGCTGCTCGATGATCCGCAGCGCGCAGTCGACGGCCAGCTGGGCCTGGTCGGCCTGCTCGAAAGGCACGCCCCAGGCGGCGAAGCAGCCGTCGCCCTGGTAGTCGATCACGGTTCCCTCGTGCGCGAAGACCTCGCGCGAGACGACGTCCATCATGCTTCGAAGCTCCTTCTGCCACCGGAGCAGGTCCGTCGCCGCGGCCTCCGTGGAAAGGCAGAAGCCGCGCAGATCGAAGATCAGCGTGGTGGCCTCCATGACACGGGGGTCGCCTTCCGCACTCGATCGGCCGCCGGGGCGCATCAGGAGGTCGACCACCTTCGGCGAGAAGTACTGGGCCATATGGGCCTGCCTCTGGGCCACCAGGTGCTGGCGCGTCAGCGTGCTGACCAGGCTCAGGTAGCCGGCCGCGATGTCCGTGTTCTCGATCGGCAAGCTGCGTTCGCCGACGACGTAGAGCACGATCGGCGCACCGGCGGCGCTGCGTTCGATCAGGCAGGCCCCGACCGTGCGGGTCGTGTCGTGCACGGTGGCATCGATCGCGTGCGAGCTTGCGTGATTGAAGAAGGCGACCGAGCCATCGAGCTGGAGCGCGTCGCCGATGACTCTGCGGCTGAGCACCGGCGCGCGTTCGCCGTCGCGCGAGCAGGTGGCGAGCATGCGCGACGAGGCCATGTCCTGCGGATGCGCCTCGACCACATAGGCCGAACTCACGGCCGGGGACAGCACTTGCACCAGGAAGGCGCAAGCCTTCTGCAGCACCTCGCCTTCGGCGTGCGCCTCGCCGAAAAGCCGGGGCAGCGCCAGCGCCGACTGCAGCATCAGTTGCGGGTCCAGGGTCGCGAAATTCACGGCCGTCAGCTTGAGCGCGGTGGCCATCGTCTGCTCGATCTGGCCGCCGAGCTCGAGCACCTTCAGGCGCAGGGGGCCGACCCGCAATTCGTCGTGCAAGCGCAGCGCACAGCGCTGGCCGGGCCCGAGCTTCATGCCGTTGACCAGGGTTCCCACCTTGCTGTGATCCTCGACCACCCAGCCTTGTCCGGTCGGAACGAGCCGCGCATGCAGCCGGGACACGCTGACGTGATCGCCCTCGACCTGGATCTGGCAGTCGGGCGAGCGTCCGATCGTCACGGGTTCGGCGGTGTTGAAGTCGAGCCGCTCGACTGCGCCGGCAGCCGTCGCTTGCAGGATCAGGCGCATGGCAGGTCCTGCAAGGAAGGCGCCGGAAGTGCATCTTCAGGAAAACCCGGTGATGGGTCACTGTCCGCGCTGATGTTCATTGATAATCATTTAAGCATCCATGGTCGTTGCGAAGGCGTCATGTCAGAAAAAAAAGAAAGCGGGCCGGCCCGTGTCGATCTCACTGTCGAGGGGCATGGCGGGTCGTTTCTGGACATGCTCGCGCAGGCCTCGCCGGTGCCCGAGGCGCGCCTGCGGGGCTCGGGCTTGCGGCCGTTGCCTGGCACCAGCCTCCTCGACGGCAGGTTCGCCATCCGGCGCCAGATCGGCGAGGGTGGCATGGGCGTGGTGTTCGAAGCCTATGACGAGCTCAGGCGCAGCGCCGTCGCGATCAAGACGCTGAGCTGGCTCGACTCAGGCAGCGTCTACCGGCTGAAGAACGAGTTCCGCTCCCTGGCCGAGATCCGCCACCCGAACCTGTGCCGCCTGCACGAGTTGTTCAGCGACGAGGGCTGGTTCTTCAGCATGGAGATGGTGGACGGCGAGCGCTTCGACGCCTGGGTGCGTCCCGAGGGGCGGCTCGACGTGCAACGCCTGCGCACCGCCCTCGCGAAGTTGCTGGACGGCGTGATGGCGATCCATGCGGCCGGCATGCTGCACCGGGATCTGAAATCGTCGAACGTGCTCGTCGACAAGGACGGCCGCGTCGTGGTCCTGGACTTCGGCCTGGTCGTGGACGGACATGCCGGCGCCACCGTACGCCCGGCGGCCGATCTCGGAATCAGCGGCACGCCCGGCTACATGGCACCCGAGCAGACCTGGAGCGCGCCGCACGCGCTGCCGACGACCGCCAGCGACATGTACGCGATCGGCTCGATCCTGTTCACGGCACTGACCGGCAGGCTGCCGTTCGAAGGGCCGCTCGCCGACGTGCTCGAGCGCAAGCGCCAGCAGGCCGCACCGCCCGTGCGCAACCTGTGCGCGGACGCGCCGCACGACCTGGCCGAGTTGTGCGACGCCCTGCTGCAACGCGACCCCGCGGCGCGGCCCGACGCGGCACGGATGCAGGCGGCCCTCGCCCGAGCGAACGCGCCGGACGCGCAAGGCGGCACGGCGCCGCTCGCCGCGTCGGCCACCGCACAGGCGGAACCGACGGGCCCGGCGCCGCGGGCCGATGTCCTGCTCGGCCGGGAGAGCGAGATGGCCGCGCTGCACGCTGCCCATGCGTCGATGCTGGCCGGCCGCCCGGTCATGATGTTCGTCAGCGGCGAGTCGGGCATGGGCAAGAGTGCGCTGCTGCATGCCTTCCTCGACCAGGTGCGAGCCGATGGGCGCTCGGTCGCGCTCGAGGGCCGCTGCTACGACCGCGAGAGCGTGCCGTTCAAGGCCTTCGACTCGGTGATGGACGAGCTCGGCAGCCACCTGCACGGCCTTTCGCACGCGGAAGCCGGCGAACTGATGCCGCGCGAGATGTACGCCTTGGCCCGTCTCTTCCCCGTGCTCGAACGGGTCGAGGCCGTGGCCCGGGCGCCGAAGAAACCGACGCCCGACCTGCAGGATCTGCGGCTGCGCGCCTTCGCCGCGCTGAGCGAACTGCTCGGACGCATGCGCGACCGGCGGCCGCTCGTCATCTTCGTGGACGACCTGCAATGGACAGACAGCGATTCGATCGTCGTCTTCGAGTACCTGTTGAGCCAGCCGGAGCCGACGCCGTTCCTGTGGGTGGCGACCCACCGCAGCGAAGGCGCGAAGGACAACGCGCTGTTGCAGAAGATCCTCGGCATCCCGGCCCGGAGTCCGCAAGTGGAGTGCCGTTCGTTGCATGTGGGTCCTCTGCCGCCGGCCGTGTCGGTGCAGCTGGCGCAGCGGTTGCTCGGCTCGGCTCGCAGCGCGGACTTCGGCGCGATCGCTGCCGAAGGCGGTGGCAGTCCATTCTTCGTCGGTGAACTGGTGCGCCTGGCGCTCTCGGACTGGCGGACGGGGGCCGGCCCGGACCGGTTCACGCTGGGCCAGAGCGTGGACCGGCACATCGGACTGCTGCCCGAGAAGGCGCGCGAGGTGCTCAACGTGCTGGCGGTCGCGGGCCGCCCGATCTCGGCGCAGCTGGCCGTGGACGCGGCCCATGCGACGCACGAAGCGCTCGATGCCTTGCTGTTCGAGCGGCTCGCGCGTACGGCGAGGGTGAGTGCGCACAGCCGCGTACTGGAGTGCTATCACGACAAGATCCGCGAATCGGTGGCCGATGCCCTGGCCCCGGCCGAGCTGCGCCGCGTGCACGCCAGCCTGGCCGAGGCGCTCTCCATGCATGCGGATGCGCAGCCGGAACACCTGGCGCTGCACTTCCATGGCGCCGGCGACGGCCAGCGTGCCAGCGTCCACTACGAGAAGGCGGGCGACGTCTTCGCCGCCGCGCTGGCTTTCGAATTCGCTTCCCGCCAATACCGGCAGTGCCTGGACCTGATCGAGCTCGACCCGCCGCGCTTCCGGCGGGTGCAGGTCAAGCTCGCCGCGATGCTGGCGTCGATGGGCAACAGCCGCGAGGCCGCGGCGGTCTATCGCGCCGCCAGCGTCGGTGCGGCGCCGCAGGAGGCGCTCGACTTCAAGCGCGCGGCGGCGCACCTGCTCAGCACCAGCGGCTACATCGACGAGGCGCGCGTGCTGCTGGGCGAGGTGCTTGCCGCCGTCGGCCTGTCGATGCCGCGCTCGCCGCAGGCAGCGATCTTCGCGGCGCTGGCTTCGCGCTTCATGCTCATGTGCAGGGGGCTGAAGATCGATCCAGCGGCAACGCCCGGGCCGGGCGAGCAGGCCCGGCTGGGCGCGATGTGGTCGGTGGTCCAGGGTTCGGTCGGCAACGATCCGTTCGTGATGGTCGACATGGCGGCCCGCTATGCCCGGCTGGCCCTGAACACCGGCTCGGCGGCGCATGCGGCGCGGGCGCTGTCGATGGAGGCCTACATGGCCAGCTTCGACGGCCCGGGCACGCGCGCAAAGACGGAGCCGATCCTGCTGCAGGCCGAGCGCCTGGCCGCCGAGGTGTCGCAGAACGAACTCACGGGCTGGGTGCGCGAGATCCGCGGCTGCGTGCTGGCGCACGAAGGCCGCTTCACCGATGCCCAGCCGGTGCTGCAGGACGCGCTGGACTGGCTGGGCTCCCAATGCACGGAGGTGCCTTTCGAGCTGGCCAGCACCCATCTCTACACCGTGAACGTGGCGAACCATCTGGGCGAATTTGCCCGGACCTCGACCACGGCACCCGGCATCGTCGAGAACGCCTTGCGGCGCGGCGACCAGTACCTGGCCTGCGGCGTGGTCAGTTTTGCGGCGCCTGCCTTGCTGGCGCACCGCGGCCTGGCCGACGCGGGCCCGCGCATCGGCCAGGCCAAGGCCAGCTACCAGGTCCAGAGCGTCTACCAATGGGCGGACTACCTGATCCTCCTGGCCGACATGAACCTCGCGCTCTACGAAGGCCAGCCGGCGCGCGGCATGCTGCTGGCAGCCCGCCAGTGGCCGGCGCTCCAGAAGTCGCAACTGCTGCGCATGAAGACGGCCTTTGGCCTCGTCAGCTTCTACCGGGCCGCTTGCGCAGTGGCTGCCGCTCGGCAAGGCTCGACCGACGTCGCCGCTGCCATGGGTATCGCCAGGACCACGGCCGCGCAGTTAAAAAGCAGCCGGCTGCCCCACCTGCCCGGCTGGGCCGCTGTGATCGAAGCCGGCCTGGCGTGCGAGAAGCAGCAACCCGATCGGGCATCGGCCTTGTTGCAGGCGGCCACGGCGATCTTCGACGCCACCGGATTGAAGCTGTACGGCGCCGCCGCGCGGCGCAGACAGGGGCAGTTGATGGGCGGCGAGGCAGGGCGGGCGATGTCGATCGCCGGAGAGGCCGTCATGCACGCGCAGGGCGTGATCGACCTCGAAGCGACAACCGAGATGCTGGCACCGGGCTGCCGGGCCCGGTGACCTGGCGCCGGCGCTAGATGCTGATGCTGTTGGGGACCCTGGACGGCACCTGGAATAGATAGGGAATCGGCCGCTCGAGGTTGCGCTGGTGGATCGTGATCTCGGCCTGCGCCAGCGCGGCCTGGAAGGCTTCCAGCGCCTTCTGGGCCCCGGGGTCCGCGAAGTGCGGGTATTGCGGGTTGGCGGCGTAGTGCCCCAGCGCATCGAACTGCACGCTGCTGAGCAGGTACACGAAGGACACGGTGTACAGCGCGACGTCCAGCGGCGGGAGCCACTCCAGAACCTGCGACGCGCGATCGATCTTGTCTTCGTGCGTCGGTGCGGCCTTGTAGATTGCGGCGGCCACGCTGGGCGCGAAGCCCGCGAAGGGGTACTGGCCGTAGTTGACCGACGCGTGCAGGGGGCCCGCGGTGTAGATCATCTGGGCGACGACCTGGGCGAGCTGCTCGCGCGTGCCCAGCGTGGTCGGAAAGCCCGACAGGTTGCCGTGCTGCGGCGAGCCGAGTTCCTGCACCCAGGCCATGAGTTCCGGGTCGGACGCGACCGCCGCGTCGTCCTTGTAGTAGATCTTCACGTAGTCGGCAACGAAGTCCTGGATGGCCTTCCACAGCAGCAAGGTGTCGTCGCGGAACGGGTAGTCCGCCAGTTGGTCCATGCCGCGCAGCGAGAAGATCGTGTCGGGGCTGTTCTCGCCCCAGCGCCAGGCCTTGCGCGCCTCGTTGACCATCTGCAGCGTCCAGTCGATGCGGGCGCCGACGTTGGCCGCCACCACGCCCCCCGGAACGATGAGGTTGTGCGAGGCACCGTCGTTGATGCTGATCGTGAACCGCAGATGCGGCGCCAGCAGCTGGAACAGCGGATGTTCCTTCGCCAGCTGGCGGTGCGTGGCGATGGCAACGGCCTCCATGATCAGGTGGCAATCCCCCAGATGGGCGACCGACTCGTGCTGAATCGCACAGGCGACGTTGACGAAGTACTTGGCGATCTTCCACTTCAGGCGATCGGCATCGTTCGCACCGAAGGCATCGGTCGGGCTGAAGATGGCCGAGCCCGGGACCTGCCCCAACTGGATCGCGATCGGCTGCAACGCACCGGCCTGGCCATGACCTGCGCCATAGACCGGCGGATAGCCCGTGGGAGGCGACGCGTTCCAATAGAACAGGGCGATGGGCGAGGGAAGGTAGCGGTGCTTGCCGTGCAGGTCGCTCTCCTTGGATGACAGATCGCCGTCGCCGATCAGCGCGGCGTAGTCGCAGGCGTAGAGCGTGCCGGCGGCGACCATGTCGGACAGCTTCAAGGTGGTGGGGCCGCCCAGGCTCTCGACGGTCACCGTATCGGGGATCGTCATCTTGGCCTGCAATTCGCGCCAGACCAGCGCCTTGCTGCCTGTCGGCTTGTCGTGCACGACGCGGCGCAGGTTGGTGGTGTTGAAGCCGGCCACTTGCAGGTAGCCGAAGAACCAGTCCTGCTGGCACGGCCTGCCGTCCTCGAGCCGCATCCAGTCCTTCGACTCGATCGCCATCATCTGCGGCTTGGGCAGCGTGACGACCAGCTTCTCGTAGTCCGCCTCGGTTTCGGCTTGGAGGAACTTCGACCGCACCATGTCGAACAGTGTCGACTTCAGGATCGCCGTAGGCCCTTCCTGGACCGCCTCTTCGGCGGCGGCATACATGCCGTCGATCAGCTTCTGGACATCCTGCCTGATCTGGAAGAGCTTAGAGAAACCACCCACCCAGTCCTCCTGAAACTCCTTCTCGAGGAAGTTGAGCACATTCACGGCGAAGTTCTCGGCGATCTCCGCACTGGTCTGCGCGACCAGTGCGTTGTAGGCGGCGCTGAACTCCTCGCCGGCGGGCACGCCCGCGCACATCGGCACCGCATCGAGATTCGGGTAGCTTCGAACGTAGTTGTAGGCCGTGCGGGCCAACGACAGCTGCAATGCGCGCGCCTCCGTCTGCGCATCGGTGGACGGGCTCGGCAAGGTGGGGATGGAGGCGTTCATCGCGCGCATGATAGGTTCTGCGGGTCCGAAAGCGAACTCGATCGTGAGTCTAGGCGTCGGTCGCAAGCGAGGAGCAGGTATGTTCGAAGAGTCAAGCGTCGGCAATTCCGACGACCTGCGGGCCGAGTTTGCGCGGCTGGGCGAGACGCGTACCTGGGAGCCGGGGGCCGCGGTGGTGACCGAGGGCGAGGTGGCCGACTGCATGTATCTCATCCACGAGGGCGAGTTGCGCGCCTTCGTGGTCGGGGAGGGCGGACGCGTGGTGGAACTCAACACGCTGCACCCCGGCGAGCTCTTCGGCGAGCTGATGCTCAGCGGCGAAGTGCGCACGGCCACGGTGCAGGTCATCACGCGGGCGCGGCTGACGCGCGTGACCCGCGAGCAAGCCGAGCGCGCGCTGGCGCAGCGCCCCGAGCTTGCGTTCCAGTTGATCCAGCGCCTGGTTCAACGTGTGCGCACACTCACGCGCACGGTCGGCCGCCTGGCCTCCGTGGACGTCTACGGACGGCTGGTGGGCCTCTTCGATGCCCTCGCGGTCGACGACAGGGGCCTGCGCGTGGTGCCCGGCCCATTGAGCCAGCAGCGCATCGCCGAGCGCGTTGGCGCCTCGAAGGCCATGGTCAACCGGCTGCTGACCGACCTGGCCAAGGGTGGCTACATCGAGGTTTCGCGCGAGCGCATCGTGCTGCTCAGGAAGTTGCCGCCGAAGTGGTGAGCGGCTTGGGGATGGTCCGGAGGAACCCCTATCGACGAGTTCCGCCGCCTTGGTCTATCCTTGGTCTTACCACGGTAAGGCAGCAATATGTCCAGAGACGAATCACGCTCACCGCATGCGCACGAGGTTCCGCGCTGGCCGGCAATCGGCCTGGCGAACGACCACGCCGGTTTCCTCCTGAAGGCGTTTGTCTCGGATGTTCTTTCGCAGCATTGCGATCAAGTCATCGATGTCGGCGCGATGTCGGAATCGCCAGTCGATTTTCCGGATGTCACGCGGAACGCCATTTCCCTCATCCAGGAGGGCAAGGTCAAACGGGTGATCCTCGTCTGCGGCACGGGCGCAGGCGCGTGCATCGCTGCCAACAAGATCCCCGGCATTCGTGCGGCGGTCTGCCACGACACTTTCGTGGCTCGCCAGGCGGTCGAACACGACGACGTCAATGTGTTGTGCATCGGTGCCTGGATCATCGGGCCGCAGGTGGCTCGCGACGTGATCGAGACCTTCCTGGCCTCCGAGTTCAGCACCGAAGAGCACTTCCGCCGCCGCGTCGACAAGCTCGGCGAACTGGAGCGCGAAGCGGCACGGGCGTTGGTCGAAGGCCGGCGTTTCCCCTGAACGGATCGCGCGATGAACAAGCCGATCAAGATCGTCCAGCAGTCCGACGGCAGTGAAGACGGCTATGACCGCGTGGTGTCGTTCCTGCGCGAGCAACTGGTGACCGGTCAACTGAAGACCGGCGATCGGCTCCTGCCGGAACGCGACCTCGCGAGCGCGCTCGGAGTGAGCCGGCCGGTCATCCGGGAAGCGTTGCGTGCGCTGGCAACGCTGGGCGCGCTGGAGATCAGGCGCGGCTTCGGCACTGTGGTGCGCGAACCGAACTTCACGGCACTCTCCGACTACTTCGGCCTCGTCCTGGCCCAGCAAGCGGGAGCCGTGGACGACGTGATGCAGGCGCGCATCGCGATCGAGCGGCAGGCGATCCGCCTGGCGTGTTCACGCGCCCTCGCGCAGGACCTGGACAAACTCGCGCAAGCCGTGCAGGCCATCAAGGAGACCATCGGCGATCCGGTCAAGGGCGGCGCGGCGGACTTCTACTTCCACACGATGATCGTGGACGCGGCGCACTCGCCGGCACTCTCCAGCGTGTACGCGGCCGTCGCCAAGCTGCTGCAGCAATCGCATACGGAACGCAGGCGGGTCATTGCCAGCGTGCCAGGCGTCGACGCGTATCTCGTCGACCATCACGAGGCCATCATGCTGGCGATCCGGCGCAAGAACGCGTCCGAAGCAGATGCACTGCTCGCCGAGCACTTCGAGATCGGCGCGAACCTGCGCGAGAACGCTGCCGACGTGGGCGCGCAGCGGCGCAGCAAGCCACCCGTCACCCAACGGGTGCCCTGAGTGGCCGCTTCCATCGTCGTCTTCGGCAGCCTGAACATGGACCTGATGGTCCGCGTGGCGCGTGCACCACGGGCCGGCGAGACGTTGCGGGGGCTCGGTTTCCTCACGAATCCGGGTGGCAAAGGCGCAAACCAGGCGGTGGCTTGCGCCCGGCAAGGCGCCAAGGTGGCGATGGTGGGATGCGTCGGCGACGACGACTTCGGCGAGGTCTTGCGCCATGCGCTCGCTTCGGACGGGGTCGATGTCACCAACGTCCGCTCGGTCACAGGCAGCACCGGCGTGGCGGTCGTGATGGTCGACGCCGAGGGCGAGAACCGGATCACGCTGGTACCCGGCGCCAACGAGTTGCTGAAGGCAGGCGCCGAGGCACTTGCGGGCCAGTTCCTGCTTCTGCAGTGCGAAGTCCCGATGGCCGAGGTCGTGGTGGCCGCCCGGTGCATGCATGCACAGGGAGCGGTCGTGGTGATGAACCCGGCGCCCGTCTGCCAGCTGCCCGACGAACTCTGGTCGCTGGTCGACATCATCGTCATGAACGAGATCGAGGCCGGCGAGCTCGCCGACCTGCCCGTGACCGATCCGGCGAATGCTGCAATCGCCGCGTTGTCGATCCGAAAGCGAGGACCTTCAACGGCGATCGTGACGCTGGGCAGTCAGGGCGTGGTGCTCGCCGACGACGACGGCTGCCGCCACTTCCCCGCGATGGAAGTTCAGGTGGTCGACACCACGGCAGCCGGTGACACGTTCATCGGCGCGATGTGTGCTGCGCGCGCCGCGGGGGCGTCCATTGACGCTGCCGTCATGCGTGGCATTCAGGCGGCAACGATCTGCGTCACGCGGTCCGGCGCGCAGGCGTCCATTCCCTATCTCCACGAACTGGTCGAGCCGTGACCTACAAGTTCGACTTCACCAGCGTCCTGGCGCAATGGCCGCTGTTCGTCCACGGCGCGTGGCTCACGATCAAGCTGTCGGTGGCCGCGACACTGCTGGGCCTGCTCATCGGCACGCTGTGCGCCATCGGCCGTGGCAGCCCCAACCGCTTCGTGGCGCGCGCGTGCGCGATCTACGTCGAGGCGATACGCAACACGCCGCTGCTGGTGCAGATCTTCCTCGTGTACTTCGGCCTGGCGAGCATTGGCCTGAAGGTGCCGGCCTTCTTCGCCGCGGTGCTGGCGATGGTCATCAACATCGGTGCCTACACCGCCGAGATCATGCGCGCGGGCATCGAGTCGATCCACAAGAGCCAGGTCGAGGCTGCCGAGTGCCTCGCGCTTTCGCGTGCACAGGTCTACTGGCACGTGATCCTGCGTCCGGCGATGGAGCGCGTCTATCCCGCACTCACCAGCCAGTTCGTGCTTCTGATGCTGGCAACCTCCATCACGTCGCAGATCTCGGCGGAAGAGCTGACGGCCATCGCGAACCGGGTGCAGTCCGATACTTTCCGGTCGTTCGAAACGTACGCCGTGGTCGCGGTGTTCTACCTCGTGCTGTCGCTGCTGATGCGCGGTGCGTTCTGGGCCGCCGGGCAGGCGCTTTTCACCCGCCGCCGCAAGCTGGGAACGCCACTGTGAACAGCGCCTTCAACGCCAATCACCTGGTGTTCCTGCTGCAAGGCGCGAAATGGACCCTGGTGCTTTCGCTGATCGCCTTCGTCGGTGGCGGATTGCTCGGTTTCATCGTGGCCCTGTGCCGCATCTCGCCGATCCGCCCGGTGCGCTGGCTCTCGATGGCCTACGTGCAACTGGTCCAAGGCACGCCGCTTCTGATCCTGATGTTCCTCGCCTACTTCGGCCTGAGCATCATCGGCCTGAGCCTGCCCCCGTTGGTGGCGGCCGGAATCTCCATGACGATCTACGTCAGCGCGTACATCGGCGAGATCTGGCGCGGCTGCATCCAGGCCGTTCCCCGCACGCAGTGGGAGGCCGCCGAGTGTCTTGCGCTTTCAAGGGTGCAGCGCATGGGCCTGGTGGTCCTGCCGCAGGCCTTGCGCATTGCAACGCCTCCCACGGTGGGCTTCATGGTGCAGATCGTCAAGAACACATCCCTGGCCTCGGTGGTCGGCTTCGTCGAACTGGCCCGCGCCGGACAAGTGGTCAACAACTCGCTCTTCGAACCGTTCGTGGTCTACATGCTCGTTGCCGGTCTTTACTTCATGCTTTGTTTCCCATTGTCGTGGTGGAGCCGGCAGCTCGAACGTCGCCTGCTGGTCGCCCATCGCGTGGAGGTTGCCCCGGCATGAGCATCATCCTGCTCGAGAACGTCCACAAGAGCTTCGGCGCCCTGAAGGTGCTGGATGGCGTCAGCTTCAGTGTGAACAAGGGCGAGGTGTTCGCCATCATCGGACGCAGCGGCTCGGGCAAGAGCACGGCGTTGCGCTGCATCGACCGGCTCGAGCGCATCGATCAGGGCCGCATCCAGGTGGCCGGGCACGAGGTGAGCGATCCCAAGCTCGACCTGCGCCAGCTGCGCCGCGATGTGGGCATCGTCTTCCAGAGCTACAACCTGTTCCCGCACTTGACGGCGGCGGAGAACATCGCGCTGGCGCCGCGCCACAGCAAAGGCAAGACACGCGACGAAGCGAAGGAACTGACCGAGCGCGTGCTGCGCCAAGTCGGCCTGTCCGACAAGGCGAAGAGCTACCCGGAGCAGCTTTCCGGCGGGCAGCAGCAGCGTGTGGCCATCGCACGATCGCTCGCGATGGAGCCCCAGGTGATGCTGTTCGACGAAGTGACGTCGGCGCTGGACCCGCAACTCACGGGCGAGGTCCTCAAGGTGATGGCCGATCTCGCGGCCGGAGGGATGACCATGGTTCTGGTCACCCACGAAATGGCCTTCGCTCGCAACGTCGCCGACACGACCCTGTTCATGCACCAGGGCCGCGTCTGGGAGCAAGGCGGCCGCGAGATGTTCGACCGGCCGCAGACACGGGAACTGCAGGAGTTCCTCGGGACCGGCCTTTGAGAGTTCTTCCCCCACAACTACAGGAGACACCATGACCCTCAAGCACCTGATCCGCCGCGCACTGATGCTGGCTGCCTTGTCCGCGGTCGCCTTTGGCGCACAAGCGGATACGCTCGACAAGATCCGTGCGGACAAGAAGATCCGTGTGTCGATCGACCTGGCGGTGCCGCCTTCGGGCATGACCGATGCGAACATGAAGCCGACCGGCTCCGACTACGACGTGGCCGTGCTGCTGGCGAAGGACCTCGGCGTCGCCCTCGAAGTGGTGCCGACCGTTGGCGCCACGCGCATCCCCAACCTGCAGACCGGCAAGGCGGACATCATCATTTCCACGCTGGCCTGGACGCCCGAGCGCGCCAAGGTGATCGACTACTCGATCCCGTACGCACCGCAGATCTCGCTGGTGGGCGGGATCAAGAGCGCCAACGTGAAAAGCATGGCCGACCTGGCCGGCAAGAGCGTTGCCGTCAACCGCAGCACGACCCAGGACACCGACCTCACCCAGAATGCCAAAGGTGCGACGGTTGTTCGCTATGACGACGATGCCGGCGTGATCACCGCCGTGGTGACGGGCCAGGCCGACCTCGTGGGGACGTCGAACGCGCTCTTCCAGACCATGAAGGAGAAGGCACCCAACCGGCAACTCGAGCAGAAGTTCGTGCTGCGCGTCAATGACCTGGGCATCGGCGTGCGCAAGGAAGATGCACAGCTTCTGGCGTGGGTAAACAACTGGGTCAAGGCGAACCACGCCAACGGCAAGCTCAACGAGATCTTCAAGAAGTACCACGGCGCCGAGATCCCGACGGACGTCGTGGAGAAATGGGTCAAGTAAAGCGCGAAAGGGGTGATGGCCGATGCTGTCCCTGATCGACACCCATCACCACTTTCTCGACCCGCAGGCGCATCGCTACCCATGGCTGAACGACCCCGGGCAGCCGCACCATCGGTACGGTGACCACTCCAGGCTCAATCGGCCTTACCTGCCGGCGGACTACGCGCGCGACACGGCGGGCGTGAACCTGCTCGGCAGCGTCCATGTTGAAGCCGAGTGGGACCCGCGCGATCCGATGGGCGAAATGCGCTTCATCGGGTCTCTGCGCGAGCGATGCGGACTGCCTTCCGTTGCGATCGGGCAAGCCTGGCTGGATCGGCCTGACGCGGCCGGAACGCTGGAGCAGCTGGCTGTCTTCGACTTCGTGCGAGGTGTGCGCCAGAAGCCTCGCGCCAATGCGGCGCCCGGCGGTGCGCCGGGCGGCATGACGGATGCCGCCTGGCTGCAGGGCTATGCGCGATTGGGACCGCTCGGGCTGCACTACGAGTTGCAGACTCCCTGGTGGCACTTGCAGGAGGCGGCGCGTGTCGCCGCCGACTTCCCGGGCACGCGCATCGTCATCAACCATGCGGGCATGCCCTCCGATCGCAGTGAAGAAGGCCTTCGCTCCTGGCGCTCTGCACTGGCCGCCATGGCTGCACATCCGAATGTCGCCATCAAGATCAGCGGCATCGGCGAAGCCGGAGGCCAATGGCGTTTGGACGCGAACCGGCGCGTCGTGCTGGATGTGATCGAGATCTTCGGCGTCGATCGCTGCATGTTCGGAAGCAACTACCCCGTGGACAGCCTGTGTGCATCGTTCCAGGACATCTTCGACGGCTTCGCGTCATGCGTCCGAGATTTCAGCGCCGAGGAGCAGGCCAAGCTCTTCGTGGAGAACGCACGCCGCATTTATCGCATCGGGGTGGGTCGTCGGTCGTAGACAGCCTGGCACGTGCCAGGCGAAGTGACCCACCTCCGAGTCAGGGCGCGCGCCGGTAGTGCATGGCGACCGCGCCGCTGCGCAGCGCCGTCGCAGAGATCAACGCGAGCCGTCGCGTGCTGGACAGCCCGCTCTCGTACAGGGTCGGGCCGTGGCCGGCGATCCTGGGGTGGACGAGCACCTTGTACTCGTCGATCAGGTCCAGCCGGTCCAGCGCGGTCGCGAGCTTGCCACTGCCGAGGAGCACGCCGTCCGGGGTCGCGTCCTTGAGCTTCTGTACGCCCGTGCGCAGGTCGCCGGCGATGTGGTGGCTGTGGGTCCACGGGAAGTCCTGTCGCGTCGAGGACACCACGTACTTCGGCTTGGCCTCCAGCTTGACTGCCCACTCGCGCATCGCCGGCGGTGCCTCGGCGTCGCCGCGGGCGACCGCTGGCCAGTAGCTCTCCATCATCTCGTAGGTGACGCGGCCCCACAGCATCGCCCCGCCCTCGTCCATGAGGCGGGTGAAGAAGGCGTGCGTCTCGTCGTCGGCGATTCCTTCCTGGTGGTCGACGCAGCCGTCCAGGGTGACGTTGATGCTGAAGGTCAAGAGACCCATGGTGTCCTCCGATCAAAGATATTCATGTTCGACGAGCGCCCGCCCCGGGCGCCTCGTTCGCCCTTGGCTCTTCTCATACCCGGCTCATTGGAGATTGGCAAGGCGCTCCTCGGCCACGTCAGCGGCTTCGGATTCTGGATACGCCTCCACGACGTCTTGAAACGTCCGGCGGGCCGCTTTGACATTCATGAGTTCTACTTGGCAATCGGCCACAGACAACAGCGCGTCGGGTGCGCGCAGATGGCTGGGCTCGGCCGTCACCAACGCCCGGAAACTGACTTCAGCCTCCAGGTAGTTTTGCTGGGCGTACTGGACGCTGCCCAGCCAGAACAGTGCAGAAGGCTTGTATCTGCTTTGCGGGTAATGCTTGAGAAAAGCCACAAGACCATCTTGTGCTTGGGCAATGTCGCCTTCGCGAAGGGTGGCAATCGCCGCTTCAAATTCATGCTTCTCGGCCGGCCCGACGACAAACCGCTGGCCATCCACCAAGACCATGGTCGACGCAACATTGCGCTCGCCAGCACTCCGTTCCGTGCCCGTCTGGCTTCGCTGCATATCGGCCATGCCATGGGTCAGCCCCTCGTTCTGTCCGCGCACGATCGCCACTTCGTTGCGCAACGCCTCCATCTGGTTGGAAAGATCGAGCATGCTGCGACGAAGCTGGACATTGTCCTCATTGGATTTTTTCAGGTCGTCTGCGACGCGCTGCTGGGAACTGGAGACCCTGTGTCGCAACTCGATGGCGCTCACGGCCGAAAGGGCATACAGGCCATGCCCCACGGTGCAGCCCATCGAGCACGCCACACCCGCGCCCATCAATGCAGCACCTGCCCGACGGCGAAAGTCGCCGCCAAGAAAAGCCCGGAAAAACACCCCCAAGACAGTCAGCGGGGCCATTTCGATCCCCCAACGCGATCGTCAATTTGATCCTGAAGGAGTGTGACTCATGTCATCAGGGTCATGACTCGAACCCCCTGAGGAACTCGCGTCGCGTCTTTGGCCCGTAGGTCCTGAAGTGAGGATCGGGTTTCTCCAGGTAGGCCATGCGCTTCCGGGCGACCGAGTCGCGGTCGGTGTATCGCTTCACTTCCGCCGGCTTCAAGCCGTACACCTTCGCGGCGTTGAGGCCGAATATCCTGGCCCGCAGCGCAGGCGTCATCTCGGGATAGCCATGCCGTTCGCGCAGTTCCGCCGAGATCTGGAAGGTGCGGAAGGCTTGGATCTGGTCCTGCGGTGAGCCGTACCAGATCGAATCCGTGCCCCACAGCACGTTGTTCTCGCCGCACGCGACGATCAGCTTGCCCAGGGCGTGAGCCGCCTGTTCGGGGTCACGCATCAGGAAGCGCCAGGTGCTGCCCAACTCCGCGTAGACGTTGCTGTTCGGCGGGACCTGGTGTTTGCGCAAGGACGTGATCAGCGTGTCGATGCCGTCGCTCTTGCCGCTCGCGTCGTAGGCCCTTTCGGTCACCGTGCTGACGAAGCCCGAGTGATAGATAAGGAAGTTCACGTCCGGGTAGCGCCTGGCGACGACGCCGATGTCGCTGCACTGGCTGTGTTCGTAGGACCGTGCTCCGAACGGCAGCCCCTTGTGGATGCAGATGTTCTTGACGCCCAGTGCGCGAGCCTTCTCGATGAACCGGATGCCGACTTCGTCGTGCAGGAAGTAGCCCTTGCCGTCCGGTCCGTACTGCGTGTAGGTCTTCCAGGCGCTGATGCCCCACTTCTCGTGCAGCTCGTCCATGCCTTCGAGGTCTCCGGGCTGGTTCGGGTTGACGCGTCCATGCAGCAGCAGCCGGTGCGTCCCCTCGAGCTTGTCGACCAGCCGGCGGACCTGGTCGGCGGCCTGGATCGTGACCGGCTCGGCATCCCGGGCGGAGGGTACGAAGGACAGCACCATCACGTCGGTGTCGCTGTCCATGAACACGTCCTTGAGGAAGACCTCCGCGCTCTTCGAATTACCCTTCGGCGTGTCGATGAAGTGACCCTGGACGTCGAGGATGAACTCCTGCCTGGCGGGGCCGACCTGCGCGCGTGCGAGCTGCATGTCCAGCATGGCGTCGCGGGGCAGCTCGAAGAAGCCGCCGGTCCTTCCGGCCGCGGCGTTGGCCGCGTTGAAGGCCAGCAGCGTGCTGGCCGCGCCACATGACGAGGTCAGGAATGCTCGCTTCGAGCATCCCAGCCGCTTCGCGTTGGTTGCCGCGGCCTCGTGTGCGAGGCGGTTGGCTTCGATGTTCGCCGGCCACAGCGACACCGGTGCGAACTCGCCATTCGAGGTGCTGTCGAGCTTGATGGGAAGGCGCTTGCCCTCAGGGTCGCTGTCATGCATGGTGGTCCCCCGGTTTGATCACGAAGACCCGCCGCGTCAGGGCAGCCGCCCAAAACCTGGCACGCGCAGCGCCATGTCGTCGACGTCGATGCCGAAGCCAAGCCCCAGCAGGTTCAGTTCCAGGCCCTCGTCCTGTGCCACCGTCACGCCCACCAGGCCCAGCAACGACACTTGCCAGCCGGTGCCGCTGGGTGCGTGGTCGACAAAGGTGGTCGGTCCGAGGTAGTCCTTGCCGATGGCGGTGGGCGGGAGGTCCAGGCGCAAGTCGGGCACCTGGCGGGCCACCCAGGCCACGAAGGTGTTGCTGTTGGGGCCGGGCCAGAGTCGGTAGGACTCGCGCCAGGGATAGGCCGTCACCGCGGATTCGATCTGGTCGATCAGGGCTTCTGCATGGGCACCCCGGTGATCCGCCAGCAGCTGCGGATAGGCGCCGAACCACTGCAGGTCCGGGGCGTCGACTTCGCTGATGACCAAGGCATCGCCGCCTTGGCGCGCCCGCCAGCCGACGATGTGGTAGGTGGTGTAGCGCTCCGAGCCGGCGCGCTTGACCGCGATCCAGGGGTGGATGCCGAAGGCGCCGCGCCATCGCACGATGCGAGCGCCATAGACCTGCACCACTGCACCGGGTTCGGCCGCAGGGCTGGGCGCCTGTCTGGTGCTCTCGCGGCTCGTCATGTGCCAAGGGGTGTTCAGGTCCAGGTTGCCGGAGGCCAGCACACCGATCGGCCCGAGCATCAAGACGCCGAGAAGCCCCAGCAACACCAGCGACCAGCGCGGCAAGCGCCTCCGGAGCGCAGGCGAAGAAGAGGCTTTGACCATCGCGCCAGTATGCGCGCGGTGGCGGCCTGGCGGAACGAAATAGAAACCGGCAAGGGCTCAGTCGACCTTGATGTTCGACTCCTCGATGACCTTCTTCCACTTCACGGCTTCCTTTGCAGCGTGGGTCATCGCTTCCTCCGGTGTCCCGCCCGCCGGCTGGATGCTCAATTCAGCGAGCTTGTCCCTCGTCGTCTTCTCGTCCAGGACCGCATTCAAGCTCTTGTTCAGCTTGGCGATCACATCCTTCGGCGTGCCGGAAGGGGCCAGCAGCGTGTACCAGACCACCAGTTCGAAGTCCTTGATGCCCGACTCGGATACGGTGGGCAGGTCCGGGAACATGGGCGAGCGCTGTGGCGTCGTGATCGCGAGGCTGCGCAGCTTGCCCGACTTGACGAGCGGCATGGCCTCCGGGGCGAGTATGAGCATGAAGTCCACCTGCCCCGCCATGAGGTCTTGCACGGCCGGCGCCCCGCCTTTGTAGGGGATGTGCACGACCTCCACGGCTGCGGCTTTCTTGAACAGCTCCGTCGCCAGATGGTTCGGGGTTCCCGCCCCGGGGGACGCATAGTTCCTGCCCGGGTTCGCCTTCAGGAAGCGCTGGAACTCGGCCATGTTCGCTGCCGGCACGGCGGGATGCACCGCGACCATCGCGGGCACGTCGGCGACCCGGCCTATCGCGGTGAGCTCCTTCGAGGCATCGAACGAGAGCTTGGGGTAAAGCACCGGATTGATCGCCTGGGTCGTCATCGTCGACAGCAGCAAGGTGTAGCCGTCCCCCGGGGCCTTGGCGACGACCCCGGCGCCGATGGCCTCTCCCGCACCCGGCCGGTTTTCGATCACCACCGGCTGGCCGAGGTTGCCGGACATCCTCTGGCCCAGGAATCGCGCCAGCACGTCGGTGGTGCCGCCGGGCGCATACGGAACCACGATCCTGATCGGCTTGCTCGGGAAATCCTGGGCAACCGCGACTGCGGCCCACGTGAACAGCGCGAGCACCCATGCCATCTTTTTCGTCGTCTTCATGTCTTCCTCTGTTTTGGTTGGGGAATCGTCGGATGCCTCAGGCCGGCAATGCGGCCGGTCCGGGCTCGAACTCGCCGGCTGCGATGATCTTTTCGATGAGCCGGTGCGTCTCGAGCGCCTCTTCGCCGCTGACGGCCGGCGACCGGCCATGCGCGATCGCCTCGAGAAAATCCCGATGCAGCGCGATGTGGGCCGCGGGAGAGAAATCCATGATCGAGTCGCCACTGCCCGACTTCGCTTCGCCGGCGATCACTTCGGTCCGCCCGTCATGGAACAGCACGCGCAGGCTGCCGCCCACCAGGGAGACTGTCGCATGGGTGCACACGAGCTCCAGGGACTCTGCGCGGCCGGGGTACATCGCGGTCGTGGCCATGAGGACGCCGGGCGCACCGTTGCCCAGGCTGAGCAGCGCTGCAGCGAAATCCTCGGTTTCCATGCGATGGATGGCGGTCGTTCGCACGCGGGAAGCGACCACGTCGCGCACGCCGACCAGGCTGCGGAACAAGTCCAGGGCATGGATGGCCTGCGTCAGCAGAACGCCTCCGCCGTCGCGCGCGACCGAGCCACGCCCGGTCTGGTCGTAGTAGCCGCCTTGCGAGCGCCACCAGGGCACCTGCAGAACCCCCGCCTGCAACTCGCCGAGCGCGGAGGACGAGAGCAACTCCCTCAGGCGCACCGCGGCGGGTCGAAAGCGATGCTGCAGGACCACGCCGAAGCGCAAGTCGGTGCCCGCCGCCAGCTTGACCAGCTCCTCGGCCCTGGCGAGGCTCACGTCGAGCGGCTTCTCGACCAGGGTGTGCTTGCCAGCCGCCAGCGCCTGACCCGCGATCGCCAGATGGGTGTGGGCGGGCGTGGCCACGATGACGGCTTCCACGCCCGGGTCCTGCAGCACGAGCTCGATGGTGTCGGTCACCCGGGTATGGGCGGGCACCATCGCCCTGGCGTTCTCCGGGTCGCTCTTCGTGACGGCCCAGCGCAGGTCCACCCGGTCTTGCAACTCGCTCAAGCTGGCAAGGTGCGGCTGCGAGCCAGGCCCGAGTCCGATCAGAGCCATGCCGATCCGCTTCACCGTGATGGCTCCGAGGCTGCTTGTGCTCGTGCTTGCGCGTCGAGTGCCAGCCGGCACACCGTGAAGGCGTGTTCATGGCTGATGGCGGATTGCGTGCGCTGCTTCACGTCATCGACCAGCTGGTCGAAGAAGGTGATCGGCTCGTGGGTGCAGTCCAGATGGCGGGCGCCGCTGCGGTCGCACAGGAACAGATGGTCCGTGCCCTCGCGGCCCGCGATGTCGACGTACTTGCGGATCTCGATGGAGCCTTCCGTGCCGGCAACGAAGAGCCGCCCGTCTCCCCAGGTGGGCAAGCCGTCCGGCGTGAACCAGTCGACACGGATGTAGCCGCGCGCCCCGTTCGAGGCCGAGGCCAGCGCGATTTCGCCGAAGTCCTCGAAGTCCTCGGGCGTCGTCTTGCCGAAGTGCGCCACGCCGGCGTGGTTGACCTTGGCATCCCTGGAGCCGGTGAGCACCAGGAACTGGTCGATCTGGTGCGACGCGATGTCCACCAGGATCCCGCCGTAGCAGCTCTTGTCGAAGAACCAGGCCGGACGGATGGCCTGGTTCAGCCGATGCGGCCCCAGCCCCAGCGTCTGGATGACCTCGCCGATCGCGCCGTCAGCGATCAGCCTCCGGGCCGTCGCGACGGAAGGCACGATCATCCGCTCGGAAAAGCAGATGGCGAACAGCCTGCCGGTCTCGCGCACGGTCGACCGGACTTGCTCGAGCTGCGCGTGGCTGACGACGCCGGGCTTGTCCGTGAGAACGTCCTTGCCATGTCTCATGGCGGCCATGGCGATCTGCGCCCGCTCCGAGGGCACACCCGCCGTGACGATCAGGTCGATGGCGGGATCCTGAAGCAGTTCGTCGGCGTGGCGCAGCTCCCTGAGTTGCGGGAAGCGGTTTCGAACACCTTCCAGCACCCGCGGATCCGTGGTGGAAGACAAATACCCCGCACAGGTCGCGCCTGCCCGAAGCAGCCCTTCGATGAGGTGGAAGACGTGCCGGTGATCGATGCCGATGACTCCGAACCTGATCATGCGGCGCGTCCTCTTGCAGTTCCGCAGCGCCGGGAGGCGCGGGCTGCGCCGCCTCGTGCTGCGGAGCCGGCAGTCTCGAAGCCCCCGGCTCGAATGTCCAATTCCGAATTCGATCGGATCGATACCGTGCGGGTATCGGTGCCCCGCCGAGCGGGCCTGCCTGGCCTCAGCGAACCGTTCGCGCCTGGCTGCCGAACTCGCGCACGACCTCGAGCATTCGCTGCAGGACCGGCGAAGCCTCGTCCTTGCGGTAGAAGCAATGCACCTCCATGAACGCTTCTTCGCTGCCGGCCTCCAGGGGCACGTAGGTCACCCCGGGCAATTGCAGGTTGGCCATGGACTGCGGCACCAGCGCGAGTTGACGGCTGATCCCGGTCATCAGGGTGGCCATGACGAGGTCGCCGGCCTGCCCCGAGAACCGGGGCTCGAAGCCTGCATTCCGGCACAGGCGAAGCGTGATGGCGGGCGCCGACCGCGAGGATGCCGTGACGATGGGCTGGTCTCGAAGCAGCGCCACCGGAACCGATTCGCGCCCGGCGAACGGGTGCGCATCGCTCATGGCGACCAGCAGGCGCTCCCTGGCCACGAGTTCGACCGCCAGGTCGGCATCCAGCGGCACCATCCGCTCGAAGGCGACCAGGACCCGGCGCTGGCGGATCGCAACGACCTGCTGGGGCGTCTGCCCATGGTGCAGCGACACCTCCACCTCCGGATGCGCCTGCGAGAAGCGGGCGAGCAGCTGCGGGACGACGCCGAACATCGCGGACCCGTGAAGTCCGACGTCGATGCGGCCGGTCTCGCCGCTGCCGACGCGCCGCGCGCGATCGGCGGCCTGGTCGACGAGTCCGAAGATGTCCCGTGCGTCCTGCAGCAAGGCCTCGCCGGCCTGGGTCAGCAGCATGCCGCGAGGTGCCCGCTCGAAGAGCTGCGCTCCGACCTCTTCCTCCAATGCCTTGATCTGCCGGGTCAAGGGTGGCTGCGACATGTGCAGCCGCTCGGCCGCACGGCCGAGATTCCGCTCTTCGGCTGCGGCAACGAAATAGCTCAGCTGACGTAAATCCATGGGGGTCCCTCCGGTCCGGTGCGCTTTGGCGCGCCATTGTCTGCCGACCTTGCCCCCCACCCGGACCCGGCGACGCCCCGACCTGCGCAGGAGGTCCGCCGACGCTGTCGTCAGGCGCCGGTCGTGAAGCCGATATCGAAGGTCGGCCGCACATCCAGCGGCTGCCGGATCAGGCCCACCTGCTGGTAGAAGTCCGCCGTACGCTGCTGGTCGGCGATCACCTGGGCGTCGATCGGCACCCACTTCTGCTGGCGACGCTCGAACTGCAGCTTCGCGGCCTCGGGCGGGATGCCGATGATCTTGGCCAGCGTGGCCGAGAACGCATCGACGTTCCGGTAGGACCAGGCCTGGGCCTTGACCACGCGCTGCAGGAAGTCCTGCAGCACCGGCCGCTTGGCCGCGATCGCCGCGTCGGTGGCTGCGAGGTAGCTCAAGCCCGGCAGCAGGCCGCGCCCGCTCACCAGCACGCGCGCATGCTGGCTCGTTTCGGCCAGTGCGGTGTAGGGCTCCCAGGTGGCCCAGGCGTCGACCGAGCCTTGGGTCAGCGCCAGCTTGGCATCGGCCGGCGCCAGGAAGCGCAGGGTCACGTCCTCCGGCTTGAGGCCGGCCGCGGTGATGGCCTTGAGCGTGACGAAGTGGCCGATCGAGCCGCGGTTGGTGGCGATGCTGCGGCCCTTCAGCTCGGCGGCCGTCTTGAGCGGCGAATCGGGCCGGACCAGGACGGCCGTGCCATAGGCATCCGAGCGGTTCGCACCGATGGCCTTGACGCGCGTGCCCGCCGCGAGGGCGAAGACCAGCGGCGCATCACCGATCGGGCCGGAGTCGACCGCGCCCGCGTTGAGCGCCTCGGCCAGCGGCGCGGCGGCCGGGAATTCCGACCACTGGATGTCGTAGCCCAGGCCGTCGAGGCCGTCGGCGGCCTCGAGCAGGGCGCGCAGCCCGCCCTTCTGGTCGCCGGCCTTGAGCAGCGGGCGCGCCTGCGCATGCAGCCGGGCCGCCGGCAGGGCGAGCGCGGCGCCGGCGGCGAGCGAATGAGCGACGAACTGGCGGCGCGATGCCTGTGTCATGAGGAAACTCCTTTGAAAGTGAAAAACCTGGCGGCCGCTCAGTGAACGAAGCCGCCCTTGAGGAAGCGCACCGGCTCCGAATCCATGCGCGCGATCAGCGCGCCGAGCCCGTCGGCGGGCGCTGCGCCGGCCGCGGTGCCGCGCGGCGCGGCGTCGGTGCGGCACAGCAGGTCGTCTTCCGACCAGCCGGCATCGCCGGGCCGGCTGCGGGCGCGCAGCCAGCCGTCGCGATCCGCCAGCAGCTGCGTGCCGGCCAGCCGGTCGGTGCCGGCGATCAGGGCGAAGGCGTCCCACGCCGCGGCCGAATCGGTGACGCAGTCCGCGGCCTGGCCAGCCGCGCTGCCGTCGGCGGGCAGCAACTGCACGGTGACCATGCGCGGGTCCTCGCGCAGTTCGGGCGTCGCACCGGCCGCGACGATGCGCAGGCGCTGTCCGCGCCAGCTCGCGAGCCGGCGTGGCTCGCGGCCCGCGCAGCGCACGACCGCGTCGGGCAGGCCGATCGGCTGGCGCCAGATGCTGGTCGTGCGCAGGCTCTGGCCGGCGCCCTGGGCCTTCATGAAATCGATCACGGCCCAGGCTTCGCTGTCCGTGAGCCGCTCGAAGGCCGGCATGGTCGGGCGGCCGTGACGGTCCATGGTGCCATGCAGCACGCGCCACAGCAGGTCGCCGTCGGCGCGTCGCCACAGCAGCGGTCCCGCGAGGTCCGGCGGCCACACGGGCTGTGCCGCGGCGAGCGGACCCTGGCCCCGGCCGTCGGCGCCGTGGCAGCCTGCGCACTGCGCGGCGTAGAGCGCGCGCCCCTGCGCAATGGCGTCGGCGCTGAAGCCCGTGGGCGAGCGATGAAAGCTGGTCGGGTAAGCCGGCACCAGCACCACTTCGGCCTCCGGCCACGGCGCGACGAGCAGCAGCAGCGGCACCGCAGCGGCGAAGAACCAGCGGCGGCCTCGCCAGGCCCAGGCCAGCAGCAGGCAAAGCGTAGCGAGCGCGAGCACGACCAGCGTCAGGGCCAGGCGGCGTGCCTGCCCGAGATCGATCAGCAGGTTCTCGCCCGTGAGGCGCAGCCCCCAGGGCCAGGCCGGCTGTCCGTGGCTGGTCCCGGCCAGCCCCAGCCACGCGAGCAGGCGCAGCAGGCCCAGCTGCGCGTCCTGCAGCAGCGCGATCAGGGGATTGAGCCAGCCGGCATCCGCCAGCACGGTCATGCCCCGGGGTCGCGGGCGCTCACCATGTGCTCACCATGTCGCGTCGAGTCCGAGATGGCGCAGCGCTTCGTGCCGAAGCTCCGCCAGCCGAGGATGGCCGCGATGCCGGGGGTAGGGCAGGTCGACCACGAGTTCGGCGGTGATGCGCGCTGGCCGGTCGCTCAGGATGACCACGCGATTGGCGAGGAACAGGGCCTCTTCCACATCGTGCGTGACCAGCAGCGCCGAGAAGCCGGCCCGTTGCCAGAGGTTCACCAGCTCGCTCTGCATCGCGATCCGCGTCAGCGAATCGAGCTTTCCGAGCGGCTCGTCGAGCACCAGCAGCCGCGGGTCGTTGACCAGCGCGCGGGCCAGTGCGACCCGCTGCGCCATGCCGCCCGACAACTGGTGCGGAAAGCTCTTCGCGAAGTCGCTCAGGCCGACCAGCTTCAGCGCATCGTCCACGCGCGAGCGCTGCGTCTTCAGCAGACCGCGTGCCTGCAGGCCGAGCGCGACGTTGTCCCACACGCTGCGCCATGGATAGAGCGTCGGATCCTGGAACACGACGATGCGGGAAGGATCGGGCCGCGCGATCGGCTCGCCGTCCTGCGACAGCGTGCCGGCGGTCGCGGGTTCGAGCCCGGCGACCAGCCGCAGCAGCGTCGACTTGCCGCAGCCGCTCGGCCCCAGCAGGGCGACGAACTCGCCCGGCTGCACCTCGAGGTCGATGCTGTCGAGCACCTGCAGCACGCCGGTGGCCTGCTTGAACCAGTGGCTGACATCGCGGATGCCGATGTGCGCGCCGGTGGTGGTGGTGGTGTCGACTACCACTTGACCGTCCCCTTCTGCCACGAGAGCGCGCGGTCGCGCACCGCGAACAGCAGCGTGATCAGCCCCGAGCACAGCACGGCCATCACCAGCAGCGCCGCGTACATGTTGGCGTAGGCGGCCCAGCCCTGGGCCCATTGCAGATACCAGCCGAGCCCGGCCTTCACGCCCATCATCTCGGCCGTGACCAGCACCGAGAACGAGGCGCCGAGCCCCATGAAGAGCCCGACGAAGACCTGCGGCAGCGCCGCCGGCACCGCGACGCGCAGGACCAGGAACCACTCCGGCGCGCCGAGCGTGCGCGCGACGTCGTAGTAGTTCTTGTTGACCGAGGCCACGCCGGACCAGCTCAGCACCGCGACCGGGAAGAAGGTGGCGAGACCGACCAGGAACACCGCCGCCGCGTAGCTCGACGGCGCGAAGAAGAAGGCCAGCGGCAACAGCGCCGAAGCCGGCACCGGGCCGAGGAATCGCAGCAGCGGATGGACCCAGTAGCCCGCGATGCGTGACCAGCCGATCCACACGCCGGTGGCGAAGCCGACCAGCGCGCCGAGCACGAAGCCGTGCGCCAGCAGGCGCAGCGAATGCGCGGTCGACAGGCCGAGCCGGCTCCAGTCCTCGAAGGCGACGTCGATCAGGCTCTGCGGCGGCGCGAAGAAGGGCGGCGGCAGCACGCCGAGCTTGGCGGTCAGCGCCTCCCACAGCGCCAGCAGCAGCGGCGCGGCGACCAGCCACTGGCCGGCCGGGCGCAGCTTGCGGCCGATGCGCCCGGCTCGGGCGCCGAGCAGCGCCACCGCCAGCAGCCCGATCGCCACCGCGATCGCGGCGAAGCCGAACTCCTGCGTGAAGTTCCAGTCGCTGAAGCCGACTTCGAGGTTCGGCCAGTACACGGTGAGCAGGCCGAGGGCCAGCCAGGCGGTCGCCGCCACCAGGCCGGTGCGCCAGACGCCCGCGATGGGCGCCTCCTGCAGCCGCAGGGCGGGCGAGGCGCTGGCTGGCGCATCGCGCCGCGGCTGGGCCCGCGTTGGCGCCGGCGCCGGTGCCGGCGCCGCGGCAGGCCGCGGCGCGCCGAGGATGCTGCCGGCGGTCGTCATGCCAGCACGTCCACCGAGACGTGGTTGGCGAGCCGCGCCGGGTCGGTGCTCTGCTTGAGCACCCCCACCGAGCGGAAGTCGCGGGCGTAGAACTCGACCTCGTCGCGCAGGTTCTTGCCGACCGGGTGATGGGCGTGGGTCAGCGTGCCGAGCAGCGCCTGCAGATCCTCGACCGGCACCTTGGGCGAATACTTCGCGAACAGCTTGGCCGACTCGTTCGGGTTCTCGGCCACGAAGTCCGAGGCCTGCACGATGGAGCGCACCAGCGCCGCCACCACCGGCTTCTCCTTTCGCACCAGCTCGCCGCGGGCGCCGACGATGCAGCAGACCTTGTCCTTGTATTCGCCCGACAGGTTCGAGGCCAGCTCGAGGTAGCGGCCCTTGTTGCGCTTCTCGATCAGGTAGAGCGTCGGATCGCCGTCGGCGATCGCCTGGATCTCACCCTTGTTGACTGCGATGTCGAGCAGGTCGGCCGGGTACTGGCGCCAGGTCACGTCCTTGTCGGCGTCGATGCCGTTCTTCTTGAGCAGGATCGAGAAGAAGTTCTTGCCCGGGCTCGCGATGTCCGACACGCCGATGGTCTTGCCCTTGAGCTTCTGCAGGTCGGTGACGCCGGCCTCCTTGACGCCCACCAGCCGCACGCAGCCGCCATGCGAGCTGCCGACGATCTTGACGTCGAAGCCCGACTCGAGCGGCTTGAGCCAGCGGTGGATCATGCCGACCGCGGCGTCGGCCTTGGCGGTGGCGAGGGACTCGAGCAGCTGGTCGGTCGAGCCGGTGTAGTTGATCAGCTCGACCTGCAGGCCGTTCTTCTCGAAGATGCCGCGCTCCTGCGCCACCACCACGGGCGAGAGGCAGAAGGCGGAGGCGTTCCAGGCGAAGCTCAGCTTGCGCTGCTGCGACCAGGCGCGCGTGGCGATCAGGCCGCTGGAGGCGATGACGGCGGCAGCGCCGCCTGCGCGCAGCACGCCGCGACGCGAAAGGGAATTGGTGTTCATGGTGTGGGGACTCTCCGGATCAATCAAGCAGTTCGGGCTCGGCCTCGACCAGCCCTTCATAGAGGCTCTCGAAGGAATGAAGGGCGCCTTCGGGACCGCCGATCTGACCGTGCGTGTGGCGCGCGACCGCGTCGGCTATAGGCTGCGGCTGGCCGGCGGCTTCGGCCAGCAGTTGCGTGTGGCAGGCGTTGTCGAGCGCGATGTACCACCAGGCGGCGGCCTCGACGCTGGGGCCGGCGGTCAGGATGCCGTGGTTCTTGAGGATCGCGCCCTTGCGATCGCCGAGCGCCTTCGCGATGCGCAGGCCCTCGCCCTCGTCGACCACCATGCCGGTGAAGTCGTCGAAGAGCGCGTGGTCGTCGTGGAACACGCAGCCATCCTGCGTCAGCGTGTCGAGCTTGCGGCCCAGCGTCGACCAGGCCTTGCCATAGGTCGAATGCGTGTGCGCGGCGGCGATGATCTTCGGGTTGTACTCGTGGATCGCCGCATGGATCGCGAAGGCTGCCTTGTTGAGCGGCCGGTCGCCGACAACGGTCTCGCCCCGGGCATTGACCAGCAGCAGGTCCGAGACCTTGATGCGCGAGAAATTCACGCCCAGCGGGTTGACCCAGAAATGATCGGTCAGCTCGGGGTCGCGCGCCGTGATGTGGCCGGCCAGGCCCTGTGCGAAACCGAAGCGTGCGAAGAGCCGGAAGGCGCCGGCCAGGCGCTCCTGCCGGTGGCGGCGCTCGGCCTCGATGCTGGGGCGCGGCGCGGGCGGGTCGAACCAGTACTTCTGCTGCGGGTCCGGGTTGAGGGCGAGGCGCGTGCGGGGGCGTTCCCCGCCGCGGGCGATGTCGAATACGGCGCTCATTCGGTTCCTTCGGGCACGTGGATGCATCGAGGGCTCAGGCGGCCTTGCGCTGCGCGGCCAGCCGCTCGGCCACCCGCTCCCGCGTGCGCGGGATCAGCTCGCGCCCGTAGTCGACGGCGTCCTCGAGCGGATCGAAGCCGCGGATCAGGAAGGTGGTCACGCCGAGCTCGTGGTAGTCGAGCAGGGCTTCGGCCACCTGGTCGGGCGTGCCCACCAGGGCGGTGCTGTTCGAGCGGCCGCCGATCTCCTGGGCGACCGCGGTCCACAGTCGCTTGTCGAGCCGCGTGCCTTTCTCGGCCGCGGCGAGCAGGCGCCGCGCGCCCTCGCTCTGCTGCGGCCCGCCGCGGCCGAAGCCCTGCACCACGCGCAGGCGGCGGGTCTCGGCCAGGATGGCGTCGGCGCGCTCCCAGGCCTTCTCCTCGGTCTCGGCGAGGATCGGCCGGAACGAGACCGAGAAGCGCACGCTGCGTCCGTGCTTCGCGGCTTCGGCGCGCACGCGGCCGGTCAGCTCGCGCGCCTGGTCGAGCGACTCGCCCCACAGCGCATACACATCCGCATGCTTGCCGGCCACCGGCAGCGCGGCTTCGGATGCGCCGCCGAAGTAGATCGGCACGTGGGGCTTGCCGTGCTGCGACTGCAGCGGCTTCACCTCCGAGAAGGCATCCTTGAAGCGGTAGTGCGGGCCTTCGTGGTCGAAGGGCTTGTCGCTGGTCCAGACCTTGCGCAGCACTTCGAGGTATTCGTCGGTGCGCGCATAGCGCTGGTCGTGGTCGAGCCAATCGCCGTCGCGCTTCTGCTCCTCGTCGGAGCCGCCCGAGATGTAGTGCACGCCGAGCCGGCCGCCGCTGAACTGGTCGAGCGATGCGAACTGCCGCGCCGCCAGCGTCGGCGCCACGAAGCCGGGCCGGTGCGCCAGCATGAAGTGGATGCGCTCGGTGACCGATGCCGCGTAGGCCACGGTCAGGGTCGCATCGGGGCTGGTGGAGTGGTGCGGCACCAGCACGCGGTCGAAGCCGGCCTGCTCGTGTGCCTGGGCGAAGGCGCGCACGTAGTCGCGGTCGATCGCGGGGCCGCGCGCGGGGTGGATCTCGGAGACCTTCTGGGCCTGGATCATGCCGATGAATTCGATGTCGCTCATGGGGATCTTTCAAGTGAAGGAGGAAGGGGTCAGGCCGGCGCCGAAGCTGCGGTCCCACAGCGGCGCGACCTCGGCCGGGCCGTCCAGCACGCCGAGCTTGAGGAAGGTGTCGGCAACTTCCTGGTGGCTGCGCACCGCGGTGCTGGTCACGGGGCCGAGGGCGTAGTCGTTGCTGCGGCCGTTGAAGAGCTCGATCAGGTCGCCCACCGGCACCCGCGTCTCGGCCGACTGCGCCCTCGCGTACGCGAGGTAGTTGCCGTTGGCCCATGCATAGGCGCGCTGCAGCCGCAGCAGGAAGTCGGCGATCGCGGCATGGCGCAGCGGATCGTCCACCGCGCGCGGGTTGGCGTAGACCGGGAAGTTGCCCGACAGATAGCCCTTGCCGGTCTTGATGGTCCGGGCCCCGTACTGGGTGCGCGCCAGCTGGCCGTTGTAGCCGTAGATGGCCCAGGCATCGAGGTCGCCGCGGGCGAAGGCCGAGAGCCCGTCGGCCGGGCTCAGGTTGATGGGCTGGATGTCGCTGAACGAGAGGCCGGCTTCCGCGAGCTGCTTGCTCAGGTAGTAGTGGGCGGTGGTGGCCCGCACGTAGCCCACGCGCTTGCCCTTGAAGTCGGCGATGCTCCTGATCGGGGCGTCCTTGCGCGCCAGCGTGGCCTGGTTGTTGAGGTCCTCGTGGATCACGGCGATGAAGCGCACCTTGGCCTTCTGCCGCGCCGCGAAGGTGGCCGGGATCTCGCTGCCCGAGCCGAGGTCGAGCGCGTCGCCCTGGATGGCCTCGATGTGCAGCACGCCGTTGTTCAGCTCGCGCCAGTCGATCCTGTAGGGTGTGCGGCCCTGGCCCGAGGCTTCGATCAGCGGCCGCCAGAGGCCCTTGTAGGTGCCGATGCGCAGCGTCACGCCCGAGAGCTCCGGCGACGCCGGCGTGGCGGCCCCGGCCAGCGGGCCCATGGCGCCGAAGGCGGCGGCCGCGCCGGCCGACTGCAGCCAGTGGCGGCGCGACCAGGCGGGCGGAGGAGCGGGGCGGGACGGCTGTGTCATGGTCTTGCGTCTTGGATGGGCGGCTGGTGAGAACGCGACCGTACTGCGCCTGCCGGCCGGAGCGAACGCAGGATTTCGAGTTTGGATATTCGGCTTCCGTCGTTTTCCGCGCGCCCGCCCGCGGCTAAGGTTCGGCCCCATGAGTTCCCAAGTCCTGCGTCGCCCCTCGGCGCCCCCTCACGAGGACGAAGCGCTGCTGGCGCGGCTGTCCGACCGCTTCGCCCAGACCGCGGCCGACCACGATCGAAGCGGCGCCTTCCCGCGCGACAACTTCAGGGCGCTGCACGCGCAGGGGCTGGTGGCGCTGGTCGCGCCCGCCGCGTACGGTGGCGGCGGCGCGTCGCTCGAGGCCGCGCGCCGGGTGCTCGCCGCGGTGGCCTACGGCGAGCCGGCCACCGCGCTGATCCTCACCATGACCTGGCTGCAGCATCACGCCATCGGCCGCACCGACAGCCGCTGGCCCGGCCCCCTGCGCGAGCGCGTGCTGCGCGACGCGGTCGCCGATGGCGCCTTGATCAACGCGCTGCGCGTGGAGCCGGCGCTGGGCTCGCCGGCGCGCGGCGGGCTGCCCGCGACGACCGCCCGGCGCGATGGCGACCGCTGGAAGCTCGACGGCCACAAGCTCTACACGACCGGCATCGAGGGCTTGAGCTGGCTCTCGGTATGGGGCCGCACCGACGATCCGGAGCCGCGCGTCGGCGTCTTCCTGGTTCCGCGCGATGCGCCGGGCATCCGCGTGGTGGCGAGCTGGGACCACCTGGGCCTGCGCGCCTCCGGCAGCCACGAGGTGATCTTCGAGGATGTCGCGATTCCGCTCGACCATGCGGTCGACCTGCGCGCCCCGGCCGAATGGGCGCCCGATGCCGGCAGCCAGACCGACATCGATGCCCATGCCACCCAGCAGGCCTGGATGGTGGTGCTGCTGGGCACGCTCTACGACGCGGTGGCGCGTGCCGCGCGCGACTGGCTGCTCGGCTTTCTCAACCATCGCGCGCCCAGCGGCCTCGGTGCCGCGCTCGCCAGCCTGCCGCGCGTGCAGGAGAGCGTGGGCGAGATCGAGGCCCTGCTGCGCAGCAACCGCGTGCTGCTCGACGCCGCGGCGGCCGAGGTCGACGCCGGCCATGCGCCTTCGGCGACCGCGAGCGGGCTGCTGAAGTACAGCGTCACGAACCAGGCGAGCCGGGCCGTCGAGCTGGCGCTGCAGCTGAGCGGCAACCATGGCCTCGCGCGCCAGAACCCGCTCGAGCGGCACTACCGCGACGTGCTGTGCAGCCGCATCCACACGCCGCAGAACGATGCCATCCTGGTGGCGGCGGGCAAGGGCGCGCTGGCCGCGGCAGCGGCGCCATGAGCGTCGCGCCGCTGCGCGACTTCGTGCTCGCCTTCGGGCGCCTGCTCGATGCAAAGCCGGACGAGGCCGGGATCCTCGCGCAGGGCGGCACGCTGCTGCGCCGGCTGGTGGCGCGCGACGACTGGCTGCCCGAGGCCTTCGCCCAGCCGGACCCCGAGCGCTACCGGCAGTTCCTGCTGCATGCCGACTCGACCGAGCGCTTCTCGGTCGTGAGTTTCGTCTGGGGCCCGGGCCAGGCCACGCCGGTGCATGACCACACGGTGTGGGGCCTCATCGGCATGCTGCGCGGCGCCGAATACAGCCAGGCCTACGTCGAGCGCGACGGCCTGCTGCTGGCGGACGGCGCGCCGCGGCGGCTCGAGCCCGGCGATGTCGAGGCGGTGTCGCCCCGCGTGGGCGACGTGCATCGCGTGCACAACGCCTTCGACGACCGGACGTCGATCAGCATCCACGTCTATGGCGCGAACATCGGCGCCGTGCGGCGCCATACTTACCCCACCGGCGGCGGGCGCAAGCCTTTCGTCTCCGGATACTCGAACACGCTGCTGCCCAATCTCTGGGACCGATCCGAAGAACTCCGTCGTCCATGACCGCAACTTTCCCGACCCTCTCCTTCGCCGCGGTGCGCGCGAGCCTCATCGCCCGCGAGGAGATCGCGCTGCTCGACGTGCGCGAGGAAGACCCGTTCGCGCAGGCGCATCCGCTGTGGGCCGCGAACCTGCCGCTGTCGCGCATCGAGCTCGATGCCTGGCGCCGCATTCCGCGCCGCGACACGCTGATCGCGGTCTACGGCGCGCACGACGGCAGCGACCTCGCGCCGCTGGCGGCGAGCCGGCTCGCGGCGCTCGGCTATACGCGCGTCCATCTGCTCGAAGGCGGGCTCGACGGCTGGCGCAGCGCCGGCGGCGAGCTGTTCCGCGACGTCAACGTGCCGAGCAAGGCCTTCGGCGAACTGGTCGAGCACGAGCGGCATACGCCCTCGCTGTCGGCTGAGGAGGTCAAGGCCCTGATCGATGCCCGCGCCGACGTGGTGGTGCTCGACGCGCGCCGCTTCGACGAGTACCGCACGATGAGCATCCCGACCGCGACCAGCGTGCCCGGTGCGGAGCTGGTGCTGCGGGTGCGCGAGCTCGCCCCCGATCCGGCCACGCAGGTGATCGTCAATTGCGCCGGCCGCACGCGCAGCATCATCGGCACGCAGTCGCTGGTCAACGCCGGCATTCCCAACCCGGTCGCGGCGCTGCGCAACGGCACCATCGGCTGGAAGCTCGCCGGGCAGCTGCTCGACCACGGCGCTTCGCGCGAGGCGCCGGCGCCCGGCGCGGCCCATCGGGCGATCGCGGAGCGCAGCGCGCACGACGTCGCCCGGCGCGCCGGCGTGCGCTGGCTCGCATTCGAGGCGCTGTCGACGCTCGAGGCGCCCGGGCGCAGCGTCTACCGCTTCGACGTCCGCACGCCGCAGGCCTACGAGGCGGGACATCTGCCGGGCTTCGCCAGCGCGCCGGGCGGCCAGCTGGTGCAGGAGACCGACCACCAGGTGCCGGTGCGCGGCGCCCGCATCGTGCTCGCGGACGACGATGGCGTGCGCGCGCCGATGACGGCGTCCTGGCTGGCGCAGATGGGCTGGGAGGTCTATGTGCTGGAGCCGCAGCCCGAGGCGGCGCGCAGCGTTCGCGGCAACGCGGCGGCGCAGCATCCCGAGCCGCCGCCGGCGGCCGAGATCTCGCCGGCCGAACTCGCGCAGGCCCGGCGTGCCGCGCCGGACGGCCTCGCGGTCATCGACCTCACGACCGGCGTCAACCACGCCAAGCGGCACATCCCGGGCGCCTGGTTCGCGATCCGCGCGCAGCTGGCACAGGCCCTGGACACCATCCCGCCCGCGCGCCGCTATGCGCTGACCTGCGGCAGCAGCCTGCTCGCGCGCTTCGCGGCAGCCGACCTTCGCGCGCTGCTCGACGCCCGCCGCAGCGATGCCGAGGTGCTCGTGCTCGCGGGCGGCAACGCCGCCTGGTTCGCGGCCGGCCTGCCGGAGGAGACCGGCTGGCAGCGCGTCGCGACACCGGTGACCGACCGCTACCGCCGGCCCTACGAGGGCACCGACGCAGCGCCTGAAGCGATGCAGGCCTACCTCGACTGGGAGTTCGGCCTGGTGGCGCAACTCGCGGCCGATGGCACGCACGGCTTCCGGGTGCTCTGAGCCGGTCGATGTATCGTGAGGTCCGCGGCGTGCCCCGCCGCCGCCTTCCGAATCCACGGGTCCAGCCACATGAACAGCATCACCATCTATCACAACCCCGCCTGCGGCACGTCCAGGAACGTGCTGGCCCTGATCCGCGACACGGGCGTGGAACCCACCGTCATCGAGTACCTGAAGAACCCGCCCGACCGGGCCACGCTGAAGCGGCTGGCCGCCGCCATGGGCGTGCCGGTGCGCGAGTTGCTGCGCCAGAAGGGAACGCCCTACGATGAACTCGGGCTCGGCGACCCGAAATGGTCGGACGAGCAGCTGATCGACTTCATCCTGGCCCACCCGATTTTGATCAACCGGCCGATCGTCGAGACCCCGCTCGGGACGCGCCTGTGCCGGCCGTCCGAGACGGTGCTCGACATCCTGCCGCAGCCGTAGCGCGGCGGTTTCGGCATCAGCTCGCCGCGCGGCCCTCGGCGCCGGCCGCGGCGGCCGGCACGGCCGGCTGGGCCTGGGTCACGAGCCAGATGCCGTAGCAGACCAGCACCAGCGCGACGCCGTTGCGCCACTCGAGAATGCTCTCGCCGAGGAAGACCGCCGACAGCAGCGCGCCGAACACCGGCACCATGAAGTTGAAGGCCGTGACCAGGCTCACGCGGTTGTACTTGAGCAGCAGGCTCCAGATCGAGATCGCCAGCGAGGACAGCAGCGCCAGGTAGGCCAGCAGCGCCGCCGACGCCGGCGTGAAGCGGCCCAGGCCGCCGCCCATCGCGTAGCCCGCCGCCAGCAGCGCCGCGCCGCCGATCGCCAATTGCCAGCCGGTCATGACGATCGCATCGAGCCCCTGCGAGATGCGCTTGCCGTAGATGCTCGCCGCCGCCAGCACGAAGGCCGCGATGATCACGAAGCCCTCGCCGAGCAGCGTGAAGTCGAACGCGAGCAGGCCCGCTAGCCCGCTGCCGAGATTGACGATCATGACCCCGGCGAAGCCCACGGCGCAGCCCAGCGCCTTGCCGTAGCTGAGCCGGTCGTTGCGGTAGATGAAGTGCGCCAGCAGCACGCTGAAGAAGGTGCCGGTGGCGTTCATGATCGAGCTCTTCACGCCCGTGGTGTGGGCCAGGCCGATGTAGAAGAAGACGTATTGCAGCGTGGTCTGGGTCAGGCCCAGCAGCGCGATCTGGCCCCAGGCCCGGGGCGTGAGCCCGCGCACCGTCTTGCCCGTGAGCGCGGCATAGGCCACCAGGGACAGCCCGGCGATCAGGAAGCGCCAGCCGGCGAACACCAGCTTGGAGGCGATGTCGGCCGGCGCGATGCCGAACAGGGCATAGCCGTTCTTGATCGCCGGGAAGGAACTGCCCCACAACATGCAGCAGAACAGCGCGAGCAGGAAGACGACCTTGCGGTCGGTCAGGAAGGGGTGGGCGGGGGAGGGCAAGCAGGACTCCGAACGGGCACGAGGCGCGAAGGCGCCCCGAAACGGTGCATTTTAGCCTGGTTGTACGATGACATGAGCCGAGAGGGCTTGCGCCTGTCAGTTCAGTCAGAGGAGTGGCGCCTTTTCTGCACGCTTAGTTGTATGACAACTTGCGTGAACCTCGCAGCAGCGCCGGGGCGCGGCGCATAATTTCTCATCCCCACCCTCAGCGGGCACTGACATGGAAAAGCTCGATCAAGCGAAGGTCGTCTCCGTGCTCAACCGGTTGCTCGAAGCCGAGCTGGCCGGGGTGGTGCGCTATACGCACTACTCCTTCCTGGTGTTCGGCTTCAGCCGGATTCCCATCGTCTCGTGGCTGCGCGATCAGGCCAGCGAATCGCTGCTGCACGCGCAGCAGGTCGGCGAGTGGATCACCACGCTCGGCGCCTACCCCTCGCTCGCCATCGGGCCGCTGCTCGATTCGCACCAGCACGACATCGCCGCCATGATGCGCGAATCGCTCGACAGCGAAGCGCGCGCGCTGGCCCTCTATCGCGAGCTGCTGTCGGAGGTGGAAGGCCGCTCGGTGGCACTGGAGGAGTTCGCGCGGCAGATGATCCACGCCGAGGAGCTGCACGCCGCGGACGTCGACAAGATGCTGCGCCGGCCGGGCGATGTCGCGGCGTTCTCGTCCAAGCCGGTGCCCTGAGCCTGCGCTTTTTTCAGAGCAGGCCGGCGGCCTGCGCCGAGTCGAGCACATTGCGGATCAGCTCCCTGACCTGTCCGCCGATGTCCGACGAAGGCGAGGCCACGTAGGTCGTGCTCCACACCATCCGGCCCGTGCGGGCGTCCGTCACGCGCCCGGTGGCTGAAAACCCGGTGCTGCCCCATCCGCCGCCGATGGGCGCGCTGAGACCGATGCCGGCACCGCTGTTGCGCCCGAAGCTGAAGCCGCCGATGCCCACCGACATGCCGGAGCCGGAGGACATCGCCGCGGGCATCAGCGACAGCACGAAGACGAAGTCGGCACCGGCGGCCGAGGCGCCGGCGGCCAACTGGAGGTCTGCCTCGCGGGTGCCCGGATTCGTTGCCGCCGGGGCGACGACCGGGTCGACGCCCCTTGCCGCCAGTGCCCGGGCCAGGTCGTCCTGGCAGGGCTGGCGCATGAGGAGGTCGAAGCTGTCGCAGGCGATGAGGACCTTGCCGCCGCGCAGGATTCCGGAACTCTGCCCCAGTGCCGGGTCGGTCCACTCGCCCCATCGCTGCGGCGCGGAAGTGCATCCGGCCAGCGCGAGCACCGCCAGCGCGGCGATTCGTGGGAGAAGGGACCAGGATGTCATGAGGCTGCCCCCGGGTTTCAGAAGGTCGGATCCTGACGCTCTTCCGGTTGCTGTCGCGCGCCGGAAGGAAAAAGCAGAGCAATCGAGTAGGAAGATGCCGAAGAGATTTCCCGAGCCTCATTGACACGCCTCCTCGCGGGCCCTAGCGTCTGCGCGCGTGAACTCCAAACCCGCCATCAAGCATCCCCGCGTCGATCACCTCGTGGTCGCGGCCCAGACCCTGGCCGAGGGCGTGCGCTGGTGCGAAGCGACCTTCGGCGTTGCGCCCGCCGCCGGGGGAATCCATCCCACCATGGGCACTCACAACGCCCTGTTGAAGATCGCGTCGCCGGCCTTTCCGCGCACCTATCTGGAGATCATCGCGGTCGATCCCCAGGCCGACGCCCGGCAGCGCGGCGGCTCGCGGCGCTGGTTCGACCTGGACGATGCCGCGCTGCAGGCCGCGCTGGCCGCGAACGGGCCGCAGCTGATCCACTTCGTCGCCGAGGTGCCCGACGCCACCGCCGCCGCCGCGGCGCTCGCACTCCTGCGCATCGATCGCGGCGAGGTGGTGGAGGCGTCACGCGACACGCCCGCCGGCCGACTGGCCTGGCACATCACGGTGCGCGGCGACGGCCAGCGGCTGTTCTATGGCGCGCTGCCGACACTGATCCAGTGGGGCTCGGTCCATCCCACCGACGGCATGGCCGAATCCGGGATCGGACTTCGCTCGCTGACCCTGTCGCATGCACGGGCCGGCGTTCTCGGCGAGGCCCTGCGGACCCTCGCGCTGGCGGAGATCCCGGTGGCCATCGGCCCGCCCAACCTGCGCGCGGTCTTCGACACGCCGCGCGGCCCGGTCACCCTCGATTCGCACGGCCTGTGAGCCGGGTCGCCGGCGTCCCTGCGGGGATGGTCTGCCCCAATGGCGCCGGAATCCGAAGCTCCCATAATTTCCGCAGCCCGGAACTTGGGCGTCCGGGCCGACACGCGATCTTCAACTCTGATCGGAGGAAATATGTCCAGACGCATGACCTGGCCTCGGCTGGCCGTACTGATCGGCCTCCCCGTCGCCATCACGGCTTGTACGGCAGTGCAGCAGTCCGCGGGATCCGGCGGGCCGATGGGCTTCTTCGTGACCAGCGTGGGCGCCGGCAAGGGCGCCGACCTGGGAGGGATTGCAGGCGCCGACAAGCATTGCCAGAGCCTGGCCACCGCCGCGGGCGCAGGGGGCAGGACCTGGCGGGCCTACCTGAGCACGCAGGGCAAGGATGGCGTGCCCACGGTGAACGCCCGCGACCGGATCGGCAGCGGGCCCTGGAGCAACGCCAAGGGCGTGGTGGTGGCGCGCGACGTCAACCACCTGCACGGCGCGAACGACATCAACAAGCAGACCGCCTTGAACGAGAAGGGCCTGCCGGTCGAGGGCCGCAGCGACACGCCGAATCGCCATGACATCCTGACCGGTTCGCGCGCCGACGGAACGGCCTTCTCGCCGAACGACACCGACATGACCTGCGGCAACTGGACCCGCAGCAGCACCGAGGGCGTGGCCGTCGTCGGCCACCACGATCGCGCGGGACCGACCACCGATCCCTGGGCCGTGTCGTGGAACTCCTCGCACCAGACCCGTGGCGGCTGCAGCCAGCAGGCGCTGCGCGGCACGGGCGGCGATGGCCTGCTCTACTGCTTCGCGGTGAACTGAGCCGCGGGCGCCGCGGCCGGCAGTGCGGCCCGGCGCCTGCCTCGAACCGGACAAGCGCGATGCTCACGCCGAGGGTCCGTGCCATGGCTGCGGCGCTTTTGCTGGCGGCGGCAGGCGCCCAGGCCGTGGCCGCCGCGGACTTTGCCGCCGAGCGCCGGCGGATGACGCAGGAGATCGATGCGCTGGCGCGCCAGACCCGCGCCGAGACCGGCCGGCCGGCCTTCGACCCCCGCGTGATGACGGTCATGGCCACGGTGCCGCGGCACGAGTTCGTGCCGGCGGAGCAGATCGAGGTCGCGTATGCGAACCGGCCGGTGCCGATCGGCCATGGGCAGACCATCTCGCAGCCCTACATCGTGGCGCTCATGACGGACCTGGCCAAGGCGGAGCCCGGCCACAAGGTGCTCGAGGTCGGAACCGGCTCGGGCTACCAGGCGGCGGTGATGGCGCAGCTGGCGCGCGAGGTCTACAGCATCGAGATCGTCGAGCCGCTCGGGCAGCAGGCCACGCGGCGCCTGCGGCAACTGGGCTACGGCAATGTCCAGGTGCGGCTGGGCGACGGCTACCACGGCTGGGAGGAACAGGCGCCCTTCGACGCCATCCTCGTGACCGCCGCGGCCAGCCATGTTCCGCCGCCGCTGATCCGCCAGCTCAAGCCCGGGGGCCGGATGGTGATCCCGGTGGGCGCGGCGTTCATGGTGCAGCAGCTGATGCTGATCGAGAAGAATCCGGACGGCACGGTGTCGACGCGCCAGATCCTGCCGGTGGCCTTCGTTCCGCTCACCGGCAGGCGCTGAGCCCGGAGCGCCGATGGCCGCCGCGCCGCTGCTCGCCGTGGCCCTGGTGTCGGCGGCGGCGCTGGCCTACGAGATCCTGCTGATGCGGCTGTTCTCGGTCATCCTGTGGCACCACTTCGCCTACATGATCATCAGCCTCGCCTTGCTCGGCTGGGGTGCCAGCGGCGCGCTGCTGACGCTCGCGCACGGCGCGGTGCAGCGGCATTTCGCTGCGCTCTTCTGCGCCGCCGCCGCGGGCTTCGGGCTGGCTGCGATCGGCTGCTTCATGCTGGCGCAGCGGGTGCCGTTCAATCCGCTGGAGATGTTCTGGGACCCGCGCCAGCCGGCATGGCTGCTGGCGGTCTACCTGCTGCTCCTCTTGCCCTTCCTGTGCGCCGGCGCCTGCGTCTGCATGGCCCTGTCGCGCTTTCGGGGCCAGGTGTCGCGCATCTACAGCGTCGACATCCTCGGCGCCGGGGCGGGAAGCCTGGGCATCGTGGCGCTGCTGTTCGTGCTGTCGCCGGCCGACGCGCTGCAGCTGATCGGCGCGCTCGGCTGCGTCGCGGCGGCGGTCGGCTGGATCGAATGCGGCGGTCGCCGGCGCTGGCCGGCACTCGCGCTGCTGGCGTTGGCGGGCCTGCTCTTGCTGCTGCCCTCGGACTGGATGGCGCCCGCGATGTCGCCCTACAAGGAGCTGTCGCAGACCCTGCGCATTCCGGGCACCCGGGTGGTGGCGCAGCGATCGAGCCCGCTGGGCCTCGTCAGCGTGGTCGAGAGCGCGCGCATCCCGCTGCGCCATGCACCCGGCCTGAGCCTCACGGCAGCGACCGAGCCGCCGCCGCAATGGGGCGTGTTCACGGACGGCGAGGGGCTCAACGCACTGACCCGCTTCGACGGCCGGCGCGACAGCCTGGCCCATCTGGACCAGATCAGCTCGGCGCTGCCCTATCACCTGCTGCGCGCGCCGCACGTGCTGGTGCTGGGCGCCGGCGCCGGACAGGACGTGCTGCAGGCGCACTATCACGGCGCACGCCGCATCGATGCGGTGGAGCTGAACCCTCAACTGGTCGAGCTGGTGCGGGGCCCGTTCGCGGCCGCGGCGGGTGGCGTCTACGGGCCGATGGCGCAGGTCCACGTGGCCGAGGCGCGCGGCTTCATCGCGGCCAGCCGGCAGCGCTACGACCTGATCCAGGTCGCGCTGCTCGATTCCTTCAGCGCCTCGTCGGCCGGCCTCTACGCGCTGGCCGAGAACTACCTCTACACGGTCGAGGCCTTGCAGGACGACCTGCGCCACCTGCAGCCCGGGGGGCTGCTCGCGGTCACGCGCTGGGTCACGCTGCCTCCGCGCGATGCACTCAAGCTCTTCGCCGCCGCGGTGGTGGCGCTGGAGCGATCGGGCGTCGGCGACCCCGCTTCGCGGCTGGCGCTGATACGAAGCTGGAAGACCAGCACGCTGCTGGTCAAGAACGGCGCCCTGACCGCGGAGGACATCGCGGCCATCAAGGCCTTCTGCGTCGACCGTTCCTTCGACCTGGCCTTCTACCCCGGCATGCAGCCGGGTGAAGCGAATCGCTTCAACGTGGTCGAGGGGCCGGACCTGTTCGACGGGGCGCAGGCGCTGCTCGGTGCGGGGCGCGGCGAATTCATGGCGCGCTACAAGTTCCACATCGAGCCGGCCACCGACGACAAGCCGCACTTCTTCCACTTCTTCAAGTGGCGCTCGCTGCCCGAACTGCTGGCCTTGAAGGAGCAGGGCGGCCTGCCGCTGCTCGAATGGGGCTATCCGGTGCTGGTGGCCACGCTGCTCCAGGCGCTGGTGGCGAGCCTGCTGCTGATCGGGCTGCCGCTCGCGTGGGTCGCGCGCCCGGGCGCGGGGCACGACGGGTGCATGCCGGGCGGGAACATGCCGGGCGCGCTGTCGCGCCCGCGCGTGCTGGCTTATTTCCTGGCAATCGGATTCGGCTTCATGTTCATCGAGATCGCGTTCATCCAGAAGTTCGTGCTGTTCCTGAGCCATCCGCTGTACGCGATCGCCGTCGTGCTGTTCGCTTTCCTGCTCTTCGCCGGCATCGGCAGCGGCGTCTCCGCTCGGCTGAAGGGATGCCCGGTGGCGGCGGTGGCGGGCGGCATCGCGCTGTCGGCGGCGCTCTGCCTGCTCCTGCTGCCCTGGCTCTTCGCGCACGCGACGGGCTTGCCGGATGCGGCGCGGATCCTGATCGCGGTGGCCCTCATCGCCCCGCTGGCCTTCTTCATGGGCATGCCCTTTCCGCTCGGCCTGGCCCGGGTGGAAGCGGCCGAAGCCCGGCTCGTTCCCTGGGCCTGGGGCATCAATGGCTGCGCCTCGGTCACGGCGGCGGTGCTGGCCACGCTGCTCGCGATCCACATCGGCTTCACCGCCGTGGTCGTCGCGGCGCTGCTGCTGTATGGCGTGGCGGCCGCGGCGGTCCCCGGGCGCGGGCTTGACAGCGCACCGGCTTCGCCGAAGGATGATCCATCGTCCAAGCTTCTTGACCCCAGAGGATGAAACCCGCCGCGATCATGCTTTGGCTCGTCACTGCCTGCGCGATCGCGCTGGCGGCGCCCGCCATGTTCCAGGACAGCCTGCTCTACCACCCCGCCCGCGCGCCGGCCGCCGAGATGGCCTCCGCCGGCCTGGCCGCCTGGCCGGCGGAAGGTGATTTCCGCGGCCTGGTGGCCGAGCCGGCAGGCCCTGCGCGCGCGACGGCGATCGTGTTCCACGGCAATGCCGGGCACGCCGGGCACCGCGCCTACTACGCCGCGATGCTCACCCGCCTCGGGCTGCGCGTGATCCTGGCCGAGTACCCGGCCTACGGACCGCGCGACGGCGCGCTGGGCGAGCGCAGCCTGGTCGACGACGCTGCGCAGACCATCGCGCTGGCGCATCGGCTGCACGGCGCGCCCTTGCTGCTGATCGGCGAATCCCTGGGGGCCGGCGTGGCGGCCGCGGCGGCCGCGAGCCAGCGCGAGCAGGTCGCGGCCCTGATGCTGATCACGCCCTGGGACCGGCTCGAACAGGTCGCGGCCCACCACTATCCGTGGCTGCCGGTCGGCTGGCTGCTGCGCGACCGCTACGACAGCGTCGCCCACCTCGCGCAGATCGGCCGCCCGGTGCTGGTGGCCGTCGCGGAGCGTGACCGCATCGTTCCGGCCCGCTTCGGCACGGCGCTGTACGAGACGCTGCCCGGACCCAAGAAGCTCGAGGTGGTCCGCGCCGCCGACCACAACGACTGGATCCGATATGTCGACGATGGCTGGTGGCGCAGCGCCTTGGGCTTCCTGCTCGGCGAGGCCGCTTCGCGCTGAGGGACCGGGGGCCCCTACCCGAAGGTGAACGCGTAGGCCTGCGCCCCGCTGTCCAGGAACTCGATCTCGAACAGGCGGCTCTTGCTGCCGGCCGATTGGCGCACCAGTTGATAGAGCCGTTCGCCATCGATCGTGCCCCTGCCTTCCGGGTCGGTGTCGAATCCGTGGTCCGCCAGCGGCGCCTTGCCATCGACGCGCACGATGAAGCGCACGGGCTTGCCGTCGGCCGAGGGGCCCAGCACCAGGTGCAGGTCGCGCGCCTGGAAACGATAGGCGATGCGCCCGCCGGCGCGGTTCAGGACCGCGCGTTCGGCTTCCACCGTCCAGTTGCCGCCCAGCGACCATTGGTCGTTGCGAAGCGCCGCGGCGAGCGGGTAGTCGCTGGCGCGATCGCGCGCGATGCCGCCGGGCGAGGCGAAGTCGTGCGTGCGCTGGTGGCCCAGGTAGGTTTCCTGCGATTGCGCCGGCGAGCGGCCCGGCGCGGCCTGCGTGCCGACGCCCTGCGGCGCGACGAAAGTCGACGGCACGCGCGGCTGGCCGGCTTCGGACAGCAGTTGCTGTAGCACCGCCTCGGCCTCCTCGTACTGGTCCTCGCCGAACTGGTGGTGGCGCATCTGCCCTTGCGCATCGATGAAGTAGAAGGCGGGCCATGCCCGGTTGCCGAAGGCGCGCCAGACGGCGAAGTCGTTGTCGAGCGCGACCGGGAAGTCGATGCCAAGGTCCTTCGCGGCCTTGACCACGTTGGCCGTGCGCTTCTCGAACGCGAACTCGGGCGTATGCACGCCGAGCACCACGAGGCCGGCGTCGCGGTACTTCTGCGCCCACGCCCGCAGGTAGGGCACGGTTCGCAGGCAGTTGATGCAGGAGTAGGTCCAGAAGTCGACCAGCACCACCTTGCCGCGCAGAGCTTCGGGCGTCAGCGGCGCGGAGTTGATCCACCCGGTGGCGCCGGTGAGCGGGGGAAAGGGGCCTTCCGGCGCGAGTGCGAGCTGCCGGGCAGGCGGCACCGCCGTCGTCGACGCGGTGCGCACGAGCTCCGGCTTCCCGGCCCCGCTGGCCGCGCCGGGTGCGTTCGACCGGTTCATCTCGATGCGCCGGACCAGCGACTGCTCCAGCGCCGTGGTGGACCCGAGCGAGATCCGGCTCAGCACCTCGGTGTCGAGGCCGAGCGCGATCGTGCCGACCCCGGCCAGCACCGCCGCACCCGCGACCCGCCTGACCATGACGCCGGCCGAAAGCGTGCCCTTCAGCAGCGCGAAGAGGCGCCCCCCGAAGAGCAGCGCCACCGCCAGCGAGGTGCATGCGCCTGCGGCGTAGGCCAGCAGCAGCACCGAGGTGCCGGCGCTCGCGCCGTTGAGCGCCGCGCTGGTCAGGATCAGGCCGAGGATCGGCCCGGCGCAGGGCGCCCACAGCATGCCGGTCGCGATGCCCAGCAGCAGCGGCGAGAGCGCCGCGAAGCGCGCCGGACGCGCTGCCGAAGCCGACTCGGCGAGCCGATTGCCGAGCGCCACGAAGGGCTGGCTCAGCCGGTCGGCCAGCGACGGAACGAGCATCGTGATGCCGAACACGGCGAGCATCGCGATCGCGGCGTAGCGCCCGTACTGGTTGAGCCCGACCACCCAGCCGCCGCCCACGGCCGCCAGCGTCGCGACGGCGGCGAATGCCACCGCCATGCCCGCCAGCATCGGCAGGCCATGCGAGACGAACGGCCGGTCGGCGCGCGCGAACACGAAGGGCAGCACCGGCAGCACGCAGGGGCTCAGGATGGTGAGCACGCCGCCCAGGTAGGCAACGAGGGGGATGAGCAGGATCGACACGGGGGTTCCTTGGTACGGGCTTGAGCGACAGGACCCATTGGATTCCCCGCATGTATGCGGCATGTGTCGACGCCGGGGCCTTTTGGTATGGCCGTGTACCTTGCATCCGCCAGATACATTGGAATACGAGGCGGCCGCCGGCGCTGGCGGGATTCAGTCCGCGGTCGTTGCGGGCCGTGTGCTCAGGGTCAAGCGCGCCTCGAGCCCGCCTTCGCTGCGGTTGTGAAGGCTCAGCTCGGCAGCCATGGCGCTGGCGAGCTGGTGCGCGATCGCCAGTCCCAGGCCGGTGCCGCCGGTGCTGCGGTTGCGCGAGCCCTCGACGCGGTAGAAGGGCTTGAGCACCGCCTCCAGCTGGTCGGGCGGGATGCCCGGCCCGTCGTCGAGAACCGAGACCGTGAGACGGTCCTCGTCGCGCCGCACCCGGATGCGCACTTCGCTGCCGAACTTCAGTGCGTTGTCGACCAGGTTGGCCAGGATGCGGCGCAGTGCGTTGGGCCGCGTCACCATGGGCTCGTCGATCCGCCCCTCGAGATGCACCGGCTGGCCCGCATCCCCGTAGTCCGCCACCATGCTCTCGAACAGCGCATCGGCATCGATCCGGCACGGCGGCTCCTGGGTCCCGTGCAGGGTGCGCGCATAGGTCACGCCTTCGCGCACCAGCGCGTTCATCTCGTCGAGGTCGTGCCTGAACTTGAGCCTGTCCCTCTCGTTGTCCATCAGGTCGGTGCGCAGGCGCATGCGGGTGATGGGCGTCTGCAGGTCGTGCGAGATGGCGGCGAGGATCTCGACCCGCTCGGCCATGTAGCCGGCGATCCTGCCCTGCATCGCGTTGAAGGCGCGGGCCGCGTGCGCGACCTCGGTGGGTCCCTCTTCGGCCAGGGTCCGGCCCTTCAGGTCGGGCCCGAGCTCGTCGGCCGCCGAGGCGAGCCGCGCCAGCGGCCGCGTGACCAGGCGCACCGCGAACCACGCGCAGCAGGCCAGCACCGCGAGCTGAAGCCCCAGCACCCACATGACCCAGTCGGACACCGGCATGCCGACGCGCCGCGCGGCGACGATCACCGGGCTTCCGTCCGACAGCCTGACCTGCATCCGAAGGCTGTCCGGCGCATCGTCGGCCTGGGCCACCTGCGCGACCTCGAAGGGCCGCAGCGCACCGGCGATCGCGGCGGCGAAGGCCTGCGACGAGGGCGACGCGGGCGGCGCACCCGTGACGCTGCCGCCCAGCATGAAGCGGTAGTTGCGGCGCTCCAGCCGGTCCAGCCAGCCGGCGCGCTCGGCCGCGGGAAGCCGGTCGAGGATCGCGATCGAGCTCGCGATGTCGCGCTCGATGCCGGCCATCATGAGTTCGCGCATCGCGATGCCGCGCTCGTAGCGTATCGCGGCGAAGGTGAGCGCCTGCGCGATCGCCAGGCCGATCACGATGATCAGCGTCACGCGCGCGAACAGCGAGCGCGGCAGCAGCCTGCGCCAGCCGCTGCCGGTGGCGCCCGGTGCCGCGCCGGCCGGGTCCGCGGAGCGAAGCGCGATCTCCGGGGCGAGGCTGGCAGGGTGGCTTGTCGGAGGGGTCATGGCATGGTTTATAGACCGCCGCGGGCCGCCGGGAGCGCGGCGCGCAACGAATTGTGGCGCGCGTCGCTGCCGGATACGCAGGCATACAAAGCCCGACCCGCCTGCCGGCGGAGGATTTACATTTCTGGCCATGAACACACGTCCTGCCGATCACGTCCTCATCGTCGACGACGATCGCGAGATCCGCGAGCTGCTCACCACCTACCTGGTCAAGAACGGCCTGCGCGTGACGTCGGTGCCGACCGGCCGGCACATGCGCGCCGCGCTCGAGTCGTCGGGCCCGTTCGACCTGATCATTCTCGATCTGATGCTGCCGGGCGAAGACGGCCTCACGCTGTGCCGCGACCTGCGCACCGGCAAGTACAAGGCCACGCCGATCCTGATGCTCACGGCCCGAAGCGAGGAGGCCGACCGCATCCTCGGCCTCGAGATGGGCGCCGACGACTACCTGGCCAAGCCCTTTTCGGCGCGCGAGCTGCTCGCGCGCATCCGCGCCGTGATGCGCCGCACCCGCATGCTGCCGCCGAACATGCTGTCGACCGAAACGGCGACCATGCTGGCTTTCGGCGACTGGCGCGTCGACACCACCGCGCGCCACCTGATCGACGACAGCGGCACGATGGTGGCGCTCAGCGGCGCGGAGTACCGGCTGCTGCGCGTCTTTCTCGATCACCCCCAGGTCGTGCTGAGCCGCGACCAGCTCCTGAACCTCACGCAGGGCCGCGAGGCGGAGTTGTTCGAGCGCTCGATCGACCTGCTCGTGAGCCGCTTGCGCCAGCGCCTGCGCGACGACGCGCGCGAGCCTCGTTACCTCAAGACCGTGCGCAGCGAAGGCTACGTCTTCGCCTCGACCGTGGAAGCGCGCGACTGAGCGGCGTCGAGCGGCCGTCGCCGCCGCGCCGTTCTCAACGCGCCAGGCTGTCCTTCCTCGCGCGCGACAGCGTGGCCATCGGGCTCTCTCCGAATCGGGCCTTGTAGTGGGCGCTGAAGCGCCCGAGGTGAAAGAAGCCGTGCCGCAGCGCGAGCTCGGTGACGGTGGTCGATGCATCCGCCTGCAGCAGCGCCTGCCTCACGCGCTCGGTGCGCACCTGGCGCAGGAAGCCCATCGGCGTGGTGTTGCGGCAGGCCTGGAATCCCGCCTGCAGCGCCCGGATGCTCACGCCCAGGCTGCGCGCGACCTCGGCCACGGTCAGGGGCTGGTCGGCATGTTCCTGGATATAGCGCTCGGCCTGCCGCACCAGGCGCGGCGGCAGCGAGGTCGGCGGGCTCGCCAGCTCGTCGCTGTAGTTGTGGGGGTGCTGCTGCAGCAGGACGGTCAGCAGGAACTCCTCCAGCGAAGCCTCTGCCGCGGCCGACAGCGCCTCCGAGCCCCCGCCCTCGAGCAAGGCCAGGGTCGAACTCCAGGTCCGTTCGAGGGCGCTGGAGAAGGGCGCCAGCTCGAAGCGGAGCGTCTCCTCGAGCGGATGGCCGATCCAGCGGCTGCACAGGGCCTCGAGCTTCTGCTTGTCGGGCTTGACCGTGGTCTGCGAGAAGTCGGCGCCGAAGTCGAATTCGGTGCCCACGTTGGGCGACACCGGCACCGTGCCGCCGGGCGTCCAGCTCGCCTGGCGCCGCCCCTGCCGCACGCTGCCCTGTCCGCCGGTGCTGCGCATGATCAGGAACAGGTCGGGGAAGCGTCCCGCATCGACGATCACGGGGGCGCCGTAGCGCAGCCGCACCACCGGCTGGCGCGCCGAGCCCGAGATGTCGAGCGTGGTGTCGATGCTGCGCGCCCGCGCATGGAGCTGGAGCTGATGCTGGCAATAGACCTGTCCGACGGTCTCGATCGCTTCGTCGAGATCGCGGGTATGGGTGTGATCCGCTGCCATGGGGCGCTCCTTTCCTGACGCTTCTTCCAACAAGCCTACCCGCATGCAGTGTTCATGCCATCGCGCCGGCGGGCGGCAGCGCGCATCCTGTGTCGGGCCGCCGTTCATCGCGATCAGGGAAAACCCCCGGCCGGCTGCTGCGCAAAGCGGATGGCCGTGCGCACATCGGATAGCCCTGCGCGGGGCCGGACCGAAGAATGACCGCACCGGCTCCCATCGGCGCCCGGCTCTTTCATCCGACCCATGCAGGACATCGACATGAGCAACGAACCAGACATCGATCCCCGGATCGACTCGCACTACGGTGCATTCATCGGCGGCACTTTCCGGCCGGCGAACGGGCCGACCTTCGCCGCGGTCAACGCCGCGACCGGCGCCCACCTGGCGTCCATCGCCCGCTGCGGGGCGGCGGAGATCGACGATGCGGTGAAGGCGGCGCGCGCGGCACTGCCGGGCTGGCGCGCGACCTCCTACGAGGAACGCTCGGCGATGCTGCTGAAGCTGGCCGACGCGCTGGCCGCCGACATGCCGAGGCTGGCCCTGGTCGACGCCCTGGACATCGGCCGGCGGCTTTCCGAGACGACCCTGGACCACATGATCGCCAATGCGCAGTACCGCTACTTCGCCGGCGCCGTGCTCACGCACGAGGGCTTCGGGCGGCCGATCCCGAACGGCTACATGCTGGCCAAGCGCGAGCCCATCGGCGTCTGCGGGCAGATCATTCCCTGGAACGTGCCGGCGATCATGGTGGCCTTCAAGCTGGCGCCGGCACTGGCCGCGGGCAACACGGTGGTGCTGAAGCCGGACGAGAACGCATCGCTGTCGACGCTCGAGCTGGCCAGGCACATCGCCGCCATCTTCCCGCCCGGCGTGGTCAACATCGTGCCGGGCACCGGCGAGGAAGCGGGTGCCGCGCTCACCGCCCATCCGGGCGTCAACAAGCTCGCCTTCACCGGCAGCAGCGAGGTCGGCCGGCTGGTGTCGGTGGCCGGCGCCCAGCGGCTGGTGCCGGTGTCGCTGGAGCTGGGCGGCAAGAGCCCGAACATCGTCTTTCCCGACATCGAGAACATCGAGGCGGTGGTGGACAACGCGGTGTTCGCCGCCATGTACTGCAACGGCCAGTCGTGCCTGGCGGGCACGCGGCTGTTCGTCCATGACGCGATCTACGACCGCTTCCTCGAACAGCTGGCCGAGGCGACGCGCAGACTCAAGGTCGGCGGCCCGCTCGACGGCTCGGCGAAGCTCAGCGGCCTGGTCTCCGAAAAGCAGGGCCGGCGGGTTCTGGACTACATCGACATCGCCAAGGGCGAGGGCGCGAGGCTGGTCGCGGGCGGCAAGCGCGTCGCGGTCGAGGGCAGCGAGTACGGGCATTTCATCGCGCCCACCGTCTTCGAGGCCAGCAACAGCATGCGCATCGCGCAAGAGGAGGTGTTCGGCCCGGTGCTCTCGGTGATCCGCTGGAACGACCACGAAACCATGTTGCGCGAGGCCAATGACGTGCGCTATGGTCTGGCCGCGGGGCTCTACACCAGCAACCTGCGCAATGCCATGGAGACCGCCGACCGGCTGGAGGCCGGCTCGGTGTGGATCAACCACTACTTCAACCTCGCCAGCGGTTCGCCGTTCGGCGGCTTCAAGGAGAGCGGCATCGGCAGCGAGTACTGCCGCGAGACGCTCAACATGTACTCCCACCTCAAGGCGATCACCGTGCAGACCCAGGTGAACCCGCCCTGGTTCGTGGGCTGACGCCAAGGAGAACGCAATGAAGACCACGACGCAGGCGCAGCGGTCCGCGCAACTCGAACTGCTGGAGGCGCAGCTGATGGCGGGCAGGCTCGATCGCCGCCGCTTCATCCGGCTGGCGGGCGCCCTCGGCACCACCGGGCTGGCCGCCATCACCATGGCCGACAAGGCGCTCGCCATCGGTGCCAACCAGGCCGAACTGCGGCGCGAACTCAAGCCGCGATACGACTACATCGTCTGCGGCGCCGGCTCCTCGGGCTCGGTGGTGGCGCGGCGGCTGGCGGAAGATCCCGGCGTGCAGGTGCTGCTGCTGGAGGCCGGCGGCGCGGCGGATGCGCCCAGCATCCTGAACCCGGCCGTCTGGTACACGAACATCGGCGGGCCCTTCGACTGGGGCTTCAAGACCATGCCGCGGCCCGGGCTCAACAACCGGTCCATCGCCATGCCCATGGGCAAAGCCATCGGCGGGGGCAGCAGCATCAACGCCACCGTGTGGGCGCGCGGCCACAAGCACGACTACGACCACTGGGCGCGGGCGAGCGGCGACGAGGCCTGGGGCTACCGGCACGTGCTGGAGATCTACAAGCGCATCGAGGACTGGCAGGGCGAACCCGATCCGGCGCGCCGCGGCAAGGGCGGCCTGGTCTTCATGCAGCCGGCGCCGGACCCGAGCCCGCTGGCTCCCGCGATGGTGCAGGCCTGCGCCTCGGTGGGCATCCCTGCCTTCGCGGACCACAACGGCGCGATGATGGAAGGCCCCGGCGGCGCTGCCATCGCCAACCTCTGCGTCAAGGATGGACAGCGCCGCAACGTGCCTTCGCACTACCTGTACCCGATCATGGACCAGGCCAACCTGACCATCCTGACCCAGGCGCTGGTGCACAAGCTCACGCTCGACGGCAAGAAGGTGACCGGCGTCGAGGTCGAGTGGGACGGCCAGGTCCGCAAGATCGGCGCCGCGCGCGAAGTGGTGCTGTCGGCCGGCGCCATCAACACGCCCCGGATCCTGATGCTCTCGGGCATCGGGGACGCGACCGAACTCAAGCGCCTCGGCGTGCCGGTGGTGGCCAACCTGCCGGGGGTCGGCCGCAACTTCCAGGACCACACCATGGTCGCGGCCTGCATGTGGGAGCCGCCCGAGGGCCTGCCGCCGCGCAACAATTCGGCCGAGGCGACCTTCTTCTGGAAGAGCGACCCGAAGCTCGCCACGCCGGACATGCAGCCCTTCCAGATCGAGATTCCGTTCTCGTCGGAGCTCACCTCCAAGCGCGCCGTGCCGACCGCCTGGACCATCGGTCCGGGCATCGTGCGGCCCGAGAGCCGGGGCCATCTGCGCCTGAAGTCGAGCAACCCGCGCGACGAGGTCGAGATCCATGCCAAGGTGCTCGAGCATCCGCAGGACATGGCGGCGATGCGCAAGGCGGTCGAGCTGTGCCGCGAGATCGGCAATGCGCCGCCGATGAAGGCCTATGTGAAGCGCGAGGTCATGCCCGGCCCGATCAAGGGCAAGGAGCTCGACAACTTCATCCGCGACGCGGCGGTGTCCTATTTCCACGCCACCTGCACCGCGAAGATGGGGACCGACAAGATGTCGGTCGTGGACGCCAGGCTGCGGGTCTACGGCATCGAGAACCTTCGCATCGCCGACGGATCGATCATGCCGCGCATCACGACCGGCAACACGATGGCGCCCTGCGTGATCATCGGCGAGCGGCTGGGCGAGATCCTGCGGGCGGGCTGAGCCCGGCAGCGGCCGCGCTTCGCCTCCTGCCGCGACCGCGCGGGACGTATTCCTGCCGGTTATGGCTGAGGCCGAAGAACTCATTTTTCAAGAATAGGCGGGCTCCCTAGACTCCATCGCATGCCTTGCTGGAGTTCGCCTTGACCACCCCCTTTCACCTGCCGCCCGCGTTGCGCACCCTGCGCAACTATGTCGATGGCGAGTTCGTCTCCACCGATCGCCGATTCGACAACATCAGCCCCTTGCACGGCGAAGTCCTGGCGCAGGTCCATGAGGCCGACGCGCTGCTGGTGGACCGGGCGGTACGGGCAGCGCGCCAGGCATTGGAGGGCCCGTGGGGCCGGATGGGCGTGGACGAACGCAGCGCGTTGCTGAACCGCGTTGCCGATGTCATCGAACGCCGCTTCGATGAATTCGTGGCGGCCGAGGTGGCCGATACCGGCCGGCCGGTGGCTCAGGCCCGGGGGCTGGACGTGCACCGCGGCGTGGTCAATCTGCGCACCTTCGCCGACATCGGGAGGCTGGCGCACGGCGACTGCTTCGAAACCCGGCTCGCCGACGGCAAGTGCCTGCTGAACTACACCGTTCGCAAGCCGGTCGGCGTGGTTGCCAGCATCTGCCCCTGGAACCTTCCGCTGCTTTCGATGACCTGGAAGGCGGCCCCCGCGCTCATCTGCGGCAACACGATGGTGGTCAAGCCATCGGAGGAGACGCCCTCATCGGCCACCCTGCTGGCCGAGGCCTTCCACGAGGCCGGCGTGCCGCCGGGCGTCTTCAACCTGGTGCATGGCTTCGGCGCGAACTCGGCCGGGGAGGCCCTGACCCGCCATCCGGACGTCGATGCGGTCACCTTCACGGGCGAGTCGCGTACCGGTTCGACCATCATGAAGGCGGTCGCCGACGGGGTGAAAGAGATCTCCTTCGAACTCGGCGGCAAGAACGCGGCGGTGGTCTTCGCGGATGCCGACTTCGATGCCGCGGTGGATGGCGTCGTGCGATCCAGCTTCTCCAACTCGGGACAGGTCTGCCTGTGTTCCGAACGGGTCTATGTCGAGCGACCGATCTTCGAGCGCTTCGTCGCCGCGATGAAGCTGCGCACCGAAGCGCTGAAGGTCGGCTGGCCGGACGAGCAGGGCGTGTTCATGGGCTCGCTGATCTCGCGCGGCCACCGCGACAAGGTGCTGTCGTACTTCGACCTGGCGGTCCGCGAAGGGGCTTCGGTCGTGACGGGCGGCGGCGTGCCGAAGTTCGGCGACCAGCGCGACAACGGCGCCTTCGTCCAGCCGACGATCTGGACCGGACTGGCCGACGACGCGCGCTGCATGCAGGAAGAGGTCTTCGGCCCGGTGTGCCACATCGCTCCCTTCGACAGCGAAGAGGAGGTGATCGACCGGGTCAACGGGACGCCGTACGGCCTGGCAGGCTGCATATGGACCTCCAACCTCTCTCGCGCCCATCGCGTGTCGCCCCGGTTCCAGGTCGGCATCGTCTGGATCAACACCTGGTTCTCGCGCGACCTGCGCACCCCGTTCGGCGGCTCCGGGCTGTCGGGCATCGGGCGCGAAGGCGGGCGCCACTCACTCGACTTCTATTCGGAAACCACCAACGTCTGCATCGCGGTCTGAGCCGCCTGCCGAACCACACCCATGAACCAGAAAGAAATCAGGCTCGACGAGCAGGCCGGAAAGATCGCCGACCTGCTCTGGCAGGCCGCCGAGAGCGGCCGGCCGATCGACCCCGTGCGCGAACTGATCGAAGCGGTCGCCATCGATGGCGACCTGATCGGCGCCGCCTACCGCGTGCAGCAGCGCGTGACGCAACGCCGTCTCGACGCCGGCCAGCGTCTGGTGGGCCGCAAGATCGGGCTGACCTCCACGGCGGTCCAGCGGCAGCTGGGCGTGGATTCTCCCGACTTCGGCGCCCTGTTCTCCGTGATGGCCGCCGGCGACGGCGAGGAGATCGCCTGGACGAGGGTGATGCAGCCGAAGGTGGAGGCCGAGATCGCCCTGGTGCTGGATCGCGACCTGCCGCACGAGAAGCACACGATGGCCGATCTGATCGGCGCGACCGCCTATGCGCTGCCTGCGATCGAAGTGGTCGGCAGCCGCATCGCGAACTGGGACATCCGGCTGTCCGACACCGTGGCGGACAACGCTTCCTCGGGCCTGTTCGTGCTGGGCAGCCGCCCGGTGACGCTGGACAGGCTGGACCTGGCCGGATGCGGCATGGTGATGGAGCGCCGCGGCGACCAGGTGTCGGTCGGCGCAGGAGCGGCCTGCCTTGGCAATCCGCTCAATGCGGCCATCTGGCTGGCCGACATGCTGGCCAGCATGGGGACCCCCCTGCGCGCTGGCGACGTGCTGCTGACCGGTGCCCTGGGGCCGATGGTGGCGGTGCAGCCCGGTGACGTGTTCACCGCCCGGATCGAAGGACTCGGCTGCGTCGCCGCAGCCTTCGGCCACTGATTCCTCGCCTCGACAAGCCTCAATGACTCTCAACTCACGAACGCCCGTCGCCATCATCGGCTCGGGCAACATCGGCACCGACCTGATGATCAAGGTGCTTCGCAGCGCGGGCCCTCTGGAGATGGCCGCCATGGTCGGCATCGATGCGCATTCCGATGGCCTCGCCCGGGCCCGGCGCATGGGCGTGGCGACTTCCGCCGAAGGCATCGAGGGACTGATCGGGCTGCCGTGCTTCAAGGACATCCGGATCGTCTTCGACGCCACCAGCGCAGGCGCGCACGGGCATCACGACGCCGCCCTGCAGGCGCACGGCGTGCAGGTGATCGACCTGACGCCGGCCGCGATCGGCCCCTACGTCGTGCCGGTGGTCAATCTCGAGAAGCACCTGGACGCACCGAACGTCAACATGGTGACCTGCGGCGGCCAGGCGACGATCCCGATCGTGCGCGCGGTCTCTCGCGTGGCCCCGGTGCGCTACGCCGAGATCGTCGCCTCGATCGCCAGCAGGTCGGCCGGGCCCGGCACGCGGGCCAACATCGACGAGTTCACCGAGACGACTTCGCGGGCGATCGTCGAGGTGGGCGGTGCCGACCATGGCAAGGCCATCATCGTGCTGAACCCCGCCGAACCGCCGCTGATGATGCGCGACACGGTGTACTGCCTGACGGAACTGGATGCGGATCAGGAGGCGGTCGAAGCCTCGGTCTCCCGGATGGTGGCTGACGTGTCCGCCTATGTGCCCGGCTACAGGCTCAAGCAGAGGGTCCAGTTCGAGCGCATCGACGGTGAGCGCCGCCTCAACGTGCCCGGCCTGGGCCTCGTGCAAGGACTCAAGGTCACGGTGTTCCTCGAGGTCGAGGGCGCGGCCCACTACCTGCCGGCCTACTCGGGCAACCTGGACATCATGACCAGTGCGGCACTGGCCACGGCCGAACGCATGGCGGCACGCCGGCCGTCCGGCGCCCGTGCGGCTTGAAGGAGCAAGACATGACCCACCAACCCCGAAAGATCTACGTCTCCGATGTCACCTTGCGAGACGGCATGCACGCGATCGGCCATCAGTATTCGCTGCAGCAGGTCGTGCGCATCGCGCGCGCACTCGACGAGGCGAAGGTCGACAGCATCGAGGTCGCGCACGGCGACGGCCTGCGCGGATCGAGCTTCAACTACGGCTTCGGCGCCCACACCGATCTGGCCTGGATCGAAGCGGTGGCCGGCGCCGTCCGGCATGCCAAGGTCGCCACGCTGCTGCTGCCCGGCATCGGCACGCTGCACGATCTCCGCTCGGCCTACGATGCGGGCGCGCGCGTGGTGCGCGTCGCGACGCATTGCACCGAGGCCGATGTCTCCAGGCAGCACATCGCCCATGCGCGCGAGCTGGGCATGGACACCGTCGGCTTCCTGATGATGAGCCACATGAACAGCCCCGAAGGGCTGGCCCGGCAGGCGCAGCTTATGGAGAGCTACGGCGCACAGTGCGTGTATGTGGTCGACTCGGGCGGGGCGATGAACATGAACGACATCGCGGCGCGCTTCAAGGCCTTCAAGCGCACGCTGAAGCCCGAGACCCAGACCGGCATCCACGCCCATCACAACCTCAGTCTGGGCGTGGCCAACAGCCTGGTGGCGCTCGAGCACGGCTGCGACCGGGTCGACGCCAGCCTGAGCGGCATGGGCGCCGGCGCCGGCAATGCCCCGCTCGAGGTCTTCATCGCCGCCGCGGATCGCGCCGGCCTGGTCCATGGCTGCGACGTGCGCAAGCTGATCGACGCGGCGGAAGACATCGTGCGGCCCCTGCAGGGTCGACCCGTGCGGGTCGACCGCGAGACCCTGGCGCTAGGCTATGCGGGCGTGTACTCGAGCTTCCTGCTGCACAGCGAGTCGGCCGCCCGACGCTACGGCCTCGCGACCTTCGACATCCTGGTCGAACTCGGACGGCGTCGCATGGTCGGAGGTCAGGAGGACATGATCGTCGACGTTGCGCTGGACCTTCTGCGAAGAGCGCAGGGCGGCGAGGCGCCTGCCGGGTCCGCGAAGACCGGGGAGACATGCGAATGAGCGTCCGATCCCATCTGGAAGAAGCGGCCGCGCTGCTCGACGATGCCGCACGCTCGCAGCGCGGCATCGAACAGTTCGCGCCGGGACATTTCACGCTCGACGAGGCCTATCTGGTCCAGCGCGCGCTGATCCGTCGGCGCATCGAGCGCGGCGAACGCCCCAAGGGCATCAAGCTCGGCTTCACCAGCCGGGCCAAGATGATCCAGATGGGCGTCGACAGCCTGATCTGGGGCCTGCTGACGGACGCCATGATCGAAGAGGACGGTGGCGCGGTGGACCTCGGCCGCTACATCCATCCGCGGGTCGAGCCGGAGGTCTGCTTCCTGACGCGCAAGGCCATCGACGGGCCGTTGACGGCACTGGAAGCAGCCGACTGCATCGAGGCGGTCGCGCCGGCGGTGGAGATCATCGATTCGCGCTACCGCGAATTCAGGTTCAGCCTCGAAGACGTGGTGGCCGACAACTGCTCGTCGGCGGGCCTCGTCGTCGGCATGTGGTCGCGCAAGCTCGACGGGCTCGGCAATGCCGGCGTTCGCTTGCAGTTCGATGGCCGGGATGTCCAGGTCGGATCCACCGGTGCGATCCTCGGCCACCCCTTGCGCTCGATCGTCCAGGCCTCGAAACTGCTGCATGGCGCGCAGATGGCGCTGCCCGCGGGCTCGCTCATCATGGCGGGCGCCGCCACGGCGGCCGAGGCGCTGCCCGCCGGCGTCCACGTGCGATGCCAGGTCGGAAGCGGCGCGGCGTCCCTCGGGTGCGTCGAGTTTCACGCCACGAAGGAGTTGCCATGACGCTCTCCCAGGACGGCACGGACACCGGAGCCAGGGTCGTGGCGGGCATGGCGGTGCCCCGCGGCCGCTTCCCGCACTGGCGGCGGGCGGGCGATTTCATCTTCGTTTCGGGCACCAGCTCGCGCAGGCCGGACAACTCCTTCGTCGGCGTCGAGGTCGACCCGATGGGCGTTACCCGGCTCGACATCCGCGCCCAGACCCGGGCGGTGATCGAGAACGTCCGCCGCATCCTGCAAAGCGCCGGCGCGGACCTGTCCGATCTGGTCGAGACGCAGGTGTTTCTCGTCAACATGAACGACTTCGGGGGCTACAACGAAGTCTGGGCCGAGTACTTCGACCACGAGGGTCCGACCCGGACCACGGTAGCGGTGCACCAGCTGCCGCATCCCCATCTGCTGATCGAGATCAAGGCGACGGCCTTCAGGCCGCCAGCCGTGTCTGGACCGGCGCCATGACTTCGCCCCACCCATCAACCACCATGCTCAAGTACGGTCCCCCTCTCAACTTTCCCCGCTGGCTCGAGGACAACAGCCATCTGCTCAAGCCACCGGTGGGCAACCGCCAGATCTGGAGCGATGCCGACTTCATGGTCACGGTGGTCGGCGGCCCGAATGGCCGCAGCGACTTCCATGACGATCCGGTCGAGGAGTTCTTCCACCAGTTCAAGGGCAACGCCCATCTGCTGCTGTGGGACAGCGATCGCTACGAGCGCGTCGACCTCAAGGAGGGCGACATCTTCCTGCTGCCGCCTCACACGCTGCATTCGCCGCAACGGCCCGAACCGGGCAGCCTCTGCCTGGTCGTCGAGCGCCGGCGGCCCGCCGGAGAGCGCGATGCCTTCCAGTGGAGCTGCGCGCATTGCGGCCACGTGATCCAGCGCCACGAAGTGCTGTTGCAGAGCATCGTCGACGACCTGCCGCCCCTGTACGAGCGCTTCTATGCCAGCGACGAGGAGGCGCGGCGCTGCTCGCGTTGCGGAGAAGTCCATCCGGGGCGCGACCATCAGGCCTGGCACAGCGAACTGGACTCGAAGCGGAGCGGTCGATGATCGACATGCACTCCCACTTCTTCCCCCCGATCTCGCAGCAGGAGGCGCAGCGCTTCGACCCTGTCCGCGCGCCCTGGCTCGCGGTGCCGAAGGGCGAGGCGGAGGGCCACATCATGGTCGGCGAGACCCGATTCAGGCCCGTGTACCGGGCCTTGTGGGATCCGGATTTTCGTGTCGCGGAACTGGATGCGCAGGGCGTCGAGGTGCAGGTCGTGTGCGCCACGCCCGTGATGTTCGGCTACGGCTGGGAGGCGGCCAGGGCGGCCGACTGGGCCGCCCGCATGAACGACCGGGCGATCGGGTTCTGCGCCGCGCATCCGCATCGGCTGAAGGCGCTGGCCCAGGTGCCCCTGCAGGATCTGGCGCTCGCCTGTGCCGAGGCCACGCGCGCCGTGTCGGCGGGATGCGTGGGCGTGCAGATCGGCAACCACCTGGGCGACAAGGACCTGGACGACGAGCAACTGGTCGCGTTCCTCGTCCACTGCGCCGAGCAGGCGATTCCGGTGCTGGTGCATCCCTGGGACATGATGGGCGGCGCCCGCATGAAGAAGTGGATGCTGCCCTGGCTGGTGGCGATGCCGGCCGAGACCCAGCTGGGCATGCTGTCGTTGATCCTGTCCGGTGCCCTGGAGCGAATCCCCGAGTCGCTCAAGATCTGCTTCGCCCACGGCGGTGGTGCCTTTGCATTCCTGCTGGGGCGGGTCGACAACGCCTGGCGCCATCGCGACATCGTGCGCGAGGATTGCCCGCAGCTGCCCTCCAGCTATTGCCGCCGGTTCCACGTCGACAGCGCCGTCTTCGATCCGGCCGCGCTTCGCATGCTGACCGACGTGATGGGTGTCGATCGCGTGATGCTCGGCTCGGACTACCCGTTCCCCCTGGGCGAGCAGCGCATCGGCGAGCTGATCCGGGATGCCGGCTTCCTGGCGCCGGGCGACCGGCAGCGGCTGGTTCGGGGCAATGCCGAGTCCTTCTTCGGCTTCTGAGCGCGAGCGCGGGTATTGCACCCATTTCGCTCATCAATCAACAAGTTTTAATCGTTTGACGAATAGTTGTACCCAAGATGAAATCCATGTCCAAGAACCCCTCGGCAACCAGCGCGCCTGACTGCCTGCCTTTCCAACCGTCCCAGGAGTTTCGAATGATGCGAACCGTGTTGCGCAGCCACCTTCTCCAGCTCGGCGCCGCCTTCGCGCTGGCGTTGGGCGCCGCGACTGCCGTGTCGGCGCAGCCGCAGCCGCAGGCGCCGAAGCAGACCCAGGTGCAGGCGGCCGAGCTGGAGCAGCTGCTCAGCAAGCAGGCCATCACCGAGTTGCTCTACAAGTATCCCCGTGCCCTCGACCGCCTGGACCGCGAGCTGCTGATGTCCATCGGGCATGCGGACGCCAAGGTCGAGTTCGGCAAGACCGTCTTTCCCAACTGGACGGCCTACACGGACTGGATGATGAAGGCCCATTCGACCATGCTCGGCAACAACCACCGGATCACCAACATCCTGATCGAGGTGCGCGGCGACACCGCGGTGAGCGAATCGACGGGCACGGCCACGCTCCTGGTCAAGCAGGACACCGGCGAAGACTACGAAGAGCGCTGGATGCATTCGCGCTATCTGGACAAGTGGTCGCGCCGCGGCGGCAAGTGGGCCCTCGATGCGCGCCAGACCGTCATGGACTATCGCGTCGTGAAGCCGGTCTCGGCCGCCGACGTCAAGAAGATGTACCAGATGGGTGCCCGCACCGGGCGTGCCGATCCGTCGTACGCGCTGTTCGGCATCCAGTAGGCGCGCCGGAAACACCATGAGCCATTCGACATTCCATCGCCATGCGGCGCCCGGCAGCCCGGGCTGGCAGGCGCATTGCGGCTGCCAGCCGCGAAGGGGATTTCTGAAGTCGCTGGCGGCGCTCGGGGCCGCCGCCATCGCGCCCGCCGGCCCGGTGCTGGCGCAGGCGCCGCTGCAGGCACCGGCCGTCCATGCCGGGCGCATCGACTTTCACCACCACTTCTTTTCACCGGCGTGGATCAAGCTGGTGGAGTCGAAGAACTCGGTCAAGCCCGTGCTCGGCTTCGAACAGTTCAAGACCCATTCGGTGGCCAAGGACCTCGAGTCCATGGACCGGGGCGGCGTCGAGAAGGCCTTTCTCTCGGTCACGCAGCCCGGCGTCTGGTTCGGCGACCTGCAGGAAACCCGCAAGGCGGCCCGGGAGCTGAACGAGTTCGCGGCCCGGCAGAAGTCCGACCACAAGGGCCGCTACGGCCACTTCGCGGTGCTGCCGCTGCCGGATGTGGAGGCCAGCCTGCGCGAGATCGAGTACGCCTTCGACACGCTCAAGGCGGACGGCGTGGGCCTGCTGTCGAGCTATGACGACAAGTGGCTCGGCGACAAGTCCTTCGCCCCCGTCTGGGAGGAACTCAACCGCCGCAAGGCCGTGGTCTACATCCATGCGACCGCGCCGAACTGCTGCTCGTGGGACTTCCAGCCCGGCATCCTGCCCACCTTCGTCGAGCTGGGGTCGGACCTGGCCCGTGCGATGGTCAGCGTGATCCAGGGCGGCACCGCCAAGGCGACGCCGGACGTGCGCTACATCTGGTCGCACGGCGGCGGCAGCATCTGGGCCCAGCGCTACCTGGTCGGCGAAAGCACCGAATCCCTGGCGCGCACCGCGCCCCCGGACTCGAGGCTGCATCAGTTCAGGCGCTTCTTCTACGACACGGCGGCGGCGGCCGACGCGGTTCACATCGGCATCCTGAAGATGATCGTGCCAAGCTCCCAGATCGTCTTCGGTTCCGACTACCCCTGGGTCGAACCCGAGCGCATCGCCGCAGGCCTGCGCACATCCGGCCTCACGCCCCAGGAGCTGCAGGCGGTCTACCGCGACAACGCGTTCCGGCTGATGCCGGAGCTGCGCGGCTGAAGGCTCACGGGCCCGAGAAACAACATGAAGCTCTTCAAACTCCTTGCCGCCGCCGTGCTCGGCGTGCTGCCCCTGCTGGCGACGGCGCAGGCCTTTCCGTCCCGGACCGTGAAGATCGTCGTGCCCTACGCCGCCGGCGGCGGCGTGGACGTGATGGCGCGCGTGCTGGCGGAGCGCCTTCAGCGCAAATGGGGGCAGCCGGTGATCGTCGAGAACAAGACCGGTGCGTCGACCATCATCGGGGCCTCGGCGGTCGCCAAGGCGGCGCCCGATGGCCACACCCTGCTGCTGACCAGCGAATCGACGATCACCAGCAATCCCTTCCTGTTCGACAAGCTTCCCTATGACCCGGTCCGCGACCTGCTGCCGGTCACGCAGCTGGTCAGCCTGCCGCAGATGGTCATCGCACACCCCTCGGTTGCGGCGCGCAACCTGGACGAACTCGTCGCCCTCGCCAAGGCGAAGCCGAACGAGCTGAGCTACGCCAGCTACGGCTCGGGCAGCCTTCCGCATCTGCTGTTCGAGGCGCTCAAGGCACGGTCGGGGGTGCAGCTGACCGCGGTCCCGTACAAGGGCATCACGCCCGCCGTCACGGCGGTGATGACCGGCGAAGTACAGCTCACGCTGGCAGGCGTGTCCTCGGCCCAGGCCTATCTCCGGGCCGGAAAACTGAAGGCGCTGGCGGTCGCGCGCTCGCAGCGGCTGCCTGACCAGCCGCAGGTTCCGACCTTGCGCGAAGCCGGATTCGCCGACATCGATCCGCACGAATCCTGGTTCGGCCTGTTCGTGACGGGCGGAACGCCTGGCGATGTCGTGCAGACGCTCTACCGGGACGTGGCCGAGGTCGCTGCCGACCCTGCGTTCCGTGGGCAGCATGTGCTTGCGCGCGGCTTCGATCCGGTGTTCTCCACGCCGGAGGCCTTCGGCCAGTTCATTCAGGCGGACAGGACCCGAAAGGCCCACCTGATCCGCATCTCGGGCGCCAAGGCGGAATAGCCCGCGCCATCGACGCAACGCGCGCAAGCGCGGAGGAAAACCAATGAAAGAAACAGCGCCGGCGGCGCCGTCGGCCGACCCTGCGCGCGAGCTTCCCGCGCGCGAGGAATTCATCATTCGCGGCGGGCGCGTGCTCACCATGGATCCATCGCTCGGCGAGTTCGACGAGGCCGACGTGCATGTTCGCGACGGCGTCATCGTCGCCGTCGGAGTCGGCCTTCAGGCGCCCGGCGTCGCGGCGATGGATGGCCGCAACACGATCGTCATGCCGGGATTCGTCGACACCCATTGGCACCTCTGGAACAGCTCGCTGCGCGCACTGGTGCGCGGGGACGATGCCGAGCACGGCTACTTCCCGGTGACGCTGCGGGTCGGACCGCTGTTCACGCCGGAGGACTCGTACCGCTCGGTGCGCCTCGGCCTCGCCGAAGGGCTCGCCTCGGGCATCACGACCGTCCACAACTGGTCGCACAACACCCGCTCTCCCGAACATGCCGACGCGGAACTGCGCGCGCTGCACGCCACGGGAGTCCGGGCGCGTTTCTCGTACGGCTGGGGGCAGGAGCTGCCCCTGAACCGGACGATGGACCTCGAAGACCTGGCGCGCGTGCAGCGAGAGGGCCTGCCCGGCGACGGTCTGCTGAGCCTGGGCGCCGCAGTTCGAACGCCGGTGACGAACCCGCGCGGCGCCGTGCCGATCGAGGTGATCGCGGCCGAGTTCGAGGGCATCCGTGCGCTCGGTCTCCCGATCACGATGCATGCGCGGCCCGGCGTCGTCTCGGTGCTCGAAGGCCACGGCCTGCTGGGTCCGGACCTTCAGCTGGTGCATCCCCAGGGCATCTCGGTCGAGGAGCGCAGGCTGCTCGCCGAGCGGCGCACGACGATGTCCTGCTCGCCGGTGATCGAGATGCTCTACGCGCAGGCGACGCGGGGAGAGATCCAGTTCCAGGAACTGCTGGAACGCGAGGTGCTGCAGAGCCTGTCGGTCGACAGTTCAGCCGCCTCGGCCAACGCGGACTTCTTCAACTGCATGCGCGCACTGCTGTGGTCGCACAAGCAGCGCTTCGGCAGCCGCGTGCCTCTGTCGCCCCGGCGCCTGCTGGAGCTGGCCACCATCGATGGCGCGCGAGATCTGGGGATCGCCGAGCTCACGGGCTCGCTGACCCCGGGAAAGCGAGCAGACCTGATCCTCGTGCGCACGACCGATCCGAACATCGGCCCGGTGATCGATCCCGCCTTTGCGCTGGTCTATTCCGCGCAGCCCTCCAACGTCGACACCGTGATCGTCGACGGCCGCGTGCTCGTGCGCGAAGGCCGCTTCACGGCGCTGGACGCCCGGCAGGTCATGCAGGACGCCGAGCAGTCGGTGCGCGGGCTCGTCTCGCGTTCGCGCGCCGGCCAGGCGTCGGGCCGACGAGGCGAGTGAGCCGACGCTGTCCGATCGAAATCAGGCGACGGCATCCCGCTGCGCCGCATCCCAAGGGAAATCTCAGATGAAGCATTCAATCCTCATGGCTGCATTCGCCGCCGCCGCTGCATTCGCGACCGCATCGCAGGCGGCGGATTTCATGGAACAGGGCGAGCGGATCAAGGGCCGGTCCTATTCGCCGGCAGTCGTCACCGAGGGCGGCCGAACGGTCTGGCTGGCCGGCGAGACCACCATCGTCGACCTGCAGGGCAAGGACATCAAGGGCGACTTCGAGGCCCAGGCCAGAACCGTCTTCGCCTTGCTCGACCAGACGCTCCAGCGGGCCGGCGGCAGCTTGAAGGACATCGTGACCATGACGGTCTACCTGACCGATGCGCGCAACGGTGCCATCTTCTCGAAGGTGCGCGGCGAGATGTTCCCGGACCGCAACTTCCCGGCCAGCGCCCAGATCACGGTGTCGAACCTCGCGGTGCCCGGCATGCAGATCGAGATCCAGGCCACCGCCGTGATCGGCGACAGATGCTCGAAGGCCAGTCCGTGCATCCCGCGCTGAGCCGTTCGCTCAGGCGTCCTGCAGTGCCTTGCAGCGTGCGGCGAGGCAGTCGCGAAACGCCGAAGCGCTGGGCGACAGCGAGCGACCCGATCGCGTGACGAGTTCGATATGCCGATGCACGACCGGATCGTGAAGCACGCGGAAACGCGTGCGGCTGGACTTGAGCAGCGCGCCCACGTAGGCGGGCACCACGGTGATGCCCAGTCCTGCGTCGGCGAGCCCGACCGCGGTGCCGAGATGGCCGACCTCGAACCGGGGCTTGATCGACACCCCCGCCTTGTGGAACAGGGGGTCGGTCAAGGCCCGAAAGCCGCTCGAATGCGCCATGGCGATCATCGGCTGGTCGGCGATGTCGGCCCAGGTGAGATTGCGCCGGCGCCGGGCCATCGGCCAGGCGACAGGCACCATGGCACCCAGCGAGTGCCGCAGCATCGGCTCCCGCTTCAGGTCGGCCTCGACATTCGGAAAGACGCCGAAGCCGAGGTCCACGTCGCCGCCTTCCACCGCGCGGATGATCTGTTCGGCGGGCCAATCGGCCAGCCGCACCGAGATGCCGGGATGCACGCCCTGGAACTGCGCGATGGTCTCCGGCATGAAGGTCGCCGCCAGCAGCGGCGTGGTAGCGATCGTGATGTGGCCGCGGCGCTTCTGGACCAGGTCCTGGGTGTCGGAGACGGTCTGCTCGACGTCCGCGAGGATTCGCTGCGCGCTCGCCAGGAACTCGCTGCCGGCGTCGGTCACGGAGATCTTCCGGGTCGTGCGGTCCACGAGCTGAACGCCCAGATGGGCTTCGAGATCGCGCACCAGCAGGCTCGTCGCGGACTGGGTCAGGTGCAGCTTGCGGCCGGCGGCAGTGAAGCCGCCGCTGGCTATCACTTCAACGAAGGCTCGCATCTGTCGCAAGGTGATGCTCATTCGAAATTCTGCTGGAGTTCCGGGATTGATTCGTTTCTAGCACGGCAGGCATCGTCGGGCAAAAATGCGCGGCCGCGACCCTTGGCCGCCGGAGTCGCGCCATGACGCCATCGGGTGCAAAGCACTCGCGGCTGTCGCTGGCGCGAAGGCTTCGCCTGCAACAACTGGCGATCTTCGAGAAGGTCGTCGAGGCCGGGTCCATCCTGGCGGCTTCTCGCGAGCTGGCGATGACCCAGCCGGCGGTGAGCAAGTCCATTCACGAACTGGAGCAGCAACTCGACGGCGTGCTGTTCGTGCGCGGCAAGCGCGGCGTTGTGCTGACCGAGTTCGGCTGCCTGTTCCAGCGGCACACGAAGATCCTGATGGGCGAACTGCGCTACCTGGCGGAGGACCTGAACGCCTGGCAGACCGGTACCGCCGGCCACGTGGTCGTGGGCTCGCTGATCGCCGCGTCCGCCACCTTGCTGCCGGAGGCGATCACGCGCTTGCGCGCGGCGGTCCCCGATGTGGTGGTCACGGTGCGGGTCGGACCGAACTCGGTGCTGTTCCCGGCCCTTGCGCGCGGCGAACTGGACGTCGTGGTCGGCGCGCTGCCCGCGGAAGACGCCGAACTCCTGCGCCAGAACCATGCCGAACGCGCGGAGCTCGAGCACGTGGCCCTCTACGAAGAGGCGCTGTGCGTCGTGGTCGGCAGCCAGCATGCCCTGGCGGCGCGGCGCCAACTCTGCCTTTCGGAACTGCACGCGCTCGAATGGATCGTGCCGACACAGGATTCCGCCGCGCACGCTTCGGTCAGGTCCTTCTTCAAGAAGGCAGGGCTGGCGATGCCGCGGCGCCTTGTCGAGTCGGTGTCGATACTCACCAATCTCGGCCTGGTGTCGGCCGGTTCGATGGTCGCGCTGATGCCGCAGTCGGCGGCGGAGCGCTTCGCGCAGGCGGGGCTGCTGGCCATCCTGCCGCTGGAGGGGCTGTCGCCTTTCAGCAGCGTGGGCTACACGGTGCGCGCGGATCGCGGGCCGAGCGCCGCGACCGAACACCTGCTCGAAGCGCTGCGCGGCGTGGGCCGATCGCATGCGGCCGGCGTCGACGCATCGGCTTGTATTCCAGCGCTCTATGCCTGAGGCCGAACAAGTCATTATTCAAGAACGACTCGGCTTCCTAGACTGCACGGGCCTTGCGCAGTCTGCTGCTGCAGCGATCTCGAATCGGCTCCCGCACCCAGACGGCTCCTTGCGTGTTCGATCAACCAAGACCGAGTCATCACCTTGAACCTCAACTCTCGCGCGACCCTGGCCACCCTGGCCTTCATCACTGCCTGCGGCAGCGCTTCCGCCCAGTCTTCCGTCACTCTCTTCGGTGTGCTCGACACCGCGGTCAGCCACTACTCGAACGGTCCCACCCATCAGACCGTCCTGAGCAATTCCAACCTGTTCAACAGCAGGCTGGGATTTCGCGGCAGCGAGGACCTGGGTGGGGGCCTCTCGGCTTCCTTCTGGCTCGAGGGTGCGCTGACGCCCGACGACGGCAATGCGAACGGCTTCAACTTCATGCGACGTTCCACGGTCAGCCTGGGCAGCGCCTGGGGCGAGTTGCGCCTGGGACGCGATTTCACGCCGACCTTCTGGAACGAGGCCGTGTTCGATCCCTTCGGCGCCGTCGGCGTGGGTGCCCTGGTCATGTCCCCGGCGCGCAGCAGCAGCACGGCGGCCGGTCGGGCGCGATGGACCTCGGACTTCGGTGCCAACAACCCGGCCTACATCCGCGCCAGCAACACGGTGGGCTACTTCCTGCCTCCGACACTCGGCGGCTTCTACGGCCAGTTGCAGTACGCCCTCGACGAACAGGTGACGCCGGGCAACGACCAGGGCCGATTCATGTCCGGCCGCTTCGGCTATGCGAAGGGGCCGCTCAACGCCGCGCTGTCGATCGGCAAGACCACCGGCTCCGATCCCGCCAGCGCGGCGGCTCCCGACATCACGACCTACAACCTCGGCGCTTCCTATGATCTCGGATTCGCCAGGCTGTCGGGGATGTACTCGCGGGAGAAGTACGAGCGGGCCGCGGTGTCCAACACCGGCAAGGGATACATGGTCGGCGTCAACGTGCCCGTCGGCGTCGGGAACATCGTGGCCGCCTACTCGCGCATCGAGATCGACCTGCCGCGCACGCCGACCTCGGACAAGATGGCGGTGGGCTATGTGCACAACCTGTCGAAGCGCACGGCGCTCTACGCGACCTACGCCCGCCTGGGCAACAAGGGCGATGCGCTGCTCAGCGTCGCGGCGAGCCTGCCCGGCAGGCCCAACACCAGCTCCAGCGGGTACGACCTCGGCATCCGTCACGCCTTCTGAGTCCGGCGTCCCGGGGCGCTTGCGCGCGTCCCGAGGGCTTGCCTCTGCCATGCCGTATATTTCGGTCCAGGTTCAAACGAACTGTCCCCACGCAACATTCCATCAGAAAGCACTTGAGGAGTTTTGCCATGCGTTTGCTTCGACGGATCGCTCGTTCCCAACGGCTGACCGAACTCATCGGAACGGCCGAGGTCGCGAGGGCCGAAGACTACGAAAAGAAGGGCTGGGTCATCGTTCGCCGCACGAGCATGCCGGCGCCTCAGCAGGCGGCCGGGTTCCAGACTGTCTATGCGCAGATCACGGACGCCGGGCGCCACTTTCTCGATGGCACGGCGCCGTAGCACGGCGGTCCGCCGGCGTGCGGCCGATAGCCCTCATCGCCCCGAAAAGCGTGCGGGCCGCCGCTCGATGAAATGCGCCACGCCCTCGGTGAAGTCCTCGCTGCGGATGCTCTCGACCATCTCGGCATTGGCGAGCGTCACGGCCTCGCCCAGTGACTGGTAGGGCGCCTCCCACAGCTGTCGCTTCATGACGCGCACCGAGCGCGGCGACACTTCGGCGGAGAGCGTGCTGGCCAGTGCCTGCGCCTCGGCGAGCAAACGCTCGGCCGGGACGACCCGGTTCACCAGGCCCATGCCGAGCGCCTCCGGCGCGTCGATCTTGCGAGAGGTCAGCAACAGGTCCGTGGCGTGGGCATGGCCGACGATGCGCGGCAGCATCCACGAGATGCCGTGCTCGGCGATCAGGCCGCGCTTGGCGAATGCGGTGGCGAAGACCGCCTTGTCGGAGGCGATGCGGAAGTCGCTGTAAAGCGCCATCACCAGGCCGAGCCCGGCTGCGGCACCATTGATCGCACAGATCACCGGCTTGGGGGCCGCGGGGAAATAGGAGTATCGCGTCTGGTAGTCGGCCCTGCGGTTCATGTCGAAGGGGCGCATCCACTGCTCGGCGCGGATGTCCTCGGGCGGCAGCACTTCCAGCTCTTCCATGTCCATGCCGGCGCAGAAGGCGCGGCCCGCGCCGGTGAGGACGATGGCTCGCACCGCGTCGTCGCGGCCGGCCTGCTCGATCGCCGTGCGCAGTTCGGCCTCGAGGATCCGGGTCAGCGCATTCATGCGCTCCGGGCGGTTCAGCGTGATGGTCGCGACGTGGCCGTCGACCGTGTAGAGAATTTGTTCGAAGGTCATGGTTGGGAGGGTCAGTGGATGGCGTTCTCGATGAAGGCGGCGGGCAACTGGATCGATACCGGTTCGACGAACTCGTCGATGCCGTAGCGCCCGTTCTCGCGCCCGATGCCCGATTGCTTGAAGCCCCCGAATGGCGCTGCAGGGTTGAACGGCGCGCCGTTGATGTCGACCTGGCCGGCGCGCAGGCGGCGGGCGACCGCGAGCGTCGCCGCGTCGACCGGGCCCCACACCGCGGCTGCCAGGCCGTAGTCGGTGCCGTTGGCCAGCGCGATGCCGTCCTCCACCTCGTCGTAGCCGATCAGCACCAGCACCGGACCGAAGACTTCATCGCGCGCCACCGCCATCCCGGGCGTCACGTCGGCCAGCACGGTGGGGCGCACGAAGTAGCCGTGCGGCGGCAGTTCGGGCGGGCTTCCGAGCGTTCGTGCGCCTGCCGCCAGGGCCTCGGCGATCAGGCCTTCGACCTTGCGCTGCTGCGCCTTTGAAATCAGCGGCCCGAGCCGGGTCGCGCCATCGGCCGGGTCGCCCATGCGCAGGGCGGCCAGCAGGTCGGCGGCTGCGGCTTCGGCAGCGCCGAGCCAGGTCCGCGGCACCAGCAGCCGCGTGGTCGCCGAACAGGTCTGGCCGGAATTGAGCATGCAGCCCGCCAGCGTGGTCTTGACGGCGGCCGCCAGATCCGCGCCGGGGAGGACCAGCGCCGCCGATTTGCCGCCCAACTCGAGCGCCACGCGCTTGATGCCGTCGCCGGCGATGGCCGCGATGTGGCGGCCGGCACGGGTGGAGCCGGTGAAGGACACCATGTCCACATCGGGATGCCGGACCAGCGCCTCGCCGACCTCCGGTCCGGTCCCGTGCACGAGATTGAAGACGCCGGCCGGCAGCCCGGCCTGGAGCACCGCCTCGGCGAGCAGGAAGGCGCTGGTGGGAGCCAGTTCGGACGGCTTGAGCACGACCGTGCAGCCGGCCAGCAGCGCGGGAGCGATCTTGCCGGTGATCTGGTGCAGGGGGTAGTTCCAGGGGGTGATGCAGGCCACGACGCCGGTAGCCACCTGCTGGACCAGCGAATGGCCGATGCGCGATTCCCATTCGAACGCCGCGGCCAGGTCCGCGTACATGTCCCAGGCGGCGATGGGCGCGCCGACCTGAATCCGCGCGGCCAGCTTGCGCGGCATGCCGACCTCCCGCGAGATCGCGGTGGTCAGGGCCTCGGACTGTTCGCGCAGCGCCGCGGCGATGCGGCGAACGGCGGCGACGCGCTCCATGGGCGGCGTGGCGGCCCAGCCCGCGAAGGCGCGGCGAGCGGCGGCCACCGCGGCGTCGACATCGGCCAGCGAGGCGCTGCGATAGGAAGCGAAGGTCTCTTCGGTGAAGCTGTCGGTGACGGGCAGGTCGTCCGCGCCATGGGCGGGCGCCATGGCGCCGTCGATGAAGAGCTGTTTGAAAGGGGTCATCTGTATCAATCCTTGCGTGGGTCCGAAGTCTTGGGGGCGTCGCGTTTGGCGAGGAACTCGCGCATGACGCGCTGAGGCTCGCCGGTGGAATAGCACTCGAGCTGGTAGCGGATGCCGGCGCTGCATGCCTCGTCGAAGCCGGCCTGGGTGCGTTCGCGAAAGCGCTGCTTGGTGGTGCGCAGCGCCGCGCCGGGGAGGGCGGCCAGGGCGCGCGCGCGCTCGAGCGCGCGCGGCAGCACCTGCTCGGGTGCCACCAGGTCATTGACCAGGCCCAGTGCATGCGCGCGTTCGCCGGTGATCAGTTCGCCGGTGAGCGAGAGCTGCTGGTTGAGCGAATGGCCGATCTGCAGCGACATCAGGTAGGAGCCCACGATGCTGGCCAGCCCGGCCTTGACTTCGGGCTGCCCCATGCGCAGCGTCGGATGGGCCACGCGCAAGTCGCACATCAGCGCGATCTGGAATCCCGCACCGACCGCGGTGCCGTTGAGCGCCGCGACGATCGGCTTGGAGACATCGCGCACGGCCTGGTACATCGCGTGCTGCCGGTTGAGCCAGCCCGCCAGCGTGCCGGTGTCGATCGCGGCCGACTCGTCCAGGTCCTGGCCACCGCAGAAGGCCCGCTCGCCGCTGCCGGTCAGCACGATCGCCTGCACGCCCGGATCGGCGTCGAGGGCGTAGAGCTGCTCGCGCAGTGCGGCACGCAAGCCGGCATCCACCGCATTCATCACGGCAGGGCGGTTCAGCCGAAGCACCGCCGTGCCGTCCTGCATGTCGATCCGCAGGCATTCACTGTGCTGCATGCGAGGCTCCCTGGCGTTCGATCACTGCGTCGACGGCCCATCCGCCCTGGCCCGCATCGCCGACGATGAGCGGGTTCAAGTCGATCGACGCGATGTCTTGCGGGTGCGCCGCCGCGAGGGCGCCGAGCGCCACCGCGGCGCGCGCGACCACGCCCAGGTCCATGGGCGCCTCGCCCCGGACGCCGGCGAGGATCGGCGCGATGCGCAGCCGAGCGAGCTTGGCCATCACGTCGGACTCCGAGAACGGATGGAGCAGAACCACGAAGTCGCGCAGGGCCTCGACGTACTTGCCGCCATCGCTGACCATCACGACGGTTCCGAACAGCGGGTCCTGGCGCACGCCGAGCGCGAACTCGCGGCGTCCGCGCACCCTTTGCGCGACGATGACGCCGTCCAGCGGCAGGTCTATGGCCGCGACCCGTTCGGCGCATGCGGTCCAGGCCTGGCGAACCTGCTCCGCGGTCTGCACGTCGATGAAGACCAGGCCATGTTCGGACTTGTGGGGAATCCGGGCCGAACATGCCTTGACCACGACCTGCGGTCCCAGCGCCTGCCAGGCGGCGACGGCTTCGTCCGCGCTGCGGCACAGGCGCAATGGCACCGTGGGGATGCCGCAGGCGGCCAGCAGGGCAAGACTGTCCGCCTCGCTCAGCAGCGGCCCATCGCGGTCCGGCAGTGCCGGTGCCGGCATCGCGGGCGCCGGCAGCGCGTGGCGTGCCGCGGCCTGCTGCATCAGCATGCCGTGGCGGCTCCACTGATGCAGCGCGTCGACGGCGTCGGTCTCGTGGGAGAACACCGGAACGCCGGCTTCGCGGAAGGCCTGCCGCACCGAGGCTTGCGGCGCCGACACCACGCACGGCTTGTTGCGTGCCTGGGCGAAACGCGCGGTGTCGCGCGCCATGCCGGGAACGTCGTAGCCTTCACCGGCCACCGGCACGCCGACCAGGAACATGTCGGCCTGCGGGTCGGCCGCCAGTGCGCCCAGCGTGTCGGCATACATGCCGCCCTGCGTCATGAGCGAGGCCGTGAGGTCGACCGGATTCTGTGCCGTCGCGAAGCTCGGCATGATGCCGGCGAGGGCGTCGATGACCGGCCTGCCGAGTTCCGCCAGCGGCAAGCCCAGCGTATCGGCCGCATCGGCGCAGAGCACGCCGACCGCGCCGCTGTGGCTCATGACGACCAGATGTTCGGCGGCTCGGGGCGGAGCGCCGAGATAGAGCTCGACCGCGTTGACCAGGCCCTGCACGTCGTTGGCACGCCAGATGCCGTGGCGCTCGAAGAAGGCGTCGACCACCACGTCGTCGTTGACGATGGCGCCGGTGTGCGAGGCGGCGGCCTTGGCGCCGTGCGCGCTGCGGCCCGACTTGAGCGCGATCACGGCGGCGCCGCGCGCCGCGGCGAGCCGCGCCACCTCCGCGAGCATGGCGGGGTCGCGCAAGGACTCGATGTACATCAGCACGACGCGTACCTCCGGGTCCGCGGCCGCGGTCAACGCCAGCTCGCACACCGATGCGTCGGCGTCATTGCCCGATGCGACCAGGTAGCGCACCCCGACGCCTCGCTCCCGCAGCATCGCGTACGGCATCACGCTTGCCGCGCCGCTCTGGCTGACGATGGCGACCGGGCCGTCGCGGGGCTCGATTTCCATGAACATGGTGCTGAAGTTCATCACCGCGCCGGTCTGGAAATTGGCCACGCCCTGCGCATTCGGCCCCACCAGGCGAATGCCGAGACGGTGCGCCTGCGCCACCAGCGCCTGCTGGCGCGCCAAGCCCTCGGCGCCGGTTTCGCCAAAGCCCGAACTCATGACGATCGCGGTGCCGACGCCGCGCGCTGCGCATTGGTCGATCACGCCGGCGACCGCATCCTGGCCGACCGCGACGATGGCCACGTCCGGCGCCTCGGGCGTGGCCGCGAGGGAAGGGTAGGCGTCGAGGCCCTGGACCGTCGTGCGCCCGGGATTGATCGGGTAGACCGCGCCCTGGAATCCAAAGCGCTGGAGGTAGTGCAGCGGGCGGCCGCCGACCTTGTTGCGGTCTTCGGTCGCGCCGACGACGGCGATGCGGCGCGGTGCGAAAGCGCGTTGCAGCCGGGGATCGAGGAGCTTGGTCATGGCGTCGCTCAATCGAGGCTGGCGCCGGAGGCCTTGACCACGGGCGCCCACTTGGCGGTGTCGCTGCGGATCAGCGCGGCGAACTCCGCCGGCGTGGTGGTCCGCGCCTCGGCGCCGTCGGCTTCCATGCGCTTCTTCATGTCGTCGCTCGCCATGACCGCGACCATCTCGCGGTTCAGGCGCTCGACCACGGGAGCGGGCGTCGCCCTGGGCGCCAGCACGCCGTACCAGATCGTCACGTCGAAACCCTTGAGGCCGGCTTCCTGGGCGGTCGGCACGGTCGGCAGCAGCGGCGAGCGCTTCGGTCCGGTGACCGCGAGCGCACGCACCTTGCCCGCGGCGATGTTCTGCGTCTGCTGCGCGATCGTGTCGAACATCATCGACAGGCGTCCGCCCAGCAGGTCCACCATCGCCGGCGCGGAGCCCTTGTACGGGACGTGCGTGATCTGGATGCCGGCGGTGCTGCGGAACAGCTCGCCCGAGAGATGGTTCGAGCTTCCGTTCCCGGCCGAGCCGTAAGTCAGTTCACCGGGCCTGGCCTTGGCGAGCGCGATCAGGTCGGCCAGGTTCCGGGCGGGGATTTCGGGGCTGGCGACCAGCACGTTCATCGTCGTGGCCATGAGGCTGACCGGGGCGAAGTCCTTCACCGGGTCGTAGCGCAGCCTGGCATAGAGGCTCGGATTGATGGCCATCGTGCCGGTGGTGCCGAAGAACAGCGTATGGCCGTCGGCCGGCGCCCGGGCCACGAGTTCGGCGGCAATGCCGCCACCGGCGCCGCCCCGGTTGTCGATGATCACCTGCTGGCCCAGGCGGTCTCCGAGCTTCTGGGCCAGCAGGCGCGCCATGGCGTCGGTCGGGCCGCCGGCGGGGAAGGGCACGACCAGCGTGACGGCCTGCCGGGGGTAGGCGGCCTCCTGGGCGTGGAGCGGGGCGGCCAGCAGCGAGGCGGCCGCCATCGCGAACGCGATCGGGTGCTTGAACTTCAAGGTGTCTCCTTTGAGGTGGGTGCAGCCCGAGGTTAGGGCGCGCTGTCATTTCCATAAAGAGCAAGTAGTGGATTTCTGATTTCCATTAAAGTGAAATCATGAAGCTCAAGCAACTGAACACCTTCCTGCTGGTGGCCGACATGAAGTCGCTGTCGCGCGCGGCGATCGCCTCGGACATGGCCCAGTCGCTGGTGAGCCGGCAGATCGCCATGCTGGAAGCCGACTGGGGGCGGCGCCTGTTCGACCGCACCGGTCGCGGCATGGTGCTGTCCGACTTCGGCCGGCGGATTTATCCCGAGGTCAAGCGCGTCCTCGAACAGGTCCGCGAGCTCGATGCCGCGGCGAGCGAGGCGGCCGGCGTGCTGACCGGCACGGTGCACGTGGGCGTGCTGCCCTCCTTGTCGCGCCAGCTGCTGCCGATGCTGTTGGCCGACGTGCGCGAAAGGGCGCCGGCGCTGCGCCTGCACGTGATGGAGGGGTTCAGCGGCACGCTCGACGAGCAGCTCGCATCCGGTCGGCTCGACATGATCGTGGTGAACCGCTACGGCTCGTCGGCGCTGCGCGGCGAGGATGTGCTCGGCAAGGTCGAGACCTTCCTGATCGGCAAGGCCGGCCGGCCGGAGCTGGAGGCGAAGACCGTTCCGTTCCGCGCCCTCGGCGGTCTTCCGCTGGTGTTGCCCGCGGTGCCGAACGGCCTGCGAACCACGCTGGACCTGCTCTCGCGGCGCCACGACGTCGCGCTCGACATCGTGATGGAGGTCGACACGGCCACGGCGATGAAGGACGTCGCGGCGAGCGGACACGCCTTCACGCTGCTGCCCATCACGGCGGTGACGCAGGAGATCGCGCTGGGCCTGCTCTCGGCCTGTCGCGTGACCAGCCCGGGCATCCGGCGGACCATCGCCCTGAGCCTGACGCGGCAACGGCCGCTGTCGGAAGGCGCACGGCTGGTCGCTTCGCGCGTGCGGCTGCTGGCTTCGGGCTTGCTGGCGGATCTCTAGCGCAACGGTGCTCCCCCGCCGTGATCGGGACGCACTCGCGGCGCCAGGATCAGGCTGATGACCGACTGCCCGGGGCGACCAGTTTGCGATCGACGTGCTGGATGGCGCGAACGATCTGCTCTGGCGCCGCGAGCGCTGGCGTCATCCCCCAGCGATCGAACGGGTCGTTGCCGATCCGCAGCATGCCGGTGTGCCGGGTGGCCTCCTTGTCGACCGCCGGATCGGGGTCGTAGAAGCCCAGTGCAAGGCGCACCTGCTCGACGCTTTCCCGGGTTCCGGTGAGGAACAGCCACCCCGGCTTGACTTCGTGCATCTCCGCGTAGTCGGCAAGGTCCTGCGGCGTGTCGCGTTCGGGCCGCACCGTGATCGAGTACATGAAGATCGTCTTGCCCACTTCCGCGCCCAGGAGTTCCTGCACGCGCACCAGGTTGGCAGTGGTGAGCGGACAGGTGCCTTCGCAGTCGGCATACATCATGTTGATGGCGACGATCTTTCCGCGTACCAGATCGTCGTAGAAGCGCACTGTTTTTCCGGTGTGGGTCTTCAGTTCAACGTTCGGGATGCGCTGCCTGCCTCCAGATGGCCGTGTCGGTTCGGACACGCCGGCCTGCGCGCCGATGGCGCCGAGCGAGGCGGCACCCAGTCCGGCGAGCAGAAGTCTACGGTTGTTCATACTTGACTCCTTCGTTGTCAGGGATGCTTCGGGAGATTCACGGCACGATGTCCAGCCGCGTCATCATCGCGTGGTCCTCATGCGTGAGGTTGTGGCAGTGCATCAGGTACTTGCCGGTGAAGTCGCGGAAGCGGAACAGGACTCGCATGGTCATGAGCGGTCCCAGGATGAACACGTCCTTTCGGCCTTGCTCGTGCACCGGCGGCAAGGTGGTGACTCCGTTGGTCGTCCTGCTGAGGATGCGGCCCTCTTCGAAGTGCACGTGGATGGGGTGCTGCCAACCGTTGTCGACGTTGACGAACTCCCAGACTTCCGCGGCGCCCTTGCGGATCGGATTGGGCATGGGCGCGGTTGCGTTGAAGAACTGCCCATTGATGTTCCAGTTGCCGCTGTTGCGTGCGAACAGCCAGCGGCGAACCGGCAACGCGGCAATCTCTGCCGGCGTGGGCAAGTCGCGCAGGGGTCGCAGGATCTTTTGTGTCGACGTCATCAGGGCCGGATCGCTGCCGTCGGGAGGGGGAGGGTTGTTGCCGACGATGAACTTGATCAACTGGGTGCCCGGGGCTTGCGCGACGGTCGGTTGGCGCGTCTCGATCTGGACGAGCTGGTTCACGAGGAAGACCTGGGTCCCCGGCGCGAAGCGCGAGAAGTCGATGATGATGTCGGCGCGCTCGGCAGGAGCGAGCCGAACCCTGAACTGGTTGATCAGCGCCCTCGGCAGCAGGTTGCCGTCGTTGGCGATGTGGGTGTAGGTGTACAAGGTCGTGCGGTTCTGGTGCTGCAGGTAGAACTCGTAGAAGCGCGTTGGCCCGGCGTTGAGCAGCCGGAAGCGGTACCGGCGCCGCTGCACGTTGAGCACCGGCTCGATCTTGCCGTTGACCACGACCTTGTCGCCCAGCACGCCCTCGGGATTGAGTTCGTCGAAGACCAGATTGCCGGCTGCGTCGAACCGCTTGTCGGAGAAGCTCAGCGGATAGTCGTAGGCGCCGCTCGGCAGACGCAGGCCGGTCGTTTCGTCGCCGGTGTCGAGGTCGTCGAAGATCGCGTACCGGCCGAACAAGCCCTTGAGCACGTTCGGCGCAGTGACCCCTTCGGTGTGGTCGTGATAGAAGAGCGAACCCAGGGCCTCGCGCGGATCGCCCTTCGTCGCCGGAAATTCGTCGTAGCCGGCATAGATGTTGGGATAGAAATGGTCGTTGAAAGTCCCGCCCTGAGTCAGGGTCGCGCCCCCCACACCGAGTCTGTAGAAGTCTGACGCGTAGCCGTCGCTCTCCGACGGCGTATGCATGTTGTGCAGGTGCGTGGAGATCTCCGGCGAGCCGAAGCCGTTGTGGCCCGCTGGCAGATCGTTGCTGATTCGAACGATCACCGACTCGCCATAGCGCGCGTGGATCGTCGGGCCCGGCGTGGTCACGACGCCGGGCGTGTGCCCCTCGTAGCCCCAGATGGGCTGCGGCGGATAGTTGGCATTGAACACCCAGGCCGGATTCTCTTTCGCGGTCAGCTGGTACAGCTTGGGCGTCCCGACCACTGCGGGCACCAGTTCGGCGTAGCGCTGGTGCGCGGCGCGGCCGCATTCGCCGCCGGCTGTATTTGCCGCGACGGTCGGCGCGGGGGTCAGGGAGGCGAGCGCCGTGAGCGGGGTATCCGCGGCGGGCAGCACGTCGACCCAAGGCGTCGTCGCCCGGCTCGGGGGCAGCACGACCTGGGCCTCGGTGTTGCGCGATGTCAGCACCAGGGGTGCAGCGGTAGCGGCGATGGACGCCTTGAGCAAGGTGCGGCGGCTGCCGTCGGGGCGGGACGCCACGGGTTCTCGCGATTGCTGGAGCTCTTTGCGCATGATGTTTGCCTTTCGGTTGAACATGAAACGACCTGCTACATCTGCCTTCCCGCCCTGCGTACGGTGGAGGTGATGGGTTCTGTGAGGTACTGAAGCGCGGTCTGCTTGTTGCCCTCGATATAGACTTCCGCGGGCATGCCTGCCTGGAGCTTGAATTCGCTGATCAGCTTCAGCGATTCGGCGTCGGCGAGGATCATCACGTTGTAGTAGGGCAGGTTGCTCTGCCGATCGATCAGGCGGTCGCCCGAGACGTAGGTGACCCTGCCTGTCACCATGGTCGTGTTGCGGTACTTGAAGGCCGTGAACTTGACCCGCGCGCGTTGGTTGATATGGACGTTGCTGACATCCTCCGGACGGATGTGCGCCTCGATCATGAGCTGGGCGTCGCTCGGCACGACGTCCGCAATCGCTTCTCCGGCGCCGACGACGGCGCCAGGGGATGTGAACTTCAGGCCGATGACTTCGCCGCTTGCCGGGGCCACCACGACCTGGCGCTTGGCCGCATCGTCCGACTTGCGCTGTTCCTGCTCGATCTCGCTCAGGCGCTGGGTGGCGGCCTTGAGCTGGTCGCTCGCCGCTCTCACGTAATCGTTGCGCAGGGACTGGATCTTCATGTCGATCTCGCCCAGGCGCTGGGCGGCACGCGTAAGGTCCGTGCGCCGCTCCTCCACCTTGGCTGCGTACTCCATGACCGTGGATTCGATCTGGGAGATGCGGCTCGAGGAAATGAAGCCTTCCTTGGTGAGTCCGCGGTTGGCCTCGAGGTCGCTGCGCTGCAGTGCCAGCGAGTTCTGCGCCTGTGCGATCTGCGCCTTCACGCTGATGATTTCCTGCTCGACGCGCTCGCGCTGGGTGCGCATCAGCGCAGTGCCACTGTCCAGCGAATGGCGCTGGGCCTGGAAGAGGGAGATCTCCTTGAGCAGGGCTTGCTGGATGCGGCCGTCCTGCTCGCCCGCGCGCAACAGTTCGTCGTGAAAGACGAGCGTCTTTGAAAGGGCCTGCTCGGCCTCCAGGCGCGCCAGCGTCGCACGTTCGACATAGACGCGATAGCCCAGGCGGTTGCGGTCAGCATCCACGCGCACGTCACCCAGGATCAGCACCGGGTCGCCGGCCTTCACATGCTGGCCGTCGCGCACCAGCACTTCGCGCACGGTCCCACCCTCCAGGTGTTGCACCGGACGGCGGTTGAGATCCACCGTGACGAAGGCGGGCGCCACCACCGCCATGGACAGCGGGGCCAGAGCCGCCCACAGGCCGATGGGAACGATGGCCCCCAGCACGATCCAGCAGCCGCTGCGCACCAGGCGCCTGGCGTTCTCCTGGGTGCTGCGCATCCCGGTGGGAGGAACCAGTTGGAGTGTTGCTGCCGCGCTGCTCATGCCCGTTGCTCCATGCTCATGCCGCCTTCCGTCCCAGGATCACCTGGGATTGGCGCTGCATTTCCTTCATGACTTCAGCCGCCGGACCGAATTGCTGGACGCGGCCGGCCGCGAGCACCAGGATCTTGTCCACGTGGGCGATGAGCGAAGGCCGATGCGTCACGACGACCGAGGTCACGCCCGCGTCGTGCAGCGCACTCATCGCCTGCGCGAGGGCGATCTCGCCAGCACCGTCCAGGTTCGAGTTCGGTTCGTCCAGCACCACCAGTTGGGGATCCCCATAGAGCGCACGGGCGAGGGCCACGCGCTGGCGCTGGCCGGGCGAGAGCCGCGAGCCGTGCTCGCCCACCGGCGTGTCGTAGCCCTGGGGCAGGGTCAGGATCATGTCGTGCGCGTTGGCGCGAATGGCCGCCGCGACCACCGCCTCCGAGTCGACCTTGTCGAGGCGCGCAATGTTGTCTGCCACCGTGCCATCGAAGAGTTCCACATCCTGGGGCACGTAGCCGATATAGGGGCCCAGTTGTTCGCGCGGCCAGTACGCCACGTCGGCTCCGTCCAGACGCACCCGACCGGCGGTAGGTGTCCATACGCCCGTCAGCAGGCGGGCCAGCGTGGACTTGCCGGCGGCACTCGGGCCGACGATGGCGAGAGCTTCGCCCGCCGCGATGGAGAAGGCGACGCTCGTGAGTACCAGCGTGTCCATGCCCGGCGCGCGGTACGAGATGCTTTCGACGACCAGGCGGCCTTCTGGCCGCGGAATGACGACTCGCGGCTCGTTGCCCCGAAAATCCTTCGACAGCTCCACCAGGCGCCGGTAGGCAGCGCGCGCCTCGATCAGCGTGCGCCAGCTCGCCACCAGCTGTTCCACCGGTTGCACCGCGCGGCCCAGCAGGATGCTGGTTGCGATCATGACGCCGGCCGATGCCTGCTGGGTCAGCACCAGGTAGGCACCCAGGGCCAGCATGAGGATCTGGATGGTCTGGCGCACCGCCTTGGTTGCCGCGGTGAAGGCCACGGTGCTGCGGCTGGCATGGGTCTGCATCGCGGCGACCCGGTCCTGCAGCGCACGCCAGCGCACCAGCAGGCGCTGCGTCATTCCTAGCGCCTGCAGCACCTCGGCGTTGCGCAGCGAGCTTTCCACGTACTGCGAGGCGCGGCGGCCCTCGCTTTGCAGGATCTCGAAGGAGCGGCGGCTGGTGCGGTCGTTGAGCCATGCCAGCGCCAGCATGAGCAGGGCGGAGAACGCGGCGCCCACGCCCAGGGCAGGGTGGAACAGCCAGATCACTCCCACGTACACCACGACCCAGGGGGCATCGAACACAGCGATCACTCCGTTGGCGGCGAACACGGAGCGCAGCGACGTGACATCGCGGATGCCCTCGGTCCGCGTGCTGCCCGGCGCACGGGCCGCCCGTTCCACGATGGCGTTGACCACCGGCGGAGAGAGCCGCTCGTCGACCAGGATACCCACCACGTTCTGCAGCCGCGTGCGCACGTAGTCCAGCAGCGTGAGGATCAATAGCGCCACGCCGGTTCCTGCCAGCAGAACCATCAGCGTCTCCATGCTGTTGCTCGAGATCACGCGGTCGAACACCTGCAAGGTGAAGAACGCCGGGACCAGGAACAGCAGGTTGATGAAGAAGGAGAATGCCGCGATGTAGCCCAGCAGCGGTCGCAGTTCGCCCCACAGGGAGTTCATAGGCCGTTCCTCTGGTCGAGGGGCCAGTGCCTATTCGAGCCGCTGGCCTTGCACGGCAGGGGGCACGATGGCCCCGTCGCCGTTTGTGGCACCGCGAGCAGCACCTGCCGCTTCGTGGGCCTTCAGACGCTGGCTCAGCGCCTCGATCGTCTGCATCTGCTCCGCGCACAAGCGCGCCAGCTGTTGGGTGGTGTCGGACAGACCTTTGATCGCGATCGTCAACTCGTCCTTCTTGGTGTTGACCATGTTCATGCGCGCCATGACCACCGTGGCCACGTCGCGCGGGCTGAGGGCCCGCGCGGCTTGCTGCGGATTGCGACCTGGATCGCTCACCGACGGGGCCGGCTTGTCGACTCCGGCCGTCGTCTTGATTTGCTCGCTCATGCCCATTCCCTCCGATGTGCGTGGCCGTCAGGCCGTCAGGATGAAGTCAGCCTCCGTGACCGCATTGACACCGTTCCCCGGCACGCCCACGAGAAGGATGGAGTTCAATCCCTCGATCTCGATGAGCACGTCGGGGCCCGTGTCTGTGATGACCACCGACGTGGCGAACGTGGCCGAGTCGAACCCGTAGGCCGAGATGTCGATCCGGTCCTGTGCGTTGAGCGCATCCGGGCTGGCGTCGAAGCCGATGATCGTGTCGTTCCCGAAGCCCGGTGCGAACGCGAAGATATCGTTGCCGGCTCCACCGTTCATGGTGTCGTTGCCCAGGCCGCCGGTGATGTGGTCCGCGCCGGCACCCGTGCTGATGGTGTCGTTGCCGTCCTGGCCATGCACTGTATTCGCGCCAGCATCCAGGGTAATGGTGTCGTTGCCTTGGCTTCCGATGATGTTCTCGATCGCGTTGAGCGTGTCGCTGCCGGTGTCGGCCCCCGACGCCGTGGTGGTGGTGATCGTGGCGCCGGCCGTGGTCGCGGACAGGTCGTAGGTGTCGGACCCGGTGTCGCCGATATAGGTGTCGTTGCCGTCGTTCAGCGTGGCGATGAAGGTGTCGGCAGCGGCGCCGCCGTTGGCTGTGTCGTTGTCCAGGCCGCCGGTGATGATGTCGGCCCCGGCTTCGCCGTTGAGCGTGTCGTTGCCTGCGCCGCCGAGGATCATGTCCGCGCCGCCGCCGCCGCTGATGATGTCGGCCCCACCGCCGCCTTCCAGCGTGTTGGCGCCGGCGCCGCCGGTCAGAGTGTCTCCGGCCGAGGTGCCGATCACGTGCTCGATGGTCGCCAGGCTGTCGGTCCCGATGTCGGCACTGCTCGCGGTGCCGAGCACCAGGTTGACGGTTGCGGCCGCCGTCGTGGCGGACAGGTCGTAGGTGTCGTCGGTGCCCGCGGCACCGACGTAGGTGTCGTTGTTGTCGCCGACCGCGGCGAAGAAGGTGTCGTTGCCGGCACCGCCGTTCACCGAGTCGGCACCCGCGCCACCCGTCATCGCGTCGTCACCGGCGCCGCCGACCAGCGCGTTGGCGCCGGCGTCGCCGATCAGCGTGTCGTTGCCGCTGCCGCCGGTCACGTTCTCGATGCCGGCGATCGACTCGAAGCCCGTCGCGCTGCCGGTGCTCAGGTTCACCGCGACCGCCGTGGCCGTGGTGCCGTAGGTGAGGGTGTCGACGCCGCCCCCGAGGTCGGCCGTATAAGCCTCGATGCCCGCCACCGTGCTGCCCGCGAAGGCCGCGATGGCATTGCCGGCCAGCACCACAGCGAGGGTCTGGGCCGCAGCCCCGGGGCCGCCACTGATGTTCACCCGGTCGTTGGTTCCGTCGCCACCGTCGATCGCGTCGGAGCCGTCGCCGATGACGTAGTTGAAGGTGTCGTCGCCATCGTTGCCATTGAGCGTGTCTACTCCCGTCCCGCCAGCGATCGTGTCGTTGCCGAGGCCGCCGTGGACGGTGTCGTTGCCGGCGCCGGCATTGAGCGTGTCGTCGCCGCCCTGGCCGTCGATGAGGTTCGCGCCGCCATTGAGGGTGATGCTGTCATTGCCCTGGCTGCCGATGATGTTCTCGATCGCGTCAAGCTGGTCGCTGCCGGTCTCCGCGCTGCTCGACGACGCGGTGGTGACCGTTGCGCCGGCCGAGGTTGCCGACAGGTCGTAGGTGTCGACGCCGGCGCCACCGGCGTAGATGTCGCTGCCGTCGCCGACCGTGGCAAGAATTACGTCGTTGCCGGCCGCGCCGTTCACCGTGTCGTTGTCCGCACCGCCGGTCATCGTGTCGTTTTCGGTTCCACCGGCGAGCGAATCGGCGCCCGCTCCGCCGAGCAGGGTGTCGTTGCCGGCGCCGCCGTTCACCGTGTCGTTGTCATTGCCGCCGTCGAGCAGGTCATCTCCGGCCAGGCCGTTGAGAGTGTCAGTGCCGCCGCCGCCGTGGATCTCGTCCTGGCCGGCATTGCCAGTGAGCGTCTGGTTGGCCGGGTTCTCGGCGATGAAGTCGCCCGTCACGATCGTCGCCGCCGAGGTCACGGTTTCCGGGTGGCCCTGCAGGTCGGTGTAGCTCATCACGACCCGGATCTGGCGATTGACCTGGTCCTGGCCCGGCGTGAAGTTGTCGCCGATCGCGTTAGCGATGTTGGTGAACGCGCCGCCTCCGCCGACTGCACTCTGCTGCCACTGGAAGGTGAAGGTGCCCGGCAGGCCGTCGGCATCCGTGATCTCGTTGATCGCCTGCAGCGCGTATGTTTCCGTCGGCGTGGTGTCGGAGATGCGCAGCACGCCCAGCGGGGCCTCGTTGTTGCTCAGCACGGGCGCAGTCGGCGCCGAGTAGACGTTCTCGAGAACGTCGTTGGCGTCCTTGTAGATGGCTCGCACGCGCAGCACGAGTCCGGCGTGGAAGCCGTTGGGCGTGAAGGTCGGCCCGGTCGCGCGGGCGACCTCGCCGCCGGCGCCTTCGATCAGGATGTCCTCGAAGATGCCGGGCCGCACTTCGGCCTGCCAGAAGTAGGAGATCGGACCGGTGATCGCGCCGCTGCCCGGGTTGTCGGCGTCAGTGACGCCCAGGGCCGATGCGGTCAGTTCCTGGTCTTCGGTCGGCGTGGTGTCGCTGATGGTGAGGAACCCCAGCGGCTCGCTGTTCACGCCGAAGCCGATCAGCAGCGATTGGTCCGAGAACTGAAGTCGCTCGATATTACTGAGGATGTCGACGCCGTCCTCCCCGATCTCGCCTCCGACGACGCCATCGACCCAATGCGTGACCTCCCAGTAGCCCGTCTCCTGATTGAACACCGGGTCGTAGTTCGCCAGCACATCGCTGTACACGGCGGTGTCGAAGTCGGGATCGAAGGTGGGGGAGTTGGGGTCGGAACTCAGGATTTCCCTCACGATGCTGATCTGGCTTGGGTTCAGTTCGCCCGAGAACACCCGGTCCATGAGCTCCGTCATGCTCTTGGCGCGCACGGTGCCCACGCCACCGACGGCAGGCGCCTCCAGCTCCACATTGAGCCAGGCGTCGCCGTCGATGATGTCGTTGCCGCCGCGGCCGGTGATGATGTCGCTGCCGTCGCCGCCGAGGATGATGTTGCCGGCGAACGAAGTCACCGCGGTGCCCGTCATCGCGTCGAGCATCGCCTGCAGCCCGTCGATGAGGCCGATGTTGGTCAGCACGCTGCCCGTGGCGCCGGAAAGCGCCGCCGCATTGGCGTCGTTGTCGTCGCCGCTCAGCACGTCGCCGAAGGCCGAGCCCGACATGCCCTCGGTCGAAGTGAAGCGCGCCAGAACCGTCGCGTTGGACAGCGGCACCGGCGTCTCGTCGAAGGCGCGCAGCAGCAGGTCGGCGGTGACGCCGAACTGGTCGTCCTTGAAGACCGCCCAGTCGAAGCCGGACCCGCCTTCATAGCGGTCAACCTGGCCGCCGTTGCCGACCATGATGTCGTCCCCGCCTTCACCGTCCATGCGGTCGGAGATGGTGTTGCCGATGAAGACGTCGTGGCCCACGGTCTCGTCGCGCGAGAAGGCGTCGAAGTTCTCGCCGGCACTGCCGTCGGCCATGCCATGCTCGATCCAGTCGTCGCCTTCGTTGCCGAACACGAACTCGTTGCCGCGGGCACCCAGGATGAAGTCGTTGCCCGGCCCGCCGAAGGCTTCGGACGGATCTTCGCCGGTGACGATGAAGTCGCTGCCGAAGCCGCCGAGGATGAGGTTGAGGCCGTTGCCGCCATGGATGGCATCGTTGCCGTCGCCGCCCTGCATATTGTCGTCGCCACCCAGGTCGGTCATGATGTCGTCGCCGGCGCCGCCGAGCACGAAGTCGTTGCCGTCGCCGCCTTCGAGGCGGTCGTTGCCGCCGTCGCCATAGAGCGTGTCGTCGCCGATGCCGGCGATGATGATGTCATTGGCGCCAGTGCCGCCGAGCACCACATGGTCCTCGCCCGAGTACTGCAGGAAGTTCGTGTCCCCCCCGGCAGTCGCGGGGTTGTCGCGCAGCACGTCTCCCACCGGGTCGTCGCGGCCGTCGTCCCCCAGCCCGGTGAACTGTGCCGGCTGCTCCACTTCGAGCGTGAAGGCAGGCGTCGAGAAAACGTCTCCCGGCAGGTGGGTGGCGTCGGTGTTGGCCATGATCATCCGGGCGAAGGAGTTGTTCTCCAGTTCGGTCAGGAAGTTCAGGCCCTGCGTGCGTTCGAGGTAGTAGAAGCGGTCCCCGTCCTGGAGCTTTTCCATCTGCTCCTCGAAGACGAAGTTGAAGGTCGAGCCCAGCATGCCTCCGAAAGGCATGTTCTTCTCGGCCAGGCCGCCGATCCAGAAGTCGATGTCCTCGACACCGGTGTTGATGCCGGCCCAGGTCCCCGTGCCGTTCAGGAAGTCCAGCCGCTCGACGTTGAAAGCAGGATCGGCGAGTGGATCGCCGAACACCAGGTCCATGGCGGCTTCGCGCTTCTGGGCCGACGAGACCGCGCTCGTCACGGTCGCGTGCGTGCCGTAGGCGGCGATGAAGTTGATGAGCGATGGCGCGTTCTTCAGATTCGGCAGCAGGTCCACCCAGCTCGAGTAGGGCTTCAGCTGGGCATCCCCGGTGACTTCGTAGAAATCGCGGCGCGCCGCATTCAGCGAGGGCACGCCGGTGTCGCGGCCGCGCAGAATGTTGATGGTGGCCAGGTCCAGCGGAAGGCCCAGCAGGTTGTTGCGCAGTGCTTCCGTCACGAATTCGTCGATCTGGTTGCCCTGCTGTCGCGTGAGGCCGCGCGCAAGGGCTCCCGCCGCCTCGTCCGGTGTCGGACCGCTGGCGGCGAATTCCAGCGGGTTGAGGAAGGCAGCTATGAGGCCTAGCTGCTGATTGCCGGTCATGACCGGATTGCTGTCGCCGATCACGTTGAATTCCGGATCGTAGCGATCGACGGTCTCGGTCAGCATCGAGTGGCCGAAGCGATAGACCGTGTGCGCGAACTCGGCCACGATGGACGGATCGATCTCGGTGTCGTAGACCTGCGTGGCCGCAAAAAAGATGTCCACCTGCGGCTGCACCTTGCGTGCGAATTCCTCGAACACCAGGTGCTGGTACTGCATCTCGGTGCCGAAGCGGGCAGCCTGGAAGAGGCGTTCGCCATTCCATGAGCCGTCCGGCAGCTTCCAGTTGGCGATGAAGGCCGGATCGCCGGAGGCTTCGATCACCGCCTTGGTCTGCTCGACCAGCCGGTTGTGCTCGGCGTGGAACACATGGTGCACGGCGGTCAGCGCGATGTTCTCGTTGGCGCGGCCGTCGCCGGCGATGAAGTGCGCATCGAGCAGTTCGTTGTCGTACCCCGGGCCCGTGAGACCGACCGTGGTGTCCCCGTCGGCGGCCAAGGCCGCGCCGGTCTGGCTGTTGAATGGGTTGGCGTTGTGCGCGATGTCGTCCAGGAACGCATGGCCGGTGCGCGCGGGGTTCACCAACAGGGTATCGACCGGCTCGCTGGGTGTGCCCACCGCGACGACGTCATCGGTGGTGTTGAGAATGCCGTCAACGCCGGCGTTGATGATCACCTGCGCAAATCCGTTCTCGGCAGGAATGAACTTGCCGTAGGCATCGGTGCGCAGCAGCGGCAGGTTGACCACGTCGTAGTCGTTGAGCAGGATGCCCAGCATGTCGCGCGCCTGGGCCTTGACCATCGACCAGGTGGCCATGCCGCCGATCTCGTTGCCCTCGGCGTCCAGGCTGGTGTTGGTGATCAGCCGCCCGGTCGACACCGGCTTCGATTCGCCGTTGAGTTCGTACTCGCGCAGGAAGACCTGGTGGGAAGGATGCGAGGTATAGGTCTGGTTCTGGTCGACGAAGGGCGTGGTGCCGTTCTTGGCCTCCTGGTGGGTGTTGTCCAGGCTTTCATCGGCGGCTGTGGTCGGGTCGTCGACCAGGATGCCATCTGCGCCCGGTCCCTCGAACTGGGTGGCGCGGGTCAGCATCAGGAAGTTGGGCGCGCCTGGGGCCCAGAGCGGATCGTCCGACTGCAGCGGAACGAAGATCGCACCATCGCCTCCCTTCGCCACGAGGTCCAGGCCGTGGTCGAAGAACTGGCCGAAGAATGTCATCCACGCGTTGAACGGGGCCGACAGGCCCTCGTCCGGCGCGGTGTTGGGAATGAAGAAGACCTGTTTGTCGTCTGGGGTGCCGAAGATGCCGTCCAGCCCCGGGCTCGAGATGCTTTCACCCAAGCCGGCGGTCGCCGGATTGTTGGCGGTCTGGTCGACGATCAGGTTGGAGATGACGCGCGGGTCGGCATCGACCACGTCGCCGCTGCCCTCGTAGCCTTCGCGGAATGCCGGGTCCAGCAGCCTCGGGAAGAGGCCATCGGCGGCGCCGAATCCGGTCTGGCCCTGCACCAGGTTGTTGTAAGAGCCGTCGACCGTGCGCAGGCCGAACGCGACGCGGGAGTTGGGCAGGATGTCCGTGAGACTCTCACCGGCCGCATGCCGCTCGGAAATGATGATCTGGTCGAGGATGAACTGCAGGTCCGAGCGAATGAATCGGACGCCCTCGCTGTTGACCAGCGTTTCGGGGAGGGGGGTCGGCGGCGGATCCACCGCGATGGTGCCGCTCACGGCCGCGGTCGGCGCCGAGTAGACGTTCTCCAGCACGCCGTGGTCGTCCTTGTAGACGGCCCGCACGCGCAGCACCAGGCCGTCGAGGTCGGGGGTGACGCGGAAGCTCGTGCCGTCCGCCGTGGCCGGGCGGTCGCCGCCCAGGCTGACGATGTCCCGGAAGATGCCGGCGCCGTTGACCGGGTCGGGTTGGTACTGCCAGATGTAGCTGACGGGCCGGGATCCGATGTTGCCGCCGGCATTGTCGGTGTCGCCGATGCCGAGCGCCGACACGGTCAGCACCTCGTTCACGGACGGCACGAGGTCGTCACCGGAAAAATCGATAGTCAGACTGCCCGTGGGCTCGGCATTGAGGCCGAGGGGCGCAAGGACAACGGACTGGTCGCCGAACTGCAAGCGCTCGACATTGCGCAGGGTGTCGGTGCCGTCGGTGCCGACGTTGTCGCTGACCGTCGTGACGCCGTCGATGCCGGTGAAGACGCTGTAGTTGGCGAGCGGCCCCGAGAACGAGACGGTATCGAAGTCAGGCGTGTCCGACATCCTGATCTCGCGCACGATGCTGAGCTGGCTCGGATTGATCTCGCCGGACAGCATGTAGGGCACCAGGTCCTTCATGCTGTCGACGCTGGTGATCACCGGCTGGCCCGGCTGCGGGACGTGGCCCGTCACCGCGATCCGCACATTGAGCCAGGCATCGCCGTTGATGATGTCGTCCCCGCCGCGGCCTTCGATGATGTCGCTGCCCGCGCCACCGAGGATGATGTTGCCGCCCCCGAAGCTCGTGATGCCCGTGGGCAGGATGGCCGCCAGCCCGTTGATGAGGCCGATGTTGGTCAGCACGCTGCCCTTGGCGCCGGCCTCTGCGATCAGGGTCGCGTCGTTGTCGTCGCCGCGCAGCACGTCGGCGAATGCGGAGCCCGACAGGCCCTCGGTGAACGCGAAGCGGTCGAAGATGCCGGCGTTGGAGGGTGTCGCAGGCAGCTCGATGAAGTCGTTGACGATCATGTCGGCGGTCACGCCGTACTGGTCGAACTTGTAGATCGCCCAGTCGAAGCCGGAGCCGCCGTCGAAGTGGTCTTCGCCGTCGGAGCCGGAGAAGATGTCGTCGCCGCCTTCGCCGATGAGTTCGTCGAAGCCGCCGCCGGAGATCATCACGTCGTTGCCGATGATGTTGTCCTGGGCAGTCGGGTCGAAGCTGTCGCCGCTGGTGCCGTCCTGCGTGCCCAGCTCGATCCAGTCGTGGCCTTCATTGCCCAGTGTGGGCAGGTTGGTCTTGCTGCCGAGGATGAAGTCGTCACCCGCGCCCGCGAAGACTTCCGAGACGTCCTCGCCGGTGACGACGAAGTCCTTGCCGGCGCCGGCCACGATCAGGTTGGCGCCATTGCCGCCGTGGATGACGTCGTTGCCGTCGTCGCCCTTGATCACGTCGTCGCCGCCGCGGTCGGTGATGATGTCGTCGCCCGCGCCGCCCAGGATGTGGTCGTTGCCATCGCCGCCTTCGATGCGGTCGTTGCCGGCGTCACCGTAGATGGTGTCGTCGCCGAGGCTGGAGATCATGATGTCGTTGCCGGCCGTGCCGCCGAGCACGACATGCTCGTCACCGGTATAGCGCAGGTAGTTGCTGTCGTTGCCCGGCGTGGCGGGGTTGTTGCGGATCACCAGCGGGATGTGCTCGCCGATGATGCCTTCATCCTCGGTGAGCGGGTCGGCGGCGCCGAGCCCGTCGTTGAACTGGTTCACCGGGTTGACTTCGAGGATCAGGCCCGGCGTCGAGAAGATGTCCGCCGGCAGGTGCACGTTGTCCGTGTTCTGCATCACCAGCTTGGCGAACGTGTTGTTCTCCATCTCGGTGAGGAAATTGAGACCCGCCAGGCGCGAGAGGTAGTAGAAGCGGTCGCCGTTCTGCAGCGCCTCCATCTGGGTCTCGAAGACGAAGTTGAAAGTCGACCCGAGCAGGCCGCCGAAGGGCATCTGCTCCTCGGCCAGGCCGCCGATCCACAGGTCGATGTGGTCCACGCCGCCCAGTGCGGTGGCATAAGTGCCTTCGGCGTTCAGGAACTGCAGCCGGTCCGCGGGTTCCCCTGCGCCACCCATCACCAGCAAGGTCGCGGCGGCGCGCTTGTCCGCCATCGTGGTGGCGCTGGTGATCGTGGCATGCGTGCCATAGGCGGCAATGAAATTGATGACCGACGCCTCGTGCTTCAGGTGCTGCGCGAGGTCGGTCCAGCTCGTGTAGGGCTTGAGCTGGCTGTCCTGCGTCATTGCAAAGAACTCGCGGCGCGCGTCATTGAGCGTCGGGATGCCGGTGTCGCGACCGCGCGCAATGTTCAGCGCGCCCAGGTCGAGCGGCAGTCCGAGCAGGTTCGTGCGGACCGCGTCGGTGACGAACTCGTCGATCTCGTTGCCTTCCTGGCGGGTCATGCCGCGCACGATGGCGCCAGCCGCCTGCGCGGGGGTCAGGGTGCCGTTCTCGTTGAATTCGAGCGGGTTGAGGAATGCTTCGATCAGGTCGACATCGTTCGGCACGAAGGTGGGAGACAGGCGGTCCACGCTCTCGGTCAGCATCGAGTGGCCGACGCGGAACACCGCGTGCGCGAACTCGGCGACGATAGCCGGATTGATGGTGGTGTCGTAGTTGGTCTCGGGCAGGAACGCGTCGACGTTCGGCTGCATCTTGCGCGCGAACTCCTCGAACACGAGGTGCTGGTACTGCATCTCGGTGGCGAAGCGGGCGGCCTGGAAGATGCGTTCGCCGTTCCAGACGCCGGGCGACAGCTGCCACGAGGCAATGAAGGCGGCATCCCCGGTAGCCATCACCGTGGCCTTGATCTCGTCGACCTGGCGGTTGTGCTCGGAGTGGAACACGTGGTGGACGGCCGTCAGCGCGATGTTCTCGTTGCCGCGGCCGTCGCCGGTGATGAAGTGCCGATCGAGCAGTTCGTTGTCGTAGGTGCCTTGTTCCGAGAGGCCGATCAGGTTGTCGCTGTCGGCTTCCATCAGCGCGCCCGTCTGGCTGTTCACCGGATTGGCGGCGTGCGCGATGTCGTTCAGGAAGGCATGGCCGGTGCGCAGCGCGTTGACCTCGAAGGTGTTGATCGGGTTGGCGGCAGTGCCGGATACCACGACGTCGTCCGCCGTGTTCCGGATGCCGTCCAGGCCGGCGCCGGTGATGACCTGGGCAAAGCCGTTGGCGTCGGGGATGAACTTGCCGTAGGGGTCGGTCCGCAGCTCGGGCAAGTTGAGAACGTCGTAGTCGGTGAGTTCGATGCCGAGCATCAGGGCCTGTGCCTTGACCTCGCCCCAGGTGGTGAGACCGCCGTTGGAGCCGTCGAGCAGCTTGCCGGTGGCGACGGGGTGGAGACCATTAGGCCCGGGCGCCATGACGTACTCTCGCAGGAACACCTGGTGCGAAGCGTGCGAGGTGTAGGTCTGGTTCTGGTCGACGAAAGGTGTCGTCTGGTTGGTCTGCTCGCGCACGTCATCAAGGCTCTCGTCGACGACGGTCGCGGGGTCGTCGCCCACGACCCCATCCGGGCCTGGCAGGTTGGTGGCGCGCGTCAGCACCATGAAGCGCTGGTTGAGGGGCAGGTCATCGCCGGTGCCGAACTGGCCGTCGGCGCCGGCGATCAGGGGATCGTCCGCCTGGAGCGGGATGAACACCGTTCCGTTTCCACCCTTGTTGACGAGGTCGAGCCCGTGGTCGAAGAACTGGCCGAAGAAAGTGAACCATGAATTGAACGGGGCCGACAGGCCCTCGTCCGGTGTCACGTTGGGAATCTGCAGCAGCGTTCCGGCGGGCACGACGGCACCCGCGGTGCCATCGGCGTTCGCGTAGTGCAGCACCTGTTCGACGAAGACCCCCAGCCCCGCGTCCACGAAGGCCTGTGCGGCCGCCGGGTTGTTGCTGGTCATGTCGGCGACCAGGTTGCTGATCAGGCGCGGGTCGGCGTCGGCCACGTCGCCGAGGGCGCCGTAGTCCGTGTTCGTGATCGGGCCGGCGGGGCCCTCGGGGCCATCCGGATCGAAGCTGTCGCCGTCCGCGTCGTTCTGGTGAGCCGGGTCGACGAGGCGCGGGAAGGGCTGGTCCGCGGCACCGAAGTTGGTCTGCCCCGGCATCAGGTTGTTGTACGTCCCGTCGACCGTTCGCAAGCCGAGTGGCGCAAAAGTGTTCGGCATGAGGCTCGCGAGATCCGTCCCCGCTGCGTGCGCCTCCGCGACAAGAATCTGCTGAAGAATGAAGTCGAGATCGGACCTAATCAGCGATGCCATTTCGATTCTCCTCAAGACGTTCCCATGTCAGGGCCCGAACCTCGGCCAACTCGAATTGGTTCAAGGACCCCCAAAACTGGCAACAAATCGTGCACGGCGCTACCCGGCAACTTCTCTCTGAGAAGTTGCCGGATCAGGCCTTGGGAGTGGGGGTCAGGACCGACGTCGTCGGCCGACGGCACGCCAGCGGCTGTCGCTGGCGTCGCGAGCTGTGCGCGATGAGGTGATGCAAACGCAGTCCGTAGAGGCGTGGCAACGCCGTTCGATACGAACCGTGGACGTGACGTGGGGCCTAGACATATATCCTCCGCCGGATGCCTTGATCTTGTAAAGCGGACTTACGTCGGCGCGCCGGTCATCCACTCTTGCGAGTGTGCTTGCGGTGGTCGATGCTGATGACTTGCGTCACCAACAGACACAATGTACAAGTTCTGTCCCACGAAGGCAAACCTTTTTTCTTACATTACCATGTGTAAGCTGACTAACACCTGACTTGATAAGAAATAGCGAGGGGGACTTCCGTCGGCCCGCTCGACCGAGCGTCGTCTCGAGGTATGGCGGTGTGGACGGGATGGAGCATCCCGACACACAACAGCGCAACTAGTCGCAGCGCCCTGGTAGCCGATCGCCGCAAGGCAGCGCGCCCAGGTCGTGCAGCTCGGCCCTCGCCGCCTTTACCGCCTTCACCGCCGTGTCGCCGTTGCCGCAGCCGCGTGTCGCGCAGCGTGCGTCGTCCCATTGATCCCAGCGTGTGCTCTAATCGCAAGATGACATTTGGCATGTTGACAAATGCCAATTTCCTCCCAGAGACATCCAGGCATGAGCACGACGACCAAGGCGCCCAGCGCCAAACCCGCCTTGCGGCAACTGCAGACCCTGCCCGAGCAGATCGCCGAGCGCATCTTCGAGTCGATCGCCAACGGCGACTACGGGCCGGGCGACCGCATTCGCGAAGAAGCGCTTTCCGAGCAGTTCGAAGTCAGCCGCGGCCCGGTGCGCGAAGCACTGCGCATCCTCGAGAAGGACGCGGTGGTGCGCATACTTCCCAATCGCGGCGCCCATGTCACGCAGCTCTCGATCAAGGAGGTGGCCGACATCTTCGAGATCCGTCGCACCCTGTCCGGCGCAATGATCGCCCGCCTGTCGGTCGATGACGCCGCACGCCTGGCGGCTGCCATCGATGCCGACGTCCGGACGCTCGATGCGCTGGCCCAGGAGCCCGATGGCAGCGCCGAGTACTTCCAGACCTCCTACCGTCTCAGCCGCACCCTGCGCGAGGCGTGCAGCAACGAGCGCATGGGCGAGATCCTGGCTTCGCTGTCGCGCCAGACCTTGCGCTACACGCAGCTCGGCCTGGCGACGCCGGCCCGGCGCAAGGAGTCGGCGCGCAACTGGCGCGTCATGCAGAAGGCCATGAAGGCAGGCAACGTCCAGGCCGCCGCCGAAGCGGCCGAGAAGCTGATCGAGGACTCCAAGCGCGAAGCCATCAAGCAGCTCGAGGCGCGTCCGTCGGCCATCGCCGGCTGAGGTCGTCTAGCGGCCCTAGTCCGCAGCGCCGAGGACCATGACCATGTACGCGGACATGACCAGCCCGCCGGCCTGAAGCAGGCAGTTGCGCGCATTCGGCACCTGGCGCTCGCCGCAGTCGCCGCGCAACTGGCGCACCGATTCGATCATCAGCGGCATGCCGAACATGCCCCCGTGATTGAATGACAGTCCACCGCCCGAGGTGTTCATCGGGAACGCGCCCCCCGGCGCGATGCGCCCGCCTTCGACGAAGGCCCCGCTCTCGCCGCGCCCGCAGAAGCCCAGTTCCTCGAGGCCGATCAGCACGTTGATCGTGAAGGCGTCGTAGATCTGCACGATGTCGATGTCCGGGCGGCCCAGGCCGGCGCGTTGCAGCGCGAGGCGGCCCATCGCGGCGAGCACGCCGTTGTCGATCCAGTCGTCGATGCCGAAGGGCGTGGCGTGCTGGATGTACTGCTCGGCGAAGCCCCGCACCAGCACCGGCGGGCGGCGCAGGTCGCGCGCCCGCTCGGCCCGCACCAGCACGATCGCGCCGGCGCTGTCGCTGACCTGGCAGATGTCGAACTTGCGCAGCGGGTCGGCGATCATCGGCGCCGCCAGGTAGTCTTCCATCGTCAGCGGCGAGCGGGCGATGGCGTCCGGATTGAGCTGCGCCCAGCGCCTGGCTGCCAGCGCGACCTCGCCCAGGTCCTCCGGGCGGGTGCCGTAGCGATGCATGTGCAGGCGCGCCTGCATCGCATAGAAGCCGATCGGGCTCAGCATGCCGTAGGGGAGCACGAACTGGCCGCTGGGCATGCGCGCATCCTGTGCATGCCCGCCGCGCTGGCGGCTGCGGTCCAGCCGCTGGGTGCTGCCGTAGGTGATCAGGGCAGCCTCGCAGAGCCCGGCCTCCATCGCCGCCATCGCATGGGCGACATGCGTCAGGTTCGACTGGCCGCCGACGACGGTGCTGTCGACATGACGCGGCGACAGGCCCATGTACTCCGTGACCAGCAGCCCCGCGGCGCGGTCGTCCCAATGGGCGAAGACACCATCGATGTCGGTAGGCTTCAGCCCGGCATCGAGGATCGCCTGCCGCGCCGCTTCGCATTGCAGCGACAGGGCGGTGTCGCCCGGCCGGGCCTTTCCCATGCCGGCCTCGCCGACGCCCACGACGGCATAGCGGCCGCTCAGCGCTTTCGGGTCCATGTCTGTCCTTTCAGGCCTTGGCCGCCTCGGCGGCGAGCTGGGCGCGCACATCCTTCTTGAGCACCTTGCCGACCGGGCTGCGCGGCAGCGTCGGCCAGAACGCGACCTGCTTGGGCGTCTTCAGGCTGCCGAAGCGCGTCTTGCACAGGTCGATGATCTCGTCGGCGGACGCGCTGCTGCCGGCCTTGAGTTCGACCACCGCGGTCAGGCGTTCGCCCCAGTCGGGGTCGGGCACGCCGACCACCGCGCAGTCCTGCACCGCCGGGTGGCTCCAGATCACCTGCTCGATCTCGCTCGGGTAGATGTTGAATCCGCCGGAGATCACCATGTCCTTCTTGCGGTCGACCACATAGAGGAAGCCGTTCTCGTCGAACACGCCGATGTCGCCGGTGTGGTGCCAGCCGAAGGCACGGGCCTCGGCGGTGGCCTCCGGGTTGTTGAAGTAGCCCGGCGACACCAGCTCGCCGCGGGCCACGATCTCGCCGCGCTCGCCGGTCGGCACGATGTTGCCCTGGTCGTCCATCAGCGCCACCTCGCAGGCGCCCGAAGGGCGGCCGGCCGAGGCGAGGTGCTTGTCGAGCTCGGGGTCGCCGTGCACGAAATGGTCCTTGCGCGACAGGCAGGTGATCACGCCGGGCACCTCGGACTGGCCGTAGCTCTGCATGAAGACCTGGCCCCAGCGGGCCAGCCCCTCGCGCAGCTTGTCGACCGACATCGGCGCGGCGCCGTACAGCACGTATTCGAGCGAGGAGCAGTCGCGCGTCGCGACGTCGGGGTGCGCCAGCAGGCGATAGATCAGGGTGGGCGGCAGGAAGATGTGCGTCACGCGCTCGCGCTCGATCGCTTCCAGGATCACGCCGGGGTCGGCCGCGGGAGCGATCACGTTGCGCGTGCCGAAGCGCGACAGCGCGACCATGGTCGCGCCCGCGGCGTGCGTGAGAGGCGCGACCACCAGGTGCACCGGCTCCTTGCGCGGCGGCGTGAACTGGTTGGCGATGCGGTAGGCGGTCTCGAGCGAGCGGTGGCTCTGCATGATCGCCTTCGGCCGGCCGGTCGTGCCGCCCGAGGACTTGATGAGCGCGATGTCGTCCGGGTCGCGCTGTACGGCCACGCGCTGGCCGGCGAAGCTCTTCATCCAGCGGGCGATGTCTTCGCCGTCGCGCTCGAGTGGCCCGGTCAGGCCGATGACGCGCTTGAGCGTCGGTATCCCGGCCTTCAGGCGCTCGAGCTGCGGCGCGTATTGCGCGTGGCAGATCAACACCGCGACTTCGCAGAAGCTGGCGAACCAGACGATGTCCTCGATCGGGTCGCGGGCGTTGAGCGGCACGAAGACCGCGCCGCTGCGCATCACGCCCAGCATCGCCGGCAGCACCATCGGATGGTTGGGAGAGAGCACGGCCACGTGCGTGCCCGGCTGCACCTCGCGCACCAATGCGGCGGCCACCGCGTGCGAGGCGTCGGCCGCTTCGCGGTAGGTCATGCGCAGCTCGCCGCCCTGGACGAACACGCGGTCGGGGAAGGCCGTGGCGCCGGCGTCGAAGGAATCGATGATCATCTGGTCTCCAGTTTCAACAGAGGGGGGAGGCGAGCCGGAACATCGGCAGCGCGATCTCGCTGCTCACGCGTTCGAAGCAGACCTCGACCGGCGCCCCCACCGCGAGCCGCGCGAAGTCCGGGCCGACGATGCCCGCCAGCAGGCGCACGCCCTCGTCGAGTTCGATCATCCCGATCGCGTAGGGCACGCGCGATTCGAAGGCGGCGTGGCCGGCCACGTGACACACGGTGTAGGTGTAGACCCGGCCGCGGCCGCTGGCCCGCACCCATTCGATGGCGTCGGACAGGCACCGGGTGCAGAAGCGGCGCGGATAGAACTGGTGGCGGGCGCAGGCGCGGCAGTACTGGATCTTGAGGCTGCCCTCGAGCGCGGCCTGCCAGTAGGGCGCGGTCTCCGCGGTGGGGATCGGCAGGGGAGCTGGCGGGGGCACGCTCGCCTGGGCTTCCTCGATGTCGTTTTCGGCAGGAACCATGGTTTGTCTCCGTTCGGGCGGATCGGTCCGCCTTCCGATGGTGCAGCACTTTGCCGCGATGGATGGCATTAGATCATGAACACATTAATCTTGTCAACAATCTGAATGTCGAGTAAAGTTTGGGCATCCGACGAGGTGTCGGAACTACCACCCGAGGCTCCACATGACCAAACAGACAAAGATTCGCTCCGAGATCACCGGCACCGTATGGAAGATCCTGGTGCAGGCCGGCGACACCCTGCAGGCCGACGACACCCTCATGGTTCTGGAATCCATGAAGATGGAGATTCCCGTGATCGCCCCCGAGGCCGGCCGGGTGATCGAGCTGTTCATCGCCGAAGGCGCGCCGGTGCGCGAGGGCCAGGACATCGCCCTCTTCGAGGAGGAGTGAAGGCCATGAACCTCACGATCGCACCGACGAGCCCGGCCGTCAATGCCGCGGCCCCCGCCGCTTCCAGCTTCGAGGCGCAGCGCGCCGAGCTCGACGACCGGGTCCGGGAGGCGCTGGCGATGGGTGGCGAGGCCAAGCTCGCCAAGCGCCGCGCCGGCGGCCACCTGAACGCCCGCGAGCGCGTCGAGCGCCTGCTGGACGCCGGCTCCTTCAACGAGAGCGGCATGCTGGCGGTCTCGGCCGTTCCGGCCGACCGCGCCCGCTCGCCGGCCGACGCCAAGATCAGCGGCACCGGACGCATCGACGGGCGGCGGGTCGCCGTGGTGTCGAACGACATGACGGTCATGGGCGCCTCCTCCTCGGCCGTCAACATGCGCAAGATCGCGCGCCTGAAGGAGAGCGCGACCCGCAGCGGCATGCCGCTGGTCTTCCTCGGCGAATCGAGCGGCTCCCGGGTGCCCGACAGCCTGGGCGCGGAAGCGATGGCCGGCGCCGGCCAGGATCCGCAGCAGTACTGCCGGCGGCGCGAGATCCCCTGGGTCAGCGCGGTGCTCGGTCCCTGCCTGGGCTCGTCGACCTGGTACACCTGCCTGTCCGACTTCGTGGTGATGCGCAAAGGCGCCTTTCTCGCGGTGTCGAGCGCGCGCGTGACCTCGCTGGCGATCGGCGAGGCCGTCGACCCCGAGGAACTGGGTGGCTGGAAGCTCCATGCCGAGCAGACCGGCCTGGTCGACCTGGTCGTCGACAGCGACGAGGAAGCGCTGGCCGCCATCCGCCGCTTCCTGAGCTACCTGCCGTCCCATGCGGGGGCCCGGCCGCCGAGCCTGCCGGCCGCCGAGGCGGTCGCGCCCGACGCCGAGAAGCTGGTCGAGCTGGTGCCATCTGCGCGCGGCAAGACCTACGACATGCGCAAGGTCATCGCCGGCATCGTCGACGAGGGCAGCTTCTTCAACCTCAAGGACCGCTTCGGCCGGGCCGCCGTGACCGGTCTGGCGCGGCTGGGCGGAGAAAGCGTGGGCATCGTCGCCTCGAACCCGATGTTCAAGGGCGGCGCCATGGACCCCGAGGCCTGCCGCAAGGTCAGCGCCTTCCTCGTGATGTGCGACTCGTTCAACATCCCGATCCTGTTCCTGGTCGACACGCCGGGCTTCCTGGTGGGCATCGAGGGCGAGCGCAAGGCGGCGCCGGCGCACATCATGAACATGATCCATGCCGTGCAGCTGTGCAGCGTGCCCAAGCTGGCGGTGATCCTGCGCAAGAGCTACGGCCAGGCCTACATCAACATGGGCGGCGGCCGCAACAGCGACGAGGCGGCGGCCTGGACCAGCGCCGATGCCAGCTTCATGGACCCGCAGATCGGCGTCAGCGTGCTGCATGGCATCCAGCGCGAGGACGACCCCGAGCGCTTCGACCAGCTGAAGGCCGAACTGGCGCGCGACACCTCGGCCTATGCACTGGCCGGCGCCTTCGGCGTGCAGGCGGTGATCGCTCCGCAGCAGACCCGCAGCTGGCTCATCGATGCGCTCGCCGCCCATCGCCGCGAGCGCAACGGCGGCATCGGCCAGCACGAGATGCGTGCCTGGCCGACCTACCTCTGAAGCGGCCGATGCGACCCTGGCGCGTCGAGGCCGCCGGGATCAGAATGCGAGGTTGACGGCAGCGATCTCAAGGAGAACCTCCATGGGCACCGAAGCAGCGGAGCAGCACCGGCTCGAGGAAGCGCAGGCGAAGCGCGCGGCCTGGAAGAAGTGGGGCCCCTACCTCAGCGAGCGGCAATGGGGAACCGTGCGCGAGGACTACAGCGACAACGGCGATGCCTGGAACTACTTCACCCACGACCAGGCCCGTTCGCGCGCCTACCGCTGGGGCGAAGACGGGCTTGGCGGCATCAGCGACGACCACCAGGTGCTGTGCTTTGCGCTGGCGCTGTGGAACGGGCGCGACCCGATCCTGAAGGAGCGCGCCTTCGGCCTGGCCAACAGCGAAGGCAACCATGGCGAGGACGTCAAGGAGTACTACTTCTACCTCGACTCGACGCCGACGCACTCGTACATGAAGTACCTGTACAAGTATCCGCAGGCCGCCTATCCGTACCAGGACCTGGTCGCCACCAACCGCAGCCGCGGCAAGCAGGAGCCCGAATACGAACTGCTGGACACCGGCGTGTTCGACGACAACCGCTACTTCGACGTCTTCGTGGAGTACGCGAAGGCCGCGCCCGACGACATCCTGGTGCGCATCACGGTCTTCAACCGCGGGCCGGAGGCGGCGTCGCTCGACCTGCTGCCGACGCTGTGGTTCCGCAACACCTGGTCGCAGCCGGGCGGCGGCTCCAAGCCGGTCCTCGAGCGGGTCGACGGCGCCGCGCCCGCGACCGTGCGCGCCCGCCACACCGACCCGCTGTTCCTCGAATCGCTGGGTGCCTACGAGCTTCATTGCGACGCCGACGTGCCGCTGCTGTTCACCGAGAACGAGACCAACAACGCACGCCTCTTCGCCGGCGACAACGCGTCGGCCTGGGTGAAGGACGGCATCCACGAATTCATCGTCCACGGCAACACCGAGGCGGTCAATCCGGAGCAGCGGGGCACCAAGGCGGCAGCCCACTACCGGCTCGATGTCGGCCCGGGCCAGTCGCGGCAGGCGCGCCTGCGGCTGGCGGCCAGCGAGTCCGGTGCAGCGGTGCAGCCTTTCAAGGACTTCGATGCCGTCTTCGCGGCCCGCGTGAAGGAGGCCGACGCGTTCTACGCGGCGGTGACGCCACCGGCCGTGCGTGACGATCCGGACCGCGCGAACGTGATGCGCCAGGCGCTGGCCGGCATGCTGTGGACCAAGCAGTACTTCTACTACGACCTCGATCTCTGGCTCGACGAGCACGGTGCGGGCAGCCAGCTGCCGCAGTCGGAGCGCCGGCGGGTGCGCAACCTCGAGTGGGGCCACATGTTCAACGACGACATCATCTCGATGCCGGACAAATGGGAGTACCCCTGGTACGCCGCCTGGGACCTGGCCTTCCACATGATCCCCCTGGGCATGGTCGACCCCGACTTCGCCAAGCAGCAGCTCGACCTGATGCTGCGCAACGACTACCTGCATCCGAACGGCCAGCTCCCGGCCTACGAATGGAACTTCGGCGACGTCAATCCGCCGGTGCACGCCTGGGCGACGATGCAGCTCTACCTGATCGACAAGGAGCGGCGCGGCGGCCGCGGCGACATCGAGTTCCTCAAGTACGCCTTCTCCAAGCTGCTGGTGAACTTCACCTGGTGGGTCAACCGCAAGGACCGCACCGGCGCCAATGTCTTCGAGGGCGGATTTCTCGGGCTGGACAACATCGGCGTCTTCGACCGCTCGTCGGCGCTGCCCACGGGCGGCTACCTCGATCAGGCCGACGGCACGGCGTGGATGGTGTTCTTCAGCCAGCAGATGCTGCGCATTGCCGTCGAACTGGCGCTGGAGGAGCCGCTGTACGAGGAATTCGTCGAGAAGTTCTTCCAGCACACGCTGTTCATCGCCGGCGCGATGGACCGCGTCGGCGACCGGCACGACGAGATGTGGGACGAGGAGGACGGCTTTTTCTACGACGTGCTGCGACTGCCGGACGGCAGCGCCACGCGGCTCAAGGTGCGGTCCATCGTCGGCCTGCTGCCTCTGGCCGGGGTGGCCGTGTTCGAGGAGGACATCCTCGCGAAGCTGCCGAAGTTCGGCGAGCGGGCGCGGCAGTTCCTGGCGCGCCACCCCGAGCTGTCGGCCAACATGCATCTGCCGCAGGAGCCTGGCGTGGCCAATCGCCGGATGCTGGCCATCGTCGACGAGAGGAAGCTGCGCCGCATCCTCGCGCGCATGCTCGACGAGAGCGAGTTCTTCAGCCCGCACGGGCTGCGCGCGCTGTCGCGCAGCCACCTGGAGCATCCCTACGTCTTCGAGCACGCGGGCCAGTCGTACCGCGTGGGGTACGTGCCGGGCGATTCCGACTCGGGCATGTTCGGCGGCAACTCCAACTGGCGCGGGCCAGTCTGGATGCCGATCAACTTCCTGCTGTACACCTCGCTGCTGCGCCTCTACGCGTATTTCGGCGAGGACTTCAAGGTCGAGTGCCCGACCGGCTCGGGGCAGATGATGACGCTGCTCGAAGTGGCGCGGGAACTGGGCGAGCGGCTGAGCCGCCTCTTCCTGCGCGGCGCGGGCGATGGCGATGGCGGCGGCGGGCGGCCGGCCTACGGGGCCGACACGAGGTTCCGCGACGACCCGCACTGGCGCGAGCTGGTGCAGTTCCACGAGTATTTCCACGGTGACACCGGCGCCGGCATCGGCGCCAGCCACCAGACCGGCTGGACCGGCTGCGTGGCACGGATCATCCAGGTCAATGCGGTGCTGACCAAGGACCTGCTGCTCATGCCCGGGGCCGAGGCGGCGGCTGCGCGCGCCCTGCACGGCGTGGCCAAGGAACCCGCCCCGAGGTCGACGGCACCGGGGTGAGCGTCATGCAAGGCCCTCGCTATCCGGCGCTCTACCAGCTCAATACGCGCGTCTTCCTGACGGCGCTGTCGCGGTCGCTGGGTCGTGCGGCCACGCTGGACGACATCGCCGACGCCGAGCTGGATCGGCTGTCCGGCATGGGGTTCGACTGGCTCTGGTTGCTGAGCGTCTGGCAGACCGGAGAAGCCGCGCAGCGCATCTCGCGCAGCAATCCGGCGTGGCGGCGCGAGTTCGAGCACACGCTGCCTGACCTTCGCGAGGAGGACATCGCGGGTTCGGGCTTCGCGATCAAGGACTACCGCGTGCACCGCGACCTGGGCGGCGACGCCGCCCTGGCGCGCCTGCGGTCGCGAATGCGCCAGCGCGGGCTGCGCCTGATGCTCGACTTCGTGCCGAACCACATGGCCCTCGATCATCCGTGGACCGACGAGCGGCCGGACTGCTTCGTGCATGCCAGCGAAGCCGATCTGGCGCGAGCGCCCCAGAACCATTGCCGCGTGCAGACCCGCAACGGCCCGCTGCTGCTCGCCCACGGCCGGGACCCGTACTTCGACGGCTGGCCCGACACCCTGCAGCTCGACTACGGCAACGCCCATCTGCAGACGTCGATGATCGCCGAGCTCGAGCGCATCGCCGGCCAGTGCGACGGCCTTCGCTGCGACATGGCGATGCTGGTCGTGCCCGAGGTCTTCGAGCGCACCTGGGGCATCCGGGCCGAAGCGTTCTGGCCCCGGGCGATCGACACGGTGCGGCGCTCCCACCCCGGCTTCCTGTTCATGGCGGAGGTCTACTGGGACATGGAATGGACCCTGCAGCAGCAGGGTTTCGACTACGCCTACGACAAGCGCCTGTACGACCGCCTGCACGAGCTGCACGCCCGCCCGGTTCGCGAGCACCTGTGCGCGGACATGGGCTACCAGGACCGGCTGGCGCGCTTCCTGGAGAACCACGACGAAGCGCGGGCGGCCGCCTCCCTGGCCCCTGAAGTCCACCCCGCCGCGGCGGTGCTGACCTATGTCTCGCCGGGCCTGCGCTTCTTCCATCAAGGGCAGCTCGAAGGCCGGCGCACGCGGATTTCCCCGCATCTGGTGCGCGGACCGGACGAAGCCGTGGACGCTGCGCTCGAGCAGTTCTATGGCCGGCTGCTGGCGCTGCTGCGCCGGCCGGCGCTGCGCGACGGCCGCTGGTCGCTGCGGGACTGTCTCCCGGCCTGGGACGGCAACCCCAGTTCGGACAATTTCATCGCCTTCGATTGGGAGGGGGCCGATGGCGAGCGGGTGCTGGTTGCCGTGAACTACGCGCCGCAGCCATCCCAGTGCTTCGTGCGTCTTCCGTTCCCGCAGCTGGCAGGAAGCGTGCTGCGCTTGCGCGACCTGCTCGGCACGGCGGTCTACGACCGTCCGGGCGACGACCTGCTGTCGCGCGGCTTGTTCCTCGACCTGCCGCCATGGGGCCACCACGCCTTCGAGGTGCAGCGGCTGGCCTGATGGCCGGCCGGGGCCGGCGTGCTACGCCAGCGAGATCTCGCGCATGAGGTTGCTGCGGACCCAGGTGAACGACCCGGACTGGACGTTGTCCGCCTGCCAGCGGCGGAATTCAGGATCGGCCGCCAGCGGATCCGTGACCTTGGCGTAAGCCACCGCGTTCTCGAACTGCACGGTCAGGACATAGTTGCCCAGCTCGCCCGCGGCCACGCTCCAGAGTTGCGGGTCGGGTGCTCCGTGTTTCTTCCAGAGCGCCGCGCCCGCTTTCAGGGCGCCGATGACGGCCCCCAGGTCGGCGCCGGGGTTGGGTCGCAGGACATATCGCGCTTCGTAGGACATCGACGTCTCCTTCGTCACGGGAAGAGCCGTCATTGAAGCACCCGCGCGCCGGCGGGGCAATCGACTTTTGCGCTGCCGCAGCGACGGCGGCACCGGCCCTGCGGCCGCTCAGTCGGCGTGCGCGCCGGCCATCTCGAAATCGTGGGTTTCCAGCAGCACGGGGTGGCACGGCGCCTCGTGGTGGCGCTCGAGGGCGAGGGCGTCGATGGTTGCCCTGTGCGCCTGGTAGGCGGCCACCAGCGTGTCGCCGCCGCCGTCGGCACCGAAGAGGTCGCGCAGCGGGTCTTCCGAGATCTCGGCGACGACCCTGTCGCCTTCAGGGCCATCCGGGTAGATCGCGAACCGCACCGTGGCCGTGTCGAAACAGTAGATTGCCTCGGTCATTTCCTTTGCCTCCGCTTGAGACGCAGGCATGCGAAGCGGGTGCTTGGCATGCCTTCGCATGCCTGCACATGATCCGCCGCCGGACCTCGCAGGTCCAATGGAAGCTCTTCGGGCAGTGCGGGCATTTCACCCGCGCGCCGATCAGTTCGCGCTCAGCGAGAAGCCGTCGCCCGCCACCTGCACCTGCGCTGCGCGCGGGCGCTCCGCCAGGCCTGCGACGAGGTCGACCACCGGATGCCGGAGGCTGAAGCTGTCGCCGGCCGCGGTCGGCGCCAGGCCGTCGATCTTCTCGTCGCCGTACATGTAGCGCAGCAGCAGTTCGTCGTCGCCGATGTCCTTGTAGCGCTGGCGCAGGCCCGGCAGCACCGGCTCGATGGCCGGCGGCGTGAGCGCCACATCCTTCGAGCCGTTGCCGATGATCCGGTCCTTGACGTCGGGGTCGACCGGCAGCGGCAGTTCGCCGAAATAGCCGCAGACGTATTTCTTGACTTCGTCCGGGACGACCTTGTAGCGCTCGTTGTTGAGCACGTTCATCACCGCCTGGGCCGAGACGATCGCGGGATAGGGCGTGACCATGATCGGCGAGCCGAGCTCGACCCGCACGCGGCCGATCTCCTCGAGCACGGCGGGAAGCCTGTCGGACATGCCGGCGAGCTTGAGCTGCGATTCGAGATTGCTCATCGCGCCGCCGGCGAACTGCGTGATGTAGTGGCTGGGCTCGTACTCGGCGGGCACGCCGACCGGCTGGCCCTCGCGCTCGGCCAGGGCGCCGAAGTACGCGCCGACCTCGTCGAGCAGGCGGTCGTCGACCGTGACCTCGAGGCCGATCTCGCGCAGGTTGCGGGCGATCATCTGGGCCGCCGGCAGCGAGTTGCCGTTGGCCAGCGGATCGACCGCCGTGAGGATGCTGTCGGCGCCATGCACCGCGGCCTCGATCGCGAGCAGCGGCCCGAGCCCGGTCAGGCAGTGGGTGTTGAACTCCAGCCGGGCCCGGCCGCCGATCGCCTGCCTGATCGCCGGCACCAGCGTGCGCACGCGTTCCAGCGTCAGGATGCCGGCCGCATCGGCGAGCGCGACGGTGCGCACGCCGAAGCGCTCGACCGCCTCGCGCGCCTTGCTCGCGTACAGCGCGTCGTCGTAGCCCGGCGCGATGTTGTAGCCGAGCAGCAGCGTGACCTCGGCGCCGAGCCGGTGTGCGGTCGCGATGCTCGATGCGAGGTTGTCGTTGCACATCAGGGCGTCGAACAGGCCGATCTCGCGCACGCCGTTGGCGATCTGCCGCTCGACGAAGAGGTCGGTGATGTCGTCGGCGACCGGAAAGAAGCCCCGCATCAGGTTGCTGCGGATGGCGGCGCGAAGCGGCGTGTGCCGTATCCGCTCGCTCAGCAGGCGGATGCGCTCGAACGGGTCCTGGTTCAGGAACAGGACGCTGGCATCGAACTGGACCAGCGCGATCGCCTGCATCGACAGGAAGCCGGCGCGGTCCATGCGTTCTGCGATCGGCAGCATGTGCTCGGTGCGCATGCGGGTGGCCCACAGGCACTGCTGGCCGTCGCGCAGCGTGTCGTCGGTCAGGTGGATCGTGCGGCGCTTGCCGGTGCGCGCGCTTTCCGCGGCAACCAGTTTCTTGAGGTGTTCGAGCATGGCTTCAGCTCTCCGTGCCTTGGAGTTGGATCGAGACGCCGGGGCCCTGCACGCCGAGCTGCGCGTAGGGCGCGGCGCGTGCCGTGAGGCCGGCGAGAAGGGCTTGCGCCGGCGTCAGGCCCGCGTAGCGCAATGCGTCGGGCGATGCCGGGGCGGGCAGCGCCCCGGGCGCCACGCCGCAGCTCTGGGCGATCACCAGGGCGGCGTCGCTCGCGTCGGGGTGGGCCGCACGCAACGCAGCCAGCGGCGATGCAGCGGGGCCGGGCAGTGCGCCGACGCGTCGCGCCAGCCCGGCATCGACTTCCTGCGGCGCCGGGCCATGGACCTGCTGCAGCGCGCGCCGCACGCCGGGCCGGATCTCGGCGTAGCGGGGCATGCCCTGGAGATGCAGCAGGGCCTGCTCGGCGATCGGCCGTGCGAACGGCGCCAGCATCGGCGGCGCGCCGACTTCGCGGCGCACGCGGGCGCACTCGTGCGCAAAGGCGTGCAGCCGGTGCCCGAGGCCGGATTCGGCCAGCTTGCGCATGAACTGCGCCGCGACCTCGCCCGGCAGCTCGTGCACATAGGGTGCGAGGTCGAACACCCAGGCGCGCGCCGGCTCGAAGCCTTCGCAGTCGGCCATCTCGGCGAGCAGCCGGTCGGCCTCGCCGATGGCATGCAGCAGCTGGTCGCTCGCGGGCCTGCCCTGGCGCAGCAGGCGCAGCGACTTCAGCAGCGTGCCGAGCGCCGGCACCGAGGCGCCGTTGGCCAGCGGCGCGAAGGCGGTGTCGAGCCCGTCGATGCCGAGGCGCACCGCCTCGAGCGCGACCAGGGGTGCAAGCCCGGTCTGGCAGCGCAGGTGCAGGTCGAGAGGCGTGTGGCCGAGACCCCAGCGCATTGCCGGCAGCAGCGTCGCGAGCCGGTCTGTCGTCAGCAGGCCGCCTTCGTCCCGAAGCATGACGCGATCGGCGCCGGCAGCGGCAAGCGCCACAGCATTCGCCCGGAGATCATCGTCGCGGCGGGTGGGTTCCTGTGCGAAAGGCAGGGCGGCTATTGCCGTCAGTCCGACTGCCTTGGCGGCCTTCAGGACCGGCGCCATGCGCTCGATGTCGAGCAGCGGGTCGATCAGCAGGATCTCGGAAACGCCGCGTTGCGCCAGTTCGCGGAGCCACAGCGTGGCAATTTCCGTCGAGATGAGGTCGACGCCTCGCCGGCCATGATCCGTCAGCAATGAGACAGCGGCGCGCAGCGCGATACCGCGGCAACGCTCACGCAGCAGCTCGATGCGCTGCCAGGGGTTCTCGCCGCGCGCCACGCACTGCTGCAGCGTCGCCGGCGAGGCCACCTCGACCGCCGCGGGGCGGGCGGCGGCCAGCCGGGGGGCGAGGGCCAGCGCCATCGGCGTGGTCATGGCGCCGTTCCAGCGCGCGCCCTGGCCGTCGGTCAGGCTGACGTCGGTGCAGCGCACCACGGCTTCTTCGGTCATGGCTGCACCCCGGCTTCGGCCTGCGCCGCCCGGGCGGCCAGGGCGGCGGCCTTCTGCGCCGCCTTGCGCTGCGGCAGGAAGGTCTCCTCGACCCAGCGCGTCGTGACCTTGCCGCCGACGAAATCGTCATGCGCCAGCACCGCGTCGTGGAAGGGTGCGGTGGTCGAGGGCCCCTCGATCCGCAGGCCGCCGAGCGCCTGCCGCATGCGCGCGATGGCCTGCTGGCGCGTCGGCGCGTGCACGATCAGCTTGCCGAGCAGCGAGTCGTAGTAGGGCGGCACCGTGTAGCCCGCATAGCAGTGGCTGTCGACGCGGATGCCCTCGCCGGACGGCAGGTCCCAGCGCGAGATCAGCCCCGGACGCGGCAGGAAGTTGCGCTCCGGGTCCTCGGCATTGATGCGGCATTCGATCGCATGGCCCTGCAGCTTCACGTCGTCCTGCGTGAACGACAGCGGCAGCCCGGCCGCGACCCGGATCTGCTCGGCCACCAGGTCGAAGCCGGTGATCATCTCGGTCACCGGATGCTCGACCTGGATGCGGGTGTTCATCTCGAGGAAGAAGTAGCGGTTGTCGCGCTGGTCGACCACGAACTCGATGGTGCCGGCGCCGCAGTACGCGGCATTGCGCGTCAGGCTCACGGCGCATTCGCCCATGGCCCGGCGCATCGCCTCGTCGACCGCGGGGGAGGGTGCCTCTTCGATCAGCTTCTGGTGGCGGCGCTGGGTCGAGCACTCGCGCTCGCCGAGATAGACCACGTTGCCGTGCGAATCCGCCATCACCTGGATCTCGATGTGGCGCGCATGCTCGATGAACTTCTCCATGTACAGCGTGGCGTCGCCGAAGGCCGATTGCGCTTCGTTGGCCGCCGAGCTCATCAGCGATTCGAGTTCGCTCGGGTCGCGGACGATGCGCATGCCGCGGCCGCCGCCGCCGGCGGTCGCCTTGATCAGCACCGGGTAGCCGATGTCGGCGCCGATGCGCTGGGCCTGCGCCACGTCCGACAGCGCGCCGGAGCCCGGAACGCGCGGGACGCCGGCCTTCTGCGCCAGGCCCACCGCGGTGATCTTGTCACCCATCGCGTCGATCGCCTCGGCCGAGGGGCCGACGAACACCAGTCCGGCCTCGACGCAGGCGCGCACGAAGGACGAGCGCTCGGAGAGGAAGCCGTAGCCTGGATGCACCGCGTCGCAGCCGCTCTGCAGGGCGGCCTCGACGATCCTGTCGGCCCGCAGGTAGCTCTCGGCCGCGAGGGGAGGGCCGAGCACGACGACTGCGTCGGCCATCCTGGCGGCCAGGGTCTCGGTGTCGGCTTCGGAGACGCCGACCACGGCCTCGATGCCGAGGCTGCGGCAGGCGCGGATCACGCGCACGGCGATCTCGCCGCGATTGGCCACGAACAGGCGCCGGATGTCGCGGCTGGCCACGGGGGTGGAAACGGTCCTGCTCATGTCAGGCCTCCTGCGCCGGCTTGATCAGCATCACGATCTGGTCGTGCTGGACCGGCTTGCCGTTCTCGATCAGGACCCGCTCGATGGTGCCGGCAAAGTCGGACTTGACGGTGTTGAACATCTTCATCACCTCGACCAGGCACACCGTGTCCCCGGCCTGCACGGCGGCGCCGACCGTGACGAAGGGCGGTTGGTCGGGGCTGGGGCGCAGGTAGAAGGTGCCGACCATCGGCGCGCGCACCGCGACCAGGCCGGCGGGAACTTCCGTCAGCGCCGCGGGCGGTGCCGCAGCGGCCCCGTCGACAGCAGGGGCATCGGCCGCCAGGGCGGGGCGCGCGGCCCGGCTCTGCGGCGCCTGCGCGGGCAGGGCCGACGAGGCGCCGGGCTTGCGGGCGTGAAGCTCGAACTCGCCGACGGTGACGTCCAGGGATTCGAGGTGTTCGGCGCTGTCGAGGATCTCGAGGATGCGGCGGACGTCGGTATGGGTTAGGGGCATGGCCTGTGTCTCCTGTGCGGCGGATCGGTCCGCCTTTCGATGGCGCAGCGCTCTGCTGCAATGGACTGGATTAGATCATGGGCACATTAATCTTGTCAACAATCTGAATGTCGAGTAGAGTTCGGAGATCCGACGACGTGTCGGGACCACCCGAGGCTCCAGATGACCCTACAGACAAGGGCCGGCGTCCGCCAGCTGCAGACGCTGCCCGAACAGATCGCCGAGCGCATCCTGACATCGATCGCGCAGGGCGAATACGCTCCGGGCGATCGCATCCGGGAAGAGAGCGTGGCCGAATGCTTCGAGGTCAGCCGGGGCCCGGTGCGCGAGGCCCTGCGCATCCTCGAGAAGGACTCGGTGGTGTGCATCCTGCCGAACCGCGGCGCCCATGTCACGCAACTCTCGATCAAGGAGGTCGGCGACATCTTCGAGATTCGCCGCGACCTGGTCGGCGCGATGGTGCGGCGCTTCGGGCGCCGGAGCGACGACTTCCTTGCGCGCATCGCCACCGAGGTCGGCGAGCTCGAGCGCCTGGCCCGAGTCGACGACGCCGGCCACGCCTTCCTGGCGGTCAGCCACCGGATCGCCGGCCTGCTGGCCGCCTGCTCCGGCAACGAACGGCTGACCCAGATCCTGGCCTCGCTGGCCCGGCAGACGCGGCGCTACGCGAAGCTCGGCCTGGCGACCGCGGCGCGCCGGAAGGAATCGGCCCGCACCTGGCGCGCGGTGCTCGAAGCGCTCGAGGCCGGCGATGCCGACCGCGCGGCCGCCGCCATCGAGTCGCTGATCGACGCCTCGCGCGACGAGGCCATCAGGCAACTGCAGACGCAGGCCATCCATTCGACAACCCAAGGAGACACCCCATGAAGCAACCCACCAACGAACTGGAGAGAGACATGACATTCCGTATCGACCGCCGCGGCCTGGCCGCCGCCCTTGCCGCCGCCTGCGTCGCGCTGGCCGCCCCTGCCGCGCTGGCGCAGGCCCCCGCCGACAAGGTGGTCCGCCTGCTCGTGGCCGGGCCCCCCGGCGGCAGCCTCGACGTCGTCTCGCGGCTGCTGGCCGAAGGCCTGCAAAAGGAGCTGAACCAGACGGTGGTCGTCGAGTCCAGGCCCGGCGCCGGCGGCGCGGTGGCGGTCAACGACCTGCTGCAGGCCCCGCACGACGGCAACACCTTGGTGGTCGCACTCGATGCGCTGGTCAGCGAGATCCCGCACATCGTCAAGCTGCGCATCGACATGGCCAAGGAAGTCAGGCCGCTGGTCGAGCTGGCGCGCGGCGGGATCGTGCTGGTCGGGAATCCCTCGGTGCCGGCCAAGACCCTGGCCGAACTGGTGGCCTACGTGAAGTCCAGCCCGGGCAAGGTCAGCTACGCCTCCTACAGCGCCGGCACCATCTCGCACGTGATGGGCCTGCAGCTCAACAAGGCGGCCGGCATCGACATGGCGCACGTCGGCTACAAGGGAACGCCGCCGGCGCTGGTCGACCTGATGGGCGGCCACGTGCCGCTGATGTTCGCCGGCATCCCGAATGCGGTGCCGCTGATCAAGACCGGCAAGATCGTGCCGTATGCGGTCAGCCTGCCGCAGCGCTCCCCGAACCTGCCGAACGTGCCGACCTTCGCCGAGCTCGGCTACCCGCAGCTCGAGGCGCTGGTCTGGATCGGCCTGTTCACCACGCCCGACGTGCCCGCCGCGGCGCAGACGCGCATGCGCGATGCCACGCTGAAGGTCATGGCCCAGCCCGCGACGCGCGAGCGACTGCGCGAGTTCGGCCTCGATGCCGGCCAGCCACGAACCGCGGACGAGCTCACGAAATCGCTGCGGGCCGACCACGAGCGCGTCGGCGCGGTGCTGAAGTCGATCGATTTCAAGCCCGAGTGAGCATGAGTTCCGCACGCATCGCAGGGCATGCCCTGTCCTGGGCCGCGGCGCAGTTCCGCGACCGGCCCGCGGTCGTGTTCCGCGACCGCAGCTACAGCTATGCGCAGATCGAAGGGCGCAGCAACCAGCTTGCCAACGCGCTCGTCGGCCTGGGCCTTGTGCCCGGCGAACGGCTCGCGGTGCTGCTCGACAACTCGGTGCAGAGCATCGAGAGCCAGTTCGGGGCCGAGAAGGCGGCCCAGGCCTATGTGGCCCTGAATGCCCGCCACACCGTGCGCGAGCAGGCCGCGATCCTCAACGACGCCGGCGCCTCGGTGCTGATCGCCGGCGCCGACTTCCAGGAATCGGTGCAGCAGGTGCGCCTGCTGGTGCCGTCGCTGCGGGCCGTGATTGGCGTCGGCTGGCACGATGCCCACGTGCTCGACTACGACGCGCTGCTGGCGCGCGCCTCGGACCGTGCGCCTGGCCTCAGGGTGCCTGCCGACCTGCTGCTGCGCATCGCCTACACCTCGGGCACGACCGGCCAGCCCAAGGGCGTGGCCTACAGCATCGAGCGCTTCGAAGCGCGCCTGGCCAACCATTTCGGCGCGATGGAATACGGGCTCGGCGTCGACGATGCGATGCTCCACGTCGGCCCGCTCACGCACGCGGCCGGTGTGCATCTGCTGCCCTGCTACCTGCGCGGCGCGCGCAACATCGTGGCCGACAGGTTCGACCCCGAGCAGGTGCTGGCGCAGATCGCCAGTGACCGCATCAGCCAGTTGATGGTGGTGCCCACCATGCTGGGCCGGCTGCTCGAGACGCTGGCCGCGACCCCGGCGGCGGACCTGTCGGCGCTGCGCCGCGTCCACTACGGCACCGCGCCCACACCCGCGCCGATGGTCCACGAGGCACTCGAACGGCTGGGCCCGATCCTGCGCCAGCAGTACGGCATGACCGAGGCGGTGCAGCCGCTGTGCGTGCTCTATCCCCACGAGCACCTGCAGGACGGCAGGCCGTCGGAACGCATCGGCTCGTGCGGCCGGCCGACCCTGAACGTCGGCATCACGGTGCGCGACGCCGATGGCCGCCCCGTGCCCGCGGGCGAGATCGGCGAGATCGCGATCGCGCACCGCGGCATCGGCGCGGTCGCGTTCTGGAACCGGCCCGACCTGGAGCGCGAATCGATCCGCGACGGCTGGTACTACAGCGGCGACCTCGGCCGCTTCGACGACGAGGGCTTTCTCTACATCGTCGGCCGCAACAAGGACATGATGATCAGCGGCGGCTTCAACGTCTATGCGCGCGAGGTCGAGGATGCGGTGCAAGCGCATCCGGCGGTCGCCGAGGTGGCGGTGCTGGGCCTGCCCGACGCCGAGTGGGGCGAAGTGGTGGCCGCCTTCGTGGTGCGCCGGCCCGGACAGGCGATCGATGCCGACCTGCTGTCGCGCCATTGCGCCGAGCTGATCGCCGGCTACAAGAAACCGCGCGTGATCGAGTTCGTCGATGCGCTGCCGCGCAACCATGCGGGCAAGGTGACCAAGAACGACCTGCGCGAGGTCTACCTCGCGCGCCATGCAACCGGAGCCAACTGACCATGAGCACGATCGAGATGACCCGCCCCGCCGCGGGCGAATGGGCCGCCGACCTGGACGAACTGGCGCAGCGCCGTGCGATCGCACGCGAGCTCGGCGGCGAGGAGCAGGTCGCCCGCCACCATGCCCAGGGCAAGCTGACCGCGCGCGAACGCATCGATGGCCTGCTCGATGGCGGCAGCTTCAAGGAGATCGGCGCACTGGCCGGCGGCGTCAAGTACGGCGCCGACCGCCAGCGCGAGAGCTTCACGCCGAGCAATGCCGTGGTCGGCACCGGCAAGATCGCCGGGCGGCGGGCCGTGGTCGCCTCCGACGACTTCACGATACGCGCCGGTTCCTCCGAAGGCTCGGTGTCGGAGAAGTGGATCTTTGCCGACCGCTACGCCTGGGAGTACAAGCTGCCGGTCGTGCGCATGGTCGACAGCGCCGGCGGCAGCGTCAAGCTGCTCGACAAGCTCGGCCACACCAAGATCCCGGGCTACCCGATGCTGCCGATGACGCAGCTGCTCGGCGCCGTGCCGGTGGTGGGCATCGCGCTCGGCGCCTGCGCCGGCCTGGGTGCGCTGCGGGTCGGCTCCGCGCACCTGGCCATCATGATCCGCGGCAAGAGCCAGCTGTTCGCCGGCGGCCCGCCGGTCGTGAAGCAGGCGCTCGGCATCGACATCGACAAGGAATCGCTCGGCGGCTACGACGCGATGCACCGCCACAGCGGCGCCGTGCAGCTGGCCGTCGACACCGAGGCGGAGGCGCTGCAGGCGACGCGGCGCTTCCTGTCCTACCTGCCGGCCAACGTGTGGGAGCAGCCGCCGGTCGTTCCCTGCGACGATCCCGTCGAGCGCTGCGACCCCTGGCTCAACCAGGCGATCCCGGCCGACAAGCGCAAGATCTTCCAGCCGCGAAAGATCCTGAAGGCGATCTTCGACCAGGATTCGATCTTCGAGATGTCGCCCGACTTCGGCGGCTCGACCATCACCTGCCTGGCCAGGCTCGACGGCCATGCGGTCGGCGTGATGACCAACAACCCGATGGTGATGGGCGGCGCCCTGACGCGCGCCGCGGCGCTGAAGATGGCGCGCTTCGTCGACCTGTGCGACACCTTCCACCTGCCGATCGTCAACATGGTCGACCAGCCGGGCGTGATGACCGGGCCCGATGCCGAACGCGAGGGCACGCTGTCGGCCGCCTTGCAGACGCTGCACGCCATCGAGCAGTCGGGCGTGCCCTGGCTGGCGATCGTGCTGCGGCGCTGCGTCGGCCTGGCCGGCGCGATGCTGAGCCCCTGGCATGGGCCATCGGGAACAGCGCTGCCGAACCGCTATGCATGGCCATCGGCGCGCTGGGGTTCGATTCCGGTCGAGGGCGGCGTCGCCGCGGCCTTCAAGAAGGACATCGCCGCCGCCGAAGACCCGGTCGCGCACCGGCTCGAGCTCGAGGCGCACTACCATGCGATCTCGTCGCCGATGCGCACCGCCGAGCGCTTCGGGGTGCTCGATATCATCGAACCGGCGAGCACGCGACCGCTCCTGTGCGCCTGGGTCGAGGATGCCTACCGGGCGACCGGGCGGCGCCTCGGGCCGGTCGGCCGGACGATGCGCTGAGGATCCGCCTGCCGACCTGCAACTGACCCGTCCCGAATCGGCTCCACGGAGCCAGGAAAACAGTCCATGACCATCGATCGATTGCGGCTTGCCTCCTGGTGCCTCGCCGCCTGCCTGCTGCTGCTCGGGGGCTGCGCCAGCCGCCCGATCAACCCGCCGATCTCCCAGGCGAATCCGAACGCCGGCTACCGCTTCGAGACGCGCCAGGCCGAAGTCAAGGACAAGGATGCGCTGGTGATCCTCGCATTCTCGGGCGGCGGCACGCGGGCCGCGGCATTCTCCTATGGCGCCCTCGAGTACCTGCGCCGCACCGAGGTGGTCGGGCCGAAGGGCAGGAGCCGGCTCATCGACCACGTCGACATCATCACCGGGGTGTCGGGCGGCAGCTTCACGGCGCTCGCCTACGGCCTCTACGGCGACAAGCTGTTCGACGACTACGAGCAGCGCTTCCTGAAGCGCGACGTGCAGGGCGAGATCATCTCCCGCTCGCTGAACCCCGGCAACTGGGCGCGGCTCTCGTCCGCGGGCTGGGGGCGCTCCGAACTGGCTTCCGAGCTCTACGACGAAGTGCTCTTCAACGGCGCCACCTTCGGCGACCTGAACCGCGGCAAGGGGCCGCTGATCCTGGCCTCGGCGACCGATATCTCGAGCGGTGCCCGCGTGGTGTTCCAGCAGGGCCTGTTCGACGTGCTGTGCTCCGACCTGGGGGCCGTGCCGCTGTCGCGCGCGGCTGCCGCGTCCTCGGCGGTGCCGGTGGTCCTGTCGCCGATCACGCTCAACAACTACGGCGGCACCTGCCACCTGACGCCGCCGTCCTGGGTCAAGCGCTTCACCGACACCGACGATCCGCCGCGGCCGGCGGCCCGGGCCATACGATCGCTGAGGTCGATGCAGGATTTCGAGGACAGCGCCCGGCGGCCCTATCTGCACCTGGTGGATGGCGGCGTGTCGGACAACGTCGGCATGCGCGGCGTCCTCGATTCGCTCGAGATCCTCGAGGCGATGCAGGAAGCCGGACTGCCGACGCAGCTCGACAGCGCCAAGAGGATCGTCGTGTTCATCGTGAATTCGTTGTCGGTGCCGCCGACCCAGTGGGACGAATCGGAGTCGCCTCCCGGCAGCGTGCAGATCCTGCTGAAGTCGAGCGGCGTTCCGATCGACCGCTACTCCTTCGAAGCGGTCGAACTGCTGAGGGACATGGCGGCCCGATGGAGGACCATGCGCCAGATCCGGCGCTCGGCGGCGATGGCGGACAACAAGGACCCGGCGATCGCGGCGGCGCTGCGCGGCCCCGACGCCGAGATCTACGCCATCGACGTGTCCTTCCCGGCGCTCAAGGACAAGGCCGAGCTGGACTATCTGAACCGGCAGCCGACCAGCTTCGTGCTGCCCGACGAGGCCGTCGATCGACTGCGCGCCGCGGCGGGAACGATCATTGCGGATTCCCCCGAATTCAAGCGTCTGCTGAAGGACGCAGGGGGCACCCTGGTGACGCCGCCGCCGGCGGCGGCCAGCCCGGCGAGCCGGAAATAGCGCGGCGGGCCGGGCCGTTCCGGCAACAAGGACTTTTTGTAAACGGCTTGATCGAAGACAATGATTCGACTATTCTCGAATCATGGAATCAAAAGAAGTCGTCCAAGGGTTGGCTGCCCTGGCACACCCCCTGCGCCTCGAGGTGTTCCGGGCGCTGGTCGTTGCCGGGCAAAGCGGGCTGACGCCTGGCGTCATTCAGGAAGCCCTGGGGGTCGCCCCGGCCACGCTCTCCTTTCATCTGAAGGAGCTTGCGAACTCGGGCCTGGTGACCCAGGAGCGCGCCAGCCGCCACCTCATCTACAGGGCCGCCTACGGACACATGAACGCGCTGCTCGGCTATCTGACCGACAACTGCTGCCAGGGCGCCGCCTGCGCGGTGGAGACCACCGCCAATGCCTGCCAGTGCTGAGCGCCACACCCTCGACGACATCCCTCTGCCATGACCCTCAACGTACTCATCCTCTGCACCCACAACTCGGCGCGCAGCGTGCTGTCCGAAGGCATGCTCAACCATTGGGCCCAGCTTCTGGGCAAGGACGTGCGGGCGTTCAGCGCCGGCAGCGCACCGAGCGGCCGCATCAATCCTCGGGCGCTGGAAGCGCTTCAGGCCGCCGGAATGGACACCGAGGGCTATCGAAGCAAGAGCTGGGACGAATTCACCGGCGACTCGGCGCCGCAGATGCACATCGTCATCACCGTATGCGACAGCGCGGCGGCCGAGCAGTGTCCTTATTGGCCAGGCAGCCCGGTCAAGGTCCATTGGGGCTACCCGGACCCTTCGAACGCGCCCGAGACCGGCAAGGCCGCCGCGTTCGAACTCACGCGCCAGGCCATCGGGTACCGCATGCTGCAACTGCTGGCGCTGCCGCTCGCGGACCTCGGCCAGGCAGAACTGCAGGCCGCGCTCACCCGCATTTCAAGCAACTAGTTTTCCGATGACCCGCTCTGCTCTCGCCGCGGCGGCCCCCGCCAGGCCCGCCATCGGCTTCTTCGAGCGCTACCTGACCGTGTGGGTGGCCCTGTGCATCGTGGCCGGCATCGCCCTGGGCCAGGTGCTGCCGGGCCTATCGCAGGCGGTCGCCAGCCTCGAAGTGGCCAAGGTCAACGTCCCGGTGGGCATCCTCATCTGGGTGATGATCATTCCGATGCTGCTGAAGATCGACTTCGGCGCCCTCGGCCAGGTGACTTCGCACTGGCGCGGCATCGGCGTCACGCTGTTCATCAACTGGGCGGTCAAGCCCTTCTCGATGGCGCTGCTGGGCTGGATCTTCATCCGCCATGTCTTCGCGCCGTACCTGCCGGCCGAACAACTCGACAGCTACGTGGCCGGACTCATCCTGCTGGCCGCCGCGCCGTGCACGGCCATGGTGTTCGTGTGGAGCCAGCTCTGCAAGGGCGACCCGTACTTCACGCTGTCGCAGGTCGCCCTGAACGACGCCATCATGGTCGTCGCCTTCGCGCCCATCGTCGCACTGCTGCTCGGCCTTTCCTCGATCACCGTTCCCTGGGACACCTTGCTGGTCTCGGTGGGGCTGTACATCGTGATGCCGGTCGTCATCTCGCAGCTCTGGCGCAAGGCGCTTCTGCGCCGCGGCATCGGCCACTTCCAGGCCGTGGCTGGCAGGCTGGGCCCGCTGTCCATCACGGCCCTGCTGCTGACGCTGGTGCTGCTGTTCGCCTTCCAGGGCGAGGCCATCCTGGACCAGCCCGTGGTCATCGCGCTGCTGGCCGTGCCGATCCTCATTCAGGTCATCTTCAACTCGGGCCTGGCCTACCTGCTCAACCGCCGGCTCGGCGTGAAGCACTGCGTGGCCGGCCCCTCGGCCCTGATCGGCGCGAGCAACTTCTTCGAACTGGCGGTGGCCACGGCCATCAGCCTCTTCGGCTTCCAGTCCGGCGCCGCGCTGGCCACCGTGGTCGGGGTCCTCATCGAGGTGCCGGTGATGCTCGCGGTGGTCGCGGTGGTGAACCGTTCGCAGGGCTGGTACGAAGCCGGCCAGGCTGCATCCTGAAGCAGAAAGACATGTCCGACGTCACTTCCTTGAGAACCCTCGCCTCCTTGCCGGCGCTCGATCCCGAACTGTTCGATGCGCCGACGCCCGAACAGCTCCGCGTGCGCGAGCCCTCGCAGCACAAGCCGCGCTTCCTGATGCTCTACGGCTCCCTGCGGGAGCGCTCGTACAGCCGTCTGGTCACGTTCGAGGCAGCTCGCCTGCTCCAAGCGATGGGCGGCGAGCTCAGGATTTTCGACCCCGCCGGCTTGCCCCTGCCGGACAGCGCGCCGGAAAGTCACCCCAAGGTCCGGGAGCTGCGCGAGCTCGCGCAGTGGTCCGAAGGGATGGTCTGGACTTCTCCGGAACGGCACGGCGCGATGACCGGCATCATGAAAGCGCAGATCGACTGGATTCCGCTTGCCTTGGGAGCCGTACGACCCACCCAGGGCAAGACACTGGCCGTGATGCAGGTCTCGGGCGGCTCGCAATCCTTCAACGCCGTGAACCAGATGCGTGTGCTCGGTCGCTGGATGCGCATGCTGACCATTCCCAACCAGTCTTCGGTCGCCAAGGCCTTCCTGGAGTTCGATGAGTCTGGCCGGATGAAGCCTTCAAGCTACTACGACCGCATCGTGGATGTGATGGAAGAGCTCTTCAAGTTCACGCTGCTTACGCGTGATGTCAGCAGCTACCTGGTCGACCGCTACAGCGAGCGCAAGGAGAGCGCCATCGAGCTTTCGAAGCGGGTCAACCAGAAATCCATTTAAATGGAGCGCCTGGCCGGGCGCAGATGTGCGCCCTGCGAAAGAGTGCGAGATGACCCCACGCCGCGTTTTGCTTGTGATCGCCCTGCTGGTCGCCACGGGTGCCTGGGTTGCCTTGGTCCAGTGGATGGCGGGGATGGAACGCAAGGAGCCGGCCTACCTGGAGATCGACCTGGCGGAGATTCCGGCCGGCAGCCCGAAGTTCTACAGCTTCCAGCAGACACCGCTGGCGCTGGTGCGAACCACCGAGGCGATGCTCGACGATCTTCGGGCGCAAACCGCCTACACCTGGCATCGGCGTCCGATAGCGGCCGGGCGTCCCTCGTTCTTCGTCTACTCCCTGGTGAATCCGGCCGACGGATGCGAGGTCGAACACCTGCCCAAGGGCGCCGAACGCTACGCTCCGGTGCGCCCATGGCAAGGCGGCTATCGCGATCCATGCCGCTTCGGCGAATGGGACTACGCCGGCCGCGCGATCAAGCAGTACGCCGACCAGGACGCGCGACTGCTGCAGATGGCGGATCTGGATGTGCCGGACTTCGAGGTCAGGGAACACCACATCCTGCGCATCACGCGTGCCCCGGCGCGATAGGCCGGCCCCGCACCGGGTCGGTGGGCGGCTTCGCCCGATTCAGCCCGGACTGCCGGCGAGGCGCAGCCAGATCGGGAACTGGCGATCGAAATCCTGAGGCGTGATCTCCGCGAGGTGCTCGCAGGCGTTATTCGGGAGCGCCACGCTCATTTCCTCGTGCCAGAGCACGATGCCGAACAGCCGATGGACGCGGATGCGCTCCTCGCGCGGCACCGGAAATTCAGACACATGCTGCGGCAGCCGCAGCATCGAAACGCGTCGCCGGACTTCGACGACGACCCATCCCGAACGCTTCGCCCTGATGCACACGGCCCTGGCCAACCAGATCTGGAGGCGCAGTTCCCACGCCAGAAGGAGCAGGAGGATCAGCATTGCGGCCAACATGCGAAGTCCGACGTAAGTAGTTAGTGCGTAAGGAAATATCGTCCAGGGAAGCTCAGTCGCAAGACTAGGCTTCGCGGCATCGCCGCGCAATACACCGAAGGCCCTAGCACGTCAACTTGCTCACAAAATCCGACGCTTTGTGGCCCGCGAGCAACTTCTGCGGCTGCGCTTCGTTGCTTCGCCGCTGCGCCGGCAAGGCGAAGCGCTTCAGTTCAAGTGCGCGAGGTCCCGCACGTCCGCCCGCACCGCCGCCCTGTCGAGCCCGTGCAAGGGCAGATTGACCAGCAGCTCCAGCCGGCGCCGGAGCGAGAACAGCGTCTGGATCGCCGCGTGAGCCGCTTCCTCGGCGTTGTCGATGGCGGCCACATCCGGGTAGGGCCATAGCGCCGCGTCCGGCTGGCCCGGCCAGCGCGGCTGCAGGGGTTCGATGGAAGCGTCGAGGGTGATCACGAGGTCCGCGCGCGGCGCGCCGGCGCGGGTGAACTCGTCCCAGCTGCGCAGGGCGGTGGGCGGCAACGGGATGCTCGCGCTGCCGAGCGCGCCCAAGGCAGCGGGGTGGACCGAACGGGCGATCTCGCCCGGCCGGCCGCAGGAACGGACCGAGAAGCGCTGGCTCAGATGGAGCAGGCAGGCTTCGGCCAGGACGCTGCGCAATGAGTTTCTTCGGGAGACGAAAACGACACCGATTTTCTGCATGGCGTTCTGCATTCTGCGCCAATGGCGCCCGTCAAGGCGACTGAAGTAACGATGCCGGCTACTTCTTTTCGCCCGTGACGGAAAGCGCCTGCGTCAGCGCTTCGTTGGCGCGCCGCCCGGCCCCCGCATCGCCGCGCTCCGCCAGCAGCTGCGAAACCTGGCGCAGTTGCTCGGCCGTCAGGCCGACCCGCATGCTCGCCGCCATGTGGGAACGGAGTTGCGCTTCCACGCCGGGGGTCGCAGCCAGCGCGCCGACGGTGGCCAGTTCGCGACTTTGCCAATCGAGGTTGTCGCGCTCGAAGATGTCGCCGAACAGATGGGTCTGCAAGTACTGGTTGATGAGCGGCGCGAAATCGAACACCGGGCCTTGGACGGGCGCGCCCGAGATCCGCGTCTGGTTGGCCGTGCCCGCCGCGCGCAGTGCGTCGCCGGCAGGAATGGCTCGGCTGGGCTCTTGGCCCGGGGCATCCCGCAGGCCGCGCGCCTTGCGCGCTTCTGTCAGTTTCATCAGCTCGCCCAGCGCGTTGAGGCTGCGCGGAAAGCCCACGTAGGCGTACAGCTGCACCAGGATCTCCTTCGCCTCGCCGACGCTCAGTCCCGCGTCCAGGCCTTGGTCCAAGGCCTCGCCGAGCCTGGGCATGTCGCTCGCGGCCATCGAGGAAGCGATCAGCGGAATGGCCTGCTGCTTCGCAGAGAGCCTGTCCGGTGCGGCCTTGGCGAGGAAGGCGGACATCAGGTCGGCGATCGCCACGTTGTTGGTATCGGAGAACGGAAAGTGCGTGTTGCCGCGAATCCCGATTTCGGGAAGATGGACCAGGGTGGCGTCGCCGCCATGCCGATTGATGGCCTCGGTCCAGAGCCTGGCCATGGCCAGACGCACCCGCCAGTTGTCCTCTCCGAGGTTCTTCGACGGGGCGCTGGGAATGTTGTCGCCGTAGTAGACGACGATCGGGATGCGCGTCAGCTTCAGGAACTCCGCGGCCGGTACTGCGACGCCCTCCAGCGTGCCCGTGGCGCTCGGCATCGGGGGCGGCAGTTCGCCGTTCGGGAACACGAAGCCGCTTCCGGGTTCGTAGGCGACGACGGCGCGTACGTTGGGGCTTTTCATCGCGGCAAGCCATCCCGGACCGCCGCCCTGGGAGTGCGTCACCAGAACCCCGGGCCCGATCTTGCGGAACAGCGCGGCCGCCGCATCCGAGCTCAGCTCGGTGTCGAAGGGCCCCGTATTGGGGGTCATCTGGCGGAAGTACTGGTCGAGCGCAGCCGGGTCGCGGGAGAACTGGACCCCCGGATGAAAGTCGGGCCAGTTGCCGAGGCGGAAGATGTTGAACAGCAGTTGTTCATCGCGCACCGGTGTCACGGAGGCGGCTTCGGTGCTGCGGCCGGCCTTCCCTCGCCTGGGCTGGTCCATGAGGTAGACGCTGTGGCCGCGCCGCAGGAACAGGTTCTGGAAGCCCTCCCGGCCATCGGGTGTGGTCTCCCAGGTCCTGGAAGACTGGCCCGCACCGTGCCAGAAGACCAGCGGCAGCTTGCGGGCGCCGGCAGGCACCTGGTAGGACACGTAGGCGTGGTCGCCGTGGAAGGTCTTGCCGTCAGGGTCCGTGAGCGTTCGTCCGCCCACGGCGAAGCTGCCTTGTTCCTGGATGACCAGCGGAGCGCGGCTCGAGATCGGCTCGCTCGTCGCGCAGGCGGTGCAAAGAATGGCCACTGCCATCGGCAGCAGGGCGTGCTTGAGCGTCCCGGGATTCATGCGATGCGATGGCGCGTCGAGGCCGTGGTCTTGTCTTCCGCCCTCATGGCTCGATCCTGTACTGGGTATCGCTGACCTTTTCGACCCAGTCGACAGCCTTGCCGTCCCACAGTTCGGTGATGGCGATGTGGGTCATGGCGGTGGTCGGCGCCGCGCCGTGCCAGTGCTTCTGGCCCGGCGGTATCCAGACGACGTCGCCGGCCTGGATCTGCTGCACCGGATCGCCCCAGCGCTGCACCCGGCCGACGCCCGCGGTGACGACCAGCGTCTGGCCCATCGGATGGGTATGCCACGCCGTGCGTGCACCAGGCTCGAAGGTCACATAGGAGCCGGTGGCGCGCGTCGGCCCGTTGGGCTTCGGGAACAGGGGGTCGACACGGACGGCTCCGGAGAAGGACTCCACCGGCCCCTTGTACGAAGCTTGGGATCCGGCGCGTGCGATCTGGAGGCTGCCCTCCGACTGCCCGAAGGCAGAGGCAGCCATGGAGAAGGAGATGGCTGTCATGGCCAGGGATTTCATGGGCTTTCTTCGCGGGTTCAGGAATCGATGGGCGGCATCCGCCCCAACAGCTTGTCGAGCGTGATCGGGTAGTCGCGCACGCGCACGCCGGTCGCGTTGTAGACCGCATTGGCGATCGCTGCGCCCACGCCGCAAAGGCCCAGTTCGCCAACCCCCTTGGCCTTCATCGGCGACGACATGGCGTCCGTCTCGTCCAGGAAGATCACCTCCTGATGCGGGATGTCGGCATGCACGGGCACCTCGTAGCCCGCCAGGTCGTGGTTGACGAAGAAGCCCAGGCGCTTGTCCACCGCGAGCTCTTCCATCAGGGCGCCTCCCACACCCATGGTCATGGCGCCGATGACCTGGCTGCGTGCCGACTTCGGATTCAGGATGCGGCCCGACGCGCACACCGCGAGCATGCGACGCACCCGGACTTCGGCGGTGTACGCGTCGACCGCGACCTCGACGAAGTGGGCGCCAAAGGTCGATTGCTGATAGAGCTTGCTCAGCTCGGCGAACTCGATCGTGTCTTCGACGACGAGTCCGTCTGCCCCGGCCACCTCCGAGAGCGGCAGGCTGCGGCCGCCACCCCGCACCATGCCGTCCGCGAAGCTCGCGTCGGCCGGCAGGCCTGCGCGCTGCACCACCGCCTCGCGCAGCTTCACGCACGCCGCGTAGACGCCCGCGGTCGAGCAGTTGGCGCCCCACTGCCCGCCAGAACCTGCCGACACCGGAAAGGAGGAGTCTCCCAGGCGCACCACGACGCGCTCGAGCGGAACCCCCATCATCTCCGCAGCAGTCTGCGCGATGATGGTGTAGCTGCCGGTTCCGATGTCGGTCATGTCGGTTTCGACCGTGACCACGCCGCGCGGGTCCAGCCGCGCGCGCGCGCCTGACTTGGTGACCAGGTTGTTGCGAAAGCCCACTGCGGTGCCGATGCCCAGCCAGTGGCGGCCCTCGCGCCGCAGCGCGGGCCTGGCGCTGCGCTGCGACCATCCGAAGGCCTTCGCACCGGTGCGCATGCACTCGATGAGCCGACGCTCGGAGAAGCGGCGTGACGGATTGGCGGGATCGACCTGCGTGTCGTTCAGCACACGGAATTCGATCGGATCGATGCCCAGGCGCTCGGCCATTTCGTCCATGGCGATTTCCAGCGCCATCAGCCCCGGCGCCTCGCCGGGCGCGCGCATGGCATTGCCCTCGGGCAGGTCCAGGACCGCCAGCCGCGTGCCGGTCAGGCGATGCGCCGCCGCGTACAGGAACTGCGTCTGCTGGACCGCGTTCTCGGGCTTGCCGTTGACCAGGTTGCCGGACCAGCTCTCGTGGCCGATGGCCGTCAGCCTGCCGTCCTTGGCCGCGCCGAGGCGTATGCGCTGGATCGTCGCCGGCCGGTGGACGGTGTTGTTGGCGACGATGGGCCGTTGCAGAGCCACCTTGACCGGGCGCCGCGCGATGCGCGCGCCGATGGCAGCGAGCACGGTGTCGGCGCGCAGGAACAGCTTGGCGCCGAAGCCGCCCCCGATGTAGGGCGACATGAGATGGATGCTGTCCTTGGGGATGCCCAGGGTCGCTGCCAGATCGGTGGTCGTCCAGTCGATCATCTGATTGGAGGTCCAGACGCTGAGCTTGTCGCCGCGCCAGGCCGCCGTGGTCGCATGAGGCTCCATCATCGCGTGCGATTGGTCCGGTGTGGAGTAGGTCTGGTCGAGCCGCACTTCGGCGCCTGCGAAGGCGCTGGCGAAGTCGCCGACCTTGTTGTCGCGGTCGACGGTCTTCTTGCCCGATGATCTTTCTGCAGCCAGATCGAAGGCGCCCTCCGCAGCGACATAGCTCACCTCGAGCAGCTGCGCGGCAGCGCGCGCCTGCTCGAAGGTCTCGGCGACGACCAGGGCGATGGCCTGGTGGTAGTGCTCGACCAGCGGCCCGCCCAGCAGCCTGGCGGTGTTGAAGCTGCCTTTGCCGAGCTTGCCGGCATTCTCGGCAGTGACGATGGCGATGACGCCGGGGGCCGACTTCGCAAGTCTCTGGTCGATGGACGCGATGCGTCCCTTGGCGATGGCCGCGCCGAGCACATAGCCGTAGGCCGCGCCGGGTGCAGCGTCATGGCGTTCGTAGGCGTACGGGGCGGCACCCGAGGTCTTCATCGGGCCGTCGATCCGGTCGACGGGTTGGCCGATCACCTTGAGCTGGTCGATCGGATTGGCCGTGGCAGGGGAATCGAATCGCATCGTTCAGCTCCTTGCTTCGTTCAGCACGGCGTCGAGCGTGCGTTCGACCAGCGTGAGCTTGAAGGCATTGTGTTCGGTCGGCCTGGCACCGGCGAGCAGCAGCTCGGTGGCCGCCTTCGCACCACGCGGCAGCGCGGCATCTGCGGCCTCGACGCGCCACGGTTTCGGCGCGACGCCACCCAGCGCCACGCGGCCCGAGCCATCCGGTTGAACGATCGCCGCCACCGAGATCAGCGCGAAGGCATAGGAGGCGCGATCTCGCACCTTGTGATAGACCTGCTTGCCGCCGACTGGGCGGGGCAGCGTCACCGCCGTGACGAGCTCGCCTGGCACGAGGGCGGTCTCGATGTGCGGCGTGGCGCCGGGGAGCCGGTGGAAATCCGCGATGGCGATGGCACGTCGCGCACCGCCGGGGCGCATCGTTTCGACCGTGGCGTCGAGGGCTCGCATGGCGACCGCCATGTCGCTCGGGTGCGTCGCGATGCACGCATCGCTGGTTCCGATCACCGCGTGCTGCCTGCCGACGCCGCCGATCGCCGAGCAGCCGCTGCCCGGTTGGCGCTTGTTGCAGGCCTGGTTGGTGTCGTAGAAATAAGGACAACGCGTGCGCTGGAGCAGGTTGCCGGCCGTCGTCGCCTTGTTGCGCAACTGGCCCGAGGCGCCCGCGAGGAGGGCGCGCGACAGCAGTCCGTAGTCGCGCCGAACGCGATCATGCGCGGCCAGGTCGGTGTTGCGCACCAGCGCGCCGATGCGCAGGCCGCCGTCCGGCAGGGCTTCGATCCGATCGAGGCCGAGGCGGTTGACGTCGATCAGCTGCGTGGGCGTCTCGATCTCCAGCTTCATGAGGTCGAGCAGGTTGGTGCCGCCGGCGATGAAGCGCGCGCCCGGCGTGCGGGCGGCCGCTGCCACCGCCTGCGCGGGCGTGGTGGCGCGTTCGTAGCTGAATGCCTTCATGCCTTGATCCCCGCGACTTCGGTGATCGCCTCGACGATGTTGCTGTAGGCGCCGCAGCGGCAGAGGTTGCCGCTCATGCGCTCGCGCAGCTCGGCTGCGGACAGCAGCGGTCGGGCCCCGAGGTCGCCGCTCACATGGCTGGGGATGCCTTGCTCGATTTCCTGCAGGACGCCGACAGCCGAGCAGATCTGCCCGGGCGTGCAGTAGCCGCACTGGTAGCCGTCGTGCTTGACGAAGGCGGCCTGCATCGGATGCAGCTTGCCGGGCTGGCCGAGGCCTTCGATCGTGGTCACCCTGGCGCCTTCGTGCATCGCGGCGAGCGTGAGGCAGGAATTGATGCGTCGATCGTCCACCATGACCGTGCAGGCGCCGCACTGCCCGTGGTCGCAACCCTTCTTGGTGCCGGTCAGGTGCAGGTGCTCCCTCAACGCGTCCAGCAGCGTCGTGCGGGTGTCGAGCACCAGGCGCTGCGTCTTGCCGTTGACGCTCATCGTCACCGGCAGGGACGTCGAGCCGCCGGGGGCCGGCGCAGGCGCCGCCGCGGCCGCCTGGCCGGCCAGCGCCGGCACCGAGGCGGTCGCGGCGCCCGCCTTCAGCAGGCTTCGTCGGGAAAGGGTGAACTTGTCGGGGCTTTTCATGGGGCATCCTTGCTTTGCCAGGGACTTTAGGAGGCGGGCCCATCCCGCGCTAGACCATCCAACCTTGAAGGACTCGCAAGCTGCTGTTGATAATGCGGTCACATTGGGAGAGCCATGCCGATCAACGAACTGCGTTCCATCGCCACCTTCGTGAAGACCGCCGAGCTGGGCAGCCTGCGGCAAGCCGCGACGGCCCAGGGCATGACGCCGCAGGCTGCCAGCCAGGCCCTGGCGCAGCTCGAGCGGCACCTGGGCGTGCGGCTGTTTCACCGGACGACGCGCAGCATGTCCCTGACCGACGCGGGCCGGCAGTTTCTCGAGGCGGCGAAGCCGGCGCTGATGGGCATGCAGCAGGCACTGCGGATTGCGCGCCAATCCCAGGAAGACATCGCCGGGCCGTTGCGCATCGTGGGACCGCAATCGGTCTTCGGCGCGGTGATCTGGCCCCTGCTCGATGCCTTCTGCCGCCGCTATCCCCAAGTGCAGCCGGATGTGCATCTGGACGACCGCATCGGCAACTGGGTGGAGGATCGGGTCGATGTCGGGTTTCGCATCGGGCCATCTCCCGCGGAAGGCGTGATCGCTCGCAGGCTCTTCTCGCTGCAGCTCATCATCTGCGCGGCGCCGAGCTACCTGCGTCGGCACGGTGCGCCCGAGGGTCTGGAATCGCTGGCGGAACACCGATGCAGCGCGTTTCGAAGTTCCGGCACCGGACAGGTGCTGCCGTGGTTCGTCAAGGTGGGCGAGGTCCTGACCGAGCTCCAGGTGTTTCCGGCGTTGACGGTCAACGACGAGGGCCTGGAGACCGAAGCCGTACTGGCGGGCCACGCCATCGGATTGCTGACCGGCGTCGCGGCCGCTCCGCACATCCGCTCGGGCCGTCTGGTGCCGCTGCTGGTGGAGCACGTCGCGGACAAGTCGGGCGTCTTCGTCTACTACGGAAGCCGCGCGGCGCAGCCGGCGCGCGTGCGCGCATTCATCGACGTGGCGATCGAGCTGTTGGCCGACAACCCCGCCTTCGTATTGACGGCCGAGGAACTGAGGTCTGCCGAAGCCCAGGGACGCGAGGCCGCTCGCGGCAAGGATTCCTGAGCGTCAGCCGGGCCGGTCCGGAGCAAGCCCGGTCAATCCTCGAACGAGCTCACTTTCACTGGAAGCACGGGTGCCACCCAACGGTAGCCTTCGCCGAGCGCGTTGCGGTCGGTGGCATCGCCGGTCCATCGGATGTTCAACAGGTCGGCCATCGTCCAGCCGGCCCAATCGGCGCGAAATGGGCGATCGCCGGTGCCCGCGCGGTAGGGCTCGGCAGCGCTGTTGCGCCAGATCACGGTCGGAATGCGGTAGCCCGAAGCCGTCGACGGACTGTGGCCCGCGTGGTTGCTGCCGTGCCCGACTTCCTGCCCGTGATCGGACAGGTACATCCATGCGCGATAGCCATCGGCACGACCGATCGTGCGCACCAGCTGCAGCGTCTCGGAAACGACGGAGTCATGGTAGAGCAGGGCGGCGTCGTATTCCTGCCGGAACCTGCGCACCCAGGCCGAACGCCCGCTCTTCTCGAGTCCTGCCTCGACGTCGTCGACCTGGTCGTCGAAGGGATTGGCGCCGGCCGGAAAGCGCAGGCCGTAGTGCGGGTGCGCGCCCATCAGGTGGACCACGATCAGCTTGCGCTCGGCCGGGTCTTCGAGGGCTTCCTGCACGCAATCGAGCAGTTCGCCATCCAGCGAGGCGCCGGCCCGGCCCGGCGTGCGGTTCACGATATCGACCACGTCGGCCAGCCGGGCATGCTGCTGCTCGATCGCGACATCGTCGTGGTTGCTCATCCACCAGACCTTGTAGCCGGCCGCCCGCGCGAGGGCCAGCACGTGCTGCGGCTCCTGTTCGGGCGGCAGTCCGAAGTTGAACATGTTGCGCAAGGACGGCACCGTGCTGGCATCGACCGACCAAGCATTGCGCAGGACCAGCATCTGGTCTCCCAGCTGCGCCTTGTGGGCCAGCAGCCGCGGCGTCGTCGCGCGCCGGTAGCCGTAGAGCGCCATGTTGTCGCGATTGATGCTGTCGGTGATCACCAGCACCAGGGTCGCGGGGCCTTCCTGCACCACGGCCGGCGCCGCGGCCGCGGCGCGGGCCAGGGCCGTGTCGCGCTGCTGCTGCTGGTCGGCCCAGCCCGCGCGAAGCGCCTGCACCGACTGGCTCCACTGGGACCAGAACAGCACCGGATGCAGGCGGCGCCAGGGCTTGCTGAGGTAGGCCACGGTGCTGACGAGCAGCGCCAGGCACAGCAAGGGTACGGCCCAGCGCGGCCAGGCCATGGCCTGCCGTGCACCCCGATGGGCGAAGCGGCCCAGGGCCAGGCCGGCGGCCAGCAGGGTGCCTGACCAGACCAGCATCGCGCGCCAATGCATCGACAGGTACTCGGCGCCTTCCCGGCTGTTGGTGTTGGCCGCCGCGGACTGGATCAGCGAGCTGTCGGGGGCAGCCTGGTAGCCGTCCAGCAGGTAGGCGCGAATCACGCCGTCGAGCGCGAAGCCCATGGCCCAGAGCCAGACCACGCAGGTCCGCACGCGGTGCGCGCGCGCACCGCGCACGGGCCATGCCAGCCAGATCAACGCCGGGCTGGCCAGCGCGAAGAGCTGCGCCACGCGCCTGCCGTCGTGCCCCAGCGCGATCAGCATCAGCAGCGTGGCGCCCACGGCAGCGCAAGCCAGCAGCGTGCTGCGCTGCGCGGGCGACGAGGATTTTGCGGTCGCGGACATGGGCGGGCCGGATTCTGACAGTGCCCGCGCCCAGGCCGCTGCAGTGCCCTCACGAGCCCTGGGGCATCTATACGCTGTCCGAAGCCCTGCGAACCGGCGCCATCCTTGGCGTCATCGAGGCCATCGCAGCGCTGGTCGGCTGGGCGCGCGCCCCGTCATCGGCCATGACTCAGGCCACGCCGCGCCAGGTGATCCCGCCAGGTGACGAGGCGACCGATCTCGCCGGAGGGAATGGTCTCGATCAGGCCATGCAACAGCTGCGCATAGCTCGCGAGCGTGAGCCGGATCGTCATGCGGACCCGAGGCGCGTCGCTCTCCTGCGAGCCCCGGTCGCCGAGCAGCGGCTCGCAGCGCAACACGCCGGCATCGGCGCAGCGGGCGACGATCTGTCGAAGGCTTCGCGCATCGCTGAGCGCGACCGCGACATCGAGGACATGGAACGGGGTCGTGTTCGATGTCCGAAGTTCACCGGAGTGCTCCCGGTATGCGGCATAGGCCACGTGGATTTCCTTGCAGTTGGGAAGATGAAAGCGGTCCGCAGGCCCGGCGATGCGCCAGGCCGTTGCGTTGTCTCTACAGCGTCTTGGTCAGCATCAGGATGAAGCGGGTCTTGTTGGGCGAGAAGGTGGTCTGGCCGAAGGTGACGCCGTTGATGTCCACGCCGGGGCTGGCGACCAGGTTGAAG
>NZ_JASZYT010000005.1 GCF_030316765.1 Variovorax saccharolyticus
TGGTCCTGGCCGCGGAACTTGTAGTTGGTCGTGATCGCGACGTTGCCCGTGAGATTCGGCGCCGCTGCGGGTTCGGCTGCGGCTTGCGCGCTGGCGATCAGCGGCAGGGCGATCAGGGATGCGGCGAGCAGGGTTCTTTCAGTTGCGTGTTTCATGTTCGATGAGCGAGAGAGGAGAGCGCAGCGTACGGTCGCGCTCGTAAAAGCCTCGTAAAAAATCGGGCCTCGCGCATAAAGATTCATTCGACCATCTGCCTCGTTTACGCTTTTTTTACAGAGCGCGGCGATCTCTGTTCACCCTTTTTATGCACCCCTGGCGAGACTCGTTTCATCGTCTTGTCTCCAGGAGTGAAGAATGGATTTCGTGTGGATTGCCGCCATCGCGGTGATGTGGGCCGTGACGGCCGGAATGGTGCTTGGGCTCGCGCAGCTCGATGCGCCCAGGGGAGAGCGTTCGTGATCGGCCTCGAAGTTCTCTATGGCTTCGGCGGCCTGCTCGCCGTGCTGCTGTTCGCCTACCTTGTGTTCGCGCTGATCTGCGCCGAGGAGTTCTGACATGAACGCCTCCGCCTGGGGCCTGCTGGCCCTCTTTCTCGCCGCGCTGGGCCTGCTGGCCTGGCCGCTCGGCCGTTTCGTCGCCGCCCTGTGCGAGGGCCGCCTGCCGCGCTGGATGCAGCGTGTGGAGACACCGGTCTTCCGCCTCGCGGGCGCCGCCGCCGACGGTTCCATGCATTGGAAGACCTACGCTCTCGCGTTGCTCGCATTCAATGCGATCGGCGCGCTGGCCGTCTATGGCTTGCAGAGACTGCAAGCCGTGCTGCCGCTCAATCCGGCGGGCATGGCGGCCGTGTCGCCGGACTCGGCCTTCAACACCGCCGTGAGCTTCGTCTCCAACACCAACTGGCAGGGCTATGCCGGCGAGTCGACCATGGGCTACCTGACACAGATGCTCGCCCTCACGGTGCAGAACTTCGTGTCGGGCGCGACCGGCATCGCGGTCGCGTTCGCGCTGGCCCGGGGCTTTGCCTCGCGCAGCACCGACGGCAAGGGCTGGGTCGGCAACTTCTGGGTCGATGTCACGCGGATCACCGTGTGGCTGTTGCTGCCGATCTCCTTCGTGCTCGCGCTCTTCTTCGCCGGCCAGGGCGTGATCCAGAACTTCGACGCCTACCGGACCGTGACGACGGTGGAAGCCACGGCCTACCAGACGCCGAAGCTCGACGGCAGCGGCCAGCCTGTCAAGGATGCCGCGGGCCAGCCGGTGCTCGAAGACGCGAAGGCCACGACGCAGACGCTTGCGATGGGCCCGGTCGCTTCGCAGGAGGCGATCAAGATGCTCGGCACCAACGGTGGCGGCTTCTTCAACGCCAACTCGGCCCACCCGTTCGAGAACCCGACCGCGCTGACCAACCTGGTGCAGATGCTGGCGATCTTCCTGATCCCGGCGGCCTTGTGCTTCGCCTTCGGCCGCGTGGTCGGCGACCTGCGCCAGGGCTGGGCGGTGCTGGCGGCGATGACGGTGCTGTTCGTTGCCGCTGTCGTTCTGGTGATCCCCGCCGAGCAGGCCGGCAATCCCCTGATCGGTGCGCTGGGGGTCGACCAGGCATCGAGCGCACTGCAGGCCGGCGGCAACATGGAAGGCAAGGAGACCCGCTTCGGCATCGCGGCCTCGGCCTTGTTCGCCGCCGTCACCACGGCGGCCTCCTGCGGCGCGGTGAACGCCATGCACGATGCCTTCACGCCGCTCGGCGGCATGGTGCCGATGGTGCTGATGCAGCTCGGCGAGGTGGTCTTCGGCGGCGTCGGCACCGGGCTCTACAGCATGCTGGTGTTCGCGATCCTCGCGGTCTTCATCGCCGGCCTGATGATCGGCCGCACGCCCGAGTACCTCGGCAAGAAGATCGAGGTGCACGAGATGAAGCTGACTTCGATCGCGATCCTGGTGACGCCGATCCTGGTGCTGGCCGGCACCGCGGTGGCGGTGATCGCCGACGCCGGCAAGGCCGGCATCGCGAACCCCGGAGCCCATGGCTTCTCGGAGATCCTGTATGCGCTGACCTCGGCCGGCAACAACAACGGCAGCGCCTTCGCCGGGCTGTCGGCCAACACGCCCTTCTACAACGCGCTGCTGGCGGTGGCGATGTGGTTCGGCCGCTTCGGCGTGATCGTGCCGGTGCTGGCGATCGCCGGTGCCCTGGCGGCGAAGAAGCGGCTCCCGGTGACCGCCGGCACCATGCCCACGCACGGACCGCTGTTCGTGACCTTGCTGATCGGCACCGTGTTGCTGGTGGGCCTCTTGAACTATGTGCCGGCACTGGCCCTGGGCCCGGTCGTCGAGCACCTGATCCTCTGGAAGTAGGGCCTCGGCCATGAAGAAGACATCCATTTCGCAATCCATGTTCGACCCAAAGCTCGTCAAGCCCGCGCTCCGGGGCGCCTTCGCGAAGCTGAGCCCGCGGGTGCAATGGCGCAACCCGGTGATGTTCATCGTCTACGTCGGCAGCATCCTGACGACGCTGCTGTGGCTGCACGCGCTGGGCTTCGAAGGCGATGGCGGCATGCCGCCGGCCTTCGTGCTCGCGGTGTCGGTCTGGCTCTGGTTCACGGTGCTGTTCGCCAACTTCGCCGAGGCGCTGGCCGAGGGCCGCAGCAAGGCCCAGGCGGCCGCGCTGCGCGGCCTTCGCAAGGACACCTGGGCCAAGAAGCTGAACGAGCCTTTCCATGGCGCGGGCTTCCTGCCCGAGCAGGCACCCAACCTGCGCCGCGGCGACGTGGTGCTGGTCGAGACCGGCGACGTGATCCCGCTCGACGGCGAGGTGATCGAGGGCGTGGCCTCGGTCGACGAGAGCGCGATCACCGGCGAATCGGCACCTGTGGTGCGCGAGTCGGGCGGCGACTTCTCGGCCGTCACCGGCGGCACGCGGGTGCTGTCCGACTGGCTGGTGGTGCGCATCTCGGTGAACCCGGGCGAGTCCTTCCTCGATCGCATGATCGGCATGGTGGAAGCGGCCAAGCGCCAGAAAACGCCCAACGAGATCGCCCTCACGATCCTGCTGGTGGCGCTGACGCTGGTGTTCCTGGTGGTCACCGCGACGCTGCTGCCCTTCTCGCAGTTCAGCGTCTCGGCGGCGGGCGCCGGCACCGTGGTTTCGCTGACGGCGCTGGTGGCGCTGCTCGTGTGCCTGATCCCGACCACCATCGGCGGCCTGCTGTCGGCGGTGGGCGTGGCCGGCATGAGCCGCATGATGCAGGCCAACGTGATCGCCACTTCGGGCCGCGCGGTCGAGGCGGCGGGCGACGTCGACGTGCTGTTGCTCGACAAGACCGGCACCATCACGCACGGCAACCGCCAGGCCAGCGCCTTCCTCACGGCGCCCGGCGTCTCGCAGGCCAGGCTGGCGCATGCCGCGGTGCTCGCCTCGCTGGCCGACGAGACGCCGGAAGGCCGCAGCATCGTCGAGCTGGCCCGTCGTGGCGGCGTCGAAGACAAGGGTGTGGAGGGCGCTGTTTTCGTTCCCTTCACGGCTCAGACCCGCATGAGCGGGGCCAACCTGCCGCCGGCGCCGAACAGCCTGGACGCCGAGGCGATCGTTCTGCGCAAGGGAGCGGTCGATGCGGTGCGCCGGCATGTCGAAGCGCTCGGCGGCACGGTGCCCGGTGCGCTGTTGCAGGCCGCCGACCAGGTGTCGCGTCGTGGCAGCACGCCGCTGGCAGTGGCCGAGGGCGCGCGGGTGCTGGGCATCGTGGAGCTCAAGGACATCGTCAAGACCGGCATCAAGGAACGCTTCACCGAGCTGCGCCGCATGGGCATCAAGACCGTGATGATCACCGGCGACAACAAGCTCACGGCGGCGGCGATCGCGGCCGAGGCCGGGGTCGACGATTTCCTGGCTGAGGCCACGCCCGAGGACAAGCTGGCGCTGATCCGCCGCTACCAGGCCGAGGGCCGGCTGGTCGCGATGACCGGCGACGGCACCAACGATGCGCCGGCGCTGGCGCAGGCCGATGTCGCGGTGGCGATGGGCAGCGGCACGCAGGCCGCCAAGGAGGCGGCCAACATGGTCGACCTCGACTCCAACCCGACCAAGCTGCTGGAGGTGGTGGAGACCGGCAAGGCGCTGCTGATGACGCGCGGCTCGCTGACCACCTTCTCGATCGCCAATGACGTCGCGAAGTACTTCGCGATCATCCCGGCGATCTTCGTCTCGACCTATCCGCAACTGGGCGCGCTGAACCTGATGCGGCTGGCGAGCCCGTCGTCGGCGATCCTGTCGGCCGTGATCTTCAATGCGCTGGTGATCGTGTTCCTGATCCCGCTGGCGCTCAAGGGCGTGCGCTACCGCCCGGTCGGCGCCGCCGCGCTGCTGCGCCGCAACCTCGCGATCTACGGGCTCGGCGGGCTCATCGTTCCCTTCATCGGCATCAAGTTCATCGACTGGCTGCTGGTTGCGGCCGGCCTGGTCTGAGGATTCACACCATGACAAGCATTCTTCGTCCGTCTCTCGTTCTGTTCGCACTGCTCAGCGCGCTGACAGGCATCGTCTATCCGCTCGCCGTGACCGGCGTCGCGCAGGCCGCGTTTCCCCAGCAGGCGGCGGGCAGCCTGATCGTGCGCGACGGCGTGACGGTGGGTTCGGCCCTGATCGGCCAGAACTTCAGCGATCCGGCCCATTTCTGGGGCCGGCCATCGGCCACGGCGCCGATGCCCAACAACGCGGCCGCTTCGGGCGGCGCCAACCAGGGGCCGCTGAATCCGGCACTGGTCGAAGCGGTCAAGGCTCGCATCGAGGCGCTGCGCGCGGCCGATCCCGGCAACACGGTGCCGGTGCCGGTCGACCTGGTGACGACCTCGGCCAGCGGGCTCGATCCGGACATCAGCCCCGCCGCTGCGCACTACCAGGCGCCACGCGTGGCGCGCCTGCGCAAGCTGCCGCTGGAAACGGTCGAGCGGCTGATCGTGGCGCACACCGAGGGGCCGCTGTGGGGCTTGCTCGGCGAGCAGCGCGTCAACGTGCTGGCGCTCAACCTGGCGCTCGACGCCCAGCCTTCCCCTTGAGGATCAGGGCAGGGCAAGAGACCGCAGCGCCGAGCAGGGGAATCGATGACTTCTGATGTCTTGAATGCACTGGGTGCGTTGATCGCCGTCTTTCTCCCGATGGGCTTCGCATGGGCCATCGTTCACTGGGTGAGCGTGCGCCATCGCCGTGGCAAGGCGGCCGGGCGCGACACCCCACGAGAGCGGCAGCCGCCGGATCCCGCGAAGCGGCGTCACGCACTGCGCCAGGCGCATGGCGATCCGGACGAGCGCCGCCATCGCTCTGCCGATCGGGAAAGCCACTGATGTCGAGCTCGCTCCTCTCCGCCGCGGACGGCCGTCCGGACCCCGACCAGCTGCTCGCACAGATGCGGGCGGAGGAATCCCGTGCCCGGCGCGGCAAGCTGCGCATCTATTTCGGCGCCAATGCGGGCGTGGGCAAGACCTGGGCGATGCTGAGCGCCGCACAGCGCGAGCTGGCGCAGGGGCGCGACGTGGTCATCGGCGTCGTCGAGACGCATGGGCGCAGCGAGACCGCGGCGCTGCTCGCCGGCCTCGAGACCCTGCCCTTGCGCGAGCTCGCCTACCGCGGCCGCACGCTGTCCGAGTTCGACCTCGATGCCGCGCTGGCGCGCCGGCCGGCGGTGCTGCTGGTCGACGAGCTGGCGCATGCCAACGCGCCGGGCTCGCGCCATGCCAAGCGCTGGCAGGACGTGCAGGAACTGCAGGCCGCCGGCATCGAGGTCTGGTCGGCGCTCAACGTGCAGCATCTGGAAAGCCTCAACGGCACGGTGGGCGCGATCACTGGCGTGCGGGTGCACGAGACCGTGCCCGACACGGTGCTCGACGAGGCCGAAGAGGTGGTGCTGGTCGATGTCACGCCCGACGAATTGACGTCGCGGCTGGCGGCCGGCAAGGTCTATCTGCCGCAGCAGGCCGAACGGGCGGCGCAGAATTTCTTCCGCAAGGGCAACCTGATCGCGCTGCGCGAGATCGCGCTGCGGCGCACCGCCGAGCACGTGGAGGACGACGTGCGCGGCTGGCGCGTGGAGCAATCGGGGCCGCAGGGCGTGGCCGGACCGCCTGCGTGGAACACCTCCGGTGCGATCCTGGCCTGCGTCGGGCCGCACGAGGAAGCGGGCCAGACGGTGCGCACCGCGGCCCGGCTGGCCGGGCAGCTCAATGTGCGCTGGCATGCGGCCTACGTCGAGACGCCAAGCCTGCAGCGCCTGGACGCGGACCGGCGAGATCGCATCCTCGCGGTGCTCAAGCTGGCGGAAGAACTGGGCGCCGTGACAGCCGTGCTGACCGGCACCCGCATCGCCGAAGCGCTCGCGGCCCAGGCGCAGCGGCTCAATTGCGCCACGCTGGTGATGGGACGCGCTGCGCCGGCGCGGGGCTGGGCGCGCTGGTGGGCGCCGACCGACCTGTCGCGCGAACTGGCACGCTGCGCGCCCGCGCTCGACATCCTGGAGGTGGCCCGGGCCGACAGCTCGCGCCGCCTCGCCCAGGTCCGCCCGGGCGGACGGCGCGACGAACCCGGCCTGCCGGAGGACGAGCGCTCGCGTGCCCGCTGGCCCGGCTACGCGTGGGCGGGCGCCACCAGCATCGCGATCACGCTGGTGGCCATGCCGCTGGCCGGCGTGCTGGAACTGGTCAACATCGTCATGCTGTTCCTGCTCGGCGCGGTGGGCGTCGCGCTTCGATTCGGGCGCGGCCCGGCCGCCCTGGCCGCGGTGATGAACGTCGCCGCCTTCGACTACTTCTTCGTGGCGCCGCGCCTGTCGTTCGCGGTCAGCGACGCGCAGTACCTGGTGACCTTCGTGGTCATGCTCGGCGTCGGGCTGCTGATCGGGCAGCTCACCGCGGGGCTGCGATTCGCCGCCGGCGTCTCCACCAGCCGGGAGCGGCGGGCCCAGTCGCTGTTCGAGCTCACGCGCGAACTCTCGGCCGCGCTCGAAAGCGCGCAGGTGGTCGAGTTGGGCGCGGCTGCGGTGCAGGGCCATTTCGGCGGCCGCGCGCTGGTGCTGGTGGCGGACGCCAACGACCGGCTGGTCATGCCTGCCGACCCGGTGCCCGGCTTCGATCCCAGCGTGGCCGACTGGACCTTCAGGCAGGGGCAGCCGGCCGGCCTCGCGACCGCGACGCTGGCGGCCCAGCCCTGGCACTACGTGCCCCTCAAGGCGCCGATGCGCGTGCGTGGCGTGCTCGCCCTCGAACCCGCGCAGCCGCGCTGGTTGCTGATTCCGGAACAGAACCAGCAGCTCGACACGCTGGCGCGCCAGATCGCGATCGCGCTGGAGCGGGTGCACTACGTCGAGGTGGCGCAGCAGGCGGTGGTCGATATGGAGTCGGAGCGATTGCGCAATGCGCTGCTCGGCGCCATCTCGCACGATGTGCGCACGCCGCTGACGGCGCTGATCGCGCTGGCGGAGTCGCTGCAGGCGCAACCGCCCCAGGCCCACGCCGAAGTCGCGCGCGCGATCGTGGCCCAGGCGCGCGAGTTGAATGCGCTGGTCAACAACTTGCTCGACATGGCGCGGCTGGAAAGCGGCATCGCAGGCGGCGCCGTCAACCTGCGGCGTGATTGGCAGTCGGTGGAAGAAGTCGTCGGTTCGGCGATTCGCGCGGCGCGGCCCGCGCTGGGTGACAGGACGGTGCAGACCGAACTGCCTTCGGACCTGCCGCTGGTCGAGTTCGATGCGACGCTGATCGAGCGCGTGCTGGTCAACCTGCTCGAGAACGCCGCCAAGTACGGTGCCCCGCCCATCGTTGTTGGCGCGCTGGCGACGCCCCATGCCCTGCTGCTGACCGTCCGCGACCATGGCCCGGGTCTGCCGGCCGCGCTGCGAGGCCGGGAACAGACGCTGTTCGACAAGTTCACGCGCGGCCAGGCGGAATCGGCCACGCCCGGTGTCGGCCTGGGCCTTGCGATCTGCAAGGCGGTGGTGAGCGCCCATGGCGGGGAGATCGCCGCGGCCAACGCGGCCGGCGGCGGCGCCGAATTCAGCGTGACCTTGCCTCGGCGCGAGCCGCCTCATCGGCCCTTCCTATAATCCGCCTCGGTTCGAAGGTGCCCCCCAAGCCGGAAACGGTCTGGGAGGTTAAACGGGAAGCAGGTGCGCGCGTCGCTGACGCGCAATGCCTGCGCTGCCCCCGCAACGGTCAGCGGATAGAGAAGTTTCGAGTGAGCACCTGTGGGTGTTCGCAGCCACTGCGCTCGAGTCGAGCGTGGGAAGGCGAAGCTTCTGTTGTCGTGCGCAAGCGCATGACAGCAACCCGCGAGCCCGGATACCGGCCTTCGCAATCGCCTTCGGACGCTGCGGGAGTGCGTTTGTCCGGGCTGCTCGGCACTTGCGTGCCGGGTTGGCATCGGCTCGTGCAATCGCAGCGTGTATCTCTTTGAACAGCCCAGCGGGAATGCGGGCTGAAGGAACACCCTATGCGCAAGCCTGCCGAGCTTGGGACCCGGACCCGGGTCTCAGGTCCTTTCACGTCTCTGAACATCACGATACCGGGCCTTGTCGCCCTCATCGCCAGCAGCTCGGCGCTGGCGCAGGAGAGCCTGCGCGCCGTCGAGGTGACGGCCACCCTGCAGGACCAGGCGCCGGCGCTCCAGGCCACCACCGAGGTGGCCGGCAGGCTGGGCCTGAGCGGGATGGAAACGCCGGCTTCGGTCGAGGTGATCAGCCAGGAGACCATGGAGCGGCGTGGCGCACGGACCTTCGAGGAGGCCCTGCGCGGCGGCGTGGGCATCACTGCCGGCGGAGCGCCGGGATCGCCATCGGTGATCTCGACGCGCGGCTTCACCGGCGGCTTCATCACCTATCTGTTCGACGGCGATCGCATCGCGGTGCCGACGATGGTGAGCCGGCCCCAGGACACCTGGAACTACGAGCGCATCGAAGTCCTGAAGGGCCCCTCGTCGGTTCTCTACGGTGAAGGCGCCATCGGCGCGGCCGTGAACTTCGTAACCAAGCGACCCGACCGCAACAACCCCGGGGCCGAGGCCATGCTCTCGTACGGAAGCTTCGGCACGGCGCGGGCCGGCGTCGGCCTGGGCGTCAACGTCGGGGAGGGCAGCGCCTTCCGGCTGGACTACAGCCATCAGGAGACCGACGGCTATGTCGACCGCAACAAGCAGCGCTACGACAACCTCACCATGGGCTACACCACGGCATTGACGCGCGACCTCAGGCTGGATCTGTCGATGGACTACGCCAGGGACAGCGCGCTGTCCTACCAGGGCACGCCGCTGGTGCCGCGTGCCTACGCGCTCCAGCCCACGGACATCGTCAGCGATGCCAACGGGCGGGTGGTCGACCGCAGCATCGCGTTTCGCAACTACAACTTCGACGATGCCGAGATGAGTGCGAACAGCCTCTGGACGCGCGCCAAGCTCAGCTGGCAGATCGCGCCGGAATGGAAGCTGCGCAACCAGCTGTCCTACTACACGGCCGACAGGACCTGGCGCAACTCGGAGTCCTATGCCTTCGTCGCCCCGGGCCGCATCGTGCGCGACCTGGTCGGCATCACCCACGACCACCAGATCCTGACGGACCGGCTCGACCTTGCGAACACGTCGCCGATCGGGGGAATGAAGAACCGGTTCGTGGCGGGGCTCGAATACACGAAGACTGATTTTTCGTCCAACCGCGACTTCTCCAACGGGTCGACCGCGGCCAACAACGCGCTCTCGGTGAGCGAGTTCGCCACCTTCCCGGGAAGCTACGGGGTCTTTGCCGCGAAGCCGGCGCTGTTCGCGGGTGCCGGCAATCGCACGGTCTTCGACGCCCGGATACCCACGGGGTCGGTCTTCATGGAAGACGCGCTGTCCGTCAGCGACCGCTGGACTCTCGTGGGCGGATTGCGGCAGGACTACGTGAAGCTGGAGCGCCAGAACCTGGACCTCAACACCGGGGCCCGGGCATCGTTCACGCAGAGGTACAAGCCCACATCCGCGCGCCTGGGCGTGGTGTTCGCGATCGACCCCGACACCTCCGTCTACGCCCAGTACTCGAACGCGAGTGCGCCGGTCGGCACGGGCAATCTTCTGCTGCTCTCGGCGGCCAACGCCGCCTTCAATCTCTCGACCGGCAAGCAGCTGGAGCTCGGCCTCAAGCAGTCGGCGCTGGCGGGCCGTCTCGACTACACGCTGGCGGCCTACAGGATCGAGCTCGACAACGTGCTGTCGCGCGATTTCAGCAACCCGACGCTCACGGTCAACAGCGGCAGGCAGTCCGCACAGGGCCTGGAGCTCGCCGCCGCCTGGAAGGCGACACGCGAGCTCACGCTGAGCGGGAATCTGGCATGGGTCGATGCGCAGTTCGACAGGCTCATCGAGGCCGGCAACGTCTCGCGCGCGGGCAACACGCCGCCGAACGTGCCGGGCACGGTGGCCAACCTCTGGGCCGACTACCGGGTGCCGGGATGGCCGCTGCGCATCGGTGGCGGCATCAACCGGACCGGCCACGCCTACGCCAACAACGCCAACACGGTCCGCATGAACGGGTTCACGACGGCGACCGCCTATGCGACCTGGAGCCTGCAGAAGGGCGAGATCACTTTTCGCGTTCGCAACCTGACTGACGAGCTCTACGCCTACTGGAGCGGCGCCAATTCGAACAACCAGGTCTTGATCGGCGCGCCGCGCAGCTTCGAGGTCAGCTACCGGGCGGCCTTCTGACCGGCAACGGCGGTGGTACGGGCATGAAGCGCGCATTGATCTTCGTCCACAAGTGGCTCGGCATCTCGTTGGCGCTGCTGTTCCTGATGTGGTTCATCACCGGGATCGTGCTGTATTACGTGCCGTTCCCGAACCTCTCGCAGGCTGAGCGGCGCGCCGGGCTGCAGCCTCTGGCGCTGGACGCCGGCTGCTGCCTGAGCGCCGAAGCGGCCGCCGGGCGGGCCGGCCTGAGCTTCACCGAGGCCCGCCTGGGCATGGCCGATTCCGGGGAGCCGGTGTGGCGGCTGCTGGTCGATGGCGGTTCGGCGAAGGCCGCGCGGTGGCAAGTCCTCGATGCGCGCTCCGGCGCCGCGAAGGCGCCGCTCGGCGCCGGGCAGGCCATGAAGGTGGCCGAGAGCTTCAGTGGCCGGCGCGCGCTGGAGGCCGAAGCGCTGGCGCGTGACCAATGGACGGTTCCGCAAGCCTTAGACCCCTACCGCCCGCTGTTCAAGGTCAGCCTCGAAGGAGACGATGGCCTGGAACTGTACGTGTCGAGTGCTGCCGCCGAGGTGGTGCGCGACACCCGCCGCAGCGAGCGCTTCTGGAACTGGATCGGCGCGGTCCCGCACTGGATCTATCCGACCGTGCTGCGGCAGTTTCCGCAAGCCTGGAACCAGGTGGTCGTCTGGCTGTCGATCCCTGGCGTGGTGCTGGCGGCGACCGGACTGGCGCTGGGCATCTGGCAGCTGTTCCTGAACCGGACGCGCTGGATTCCCTATCGCAAGTTCTGGATGCGCTGGCATCACATCGCGGGCCTGGTCGCCGCGGTGTTCACGCTGACCTGGATCTTCTCGGGCCTGATGTCGATGAACCCCTATGGCGTGTTCTCGCCGCGCGGGCTGTCGGCTGCCGAGCGCGAGCGCTGGCTCGGCCCGGTCCGGGACGCGGTGCTGGCGCCGCCGCTGGCCCTGGCCGCGGTGCGGGCCGGCGAGGCCGATGCGCAGCCATTGGAACTCGAGCGGATTCGCGTCGACGGCCAGGTCTGGTATCGAATCCAGGGCGCGGAGCGGCGGTGGTGGGTGCGCGCCGATGATGCACGCGCTGCGTCGACAGTGCATGCGGCGCTGCCGGACCCCTTGGTCTCGGACCTGCTGCGGCAACTGCGCGGTGCCGACAGACCGCCTTCGCGCGTGGAGCGGATCGACCGCTACGACGATGTCTACTACGCGAAGAACCCGGGCTCGGCCGAAGCCTCGGAGGCCCGGCCCCTGCCGGTCTGGCGCGCGCATTGGTCCGACGGCACCGACCTCTATGCCGATCCCGCCTCGGGCAAGGTGCTGTTGCGGGTCGATCCCTCGGGACGATGGCAGCGCTTCATGTACCAGGGACTGCACAGCCTCGACTTCGAGCCGCTGCGCGAACGCCCCCGGTTGCGCGAGGCGTTGGTGCTGAGCCTGTCCGCCCTGGGCATCGCCTTGTGCATCACCTCGTGCGTCATCGGCTGGCGCGCGCTGCTGCCCAGGGCTGCGGCGCGCAGGAAGGCCGCGCACCGTCGGAGCGAAGGTGTTCCGCTATGATCGGCGCCGTTGGTGCTCGCTTCGTCCGTCCGGTCGAAGCAGTTCAACGGGAATCAGGAGGGGTGGCGCGGCAAGTCACAGCGCGCCCCAACCTGAGCTGCCCCCGCAACGGTAAGCGAACGTGAGCCCTCGTGCTCGCCGCTCGTGTCTGCAATCCACTGGGTCAATCCGCGCAATCGGTGCTGCCTGGGAAGGGAACACGGGTCGTTTTCGCCAGCCCGGATACCGGCCAACGAGGCGGCGCGCCGTTCGATCGGCGCGCCTTGTGGTGCGTACCTGCGGGGAAGCGGGTGAGCATGGCTGGCTCGGTATTTTTTCAATGATTCCCATCCCGTCCAGGCGACATGGCCCGGGCTCAAGCCGCTGTCCCGCGCTGCTGGTCACGGCACCCGCATCGGGCCAGGGCAAGACCACGGTCACCGCCGCATTGGCGCACTGGCATCGCAGCCAGGGCCGGCGTGTGCGCGTGTTCAAGACCGGGCCGGATTTTCTCGACCCCATGGTCCTCGCACGTGCCAGCGGCGCGCCGGTGCAGCAGCTCGACCTGTGGATGGGCGGGGAAGCGCACTGCGCCGAGCTCCTGCACGGTGCGGCTGCGCAGGCCGACCTGATCCTGGTCGAAGGCGTGATGGGGCTTCACGATGGCACGCCGTCGAGTGCCGATCTGGCGCTGCATTTCGGACTGCCGGTGCTGGCCGTGATCGATGCATCGTCGATGGCGCAGACCTTTGGCGCCATCGCCCACGGGCTCGCGACCTATCGCCCCGGCCTGCAGCTGGCAGGCGTGCTGGCCAACCGCGTGGGCAGCGCGGGCCATGCGCAGATGGTGCGCGAGAGCCTGCCGGCCGGCATGGCCTGGTACGGGGCGCTGCCGCGCGGCGGGCACTATGCGCTGCCATCGCGCCACCTCGGCCTCGTGCAGGCCGGCGAGGTGGACGACATCGCCGAGCGCATCGCGGCCGCCGCGCTGGCGCTGGCCGAGCACGGGCCGCTGCCGCTGCCGCCTGCGGTGGAGTTCAGCGCGCCGCCGGCCGCGACTGCGGACCCGGGTGCTCCCGCCTCGCTCGTGGGCGTCACCATCGCCATCGCGCAGGACGCCGCCTTCTCGTTCGTCTACGCCGCCAATCTCGAGGTCCTGCGCAAGCTGGGCGCGCAGCTTTGCTTCTTTTCGCCGCTGGCCAACGAGCCGGTGCCGCAAGGCGCGCACGCGCTGTACCTTCCGGGCGGTTACCCGGAACTGCATCTGCAGGCGCTGGCCGGCAACGCGGCGACGCGTGAATCCATCGCCGCCCACCACGCCGCCGGCCGCCCGTTGGTCGCGGAGTGCGGCGGCATGCTGGTGCTGCTGGAGTCGCTCCGCGACGCCGCCGGCCGCGAGGCGCCCATGCTGGGCCTGCTGCCCGGGCAAGGCGCGATGTCCGACCGGCTGGTCAACCTCGGCATGCACAGCCTGGCGCTGCCCGAAGGCGAGGTCCGCGGCCACACGTTTCATCACGCCCGCATCGACACGCGCGCGCCGGCCGCGCTGCACACGCAGGCCCGCCGCCACCACGGCCAGGCCGAGGCGGTGTTCCGACAGAAGCGCCTTTTCGCGTCTTTCATGCATCTGTACTTTCCGAGCAATCCGGCCGCCATCGCCGCGTTGTTCAAGCCCTGATCGCGCGCCGGCAACGCCGCGGACGACCCCACCGAACCACCACAGCCCATGCAAACCTCGACGCCCAGCCACATGCAAAGCCGCAAGATCCCCGCCACCATCGTCACCGGCTTCCTCGGCAGCGGCAAGACCACGCTGCTGCGCCACCTGCTGCAGAACGCCCAGGGCCGGCGCATCGCGGTCATCGTCAACGAGTTCGGCGAACTGGGCATCGACGGCGAGCTGCTGCGCGGCTGCGGCATCGGCTGCGACGAGACCGGGGCGCCGGACGGCCAGTTGTTCGAACTGGCCAACGGCTGCCTGTGCTGCACCGTGCAGGAAGAGTTCGCGCCGGTGATGGAGCAGCTGGCCGCACGTCGCGACCAGATCGATCACCTGGTCATCGAGACCTCGGGCCTGGCCTTGCCCAAACCCCTGGTGCAGGCCTTCCAGTGGCCGGCGCTGCGCAACGCCTTCACGGTGGACGCGGTGATCACGGTGGTGGATGCACCGGCCGTCGCCGCCGGCCGCTTCGCGGACGACCCGCTGGCGGTCGATGTCCAGCGCCGCGCCGACGAGAATCTCGACCATGATTCGCCGCTGTCGGAGTTGTTCGAAGACCAGCTGGCGACCGCCGACCTGGTGGTCGTGCACAAGACCGACGGGCTCGACGCGGCGGCGCTGGCCGGCGTGGAGGCCGTCATCCGCGCCGAGACCGCGACCGGCGTGAAGCTGGTGCATGCGCAGCATGGACGCATCGACCTGGATGTGCTCCTGGGCATGGAGCGGGCGGTGGAGGATGCCATCGACCAGCGCAAGACCCACCACGACGAGGAAGAAGACCACGACCATGACGCCTTCGACTCGGTCTCGGTGAGCCTGCAGGTCGCCGACCGCGGCCGCCTGCTGGCCGCCTTGCAGAGTCTGGTCGGGCGCCACGAGATCTATCGGGCCAAGGGCTTCGTCGCACTGCCCGGCGCGGCGATGCGTCTGGTGGTGCAAGGCGTTGGCGCGCGCTTCGACAGCTACTTCGACCGGCCCTGGCGCGCCGGCGAGGCGCGGCAGACGCGGCTGGTGCTGATCGGGGCAGGCCTCGATGCGGCCGTGCTGCAAGCCGAACTGGACGCGGCGCTGGGCGTGGCCGCGGTGGCCTGACGCGTCACCGAAGCATCGTTCATGCATCTGTTGTCCACCCGCCCCGGCGGCCACGTCGAAGACGGCGGCCAGGGTGTCGTGCGCGTGGCGCAGACGCCGGCCCCGGTGGTCGTGCTCAGCGCCGCCGACACCACCCTGTCGCTGCTCGCCGACGCGGCCGGGCAGATGGGCGCCGGCTATCCCGGAGTGCGCCTGGCCAACCTGATGTGGCTCCGGCAGCCGGCTTCCGTGGACATGTATGTCGACGACGTGCTGCGCCATGCCCGCGTGGTGGTGATCGACCACCTGGGGACGCCGAGCGACTGGGCCTACCTGGTGGAGCGCGCCATGTCCTCGGCCCGCGAACGCGGTCAGTGGCTGGCGATGTTCTCGGGCGATGCCTTCGAAGACGTGCAGCTGCTCATGCGCAGCAGCGCGCCGCATGACGATTGCCGCCACCTCTGGCGCTGCCTGCGCGAAGGCGGGCTGGCCAACGCGAAAGCCTTCTTCTCGCTGATCGGCCACGCCGCGTTCGGGCTGGGCAGCCGGCCGGCGCAGCCGGTGCCGCTGCCTTCGGCGCTGCGCTATCGGCCAGCGGAGGCCGCCGGCCGCGCCCCGTGGAAGGCCGGCGCGCCGGTGGCGCTGCTGCTGTTCTACCGCGCCCATCTGCAGGCGGGCAACACGGCGGTGTTCGACGCCATGCTGGACGCGCTGTCGGCCGCCGGCCTGAACCCGCTGGCACTCGCCGTGGATTCGCTCAAGAACCCGGACAGCCACGCCGCGGTGCAAGCCCTGGTCACGGAGCACCGCGTGGCGATCGTGCTGAACGCAACCAACTTCGCGGTGGCCTCGATCGACGGCAGCGACGACGGGAGCGCAGGCGACGGCGACAGGTCGCTCGCCACGCTGGCCGGGGATGCCCCGGTGCTGCAGCTCGTCACCGCCGGCGGCACGCATGAGCAATGGCTGGCCGACCCGCACGGCCTCGCGCCGCGCGATCTGGCCATGCAGGTGGTGCTGCCCGAAGTGGACGGGCGCATCCTCACGCGCGCCATCAGTTTCAAGGGCATGGCCTGGCGCTGCGAGCACACCGAGCTCGACGTGCTCCGCTACCAGGCCGAGCCCGGCCGGATGGCCTTCGTGGCCGAGCTGGCACGCCGCTGGTGCGTGCTGCGCGACAAGCCCAACGCCGACAAGCGGATCGCGCTGATCCTGGCCAACTACCCGATCGACGATGCGCGCATCGCCAATGGCGTCGGGCTGGACACGCCGGCGTCGACCGTCGCCGTGTTGCAGGAGTTGCGGGCCGCGGGCTACCTGACCGGGGATCTGCCCGCCAGCGGCGACGCCCTGATCGCGGCGCTGCTGCGCGGCATCACCAACGACAGCGACGCCAACGGCGCCCGGCCCGCGGCGCAGAGCTTCTCCCTGGCCGACTACCTGGAAGATTTCAATCGCTTGCCCGCCGACAGCAGGGCGGCGGTCAATGCGCGGTGGGGCGAGCCCGGGCAGGAGCCGACGCTGCGCAGCGGGCGCTTCACGATCGCCGGCCTGCGATTCGGCCATGTCTTCGTCGGCATCCAGCCGGCGCGCGGCCGTGGCGTGGACCTGGCGGCCACCTACCACGACGCCGACCTGGTGCCGCCGCACCACTACCTGGCCTTCTACTTCTGGCTGCGCCGTGCCTTCGCGGTCGACGCGATGGTGCATGTGGGCACGCACGGCAATCTCGAGTGGCTGCCCGGCAAGAGCGTGGCACTGAGCGAGGCCTGCTGGCCCGATGCCATCCTGGGCCCGCTGCCGCATCTCTATCCCTTCATCGTCAATGACCCGGGCGAAGGGAGCCAGGCCAAGCGGCGCACCCAGGCCGTGATCATCGACCACCTGATGCCGGCGATGACGCGCGCAGAGACCTATGGTCCGCTGCAGCAGCTGGAGCGGCAGATGGACGAGTACTACGAAGCCTTGTCGCTCGACCCGCGACGCGCGCGCCTGCTGCGCGAGGACATCCTCGGGCGCACCGTGCGCGAAGGCTTGCACGAGGAACTGGGCTTCGCGCCGCCGACCGACGAGGGCGCCCGGGAGAGCCTGTTGCAGGGGCTGGATGCCTATCTTTGCGAGATCAAGGAATCCCAGATTCGCGACGGCCTGCATGTGCTGGGGCATTCGCCGCAAGGCCGACAGCGCATCGACACGCTGCTGGCGCTGGCGCGTTTTCCGGGCGGCACGGCCGCCAGCCAGAAGAGCCTGCTGGTCGCCTTGGCGCAAGACCTCGGCGTCGAGGGCGAGGACGGCTTCAGCGTGCTGAGTCCCGACTGGGCAGCGCCGTGGCGAGGCCCGCGCCCGCAGGCATTGCAGGCGCTCAGTGCCGAGGCATGGCGCCACGCCGGCCACACGCGCGAGCGGCTGGAACTGCTGGCCGCGCGCCTGGTGGCGGCGCAGGCGGTGCCCGGCGACACCCGGGCGGGCGCCGCCTCGCACGACGCCTTCGATGTCCATGCCTGGCCGCATGCGGCACCGGTGCTGCAGCGTCTGAAGGAAGTGCTGGCCCCCCGCCTCGATGCCTGCGGTCCGCAGGAAATGACGCAACTGCTGCGCGGCCTGGCCGGGCGCTTCGTGCCGCCTGGCCCGAGCGGCGCGCCCTCGCGCGGCCGGCCCGACGTGCTGCCCACGGGACGCAACTTCTACAGCGTCGACACCCGTGCCGTGCCCACGCCCACGGCCTACGCCATGGGTGCGGCGGCGGCCGAGAGACTGATCGAGCGGCACCTGCAGGACCACGGCGCGATGCCGGGCGAGGTAGGCCTGTCCGTCTGGGGCACCAGCACCATGCGCACCGGCGGCGAAGACGTGGCGCAGGCCTTCGCGCTGCTGGGCGTGCGGCCGAAGTGGGCCGACGGCAGCGCGCGGGTGATCGACATCGAAGTGCTGCCGATGGCCATCCGCCATCGGCCGCGCGTGGACGTGACCTTGCGCGTGTCGGGATTCTTCCGCGATGCCTTTGCCAACGTGATCGACCTCTTCGACACCGCCGTGCGCGCGGTCGCCGCGATCAGCGAGGACGATGAGTCCGACGAGGTGAACCCGATCCGTGCCCGCGTTCGGCGTGAAGCCGCCGAGGCCCTGGCGGCCGGCCGGCCGGCCGAGGAAGCGCAGCGCCAGGCCACCTGGCGCGTGTTCGGTCCGCGCCCCGGCGGCTACGGCGTCGGCGTCCGGGAGCTGCTGGACGGCGGGCGATGGCAGGACGGCGCCGACATCGCCCAGGCCTATCTGCAGGCCGGTGCCTATGCCTACGGGCAGGGCGGACACGGTGTGGCGGCGCGGGCCTCGTTCGAGCAACGGCTGGGACGACTCGATGCAGTGCTGCACAACCAGGACAACCGCGAGCACGACCTGCTCGACGCTGCCGATCACGCGCAGTTCCAGGGCGGGATGGCGGCCGCCGTGACGCACCTGGCGGGCGCACCGGCGGCGCTCTACCACGGCGATTTCAGCGTGCCGGGTTCGCCGCGCATCCGCAGCCTGCGCGAAGAGGTCGCGCGCGTGCTGCGATCGCGCGCGGTCAATCCGAAGTGGCTGGACGGCGTGCGCCGGCATGGCTACAAGGGCGCGGCGGAGATCGCCGCCACGGTGGACAACCTGTTCGCCTACAGCGCCACCACGGACGTGGTCGGCGACCACCAGTACGCGCTGGTGGCCGATGCCTACCTGCACGACGACGAGACGCGCGAGTTCCTGCAGCGGCACAACCCGCTGGCCTTGCGCAGCATCGGCGAACGCCTGCTGGACGCGATGCGGCGAGGCCTGTGGCAAGAGGCCGGCGACCACCGCGAACGCATCGAACACCACCTGCTGGCGCTGGAGCGCCGGCTCGAGGAACACGGCGAAGGACCGACCTGATGACATTCCAATCCAATGAAGCGATCGCCGGCCCGGGGCTCGAAGCCGCGAGTCGAGCGACCTTCCCCTTCAGCGCGCTGATCGGGCAACCCCTGCTGCAACGCGCGCTGTTGCTGGCGGCCATCGACCCCGGCATCGGCGGCGTGCTCATCAGCGGACCGCGCGGCACCGCGAAGTCGACCGCGGCGCGGGCCCTGGCCGCGTTGCTGCCGCCGACGCCTGCCGGATCGGCTGCGCCCTTCGTCACCCTGCCGCTGTCCGCCAGCGTCGAACAGCTGGTGGGAACGCTGAACGTCGAGGACGTGCTTCGCGATGGACGGCTGCGCCTGGCACCGGGCCTCGTGGCGCGGGCCCACGGTGGCGTGCTGTACGTCGATGAAGTCAACCTGCTGCCCGACGCATTGGTCGACGCCTTGCTCGATGTCGCCGCCAGCGGGGTCAATACGGTGGAGCGCGACGGCATTTCGGAACAGCACGCCGCACGCTTCGTGCTGGTCGGCACCATGAACCCCGAGGAAGGCGAACTGCGTCCGCAGCTGCTCGATCGCTTCGGCCTGTCGGTGGCGCTGGCCAACGCCAGCGAAGCCGGGCAGCGGACGGCGATCGTGCGCGCCCGTCTGCGCTTCGACGAGGATCCGCTCGGGGTGGCCGAAGCCCATGCCGGAGAACAGGCCCGTCTGGCCGCGGCAGTCGTTGCGGCCCGGGCCGGGCTGGCGCGACTGGCGTGGCCGGATGCCGTGCTGCAGCGCGCCGCGGAACGCGCGCTGGCGGCGGGCGTGGACGGGATGCGGGCCGACCTGGTGATGCTCAGGGCGGCGCGTGCGCTGGCTGCCTTCGAGGGTCGGAGCGAAGTCACAACCAGCGATGTGGATTCGGTGGCCGAACTGGCATTGGCGCATCGACGGGAGGAGGGCAGGAGCGGCCCGGTGCCAGAGTCGAAGCCCGACATGCGGCAGGCGGCGCCGACGCCCCCCGGCAGCGCCGCAGCTTCCGCCAACAGTTCCCCCATGGGCGACTGGGGCGCGCTGCCGCCGATCCCCGAAGCCACTGCCCGCGTGCTGCCCGAAGGAGGGTGGCCGGCAAAAAAAGCCTGAGCTGCCGCAGCCGCCTCATGCGCGCCGGGCGCGGAGGTCTGCGGTGGCCGAATCCACCTGCTCCGCCACTGCTCGCTCCGCCCACGCACACCGATGCCGGACCTGCGCGGTCTGCCATCGCATGGTTGCCCACCCTGCTGGCCAAGGGCCCGCGGCCCTTGCAGGGCGGGCACCTGCGCTACAGCCAGCGCCCGGTGCAGGCGGCGCGCCTGCACCTGATCGTGCTCGACACCTCCGGCTCGATGCGCCAGCGCGGCCGGCTGGCGCTGGCCAAGGGCCATGCCACCTGGCTCATCGAGCAGGCGGCGCGCGCCGGCGACAGCGTGGCCATGCTGAGCTTCGGCGGCCAGGGCGTCGAGCTGCGGCTGCCGCCCGGCCGGGCGCGCGCCTCCGGCAGGGAAAAGGTGCGAGCGCTGGGCGGCGGCGGCGGCACGCCGCTGGTGCAGGCCCTGGCCCGGGCCGACGAGCTGCTGCGCCGCGCCGAGCGCCGCGACGGCCCCGTGGAATCCTGGCTCTGGCTGCTGACCGATGGCCGGACGCTGGAGCAGCCGGCGGCACCCGAGGCCCCGCGGCATGTCGTCATCGTCGACTTCGACGAACCCGCGCGCGCCATCGGCCGCTGCGCCGCCTGGGCACAGCGCTGGGGCGCGGAACATCGCCTCGCCGGCCGATCCCATTGACCCCCGAAAAAAGAAGCCATGTCCCACGCAGCTCATCCGGCGCCCGCCGCATCCGTCACCGAAGTCATCGTCTGCACCACCTGCCGACCGGCGGGCGCGTCGCGCGATGCGGCGGCGGCCGGCCAGGTCCTGCTGGACAGCGTGCGGACGCTGCATGGCGAAGACCTGCGTGCCGGCGTGCGGGTGCGCGGCATCGCCTGCATGAGCGGCTGCTCGAGGGCCTGCACGGTGGCCTTGCAGGCTGCCGGCAAGCCCACCTACTACTTCGGCGATCTGCTCGCCGACCCGGAAACGGCGGCCCAGGTCCTGGCCTGTGCCGGCCTGCACGCGCGCAGTGTCGACGGGGCGCTGCCGCGCAGCGAGCGCCCCGAGCGCCTGCGCAGCGGCATCCTCGCCAAGCTGCCGCCGTTCCTTTCGGCCGTGGTCGCATGAGGCCTGCGCGCATGACACGATCCGATCCTTCCGAAGCGGACTCGCACGGCGTGGCCACCGGCCTGCGCCCTGCCGCCAAGGGCTGGTGCCCCGGCGCACATCGCGCCATGGCTTCCGGCGATGGCCTGCTGGTGCGCGTGCGGCCGCAACTGGCGCGCCTGACGAGCGCGCAGGCCCTGGGCCTGTGCGCGCTGGCCGGTCGCCTCGGCTCGGGGCTGATCGACCTGACCCATCGCGCCAACCTGCAGTTGCGTGGCGTGAAGCCGGACGACCACGGCGCGGTGGTCGATGGACTCTGCGCCCTGGGCCTGGCGGATGCGGACGTCACGCGCGAAGGCCGGCCGCCGGTCCTCGTGGCGCCCTGCTGGCAGGCGGGCGATGACACCGAAGGCATCGCCAAAGAATTGCTGTCGCGCCTGGACGAGCTGCCCGCGCTGCCGCCCAAGTTCGGGTTCGCAGTGGATGCGGGGCCGGCGCCGGTGCTGGCTGCGGCCCCGGCCGACGTGCGCATCGAGCGGGCCCGCTCGGGTGGCCTGCTGGTGCGCGCCGACGGCGCCGCGGCCGGACATCCCGTGTCCCGCGCCGCGGCGGTGGATGCGGCCCTCGCGATGGCGGCCTGGTTCGCGGCGACGGCCCAGCGCGTCGAACCGGCATCGCGGCGGATGCGTGGCCATCAACGGATCTTCAGTTGGACCGACGGCCCGCAGCCGCTCGAACCCGCGGCCGACCCGGCTTCTCTGCCCGCACCCGGCATGTCCTCGCTCGGACCGGTCTACGGCGTGCCTTTCGGGCAGATCGAAGCTGCGGCCCTTGCGGCGCTGCTGCGCGACAGCGGTGCCTCGGGGCTGCGCCTGACGCCGCATCGCGCCCTGGTCCTGGAAGGGGGACGGTGGTGCGATGCGGTGGCCTTCATCTCCGTGCCCGGCGATCCCTTGCTGCGCGTCGACGCCTGCCCCGGCGCGCCTTCGTGTGCCTCGGCCACGGTGGCGACCCATGCCGTCGCCCGGGCGCTCGCTTCGGGGCTGGCTGCGGCGGGCAGCGCTGCGCCGCACAGCCTGCACGTGTCCGGCTGCGCCAAGGGTTGCGCGCGTGCGCGCCCGGCCGATGCCACCTGGGTGGGGCGCGACGGCGCCTTCGATCTGGTGCGCGGCGGCTGCGCCTGGGATGCGCCCGTGCAGACCCGACTGCCTCCCGAAGCCTTGTGCTCACTCATCGGAATGCCCTGATGCACGTCTATGAAACCGATGGCGCGGAAATCTACCGTCGCTCTTTCGCCATGATCCGGGCCGAGGCCGAGCTCGCGCGCTTCGATGCCGACGACGAGCCCGTCGCGGTGCGCATGATCCACGCGGCCGGGCTGATCGGGCTGGAGGCGCAGCTGCGCTTCCAGCCCGGCTTCACGCGCGCGGCCCGGGCGGCCCTGGCGGCCGGCGCACCCATCCTGTGCGACGCACGCATGGTCAGCGAGGGCGTGACCCGCTCGCGGATGCCGGGCGGCAACGAGGTGCTGTGCACCTTGCACGACCCGCAGGTGCCGGCCCTGGCCGCGGCCATATCGACCACACGCTCGGCCGCCGCGCTGGAGCTGTGGCGGCCGCGGCTGCAGGGCGCCGTGGTGGCCATCGGCAATGCGCCGACAGCGCTCTTCCATCTGCTGAACATGCTGCAGGACCCGGCCTGCCCGCGGCCGGCGGCGATCATCGGTTGCCCGGTCGGCTTCGTCGGCGCGGCCGAATCGAAAGACGCGCTGTGGGCCGAGCAGCCCGCACCCTGCTGCATCGTGGCCGGCCGCCTGGGCGGCAGCGCCATCACGGTGGCGGCGATCAACGCGCTCGGGAGTCGTCTGGAATGAGCCCGCGCGGCACTCTCTACGGACTGGGCCTGGGCCCCGGGGATCCGGACCTGATGACCGTGCGCGCGCACCGCCTGTTGCAGCGCGCCACCCATGTCGCCTACTTCCGCAAGGCCGGCCGGCCCGGGCAGGCGCGCCGCATCGTGGACGGCCTGCTGCCCGAAGGGGTGGCGGAGCATGCGATGGAATATCCCGTCACCACCGAGATCCCGGTCGACGATCCGGCCTACAACCAGCAACTGTCCGCCTTCTACGCCGAATGCGCGGCGCAGCTGCGGGCGCTGTCGGACGCCGGCCACGACGTGGTCGTGCTGTGCGAGGGCGATCCCTTCTTCTACGGCTCGTTCATGCATCTCTACACCCGGCTGGTCCAGACCCACCCGGTGCAGGTGGTGCCGGCGATCACGGGCATGTCGGGTGCCTGGACCGCCACCGGCCAGCCGATCACCTGGGGCGACGACGTGCTGACGGTGCTGATGGGCACGCTGCCCGAAGCACGGCTGGCGCGCCACATGGCCGACAGCGAGGCGCTGGTCGTCATGAAGATCGGCCGCCACATCGACAAGGTGCGCCGTGCATTGACCGCGGCGGGACGGCTGCAGGATGCCTGGCTGGTCGAGTTCGCCACCATGCCGGGCCAGAAGGTGATGCGGCTTGCGGAGGCCGACGGCCGCGTCACGCCCTACTTCTCGATCGTGCTGGTGCACGGGCAGGGACGGCGGCCATGAGCGCCGCCTTGGTGCCGCCTGCAGCGGGCTGGCTGGTCATCGCCGGGCTCGGCCCGGGCGCCGAGGGCTGCGTGACGCCCGAGGTGAGCGCCGCCCTGGCCGATGCCACCGACGTGGTCGGCTACATCCCCTACGTCGCCCGGGTGGCGCCGCGCGACGGACTCCGGCTGCACGCGAGCGACAACCGCGTCGAGCTCGAACGCGCCGCCCACGCGCTGCGCCTGGCCGCCGAAGGCCGGCGCGTGGTGGTGGTGTCCTCGGGCGACCCGGGCGTGTTCGCGATGGCCTCGGCGGTGTTCGAGGCGGTGGAGGCCGGCGATGCGGCGTGGCGCCTGCTGGACGTGCGCGTGCTGCCCGGGATCACTGCGATGCTGGCCGCCGCCGCGCGCGCCGGCGCGCCGCTGGGCCACGACTTCTGCGCCATCAACCTGTCGGACAACCTGAAGCCCTGGGCGCTGGTGGAACGCCGTCTGCGGCTCGCAGTGCAGGCCGATTTCGCGATGGCCTTCTACAACCCGCGCTCGCTGGCGCGGCCGGAAGGATTCGCGCGAACGCTGGCGGTGCTGCGCGAGGCCTGCGGCGCGGCGGGAAGTGCGGCGCGTCCGGTGATCTTCGCCCGCGCCGTGTCCACGCCCGACGAGAGCCTGCGCGTGGTCGCGCTGCAGGATGCCCAGCCGGAGATGGCCGACATGCGCACCGTGGTCATCGTCGGCTCCAGCCTGACGCGGGTGATCGCCCGCGCAGGCCGGCCCTGGGTCTACACGCCACGCTCGGCGCTGCCCGAGGGGGCCGCATGATGCGCCGACTCCAGCCACTGCAGCACCTCGGCCACGCGGGTCGCTTCCCGTCGCGCGGGCAGCGCTGGCCGCGCCACCATCACCACCGGCAGGCCGAGCTCGCGGGCAGCCTGCAGCTTGGCCTCCGCACCGCTGCCGCCGGCGTTCTTGCAGACGAGCAGGTCCACGCGCTCGCCGCGCAGCAGGGCGATGTCGCCCTCCAGGTCGAAGGGTCCGCGCGAGACGATCACCGTGTGTTGCGGCAAGGGCGGCCGCAGCTCGGGCAGGTCGACCAGCCGCAGGATGTAGTGATGCTGCGGCTGTGCCGCGAAGTCCGCCAGGTGCATGCGGCCCAAGGCCAGCATCACGCGCCGCGGCGGCCCGCTCAGCGCGGCGACGGCCGCGGGCAGGTCGGGCACGGGCTGCCAGCGGTCGCCGGGGCCGGCCTGCCAGCCGGGGCGCGTCAAGGCCAGCAAGGGCAGACCGCACTGCGCGCAAGCCGCGACCGCGTTCGCGCTCATGCGTGCGGCGAAGGGATGGGTGGCGTCCACGACGTGCGTCACCTGCTGGTCGCGCAGGTGGCGCACCAGGCCGCTGACGCCGCCGAAGCCACCCACGCGCACGGCGATGGGCTGCGCCTTGGGCTGGGCTACCCGGCCGGCATAGGACAGCACGGCGCGTTCGCCTCGTTCGGCGAGCGCCCGCGCCAGCGCGCTCGCTTCGAGCGTGCCGCCCAGGACCAGGACATTGCGCATGGCTGAATTCACTGAAACTACCCCGTGGTTGACGATCATCGGGCTTGGCGAGGACGGCTGGGAGGGCCTGCCTGGCGCCAGCCGCGCGGCACTCGATGCGGCCGAACTGGTGGCCGGCAGCGCGCGCCACTTGGCACTGTTGCCCGGTCTGCGCGTCGAGCGGCTCGAATGGCCGGTGCCGTTCGCCGATGGCATCCCGATCCTACTGGCACAGCGCGGCCGCCGCGTGGCGATGCTGGCCTCCGGCGACCCGTTCTGGTTCGGCGCCGGCAGTTCGGTGACGCGCCATCTCGGCGCGCACGAATGGCATGCCTTGCCCGCCCCTTCCACATTCGGCCTGGCGGCTGCGCGCCTGGGTTGGCCGCTGGAGCAGGTCAGCTGCCTGGGCCTGCACGCGGCGCCGCTGGCGCGCCTGCGACCGCACCTTCAATCCGGCGAGCGCCTGCTGCTGCTGCTGCGCGACGGTGCCGCCGTGGCGGCGCTGGCACGCTACCTGGTCGACCACGATTTCGGCGCCAGCACGATGAGCGTGCTGGAAGCGCTGGGCGGCCCGCGCGAGCGGCGGCGCGACCTCGCTGCCTGCGACTTCGACCTCGCCGATGTGCGGCATCCGGTGGCCGTGGCCGTGCAGGTGGCCGGCACGGGCATGGCCCTGCCGTGCCGCACCAGCCTGCCGGACGATGCCTTCGCGCACGACGGCCAGATCACGAAGCAGAAGGTGCGGGCCCTGGCGCTGTGCGCCCTGGCGCCGCGGCCCGGCGAGCGGCTGTGGGACATCGGAGCGGGTTCCGGGTCGATCGGCATCGAATGGCTGCTGGCCCATCCGCGCTGCGAGGCCGTGGCCATCGAGGGCGACCCCGAGCGCGCGATGCGGCTGCGCGCCAATGCCGACCGGCTGGGCGTCGATCGGCTCGCATTGGTGTCCGGCCGCGCGCCCGATGCCCTGGCCGGCCTGCCGCCGCCGGATGCGGTCTTCATCGGCGGCGGACTCAACGACGCGCTGCTGGTGCAGCTGTGGCGCCTGCTCCCGCCAGGCTGCCGCGTGGTGGCCCATGCAGTGACACTGGAATCCGAAGCCCTGCTGAGCGACTGGCACGCGCGCGTCGGCGGCAGCCTGACACGCATCGAGCTGGCGGAGGCCGCGCCGCTGGGGACGCGGCGCGCCTGGCGCGCTTCCTACCCGATCGTGCAATGGAGCGCGACGCGATGATGGTGGCGGGCTTCGGCTTCAGAAGCGGCGCGACGCTGGCATCGCTGCGCGACGCACTGGCGCATGCGACCGCGGCCCTGCAGCCCGCGATGCCGGCGCAGGCGATCGCCTTGCTGGCCACCGCGCACGACAAGGCCGATGCACCGTGCCTGCGGGCACTGGCCGATGCGCTGGGCGTGCCGGTGTGCGCCGTGGAGGCGGCGCGGATGAACGCCACCGCCACGCTGACCGACCACGCCACGGTGCGCATGCTGCGCGGCAGCGGCAGCACCGCCGAAGCCGCGGCCCTGGCGGCGGCCCTGATCCACGCCGGTCCGGGCGCCGCGCTGCTTCATCCGCGTGCGGTGTCGACCGACCGCCTCGCCACTTGCGCGCTCGCCGCGCGAACCCAACCACCGGAGTCTCGACCATGACCATCCACTTCATCGGCGCCGGCCCCGGTGCGCCGGACCTGCTGACCCTGCGCGGGCGCGACCTGATCGGCCGCTGCCCGGTCTGCCTCTATGCCGGCTCGCTGGTGCCCGAAGAAATCCTGGCGTACTGCCCACGCGGCGCGCGCATCGTCAACACCGCGCCGCTCGATCTCGACGCCATCGTCGCCGAGTTCGTCGCCGCCGATGCGGCCGGCCAGGACGTGGCGCGACTGCATTCGGGCGATCTGTCCGTCTGGTCGGCGATGGGCGAGCAACTGCGCCGCCTTCGGGCCCTCGGCATCCCCTACACGGTCACGCCTGGCGTGCCCTCGTTCGCCGCCGCGGCGGCTGCGCTGGGTACCGAGCTCACGCTGCCGGGCCTGGCGCAGTCGGTGGTGCTGACGCGCACATCGGGCCGCGCGTCGCCCATGCCGTCGCGCGAGACCCTGGCCGGCTTCGCAGCCACCGGAGCGACGCTCGCCTTGCACCTGTCCATCCACAAGCTGGCCGAGGTGGTGGCGGAGCTGCTGCCTTTCTACGGCGCCGAATGCCCGGTGGCCGTGGTCTATCGCGCGAGCTGGCCGGACGAGCAGATCTTCCGCGCGACCCTTTGCACCATAGAGGCGGCGATGGGCGAGGGTGTGGAACGCACCGCGCTGATACTCGTCGGCCCCGCACTGGCCGCGGAAGGCTTCGCCGAAAGCCGCCTCTATGCCGGCGACTACGACCGGCGGTTCCGGCCGACGCGCGCCGAGACGGGCGGCTCGCCGGCCGCCTGAGAGCGTCATTTTTCTTCGTTCATCCCTTTTCCTTCCACGCCTTCGCAGCACCGCTCGCCGGACTGCACTCAACTCACGGAGAACCCGCCATGCACATGGAACCCGGAATCGTCGACGGCAGCAAGATCCTGCTGTCCTATGCCACCGCGAGCGCTTGCGCGCTTTATGCAGCGAAGCTGTCGCTGAACCACGTTCGCGAGGAGGGCGCGGGCTCGCTGGTGCTGCGCAGCGTGCTTGCCGCCATGCTGGTCTTCGTCTTCTTCGAGGTGTTCCCGCATGTGCCGGTCGGCGTGTCCGAGGTTCACCTGATCCTGGGCTCGTCGCTGTTCCTGATCCTGGGCGCAGCGCCCACCGCCATCGGCCTGGCCGCGGGGCTGGCGCTGCAGAGCTTCTTCTTCGAACCGCAAGACCTGCCGCAGTACGGCATGAACGTCACCACCTTGCTGGCCGCGCTGTTCGCCATGCAGGCGGTGGCCCGGCGGGTGCTGCCCGCCAGGCTGCCCTATGTCGAACTGGGCTACGTGCACGTGCTCAAGATGTCGGTGGTGTTCCAGGGCGGCATCGTCGCCTGGGTGGCTTTCTGGACGATCTACGGCCGCGGCCTCGGGGCCGAGACGCTGCAAGCCGTGGGCAGCTTCGGCGCCGCCTACATGACGGTCGTGCTGCTCGAGCCGCTGGTCGACCTGGCCGTGCTGGCAGCCGCCAAGGGGCTGCGCGGGCGGGCAGGGCAGCGCGGGTCGGTGCTGCTGGCGCGTCGCCTGCACCACGCGGCCTGATTGCCTCGAACCGGCTGGTTGCCGCGCAGGACTGCAGATGGATGTCCCTCCCATGATCGAGCTGATGCTGATCGGCATCGGCACCGGCAATCCCGAACATCTCACGCTGCAGGCCATCGCTGCACTGAAGCGTGCCGAGCTCATCCTGATCCCGCGCAAGGGCGCAGACAAGACCGAACTCGCCGAGTTGCGCCGCCAGGTCTGCGCGACGCATCTGGACGGCCGGGCCCGGCTGGTCGAGTTCGACCTGCCCGTGCGCGATGCCGCCGCGCCCCGCTATCTCGATGGCGTGCAGGCGTGGCACGCGGCCATCGCCGCCGTCTGGGCGGAGCAGATCGCCACCTGCCTGCCCGAGGGCGGTCGCGTGGCGCTGCTGGTCTGGGGCGACCCCTCCCTCTACGACTCCAGCCTGCGCATTGCCGAGCGGCTGCAGACGGCCGGCATGGCGCTGCGGGTCGAGGTGATTCCCGGCCTGAGCAGCGTTCAGTTGCTGACCGCCGCGCACGCCATCCCGCTCAACACGCTGGGCGCCTCGGTGCTCATCACCACGGGACGCCAGTTGCGGGCCGGCGGCTGGCCCGCTGGCCTGGACACGGTGGTGGTGCTGCTCGACGGTGGCTGCGCCTTCGAGGTCCTGCCGCCGGAGGGCATCGATATCTACTGGGCGGCCTATCTCGGGATGCCGCAGCAGTTGCTTCTTGCCGGTCCCCTGGCCAGCACCGGGCCGCGCATTGCTGCGCTTCGCGCCGCCGCCCGCGAGGCGCACGGCTGGATCATGGACAGCTACCTGCTTCGAAGCAGCGCGGTGGCGTCGGGCGGGCTGCGCTGACGAAGCGCGAGAAGGCGATACCGCTCGCCTTGCCCTCGGTATCATCGTGCTCGGAATTAATTAAGCAGCCAAACATGAACAGCAAGAAGAGTCGACGCGAGGGGGACGAGACGCCGACCAAGCACAAGGGACCGGGGCGCCCCGAGGGCGCGAGCGTCGTCCGGGAGGAAATCCTCGACGCCGCGGAGCAGATGTTCGCGAACCTCGGCTACGCCGGCACCACGCTGCGCGAGGTCGCGACGCACGCCAAGGTGACGCAGGCGCTGATCAGCTACTACTTCGGCTCGAAGTTCGGGCTCTTCGAAGAGGTGTTCCTGCGGCGCGGCCAGGTGATCTCGCAGCAGCGCATCGAGAACCTGGAGGCGATGTGCGCCGCGGGCAAGCCGAATGTGCGCGGCATCGTGCGCGCCTTCCTGCTGCCGACCCTGACGCTGCGCAACACGCCCCAGGGCCGCGCCTTCCTGCGGCTGCAGGCCCGGCTGCACACCGAGCCGCCCGAGATCTCGTACAAGCTGCGCACCGACGCCTACGGCGGCTCGACCCGGCGCTACGTCGAGGTGCTGCGCAAGGCGCTGCCGAAGCTGGGCGAACTCGATGCCTACTGGCGCGTGACGCTGATGATCGGCACCTATCTCTATGCGTTCTCGGACACCCACCGGATGGAGGAGATGACGCCCAAGGGCCTCTACGACCCCGAAGACACCGAGGCGCTGATCGACCAGGTGACGCGCTTCGTGGTCGGCGGTTTCGAGGCGAAGTGAGGGCAGCCTAGGCGACGCCGGCCAGGCGCTCGCGCAGCGTGTCCGAGGTCATCACGTCGCCGTACTTCTGCTGGATGTCGAACAGGCTCGCATCGTGCGGCCCGATCGCGCGGTCCCCCACGCAGTCCGACAGCACGACCGGTGCGAAGCCCCAGCACATGGCGTCGACGACGCTCGCGCGAACGCAGCCACTGGTGACACAGCCCGCCACCAGCAGGGTGCGCACGCCGCGCTGCGTGAGCCAGGGTGCGAGCGAGGTACCGAAGAAGGCCGAAGGCACGTTCTTCCGGACCACCAGTTCACCGGCCCGCGGCGCGAGCTCGGCGACGATGGCGCTGGCCGGCGAGGCTTCCTTCAGGGTCAGCATGCCGGGTACCTTGGTGCTGAAGAAGTTGGCATCGCCATCGTCGTCGGCATAGACGATGCGGCTGTGCGCCACGGGCCAGCCGCGCGCGCGCGCCAGCGCCAGCAGCGGCGCGGTGCGCGCAATGGCCGCGGGTATGTTGCCGCCGCCGAACACGGCCGGGTCGGCGAAGCCGTTGACGAAGTCGACGATCAGCAGGCCCAGCGGCGGTCGCACGCCGAGGGCAGCCCCGAAGCCCTGCCGCTGGTAGACCTGGGCTTCCTCATGCATGGGCGGCTCCGGCGGGCTGGTTCATGAGTTCCTCGATGACGCGTCCGTCGCGCACCACCTGCAGATCGTCGACGAAGACGTCGCAGCGGCGCATCGGGATGTCGATGTGGCACGCAGTGGTGCGGCTGCCGCCGGCCTCGTTGTTGGGGCCCAGCGAGAACAGGAAGTTGCCGCTGACCGCGCGCGCATCCATGCCCAGCGTGGCCTCGCGGTCGTAGAGGCCCAGCGTCGACCAATAGGCGCGCTTCTGCAGCCCCCAGCCGATGTGCGAGATCGCGTAGGCCTCCGGGTCGGCGAAGGACTCGATGTACTCGCACAGCAGCTCGGCCTCGGTGCCGCCTTCGATGCGTGTCACGAAGCCTTCCTGCACCGTGAGTTCGATCGGCTCGCCGACATAGGACTTCATCGGCAGCAGCACGTCGCCCTTGGCGAGCACGATGCGCCCGTGCGCGCCGCCCTCGTTGGGCCAGGTGAAGGCGAAGCCGCTGGGCCAGTGGTCCCAGCGCCCCGGCTGGTCGACGAAGCCGTATTCGGCTGTCACCGGGTATTCGCCCAGCGGGCAATGCAGGTCGGTGCCGCCGGGCGACCGCACGCGCATCGACTTGCGACCCTTGAGCAGGGCCACGCCGGACTGCACGCGATGGTAGTCGGCCAGGGTCGGCACCATGCGCAGCAGCACCTCGGGCGGCTCGACCGCCAGCAGGATCCTGGTGCCGCCGGCGAGGATCTCGTGCTGCTCGGGCGAGAACAGCAGCGTCATCAGGTCGAGCACCAGGTCGCTGGCCTTGAGCGCCGCGATGGCGGCGCGGTTGCCCGTCAGCGGCGTGGTGCCGAGATAGGCCAGCGTGTCGCGGCTCAGCGACTTCTCCGCGTTGACCGGCGGCAGGTCGAGCCGGCTCACGCAGGCACCCAGCATGGTGGCGGCGGTGATCGCGCAGCGCAGCGTCTGCGGATGGGTGTGGTCGCTGGTGAGCACGGTGACGGCGTCGCCGGCGCCCAGCTTCGAAAGGGTCAGGACCTGGGTCCAGGCGCGGATCAGGTCGGTGTCGCTGACAGCCATGGTTTCTCCTTGGAATGCGATCGGTGGTGAGGTGGACGCGGCATCAGTCCAGCGGATGGCCGAGGAAGTCGCCGAAGGCGCGGTAGAAGCCCTGCTCGTTGTCCCAGGGGATCATGTGGCCGGCGCCGGCCACGCGGACCTCGGTCAGCGCGGGCGCGAGCGCGCGCAGTTCGGCCACGTCCTCGTCGCGCACCACGTCGCCGCGCTCGGCAGTCATGAACAGCAGCGGCACGTCGATGCGCGGAAGGTCCGCATGGATGTCGTCGCGCTGGAAGTCCTCGAAGCTCTGCACGATGGCGCGCTCGTCGCAGGTGTGGAGCCATTGCGCGCGCAGGCGCAGTTGCTCCTCGTTCCAGGTCGGGCAGAAGTCGCGCATCTGCCCGAGCGTGATGCCGCGGCGCGCGAGCCGGATCGAATCCACGTACCAGGGCAGCTTCGCCGGATAGGCGCGGCGGCCCGGGCCGGACACCGGCGGGTCGACCGCGACCAGCCGGGTCAGGCCGGCCGGCCGACGTCCTGCGGCGCGGATGCCGATGCGCCCGCCCATCGAATGGCCGACCAGCGCATAGCGCTGCAGTCCGAGCGCCTGCGCGAACGCGATCACGTCCGAGGCCTGGGCGTCGAGCCCGTAGTCGAGTGCGTCCGACGACTCGCTGAGACCTCGGCCGCGGATGTCGAGGATGTAGGTGTCGAAGTGGCGGCCGAAGCGCTCGGCGACGAAGCCCCAGGTCACGGCCGGGCTGGTGATGCCGGGCAGAAGGATCACCGCGTCGCGCGTGGCCCGCTCGCCCTGCGTGCCGCCATGGCGCAGGTAGTGCTGGCGGATGCCGTTGGCGTGCACCTGCGCGCCGTAGAGGAAGGTGGAGCCGCTCATGCCGTGACGGCCTCGCGCGACGTCGCATGGGCGCCCGAGAGCAGCGCCCCCGCGCCCGGCACCACCTGCTCCAGTCCCAGCGCGCCGAGCATCGCATAGGTGGTGGCCACCGCGGCCGTGATGACCGGCTTGCCGGTCGCGGCCTCGACCTCTGCGATGGCCGCGAGCGATGGCATCTGCACGCAGGCCGAAAGCACGATCGCATCCACGTCATCGGTCTTCATGCCGGCGACGATGGCCGGCAGCTTGCGCGGGTCGTGCCGTCCCACTTCCAGGTTGTCGGGGATCTCGAGCGCGCGCCAGTCGGCGACCTCGAAGCCTTCGTGCTCGATGTAGTCGATCACCATCTTCGTGAGCGGCACCATGTAGGGCGCCACCAGCGCGATCCGCCTGGCGCCGATGACGCGCAGCGCATCGACCAGCGCGCCCGCGCTGGTGACCACCGGTGCGCTGCCCTGGTTGGCCTCGGTGGCGGCTCGAAGCCGGGCCTCGGATTCGCGGTGGTAGCCGCGGCCCATCGCCATGATCGCCACCAGGCAGGCATAGCCCAGCACGTCGACGCGGGCGTCGCTGAGTTCCAGCGCGCAGCGGTCGGACTGGGCGTCCATGGCGGCGAGCTCGTCCTTGTTGACGTGTTTCATGCGCATGCGCGCCGAGTGGAAGGTGAAGCGCTCGGGCCGGATCTGCTCGCGCAGCCGCAGCATCGCCGGGATCTCGGTCTCCATGGTGGTGTTCGAGCTCGGCACGATCTGGCCGATGCGGAAGTTCCTGTTGCTCATGTGCAGCGGCTCCGGTTCAGGCCAGCGAGGCTTCGGTGTCGAAGCGTTCGATGCAGCGCGTCGCGTCGTACTCGTAGACCCACTCGGCCTTGATGCCGACGGCATTCGGGTTGCTGGCCTGCTGCTTCTGGAACGCCAGGTCGCGCTCGCGCTGTTCCTCGGGCGTCGAGAGGTGGTACGTGCGGCCGCGCTCGCGGGCCTCGAGTTGCACCCGCGCGGTGCGCGGCAGGCGCTCGGCCTCGTAGGCGCGCAGCGCGGCGTCCTGGTCGGCGCCGAAATGCGCCAGCGCTGCAGCCAGCACGTAGGCATCCTCGATCGCCATCGCCGCGCCCTGCGACAGGAAGGGCAGCATCGGGTGCGCCGCGTCGCCCAGCAGCGTGACCCGGCCTTGCGACCACTGCGCCATCGGGTCGCGGTCGAACAGGCCCCACTTGAAGATCTGCGAGGTGTCGGTGCGCTCGAAGAGCTGGACGATGTTCGGATGCCAGCCCGCGTAGGCGGCCAGCAGTTCCTCGCGGGTGCTGGGTTCGGTCCAGGACTCCGCCACCCAGTCGGCGCTCTCGTTGACCGCCACGATGTTCACCGCCGCTCCGCCCTTCACGTAGTAGGTCACGATGTGCGCCTTCGGGCCCATCCAGAAGGAAGCATCCGGGCTCACGAAGGGCAGCGGATGCTGCTCGACCGGCACCAGCGCGCGCCAGCACATGTGGCCGGTGAAGCGCGCATCGGTCTTGCCCCAGAGCGAATCGCGCACGGGCGAATGGATGCCGTCGGCACCGACGATCAGGTCGGCCTCGAAGCGCGTGCCATCGGCGAAGTGCGCCACGGCCCGATCTTCGTCCTGCGTGACGCCGGTGCAGTGCACGTTGAAGCGCACGCGGTCAGCCGGGATGCCCTCGCACAGCACCGCGTGCAGGTCGGCGCGGTGCACGTGATAGAAACCGGCGCCGAAGAGCCGCGGGCAGACCTCCTTCAGCGGCGTGCGGAAGAGTTCGCGCGCGTCCTCCCAGTTGCGCCCCACCATCGCTTCGGGCAGGAAGCCGATGCGCTCGAGCCCCTCGCCCACGCCCAGCGCCTGCAGTACTTTCGCCGCGTTGGGCGTCATCTGCACGCCGGCGCCGATCTCGCCGAAGGCCGCTGCGCGCTCGAACAGGTGGGCGTCGATGCCGCGCAGGCGCAGCGCGCGCGCCAGTGCCACGCCGCCGATGCCAGCGCCGACGATGCCGACGCGAATTGCTCTACTCATGCTTGAATCTCCTGGTTTGGCGCTGCGGCGTCGCGAGCCGCAGCGTGTTAATGACTAAACGATTAATTAATTAATTGATGGATCGACGATGCGCCTTGGCAAGGCGCATCGAATGTGCCGCCCGGCTCAGCCGCCCAGGTAGGCGCTCAGAAGCCCCGGGTCCTCGAGCAGGCCCGCGGCATCGCGCTCGGCGACCACGCGGCCGGTCTCGAAGACGTAGGCGCGCGAGGCCACCGACAGCGCGTTGTGCACGTTCTGCTCGACCAGCAGCACGGTCACGCCGTGCTGGTTGATCTCGCGCACGAACTCGAACACCTCCTCGGCCATGCGCGGACTCAGGCCCAGGCTGGGCTCGTCGAGCAGAAGGAGCCGCGGCTCGGACATCAGCGCCCGGCCGATCGCCAGCATCTGCTGCTCGCCGCCGCTCAGGGTGCCTGCCAGTTGGCGATGCCGCTCCTTGAGCCGCGGAAAGCGGTGATAGACCACCCCGACGCGCTTGTCGACCTCGGCCTTCTGCCGGCACAGGTAGGCGCCGAGCGTGAGGTTCTCGTACACGCTCATCGCCGGCCACACGTGCCGCTCCTCGGGCGACTGCGCAATGCCCAGTCCGACGATCCGGTGGGCCTCCATGCCGCCGATGGGCCGGCCGTCGAACACGATGTCGCCGCGCGTCGGCCGCAGCAGGCCGGAGATCGCGCGCAGCGTGGTGCTCTTGCCCGCGCCATTGGCACCGATCAGCGCGACCACCTCGCCGGCGCGCACCGTCATGCTGACGCCATGCAGCGCGGCCGTCTTGCCGTAGCTCACGTGCAGGTCGTTGAGTTCGAGCAGGTTGCTCATGATTTCTTCCCCCCGCCCAGATAGGCTTCGATGACGCGCGGATCGCCTTGCACCTGCGCCGGCGTGCCCTCGGCGAGAAGCTCGCCGAAGTGCATCACCACCACCCGGTCCGACACGCCCATGACCAGGCCCATGTTGTGCTCGACGATCAGGATCGACTTCACGAAACGCCCGCGCAGCTGCTTCAGGATCTCGCCGAAGCGCCTGGCCTCCTGGCTGTTGAGGCCGGCGGCCGGCTCGTCGAGCATCAGGATCTCGGGCTTGGCCGACAGCGCGAGCGCGACTTCGAGCAGCCGCAACTCGCCACAGGACAGCATGTAGGCCGGCACGTCCATGCGCTCGGCAAGGCCCATGGTGTGGACGATCTGCTCGGCGCTCTCGCGCACCGAGCGCTCCGTGGCGCGCACCTTCGACGTCGGGAAGAAGGTGCTCCACAGCGACTGCTTGGCTTCGAGGTAGTGCCCGGTCAGCACGTTCTCGAACACGGTCAGCGACTTCAGGATGTTGGTCTTCTGGAAGCTGCGCACGATGCCGCGGCGCGCCATCCGGAACGGCTTCTCGCCGGTCACTTCCTGGCCGCTGTAGCGCACGCTGCCGCCGGTGGGGGTGTAGAAGCCCGTGATCAGGTTGAAGCAGGTGGTCTTGCCGGCGCCATTGGGTCCGATCAGGCCGACGATCTCGCCGGCATGGACGTCGAAGCTGATGTCCTTGACCGCCTTGATGCCGCCGAAGGACTTGCTGAGTCCGCGCACTTCGAGCGCGCCGCCGCCGTGGGCGAGGGTCGCTGCGGCGCTCATGCGGGCCTCCCGGCGGTGCGTTGCACGGCGCCGGCCGGCACGGCCGCCTTCTTCACGCGGGTCTCGCGGCGCTGCGTGATGAAGCCCATCAGCCCGCGCGGCAGGAACAGCACGATCGCGATCACGGCCAGGCCGAAGATCGACAGCCGCAGCTCCTTGGCCTCGCGCAGGTACTCCTCCAGGAAGGTCACCAGCAGCGCACCGATCAGGGGCCCGACCAGCGTGCCCTTGCCGCCGATCAGTACCATGATGATCATGCTCACCATGAAGGCGAAGCGGAACACCTCGGGCCCGACGAAGGAGATGTAGTGGGCATAGAAGCCGCCCGCCATGCCCGACAGGAAGGCGCCGAGCACCAGCGCGAGCATCGAGTAGGTGAGCGGCCGGATGCCGATCGATTGGGCGACATAGCGGTTCTCGCGCACCGCCACCGCGGCGCGGCCGGCGTTCGAGTTGACGAAGCGGAACGACAGGTAGAGCGCCAGCGCCAGCAGCAACCAGGCCACCGCGTAGTAGAACTGCTTCGCGCCCAGGTTGCCGGCATCGGCCAGCAGCGCGGGCTGTGGCACGCCCGCAATGCCCATCGGCCCGTTGGTGAGTGCGATCCAGTTGTCGGCCACCAGCCGCAGCACCTCCGAGAAGGACAGCGTCACGATCACGAAGAAGGGCCCCTGCAGGCGCAGCGTGATGCCGCCGATGACCACGCCCATCACCGCCGCGAGCAGGCCGGCGACCGGGATCGTGGCCCACACCGGCCAGCCGTAGCCGGTCGACAGGATGGCGGCCGCATAGGCGCCGGTGCCCAGGAAGGCGGTGTGGCCGAGCGAGAACTCGCCCACGTAGCCGACCACCAGGTTGAGGCTGGTGGCCAGCACGGCGTAGAACAGCACCATGATCGCGATGTGCAGCACGTACTGGTCGCGCACCAGCAGCGGCACCACGGCGGCCAGCGCCATCAGCGCCAGGAGGCAACGTTTTTCGAGGTTCATGCTCGCTCCGCGCGCTTGGCAAAGAGGCCGTAGGGCCGGAAGACGAGGGTCAGGATCACCAGCACGAAGCCGATGATGTCGACCCAGCCGGTGGCGACGTAGCCGCCCCAGAGCGCCTCCGAGACGCCCAGCAGCAGGCCGCCGGCGATGGCGCCCGGAAAGCTCCCCATGCCGCCGAGGATCACGACCACGAAGGCCTTCATGCTCACCAGCCCGCCCACCGACACCTGCGCCGAATAGATCGAGCCGAGCAGCATGCCCGCCAGCGAGGCGATGACGGTGCCCATGGCGAAGGTGCTGGCATAGACGTTGGCGGTGCGGATGCCCACCAGGCGTGCCGCCATCGGGTCCTGGAAGGTGGCGCGCATCGAGCGGCCGAGGCGGGTCTTCTGGATCGTCAGGTAGGCCGCCAGGATCAGCAGCGCGCAGACCGCGACCGCGAACAGCCGCAGCTTGGTCAGCACGATCGGACCGAGGAAGACCGGGCCTGCGGAGATCGGTGCCTCGACCTTCAGCGGCGCGGTGCCGACCATCAGCAGTGCGGTGTTGGCCAGGAAGATCGACAGCCCGATGGTCAGCAGGATGCCGGGCTCCTCGCCCTGGTCGCGGATGCGCTCGATCAGGAAGCGGTCGACGAGCCAGCCGAAAGCTCCCATCGCGACCGCGACCAGCAGGAGGCCGGTGAAGAAATCGAGCCCGAGCCGCGTGGTGGCCCACCAGCCCATGACGCCGCCGAGCATGTAGAGCTCGCCGTGCGCGAAGTTGACGACCCGCATCAGGCCGAGGATCAGGGTCAGTCCCAGCGCCGACAAGGCGTAGAACGAACCGGTCACCAGGCCGTTGACGAGGTACTGTGGCAGCAGTTCCATGTTGGCGTTCCTTGTGCCGCTATGCGTTGCGCGAGGGACGGCCGCTCATGGCTTCTCGGTCGCGGCTTCGGCGACCACGCGGGGTTCCTTGTTGGCGATCTGCACCAGCACCACGTCGAAACCATAGCCTTCGCCCTTGTCCGTGAACCTGAAGCGCCCGTTGGGCGCGGTGTAGTCGGTCTTGCGCAGGGCGTCGCGCACGGCTTCGGGATCGGGTTTGCCGGCGCGCGCGATGGCTTCCATCATGATGTTCATCGCGTTGTAGCCGGCGGCGCCGTACTTGCCGGGCTTCTCCTTGTAGCTGGCGGCATAGCGCTCGACGAAGGCCTTGTTGGCCTCGCCCGGCAGGCTCGATGCATAGGGCACCGCGGCGTAGATGCCTTCGGACGCATCGCCGGTGAGGCCGATGAAGTCGGCGGTGGCCCAGGAGCCGACGCCGAAGATCTTGGTCTTGATGCCGAACTCCTTGAACTGCTTCACCAGGATGGCGCCGTCCTGCGTCTCGGCCGCGACGAAGACGCCGTCGGCATTGCTCGCGCGCAGCTTGGTCAGCAGCGTGTAGAAGTCGGTCGCGCCGTGGTCGAAGTACTCCTTCATCACGGTCTTCACGCCCAGCGCGCTGAGGTCCTTGGAGAAATCCTCGACGCCGCCGCGGCCCCAGTCGTCGTTGACGCCGATGTAGGCGACTGTCTTGAGCTGCAGCTTCTCGGCCAGGATCTTGCTGAAGGTCTTCGACATCAGGCGGTCGGTCTCGGCTGAACGGAAGAAGTACTGCATGCCCTTCTCGGTCAGGTCGGCCTTGGACGACACGCCCGTGAGCAGCGGCACCTTGTACTTCTCGGCCACCGGCATCACGGCCGCAGTCGCCGAACTGCAGAAGGCGCCAGCCAGCGCCACCACCTTGTCGCGCTGGATCAGCTTCTCTGCGGCATTGACGGAGTTGGCCGGGCGGCACTGGCCGTCCTCGATCACCAGCTCGATCTTGCGGCCGAGCACCCCGCCGGCCGCGTTGCGGCGCTCCACCGCGAGCTTGGCGCCACTCACGAAAGCCTGGCCGTTGTAGGCGACCGAGCCGGTGAGGGGCTCGATGACACCGACCTTGATGGTCTCCTGAGCCATGGTTGCGGACACCATGCCCAGCGCCAGGGCGGCGGCGCTGGTGGACTTGAACAGCTTGAACATGACGAATCTCCTTCGAAACATTGCAGGTGAGGGCGCCTCCGGCCGGGCCGTCGCCGCCACAATAATTAAACGCTCAATTAATTGTTGCCGGGAGAATAGCATTCCGAGGGATGCACCATTTCAGGGTTACTACCGAGCCGATCAATTAATTAAACGCCTAGCAAGCAAGCTTGATGCCAGGCGCAGGGCCGGAGCATGGCGTGTTCTTGCATCTGACACCGACCCAGGCGGATTCGAAACACGGCTGGCACCGAGCTTGGGGACGATCGTCCCCATGAACGTCGACACCGAACGCCCCGACCCCACGCGTGCATTGCCGATCGCCGTGCTCATGTCGTTCCTGGGAGGCTTTCTCGACGCCTATTCCTATGTGGGCTGGGGTGGTGTTTTCGCGGGTGCACAGAGCGGGAACATCATCCTGATGGCAATCGCGATGGTTCAAGGCCATTGGTTCACCGCGACGCGTCATCTGCCGTCCATCCTGGCCTTTGGGCTCGGCGTCGTGGCGGCAGAGACGCTCAGGATGCCGCGTCCCGCCTCCTTGCTGAGGCGCCCGGACATTGCGGCGCTCGCCCTGGAGGCAACGGCCCTGCTCGTGATCGGGCTCCTATCACCAGCGGTGCCGGCGGCGCTGGCGACTGCTGTCCTGGCCTTTGCCGCCGGCTTGCAGTTGAGCTACTTCGGACGCGTGCACGGCTGGACCTACAACTCCACCATGACGACCGGAAACTTGCGCAACCTGATCGAGGCCATGGCAGGCATGGCCTTCCGTCGAGACCATGCCGCGCAAAAGCAGGCCATCGCCTTGAGCAGGGTGATTGCGGCTTTCGCGGCCGGCGCAGGGATCGGCGGCCTGGCCACCTGTCGATTTCAAGCTCACGCGATCTGGATGGCGATACCGGTGTTGTCCCTCGGCATCCGCATGCTCTCGACATCGAGCCGCTCCATCGCACCACCGGTCCCACGGCGCGCCGACGATCCCCAGGGGATTGCATCTGCAACGCTCGCCAGCCCAGGTCGAAATTCAGCCGAAACAAGGGCTTGAGACATTGGATTCCGGCGTCAGTGCCACGCGCAGTGGCCAACGCCGACAGGCAATTTCGCCTCGATCCACTGCTATCCCCGAAGGAGTTTCAATGACCGACATCATCCGCAGCGACCTCATCCTCTCTCGATCGGCCTTCAGCCACATCATCGACGTGCCGATCGAGCAAGTCGACATCGGCAAATGGCTCTTCGGCCTGCGCGAAGCCGAGTACCAGCGGTGCGCGCCGCCGGACCATATCTCGTGCGGCACGACCAGCACCGATGATGGTCGACCGATGTCCATCAATGTCGAGCAGATCGGCAGCGGTCTCGTCGTCCAGCACTACGTGGGCGAAGTTGTCGGAAAGCAGCGGTGCCTCATGGTCTCCACCTCTGACGTGTTCACACCGGCAGGGCGCACCCGGGTGCAGGTCATCTGGGAACTCAGCGCCAAGGGCTTGAATGACGGGCGCACCGAGTACACGAACTCGGTGGTGTCGCATCCCACTGAAGAGTTTCTGGCTTTCATCGCCAGCCACGGCGTGAGCTTCGAGCAGGCATCGCACGATCGACAGGCTGCCTCCGGCGATCACAACAGCCGGGAAACGCCGCTGTTCGCGGAGAGCATCGCCCGCGCAGCCCTTGGCCAACGCCAGTAGCCGGGCCTTGACGCTCGGCCTTAAACATATATACTACATACATGTTTAAGTGACGCGGTAGACATCCTTCGAAGAAGCGTCAAGGCTCCCTCAGCGAAAATCCCAGATGACGAACCCCACACAAGCCCGCAGCCTCGACATGCATCACCCGGTCTCCGGCACCTCCGATCGCATCGCCTTGGGCATCACGCTGTCCCTTCGCTTTCTCGCCGACACCTTCTTCGCCAAGCGCTACGGCAACCGTGCCATCGTGCTGGAAACCGTCGCTGCCGTGCCGGGCATGGTCGGCGGCATGCTGGTGCACCTGCGCTGCCTGCGCTGGATGGTGGACGACCACGGCTGGATCCGCACGCTTCTCGACGAAGCCGAGAACGAACGCATGCACCTGATGACCTTCGTCGAGATCGCCAAGCCCAACTGGTTCGAGCGCCTGGTGGTGCTGATGACTCAGGCCCTGTTCTTCGTCTTCTTCTTCGGCCTCTACCTGGTCTCCTCGCGCACGGCGCACCGGCTGGTCGGCTACTTCGAGGAAGAGGCGGTCATCAGCTACACCCGCTACCTGAACGAGATCGACGAGGGCAGGGTAGAGAACATCGCGGCCCCTGCGCTGGCGATCGACTACTGGAAGCTGGCTCCCGATGCGCGCCTGCGCGACGTGGTGCTCGCGGTGCGCATGGACGAGGCCGGCCATCGCGACGTCAACCATGCATTCGCCGACGCCCTGACCGCGAGCGGCCCTGCGCAAGCCGCAGCGCAGTAGAGACGGCCTCGAGGCGACGCAGCACCCGATGCCCGGCACCCAGCTCTGCACCGAGGCCGAAGTCGCGGCGCTCGTGCACACCTTCTATGCGCGTGTCCGCCAGGACGAAGTGCTGGGACCGATCTTCGAGGCGCATATCGACGACTGGGACCGCCACCTGAGCAAGCTGGTGGATTTCTGGTCGGCCATCCTTCGGCGCACCGGCCGGTTCTCGGGTGCACCCATGCCCAGGCATGCGGCACTGCCCGGCCTCTCCGCAGAGCTGTTCCAGCACTGGTTGAAGCTGTTCCGGGAGAACGCGGCCGCCCTGGCCAACCGCGCGATGGGCGACGAAGCCTGCGCCATGGCCGAGCGCATCGCGCAAAGCCTGTGGATGGGCTACCAGATCAGCCGCGATCCGGACGCCGTGCCGTCGGCGCTCGCCCATCGCTGAGCGGCAGATCGAGGAGGTTTCGCGCGGCGTGGTCGGGCCTGGCTCACGCCTCAGGCCAGGTAGTCGTGCTCGACCGTGCCGAGCGCCAGCGTCATGTCGGCGATGTAGTGCAAGGCCGATTCGACCTTCAGCACCGGCAAGTCGGCCACCGGCGCCAGCGCGTGCGGATGCAGTTCGAGCGAGGCCGGGCCGCTCCAGGCGCCGTGCAGCGTGACGTCGACCATGTGATAGCGCACCAGCTCGCAGATGCGCGGCGTGCCGTCGACATGGGGAATGATCTTGAGCAGGAAGTTGGGTTGCGCGATGGCGGCGAGGATCGGTGCGTGCTCCAGCGTGCGGTGCTTGAAGCCCATGGTGGCCTTGGCGACGCGCACCTTGCCGTAGTCGAGGGTGCCGACCACCACGTCGGTCTCGTAGTCGAGTGCCGGCGAGGCCAGCTTCTTCGGAAAGCCCCACAGCTCGCGCCCGCCGGCGATCGGCGGGTGGTCGTCGAGGTACATCGCATGCACGTAGGCCCCTTGCTCCACGCCGCGGTCGGTGCGCAGCTGCACCGGGATCACCTGCCCCGATTCGGTGTAGTCGCCGAAGCCGGTGGAGTCCGGCATGCGGATGAACTCGTACTTCACCAGCGGCTCGACCACTTCGAGCGGCTCGGGCACCACGGCACGCAGCGCGTCGATGTCGGTGCGATAGGTGACGACCACGAACTCGCGCCGCATGAAGCGGTAGGGCCCCGGCGGAAATGCCGGGCTGGTCAGCGGCATGGCGAATGCGGTCCGGCGGATGTCAGCGATGTTCATGGGGGCTCCGGGTGGTTGCGGGAGAAGCGAGCGGCCGCCTGATGCGAGGCTCGCCGGGCTCGCCGAGATCGAAGGTGGTGACGCCGTTGGTCTGCGCGCGGCCTTGCAGCGCGTCGGGATGGCTCAGTACGCGGCGCATGTCGCGCAGGCCGACCTCCCAGTGTTCCTCGACCGTGGCGCGAGAGAATTCGTAGTCCTTGGATTCGCGCTCGTAGGGCTTGTCGCGGTAGATCAGGTGGAAGATGTCGATCGGCGGATGCGTGAGCTGCGCCTGCACCGCCTGCACGCTCGGGTCCTTGCGCAGCGCGGGCGGCAGCTTGCCGATCAGGTCGGCGATCGCCTGCTGCAGGTTCACGTTGGCCGCCAGCGCGTCGGTGTTCATGCGCGTGCGGCTGGAGTAGGTGATGTCCTTCTGCCGCCGCAGCACGTCCGACATCGTGACTGGCACCGATCCGCGCGCATTGAAGAGGTCGACCTGCATCACTACCAGCGGCTCGCCGCCGTCCTGGTTGTCCAGCAGGTATTGCAGCGGCGTGTTGGAGACCAGGCCGCCGTCCCAGTACAGCTCCCCGCCGACTTCCACCGGCGCGAAGCCCGGCGGCAGCGCGCCGCTGGCCATGATGTGCTCCGGGCCGATCTTCCGGGTCTTGTTGTCGAAGTACACCGCGTTGCCGGTGCACACGTTGACCGCGCCGACGCTGAGCCGTACCTCGCCGGCGTTGATGCGGTCGAAATCGACCAGCCGCTCGAGCGTCTGCCTGAGCGGCGCGGTGTCGTAGTAGCTCAGCATCGGCGCCGCACCGCCCATCATCAGCGTGGGCGACAGGCGCGGCGTGAAGAAGCCCGGGATGCCGAACATCGTCGCGAGGCCGGCGCTCCACTCGTTGAGGGTCGGCCGATCGGCCAGCCAGCCTGGCAGGCGTTGCGGTGCGCCCGACGAGACCAGCTGCCAGAACTCGCGCAGCCGCTCCACGCGGCGCTCGGGCGCGTTGCCGGCGATCAGTGCCGCGTTGATGGCGCCGATGGACACGCCGGCGATCCAGTCGGGCAGTGGCGTCCGGTCGCTCAGCGCTTCATAGACGCCCGCCTGGTACGCGCCCAGGGCGCCCCCGCCCTGCAGCACCAACGACGTGCGCGAGCCGCGAAGCAGGGGAGGGAGGCGGGAGCGTTGTCTGGTGTTCATGGAGGGCCTTGCCGGGTGGAGTGCGACGCACCGGGAGCGGATCCAGCCTGGCGCCCCCGAAGGCGCTCGCAGCATACGTGCCATTTCGATGTCTGCACATCCCACGGAAGACATGCGACAAAGGATGCAGCGCAAGCGGAGGGCCCCTCCCTATGATTGCCTTCCTCCCGACACTTGAAGGAGTCCCAGAGATGAGGAAGCCGGTCTTGATCGTTGGCGCCGGGCCCGTGGGCATGACCTTGGCCATGGCGCTCCGGCGCCGCGGCGTCGCGGTCCGCATCGTGGACAAGGCCGCGGCACGCACCGACAAATCCAAGGCGCTGGTGCTCTGGGCCAGGACGCTGGAGATGCTGGACATCGAAGGCTGTGCGGCCCCCTTCGTCCAGGCCGGGCTGCCCGCAGGCGGCGTGCACATCCAGGAAGCGGGCGGCAAGCCGTTGCTGGACGTGTCTTTCTCGACGGCGCGCAGCGTCTACAAGTTCGCGCTGATGCTGCCGCAGTCCGAGACCGAACGCCTGCTCGAAGAAGAGCTGGGCCGGCTTCAGGTCAGGGTCGAGCGTTCCACCGAGCTGCTGTCGTTCCAGGACAGCGAAGGCGGCATCGTGGCGTCGATCAAGCATGCGGACGGTCTGGTGGAGGCGTTCCCGGCCTCCTGGATCGCCGGCTGCGATGGCGCCCACAGCACGGTCCGCCATGCGCTGGGCGCCGCCTTCGAAGGCGACACGTCGCCGTCGGACTTTCTGCTGGCGGACGTGGAGGTCGACGGCGAGGTGGCGCGAGACGCCCTGACGATCTGCTGGGCCGCGGACGGCATCGCCGCCTTCTTCCCCATCGATGGCTCGCGCATGCGCGTGGTCGCGGATTGCGGACCGTCCGCGCCAACGGAGCGCTCCGCCCCGACGCTGGAGGAGGTCCAGGCCATTGTCGATCAGCGCGGACCGGCCGGGCTTCGCTTGCGCGATCCGGTCTGGCTGAGCAGTTTTCGCATCAACGAGCGCAAGGTCAGGGACTACCGGCATGGCCGCGTCTTTCTCGCCGGCGACGCAGCGCATGTCCACAGCCCCGCAGGCGGGCAAGGCATGAATACGGGCATGCAGGACGCCTTCAATCTCGCATGGAAGCTGGCCCTGGTCTGGCACGACCGCGCGGCGCCCGCGCTGCTCGACAGCTACTCGGCCGAGCGCAGCGCGATCGGCGACCAGGTGCTGCGCAACGCGGGCAACATGACCCGGGTGGCGATGATGCGAAACCCCGTGCTCCAGGAGATCCGCCGGCTGGCGGCGCACAACCTCGGGCGTGTTCCCGCGTTGCGCCAGCACATGGTGGATCAGCTCTCGGAGGTGGATCTGCACTACCGCGACAGCCCGTTGACGCTGCGCCATGCCGGCGCTGCCTCCGGGCCCGCGCCAGGCGATCGCGCGGCCGATGTCGCGTTGCTGAAGCCGGCCGATGGCAGCACCCGTCTGCACGAGGTGCTGAGGACGGGAAAGTTCGCAGTGCTTTCGGTCGGCGTGCCGCCGGTGGAACTTCCGGCTGCGCTGCGCGACATCGCCGCGCCGGTGGAGGGCATCGCAAGCACCGACTATCCGTCGGGGCATGTCTGGCTCGTGCGACCGGATGCCTATGTCGCGACCGGCACGTCCGGCCGGCACCCGTCCGAGATCGTCGCGGCGCTGGAAAGGCTTGTCCTCAGGCCGGGCGCCGTCTCAGGTCTTCCAGGCGCTTGATGAACTGTTCCGGCAAGCGCCGTGACCTTGCGATGTCGACCGCGTCACGACCTTTGAAGTCGGTGATGGCGGCATCCGCCCCGGCTGCGATCAGGAGTTCCAGTGTCTTGAGCCGCTTGAGCCTGGCCGCGTAGAAGACAGGGGTTTCACCATGCGCTCGCAGGTCGAGCTCGGGCTTTGCCATGAGCAAGGTCCGGCACATCATCTCGTCGTCGCGCCACAAAGCCGCCCAGAGTGAATGGCTTGCGTTCGCACCCCGCTCCACAAGGAACTTGACCAGAGGCAGGTTCTCGCCGCGTGCGACCGCGTACCAGAGGGGCGTCGCACGAAAATCACCTTCGTCCTCGTCCATCGGCACTTCGCCTTCGAGGTCGCACCCCGCTGCGAGGAGCGCCGCCACGGTCTTGAGTCCGTGCGCTTCCGCGAGGGGCGTGCTGCCGGGCTTCACGGCGCAGGCGAGGTGCAGCGCAGTGCGACCCTTGGCGTCGGTTGCCCCGGCCAACTCAGGCGCCCGGGCCAGGGTCGCTGCGACCGAAGCAGCGTCCCATCTCTTCGCCGCAGCGAAGAGCGATGTCCTGGACGGCTGGCGACCGAGCCCCATCACGCCTGATGCGGGGCAGGGACGAGGCCCGGCTCCTGCTGCTCTCGCCGAGTCCAGAAGAGCTCGTGGAAAAAGAATGCGACCGTGTTCACGCACGGCTCGATGAGCGCCACCGCACCTGATACGCGCCAGTCGCCGGTCAACAGATAGGTCACGGCGAATGCAACGCTGAAGTGCAGGGCAGCAAAACTGATGGTCTTCTTGAGGTGGCGGTTCATGGCGACTCCTTGCCTCGATTGTACGAGCGGATGAGAGTAATTCTCATTTGCGCGTGCTATCGAAGCGATAGGGCACGCGGCAGCGCAGCCTTCGACATCGAGATGTGCTCCGGTGTGCCGAAACGCACATACAGCCAGGCATCCCCTCGCCAGAATGGTCCCAAGCAGCGACTTGCGGTGCGGCAGAAGATGCACCGCTCTTCAGGAGACGGACCATGGAATCCATCCATCAGCAGCCAGCGTGGACCGACGCTGTCGAGCATGCCGGAGCCGGTGCCAGCACGCGGGGTCTGCAAAAGGCGCTGACGGCGCTGGCCGTCGCCGTCGCAGCGCTCGCGAGCGCGGTCGTGCTGGTCCTGATTCCGCAGCCGATTCCCTATGCATCGCCGGTGCCGCTCGCCTGCAGCGGGACCGGGACGCACGAATCACCCGAGGTCGCCATGGCGCGGCACACGAGCCGCCTTTCCAGGAGCATCGATGACATACCCAACTCCCAATGTGCGTGAGTCAGGCACCGGACCCGGTGTCGTCTGCGTCCACTCGAACGCAAGTACTTCGTCGCAGTGGCGCGCATTAATGGATCGCCTGTCCCCGGACTTTCATGTCTTCGCGCCGGACTCTTTCGGCGCCGGACAAAGTCCTGCGTGGCCGAGGGACCGCGTCGTGACGCTGAGCGACGAGGCGGCGCTGCTGGAACCGGTCTTCGAGGCGGCTGGATCGCCGTTCTCTCTCGTCGGCCACTCGTACGGCGGCGCGGTGGCGCTGATGGCGGCTCTGGCCCGGCCGAGCCGCGTTCGCGCGATCGCGGTCTACGAGCCGACGCTCTTCGCGCTGCTCGATGAGGAACATCCCGGGCACGTGGCGGCCAGCGGCATACGTTCTGCAGTCGCTGACGCGGTCCGCGCCCTCGAGGCGCACGACCCTGCGGGCGCGGCCCAGGTCTTCATCGACTACTGGATGGGCCCCGGGACCTGGAGCCGGATACCCGCCGCTCGCCAGGCGCCGATCGCGGCATCCATAGTCAATGTCGCGGGCTGGGCGCATGCCCTGTTTTCAGAGCCCACGCCATTGCGCGCGTTTCGCGCGCTGAAGGTTCCGGTCCTGTACATGGTGGGCGGGAAATCGCCGGCTTCGTCGCGGGGGGTGGCCCGACTCCTGACGAGCGCGCTGCCCAATGTCAAGGTGCTCGAGTTCGGCGAACTGGGTCACATGGGGCCCGTGACACATCCGGAATTGGTCAACGACGCCGTGGCGGACTTTCTTTCTCACAACGCGTGGGTGCGCGGCTCAGCCGCGAGCAGATCGACCTAGGTCCGCGATCAGGTATCTTCGGCACAATGCCCGTCCCAATCACGCCGACATCGAATCCTTCGCTTGCGGATCTGTCCCGTTCGGTCACTGGCGCCAACAGCCTGGAAGAGCTCGCGCGCCCATTGCTCGAGATGCTGCATGTCGCGACCGGGCTGGAGTCCACCTACCTGACCTCGATCGACCTGAAGGCCGGCGAGCAACAGGTTCAGTTCACGCTCAACCGGGGCGCGATGTCGATTCCCGAGGGGCTGACCGTGCCCTGGGGCGACACCCTTTGCAAACGCGCGCTCGACGAGGAGAAGTCCTTCTGCAATGACGTCGCCGAAAGCTGGGGCGACTCCGAAGCGGCAAGGGCACTGGGGATCAAGACCTACGCCAGCGCCCCGGTACGAACCAGCGAAGGGCTGCTGGTCGGCACGCTGTGTGCGGCTGGCGGCAGCTCCGTCGAACTCGGCGATTGGGCGCAGAGCACCCTCAACATGTTCTCGAAGATGGTGTCGCAATACATCGAGCGCGAACTGCTCCTCCAGCAGCTGAAGGCAGCCAATTCCGAGCTGATGATCCATGCGCTGACCGACGCCCTGACCGGCCTGCCGAATCGCCGCGCCATCCTCGACGAACTCGGGCGCATGCTCGCGCGCTGCGCACTCGATGGCATGCCCCTGCTCGTCGGCCTCGTGGATCTCGATGACTTCAAGGCGATCAACGACACGCGGGGGCACCACCGGGGAGACCAGTTCCTGCAGGCCATCGGCCACCGGCTGGGCGGCGCGGTGCGGGCAGCCGACATGGTCGGACGCATGGGCGGGGATGAATTCGCCGTGCTCGCGCCCGGTCCCCATGAAGGCATCGATCCGGGCGAGGCGGCGAATGCTCTGCGGCAGCGACTCGCGAAGGCAACGGCGGGTCGCTACTTGCTTGGCGACGCGGCGCTCGACTATGCTGGCGCGAGCGTCGGCGTGGTCGCACTGCACGGCGGGGTCGACGCCGAGACCGCATTGCGGCAAGCCGATGCTGCGATGTATGCGGACAAGCGCAGTCGCAAGACAGCCGTGGCTCAGCGGCCTTCCTGAAGCGCGACGTCCGCCATGCAGCAGGCGCCATGGGCGCTTGCATCCTCTCCAGGCGAAGGAGCCGCACCTTGCTCGCGAACCGTTCCATGCCAGCCGCCGAGGTCATACCGGTTCTTGCCTATGCCGACGCGCCTGCGGCGGCGAGCTGGCTGTGCAGCGCCTTCGGGTTCACCGTCCGACTCCGGATCGGCGACCATCGCATTCAACTGAACGTGGGCGTCGGCGCCGTGGTGGTTCGCAGCGCGGACACCGGCGGTGCAGCACCGAGCGAGGTGCAGTCCGTCATGGTGCGTGTCCATGACGTCGACGCGCACCGGTCCCGCGCCGTCGCGAGCGGGGCAGGATCCGCCGGAAGCCCGTGACGCATCCCTTTGGGGAGCGGCAGTACAGCTGCCAGGACATCGGCGGTCACTGGTGGACCTTCTCCGAATCTCTGGCAGATGTGCCGCCCGCCCTCTGGGGCGGCGAGCTCGTCGACGACGGTCCGCCCTGAGTTCAAGGCCGCGAGAAGAGCGCCTCCGCATGTTCCAGGAACTTGCGCGCGATCGGCGCATGAGGACCATTGGAGCTCCAGACGAAGCCACTCTTGCGCATCGGCGCGATGCCCGGCAGCGCGACGCGCTGAATGCACAGCCCGCTCGACCAGAGCGCCGACCAATCCGGCAGCAACGATATGCCGAGGCCCTGGTCGACCATCGCCGCGATGGACATCAGGCCGTTGATCTCCAGTCGCGTGTGTGGCGTCAGGCCGTGCTGGCGCAGATAGCGGTCGGCCATCTGCCCGCCTGCCACGCTGCGGTCGTACTGGATATAGGGCTGGGTCCGGAGCAGGTCGTGCGCTTCGCGGTGCGCCAGATCGTCGGGCGCGACCACGACAAGCGGCTCTTCCATCAGGACGCGAAAGTCGCAGGTCTTCGGCATCGCGAACTGAGGCTCGACCACGACGGCTGCGTCGAGGTCGCCCGCGGCCACCATTCGACAAAGCTCTACCGAGGCATTCGACACCACCGAGACGGAGAGGTCGGGGTTGGCGGCGTAGAGCCTCCGAAGCACAGGTGGCAGCACGGTCGTGAGCGCCGAGACGAAGCTTCCGAGCCGCAGCTCGCCCAGTTGCACGCGCTCGTTGGCCAGGGCTCGCAGGTCCCGCTCGGCACGCAGGATGTTGCGCGCGCGGTCGAAGATGTTGAGACCCGCGGCGGTCGGCTTCACGACGCGCCCGGAGCGCTTCAGGAGTTGGGTGCCCAACTCGTCCTCGAGCGCCTTGAGCCTCGCGGCGACGGCTGCGGCGGTCAAGTCCAAACGCCGCGCGGCCTCGGCGATCGAGCCGCATTCGACCGTGGTGACGAAGCTCTGAACGTAGCGCAAGTCCATGCATCACCCCGCTGGCGACAGCAGTTAGAACAAAAAAATATTTTAGTCTGAAGCAAGCAAAGCCAAATTGTTCTCGGTTGTCTACTGGTCGACCATTGCGCTCGCATTCAGAAAAAGGAGACAACGCGATGATCGAAGAACCCGTGAATCAGAAGCGCAGAAAAGCCGTGGTCACAGCCCTTGCAGTGAGCACGCTCGTCGCCGCGCTGCCGGTGACGGCTGCCGCAGGCGCCTACCCGGAGAAACCCATCACGATGGTGGTCCCGTTCCCGCCCGGAGGCGCAACCGACATCATCGGCCGGGTCATCGCCGCAGAGTTGTCCGCAACGCTGGGCAAGCCCGTGGTGATCGACAATCGGAGCGGGGCCGGAGGGAACATCGGCGCGCAGGCAGTGGCCAAGGCGCCTCCCGATGGCTACACCATCCTCATGGGCGCCATGACCTCCCACTCGACCATTGCCACCCTGGAGAAGGACAAGGTCCGCTATGACCTGGTCAAGGACCTCTCGGCGGTGGCGGTCATCGGCAGTGTTCCATTGGTATTCGTCGCGACGCCCTCGCTTCCGGTGAAGTCATTGGGTGAACTGGTGGCCTACGTCAAGGCCAACCCCGGCAAGGTTTCCTTCGGCTCATCGGGCGCCGGGGCGCCCCAGCGCATGGCCTCGGAAATGCTCGCGACCCAGAACAGGCTCGCGATCGAACACATTCCCTACCGTGGAAGCGGCCCGGCCATCAACGACCTGGTCGGCGGACAGATCCAGTTCATGGCCGAGACCGTGCCGGCCGTGCAGCAATTCATCAAGGCCGGCAAGCTCACGCCCCTCGCGGTCGCCGCCGCCACTCGCGACCCCAACCTGCCCGAGGTGCCCACCACGGCGGAGGCAGGCTTCCCCAGCCTCCTGGTCAGCTCCACCTTTGGCATTCTCGTGCCCGCTGCAACGCCCAGGGAGGTCGTGCAGAAGCTGAACACGGAGATCTACAGCGCGCTCCGGAAGCCGGGCGTTCAAGCGCAGCTGGCGCAGCAGGGCGTCATCGCGCAGACCGCCCTCACGCCGGACGCGGCGCAGGACAGGTTGAAGGCGGAAGTGGCGAAATGGGCAAAGGTCATCGCCGAAGCGAACATCAAACCAGACGAGTGAAGAACATGAACGAAACACCCAAGGGCCTGAAGAAGGGCCTGACGAACTATGGCGACCAAGGCTTCTCGCTGTTCCTGCGCAAGGCCTTCATCAAGGGCGCCGGATACACCGACGATGCGCTGGACCGACCGGTCATCGGCATCACCAACACCGGCAGCAGCTACAACCCCTGCCACGGCAACATGCCGCAACTCCTCGAAGCGGTGAAGCGTGGCGTCATGCTGGCCGGGGGGCTGCCGATGGACTTCCCGACGATTTCCGTCCACGAGAGCTTCTCGGCCCCGACCAGCATGTACCTGCGCAATCTCATGTCGATGGACACCGAGGAACTGGTACGTGCGCAGCCCATGGATGCGGTGGTTCTCATAGGCGGCTGCGACAAGACGGTGCCGGCGCAGCTGATGGGTGCCGCGTCTGCCGGGATCCCGGCCATCCAGCTCATCACCGGGTCGATGCTGACCGGCAGCCATCGAGGCGAGCGCGTCGGCGCCTGCACGGACTGCCGTCGCTACTGGGGCAAGTTCCGCGCAGAGGAGATCGATGCACAAGAGATCTCCGACGTCAACAATCAGTTGGTCGCGAGCGTCGGCACCTGCTCGGTGATGGGTACCGCGAGCACCATGGCGTGCGTCGCCGAGGCGCTCGGAATGACGGTGCCCGGTGGCGCGTCGCCGCCCGCGGTGACCGCGGACCGCATCCGCATTGCCGAGCAAACCGGCGCCCAGGCGGTCGAACTGGCCCGCAAAGGGCTGACGATCGACAAGATCCTGACGCCGGCCGCCTTCGAAAACGCACTGCGGGTGCTGCTCGCCATCGGTGGTTCGACCAACGGCATCGTCCATCTGACAGCCATCGCCGGTCGCGTGGGCATCGACATCGACCTCGCCGGCCTGGACCGGATGGGCAGGGAGACACCGGTGCTGGTCGATCTCAAGCCATCGGGCCAGCATTACATGGAGGATTTCCACAAGGCCGGCGGCATGGCAACCCTGCTTCGCGAACTCAAGCCATTGCTGCGCCTGGAAGCACTGACCGTGACCGGTCGGTCGCTGGGCGAAGAAATCGAACTGGCGGGCAGCGGCTTCGCGCAGGATGTCGTGCGACCCTTCGACAAGCCCATCTACCCGCAAGGCGGGCTGGCCGTGCTGCGAGGCAATCTGGCCCCGGGAGGCGCCATCATCAAGCAGTCGGCTGCCGACCCGAAATTGATGGAGCACGAAGGGCGGGCGGTCGTCTTCGAGAACAGTGCCGACCTCGCCGACCGCATCGACAGCGACGACCTGGATGTCAGGGCCGACGACATTCTCGTGTTGAAGAACATCGGTCCGAAGGGGGCACCCGGCATGCCGGAAGCCGGCTACATCCCGATTCCGCGCAAGCTCGCTCGCGCCGGCTTGAAGGACATCGTGCGCGTCTCCGACGGCCGCATGAGCGGCACGGCATTCGGCACCATCGTCTTGCACGTCACGCCGGAAGCTGCGGTCGGCGGGCCGCTGGCCTGCGTGCGCAGCGGCGACCGCATCCGCTTGAGCGTGGCGAACCGCGAGATTTCGCTTCTGGTGTCCGATCAGGAAATCGCCCGGCGTGCGGCTGAAAACCCGGTGGTCGAACCCACTGCCGAGAGAGGCTACCGGAAGCTGTTCCTCCAGACCGTGACGCAGGCGGACAAGGGCGTCGACTTTGATTTCCTGCGGGCCCCGAAGTCGGTGGGAAAGGCGCCTGAATAGATCGCATGGGCGGGGCATCTCGAAGCCCGGCATCGGGAATTCCCTGACGGCTTTCTGCCGATCGCCCGGCTTGGCGCCGTCCTTGGCGCGGCGCAAAATGGTCCTCGACACCGGAGTCGCCATGCCCGAATTCCTGCGCACCGATCCCAGCTTCCATCCCTCGCCGCGGCTGGCGGCCTGACGCGTCGAGCCGGTGCCGTCGCCATGAGCACCGCCGCAACCGTCTCTCTCTGGGCCGGCGTGGTGGTCATCGGCATCTACCACGGCCTCAACCCTGCGATGGGCTGGCCGCTCGCGGTGGCCAACGGCCTGGGCGCCCGACGCGGCGGGGCCGTCTTCGCCACCTGGGTGCCCCTGGGCGCGGGCCATCTGCTGGCGATGGCGCTGGTGCTGGTGCCCTTCGCGCTGCTCACCTGGATGATGGAGCGCAGCCTGGAGATCCGGGTCGGCGCCGGCGTGCTGGTGCTGCTCTATGGGCTGTCGCGGCTGCTTGTCCGCCAACGCCATCGCCACAGCCCGCTGGTGCGCATCCGGTCGACGCAGGTGGCCTTCTGGTCCTTCCTGATGGCCAGCGGGCACGGCGCCGCGCTGATGCTGCTGCCGGTGCTCCTGGGGCTGTGCGAGACGCCGGCCGCGACCGCCGCGGGGGGCTTCGATCGCGCGGCCGCGATGGACCTGATGCGCGCCAGCGTCGGCACGGCGGTGGTCGTCTCGCTGGTGCACACCGCGGCGATGATCGCCTCGGGCCTCGCCGTCGGCTGGGTGGTCTACCGCTATCTCGGCCTGCGGGCCCTGCGTGCCCAGTGGATCGACCTGGACATCGTCTGGGCGCTGGGCCTGATCGTCTCGGGCAGCGCCGGCGTGGCGACGGCGCTGCTCGCCTATTCGTCGCGCTGAAGAGCAGGCCGCCGGGCCGCAGGTTTTCCCTGATCGCAAATGTCGTCGCGACGACTGCGCCGCGGGCGGCGGCCGGCCGACAATGCGAAGCAACGCGCAACACGGTGGCCGCACAGGAGGCAAGACGATGCAATTTGTCCCGCTCGCAGCGACGAGTGGCTTGGCCGCGGCCGGCGGACCCAGCGCCAACTCGCTGGCCCTGGCAGGGCTGATCGGGAGCGTCGGCGCCGACGATTTCTCCCGCCGGGCGCTGGCGCACATCAACCGGATGCTGCCGGTCTGCTGGTGGTCGGTGTACCGGTTGCACGAGCAGGGGCCGCCCGAGATTCACCTGAACGCCAGCTTCGAGGCCCGGGACCGCACCGCGGCGGCCTTTCGTGTCTATCGACAGGGGCTCTACCGCGCCGACCGCAGCTTCGATCCGGCCAGGCAGACGCGCCCGGGCGCCAGCTCGCTGACCCATCTGCATGCCGAAGAGATCTCGCGCGTGCAGCGGCGCGAGATCTACACCGCCAACGGGCTGCGCGAGCGGGTCTCGCTGGTGCGCCGCTGCGACGACGGCAGCCTGCTGGCGCTGAACCTCTACCGCAACGAAAGCCAGTGCGGTTTTCAGGACAACGAGCTGGCGCTGCTGCAGGAACTCGGTGCGCCGCTGATCGCCTGCGTCGAGTTGCAGCTGCGCCTGTCGTGTCCGGCACCGGTGCCGGTGGTCGAGGACGCGCGCCCGCTGCTCGGCCTGCCGCGGCGCGAGCGCGAGGTCTGCGAGAGACTGCTGATGGGATGGACCTACGACGGCGTGGCGGCCGACCTGGGCCTCTCGGCCGGCACCGTCAAGACCTACCGCGACCGGGCCTTCGAGCGGCTCGGGATTCACCATCGCAACGAGCTGTTCGCGATGGCCCTGGCGCATCAGGGTTAGCCCGGTCCCCATCGCAGCAGACAAGGTCGGGCGGCGCTTGCTCCTATCCTGCCGGCTCCGGTGGCGCATCCCGCGCCGCCCCAGCGAGGAAGTCCGGTGAGCGTTCCAGGCATTCGTGATCGCGAGCAGGTGCGGCAGATCGAGTCGCGGCCGTACGCGGAGTTTCTGCCGCACGCCTCGGTGCTGGAGGCGCTCGAGCACTCGGCCCGCCTGCATGGCGACAGGCGCGCCCTGACCTACATCCCTGCGGCCGATCTGCAGCAGCCTCCGGCCAGCTGGACCCACGCCGGCTTCGTCGCCGAAGTCCGCCGCGCCGCGCGCCTGTTCCAGCGCCTCTCCGGCGACGAAGCGCCGAGGGTGGCGATGCTGCTGCCGGCCATTCCCCAGGCCTACTTCACGCTCTGGGGCGCCGAGGCGGCCGGCGTCGCCTGCCCGGTCAACTACCTGCTGGGCGCGGAGCACATCGCCGAGCTCCTCTGCGCGGCCGAGGCCAACATCCTCGTGGCGCTGGGGCCGAACGCGGAACTCGACATCTGGCCGCGCATCGCCGAGATCCGCGCGCGCTGTCCGAAGCTGCGCTGCGTGCTGGCCGTCGGCGCGCCGGCCGGCGATGGCGCCGTGCTCGATTTCGATCGCGAGCTGGCTGCCACCCGCGCCGATGATTTCGTGGCGCCCGGCGACGACCCCGACCGGCTGGCGGCGCTGTTTCACACCGGCGGCACCACCGGCCGCCCCAAGTTGGCCATGCAGACCCAGCGCAACCAGCTGCATGCAGCCTGGGGCGCGGCGCGCATGTACGGCGCCGGCCCGGCCGATGTGATCCTCAACGGCTTCCCGCTGTTCCATGTGGCGGGCTCGATGGTCTACGGCCTGTCGACCCTGCTGGCCGGCGGCGAAGTGCTGCTGCCCACCTTGCTGGGCATGCGCAACCTCGACTTCGTGAAAGCCTACTGGCGCTGCGTCGAGCGCCATCGCGTCAGCCTGCTGGCCACGGTGCCGACCGTGATCTCGGCCCTGCTCGGCGTCGAGCGCGGCGATGCCGACCTCTCGAGCGTGCGCGCCCTGCTGACCGGCGGCTCGCCGCTGCCGACCGAGCTGGCGGACGGTTTCGAGCAGCGCTTCGGCATCCCGGTGCGCAACATCCTCGGCATGACCGAGTGCGGCGGCGTCATCGCGATCGAGCCGGTGGCGGGGCCGCGCGTGGCGGGTTCGGTCGGCCTCGCCTTGCCGTTCACGCGGCTGCGGGTGGTCGACGAGCTCGGCCTCGAGGTCGCGGCCGGCGTCGACGGCGTGCTGCAGATCAGCGGTCCCAACGTCGGGCCCGGCTACACCGAGGCATCGCGCAACGCCGGGACCTTCACCGACGACGGCTGGCTGGTGTCGGGCGACATCGCGCACATCGATCTCGAGGGCCGCGTGTTCGTGACCGGCCGGGCCAAGGACCTGATCATCCGCAGCGGCCACAACATCGACCCGATCGTGATCGAGGACGCGCTGCTGCGGCACCCCGACGTGCTGATGGCAGCGGCCGTGGGCGCGCCCGACGAGTACGCCGGCGAAATCCCGGTCGCCTTCGTCTCGCTGCGCCCCGGTGCCGCGGTCACGGCCGCCGCGCTGCATGACTTCGCGCAGCAGTTCATCCCCGAGCGGCCGGCGTTCCCGAAGCGCATCGTGGTGCTCGACGCGCTGCCGACGACCGCCATCGGCAAGCTGTTCAAGCCCGAACTGAGGGCGCAGGCGGTGCGTGCCGTGCTGGCGGACCGCCTGGCGGGCGAAGGACTCGACACCCTCGTCGCGCTCGACGTGCTGCTGGAGCCGCGCGGCCCGGTGGCCGAGTTCTCGGCGGTCGCCGACGCCGGCCTCGAGGCGCGGATCCGAAAGCTGATGAGCGGCTTCGCGCTCGAGTACCGGCTCTCGCGACAACATTCCAATGGAGACCCAGAAAGATGACTTTCAGATCCTCACGCAGACATTGCCTGCTCGGCGGCCTGGGCCTGGCGGCCGCCGCGATCGCGCCCTCGGCTGCGTTCGCGCAGGCCTTTCCCAGTCGCTCGCTGCGGCTGGCGGTCGGCTTCGCGCCCGGCACCGGGCCCGACGTGGTCGCGCGCACCCTCGGCCAGCGCCTGGGCGATCTGCTCCAGCAGCCGCTGGTGATCGAGAACCGCGCCGGTGCGGGCGGGCAGATCGCGGCGCAGTTCGTCGCCAAGAGTCCGCCCGACGGCTACACGCTGCTGATCGCCGATGTCAGCGCGATCAGCATCGCGCCGGCCGCGTTCTCCAGGCTCGGCTACGACCCGGCGAAGGAACTGGTCGCGGTGTCGGAGGTGGTCCGCACCGACTTCATCCTGGTGGTGCCCAACCAGTCGCCGGCGCGCACGGTGGCCGAGTTCGCCAAGCTCGCCGCCGCCAGCCGCGAGAAGACCAACTTCGGCACCTTCGGCGCCGGCACGCCGGGCCACTTCGGGGCCGAGATGTTCGCCGAGCAGGCGGGTTTCAAGGTCGAGCCGGTCCACTACCGGGCCACCGGCGATGCGGTGTCGGCGATCATCGCGGGCGACGTGCAGGGTGCCTTCGTGTCGACGGCCCTGGCCACGGCCCAGGTCAAGGGCGGCAAGATGCGCGCCCTGGCGACCACGGCGCCGCAGCGTTCGCCGCTGTTGCCTGAGGTGCCGACCTTCGCGGAGTCGGGCTTTCCGAAGGCCGACTTCTCGGCCTGGTTCGTGCTGTTCGTGCCGGCCGGGACGCCGCCCGGCGTGATCGCCACGCTCAACGAACAGGCCATCGCCGCGGTCCGCACGCCGGATGTGCGCCGCCGGCTCGAAGAGGCGGGCTTCAGCGTACTGGGCACCAGCCAGGCCGAGGCCGCCAGGATGGTGGTCGACGAGACTGCGAAGTGGAAGAAGGTGGTGGCGGCGACCGGCTTCAAGGGCGACTGAGACACGCCCGCGCGCTGCATCGAGCGCAGGGCGGGGCGGGCCGAAGTCCACCGGGGCTTCGTGGCCGTTGATCGTGTCGGTTGCGCCCGCGCGCCGACCTGCTTAACCTGCCTGAAAACCAACGCCTCCAAGGAGGTCTCATGTTCAGGCTCACGGTCGCGACCTTGCTGCTCGTGCTGGCAGGCTGCTCGGGAAATCCGCAGCCCCGCCAGTTCTCGGTGTGTTCGACCCAGCCCGGCAGCTACGCCTGCCAGGTCGAGCGCATGTCGAACGCCGGCATGTGACAGCGGCCGCCTGCAGGCATGTCTGTCAGCGGACCAGGTAGTACGCGGAGAACTCGCCGGCGCTGTGCGCGCAGCGCTGGAACCCGACGCGAAGCAGCCAGCCTTCGAACCTGGGACTCGCGATGTTCTCGAGATAGAGCACGCGTGCCTGCAGGCCGTCGCTGCCGTCGAGGAAGCGCTCGACCAGCCGCGCGAAGTACCCCTGGCTTCGGGCGTCCTCGGCCACGTGGACGTGGGCCAGGCAAAGCGCCGGCTCTCCCGGCGTGGAGGCCTTGAACCAGGAATAGCGCAGGTACGCCTGGAGCGCGGCGCTCGTGTACCAGCGCGAGACGACGTCGTGCGCCCGAGGGATGCTGGCCTCGAACTGTGTGAGCCATGCGAAGCAGAGGTCCAGCTCGGCCTCCAGTTTGGTCGTGCAGTCCATGAGCCCATCGTAGCCGCCGTGCGAGGGCCGCTATTGCGCTACAGCAACAGTGCAGCGTCTCGAAATCGGTTTCCGGCCTGGGGACTTTCCCCAAGCGGAAATGCCCGCCGGCGTCTCATTGGGCCGGGCCGGTGGTGGCGGAGCGCATTCACTTGCGCCAGAACGAGGGCGTCAGCAGCGCGATGAAGCTCAGCATCTCGAGCCGCCCGAGCACCATCGCGAAAGTGCAGACCCAGACCTGGAAATCCGTCAGGCCGCTGAAGTTGCCCGCCGGCCCGACGGTGCCGAGCCCCGGCCCGGTGCAGTTCACGCTGGCCAGCACCGCGCTGAAGGCCGTGACCGGGTCGAGGTCGGTCAGCACCAGCAGCATGCTCAGCGAGATCGTGGTCACGCCGTAGACCAGCATGAAGGCCAGCACCGAGAAGATCACGCGGTGGTCGACCACCATGCTGCCGAGCGTCACCGGCTGGACCGCTCGCGGATGCACCAGCCGGGTCATCTCGCGCCGCGCCTGCTTCACGAGGATCAGCACCCGCACCATCTTGATGCCGCAGCCGGCCGAACCGGCGCTGGTCGCCACGCCCGAGAGCAGCAGCATGAAGAGCGGCGCGAACACCGGCCAGGCCAGGTAATCGACGGTCGCGAACCCGGTCGTGCTGCCGACCGAGATGGTGTGGAAGACGCCATAGCGCAGCGCATCCACCGGCCCGTAGACCCCCTTCACCCACAGCACCACCGCCACGAGCAGGCCGCCGCCGATCAGCGCGATCAGCGTGGCGCGCAGTTCCGGGTCACGCCAGAAGCCGCGCCAGTGACCCTTTCGCATGGCGACGAAATAAAGCGCGAAGTTGCAGCTGGCCGCGAGCATGAAGATCACGGCCACGCCTTCGAGCAGCGGCGATCCGAAATGCGCGAAGCTCGCGTCGTGGGACGAGAGACCGCCCAGGCTCACGGTGGCGAACATGTGCATCATCGCGTCGATGGCCGTCATGCCGCCGGCCCAGTAGGCGAGGAAGCAGGCCGCCGAGAACGTGGCGTAGATGCCCCACAGTCCCTTGGCGGTTTCCTTCACTCGCGGCGTGAGCTTGCTGTCCTTGATCGGGCCGGCCACCTCGGCCTTGAAGAGCTGGCTGCCGCCGACGCCCAGCAGCGGCAGGATGGCCACCGCCAGCACCAGGATCCCCATGCCGCCCAGCCATTGCAGGAAGGTGCGCCAGACGTTGATCGACACCGGCAGGTCGTCCAGCTTGGCAAGCACCGTCGCGCCCGTGGTCGTGAGCCCCGACACCGCTTCGAAGTATCCATGCGTGAAGTTGATCGGCCGTCCGATGCTGTCGAGCGACCACATCATCGGCAGCGTGGCGAACAGCGGCAGCAGCACCCAGGTGAACGACACCAGGAAGATGCCGTGGCGCGGTTGCAGCTCGCGCTTGTATTTGCGCAGCCCGCCCCACAACGCACCGCCGCAGGCGAAAGAGATCGCCGCCGAGATGGCCCACACATGGCGCAGGCCGTCGGCGTGCGTCCACGAGATGATCCACGGCACGAACATGGCGAACGAGAAGAAAGTCAACAGCGCGCCGAGCACGCGCAGCACCGGAAAGAAGTCGCTCATGGACGAGGCCGGTGGCGTCAGAAGAAGGTGGCGCTGACGCGGAACAGCTTCTCCACGTCGCGCACCTGGCGCTTGCGCGGCACGAAGATCACGACGTGGTCGTTGCTCTCGATCACGGTGTCGCCGCGCGCGATGATCACCTGCGCCGGGATCGGCGCCGCGGTGCCGGCCGGAGGCTCGCCCTCGCCGATCTCCGGCAGGCCGCGCATCACCAGCCCGAACTGCGCGCCCTTGGGGAGCTGGATGTCCGAGATCCGGCGGCCGACCACGCGCGAGGTCTTGCGGTCGCCGCGCGCCACGATTTCCAGCGCTTCGGCCACGCCGCGGCGCAGGCTGTGGACCGCCTGCACGTCGCCCTGGCGCACATAGGCCAGCAGCTCGCCGAGCATGGTCTGCGCGGGCGACAGCGCGATGTCGATCTGGGTGCCGTGCATCAGGTCGGCATAGCTGCGCCGGTTGATCAGCGCCAGCACGCGCCGCGCGCCGAGCCGCTTGGCCAGCAGGCTGGCCATGATGTTGTCCTCGTCGTCGCTGGTGAGCGAGAGGAACAAGTCGATGTTCTCGATGCCTTCGTCTTCCAGCAGGTCTTCGTCGGTGCCGTCGCCATGCAGCACCAGCACGCTGCCCGGCAGTTCGGAGGCCAGCTGCACGCAGCGCGCGTGGTCGCGCTCGAGCACCTTGATCTGGTAGTTGCCCCCGGTCTCGACCAGCTGCTTGGCGAGCCGCAGGCCGACGCGGCCGCCGCCCGCGATCATGATGCGCTCGACCTCGCGATGGTCCGCCTTGTCATAGCGGTGCAGCGCCGACAGCACCGCCGGCAGGTGCTCGCGCGCCGACAGCACGAACACTTCGTCGCCGGCCTCGATCAGCGTCGGGCCTTCGCAGATGATGAAGCGGTCGGGCTCGTTCTCGAGCCGGCGGTAGATGCCGACGATGCGCATGTCGGCACCGGGCACGGTTTCGCGCAGCTCGGCGATGCTGTGGCGCACCATCGGCGCGCCGGCGACCGCGCGCACCGCCACCAGGCAGGCCAGCCCGTTGGCGAACTCGCGCACCTGCAGCGCCTCCGGGTACTCGACCAGCTTGCCGATGTAGCGCGTCAGCGATTCCTCGGGGCAGATCACGCAGTCGACCGCGAAGCCCTCCTTGCCGAGCAGCGGGCTGTCTTCCTTGAAGGCACTCGAGCGCACCCGCGCGATGCGCGTCGGGATGCCGAAGACCTGGTAGGCGACCTTGCAGCACACGAGGTTGGTCTCGTCCTGCGCGGCGCAGGCGATCAGCATGTCGCAATCGCGCGCACCAGCCTCGGCCAGCACGTCGGGCTCGATGCCGCTGCCCACCACGCCGCGCAGTTCGATGCGTTCTTCGAGTTCGCGCAGCCGCACCGCGTCGGTGTCGATGACGGTGATGTCGTTGCGCTCGGACACCAGCGTGCCGGCCACGCTCTCGCCGATCCGGCCTGCGCCGAGGATGATGATTTTCAAGTGTTGGACTCTCCGGGACGCTTTATACGCTTGAAGGGCGAGGCCCGAGCGCCGGTGATCCTTGCCACGGCGGGGGTTTGTCGGCATCATCGCCGGCGCTGAGGAAGGAGCCCGCCGATGAAACCGTGGATTCGACATGCCGCCGCGCTCGCCACCTTCGTGGCCGCGGCCGCCGCGCAGGCGGCCGGCCTCGTGGGCAGCACGCTGCCGGCGGGCTTCCCCTCGATCGAAGACACTTCGCTGCGCAAGCCCCTGATCGGCTTCGGCGCCGCCGGAGCGGTGACGCGAACGCCGGTGATCTTCATTCACGGCAACAACGACACGCCGTTTCCCACGCCCTGCAATCCCTTGGGGCGTATCCAGGCGCTGGCCCAATACCTGGCCGACCACGGCTACGCCACCAGCGAGCTGTGGGGCGTGGGCTACCAGGGCGACCAATGCGACCTCGCGGCCGACCAGACACGGCGCTCGAGCATCGCCCACACCAATGCGGCCAACGTGCCCGACCTGCGGCGCTTCGTGCGCGCGGTGATGGAGTTCACGGGCGCCAGGCGGGTCGACATCGTCGGCCACAGCCTGGGCGTGACGCTGGCGCGCGAGTGGATCCGCCAGGACGAGGCGCAGCAGCTGGTGCGCCGCTTCGTGGCCATCGACGGGCCCAACCACGGCATCATCAACTGCTCGCCCGACCCCGCCAACTACTTCCAGGCCCCGGCCGCGGGCGGCTTCACGCCGGCGAGCGATGTCTGCCAGGAACTGGGCTCGCCCGACACGCCGTTTTTGCGCCTGCTCAACGGCCGCAACGGCCGCAACGAGAACGACGGGCCCACGCGGGTGCTGGTGATCCGCAACGGCGATGCCAGCTTCGTCTACTTCCCGGTGCAGGACGGCGTGATCGCGCCGGTGCCCGCCGTCGATTCCTTCGGCAAGCCGACCGACTTCTCCCGCAGCGCGAGCCTGCGCGGCGCGCGCGAGATCGTGCTCACGGGGCAGGGCGCCTACGACCTCGTCCTGGGCACCGGGCACCTCGGCATCCTGAATTCGCCGCAGACCTGGCAGGCCACCTTCGAGTTCCTGAACGACCGCTCCAGGGGCAAGGACGACTGAGTCGGCCCCTCATCGGGCCGGGCCGCTATGCTGGGCGGCATGACTCCCAAGACGCTGCTCGTCGTCTACCACACCATGACCGGCGGCACCGCGCAGATGGCGCAGGCCGCCGCCGCCGGCGCAGGCGCCGAAGCCGGTGTGCGGGTGCGCCTGCTGCGGGCGCCGGAGGCCCAGCCCGAGGACGTGCTGGGCGCCGACGGCTACGTGTTCGCCACGCCCGAGAACCTGGCTGCGATGGCCGGGCTCATGAAGGACTTCTTCGACCGCTGCTACTACGCCGCGCTCGACCGCATCAACGGCCGGCCCTATGCCGCGCTGGTGTGCGCGGGCAGCGACGGCCAGAACGCCGCGCGCCAGATCGACCGCATCGCCACCGGCTGGCGGCTGCGCTCCATCGCGCCGGCCTTGATCGTGTGCACCCATGCGCAGACGCCCGAGGCCATCGCGCGGCCCAAGCAGATCGGCGCCGACGACCTCGCGCAATGCCGCGAACTGGGTGCCGCGCTGGCGGCGGGGATGGCGCTCGGCGTGTTCTGAGCGCCCGGGCGCTCCTGCCGCGCCGCGCCGGCGTTCAGCCCTTGGGCGGCGGATAGGCCAGCTTGCCTGCGTTGCCCAGGAGCTCGACGGTTTCCGCGACGGTGTAGAGCTGCGAGGTCTTGAGGCTGCGTACATGCCCGGCGAGCTCGACCGCGATGACCGCCGTGGCCGCCACCTTGGCATCGGGTGCTTCGTAGATGATGAAGCCGTCGTGGTCGCCCGCCATGTAGTACATGCTGAGGAGCTTGCCGCCCAGTTTCTCGATCAGCGCCTTGACCGGGGCGCTGCGGTCTTCAGGGTTCTTGGCCAGCTTCTGCCAGCCTTCGGTGTTGTAGCTGAAGCAAGTCATGTAGGTAGGCATGCGCGTCTCCAATCTTGAAACCGGGGCCGCAACGAATCCGGGCCCGCGGCCCGGCGCCGCCCGGGTCCCTCGTGGCGGCCGGTTCGCTTTTACTCCGTCGAAGGCGGAATGCAATGCGGGCCTGCTTTTCCCTCACTGCAGGCGGGTCTGCGCGTCAGCTTCAGGCCGTTCGTTGCGGGCCCGCCTTGCGCGCCTTGCCGATCAGCACCAGCGCGATGCCGCCGAGGATCGCGCCCGAAGCGAGCGCGAGCCGCAGCGAGATCGCCTCCGAAAGAAGCAGCGCCCCGCCGAAGGCGGCGATCGGCGGAACCGACAGCTGCACCGTGGCTGCGCGCATCGCGGACAGACCGGGCAGGGCGGCATACCAGATGACGTAGCCGATGCCGGAAGTGATGGCGCCGGAGGCGATCGCCAGGGCCGCGCCGTGCGCATCCGCGTGCATCCGGCTGGCGAACAGCAGGCTCAGCAGCAGCGCCACCGGAGCCGCCCGCGCGAAGTTGGAGGCGGTCGCGGCCAGCGGATCCGCGACGCCGCGGCCGCGCAGCGAGTAGACGCCCCAGGCGATGCCGGCAATGGCCATCAAGCCCGCACCCAGCGGCGGCGGCGCGGCGATCCCCGGCGACACCAGGTAGAAGAGCCCCGCGACGGCCAGCACGAAACCGGTCCACGCCATCGGGCCGAAGCGCTCGCCGGCGCGCAGTCCGGCGCTGAACATGGTCAGTTGCACCGCGCCGAAGAGGATCAAGGCACCGCTGCCGGCGGACAGGCTCAGGTAGGCGAAGGAAAAGAACGCGACATAGGCGAACAGCATGGCGGCAGCGAGCCAGTCGGCAGCGGCCGACGGCGCCGGGCCCGACCTGAGACGCACGATGACGGCGAGCATCAGCGCGCCGGACACCAGCCGGATGCTCGAGAAGCTGGCCGGGTCGATGCTCCCGTGCTGCAGGGCGAGCCGGCACAACAGCGAATTGGCGGCGAAGGCCAGCATGGCCGCGGCAGTCAGGAGGATCGTCCGCAGCCTGGCCGGGCCGCCGCGTTCCTCAGGCATTCGTCGCCACCAGCACGGCGGCCCATCCCAGCAGGGCGAATCCCAGGGGCGCGCTCAGGCGCCGGCCCCAGCGGAGGTTCTTCTCGATCGCCATCACGGCGGCGAGCAACAGCATCCAGCCGAGGCTGCCGGTGCCGACGACGAACATCAGCAGCATCAGCGCCCAGCAGCAGCCGACGCAGAACAGGCCGTGGTGCATGCCGAGCGCGAAGGCCTGGCGCGCCTGGCCTTGGCCGCGCCAGTGCTCGATGACGAAGCTCAAGGGCGTGCGGCACTTGTCCATGCAGCGGTGCTTGAGGCTGCTGAACTGGAAGGCGCCGGCCAGCGCGATGGTCGCGGCGCCGATCAGCCAGCCGTTCCAGGCCACGGTGGGCGAGTTGGCGAGCAGCGCCAGCACGCCGCTGTGAAGCGCATGCGCGAGGAGGCCGAAGGCGCCCCACACCGCCACGTAGCCGAGGCCGAGCAGCACCAGGAGGCGCCCATGGTCCGGGCGCCCGGCCGTCAACCGGTCGAAGGCGTTGAACAGGGGCAGGGTGGTCGGCAGCATCATGGCGGCCGTCATGAGGATCCAGGCGGCGGCGTAGAGCAGCATCGGCAGCAGCACGCTGCCGGCCGGCACGGCGCGGCACAGGAAGGCGGCCGGACCGGAGGTCATCCAGTCGTCGTGCGCGAGATAGCGCCCGTACGGGCTGCGCGCCCAGGCCCAGAGCAGCAGCCACGCCAACGCGATCAGCGCTGCGAGCACCGGCAGGAAGATGCGCTGGTGACGCGAGGCAGCGCCCGTGGGTGGGGGCGCCGGCTTCTCGCCCCGGACGGCACTCACAAGGCGACTTCCATGTTGCGCAGTCGGTCTGCAGGCCGTTCAACAGTCGAAGACGAAGGTGCTTTGCAGGGCGTTGTGGTTCTTGATGTCGAGGTCGATGCCCAGGGCGGGGTTCTTCGACCGGTAGGTGGGCGCCTTGCCGACGAATACCGGCGCGCCCGGCACGGTCGAGAACACGGTGTCGGACAGCGTGGTCTGGCCGCCGGTCGCGCCGCGATAGGGTTCGAGTTCGGCGTAGTAGTCCTTGCCGATCTCGAGTTCGCCCTTGCCCTCCTTCACCGTGAAGCGGATCGGCGCCCGCTCCACCGAAACGACTTGGCCGATGAGCTTGGCGAGATCGGCGATCGGGCCGCCGGCCTGGCCGGTGTAGACCTTGAGAAGCGCCTCCTCCTGGGCCTTCGACGCGTTGTCGTCGACGAAGATCGCCGCGGTCCAGTTGCCTTCGAGGATGTTGCCGGGCACATGCGCCACGGCCGCGATGGTGTTGCCGCCCACGTCGACGCCGTCGATCGTGCCCTTGTCGATGCGCCACGCGACGATGGTGTCGCAGGTGCCGTTGTCGGGGTCCTCACCAATCCAGCAGGGGCACAGCACATTGCAGTTGCACACCTCCAGCAGACGTCCTTCCAGGTGATAGCTCATACGAACCTCCGTTGAAGCCGCACGAATACCACCTTGTCGTCGCGGCCCGGGCGGCAAGGGGCCCAACGATGCTACGCCGCGCGAAGAGTCAAGTCCAGTTTGGGTGACGGCCCGGCCGGCCGCCTCCTGCCTGCGGCGATGCCTAGGAGTTCTTTGCCTGGCCGTCGAGGCGGCGGTTGGCGTCGAGCGCGTAGACGACCTGCTTGTCGTCCGCCGACTTGTGGGGCGTTGCGCCTTCGCCCGAAGGCAGGGCCGAGGAGCCGTAGAGCTCGCGTTCGAGCCGCTTCGCACGCTCCGCATACATGCGGGCCAGCGCGCCGTGATGCTCGGCGGCGGCCTGGTGCTCGATGCGCGCCATGTGCGCTTCCTCGAGCAGCGTCATGACGCGCCGCAGGTGGCCGTTTCGGCTGGGTTGAAAGATGTTGAACATCAGACCCTCCTTCGCTGGAAGCGATTGAACACCCCCGCTTTTTACTTCAATCGGGCAGGGCGCGCTGGCGGCTCGAAGGCCTAGGCCGTCCGGACGATGGCGCGAACGGCCGGCGCTGGATCAATCGAAGTTCAGCAGCACCTTCATCGCCTGCGAGCGATCGGCCGCCAGCGCGAAGGCGCGCGCCGAATCGCGGTACGAGAGCGTGGCCGAGATCAGGGGCTTGACGTCGACCAGCCCCTTGTTGAGCAACTCGACCGCGACCGCGAACTCCTCGTGGAAGCGGAAGGCGCCGCGCAGGTCGAACTCCCTGGCGACGATGGTGTTGATCGGCAGCTGGATCTCGCCGCCGGCCAGCCCGAGCTGCACGATGATGCCGCGCGGGCGCAGCGCCTCGAAGGCGCCGACCAGCGCGCGCGGGTTGCCGCTGGCCTCCAGCAGCACGTCGAAGCTGCCCTTGTCCGCGGCGAATCGCCTGAGGCCATCGGGTTCCTCGGCCACGTTGACCACCTCGTCGGCGCCGACCTTCAGGGCCTTCTCGAGCGTCAGCGCGCCGACGTCGGTGGCCACGATGTGGGCCGCTCCCGCGCGCCGCGCCGCGATGATCGCCAGCGCGCCGATCGGCCCGCAGCCGGTCACCAGCACGCGCTGGCCCAGCAGCGGGCCGGCGCGGCGTACCGCGTGCAGCGCCACCGACAGCGGCTCGGCCATCGAGCCCTCGCCGTCGCTGACCGAATCCGCGAGCTTGTGGGCTTGGTGCGTCTCGACCACGATCTGCTGGCGGAAGGCGCCCTGCACATGCGGGTTGCGCATCGCGCTGCCGTAGTAGCGCATGTCCAGGCAGTGGTTCTGCAGGCCCTGCTGGCAGAAGCGGCACAGGCCGCAGGGCCGGCTCGGGCTGATCGCGATGCGCTCGCCGGGGCGAAAGCCCGTGACGGCGGAGCCCACCGCCTCGATCATGCCGGCCACCTCGTGGCCCAGCACCATGGGCTGCTGGATGCGCACGGTGCCGAAGCCGCCGTGCTGGTAGTAGTGCAGGTCGGAGCCGCAGATGCCGCCGCAGCGCACGCGCACCTGCAGCTGGTCGGCGCCGAGCTCGGCGGTTTCGATCTCCTCGACGCGCAGGTCGCCGGGGGCATGGATGACGAGGGCTTGCATGGTGGTTCTCAGAGCGTTGCGGTCACGCCGCCATCGACGTAGAGGATGTGGCCGTTGACGAAGTTGGAGGCATCGCTGGCGAGGAACACGGCGGCGCCGACCAGGTCTTCCACGTCGCCCCAGCGCCGCGAGGGCGTGCGCCCGACGAGCCAGTTCGTGAACTCCTCGTTCTTCACCAGCGCCTCGGTCAGCTCGGTCTTGAAGTAGCCGGGCCCGAGGCCATTGACCTGGATGCCGTGCTGGCCCCAGTCGATCGCCATGCCCTTGGTCAGCATCTTCACGGCGCCCTTGCTGGCGGTGTAGGGCGCGATGCCGGGACGGCCCAGCTCGCTCTGCACCGAGCAGATGTTGACGATCTTGCCGCGGCGGCGCGGGATCATGTGGCGCGCCACCGCCTGGCCGACGAGGAACACGCTGTCGACGTTGGTCTTCATGAGTTCGTGCCAGTCGGCCTCGGCGAACTGGTCGAGCGGCGCGCGGCGCTGCATGCCGGCGTTGTTGACCAGGATGTCGATGGCGCCGACCTCGGCCTCGATGCGTGCCACCGCGGCCGCCACGGCGTCGCCGGAGGTGACGTCGAAGGGCGCGGTCAGCACCTGCAGGCCCTCGCCGCGCAGCACTTCCGCGGCGGCTTCGAGCTTGCCGGCATTGCGGGCGTTGAGGATCACGCGCGCACCCGCGCCGGCGAGGCCGCGCGCCAGCGCGAAGCCGATGCCGGCACTCGAGCCGGTGATGAGCGCGGTGCGCCCGCTGAGGTCGAAGCTTTTCAGTACAGGGCTCAAAGTGGGTCTCCAGGTCAGTTGGGGCAGCGCGCCTCCAGCGCGTCGACGAAGCTGCGGTCCCAGCGCCCTTCCTTCATGGCGCGCATGGTCTCGGCTTCGGTCGCCAGGTGGGCCCGGGCCTTCTCGATGAGCCATTCTGCATCGTCCGGCGAAAAGGCCATCAACCCGTCCTGGTCGCCGACCACGATGTCGCCGGGGTTCACGCGCATGCCGCCCACCGACACCGGGACGTTGATCTCGCCGGGCCCGTCCTTGTACGGTCCGCGATGGTTCACGCCGCGCGCGTAGACCGGGAAGTCGCGTTCGCGGATCTCGGCCAGGTCGCGGATGGCGCCATCGAGCACGACGCCCACGGTGCCGATGGTGGCGGCATAGAAGGACAGGATGCCGCCGATGACCGCGTTGGCCACGTCGCCGTCGGCGTCGATCACGATCACGTCGCCGGGCCGGCAGAACTCGAAGGCGCGCAGGAGCGTGAGGTTGTCGCCGCCGCGCGACCTGATCGTGACCGCCGTGCCGGTCATCGTGCCGGGCCCGGGCCGGTGGTAGGGCCGGAGGCCGACGCTGCCGATGTTGCGGTGCATGTTGTCGCTCAGCGCCGCGACCGGGATGTCGCGCAGCGCGGCGATGTGCGCCGGGTTCACTTGCGGCGCGGACGGATTCTTGCGGATGCCCTTGAATTGCATGGGTGTCTCCTGTTCGGTGAGGTTGGGGTTCGAGGGGCCTTTGCCGCTGCTCAGCGAAGTTCGGCGACCGCACGCGAGATGCGCGCGCAGCCTTCCTCGAGGATGTCGATCGAGGTCGCGATGGACAGCCGGAAGTAGGGCGAGAGGCCGTAGGCGGTGCCCGCGACCATCGCGACCCCTTCGCTTTCCAGCAGGTACATCACGACGTCGCCGTCTTGGGCGAGAAGCTTGCCGGCCGGCGTGGTCTTGCCGATCAGGCCCTCGCAGCTGACGTAGAGGTAGAAGGCCCCGGGCGGCGTGGCGCAGCGCAGGCCGGGGATGGCGTTGATCAGGGCCAAGGTGCGGTCGCGGCGCTGCTTGTAGACCGCGACGCTCTCGGCGACGAAGGACTGGTCGCCGTTCATCGCGGCCGCGGCGGCGGCCTGGCTGATCGAGCAGCAGTTGCCGGTCGATTGCGACAGCAGCGTGTCCATCGCGCGGATCATGTCGGCCGGGCCGGCCACGTAGCCGATGCGCCAGCCGGTCATCGCATAGGTCTTCGAGACGCCGTTGACGACCAGCGTGCGGTCGCGCAGCTCGGGTGCGGCGCCGAGGATGTGGGGCGTCTTCTGGCCATCGAAGCGGATGTGCTCGTAGATGTCGTCGGTCATCACCATCACCTGGCTGTGGCGCAGCAGCACGTCGGCCAGCGCCCGGTATTCGGCCGCGGTGTAGGCGGCGCCGGTCGGGTTGCTCGGCGAGTTGATCAGCAGCCAGCGCGTGCGCGGCGTGATGGCTGCCTCGAGTTGCGCGGGGGTCAGCTTGAAGCCGTTGGCTTCGGGGCAGGCGACGGTCACGGGCTGGCCGTCGCAGGCCAGCACCATGTCGGGGTAGGACACCCAGTAGGGCGCCGGCACGATGACCTCGTCGCCCGGCTCCAGCGTGATCGCGAAGGCGTTGTAGATCGCGCTCTTGGCGCCGCTGGTGGCGATGATCTCGTTCATCGCGTAGTCGAGGCCGTTCTCCCGCTTCAGCTTGGCGACGATGGCTTCGCGCAGCTCGACGGTTCCGGCCATCAGGGTGTAGCGCGTGGCGCCCTTGTCCATCGCCGCGGCGGCGGCCTGGCGGATGTGCAGCGGCGTGTCGAAGTCGGGCTCGCCGACGACGAGATTCACGATGGACTTGCCCTGGCGGCGCAACTCGTTGGCGCGGTCGGCGGCCGAGGTGCTGGGCGAGGGCTTGATGCGGCGGACGCGCTCTGCGATGCGGGTGGTGGTCATGGCTTGCTGGAGTGGGATGGCAGGACCGTACGGTACGCAGATCGCCTCGCCGAGGCCAAGACGACATCGCTCTGGTCGTATAGGCAGAGCTTATGGAAGGCCCGGATGACCGGTGCCGAGCCCCGGTGCTAGGCTCGGCTTTTGCTTCGGAGGCAGCCGTGAACCTGCGGCGACTCAAATACTTCGTGAAGATCGTGGACATCGGCAGCCTGACCCAGGCGGCCGAGGTTCTTTTCATTGCCCAGCCGGCGCTGAGCCAGCAACTGGCCACGCTGGAGGGCGAGGTGCGGCAGCAGTTGCTGGTGCGCACCAAGCGCGGCGTGACGCCGACCGAAGCCGGCAAGGTGCTGTACCGCCATGCGCAGATCATCCTGCGCCAGTGCGAACAGGCGCAGATCGACATGGAGGCGGCCGGGCAGGGCGTCTCGGGCCAGGTGTCGGTGGGCCTCGCGCCCGGCACCGCGGCGGCGGCGCTCTCGCTGCCCTTGCTGCGCACGGTTCGGGCGCGCCATCCCGGCATCGTGCTCTACCTGAACGAGAACTACGGCACCACGCTGAGCGAGCTGATCATGAACGGCCGCATGGACCTGGCCGTGCTCTACGGCGACAAGGCGATCCACGGCCTGACCTTCCTGCCGCTGCTGAAAGAGCCCCTGTTCCTGGTCGGCCCGGCCTCGATCCCGGCGCCCGCTCAACCGGTGCGGCTGGCCGACCTGCGCGACATGGAACTCTTCCTGCCGCGTCCCTACAACGTGGTGCGCAAGCTGGTCGATGCCGCTTTCGGCCGGCTGGGCGCCGCGCCGCGCGTCGTGGCCGAGATCGAGTCCGCCTTCACGCTGACCGCCGCCGTGGCCGACGGCCTGGGTGCCACCATCCTGCCGGCCTCGATGGCGCGCGAGGTGGTGGCGGCCTGCGGGGCCTGGCAGTTCCAGATCGTCGATCCGGTGATCGAGGCGCCGCTGGCCCTGTGCCAGTCGGACCATCTCCCGCTCTCCGAGCCGGCGCAGGCGGTGAAGGACATCCTGCTCGAGCTGGTCACGGAGCTGTCGAACAGCGCCGCGTCGGTGTCGCAAGCGCTGCCCGACGCGGTGTCGCCCGTGGTGTCATAAGCCGGCCTTATCCCGGCACAGCCAATCCGTCTTTGGCTTTGCAGCCCCCGCGGGCTACCTTTCATGCCTGCCGTCACGCGTTCGCGGAATGCGTCGGCCACCAAGGAGATCCCGCCGTTCGCCGGCGGGGCCGGCATGAACCAGGAACAGATCAGGAACCTCATCGACGCGTTGGCAAGCTCCGGGCTGTCGGAGCTCGAGTACAGCGAAGACGGCTGCACCTTGCGGCTGGTGAAGCAGGGGGTGTCGAGCGCCTCGCCCCGGGGTGGGCGCGACGCGGACGATGACCATGCGGCCCCGCAGGCCACGGTCCAGCGCGCATCCGACCTTTCCGACGCCCTGGCGGCGCGCCCGGACGAATGCCTGGCGCCGCTCTATGGCGTGATCCACCTGCAGCCCTCGCCGGGCGAGCCGCTGTTCGTGCAGCCGGGCCAGCAGATCGCGGCCGGCCAGACCTTGTGCGTGATCGAGGCGATGAAGGTCTTCAACGAGGTGCGTGCCGAGGCTGACGCCACCGTCGTCGAGGTGCTGGTGCGCTCCGGCGACGAGGTCGAGGCCGGCCAGCCCCTCTTCCGTCTTGTCTGAGAGGGACATCATGTTCGACACCGTCCTCATTGCGAACCGCGGCGAGATCGCCCTGCGCATCCTGCGCGCCTGCCGGGGCCTGGGCCTCCACACCGTGGTCGCGCATTCGGAGGCCGACCGCGACGCGCCCTATGTGCAACAGGCCGACCAGGCGCTGTGCATCGGTCCGGCGAGTCCCGGGCTGAGCTATCTCAACCCGTCGGCGCTGCTCTATGCGGCCGAGGTGAGCGGTGCGCAGGCGATCCATCCGGGCTACGGCTTCCTGTCGGAGAACGCGGGCTTCGTCGAGCAGGTCGAGCAGGCCGGCCTGCGCTTCGTCGGACCGAGCGCCGCCTGCATCCGCGTGATGGGCGACAAGGTCGCCGCCAAGCGCGCGATGCGCCGGGCCGGCGTGCCCTGCGTCCCGGGTCCGGACGAGGGCCTGCCCGAGGACCCGGAGGCGGTGCGCCGGCTGGCGCGCGAGGTCGGCTACCCGGTGATCGTGAAGGCGGCCGGCGGCGGCGGCGGTCGCGGCATGCGCGTGGTGCGGGAAGAGGGCGAGCTGCTCGAGGCGCTTGCGCTCACGCGCGAGGAAGCCCGGCGCGCCTTCGGCAATCCGGAGGTCTACATCGAGAAGTTCCTGCTGCATCCGCGGCATGTCGAGATCCAGGTGCTGGCCGACAGCCATGGCCACGCGATCTGGCTCGGCAGCCGCGACTGCTCGCTGCAGCGGCGGCACCAGAAGGTGATCGAGGAAGCGCCGGCACCCGGCATCGACGAGGCGCTGATCGCCTCGGTCGGCGAGAGCTGCGCGGCGGCCTGTCGGCAGATCGGCTACTCGGGCGTCGGCACCTTCGAGTTTCTCTACGAGAAGGGCGCCTTCTACTTCATCGAGATGAACACCCGGCTGCAGGTGGAGCACCCGGTGACCGAGATGACCACCGGCATCGACATCGTGCAGCAGCAGCTGCGCATGGCGCGCGGCGAGCGGCTGGCGATCGTGCAGGCCGACGTCCCCTGCCGGGGGCATTCGATCGAATGCCGGATCAACGCGGAGGACCCCGACAGCTTCGCGCCGTCGCCGGGCCGCATCACGGGCTGGCGCGTGCCCGGCGGCTTCGGCGTGCGCTTCGACTCGCATGCGGGCGTGGGCTACCGCGTGCCGCCCTACTACGACTCGATGATCGGCAAGCTGATCGTGCATGGCGCGAACCGCGAGGACGCGCTCGACCGCATGCGGCTCGCGCTCGGCGAACTGCAGGTCGACGGCATCGCGACCAACGTGCCGCTGCACCGCGCACTGCTCCAGGACGAGGGCTTCGCCATCGGCGGGGTCGACATCCACCACCTCGAACGCTGGCTTCAGCACAGGAGCACGCCGTGACTGCCTCGACCCCTGGACCGGTTCCGACGCTGAGCCTGCTGGGCACCACCGCGCTGCTGTTCGAAGCGCCGGGCGCGCTGGAACTGCATTCGCAGCAGCGCATCTGGGCGCTCGCGCAGGAGGCGGCCGGATGGCCCGAGGTGCGCGAGGCCGTGCCCGGCATGAACAACCTGATGCTGAGCTTCGTTCGGCCGCCGCGCGCGCTCGATGCATTGAAGGCGCGGCTGGAAGCCGCCTGGGAAGCCGTCACGCCGCTGGCCCGCGAAGGCCGCGTGGTGGAGCTGCCGGTGATCTACGGCGGAGCCGGCGGCCCGCACATGGCCGACGTGGTGGCGCACACCGGCCTGTCGGTCGAGAACATCGTCGAGCTGCACAGCGCGCCGCTGTACCCGGTGTATGCGCTCGGCAGCCACCCCGGCTATTGCTACCTCGGCGGCATGGACCCGCGCATCGCGACGCCGCGGCGCAAGGTGCCGGTGCTCAGCATTCCCGGCGGTGCGGTGTCCATCGGCGGTGCACAGACCGGTGTCTCGGCCTCGGCCGGCCCGAGCGGCTGGAACACCATCGGCACCACCACCATGGCCTTCTTCGACCCGGCGCGAAATCCGCCGGCCACGCTGCAGCCGGGCGACCGCATCCGCTTCCTGGTCGAAGGGATCGAAGCATGATCGAGATACTTTCCAACGCCGCGCTGGCGACCGTGCAGGATCTGGGGCGCCTGGGCAGCCTGCGCTTCGGCGTCGGCACCGCCGGGGCCATGGATGACCTCGCGCTGGCGGCGGGCAACCTGCTGCTGGGCAACGAAGCGGGCGCCGCGGGCATCGAGATTCCGGTCTTTCCGTTCAAGGTCCGGTTCATCGAGGATTGCGCCTTCGCGCTGACCGGCGCCGACTGTGGCGCCAGGCTCGACGCGGCGCCCCTGCTGCCGTGGTGGTCGCACCAGGCGCGCGCCGGCCAGGTGCTGACGCTGGGCCTGCCCCAGGGCGCGCAGCGCGCCAGCCGGGCGCTGCTGTGCCTGCCGGGCGGCATCGACGTGCCGCAGGTACTGGGCTCGCGCAGCACCCAGATGCGCGGCGCCTTCGGTGGCCACGAGGGCCGCGCATTGCGCAAGGGCGACCGGCTGCGGGCCGCCGAGCCGCAGCGCGCTTGCCGCACCGGTTTCGGGCTGGTGCCGCCGGCCTTGGCCCTGCCCCAGGAGATCGATGGGCTAATCGCGCTGCGGGTGCTGCCGGGCGCCGAGTACCTGGGTTTCGAAGCCGCATCGCGCGCCGCCTTCTGGGCCGGCGAGTGGCGCATCACGGCACAGAGCGATCGCTATGGCTATCGCCTGGCCGGAGAGCCCCTGCAGCCGGTGGCTCCGATGGAGCTGCGTTCGCACGGCATCGTGCCCGGCGTGATCCAGGTGCCCCACAGCGGGCAGCCGATCATCCAGATGCGCGATGCCCAGCCTTCGGGCGGCTATCCCAAGTTCGGGACCGTGATCGAAGCCGATCTCTGGCGCCTGGGGCAGGCGCCGATCGGCAGCCGGATCCGCTTCGTCGAAACCGGCTGGGACGAGGCCGTGGCCGCGCTGGAGCAGAAGGAAGCCTGGTTGGCGAAGGTGGCCCGCATGGTGGCGCTGCGCCGCAGCGCGCCGATGGGAGCCGCCGCATGAAGAAGGCGCCCCACGAACTCCGCGAGATCGCCGGCTGGATGGCGGCGACCGACATCGGCTTCCTCGAACTGCGGATGCCCGGCGTCACCGTGCGCCTGGAGCGGCGCGGCGAAGAGGTCGTGATGCTGGACCATGGCCAGCGTGCCGACGCGCAGGCCGAGGGCCGGGCCAACCCGGCCGGGCTGCGCCCGGACACCGTCACGGCGGGTTCCGTCGGTGTGTTCCTGCATGCCCATCCGGGCGCCACCGCGCCCTTCGTGCGCACCGGCATCGAGGTGCTGGCGGGACAGACGCTGGGCCTGCTGCGCATCGGCGTCCTGCTGCTGCCGGTGCTCGCCTCCCGCGCCGGCACCGTCGCCGCGCTGCGTGCCGGGGACGGCGCGACCGTCGGCTACGGCGCGCCGCTGGTCGACCTGCATCCCTTCTGACGACAAAGGACAACCGACATGGACATCGACCTGAATGCGGACCTGGGCGAAGGCTTCGGCCCCTGGCGCATGGGCGACGACGAGGCACTGCTGGGCATCGTCTCCTCGGCCAACGTCGCTTGCGGCTTTCATGCAGGCGACCCGCAGACCATGGACCGGACCGTGCGCACGGCGCTGGCGCGCGGCGTGGATGTGGGCGCGCATGTCGGCTTTCCGGACCTGGCCGGCTTCGGCCGCCGGCCGATGCAGATGGACACGCGCGAACTGGTCGCGGCCGTGGTCTACCAGCTGGGCGCCCTGGCCGGCATCGCGCGCAGCGCCGGCCACCGGATGACGCACATGAGCTTTCACGGCGCGCTCGGGAACATGGCGGCGGCGGACGCGGAATTCGCGGCGCCGCTGGTGCGCGCGGTGGCGGACTTCGACCCGGCGCTGACGATCAGCTCCTCGGCCAGCCGGGCCATCGAGGATGCGGCCGAGCGCTGCGGCCTGCGCGTTCGCACCACCTTCCTGGCCGACCGCGCCTGCGACGAGGCCGGGCTGCTGATCCCGCGCAAGATGCCGGATTCGGTGATCCATGAGCCCGAACGCGTGCTGGCCCGTGTCCGGCAGCTGCTGGAGGAGGGCACCGTCACCGCTTATGGCGGCAGCCGGATCCCGATGCGCGTGCACTCCATCCTGGTCCACGGCGACACGCCCGGCGCGGTGGCGCTGGCGCGCGGCGTGCGCGAAGTGGTTGAGGCGCACGGCCGCGTGGTCCCGATCTCTCGCCAGCCGGCCTGAAGCGCACCCTCGAAAAGGCCCGGACATGGTGCTTACCCTGACTCGGCGCGCACCCTTGCGGGGCGACATAAGGGCGCCTTATCGCTCCACAGCCAAACCGTCTTGGCGCGCCGAAGCGGCGGTCGATACAGTGAATTCATCGCGCCATTCCACAGAAAGAAAGTGACCCTGATGCCCTTCTCCGACTACAAGACCGCCCTGGTGACAGGGGCCTCCTCCGGCATCGGCGCCGCCGTCGTCGAGCGACTCTGCAAGGAGGGCCTGCAGGTCCACGCGCTGGCCCGCAGCGGCGACAAGCTCAAGGAACTCGCCGCCCGCACCGGCTGCATCCCGCACGCCATCGACGTCAGCGACCTGCAGGGCGTGACCGCACTCACGAAGGAGGTCGACTTCGACGTGCTGGTGAACAACGCCGGCGTGGATCGGCCGGGCTCGATCCTCAAGGCCGACGCCGAAGGCATCGACCTGCTGGTGGACGTCAACCTGCGCGCGGTGCTGCATCTCTGCCGGCTGGTGGTTCCGGGCATGGTGGCGCGCGACAACGGCCACGTGGTCAACATCAGCTCGATCGCCGCGGCCTACAACTTCGGCGGCAACAGCACCTACCACGCCACCAAGGCGGCGGTCAGCATGCTGTCGAGCCAGCTGCGGGTGGATTGCTTCGGCAAGCGGGTCCGCGTGACCGAGATCTGCCCGGGCCGCGTGGCGACGGACATCTTCGCGCACGTGCATGGCGACTCCGAGGAGACGCGCAAGCGATTCGTCGAAGGCTACGAACTGCCGGAAGCCTCGGACATCGCCAACGCCATCGCCTTCGCCATCGCGGCGCCGGTCGCGGTGAACATCGGCCACATGGAGATCACGCCGACCCTGCAGGTGCCCGGCGGCCTCTCCACCGCCAAGCCGGAGACGGTGCGGGCCTGAGAGCCGCGCGTTCACACGAGGGCACGCCATGAAGGACTTCGACCTCCTCGCGATCCTGCTGAAGCCCGAGTTCGGCGCCATGCTGCTGCACGGGATGGTGCTGACCCTGAAGATCGCGGTCGGCTCCTGGCTGCTCGCGATGACGATGGCCGTCGTCCTGCTGGTGGTCCGGCTCAGCGCCAATCCGGTGGCCGAGCGGCTGGTGGCGGCCTACGTCTCCTATCACCGCAACGTGCCGACGCTGGTCCAGCTGATGCTCTGGTACTTCGGCATCTTCAGCCTGCTGCCCGACCCGGTGCAGGCCTGGCTGTCGGACAACAACGCCGAGGCGCTGATCTCCATCGTCGCCCTGGGACTTTGCCAGGCCGCCTACTTCAGCGAGGACATGCGCTCCGGCCTGCGCGCCATTCCGGCCGGACAGTCCGAGGCGGCGCGCGCGCTCGGCCACGGCTACATCGGCGCGATGCGGCACGTGATGCTGCCCCAGGCGGTGCGCAACGCGGTGCCGGCGCTGGTGAACCACAGCGTGTCGCTGTTCAAGAACAGCAGCCTGGCGATGGCCATCGGCGTCGCCGAGCTCACGCATGCGGTGAAGGAGATCGAGAGCCAGAGCTTTCGCACCTTCGAGGCCTACAGCCTGGCGACCGTCATGTACCTGCTGGTCTCGATGCTGATCATGGCGGTGGGCGCCTGGATCGCGCGCCGCTATCGCGTTGCCGGGGCGAGGTGAGACATGTTCGGCATCTTCGACATCCTGCGCGACAACTGGCTGCTGCTGCTGGTCGGCCAGTACCCGAACGGGCCGCTGGGCGGCATCGTCGCCACGCTCATCCTCTCGGTGCTGGGCATCGTGCTGGCCTTCCCGGTCTCGGTGCTGCTGGCACTGGCGCGCCTGTCCCCCTGGCGCGCGCTGCGCTGGCCGGCGACGGTGCTGGTCTACATCGTGCGCGGCGTGCCGCTGCTGATGGTCATCCTGTGGGTGTACTTCCTGGTGCCGATCCTGATCGGCCACGATGTCTCGGGCTTCACCACCATGCTGTGCACGCTGGTGATCTACGAGGGCGCCTACCTGTCGGAAGTGGTCCGCGCCGGCATCCAGGCGCTGCCGAAGGGGCAGGCCGAGGCGGCCCGCGCCCTGGGCCACAGCCACCTGGGGACCATGGCCTACGTGATCCTCCCGCAGGCGCTCTACAACATGCTGCCGAGCATGCTGAGCCAGTTCATCTCCACCATCAAGGAGACCACGCTGGGCTACGTGATCAACGTGCAGGAACTCACCTTCGCGGCCAACCAGATCAACAACCAGCTGCTGACCAAGCCCTTCCAGGTGTTCTTCATCCTGGCGATGACCTACTACGTCGTCTGCTTCAGCCTGACGCAGCTGGCGCAATGGCTGGAGCGGCGGATCGCCCACAAGCGGCTCGGCAGCGCCACGCCCGCAAGCACCGAGGACGGCCTGCCGCTGCCGCCGGTGGCAGCCAACCCCTGACACCGCGCCACGACGGTGAGTGAATCAAAGAACGGAGACAGACCATGGAAACCCTTGAACAACCCAGCGCACGGCAGAAGCCGCGCGAAGACGACACCATGATCCTGTTTTCCAACATCAACAAGTGGTACGGCGACTACCAGGCGCTGACCGATGTCAACGCCGAGGTCAAGAAGGGCGAGGTGGTCGTGGTCTGCGGGCCATCCGGCTCGGGCAAGTCGACCCTGATCCGCACCGTCAACCGGCTCGAGGAGATCAAGTCCGGCCAGCTGCTGTTCGATGGCCACGACATCCATGCACCGCTGAGCAGCCATGCGCTGAACAAGCTGCGCAGCCGCATCGGCTTCGTGTTCCAGAGCTTCAACCTGTTCCCGCATCTGTCCGTGCTCGACAACATCATGCTGTCGCCGGTGCGCGTGCTCGGCGTCAAGCGCGCCGAGGCCAAGGCGAGGGCCGGCCAGCTGCTCGAGCGCGTGGGCCTGTCGAACAAGGCCAATTCCTATCCGGCGCAGCTCTCGGGCGGTCAGCAGCAGCGCGTCGCGATCGCCCGCGCGCTGGCGATGGAGCCGCCCGCGATGCTGTTCGACGAACCCACCAGCGCGCTCGATCCCGAGATGGTCGGCGAGGTGCTGTCGGTCATGCGCAGCCTGGCCAACGAGGGCATGACCATGATGTGCGTGACCCACGAGATGAACTTCGCGCGAGAGGTCGCCGACCGCGTCTGGTTCATGGACGCCGGCCGCATTCTCGAGAAGGCCGACCCCGAGACCTTCTTCACCCGCCCCGAGCACCCGCGCGCGCAGCGATTCCTGTCGGACCTGCGGGCGCACTGAGCCGATCCGTTTCCCCTTTTGTCGTTCACCCGATATTCTTCCCAGGAGCTCCCCATGTCGAATGCCAACGTGTTTCGTCTCGCCGCCCTCGCTGCGGCCCTCTGCGCGTGCTCGCTCGCGGCCCAGGCCGACCAGTGGAGCGACATCAGCGCGCGCAAGGAACTCAAGTGCGGCACCTTCGCCGACGTGCCGCCCTTCGCGGCGCCGGACCCGAAGACGCGCGAGATGGTGGGCCACGACGTCGACCTCTGCAATGCGATCGCCAAGGAACTCGGCTTGACGGCCAAGGTGACGCCGCTGTCGGTCGAGGCCCGCGTGCCCGAGGTCAAGCTCGGCCGCGTCGACGTGACCATCGCCAACCTGGCCTACACCAAGAGCCGTGGCGAGCAGATCCAGTTCAGCGACCCGTACTATGTCGCCAAGGAGATGCTGGCGGTGAAGGCCTCCGACCCCGGCACCACCAAGGCCGACTTCAAGGGCAAGCGCCTGAGCTCGACCAAGGGCTCGACCTCGGAGCTGTCGATCAAGATGAACGGCTCCGAGCCCGTGACCTTCCAGGACACCGGCTCGGCCTTCATGGCGGTGCAGCAGAACAAGTCGATGGGCATGGTGGCGAATACCATGACCATCACCAAGCTGGTCAACCAGTCGAAGACCGAGGGCGTGGCGCTGAAGATGATCAAGGAGCCGATGGTGCTGCAGCCGATCGGCATCGGAATGAAGAAGGACGAGCCGGCGCTGCTGGCCAAGGTCAACGAGGCGCTCTATTCGCTCGAGAAGAAGGGCGAGCTCGACAAGCTCTGGAACAAGTGGCTCGGCCCGAACACCGAATACAAGATGACGCGCGAAGAGAAGGTCACGCCGCTGGCCGAGCTGAAGTTCGAACTGCTGCCCTGAGCTCAGTGATCGAGCCGGCGGTCCGAGGCGCGCCAGCGCTCGACCAGCCGCCGGACCACCCCGGCGCCGCCCTTGGGGTCGGTGCCGACCACGCGATCCCGGTACAGCGCGCGGAGCTCGCCGAGCACCTCGTTCAGGGCGGCGACGTTGCGCTCGGTGTAGAGCCAGACCCCGGTGACCACGAAGTGCCCCGGGATGACGGACGGCTTGGGCGCGACGCGGATGTCCTCGATGCCGATGCGGTGCATGATCTCGGCGCGGTCGGCCGCGTGCTGCGAGCCGGCCGCGAGCAGTTCCACCGGCCGTGAGAAGGCAAAGCTCACGGCCTGGATCTGCTCGAAGTTCTCGACCACGAAGGCGCAGATCTCCAGGAACACGAGGCGTCCCAGATGGCGCGTTTCCTCGAGGCCGCTCAGCGATGGCGTGAAGTGTTCCACCCGGATCTCGGTTCCCGAGGGATTGACCGGCACCGGGTCCAGGGTGCAGAGCAACTGCTCTCCGTCGTGCACCAGCATCGGCTCGCCGAGCCTGTAGTCCGCCCGTCCCGGGCCCGTGATCCGAAGTTTCTTCAAGGTCTGCTGCGCTCGTTGCACGGGCCCATGCCCCTGCGGGCCCGCCGCTGCGGCGGGGCCCGGGGCTGGATTTTAAGGGAAGCGCGTTTCGGGCCGGCCGCTACTCGGCGCGGATGTCGTTGTTCTTGACCACCTCGCCGAGCAGCTTGTAGTAGTCGCGCGTCAGCGCCGCGAGCTGCTCGGGCGTGCCGCCGCCGGCGTCGTCGCCGCGATCGGCGATGGTCTTCTGGACATTGGGTTCCTTGAGGGCGCTGTTCATCGCCGTGTTCGCTTTCTTCACGATGTCGGGGCTCAGGCCCGGCGGGCCGTACAGGCCGATGAAGGAGATGATCTGGAAGTCCTTGATGCCGGCTTCGGCGGCCGTGGGCACGTCGGGGAAGGCAGGCACCCGCTTGGGGCCGGTGACCATCAGCGCCTTGAGCTGGCCCGACTTGAGGAAGGGCGCGACCACCGACGAGGCATCGAACATGGCGGGCACACGGCCGGCGATCAGGTCGGTCATCGCCGGGCTGCTGCCCTTGTAGGGCACGTGGCTCATCTTCGGCTTGCCGATGCGCTCGCGGAACAGCTCCATCGCGGTCTGCACCAGGCTGCCGGGCCCGCCCGAGGCGTAGTCGACCGCCTTGCCCGCCTTGTCCTGCGCCTTGATCCAGGCGATGAACTCGGGGACGTCCTTGACCGGCAGGCTGGTCGGCACGACCAGCATCAGCGAGGAGGTCAGCAGCAGCCCGATGGGTGTCATCTTGAGCGGATCGGCCACCGGCGTGTTGCGGTAGGTGTGCGGGTTCAGCACCATGTTGCTGCCGTTGCCTACCAGCAGCTTGTAGCCGTCGGGCGGCGCCTTGAGGACGTAGTCGGTGGCGATGTTGCCGTTGACCCCGGGTTTGTTGTCGATCACCACGCTCTGGCCCAGGCTGGTCTGCATGCCGGCGGTGAGCACGCGCCCCGCGAAATCGGTCTGTCCGCCCGGTGGATAGCCCACCACCAGCGAGACCGGCTTGGTGGGCCAGGTGCCCTGGGCGAGGGCGGACGCGGGCAGGATGCCGGCGCCGAGAGCGCCGAGCCCGTAATGCAACGCGCTGCGGCGCGACAAGGAGCGCTTCGACTGGATCGGGTTCATGCGGGTCTCCGATGTTGGCTGGGCTGGCGGGCCATCATAGGAGTGTGCGGGGGGCCTCACAAGGCCCGTCGGGGTGTATTGGACTATCCTTCCCGCAGATCCTCCCTCACGATTTTGGCCAGGAGTCACCCCGTTGGACCAGTCCTCGCATCTCTCCACGACGCTCGGGCCCGAGGAGCGGTATCGCCTGCTGGTGGATGCCGTCGAGGAATACGCGATCTACATGCTCGACCCGGATGGGTTCGTCATCAGCTGGAACTCCGGGGCGCAGCGCCTGAAGGGCTATGCCGAGGCGGAAATCCTCGGGCGCCACTTCTCGACCTTCTACACGCCCGACGACGTGCGCGCCGGCGCCCCGACCCGGACGCTGAACACGGCCCAGCGCGAGGGCCGCTTCGAGACCGAGGGGTGGCGCTGCTGCAAGGACGGCCGGCGCTTCTGGGCGCAGGTGCTGATCCACCCGATCCGTTCCCCGTCAGGCGAACTCCTGGGCTACGCGAAGGTGACCCGCGATCTCACCGAAAGGCGGAATGCCGAAGATGCGCTGCGGCGCAGCGAAGAGCAGTTCCGGCTGCTGGTGCAGGCGGTCACCGACTACGCCATCTACATGCTCGATCCCACCGGCCTCATCACGAGCTGGAACACCGGCGCCCAGCGGATCAAGGGCTACGCGCCGGACGAGGTGATCGGCACGAATTTCTCGCGCTTCTATCGCACCGGGGACCAGACCCGCGGCGAGCCTGCGAAGGCCCTGGCCACGGCCGCCTCCGAAGGCCGCTTCGAGAGCGAGGGCTGGCGCGTGCGCAAGGATGGCTCGGAGTTCTGGGCCAGCGTGGTGATCGATCCGGTGCTCGATGCGAACGGCAGCCTGATCGGATTCGCCAAGGTCACGCGGGACATCACGGAGAAACGCCGCGCCCAGCAAGAGCTCGAGCAGGCCCGGGATGCCCTGTTCCAGGCCCAGAAGCTCGACGCCATCGGGCAACTCACCGGCGGTGTCGCCCACGATTTCAACAACCTGCTGATGGTCGTCCTCAGCAGCCTCGAATTGCTGCGTCGCCGCCTGCCGGCCGACGAGAAGCTGCAGGGCCTGGTGAACAACGCCATCCAGGGGGCGCGGCGCGGTGCCTCGCTGACCCAGCGCATGCTGTCGTTCGCCCGGCGCCAGGACCTGGCCCCGGTGGCGGTCGATGTTCCCCGGCTCGTCGACGGCATGCGGGAAATGCTCGCGCGAACGCTCGGTTCGGCGATCCGGATCGAGACCGTCTTCCCGGCGGCGCCCGATCCGGTGCTGGTCGACCCGAACCAGCTCGAACTGGCGATCCTCAACCTCTGCGTGAACGCGCGCGACGCCATGCCCGAAGGCGGGCGGCTCGAACTCAAGGTCGAAGAGAAATCCGTCGCCGCCGCAGCCGAACTGCGGCCCGGAGCCTACGTGTGCCTGTCGATCTCCGACACCGGCGCAGGCATGGACGCGGCGACGCTCGAGAAGGCGGTCGAGCCCTTCTTCACGACCAAAGGAGTCGGCAAGGGCACCGGACTGGGACTGCCCATGGTCCAGGGGCTGGCCGCGCAGTCCGGCGGCCGCTTCGTCCTGAAGAGCACCGAGGGCGCGGGCACGACGGCCGAACTCTGGCTGCCGGTGGCGCAAGGCGCGGCCGATGCGGTGGCGGCCGAATCCGACGCCGATGGCGGCGCCAAGGCCGGCGAGCGATCGCCGCCCCTGCTGGTCGTGGCGGTCGATGACGACAGCCTGGTGCTGGCCAACACCACCTCGATGCTCGAGGACCTGGGGCATTCGGTCATCACCGCAGGTTCGGCGCAGGACGCCTTGAACCTGGTTCGCGGCGAACCCGCGGTCGGCCTGGTGGTCTCGGACCAGGTCATGCCCGGCATGACCGGTGCGCAGCTGTTCGCGGTGCTTCGCAAGGAGCGTCCGGAACTGCCGCTGATCCTCGCCACCGGCTATGCCGAGCTGCCGCCGGGGCTGTCGGTCTTCACGTCGAAGCTGGCCAAGCCGTTCGACCAGGACCAGCTGGAGGCGGCGATCTCGCGGGCATTGCGCGTCAGGGGCTGGCACACGCGCGGACAGGGCCGTTGAGCCGCCGGCGTCAGGCGTTCGATCGCTCGGCCGCGCGGCGCAACTGATCGATCTGGCGGGCCTGCTCTGCATCCCGCAGGCTCTTCGCCGCCCGGGCGGCCGCGTACTGAACGTAGAGCACGTCGATGGCTTCCCGCCATCGCTGGATCGCCAGCTTGTGTTCGGTGTCGGTCTCGGGATCGTGCGGATTCGCGGCGGCGTGGCGCTCGGGGAAAGAGGGAACGGCTATCCCTGCCTTGCGCAGGATGACTTCTTTTTGGTCGATGGTCAGCATGATTGTCTCCAGCAAGCACCGTTCCAGCTTCGGGCCGTGAAAACTGGCGATCACGGCAGTTTGAGCTCTGCCGTTTTCGCCGTCGCTCAGAGGCGCGGATGCCGGTCGGGTGCCTTGAATAGATGGGTCCGCTGCGCGGGCGCTCAAGGGTTGGCGACGTCGCGAAAAGCGATGGATTCCACCCCGTCTCGGACCCCGTGCCACGGCTCCTTGACCGACAGCGAGGGGCCTCGCGCCGGGGCGAAAATCGGCACATGCACAGATTTCCTTTTCCTCCGCCGCGCCTGCGAACACCGGCCACCCTGGCACTGGCCGCGGCCTTGCTGGCGGGCTGCGCCTCCGCGCCACCCCCTGCGCCTGCGCCGGCGCCGACGGCCGAGGCCGCGCCCGTGCCCCGGCCGGCGCCGCCTCGGCCGCAGCCGCCGCTGCCCGCGGCCGCGGACGATGCCGCACTGCAGCAGGGCTTCGCCCGCTGGGTCGCCGACTTCCGCGTCCAGGCGCGCGAAGCGGGGATCAGCGAGGCAACGCTGCAGTCGGCCTTCGCCGAGGTCCGCTACCTGCCGCGCGTCGTCGAGCTGGACCGCGCCCAGCCCGAATTCACGCGCACCGTCTGGGACTATCTCGACAATGCCGTGACGCCGCAGCGCGTGGCGCTCGGCAAGGAGAAGATGCAGCAGGTGGGCGCCCAAGCCGATGCGGCGGCCGCGCGCTACGGCGTTCCGTCCGCCGTGGTGGTCGCCATCTGGGGCATGGAAAGCAACTTCGGCGGCAACTACGGCAGCACGCCGACCATCGACGCCCTGGCGACACTGGGCTTCGAGGGCCGCCGCGAGGAATGGGCGCGCCGCGAACTGCTGGCGGCGCTCAGGATTCTCGACAAGGGCGACATCGATCGCGCGCACATGATCGGCTCCTGGGCCGGTGCCATGGGCCAGACGCAATTCATGCCGTCGAGCTTCCTGGCCCATGCGGTCGATGCCGACGGCGACGGCCGGCGCGACATCTGGGGCAGCATGGCCGACGTCACGGCGTCGACTGCGAACTTCCTTGCGCGCTCGGGCTGGAAGGCGGGGCAGCCCTGGGGCGTCGAGGTGCAACTGCCAAACGGCTTCGACTACGGCCGCGCCGACACCAGCGTGCGCCAATCCAGTGCGCAATGGGCCGCCGAGGGCTTGCGCACCATGGACGGCCGGCCGCTGCCGGAGTTTGCCGACGGCATGATCCTGCTGCCCGCGGGCGCGCGCGGGCCCGCGTTCCTGGTGGGTCCGAACTTCCGCGCAATCCTGCGCTACAACAACTCGACCAGCTATGCGCTTGCGGTCGGCCTTCTCGCGCAGCGGCTCGCCGACGGTCCCGGCGTGCAGGCGGCCTGGCCGCGCGACCTGCCCGCGCTCTCGCGCAGCCAGCTGCTGGAACTGCAGACCGCCTTGAACCAGCGCGGCTTCGCCAGCGGCACGCCCGACGGCATGATGGGGCCGGCCACGCGCGAAGGCATCCGCCAGTTCCAGCGCAGTGCCGGCCTGCCCGCCGACGGCTATCCCAGCGCGGCGCTGCTGCAGCGCTTGCAGGCTCCGTAGGCCGGCGGCTCATGGCGCATTGACGACCGGGACATAGGCCAGCCGCCGATCGCGCAGCACCAGCAGCGCCACCCTGCGGCCTGGCGGGGTTTCGGCCAGCTTGCGCCTGAAATCCTCGACACGGTCGAGCCGGGCGTGGTTGGCGGCGACGATGATGTCGCCCGCGCGAATGCCCTCGCTGCGCGCGGCCCCGGCGGCTTCCCGGACCAACAGGCCGCCATCGCTGCCGAACTGGAGCTTCTGCAGCGGCGAAAGCTCGCCGAGACTGAGCCCGAGGCCGTCGCCCCGCTCGGAGCCCGCCTCCGACTTGGGCACGGTCCGCGGCGCCGGCTCCTCCGACGGCGTCACCCAGACCGTCCGCCGGCTGCCGTGCCGCCACAGTTCCACTTGGCTGCGGCGGCCGGCCGGTGCGCTGGCCACGCGTTGCAGCAGCTCCGAGAAGTGCGCGATCGGGACGCCGTCGAAAGCGGTGACGATGTCGCCGCGGGCCAGGCCTGCGGCCCGTGCCGGCCCCTGGGCATCGACCCGCACCACGAGCGCGCCCCTCGGCTCGCCGAAGGCGAAGGACTGGGCCAGTTCGGGGGTCATCTGCTGGAAATCGGCGCCGAGTCGGGCTCGCCGGACCCGGCCGGATTCCTTCAGCTGGGCCGCGATCCGGGTCGCCAGGTTGATCGGCACGGCAAAAGACAGGCCCATGTAGCCGCCGTTGCCGCTGTAGATCATCGAGTTGATCGCAACCACTTCGCCGCGGCTGTTGAACAGGGGGCTGCCCGAACTGCCGGGATTGATCGCCACGTCGGTCTGGATGAAGGGGACTTCGCCGGCGCCCCCGATGTAGCGGTCGACCGCGCTCACCACGCCCGCGGTGACGCTGCCGTGGAAGCCGAAAGGCGCCCCGATGGCCGCCACCCAGTCGCCCGGCGCCAGTTGCGACGAGTCGCCGATCACCGCGGCCGCGAGCCCGCCGGCGTCGATCTTCAGCAGGCCCACGTCGGTGCGCCGGTCGAAGCCGATCACCCGCGCGGGGAAGCGCCGGCCGTCGTCCAGGCGGACCTGGACCTCGTCGATGCCCGCCAGCACGTGGGCGCTGGTGAGGATCACGCCGTCGCGCGCGAGAATCAGGCCGGAGGCGAGGTCGCGGATCTGGCTGATGCGCACCTCCGCCGGCAGCGGCCAGGCCAGGCGGTCCGCGAAGTCGGTCTCGGGCGCGAACTCCAGCTCGATGCCCTCGGCCCGCTCGTCGCGGCCGATCCGCAGGGTGACGATGTCGACCACGCTGGCCCGGCGGCTGGCGACCAGCGAGGAGAAGCCGGGTGCGGCCGTTGTGACCTGCGCGGCAGGCGGCGATGGAAGAGGCGGCGGCCCGGGCGCTGACGCGCAGCCGGCGACCAGGCCGGCCACCATGCCGAGGGCGGTGACCCTGCGATTCAGGACGCGCATCTACGTCGCCTGCGGCGCCAGGTTGCAGACCACCAGAAGCTTGCTCATTGCCGACTCCGCGTCGTGGGCGAGCAATCAATGTAGGCGCATGCTGCGGACGCGGTCTTTGCGCCGGATCAAGTCCTCCATGTCGAAACGCTGCACCCGAACCGGCCGGTGAACCAGCGCGAGAACGCGCTCAGCGAAGCAAAGCCCAAGAGGCTCGCCACCTCCGACAGCGGCCGGTCGCGGCTCGCCACGTAGCGCGGCACGACTTCGGCGCGCGCCGCGTCGAGGATGGACGAGTAGCTTTCGCCTTGCGCCTCCAGGTGGCGCTGGAGGGTCCGGGCCTGCACGCCGAGCTGCTGCGCCACGGCCGTCATCGAACAGGTGCCCGTGGGCAGCAGCGCGAAGACCAGCTTGCGGACCTGGTCGATCATGGTGGCGTCGGACTGCGCGAGCAGCGCGTCAAGGTAGCGCCGCGTATGCCGCGCCATGTCGGGCTCGTAGGAGGCGACTGCGACGTCGAGGTCCGTGGTCTGGCACACGATGCCGTCGAAGTCCTGGTCGAACAGCACGGGCGCACCGAACACGCGCCTATAGACGTTGAGCCTGGGCGGCGGGCCGTGGATGAAGCACACGCTGCGCGGCTTCCAGGCGGCGCCCAGGAACACGGCCAGCGTCCGGTGCACGACGCCGACGATCAGCTGCATCTGCTGCCGGATCGAGCCCGGATGGCCACCCATCATCTCCTGGCGAATGATGGTGAGCCCGTCGGCTTCCTCGATCCGGATCAGCAGGGCCTCGTTCTGCAGCCGCGCGTAGTAGGCCATCGAGACCAGGGTCTTGCGCAGGGTCGGCTCTTCCCGCGCCACGAAGGCGAGCGGGCCGAGGTTGGAGAGTTCGCGGGTCTCGGCCATGCGCAGGCCGAAGTCCTCGCAGCCGGAAGCCTGTGCCGACGATTCCAGCAGGCGCCCGACGGCCTCGGTGGGCACCTTCATGTCCGGATCGAGCAGCACCGACGGATGGATGCCGGCCGCGCGCAGGTGGCGAAACGGCTCCAGGCCCACCGAGCGCGCCACCTTGACGTAGTTGGTGAGGCTGGCGGCTCGGATCAGGTAGGGCATGGGCGACTTTCGCGTTGTCGCAAATTGTCAAATCAATGACGCATTCGGTCAAACCGAAAAAGCGGCCGCTTCCCATACTTCGTCCCATCCAACGGCAACGCCGGCATTCCAAAGGACGACAAAGCATGAATTTCCTCGACGACTCCCTGCTGCCCGAAAACCAGGAAAAACTCGTGATCCAGGTGGCGCCCTACGGCCCCCAATGGGTACCCGGCGATTCGGACGACATCCCCGTCACCCTGGAACAGCAGGTCCAGAAGGCGGTCGATTGCTACAACGCCGGCGCCACCGTGCTGCACGTGCACGTGCGCGAAGCCGATGGCAAGGGCAGCAAGCGTCTTTCGATGTTCAACGAGATGCTGGCCCGGCTGCGCGATGCGGTTCCGAAGATGGTGCTCCAGGTCGGCGGCTCGATCTCCTTCGCCCCCGAGGGCGAGGGCGCGGCCGCCAAGTGGCTCAACGACGACACGCGCCACATGCTCGCCGAGCTCGATCCGCGCCCGGACCAGGTGACGGTGGCCGTCAACACCAGCCAGATGAACGTGATGGAGCTGATGACCGCCGCGGACGTGGCGGGCACCTCGCTCACCAACCCGGCGATCCAGGCCGCCTACCGCGACATGGTGGTGCCGTCCAACCCGTCGTGGCACGAGGAGCACATCCGCCGCCTGGTCGCCAACGGCATCCAGCCGCACTTCATGCTCGGCAGCCTGACCGGGCTGGAGACCGTGGAGCGCTTGATCCGGCGCGGCGTCTACTGCGGACCGCTGGTGCTCAACTACGTGGCCATCGGCGGCGGCGCCGCGGGCCTGAACCCGGCCGACATGATGGAGTTCGTGCGCCGCACGCCCGACGGCGCGGTGCTGACGCTGGAGACGCTCAACCGCAACGTGGTGCCGATGAACACCATGGCGATCGCGCTCGGCATGCATGTGCGCGTGGGGATCGAGGACACCCTCTTCGGCCCCGATGGCCAACGGGCGACCTCGGTGCAGCAGATCGAGAAGATGGTGCGCATCGCCCGCGAGCTCAACCGCGAGGTGGCCACCGGCAGCGATGCCCACCGCATCTACCGGACGGGCACCTTCTGGGACGACGCTGCCCAGACGCTGTCGTGCCTGGGCATGGTGCCCAATCGCAAGCCGGAGCAGCGCGGGGTTCCGCTGCGCCGGGTCGCCTGAGGCGCACGACCATGGCCTGGAAGAAGAACCCCTCCGCCGTGCTGGCCGGCCTGCTGTTCATCCACCTGCTGGCCCACATCGACCGCAACATGCTGCTGGGCTTCTCGCCTCAGATCATCGCGGACCTCGGCATCAGCAACGCGCAATACGGCTTCCTGGTCGGCGCCGTGTGGGTGATGAGCTTCGGGGTGATGGCCCTGTTCCTCGGGTCGCTGGCCGATCGCTTCAGCCGCACCCGCATCATCGCCGCCGGCGTGTTCATCTGGAGCCTGTGCACCTGGGCCTCCGGCCATGCCCAGAGCTTCGAGCAGATGGCCCTGGCGCGCTTCTTCGTCGCCAGTGGCGAGGCCGCCCTGGTGCCCGCCGCGGTGTCGCTGTTGACGGAGCTGTTCCCGGAGAAGCGGCGCGGCACGGTCATGGGCGTGTTCTTCATGGGGATTCCCATGGGCATCGGCGTCAGCTTCCTGCTGGCCGGCACCTTCGGCGCCGCGCACGGCTGGCGTTCGACCTTCTACACGCTGGGCGTGGCCGGCGTCGTCATTGCGCTGCTGCTCTCGTTTCTCAAGGACGATCGCAGCAACGCGCCGGCGCACGAGCGCGGCGCCCCCTTCGTGCTGCAGGTGCGCACGGTGCTCGGCCAGATGCGCCAGCGCCCCGCGCTGCTGTTCCTGATCGTCGGCTTCGTCCTGATCCACGTGCTGTTCGCCGGCCTCTCGTTCACCCAGTTGTGGCTGGTCCAGGAGCGCGGCCTGGACGCGGCGTCCATCGCGTCGCGCATCGGCGCACTCCAGTTGCTGTTCGGTGCCCTGGGGGCGGTGGTCGGCGGCGTCGTGGGCGATCGTCTGGCGCGACGGATTCCCGGCGGACACGCGGGCGTCATCGTTCTCTTCATCGCGCTGTGCGCCGTGCCGATGATCGCCTACCGCTTCGTCGCGCCGGGCTCGTGGCTGTTCTACCTGGGCATGTGCGCGGGCTTCTTCCTGCCGCTCGGCAGCTACGGGCCCGCGAACGCCGCCATCATGGGCATGGTTCCGCCGCAGACGCGCTCGACCGTGAGCGGCTTCACCATGCTGTGCATCAACATCCTGGCGATAGCGGTCGCCAACCTGGTGGCGGGCAGGGCGGTGGACGTGCTCATCGCCCAGGGCGTCTCCTCGCCGCTGACGCATGTCGTCCTCGCGACCGATGTCGTCGGCATCGGATCGATCTTCTTCTTCGCATTGGCCGCGCTGTTCTCCGCCGGGCAGCGCGCGGGTCGCGGCACGGCCCCGACCGCGGCTGTCCAGCCTGTCGCGGACACGGCCCGGTAGGTACAAGGTCGCATTGCATCGGCCAGCCCGGACCCTCACCATTCGCGATCATGAGGATGTCGCCTCGTACCCTGCGGATGCGGATCGCGCTGGTCTGGCTGCTGCTCGCAGGGTTCGTTGCGATCGGCGCCGAAGCCGCGGGCCCGAGGCGAGTGCTGACCCTGCACTCCTTCGGCCGCGACTTCGCACCCTACGACACGATCGCGTCGACCTTCCGCACCGATCTTGCGCGCCGATCCGCAGAACCGATCAACTTCGTCGATGCCAACCTCGACCTGAGCCGCGCTCCGAACGAAGGCGAGGAACGGTTCTTCGTCGAGTACCTGCGCGCCCGTTTCGAGCAGGCGCCGCCCGATGTCGTCGTGACGATCGGTCCGCCGGCAGCACGCTTCTACCTTCGGCACCGGAGCGAGCTCTTTCCCGCCACCCCGCTGGTGGTCGGCGCCTTGGACGAGCGCATCCTGAAACAGCTCCCGATCGGGCCGGCCGATGCGGCCGTGGCCGGAAAGGTGGACCTGCCGGCGCTGGTCAGCAATATCCTGACGGTCCTCCCCGACACGGAAACGATCTCGGTGGTGATCGGGTCCTCCGAGCTCGAGCGCTTCTGGAAGGCGGAACTGCAGCGCGAGTTCGCCCAGTTCGAGGGGCGAGTCGGCTTCGAGTGGCTCGACAAACTGTCGCTGGTCCAGATGCAGCAGCGCATCGCGACCTTGCCTGCGCGTTCGGCGGTGCTCTATGCCTACATGATCGTGGATGCCGCCGGCATTCCGCACGAGCAGCGGGCCGCCCTGGAAACCCTGCGAAGCACCGCGAGCGCTCCCATCTTCGGGATCTACGAGAGCGAACTCGGCAAGGGGGTGGCGGGCGGCCCCTATTCGTCGCAGAAGAAGCGCGGGGAACACATGGCCACGGCTGCGCTTCGTTCATGGGGCGCACCGGCGCCGTCCCAGCCGCGGCTGGACGTGATCGGCTTCGAGCCGCCCGTCTACGACTGGAGAGAGCTCGAACGATGGAAGATCGACAAGGCACGTCTGCCGCCCGACAGCGAGATCCGCTTCAGGCCGCCCTCGATCTGGGAAGAGCACCGCGTCGCCGTCCTGGCGACCAGCGCTGCGCTCGTGTTCCAGGCGGCGCTGATCGTGGCGCTTCTGATCCAGCGCGTCGAGCGACGCAAGGCCGAACGCGAGGCACAGCACTTCGGGGGGCGGATCCTGACCGCCCAGGAAGACGAGAGGCGAAGGCTCGCGCGCGAGCTGCATGACGATGTCACGCAGCGCCTCGCGGCGCTCGCGATCGATGCCGCAAGGGCCCAAGGCCACGCGGGCAGTTCCGCCGCCACGACCGCGCTGGACGCGATCCGGCTGGGGCTCGTGAAGTTGAGCGAAGACGTTCATGCGCTGTCGTATCGCCTGCATCCTTCGGTGCTCGAGGACCTCGGGCTGGTCGCGGCATTGAAGGCGGAATGAGGTCGCGTCGCGCGCCAGCAGCCGATTCGCGTCGATCTCGATCTCGAGGCGATCACGAGGAAAGTGCCTCCGAACACCGCGATCTGCGTCTTCAGGGTGGCGCAGGAGGCATTGCGCAACGTCGTGCGCCACGCCAAGGCAGGCAGCGTGGAGGTCTCTCTGCGCGCGCGCCAGGGCGGCATCGCGCTGACGGTGCATGACGACGGCCAGGGCATCGGAAGCGCGCCCGGCGACGCCCGGACCAGCCTCGGCCTCGTGAGCATGCGCGAAAGGGTCAGGCTGGTCGGCGGCAGGCTCGAGGTCGTGAGTCGACCCGACCACGGCACCTCGGTGATCGCATGGGTACCCCTCCAGGAGGCCGCATGACCGGCGCGCGCATCCTGCTCGCCGACGATCACCGGATCGTGGCCGAAGGGCTGAAGAGCATCCTGGCGGCGGAGTTCGATCTGGTCGGCGTGGTCGAGAACGGGCGGGACATGGTGGAGGCTGCACGAGGCCTGCAGCCGGATGCCATCGTCGCCGACATCACCATGCCCCTGCTCAACGGCATCGAAGCGCTCGAACTGCTCAGGAAGGAAGGCATCGAGACCCCGGTCGTCTTCCTGACCATGCACCGCGAGGTCGACTACGCCATCACCGCGCTGGAGGCCGGCGCCGCGGGCTATGTCCTCAAGCATTCGGCGCCCGACGAACTGGTGCGTGCGGTGCAGGTCGTTCTCGGAGGCGGGACCTTCGTCAGTCCCTCGCTGGCTGGCGAACTGTTTCAGGCAACCCGGGCCAGGTCGAGGGAGCACGGCGAGGCGGCCGTGGCCTTGTCGGTGCGCCAGCACGACATCCTGCGGCTGCTGGCCGACGGCAAGTCGGCGAAGGAGATCGCCAAGGCGCTCGATATCTCATCCCGCACGGTCGAGTTCCACAAGTACAAGATCATGGAGTCGTTTGGCCTGAAGAACGGCGCCGAACTGATCCACTTCGCGATCAAGCGCGGCATCGCGCGTCCCTGACTCGTAATTTTTCCGGCGACCGCCAGCAATCGTTCGAGCTGACACCCGCTTCCATCCGGTTCATTCTTCGTCTGCGATCTCGGCGAAGAGCCTGCTTCACAAGGGAGCGACATGAACTGCGTACTACTGGGTGATCGACACCACGGCCTGAGCGAAGGCATGCGTGGCTTGCTCGAGACCACCTTCAGTGCGGTGTTCATGGTGGCGGACGCGGTCTCGTTGATCGAAGGCGCCGCGCGGCTCCAGCCCGAGCTGGTGGTGGTCGATCTCGCGCTCGCCGGCGGAGATCTTCCGACGCTGGTGGGCACGCTGCGCAAGGAGGCGCCGTCGGCCAAGGTGCTTCTGCTCAGTGCGCACGACGAGGGCGCGGTGGCGTTGGCGGCGCTGGCGGCGGGCGCCGACGGATTCGTGTTGAAGCGCCTGATCGCAGGCGAGTTGCTGGCGGCGGTCGACGCGCTTCTTGCGGGTGATCGCTATGTATCGGCAGGGGTGGTTGTTTGACTCTAACGAAGGAGCGATGGAAATGTATTTCACCGACGATTCACTGTTTCCCGAACTGATGACGCCCACGATCATCACCGCGGCGCCGTACGGTCCCGAGTGGCTGCCCGGCGATGTCGAGGACCTGCCGCTGAGCTTCGAGCAACAGGTGCAGGCCGCGGTGGACTGCTACAACGCCGGCGCCACGATGCTGCACTTCCACGTGCGAGACCCGAAGACCGGCGAGGGATCGAGCAACTTCGATCACTACAACGAACTCCTCGGCATGGTGCGCAAGGCGGTGCCGAAGATGATCATCCAGGTCGGCGGCTCGATCTCCTTCGCGCCGCACACCGAGGGCGCGAAGGCCAAGTGGCTGGACTACGACACCCGCCACATGCTCACCGAGCTCGACCCGAAGCCGGATTGCGTCACGGTCACGACCGGATCGAGCCTGTGGGACATCACGCAGGCCTTCGTGCCGGGCGATGCGGATGGCACGCACCTGGACGACCCGAAGGTCGCGGCGGCCTGGAGCGGCATGGTCGTGGACTCGCTGCCGGCCTTCTATATCGAGCATCTGAAGCGGCTGCGCAAGAACAGGATCCAGCCCTACTTCGTGCCGGGCCACGTGCACCAGCTCGAGATCATCGAGCGCCTGATCCGCTCCGGCGTCTACATGGGGCCGCTGAACCTGGCGCTGTGCGGCTACGGCGGCGGCACCATGGGCCGCAATCCCTTCGACTGGATGGAGATGCTGCGCCGCACCCCGCATGGTGCCTCCAGCGTGACCTTCTGGAGCAGCATGCGCGGCAACATCGCGATCCAGACCCTGGCGACGATCCTCGGCGTCAACGTTCGCGTGGGCAACGAGGACAACATCTGGGACATCGACAAGAAGCGCTGGTCGACGGTCAAGCAGGTCGAGTGGGCGGTCAAGCAGAGCGAGCAGTTCGGCCGCAAGGTCGCAACGGCGGAGGAGGCGCGCGAGATCATGAAGATCGGCGTCTGGTACGACAGCGTGGACGAGACGCTGTTCAACCTCGGCCTGCCGCCGAACCGCAAGGACGGCCACAAGGGCTTCCTGGCATACGAGACCGACGGTCGGCTGCCGCGGGCGACGGGCGTCGTGACGCGGCCTACCAGCATCCTCTAGAGCATCTGGAGCAGGCCGGAGAGCGGCGCGTCCGGGAGCCCGGAGGCGCCGCTTGATGCCACCCGAAACGCTCATGCACCGTGACCCAGAGGAGAACTGCATGCAGGTCAACGACGAAACCGGTCCGTGGGAGGATGCGCTGGCCCAGTTGCGCGAATGGGATGGTGCCTGGGCGGAGTCCAGCACCCGCATGGCGACCAATCCGTGGCGCAGCGGCGTGCTGTCCCGCAAGCTGGCCGAACTGGTCGGCGTTGCGATGAACGCCGCCTGCACCAACCTGAATCCCGAGGGGACCCGTCGCCACATCCGCAGGGCCCTCGAAGCCGGAGCCAGCCGGGACGAGATCCTGTTCGTGCTGAAGTGCGCTTCCGTGATGTCGATCCATTCCTGCAGCCTCGGGGCGCCGATCCTGCTGGAAGAAGCGAAGTCAGCGCAGGCGGTTCCGACCAGCAAGGCCGGCCTGCTGACGCCCGCCTGCGACCGGATGAAAGCCATTGGCCAGTGGAACGCGGCGTGGGATCCGTTCTACGAACTCGACCCCGTGTGGACCGACGAATTCATGGCCACGGGCGCGGGCATCTACGCAAGCGGCGTCCTGCCCGCGAAGGAGATCGAACTGCTGAGCATTGCCTTCGATGCCTCCTACACGCACATGTATGCGCCAGGCACGCGACGGCATATCCGCAACGCCTTGGCCGCCGGTGCCACGATCGAGGAGATCATGGAAGTGCTCAAGCTCTGCGTCGGGCAGGGCGTGCAGGCTTGCAATCTCGGCGTGCCGATTCTTGCCGAGGAGTTGGCGCGGCGCGCTCGCCAGGCAACATGAAAGGGACTCGAGATGGCCAAGCTGAAGATGAATGATCCGCGAAGCGAACGCGTCGCCGACCTGAGGGCCGGACAGTACGCGGACGGCAGCCCGCTGCACGACGTGCAATACCTCGAATGCAAGCTGATCCTGAAGACCGACGAGTTCACCTCGCCGGCGGGCTTCAGGAAGTACGGCAAGCTGGTCGCCCAGGTGGCCGAGGAGTGCGGGATCGGTTTCGATCAGAAGCCGGCCAAGGGTGCGCGGCCGGCGATCCGGGAGGTGATGTTCCTCGACACCGAGGACTTCAGGCTCTACAGCAACGCCTTCATCCTGCGGCGGCGCATCCGTTTCGAGGACGGCTTCCCGGCCGAGGAGCCGGAGGTGGTCTTCAAGTTCCGTCACCCCGACCAGCAAGAGGCGGCCGAGGTGGATGTGCGGCCCAACCTGCCGGGCGACTACCGCATCAAGTTCAAGGCCGAGGCCTTGCCGCTCAAGGACCGGCTCGGCGGCTACCGGCTGCTGTTCTCGCACAACGTCCAGTTCCCGCTGAGCCATGCGCCGACGGACGGCGATCGCACCGCGATGGAGCAGCTGATGCAGGTTTTCCCCGCCATGAAGGTCTTGCAGCTCGACAAGGGCGACCATGTCTCGCTGGTCAACCAGACGATCGTCGAGGAGGTGCTGCAGGACCTCGGCACGCTCGACTTCGGCAAGGGCGTCACGGCCGACGCCAACGTCGCGCTGTGGCGCACGCGCGGCGAGCACCTGCCGCTGGTGGGCGAGTTCGCCTACCAGGTGAAGTTCAAGCGCCGCGAGGAGGTGCACGACAAGGCACGCGAGCGCTGCGCCAGGTTCTTCATCCGGCTGCAGCAGGTCGGCCACGCCTGGATCTACCTCGGGGCCACCAAGACCGGCATGGTCTACCGGCTCAAGGGCAATCCGCCGCAGGCCCACGAGTAGCGGGCAGCGGGCACTCGCCATGAAGCTGAGCGAGCGCTTCCTGGCGGACGACCTGCGCGGCGTGCGCTATGCCGCGAACGTCTTCCTGGCCACCACGGTGCTGTGGATCGTCGTCAAGGTCTACGGGGATTCGAATCCGATCTGGGCCGTCAGCTCGATGGTCGCGACGAGCGACCCGCAGCTGAAGCAGTCGCTGGCGACTTTTCGCGGGCGGCTGATCAACACGCTGGTGGGCTGCGCGATCGGCCTGCTCGCCATCGCCATCGGCCGCACCGCGTGGGAGCTTCCGGCGGCGCTCGCGCTGACCGTGCTGCTGTCGTCCTATCTGGTGCGGGTTCCGACGATGTGGCGGCAAGCGCCGATCACCGCCGCGATCGTCATCGCCGGCAACCTGCAGCACCACGACAAGCTCGGCGCCCTCGAGAGCGGTGCCGTGCGCGTGGGCGAAGTGCTGTTCGGCTGCGCGGTCGGCATCGGCAGCGCCTGGCTGCTGTCCAGGCTGTGGCCGCTGCACGAGGAATCGTCGATCCAGAAGGGTTGAGCGGGTTCATCGCGTCCCGGCCGGCAGATACCTCATCGGGGGCTTCCAGACCCAGCCTTTCGGGTCAGCTGTGAACTATTTCACGGTCAAGATTAGTACTTAGCGACTACATGTGGCGATTTGTAAGTACCTTGGTACTACTATTCAGCCATCGCACAGGCAAAGGAGAAGCATGAATACGTACCCCACCGCAAGCCAGGCAAATGGCGTCGCCCGCACCCTGAGCAAGCACCTGTCGTGCACCATCGTCGTCTACCGCACGCCACAGGCGAAGTTCGTGACCGCGCGCACCAGCGACACGGTGGTCGGAAACATCGAAGGCATCTATCGCAACGGCTATTGCACGCCGACCCTCCTGAGCAGCGTGCACTGAAAGAACTCGACTCCCTCGGCTCCACGCAGCCGGACGGATTTATGCCTCCTTCGGGAGGCTTTTTTTTTGCCTTCGCGCAGGTCAGGCGCAGCCCATCACCCAACGTGCGTAGAGACGCGCCAGCAAGGTGTGCATGCCTTGCGTGCGCCGCGGCAGGTCGTTCAGCAGGTCGCCGCTGGCGCTCGCCGCCGGATTCGCGAGCGCATTCTGCCGAACCAGCTGCTGGCCGTTGCGCGCCATCGAGAGCTCGACCAGGGCCGGCGTCATCTCGAGGTGCGACTGCACCAGCAGGTGCAGGTCGCGCAGCACGAAGGCCTGGTTGGCGCAATGGGCGCCGCGCGCCAGCGGCACGGCGCCGGGCGGCGGCGCGAAGGTGTCGGCGTGCCACTGGAAGGTCTGAAGCACCTTGCCTGCGTGCTCCTCGCCCCACCACGCGCGCGCCGTGTCGCTGGCCTCCGCGGTGATCTCGCACCAGCCGATCTCGGGCCGGTCGTGCGGATGGACTTCGCCGCCCAGCGCGAGCGCCACCAGCTGGCTCCCCAGGCAATGGCCGGCCACCGGGATGCCGCGCGCATCGGCGTCGCGGATCAGTGCGAGTTCGTGTGCGATCCATGGCAGCGGGTCGTGCGCGCCCATGTAGCCGCCCATGAAGACCAGGCCGCCGAAGCGCGAAGCGTCCGCAGGGACCGCGTCGCCGTCGACGATGCCCACCAGCTCCACGTCGCGGCCCAGGGCCTCGAGTATCGGCAGCACCGCGCCCGGCGCCCCCACCTCGGCGTGCTGGAAGACCGCGATCGGCTTCATCGGCCCAGACCCCTTCAGGCCGGCACGTCGGCCATGCCGACGCCGAGCAGTCCCTCGAGCAGCGAAGCATCGCCGGCCAGCGCCGCGCTCGGGCCGGCATGCACCACCGTGCCGCGTTCGAGCACGATCGCCTGGTGCGTCATCTCGAGGGCCAGCACCGGGTGCTGCTCGACCACGATCGATGCCAGGCCCTCGCTTTCGCAGAGGTGGCGGATCGAGCGGGCCAGCTCCTCGACGATGATCGGCGCCAGGCCTTCCATCGGTTCGTCGAGCAGCAGCAGCTTCGGGTTGGTCATGAGAGCGCGGCCGATGGCCAGCATCTGCTGCTCGCCGCCCGACAGCTGGTTGCCGTAGTTGCCGCGCCGCTCGCGCAGGCGCGGAAAGAACTGGTAGACCCGCTGCAGGTTCCAGGGGCCGGGCCGGCCGATCACGGTCAGGTTCTCCTCGACCGTGAGCGACGGGAACACCTCGCGCTCCTGCGGCACCCAGCCCAGGCCGGCGCGCACGCGCCGGTGGGACGGCCAGCGCGTGATGTCCTCGCCGCACCAGCGCAGCGCGCCGCGCATCACGCGGGTGTTGCCCATCAGCGTCTCGAGCAGGGTGGTCTTGCCCACGCCGTTGCGTCCGAGGATCGCGAGGCTCTGCCCCTGCGCGAGCGAAAAGCTCAGGCGGTCGAGCACCACGGCGTTGCCGTAGCCGGCGACCACCTGGTCGAAGGCCAGCATCTCAGACATGGGCTGCTCCCGCGTGGCCTGAATGGCCCAGATAGACCTCGCGAACCCGCGGATCGCGGCCGATCTCGGCCGGCGTGCCCTCGGTCAGGATCTGGCCGGCGACCAGCACCGAGATGCGGCGCGAAAAACGGAAGACGAGATTCATGTCGTGTTCGATGAACAGCACGCTGATGTCCTGCGGCAGTTCGGCAATGACTTCGAAGAGTTCGCCGCTCTCATCCTCGGGCACGCCGGCGGCGGGCTCGTCGAGCAGCAGGATCCGGGGCCGGGCGGCCATCGCGAGCGCGATCTCGAGCAGGCGCTGCTTGCCGTAGGCGAGTTCGGCCACCGGCACGTCGGCCAGCGCGTCGAGCTTGAGACGGCCGAGCAGCGCATGCGCTTCATCGAACGCCGCCTTGTTGCGCTTGAGCGGGCGCCACCAGACCGCGCCCAGGCCGTCGCGCTCGCTGATCGCGAGCACCACCGACAGCAGCGGCGTGAGGCTCGGGAACAGGGTATTGATCTGGAAGGTGCGTGCCAACCCCATGCGGGCGCGCTTGTCGGCGCTGAGCGCGGTGAGCTCGCGCTCGCCCATGTGGATCGTTCCGTGCGTGGGCCTGAAGACCCCCGTCAGCAGGTTGATCAGTGTGGTCTTGCCGGCACCATTGGGGCCGATCAGGGCCTGGCGGGCACCGGGCTCCAGGGTCAGGTTGACGTCGTCGACGGCGCGGAATTCGCCGAAGGAGATGCCCAGGCCGCGTGTGCGGAGTGCGGCGCTCATGACACTCTCCCGGTCTTCACCAGGCGCGACAGCGCGCCCATGATCCCGCCGCGGCCCAGCATCACGGCAGCGATCAGGAAGATGCCGAGCCAGAACATCCAGTACTGCGGATTGAGATCGGCGAACCAGTCGTGCACCAGCATGTAGACGATCGCGCCGATCATGCCGCCGTAGAGCCGGCCGGTGCCGCCGAGCACGAGGATGATCAGCACCTCGGCCGAGCGGTTGAAGCCGATCGACTCGATGCCGACGAACTGCGTGGTCTGGGCCAGCAGCGCGCCCGCGATGCCGGCCACGCCGGCCGACAGCGCGTAGGCCATGCGCAGGCGCGCCTCGACCGGCGAGCCGATCGCCAGCATGCGCTTGCGGCTGTCGTGGATGCCGCGCAGCGTCAGCCCGAAGGGCGAGCGCAGCACCAGACGCACGCCGAGGAACACCACCAGCACCACGCCGTAGGCATAGGCGAAGGCGGTCTTGCCGAACAGGTCGAACTCGAACAGGCCCAGCACCGGCGCGATCACCACGCCCTGCAGGCCGTCGGTGCCGCCGGTGATCGACGACAGCCGGTTGGCCAGCTCGGCCAGCAGCATGCACACGCCGATGGTGATCATGAGCCGCGTGAGGTCGGCGCCGCGCACCACCAGGTAGCTCAGCACGTAGCCCAGCGCGACGCACAGCAGCAGGGCGAACAGCAGGCCGCTGAAGGGCTCGCTCCAGCCGTGCTTGGCCAGCAGGCCTGCGGCGTAGGCGCCGGCGCCGAAGAAGGCGGCGTGGCCCACGGTGAGGATGCCGGCGTAGCCGAGCGCCATGTCCAGCGAGACCGCGAACAGCCCGAAGATCATGACCTGGCTCATCAGCGTGAGCTTGTCGGGCAGCAGGAAGAAGCTCGAGGCCAGTGCGAGCCAGAAGAAGACCTCGGCGCCTCGGAGGCGCGCGGGCGACAGCGTGAGAGCCTTCATGCCAGGCCCTTGCGCGGGATGATGCCGTTGGGCCGGGCCAGCAACATGATGATCATGACGACATAGATGAGGAATGCGCCGGCTTGCGGCAGGTAGTACTTGCCTGCGACATCCACGATGCCGACCAGCAGTGCGGCCACGAAGGGGCCGGTGATGGTGCCGGCGCCGCCGACGCAGACCACGATCAGGAAGTACACGAGGTACTTGAGCGGGAACGAGGGCTCGAGCCCCAGCATGCCGAGGCTCAGCGCGCCGCCGAGGCCGGCCAGGCCGCAGCCCAGCGAGAAGGTCAGGAAGAACAGCCGCTGCACGTGGATGCCGGTGCCGCCGGCGACGCGCTGGTTGTCGACCGCGGCCCGCACCATCGCGCCGTAGCGGGTCTTGCCGAGCACCAGCAGCAGGGCCGCGAGCACCGCCACGCCGCAGACGATCAGGAACAGGCGGTAGCGGCCCACCTCGAGGCCCAGCAGAGACACCCGGCCGTCCAGCAGCGGCGGCAGCTGGAAGGCCTGCAGGGTCGGGCCGAAGAAATACGTGAACACCGCGACCGACACGAACACGATGCCGATCGACAGCAGCACCTGGTCGAGCGGATGGGCGCGGTAGAGCCGCCGGTAGAAGCAGACCTCGAGCGCCGCGCCCACCAGCGCCGCGGCGACGAAGGCCGCCGCCAGCGACGGGAAGAAGCCGACGCCGAAGTGGTTCATCAGAACACTCGCGGCGTAGCCGCCGACCATCGCGAACGTGCCGTGCGCGAGGTTGACGAAGTTCATGAGGCCCATCGTGATGGACAGGCCCACCCCGATGAGGAACAGGAGCATGCCGTAGGCCACCCCGTCGAAGATCACGATTCCCATGGATTTCCCGTTGCTGCTGGCGCGCTGCGCTGGCTGATTACTGGCTTTCCTTGGCCGGGTCCTTGACGCGCTCGAACTTGTCGAACTCGACGTTCACGAGCTCGCCCTTCACGCGTTCGGTCTTGCGGATGTAGACGGTCTGCACGATGTCGCGGGTGGCGGGATCGATCTCGATCGGGCCGCGCGGGCTCTCGAACTTCAGCCCCTTGAGCGCTTCCATGAACTTGTCGCCGGAGGCGTCGCCCTTGGTCTTGGCGAGCGCGAGGTCGATGGCCGCCATCGTGTCGTAGGCCGTCACGGCGAAGTAGCTGGGGCGCAGCTTGGTGCCGAACTCGGCCGCGAAGTCCTTCACGAACTTCTGGTTCTTCGGCGAAGCATGGCCGTACGAATAGTGGTGGCTGGTGAGCAGGCCCAGCGCCACGTCGCCGGTGGCCTCGAGGTAGCTGTCGTCGGTGGCTTCGCCGGTGGCGTAGAGCTTGATGCCGGCTTCTTCCATGCCGCGCTCCTTCCAGACCTTGAGGAAGGCCGGCGGCATCACGCCCGAGGGAAAGAAGAAGAACACCGCCTGCGGCTTGGCGTCCTTGATGCGCTGCACGTAGGCCGAGAAGTCGGGGTTGTTCATCGGCGTGCGGACTTCGCCGACCACCTTGCCGCCCTGGGCCGTGAAGGCCTTCTTGAAGGCGGTCTCGGCATCGACGCCCGAGGCATAGTCGGCGACCACGGTGTAGGCCTCCTTCACGCCCTGCTTCGCCATCCAGCGCGCCATCGGGTCGGTGACCTGCTGCACCGTGAACGACAGCCGTGCCACGTAGGGCGAGCTGGCCGTGATGGCGGAAGAGGCGGCGTTCATCACGAGGGTCGGGACCTTGGCCTGGGTGGCGATCGCGGCGACCGCGTAGGCGTTGGGGCTGAAGTCCAGGCCGGTGATGACGCTGACCTTGTCGCGCACCACCAGTTCCTGCGCGATGCGCTTGGCGGCATCGGGCGCGGGACCTGCCGTGTCCTTCTTGATGATCTCGACCGGGCGGCCGGCGATCTTGCCGCCGTGCTCCTTGAGGTACAGCGCGACGCCGGCGTCGAACTGGCGTCCGTAGTCGGCGTAGGGGCCCGAGTAGGTCGCGATCATGCCGATGCGCAACGGCTCGTCGGCTGCCTGCGCGGCCGACATGGCACCGAGGGCGCCGAGGCAGGCCAGCGTCAGGGTGGCGAGCGCGTTTCTCTTGTTCATCATCATCGTGGAAGCTCCGTTCAGTGAAGCCGGCGAACCGGCGGGCAAGGGTGATTGGGGAATGCGGCGGGGCCCGGCGCGGCCCCGGAACTCAAGCGGCCATGGCCTCCGCCATCTTCGGGACGAGCGACTTGAGATCGAAGGATTCGTCGGCGAGCTGGCTGGCGCCGGCAGCGGCCGGGGCGCCGATCAGCTTGCGGCTCAGCATGTGCTCGGCCGGCCTGTTGACCGACTGCGCGGCCACGAGCGTACCTTGTCGCAGATGGAAGACGCTGAAGCGGTCGCCGTCCATGTCGCCGCGCAGCACGACCTCGTCGCCGGGTGCGGCCAGGCCGGCCATCTGGAACTTGAGGTCGAACTGATCGCTCCAGAACCAGGGCACGGAAGTGCAGGGCTGCTCGCGCCCGACGACCAGCGAAGCCAATGCCTTCGCGCCGTCGTTGGCCGACTGGATCGATTCGAGGCGCATGCGCGCCGGCACGCCGGGCGCCGGCGGCAGCGCCATGCTGGCGACATCGCCCGCCGCCAGCACGCGCGGCGCCGAGCTCCGGCCCAGCATGTCGACCAGGATGCCGTTGTCGACCGCGATGCCGGCCTGCTGCGCCAGCTCGGCGTTCGGCAGCACGCCGATGCCGAGCACCACCAGGTCGCAATCGATGCGCTGGCCATCGTCGAGTTCGACCGCGGCGACGCGGCCCTGTTCGCCGTGCAGCGCCCGCACCCCGCGGCCGGCCAGCAGCTCGACCCCGCGGCGCCGATGCGCGTTCGCGACATAGGCCGACATCGCGGGCGGCAAGGCGCGCGCCAGCAGCTGCGGCTGGGCCTCGATCACGCTGACCGCGGCGCCCCGCGAGCGCAGCGCGGCAGCGACCTCGAGACCGATGAAGCCGCCGCCGATGACGCAGGCGCGCTGCGTGCGCTCGGCCGCCTGGGCCAGGCGCAGCGCATCGTCGAGCGTGCGCAGCTCGAGCACGCCGTCGAGCTTCGCGCCCGGCAGCGTGAAGGGCCGGCAGCGCGCGCCGGTGGCCAGTGCCAGCCAGCCGTAGTCAAGCCGGTCGCCGTTGTCGAGCCGCAGGGTGCGCGCGCCGGCGTCCAGCGATTCGGCGCGCCGCCCGAGCTGCAGCTCGATGCGGTTCTGCGCGAAGAAGCCGGGCCCGCGCAGCTGCAGCTGGTCGACGCCGGTCTTGCCGGTCAGCAGGCCCTTGGACAGGGGCGGGCGCTGGTAGGGCGCATGCAGCTCGTCGCCGACGATCACGATGCGCTCCTCGAAGCCGAACTCGCGTGCGCTCGCGGCCAGCTGCACGCCGGCGTACGACGCCCCGACGATCAGGAGGGGAGGGGTGGCGGCCATCAGCTCTGGGTCTCGGGCACGCGCACCGTGAGGCCGTCGAGCTCGGCGGTCATCGTGAGCTGGCAGCTCAGGCGGCTGCCCGGCAGGCGCTCGGCGGCGACCGCGTCGAGCAGTTCGCCTTCCATCTCGTCGGCCGAGGGCAGCAGGTCGATGAAGGCATCGTCGACGTAGACATGGCAGGTCGCGCAGGCGCACGAGCCGCCGCACTCGGCGTCGATGCCGCGGACGTTGCCGTTGATGGCGTTCTCCATCACGCTGGAGCCGGCCTTGGCGTCGACGCTGCGGCGGCTGCCGTCCTTCAGGATGTAGTGGATCGTGGGCATGGCGGGCGCGATCAGAACATGTCGAAGTACTCGCGGTGTTCCCACTCGCTGACTTCGAGGTTGAAGCGGGCGATCTCCGCTTCCTTGATGTGGCACAGGTAGTCGACGAAGCTCTTTCCCATCTGGGCGTTGAGCATCTCGTCGTTGCGAAGACACGCCAGCGCCTCGCCCAGCGAGCGCGGCAGCTGCTCGGCCGGCGTCTCGTAGGGCGCGTCGGCGGACGGACCGGGGTCCGTCTTGTTGCGCATGCCGTCCAGGCCCGAGAAAAGCTGCGACGCCAGGTAGAGATACGGATTGGCGGTCGGCTCGCCGACCCGGTTCTCGATCCGGGTCGCGTTCTGGCCGGCGCCGCCCAGCACGCGAAGCATCGCGCCGCGGTTGTCGCGGGCCCAGATCGCGCGGTCCGGTGCCAGCGAGAAGGGGCGGTAGCGCCGATAGCCGTTGATCGTCGGGCTGGCCAGCGCGGCGGCGCCGCAGGCATGCTGCTTCAGTCCGCCGAGGTAGTGCAGCCCGGTCTCGCTCAGGTCCTGCCCGTTCTCGGCAGGCATGAAGGCGTTGACGCCGTCGCTCTTGCGGCGCAGCGACTGGTGCAGGTGCCAGCCGCTGGACATCACGTTCGGGATCTTCGGGCGGCACATGAAGGTCGCGTGGTAGCCGGCGCGCTGGCAGATCTGCTTGATCGCGCTGCGCAGCAGCACCATGGTGTCGGCCGGCAGCACGCCGGCCGTGGGGCCGAAGGTCAGCTCGAACTGGCTCGGGCCGAACTCGATCTCGAGCGAGCGCAGCGGCAGGCCCAGCGCGATCAGGTTCGAGCGCAGCAGTTCCATCACGGCGTCGACCCGGTCGTAGCGCAGCTCGGTCAGGTACTGGTGGCCGTGCGACAGCAGCGACACCCGCGGCGGCTCGCCGGGCTGGCCCGAATCGGCCAGGCCCATGCGCGCGTCCTCCAGCTTGAAGACATGGAACTCGACCTCCAGGCCGGCGATGAAGTCCAGTCCCATCTCGTCGAGCTGCCCCACCGCGCGCTGCAGGATCTGCCGCGTGGCATAGGGGCAGGGCTTGCCGTCGGCCATGTAGGCGTCGCACAGGACCCAGCCCGAGCGCGGCGCCCAGGGCAGGACCTTGAAAGTCGAGGGGTCGGCCACGACCGTGAAGTCGGCGCCGCCCTGGAAGCCCTCGATGGCAAAGCCGCCGCCGGCCGCGAACACCGGGAACACGGTCTTGTGCGAGGTGTCCTTGGCGAGCAGGGTGGAGGTGAGGTTGACGCCGTCCCACAGCGCGGCGCGGGCTTCGCCGGCGACCAGGGTCTTGCCGCGCAGCAGGCCGTGCTGGTCGGGCCAGGCGAATCGCACGACATCGACTTCGCCGGCATCGATGCGGCGGACCAGTTCGCGGGCTTGCCTGTGCTGGTCGTCGGACCAGAGGCCGTGGCGGTCTACGAAGGAGCTCATGGTGCGGGGCCGTTCAGGCGGCGGCCAGGCGGGCCGAGGCCCAGTCCGACTTGAGGCGACGCTCGCGGTCGGCGCTCTGCCAGTAGCCGTCGGTGTTGCCGGCCTCGCCGATGCCGTCGATCGACGGCGGTCCGGTGAGTGCGCCGGCCTGTGCGGCGTCGATCAGCATCGGTGCGCTTTCGCCGGCCTGCGTGGCCTCGATGGCCTTCACCAGCATGCGGCGGTAGGTGATGATGCCCTTGTCGGTGCTGCCCAGGTGTTCGCGGGTGCGGTCCTGGATCGGGCCCTGCGACTCGATCGCCCACTGGTCGTGGACGTTGATGTCGTCGCCCATGCCGGTGTAGGTCTCGGTCAGCTGCTCCTCGACGCTGAAGCCGTAGTTGTTGCGCTTGTTCTTGCGCGAGGTGTAGTCGGGCAGCTCGTAGAGCTTGAGCCGCTGGTCGCGCATCTGCTGCTTGTCGACCGGGCCCGTGAAGCTGGTGAAGATCGCATACCAGTAGCAGTGCGTGTCGTCGACCGGCACATGCCATTGCGAGATCGTCATCTCCGCGCTCATCGGGATCACGAAGGCCTGCGGGAACACCACGTTGGTGACGCGCACGTGGGTCTGGGTCTCAGAGAGCTGGCGCAGCGCGGTCAGGCGCATGCCGTAGTCGGTCGGCTCGACGCTGATGTCCGGGCGGTCGAACTCGCGCAGCACCTTGGTGATCGGCATGTCCGAGTCGGCCGAGGCGCCCCGGAATTGCTTGCCGTAGCTTTCGGAGGTGTCTGCGTCCTCGAAGAAGCGATGCAGGTAGGAGGCGTGGGCGGGGTCGATGCCGACCTCGAGCGCCTGCAGCCAGTTGCATTCGAACAGGCCCTTGAAGGCGAAGGTGTGCGAGTCGGGGGCGACGAAGCAGTCGAACTCGGGGAAGGCCGGCGGCTCGCCTTCCCCGATGTAGGCGAACACGGTGCCGGCCCGCTCGACCACCGGATAGGCCGACTGCCGGATCCGGCTGCAGAGCTTGCTGCCCACCGGCTCGGCCGGCGTCTCGAGGCAGTTGCCCTTGGCGTCGAACAGCCAGCCGTGGAAGGCGCAGCGAATGCCGCCGTCCTCGAGGCGTCCGAAGGCCAGGTCGGCGCCGCGGTGCGGGCAGTCGCGGTCGAGCATGCCGAGCTGGCCTTTCTCGTCGCGAAAGAGGACGAAGTGCTGGCCCATCAGCTGGACCGGCCGGACCGGCCGCGGGCCCGCGAGTTCGTCCGCCAGGGCCACGGGTTGCCAGTAGCGGCGCAGCAGCGCGCCCGCGGGAGTGCCCCGGCCGACCCGGGTAATGAAATCATTCTGTTCAGCGCTGATCATGGGTGCTCCATCGAGGTTTGACTGTGGGGAAGCTGCATTGCATGCAATGGAATACATTGTTCAAGATGCATCTGTTCCAAGTCAATCATTTTTCGTTCGATCCGGCTCATGAAAGCCATTAGTCAAGGGTTAACACTGATTATTCGACGCCTCGTTGCGGTGCATCCAGGCTGCATGAGTGCATTGTTCCCGTGATGCATGCAACAACCGGACCAGACTACCAATGATGTGTGCAGGAGCCTTAGAATTGCGCCATTCCTCCGCTTTGCCGATACAGATGGACTCCCAACAATCCCGCGTACTGGTGCAACTCCGCGACCTGATCCTCAAGGGCGAGTTCGTGCCCGGCGAGCGGCTGGCCGAGATCCCGCTGGCGGAAAAGCTGGGTGCCTCGCGCACGCCCGTGCGGCTGGCGCTGACCAGCCTCGAGCACGAGGGCCTGATCGAGCAGTCGCCCAGCGGCGGCTACCAGATGCGCCGCTTCACCTCGCAGGAGATCGCCGACGCGATCCGCGTGCGCGGCGTGATCGAGGGTTTCGCGGCCCGCCTGCTGGCCGAGGACGGCGCGTCGCGGCAGTTGCTGCGCGAGTTGCACGAGTGCCTCGACGCCGGCGACAAGGCGGTCAACAAGGCCGAGATGAACCTCGACGACTACACGGCCTACGTCGAGATGAACGACCGCTTCCACAAGCTGATCATGGAAGGCTGCGGCAACGTCGCGCTGAAGCGCGTGATGGACATGCTCGACGGCCAGCCCTTCGCCTCGCCCAGCGCGATGCTGCCCATGCAGTCGTCGATGGAGGAGGGCCACCAGTGGATGAAGCAGGCCCATCGCACGCACCACGCGATGGTGCAGGCCATCGAACGCGGCCAGGGCTCGCGCGCCCAGGCGCTGGGCGAGGAGCATGTGGAGATCGCGCGCATGAATCTCGAGTACGCGCTCGAGCGGCCGGAACTCGCGGCCGAGCTGATGCCAGGCATGCGGCTGGTGGCCGGGAAGACGCGCGGCTAGCTCCGGCTAGGCGAAAGCCAGCGCGATGCAGTAGTCGACCCAGTTCCAGTAGTGGTCGAGCGTGCGTCCCTCGGCGCGTGCCCGTCGCCAGGCGGCGCGATCGAAGCGCGGGTGCTGGTCGCCCTGCGCCTGGTACTTCTGCTGCAGCCGTGCCGCGTCGAGGCCTTCGTCTCCCAGCAGGTCGGCGGCGACCGATGCGGCCGGCACAGTGGCCGCGGCCGGCGTGCCGCCGGCTTCACCGGCGGCGGGCCCCGGGTGATCCCAGAAGATCATGTCCCTGCCGCCGTCCTTCGCCTTGAAGAGAGCCACGTCGGCCTGGCGCAGCGAGTCTTCCGGCGAGCGCGCCGCGCTCAGCCACGCGAGGCCGATCGAGGCCGTGAGCTCGATCTCCGCCACGCCGACCATGAACGGCCGGGCGCCGAGGATCCTGCGCAGGCTTTCCGCGGCTTCGGAACCCTGCGCCAGCGACACCGACCTGAACAGCACGCCGAACTCTTCGCCGCCCAGCCGGGCCAGCAGGTCGCCGGGCCGGAGCGTCCGAGCCATCCGGGCCGCCGCCTCGACCAGCACGGCGTCGCCGGCATCGTGTCCGAAGCGGTCGTTGACGGCCTTGAAGAAATCGAGGTCGACCACGCCGACCGCGTCCGGTACCCCCTCGCCCACCCGTCCCCGGGCCTCGGCCAGGGCGGCCTGGAAGCGCCGGCGGTTGGGCAGTCCGGTCAGGGCGTCGGTCTGGGCGAGGTCGGTCAGGCGGGTGTTCAGCAGCTCGAGCTCGGCCTGTGCCGTCCGCAGGGCGTTCTCCCGGCCGACCAGTTCGCTGACGTCGGTCCAGACCGACGCGATGCCGCCTTGCCAGCCCTGCTCCTCGATGCGGTAGAAGCGGCCGCTGCGGGCGCGCAGGGTGACCGGCTGCGGCAGCGGGCCGGCCGCCTCGTCTTCGACCAGCTGCCGGTACGCCGGCGTGTCGTCGAAGTCCTCGTGGAACTCGCGCCAGTAGTCGCCGCGGCGCTGCCGGGTCTGGATCTCCGGCACGCCGCTGGCGATGCGCGGGAAGTGCTCGGAAAAGAAGCGCGAGTTCACGTAGACCAGCCGGCCCGCGCCATCGTGCAGGGTCAGGCCGACGTTGACGACCGCCATGAGTTCGACCGGCGCGCTGCCCCCGGTGCCGGGGGCGTGCTGCGGGTTCAAGAAGGGCGGGCGGGTGGTTTCCATCGTTGCGGGGGGCCGGTTGGAGCGGCGGCCATTGTCGTGCAGCCGCGGATCGGTGCGAGGCCGCCGCGAAATCCAATGCATGGACAATAGGCGCCAACGCCGACCGCTTTCGCGCCATCCAGTCCATCTTCCCCAGGAAGCCGCACCCATGTCCCTGTCAACCGACCTCGAGTCGATGTTCGATCTGTCGCCCGTCTCCCTCTGGCTGGAGGACTACAGCGGACTCAAGGACCTGTTCGACGAATGGCGGGCCGACGGCGTCACCGACCTGGGCGCGCACCTGGCCGCCGAGCCTTCGCGCATCCGCGACTGCATGGCCCGCTTCAAGGTGCTGCGGGTGAACCAGCACACGCTGACCCTGTTCGGCGCGCCGAGCCAGCAGGAGCTGCTGGCCTCGCTCGACCGGGTCTTTCGCGACGACATGGCGGACTCCGTCCTGCACGAACTCGAACAGCTCTGGCAGGGCGCCCTGAGCGCGGAGAACCAGACGGTCAACTACACGCTCGACGGCCGCCGGCTCGACGTGCAGGTGCGCCTGCGCATCCTGCCGGGCCACGAATCCCGCTGGGACCGCGTGCTGGTGTCGCTGGAGGACATCACGGCCCGCGTCGCCGCCTATCGCGAACGCGCCGAGGCCGAGCGCCATGCGCGCGACCTGTTCGGCCACTCTCCGGTCTCGCTGTGGGTCGAGGACTTCAGCGCGGTCAAGAAGCTGCTCGACGACATCCGGCGCCGCGGCATCACCGACTTCACCACCTTCCTCAAGGTGCATCCTGAATTCGTCACCCGCTGCATGCAGGAAATCCGGGTCATCGACGTCAACCGCGAGACCCTGCGGATGTTCGGCGCCGCCGACACGCCCGACCTGCTGCGCAACATCACCAAGGTGTTTCGCGGCGAGATGCAGGACTCGTTCGCCGAACAGCTGCAGGACCTGTGGAACAACAAGACCTCGCAGCAGCGCGAGGTCGTCAACTACTCGCTGAGCGGCGAGCTGATCAACATCCACATGCAGTTCACCGTGCTGCAGCACCACCTGCAGACCTGGGACCTGGTGCTGGTGTCGCTGGTCGACATCACGGCGCGCAAGAAGGCCGAGGCCTATCTCGAATACCTCGGCAAGCACGACGTGCTGACGCAGCTTTGCAACCGTGCCTTCTACACCGAGGAACTGCACCGGCTGTCGCGCAAGGGGCCGTGGCCTGTGTCCATCATCGCGATCGACCTCAACGGACTCAAGCGCATCAACGACGAGGACGGCCACGCGGCCGGCGACGCCATGCTGCGCCGCGTCGGCGAGGTGCTTTCCAAGGCGGTCGACGCGCCGGGCTGGCCGGCGCGCATCGGCGGCGACGAGTTCGCGGTGCTGCTGCCGACCACCGACGAGCGCGGCGTCGCCGCGATGCGCGATCGCATCCTTTCGCTGCTCGATCTCAACAACCAGTTCCACGCCGGGCAGAGCGGCCACGTCGTCAGCCTCGCGATCGGCGTGGCCACCTGCGGCTCCGGCGACCAGCTGGAAGCCGCGCTGCTGCGGGCCGACCGCGCCATGTACGAGGACAAGGCGCAGCACTACGCGGGCGACACCACGTAGGACGGCCTGCGGCGCACCGATTTCAGGGCCATGGCATGCATCCTGCGATGTCATGGCATGTTCATTTCCATGACCGAACCCTTTGCGCAGCGACTCCACCGGTGGGGCAGGGACCAGGCCCAGGCGTTTCGCGTGCTGCTCACTCTCGGGACCCTGCTGGCGCTGTGCGGCGCCACGGGCCGGATGGAGGCCGTGACGCCGCTGTTCCTCGGCGCCATCGCCAGTGCGCTGGCCGAGACCGACGACAGCGGGCGCGGGCGCTATCGCGCGCAGCTGGTCACGCTGGCCTGCTTCGCGGGTGCCGCCTTCGCGGTGTCGGCGCTGATCGACGCGCCCGCCGTCTTCATCGGCTGCCTGGCGCTGGCCGCCTTCTGGCTCACGATGCTCGGCGCGGTCGAGGCGCGCTACAAGGCGATCGGCTATGCCACCCTGATCCTCGCGATGTACGCCACGCTGGGCATAGGCAACCACCCGCTCGCGGGGCCCGGCGAGCGCCACCGCGACCTGTTGCTGCTGCTGGCGGGCGCCGCCTGGTACGGCGCCTTCTCGGTCGGCTGGTGCGTGGCCTTTCCGGCTCAGCCGGTGCAGGCGCGGCTGGCCAGGCTCTATGCGGTGCTCGGCCACTATGTCCGCTTCAAGGGCTCGCTGTTCGAGCCGCTGCGCGGCATCGACATCGAGCGCAAGCGGCTGTCGCTGTCGCAGCTCAATGCCGACGTGGTGGCCGAACTCAACGCCGCCAAGGAGAGCATCTTCAGGCGTATCGGCGCGCGCGCGCCCACCGGCCGGATCGCGCGCTATCGCGGCCTCTACCTGATCGCGCAGGACGTGCACGAACGCGCGAGCTCGTCGCATGACGACTACAACGCGCTGGCCGACGCCTTCTTCCACAGCGACCTGCTCTACCGCTGCCGGCGCGTGCTGCACCTGCAGGGAGAGGCCTGCGCGCGGCTGGCGCAGTCGATCGAGCGGCGCGAGCCCTTCGTCGCCGACGGCGCCACGCTGCAGGCGCTGGCCGACCTGCGCAGCGCGATCGCGCACGAGCGCAGGCAGGCGAGCGAGCCGGCGCGGCAGGCGCTGCTGGCGTCGGTCGAGGCGCTGGCGCGCAATCTCGAGCAGCTCGACGGACAACTGGCAGGCGCCGCCGAACCCTTGGCGCGGGCCGGACGCACGGACATGGGCCTGTTCGATCGCTCGCCGCGCTCCTGGCGCGACGCGCTCGAACGGGTGCGCGGGCAGCTCACGCCGCGATCGCCGCTGTTTCGCCACGCGCTGCGGCTGGCGCTCGCGCTCGTCGCCGGCTGGGGCGTGATGCGCGTGATCCATCCCGCGCAGGGCTACTGGATCCTGCTCACGACCCTCTTCGTCTGCCAGCAGACCTGGGGCGACACCATCTCGCGCATGGGCCAGCGCATCGCGGGCACCGCGGTCGGCGTCGTGGTCGGCTGGGCGCTGCTCGACCTGTTCCCCGATCACCGGCTCCAGGCGCTGCTGGCCGTGGTCGCCGGCGTGCTCTTCTTCGCCACGCGCAGCACGCGCTACCTGCTGGCGACGGCCTGCATGACGGTGCTGGTGCTGATGTGCTTCAACCAGATGGGCGACGGCGGCATGCTGATCGTGCCGCGCCTGGTCGACACCGCCATCGGCAGCGTGATCGCGGGCCTGGCCATGGTGCTGGTGCTGCCCCACTGGCAGGCGCGGCGCTTCAACGAACTGGCGGCGGCGGCGATGCGCAACCAGGCGCTCTATCTGCGCGGAATCGCCGGGCAGTACCGCGCCGGCGCGCGCGACGACCTGGCCTACCGGCTGGCCCGGCGCAACGCCCATAACGCCGACGCCGCGCTGGCCAGCGCCGTCTCCGAGATGTTCCGCGAACCGGCGCTCGTGCGGCCGCGCGCCGGCGTGGCGCTGCGCTTCCTGATCCAGTCGCACACCCTGCTGAGCTACCTCTCGGCCCTGGGCGCGCACCGCGTGGCCCTGCCCGAGCCCGGACACGCCGCCGCGCTCGATGCGGTGGCTGCTGGCGCCGCGCAGGCACTGGAGGAACTCGCGGCGGGCATCGAGTCCGGCTCTGCGCAGACGCTCGAGGCGATGCGTGCCCGGGTTGCCGACGTCCAGGCGCTGAGCCGGGCCGGGCCGGACGGCGCGGGCGACCCGGCGACGCAGTTGGTGCGCACCGAACTCAGCCTGATCGGGCAGCAGGTCGAGGCCCTGCGCGGCCACGCGCTGCGGTGGCTGCAGCCGGAGGCCGGCTGAATCCGGGGGCCTCGCTCAACGCGCCGGACGCCCGCCGCGCACCCTGTGGGCGATGCGCTTCAGTGCCGCCGCGGCATCGGGCGCGAATTCGATCGAGCGCGCGAGCATGAGGTTCAGCGGCTGCCCGAGCCCTTCGACCAGGGTGCCGCCGGCCGCTTCCGTCACCACGCCCGCAGCGTCGAGCCGGCAGGGGATCGCGGCCTGCACGCGCTGCGCGTAGCTGCCCTCCGGCACGCCGTAGCCGACCACCGGCTTGCCGAGCGCCACGGCATAGCCGACTTCGAACACGGTGCCGGAGTCGGGTTCCTGGCCGCGAAAGCTCATCAGGTTGGCGATCACGCCGTCCGCCTCGCGGATCAGCGCCACGTTGCCTTCGTAGATGGCCTGCGCCTGATCGTCGTCGTTCGCCGCGGCCTGCAGTGACAGCGGTGCATCGGTCGGCGCGACGCCGGTCATCTGCAGGCGATCGCAGTGCGCCTTGAGCGCAGCGAAGATGCTCTCGTGCGCCGGAAAGAAGACATCCGGGCCGGCCAGGTAGATGCGGGGACGTTCGGGAAACATGCCGCCGATGGTATCGGCCCGGGCTATCGCAGCGCCGGCCGTTCGGCCGTCTTGTCGGCGCTGGAACGGCCCAGCACGCTGGCGCGCAGTTCGTTGTAGCGCGACACGAAATTGACCAGCACGCTGGCGGTCCAGGCGAAGGCGAAGATGCCCGAGATCCCGATGATCGGCGGCACGATGCGCCAGGCGCGCGGCAGCGAGAACGGCTCGCCCAGCGCGGTGTAGCAGTTGGCCGCGAAGTAGGCCGCATCGGACCATTCGGCGACGATGCCGCCGAAGATCAACGCAGCCGACCAGAGCACCACTTCGGCCAGGTGCAGCGCCAGCAGCATCATCACGGTCAGCGTGAACAGCAGGTCGGCGCGCCACAGCGAAGGGCCAGCGCGCAGCGCGTCCGATCGCTTGAGGAAAGAGCTCGTGATGATGCGGATCCAGAAGGCATGGAACATGATCACGAACACCAGCACGGCGCCGCCGAACATGATGTCGGGCAGCGGCAGGGCCTGGGTCAGGGCGTTCTCGACCAGGCTGGGCCGCAGGTTCTGCAGGTCCGAGGCGGCCGTCGATACGACGCTGGGCAATGTGTCGGTGTCGAGTTTCGAATCAGCCATGTGCGAGCTTCCGATCGAGCGATGACGTTTTCAGGGGGGAGCGGCAGTCCATCCCATGGGCCGTTGCCTTGTTGACCGGCGCAGCTTACGCGATCCGGGGGCGACGAATTCGGGGGGTGGAGTGGCCCGCGGCCATCGAGCGCCAGGCGTCGCGTCTAGGGACGGACGCCAAAGCAGGAACCTAGGGTTAACCCTATAATTGCCCTGTCCGCGACGCATGGGCGCCGCGGCTCCAGGAGAAGCCCTTCATGTCCACGATCCTCGCCAACGGTCTTGCCGTCGACGCACCCGGTTCCTCGCCGGCCACCCGCAGCCTCTCGCACGTCCTGGCCTTCGGCCTGCGGCTGCTGACCGGCTGGAATGCCACGGCGCCCGCAGCGCCGCAATCGCGCAAGGCCGAGGCCGACGCGGTCCGCGAATGGGCCTGGACCTTCGCCCGCACCGATCGCAGCTTTTCCGACGACCTGTTCGCCGCCGCCGACCGCCACGAACGCCTCCAGGGCTGACGCCGCCCCGAGCGCCGAAGCGCTCGACGGGTGCCTGCGTAAGATGCGCCCATGGACGAGCGCGTCGACGACGACATCACTTTCCGCAGGCTCGAGATCCTGCTCGCCTTCATGGAGACCGGCAATCTCGCGCGTGCCGCCGAGCGGCTCGGCACCAGCGCGGTGACCGTGCACCGCGCCCTGCATGCCCTGGAGACCGGCACGCGCTGCGCGCTGTTTCGCCACGAGGGGCGCAACCTTCATCCCACCGAGGCCGCGCAGGCATTGGCCGAAGTCGCGCGCGAGGTGCTGCGCACCATGGCCGAGGGCATCCGGGCGACCCGTGAAGTCGCGGGCTACTCGGCCGACCGGATCCGCATCGGCTCGCTCTATTCGCTCACCAGCCGCACCGTGCCGGCCGTGGTCACGGGCATGAAGATCCGCAAGCCCGAACTGCAGACCGAACTGGTGCTGGGCTCGAACGCCGACCTGCTGCAGAAACTGCGCGACGGCGGCATCGATGCCGCCCTGATGGCGGTGCCCGATGCAGCCTCCGACGTCGAGAGCGAGCCGCTCTTCGTCGACGACATCTTCTTCGCTGCGCCGGTCGGCTCGCGCTATGCCGATCTCGCCGAGGTCGATCTCGCCGCCTGCGCCAACGAGCGCTTCGTGAGCCTGAGCGAAGGCTTCGTGACCTACGGCGGCTTCCTCGAATCGTTCCGCGTCGCCGGCTTCTCGCCCGAGGTCGTGATGAAGACCGACGACATCTTCTCGCTCATGAACCTGGTCGGCGGCGGCGTCGGCTTCACGCTGCTGCCTGGGCGGGTGCGCGGCGTGATGCCGCAGCAGGTGCAGCTCATCGCGCTGCAGCCGAAGTACCTGATGCGCCAGACCATTGCGCTGAACTTCCTGCGCTCACGCGAACGCGACCCCAACCTGCTGGCATTGCTGGCGGTGTGCCGAATGGCCCGCGCCGGACTCTCCTGAGCCCTTTTCGTCGGTTTCGGGTTATCCCGTGATCGTTTCAGTTCGCGTAACGGTCGCGCTGCGCGGCTGATTGATCGGCATCGGCCCGATGCGTAACTTCGGTCCCCAGGCAAACAGGCGCATCAGACGCCGCTCACAAACCTGGAGACGACGAATGAGTTCCCACTGGATTTCGATTTACGCGCTGGTCGGCATGTTCGTGCTGGCCACCGTGCTGCCGGTCAACATGGGCGTGATCGCCTTCGTCGGCGCCTTCGCGGTCGGCACCCTGGTCGCGGGCATGAACGCCAAGGCGATCATGGCCGGCTTTCCGGCCGACCTGTTCCTGACCCTGGTCGGCATCACCTACCTGTTCGCGCTGGCCCAGAACAACGGCACCATCGACTGGCTGGTGCGCCTCGCGGTGCGCGCAGTGCGCGGCCGGATCGCGGCGATCCCGTGGATCATGTTCCTGATCGCGGCGCTGCTGACCTCGGTCGGCGCCGTCAGCCCGGCGGCGGTGGCCATCATCGCGCCGATCGCGCTCGGCTTCGCCGCCAAGTACGGGATCAACCCGCTCATGATGGGCCTGCTGGTGATCCACGGCGCCCAGGGCGGCGGCTTCTCGCCGATCAGCATCTACGGCGGCATCACCAACAAGATCGTCGCCAAGGCGGGCCTCCCGATCAACGAGATCGCGACCATGATGGCCAGCCTGGCGGTCAACCTGGCGGTGGCACTGCTGCTGTTCTTCCTGATGGGCGGCATGAAGCTGCTGCGCCAGAAGGCCGAGTTCGGCGGCAACGTGGCGGCCACGCCGCGCGTCGCCCACGGGCAGCGTGGTGCGCAGGTTTACGGCGACGCGGAGGGCGAGGCCTTCGGCGAGGAACGGCGCACCGCCGACCCGGCGCGGGCCTCGCTGATGGATCCGGCCACGGACGCCAAGGGCGGCCCGGCCGGAGACCAGTCCCGGCTCTACCAGATGGCGACGGTGGCCGGCCTGCTGACGCTGGCGGTGCTCACGCTGTTCTTCAAGCTGGACATCGGCTTCGTTTCGATCACCATTGGCCTGGTGCTGAGCCTGATGGCGCCGAATCTGCAAAAGGGCGCGCTGGGCCAGGTGTCCTGGCCCGAGATCATGCTGATCGTCGGCGTCAGCACCTATGTCGGGGTGATGGAAAAGATGGGAACGATCGACTTCGTCGGCCATGGCGTGGCCGGACTCACGTCGCCGCTGATGGCGGCGCTGCTGCTGTGCTTCGTCGGTGCGGTGGTGTCGGCCTTCGCCTCATCGACCGCGGTGCTGGGCTCGCTGATTCCGCTGGCCGTGCCCTTCCTGCAGGGCGACAGCGGGGTCGGCGCGATCGGCTTCATCGCGGCGATGGCGGTGTCCTCGACCATCGTCGACGTCAGTCCCTTCTCGACCAATGGCGCCCTGGTGCTCGCGAATGCGAAGGGCATCAGCCGGGAGGTCTTCTTCCGCCAGTTGATGGCCTATGGCGCCATCGTGACGCTGCTCGCACCGGTGGTGGTGTGGCTGCTTTTCGTCGTGATCTGAACCGCCCATCGAGGCCCACATGAATTCAACAACCTGGAACTCCAAGGCCCTGGGCCGCGAAGCCCGGCTCGCGCGGGCCGCCGCCGCGCTCGGTGCCCGCCTGGCCGGCAAGCAGGTGGACAGCGAGGCCATCGGCAGCCTGCTCGAAGCGGTGCTCGAGCCCGGCGACCGCGTCTGCCTCGAAGGCAACAACCAGAAGCAGGCCGACTTCCTGGCCCGTGCGCTGGTCGCGGTCGACCCGGCCCGGGTGCACGGCCTGCACATGGTGCAGTCGGTGCTGGCGCTGCCGGAACACCTCGACATCTTCGAGAACGGGGTCGCGTCGCGGCTCGACTTCAGCTTCTCGGGGCCGCAGGGCGCGCGGCTCGCGAAGCTGGTGTCGGCCGGCCGCATCGAGATCGGCGCGATCCACACCTACCTCGAACTGTTCGCGCGCTACTTCGTCGACCTGACGCCGAAGGTGGCGCTGGTGGCAGCCCACGCCGCCGATGCCGAGGGCAACCTCTATACCGGGCCGAACACCGAGGACACGCCGGCGATCGTCGAGGCCACCGCCTTCTCGGGAGGCATCGTGATCGCGCAGGTCAACGAGCTGGTCGACGGCCGGACGACGCGGCTGCCGCGCATCGACATCCCGGCCGACTGGGTGAGCTTCGTGGTCAAGGCGCCGAGCCCGAACTTCATCGAGCCGCTGTTCACGCGCGACCCCGCGCAGATCAGCGAGATCCAGGTGCTGATGGCGATGATGGCGATCAAGGGCATCTACGCCGAGTACGGCGTCGAGCGGCTGAACCACGGCATCGGCTTCGACACCGCGGCGATCGAGCTGCTGCTGCCGACCTATGCCGAATCGCTCGGGCTCAAGGGCCGGATCGCGAAGCACTGGGCGCTCAATCCGCATCCGGCCCTGATTCCGGCGATCGAGGCCGGCTGGGTCGAGTCGGTGCACTCCTTCGGTTCCGAGCTCGGCATGGAGGACTACATCCGGGCCCGCTCCGATGTCTTCTTCACCGGTCCCGACGGCAGCCTGCGCAGCAACCGGGCCTTCTGCCAGGCGGCCGGCCACTACGCCTGCGACCTGTTCATCGGCTCGACGCTGCAGATCGACCTCGACGGCAACAGCTCGACCGCCACGCTCGGGCGCATCGCCGGTTTCGGCGGCGCGCCGAACATGGGGGCCGATGCGCGCGGCCGGCGCCATGCGAGCCCGGCCTGGCTCAAGGCCGGCCGCGAGGCGCGCGCCGGCCGCGGCGGCGCCGCCGGCACGCCGCGCGGCCAGAAGCTGGTGGTGCAGATGGTCGAGACTTTCCGCGAGCACATGCAGCCGGCCTTCGTCGACCGCCTCGATGCCTGGACCCTGCAGGAGCAGGCCGGCATGGACCTGCCGCCGATCATGATCTACGGCGACGACGTCTCGCACATCCTGACCGAGGAAGGCATCGCCAACCTGCTGCTGTGCCGCAGCGATGAAGAGCGCGAGCAGGCGATCCGCGGGGTCGCCGGCTACACCGCGATCGGGCTGGCGCGCGACCGCCGCGCGGTCGAGAACCTGCGCGACCGCGGCGTGATCCGGCGTCCGCAGGACCTCGGCATCGATCCGCGCGATGCCACCCGCAACCTGCTGGCAGCCCGCAGCATGCGCGACCTGGTGCGCGCCTCGGGCGGGCTGTACCAGCCCCCCAAGCGTTTCAGAAACTGGTAGGAGGCCGCCGTGTCCACATCCCATTCCCCCGGGCTCGAAACCCTCGAGTTCAGCTTCCCCGGCAGCCGGCCCGCCGGCGCCATCGCGCCGGTGCTGGTCGGCGTGGTCGGCTCCGGCAACCTCGAGGTGCTGCTCGAGGCGGCCGCGGGCGGCGACTGCAGCGTGCGCATCGAGACCTCGGCGCGCGGCTTCGGCCCGATCTGGGAAGCCGTGCTGAGCGACTTCCACCAGCGCCATCCGCTGGCCGGTGTGCGCATCTCGATCAACGACATGGGTGCCACGCCCGCGGTCGTCAGCCTGCGGCTGGACCAGGCGGCGGCGGAGCTCAACGTATGACGCTCATCAGCTATGCCGAATGCTCGGCGCGCGAGCGGATCGCGCAGCTGCTGGATGCCGGCAGCTTCCACGAATGGCTGCCGCCCGCCGAACGCGCGACCAGCCCGCACCTGGCGCAGCTGGGCCTGCCCTGCGCCTTCGACGACGGCGTCGCGGTCGGCCGCGCCACGCTGCACGGACGACCGGTCTTCGTTGCCGCGCAGGAGGGCGAGTTCATGGGCGGCGGCGTTGGCGAAGTGCACGGCGCCAAGCTGGTCGGACTGCTGCGGCGGGCGCTGCGCGAGCGGCCGGATGCGGTGCTGCTGCTCGCGGAGTCGGGCGGCGTGCGGCTGCACGAGGCCAATGCCGGGCTGATCGCGGTCTCAGAGGTCATGCGTGCGCTGCTCGACGTCCGGGCCGCCGGGATTCCGGTGGTGGTGCTGATCGGCGGCGCCAACGGCTGCTTCGGCGGCATGGGCATCGTGGCGCGCTGCGCCGATCGTGTCGTGATGAGCGATGTCGGCCGGCTCGCGATGTCGGGGCCCGAGGTCATCGAGGCTTCGCACGGCGTCGAGGAATTCGATTCGCGCGACCGGGCGCTGGTCTGGCGCACCACCGGCGGCAAGCACCGTTTCGTGTGCGGTGACTGCGATGCGCTGGTCGAGGACGACGTCCATGCCTTCCGCGTCGCGGCGATCGCCGCCATCGGCGCACCCGACGCCTCGCGGCCGCTGTCGCTCGAGACGCTGGAGGCCGAGCATGCCCTGCTCGCGGCCCGACTCGACGCGCTGTCCGGCGCCGCCGCCGGCGACGACGAGTCCTTTCGCCTGTGGGCCCTGCTGGGCGTCGCAGAACCCGATCGGGTGCCCGATCTCGACGTCAAGGCGGTGCGCGCGCTGCGCCCCTCCTGAAACCTTGCTGACCAAACAGGAGACCCGCCATGGAATGGAAAGCACTTGCCGAAGCCCTCTTCGGCCCCGGCCACGGCATCGAGGCCGAGGGCGACTTCCTGCGCGGCGAGCCGCGTTTCGACGGCCGGCCGGTCACGGTCATCGGCACCACGAATCACGCGCCGATCGGCGTCGCGCTCGCGCTGGCGCAGGCCCGCGAGGTGCTCGACGCCGTCGCCGAGCGGCCCGGCCAGCCGATCCTGCTGCTGATCGACACGCAGGGCCAGCAACTGCGCCGGCGCGACGAACTGCTCGGCATCAACCGCGCGATGGCGCACCTGGGCGCCAGCATCGACCTCGCCCGGCGTCGCGGGCACGCGGTGATCGCGCTGGTCTACGACCAGGCGCTGTCGGGCGGGTTCATCACCTCGGGCCTGATCGCGGATGCCTGCTATGCGCTGCCGGAGGCCGAGATCCGCGTCATGCGCATCCCGGCGATGTCGCGCGTCACCAAGCTGCCCGAGGAGATGCTGACCGCGCTGTCGCAGTCGAACCCGGTGTTCGCGCCCGGCGTCGGCAACTACATCGCGATGGGGGGCGTGCGCGCGCTCTGGCAGGGCGACCTCGCGGCGGCGCTGCGCGGCGCCCTGGCGCAGACCGCCACCGACGATCGACGCGCGCAAGACGGCGCCGAGCGCGGCGGCCGCAGGCTGGCGGCGGGCATCGCGCAGCGCGTGCTGGACGCGGCTTGAGGCTGGCGATGGTTCCGCTGCGTCGCCATCGTCTGGCCTACCTCTCCGCTTCCGGCTGGCACGAGGTGCTGGCACGCGCCTGGGACGGGGAGGCGCGGGCCTGCCTCTCGCACTGGGCTGCCGAGCGGCTGCCACTGGTCGTGACCCGGCAGCATCAGGCCGGCGAGGGCGCGGCTGCCGCGCCGATCGCGCTGGGCCTGCCGGCGCCGCTGCGCTGGGGCCGCCGGCGGCTGGCGCTGCAGGTCGCGCGCGAGGCCCTCCTGTGTTTCGACGAGTTTCCGCGCGCTGCCGAGGCGGGCCGCCTGCTGCCGCGTCCGGTGCGCGCGGCATGGCGGGCGCTGGACGCCGGCCTGGGCGCGCTCCATGCGGGCGCGCGCGTGTACGGCAGCCATGGCTGGCAACTGCTCAGCGGGCTCGACTACCTGCACCCCGGCTCCGACATCGACCTCTGGATCGCGGTCGACGATGTCGCCCATGCCGATGCCGTCGCGCGCGCGCTGCAGGACTTCGCCGGCAGCCAGCGCGTGCGGCTCGACGGCGAACTGGTCTTTCCGGACGGCGCCGCGGTCGCCTGGCGCGAGTGGCACGCCTGGCGCGGCGGCCGCACGCGCCGGCTGCTGGTCAAGCGGCTGGACGGCGCGACGCTGGCCGAGCCGGACCCGACGACCGGCTTTCGTGTCCGCGACGGGGCGGTGGCATGAAGGCGGCGCTCCGACTTCGCGCGGCGCCGGGCCCGCTGGCGCCCGCTGCGGCCGCGCACGAGATCGGCCGCGCTGCGGTGCTCGCCCTGCACGACGAGCTGGCGCTGTCGCCCAAGCCCGGCCTGGTGTCCTTCCTCGACAACGGCAGCCACGAGGACATGGACGCCCACACCTTCATGCGCAGCCTGTTCGCGCTGCGCCACTACTTCCCGGCGATCTTCGAGCTGGGCCGCGGGGGCGTGGCTTTCGCCCGTCTCGAAGCCTGCGGCCTCGCGGCCGAGCAGCGCATGCTGGCCGCCACCGGCGGCATCAACACCCATCGCGGCGCGGTCTTCTCGCTCGGCCTGCTGTGCGCGGCCGCGGGTGCGGTGGTCGCCGAAGGCGGGCGGCTGCATCCGGCCGCGCTGCGCGACGCCTTGCGCCGCCATTGGGGCGCTGCGCTGGCCGATCGCGCACGGCGGGTCTCGGTGCTGCCCGGCGGTGTCGCGGCGCGGCGCTACGGCCTGCGCAGCGCTTCGCAGGAAGCGGCGCTGGGCTTCCCGGTCATCTTCGAGACCGCGGCACCGGCGCTGGCGCGGGCGAGCGCTTGCGGCCTGACACCGCAGCAGGCCCGCATCGACACGCTGTTCGCGGTCATGGCGGTGCTCGACGACAGCAACCTGGCGCACCGCGGCGGTCTCGAGGGGCTGCGTTTCGCGCAGGACGCCGCGCGCCGATTCCTCGAGCGCGGCGGCATCGCGGCGCCCGATGGCTTGCAGCATGCACGGGCCGTGCACCGTGACTTCGTGGCGCGTCGCCTGTCCCCGGGTGGCGCGGCCGACGCGCTGGCCGCCGCCTGCTGGCTGCGGCGCATCTGCGCTTCCTCATGAGCTTCGCACTGATCTTCTCGGGGCAGGGCATGCAGCACGCCGGGATGCTGCCGTGGCTCGCAGCCGACGACTCGGTGCGTGCGGTGGCCGCGGCGCTGGGCAGCGACTGGCGGGCTCGGCTGGCCGATCCGGACTGGGCCGGGCGCAACGCGCATGCGCAGCCCCTGCTGGCCGGCCTCGGCTGCGCGGCCTGGTCGCAGCTCGCGGCGCACCTGCCGGCGCCCGCGGCGGTGGCCGGCTACAGCGTCGGCGAGCTGGCGGCCTTCGCGGCGGCCGGTGTCTATGGCCCGGCCACCGCGATCGACCTGGCGCTGCGCAGGGCTGCGTTGATGGACCGCGAGGCCGGCGACGCTGCGGCCGGCCTGCTGGCGATCAGCGGGCTGGCAGGCCCCGCCTTGCAGCAGCTGTGCGAGGACGCCGGGCTGGCGATCGCGATCCGCAACGGGGTCGACAGCGTCGTGGTCGGCGGCCCCCGGAGCGCGCTGGCGGGCGCCGCCGACACGGCCTCGCGGCTGGGCGCGCGCTGCACCCCGCTCAACGTGAACGTCGCCTCGCACACGCCCTGGATGGCGAAGGCCGCGAGCGGCTTCGCGCAAGCGATCTCCACGCTGTCCTTCGAAGCCCCGCGGATGCCCCTGATCAGCAACTTCAGCGGCGGTGTCGTCGGCCGGACGCAAGCGCGCGAGGCGCTCGCGGCGCAGATCGACCACACCGTGCGCTGGGACGAATGCATGGAAGGCATCGCCGCCCGGCGGGTCTCGTGCGTGCTCGAGATCGGCCCGGGGCAGGCCCTGGCGCGCATGTGGAACGAGCGCTTTGCGCAGATCCCGGCGCGTTCCGCGGACGAGTTCCGCAGCGTCGCCGGCATCGCGGCGTGGGTGGCGCGGGCTACAGCACCTTGACCGCGCGCCCGATGAACTGGATCGGCCCGGTCGGCCGGTCGATCGGCGACCCGTTGGCGGGTTCCAGCGTGAGTTCGAACAGCTGATTGGCTTCCAGCGGCGGCAGCTTGTCGAGCGGCACCTGCAGCGTCTGGCCCGGCTTGACCAGACCCAGCGACACCGGGCCGCGCCAGCTGTCGGCCTTGGTCCAGAACTGCAGCGACTTGTCGCTCGGCACCGTGATGCTGCCGAGCGGGATCAGGTTCAGCTGGCGGGCGCCGGCAGCGGTCTGCACCACCCAGCCGGGCGCCTTGTCCTGCGGCGCGACCAGCACCACCATGAACTGCGTCTCGGGCGGCGGCTGGACGCGCGTCACCAGCACCGCGGCCATCACGGCCGCGGCCGCGAAACCGGCGCCGGCCAGGCCGCGCCAGAGGCCGAGGCTGTGCCACCAGCTCGTGCTGCCGTCCGCGCGCGGTTCGGCGCGGGGTGCTACGCGTGGACCTGCGCGTGCTTCCGACTGCGCCGACACGCTCGCATCGATGCGCTGCCACAGCGCAGCCGTCGGCTCGACGGGCTGCGCCAGCGCCACCAGCGGATGCAGGCGCTGCTCCCAGGCCTCGACCGCGGCCTGCAGGGCCGGCTCGTGCGGCATGCGCGCCTCGACCTCGCGGCGTGCGGCCGAAGACAGGGTGCCGAGCACGTAGTCGCCGGCCAGTGCGTCGATGGCGTCGTCGTTCGGGTTCATGCCATGCATTCACGCAGCGAGCGCATGCCCCGCTGGATCCAGGACTTGATGGTGCCCAGCGGCTTGTGCGTGCGCTGCGCGATCTCCCCGTGGGAGCAGCCGTCGAGGTAGGCCAGCACGATGCACTCCCTGCGTTCGGGTTCGAGTCGGTCCAGGCAGGTTTCGAGCCGGCCGAGTTCGGCCCGCGTCTCGGCCGGGTCGAGGCTGCCGGCATGGCGGTCCAGCGCCAGCTCGTCCTCGAGCGCGGCCTGGCGCTCCTCGTCGACCGGCACTTCGCGGCCATGGCTGCGCACCCAGTTCAGCGCCGCATGCCGCACCACGCTGTAGATCCAGCCGCGGCCGGCGCCGCGGCCCGGGTCGAAGGAGCAGGCGCGCTGCCAGATGCTGACGAAGGCATCGTGCAGCACGTCTTCGGCGGACTGGCGCTGGCGCACGATGCGCAGCGCCACGCCCAGCAGGTAGCGGCCCTCGCGCTGGTAGATCTGCGCCAGCGCCTGCCGCTCGCCCCGCGCGCACGCGGCCAGCGCGGCGTCGTAGTCGAAGGGGTCGGGTGCGGACAAGGGCGTGGGGGCAGGGCGATGGAGCCCGGATGTTAGTCGAGGCCCTGCGCGCGCCGGCAGCTTTCGCCGCCGGGCCTCAGGCCGCCTTCCAGAAGATGTAGTCGGCCTGGTAGCGCACGGTCTCCTGCCGGCCCTTGATGGCCGTCGTGCAGGGGCTGGCCGGCGCGATGCCGCCCGTGAGCGCCACGCGCTGGATGTAGGTGACGCCGGCCATCGCGCCGCTGCCCGTCGCCGGGTTCGCCTTCACGAGCTGGTAGGGCAGGCTGGTGGCGCCGGACGGCGCGACCGCGAGCTGCGTGGCGGTCAGCTTCGAGCCGTCGTTGGCCTCCCAGGTGGCGGGCGGGCCGTAGTACTTGCCGACCGCCTTGCCGCTGCGGTCGTTCAGCACCGCCTTGGGCCCGACGAACACCCATTCGGTTTGCCCGGGCATGTTGGCCTTGTCGCGGCATTCGTAGGTGATCTCGCCGATGCCGACGGTTTCCATCGCCACCTTGTGGCCGGCCGGCACCTGGATCGGACCGGGCAGCGCGGCCTGAGAGAACGTGGAGCCGGACGGCGGCATCGAGCCGCAGGCGGCCAGCAGGCTGGCGGCGGCCAGCAGCGGGAGGGTGGCGAGAGGGCGGGACGCGATGGTTCGACGCATGGAAAGCTCCTTCAGTGGTTGGGCAGGCAGCGGTTTGCTGCTGCAGGTACTACCCACCGGAGGCGCTTCTGGATGCAGGGGCGGAAGAAAAAATTTCGGGCCTCCGGGCCGCCGCGCACGCGGCTTTCGCCTGAGGAATTCAGGGCCGTGCGGCTCGGATGCCGGCGCAGGTGCGCAATAATCGTCCCCATGTATTCCGCGAAATGCTCATCTCGGGCCGACTTGCCATGAGCTCCAGCGTACCCACCCCGCAGCAGCTTGCCGACATCGACGACGAAGAACTGCTGCGCCTCGCCGTCAGTTGGCGGGCCCAAGCCTCACGGGGCGACCGCGAGGCCTTCGGCATCGCCCATGCGCTCGAAGTCGAATGCCGACGGCGCCTGCGCGCGAGCCAGCTGCATCAGCTGCCACCCGAGACGCCGCCTGCGGCGCGACCCTGGTGGAAGTTCTGGAGCGGGAAGACCGACTCGATCTCCGCCCCCTGAGGCTGCGGCTCAGCCGCCGCGCACCATCGACAGCACCTGCTTCGCGTCCAGCGTGCGCGCTTTTTCCTGCATCGCCGGCAGGTAGCGCGTCTGCAGGCCTTGCGCCTCCTGCATCACGCCCGCGTAGGCGTCCTTGAGCATCTGGGTCGAGAGCTTGCGCCCACCCGCGTAGTAGCGCTTGGCGACATGGCCCAGCGCATAGGTGGTGGCGAAGCTCATGCCCGAGCTCACGGCCTGCTTGCCGATCCCTCCGAGCAGCCCGCCGCCGACCTTGCCGAGCAGGCCGCCCAGCAGCTTGCGGCCGGCCTGCTCCAGGTACTGGGAGGTCAGGCCGACGCCGACCGTGGCGATGAAATCCTTGATGTGGCCGCTGTCCAGCTCGAAGCCATGGGCCTTGCCGATGCGGTAGACCAGCTTCATCTGCAGCGGGATGATCGCCATGGTCGAGAGCGTCTCGGGCAACAGCTCGAGCGCGCCATTGAGGATCGCGGCGTTGAGGATCGCCTGGTCGAGTTCCGCCTGGCCGGGCCCGGCGGGCGCAGCAGCGACCGCGGCGCCCGCGGCCACCGGCACCGTCGCGAGCGCCTGGGCCTGCTCGGTGAACCGGGCCGAAGCCGCGGCTTCGAGCCCGAGCGAAGCGCGCAGGTCGGCCAGGAAGTCGCTCTCGGCGGCCGAGTGCGCTCCATCGGCATCGCAGACGCAGACCGCCATCTCGTAGGCCAGCTGCCTGGCGCCGCTGCTCTGTAGCTGGGCTGCGAGGTCGGCCATCGACATGCGCTTCATGAGCACGTCCTGGTAGAGCGTCGGCAGGTTGATGGCCTCGGCTTGGGAGAAGCCTTCGGCGATGCGCTTGATTTCCTCGCGCTCGCGTTCGTGCTTGTCGCCGTCGACGAAGGCCGCCATCAGGCTCAGCGTGACGATGGCGCGGGATTCCTGTGGCGTCATCGTCATTCCTCGCGGCTGCCGCCGAGGCCCAGCAGCATCAGCAGCGACTGGAACACGTTGTACAGGCTCAGGTAGACGCCGAGCGTGGCCGTGATGTAGTTGGTCTCGTGGCCGTCCTTGACGCGCTTGAGGTCGTGCAGGATGAAGGCCGAGAAGATGCCGATCGCGAGCACCGCGAGCGTGATCATCAGCGCACCCGACTGGATGAAGAAGTTGGCGATGCCCGCCACCAGCAGCAGGATGGCGCCGATGAAGAGCCACTTGCCCATGGCCGACAGGTCGCGCTTGATCACGGACGACAGCATCGCCATGCCGAGGAAGATCGCGCCGGTGCCGGCGAAGGCGGTCATCACGAGGCTGGCGCCGTTCTGCATGCCGAGCACCACGCCCAGCATGCGCGACAGCATCAGGCCCATGAAGAAGGTGAAGCCCAGCAGCACCGGCACGCCGGCGGCCGAGTTCTTGGTCTTCTCGATCGCGAACATCAGGCCGAAGGCACCGGCCAGGAAGACCACCATCGAGATGCCCGGCGACATGGCGCGGGCGATGCCGGTCGACAGGCCCAGCCAGGCGCCGAGCACCGTGGGAACCATCGAGATGGCGAGCAGCCAATAGGTGTTGCGAAGCACCTGGTTGCGCTCCGCAGCGGCCGGCAGCGCCGCCTGGGGCGAGCCGTAGACCTGGATGTTTTCGTTCATTTTGGAATGTCCTTGGTAGGTTGAAAAACCACGCGTATGGACGCGCATGAGCAGCACTCTAGACCGGGATAGCCTTCGAGAAAAGTCGAATTTTTGACACCATTCATTCGCCTTTTCCGTAATATGCGGGGCAAGGATGAACTTCAAGCACCTGCACTATTTCTGGGCGGCCGCCAAGGCCGGCGGCATCGTGCGCGCCAGCGAGCAGCTGCACATCACGCCGCAGACGCTCTCGGGGCAGATCAAGCTGCTCGAGGAAAGCCTGGGCTGCAGCCTGTTCCAGAAGCGCGGCCGCGGGCTCGAGCTCACGCCCGAGGGGCGCACCGCGCTGAGCTATGCCGACCAGATCTTCGCGCTTGGCTCCGAGCTCGAGGCGGCGCTGGGCAGCCGCGGGGAGGGCGCCCGCGCGCTCGACTTCCGGGTCGGCATCGCCGACGCAGTGCCGAAGTCGATCGCCTACCGGCTGCTCGAACCCGCGCTCGGCATCGCCGAGCCGGTGCGCCTGATCTGCCACGAAGGCAACTTCCGCGACCTGCTGGGACAGTTGTCGGTGCAGCGCATCGACCTCGTGATCGCCGACGAGCCGATGGGCCCGCACCTCGGCGTCAAGGCCTTCAACCACACGCTGGGCACGACCGCGATGAGCTTCTTCGCCACCGCGGCCCTGAAGCGGTCGCTGAAGGGCGAGTTCCCGGCCTGCCTCGACCGCGCACCGATGCTGATCCAGGGGGCGTCCTCGGCGGCGCGGCAGCGGCTCGACCTGTGGCTGGCCGAGCACCGGCTGCGGCCGCGGCCGATCGGCGAGTTCGACGATGCCGCACTGCTGAAGGCTTTCGGTGGCGAGGGCCGCGGCGTCTTCATGACGCCCGAAGTGCTCGAAGAGGAGACCTGCACCCAGTACGGCGTCGAGGTGATCGGCCGTGCCGCCGAGCTGATCGAGGAGTTCTTCGCGATCTCGGTCGAGCGCCGCATCACCCACCCCTGCGTGGTCGCGATCACGAAGGCGGCGCGCGGACGCTTCCATCGGCGCCGCGGCTCCGCATAATCGGCCGGCTCCTCCAAGGACCTCCATGAAGACCTCTTCCAGCGACAAGCCCCAGGTGCCCCAGCCGCCGCTGAAGCCGATCATCGGCAATCTCGGCGAACTCGATTCGAAGGCGCCGATCCAGAGCATGATGCGGCTGGCCGGCATCTACGGGCCGATCTTCAAGCTCACGCTGCTGGGACGCGACGTCTACGTCGTGAGTTCGCAGGAGCTGGTCAACGAGCTCTGCGACGAGAGCCGCTTCAACAAGCGCGTGCACGGCCCGCTGCACGAGATCCGGGCCTTTGCCGGCGACGGCCTCTTCACGGCCTACAACAGCGAGCCGAACTGGGCCAAGGCGCACCGCCTGCTGATGCCGGCCTTCGGCCCGCTCGGCGTGCGCTCGATGTTCGACCGCATGGTCGACATCGCGCACCAGATGTTCGTGAAGTGGGAGCGCTTCGGCGGCTCGGCCGTGATCGATGTCGCCGACAACATGACGCGGCTGACGCTGGACACCATCGCGCTGTGCGCCTTCGACTACCGCTTCAACAGCTTCTACCAGAACGAGATGCATCCCTTCGTCGCCGCGATGGTCGATGCGCTCGAAGAGGCCGGCCAGCGCGGGCGGCGGCCGCAGGTGGTGTCGAACCTGATGGTCGGCACTCGGCGCCGCTACGAGGCCGACCAGGAGCTGCTGGCGCGGGTCGCCGAGCAGCTGATCGCCGAGCGCCGCAGCGACCCGCAGGGCGCGGGCAAGGACGACCTGCTCAACGTGATGCTCAACGGCGTCGACCCGGTCAGCGGCGAGAAGCTCTCGGACGAGAACATCCGCTACCAGATGGTGACCTTCCTGATCGCCGGCCACGAGACCACCAGCGGCCTGCTGTCCTTCGCCTGCTACCTGCTGCTGAAGAACCCCGAGGTGATGCTGAAGGCGCGCGCCCTCGTCGACCAGGTGCTGGGCGACCAGATGCCGCGCTTCGAGCATCTGGCGCAGCTGCGCTACATCGAGCAGATCCTCATGGAGTCGCTGCGGCTGTGGCCCACCGCGCCGGCCTTCGGCGTCAAGCCGATCGCCGACACGCTGCTGGCGGGCCGCTACCCGCTCGCGACCCGGGATACCTTGCTGGTGCTGCAGCCGATGCTGCACCGCGACCCCGCGGTCTGGGGCGAGGACGCCGAGGCCTTCCGCCCCGACCGCTTCGAACCCGACACCGCCGAGAAGCTGCCGCCGAATGCCTGGAAGCCCTTCGGCAACGGCGCCCGCGCCTGCATCGGCCGGCCGTTCGCGATGCAGGAGGCGCAGCTGGTGATCGCGATGATGCTGCAGCGCTTCGACATCGTGATGGACGACCCGTCCTACCAGCTCGAGATCGCCGAGACGCTGACCATCAAGCCCCACGGCCTCAAGATCCGGGCCCGCAGCCGCGGCGCCGGCGGCTTCGCGCTGCGCAGCGCGGTGCCCTCGGTGCCGCAGCGGCTGGTCAAGGACACTGCTGACGACATCGCGCTGCCGGCGGACGCGCCGCAATTGCTGGTGCTCTATGGCAGCAATACCGGTTCGTGCGAGATGTTCGCGCGGCGGATCGCGGCCGAGGCGCCGCGGCAGGGCTATGCGGCCACGGTCGCCACGCTCGACGAATACGCGGGCGGGCTGGTGTCGGCCATGCCGGTGCTGGTGGTCACGGCATCCTACGAGGGCCAGGCGCCCGACAACGCCAAGAAGTTCCTGTCGTGGGTCGAGGGCTGCGCGGCGGGCGCGCTGGACGGCGTGCGCTTCGCGGTGCTGGGCTGCGGCAACCGCCAATGGGCGCGGACCTACCAGGCGGTGCCCAAGCGGGTCGACGCCGCGCTCGCCGCGGCCGGTGCGCTGCGCCTGCGCGCGCGCGGCGAGGCCGATGCCGGGGGCGACTTCTTCGGCGCCTTCGACGACTGGGCCCTTGGGCTGTGGGCCGACCTCGGCACGGCGCTGGGCCGCGCAGTGGCCGGCCACCCCGGCGCGCCGGGCTTCGAGGTCGAGATCGTCGAGTCGTCCCGCGAGCGCGCGCTGGCGCTCAACGAGCTCGAACTCGGCACCGTGGTCGAGAACCGCGAGCTGGTCGACCTGCGCGCCGCCGGCGCGCGCTCGAAGCGCCACCTGCAGATCGCCCTGCCAGCCGGCATGCGCTATCGCAGCGGCGACTATCTGGCGGTGCTGGCGCGCAACCCGCAGGCCAGCGTGGCACGCGCGCTGGCGCGCTTCGGCCTGGCGGGCGACACCCAGATCGTGATCCGCAAGCAGGCAGGCACCGCATCCGCCTTGCCGGCCGACTACCCGATCGCGGCGGCGGAGGTTCTGGCCGGCTATGTCGAGCTGGCCCAGCCGGCGACCCGGGCGCAGGTGGGCCAACTCGCCGAGGCGACCCCGTGCCCGCCCGAACGCCGGGAACTGGAGCGGCTGGCGCAGGAGGAGGCTTATGCGGCCGAAGTGCTCGGCCCGCGGGTCAGCGTGCTCGATCTGCTCGAGCGCACGCCCTCGTGCGCGCTCGGGCTGGCGCGCTTCCTCGCCATGCTGCCGACGCTGCGGGCGCGCCAATACTCCATCTCTTCGTCGCCGCTGGCCAATGAAGCCGAGGCCAGCCTGACCTTCGCCGTGGTCGATGCGCCCGCGCTGTCGGGACAAGGCGTGTTCCAGGGCGTGGCCTCGACCTACCTGGCGGGCCTGCGGGCCGGGGACAGGCTCTCGGTGGCGGTGCGGCCATCGCAATCGGGCTTCCATCCGCCGGCCGACCCGAAGACGCCGATCGTCATGGTCTGCGCCGGCACCGGCGTCGCGCCCTTTCGCGGCTTCCTGCAGGAGCGGGCCTGGCAGAAGGCGGCCGGGCGCGAGGTCGGCCCGGCGCTGCTGTTCTTCGGCGTCGACGATCCGGAGGTCGACTACCTGTATCGCGGGGAGCTTGCTGCCTGGGAGGCGGCCGGCGTGGTCGAGCTTCGGCCGGCGTTCTCGTCCCGCCCCGAAGGCGATGTGGTGTTCGTCCAGCACCGGGTCTGGCAGGACAGGGCCGACATCGGCGCCTGGTTCCGCCGGGGCGCCCAGTTCTATGTCTGCGGCGACGGCAGGCACATGGCGCCGGCGGTGCGCGAGACCTTCATCCACATCTACCGGCAGGCGACCGGCTGCGATGCCGGGGCCGCGTCAGCCTGGGCCGACCGCATGGAGCACGAGCACGGGCGCTACGTCTCGGACGTGTTCGCCTGAGGGGCGATTCGCCCAGGCGTGAGCTTTGTCACGAAGCATGCGAGGCGTCTCGCCGCAATGATGCAAATGCACTATTCGGCCCGGCGGCGAGCGGCCCGAGACTGTGGGCTGAACCCTTCCAGTAGTCCCATGCTCACCCTCCATCGGAAAGAAAAAATGCTTCGCAAGGCCGGGATCGCGGTGCCGCCGTTCCCGGCCCGCCGCCTGCCTTTGCAGGAGCGCCACTTGCGCGATACCGCCCGGGTGCCGCAGGAGGAACGGGACGCCGACGCCGAACAGCGTGCAGCGGTCGAGGCCTGGCGCCGGGCGGTCGACGCCCTGCATGCGGCATTGGCCGCCGGCAAACAGGTTCTCAGGTCAGCGCGCCCGGAATCGTCATGATGTCCCAGGCGCCGCCGAAGCCGCTCGGCGTCGGCCGCTCGACCACCGGCTGGATGCCGGCCAGCACCCGGTGGCCCGCCGCCTGCGCTTCCTGGTAGGACGGCAGTGGCCCGCTGCCCGAATCGACCACCTGACAAGGCCCCAGCCGCAACCATCCGCCGGGCCGGACGATCATCCAGTAGTAGTGTCCGGCAATGGGTTCTTCGATGACGAGGCTGAGTTCAGGCTTCATGTGCGGCGGGTTTCAAACGCATGGGCTGGCATCGGATTGAATCGAAGCCGTGCGGGCGCGCCAAGGAAAAAGATCACACCGGCGGACCCTATCTGCCCCGGGCAATCCCCATGGACGCACCGCGCCTGCTCAGCCATCGCGGCCGTCGGCGCGCGTGCTAAGCAGCCAGGGGGCGAAGCGCAACAGGTACAGGGCGAAGGCCAGGGTCCAGGCTGCGGCGGCGCCGAAGAGCGCCATGGCCTGGAGCGGGGGCGGCAGCCACGGCACGGCCACCCGCGCCAGGGCCGCCGCCATCACCAGGCTGTAGGCCGTGACCTCGGCGCGCGAGACTTTCAACTCGCGGCCGGTGTGGCCGCGCGCGGTGCGGGTCATCATGCCGATCACCAGGCCGCCGATGCAGCCGACGGCCAGGGCGTGGATGCCGGCCGATTCGCCGATCCAGCCGGCCTGCGACGCGGCGAGCAGGCCCAATCCCAGGGGGAGCCAGGCATAGGACAGGTGCAGCACCCAGAGGATCGGCCGTCCCCGGCCGGCCATCGGCGCCCAATGGGCCAGGCGCAGCGCCTGCAGCAGGGCCGCGGCCGCCAGCACCGCGGCACCCGGGCGCGCTGCCATGCCCGATGTCCAGAGCGCCAGCCCGAGCGCCGTGCAGGCCACGGAGACGGGCGACAGCCAGCCAGGCTCGGCGAGCCGCAGCCCCGGCGTCGCGCTCTGCGTGAAGGCCGGGATCACGCGGCCGGCGATGATCGAGATCAGCACCACGACCAGGGCCAGGCCGCCGTGCAGCGCCTGCAGGGGATCGGCCCAGGACAGCCCGAGCGCGCCCAGGTGGAACATCCCGTTGGCGATCGCGAGCAGAACCAGCACCGCCACCACCTTGAGGTTGCGCAGGTTGTGTGCGCGCAGGATGAGCGTCGCGAAGATCGCCGCGGCGGTCAGCAGGAACAGCGTGTCGACGGCCGCGAACAGCGGTGGCGCAGCCGCCACCGACGCGATGCGCCCGGCCAGCCAGAGCAACCACAGGGCCGCCAGCGGCGCGCCGCGCGGCGTCTGCAGCCCGGTCCAGACCTTGCCGGCGGTCAGCAGGAAGCCGACGATCACCGCGGCGACGAAGCCGAACAGCATCTCGTGTGCGTGCCACAGGACGGGCGGCATCGCGTTCGGCAGTGCCGCATGGCCGCCCAGCAGCAGCCACCACAGGGCCATCCAGGCCACGGAGATCGCTGCCGCGCCCAGGTAGAAGGGCCGGAAGGCGAGCCGCAGCAGGGGCAGTCCCGAAGGAGGTTCGGCCTTTAACATATACATGAAATGTATTTTATGATCGAAGGCCACGAAATGCATTAACCGCGATCAATGTCATGCGATTGACCCTTTTCACCGACTATTCCCTGCGCGTTCTGCTGGTGCTGGCGACCCGCACCGAATCGCTGGTCACGATCGCCGAACTGTCCAGGGCCTTCGACATCTCGAACGCCCATCTGATGAAGGTCACCCACATGCTCGGCAAGTCGGGCTGGGTCGAGACCGTGCGCGGGCGCAACGGCGGCATGCGGCTGGCGGCGCATCCTTCGAAGCTCGGGATCGGCACCATCGTGCGCCACCTCGAAAGCGACTTCGCGCTGGTCGAGTGCTTCGGCGACGACAACCGCTGCGCGTTGACCGGCGGCTGCGAACTGGCGGCGGTGCTGGCGCGCGCGATGCAGGCCTTCCTGGACGAACTCGACCGCTACAGCCTGGCCGACCTGGCCAACGCGAGCCCGGCGCTGATGGTGCTGCCGCTGTGGCAGGAGGTCACCTGGCACGGGCGCGTGAGGCAGCCCAGCATCGAGGTGGTGCCGGGCGTGGCCCAGGCGCTGCTGAGCGAGCCGGCCCCGGGGCGGGCGCGCCGCAAGCGCGGCGGCTGAGAACCCGGCCGGGGGACAATCGGGGCCACAACGCCCGAAACCACAGCCCACGACCATGTCACGCCTCGACGACCCCCTCCACGATGCCGAGATCGGCTCCCGCGACAGCACCCTCGACACCACCCGCATCGACGATGTGCGCATCGGCGCCGTCCGCCCCCTGATGACCCCCGCGCTGCTGCAGGAGCGCGTGCCGGTGCGCGACAACACGCTGGCGCTGGTCGAGAGCAGCCGGGCCGCGATCGCCGACGTGCTGCACGGCCGCGACGACCGCCTGGTGGTGGTGGTCGGTCCCTGTTCGATCCACGACCACGACCAGGCGATCGAGTACGCGCAGCGCCTCAAGACGGTGGCCGATTCGCTGCAGGACGACCTGCTGATCGTGATGCGCGCCTACTTCGAGAAGCCGCGCACCACGGTGGGCTGGAAGGGCTACATCAACGATCCGCACCTGGACGGCAGCTTCGCGATCAACGAAGGGCTGGAGCGGGCGCGGCGCCTGCTGCTCGAACTGACCACGCTGGGCCTGCCGACCGGCACCGAGTTCCTCGACCTGCTGAGTCCGCAGTTCATCGCCGACCTGATCGCCTGGGGCGCCATCGGCGCGCGCACCACCGAGAGCCAGAGCCATCGCCAGCTGGCCTCGGGCCTGAGCTGCCCGGTCGGCTTCAAGAACGGCACCGACGGCAGCGTCAAGGTGGCGGCCGATGCGATCCTCGCGGCGCGCGCGCCGCACGCCTTCATGGGCATGACCAAGATGGGCATGGCGGCGATCTTCGAGACCCGCGGCAACGACGACTGCCACGTGATCCTGCGCGGCGGCAAGGCGCCCAACTATGCCGCTGCCGATGTGGCGGCCAGCTGCGAGGCGCTGCTGGCCAACGGCCTGCGGCCGCAGGTGATGATCGACGTCTCGCACGGCAACAGCAGCAAGCAGCACCAGCGGCAGATCGTGGTCTCCGAGGACGTGGCGGCGCAGATCGCGGGCGGCGAGCGGCGCATCACCGGCATCATGATCGAGAGCCACCTGGAAGAAGGGCGGCAGGACCTGAAGCCGGGCGTGGCGCTGCGCCACGGCGTCTCGATCACCGATGCCTGCATCGGCTTCGGGCAGACGGTGCCGGTGCTCGAGGGCCTGGCGCGGGCGGTGAAGGCGCGGCGGCGGCTGGTGAAGGGTTCGTAGTCGTCGAACCAGGCCAGGGGCCTTAGGGCATGCCGCCGGCGTTGCGCCGCAGGATCGCGGCCAGCAGCTCGGTATCGGGATCGGGTGCGGCCCGCTTGCGGGCATCGGCCATTGCCTTGCCCCTGGCTTGTGCCCTGGGCCGGTTGCTGCCGGAGGAGAGGGCGGCCGACCTGGATCTTTCCGGCTTTGAAAGTGACTTGTCCGTCACTGTTTCTGCAGCAGTCGCAGGTTCCGATGAGGGGGTTTCTGATGAAACGGCCATCGTCGGCGTCGACACTCGCATGGCGCTGACCGCTGCCAACGGTTGTGCGGACGGGTTTGCAGGCGATGTCCGGGTGGCCCCATAGAGCCCGCCGATCGAGATCGCTGCAAGGCCGCATGCCCAGCTGGCTGCGATGCGCTTGCGCCGCGTTGCGGCCCACTGGGCGCCGAGGCCGGCGAGTACGCGGCGCGGTTTCGGTGCCGCGGAATCCGCTGCCTTGCGGGGGGCCATGAGGCTCGGGCGAGGCGCGTTGCGAACTGCGTTGAATTCGGTATTGCTCATTGATCTTCGATGAACTCGCCGTGGTCAGCGAGGGTGACAGCGCAGTCAGCGTAGCATTTTTCGCCTGGCGCATTGAAGGCAGGGAGGAGACACGATGATTCGATGGAGCGCAATGCCCCCCGAGGGTGGCTGCGAAGCAGGTCGGCACGCGGGAGCGCAGCCGTGAACCCGCCAGCATTGCGGTCCCTGCAGCTGACCTACCTCGGAAGGCTGCCGTCGCACGCCGACTCGATCCAGGGCGCCCACAATCCGCAGCTGCTGCCCGCGCTCGACGAGTGGATGTCCCGGACCATGGTGCGGCTGTCGGACGCTCCGCGCTGGAGGCGGATCTACGACGATGCCGCGCCCCTGCATTTCGTCTGCCTGGGTTCGCGCAGCCGCCTGGCCATCGCGGGCCATCTGCGGCCGAGCCGCAATGCGTCGGCCCAGCGCTATCCCTTTCTGGTTGCAGTGCCGATCGAGGTCGCGAACGCGAACGACTTCATGGTCGGCGCGCCGATGCTGCTGCAGTCTTGGTGGATGCGCGCGGCGCGTGGCGTCGACGCGCTGTCGGGCCGGGCCGATGTCGAATTCAAGGGTCTGGAGGCTGCTTCGTCGCAGATCGAGTCCGGCTTCGAGGGCTCGGTCGAGCAGGCTGCCTATCAGCAGTTCTTGCACCACACCAGCCTGACGAGCCTCGAGCAGATACTCAACTTCGACGGCCACGACGTGGCGTTGAAAGGCCTCATGCTGGCCCTGGGCCTGCTGTTGCACCCCGTGATGAAGAAGGCCGAGCCGTGCTTCGACAAAGGCTTGAGCCTGCCGCTGCCTTGCGATCCGCTGCTGCAGCCGCTGGTCGCAACGTTCTGGCTCGATGCGGTCTCGCGCTTTTTCCTCAAGGCGGACGTCGAACTGCTGCTCTGCATCGCGCCGGTGGACGGCATGCCGCGTCTGGTCGTCGGGTTCAACGGGCTGTCGTCGACGACGCTGCTCAGCGTGCTGCACGCCCGGGTTGGCGCCGAACGGAACATCACGATCGACCGCCCGGGCTGGGTCGACGAGAGCGCTCACGGCGATGCCGCGATGCGCGAGCTTGCAAGCCGACTCGATCGGTCGCAGCAACCGTTGGAGGGCGTGCTGTCGGCGTTCCATGAAGCGTTCATCGACCCACAGAGGCCAGGGAGAGGGAAGTGAGCAAACTGCACTTCGCAAGCGCGGCGATCGCGTTTGCCGTCGCCGCCGGACTGTTGAGCGGCTGCGAGACCGCGCCGACCCGGCTTGCCGTCGGGCAGGCGGAGTCCTTTGCGCGCGAGATGGCCGAGATCGACGCGGTCGCGAAGTCCGCAGACAAGGACGGCGCGATCCACCGGTATCAGCAGCTCGCCGCCGCCAACCCCGGCAAGGCCGAGCCGTGGGCCCGCATCGCGCAGATCCGCTTCGGCCAGAGCGCCTACAGCCTTGCGATCCAGGCCGCCGAAGAGGCATTGGCGCGGGATCCTTCGAACCGCGAGGCCAAGAGCGTCAACGCGGTCGCGGGATTGCGCCTGGCGGCGCGTTCGCTCGAAAGCCTTCGGGCCGACAGTTCCTTGACGGGGGACGCCCATGCCGATGCGCAGCAGCTGGCCGGCCAGCTGCGCGAGACGCTCGGGACACCGGTGCTGTTGCCCGCTGCGCAGGCGCCTCCACCAAAGAAGAAGAAGTCGGAGCGCCGTGCGCGTCCGGGCGCCGCTCCCGCAGCGCAGACGCGAATCCGTGACAGCGGCGACCCGGCGAGCCGATAGCGGCTTCGATGGCGCGGTATGGTCGGGGCCATGCGCAATCCCCATCCACCCGTGATCCTGCACGTCGAGAAGCTGTGCTTCGCCTACCCCGGACAGCCGGCGCTCGCCGCCGACTGGACGGCATCCATCGGCCCGGGCGTGACGCTTCTGCACGGCGACACCGGCAGCGGCAAGTCCACCCTGCTGCGCGTGCTGGCCGGGGCCCAGGCGGCTCGCGGCCGACTGATGCTGAACGGTGCCCGCCTCGACACTGACCCGGAGGCCTACCGGCGCGGCGTCTTCTTCGTCGATCCGGCGACCGACGTCTTCGACCCGCTCACGGTGCGCGCCTGCACGGCCAGGCTGCGTGAGGGCGACGACAGCTTCGACGAACTCGCCTGGCAGCGGCTGATCGACGGCTTCGCGCTGGCGCCGCATCTGGAGAAGTCGATGTACATGCTGTCGACCGGTTCGAAGCGCAAGGTCTGGCTGGCGGCGGCACTGGCGTCGAGCCGGCCGCTGCTGCTGCTCGACGAGCCGACGGGCGGGCTCGACGCGGCGTCGATCCGCTGCCTCTGGAGCGCCCTGTCGGCATGTGCGCAAGTGCGGGCCGTGGTGGTGGCGAGCGGAGAGCAGGTGGATACGCTGCCGCTGGCGGCGACGATCGAGCTGCCGATACGCTGAGCGCCTTCGGATGCCGGCGCTGGCGACTACACCTCGTCGCGCATCTCCACATCCAGCATGGTGCCGCGGCAGTTGGCGGCGCCGCAGCGGCAGGGGTAGTCCGATGGCGAGGAACCGTCCTCGGCCGTGAGCCCGTAGTCGATGAAGAGCTCGTCGCCGGCCTCGACCGGGACCAGGGTCTGGAACTTGAGCACCAGGCGGCCCGCCTCGTCGTACTCCTCGACCGCCTCGCAGTTCGGATCGCAGGAATGGTTCAGGTGGCGGGTCGCGTTGCCGCCCTTGCCGCCGTCGATGACCTCTTCGTTGGAAAGCATGAACAGGTAGGTCAGCTGGTCGTTCCACTGGCGGGCGGCGATCTCGCCGGCCGTATAGCGGCGGCCCTCGTAGAGACCCAGCAGGGCGTTGGCGGGCAGGTCCCGGGTGGCGAATGCGCCCAGTCCGTGGACGCCGCTGGACGACACCCGCAGGCAGGGGGTGGAGGAAGCGGAGGATTTTCTGGCGGCGGTCATGGCCAGTGATTTCATCACGAAGCGACCGGCTGCGGCGCCCGCGGCAGCAACACATGGAAGGTCACGCCCGGCCCTTCGTTGCGTGCGACCGAGAGGCTGCCGCCATGCGCCTCGAGGATCGAGCGGCACATGGCCAGCCCCATCCCCAGGCCCTTGGCCTTGGTCGTGTAGAAGTGATCGAAGACGTGGTCGAAGTGATCGGCGTCGATGCCGGGGCCGCTGTCGCGGATGGCCACGCGCACGCGCCGCCCGAGGTCCGGCGCCACCGACACGTGCAGCGAGCGCGACCCGCGGGGTTGCTCGACCATCGCCTCGTTGGCATTCATCGCCAGGTTCAGCACCACCTGCTGCAACTGGCCCTTGTCGCCCAGCACCATGCAGTCCGGCGTCATCGAATGCGTCACTTCGACGCCGCGTTCCAGGAAGTCGCTGTGCATCAGGTCGACGACTTCCTGTACGCAACGGCCGACGTCGAGCTGCTCGCGTTCGGTCTCCTGGCGCCGCAGCATGGTGCGCAGGCCGTTGATGACTGCGCTGGCACGCTTGTCGTCGCGCACCACGTCCTGCAGGATCTCGCGCAATTCGGCGATGTCGGGCGGGTCGTGGGCCAGGAAGCGCAGCCCCGCCTGGGCATTGCTCAGGATCGCGGTCAGCGGCTGCGAGAGCTCGTGCGCCAGCGAGGCCGCCAGCACCGCGGTGCGTGCCACCCGGTCGGCGTGCCACACCTGGCGCCGCAGCAGGTACATCTCGCGTTCGTTCTGGCGCAGGTCGGTGATGTCGGTGAGGATGCCGCATACCGCCTCGGGCCTGCCGTCGCGATCCAGCAGCGGAAACAGCAGGGAGGCGAAGATGCGCGGCGCACCGCGCGCGTCGCTGCCGATCCGCACCTCGGTGCGCACGGTTTCGCGATTCCGCAGCACGCGCTGGTCGCTGGCGCGCGCCGCCTCGACCTGCGCGGCGGGAAAAAGGTCGGCGTCGCTGCGCCCGACCGCCGATCCGCTCGCCAGGCCGAACAGCTCGTCGTAGACGCGGTTGGTCATCAGATAGCGCCCGTCCTGCAGCTTCACGTGGACCGCGGCCGGCATGTGGTCCAGCATGCCGCGCACCCGGTCGCGGCTCTGGCGCCGCTCGCGCGCGAGCTCGAAGTCCAGCAGCACGACCATGGCGATGAAGGTGAACTCGGCCAGATGCACGCCCGGCACCCATTCCAGGTTCACGAGGTGGTTGTAGAGCATGCCGAGCATCAGCAGCAACAGGCAGGCCGCCAGGGTCAGGCTGCTGCGCCGGTTGCGGCCGGCACGGTATTCGCGCAGCGCCGCCCAGGCGCACCAGCCGTAGACGAGGTAGTAGAGGCTCGCGCCGAAGACGAACCACACGGAGGCACGATGAACCCGCAGGTCGGTCACCTGCTCGCCCCAGGGGAGCACGATCTGCATCGCGTCGGGCACCCCGGTGAAGGCGACGCCCCAGGGCAGCCAGAGATTCGCCACCAGCAACGCCGCGCAGGCCATGCTCATCGCCACCAGCGGGCGTCGTGCCGGGAGTTGGAGGTAGGCGCTCACGAACCAGGGCAGGAGGCCCGTGAAGACGGTGCTGGCGCTGAGTTCCAGCCGCCGCATGGCCACCAGCTGCGTCGCCGACTCGGCCCGGTAGGCGCCGGTCTTGGCGCTCACGTAGACCGTGATCGTGACGCAAAGGCAGGCGAACAGGAGGTGGGGGCGGTGCACCGGGCGCTGCAGTCCGATGACGCCGTTGTGCAGCGCCGCGTAGGCGATGACCCCCGTCAGGACGCTGAGGGTCAGGACCAGGAAAGCACTCATCACCCTGACTCTATCCGGCAGCGGAGCTGGCGGCGCGCTGGCGGCGCGCCGGCGTGGTGCGGATGCGCCATACGCCTTCTTGCGAGTTGCGCCGCGTGGGCGGACGGCAAATAATGCGCCGGCTATGAGCCCCTCCGACCTGACCGTGTTCGTGATCGACGACGACGCGGCCATCCGCAGCAGCATGGAACGCCTGATCCGCTCGGTGGGGTGGAGGGTCGAGTCTTTCGCGTCGGCGGACGCCTTCCTCGAGCGCCTGCCCGTCGCCGGCACCTGCTGCCTGCTGCTCGATGTGCAGCTGCCGGGGACCACCGGCGTCGCCTTGCAGGACCTGATGTGCGAGCAGGAATGGGAACTGCCGGTCGTCTTCCTGACCGGGCAAGGCGATGTGCCGACCTGTGCCGCCTCGATGAAGAAGGGCGCGGTCGACTTCCTGCTCAAGCCGGTCGACGACGAACTGCTGATCGCCGCCCTGCGCCGCGGCCTCGAGCGCGATGTCGCCCGGCGCGAGCGCGAGGCCCATCGCCACGGCCTCCAGGCTCATCTCGACAGCCTCTCGCCGCGGGAACGGCAGGTGATGGATGGCGTGCTCTGCGGGCGCCTCAACAAGCAGATCGCCAGCGACATGGAGATTTCCGAGAAGACCGTGAAGGTGCACCGGGGGCGGGTCATGGAGAAGATGGGCGTGCGCTCGGTGGCCGAACTGGTGAGTCTTTGCGGCGCCGACCTCGTGGCCCGGGCATCGGCGGCGAAGCGCGAGTCGGCGCCGGCCGATTGAGCATCATCCGCTGCGCGGCGCGGGCGGGGGAGCGGCGCCGCCGCTGCCCGTGACCCAGTCGATGGCGTCCAGCAGCGCTTGGTCGTCGGCCGGCTTGCGCAGGAAGAAGCGGGCGCCGAGGGCACGCGCCAGGCGCCGGGTCTCGTCGTCGTCGCGTGCCGACAGTGCGATCACCGGGATGTCGATGGTGTTGCGTGCCAGGCATTCCTGCACCTGGTGGCCATTGAGGCCGGGCATCGAGATGTCCAGCACCACGCAGCCTGCGACGCCTTGCAGGCCGTGCGCCAGGAAGGCCTCGCCGCAGTCGAACGCCATCGTCCGGTGGCCTGCGGAACGCATCAGGCGCGTCAGCCCGACTCGAACCGAGGCGTCGTCGTCGACCACATAGACGACCAGATCGGCTGCGGATTTCGCCATGGGCAACGGGTCCTTCGCTTTGGCGTCAGGGTGCCGCAAGCGGCACGCGAACGGTATTGGACCTTGGTCCCATGGACCCCGGGCAAGCGCCGCGCTCAGGCCTTCGTCTTGAACGAGGGCAGCTGCTGGCCGAGCCGCTCGCCCATGGCCTGCCCCAGCGCCTGCAGGCCGCTCAGCGGACGCACCATGACTTCGAACTCGACGATCTTGCCGTCGGCGTCGAACTGGATCAGGTCGATCCCCTTGAGCTTCTTGTCGCCGACGCGGGCACTGAACTCGAGCACCACGCTCAGGCCGTCGTCGCTGGCCAGCTCGCGGTGGTAGGCGAAGTCTTCGAACACGTTGATGACCGTGCCGAGCACCAGCAGCACGGCTTCGGCCGGGGCGTAGGCATTGAATGCCATCGGCGAGCGGAACGAGGCGTCGGGGTGGACGATCGATGCCAGCTGGCTCAGGTCGCGGCGGGCGATCATGTCGTGCCAGGCGGCGAGGGAGGCGGCGACGGCCGGCTTCAGGCGGGTGAGGTTCGAAGTCATCAGGGTCTCCATGGTGTGAATCAGATGCTCGCGGCCAGGCGCGTGCCCTGGTCGATGGCGCGCTTGGCATCGAGCTCGGTGGCGACGTCCGCGCCGCCGATCAGGTGCACGCTGCAGCCTTCGTCCTGCAGTTCGCGGTACAGCTCGCGCTGCGGCTCCTGTCCGGCGCAGATCACCACATGGTCGGCGGCGATCAGCTTGTCCTGGCCGTCGACCGTGATGTGCAGGCCTGCATCGTCGATGCGGCGATAGCTGACGCCCGGCGTCATCGAGACGCGGCGCGCCTTGAGCGAAGTCCGGTGGATCCAGCCGGTGGTCTTGCCGAGCTGGTCGCCGACCTTGGTCTCCTTGCGCTGCAGCAGCGCGACCTTGCGCGGCGGCGGATCGACCTGCGCGGCGCGGGTGCCGCCGGCCTCGGCGTAGCGGGTGTCGACACCCCACTCGGCGTAGAACTTCTCGGGCACCACGCTCGCGCTCTCGCCCTCGTGCACGAGGAACTCGCTGACATCGAAGCCGATGCCGCCGGCACCGACCACCGCCACGCTGCGGCCGACCTCGCGGCCGTCGCGCAGCACGTCCAGGTAGCTCAGCACCTTGGGATGGCCGACGCCCTGTATGGCCGGCACGCGCGGCACGATGCCGGTGGCCAGCACGATGTGGTCGAAGCCGTCTTTCTTCAGGGCGTCGGCGGTCACGCGCGTGTTCAGCCGCAGGTCGACGCCGCGCAGTTCGATCTGGCGCCGGAAGTAGCGCAGCGTCTCGTTGAACTCCTCCTTGCCGGGCACCTTCCTGGCGATGTTGAACTGGCCGCCGATCTGGTCCGAGGATTCGAAGAGCACGACCTCATGGCCCCGCTCTGCCGCGGTGACGGCGAAGCTCAGTCCGGCCGGCCCGGCGCCGACGACCGCGATGCGCCCGGGTTGCGGCGCGCGCTCGATCACCAGCTCGGTCTCGTGGCAGGCGCGCGGATTGACCAGGCACGAGGTGATCTTGCCGGCGAAGGTGTGGTCGAGGCAGGCCTGGTTGCAGCCGATGCAGGTGTTGATCTCGTCCGCACGGCCTTGGCGCGCCTTCTGCACGAAGAAGGGGTCGGCGAGCAGCGGCCGGGCCATCGAGACCATGTCGCAGCAGCCGTCGGCCAGCAGCCGCTCGGCGACTTCGGGCGTGTTGATGCGGTTGGTGGCCACCAGCGGGATGCCGACCTTGCCCATCAGGCGCTGCGTGACCCAGGCATAGGCGGCGCGCGGCACCTTGGTCGCGATGGTCGGGATCCGTGCCTCGTGCCAGCCGATGCCCGTGTTGATGATGGTGGCGCCGGCCTGCTCGATCGCCTGGGCGAGCTCGATCACCTCGGCCAGCGTCGAGCCGCCTTCCACCAGGTCCAGCATCGAGAGCCGGTAGACGATGATGAAGCGCTCGCCGACGCGCTCGCGCGTACGCCGCACGATCTCGACCGGGAAGCGCATCCGGTTGGCGTAGCTGCCGCCCCATTCGTCGTCGCGCTGGTTGGTGCGTGCCGCGATGAACTCGTTGATCAGGTAGCCCTCGGACCCCATGACCTCGACACCGTCGTAGCCCGCGTGCTGCGCCAGCGCGGCGCAGCGCACGAAGTCCTCGATCGTCTGCTCGACCTCTGCGCTGCTCAAGGGGTGCGGCACGAAGGGATTGATCGGCGCCTGCAGTGCGCTCGGCGCCACCAGGGACGGCTGGTACGAGTAGCGGCCGAAGTGCAGGATCTGCATGGCGATCCGGCCGCCTTCGGCATGCACCGCCTGCGTGATGAGCCGATGGCGATCGGCCTCCTGCTCGGTGGCGAGCACGGCGCCATGCTTCATCGGGCGGCCGCGCTCGTTCGGCGCGATGCCGCCGGTGACGATCAGGCCGACCTCGCCGCGCGCGCGTTCGGCATAGAAGGCCGCCATGCGCTCGAAGCCCTGCGGAGCCTCTTCGAGGCCCACGTGCATGGAGCCCATGAGGACGCGGTTCTTGAGCGAGGTGAAGCCCAGCTCCAGCGGATTCATCAGGTGGGGATAGTGGTTCATCAGGCCTCTGTCTATGCAACGGGTTGCATAAATGTGCCCGATTTCCGCTGTTCATGCAACTGGTTGCATTTAGAATCGATCACGATGTCATTGCCCCATGCACTGCTGACTGCGCTCGTCGAGCGCCCTGGTTCCGGCTCCGAACTCGCGAGCCGCTTCGATCGCTCCATCGCCTTCTTCTGGCAGGCCACGCACCAGCAGATCTACCGCGAACTCGCGCGCCTCGAAGAATCGGGCTGGGTCCAGTCGCTCCCTGCGGAGCAGGGCCGCGGACGCAAGCGCGCCTACAAGATCCTTCCGGCCGGGCGCAAGGAGCTCAAGCGCTGGGTCCTCGAGATCGACGACCCGGCTTCGTTGCGTGAACCATTGATGGTCCGGCTGCGTGCCGACGCCGCATTGGGACCGACCGGCCTCGACAAGGAGATTGCCCGGCGACTCGCAATTCATGTCGAGAAGCTTGCGGTCTATCGAGAGATCGAAGCGCGTGATTTCGCCGACGTATCCGACTCGCGCCAGAAGCAGGTCCAGCATCTGGTTCTGCAGGCGGGCATCATGCTGGAGAGCCTGTGGGTCCAGTGGTCGAAGAATGCATTGAAGGTTCTCGAACGGCGAGACTAGTCAAGTGCGGCCCGGCCGAGTCACGCCGACTCTGGCGCAAGGCGCTCCCCGGGCCCGGCGATCGGACCATCGCCCCCCGGCCGAGGCCAGGAAAAGACACTGGGCGAGCGACATTCGCCGGTGAGTTGAACGGATCCGTGCATTTGTGCGCAAATGGCGGTATACAGATGCAAGTAATCCATTCGACTTCATTGTGATCGTTACACAATGACGACAACCCGCCGCTCCCAGCCCATGAAAGCATCACCCTTCCTCGGAACATTGCATCGAATCCGCAGTCGCCTCCGGCTTCTGTTCGGCAGGCGCAAGCCGCTGCGGGCAACGCCGCGCGTGGTGGCGACCGCCGCATTGCGGCCCGCGGCGCCGGTTTCGCGGCCGGTGGAATCGAAGCCGATAGCGTCCAGACCGATGCCGATCGCGCTCGAAGCGGCAAAGCCGGTCGTGCGCGAAGCGCCGAGGCCGCCCGTTGCGCCGGCCGCCGTGGCCGTGCCGCCGCGCGTCGAGCCGAGGCCGGGCCCGGCGCCGGTCGTGGTTCCGCCCCCCGTTGCGCCGGCCGCTGCCAGGGTGGCGCCGGTCGAGCCGCCGGCCAAGACCATGCGTTCGCTGGAAGAAGTGCGGGCCGATCTGGCCCGGCTGCGCGAGAGCGCCAAGGAACGCCACGCCAGAGTGCCGGTTCCGGTGCGGCGCGACATCAGCTTCGAGCCCACCGATTTCATGGACTTCGCCAAGCCCGAGCCCGAACGGGCGGCTGACGAGTCCTTCGAGCAGACCGCGTTCCTCGACTTCACGACCCTCAAGACGCCCGCCAATCGCTAGGCGGCCGCGCCGGCCGCGCCCGGCCTGTGGCTTGGCCTAGCCTGCAGGCCGCTGCGATCTGCGGTCGTTGATGACAGGCACGCGGCCGCGAACCGAATGCTGCAGGTAGTGCGAGTCGACCCAGCCCCGGTGGCGCCGTGTCACGACCTCGCACCAGCGCCAGTTGCTGATGCAGCCCGTGACCCTGACCGAGGTACGCGCCGGAAGCACCGTCATCACTTCGAAGAAGCGGTCGGGTCCCGTGCGCATGTTGAGCGCGCGGGTGGTCGACGTGCTGAGCGCGAACGCCGAGAGCGGCAGCGCGAGGAGCAGCGCCAGGACGAAGCCCCTGGCCCCTGGCCGCGTGCGCCCCATCGCGCTCACCAACCCATCTGTTGCTGGCGGCCGCCGCGGATGTTCCCGGCCACGCCGCCGGCGATGCCGCCGATGGCTGCGCCGGTCCAGGCATCGCCGCCCGAGATGGCCGCGATGCCGGCGCCGCCGGCGGCGCCGATGGCCGCGCCGCTCATCGTGCCCTGCTGGCGCGGGGTCATGTCGGTGCAGGCCGTCGACAGCGCGATCGCCGCGACGATCGCAACCCAATGAAGTCGTTTCATGGTGGTTCTCCGTTACTTGTTCTTCTGCAGGCCGGGCACGGCCATCTCGAACCAGATAGTGTCCAGCACCGGCCGCTTGAGCTTGGTCGGATTGGCTGCGTACCAGCGATCGAGGCCCTCGCGCACGCTGTCGAGGGTCTGGCCCTGCATGCCCTTGGCAAGACGTGGCACGAAGCTCTGCGCATCGGGCGGCGGGTTCGCCGCGTGATAGGCACTCTGGACCTGGACCAGGTTCGCAATGCCGACCAGATAGGCCTTCTTGACGGCCTCGCTCGAGGTGGTCCATTGCTCGCCCGTGACCAACGGGACTTCGGCTGCGCGTGCCGGCAGGGCGATCATCGCGAGCGTCATGCACGTCGCAGCGAGTGCGCTGCGCATCTGCAGTTTCATTGTCATCGGCTTCTCCATCTGTAGGCCATGCGGGATGCTCGGTGGATATTGCGCTCGGCATTCCGCCGCTGTCAAACACATCGAAGAAGCGCTTCCGCGATCACGCGCGGCGCTGCAGTCCGGCGTCTCGCGGTGACTAAGATGGGGCTCCGATTTGCATGAGGAACGTGGAATGAAGCCAGCTTCGACATGGATCATGATCGCTGCGGGCGCCGTCGCCGCTGCCCTGCTGGGTGCAGCGGCGGTCGCGCAAACGCGCCCGATGCCGCCCGCCGCATCCCAGGGCCCGTTGGCGGCCTTCGAAGGCCCGACCTGGCGCCTCGTCGGACTGCGCGGCTTCGACGCCGCGGCACTGCCCGGCGGGCCGCGCTCCGTCACGGCGCGCTTCCAGGGCGGCCGCATCGAGGGCTTCTCGGGCTGCAACCGCTACTTCGGCGCCTATGAATTCCGGCAAGGGCGGCTGGCCATCGGCTCGCTGGCCGGATCGATGATGGCCTGCGAACCGGCAGCCATGGCGCTCGAGAGCGCCGTGCAGCGTGCCCTGGCAGGCAGCTTTCGTCCGCTGCGCGACGACGATCGCCTGAGCCTGCTGTCCGACGCGGGCGAGCCGGTGCTGGTCTTCAAGGTCGAGCCGGCACCGTCGCTCGCCGGGCTGCGCTCGAACATCACCGGCTTCAACAACGGGCGGCAGGCGGTCGTGAGTCCGAAGCTCGGCACCACGCTGTCGCTGTCCTTCGGCGAGGGCGTCGTCAAGGGTTTCGGCGGCTGCAACACCTTCCGCGCCACCTACACGACCCGGGGCAACCAGATCGCGGTCGGGCCCGTGGCCAGCACGCGCAGGGCCTGCCCCGGCGAAGGCGTGATGCAGCAGGAGCGGGAGTTCATCGCGGCCTTGCAGTCGACCACGACCTGGGCCTTCAGCGGCGCCCTGCTCGACATGCACCGGGCGGACGGCGAGCGCACTCTGACGGGCAGCCGCGAGGAGTGATCTCCGCGCGCGCGAAAGCGTCTTGGACGAAGTGGCAATATGCGGTGGCCTGCCGAACGGTGGGCGTTCTTCAACGTCTTGAAAAGGTTCACATGAGAAAGATCATTCCCCTGCTGGGCGCGACTCTGATCCAGATGGTGGCCGGCGCGGCTCTCGCGCAGAGCAGCGGCGAGGTCGATCCGGCGCAGGGCAAGGCGCCGCCGACCGCGCGCACGACGCCGGCGGAACGCTCCGATGCCCGCACCGAGCGGCGCGCAACCGGCCGCGAGGCCGCCCGCGGACCGCAGATGGGCGAGGCCCAGGCGAATCCGGTCACGGCGCCGTCGAAGCCGCGCGCCGACCGCAAGGCCGCGGCGTCCAAGCGCCGGGCCGCGAACGCCGCGGCCAACAAGCAAGGCCAGTTCTCGCGCGGCGGCAACGCCGACGCGCCGGAGCGCCAGACCAAGCCCTGAGGCTCGCGCTGCGCGCCGATCAGCCGCGCTCGTGCTGCCGCTCGCGCAGCCGCATGCGCAGGCCGATCGGCGTCATCGTGAATGACAGATGCTCGCGGGCCGGACTGCCGTCCGGCGTGCCGACGCTTGCAAGGTCGAAGCTGTTGAGCAGTTGGGCCATCGCCATCTTCATCTCGAGCAGCGCCAGATAGCGCCCGGGGCACATGCGAGGCCCGGCGCCGAAGGGCATCGAGATGCGCTTGGCACGACCGGCCATGGCGCCGGCCGGGCCGTCGGCCAGCCAGCGCCCGGGCTCGAAGGCCGCCGCGTTCGACAGATGGCCGTCGCTCACGCTGTCGATGCGCATCAGGTCGATCACCACCGTTCCTGCGGGCACCTGCACGTCGCCCACCCGGGTGTCCCGCTCGGCCTGCAGCGCGAGGATCGGCGCCACCGGCTTGAGCCGCATCGTCTCGTGCGTGCAGGCCTCGACGAAATCGAGCTGCGCCAGGTGCTCGAGGCTCGGGCAGCGCGTGTCGCCCAGCACGCCGCGCACTTCGGCGGTGGCGCGCTGCAAGGCCTCGGGATGGCGCCACAGCAGGTCGATCATCCAGGCGATGGTGTTGGCGGTCGTGTCCTCGCCGGCCAGCAGCATGGTGAGCACGTTGCCGGCCACCTGCTGGTCGGTGATGCCGCTGCCGGGCTCGTCGGCCGCGGCGATCATGGCCTCCAGCAGATTGCGCGGCTGGGTGCGCAGCGCGGGGTCGGCCGCCATCCGGCCGCGCGCTTCGGCGATGAAGCCCGCCACCGCCTCGTTGACCGCCAGCACACCGCGCTTGAGTTCCCGGTCGGCCGCGGTCGGCAGCAGGCGCCAGGTCGGCAGCGGCGCCAGCATGCGCTTGAGCAGGGCCGGGAAGATCTTGTCCAGATGCTGCTGGATCACGTCGCCGTCGGACTCCAGCGTGTTGACCTCGGCACCGAAGGCGAGCCCGGCGATCGTGTCGACGGTGTAGCGCATCAGGTCGGCCTGCAGGTCGATGGCCTCGCCGCGCCGCGCGGCCGCCTGCCATCGGCCGACCAGCCGTTCGGCGACCTTCTGCAGCGACGGGAAGTAGTGCCGCACGTGGGCGGGATCGAAACTGGCCATGACCATGCGGCGCTGTCGCCGCCAGTCTTCGCCGTTGGCGCCGAAGAGGCCGGGCTGGAGGCCCATCTCGGACGCCACGGCCTGGAGGCGGACGGTGCGCTTGAAGCCCTCGGGCCGGTCGCGAAGCGTCATGGCCACGGCTTCGTGATCGCCAACGATCAGGATCTTGCGGCGGCCCATCTGCAGCTTGAAGTAGGGGCCGAACTCGCGGCACCACTGCTCCAGCTGCTGGTGCATGCGCGCCGCGTCGATCTGCAGCAGGTTGCCGATCAGGGGGGCGCCGCGCGGCCCCGGCAGGTCGGCGATGCGGCGCGATGCGAGGGTTTCCATCATGCGATCCGGGTGAAGCCGTCGGCGCTCCAGCGCTCGCTGCCGACGCCGTGGTGGACGAAGAACAGGCCGTCGGGGTCGTAACGGTCCTTGGCCGCGAGCAGCCGCGGATAGTTGGCGCCCCAGAAGGAGCGTTGCCAGTCGGGCTCGAAGTAGTTGCTTTCCGAGAGGTACGAGCCGGGCTGCGGGACGCGCTTGCGCAGTTCGTCGACCGCGCGGCCGATCGCCGCGGCCTGGCGGCGCGCCAGCGCGGCGTCGGGCTCGCGCCCCGCCACGCCGGGCAGCGCCGGCGGGCCGTCGGCGCCGCTGATGACCAGCGCGAAGGCGTCCAGCACGGCCGGGTTCATCGCGGTATCGCGGGCGGCGGCGATGGCTTCGGGCGGCGCCCCCGCCAGGCCCTTGTTGACGTGCAGCGACACTCGCCAGTGCCGGCTGGCGTCGAACAGCGCGTCGCAGAGGGTCGGACGGCGCTCGGGATGCAGCAGGGCGGCGGGCAGCCATGCCGATTGGTAGCCGTGCAGCACCTGGCCCGCCTGGCCCTGGTCGCCGGGCCAGAAGACATTGCCTTCGGGTGCGCCGGGCCGGTCGTCGGTGCTGATGAATCCGAGGGCGCGCTTGATCAGGGTCGGGGACCAGAAGTCGCGCGCCGAGGTCGAGACGATCTTGAGCGGCGAGAACTCGATCTTGAACGCCTCGGGCTCTGCCTCGACCGCGTCGAGGAAGGGCCGCCAGACCGCCTGCGCCTCGCTCCGGCTCAGGCCCTGGAACACCATCTCGAGGCGCAGCGTGTTGTCGGGCCGCAGGCGGATCTGCTCGCCCCAGTGCGGGTTGTGCAGGCTGCCGGCGTAGAAGTCGACCATCAGGCCGATCAGGCGGCGGAAGGCCGCTGCCGAAGAGGCCTTGATCGTCATGTTGACCGCGCCGAAGGATTCGGGGAGCGCATGCACCTTCAGGGTCAGGCGCGTGACCACGCCGAGGCTGCCGCCGCCGCCGCCCTTGAGGCCCCAGAACAGCTCCGGTTCGCTGCAGGCGTTGGCGATCCGCACGCGGCCGTCGGCGGTCACGACTTCGGCCTCCAGCAGGCTGCCCGAGGCCAGCCCGTAGGCCTTCGAGAAGCTGCCGAAGCCGCCGCTCTGCACCAGTCCGGCAACGCCGACCGTCATGCAGCCGCCGCCTTGCACGTAGCCGCCACCACGGGTGGTCACGGCGTCGTAGACATGGGCCCAGATCGCGCCGGCGCCGACCGAGACCGCCCGCGTGGGCGCCGCCTGCGCGTCGCAGCCCTTGGCGACGAAGGACTCGTGCAGCCTGACCTGGTTCATGCGGCGGGTCCACACCAGCAGCGAATCGGGTGCGTTGGAGGTGCCCTGGTAGCTGTGGCCGCCGCCCTTGACCACCAGGCGGAGCCTGTTCTTGCGCGCGAAGTCGACCGCCGCGACGACGTCGGCGGTGCTGCGCGCCGCCACCGCATGGACGCTCGGGCTGGAGGTCCACGCATCGACCCAGCCGAGGGTCTGCGTGAGGCCGATCTCGTCGCCGAGGAAATAGGGGTTCTTGACCGCCTTGAAGAACTGCGTGCAGGCGGGCCCGGCGGGCGCCTCGAGGCAGGGCGCGAAAGGCGATGGCACCTTGACCAGCGCGTCGCCGCCCAGCTGGTCGCCGAACTGCCTCCATTGCGCTTCGGAAGGCCAGTCCGGGTCGCCGGGGCGCACGCGGGAGGCCGGGGGGGCGGCGGCGTGCGCTGGTGCCAGCGGCCCGAAGGGGTTTGCGAACTGGGCAGCGGCGGCGATCTGCAGCAGACGTCTTCTGTTCACAGGATCCCTTTCATCGAGGACTGCGTTCGAGGAGCCGGCTGAAGTATGCCGAATACGGGGCTCAGCCCTGTTGCTCGATCGCCGCCTGCACGATCGGCCGGGCCCATTCGGGGGTCGCCTGCAGGGCGGCGGCATCGTCGGCAGGAGGAAACACGAGGCGGCCGCCGATGGTTTCGAGCAGCAGCACCGGGTCTGGAATTTCCTCGCCCGGCGCCGCCTCGGCGCTGTTGTCGAAGACCTGCAGGCGCGCCAGCAGCGGCATCAGGCGGATCAGGTTGATGCGCGAGCTGATCCAGCGTTCGCGGATCTTGGCCACCGGGATGTCGTGGCCGCCGCTGGCAACCCGCGCCTGCACCCGCCGCAGGTGCATCTCGGCCGAGGCGAGGCCGCAGAAGATCATGACCACGTCGTGGCTGCGCGAGGCCCGGGCCAGCATTTCGGGGATGGTGTTGGCGCCTAGGGTGGTCTCGAAGGCGTGGTTGCGGCCGTCGGCGATTGCGGCGGCCAGCTGGGCGCGGCCGAATTCCCAGGCGCGGGCGTTGGCGTCGACCGCCCCGAGGCCGAGCTGCGCGACCAGTTCGCGCGCATAGGTGTCGGGGTTGAACCAGGCCAGCCCGTGCTCGGCGAGCAGGGCGCCGCCGACCGAACTCTTGCCGGCGCCATTGACACCGGCCAGCACGAAGATGAAGGGCCGCGCCTTGCGGGCCGAGGCCATCAGAACGAAGCGCCGGCCTTCGGACGCCGCGCCAGCTTGCCGCGGGCTTCGAACAGGGCGCCGACCCGCTGCGAGGCCTCGGGCTGCTGCAGCACGGCGAGGCGGCTGTCGAATCGGCCCGAGAGCTCCTGGAGCACCGATTGCTCGCGGGCACTGAGGGTCGACAGGTCTTCGGTCAACTGCTGGTAGGTGGCGGCGTCGAGCAGCACCATTTCGACCGCGGCATGGTTCGTGATGGCCACACTGCCGCTCTGGCGGACCAGGCGCACGACGTCGCCCCATTTGTTCTTCACCTGCGAGGCATTCTGGCGCGGGAGGTCGTCGAGGGCGGGCAGGGCGGTGATCATGGCGGGACTCCGAGTGGAGTTGCCATTATGGCAAAAATGGCCAGATTGTGCGTGGTGATGGGCTCAGCCCGCCGCGGCACGGATGGCTTCGGAAATCCGGCCCAGGTCCGGTTCCACCCCGATGCCCGGCGCCTCGCCCAGGTTCACGCGCCCGTCCTCGCCCGGATGCCGGAGCGCGGGGGCGACCTCCGTTCGGAGAGGGTTGTCGTTGGCATCCACTTCCAGCAGGCCATCGCCGCCTGCCGCAGCCAGCAGGTGCGCCGACGCCAGCAGGCCCACGCCTGCTCCCAGGTAGTGCGGGCAATAGCGCAAGCCGGCGGCCTGCGCGCGTCGAATCACCGGCAGGCATGCCGAGATGCCGCCCCACTTGGCGGCGTCGGGCTGCAGCACCGACAGCACGTCGGCGCGCAGCGCGGCATCGAAGTCTTCGTCGCCCGCGATGTTCTCCCCGGCCGCCAGCGCGATCCCGGTGCATGCCTTCAGCGCCTGCCAGTCGCTCCACGGGCGATCGGCACGCAGGGGCTCTTCGAGCCAGCGCAGCGCATAGGGCGCGAGCAGCGGCGCCATGCGCTGCGCCTCGGCCAAGGTCCAGCTCTGGTTGGCGTCCGCCATCAGCTCGGCATCGTCTCCCAGCGCGCGCCGCATCGCATCGAGATTGGCGAGGTCGCGCTCCTGCCCGAAGCCGATCTTGAGCTTGAATGCGCGGTAGCCCTCGTCGCGCCGGCGCAGTGCCATCCGCTCGGGCTGGTCGGGATTGATCCCGCTCGCATAGACCGGGACGCTGCCCCGCGTGCCGCCGAGGTGGCGGTACAGCGGCTGGCCGGCGCGGCGCGCGCTCAGATCCCACAGGGCCAGGTCGATGCCCGCGATCGTCTGCGCGATCGGCCCCTGCTCGCCCGACTGAATGGCCAGCACCGCCGTGCGTTCGGTCAGCGTCGCCCAGGCCTGTGCCGGGCCCGCGAAGGCCTGGCCGAGCAGCAGGGGCGCCATCACCGTGTCCAGCAGGCGCGCCCGGTGCTCTGCGCCGCAAGCGGGGAAGTTGCACCAGATCTCGCCCCAGCCGACCGCGCCATCCGCATCCTCCGCGCGCACGAACACGGCCGGCCTGTCGTGCATGACGCCGAACGAGGTGCGCACCGGCGTCGTCACGGGGTAGCGGAACACCACCGCCTCGAGTCGGGCCAGGGTGATGGAGAGGGCGGGCAGCGGCGGGGCGTCGGTCATGGCTTGAGGTTCATTTCGACGTGGATCGCATCGCCGCGGTAGGTCACCTCGGCAAAGTAGATGACGCGGCCGGCCTCGTCCCGGAACACGCGGCGCACCTCGGCCACCGGCGCGTTGACCGGCACGCCGATCAGGTGGGCGACCTCGAGGTCGGCCGTGCCGATGGTCAGCACCTGATGCGCGTGCGCGATCGTCACGCCCTTCATCGAGGCCAGCAGGGGGATCACGGTTTCGTCGCGGAAGCGCTTGGGGCTGCGGCGGAAGATGCGCTCGTCGAGGTGGATGTTGATCACGCAGTAGGGCTGGCCGTCGCGCGAGTGCACCCGGCGCATGAACACGTAGCGCTCGGCCGGCGTGCCTTCGTCGGGACGCAGCGCGGGGGCGGTGGTCGACTCGTCGATGTTGACGATCTGCGGCTCCGTGTCGCGGTACATGCGGGCCAGTTCGTCGAGCGTGGTCACCACGTTGAGCCAGCGCTCGTGGGCGGGGCGCCCGGTGACGAAGGTGCCGCGGCCCTGCTGCGGCGAGACCAGGCCGTCGCGCGCCAGCAGGTCGATCGCCTGCCGCACGGTGACGCGCGCCACGCCGAACTCCACGCCCAGCTCCTCGAGCGACGGCAGCCGATGCCCCTGGATCCACAGGCCGCGTGCGATGCGCTGGCGCAGCACGTCGGCCACCTGCAGGTAGCGGGGGATCGGGCTGGCGGAAAAGTGCAGGGCGGACATGAGAACGGGCGCAGAAGCTTATGCGGAAAAAGTCGAAGAACTGCAGGTCGGACAGGGGTGGTCTGCTAAAGGTCTGGTCTATAGTATGACCTGACTGATCGAGCACAACAACACGGCCACCGGCCATGCTTCCAGGAGACCCGTTTTGACGCCACCCTTCTCGGCGCCCCGGCGTGCCGCCCTGATACTCGCGCCCTGGCTGGCGTTGCTGCTGGCGTGGTACGCAGTGCGCGCCAGCGGACTGGTCAACCCTGCCCTGGTGCCGGCGCCGCACCAGGTGGCGGCCAAGTTCGTCGAGCTGGCGCGCGACCGTCTGCCGCTCGACGTCTGGATGTCCACGCAGCGGGTGTTCATCGGCGTCACCCTGGGCACGCTGCTGGCCGTGCCGGTGGGGTTCTGCCTGGGCTGGTACAAGGGCCTGCGCAGCTTCGTGGACCCGGTGATCAACTTCTTCCGCGCCCTGCCGCCGATCGCGCTGATCCCGCTGGTGATCGTGTACTTCGGCATCGGCGAGGCGGCCAAGACGGCGATCCTCTTCTACGCCTCCTTCTTCGCCGGCGTGATCGTGATGTACGAAGGCATCGCGCAGATCAGCCCGATCTACGTGCGCGTGGCACGCACGCTGGGCGCCAACGACTTCGAGATCTTCGCCAAGGTGATCGTGCCGCTGACGGTGCCGCACATCCTCACGGCGATCCGCGTGGCGCTGGGCGTGGCCTGGGCCACGCTGGTGGCTTCCGAGCTGATCGCCGCGCAGCAGGGGCTGGGCGCGCTGATCCAGAACGCCTCCGCCTTCTTCCAGCTCGACATCATCTACGTGGGCATCATCTGCATCGGCTTCATCGCGCTGGTCATGGACCTGCTGCTGCGCGCCCTGAGCCGCCGCCTGGTGGCCTGGCAGGACCGCATCGCATGAGCCAGCTCGCCACCCAGACCGAGGCGCCAGTGCGCGTCTCCTTCCGCGACGTGTCGGTGGAGTTCCCCACCGCGCAGGGCCCGATGCGGGTGCTCGACGGCGTGTCGCTCGACATCCGCCAGGGCGAGTTCGTGTCGATCATCGGGCCGTCGGGATGCGGCAAGACGACGCTCATGAACATCCTCGGCGGCTTCCAGCAGCCCACCGAGGGCCAGGTGCTGCTCGACGGCCAGCCGGTGCGCGGGCCCGGCCCGGACCGCGGCGTGATCTTCCAGGAGTACGGCGTCTTCCCCTGGCTCACGGTGCGGCAGAACATCGCCTTCGGCCTCAAGCTCGCGGGCAACAAGATCCCGAAGCCCGAGCACCAGGCCATCGTCGAGCGCTACATGGCGCTGATGGGCCTCAAGGATTTCGCCGACCATTTCCCCAAGCATCTCTCGGGGGGCATGCGCCAGCGGCTCGCGATCGCGCGCGCCTACGCGGTGCGGCCGCAGTTCCTGCTGATGGACGAGCCCTTCGGCGCGCTCGACGCCCAGACCCGCAGCGCGATGCAGGACCTGCTGCTCGAGGTGCTCCAGACCGAAGGCAAGACCGTGCTGCTCATCACGCATTCGGTCGAGGAGGCGATCTACCTGTCCTCGCGCATCGTGGTGGTGACGGCGCGGCCGGCGCGCATCCGCACCGTCATCGACGTGCCCTTTGGCTACCCGCGCGCGGAGAACGTGCACGCGGATCCGCGCTTCGGCGTGCTGCGCGCCCAGATCCACGAACTGGTGATGCAGGAATACGCAGCGCAGGCCCGCCAGACGCTGCGCATGGCCGATTGAACCCTTGCCGCTTTCAACCCAGGAGACTCACCCATGCCCATCCAACGCAGAAGCTTCATCCGCCATACCGTCGCCGCGACCGCAGCCCTCGGCATCGGTGTTCCGGCCTTCGCGCAGTCGCGCACCAAGGTCAAGGTCGGCTACCTGCACACGCCGGCCGTCGATGGCCAGCTCTGGCTGGGCATCCAGGCGGGCAGCTTCGCCAAGCAGGGGCTCGAGCTGGAGCCCATCCAGTTCACCACCGGGCTGGAGCTGTTCCAGGCGATGATCGGCGGCAGCCTCGATGTGCTGACCACGGGCGCCGTGTTGTCCAACTTCCCGGCGCGCGGGCAGGGCAAGGTCTTTCTCATCAACAACATCGAGTACGCGACCGCCCAGCTCTGGGTGCGCGGCGATTCAGGCATCAACAGCCTCGCCGACCTCAAGGGCAAGCAGATCTCCACCACCACCGGCACCACGGCGCACGTCTTCCTCGACCGCGCGCTGCGCTCGGCGGGCCTGGATCCGGCCAAGGATGTGCAGCTCGTCAATCAACGCATGTCCGAGGCCGTGACCTCCGTGATCTCCGGCGCCGTGCCGGCCGTGGCCCTCTGGTCTCCCTTCGACTCGGTGGTGCGCCAGAAGCTGCCCGGTGCGCGCAAGATCGTCGATGCCTCGGCCTTCTTCCCGCAGGCCGCGATCGTCGGCGGCTGGGCCGCGCGCAACGACTACTACGAGAAGAACAAGGCGGTCCTCAGCAAGCTCAACGCGGGCTGGTTGCCGGCCAACGAGCAGATCGTGTCCAGCCCCGACGCCGCGGCCGAGCAACTGCAGAAGACGCAATACAAGGAAGTGCCGCTGGCCGAGTTCAGGGAGCAGTTCAAGGCCTCCAAGTACTACTCGTCGGCCGAGTGGCGGGCCAAGTACACCGACGGCACCGTCACGCAATGGCTGCAGCAGGTGACGGACTTCTTCGTCCAGACCGCCAACATTCCCAATGCGCTGAAGGCGCAGCAGTACTTCGATCCGTCGCTGTTCACCGCCCTCGTGAAGGCATGACGGCTGCACGCGAAGGCTTCGACCACATCATCGTCGGCGCCGGTTCGGCCGGCTGCGTGCTGGCCAACCGGCTCAGCGGTGCGGGCCGGCGCGTGCTGCTGCTGGAAGCGGGCGGCGCGGGCGGCCATTTCTGGCTGCGCCTGCCGGTCGGCTACTTCCGCTCGATCTACGACCCGCGCTTTTCCTGGCAGTTCGAGGTCGAGCCCCAGAGCCAGACGGACAACCGCCGCATCGTCTGGCCGCGCGGGCGGGTGCTGGGGGGGTCGAGCGCCATCAATGGGCTGATCTACATCCGCGGCCAGCGCGCCGACTTCGACGATTGGGCGCGCGCCGGTGCCGAGGGCTGGGGCTACCGCGAGGTGCTGCCCTTCTTCAAGAAGTCCGAGCGCTATGCGGGCGGCGAGAGCGAATACCACGGCGCCGGCGGCGAGCTCGGCGTCTCCGACCTGCGCAACGACCATCCCTACTGCGCGGCCTGGCTCCAGGCGGGGGCGCAGGCGGGCTTTCCGGCGAGCGACGACTTCAATGGCGCGCAGGACGAGGGCCTGGGTGCCTATCAGCTCACGCTGCGCGGCCACTGGCGCTGCGATGCGGCGGTCGCCTTTCTGCAACCCGCGCTGGCGCGGCCGAACCTGCGCGTGCGCACCGGCGTGCACGTGACGCGCGTGCTCATCGAAGGGGGCCGCGCGACCGGGGTGGAATGGCTCGAGGACGGGGTGCTTCGCCGCGCCGTGGCGGAGGGCGAAGTGATCCTGGCGGCCGGTGCGCTGCAAAGCCCGCAGTTGCTTCAGCTGTCGGGCATCGGCCCCGCCGACGCGCTGCGCCGGCACGGCATTCCGGTTCGCATGGACGCACCCGAGGTGGGCGCCAACCTTCAGGACCACTACCAGGCACGGGTGATCGTCAAGCTGCGCGAACCGATGTCGCTCAACGACCAGGTGCGCAGTCCGCTGGGCCTCGCGCGCATGGGTGCGCAATGGCTGTTCGGCCAGCGCGGGCCTCTGACGGTGGGCGCAGGCCAGGTCGGCGGCATGGTCCGCAGCGCGGTCGCCAAGGATGCGCGCGCCGACGTGCTGTTCAACGTGATGCCGCTGTCGGTCGACAAGCCGGGCGACGCGCTGCACCGCTTCTCGGGCTTCTCGGCCTCGGCGGCGCAATGCCGGCCCGAATCGCGTGGCACGGTGTCGCTGCGCTCGGCCGATCCGCTGGCGCCGCCGCGCATCGTGTCCGACTACCTCACCGAGCCCCACGACATCCGGGTGCTGGTCGAGGGCCTCAAGATCCTGCGCGACATCTACGCCCAGCCGGCCTTCCGTGTCCTGGTGACCGGTGTCGAACACCTGCCGGGCAATTCGCTTCGTACCGACGAGGAACTCGCGCAGTTCGCACGCGCCAAGGGCGGCACCGTGTTCCATCCGGTCGGCACCTGCCGCATGGGCGGCGATGCGCGTTCGGTCGTCGATGCACGCCTGCGCGTACGCGGCGTGCAGGGCCTGCGTGTGATCGACGCCTCGGTGATGCCGACGATGACATCGGCCAACACCAATGCGGCGGCCATTCTCATCGGCGAGAAGGGCGCCGACCTGGTGCTGCGCGGCGGTTGAGCGGAGAAAGCGTCGAGGCCGCGCTGCAGTGCAGCTGTCAGCTGGGCTGCTCCGAAACACCCATCAGGACGTAGTCCAGGTCCCCGTTGGTGACCGGCGTGGTGGCACCCTTCGTCGAACTGACGAAGACGTACACGTACTTGGTCATGCCGTCGAACTGGTACTTGAAGGCCTTGGCACGCAGCACGGCGGTGCCGCCGGACTTCTGCTGTTCGAGGCCCGTCGCGGCGAAGGCTTGCGCAATGCCTTCGGTCGCCGGGTCGCTGGTCTGGCCGGCAGGCTGGAACACGAACGAGCCGTCCGACTGGAAGCGGGAGGTGCCGGTGCGCGTGCAGTTCTCGTATTCCGCGAACTCCAGGCCCTGCAGTTCGGCCGGATCGGAGACCGGAACCAGGTCTTCCGCGACATAGACGTACTGGCTGCGCGCAACGCTGGCGTTCGAGACGCAAAGCTCGCCGACCCGGTTGCCATCGAGGCTCACGAAACTGCTCATCCCTGACAGCGTGGCCAGATTGCCTGCGGAGCCGTAGGTTCCGGAGATCGCCACGGTTCCCCGGTGGGGGTCGGGGATCGACATCGTGTAGGTGTCCGTCAATGTCTTGGCCGCGCCGACCCGCATGGTCGTGAGGTTCGGCGTCGTGAAGGCGGTCCCCGCATAGGCTTCCAGCGTCAACGCCTGGCCGGCCGCCGCACGGGTGGCCGCTTCCGTCTGGCTGAGTCCGGCGCCCTGCAGGGCGGCGCGGTAGCTTTCGATCAGGTCGTCGCCGGCATCGCCCTTCGTGGCGCTGAACTGCGAAGTGAGGGGATCGAATCCGTCGGGCAGGGCAAGCCGGCCGGGCAGCGTGGCCAAGGTCAGCTTGAACTTGGCCAGCGCGTCGGCCAATGCGGTCGATGTGATGAGGCTGGTCAACGCGCCGTTGGTCGAACTTGCGAACCAGGTCGCGGGAACCTGCCCGCTGAGAATCCCCACGATCAGGTCGGTGAGCGGCGTGATGTTCGTGGTGCCCGGCGCCGCCACCACGGAATGCAGCACGGTCTGGCTGGGTGCCGATGCAAAGTTGAGCACCGAGGCGTAGTTGACGATGCTCTGCGTTCCCGTGACACGCGCCGCGCAGGGATAGTCGGTGCTCTTGAGCGATGCGGTCCAGACACCGTCGGTGTCGGTGGTCGCGGAGGCCGTTGCGCCCGAAGCGCACTTCAGTTCCACGGTCCCGCCGCTGATCGGAGCGCCGACGGCGGCGACGCCCGTGACAGTCGTGGTGGTGCTGGCCGGGGTACTGGCCGGGGTGGTGGGCGAGGGGCTCGTGATCGGCGCGAAGCCGCCGCCGCCACCACCACCGCATGCCGCCATCGCGGCCACCATCAGCGCGCTCAGCGCCCACCGGACGCTCAGGCGCCTGTTCCGAGTGTTCTTCAATTCCTGTCCTTCGATCATGTGGAGGAAGTCGCCGTGCGCCGTGGCGGCAGGCGGCCCCGGACGGGCGATGACCACGTCCATCGATTCATATCGGCACGGGGAGGGCAAGTCTGAAGGGCTTGCCTTCGCAGGCGTCGCGCAGCAGCGCGGAAATGCTGCCAAGTCGGAATTACGACCGGTCCAGCATCTTCATCATCCAGGCGTGGTAGCGATACTTCGCCCAAGCGATCCACCAGGGCCACATTCCTTGGGAAGTTGTCGGGGCGGCGCACGGCTATTGGCTCGCGCACAACGAAGCCAAGGCGTCCATTCAGAAGATCTTCTCGGGTGCGAACGCAGGCGACGTCCTCAAGAGCGATCACAGTAGCTGGTTCCGAGCCATGTTTTCCGGGCCTTCATTTCGGCGCCGCCTCGGCGGATCATGAAGCTGACGGGGTGTTCGGCATGGGGCAAGACAGGCCGAGTACTTCCAGACGCAGGGCGTTCGACACGCCCTCGATGAGGAGTCACGCGGCCTTGCGCAGGAATCCCTGGTTGGCCCCGTTGCGATTGGGCGCGAAGCCATTCGCCAGCAGCGATTCTTCCGCCGTGTCGTAGAAGACACCGATCCTCGAGATGTCGCGCGCCTGTTGGGCAGTCGCGATGGGGCGGCCGAACTGGCGCGAGATCTGCACCAGTTGCTCGATCTGCGCCACGGTGCCGATCTTGGCCGTGCGCGTCTGGTTCCAGAGCACGTCCTCGGTGCCGCAGCGCACGTGCAGGCCCATGGCGATGCCCATCATGTTCACGGGCAGGACGTTGCGGACCGAGCTTTCCACCGTGAGCACCGCGCCATCGGGAACGGCGCGCAGGAAGTTGGCGAGGTTGTAGATGTTCGGTGCATCCATGCCGCCGCTGATCGCCACCCAGTTCATCACCAGCGGGCCCTTGTAGACACCGCGGCGCATCAGTCGCTCGACCGACTCGAAGCTGTTGATGTTGTAGCACTGGAAGGCGCTCTGGATGCCGGCGGCCGTCAGGCGGCGGATGTGCTCCTCGACCCAACCGGGCTGTGCCGGCACCGTCATCTCCCTGTAGGCCTCGAAGATGGCGGGGATCTCCCGCGAAGTGCCCTTGAAGTCTGCCAGCTCGGCGTGCTCCGTGACGTTCATCTGCGAGGTGTTGACCGTCACCGTCACCTGGTCCGGTTTCGGATCGAGCTCGGCGAGCATGTGGCGCGTGTCGTCGCTCAGCCACTTGGCGGCCGCGCCTTCGGACTCTGGCGCGAAGCTGATGGAGCCGCCCACCTGGATGATCATCTCGGGCACGCGTGCACGCACCCCGGCGATCAGCTCGTTGAACTTGGACAGGCGCTTGCTGCCCTTGCCATCGAGTTCGCGCACGTGCAGGTGCAGCACCGTTGCGCCGGCGTTGTAGCAATCCACCGCCTTCTGGATCTGGTCCTCCATCGTGACCGGAATTTCTTCCGGGAAGTCCGACGGAAGCCAGCCCGGCGCGTAAGGAGCGGCCGTGATGATCAGGGGCTGCTGGTTTTCGGGAAACAGGTGGCCGTCGAGGAAGTTCATGTCGTTTCGTCTCAGGTTGCAATGCGGATGTCGGAAGGATCGGTCAAGCCACCAGTTCGCTGTCCGGCTTGCGCAGGAACCCCTGGTTGCCGCCGTTGCGATTCGGCGCGAAGCCATTGGCCTGAAGCGTCTCTTCCGTGGTGTCGTAGAAGACCCCGATCTTCATGATCTCCCGTGCCTGCTGCGCTGTCGCGATGGGGCGGCCGAATTCGCCCGAGATGCGCACCAGCTGCCTGATCTGCTCGACGGAGCTCGCCTTTCCTGTGCGGGTCTGGTTCCAGAGCACGTCCTCGATACCGCAGCGCACGTGCAGGCCCAGGGCAATGCCGATCATGTTCACCGGCAGCACATTGAGCACCGAGCTTTCCACCGTGACCACCGCGCCGTCGGGCACGGCACGCAGCATGTTGGCCAGGTTGTAGATGTTCGCCTGATCCATCCCGCCGCTGATGGCCACCCAGTTCATCACCAGTAGCCCCTTGTAGATGCCGCGACGGATCATTCGCTCGATCGTTTCGAAGCTGTTGATGTTGTAGCACTGGAATTCGCTCTGGATTCCAGCGGCTGTCAGGCGCCGGATGTGTTCCTCGACCCAGCTGGGATTGGCGGGCACGACCATGTCCTTGTAGGTTGCATAGAGGTGCGGGAATCCGCGCGACACGCCCTTGAAGTCGTCCAGGCCCGCATGCTCCGTCACGTTCATCTGCGAGGTGTTGACTGTCACCGTCACCTGGTCGGGCTTCGGATCGAGCTCGGCCAGCATGTGGCGCGTGTCGTCGCTCAGCCACTTGGCTGCTGCGCCGTCCGATTCGGGCGCGAAGCTGATGGAGCCGCCCACCTGGATGACCATCTCGGGCACGCGCGCACGCACCCCGGCGATCAGCTCGTTGAACTTCGACAGGCGCTTGCTGCCCTTGCCATCGAGTTCGCGCACGTGCAGGTGCAGCACGGTGGCGCCGGCTTCGTAGCAGTCCACCGCCTTCTGGATCTGGTCCTCCATCGTGACCGGGATGTCTTCCGGAAAGTCCGATGGAATCCAGCCCGGCGCATAGGGAGCGGCCGTGATGATCAGGGGCTGCTGGTTCTCGGGGTACAGGTGGCCGTCGAGGAAGTTCATGGGATGGGTCTCCGAGTGGATAGGGGATGTCGGGAATGTCGAACGGGATGAAGAGACTTCAGGCACTCAGTACGGAACGTCGCCCACGATGCCGGCGCGCTCCATCTTTCGCGGCGCGGGCCAGTAGTCGTTGACTGCGTAGTGCTGCGTGCTGCGGTTGTCCCAGACGGCCACGTCCCCGGGCTGCCAGGACCAGCGCACCTGGTACTCGGGAATGGTGGCCCGGCTCGTCAGGTAGTTCAGCAGCAGCGATGCGCCCGGCAACTTGTCGATGCCGTGGCGGATGTTCTCCGGCGTGTTGTAGTTGACGAAGTGCGTGGTGAAGCCGCCTACGTACAGGATCTTCTCGCCGGTTTCGGGATGCGTGCGCACGACCGGATGCTCGACCGGCGGGTTGTCCCGATCCAGCTTCCTGCGCGCTTCATCCGGCATGACGGCGCCGAAGGAAGGCTCGATGCTGGCCTTGGCGCGAAGCTTCAGGATCTTCTGTTTGATCTCCTCCGGCAGTTCCTCGTACGCCTGAACCATGTTGACCCAGATGGTGTCGCCGCCGATCTCCGGGCATTCGATGCAGCGCAGCACCGCGCCCATGGCGGGGTTCTGGCGCCACAGGCCGTCGGAGTGATACGAGTTCTCGTAGCTGTGCCTCGAGTCGCTGCGGTAGATGAGAACCAGGCCGGGGTGCTCGGGATCGCTGTTGACCACGGGGTGGTCTTCCAGCTTGCCGAAGCAACTCGCGAAGGCCACGTGGTCGGCGCGCGTGATGTCCTGGTTGCGAAAGAAGAGCACCTTGTGCTTGAGCAGGGCGGACTTGAGCTGTGCGAAGAGCTCGGGGTTTCGCGCTGCTTCGCCGAGATGGATTTCGCTGACTTCGGCGCCAATGGCCGGCGTGACTTGCTTGATCTTCATGTCTTGCTCTCTGGAGGAATGGCGGCGCTGGGTCAGTTCGCCTGGATGTTGAACTTCTTGACGATGGCGGCGTTCCGCTGTGACAGCAACTTGTTCTCGGACAGCAGCGCTGCCGTATCGATGCTCACGTCGGGCTCCACGCCCACGTCGACCAGCTTCTGCTGCACCGCGGGCGCATCGGCTGCCTTCTTGATGATGGCCTGGAGCTTCGCCAGGACATCGGCCGGCAGCTTGCTGGAGCCGTAGAAGCAGACCTGTCCCTGGAACTGGATGTCCCGGTAGCCGAGTTCGGTCATGGTCGGCACGTCCGGGAAGTACCTGGAGCGGCTCTTGCCGGAGACCGCGTAGGGACGCAGCATGCCGCCCTTGATCAGGGGCAACGAAGTCACCACGCCATCGAACATGATGTCGACCTGGCCGCCGATCAGGTCCTGAAGCGCTGGCGGCGATCCGGCGTAGCCGACGTGCTGCATGTCCAGTTCAGCCTGGTTGCTGAGGATCAGTCCCGAGTACTGCGACACCGTCCCCACGCCGTAGCTGGCGAAGCTGGACTTGCCCTTGCGCGATTTCAGTTGCGCGATGAGACCCTGGAAGTCCTTGGCCGGGTAGCTTGCACCGGTCACGAGCACGTAGCTCGACGTTGCCACCCTGGCGATGGTGGCGATGTCCTTCAGCGGGTCGTACGGTACCTTCATCACCTGCGGCGCTTCCACCAGCAGGTTGCTCGCGCCCAGCAGGATCGTGTTGCCGTCCGGTGCCGCCTGCAGCATGGCGTTGAGCCCGATCGAGCCCGTTGCCCCGGGGCGGTTCTCGACGACCACCGGCCGGCCGGTGTCCGCGGCGATCTGTTGTCCGACGACGCGTGCGGCGGTGTCCATCGTTCCGCCCGCCGGCGCCGGAACGATCACCCTCAGGGGCTTGTCTCCGGAAGCGGCCCAGACGTTGAGCGCCAGCGAACATGTGATCAACGCCATCGCAGGGCGCGCAAACTGATGCAGTTTCATTCCAGTGTCTCCATTTCCAGTTCGTTTCGGATCGATCTGTCAGCGGGTCCAGTATCTGGCGCATGGGCAACAGCTTCTTGCTTATCTGGGACATGCAGTTGTCGAAACGGGACATTGCCGACGTCGCGCTTCCAGTCCGGGAGCCGTCCCCCAAGAATCGCGTCTCCACATGCATTTACAAGGACACGAACCATGACCAAGGCCATTCGCTTTCATGAAACCGGCGGACCCGAAGTCCTGAAGCTGGAAGACGTCGATGTCGGCGAGCCCGGGACCGGCCAGGCCCGCGTGCGCCACACCTATATCGCGGTCAACTTCATCGACATCTACTTCCGCACCGGTCGCTATCCGCTGCCGTTGCCCAACGGACTGGGCTCCGACGCGGTCGGCGTGGTCGAGGCGGTCGGCGCCGGGGTGACGGACCTCAAGGTCGGCGACCGCGTGGGCTACCTGATAGGCCCGCAGGGCGCGTACTCCGAAGCGCGCGTGATGCCTGCCGAGGTGCTGATCCCGCTGCCCGACGGCGTCTCCGACCGCACCGCGGCCACGCTGATGATGAAGGGCATGACGGCGCAGTACCTGTTCCGCCAGGTCTTCCCGCTCAAGGGCGGCGAGACGATCCTGTACCACGCGGCCGCCGGCGGCGTCGGCCTCATCGCCTGCCAGTGGGCGCGTGCGATGGGCGTGACCATGATCGGCACCGTCAGCACCGACGAGAAGGCCGCGATCGCCAAGGCCAACGGCTGCGCCTACACCATCGTCACCTCGCGCGAGAACATCGCCAAACGCGTGCGCGAGATCACCGACGGCAAGGGCGTGCCCGTGGTCTACGACTCGGTGGGCAAGGACACGCTGACGGCCTCGCTCGACAGCCTGCAGCCGCGAGGCTCGCTGGTGAGCAACGGCACGTCGTCGGGGCCGGTGGTGATCGACTCGCAACTGCTCGCCACGAAGGGCTCCATCTGGGTCACGCGGCCGGCGATGAGGCACTACATCGAGCCACGCGCGCACATGCTCGACATGGCGCGGGAGCTGTTCGACCATGTGCTCGCCGGGCACATCGCGAGCGAGCCGAAGCAAATCTTCGCCCTGGCCGATGCGGCCGAGGCACACCGCGCGCTCGAAGGACGCAAGACGATCGGCTCCACCGTCCTCGTGCCCTGAGCAACGTGCGTTCGGGCGCGAGGTCGGTACGATAATGGCGCTCCAGCACCGTCCCATGAGACACATTGCACGACTCATGCGCAGCGCCAGCTTGAGCGGTTACGTCGAGTTGGTGAAGTCGCTCGGTCGCGACCCGTATGCCTTCATGCGAACCGTGGGGCTGCAGCCGAAGGTCCTCGAAGATCCCGAGACGCTGATCCCGAGAGATGCCGTGCGCGAACTGCTGGAAATCACCGCGCGTGCCACGCGGACCGAAGATCTGGCGCTGCGTCTCGCGGCGCAGCGCAAGCTCTCCGCCCTCGGGCCCATCAGCCTCGTGCTGAGGGAGGAAGCCACGCCGAGGGACGCCCTCGACACGCTGTGCCGCTACCTGAAGCTGGTCAATGCCTCGCTGACTGTCCATGTCGAAGACACCGGGAGCATGGTGGTCATCCGGGAAGAACTGATGCCAAGCCCCGGGCTGCCGATGCGACAGTCGGTGGAACTCGCCGTGGGCACCATGTTTCGCATGCTGAGCGATTTGATCGGCCCGCATTGGCGCCCCCTGGAAGTCTGCTTCACGCATCGCCCGCCCAGTGACGTTTCCGCCCATCGCGCCTTCTTCGGACGGCGCGTCAGGTTCAACCAGGATTTCAACGGCCTGGTCTGCCTGGCGATCGACCTGTCCAAGCCGCGCGAGCCGGGAGATCAGGTGGCGGCGGGCTACGCGCGCAAGTACCTGGAAGCCGCCCTCAGGGATCGAAGTGAAAGCGTGCATGACAGCTGTCGCCAGCTCATCCTCGCGCTGCTGCCGGGTGGCGCCTGCAGCGCGCAGGAGGTGGCCCGGCACCTGGGCGTCGATCGCCGCACGCTGCACCGGCGGCTGGTTGCGGAGGATCTCACCTTCAGCGGCCTGCTCGACCAGGTGCGCTCCGATCTGGTCAAGCGCCATCTGCGCGACAGCGATCTGCCGCTGAGCGAGGTGGCCGAGCTGCTGGGCTTCTCCAGGTCCAGCAGCTTCAGTCATTGGTTCCAGAGTCAATTCGGCTGCAGCGCCTCGCAATGGATCAAGCAAGCGGCAGGCATGGCAGCGGCGAAAGAGTACGAGATGTCGTGACCGGTCGGGTTGTCCCAGTTCGGAAAGTTCGTGTCCCCGAAGGACAAGTGAGAAAGGTTGAGCTACCAGATACTTTTCAACAACTTGGACAACGAAGACAACGGAGCGACGCTCATGAGAAGACCCCTGATCGCCTTGACCGTCCTCGCCGCCGGTGGCGCTGCGGCACAGTCCTCCATCACGGTGTTCGGGGTCGTCGACGCCACGGTCAGCGGCTACTCGAACAAGGCCGAGACGCCGCTCGGCATCGCCGTCACGACCAGCAGCACGGTACAGAACAGCGGAGGCTACGCCAGCAGCCGACTGGGCTTCCGCGGCACGGAGGATCTCGGTGGCGGTGCAGCTGCCAGCTTTTGGCTCGAAGCCGGGATACTCAACGACAGCGGCTCAGGGCTGGCGTCTGGCGGGGGCTTTGCCTTCAACCGTCGTTCGACCGTCAGCCTGTCAGGGATCCTGGGTGAAATCCGCCTCGGCAGAGACTACACGCCCACGTTCTGGAACGACGCCGTGGCGGATCCGTTCACCTCCAATGGCGTGGGCATCAACCTGATCGCCACCGCGAGCGGCTTCAACACCCCGGGACAAGCGGCCAACGGATTCCAGGCCAACCCCAACTACATTCGTGCCTCCAACTCGGTGGGCTACTTCCTGCCGCCGGACCTGCGCGGCTTCTATGGCCAGGTCATGTACGCCTTCAATGAAGCAACCAGGTACGACCCGGGCGTCCTGACCCCGAACGTTCCGAACAGCCAGCGCGCCGGCCGCTACGTCGGCGGTCGCTTCGGCTACGCGTCGGGGCCCCTCGATGTCGCAGTGGCGGCGGGCCGAAGCACCATCGGCGACCAGTTCTTCCAGGGCACGACGACCAACCTGGACATCTGGAACGTCGCAGCCACGTACGACTTCGGTGCCCTCAAGCTGTTCGGCGAGTATTCGAACAACAAGCTGAAGACCGACTTCTCGGGCATCCCGCCGGTCGCGAACGCCTTCGGCTTCACGAGCCCGGGAGCCAACGGCGCGTTGGTCGGCTTGACCGTACCGGTCGGACCCGGCCTGATTCGCGCCGTCTTTACCCAGGTGAAGTACAACAACGTCACGGTCGCGAACCAGATCGCTCCTGGGCTGTCTCCGGACCCGAAGTCCGAGAAGTTCGCCCTTGGCTACGTGTACAACCTGTCGAAGCGTACGGCTCTCTACGCGACGGCTGCCCGGATCGACAACAAGAATGGCGCCGACCTGACCGTTGGCGGGCCCGCCTTCTTCACAAGGGCGATCAACGGCTCGGTGCCGACGCCGCACTCGTCGACCGGCTACGACCTCGGCATTCGACACGTCTTCTGATCAAAGCCCTGTGGATCGGCACGTTCTCGTGTTCGGGGCGGGAAGGCCTCGACCCTTCGAAGGTCACCAACGAGGGCCGTCGCCATGCACCGCCGGTGCGTTCCGATCGGGATCCAGGCAGATGGTCAGGGTCTGGCCGGCGGCGTCGAACCCGATCTCCTGCAGGATGGAGGCCAGGTGATCGGCCAGCGCCGGCTCCACGATGGTGAGGGTGCGTCCCGTGCGATGGCACACGACCTGAAGCGTGCCGGGCGGGTCCGTGTGAACGCGCAGGCGGTAGAGCGACCTGCGCGAGCGGTCCGGGACACGCAGCAGGAGGCCGTGCAGTTCCAGGTCGTGGATGGCGCGATAGATCGTCCCGCCGCTCGCCCGTGCGCCGCGCTGCAGCAGGCACCGGCAGAGTTCGGCTGCGGTGGCGAAAGCCGCGCCGTGCGTCGCCATGACCTCGAGCACGCCGACGCGCGCCGCCGTCGGGCGGAGACCGGCCGCGCGCAGCCGCTCGGCCGACGGCGCCAGCGCGGATGGCCGCGATGCCTCACTGGCCTGCAAGGGCAACCACCGGGTCGAGCCGGGCGGCGGTGCGCGCCGGCATGTAGCCAAAGATCAGGCCGGTCGCGACCGCGCACATGAAGGCGCCGGCCATCGCGCTGACCGAGAAGATCACCGGCACGCCCCAGGCGATCAGGGCTGCCCCGATCAGCAGTCCGGCCAGCACCCCCAGCGTCCCGCCCACCCAGGTCACCAGCATGGCCTCCGTCAGGAACTGGCGCAGGATGTCGCGATGGCGCGCGCCGGTGGCCATGCGAATGCCGATCTCGCGCGTTCGCTCGCGCACCGTCATCAGCATCACGTTCATGACGCCGATGCCCCCGACCAGCAGCGACACGGCAGCGACCAGGCCCAGCATCATGGTCATGGCGCTGCGCGTTTCGGCCTCCGCCTGCAGCTTGGCGGCCGGGTTGCTGATGGCGAAGTCCTCGCGGCCATGGCGCGCGAGCAGCAGCGTGCGCATGGCCGCTTCGGCACTTCGAACCTGCGCCACCGAGGCAGCGGTGACCACGGTGTAGTCGGGCTGCGTCTGCGCCTGGTAGACGCGCGCGCGCCCCGCCCGGTAGGGTATGAAGACCATGTCGTCATAGCTCTCGGCTCCCGAATCGCTGCCGCGCTCGGCCATCACCCCGATGACCTCGAAGGGCGAATTTCCGATGAGCAGCTGGCGTCCCAGCGGATTGATCCGGCCAGGGAAGAAATGCGCCCTGGCGTTGTGGCCGAGCACGACCAACGGCGCAAGATCGCGGTCCTCGGCGTCGCTGTAGTAGCGGCCGAGCGCCAGCTTCCAGTGATGCACCGCCGGCATGTCCTGGCTGGCGGCGAAGACATAGACCTCGCGGTCGGCGCGGCCGTAGCGAACCGTGATCGGGTCGCCGATCACCGGCATCACGTGGCCGATCGCGGGCAGTTCCGCGATCGCCGCGAGGTCCTCGGGCGTGATCGGCCCCGGCGGACCGCCGCTGGCAGGCCCCCGGGCACCCAGGTACATGATGGTCGTTCCGAGCGTGCCCATCTGCGCGACCACGCGCTGCTTCGTGCCTTCGCCGATCGCCAACATCACGATGACCGATGCGACGCCGATCACGATCCCCAGCAGCGTCAGGCCGGTGCGCGACCGGTTCAGCCGCATGCCTCGCAAGGCAGTCCGAAGCGCTTCCCGCAGGTTGCCGCCGAAGCTCGCGCCGCGATCGCGGCCCGCCTCGGCGACATCGAGCGCGGGCAGGGCGCGCGCTGCCGCAAGCGCATTCCTGGCGCCGCTGTCATGGACGATGCGGCCGTCGCGCAGCTCGATCAGCCGATGGGCCTGCGCCGCCACCTCCCGGTCGTGGGTGATGAGGATCACGGTGTGGCCGGCGTCGGCGAGTTCGTGAAGCAGTGCCATGACCTCGGCGCCGCTCTGCGAATCGAGCGCACCCGTCGGTTCGTCGGCCAGGATGATCCGGCCGCCGTTCATCAGCGCGCGTGCGATGGAAACCCGCTGCTGCTGGCCACCCGACAACTGGTTCGGACGCAGGTCGATCTTGCCCTCCAGCCCCAGCCGTTCGAGCAGTGCCGTGGCACGGGAGGCGCGTTCGCCTTGCGGCGCGCCGGCATAGACGGCCGGTACCTCCACGTTCTCGCGCGCCGATTCGGTGGGGATCAGGTGATAGCCCTGGAACACGAAGCCGAACGCCTCCCGCCGCAGCCACGCCAGCTGGTCGGCCGAGAAGGCCGCAACATCGTGGCCATCGAAGTGGTAGCTGCCTTCGCTCGCCGTGTCCAGGCCGCCCAGGATGTGCATCAGCGTCGACTTGCCCGAGCCGGACGCACCGACGATGGCGACGAACTCGCCGGCGTCGATGCGCAGGTCGATGCCGTGCAGCACCTCGACTTCCGGTTGCTGGCCATCGCCCTGCGCCTCGCCGCCGTAGCGCTTGCGCACATCCTGCAGGGCGATCAGCGGCGGGGCGCTCTGGCGCGGGGACGGCATCACCACTGGAGCCACCTCTTGTCGGCGGGCGGCTTCTCGCCGACGACGATCTGCTCGCCTTCGCGCAGCCCTTCGATCACTTCGGCCAGGTGGCGATCGCGCACGCCGATGCGCAGTTCGCGCGCCTGCACCCGGCCGTCGCCGTCCAGCACGCGCGCGGCGAAGACGCCGGGCCGGGCCGCGACCGGCTCCAGGGCCGCCAGTGGGACGGCGAGCACGTCCTTGGCCTCTGCCGCCACGAAGCCCACCTGCGCCGTCATCTTCGGCATGAGCTCGCCGTCGGCGTTGTCGACGTCGAAGAGCACCGTGTAGACCACCGCCTTGACCGCGCTGGCGGCGCCGCCAGCGCCGGCCTTCGAGGCCGCCTCGCTGTCGCTGCCGGGTGGGGCGGGAAGGACCTGGCGCACGCGGGCCTCCCAGCGGCGCGGGTGGGAGGTGTCGGCATTGCCCAGGGTCGTGAAGTAGACCGGCATGCCGGCCTTGACCCGCCGCACGTCGGCTTCGGAGACTTCGGTCCAGACCGTCATCGTGCCCAGGTCGGCGATGCGCAGGATGTGGGGCGTCTGGTAGGTCGCGTTCAGGGTCTGGCCTTCGCGGGCTTCGACGGACACCACGGTGCCGTCCATCGGTGCGTAGATGCGCGTGAAGCCCAGCCGCGCCTCTTCGGCCCGCTGGGTCGCCTGGGTCTGTGCGATCTGCGCCTGCAGGTTCGCGATCTTGGCCGCCGCGGAGTTGAAGCCGGCTTCGGCGATCTGCATCTCTTCGAGCCGCGAAGCCCCCGCTGCGGCCAGGATCTTGTGCCGCGAGAATTGGCGCTCAGCCAGCACGTGCTGAGATCGCTGGTCGTCGAGCTGGGCACGCAATGCGGCCAATGCGGCGCGACCGGCGTCCACGGTGGCGCGTTGCACGCTCGGATCGATCTCGGCCAGCAGGTCGCCGCGCTTGACGGTGCGGCCAGGCTCGACCGGGAGGCTAAGGATCAGCCCCGACACTTGCGCGCCGACGTCGATGTATCGCCGCGGCTGGAGCGTGCCGATCGCGGTCACCGTCGATTCGATGTCAGCGCGGCCGACCCGCTGCGTCACGTAGGCCGAATCGGCGCGCGAGTGCCAGGAGCCGAAGCCGGCGGCTGCGGCGAGCAGCAGCAGCAGCGCGACGGCGAGGAGGCTGCCGCGGCGTCGGGAGGCCCTGCTTTTCGGGAGCATCAGCGGGGCACTTCGAAGCTGAGCGTCGCGGTGTGGCGCACGTCCTCGTACTTCTTGCCTTCGATCGTGGCGGCCCCGTCCACCCGGGCCGTCACTTCCAGCACGTAGAGGCCCGGAAACGGCGTGGCGAGCGTGACCGTGCCGTCGGCCGCCGGCTTGAGGACGCGCTGCCAGCCGTCGGAGGTGTCGACGTTGACCTGCGAGGCAGCGACCTGCTTGCCCTTCCACATCAGCTTGAAGCTGTTGCCGTTGGCTTCGGTCGGCACCAGCTCGAGGTCGTTGACCGCCCGGGTCTCGCTGCGGCCGGACTTCGCCTGGTAGTAGTGCAGCACGCCGGCCGCCTTGCTCAGGCTCGCGGTCAGGCGCAGATCGCCGTCGTGGCCGGATGAGAACACGATCCGATCGGTCTCGACCGTCAGCGGCAGCTCCTTGCCGCTGGCACCCGAGGCACGCACGGCGGCGAGGCTGGCGACCGGTTGCGCCGCCTTTCCGACTTCGCCGAAGCGCCCGGTCGTGGCGGCCGAGCCATCGCGTTGAAGCCAGAGATATTCCGCCTGCACATTGCCGGCAACGAAGAGCGCAGCTGCGGCGACCGCAGCGAGGGGGCGAAGGCGTGGGAACTGTGAGGAAGGCATGGAGGGATGTCTCTCTTGAACGATGAGTTGGAATGAACGGGGGGAATCCGCGAGCGGCGTCTCGATGGGCGCGTGAGTCCCGGGCGCGTGCCGGCTAGCCCGGCCCCAGCGCCATGAAGGCCAGGCCAGACAGCGCCAGCGTCGTCGCCAGGCCCGCCACCAGGCGGGGCTGCCAGGGCAGCAGCAGCGCCACCGGCAGCGCGCCGGCGGACAGGAAGCCGATGAACGCGGCGGTTCCCACGCTGCCGCCCCAGGCCGCGATGCAGGGCGCACAGGCCAAGGCGAACAGGATCAGGGCGGCGGTGCGCAGCAGCAGGCGATGGGGGCCCGGCACCTCGTGCTGCTGCGTCAGCTGCGCGTAGTGGCGATCCATCGCGAAGGCCAGCGCCGACATGCCGGCGAAGCCGAGGCCGAGTGCCAGCATCGAAGCGTTCAGCGCGGTCATGGCTCGGCCCTCGGCGGCGCCGGGGCCCGCCCGCGGCGATGAAGCCCGCGCAGCGCCAGCGCCGCGCCGGCGCCCAGGATCAGCGCGCCCGCGGCGACGCCCAGGCTCTCCCAGTCGCCACGCCGGAGCTGGGCCGACGGCCAGTCGCCGGTGGTCAGTCCGTCGAGGGCCGGCAGCAGCAGGCACAGGGCCGCGAGTGCGCCGAGTTGCTCGCGCCAGGCCTGGAACCGCGGCCGCAGCAGCGCGTGGGCGAGCGCGATCAGCCACAGGCCGAAGAAGACGCGCAGTTCCCAGGCCGCCCGCTGGTCGAGCGCCACCGGCAGCAGCCGGTTGGCCCAGAGGAAGCCGATGCAGGCGATCGGCAGCCCGGCGATCGCCGCGATGTTGAGCGATTCGATCAGGCCATGGACCCGCGAACTGGCGGCGCCGAATGCGCCGGCGTGGCGGCCGCGGCGCTTGACCATGAACAGGACGGCACCGGTCGCCATCATGGCCGTGCCGGCCATCCCGGCCAGGAAGTACAGCCACTTCAGTGTCCAGCCGCCGTAGCTCGCCATGTGCAGGCTGCCGAGCACCGACTGCGCCAGCGATGCGGTGCCGCCATCGACGCCGCCCGGCTGGCGGACTTCCAGCGTCCGGCCGCTCGCGGCCTCGAAGGACGCCATGCCGGTGGTGGGGCTCAGGCGGCGCCGGGTCTCCTCTTCGCTGTTCCAGCCGTACACCGCGATGCGCGCGGCGGCGTCGCCCGGGTGGTCGATCACGACCGCTCGCACGGGCTGGCCGATGAGGCGCTCGCCGCGCGCGGCGAAGGGTTCGAGCGACGGCAGGGGCAGTGCCGTGCCGCTGGGCGCCGGTTTCCCGGGGTTGTTCAACGCGGTCAGCAACTGCTGCCTGGAGGCGCTGTCGGTGCCGAAGTGCAGCAGGCCGGCGGCCGGCATGAAGGTCAGTCCCGAGATGACCAGGCCGGTGTAGGCGATCATGAACTGGAAGGGCAGCGTCAGCACCCCGACCGCGTTGTGGGCGTCGAGCCAGCTGCGCTGGCCCTTGCGCGGCCGGAAGGTGAAGAAGTCCTTGAAGATCCGCTTGTGCGTGATCACCCCCGAGACCAGCGCGACCAGCATCGCCATCGCGGCGATGCCGACGATCCAGAGGCCCAGGCTGCCGGCGTGCAACTGGTAATGGAAATCGACGAAGTGGTGCCCTCCCGAGGTGGCGCGATGGGCATCCGGCGAGTCGGCTGGCAGGGGGCGCCCACTGGCCGGGTCCAGCCGGGCGGACGCGTATTGCTGCTTGTCGTCGAACCAGTACACCGTGAGCGCGCCCCCGCCCTCGGCGTCGGCCGGCCAGAGCTCCCACATCGAAGCCGAGGGATGGTGTCGTGCCATGTAGGCCACGGCCCAGTCGAGCCGCTGCGCCCGGTCCGAAGTCGACCCGGGCCCCTCCGGCTGCCCCGGCTGCTGCGGACCCCGCGCTTCGGCCGCCGCTTCCTCGGCCCGGTGCTCCGGCGACATCCAGTGGGTGATCGGCTCGTCGAACACCGCGAGCGTGCCGGTCAGGAAGACCGCGAACAGCAACCACGAAATCCAGAGCCCGCACCAGGTGTGAAGCCATGCCATGGCCTGGCGGAAAGTGCCTTCGGCCATCCGGCCGGTCGTCATGGGGTTGTTCGTGCCGGCCATGGCCTAGACCCCGGCGCGCGGCAGCAGCCACCCGGACGCGGCCAGCAGGCCGGTGGGCAGCAGCAGTCCGGCCCAGACCCGCGACAGCGCGACCGGGGAGAACGACCAGATCACGGCCCCGGTGTAGACCGCGAAGCTGAACTGCATGCCGGCCAGCACGCCCTCGGCCCGCCCCGTGGGCAGCACTGCCGCGAGAAAGACCGCCGCGGCGGAGGCCAGCAGGTAGCCGCCCAGGATCGCGGCGAGCACGCGCGACAGCAGCGGCAGGGCTCTGGGCGCGCGCGCCGCGGCGCGCCGCGGCCGGCCTCGTTCGGCGTCGATGTTCGAAGTTCTTGTCATGGTGTGGGTCCTTGTGACACCTAAGACAATCGGCGCGCGAATTCGGGTAGGGCCCGGGCCGTCAGAACTGATAGCGCATCGTCAGCATCGCGTTGCGTGGCGCCCCGTAGAAGCCGGTTTCGAAGAGGCCCAGGCCGGCGTAGTACTTCTTGTCGAACAGGTTGTTGATGTTGAGCGTGGCCGACAGCTGCTTGCTGAACTCGTAGCGCGCCATGAGCGCGACCAGCGCATAGGGCTTCTGCTCGATGATCGCGTAGTCGCCTGCTGCCGGATTCCAGACCTTGCCGTAGAAGGCGCTCTGCCAGCTGACGCCGCCGCCGATCGTGAGCTTCTGCCACGCGCCCGGCAGCCGGTAGCTGGTCGACAGCCGCAGCATCTGCGCGGGCTGGCTGGCCATCAGCGTGGCGCCGTAGACGCGTTCGCCCTCGGCATCCCGCACATGGTTGTAGGTGTAGCCGGCCTGCAGGTTCCAGCCCGGGGCGATCTGTCCGTTCAGTTCGGCTTCGATGCCCCTGCTGGTGACGCCCTGGACCGCGCGGTAGACGGATTCGCCATCGACGAAATCGACGTACTCGGCCACGTTGTCCTGCTTGATCTGGAACGCGGCCAGGCTGGCGTTCAGGCGGCCGTCCAGAAACTCTCCCTTGATGCCGGCCTCGACGCCGCGCCCCTCGATGGGCGGCAGGTACTGGCGGTTGACGTCCATCAGCGACTGGGGCGAGAAGATGCTCGTGTAGCTGGCATAGACCGACCAGGTCGGGTCGAGGTCGAACACCACGCCGGCGTAGGGCGTCGTCACGCCCGATTCGCTCAGGCTGCTCGACAGCGGCGGGGTCATGCCGTCGACATAGGTCCGGGTGTCGCTGGCAGTGACGCGCGTGACGCGCGCGCCCAGGATCACCGACAGCGCATCGGTCGGCCGCAGGCGCGTGGCGCCGTACACGGCGGTCTGGCGGTCGCGGTCCTCGTAGGAGGCGATCGGCGGAAACTCGGGCTGCGGGAAGTGGCCGGTCCAGTTGAAGATGCTGCCGGGCAGGAGCGGATAGAGGGACTCGGACCAGGGTCCGTCGGTCCGGGTGTTCGACCACATGCCGCCGAACATCAGATCGTGCTTGCGGCCTCCCAGCGCGTAGCTGCCGGTGATGCTGGCGTTGGCCGTGTCCTGCGTGCGGTTGCCGCGGAAGTCGCCCGAGAACAGGTACATGCCCTCGCCGGTCACCGGGTCCGGGTTGCCCCCGCTCGCCGAGCCGAGCAGCGAGCGGTGCTTGCTCTCCTGGTTGTTGACGGTGAGCTTGAGCCGCCAGTCGTCGGCCAGCCGGTGCTCCAGCGTCGCGAACAGGTTGCGGGTTTCCAGTTCGCGCCGGCTCCAGGTCGTCGCCGGGTTGAACGAGCGGCTCCAGTCGGTGCGGCTGCCGTCGCTGAAGAAGATCGGAAAGCCGGTCCAGGTCGAGCCGCGCGGATCGGTGTTCTGGTAGTCCATGCCCAGCGTCAGGAGCGTGTCGCGCGACAGGTCGGCCTCGATCACGCCATACGCCACGCTCTTCTTCTGGCGGTAGTGGTCGAGGTAGGACTCGCGGTCCTGGTAGGCACCGACGAAGCGGCCGCGGACGCTGCCGCTTTCGTTGAGCGGGCCCGACAGGTCGAGTTCGGTGCGGGCGCTCTGCCACGAGCCGAGGCTCGCCGCCACCGAGCCGGCGAAGCTCTGGGTCGGCCGCTTGCGGATGAAGTTGACGGCAGCGGACGGATCGCCGGTACCGCTCATCAGTCCGGTCGCGCCCTTGACGATCTCGACGCGATCGTAGATCGCCATGTCGCCGTTGGTCGCGCCCCAGTCGTAGACGCCGTCGTAGTCCTTGGAGACCCCGTCGTACTGGAAATTGGTGACGGCAAAGCCGCGCGCGCTGAAGCTCCAGCGCTCGCTGTCATAGCTCTGCACCGTGATGCCCGGAGCCCTTTCCATCACGTCCGAGACGTTGAGGGAACCCTGGTCGTCCATCTGCTGGCGCGTGACGACGGTGACGGTCTGCGGCGTTTCGCGCGGCGACAGGCTGAGCCCCGTGGCCGAAGACGAAGGGCCGGCGGCGTAGGAGCCGGTGCCTTCGGTCGTGCCGTTGCCCGGGCCCTGGGCCGTCACCCTGACTTCGGGCAGCGTCGAGCCGGTGGCGTCGCTGGAGGGTGCCTCGGCTGCGGGCTTGCGGCGCAGGAGCCACGCCCTGTCGCCGCTGGGCACGGCTTCGAGGCCGGTGCCCGCGAGCAGGCGGGCCAGGCCCTCGGGCACCGCGTAGCTGCCGCTGAGTCCGGGCGACGTGATGCCGCGCACCAGCTCCGGCGGTGCGCTCAGGCTGACGCCGGCATCGGCGGCGAAATCAGCCAGCGCGGGAGCCAGCGGGCCGGCATGCACCTCGAAGCGGGTGGGCGCCGTGGCGCCGGCCTGCTGTGCCATGGCCACGGTGGTCATCGCAGCGGTCGCGATCAGGCCCAGGAGAAAGCCAAGGGAGGAGCGCGCAGCGATGCGGGTCGCGCTGCCGGCGCGGCCGGCGGGTCGGGAAGCCATGGGACGTTGTTCCTTCGAGAGATTCGGTCGATGTTGAAAAGAGCACATCGAACAGGACACGCCACCGCGGCAAAAGGGGCCAAAGTTTTTTTCTGGGGGGTCGGGGCGCTCAGCCAGTCGCGCCGCGTGGCGCCAGCGTCACCCAGTAGCGGGTGCGGTAGAGCACTTGCACCGGGAGCAGGCGGGCGACGTTGCGCAGCACCGCATCCGTGTCGTCGAGCTGGAAGGCACCCGTGATGCGCAGGCCGGCGACCGCGGCTTCGCATCGCAGCAGTCCGCTGCGGTAGCGCGAGAGCTCGGCCGCGAAGCTGTCGAGCCGCATGTCATCCACCGCAAGAACTCCCCGCGCCCATTGACCGGCGAAGGGATCAGCGGGGCGCACCGCTTCGATGCGCGATGCATCGAAGCCGAGCTGCTGGCCCGCCTGCAGCCGCCGGACCTCCCTGCCGTCGCCCGTCTTCACCTCGACGGCGCCCTGCAGCACGGCCACCTGGCTGCGCTGCGCGTCGTCCCGCACGATGAAGCGCGTGCCGATGGCGCGCGCGCTGCCATGCGTCGTGCGCACGAGAAAGGGCCGCGCGGAGCTCCCGGTCGCGGCCCCGGGATCGCGGGCGGTCTCGATCAGAACGGCGCCGGAGCGCAGCCACACGAGCCGCTGTGTGTCGTCGAAGTCGATGTCGATGGCGCTCGCGGTGTCGAGCCACACGCGCGAGCCGTCCGGCAGCAGCAGGTCGCGCTGTTCGCCGGTGGCGGTCGCATGGGTGGCACTCCACTGCTGCCACGGCGCCAGGCGCCAGGCCAGCCAGCCGACGGGCGCGGCGGCCATGAGCAGCATCAGGCTTCGCACGGCTTCGCGTCGATTGCGGGGACGGCGCAGTGCCGGTGATCCGAGCGCGGGCGGAACGCTGCCCGCGCGGTCGCTCACCTGGATCGCGCGCTGCCAGGCCCGGGCGTGGGCGGGATCGTGCGCCAGCCAGGTCTCGAACTCGCCGCGCTGCCGCGGTGTGCACTCGCCCGACTGAATCAGGACGAACCACTCGGCGGCCCGCGACGCCACCTGGCGCGTCAGCGGATGCGCTGCCGCCGGGCCCGCTTCGCCTGCCGAAGCGCTCATGCTCAGGCGGCCAGCAGGATGCATTCGGTCATCGCCAGCGCCATGTAGCGCTTGACCGACCGCAGGCCGATCTTCAGTTCTTCGGCGATCCCGGCGTAGGTGAGCCCGTCGACCTGCGACAGGATGAAGACGGCCCGCACCTTGGGCGGCATGCCGTCGAGCATGGCGTCGATTTCCTGCAGCGACTGCAGGATGATCAACTGCTGTTCGGGCGATGGCGTCTGCGCTTCAGGCAGCACGGCGAGCGCCGACAGATAGGCCTGCTCCAGCGAGCGGCGGCGCAGGTGGTTGACCAGCAGCCGGCGCGCGACGGTCGCAAGGTAGGCCCGAGGCTCGCGCAGCGCCCCTTCGGCCACCGGCAGGCCGGCCCCCGCGCAAGGGGCGGCGAGCAGACGCACGAAGGTGTCCTGCGCGAGATCCGCGGCCTCGAACGCATCGCCCAGCTTCCGGCGCAGCCAGCCCTGGAGCCAGCCATGGTGATCGATGTAGAGCGCGTGGACTTGGGGATGCGGAACGGCGGAATCGGCGGCGGACATGGGCGGCACTGGGGCGATGGGCCAACAGGCCCGAAGCGCGCTGCACGGAGGAAAGAGGGAAAGGCGCTAAGTATAAATGAGAGTCATTCGCGTTAACTAGAGACTGCGCAGATGCCGCCGGATCGCCGCACAGCAGGGGTGCCACGCCGCTAAAGTCGGGTCGGTTGCAAAGCTGTCCACTTGTCGAAACACGAGGTGCAGATGAGAGTTCTGGAACACGCCCCCGACGCAGACAACGCCAACGAGGAAATGGCGATCCTGCTTGATGCGCTGACCCGGCTTCGAAAGGGCGACGCCAAGGTCAGGCTTCCCGTCCACTGGGTGGGCTTGCCCGGCAAGGTGGCCGACACCTTCAACGAACTGGTCGAGCAGAACGCCACCCTGGCATCGGAACTGACGCGGTTGCGGCAGGTCGTCGGCAAGCAGGGCAAGCTCAAGCAGCGCGCCGTGATGGCCGAGACCCGCGGCTTCTGGGGCGATTCGATCGCCTGCGTGAATTCCCTCATCGACGACCTGGTGCATCCGACCAGCGAGGTTGCACGCGTGATCGGCGCGGTGGCGCAAGGGGACCTGTCCAAGAGCATGGCGCTGGAGGTGGAGGGCCGCGAACTCGAGGGCGAATTCCTGCGGACCGCCAGGACCATCAACAAGATGGTCGAGCAGCTGGGCAACTTCTCCGCCGAGGTGACCCGGGTGGCGCGCGAGGTCGGGACCGAGGGCAAGCTGGGCGGCCAGGCCAAGGTCAAGGGCGTGGCCGGTACCTGGAAGGACCTGACGGACTCGGTCAACTCCATGGCCGGCAACCTGACGGACCAGGTGCGCAACATCGCCGACGTGACCACCGCCGTCGCCAAGGGCGATCTGTCGAAGAAGATCGACGTCGACGTGAAGGGCGAGTTCCTGACGCTCAAGAACACCATCAACACGATGGTCGACCAGCTGCGCTCCTTTGCTTCGGAGGTGACCCGGGTGGCACGCGAGGTCGGCACCGAAGGATCGCTCGGCGGCCAGGCGCGGGTCGAAGGCGTGTCCGGCACCTGGAAGGACCTCACCGATTCGGTCAACTCGATGGCCGGCAACCTGACGAGCCAGGTGCGCAACATCGCCGACGTGACCAAGGCGGTGGCGGCCGGCGACCTGTCGAAGAAGATCACGGTCGACGGCAAGGGCGAGATCCTGGAACTCAAGAACACGGTCAACACGCTGGTCGACCAGCTGCGCTCCTTCGCCGCCGAGGTGACGCGGGTGGCACGCGAGGTCGGCACCGAAGGCAAGCTGGGCGGCCAGGCCGACGTGCAGGGCGTCGCCGGGACCTGGAAGGACCTCACGGAGTCGGTCAACTTCATGGCCGGCAACCTGACCTCGCAGGTGCGCAACATCGCCGAGGTGACGACCGCGGTGGCGGCCGGCGACCTGTCCAAGAAGATCACGGTCGACGTCAAGGGCGAGATCTCCGAGCTCAAGAACACGATCAACACCATGGTCGACCAGCTGCGTTCCTTCGCTGCCGAGGTGACGCGGGTCGCACGCGAGGTCGGCACCGAAGGCAAGCTGGGCGGCCAGGCCGACGTGCAGGGCGTCGCCGGCACCTGGAAGGACCTGACCGACTCGGTCAACTCGATGGCCTCGAACCTCACTTCGCAGGTGCGCAACATCGCCGACGTGACCAAGGCGGTGGCCGCCGGGGACCTGTCGAAGAAGATCACGGTGGACGTGAAAGGCGAGATCCTGGAGCTGAAGGCCACCATCAACACCATGGTCGACCAGCTGTCCTCCTTCGCGGACGAGGTGACCCGCGTCGCGCGCGAAGTCGGGACCGAAGGCCGGCTCGGCGGCCAGGCCGAAGTCAAGGGCGTGGCCGGCACTTGGCGCGACCTGACGGAATCGGTCAACTCGATGGCCGGCAATCTCACCAGCCAGGTGCGCAACATCGCCGACGTGACCAAGGCGGTCGCGGCCGGCGACCTGTCCAAGAAGATCACGGTCGACGTCAAGGGCGAGATTCTGGAACTCAAGGCGACCATCAACACCATGGTCGACCAGCTGCGCTCCTTCGCCGCCGAGGTGACGCGGGTGGCACGCGAGGTCGGCACCGAAGGCAAGCTGGGCGGCCAGGCCGACGTGCAGGGCGTGGCGGGCACCTGGAAGGACCTGACGGAGTCGGTCAACTTCATGGCCGGCAACCTGACCTCGCAGGTGCGCAACATCGCCGACGTGACCAAGGCGGTGGCGGCCGGCGACCTGTCGAAGAAGATCTCGGTCGACACCAAGGGCGAGATCCTCGAACTCACCAACACCATCAACACCATGGTCGACCAGCTGTCGTCCTTCGCCGCCGAGGTCACGCGGGTCGCGCGCGAAGTGGGCACCGAAGGCAAGCTGGGCGGACAGGCCGACGTGCAGGGCGTCGCCGGCACCTGGAAGGACCTGACGGAATCGGTCAACTCGATGGCGTCGAACCTCACTTCGCAGGTGCGCAACATCGCCGACGTGACCAAGGCGGTGGCGGCCGGCGACCTGTCCAAGAAGATCACGGTCGACGTCAAGGGCGAGATCCTGGAGCTGAAGAACACGGTCAACACCATGGTCGACCAACTGCGCTCCTTCGCGGCCGAAGTGACGCGGGTCGCACGCGAGGTCGGCACCGAGGGCATCCTGGGCGGGCAGGCCGACGTGCAGGGCGTGGCGGGCACCTGGAAGGACCTCACGGAGTCGGTCAACTTCATGGCCGGCAACCTCACCTCGCAGGTGCGCAACATCGCCGAGGTGACGACCGCGGTCGCCGCCGGCGACCTGTCGAAGAAGATCACGGTCGACGTCAAGGGCGAGATCTCCGAGCTCAAGAACACGGTCAACACCATGGTCGACCAGCTGCGCTCCTTCGCGGCCGAGGTGACGCGCGTGGCGCTGGAGGTGGGCACCGAGGGCATCCTGGGCGGCCAGGCCGACGTGCAGGGCGTGGCCGGCACCTGGAAGGACCTGACCGATTCGGTCAACCTGATGGCGTCGAACCTCACCTCGCAGGTTCGCAACATCGCCGACGTGACCAAGGCGGTGGCCGCGGGCGACCTGTCCGAGAAGATCACGGTCGACGTCAAGGGCGAGATCCTCGAACTCAAGGCGACGATCAACACGATGGTCGATCAGCTGTCCTCCTTCGCGGCGGAAGTCACGCGCGTCGCGCGCGAGGTCGGCACCGAAGGCCGTCTCGGCGGACAGGCCCAGGTGCGCGATGTCTCCGGCACCTGGAAGGACCTGACCGAGAACGTCAACTTCATGGCCGGCAACCTGACGGGCCAGGTGCGCGGCATCGCGAAGGTGGTGACGGCGGTCGCCAACGGCGACCTCAAGCAGAAGCTCACGGTGGAGGCCAAGGGCGAGATCGCCGCGCTGGCCGAGACCATCAACAGCATGACCGACACGCTGGCGACCTTCGCCGACCAGGTGACCAGCGTGGCGCGCGAGGTGGGGGTCGAGGGCAAGCTGGGCGGCCAGGCCAAGGTGCCCGGTGCCGCCGGCACCTGGAAAGGGCTGACCGAGAACGTCAACCAGCTCGCGGCCAACCTGACGACCCAGGTGCGCGCGATCGCCGAGGTGGCCACGGCGGTGACGCAGGGCGACCTGACGCGCTCGATCACGGTCGAGGCCCAGGGCGAGGTGGCGGCGCTCAAGGACACCATCAACGAGATGATCCGCAACCTGAAGGACACGACCCAGAAGAACACCGAGCAGGACTGGCTCAAGACCAACCTCGCCAAGTTCAGCCGCATGCTGCAGGGCCAGAAGGATCTGCTGACCGTGGGCCAGCTGATCCTGTCCGAACTCGCGCCGGTGGTCGGCGCGCAGCAGGCCGAGTTCTACCTGCTGACCTCCTCGGGCGGCGCATCGAAGCTCAAGCTCTTCGCCAGCTACGCCTCGGGCGGCCACGCGGCGCACGGCAAGGAGATCGACCTCGGGCAGGGCCTGGTCGGGCAGTGCGCGATCGAGAAGTCGAAGATCCTGCTGACCAACGTGCCGAGCACGGCCTTCAAGGTGGCCACCGGGCTGAGCGAAGGCGCGGCGATGGACGTGATCGTGCTGCCGGTGGTGTTCGAGGACGAGGTGCGGGGGGTGCTCGAACTGGCGTCGCTCGAGCGCTTCAATCCGTCGCACCAGGCCTTCCTCGACCAGCTGACCGAATCGATCGGCATCGTGATCAACACGATCTCCGCCAACATGCGCACCGAGGATCTGCTGACCCAGTCGCAATCGCTGGCGGAGGAGCTCCAGAGTCGCCAGCAGGAGCTGCAGCAGACCAACGAGGAGCTGCAGGAGAAGGCCCGGCTGCTGGTGCACCAGAACCAGGAAGTCGAGAGCAAGAACCAGGAAGTCGAACAGGCCCGCCAGGCGCTCGAGGAGAAGGCCGAGCAGCTGGCGCTGACCTCCAAGTACAAGTCGGAGTTCCTGGCCAACATGTCGCACGAGCTGCGCACGCCGCTGAACAGCCTGCTGATCCTGTCGGACCAGCTGTGCAAGAACGCGGAAGGCAATCTCACCGAGCGGCAGGTGGAGTTCGCCAAGACGATCCACCTGTCGGGCAACGACCTGCTGATGCTGATCAACGACATCCTCGACCTGTCGAAGATCGAGTCGGGGACGGTCGCCGTGGAGGTGAGCGAACTGCGGATGGACGATCTGCAGCGCTCGGTCGAGCGCAGCTTCCGCCACGTGGCGGAGGCCAAGCACGTGGACTTCGACATCCTCATGCGGGAGGCGCTGCCCGACACCATCGTGACGGACGTCAAGCGCCTGCAGCAGATCATCAAGAACCTGCTGTCCAACGCCTTCAAGTTCACCCATCACGGCTCGGTGGGCCTTTCGGTCGCCACGGTCGACAGCGGCTGGTCGCGCGACCGCGAGGAGCTCAACAGGGCGCATCAGGTGATCGCCTTCGCCGTGTCGGACACCGGCATCGGCATCGCCGCGGACAAGCAGCAGATCGTCTTCGAAGCCTTCCAGCAGGCCGACGGCTCCACCTCGCGCAAGTACGGCGGCACCGGGCTGGGGCTCGCGATCAGCCGCGAGCTGGCCCGGCTGCTGGGCGGGGAGATCCGGCTGAGCAGCGTTCCTGCCCAGGGCAGTACCTTCACCCTGTTCCTGCCCCAGAGCTACAGCCCCGCGCGCGGCCGAGGCGTCCGCGCGGGCAGCGCAGAGGCGCCGGCGCTCCAGCCGCTGCCGGATCCGCGCCCGGTGGTCCGGGCGCGGAGTCGTCCCGTCGCCGAGCCCCTGCATCCCGATCGCGCCTTGGCGCCGCCCGGCGATGAGGCGGGCGATGCGGAAGCCGCAGCCGCCGACCTGCACCAGCAGAACGTGGCCGGCGACGACCGCGACGCGCTGCTGCCGGGCGACAAGGTGGCGCTGATCGTCGAGAACGACCTGGCTTTCGCGAAAGTCCTGATGCAGGCCGCGCGCCGCGCCGGCTTCAAGGCGCTGGTCAGTGCCAGCGGCGCAGTGGCGCTGGCACTCACCGCCGACCACCGCCCGGCCCTGATCACACTCGACATCCACCTGCCCGACATGCCGGGCTGGCGCATCCTGGAGCGCCTGAAGGCCGACCTGACGACGCGGCACATCCCGGTGTGCGTGGTGTCGACGGACGATTCGCGCGAGCGCGCCCTGAACTCCGGCGCCGTGGGCTTCCTCGCCAAGCCCCTGCAGTCGATCGACCAGGTGGAGGCGGCCATGGAGCGGCTGCACGCCTTCGCACTGGCGGGTCCGCGCAAGCTGCTGGTGGCCATGCGCGACTCCGAGGCGCGGGCGGCCTTGCTGGACGCCTTCGCCGGTGCCGAGGTGGCGATCTCGCTGGCCGAATCGAGGCAGGCGGTCGCCGGCGAGATCGCCGATGGGGCCGTCGATTGCCTGGTCACGGACGGCTCCGTGCCGGGCTTCAGTCCTTCGGACCTGGCCGAGGCGCTCGAGGGCAGGGCGCCGGTGCATCAGCTGCCCGTGATCGTCTACGCAGCGCCCCAGGGACAGCTCGCGGGCGGTGCGCCGCTGGCGGCATGGAGCCGGGGCCTGGACGGCTCCGCATGGCGCGGCATCGGCACGATCGACGGACTGATCGACAGCTGCGCCTTCTTCCTGCATCGCAGTTTCGGCCTGATGTCGGAGCCCGAGCGCCGTGCCGTCGAGGCTGTCGGCGATGCCGCCTGTTCGCTGGCCGGCCGCAAGGTGCTGATCGTGGACGACGACATGCGCAACATCTTCGCTCTGGCGACGGTGCTCGACCAGCAGGGCATGGTGATCCTCTCGGCAGAGAACGGACGCGACGCGATCCGGCTGGTGCAGGAGGACGAAGGCATCGACATCGTCCTGATGGACATCATGATGCCCGAGATGGACGGCATGCAGACCATGCGCGAGCTGCGCCGCCTGCCGCGCGGCAGGCAGCTTCCGCTGGTGGCCGTCACCGCCAAGGCCATGAAGGGCGACCGCGAGAAGTGCATCGAGGCAGGGGCCTGGGACTACCTTTCCAAGCCCGTGGATACGGCCTATCTGCTGGTCGTGATGCGGGGCTGGCTGTGCAGCTAGGCACCCCCCAGGGCCCGTCGCCGCAGCGCGATCCGGCTGCGGGCGAGCGCGCCAGCATCCTGATCGTCGACGACCTGCCCGAGAAGCTGCTGGTGTTCCGCACCGTGCTCGAGGAACTCGGCCAGGACCTGGTCACGGTGCGCTCGGGGGCGGACGCGCTGCGCGAGATCCTCAAGCGCGAGTTCGCCGTGATCATGCTGGACGTGAACATGCCCGGCATGGATGGCTTCGAGACCGCCACGCTGATCCGCCAGCACCGGCGCAGCGCCCATACGCCGATCATCTTCATCACCTCGTACGCGGACGAGATCCAGACCGCCCGCGGCTACTCGCTCGGCGCGGTGGATTACATCCTGTCGCCGGTCGTGCCGGAGATCCTGCGCAGCAAGGTCGGCGTCTTCGTGTCGCTCTACCTGATGCAGCGTCAGGTCGAGCGGCAGGTCGATGCGCGTGCCGCGATGATGGCGGCCGAAACCGCGCGCCGCATGGCCGAGGAGAGCGACCGGCGATCCTCCTTCCTGGCGGCCGCCAGCCAGGCGCTCAGCCGCTCGCTGGACATCGAGGTGGCGATGCGCGAGCTGACCGGCTTGCTGGTGCCGACATGGGCCGCGGCGGCGGTGGCCTGGGTCGCCGACCCGGAGCTCGGTCGCGGACAGTTCGCGATCGCCGCGCGGGGGGCGGGCGAGGGCTCGCCCGCGGTGGTGGCCGGCACCGGGCTGGGCGCGGATGCCGCGGTCATGGCGGTCCTGCAGGATTCGACCGCACTGCGCCAGATCGGCAGGGTTCAAACAAGGGCCCTCCCAGGCCTGAGCGCCGGCGCGCTGGGCCATCCGGGCGCAGACCCCGGGGGACCGGTGCTGAATTCCGTCGCCGCGGTCGCGCTCCACTTCGGCGAGCGCGTGCTGGGCGTGCTGCTGGTGGCTTCGCCCGACGAAGCCGCCTGGACCCACGAGGCCGACCTGAACCTGCTGCAGGAAGTCGCGACACGCGCGGGCGCGGCGTTCGAGAATGCGCGGCTCTATCGCAATCTCCAGCGCGAGATCGTGGAGCGGCAGGCGGCGCAGCAGGAGCTGCAGCAGGCGAGCCAGCGCAAGGACGAGTTCCTTGCCATGTTGTCCCACGAGCTGCGCAATCCGCTGGCCTCCGTTCACACGGCGATCGAGGTCATCCGGCGGGTGGCGGACAAGCATCCCAAGGTGGGGTGGGCGCTGGACCTGGCGAGCCGCCAGCTGCGCCAGATCACGCGCCTCATGGAAGAGCTGCTCGACGTCACGCGCATCAGCCAGGGGAAGATCACCCTCAAGTGCGAGCCGGTCGATCTCAGGGTCGTCATCGCGCACAGCATCGAGACCGTGCATCCGCTGCTCGAGAGCCGGCGCCAGACGCTCGGTGTGCAGATGCCCGAAGCGCCGATCTGGGTGCATGCCGACGGCGCGCGGCTCACGCAGGTGATCGCCAACCTGCTGCACAACGCCGCGAAGTACAGCCCGGAATCGACGCCGATCGACCTCTGCGTGGCGATCGTCGGCCAGGATGTCGAAGTCAGGGTCAGGGACCAAGGCATGGGCATCGACGAGGAGCTGCTGCCGCGAATCTTCGATCTGTTCGCCCAGGGCAAGCGGGGACTCGACCGGTCGCAGGGCGGCCTGGGCGTCGGACTGACCCTGGCCCGACGGCTGACCGAGATGCATGGCGGCCGGATCGAGGTGCGCAGCGGCGGGCGCAACCTGGGGTCCGAGTTTCGCGTCACCCTGCCGCGCGGGGAGACGGTGCCCGCAGGCGAGGCGCCGGCCTGCGCGCCGGTCGGGACGCACCCGTTCCAACCCGAGCGCATCCTGGTGGTCGACGACAACCTCGATGCCGCGCAGGCCCTGGCCACCATGCTGGAGATGGAAGGTCACGCGGTTCGTACCGCGGTCGACGGCGAAGACGCGCTGGCATCGGCGGCCGAGTTCCGGCCCGATGTCCTGCTGCTGGACATCGGCTTGCCGCGGCTGGACGGCTACGAGGTCGCGCGCCGACTTCGTGCGGCGGGCGAGGCGGGCGTGCTCCTGATCGCGATCACGGGTTACGGCCAGCACGAGGATCGCCAGGCGGCGCTGGAGGCGGGCTTCGATTGCCATTTCGTGAAGCCGGTCGAGGCGGACAGCCTGCTCGAGAGCATCCGCGCCTGGCGCCAGGGCGCGCCTTCGCATGCGGGTCAGCGAGCACCGTGAGCGCTCAGCGGATGCCTTCCCGCTGCGCCACGGATCGGCCGTCGCGGGTCCAGACTTGCAGCAGGAAGTCGTCCTCTTCGTGGCGCACCAGCCGCGCCAGGCCGAGCCCGGCCAGCTGCGCATGCACCTGGTCGGTGGCCAGCCTGCGCTCCGCGAAATCGGGGCGCCAGTCGCAGGCGAGCAGCGTGCCCTCGGCATCGAGCGAGCGGTCGCAGCAGCGCGCCAGCTCGCGCATCGCCTCGGCGTCGAGAAAATAGCCGATCTCGCCGAGAACGATCAGGTCGAAGGCGGCGCCGCCGACCTGCCAGTCGGCCGGCAGGTCCTGCCTTTCGATGCTCACGTTGCGAAGCGATGCGGTACGCCGCCGCGCGATCTCGACCGCGCGGGCGGAACGATCGCTCGCGCTCAGCTTGTCGCAGCGTCCGGCGAGCGCCACGGTGAATTCGCCGATGCCGCAGCCGGGCTCGAAGGCATGGCGGTAGCGCCGCCGCCCCAGCGCGGCCAGGATCAGCGCGCGCTTGCGTTCCTCGTACCAGCGGTCGCGCAGCCCATAGGGATCCTCGGCGGCGCCATAGAGGCGGTCGAAGTAGGCTTCCGTGCCTTCGGCTCGGCGCGAGGGCGTCGGGTTCACGTGAAGACCACCTCGAATGGCCGTGCAGCCCGTTCGACCGTCGTCGGACGCAGGACGGCTGCCCGCCCGGTCGACGCGTCGGCTTCGAGCTGGCTGGCAAAGGCCTGCACCGCACAGCGCTTGCGGCGGCTCGCGTCGGTATCGAGGCTCAGCCGCCGGGCCCGTGCCCAGGGCAGGCGCGGGTCGCCCGGCGCGGCCCAATGCCAGGCCCACACCGGCACCTCCACCAGCCTCGCGCCAGTGCGAGCGGCGGCGAAGGCGCAGGCGTGACCGGTGGCTTCATGATCGGGATGCCCGTCGCGTCGCCAGGTGCTGAAGACCACGTCGTTCCGCTCCAGCAGCGGCAGGAGCCGATCGGCCAGCAGGCCTTCGAGGCCCGCCAGGCCGCCATCGGGCAGGCCGAGCCGGATCGGCTCGATGTCGACGCCCAATCGATGCAGGGCCTCGCGGCTCTCGGAAGGACGTTCGCGCACCAGCCGCTCCACCGGCCAGTCCCGCGAGCCGCGGTGGCTGGCCGTGCCGTCGGTGACCGCGATCACGCGGATCGGCGCCCCGCGCCGCGCCAGCTGTGCCAGCAGGCCGCCGACCGCCAGCACTTCGTCGTCCGGATGCGGCGCGACGACCACTGCGCGCGAGCCCGCGGGCACCAGGGCCTCGACCGTGGTCGCGCGCAGCGGGTGCAGGCCGGTCCAGGACTGCCATTCGGCCTCGCTCGTGCCGTCGCCGCGGATCGCGCGGTCGTCCTTCATCGCTACAACTTCCATGGTGTGGCTTCCGCATCGAGGACGCATTCGCCGAGCGCGGCGAGATCGCGTTCGGCATGGCTCTGGCGCATGAAGACGGGCAGGTCGGCGACCGCCCGCGCGAAGCGCGCATCGCGGCACAGGGGCGCTGCACCCGTGGCGCGGCAGGCGTGGGCAATGAGCGCATGGGCCGCGTCCTCGACCACCAGACGCAGGCGCAGCGCGAGCTGACGCGCATCCTCGCCGGGGCGGGCATCGATCCATGCGGCGCTTTCGCGCAGCACGGCCGCGGCGGCAGACAGCGCCGTGTCGATCGCGCCCAGGTGCGCGAGGCGGTGGGCGTCGGGCTTGGTGCCGCAGAAGCCACGCGTCTGGCGTGCGATGCCGAGCGCGCCGCCGAACCAGCATGCCGCGATCCCGGCGCCGCCCTGCCAGAAGCCGGGCCGCCGCACATAGTCGCCGGGGCGGCCGATCTGGTGTGCCGCTGCGCCTTCGAAGCGGACGTCCACGCTGCCGCTGCCGGCCATGCCGACCGCATGCCAGCCTTCGTCGGTGACGATCACGGCGGGCTGGCCGAGCGCCACTTCCGCGAGGCAGGGCTCGCCCTCGGCGTTCCAGCAGCTCACGACCGCATGCGTGACGCTGCGGGCGCCCGAGCACCAGGCCTTGGTGCCGTGCAGGCGGATCGGGGCCGGGCCCGAGCGGTGCGCCGGGAGGGCTTCCAGCGTCACCCGCGCATCGGGCGGCTCCGCGCACCAGGTGGCCCAGCGCGTGCCGGCAACCGCATCCGCGGCGCCGAGTTCGCGGCGGATCGCGAGCGCATCGGTGTGGCCCTCGAAGAGCTTGACCAGCGAGAGATCGTGCGCCGCCACTTCGGACAGCATGCGCCAGCGCTCGAGCGTGGCGCCGGAACCCGGCAGCGGCAGGCGGTCGACGCCTGCATCCACCAGGTGCTCGAGCGAGAGCGCCTCCCGGTGCCGAGCCCGGAGGCGCTCCAGCGTGGCGGCGGCCTCGGGAGCGGGCATCGGGGAGCGTCGCAGGGATGAATCGTCGATCGGCATCATGTGGCGGCGACCGGCGGGGTTGCGGTTGCCGGCGCCACGGCGGCCAGGCTCGCCGCGAGTGCGTCCAGCAGGGCGTCGGCGAAGCCTCCACGGGCGCGGGCGTCGCGGCGCGAACTGGTGAGCACGCGCGGCTTCGCGCTCCACGCGATGCGGGCGCCGGTGGCCTCGAGCGCGCGCACCAGCGCGACGTCTTCGCTGCAGGCCAGATGGCGGAAGCCGCCCGCGCGCCGGTAGGCGGCGGCCGAGACGCCCAGGTTGGCGCCATGGATGTGGGAGTGTCCGTCGACGTCGGCGTAGGTGCGCAGGAAGTGAGCCTCGATGACGTCCGCGTGAACCCCATGGGCCGACCAGTCGTTGACGCCGATCGAACCGCAGACCGCATCGGCGTCCTGGGCGAGCTGGTCGACCAGCCAGCTCGGCGAGACCACGGTGTCGGCATCGGTGAAGGCCAGCCAGCGTGCGCCGGCGGCGAGCATCGCTTCGGCGCCCACTGCGCGCGCCACGCCGACGTTCCGTGCGCGCAGGCTGACGGTGCGCGCGCCCGCGCGCGCCGCGATCACGCCGGTCAGGTCGCTGCAGGCGTCCAGCACCACCACGATTTCGACCGGCTCGCCGTGCAGGCCCGGGTGCACCGCCGCGGCCATGACGGCATCCACGGCCTGGCCGATGAGAAGGGCTTCGTTGTGCGCCGGGATGACGATGCCGATCATGTTGTTGTCTCGCGGAGTGGAGTGCAGCGAAGGTAGTGGCAGGTCTTGTCCGCGCCGAGTCGGTGCGGGCGCCTAGGGCATGTAGGCGCGGGGCGGCAGGCGTCGACATCGCGTCCATCGCAGCGCTTGCGGGATCGATGCCTACGCCACCGTTGCCGCGCCGCTGGCGCGCGGCGCTCCGGCATCGTCCTAGCGTCGGCACCATGATCAAAGTCCGCAAAGGCCAGGCACCCGGTCAGCTTCAACGCGCGGCCTTCCACGAGCGCTTCATGCAGTCCTTCTTCGACCCGGCCTTCGCGCCGGAAAGCGAGGCACTCGGCAGGCTCGAGGACATTGCATGGAAGGCCTACAAGGAAGGCCGCAAGGCGCCGCTCACGCGCCGTGCCGGCAAGGGATTCGCGGACCCCGAGTACCCGATCTCGGTCGACTGGCTGCAGGCCCGCTCGCGGCTGCGAAAGGCGCAGGCGGCCTGGGGGAGAGCGTCCACGCGCTCGCGCGTGCTGCTGGTGAACGGCTCGCCGCGCAATGACGGCACTTGCCCGGGCGAGATCTCGAAGACACACCGCATGGTGCAGTGGGCGCGGACGCAGCTGGAGGGCGCCGGGATCGAATGCGACGTGCTCGACCTGAGCCTGCTGACCTCTGAGTACGGCCGGAGGATCCATCCCTGCAAGGGCTGCGTCTCGACCGCCATGCCGCTGTGCCATTGGCCCTGCACCTGCTATCCGAACCATTCGCTGAACCAGGTCGGCGACTGGATGAACGAGATCTACGAGCTCTGGGTCGCGGCGCATGGCGTGATCCTGTTCACGCCCACGCATTGGTACCAGGCCACCAGTCCGCTCAAGCTCATGATCGACAGGCTGGTCTGCGCCGATGGCGGCAACCCCGATCCGACCACCACCCACGGCAAGCATGCCGGCGAGGCGAAGGCGCTCGAGATGAAGGGCTGGGACTACCCCAAGCACGTGGCCGGCCGTGCCTACGGCGTGGTGGTGCATGGCGACGTCGCCGGCGTCGAGGACCTGCGCCGCAATCTCTGCGACTGGCTCGACTGGATGGGGCTGATCGACGCCGGCGCGCAGGCCCGCCTCGATCGCTACCTCGGCTACTACGAGCCCTATGCCACCAGCCACGATGCGCTGGACGCCGACAAGGCCCTGCAGGAGGAGGTGCGCAACGTTGCGCGCGCGGTGGCCGATGCGGTCGCGCAGCTGCGGGCGGGAAGGCTGAAGGTGCCCGACCGGGCCCTCAAGCGGCCGCGGCCGAAATAGGACTCGGCGCTGCGTCGGCGGCGGCGCCGTGGACGTCGCAACGAACCGGGCTCAGTGCGCCTTGGTCGACGCCGTAGGCGTCTCGGTGTGCAGCACGCAGCGCCATTGATCACCGTCCCGCACCCACGTCGACGTGTCGTTCATCTCCTGCGTGACGCTGTCCTTCTTGCCGCGCGGCGCGACACCCTGCTTGACGCGATAGCTGACGACCGCCGTGGTGTCGGTCGGGAACACGACCTCCATGTCGCTGAATTCGAAGGAAGTGACGACCATCGGACCCTGCTCCGCCATCCTGCGATAGCCCGCATGATCGAACTTCATCGCCCCATGGGAACTGACCATCATTGCCGGCTCGGTGAGCAGGTCGAGCGCGACCTGGGCGTCGTTGTCCACCATCGACTGCCAGAACCGGGTCTCGAGGCCGATCAGCGTCTTGCTTGCAGCTTGCATTTCGCGACTCCTTTTCAGGGAAAGGTCCAGCCTGCGAAATCGCGCCGCTGCGTGCTGCCGGGGTGCGCCTTCGCGCGACGTAGGGCCTGTCTTACGGCCTCATGCCGGTCGAGCGGCGTGCGTTGCGCGTGCTTGCGCGCTGGCGCCGGGTCCAGCGCGCGACCAGGATGTTCCCGATCGTGATGGCCGCGAGCAAGACCACCCGCTGACTCAGGATCCCGGTTGCCTTCGCGATGCGCCGATCGACCTCGTGCTGCGTGGCCGCGGTCCTCGCGATACCCGAATAGTCCGGCAGCGCTTCGCGCATCGCCGGCATCGGCGCTGCACCGGCGCCGGCATCCCCATCGTCCTGGCCAGCGCGCTCGGTGGCGTCCATGGCCCTCGCGCCCGCCAACGATCCGTGCGAATCGGCATAGGCCTTGGTGAACTCCGCGCCGAGCAGGAAGATTTGCGCCGCGTAATACACCCATGCGACCAGGACCACCAGCGAGCCCGCGGCGGCGAAGGATTCGCTGACGCCGCTCTTGCCCAGGTAGAGCCCGATCAGCAGCTTGCCGATCTCGAACAGGATGGCCGTGACGAAGGCCCCGGTCCAGACGTCGCGCCAGGCGATGTCCGCGGTCGGCATCAGCTTGAAGATCAGCGCGAACAGCAGCGTCAGGATGGCGATCGATGTCGAGCCGTTGATGACTTGCAACGCGATTTCCCAGCCTGGAAGCAGGCCGCCGACCCAGCTGTCGAACGCCGCCAGGCCCGCGCTCACGATCAGCGAGACGATGAGCAGGAAGGCGAGGCCGAGGATCAGTCCGAACGACAGCAGGCGTGCCCGGAGGACCGCCCACAACCCGGAGGGCTTCTCCCGCTCGGGCACGTGCCAGATGCGGTCCAGCGCGCTCTGGAGTTCGGCGAAGACGGTCGTTGCACCGACCATGAGCACCACCAGGCTGATCGAGCCGGCGATCAATCCCTTCTCGGGTTCGTCCGCGCTGCGCAGCAGCGCCTCGACCGCGGCGGCGCCTTCCGGCCCCACCAGGCCGGCGATCTGCGCGACGACCTCTCCCTGTGCCGCATCGTGGCCGAAGACCCTGCCCGCGATCGCGATGACGATCACCAGCAGCGGCGCCATCGAGAACAGGGTGTAGTAGGAGATCGCGGCCCCCATGCTCGGCGCATAGTCGTCGACCCAGGCCATGCCCGCGCGCCAGCAAAGATCGAGAAAGGCCTTGGGCTTCATGGGCTCGGCAGCTGGCATCTGGAACAAGCGCGCCCTCTCAGCGTCGTCCCATCCACTTGCGCAGCCGCGTCTTCAATGCACTGTTGCCGAAGACCAGGCGCGAGTACGAGACGAAAGCCGCGCGCGGCAGCACCACGCCGCCGTAGTAGTACACGCGGTTCTGCGCCGCCGAGTGACGCGTGTCGGGATGGCGCAGCACCTTCCACAGCAGGCGGAAGTCCTTGCCTGCGCCGGACAGCCAGCGTTCGAGGAAGGTCAGCCACAGGTAGGCGCCCTGGTCGTCGAGCGGCCGCCAGAGGCGCGCGGCGCCGGGTTCGATCTTGTCGAGCTGTTGGCGAAGCCAGACATCCGATCGCTCGGCGCGCTTGCGGGTCGCGCTGATGGTTTCGACGGACGCCATCATCCCGGTGCTGGCCGATGCGCCGTGCACGCGATAGCGAGTCAGCGGCTCGCCGATCCACGCTGCCGGGCTCAGCAGCGTCGCCGCCGCGATCAGTTGCGTGTCCTGGTACATCAGGCGGTCGGTATCGAGCTTGCCGATCATCCGCACGACCTCGATCCGGAAGGCCAGGGCCGATGTCAGCGAGCTTACGGGGCTCACGGCCGCATCGACCGCCCTGGCTGCGAGCCATCCTTCGGGGCCGCTGCCGCCGGGGTAGTAGGGCGCCTGGCCGAGGTCGGGGATCTGCTCTGAAAAGCGCTGCATCCGATGGTGGACCCAGCCCGGCAGCAGGCCATCCACCCGCCGGCGCAGGGCGGCGAGCACCTTCTCCGTGCGCTGGGGCTCGAGCGCGTCGTCGGCGTCGAGCAGCAGCACGACGTCGCCCGTACAGGCTGCGAGCGCCGTATTGGTCGCGCTGCAGATGCCCGCGTTGGCCTGGTGGATCGGCCGCACCTGCGGGGCACGGGCGGCGTAGGCGTCCAGGATCTGCGCGGTCTCGTCGGTCGAGCCATCGTTCGCGACCACGATCTCGTCAGGGCGGTGCGTCTGTGCGAGGCAGCTGTCGAGGCATTCGACGAGAAAACGGCCGTAGTTGAAACAGATGATCGCGATGCTGACGCTGGGCGACCGCGGCAACTCCTCGAGCTGCAGCGGTTCGATCCGGATGCGTTCATTCACGGCGGTCATGGAGTTCCTCTCGTCATTGCTTCGCCGCTCCGGCGGGCGACATTTCGCCGGGGTGCGGCATGGCAGCTTTCCCGAGGGATGATCTCGATGTCGGCAGCTTGCACTTTCCGGCGCACGCCGTATGTCGGACGTCGCCTATTCGACCCTCGCGACCGGCGAGCCGCAGCGCTACATGCGGGCCTTCGTCGACAGGCCCAGGCCTGACTGACCGGGCAGCGCCGGGACCGAAGTCCCATCGACTCATCTCGACGTTGAAGGTGATGGCTTCCAGGCATCAGCGGTCTATAGTGGCACCCAGTCGCCGCCTTGATGTCGGTCGGCTCGATTCAGGCGTTGGGCCGCAGGGCCGCCTCGCCCTCGCTACCTGGAGGACAAAACGAATGAACGGTCATTGCCTTTGCGGCGCAGTCAGCCTCAGGTCGCCGGATTCCCGAGCGATCGGCGCGTGTCACTGCGGTTTCTGCCGCAGATGGGGAGGCGGGCCACTTCTGGCTGTCCACTGTGGCCCGGATGTTCAGTTTGAAGGCAGCGAGAACATCACTGTCTATGCGTCATCGGACTGGGCACAACGCGCCTTCTGCAGCCAATGCGGAACGCACCTCTACTACAAGCTCTTGGCAACAGGCGAGTACTTCGTTCCCGCGGGCGTGTTCGAGTCTGCCGATTTCGACCTTGCCTCGCAGATCTACGTCGACAAGAAGCCCGGCTACTATTCGTTCGCCAACCAGACGCCCATGCTCACCGAGCAGCAGGTGATCGATCAGTTTTCCTCACCCGGCGGCGAGACGACGGCATAGCTCAACGGCCTTTCCGAGCATGGCTATGCGAACGACGCTACGTGTATGGCTGACAGGCTTTCCGCGGCGACTTGCACGGCAAGCGTTGATCCTGGATGTTGCAGATCACCGCGCTGCGCTGAAGAGGGCCCGTCACGCGCTGTTCGGACTGCGGCCGACCCCGCTCGATTGCACCGTGAGGGGCGGGCTGACGCGCATTCCCGAGACCTTTTCCGAACGCCAGGCCTACCTGGCACTGGACTTGGCAACACTTCATCTGAGCAGCCGTGCCCGCGCGCTTCACACGTTGCACGACTTGGCGCATGTGCGGCTTGTGAGCCCGAGCCAAGCCGAATGCCTTGCGCAGATGCTCCTGCTCGACCGGCAAGACTTCCTGGCCACGCTGGCCGACGCCATGAAGCCGTGCGCGCTCCGCCACGAGTTGCGTGTCGCGCGTCATCACTCCCGGCGCGGCGGCACGGCGGCCGCCTGGTCTTGAAAGCGAAGGTGGTCGCGACATGGCCGGGGTCCGGTCGATAGCACGCGCGTTCGCCAAAGGCAACAAATTCATACGTTGTCGTACAACTAAAGACTGCACTCAATCCCTGCTGATCGCTAGGGATGATTGACTCCCTTGGAAGGTGCCATCAATAATCGCCCCCCGCAGTTGTATGACAACAGATGTTGTACGACATCTGATGACTGCGGATGGATAGCACCCCGACAACCAAACCACAAGGGAAACTCGATGAAACGCAGGCAGTTTGCAATCTCCGCCCTGTCCCCCCTCGCCCTGGCCGCCTGTGGCGGCGGCGGCAACGACAATCCTCTTGCCCTGGTCCCCGCGCCCGCACCGGCGCCCGCCGCGCCGGCGCCCGCGCCTGCAGTCGTCCCGGCGACCGATGCGACGGCCAAGGCCACCGCCTCGGCAGCGCTCAAGCGCGCTGCGAGCTACATGGACGAAGTGGTCTCCTACCGGGGCGGCTACGTCTGGTCGTACTCGCCGGACCTCACCCAGACCTTCGGCGAGATGGAGGCCAAGCGCACCATGCTGTGGCTGCAGCCGCCCGGCACTTCCTCCATCGGCCACATCTACCTGGACGCCTACCACGCCACCGGCGACGAGCGCTTCTACCAGGCCGCCGACCGCACGGCCAAGGCGGTCGCCGCGGCGCAGCACGTTTCGGGCGGCTGGAACTACATCTACGACTTCGCCGGCGAGGCGTCGCTGCAGCACTGGTACGAGACGGTGGGCATGAACGGCTGGCGGCTCGAGGAGTTCCAGCACTACTACGGCAACGCGACCTTCGACGATGCCACCACCGCGGTGGCCTCGCAGCTGATGCTGCGCATGTACCTGGAGAAGAAGGACCCGGTCTACCAGGCCGCCACCGACAAGGCCATCAAGTTCATCACCGATGCGCAGTTCGGTCCCCAGTTCGGCATCGCCGACGGCGGCTGGCCGCAGCGCTTTCCGCACAATCCGAACGCGGTCTCGTCCATGCCCTTGCCGAATCCGCAGCAGCTGCCGGCGGGCGCGCGTGCGGGCATGGAAGACAGCGACTACACGCTGCACGTGACCTTCAACGACGACGTCATGGGCGAGAACATCAAGTTCCTGACCCTGTGCGTCATGGCGCTGGGGCGCACGGAGCTGGTGGCCAACATCACGCGGGCCATGGACTGCATGCAGCGCATGCAGTGGACCTCGACGGTGCAGCCCCTGCAGTCGGGCTGGAGCCTGCAGCATCTGTCGCGCGACACCCTGGGCCGGCTGGCCGGCGCTCCGGCCGGCGCGCGATCCTACGAGCCGCGCTCGCTTGCCACGCACACGACGCAGACCAACATCCAGCAGCTGTTCGGCTATTTCACGCTGACCGGCGACCGGAAGTACCTGTCGCAACTGCAGAAGGCGATCGACTGGCTGAAGTCGGCCTCGATCCAGCTGCCCGCCAACGTGGCGACGCTCAACCCGCTATTGGCCGGCCGCAACGTGGCGACCTTCATCGAACTCGACACCAACGAGCCGCTCTACATCCACCGCTACGGCTCCAACGTCCACAACGGTGCGTACTTCTTCGACAAGGACATCGCCAACACCATCAGCCACTATTCGTCGGGCCGTTCGGTGGATGCCGCGGCACTGCAGAAGCGGCTGGACGAGCTCAACGCGATGACGCCGGCCCAGATCGACGCCATGGTCGCGAAGTCGCCGCTGAAGGCCACCACGGCCCGCGCCCTGCCCAGGTACTTCGGCGTCAACCGGGAAGTGGACTTCCCGGACCTGTTCGAAGGTGCCGTGATGAAGACGCCGGTGGTGCCGGAATCCGAGGTGCAGGCGATCGTGGCCGCGCTGGTGGACGGCAACTACTGGACCGCGCCGGTGCCCGAGATCGTGAACCCCTATCGCGGCAACGGCCCGGCCGTGGCCTACACCGGCACCGCCTACCGCAGCCGCCACGTGGGCGACGTGTACGACACCTCGCCCTATCCGGCCGATGTGCCGCCGGACATCGCGCCCTACGTGAAGCGCGAGAAGCCGCAATTCATCATCACCTCGAACTTCATTGCCCGCATGGGGCGGCTGATCGCGTTCATTTCGCCGGTGGCCTGAGCCCGGTCGGCCGCTGCAGTGGGGCGGGGCGGCACGCACGCCCCGCCCGCATGTCCCTATGATCTCGTGGTCACAACCCCTTCGAGGCCACGAACGATGCGTCCATCCCTGCACGGCCGGTCCCCGGCGAGTTCCTTCCTCCTGCGCTTGAGCGGCCTCGGCGCCGCGCTGGCCTGCCTGCCGGCCGGTGCCCAGAACATCCCGCCCGCCGACGCCTGGCAGTTCGAATTCGTGCCCTACCTGTGGACCGCCGGCGTGCGCTCCGACCTCAAGCTCGGGCCCTTGCCCACGGACGCCGTCTCGGTGAGCGCCACGAGCCTCCTGAAGGCGCTGAAATTCGGCGCCATGGGCACGCTGGAGGCGCGCAAGGGAGACTGGGGCGCCTTCCTGGACATGCAGTACATCAAGCTCGGCGTCACCAACCAGGTCGCCGGCGGCCTGCTGGTCAACAACGACATCGACCTGACGCAGCAGTTCTACACGATGGCCGGCACCTACCGCGTGTACAACGGGCGGGTGGCGGTCGACGTGCTCGGCGGCGCCCGCTACGCCTATGTCAAGACCGAGGTGAACGCCTTGCCCACCCTCCGGGGCCCGGGACGCCAGATCGAGCAATCGGGCGACGCTTGGAACGGCATCCTCGGCGTGCGCGCCCTCATGCCGCTCAACGACAAGTGGTCGCTGCTCGGCTACCTCGACGCCGGCGAGGGCAGCTCGACCTCCAGCTGGCAGGCCGTGGCCGGCGCCAGCTACCAGTACTCGCCCGCCGTCTCGCTGAAGTTCGGCTATCGCTACCTGAGCTACAAGTTCGATGACGGCCTGCTCACCAAGAACGCGATGGGCGGGCCCTACTTCGGCGCCGGCTTCAAGTTCTAGCCGCTATTCGAGCGCCGCGGCCGGCCCGAAGAATTCGTAGCGCGCCTGCTTGTCCGGCACGCCCAGCGTGCGCAGCGCGGTCTTCACCTGCTGCATGAAGGGCTTCGGGCCCAGGAAGTAGGCGTCGACGTCGCGCGTGGCGGGCAGCCATTGCGCCAGCTTCTGGGCGTCGATGCGGCCGACGGCGTGCGGCGCATCGGCCTGCGGTGCGTCCTTGGCCACCTCTTCGTAGCAGTAGAAGCGCTCGAGCTGCGGGTGCTTGTGCGCCAGCGCATCGATGGCGTTGCGGAAGGCGTGAACGCCACGGGTGCGCGCGCAGTGGATGAAGTGCACCGCGCGCGAGGTCTTCAGCGCGGCTTCGAGCATCGCCAGCGTCGGCGTGATCCCCACGCCGCCGCTGATCAGCACCAGCGGACGCTCGCTCGCCTCGAGCGTGAAGGCGCCCGCGGGCGGGAACAGCTCGACCGTGCCGCCTTCGCCGACCTGGTCGTGCAGGTGGTTGGATGCCACGCCGCCGGATTCGCGCTTGACGCTGATGCGGTAGGTCTTGCCGTTGGGCGCCGCCGACAGCGAGTAGTTGCGGCGGATCTCGTTGCCGTCGACCACCAGCCGCAGGCCGATGTACTGGCCGGGCTTGAAGTCGAGGATCGCCCCGCCATCGGTCGGCGCGAGGTAGAAGGAGTTGATCTCCTCGCTCTCGACCTCCTTCTTCACGACCGTGAACGAGCGGGCGCCGCGCCAGCCGCCGGGCGCGTCGGCGCGCTCGTCGTAGGCCTGCTTCTCGGCGCCGATCAGGATGTCGGCGAGCTGGCCGTAGGCTGCGGCCCAGGCGGAGATGACCTCGTCGGTGGCGATCTCGGCGCCCAGCACCTCGCGGATCGCGCGCAGCAGGCAGGCGCCGACGATCGGGTAGTGCTCGGGCAGCACCTGCAGCGCCACGTGCTTGTTGACGATCTGGCCGGCGAGATCGCCGAGCGCCTCGAGCCGGTCGATGTTCTTCGCATACATCAGCACGCCGTTGGCCAGCGCACGCGGCTGGTCGCCGCTGGCCTGGTGGGCCTGGTTGAAGAGCGGCCGCACCTCGGGATGCTCGGCGAGCATGATCCGGTAGAAGTGGGTCGTGAGCGCCTCGCCGCCGGTCTCGAGCAGTGGCACGGTGGCGGTGACGATGGACTTTTGTTCGGTGGTCAGCACGGAAGGGCTCCTGGAGTTCACATGGGATGGGATGCGTTGTGCACTGCAATACCCGTTCCAGGCGAAGCGCCCAGCAAAATCAATCACTTGGCCCGGTCAATGTCATTTCGACCTGGATAAAATCGTGTCGCAATGACTCCTGATCGTGTCACTTTGACTGCCGACGAACTGCTCGAATCGGTCGCGCCGCTGGTCGCCGACATGGGCGCCGGCCTGCCCGGCGAGGAACTCTATCGCCGCCTGCTGCAGTCGCTGCGCGTGCTGCTGCCCTGCGATGCGGCGGCGCTGCTCCGGCTCGAAGACGGCAGCCTGCTGCCGCTGGCGGTCGACGGGCTGAGCCGCGACACGCTGGGCCGCCGCTTCCGCATCGCCGAGCATCCGCGTTTCGCGGCGCTGCTCGGGGCCGGCGGACCGCTGCGCTTTCCGTCCGACAGCCCGCTGCCCGACCCCTACGACGGACTGGTCGAAGGCGTGCATGGCGATCTCGACGTGCACGACTGCGTCGGCTGCCCGATCCAGCTCAACCAGCGGATCTGGGGCCTCTTGACGCTCGACGCATTGCAGCCCGACCGCTTCTCGCTGGCCGACCTCGCGGCGCTGCAGCTGTTCGCCAACCTGGCCGCGGCGATCGTGACCGTGGCCGGCCGCATCGAGCAGCTCGAAAACCGGGTCGCGCTCGAGAGCCTGCGCGCCGAGGGCTTCAGGCTGGCCGCCGCCCCGCGGGCGCGCGAACTCATCGGGCGCAGTGCGGCCATGCGCCGGCTGCTGGCCGACATCGAGCTGGTCGCCGGCAGCGAGCTGTCGGTGCTGATCCAGGGCGAGACCGGCGTCGGCAAGGAGCTGGTCGCCGAAGCGATCCATGCCGGCTCGCCGCGCGCCGCGCGGCCGATGATCAGCCTCAATTGCGCGGCCTTGCCCGAGACGCTGGTCGAGAGCGAGCTCTTCGGCCATGTGAGGGGCGCCTTCACGGGCGCCGCCGGTGATCGCCCGGGCAAGTTCGAGCTGGCCGACGGCGGCACGCTGTTCCTCGACGAGGTCGGCGAGCTCCCGCTGCCGGTGCAGGCCAAGCTGCTGCGCGTGCTGCAGAGCGGCCAGCTGCAGCGCCTGGGCTCCGACCGCGAACACCGCGTCGATGTGCGGCTGATCGCGGCCAGCAACCGCGACCTCGCCGAGGAAGTGAAGGCCGGGCGGCTGAGGGCCGACTTCTATCACCGCCTGAGCGCCTATCCGCTGCGCGTGCCGCCGCTGCGGGACCGCGGCCGCGACGTGCTGCTGCTCAGCGGCTTCTTCCTCGAGGAGAACCGTTCGCGGCTCGGCATCGGCGCCGCCCGGCTGGACGCGAGCGCGCAGGCGGCGCTGCTGGCCTACGGCTGGCCGGGCAACGTGCGCGAGCTGGAGCACTTGCTCGGGCGCAGCGTGCTGAAGGCACGCGCGCGGCATCCGCAGCGGCCGCGGATCCTGAGCCTGGGGGCGGAAGACCTCGAACTGGAGGCGCAGCCAGCCGACCCGTCATCGGCCGCGGCAAGCCCCGGGCTTGCGGCGCCGGACGGCGGTGCCGTCAGCCGGCCGGCGGGCGAATCGCTGCAGGAGGCGGTCGATGCGCTGAAGCGGGAGCGTGTCCGGGCGGCGCTCGCGGCGCACGGCTTCAACCGGGCCGCCGCGGCCCAGGCGCTCGGCCTCGACCGCGCCAACCTGATCCGGCTCGCCAAGCGGCTGGGCGTCGCGCTGGAGCCGGGCAAGGGGCCGCGAGCGGGCTAGGTTCAGGTTTGGATACGCAAACCGGGCGGGCCGGCCTCGGTGCGGCCGATCACCGCCGCGGCGCCGAAGCCTTCGCTGCGGAAGATCTCCAGCACCGCATCGACCGCTTCGGGCGCGCAGCTCACGAGCAGGCCGCCGGCGGTCTGCGGGTCGCTCGCCAGCGCCTGCGCGGTGGCGGGCAGGCCGGCGGCGAGCGCCACCTCGGCGCCATAGCCGCTCCAGTTGCGGCCCGAGGCGCCGGTTACGAAGCCCTCGGCGGCGAGCGCCTCGACGCCTGCGAGCAAGGGCACTTTCGACCACTCGATCACGGCCGTCAGCCGGGCGCCGCGCGCGAGTTCCAGCGTGTGGCCCGCGAGGCCGAAGCCGGTGACATCGGTCAGCGCGTGCACGCCGGCGAGTGCCGCCAGCGCGATGCCCGGCGTGTTGAGCCGGGTCGTGCTGTCGATCAGCTGGCGGTAGCCGGACTCCGGCAACTGCTCCTTCTTTAGCGCGGCCGAGAGCACGCCGACGCCGATCGGCTTGCCGAGCACCAGCACGTCGCCGACCTGCGCGTCGGCATTGCGCTTGACCTGCGCCGGGTCCACCAGGCCCATCACGACCAGCCCGTAGATCGGCTCGACCGAATCGATGGTGTGGCCACCCGCGATCGGGATGCCGGCTGCGCGGCAGACATCCTGGCCGCCGCGCACGATCTCGCCGATGGCCTCGAGCGGCAGCTGGTTGACCGGCATCGCGACCAGCGCCAGCGCCATGATCGGCCTGCCGCCCATCGCGTAGACGTCGCTGATCGCATTGGTGGCGGCGATGCGGCCGAACTCGTACGGATCGTCGACGATCGGCATGAAGAAATCGGTGGTCGCGATCAGGGCCTGGCGGTCGTTCAGGCGGTAGACCGCGGCGTCGTCGGCGGTCTCGATGCCGACCATCAGCTCCGGCGGCATCAGGCCGCCGCCGCCGCTCTTGAGGATCTGCGAGAGCACGCCGGGCGCGATCTTGCAGCCGCAGCCGCCGCCGTGCGAGAAGCTCGTGAGGCGCAGCGGCGCCAGCGGGTTGAGGGGGCGGGGAGAGGGGAAGTCGGTCATGGTGGGGGCAGGCGGATCGGGCGGGCTCCCATTATCGAGACCCGACGGCCTCCCCAGGCTTGATCAGACCACCTCGAGGTCGAAGGCGGCCATGGCTTGCGAGAGATGCGCGGCCTGGTCTCGCAGCGACGCTGCCGCGGCTGAAGACTCCTCGACCAGCGCCGCGTTCTGTTGCGTGGCCTGGTCGAGCGTCGCCAGGGATTCATTGACTTCCGCGATTCCGCTGTGTTGCTCCGATGCCGCTTGCGAGACTTCGGAGAGCAGGCCATGCACGCCCTGAACCTCCGCAAGAATCATGTCGAGGACCTCGCGCGTTTGCCCTGTGGCCGCGACACCGTTTTCGACCTGGGTCGTCGACTCCGCAATGAGCTTGCGAATTTCGCCGGCCGCACCGGCGCTGCGCTGTGCGAGCTGTCGCACTTCCGAGGCGACGACCGCGAAGCCCCGTCCGTGGTCGCCGGCGCGGGCGGCCTCGACCGCGGCATTCAAGGCCAGGATATTGGTCTGGAACGCGATGCTGTCGATGACGCCGGTGATGTCGGCCACCCTGCGTGAGGACGCTGCCAGAAGCTGCATGCGGCGTGTCAGGTCTTCTGCGGCGACCTCGCCCTCGCTGGCCTTTCTGGCTGCGGTCTCTGCCAGCAGCGACGCCCGCATCACTGTCTGCGTGGTCGCGGAAACCGTGGCGGTCAATTGACCGACGGCCGAGGCGGTGCGCTGCAGGCCGGCCGCGGTCTGTGTCGTGCGTTTCGACAGTTCGCTGCTTCCGCTTGCGATGTCGCTGGACGACAGGTTGACCAGGTTGGCCGACTCACGCGCGATGAGCGCCGCATCGCGGACTGTGCCGAGGACCTCGAGCAGTTGCCTGGCGGGCCGGGTGTGTGCCGGCCGCTCCACGCCCGCAAAGCTGACCTGGCCCGTGCCGGCGCCGAGCGCCTTGGTGATGTATTCCAGCTCTGCGGAAAGCAAGGCGTCACGGCGCATGCGCACTGCAACCAGCATCCCGAAGACCACCTCGACGACGACATAGGCGGCGTGCAGGACCACGGTGAAGATGTCGGGCGCCTGCAGGCAAAAGACGGGAAATCCCAGGGCCTGCAGGCGGTCGAACAACAGGTGGTGGACCGCAAAAGCTGCGCCGCCGACAAGGATCGGCAACCAGTGCCTATAGGCAAGAAGAAAAGCCAGAGCGACGAACACGCCGAAGTGATACTCGGTCTTGCCTCCGGCGAGCTGGAGGTGAAGCGCGATGAAGCTCGCCAGCAGCACGGGATAGCAGAGGCTGCTTAACCAGGTTCCGCGGCACAGGAGGTAGAGGAAGACCGCCCCGGCAGACAGCCCGGCCGCCAGCCCTGCGGCCAATGCGAACTGCCCGAAATGCCAGCCGATGGCGAGCGCCACCACGGCTCCCAGGCCACAGGTCGCCAGCATCAGCGTGTCTGCTGCGCGACGGACGAGCGGTAGCGATGCGTCGAATCCCTGGTGCGGGTCGCGGGCCGGAGCGTCGTAGGAATAGGTCATGGGGGGAGGCTGAAGAGCGTCGGCACAGCCGATCGGATGGATATCGGCGTCGTTGCAGATTTCTTGAGGGGGAGCAGGAAGAAAATTTGCCCCCGGCCGCCAGTTGACTGCATTACAAACGTGCTACATTCGCCGCCATGAAATCCTGCACCTTGCCTGCCGTTCGCGTTGAGCCGGAACTGCGTGCCGAGCTCGAAGCAGTTCTGGGTGAAGAGGAAACCATCAGCACCTTCGTGGTCGATGCCGTGCGCCGGGCAGTTGATTTCCGCCGCGTCCAGACCGACTTCCATGCGCGCGGAGAGGCCGCTTGGCAGGACTACCTGCGAAGCGGTGTTTCACACCCCGTGGACGAAGTGTTTGACCGCGTCCAGGCCCGCATCGATGCACGACGTCGCGAACTGCAAAGCCCCAGCACGTGACCGAGTTGTTCGGGGTCGAGATGACCCCGCAAGCCGAGGATGACCTCGAGCGCTTGTTCGAGTGTCCAGTCGCAGGGTCGGAGACCTTGGAGGAACTGGACCATGCCCAGCATGTACTGCACCAGCTTCGCAGCAGCATCAAGAAGCGGCTGGCCGAGAATCCCTGGGCGTATCGGAAAGCGGGAGACGGCAGGCGAACTACGCGCCGAGAGTTGATCGCAGGCCTTGGTTCCACCGGCTACGTGGCCCTCTACGAAATCCTTCCAGGTCGGGAAGTCAAGGTGTTGGCCGTTCGTCATCAGCGCGAAGAGGACTACCACTGAGCCCCCCGAACGGGCAATCATCGAAGCCCGGACGCCGCCGCGCTTCCTACAATCCAGCCTTGTCCGCTCATCCACGCCCAGGCGTCGTCCACCCATGAAAACACTCTCCCGCCTCGCCGTCGCGCTGGCCCTGTCGGCCTGCGCCGTGGCTGCTCTGGCCCAGGTCAGGGTGCTGCGCGTCTCCGCCATTCCCGACGAGGCGCCGACCGAATTGCAGCGCAAGTTCAAGCCGCTCGGCGACTACCTGCAAAAGGAAACCGGCATGGAGGTGAAGTTCACCCCGGTGACCGACTACGCCGCGGTGGTCGAGGGCCTCGCCACCGACAAGCTCGACCTCGCCTGGCTCGGCGGCTTCACCTTCGTGCAGGCGCGCATCCGCACCAACGGCGGCGTGGTGCCGATCGTGCAGCGCGCCGAGGACAAGGTCTTCACGAGCAAGTTCATCGTGCCGACCGACAGCAGCGCCAAGACCCTCGCCGACCTGAAGGGCAAGACCTTCGCCTTCGGCGCGCCGTCCTCCACCTCGGGCAGCCTGATGCCGCGCTACTTCCTGCTGCAGGCCGGCATCGATCCCGACAAGGACTTCAAGACCGTGGCCTTCTCCGGCGCGCACGATGCGACCGTGGCCTTCGTCGCCGCCTCGCGCGCCGAGGCCGGCGTGCTCAACGCCTCGGTCTGGGAGAAACTGGTCGAGGCGAAGAATCCGAACGCGGCCAAGGTGCGGGTCCTGGCGACCACGCCGACCTACTACGACTACAACTGGACCGTGCGCCCGGGACTCGATCCGGCCGTGACGAAGAAGCTGACCGAGGCCTTCCTGAAGCTCGATCCCGCGAATCCGGCGCACAAGGAGATCATGGACCTGCAGCGCGCCAGCAGCTTCATTCCCACGCAGTCGTCCAACTACGACGGCATCGAGGCCGCGGCCAGGTCGGCTGGCCTCGTGAAGTGATGCGGCGGCATCCGCCTGCCGCCGGGCCGGGCGCGTGAGCTTCTCGCTGGCTGCGGTCGGCCTGGTGCATCCGAATGGCCAGCGCGCGCTGCAAGGCGTGACGCTGGCGGCCGGCGCGGGCGAGCGGCTGGCCATCATCGGCCCCTCGGGTGCCGGCAAGACCACGCTGCTGCGCGTGCTCGGCGCTGCGCTGCGGCCCGGCGAAGGCACGGTGCGACTGCTCGACGAAGCGCCCTGGCAGTCGAGCGCGCCGGCCCTGCGCCGGCTGCGCGCGCGCATCGGCACCGTGCACCAGAGCCCGCCGATCGCGCCGCGGCTGCGCGTCGTCACCGCAGTGCTCGCGGGGCGGCTCGGCCAGTGGTCGCTGCCGCGCGCGCTCGGCTCGCTGCTGCTGCGGCCGGCCGACCTCCCGGGCGCGCACGAGGCGCTGTCGCGGCTGGCGCTCGAGGACCGCCTGTTCGAGCGCTGCGATCGCCTGTCGGGCGGCCAACTGCAGCGCGTCGGCATCGCCCGCGTGCTGTACCAGCGGCCGGCCCTGCTGCTGGCCGACGAGCCGGTGTCGGCGCTCGATCCGACCCTGGCCGACGCCGCGCTGCAGACGCTCGTCAGGCAGGGCGAGGCGACCGGCGCGACGCTGGTGGCCTCGCTGCATGCAGTCGAGCTGGCGCTGCGCTGGTTCCCGCGCATCGTCGGCATGCGCGAGGGCCGGATCGTGTTCGACAGTCCGGTCGGCGAGGTCAGCCAGGCGATGCTCTCGGCGCTCTATGCCAACGAGTCCGCCGCGCGGGAGAGCGCCGCTTGACCACCGCTGCAGCGCTGCGCGACCCGGCGGGCCGGCGCCGTCTGGCCGGATGGCTGGCAGCGCTCGCCATCGCCTGGCCGCTGCTGCAGTTGTCCGAGTTCCATCCCTCGGCGCTGTTCGGCAGCGGCAACCTGCAGGTGATCGGCGGCTTTCTCGGCGGCTTCCTGCCGCCGGCCACCGCGCCGGACTTTCTGGCGCTGCTCGGCAGGGCCACGCTCGAAACCCTGGCGATGGCCACGGCCGGCACCGCGCTGGCGTTCCTGATCGGGGCGCCGCTGGGCTTCGTCACCACCCGCGCGCTGTCGCAGTCGCGCATCGGGCCGGGGCCGGGCCGCGTGCGCGCGCTGGCGCTGCGGCAGCTCGCGCGCTCGCTGCTGATGGTGCTGCGCGCCATTCCCGAAATCGTCTGGGCCCTGATCTTCGTGCGCGCGCTCGGGCTCGGCCCCGCTGCCGGCGTGCTGGCGCTCGCGATCACCTACGGCGGCATGCTCGGCAAGGTCTATGCCGAGGTGCTCGAGTCGACCGACACCGCGCCCGCCCGGGCCCTGCTCGAAGCCGGCAGCGGCCGGCTCGGGGCCTTGTTCTACGGCCTGCTGCCGAACTGCGCCCAGGAGCTGACCTCCTACACCGTCTACCGCTGGGAGTGCGCAGTGCGGGCCTCGGTCGTGATGGGCTTCGTCGGCGCCGGAGGCCTGGGCCAGTTGATGGACCAGTCGATGAAGATGCTGAACGGCGGCGAAGCCAGCAGCATCCTGCTGGTCTTCCTGCTGCTGGTGCTGCTGGCGGATGCGCTGAGCAACGCGCTGCGGAGGCTGCTCGCGTGAGCGCGTCGTCACTGGCCTCCTCGCCGCCGCGCTGCCTGCGCTGCTGGGCCGCGACGGCCGCCGTGCTGGCAGCGGTGGCGGCCAGTTTCGTCTACCTGGCGATCGACTACCGGGCGCTGTTCACCGCCGAATCGCTGCTGCTCATGGGCCGGTTCATCGCCGAGTTCTTCCCGCCCGACCTGTCCGCTGGATTTCTCTCGAAGACCGCGTGGGGCGCGCTGCAGACGCTCGCCGTGTCGGCGCTCGGCACGCTGCTGGCCGCGGCCGCCGGCGCGCTGCTGGCGCTGCCCGCCTCGGGCCGCTCGGGTCGGGTGGTGCAGGGCGTCACCCGCTTCGTGCTGAACTTCCTGCGCAGCGTGCCAGAGCTGGTCTGGGCCGCCCTGATGGTGCTGGCGGCCGGCATCGGACCCTTCGCCGGTGCGCTGGCGCTGGCGCTCCACACCACCGGGGTGCTGGGCCGGCTGTTCGCCGAGAGCCTCGAGAATGCGCCGCGCACGCCCGAGCAGGCCTTGCTGCTCAGCGGCTCGGGCGCGGCCGCCGCCTTCGGCTACGGCAGCCTGCCGCTGGTGCTGCCGCAGTGGGTGGCCTACACGCTGTATCGTTGGGAGATGAACATTCGAATGGCCACCGTGCTGGGCTTCGTCGGCGGCGGCGGGCTGGGCCAGTTGCTGTACTTCCACCTGTCGATCTTCCAGCAGGCGCAGGCCATGACCGTGCTGGCCGCGATGTTCGGGCTGGTGGTGCTGGTCGACATGGCCAGCGCGCGGCTGCGCCGCGGACTGGGGCCGGCCTATGCATGAGGACGACAAGCGGCACCGCCCGCCGACGCGGGTGGCGGACATCCCGGCCTTCGACACGCTGATCGACGCCCGCTCGCCGGCCGAGTTCGCGCTCGACCACATTCCCGGTGCGATCAACTGCCCGGTGCTCGACGACGAGGAGCGCCGCATCGTCGGCACGCTCTACAAGCAGACCGGCGCCTTCGAGGCCCGCCGGGTCGGCGGCGCGATGGTCGCCGCGAACCTCGCGCGCCATCTGCGCGAGCAGTTCGCCGACCGGCCCGCCCATTGGAAGCCGCTGGTCTATTGCTGGCGCGGCGGCCTGCGCAGCGGCTCGATGGTCACCTGGCTGCGGCTGGTCGGCTGGGACGCGCAGCAGCTCGCCGGCGGCTACAAGAGCTTTCGCCACCACGTGCTGGCGCAGATCGAGGCGATCTGCCCGCAGCTTCGGCTGCGCGTGATCTGCGGTGCCACCGGCAGCGCCAAGACGCGTGTGCTGCAGGCGCTGGCCGCGCGCGGCGAGCAGGTGCTCGACCTCGAGCACCATGCCCGCCACAAGGGCTCGCTGCTGGGCGCCTTGCCCGGCGTGGCGCAGCCGTCGCAGAAGCAGTTCGAGACCCGCATCGCCAGCTGCTTCGACGGGCTGGACCTGGCGCGGCCGCTGTATGTCGAAGGCGAGAGCGCACGCATCGGCCGCCTGTCGCTGCCGATCCCGCTGGTGGCGCGCATGCGCGAATCCGATTGCATCGAACTGCAGGCCGGCCCCGAGGCGCGGCTGGCCTATCTGCTGCGCGACTATGCCTACCTCGGCGACGACCCCGAAGCCCTGGCCGGACAGCTCGGCAAGCTCAAGGAACTGCAGGGCAAGGCGGTGGTCGAGCGTTGGCAGCGATGGGCGCGCGAGCGCGAACTGGCGCCGCTGTTCGCCGAGCTGATGGCGCTGCACTACGACCCGCACTACGAGCGCTCGCAGGCCAGGCACTTCGGCCGCTGGGAGCAGCGGACGAAAGTCGCGGCGGCCGACCTGACCGATGCGGGGATCGAGGCGGCGGCAGAGGCGGTGCGGGCGCTCTAGGCGGTCACGGGCGACGCCGCCACCAGGTGCTCGGTGAGGAACCACACCTGCAGCTCGTTGGTGCGCAGGACGTTGCTCACGAACACGTCGTTGCTTCCGGCATCGCCCGACTTGTCGACCTTCTCGGCGGCCTCGCGTGCGCCGATGATGATCTGTTCATGCGCCTCGGCCAGACGCTTGAGTTGCACGGCTGCCGGTTCGCGGCCGCGCGGCGGGCGTTCGATCTTCGTGGTCTCTGCGATGTCGGCCGCCATGGCCAGCGCGATGCCGCCCAGCAACTGGATGCGCTCGGCGAGGATGTCGACCAGCAGCACCTGGCCTTCATAGTGCTGGTCGTACATCAGGTGGAGCTGGTTGAAGGTCGGGCCGACGACCTGCCAGTGATGCTTCTTGTACATGTCGCGCAGCGTGATGGTGTCGGCCAGGCACTGGTTGAGCAGCGCGACGCTGTCCTTGCAGACCTTCTCCGAAAGGCCGTTGGGCAGCTTGACGATCTCGCCGTACTTCTGCGTTTCGTGGCTGGTCTGGTCGAGATCGGGCTTGACCGCCTGTTGGCGCTGGGCGAGGGTGCGAGAGGTCGAGGGCTGCTTGGGGCGCGGGGTTGCCATTGGGTACTCCATGAATTTGATGGCATGTTCTAGCGCCGGCGCCGAAGGCTGCGCGTAGGCGTGGTGCCCGCACCCGGGCCGGTCCAGACCGCCTGGTCCGGTTACCGCTGCACGCACAACTGCACCAAAGGACAGTGGCGACGCCTGCAGGGCTTTCGTATGCTGGCCGGGCGCCGATCATGACGCCTCACCGGGAAGGAGTCCGCCTTGAAATTCAAGTTGCTCGCAGCCGCCCTGATTTCAGCGTCGCTTGCCGCGCCGCTCGTCCATGCACAGACCGATCCGTCGGCCACCGCCAAGCCGGTCGAGAACGCGGTCGATCCGGCGTCGATCCAGGCCCTCAAGGACATGGGCACCCATCTGCAGACCCTCAGGCGCTTTCATGTGTCGACCGGCCTGACCGGCGAGGTCGTGCTGGCCGACGGCCAGAAACTGCAGCACACGGCGACGGCCGATCTCGATGTCCTGCGCCCGAACAAGCTGCGCGCCCGCATGTTCAGCACCCGCTCCGAGCGCGTCGTCTTCTTCAACGGCGAGAAGGCGACGATCTTCCTGCCGGCGCAGAAGTACTACTCGACCGTCGATTTCTCGGGCACGGTCGACGCCCTGGTGGGCAAGCTGGAGGAGCGCTACGGGATCGAGATCCCCTTGTCCGACCTGTTCCTCTGGGGCACGCCGGCGGCGCCGCTCGACAAGATCGATTCGGCCATGAATGCCGGCCAGGATTTCATCGGCAAGGACCTGTGCAATCACTTCGCCTTCCGCCAGGGGAATTTCGACTGGCAGATCTGGATCACGACCGGAAGCAAGCCCTTGCCGCGCAAGCTCGTGATCACCAACCGGGCCGACGAGGCCCGGCCGCAGTCGGTGTCCCTGATCGACTGGAACCTCAATCCGGGCTTCAAGGACGACATCTTCACCTTCGTGCCGCCCAAGGGCACCCGGGCGGTGGAGCTGCGGGCCCTCGAAGCCAAGAAGTAAGGGAGAGCGAACATGAAGCACTCATTCGGCAAGCTGTTCCTGTTGCCCCTGGCGATCCTGTGCACGGCCGGCCTCGGGCTGGCACCCGAGGCCGAGGCCAGGCCGGGCGGTGGCGGGGGCGGTGGCCTCGGACACGGCGGTGGCGGCGGCGGAGCCCGGGCCGGCGGCGGGGCGCACGCCGGCGGCGCCAACCGGCAGGTCAACAACGTCAACCGCGACGTGCGGGCCAACAACGTGCGCAGCACCAGCGTCAACAACGTGAACATGAACCGCAACGTGAATGCGAACGTGAACCGGAACGTCAATGTCAATGTGAACAACCGCGGCGGCTGGGACAACGACTACCATCCGGTCGCGACCGCCGCGGCGGTCACGGCCGGCGTGGCGGTGACTGCCGCCGTCGTGGGCTCGATGGTTCGCACCGTGCCGCCCGGCTGCGTGCCGGTCAACTACGGCGGCCTGGTCTACCAGCAGTGCGGCACCGTGTGGTACCAGCCGCAGGGCGGCCAATACGTCGTCATCAATCCGCCGTACTGAGGCGGGCCGCTGCGCGCCGCCATGACCGCCCAGGAAATGATCATGCTCGCCGTTCAGGCGAGCATCGTGATCACCGTCTTCGGCTACGGCCTGGAGGCCACGCTCGACGACGTGCTGTACGTGGTGCGCCGTCCCCTGTGCTTCCTGCGCTCCTTCGTGGCGATGTTCCTGGTCATGCCGCTGCTGGCGATCGGGCTCGACCTGGCCTTCGACCTGCGGCGCGAGATCGAGGTCGCGCTGGTGGCGCTGTCGCTGTCGCCGGTGCCGCCCCTCCTGATGAAGAAGCAGGGCAAGGCCGGTGGACGGGAGTCCTACGGCCTGGGCCTGCTGGTGACGATGGGGGTGCTGTCGGTCGTGATCACGCCGATCGGCATGATGCTCATGACGCAGGCCTTCGGCCGCCAGTTCGAGCTGCCCCTCGGCGCCATCGCGCTGGTGATCCTGAAGGCGGTGCTGCTGCCGCTGGCGGCCGGCATGGTGGTGCAGGCGCTGCTGCCCCGGGTGGCCGCGCGCATCGCCCGCCCGGCCGCCATCATCGGCACCGTGCTGCTGGCCGTCGTCGCGCTGCTGATCGTGTACGCCAGCCGGCATGCGATCCTGGGGCTGTTCGGCAACGGCACCCTCTTGGCGCTGATCGCCTTCATCGTCGCCGGGCTGGCCGCCGGCCATTGGCTGGGCGGGCCCGACGCGCAGGATCGCGTGGTGCTCGCGCTGTCGACCGCGTCGCGCCATCCGGGCATCGCGCTGGCGCTGGCGACCTTCAACTTTCCGAACGAGCCCGGCGTGACCGCGGCGATCCTGCTCTACCTGCTGGTCAACGTGCTGGTGTCGATGGTTTACGTGACCTGGCAGCGCAAGCGCATCGGCTCGGCGGCCGTCGCCTGAGCTTCAGAACCCGCTCTCGCGCAGCAGCACCGCGAACACGCGGGTCAGTCCCTCGCCCAGCAGGCTGCGCCGGGCGGCCTCGATCTGCAGGTGGCCCCGGGTTTCTCGCAAGGCCGGCGGCGGCGCATCGAGTTGCACCAGCACATGGAACAGGGCTGGCGTCGGCACCAGCGCCTCGCCGTGCGGCGCGACGCCGAGCGGCCCGCCGAAGCGCGATGCCAGCGCCGGGTGCTCGAGCTGGTTGATGCGGGTGCTGCCGACGTCGATCACGCGGCCCTCGATCGGCGTCGGCTGCCCTTCGGGGTAGAAGCGCACCGTGCCGCCCGGCGTCAGGCGCTGCACCTCGTCCTGCCGGACATAGGCATCGACCTGCCAGCGCGACGGATCGACCAGCACGCCGATCAGTTCGCGGCTGCCGATCCACTGGCCGCCGCGCCGCTCCGGATCGAGGTCCAGCCACTGGCCCGCGAACGGCGCCTGCAGCTGCAGCCGCGCCATCTCGGCGCGGGCCGCGCGCGCCTGCTCGACTTGCACGCCCAGGCGCTGGCGGATGCCGGCCTGCCGTTCGAGGCCGGAAGGATCGGCGATCAGTCCGGCCAGGCGTTCCTGGTAGCCGCGGATGCTGGCCTCGTTGGCCTGCGAGCGCGCCATGATGTCGGGCTCGTCGAGCACGGCCAGCGTCTCGCCCGCCCGCACCGGGCCCGCGGGGCGCACCTGCTGGAGCAGGGCAGGGTAGGGCGCATAGACGCGCATCTGCACCTCGGCGCGCGCCAGCCCGACGGCATGGACCTGCGTGCGCCAGGGCAGGGCCAGCAGCAGCAGCAGGCCGAGCAGTACGGCGCCGAGCAGCAGCCGGCGCCCGCGCACCACCTGCTGGCGCCGCGCCCACCAGTGCCGGAGTTCGCGCCACACCGGCATCGCGATGAACCACGAGATCTCGACCGCGAACAGGAGGATCCCGAGCGCCTTGAAGAAGAACAGGTAGACCGCCACCGCGATGCCGAGAAAGACCGCCAGCCTATAGAGCCAGGTGAGCATCGCGAAGGCCACCAGCAGCCGCCGGCGCGGCGGCGCGAAGTCCTCCGGCCAGGGCTCGGGCAGGCCCAGCAGCGTGCGTCGCAGCGCGACACGGGCCAGGGCCGAGGAGCGCTCGTGCAGGTTCGGGAAGTCCAGCAGGTCCGACAGGATGAAGTAGCCGTCGAAGCGCATGAAGGGGCTCGCATTGAGCGCCAGCGACAGCACCCAGCTGGTGGTCGCGAGGTACAGCAGCGCATTGCGCAGCGGCCCCGGGTCGCTGAGCGCCCAGCCCAGCGTCGCCAGGCCGGCGAGCCCGAGCTCGGTGAGGATGCCGGCCGAGGCGATCGCCAGCCGCTGGCGCGCGCGCGGCAGCTTCCAGCTTTCGCCGGTGTCGGTGTAGAGCATCGGCCACAGCACGACGAAGGCCACGCCCATGTGGGCCACGCGCAGGCCGAGCCGCGTCGCGACCAGCGCATGGCCGAGCTCGTGGAGGGTCTTGGCGACGATCAGCGCCAGCGCGAAGCTCAACAGGCCTTCGGTCGTGAAGGACTCCACCACCGCGCTCGCGAAGGTGTCCCACTGGTGCAGCACCATCACGATGCCGGCCAGGCTCAGCAGGATCACGGCCCAGGCCGTGAACGGATGGAACAGCCAGTCGAGATGGCCCGCGACCCGGCCCAGCAGCCGCTGCGGGCGCAGCAGCGGAATGCGGAAGAACAGGTAGTGGTGCAGCCACCAGCGCCAACTGGTCCAGCGCCGCGACGGGCTGCCGTTCTGCAGCCGCGCGATGCCTTCGGCTCCGGGGCGCAGCAGCTGGTTCTGCTCGAGAAAACGACGGAAGTCGAGCACCTGGCCCACCTCCGGCCGGAGCGCCGTCTGGTCCGCGATCTGACGGCTGATCTGGCGCGGCGACTGCTCCCAGCGCAGCAGGCATTCGAACTCGAGCCAGCCGATCCGGTAGAAGCGATTGACGACCGTGTCCTGGATCACCCAGGCCGGATCGCCGCGCAGGCCCGGCGCCGCTTCGCGCAGCCGCAGGTCTTCGCGCAGCGGCGGGGTCGGCTGGTCGGCGGCGTCGTCGTTCACCATCCGGTCCAGGCGCGCAGCGCAGCCAGCGGCCGGCGCAGCAGGTAGTAGCCCAGCATCACGCGCTCGCCCTGCAGCTTGGCCGTGCCATGGAGGCCGAGCCGGGCGTGTGCCGGCGTGCCCTCGATGCTGGCCAGCAGGCGGTACGAGGCCACGCCTTCGTCGCTGGTCTTCGCCTGGTAGCTGGTCTCGAGGATGCGGCCGTGCAGGGGGTCCAGCGGGTAGGCGGTGAGGAACAGCGTCACGGGGGCGCCGGGCTCGATCGCGATGGCGTCGGCCACCGGCAGCTGCACGCGCATGCCGGGCTGCGTCGGGTCGGCCACGTGCAGGATGCGCTCGCCGGTCACCACCGGCTTGCCGAGCCAGTCGTCGGGGTCGCTGAAGACCGCCACGCCGGCCCGCGGCGACAGCACCTGGGTGCGCCTGAGCTGCGCCTCGACCGCCGCCAGCTCGGCCCGGCGCTGCCGCGCCTGGGCGCCGAGCAGGGTCAGCTCGTTCTTGCTCTGCGGGTTGTCGAAGGCGCGCTGGCTGGCGGCTTGCAGCTCGGCATCGGCCACGGCGACTTCCTTGTCGAGCACGTCGGCGCGATTGCGCAGCGTGGTCTCGTCGAGCAGGAACAGCGGCGTGCCGACCTCGACCGCCTGGTTGGGCCGCACCTGCATGCGCTGGATCACGCCGTCGATCGGCGAGCTGACGACCTGGGCATTCATCGACACCACTTCGGCCGGTGCCAGCGTGGTCTGGCTGACCGGCAGCAGCAGCAGGGCTGCCAGCAGCGCCAGTCCGATCAGCCAGTGGCTGCGCCTGGGCCGCCAGCGCGGAAGCCGCCGCCGCGCCGCGAACGCGGCCCAGCAGTGCGCCCAGGTCTGCCAGACGCCCTGCAGCAGCCCGCGCAGCGGTTCGGCGGGCGGCTGGTCGAGCAGGAAGACCAGCAGCCCCAGCCGGTGGCCTTCGCGGTCGTGCATCGGAATGCACCAGAGGCCCGCGGGCCACCATTCGGCCCAGCCTTCGGCGATGTCTTCGGGCAGCGCCAGGGCATCGCGCGCCAGCCAGCGCGGCTGGCCGTCCGGCAGCTGGGTCGACAGCCAGCGGCCGGCGCGTTTCAGCCAGACCAGGTAGGGCGAGTCCTCGGTCGGCCGGGCCAGTCCCGAGACGCACAGCAAGGCGAGGCGGTCGCCCTGTTGCGCCAGCACCAGTGCCTGGCGGAAGCGCAGCAGCGGATGCAGGTCGTTGGCCATCGAGAACCCGAGCGCTTCGAGCGTCGGCGCCGCCAGTGCGCGATCCCGCAGCGCGCTCAGGCTGGCCAGCAGCTGGAGGTGCGCCGAGGGCTCGGTCACGGGCCTGTCGTGAAGCGGGCGATGCCGCTCATGCCCGGAATCAGTTCGGGATGCTCGGCGTTGAGGCGCGCCTCCAGCTCGACGGTCTGCGCCACCGCGTCGACCCGGGCGTTGATCGCGCTGACCTGTGCCGCATAGCTCTTGCCGGTTTCGTGGATGCCGACCGTGAGCGGCGTGCCGGGCTTGAGCCGCGCCAGCAGGTTGGAGGGCACGTTGAGGCGCACCTTGAGCGGCCCGTCGCTGACCAGTTCGAACATCGGCGTGCCGGCGCTCACGGTCTGGTGCGGCTTCGCGAGCACCTTGGCGATGCGGCCGCCGAAGGGCGCGCGCACCTGGCAGTAGCCGGCCTGGGTGCGCGCCAGGGTCAGGGCGCCCTCGGTCTTCTCGACCTCGGTGGTCGCCATCAGCACCTCGAGGTCGCCGGCAGCGTTGAGCTTCTGCAGGTTGCGCTTGGCATCGAGGTTCTGGCGCGCCATGTTGAGCTCCGCGCCGGCCACCTTGGCGCGCGCCTGGGTCTCGGTGCAGATGAACTGCGCGAGCAGGGCGTTCTTCGCCACCTTCTGGCCCAGCTCCGCCTGCAGCTCGCCGATGGTGCCGTTCATCTGGCTGGACAGCGTGGTCTCGGTGCGCGCCACCAGCAGCACGCGGATCGCGCCCGGGTCGTCCGCCGGGCCCGGCGCGTTGCGTGCGTCGGCGGCCCAGCCGGCGGGCAGCACCCCGACCGCGGCGGCGGCCAGCAGGGTCCGCAAGGCGCGATCAAGGCTTGGCGGCGACATCTGTCTTGACCTCGTTGCCGGCCAGCAGGCCGCGCTGGCTGTTGATCGTGCGTTCGATCTCCGCCGCCAGCGTGCGCACGTCGTTCTTCTCGATGGCCTCGGGCAGCACGTCGAAGCCGATCGAGTTGTAGAGCCGGCCCTGCGCCGCCTGGGCGTTCGAGTAGGCGGCCTCCCGCTGGTAGCGCGACAGCAGCATCCGGCCTTCGGCACGGATCAGCTCCAGCTCGGTGCCGACCGAGGCGGTGCGCGCGGACTGCGCATACTCGAGCAGCCGCTGGTCGACGCGCAGGCTTTCGTCGGCGAACGCCACCTCCTGGCGCGCCAGCTGGTAGCGCAGGTAGCCGACCCGCACCTGCGTCAGCACCGCCATCGACAGGGCGGTGCGCCGCGCCTCGGCGGTCTGGTTCTGGCTCTGCTGCGCGGCATTGAGCGAAGGCAGCTGGGCCAGCTTCAGCAGGTTGAACGAGACCTGCAGGCCGATCGCGTTCCAGGAGTTGTTGAAGAGGTAGATGTTGGAGTCGTACTGGTGGCCGAGGTTGATGCTCGCGTTGGGCCACAGCAGGGCCTTGGCGATCTTCAGGTCGTAGTCGTCGACCCGCATGCGGTACCACTCCTCCATGATCTCGGGCCGGTTTTCCAGCGACAGCTGCTCGAGGCGATCGATGTCGCGCGTGACCTCGGGCATCGGCGGCTCGGGCATGTCGGCCAGCACCATGCGGGTGCCCGGGGGCAGCGACATCAGCGCGATCAGCTCGGCCTGCGAGAACTCCAGGTCCTGGCGCCGCACCGTCAGCAGGTACACCGAGTCGAGCAGCGCGCGCTGGTAGGCCAGGATGTCCTGTCGCGGCAGCAGGCCCTTGGTCTCGGCCTCGCGGGCCGCCGCGAGCGCCTTGTGGGTGCGCTCCAGCAGGCCGTCGACCTGCGGCAGCAGGCGCTGCGCACCGAGCGCGCGCCAGTAGGCGTTGCGCACGTCCTGCAGCACGTTCTGCGCGACCTTGCGGCGGCGCTCGTTCGCCATCAGGATCTGGTCGGACTTCTGCTGCGTGCGGTAGTAGGCGACGCCGAAGTCGAGCAGGCTCCAGCTCAGGCCCAGGCCGTAGAGGTCGCGCTCGCGCTGCTCGGAGGTCGAGGCGCGCAGGCTGACCTGGCCGTCCTCGATGCCGACCGAGGTGCCGCCCGAATCGTTGTTGCGATTGACGTAGCCGGCCGACGCCACCACCCGCGGCAGCATCTCGTAGCTGGCGACATCGCGCAGGTTCGAGGCCAGCGCGCCCTCCATGAGCTTCAAGCGGTAGTCGAGGTTGTACTTGAGGGCGCGCGCAGCCGCTTCGTAGAAGGTGATCGGGACGGTCACCGGTTCCTGGTCGACGTACATGCGGACCTTGTCCTCGGTCACGCGCTTGCGCAGCTCGTCCTGCGTATAGGGGCTCGGCTCGAGCGAGCCGCAGGCGCTCAGCAGCAGTACCGGCGCCAGGGCGGCGGTCAGGCGCTTGAGTGGATTCCCTGCCATGAGTTGTCCTTTTTTCATCGCCGTTGTCATTCGGCTATGGGTAGGCTCGCCGGGCCGATCGCATGAAGCCGCGCTGCCGCGGCCTGGAGCTGGGCCCTGAAGCCCAGCGCGGTCTGCGGGTCGGGGGGCGTGTCGTTCACGGCCAGATCCTCGGCCGCGGGCGTGAAGAGAGAGGGCGCGGCCAGCAGGCCATCGGCGCCGAGGTTGACGCGGCCCTCGCGGCCGAGGATCCAGGCCAGGTCCTGCGCGCTTTCGCGCCGGCTTTCGCCCACGGCGGTCCCGACGTGCTGGTGCGGCACGATGCCGAGTCCGGCGCCCAGCGAGCCGCTTCGGATCTCCGGCGTGCCCAGCCAGCCGCTTTCGCTGCCGTCGCTGCCGAAGCTGGACAGCCGCAGCGCCGACTCGACCTGCCGCACCACCGGCCCGACGTACACCGCCGGCCGCACGTCGGGCAAGGGCAGGCCGATGTAGTCGTTGCGGTCCAGGTAGCTGAAATAGTCGTACGAGGGCGGCGCCACGTAAGGCGCGGGAATGTCGAGGTCCAGCACCAGCGCCGCGAGGTCGATGTCGCCGCGGCGGTCGCCTACCGTGTAGGTGAAGGTGTCGCGCAGCACCCGGCCCAGCCCGGCGGAAGCCAGCACGTCGGGATTGTTCTGGTCGATGGTGTAGGTGTAGCTGCCGTCGGCGTTGATCACCAGCGTGCCGTATCTGCCGATCAGGGCCTGGCCGATGGCGCCCGCGGTGCCGGTGCCGGCCTCCTCGCCGGTCCGGATGGCGATCACCTGCAGGCCGTCGCCGCCGTCGACGTCCGCGTCGTTCGGCAGCACGTTGCCGGTGGCTTGAGGCGCCGGCCGCTCGTTGGGCGCCACGTTGCTGTCGTCGAGCGCAACCGGCGTGTCGTTGGCACCCTGGATCAGCACGCTCAGTCGCGCATCGGAGGTCGCGCCCGCGGTGTCGCGCATGCGGTAGATGAAGGTCTCGCTGAGCGTCTCGCCCGCGGTACGCAGGGCCTGCACGGCGGGGTTGGCGTTGTCCAGCACATAGCTGTAGCTGCCGTCGGCGTTCAGCGTCAGCTGGCCGTACAGGCCCATCAGCACCTGGCCGGCAGCGACCGATTGCCCGGCCGAGTTGCTCACGGCGAGCACCTGGCGGCTCTCGCCGTTGGCGACACTGTCGACATCGCTGTCGTTGCCCAGCACATTGCCCGTGGGGTTGGTTCCCGGCGTGCCGTTGGCGATGCCGCCGGCCTCGACGGCGGTGGTCGCGTCGTCCTGGGCGACCGGCGTGTCGTTGCGGCCATCGATGGTGATGCGCAGTTCGGTGGTGTCGGTGGCGCGCCAGATGTCGCTCAGCGTGTAGGTGAAGGTGTCGGTCAGGGTCTGGCCGCTCGCGCGCAGGGCCTGCACCTCGGCGAGGCCGTTGTCGACCACGTAGTTCCAGCTACCGTCGGCGTTGAGCGTCAGGTCGCCGTAGAGGCCGCGCAAGCTGCTGCCCACCGTGCCTGCCGTCCCGCTGGCGGCTTCGGTCCCGGTGCGGACCGCCGTGACTTCCAGGGCCTCGCCTTCGAGGTCGCTGTCGTTGGCGATCACGTTGCCGCTCGGATTCACGCCCGGCTGCGCATTGTTCAGTCCGCCCGCCTCCACCGCATCGGCGACATCGACGACCGCCACCGGCGGATCGTTGATGCCGCGGATGATGATGCGGATCTCGGCCAGATCGCTCAGGCCGCCGAGGTCGGTCGCCTGGTAGGTGAAGGTCTCGCTGACGAACTGCAGCGGGCCCAGGGCCAGCACCGCGGGGTTGGTGTTGTCGATGGTGTAGGTGTAGAGGCCGTTGGCGCCGATGATCAGCTGGCCATAGAGCCCGTCGACCAGCGTGCCGTTGGTGTTGTCGGTGGCGGCGTTGACGCCCTGCAGCGGGGCGCCGCTGCCTTCATTGCCAAGGCGGATGCCCGAGACGTGCAGCAGGTCGCCGCGGTCGACGTCGGTGTCGTTGGGCAGCACGTTGCGGGTCGGGTTCACGCTGCTCCCCTGGCCGTTGTCGCCGACGCCGACCGCGACATCGTTCACCGCCACCGGCGCGTCCCATGCGCCGCGCAGCGTGATGGTGAACTGCGCGATGTCGGCAGCGCCCGCGGTGTCGCGCATGCCGTAGCTGAAGACCTCGGTCAGCGTGTCGCCGGGCCGCAGCGCCTGCACCGCCGCCAGGCCGTTGTCGACCTGGTAGCTGTAGCTGCCGTCGGCGCCCACCGTCAGGGTGCCGTACTGGCCGTTGATGGCCTGGCTCGACGCGACCGCGGTGAACGCGCCGCCCGCGGCTTCGGCACCGCCGCGGATGCCGGTCAGTGTCCGGGTGTCGCCGCCGTCGACATCGGTGTCGTTGGCCAGCAGGTTGCCCGTGGGATTGACGCCGGGCGTGCCGTTGGCGGTGCCGCCGGCTTCGGTCGCGAAGGTGGCGTCGTCGACCGCCACCGGGTTGTCGTTGCGCCCCAGGATGATGACGGTGAGCGGCGCCGAACTGGTGGCGCCCGCCAGATCGCGCAGCTGGTAGGTGAAGGTCTCGACCAGCGTGTCGGTGGGGGTGCGCAGCGCCTGCACGAGCGGGTTGCTGTTGTCCACCGTGTAGGTGAGCGTGCCGTCGACGTTCAGCAGCAGCGAGCCGTAGAGACCGGCGAAGGGCGTTCCGATGACGCCGTTGATGACGCCGCGCGCGATGCCGGCGGCGATCAGCAACTCGCCGGAGCCATCGACATCGTTGAACACGTTGACCACGTTGCCGCTCGGATCGAGGCCCGGCGTGCCGTTGGCCTGGCCACCGGCCTCGATCGCGATGACCTGGACCGGATCGGCCACCGGCGTGTCGTTGGCGCCCTGGATGGTCAGGGTCAGCGTGGCGCGGTCTTCGGCGCCGGCGGCATCGATCACCGTGTAGCTGAAGCTGTCGCTGAGGGTGTCGGTCGGTCGGCGCAGGGCCTGCACCGTCGGGTCATTGTTGTCGAGCCGGTAGCTGTAGCTGCCGTCGGCATTGAGGGTCAGCCAGCCGTAGGCGCCGCGCAGTTCGGTGCCCAGCACGCCCGCGCTGCCGGTGGCGGCCTCGGTGCCGGTGCGCACCGAGGACACGGCCCGGGTCTCGCCGTAGTTCACCGGGTCGGCCGGGATCTCGCCGCCATCGACGTCGCTGTCGTTCGCGAGCACGTTGCCGGTCGGATCGACCCCGGGCAGGTTGTTGTTCTGGCCGCCGGCCTCGACCGCGGTGGCGGCATCGTCGGCGGCCACCGGGTTGTCGTTGGCGCCGCGGATCAGCACGATGACTTCGCCCAGGTCGGTCTCGCCGTTGCCGTCGTCGATCGTGAAGGTGAAGCGCTCGGTCAGCAGGTCGGACCCCAGGCGCAGGGCCTGCACCGCGGCGTTGCCGTTGTCGACGGCGTAGCTGTAGGTGCCGTTGGCCTGCATGCTCAGCGTGCCGTACTGGCCGACGATCACCGCGCCGGCCGCGCCGACCGGCGTGTCGGTGCCGCCGGCCGCCTCGGCGCCGGCCCGCACGAAGCTCACGGTCAGTGCATCGCCGTCGGGGTCGAAGGCCACGCTGGTGACGTCGCCCGCCGGATCGACGCCCGGCGTGGCATTGGCCACGCCGCCGCGTTCGGTGGCCAATGCCACGACGTTCTGCGCCACCGGCGGATCGTTGACCCCGCGCACCGTGATCACCAGCTGCGCCAGGTCGCTGAGGCCGCTGGTGTCGGTGAGCTGGTAGGTGAAGATGACATCGACCGTCTCGCCCCCCTGCAGGGACTGCAGCGTGAGGTTGTCGCTGTTGACGTCGAAGGTGAAGGCGCCGTCGGCACCGATGACCAGTGTGCCGAAGTCGCCTGCCACCTGCACGCCGCCGAGCAGCGCGTAGGTGCCGGCGATCGCGGTGCCGTTGCCCAGGCTGGTGCCGGGGGCCACGCCCGACAGCACCACGCCCGGCCCTTCGGGCCCGGTGCCGATGCCGCTCACGACCAGGAGCGAATTGGGCGTGTCGGTGCGGTCGACGTCGAGGTCGACGCCGTTGCCGCCGGGCTGGCCGATGTCGCCGGGGCGGCTCGGGAAGAGGATGACGTTGCCGGCCGGGTTGCCTTCCGCGGCATTGCCGTTGGTGGAGGCGGCCTGGGCGTCCGCATGGTCGTCGCTGGCAACCGGGTTGTCGTTGGCCCCGGTGATGAGGATGCGCAGTTCGGCCAGGGCGTTGAGGCCGCCGGCGTCGGTGACCTGGTAGCTGAAGAACTCGGTCAGCGTGTCGCCCGGCACCAGCCGCTGCACGGCAGGGTCGTTGTCGAACACGGCGTAGCTGTAGCTGCCGTCGGCGCCCAGGGTCAGGGTGCCGTAGACGCCGATCACGACGGTGCCGTTGGCGCTCGTGGTGCCGGGGTTTACCACCGACAGCGGGCCTTGTGCCAGCGGGGCCACGTTGCGCACCCCCGTCACCTGGCGCGTCTCGCCGTTGGCGGCGCTGTCGACATCGGTGTCGTTGGCCAGCACGTTGCCGGTCGCGTTACTGCCCGGTGTGCCGTTGTTCACCCCGCCGGCCTCGACCGCGCTGCCGACATCGCCGACGCCCACCGGCGTGTCGTTGGCGCCGTGGATCGTGACCGTGAGCACGGCGCCGTCGCGCAGGCCCTCGATGTCCGAGAGGGTGTAGTCGAAGCGCTCGACCAGGGTCTGGCTCGACAGCCGCAGCGCCTGGACGGCCGGGTTGTCGTTGTCGACCACGTACTGGTAGCCGCCGTTCAGGTTGACGGTCAGCGTGCCGTAGAGGCCGGCGAAGGAGCGCGCGCCGATCGATGGCAGTACGCCCTGCGGCGTGCCTTGCAGGCCCACCGAGATCACGCGCAGCCGGTCGGCGTTGGTGGCGATGTCGACGTCGGTGTCGTTGGCGAGCAGGTTGCCCGCCGGGTCGAGGCCGACCAGCCGGTTGGAGGTGCCGCCGGCTTCGGTCGCCGAAGCGCTGTCGTCGATCGCATCGGGCGGGTCGTTCACGGGCGCGAGGACGATCTGCAGCGTGTCCTGGTCGATGAGGGCGTCGGCCGGGTTCTGGGTCGGGATGCCGTCGCCGTTCGCATCGCCGGTGTTGCCGCGGTCGTTGGTCAGGATGGTCAGCGTGTCGGCGCCGTTGTAGTTCAGGTTGCCGAGGTACTGCAGGCCGGCCAGCGCGAGGTTGAGCGCCGTGAGGTTGCCACTCAGGGTCAATGTGGCGGTCGCCGAGCCGGTCACCGTGACGCCGGCCGGGATGCTCGCGAGGGTCAGCGTGCCGTGCAGCACCGAGAGCCTGATGTCGAGCGTGCCGCCGGCCGCATCGACGTCGGTCACGGACAGCCCGGTCAGCGCCAGCGCCAGGTCCTCGAAGCCGCTGGCAGCGACCGCGGGCAGCTGGTTCTGCGGCGCATCGTTCTGCTCGACATAGCCGGCATCGGCTGCGGCGGTCGCGCCTTCGCCGAGGCTGACGACGACCTGGCCGAGCCCGCTGGCCGCGTCGGTGTCGATGCGCACCCGCAGGTCGCCGATCGGCTGCGGATAGCTGATGGTGCCGCTCGGCGTGTCGATGCGGAACACGCCCGCCGGCAGCACGCCGAAGCGGTACTGGCCGTTGGTGTCGGTGGTGGTCGTGAAGACGTGGTTGTCGGCCGCCGTGGCGAGGTCGCCGTCGGCGCCGCCCCAGGTCAGGGTCACGCTCTGCCCGGCGAGCGCCGGGCCGTCCGGAACCGCGCTGGCGGTGGCGCTCGCCGTGTCGTTCCAGAGCGTGCCCTGGATCACGCCGAGGCCCGCGCCTTCGGCCAGCACGTAGGTGTTCGGCGTGCCGCCGATGCCGGTGCGCTCGCCATCGACCGCGCCATCGGTGCCCACCGGCGAGCCGCCCCAGCCGGTGAAATCCTCGGGCAGGCTGGTCCAGGTCAGTACTGCGTTGCTGCTGGCGATCGCGGTGCCGTTCGGCAGCGTGACCTGGTAGACCACGCGCACCTGCGCGCCGGGGTCCAGCTGCTCGAAATCGACCGTCAGGCCGCCGCTGGTGCCGACCGTGATGCCGGCCGGCAGCGTCGCTGCCGTGTAGAGGGTGCCGTTCAGCTCGAGGCTGACGAAGGTGTAGGCGCTGCCGGTCGGGAATGAATCCGCGAGGTGGGTGTTGAAGGCCGCCAGGCTGCCGTTCTCGGTGAAGCTCACCGCCACGGTGGCCGTGCCGGTGCTGCCCGCCGGGTTCGGATCGAAGTCGATCACGCGCTTGTCGACACCGCTGAAGCTGGGCTCGACGATGCGCTCGCCCACCGTGTTGCCGACCGCGCGCGGGGCGCCGCCGACCAGCTCGCGGGCGGTCACGTTGAGCACCGTGCCGGCCGTGTTCGACGCCTGGTTGAGCACGCGCGCGTTGAACTCCAGCGAGATCCCCTCGAGGTCGGCGTCGTCGCCGTTGCCGTTCACCAGGTTGCCGAAATTGAAGGTGATGGTCTGGCTGCCGTCCGCATTGACGACCACCTGGATCAGCGACGGATCGAAGATGCCGGTCGGGGCGAGGCCCGAGAGATCGGGCGTGATGGGCCGGGCTTCGGGGCTGTTCTCGTTGCCGTTGATGGCCAGCGTGCCGCCGACGATCAGGTTGATGTCACTGCTCAGCTCGTTCTGCGAGATGAGGGCGACCCGCACCGCGTTGGCGAGCGCATCGGGCGTGATGAAGCCGAGGCCGTTGGGCAGCGTGACCTCGATGTGGTAGTCGGGATTGTTGCCTTCGGGCACCAGCACCAGCACCCGGTAGCGGATCACCTCGCCCACGGCGACCTGCTCCAGCGCGGCCGATGTGGGCGAGGGCGCCGCCGTGTCCGGCAGGCCGCCGACGCGGGAGATCTGCAGCGCCTGGGCGACGTCGAACACCAGCAGTGCGTTGCTCCGGTAGTCGTTGAGCACGCCGGTGTTGAGCGCCGTCGACGCCGGTGCGCTCGCCCGCGGGGTCGGCGCTGCCTGCGGTGCTGCCGTCGAGGCTGGTCCACTGCACTGTCGCCAGGTTGGTGAAGGCGGACTCGGCCGCGGCCGAGGCGTTGACCACGCCCGTGATGCGCAGCACGATGCTGCCGCCCTTGCCGATGTCGATGTTGGCGCCGGCTGCGGTGCGCAACTGGCCGCCGACGATCTCGAAATCGGCGCCGCCGTTGTTGCTCGCGGCGCCCTGGTAGGCCACTCCGGCCAGCGTCAGGTTGTTCAGCTCGGTCGGCAGGGTGTCGAGCAGGCTGATGTCAAAGGCGTCGAAATCGTTGCCGCCATTGCCGTTGCTGATCGTGATGGTGAACTCGACCGCATCGCCGTCGTCGAAGCCCAGTCCCGGATCGGTGACCAGCGTCTGCGCGATCTGCAGTGTCGGTTCGCGCAGGGTCACCGTGGGCGTGCCGCCGGTCAATGCGACGTTGCGGTCGACCGGCGCGGCGCCGTTGGGCGTGTCGCTGTCCGGGTCGCTGAAGGTGATCTGGGCGTTGTTCTGCAGCGCCCGGTTGGCCTGGTTGCCGCTGACGTTGCTCGCCACCAGCCGCACGCGGATCACGAAGCTGTTGTTGCCGACGAGGTTGTCCGCCGCGGCGCCGGTCGCGGTGAAGGTCAGCCGCGCGCCGACGCCGTCGTTGCCGAGGGTGCCGGTGGTGCCGGCGAGCGCACCGGGCGTGACCGTGCCGTTGAAGTTCGCGGCCAGCGCGGCGCTGCCCGCCGTTGTCGTGATGAGTTCGTAGCCGAGCCCGCCGTTGAAGCCCGTGTCCAGGCGCAGGCCCGGCGGAATCAGGTCGTCCAGCCGCAGGGACTGGGTGTTGCCTTCGGGCAGCGTGACGACGATGTCGTAGAGCATGCTCTCGCCGACCACGAGGTCGCTGCCCGTGGTGTGCGCGGCGCTCGAATCGCCGTTGTCCAGGCTGCCGCCGGCGAAGTTCTTGCCGACCTCGGGCGCCGCCACCTGCTGGCCGGCGATTTCCACGATGTCGGCCGGTGCGAAATCGGTGCCGCCTTCGACGCTGGCGTAGTGGGTCAGGGCGGCGCTGCTCTGCAAGGTGCGGGCGGCGTCGATGCTGCCGCTGACCACCACGTCGTAGGTGATGACCACCAGGTTGGCGCCGCTGGCATCGGCGGCCGTTCCGGCGCGGCCGGCCGCGAGCGTGGGGATGGCGCCGGCGTCGAGGAAGCTGATCTCGTTGCCAGACACGCTGTAGTCGATGCCGGCCACGAGCAGGCTGCCGTCGCCGCGGTAGATCCGCAGGTTCGCCGCGCCGAGGCTGTTGCCGACGAAGCTCAGGCCGGCAGGCAGGGTGACGGTGGTGCGGACGTCGAAGGCGCCGCCGCCGCCGCGGTTCTCGATCGCGGTCGCCAGGCGCAGGGTGTCGCCGGCGTCGATGCCGGTGACGTTGCCGTCGACTGCCGCGAGATCGGTCACGCTGCCCTGGAAGGGCACGCCGGCCGAGCCGGGCGCGTTCCAGGTGCCGGTGGTGCCGCTCACCGTGCCGTGGCTGGTGGACACCACGCCATGGCGGATGTCCAGCACCGGCTCGGCCACCGACACGATCACCGCCACGTCCGAGGAGACCAGGTGGTTCTTCGCGATGGTGGTCTGCTGGTCGGACTGCGCGAGCACGTCGAGCGAACGCTGGTCGGCAAAGGGCTGGTCGCCCACGCGCAGGCTGAACTGCAGCTCGACGCGGCTGCCGTTGACCGTGGAATTGACGTAGTTGCCGAAGTCGAAGATCACCGAATTGCCGGGCCCGGTGCTGACCGAGTCGACGGCGTCCGGATTCGTGTTGCCCGGCCCCAGCGTCCACTGCCCGACGCCGCTGCCCTGGCTCCAGGTGACGCCCGCGAGATCGAGCAGCGGCAGCGGCAGGTAGGCCAAGAGCCGGAAGGCTTCGTAGTCGCCCGTGACCAGGTCGTAGCTCAGGCGGAAGGTGACGACATCGCCCGGATGCAGCTCGGGCGTGGCCGAAGGCGAGCCGCCGTTGACCGTCAGCAGCTGGATGTCGACCTGGCGCGTGGCGATCGTGCTGCTGGTGGTCGAGCCATCGGATTCGTCGAAGCCGGTCAGGTTGAAGGCATCGACGAGGAGGGTGCCCGTCACCGTCGCGTTGTTGCCGACGGCGTCGCCTTCGTTGATCTCGCTGTGCGGCGGATGCGGCGTGGCGTAGCTCTGGGCGATGGTGGCGCCATAGCTGATCACCGCCGTGGTGGCGCCGTCGCGGAAGTCCTCGAAGGCCAGGTCGCCGATCAGCGCGCCCAGCTGCAGGGCGCCGGGCGTGGCCCGCAGCGACGCGGCGATATCGAAGACCAGGGTCGTCGTGCCGTCGGCGTTCGGGGTGCTACGGGCGCGGGCGTGACGGTCACCGTCTGCGAATGCGGGTAGTTCGGTCCGGTGACGGTCTCGCCCTCGGGCATGTTGATCGACTGGTCGATCGTGACCAGCGTCGGATGGACCACGAAATCGTGCAGCGATGCCTCGACCAGGCTCGGGTCCACGGTCGGGTTGTCGAGCGCGTCGTTGCCGAACTCGAAGCCGCCGCGGGCCCGGATCGTGAGGTCCGGCGTGCCGTTGGACAGCGCGGTGTCGGCCAGGTTGCTGAGCTGCGCGGTGACCTGCACGGCCACGGTCGGCTGGTCCTGCGACAGGCTGCCGTAGGGCAGCTGCAGCACCACCAACTGGTCGCCGGGACGCATGCCGACGCTGGCCGCCGTGATGACCAGCGGATTGCCGCTCGCATCCCGGGCCAGCGGATGGGTGGCGTTGCCGGCCGCGTCGAAAGTCACGACGAAGGACTGCACCGGCTGGCCGAGGTAGCTGGCCGCGATGAAGGTGGCGCCGTCGTTGCCGTCCTTGCCGGTCGCCGGCATGAAGAGGTCGATGTACGGGGCATAGCCGATGTCCACCGAGGTGTTGCTCATGTTGACCGTGAAGCTGAACTGGCCGCCGAGCAGGGCGTCGGTGCCGCCCGCCGAGAGGCTGACGCTCGGGCCGGCGGCCAGCAGGCCCTGGAAGCCGGCGAGCGCGGCGGCGTCGAGCGCGATGGCCTTGTCGACGTCGCCGCTGCGCACCTCGAGCGTCCAGTTGCCGCCGGCGGCCGCGTTGCCGGTGTCGTCGGCCGAGGCGCCGACGTCGGCGCCGGTCCAGCGCGCCAGTTCGCCCACGAGGGTCCGGCCCGCGAGGCCCTCGCCGACCCGGCAGCCGTACAGCTGGATGTCGGCGCCGGCGCCCAGTTCGGCGCGCCAGCCGCTCAGCAGCTCGCCGGCCTGCGCGATGTTGTCGCTGGAGAGCGTGCGGCTGCCCAGCGTGAACTGGCCGGAGGCGCCGTGCGAGAAGATCTGGATCGATTCGACCGGACCCATCTCGGCCAGCGCCGCGGAGATCGCGGCCAGGCCGTCGGTGCGGCTGTCGACCACCAGCAGCCGGGCATCGGAGGGCAGCTGCGCCGCCAGTTGGGTACGGTTCTCGACCCGGCTGTCGATCACCACCAGCTGCTGCGCGACCGGTGCCGGCGGAACGGGTGCAGGCTGGGCTTCGGTCGTGACGGGCATGCGGGGCCCGGCGTCGGCCGGATGCGAAGGATCGGTGTGCTGCTGCTCGGTGGCCGCGGCCGCATCGAACAGGATGCGCGGCTCAAGTGCCAAGGCGTTGCTTTGCGGAGCGAATGCGTTCATGTGGGAGAGATCCGTTGAACCATCTCGGAGCATTCAAATCGTCAAGCCGTCATGCGTCAAGCCTGTCCTGCCCGGCGGCTAGAGGAACAGCCCCACCATCTTTTCGAGCACCTTGTCAAAGGGCACCAACGCCAGCGCAACCACGCCGAAGGGCAGGGCGGTGGCCATGGCCAGCGTGAAGGCGCTGCGCAGTTCGACCGGTATGACCCGCATCTGGTAGGCCTTCTCGACCGACTGGAACAGGTCGGCCACGGCGGAGAAGTCGGGCGACGACAGCGGCTCGGCGGTCTCCGGGCCCGGTGGGGAGCGCATCCATCGGTCCTCCAGGCTGGTGCCGACGCGCTGCGCGAGCGCGCCATAGGCCTTGACGCCCTGGCGCCAGGTCCGCAGCAACGGCGCGCAGAAGCACAGCAGCGGGGCCGTGAACAGCACCAGCACGAAGACGATGCTGCCGAAGGCGACCCGGCCAAGCTGCTCGGGCGTGATGTCGCCGCCGGCCAGCAGGTGCGCCAGCTCCAGCGCTGCCACGATCACGCCGATCGCGATGCCGAGCAGCGAGAAGCTGTTGAGCGAGTAGCTCACGAACATGAGCCCGCCCGCGCCTTCCGGGTGCGAAGCGACCAGCCGCAGGTCGAGCCGCGAGACCCGCCACAGGTAGAGCGCCCAGAGAAAGATCCGCCAGGCCCAGCCGAGCAGCAGGACCAGCAGCAGGGGCAGGCTGACCAGCATGGCCCACCAGCTGGCGGGCGAGCGTCCCAGCGGCGCGCCTTCGCTGGCCGAGCGATGCCAGTCGGGCAGGAAGCTCGTCGGCACATGGGTCACGAGCAGGACCGCGAGCACATAGGCGAGCACCACCGCAACGGCTTCGACCAGCCACCAGTCGCGCAGCCGCCGGATGGAGTGGACCACGCGCTCGTAGGCCGGGAGTTCAGTCGCCGGGATCAGGCCGCGATCCCTGAAGGTGTGCGCGAGTTCGCCCAGCAGCGGGATGCACGCCGCCTCGGCCAGCACCAGCAGCGGGGCCACGATGAGCGAGCGCGCATGCACCGAGGCATCGCGCAGGAAGGCCCGCCACACTTCGTCGTGGCCCGCGGGAATGGACAGCAGCGCGAGCAGCAGCAGGGGCAGCCAGCCGACGCAGGCGACGATCAGCGCGCGCCGGACCACATGCTGGTGGTCCGGATCGAAGCGCCCCCAGAGCCGCAGCAGGCGCAGCGGCGGCCCGCCGTTGAAGAGATGGAGTTCGCGCGTGTCGCGAAGATCGGGAGCGTTGCTGGGCAATGGACTCTCGCGGTGGTGCCGCGTCCTCAGGTGAGCATCAGCCAGATGGCGCTGACCGAGCCCATCACGAGGATGGCGAGGGTCAGCAGCGTGACCGACATCGAACTCGGCTCGAAGCGCTCCTCCACGATCTCGTGATGCACGCGGCGATAGCGCAGCAGCGCCCACAGCAGCAGCACGACACCGACGATGACCATGCCGAGCCCGACGGTGGCCGCGTCGCGCAACGCAAACGACTCCTGGTTGAGCTTCTCGGCGTTTCCGCTCTGCTGCAGGTAGATGCTGAAGCGGTTGATCGTGATGCCGAAGCTCATGAGCGACAGCGCCGTTCGCAGGTAGGCGAGGTGGGTGCGTTCGTTGGCCAGGTGCGATCGCACATCCGACAGGGCGGTCCGGTGCTCCGACATCTGGGTCCGAAAGGCGGACAGCTGGGTGGCGGTGTTGGTGGGCTCCTTGGCGACCTCCTGCGCCAGGTCGGGCGGCAGGTCCGGCAGGCGGGGCCCGGTCATGGCGGCTTTCCTCGTGCCGCCGCCTTCGACTCCTCGGTCTCGAGCGAGATCCGGCGCGCCATTTCGAGGTCGCGTCCCAGGAAGAAGCCCAGCAGCGTGCGGATCGCGGCGATGGTGGCGAGGCGGCCGAGTTCGTCCCAGCTCGGCGCCACCACCGTGGAGACCAGGTCGGCTGCCAGCATGAACTCCAGCCCGACCATCAGCCAGCGCGACATGCCCTGCCAGACGCTGAGCGACAACTCGCTGGCCGCCGCCCCCGTGAACGCGCCGACCAGCAGGTTCTTGATCGCCAGCAGGGCACCGATGGCGAGCAGCACCAGCGTCGCCGCCTCCAGCAGCTGGGACAGGATGATGGCCGAGTCGTGCAGCAACTGTTCCATGGGATTCTGGTTGTACCGGCAAGCGTCCTGGCCCGGAACTAGCCTTTGGTTAAGTCGCTGCCGTGCCGGCGGATCGCCTCGAGCAGTTCGTCGCTCGAGAAGGGCTTGCGCAACAGGCATGACGCCTTCGCCTCGGCCGCCAGCCGGGCCAGCGCGGCATCGTCGCTCGCCGTGATGAACACCACCGGGACCCGGATGTCGGCCGCCTGCATGCGCATCTGGACTTCGAAGCCGGACAGCCCCGGCATGTGGATGTCGAGAATCACGCAGGCCGGGCGCTGCGTGTCCAGCGAGGCCAGGAACTCCTCCCCCGATGCGAAGCTGCTGACCCGGTAGTCGGCGAGCCGCAGCACCCGCCCGAGCATCGTCCGCATGGGCGACTCGTCGTCCACCACGGCGATAAGCGGATCGATGGCGTGCACGGCATGAAGGTACCGCGTTGCCGCTGCGGCGGGGACTGGTCTTTGGTTCAGTCCCGTTGTGCCGCCGGGATGCCGAGCCGGGCCGCGATGTGCATCAGCTCGGCCGCGGTCCGCACCTGCATGCGCTCCATGATGCGGGCCCGATGGAACTTGACGGTCTGTTCGACGATGCCGAGGTCGGCCGCGATCTGCTTGTTGAGCCGGCCCCGGACCACGCCCGCGAGCACCTCGCGTTCGCGCGGCGTGAGCGTGGCCAGCCGCTGCTCGCAGACCGTGCTGTCGGCCCGGGCCCGGCGGATCGATGCCGATTCCGCGAAGGCGGCGCGCACCGCGCTCGCCAGCGCCGGCCCGCCGACCGGCTTGGTGAGGAAGTCGGCGGCGCCGGCCTTGATCGCCTTGACCGACATGGGGATGTCGCCGTGGCCGGTCAGGAACACGATCGGCCAGGCTTGTCCGGATTCGGCCAGGCGCCGCTGCAGTTCGAGCCCGTCGAGTCCGGGCATGGTCACGTCCAGCACCAGGCAGCCTTCGGTGTCGGGATCGGGCCGGGCCAGGAAGGCTTCGGCCGAGTCGAAGGTCCGCACCTCCCATTCGTCTTCCTGGCGCAGCATCCGCGCCAGCGCCCTTCGCACCGCGGGGTCGTCGTCGACCAGGAAGATGGTGTGCATCGCGCGTTCCACGTTCAGGCGCCCTGCCGTGCGGGCCAGGTGGCGCAGAAGACCGCGCCGCTGTCCGGCGCGTTGGCCGCGGTCAGTGTGCCACGGTGGCCCTCGACGATCGAACGGCAGATCGCGAGCCCCATCCCGGTGCCTCCGGGCTTGGTGCTCCAGAAGGGGTCGAACAGGTGCGGCATGTCGGCCGCCGCGATCCCGCTGCCCTGATCGATCACGCACAGGCGCACCCTCGTGCCGAGCAGCTCGGTGCGGACGACCAGCCGGCGGCGCGCCGGCGCGATGCCGGCCATGGCGTCGGCGGCATTCAGGATCAGGTTCAGCAGCACCTGCTGCAATTGCACCCGGCCGCCGTCGACCAGCGCGAGCGCTGGCGCGAGCTCGGCCACCGCCTCGACATGCCGCGTCGTCAGCTCGGTGCGCACCAGCTCGAGCGTCTCGGTCACCAGCGCGTTGAGGTCCAGCGGCGCGAGCGTCATCTCGCCGCGCTTGAAGAGGGCGCCGAGCCGGCGGATCACCTCCGCCGCGCGCCGGTCCTCGCTGATGATGTCGTCGCAGATGGCGCGCAGCTCGACCAGGTCGAGTTCAGGCTTGCCGAGCATCTTGCGCGCGGCCTCGGCATTGCCGAGGATGGCGGCCAGCGGCTGGTTGAGCTGGTGGGCGATCGATGCCGAGAGCTGTCCCAGCATCGACACGCGCGTCATGTGGGTGAGCGCCGAACGGTCCTTCTGGGCCTGGAGTTCGGCTTCCTTGCGGGCCGTGATGTCGAGCGCCACGCCGGTGATGCGCCGGCTGCCTTTTTCGGCCCGGCCCCGTGCGGCGATCCAACGCACCTGGCCGCCGGGCTCGAGGACGCGGTACTCGACGTCGAGCTCCTCGTCGCGCTCGACGGCCTGCTGCGCGGCCTGGTGCAGCTCTTCGCGATCCGCCGGGTGCACGGTGTCGAGTACCTCGTTGAGCGGGCTGGCCGCGGTGCCGGCATCTTCCGGCGGCTTGCGGTCGACGTCCCAGATCCAGGTCGAAAGCCGCGAGGCGCGGGCCGCGAGACTCATGCGGTGCTCGCTGCGCTCGAGCGCCAGTGCGGTGTGCCGCCGCCGGCGCCGCTCGATGAACAGAGCGGCGATCAGGAGGGCCTGGATCAGGAACAGCGCCGTCGCCAGCAGCGCCTGGACCCGATACCGGTCCCAGAAGGTCGGCTCCTTGAAGAAGACGACGGCGTCCGGCGGGATGTCGGCCTCGGCGATGCCCCACCTGCGCACCTGCCGCCAGTCGACCTGCAGCACGGCCGGCAGCACCGCCGGCAGGGCCACGGCCGCTGGCGCGACGCCATCGAGCAGCGCATTGAGCGCGTCCGCCGTGAAGCGGCCCATGTCGCGGTTCGCGGGCATGCGCCCGCCCACGATGCCGGTGCCGACGAAGGCGCTGAAGGGCCCGTAGACCGGCGCGCGGGTCGATGCGGCGGCGATTCCCGCGATGGCGTCGCGCGGCGAGTAGTCGCGTCCGGTGCCGTCCCGGTAGTAGCCGGGCGAGAACACCAGGTCGCCGGCACCGAGCGCCTGCAGTCGCGCCTTGAGTGCCTCGGTCGAGAAGCCGGCGAGATATTCGACCACCGCGGGCTTGACCGCGAGATCGTCGAAATCGGCGCGGGCCTGGGCTTCCCAGATGCGGTCGCGCGGGCTGGTGCCCGTGACGACCACGAGCCGCCGGGTGCCGGGATGCCAGCGCAGCGCTTGCTCGACAGTGCCACGGAAGTCGTATTCGACCGGCACGCCAAGCAGCGGGGCCGGCGTCGGCCGGAGGGTCTGAAGATAGGACTTGTCGATCCCGACATGGACTACCGGTGTGCCCGGGAACAGGGCTGGGCGATGGTAGAGGACGAAGTTCAGCGCCGGGTCGCCGATGGCGACGATCGCCCGCGGTGGCCGGTCGGCGTACTTTTCGCGAAGGTAGGTGGCGAGGTTGCGGTCGAAGGCCTCGCCCGAGAAGAGGGGCCGGTCCAGGAATTCCTGGAAGATTTCGACCGGCTGCGCCGCGGTGCTCGCGATCCGTTCGCGCATGGCGCGATCGACTTCGATGTTGGCCGGCAGCAGGCGGTTGTTCGAAAACAGCACCAGCACATCCTTGGGCGTGACTTGCGCGATGGCGCCGGCGGAGATGCAGAGACCGGCAAGCAGCAGCGCCAGGCCCATGGCTGGCGGACGCCTCGCGGCGGCGTCCAGGGGGGCGTGCGCGTAGGTCCGGAACAGCAAGGAATGGTCTCGTCGAGGCGCGTTGAGGCAACACCGATGATGAGATCGCCCCGGCTTGCCGCACATCGGCCCAAGGTGCAGCGCCCCCTGCACCTTGGGGCAATCATGCGCCTGATGGCGCCGGCGCAGCGGGCTCGCCGTCGTCTATACCAAAGGCCAGTTGCGCCGGGAGACGCCACGCGGATGATCGCCATCGCCGCAACCTGCAGCCTGCAGGGCGTCGGTCAACGAACACAAGGAGTCCCGGCATGGCGAAGAGCAAGAAACCGAACATTCTGGTGATGTGGGGCGACGACATCGGCCAGTCGAACCTGAGTTGCTACACGAAAGGGATGATGGGCTATCGCACGCCCAACATCGACCGGATCGCGAAGGAGGGCATGATCTTCACCGACGCCTACGCCGAGCAGAGCTGCACGGCCGGGCGCGCCTCCTTCATCACCGGCCAGTGCGGCCTGCGTACCGGCCTCACCAAGGTCGGCCTGCCCGGCGCCGAGCTGGGCCTCAAGGCCGAGGACATCACCATCGCCGAGGCGCTGAAGCCGCTTGGCTATCGCACCGGCCAGTTCGGCAAGAACCACCTGGGCGACCGCGACGAGCATCTGCCGACGATGCACGGCTTCGACGAGTTCTTCGGCAACCTGTATCACCTGAATGCCGAGGAGGAGCCCGAGGAGGTCGACTATCCGAACGTGAAGGACTTCCCGGACTTCAAGAAGAAGTACGGCCCCCGCGGCGTGCTGCACTGCCATGCCGACGGCAAGGGCGGGCAGAAGATCGAGAACACCGGCCCGCTGACCAAGAAACGAATGGAAACCATCGACGATGAGTTCATGGTCGGGGCCAAAAAGTTCATCCAGGCCGCCCACGACGCCGGTGAACCCTTCTTCGTGTGGTTCAACACCTCGCACATGCACGCCTGGACGCACCCCAAGCCCGAGAGCGTCGGACAGTCCGGCCGCTGGCAGTCCGAATACCACGACGTGATGATCGACCACGACAAGCACATCGGCGAACTGCTCGACTTCCTGGACGAACTCGGCATCGCCGACAACACCTTCGTGAAGTACAGCACCGACAACGGCCCGCACATGAACACCTGGCCGGATGCGGGCACGACCCCGTTCCGCAACGAAAAGAATTCGAGCTGGGAAGGTGCGTACCGAATTCCGCTTGTGGTTCGATTTCCCGGCGTGATCCCGGCCGGTTCGGAGTCGAACGAGATCGTCAGCCACCTCGACTGGTTCCCCACCATCCTGGCGGCGGCCGGCGAGCCCGACATCAAGGAGAAGCTCAAGAAGGGCCACAAGATCGGCAAGACCACCTACAAGGTCCACCTCGACGGCTACAACCTGGTGCCCTATCTCACGGGCAAGGAAGCCAAGAGTCCGCGGCCGGGCTTCATCTACTTCACCGACGAGGGCGACGTCGCGGCGCTGCGCTACGACAACTGGAAGATGCTGTTCATGGAGCAGCGCGTCACGGGCACGCTCAAGATCTGGCAGGAGCCTTTCGTGGTGCTGCGCACGCCCTACATCTTCAACCTGCGCATGGACCCTTACGAGCGTGCGCAGATCACCTCGAACACCTTTTACGACTGGATGTTCAGGCACATCTACCTGCTGGTGCCTGCGCAGGCCATCGTCGGGGAGTTCCTGGCGACCTTCAAGGAATTCCCGCCGCGGCAAAAGGCAGCGAGCTTCAGCCTGGACCAGGTCATCGCGAAGATGACCGAGGCATCGGGCGGCGGCGGTCACTGACGCGGCCGGAGGGGTTCGCGCTGCACTGCCCCAAGGTGCAATTGCGCGCCGCATCGAACCACGTCATTCTTGAGCTCCGCCCGCAGCGACAAGGGGATGCTTCGTCCACCGGTTGGTGCGCGGCGCTCCAGGAGCAATGCGATGGCAAAGAAGGCGAACCCTCCCGAATCGCGCCAGCAGGCCGCCGCCGGCAAGGCGCCCGCGAGCGGCACGCCCGCGATCCTGCCGCGGCCGGACTTCCACTTTCCCGGTGAGGTCGGGCGCACCTTCCTCGATTCGGACCCGGCCCGGTTCCCCAAGCCGGTCCAGGCGCCCAAGGGTGCGCCGAACATCGTCCTGATCCTCATCGACGATTGCGGCTTCGGCCAGTACGGCACCTTCGGCGGCGGCATCCCCTCTCCCACGATGGACAAGCTGGCCGCCGAAGGCCTGCGCTACAACCGCTTCCACACGACCGCGCTGTGCAGTCCCACGCGCGCGGCGCTGATCACCGGACGCAACCACCACTCGACCGCCTTCGCCGGCATCACCGAACTGGCGACGGGCTACGACGGCTACACCTGCATCCTGCCGCGCAGCTGCGGCACGATGGGCGAGGTGCTGCGCCAGAACGGCTACATGACGGCCTGGGTCGGCAAGAACCACAACACGCCGACATGGGAGACCAGCATGGCCGGGCCCTTCGACCGCTGGGCCAATGGACTGGGCTTCGATTATTTCTACGGTTTCAATGCGGGCGACATGAACCATTGGAATCCGATCCTCTACCAGAACCGTGATCTGGTGCCGGCCTCGACGGACCCCGACTACCACCTCACGACCGATCTCGCCGACAAGTCGATCGCCTGGGTGCGCCAGGCCAAGAGCGTCGCACCCGACCGGCCCTACTTCCTGTACCTGGCGACCGGCGCGACCCACGCACCGCACCACACGCCGGAGGACTGGATCGCCAAGTTCAAGGGCCAGTTCGACGGCGGCTGGGACAAGTACCGCGAGCAGACCCATGCCCGGCAACTCAAGCTCGGCGTGATCCCGAAGGGCACCCGGCTCACGACCCGCTCCAAGGGGCTGCCGGCATGGAGTTCGCTCAATGCCGACCAGAAGCGCCTGTATGCGCGGATGATGGAAGTCTTCGCGGGCTATGCCGCGCATTGCGACTTCGAGCTGGGCCGCGTGGTCGAGGCCTGCAAGCAGCTGCCCGATGCCGACAACACGATCTTCATCTACATCGCGGGCGACAACGGTGCCAGCGCCGAGGGCGGACTCGAGGGCTCGCTCTGCGAGAACATGTTCTTCAACGGCTTCTCCGAGAAGTGGCAGGACAACATCAAGGCGATCGACGAGCTGGGCGGCCCGAAGCACTTCAACCACTTCCCGTCCGCGTGGGCGCATGCAATGAACACGCCCTTCCAGTGGACCAAGCAGGTGGCGAGTCACTTCGGCGGCACCCGCAATCCGATGATCATCTCGTGGCCGGCGCGCATCAAGGACAAGGGCGCCCTGCGCGATCAGTTCCTCCACACCATCGACATCGTGCCGACGATCTACGAGCTCTGCGGCGTCACGGCGCCGGCCGTGCTGAACGGCGTCGTGCAGAAGCCGATCGAAGGCAAGAGCTTTGCCGACACCTTCGACAGCGCCGACGCCGGCAGCCCGCGCAAGACCCAGTACTTCGAGCTGGGCTGCAATCGCGGCCTCTATCACGACGGCTGGATGGCCTCGTCGCCGTCTTTCGTTCCGTGGGATCCGAACCGCCAGGAATGGGACCCCGACAAGGCGCCCTGGGAGCTCTACAACATCGAGGAGGACTTCTCCCAGGCCAACGACCTGGCCAAAAAGCATCCGGATCAGTTGCGCAAGCTGCAGGATCTCTGGTGGGTGGAGGCCGCCAAGTACAACGTGCTGCCGCTCGACTGGCGGGCCACCATCCGCATGAACGCCGAGCTGATGGGGCGCCCCAGCCTGATCGCCGGGCGCAGCCGCATGACCTACTACCCCGGCACCATCGGCCTGCCCGACGCCGCCTCGCCCGCGATGTGCAACAAGTCGTGGACCATCACGGCGGAGATCGCGGTGCCCGCGGGCAAGGCGGAAGGAATGATCGTCACGCACGGCGGCCTGGAGGGCGGCTACGGGCTCTACCTGCGCGACGGCAGGCCCACCTTCGTCTACAACTACCTGAGCATCGACCGGCCGACCTTCACGGCCAAGAGTGCGCTGCCACCGGGCAAGGCGACCCTGGTCGTCGCCTTCAAGTACGACGGGGGCGGGATGGGCAAGGGCGGCACCGTCACCATGAGCGCGAACGGCAGAAAGATTGCCGAGGGCCGCCTGGAGCGGACGATCCCGATCCAGTTCTCCCTGGGCGAGGGACTGGACGTCGGCATGGACATCGGCTCGCCGATCGACTTCAGCTACAAGATGCCATTCGCCTTCACGGGCAGCATCGAGAAGGTCACCGTCGAGCTGGGTCAGCTGGCGGCTGCACCCAAGGCGGCAAGCGCACGAGCGGCAACGCGGAGGAGCGCCAAATGAACCGGCCGCCGGTCTCGCCCGGTTGGGCTCGCGCATTGCCACCCGCTCCCGACGCGCGCGTGAGCATCACCGAGGCGTACGCGGCCCACGTTGCGCGCGATGTCTTCTTCTGGGCCTGGCCGCTGGTCAACCTGTACAACCGCCGGCTCGCCTTCTCGAAGATGAAGGAGCAGCGCTATGCCGGCCCGCTGCTCGAAGCGCCGCTCAACCGGCTGACCATGCTCAGGGACTATGTCGATCCCGAGGAGCGCAATGTCGCGTGCCCGAACCAGGACGTGGTCTACGGGCTCGGCATGCTGGCGCTGGATGTGTCGCCGGTGGTGCTCCAGGTGCCGGATTTCGGCGACCGCTTCTGGGTCTATCAGGTCGTCGATCTGCGTACCGACAGCTTCGTGCAACTTGGAAAGATGCACGGCAGCAGCCCTGGCTTCTACCTTCTGGTCGGGCCCGACTGGCGCGGCGAGGTTCCAAGGGGAATCACCCGCGTGTTTCGCGCATCGAGCCAGACCGGCCTGGTCGCGCCGCGCATCTTTCAGGACGATACGGCGCAGGACAAGGCAGCGATCCAGGCCGTCCTGACCGGGATCATGATGTATCCGCTTGCGGAGTACGACGGGCAGATGAAGCACATCGACTGGAGCAAGCTGCCCAAGGTGCCGGGTGGCCCGCCCGGCGAGGAAGAGACGCGATGGGTCTTGCCGGAGAGATTCTTCGATGAGCTGCCCGATGTCCTGGCCGATGCGCCGCCGCTGCCGGGCGAAGAGGCACGCTACGCGCAGGTGCTCGCGGTGCTGGCTGCTGCCAAGGACGATCCGAAGCTGAAGCAGGCGATGATCGAAGCGGCCAGGGACGCCGAAGAGAAGCTCGTGAATCCGTTGTTCCAGTTTCGCAACTACGGCCTGCGGCTGCCGCACCACTGGCGCACGATCTCGAACGAATCGGCCTTCGGCAGCGACTATTTCACGCGGACTGCGGTTGCGAAGTCCAACATCCTGGTCAACTCGCCCGACGAGACCAAGTACTTCTACCAGGACCTGGACGAAGCGGGCCAGAGGCTCAACAGCGCGAACCGGTACACGGTCAGCTTTCCGAAGGATGGCACGCCACCGGTGAATGGCTTCTGGTCGCTCTCGATCTACAACGAGCACCATTTCTTCGTCGCCAACCCGATCGGTCGCTTCTCGGTCGGCACCAAGAACAAGGATCTCCAGCTGGCGGCCGACGGCTCGCTCACGATCCATGTCCAGACCGAAGCGCCCACCGACCCGGTGCAACGAGCCAACTGGCTGCCCGCGCCGAAGGGCGACTTCTCGCTCTATGTCCGCGCCTACTGGCCGAAGGTCGCGGCCATGGACGGCTCCTGGACACCACCGCCTGCCCGGCGAATCGACTAGGTGTGCGTCTGCTCTCCCAAGGCCATCCGCGTCGCCTTCGCCTCGCCGCATCCGGCCGCGAGATGAGTCGCGTGTCGACGGGGGTCGTCACCGGTGCGCTGGCCTGCATGATTCCCGGGCCGGCCCTGGCGGACTGCCTGCCCAACCCGCCGGCCAGCGGCCAGACCGTCACCTGCAGCGGACCCGCCCCCACGACCGTGCCGCTCGATGCGTCCGCGGCTTCCGGCGTGACGGTCAACGTCAACGCCGATGCCGTGATCACGGGCAGCGGCAACCTGATCGTGCTTGGAGCAGGCGCCCAGCTCAACAACTTCGGCAGCATCGAGCCGGTGTCCACCGGCGCCGGAAACATCGGCGTGGTGGCTCTCGGCGACAACAGCACGCTGCGCAACTTCGGGACGCTCGCGACCACCGGGTTCAATTCGCTGAGCTTCGTCAGCGTCGGGAACAACAGCGTCCTGCGCAACGAAGCGGGGGCGAGGATCACGATCTCGGGCGACCTCGCCACCGGCCTGATCGCCTCCAACAACGAAGGAAATCGCCTGGTCAACGCCGGCCAGATCACATTGAACACCTTCCAGGGCGCGGGGATGTTCGCGCAGGCAAGCAATCGATCGGAACTGACGAACACCGCGACCGGCGCGATCGAATCCAATCTGGACGAGGCCTTCGGCATGGCGGCCATCGGCGGCACCGGCCATGCGTTGCGCAACGAGGGCAGCATCGTCACGCGGGGCCAGGGTTCGCACGGGATGCTGCTCGGCGAGGCGACCAACTCGACGCTGGTCAATGCCGGATCGATCACCACCTCGGGCGGCAGTTCGGAAACGGTCAACCGTGCGTTCGGCATGTTCGTGGCGGGCGGCCAGGGCAACACCCTGCAGAACACGGCCAGCGGCGTCATCACCGCCAGCGGGATCGGCTCCAGCGCCATCGAAGTCGCCGGCAGCGGCGGCAACCTGCTGCGCAACGACGGGACCCTGAACGTGGGCGGCACGGGTGCGCACGGGCTCTTCGTGCTCTCCGGCGCGGGCAACACGCTGGACAACCGCGGCATCGTCAACACCAGCGGTCAGCGCGGCAACGGCATGCGCGCAGACGACGGCGACAGCAGCTTCTTCAACAGCGGCGAACTCCTGGTCGGCGGCAGGGATGCATTCGGTGTCTTCATGCAGGGCAACAACAACACGCTGGTGAACAGCGGGACGATCCGGGCCTCGGGCATCAATGCCGACGGGGTGCTGTCCAACACCACGGCGGGTGGCTTCGTCGCCAGGATCGAGAACACGGGCTCCATCATCAGCGAGCGCGGTTTTGCGGTGCGGGGCGTGAACGGCCAGGAGACCGTGGTCAATGCCGGCGTCATCCGCAGCGATGCCGGAACCGCGATCGACCTGCGCGCCGGTAACGACACGTTGATCCTGCGTGCGGGCTCCGTGATCACGGGGCTCGCCGACGGCGGTACCGGCACCGACCGCGTGATCCTGGAAGGGGCGGGCACCGCCTCCAATGCGTTCGCCAACTTCGAGACGCTGCGCATGAGCGGCACCGACTGGACCTGGTCGGGCAGCGGCACATTCAACGACACGCAGATCGAGAGCGGCGTGCTGCGCGTGAGCGGGACCCTGACCAGTCCGGTGACCGTGCAGGCAGGAACCCAGTTGCGCATCGGAACCGGCGCGGCCAGCGGCACCGTGGCAGGCAGCATCACCGACAACGGCGCGGTGGTCTTCAACCGCAGCGACGACCTGAGCTACGGCGGCGTCATCGGGGGCACCGGCAGCCTGACCCAGCAGGGCCCCGGGACCCTGACCCTGACAGCGGCGAACAGCTATTCGGGCGGCACCACCATCGCTGGAGGCGTCCTCGGCGTCGGCGCCGACGCCAACCTCGGTGCCGCGAGCGGCGGGCTGACGTTCAACGCGGGCAGCTTGCGGCTCAGCGGCTCGTTCGACACGGCGCGCCCGGTCACGCTCAATGCCGGCGGCGGAACCATCGACACAGCCGGAACGACCAACGCCTTCTCCGGCGTGATCTCGGGTGCCGGCGCACTCGCCAAGGCGGGCAGCGGAACGCTGGTCCTGGTCGCCAACAACAGCTACGCAGGCGGCACGACCATCGCCGGCGGCACGCTGCAACTCGGCAACGGCGGAACCAGCGGCAGCGTGGCGGGCGACATCCTCAACAACGCCAACCTGGTCTTCAACCGCTCCGATACGCTGACCTATGCCGGCATCGTCAGCGGCACCGGCTCGATGAGCCAGCAAGGGCCGGGCCTGCTGATCCTGCCGGGCCATCACAGCTATTCCGGCCCGACGACCGTGCAGCAGGGGGCCTTGTGGGTCAACGGTTCGATCGCCTCCGCAACCACCGTCGCCGCGGCCGGCACGCTGGGCGGCACCGGCACGATCTTCGGCAATGTCCTGAACCGGGGCGTGGTCGCGCCGGGCAACTCGATCGGCACGCTGACCATCAACGGCAACTACGTCGGGCAGGGCGGCGCAATCTTGCGGATCGAGTCGCAGGTGGGCAACGATGCCTCGCCCACGGACAAGCTGGTGATCGTCGGCGGCACCGTCACGGGTTCGACCGCGATGCAGGTGGTCAATCTCGGCGGTACCGGCGCGCTGACCACGGGGAGCGGCATTGCGGTGGTCCTGGGGGTCAATGGCGCAACGACGGCGGCCGGAGCGTTCTCGCTGGCCGCGCCGGTGGCAGCCGGGCCCTACGAGTACCTGCTGTACCGTGGCGGCATCACGGCGGGCACGGCCGAGAACTGGTATTTGCGATCGACCGCGCCGGCGACCCCGGTCGCATCCGTGGACATGCCCGTGCCGCCGCCCGTCCCGCAAGTGGCGCCGGGCTCTCCGCCTGTGCCGGCGGCCGCAGCGGGCCAGCCGCCGAGGCCGCTCTACCGTCCCGAGGTCGCCGTGCAGGCGGCTCTGCCGCCGCTCGCTGGCGAACTGAGTCTCGTGACCCTCGGCACCTTCCACGAGCGGCGCGGCGAGCAGGGGCGCCTGAGCGGCAGCGGGCCGTTGGCTGCAGGCTGGGGTCGCGCGTTCGGCCAGTCGGACGAACAGCGCTGGTCCGGCGATGTGAGCCCCGAATTCGACGGCAGCATGTGGGGCGTGCAGCTCGGCGTGGACCTCTACGGCATCGACCGGACCGATGGCCATCGCGACCGTTTCGGCGCCTTCTTCGGCCATGGGCAGGCTCGCGGCGATGTCCGGGGAACGGCGCTGGGCCGGTCGAACACCCCGGTCGGCCGGATCGAACTGGAGAACAACAGCCTCGGCGCCTACTGGACGCACATCGGCCCTTCGGACTGGTATGTCGATGGCGTCCTCATGCAGAGCTGGCTGGATGGCGACCCGCGCTCGAACCGCGGGGTCGGGACGAGCACCGACGGGAATGCCTTCACGGCCTCCCTCGAAGCCGGCTATCCGATCGTGCTGGGCCGCGGCTGGACCCTCGAACCGCAGGGGCAGCTCATCTGGCAGCGCGTGTCGCTGGACGGCACGCAGGATCGCTTCTCGACGATCGCCTATGACGACCACGAGGGTTTCACCGGGCGCCTCGGCGTGCGCCTGCAGGGCTCGCTGCAATGGGGCGGAGCCGCCTGGCAGCCGTGGCTCAGGGCCAACCTCTGGCGCGGCGCGCACGGCACCGGGTCGGTCGTTTTCGGCGGCGTGCCGATCGCCACGCGCGGCGACGCCACGGCACTGGAGATAGGCGCCGGCATCGATGTGCAGATCACAAAGGCAGTCGGCTTCTACGCAACAGCCGGCTACACCACCAGCATCGACGGCGATCGCCGCAAGAGCATCGGCGGCAACGCCGGCGTGCGGGTGGCCTGGTAGACGAAGCGCACGGTCATCGCATCTCCCACCGGTCGACCAAGACCCGCGGGAAGGGTATTCCATGACTTGTAATTGATTCATGTCTAAAGGAATATCGTGCCAGTCCCCAATGTGACGAGGAACGATGATGACTGGACGCTTCAATGGGCTCGTGGTGCTGGCAATCGGCTGCACTGCGGCGCTCGCTTCATGTGCCGGTGGCGGCAGCGCCCCGCTGGCGCCTCTTGCGGCAGCTCCGGGTGGACAAGGAGCGGTCGCGTCGAAGCTGACCATCAAGCGCGACACCTACGGCACGCCGCATGTCTACGCCGACAACACGCACGACCTGTTCTACGGCTTCGGCTACGCGGTCGCGGAAGACCACCTCTATCAGCTCGAGATGGCCAAGCGCTCGGGCAACGGAACCGTCGCTGCGGTGCTCGGGCCGCGCTATGCCGCGACCGACATCGCGACCCGCTCGGGCATCGACCCGGCTTCCGTTCGAAGGCAACTCGACGCGCTGTCGGCAGAAGATCGGGCGATGTTCGATGGCTATGCCAAGGGCGTGAACGCCCGCGTCAGGGAAGTCCTGGCCAACAAGACCGAACTCCTGCCAAGGGAGTTCGTCGACGCCGGCTTCGAGCCCGGCAGCTGGAGTTCCGAGGATGTGGCCCTGGTCTGGATCGGATTGATCCTGAACCGGTTCTTCGGGGGGAGCGCCGAAGTGGCCAACCTTGCGCTCTTGAACCAGTTGAAGGCGGAGAAGGGCGCCTCCGCAGGTCAAAGCATCTACGACCAGATGCGCTGGCTGGAGGACCCCGCTGCCCCGACCATCATCCCGCGGCCAGGAGCCGTTGCCTCTGCCCGGCAGGGCTCCGAGGCCACAGGCGATGCTCGTCTGGCGCTGCGACCGATATCGCAGTCCGGCGCTGCTTCGCATCGGGCATTGCAGGTGGCGGCCCTGGGGCTCGCGGCGACCGAGAACATGCCGACCGCGAGCAATGCGTGGGTGCTGGGGCCTTCGAGATCCGCCGACGGCACCGCCATCCTCTACAACGGGCCGCAACAGGGCTTCAACAACCCGTCCTTCGTGACGGCGATCGGACTGCATGGCGCTGGCTATGACCTGACCGGCATGACGCCCATCGGCCTTTTGCCCGTGCTCTTCGGGACCAACGGCACCATCGCCTGGGGCTCCACCGTGGGCTCGCTCGACACCAACGACACCTACCAGGAGCAGTTGAATCCGGCCAACCGCTACGAGTACCGGTTCAAGGGCCGGTTCATTCCCATGGAAAAGCGCACGGAATCCATCAAGGTGAAGGGCGAGGCCGACCGCAGCTTCGACGTCTACTCGACGGTTCACGGATTCGTTCAGACCTGGGACCTTGCCAACCAGACGGCCTACAGCGCGAAGCGCTCATGGGAAGGCGTCGAAGTCGAGACCATGCTGGGCTGGGGCAAGGCCGCGCAGGCCAGGAACTGGAACCAGTTCATGGCGCAGGCAGCGCGCGTGAGCGCATCCATCACATGGTTCTACGCCGACGTCGACGGCAACATCGGCGCCGCCGGCCTGGGCGCATTGCCTGTCCGGCCCGCGCAGCAGAACATTCAATTTCCCGCGCTCGGCGACGGCAGCATGGAGTGGCAGGGCCGCCGGCCCTTCAGCGAGAACCCGAAGGCCTACAACCCGGCTCAAGGCTACTTCGTGAGCTGGAACAATCAGATTGCGGCAGGCCTTCGCGCCGACGGCGCCAACTTCTCGGCGGTCGATCGCGTCAACGAGCTCGGCGTGCAGCTGGCGGGCCCAGCGAAGTTCACGCCGGAGCAAGCCTGGAGCATTGCGGGCAACGCGGCGGTGGCCGACCTCAATGCGCGCTACTTCGTGCCCTACATCAAGGCTGCCACCGCGTCGCTTCCCGCGTCGGACCCGGTGCGCAAGGCAGCCGACGCCCTCGTCGCCTGGGACATGCGCCTGCAGGACACCAACAAGGACGGCCAGTACGACGGCCCCGGCGTGACGATCCTCCAGGCCTGGCTGAAGGCGATGACCGTGGCGGTCCTCAAGGACGACCTGCCGGCCGGCGTCTTCAACTCCCTGGTCGACCTCGGGTATGCGCCGCTGGCGGGCGGTGCCCCGGGAAGCCTGCAGCCTGCCCGGGCCTCCAAGCTCCTCTTCAATGCCCTCCAGGGTGCTTCCTCCGGCGTTCCGCAGCGCTACGATTTCCTGAGCGGCCAAACGCCGGACAGCGTCGTGCGTGCCGCGCTTTCGACAGCGGTTGCAGAGCTGACCACCACCTACGGCGCCGACCCGGCCAAGTGGGTCACGCCGTCCGCAAGGCACCGGTTCTCGAAGACGAATGCGATCGGCGTGCCGTGGGCCGCCGAAGACCAGGAGACCCCGCTGTACCAGAACCGCGGGACCGCGGGATTCCGTGTGGTCCTGCGAAAGGACGCGGTCGAGATGTGCTCGCTGATGGCGCCGGGCCAAAGCGGATTCGTGAGCGCAAGCCTCGGCAGGACCAGGCACTACGACGACCAGCTGCCGCTCTTCGAGACCAACTCGTGCAAGCAGGACGCGGTGGGTCGGGCGCAGGTCGATGCACGCGCGAAGGCGACCAGGACGCTGACCGTGAGCCCCTGAAGCCGCCGCGAGGCGGAGCGCTCATCCGCGCTGCTTCAGATCCTTGCGCATCCAGGCATTCTCGAGCGTCACGCCCCGAAGGACCGGGCATCGCCGCTCGACCACATGGAAGCCGTGGAGAGCAAAGAAGGGTTCGGCCGTCTTGCTGACGTCCGAACTCAGCTCGGCCAGGCCGAGCGCCTCGGCCTCCTCGTGAATGCGAGCCATCAGCCTCGTCCCGATGCCTTGTCGCGGATGGGCGCCCGAGACGAAGAAGTGGTCGATGTAGCCGTTCTGCTGGACGTCCGCGTAGCCGACGATCTCGTCGCCGAGCTCGGCGACGAAGGGATTGATTCCCCGAACTCGCCGGGCCCACAGCCCGGTGTCGAGGTCCGCCGGTGCCCATGCCTCGACCTGCTCCGGCGCGTAGTCGCGGGAAGCGATCTCGTGGATGGCCGTGAAGTAGACGCGGAACAACGCAGCTTCGTCACCGGGCCTGAAACGACGAATCTCCATGACGTCCGCGCGAGGTGGACAGGACCTAGGAGGCATCCGCGACCGCCGGCTGCCCGCGGCGCTCGAGTCGCTCGAAGCCGCCCATGCCGGCCAGCATGGCGACCACGAAGACCAGCGCCTTGCCTTCGCCCATGCCGAGCGCGACGAGCGCCGGGCCCGGGCAGAAGCCGGCGATCCCCCAGCCGATGCCGAACAGGACGCTGCCGAGCACCAGGCGGCGATCGATGTCGCGCGAAGCCGGCAGTCTCATCGGTGCCCCGAGGACCGAGACCGTGCGCTTGCGCGCGACGGCGAAGGCGATAGCGCCGACGGCAATCGCGCCGCCCATCACGAAGGCCAGGGACGGATCCCAGGCGCCGCCCAGGTCGAGGAAGCCGAGCACCTTGGCGGGATCGGACATGCCCGAGACGATGAGGCCGAGGCCCAGCACCAGTCCGGCGAGCAGGGCAGTGAAAACGGTCATGGCGGGATTTCTCAGAGGGCGAGCAGGTGGCGGATCAGGAACACGGTGGCGAAGCCGGCTGCCATGAAGGTGGCCGTCGCCACCAGCGAGCGCGGCGACAGCCGGGACAGGCCGCAGACGCCGTGGCCGCTGGTGCAGCCGGAGCCAAGGCGCGTGCCGAATCCGACCAGCAGGCCGGCGACGACCAGGGCGCCGAACTGGGCGTCGATTTGGGGTCGCGGGAAGGCCGCGAACAGTGCATGGACGCACGGTGCGCCGACCAGTCCGGCCACGAAGGCGAGGCGCCAGGCGAGCTCGCCCCTGGCCGGTCTCAGCAGGCCTCCGAGCACGCCGCTGATGCCCGCGATGCGGCCGTTCAAAAGAATGAGCATCGCGGCAGCGATGCCGATCAGGATGCCGCCCGCGAGGGCGGACCAGGGGGTGAACTGATTCCAGTCGATGCGCATCGGGCTTCCTCGGGCCGCGGGGACGGCCAGGCAGCGAGGATAGCGAATGCGGGGTGTGTGTCGTGGCCGTCGTTCGCGGCATGATGTGCGGCATGGCCGCCTCCGACCTCCCTCTGCAGACCCTGCCGGTTCGCCTTCGCCCGGGCGACGATCTGCGCCGGGCGCTCGAGGCCGTCGTTGCGGGGCAGGGCGTCGAGGCGGCATTCGTCCTGTCGGGCATCGGAAGCCTTCGTCCGGCCGAGATTCGCCTCGCCGGCGCCGAGGACGTCCTGAAGATCGACGCCGATTGCGAACTGCTCACGCTGTCCGGCAGCATCGCGGCGCGCGCCTCGCACCTGCACATGAGCGTGGCCGACGCGCAGGGGCGCGTGGCGGGTGGCCATGTCTGCTACGGCTGCACCGTGCGCACCACGGCCGAGGTGCTGCTGGCGCTGCTGCCCGCGTGGCACTTCGCGCGCGAGTTCGATCCGGGCACCGGCTGGGCCGAGCTGGTGGTCAGGCGGCGCGGCGAAGCCTGAGGTCCGGCGCCCCCGACGCGGCCCTGCCTATCGACCCCAGCGCCGCAGCCCCAGGTCGGCCGCCACGTCCTTGTAGCGCGCGAGGCTCGCCATCACATGGTCTTCCAACGCCGCGCCGGTCAGCGAGAAGGGATAGAGGCGATGGCGTTCGCGCAGGGCCGGGTAGCCCGGTGCGGCCATGGCCTCGGCGAAGGCGTCGATCCATCCGCGGGCGGCCGCTTCGGCGACATCGGCGCTCATGTAGACGCCACGGACCGTGGGCCATGCGAGATCCACCTTCTGCGCGCGCGCCGTGGGGATGCCGGCCAGCCCGCCGCCCAGCGCGGCATCGGAGAGCACTGCGAGGATGCGAACCGCCGCGCCGCCCGCGATCGCCTGCAGCGCTTCGGCCGCGTCGCCGGGAAACACGTCCACATGCTTGCCCTGCAGCGCGCTCAGGGCATCGCCGCCGCCTTCGAAGGACACGAAGCGCATCGACTTGTGATCGCGCCCTGCCGCCCGCAGCAGCAGCGCGGCCTTCACCCAGTCCTGGCTGCCCACCGTTCCGCCGGCGCCGAACACGACCTTGGATGGCTCCTGGCGCACGACCGCCATCAGGTCCTGGAGCGATCTGTAGGGAGAGTCCCGGTGCACGGCGATCACGCCGTAGTCGGTGCCGAGGGCGGCGATCCATCGTGCCGCCGACGGCGAGTGGGGCCCGAAGCGCCCTTGCGCGATGTTGAGCAGCGACCCGCTGGAGAAGGCCACGAGGATCGCCGGACCGCCCATCCGGCCCGTGGCGATGCGGTCGAAGGCCACGGCGCCGATGCCGCCGGGCAGGAAGCGCTGGCCCAGCGGCGGGCGGCTCGGCCGGACCACCTGCAAGCCGTCCCGCGCCAGCGCGCAGGTCAGGTCGAAGCCGCCGCCGGCCTTGGCGGGAATCACGCATTCGGCGGCGGCCAGGCTGGGATCGTCGGCGGCGCCGGCCGCGGTGCCTGCACCGGCCAGCAGCACGGCGGGCAGCGCGCGCAGCGCCTGGCGTCGGGTGGGTTCCAGCGTGGACATGGTCGGCGAGTCTACGGTTCGATGCCTTAGGCGCTGCGCACAGGCCACCAGAGCGTGGCGTGCAGGCCCCGCGTGCCTTCGCGCGCCTTGAGTTCGAGATCGCCCTGGTGCCGTTGCGCGATCGAGCGCGCGATCGCCAGTCCCAGTCCCGATCCGCCCTTGCCGGCCCGCGCGCCGCGAACGAAGCGCTGGCCGAGCGCGGCGCATTCGGCCTCGCTCAGCCCGGGGCCGTCGTCCTCGACCGTGATCCGCCAGCCCCGCTGCTCGGCGCCGGCCAGCAGCGTGATGGTGCCGCGTGCCGGCGTGTAGGCGATCGCGTTGACCACCAGGTTGCTCAGGGCCTCGCGCAGCAGGCCCGCATCGGCCACGGCACGCAGCCCGCTGGCCGGAGGATGGATGCCGAGGTCGATGTGCTTGGCGCGCGCCAGCGGCAGCAGGGCGACCGCGACCTCGCGCAGCAGCGGCTCGAGCTCGACCTCCGCGAACGCCAGCGACACCGTGTCGCTGCGTCCCAGGGCGAGCAGCTGCTGGGTGCTGCGCGTGACGCGGCCGATCTCGACGCCGAGGGCTTCGAGCGCCGTGCCGACCTTGGCCGGGTCCTGTTCGCGCTGCGCATAGTCGACCTGCATCTGGAGCGTCGTCAGGTGGGTGCGCAGCTGGTGCGAGGCATCGTCGAGGAAGCGGCGCTGCTGGGCCACCAGCTCCTGCGTGCGGGACATCTGCTGGTTGACCGCCTCGACCAGCGGCCGGATGTCCGCCGGCAGATCGGATTCGTCGATGCGCGTCAGGTCGTCGGCCTTGCGCGCCTGGACCTCGCGCGCCAGCCGGGTCAGGGGCCGCAGCGCAGCCGCCAGCGCCACCGCGGTGCTCAGCAGCAGCAGCGCCAGCACCAGGCCGTCGCGCAGCGCCGCCCGGCGCACGAAGCGCGAGGTGAATTCCTGCCGCGAGCGGGTGCTCTCGCCGACCTGGATCAGCACGCTGCGCCCCCGGCTGCCCGCCGGCGTGCGATCGAGGTCGCGGCGATAGGCGGCGAAGCGGACCGATTCGCCGAAGTAGCTCGCGTCGTAGAACACCGGAACCCCGGGCACCAGCTCGCCCGCCGGCTCGGGCAGGTCGGCGCTGCCCAGTTCGACCAGGCCGTCGGAGGTCGCGACGCGGAAATAGACCTGGCCGCTCGCGGTCAGCTCGAAGAACTCGAACAGCGTGTACGGGAGTTCGACGGCCAGGCCGCCCGAGGCGGTCGAGATGTTGGCGTCGATCGATTTCAGCGCGCCGAGCACCGACCGGTCATAGGCCGCGTTGGCGGCTTCGAGGGCATCGTGCCGCGTCATCCAGAGCTCGACGCAGGTCACCAGCAGCAGCAGCGGCAGCAGCAGCAGCGCGAGGCGTTGCCGCAGGCTCGCGCGCCGGATCCGGTCGGCGGCGGCGGCCAGGGGGCGCGGCAGGGCGCTCAAATCAGCCGGCCTCCAGCGCGTAGCCCAGGCCGCGCAAGGTCGTGATGCGGACCCCGCTGCCGTCGAGCCGCTTGCGCAGGCGGTGCACGAACACTTCGACCGCCTCGGGATGCACGCTGTCGTCGTCGGAAAACACGCGGTCGAGGATCTGCTGCTTGGACAGCGGCTCGCCGCTGCGCTGGGCCAGCACCCGCAGCACGGACAGTTCCCGCGGCGACAGCGACAGCGGCTCCCCGTTCAGCAGGAACTGCCGGCGCGTGCCGTCGTACACCAGCGGCCCGCAGGCGAGCCGGGGATGCTCGACGCCCCGGGCCCGCCGCACCAGCGCATGCAGGCGGGCCTCGAGTTCGGCCAGCGCGAAGGGCTTGGCGAGGAAATCGTCGGCGCCGGCGTTCAGCAGGTCGACGCGCTCCGACAGCGAGTCGCGCGCCGTGAGGATCAGCGTCGGCAGCCGCTGGTCGCGCTCGCGCAGGCGCTGCAGCACCTCGTGGCCGTCGAGTCCCGGAAGCCCGAGGTCGAGCACCAGCGCGTCGTGGTCATGCTGCTGCAGTGCGCGGTCGGCGAGGCGGCCGTCGTCCACCCACTCGACCTGGATGCCGGCGTGCTCGAGCGCCTTGCACAGCCAGGTGCCCAGCGTGTGTTCGTCTTCGGCCAGCAGGATGCGCATGGCGCGATGTTAGAGCCTGGCTCTCGGACGGCGGGCGTCAGTCCGGCTTGATGTTGGCCCGGGCGATGACCTTCTTCCAGCGTTCCTGTTCCAGCGCGATGAACTGGGCGAACTGCTCCGGCGTGCCGCCGATGGCCTCGGCCGCATCGCCGCGCAGGCGCTCCAGCGCGGCCGGCGCGCGCACCGCCTTCATGGTCTCGGTCGACAGCTTGGCCACGTTGGCCGGTGCCATGCTGGCCGGCGCGAGCATGCCGTACCACTGGGTCATCTCGAAGCCCGGGTAGCCCTGCTCGGCCACGGTCGGGACATCGGGCAGCTGCGGCAGGCGCTTGGCCGAGCCGGTGGCGATGCAGCGCACCTTGCCCGACTTGATGAAGGGAATGATGGCCGCGGCGCCGATCGCCGAGGCGTCGAGCCGGCCCGACAGCAGGTCGGTCAGCATCGGCCCGGTGCCGCGGTAGGGCACATGCAGCATGAACACGCCGGAGGTCACCTTGAGGTACTCGAAGGCCAGGTGGCCGGCGCTGCCGTTGCCGGCCGAGCCATAGCTCAGCTTGCCCGGCTTCGACTTGGCGTAGGCGATGAATTCGGTGAGGTTCCTGGCCGGCACGTCCGGATGGACGACGTAGAGGCTGGGCACCTTGGCCAGCAGGCTCACGGGCTTGAAATCCTTGTTGGCGTCGTAGGGCAGCTTGTCGAAGATGAAGGGATTCACCGCCAGTGTGCCGATGTGGCCGAGGATGATCGTGTGCTGGTCGTCGCTGCGCGCGACCTCGGACATCGCGATGTTGCCGGCGGCGCCCGGCTTGTTGTCCACGAAGACGCTCTGGCCGAGCGTGTTGGAGAGTTCGGCTGCCGTGGAGCGGGCCACGATCTCCGAGCTGCCGCCGGGCGCGAAGGGCACCACGAAGCGCACCGACTTGGCGGGCCAGCCGCCGCCCTGGGCCGCGGCGATGCGCGGCAGCAGCCCGGCGAGGCCGAGGGCGCCGCCGGCCAGCAGGAAGCGGCGCCGGGCCTCGGGGCCGGCCGCGGGAATGTGAGCGAGGGCATCTGCAGTCATGGGTCTTGTCTCCATCGGTTGTTCGAAGTGCGCCGATGTTGCCCTGGCGAGGCTTTCGGAATGCTGTCAGCTTCGGCCGCTCGCCTATCATGCCGGCGGCGTGTTTGCGTTCGATGGAGCTTCCGACCCATGACCCCTGCCACCCCGGACACCGACGAACTGCCCGAGCTCGACCCGGCCGATTTCTCGCTGGTGCTGGGTGGACCCCTGTTCCAGCTCTGGCGACGCTCGCGGCTGTCGGACCACGAGGGCAACCTGCCGCACCGCCGCGCCTTCGTGGCGGTCCTGCTCGCATGGCTGCCGCTGCTGCTGCTGTCGCTCGCCGAAGGCCACGCCTGGGGTGGCGGCGTCGAACTCGCGTTCCTCGAGGATCTCGAGCTGAACGCGCGCTTCCTGGTCGCGCTGCCGCTGCTGATCCTGGCCGAGGTGGTGGTGCACCGGCGGATGCGGCTGGTGGCCCGGCAGTTCCTCGAAGACGGGCTGATCCCGGATGCCGCGCGGGCGCAGTTCGATCGCGCCATCGCGTCGGCACTGCGCCTGCGCAACTCGGTGGTCGCCGAGGTGCTGCTGGTGGCGCTGGTGTACGGCATCGGCGTCTTCGTCGTCTGGCGCACCCGATTGACGCTGGACGTCTCGAGCTGGTATGGGGCCGTCGCGACCGGCCGGCTCGACCTCACGCTGGCCGGCTGGTGGCTCGCCTGCGTGAGCCTGCCCCTGTTCCAGTTCCTGCTGTTGCGCTGGTACTTCAGGCTGTTCATCTGGGCGCGCTTCCTGTGGCAGGTCTCGCGCATCAGGCTGAGGCTGATACCCACGCATCCCGACCGCTGCGGGGGCCTCGGCTTCCTGTCGCTGGTGCGCGTGGCTTTCGCGCCCTTCCTGTTCGCGCAGGGCGTGCTGCTGGCGGGGATGATCGCCGACCGCATCTTCTTCGGCGGCGCCACGCTGCTCGAGTTCGAGGTCGAGATCCTCGGCGTGGTGGCCCTGATGGTGTGCGTGATCCTCGGGCCGCTGTGCGTGTTCAGTCCGCAGCTCGAGGCGGCGGAAAACCGGGGCCGCCGCGAGTACGGCACGCTGGCGCAGCGCCACGCCCGCGAGTTCGACCAGAAGTGGCTGCGCGGCGGCGCCGCCCCCGGCGAGGTGCTGCTAGGCAGCGCCGACATCCGGTCGCTGGCCGAGATGGGCAGCAGCTTCGAGATCGTCGAGAACATGCGCTGGGCGCCCTTCACGCTGAAGACCGTGCTGCACCTGGCCGTCACCACGCTGCTGCCCTTGCTGCCGCTGACGCTGACGATGTTCTCGGCGCAGCAGCTGATCGAGCGGCTGGTCCACGTGCTGATCTGAGCGCGCCGGTGGCGTCCGGGCGCGGCCGGCTCACTCCGGCAGCAGGCCGATCTCCAGCGCGATCTGCCCGAGCCGCTTGTGCTCGTCCAGCAGGAAGGCCTCGAACTGCGCGGGCGAGCCGCCCGGCGCGGCGATCGGGCCGATGGCGAGCATCTTCTCGGCGATCGCGGGCTGGACCAGCAGCCTGTTGATCTCCGTGTTGAGCCGCTGCACGACCGCCTGCGGCGTGCCGGCCGGTGCCACCATCGCCATCCATCCGCTCATCTCGATGCCCGGCAGGAACTCGGCCACCGTCGGCACCTGTTCCCATCCCGCGACCCGCTTCGCGGTCGTCACGGACAGCACGCGCAGCCGCCCCTGGCGCGCGAGCTGCGAGGTCGATGCGAGGTCGGCGACCACGGCATCCGCATGGCCGCCCAGGATGTTCTGCAAGGCGACGCCGACCGAGCTGTACGAGACCAGGTTCGCCTGTGCCTTGCTGCGGGCGTTGATCACCCGAGCGATCATGCCGCCGAAGGTGCGCGGGCCTTCGTTGGCGATCGACAGCTTGCCGGGTTCGCGGGCGCTGCGCGCCACCAGATCGGGCAGCGAGGCGATCGGCGAGTCTTCCTTCACGAGCACCGCGAACGGGCTGTTGGCCACGAAGGCCACCGGTGCGAAGTCCTTGACCGGCTCGTAGGGAAGGGTCTTGAACAGGTAGCTGTTCGTGACCAGCGCCGCCGTGGTCGCGAAGTAGAGCGTGTAGCCGTCCGCCGGCGCGCGGGCCACCGCCTGGGCGCCGATGACGTTCTGGCCGCCGGGCTTGTTGTCGATGACCACAGGCTGGCCGATGGCCTGCGCGAGCCCGTCGCACAGCAGGCGCGCGACATTGTCGGGGCCCGAGCCGGCGGGCTGCGAGAGCACCACCTTGACCGGTCGGTCGGGCCACCGGTCCTGCGCCGGCGCCAGTCCGGCGCGCCCCAGGGTCGCCGCCAGCAAGGCCAGCTGAAACTCTCTTCTTTTCATTGCTTGTCTCCGTGGTCGTCTTCGAAGGGGTGCGTCAGTTCAGCCTGGCGGCCAGCGACTGCAGCAGGCGGGCGAGCTGGCCGGCATCGGCAGCCACGCCGTAGATGTAGCGGTCGGGCCGCACCAGCGCCGCGCCGCAGGCATGGCGGCGGAACCAGCCCGCGGCCACGCCTTCGGTCTCCTGCAGGGCGTCGCCCAGCGGCAGGACCGCGAGGCCGGGGATCGCCACCGCGTCGACCTCGACCGGTCCGGGGTCGAAGCCGCGATCGAGCACCAGCCACCAGCCGTCGCCTGCCAGCGCATCGAAGCGAACCCGGCCGCCGTCGCGCGCGATCCAGGGCTGCGGGAACAGCGTCCCGTTGGCCGGATGGGGCGTTGTCGCCAGCAGGCCCGTCTCGAGACGGGGCAGCACGTCCTGGCGCGGCATGTCGCGCACCACGCCGCCGCATTCGGCCAGCATGCGGGCGTCTCGCTCGCGCGCCCGCGCCGGGTCGCGCTCGCCGATCACGCTGCCGATCGCCTTGATGCGGCCGGTGAGCTCGCGCACATGGTGCTTGCGCTCTTCGCCATAGGAGTCGAGCAGGGCTTCCGCCGCCGGGCCGCGGACCTGTCCCTGGATCACCGACGCGAGCTTCCAGGCCAGGTTGGCCGCATCGCGCACGCCCTGGCACATGCCCTGGCCCAGGAACGGCGGTTGCTGGTGCGCCGCATCGCCGGCCACAAAGATGCGCCCGCTGCGCCAGCGATCGGCCACCAGCGCATGGAAGCGATAGCTGGCCTGGCGCCAGAGCTCGCCGTCCTCCGGGCCGAGCCAGCGGGCCAGCAGCCGCCATGTCTCCTGCGGCTCGACGACCTTCTGCGGGTCTTCGTCCGGCTTGAGCGAGATCTCCCAGCGCCGGTGGTTGCCGGGGCCGATCACCAGCGTGCAGGGCCGCTCGGGCTCGCAGTACTGGACGCTGGTGGCGGGCAGCTTGGCCAGGCCCCGGGCGTTGGCCAGCACGTCGACCACCAGCCAAGCTTCGTCGAAGGCCAGGTCTTCCAGCGCGATGCCGGCCAGCTCGCGCACCGTGCTCGAGGCGCCGTCGCAGGCCACGACGTAGCGCGCCCTGACGCTGTCGCGCCCGCCGTCGTCGCGGCGCAGCTGCAGCGTGGCGCCGTCGGCGTCCTGGTCGATCCCGACCACCGTGCTGCCGAGGTCGACGCGGGTGCGGTCCGAGCGCGTCACGTGCTCGCGCAGGATGGCCTCCACCGGCGGCTGCGTGAAGACGTTCGACGGCGTGTAGCCCAGCGGGTAGGGCGCATCGATCATCGTCAGGCGCTTGATCAGCCGGCCGTCGACGCCGTAGTACTCGGAGGGCGTGAAGGGCTCGACGAACCGCGCCACCTGCTCTTCGATGCCCAGCTGCTGGAACACGCGCAGCACCTCGTGGTCGATGGCGATCGCACGCGGCTTGTCGTAGACCTCGCGCGAGCGGTCGCAGACATGCACGCGCAGGCCCATGCCGGCGAGCAGGCCCGCGGCCACCGCGCCGGTCGGGCCGAAGCCGACCACCGCGACGTCGAAGACTTCGCGCTGCAGAAGGGAGGACATGGCTCAGGCCTCGGCGCGGATCGGGTTCGCGAGCGTGCCGATGCGCTCGATCTCGACCTCGAAGCTGTCGCCCGCCTTCATCCACACGGGCGGCGTGCGCGCCTGTCCCACGCCGGCCGGCGTGCCCATCACGATGACGTCGCCGGGCTCCAGCGTGAGCACCTCGCTCAGCAGCGAGATGGTCTCGGCCACGCCCCAGATCATGTCGGCCGTATTGGCGCTCTGCATGACTTCGCCGTTGAGGCGGCCCTGGATCCTGAGGCCGGCCGCGGCCGGCGGCAGTTCGTCCGCCGTCACCAGGACCGGGCCGAAGCCGCCGGTGCCGTCGAAGTTCTTCCCGATGGTCCACTGCGGCGTGCGCTTCTGGTAGTCGCGCACCGACATGTCGTTGAAGCAGGTGTAGCCGAAGACATGGCCCGGGGCGTCTTCCTGCGAGACGTGGCGCGGCACGCGGCGGCCGATCACCAGCGCCAGTTCGGCCTCGTAGTCGAACTTGGCCGAGACTTTCGGCAGGATGCCCGGCGCGCCGTGCGCCACCAGCGAGCTCGCGCCGCGGAAGAAGAACCAGGGGTACTCGGGCTTCTCGCGGCCGCCTTCCTTCGCGTGATCGAAGTAGTTGAGGCCCAGGCAGATGATCTTGCCCGGCTCGGGCACCAGGGGCGCCAGGCGCAGGCCGGCCATCGGCAGCCGCGCAGCGCTGGAGGCCAGCGCGGCCCGGGCGGCGGTGCCGAGGTCGGCGCCGGCGGCCAGCGCCGCGCGCAGGCTGGACGGAACCTGCGGCTGGGCCGCATTCAGGTCGATGACGGCGTCGCCGTCGACCAGGCCGAGGCGGGGCTGGTCGCCGTGCAGGAAGGTGGTGAATTTCATGGTGCTCCAGGATCGGTTGGACGGATGAAGAAGACTTGTCGCTGGGCCTGCTTGAGGCGGGCCGACGGCGGCTGCGAGATGCCCCACTGGTCGACGCGGCCGGGGGGCCATTTCCAGTCGTCGGGGCCGCCGGCGACATGGCTGTCGTCGATCTGCTCGACCTCGGCCGTGTATTCGATGACTTCGCCGAAGGGGCCGATGAAGTAGTTGAAGGCGTTGTCGCCAGGCCCGTGCCGGCCCGGGCCCCACTCGATCTCGTGCCCGGCATCGCGCATGCGGCCGCCGCCGCGCATCACGGATTCGAGGTCGGGCATCAGGAAGGCGATGTGATTCAGCGCGTCGTTGTCGGCGTCGCCGAGCGCCACGCTGTGATGGTCGGCGGCGCAGTTCAGGAAGGCCATGATCCGGGTCCGGTCGGCCAGCGTGAAGCCCAGCGCCTGCTCGAAGAAGCGCTGGGTGGATGCGACCTCGTGGCTGTTGAGCACCACGTGGGCGAGCCGCACGGGGCGGTCCTTCGCTTCGTGGGCATCGGCATGGTGCGCATCGCCATGCACCACCTGCAGCCGTCGCCCGTCGGGGTCGCACAGCGTCAGGGCGATGCCGCCGCCCGGCTCGTCGAGCGCGCCGATCGCGCTCTCGATGCGGCCGCCGGCGCGCACGGTCGCCGCCGCCACCTGGTCGAGCGCCGCGGCGCTGCGTGCGCGCAGGGTCACATGCCGGATCCCGGCCGACGGGCCGCCGCGGTGCAGCGCCAGCAGATGGTGGTCGGCGCCGGTGCCGCGCAGATAGAGGGCCTCGGGCGTGCGTGCCGCCACGTCCAGCCGCCAGACCTGCGTGTAGAAGGCCTCGGCGCGGGCCAGGTCGGGCACCTCGAGGGCCACGCTGCGCAGGCCGGTGATCCAGGGTGAACTCATGCGGATTCCTCCAGAGGGGCGGAGAAGGCGCGGGCCAGGAAGCGTCGCGCGTTGCCCGCGCTCAGCTGTTCGAGCTGCGCGGTGTCGAGTGCGGCCGCGTCGAGTTGCGCCAGCGGTGCGGATTCGTGGAAATTGAAGGGGTAGTCGGTGCCGATCAGCAGTTGCGACGCGCCGAACTGCCGCACCAGGTGTGCCAGCGTGGCCGGGTCGAACACCAGGGTGTCGAGGTAGAGCCGGCGCGCCTGCGCCAACGGCGAGTCCGGCATCTGTTCCTTCAGCGCGGGGAACACTGACCAGCCCTTCTGCAGCCGCGGCAGCAGCATCGCCAGGCTGCCGCCGCCATGGCTGAAGGCGATGCGCAAGCGCGGCCGGCGCAGCAGCAGCCCGCCCGTGATGACCGAGGCGGCGGCCAGGCCGATGTCGGTCGGATAGGCCAGCACCTGCTGCAGCGGCGCCGGCCCGATCAGCCGGTCCATGCCGGCGGGCTTGAGCGCATGCACGAAGACCGCCGCATCGAGCGCCTCGCAGGCCTCGAAGAAGGGATCGAAGCGCGGATCACCGATCGGCATGCCATTGACGTTGCTGCCGATCTCGACGCCGGCGAAGCCCAGCGTCTGGACCGCATGCCGAAGTTCCGCGATGGCGCGGTCGATGTCCTGCAGCGGCACCGCGCCCATGCCGATCAGGGTGCCCTGCGACTCGGCGGCCATCTCCGCGATCTGCTCGTTGAGATAGCGCAGCAGTTGCGCCGCATCGGCAGCGCCCATCCAGTAGGACAGCAGCTCGGGCATCGGCGAGATGGCCTGGTGCGCGAGGCCCATGCCGGGCAGGTCGGCCAGGCGATGCGAAACGCTCCAGCATTTCTCGGAGACGGTGCGGTAGTTCTTGCCCGAGATCATGACCTGCCGGTGGCACAGGCCGTTCGCGCGGGGCGCGGCGACGGTGGACGGCCAATCGGCCGGCACCTTGCTGCCGAGGCAGGCGGGGAAGTGCTCGGGCACCACATGGGCATGCACATCGACGCCGCAGGCGCAGCGCAGGCGCTGGTGGCCAGCCTCTGCCGGCGGCTGTGGCGGGCCCGTTCGATCGACCATCTCGTCTCCATCTTCCGCCGGCGACATCCGCGTTCGGCGTGTTCAGGGGCGCAGTCTAGGCAGGCTCATGGCATTTATGAAGCGGATTGGCGATATACATAGAATCCACGCCATGGATATCAAGGATGTCGACCTGAACCTGCTGGTGGCCTTCGCGGCGATGCTGGAGCACCAGAGCGTCACGCGGGCTGCGGAGTCGGTGGGCCTGAGCCAGCCGGCCATGAGCGCGGCGGTGGGGCGGCTGCGTCTGCTGTTCAACGACGCGCTGTTCGTCAAGACCTCGGCCGGCATGCAGCCGACGCCGCGCGCCAGCGAACTCGCCGAGCCGGTGCGGCGCGTGGTGGAGGCGATCAAGACCGAGATCCTGCCGCTGCCGGCCTTCGAGCCGCTCACCGCGGCCAAGCAGTTCTCGATCGTCACGCCCGACATCGCCGAGGTCCATTTCCTGCCGCGCATCCTGGCGCATTTCGCCGAGGCGGCGCCGCAATGCGCGCTGCGCACGCTGTCGATGGCGCGCCACGCGGCGGCCGAGGCACTGGCGTCGGGCGCTGCCGAGCTGGCGATCGGCTACCTGCCGGACCTGCAGAAGGCGGGCTTCTTCCAGCAGCGGCTGTTTCGCAACGACTATGTGTGCATCGTGCGCGAGGCGCACCCGGTGATCGGCGAACGCCTCACGATGAAGACCTACCTGGCCGCATCGCACGCGGTCGTGAGCCCCGATGGCCGCGAGCATCTGCTCGAGCAGGCGCTGCAACGGCGCGGCGTCGCACGGCGGGTGGTGGTGGGCTTGTCGCACTTCATGAGCCTGCTGCCGATCATCGAGGGCTCGGACCTGGTCGCCACCGTGCCGCGCGACCTCGCCAACATCTGCGTCCACCACGGCGGCATCCGCATCGTCGAGCCGCCATTCAAGTCGCCGGCGGTCGAGGTCCACCAGTTCTGGCACCGGCGCTTTCACCAGGATGCGGCCAATGTGTGGTTGCGCGGGCTGGTGCAGCGGCTGTTCGGGGCCTGAGCGCCGGTTGCAGAATGGGGGCAACGGGCAACACGCCTTCACTCGGAGCATCCATGAAGATCCAGAGCTTTCTCCTCGCCGCTGCACTCGCTTCGATTCCGGCCTGGGCCGCCGCCGAGCCGGTGCCTGGCGGAACCTGTCAGGGCAAGCGCCAGGAAATCAGCCGCAACCTCGACGAAGCGAAGGCCAAGGGCCAGAAGCAGCGCGTTCGAGGACTGGAGCAGGCCCTCTCCGAGCTCGATGCCCATTGCACCGACGCGAAGCTGCAGGCCGAGCATCGCAAGCGGATTCAACGCCAGGAACAGGCGGTCGCCGCCCGCGAGCGCGAGCTGAAGGAAGCCGAACGCGATGGCAGCGCGAAGAAGGTGGAGCGCCGCAAGAGCAAGCTGCAGGAGGAGCAGGCCAAGCTCCAGCAGCTGAAGGAGTCCAAGTCCGAATAGCCCGACCCCTAGCTGATGAGCCGGTCGGCGCGCACCAGCAGCGATCGCGGCAGCTCGAGGCCGATCGCGCTGGCGGTCTTCAGGTTCAGCACCAGCTCGAAGGTGGTGGGCCGCTCGATCGGCAGGTCGGCAGGCTTGGCGCCCTTGGCCATGCGATCGACATACGAGGCGAGCCGCGCGTAGGAGTCGACCAGGCGCGGCCCGTAGGTGCAGAGCGCACCGCTGTCCGCGAAGATCGGCCAGCCCGACATCACGGGCATCTTGCGCGCGATCGCGAAATCGAGGATCTGCCGCCGGTTGGTCACGACCACGCTGTCGCTGAAGATCGACACCGCACGTGCCGGCGATGCGGCCATGGCCTCCAGCGAGGACGCCACCTCGTCGCGCGTGCGGGCCGGAAAGTACGCCGTGCGCAGGCCGAGCTGGCTGGCGGCGCCGTCGGTGTAGTCGCGCTCGATGTGCGAGCCGGGGTGCTCGGGGTTGAGCACGATGGCCACGTCGCGCAGCGACGGCACCATCTCGCGCAGGATCTCCAGCAGCTTCCCGTTCATCTCGGCGGCCAGCAGCGTGAGGCCGGTCATGTTCGAGTCGGGACGCGCGAGGCTCTTCGCGAAGCCGGCGGAGACCGGGTCGCCGCTGAAGACGTAGGCCACCGGCACGGCCACCGGCAGGCCGTTCACGACGTCGACCGCCGGCCCTCCCTGCGCCAGCAGGATGTCGATCGGCAGGCGCTGCAATTCCGCGACCAGTTCCGGGACGCGTGCAGCCGCGCCGTCTCCATACCTGAATTCGATGACGAGGTTGCGGCCCTCGACGTAGCCCAGCCGGGCCAGCGAGGCGCGCAGGGCGGCGACCATCGGGCCAGGCTGGTGGCGTCCTGGGCCGTGACCCATCCAAGGCGCAGCACGCTTTCGGCTGCGCCTGTGCGCTGGCTGCCTTGCAGCAAGGCAAGAGCGAAGGGGGTGCCCAGGACCGTGCGACGTTTCATGGCGGGAGCGTGCGCCTTCGGCGGCCGATGTGCAAGACGCCGGCTCGTCGCAACGCCCGATCAGCCTGCGGACGACCCCGGACCCGACCGTGCCGCCTCGATCGCGGCGATATCGATCTTCCGCATGGTCATCATGGCGTCGAAGACGCGTTTCGCGGTTGCGCGGTCGGGATCGGCGATCGCCGCGGTGAGCACGCGCGGCGTGATCTGCCAGGACAGGCCCCAGCGGTCCTTGCACCAGCCGCACTCGCTCTCCTGGCCGCCGTTGTCGACGATGGCGTTCCACAGGCGATCGGTCTCGGCCTGGTCGTCGGTGGCGATCTGGAACGAGAAGGCCTCGCTGTGCTTGAAGTGCGGGCCGCCATTCAATCCGATGCAGGGGATGCCGGCGACCGTGAACTCGACCACCAGCACATCGCCCTGGCTGCCGTCCGGATAGTCGCCCGGCGCGTGGAGGATGGCGCCGACCGCGCTGTCGGGGAAGGTCCTGGCATAGAAATTCGCGGCGTCGACGGCGTCACCGTCGTACCACAGGCAGATCGTGTTCCTGGCTGTCATTGCGGGTCTCCTGAAGAAGGGTGCGCCGGCATGCAGGCGCCTGCAAACTGTTCCATCGTCGTCGCCGCCGATACCGGGTCTGTCGGACGAGACCGATGCGCTTGTGCGGATCGGCTGATCACGCGCACGCAGTATGCTGCAGCCCATGCCTCCCATCAGCAGCGTCATCCAGCATCCGCAGCGCGTGGAGCTGCACAACGAAGTCCACGCCCGCCCGCCGGAAGCGCTGACCGGCGCCTTGCGCATCGCGCATGTCGTGATGCTGGCCGACGCGGCGCAACGCACGCAGAGCCGGGCGCATCTTGCACGGCTGTTGCGCGACCATCATCTGGCGCCGCCCGACGAGACCACCACGCATCTGCGGGTCGAGGTCGGATCGCTTCGATTGCGCTGGGAGCTGCACACCGAGTTCGTCACCTGGACGTTCACGCTGCATGAGCCCGCGCAGGACAGCCCTGCTCGCCGGCCCGCCAGCGCGATCGATGCGGTGCCGCACGACTGGCTCGGCGGGCTTCCCGGGCAGTGCCTCTGCAGCCTCAACCTCTGGGTGTTCGCAGCCCGCGGAAGCGTCGGCGACGTCCGTGTCAGGGAACTGCTGAACGAGCAGGCGCTGGTGGGCTCCAGCGTGGCGGGCGAGCAGGCGCAGGTGTACACCGACTTCGCCATCCATGCGGACGGCTCGTCCCGCATCCTGCTTTTCGCGGACCAGCTGCAGCCGCGCCGACTCGGCCGGCTGGTGCAGCGGATCCTCGAGATCGAGACCTATCGAATGGCGGCCCTGCTCGGGTTGCCGGCGGCGCGGCAGGCAGGCGAGGCCCTGGGCAGTGCGGAAGGCGAGCTGGCGGCACTCGCCCAAGCCATTCGCAGCGCGGACCGCGATGCGGAACCCGTCCTGCTGGACCGGCTCACGCGCCTCGCCGGGGAGGTCGAGAGCCAGCATGCCGCCACCCATTCGCGGCTGTCGGCGAGCAGCGCCTATTTCGAGCTGCTGGACCAGCGCATCGTGCAGATCTCCGAGGCCAGGCTGGGGGGTCTTCAGAGCATTGCCGAGTTCATGGACCGACGCCTGACCCCGGCGCGCAAGACATGCGAATGGGCGGTGCGGCGACAGGACTCGCTGTCCCAGCGCGTCTCCCGGATGAGCAACCTGCTGCGCACCCGCGTGGAGATCGAGCAGCAGCAGAGCAGCCAGGCGCTGCTGGAGGCCCTGAACCGCCGGCAGGACCTGCAGCTGAAGCTGCAGGCCACCGTGGAAGGACTTTCGGTCGCGGCCATCACCTATTACATCGTCGGCCTCGTCAGCTACCTGGCCAAGGGGGCGCAGGCCATCGGTTGGCCGCTCTCGCCGGAGACCACGGCCGCGCTCGCGATTCCGCTGGTGGCGGTCAGCATCTGGTGGTCGCTGCGGCGCCTGCATCGCAGGATGTTCGTCCACTGACCCTCGAGCAGCATGATCCGCTGGCTTCGGCGTCGCCGCTCAGCCCGCCGCCAACCCGGCCGCCTGGACCCCCGCGATGCAGATGGCCTCGTCCTCGTCTCCCGTGCCGCCGCTGGCGCCCACCGCGCCCAGCACCCGGCCCTGGGCGTCCTTGATCAGGACAGCCCCCGTCTGCGGCAGGAAGCGCCCGGCCGAGGTGGCGGCGAGAGAGACGAAGAAGTTCGGGTTGCCCTTGGCCCGTTCGCCCAGCAGGCGGCTCGACACCCCCATGCCGACCGCGCCCCAGGCCTTGGCCTGGGCGACGTCGAAGCGGAACATGCTGGCGCCATCCTCGCGCGCGAAGGCCTTGAGGTTGCCGGCATCGTCGAGCACCGCGATGCCCATCGGCTGGTAGCCGGCCTGCTTCGAATGGGCGAGCGCGGCGGTGATGATCTGGTTGGCTTGTGCAAGGGTCAGTGAGCTCATGGTCGTGTCGTCTGGCAGTGAATGGAATCAGCCCGGGGCGGGCAGCGGCATGAAGGCTTCGAAGCCGAAGCGGTTCATGCTGCCGAAGGCCGGCGCCGCCGGGTGCGGCACGAAGCGCGTGCGGCAGTCCAGCACCGACGGCAGGCCCGAGGCCAGCGCGCGCGCGAGTGCCGGCGCCACCTCGTCGGCGCGGGTCACGGTCTCGCCGAAGCAGCCGAAGCCGCGCGCGATCGCCGCGTAGTCCGTGCCTTCGAGGCCGGTCGCGAATTCGAAACCGAGCTGCGCCTTCTGGCCCTGGCGGATGATGCCCCAGGCGGCGTTGTTGTGGATGATGCTGACCACCGGCAGCCCGGCCCGGCGGGCGGTGTCGAGTTCATTCAGCGTGAAGCCGAAGGAGCCGTCGCCCGTGATGTTGAGCACCGCTTTGTCCGGCTGCTGCAGCTGCAGCGACATCGCATAGGGCAGCCCGAAGCCGAGGTGGCTCATGCCGGGTTCGTGAAAGCGCGTGCGCACCGCATCGACCGGCGTGAAGTCGTTGCTCCAGAAGGTGGTGTGGCCGCCGTCGAACACCGCCAGCGCGCCGGCCGGAAGCGCATCGGCGATGGCCTTGGCGAGCGCGGCCGGATGCATCGTCGGCTCGGAGGCGTCGCGCGCCATCGCGTTCAGGCCTTCCTCGTAGTGCGCGCGCAGCTCGCGAATGCCGGCCAGCCAGCCGGATGCCTGCGCATTCGTCGGTGGCGCTGTCGCGAGCGCGGCCAGCAGGTCTTCCAGCGCCGGCCGCGCATCGGCCTGCATCGCGACCTCGTGCAGCGCCGGATGGCCCAGCGCGCCGGGGTCGATGTTGATGCTGATGGTGCGATGGGAGCGGCGGGCGAAAGGCCCGCGCGCGTCCCACATCCAGGACGAGAAGCGGCAGCCGACGCTCAGCACCACGTCGGCCTGCTCGAAGGCGCACCGGATCGCCTCGCCCGCGATCAGGCCGCCATGGCCGATGAAGTGGGGGCTGTCGCTGGCGATGACGCCGAGCGCCATCTGCGTGGGCACCACCGGCGCGCCGAGCCGCGCGGCGATGGCGCGCAGCGCCTCGACGGCGCCGCTCGCCACCACGCCGCCGCCCGCCACCACCAGCGGCCGCTGCGCGCCGCGCAGCAGGGCCGCCGCCTGCGCGACCGATTCGGCCGCGGGACGCGGGCCGAGCACCGCCCGGTAGCGCGAGGGCGGCAGTTCGAATTCATCGTCCGGGTAGTCGGTCGCGGCCGACAGCACGTCCTGCGGAATGTCCAGGTGCACCGGCCCGAGGCGGCCCGACAAGGCCTCCCTGAAGGCGCGGCGCACCAGTTCCGGCAGGCGGCGCGGGTCGTGCACGACCGCATTCCAGCGGGTCAGCGGCGCGAAGACGGCCTGCGTGTCCAGGTCCATGAACATGCCGCTGTGGGGGTAGGCGGCGGCGCGATGCTGGTTGGTCGTGATCGCCAGCAGCGGCAGGTTGTTGTTGAACGCCACGCCCATGCCGGACGCCAGGTTCAATCCGCCCGGGCCCATCTCGCCCAACGCGACGGCCATGCGGCCCGAGCCCGCATGCACCGCGGCGGCCATCATCGGCGCGGTCGCTTCATGCCGCACGCCGACGAAGCGCACCGCCTCCTGCTGCGACAGGGCATGCATCAGCGGCGCGAGCTTGCCGCCCACGATGCCGAAGGCGAAAGGCACCTGCTCGATCGCCAGCAGGCGCACCAGGGCCTGGGCGGCAGTGAGTCGGGGCACGGTTCTCAGTCCTCCGCGGTGAAGCCGGTGGCCCGCACGATCGGGGCCCATTTGTCGAAGCCGGCCTTGACCAGCCGCGCGAACTCCTGGGGCGACTGGTGGACCGGCTGCAGGCCGTGGGTGGCCAGCGCGGCGACCAGGTCGGGCGCCTGCAGGGCTTCGCCGACCAGCGCGTTGAGCTTCAGCACCAGATCGGGCGGCGTCCTGGCCGGCAGGAACCAGCCCAGCCATTCCTGCACCGCGATGTCCTTGTAGCCCTGCTCGACCATCGTCGGCACTTCGGGCAGGAAGGGCGAGCGCTCGGCACTGGTGATCGCCAGCGAGCGCAACTTGCCCGAGCGCACGTGCGGCATCACCTCGCCGATCACGTTGAAGCTCACCGGCACTTGGCCGCCCATCACGTCGTTGAGCAGCGGAGCGCCGCCGCGATAGGGGATCGCGCTCATCTCGATGCCGGCCGCCTTCTGCAGCATCATGCCGGCGAAGTGCAGCGCCGAGCCCGCCGCCGGCACGCCATAGGTCGCCAGCTTCGGGTTGGCCCTGGCCCATGCCACGTAGTCGGCCACGGTCTTGACCTCGACCGGCAGGCCGGGCCCGGCGGTGAACGAGAAGGCGTAGGTCACGGTCGAGCAGACCGGCGCGAAGTCGGTCAGCGGGTCGTAGTTGAGCTTCTTGTAGGTGTGCGGATAGAGCGTCATCGGCGAGCTCGGGATCTGCAATATGGTCAGCCCGTCGGGCGCGGCGCGCTTCACGTACTCGACCGCGATGCGCCCGCCGGCGCCGGTACGGGCCTCGACCACCAGGCTGGTCGCATAGCGGCCGCGCAGGCGCTCGGCGACCGGGCGGGCCACGTTGTCGCCCATGCCGCCCGCGGGAAAGCCCGAGATGATGCCCGCGTTGCCATTCAGCTGCGCCCATGCCGTGCGTCCGAGGCCCAGGCTGGCCAGGGCGGACAGTGCCGCGCCGCCCTGCAGCAGTTCACGTCGATTCCACATTGCTTGTCTCCGGTTCGTCGGCGCCTGGGGCTTTGCATCTGCCGACGCTCTGTCGTTGATTGAACGGGGTCCAGCTTAGGGACACGGCGGGCTTGCCACCATGGACGAAAGTGAGAGCTTCTTGTAGATTTCCGGCCTCCACGGCGCCGTTCCATGCGATCCAGCAATCTTCTTGTCGTCCCGTTCCGCGAAGTGCGTCACTTCATGCCGGAGGACAGCCTGCATGTCGAGTCGATCCGCGTGCGGGCGCAGCAGCATCATTGGAGAATTCCGGCGCACCGGCACGAGGAGCTGCACCAGTTCCAGCTGCTCACCGACGGCGCGATGGTCGGCACCCTGGACGGCGAGCGCCATGCGCTGCGAGCCCCCGCGGCCCTGATGATCGCCCCCGGCGCGGTGCACGGCTTCGACTACGAGCCGGACAGCGCCGGCACGCAGGTGAGCGTGCCGAGCCGCGCCCTGGCTTCGCTGTGCGAGCACTCGCCGGTCGTGGCGCAGCGGCTGGGGCAGACGCGGGTGCTCGATGCCGCGAACCTGGGCGACCATGCCGCTGAATGCGCCCGGCATTTTTCGGTGGTTGCCGACGAGTTCCAGTCGCAGCGCATCGGCCGGGCCGAGGCGCTGCGCTCCCACGTCGTGCTGCTGGCCCTGTGGTTCCTGCGCCAGGAGGCGGCCGCGACCGGTGTCGGCCGGCGCCAGGCCCTGCGCGACACGCTGGTGCAGCGCTACCGCGCGCTCATCGAGCGCCACTTCCACGAGCATCGCCCGCTGGCCTTCTATGCCGAGGCCCTGGATGTCACGGCCGACCACCTGAGCCGCGTCTGCAGGGCCGTGGCCAGCAGCAGCGCGCTGGCGCTGCTCCACGAGCGCGTGGTGCTCGAGGCCAGGCGGGTGCTGGTCCATACGCCGATGTCGGTGTCCGAGGTGGCGCTGCACCTGGGCTTCGACGATGCCGCCTACTTCAGCCGCTTCTTCAAGGCCGAGGTCGGCTGCGCGCCATCGGAATTCAGGCTGCGCATCGCTGCGGGCACGCAGGCGGTGCCGGCCCGGCCCTGAGCGGCGCCGGGCGCTTCATCTCAACCGATAGCTGAGCCGCCGGCCGCCGGAGACCGTCGAGTCGAGCCCTATCCACTCGCCCTCCGGCGAGTACCAGAGATCGATCGGCTGCGCCGGGCCGGTGATGCGCCAGCGCGCGGCCACGACCGGCTCGCCGCGCACGTCGATGGTGCCGTTGCCCAGCGGCTTCAACTGCACGTTCTCGGCGCGCCCGGTTTGTGCGTTGAACAGGCGCGCCTGCTTCAGGATCGCCGGGTTCCAGTAGGCGAAGCTCATCACGCAGCCATCGAGGGCCTGTGCTGCGGTCTCTCCCGGGGCAGCCGTGCCCACGGCGTCGGCCCGGACCCGGCTGATCTTGCCGTTTTCTTCCGTGGTGGCGGCGAGGCCGGTCAGGCAATTGCCGCGCCACTGCTCGACCGCGTGATGGCGGTAGCGGTAGGCGACGATCCCGAGGATGCGGACCACGAAGCTGGCTTCGCTGCTCACTTGCCTGTCGCTTCCCGACGCGGTGCTGCTGAAGAGATGGTCGCCGATCGGCTGGTCGTCGAGCGTCACCCGGAAATCCCATTGGCGCGCGGTGTCCGCCCGCGCGGGCGCGACGCCCGCGACCAGTGGGCCGAGCACGATCAGCGCGGCGATCGGTGCGCGGCGGCTAGCCATGCCTCGGCTCCGGGACGGCTACGCCATCGAAGCGGCTCGACAGCCAGACCAGCGCCGGCAGCGCGAATGCCCAGCCGAGGGCCAGGGCAAGCAGCGCCGGACGGGCATCGACGAACTGCGCGGCGCCGAGCCGGACGCCGGAGGCGAAGGCCAGCGGCCCGGCCACCGCACCCAGCAGCGCGGCCAGCCAGAGCCGATGCCGAAGCCAGCGCAGCGTGACGTTCAACGCGATCGCGAACAGGCCCCAGAGCGCCACGATCCAATAGGGCGCGAGGCGCGCGTCGAACTGGCCCGATGGATAGATCACGCGACCCATGGCCGTGTGCACCGACTCGGTGGCAAAGCCGATCAGCATCGCAAGCCCGATCAGGCAGGCTTCGCGCCGCGGGCGGGCCGATACGACGAGGTGCCAGCCGATCGCTGCCAGTACGCAGGCGGTGCCCCACAGGGGAATGTGGCGCGCCGCAGCGAATACCGCGGCGAACCAGGCCAGCTGGGACACGACGATGTTCGCGAGTCGGATGGTGGGCGTGGGCCGCTGCGTCATGGGTCGTTCCTTGGTGCAGCAGGCACGGATGCCGCCGCAGTCCCCTGTACGCACGGAGGCGCCGATTGGATTTGTCCGTCGCACGGCAAGGGCTCCGTTCGCGGACCGTGCACAGCGGGCTATGCTCGGCCCCTCGAGACGATTCGCAGCTCTCGATGCCCGAGGAGACGACGCATGCATCGACGTGATGTCTTCCTGCTCTGCCTGTGCGCGGCCTGTCAGGTCCGCGCCCAGCCGGCGGCCGAGGCGCTGGCCGCGCAGCTGCGGGCCGGTCGCTGCGTGGTGCTGTGGCGCCATGCCCAGACCACGCCCGGCGTCGGCGATCCGCTGGGCTTTCGTCTCGGGGACTGCGCAAGCCAGCGCAACCTGAGCGCGGAGGGACGCGACCAGGCACGGGCCGCGGGCGAATGGTTCAAGGCGCGGTCGCTGCGTCCGGCCGGGGTGCGTTCCAGTGCCTGGTGCCGATGCCGGGACACGGCCGACCTGGCCTTCGGCAGCCATGTGCACTGGGCGCCGCTCGATTCGACCTTCGGCCGCGCCGGCGAGCCGGACGGTCGCCGCCAAGCCCTGCTGGACCGCTTGGCCGCAATGCCGGCCGGCAGCTTCGAGGTCTGGGTCACCCACCAGGTGAACATCGGCGCCTTCACCGGAGAGTCGGTCGCCATGGGCGAGGCCGTGATCGTGGAAGCCGGGGGCAGGGTGATCGGTCGAAGCAGTTTCGGCTGAACGGCTTGCGGCTCACAATGGAAGACTGCCCCAGAAGCCCGAGGAACCACCCATGACCATCCCCAAAGTCCCCTCCGAGGACGATCCCGCGCAGCTTCCCGTGGAGCCGGAATTTCCGACCGATGCCGATCCGACCAATCCCCATACGGACGAAGGCACGCCGGCCGTGGACGAGAACGCTGCCGGCTTCGTCAAGGAAAAGCTCTAGGGCGGCCTGAAACCCCGGCCGAGCGCCGGTTGCCGGTATCGGAGAAAATCGCGGGTCGCCGCCGCAAGGGCGGCATTGTCTGGAGCGATGGTGACCTGGTCCAACTGGCTTGTGTTCTGCGGTGTTTCCTTGTTCATGGCCTTCACGCCCGGCCCGGCCGTGCTGCTGGCGGTCTCGAACTCCGTGTCGGTCGGCGCGCGCCGCGCCATGTGGGGATCGCTCGGCAATGCAGTCGGGGTGTTCCTGGTCTCGGCGGTGGCGATGGCCGGACTCGGCGTGCTGCTGAGCAGTTCGGCCACGGCCTTCATGGTGCTCAAGCTGGCGGGTGCGGCCTATCTCGTCTATCTCGGCATCCGCCAGTGGCGCAGCGGCACCAATGCCTTTGCCGACACGCGCCGTTCGCCCGATGAATCCGCGCCGCCCGCGACCCTGCGGCTGTTCGGCCACGGCCTCACGGTGGCGCTCACCAATCCGAAAAGCATCCTGTTCTTCTCCGCGCTGTTCCCGCAGTTCCTGACGCAGGGCGCACCCGTGGCCGAGCAGTTCTTCGTGCTGACGGCCACCTTCGCCGTGTTCACGGTGCTGTCGCATGCCTTCTACGTGCTGCTGGCGCGGGGCATGAAGCACAGCTTCTCCGACCGGCGCCGCGTGCGGCTGTTCAATCGGGTCTCGGGCACCGCCTTCGTGCTGCTGGGGCTGGGCATGCTGCGCCTGCGCAACCGGCTCGGATGATCGCCTTGACGCAGATGTCGCTCGCAGTGCCGGCATGAAGTCGTGCCCGGCGGCGGCCTGGATGCGCAGGTGGGCGTGGGTGGCGGCAGGCGCGGCCGTGCTGCTTGCGGGTTGCACGTCGATGGCGCCGATCAATCCGCCGATCGAGCGGGTCGACCCGCAGGGCGGCTACCGCGTCGGCAACCTGCTCAAGCGCCAGGACAAGACCGCCAATGACAGCGGCACGCTCTTCGTGCTGACCTTCTCGGGCGGCGGGACCCGCGCCGCGGCGTTCTCCTACGGCGTGCTCGAGGAACTGCGGCGCACCGGCATCACGGTCAAGGGAGTGCCGCGCAACCTGCTTTCCGAGGTGGACCTGATCACGGGCGTATCCGGAGGCAGCTTCACGGCACTCGCCTACGCCTTGTACGGCGACCGGCTGTTCACGGAGTACGAGCCCCGCTTTCTCAAGCGCGACGTGCAAGGCGCGTTGACCTCCCGCACGCTGAATCCCAGCAACTGGTTCAAGCTGGGCAGTGCGGACTACGGCCGCTCGGAGCTGGCGGCCGACTACTACGACGAGATCCTCTTCGGCGGCGCCACCTTCGACGACCTGGTCGCCCGGCCGACCCCGGCCACCGCCGTCACCGGCACCGACCTCTCGACCGGCGCGCGCTTCCAGTTCTCGCAGGAACACTTCGACCTGCTGTGCTCCGACCTCGGCAAGGTGCGGCTGGCACGCGCGGCCGCGACCTCGTCGGCGGTGCCGGTGGTGCTTTCGCCGGTCACCTACCGGAACTACGGCGGCCATTGCGGCGCGGTGATGCCGGCCTGGGTCAAGGACGTCATCGACCCGGCCGCCCAGGCACGCCCGTCGGGGCGGGCCTTGCTGCGCTACCGCGACATGCAGGCCTTCGAAGACAGCGGGAACCGCCCCTACCTGCACATCGTCGACGGCGGAGTATCGGACAACCTCGGCCTGCGCGGCGTGATCGAGGCGCTCGAGGAAGTCGAAGCCAGCCCCGCCTTCCAGCAGCAGATCGACTTCAGGAACATCCGGCGCATCGTGGTCGTGGTGGTCAACTCCCGCTCGGCGCCTGCCACCGACTGGGACCGCAGCCCGAGGGCGCCGGGCATCGTGGCCCAGGCGCTGCAGTCGTCGAGCGTGCCGATCGACCACTTCTCCTACGAGTCGGTCGAACTGCTGAAGGACATCGCCCAGCGCTGGGCCGACGCGCGCAAGTTCGAGATCGCCGACAAGCGCATCGCAGGCATGTCCAAGGCACAGGCCGAAGCCGATGTGCCCGAACTTCGCTTCGATGCGATCGATGTCAGTTTCGATTCGATCGCCGACAAGAAGGAGCGCCTCTACTTCATGAACCTGCCGACCAGCTTCGTGCTTTCCGAAGAAGAGGTCGACAAGCTTCGCGCCCTCGGCGGCCGGCTGCTGCGCGAGTCGCCGGGCTTCCGGGATCTGATCGACTCGCTCCAGGGCGCGGCGACGCCCGCGCAGCGGGCCGCGCTGAAGCCGTAGCAGGGCATCCGCACGCAGAGTCAGCCGAGCGGGCCGACCTGGCAGACCTGTTCGTTGCCGCCCGGCAACTGCACGATGGCCTCCGGGCCCTTCTGCCAGAAGGTCGCTTCGCCTGCGGGGAACGAGGCGGTGTATCGCGCGCCGGAGCCGGACCGTGCGATCGTCAGCACCAGGCTCTGGCCGCCGCCGGTCAGGTAGGCCAGCGGCGGTTCGACATTCACGAAGGTCGCGGCCATGGCGCCGGTGTCCGGGCAATTCACCGCCACCGGGCCGATGCTGACGCCGCCCTTGCCGTGCACTCCCGCGTCGCCGTCGCGGAGTTCGGCGATGCGCACGACGTAGGCGTCGCGGATGCAGGAGCGCTTGTCGTCGGCCTTCCAGCAAGCGTCGCGGCCCTTGATCCATCCGCGCTGCGTGGCGGCGAGCTCGCTCCTGCGCTGGCTGTCGAACCCCGCATTGGCGCGGGAGAGCCCATACAGGCGCGCCGTCTCGCGGTCGAGCGCCGCCAGCGTCTCGTCCTGGCAGACGGCCTCCTCGGCAGCGCCCGCGGGCTTGGCGCAACTGAAGCTCGGGGAGGCGGCGAATGCCTGCGCGGCGGCCAGCCATCCCAGCGGCAGGCCGACAAGCAAACCGATGCGAGCGAAGTTCATGGAGCAGTCGGCGGCCGCTCAGGCCGCGAACACCTGGCGCCAGTCGCGCTTCATGCTGACGACGTCGATGCCGTACTCCTGTGCATGGTCGAGCGCTTCGGCCAGCGGACTGATGCGGAACTCGCGGTCGTAGGCGAACTCGCGCTCGGCGTCGTCGTGGTGCAGCAGCAGCGCGAGGCGCGGCCCCGGGCCGCTCCGGGTGTAGCGGAGCATCGCCAGGTCGCCATCGGAATTGCCGAAGGCCAGGATCGGCCGCCGGCCGATGTGCAGTCCGATGTTGTGCGGCTTCACCTCCCGGTCGTCGAAGGTGTCGATCTCCGCCAGCTTGACGAGATCGCCCCGGCCGTCCTTGAACTCGAAGCGGGTCTTGACGCTGGAGCCGACCACCTGGTCGCGCGGAATGCCGTACACCTCTTCGGAGAACGCGCGGATCAGGTCGATGCCGCCGCCGGACACGATGAAGTTCTTGAAGCCCTGTCGCTGCAGATAGCCGAGCAGCTCGACCTGCGGCCGGTAGGCCAGCGCCGTGAAGAGCCGGCCGAGCTTGGGGTGCTTCGCGCTCGACAGCCAGTCCCGGGCGATGGCTTCGAACTCGTCCTCGGTGACCCCCGCGTGCGTGGCCGCCGCGACCTCGAACAGGCCCTTCATGCCGGCGTCATGGATGGCCGCCATGTCGCGCTCCAGAAAGGCCTTGAACGGCTGCCGCTGCTTCAGCGAGGGGTCCTGCGCGGCGAGCTGCTCGAGGCGATGGTGGGCGAAGAAGAACTGCACCTGCAGCGGCTGCTCGCACCACAGGGTGCCGTCGTTGTCGAAGGTGGCGATGCGGTCGGCGGGCTGCACGAAGTCGGGCCCGTCCACCGTCGTCACGCGCTGGACGAAGTCCAGCAGCGCTTGGCGCGCCGGCCCCTCGTTCCAGGAAGGCAATGCAGTGGTGTCCATCACTGTCTCCTTTCGAATCGCCTCGTCCCTACTTGGCCCTGGCCGCCTCCGACTCCATCCGGTGCCGGATCTCGGCCATCGTCTGCTCCAGCACCGTCGCCGGATTGAAGCTCGGCGGGAAGGAGCGCGGCGGGAACTCCTTGAAGGTCTGCGCGAACTTGAAGACCTCTTCCATGAGGCCATAGACCTGACCGATGTGGTTCAGCTGCCAGTCCCAGAAGGTGTTCGAGGTGATGTCGGCGCGCTCGAAGGGATCCTGGAACAGGTTGAAGATCTTCTGCAGGCGCAGCTCGGTGAAGGGTTCGGCCCACACCTGCATCGTGCCCGCCACGCGCTGCTCGGCGCAGACGTACTTGTAGTCGCCCTGGCGGATCGCCACCAGCAGGCCGTCGTCGTCGGTGTAGAAGAACAGGTCGCGCGCGCTCTTCAACGCACCCTTGCGGCCGGCGCCGCCGCTCACCTTGCGCAGGAAGTCCGACTGGTCGTAGCCGTCCAGATGGACCTTGTAGGAGATGCCGTTGGCCTGGTAGCCCTTCTTGAGCTTGCCGACGATGTCGGCCTCGCCGGCGAAGGCGCACAAGGTCGGGATCCAGTCGTTGTGGCTCATCAGCGCGTTGGTCACCGTGCCGGCCTCGATCACCTTGGGATAGCGAACCACGCACGGCACCCGGAAGGCGCCTTCCCAGTTGGTGTTCTTCTCGGAGCGGAAGTGCGTCATCGCGCCGTCCGGCCAGGAGTTCATGTGCGGGCCGTTGTCGGAGGAGTAGACGACGATCGTGTTGTCGGCGATGCCCATCTCGTCCAGCGCATCGAGCAAGCTGCCGACGGTGTCGTCGTGCTCCATCATGCCGTCCAGGTACTCGCTGTCGCCGTGCTCGTAGCGGCCGCGATGCTCGCCGCGCACATGCGTGCGCAAGTGCATGCGGGTCGAATTGAACCAGCAGAAGAAGGGCTTGTCGGCGCCGTTCTGGCGCTTCATGAAATCGATCGCGGCGGCCGAGGTCTCGTCGTCGACCGTCTCCATGCGCTTCTTCGTCAGCGGACCGGTGTCCTCGATGGTCTGCTTGCCGATGCGGCCGAAGCGCGGGTCGACCGTGGCGTCGTCCTTGGTGCTGGCCTTGCACCTGAGAACGCCGCGCGGGCCGAACCTGGCGCGGTAGGCGGGGTCCTTCGGGTAGTCGGGCAGCTCGGGCTCCTCCTCGGCGTTGAGGTGGTAGAGGTTGCCGAAGAACTCGTCGAAGCCGTTGACCGTCGGCAGGCTCTCGTTGCGGTCGCCGACGTGGTTCTTGCCGAACTGGCCCGTGGCATAGCCGAGGTTCTTGAGCAGGCCGCCGATCGAGGGGTCGAGCTGGCTCATGCCCATCGGGGCGCCGGGAAAGCCGACCTTGGTCATGCCGCTGCGCAAGCCGTGCTGTCCGGTCAGGAAGGCGGCGCGGCCGGCGGTGCAGCTCTGCTCGCCGTAGTAGTGAAGAAAGCGGACGCCCTCGTGCGCGATGCGGTCGATATGGGGGGTCTCGTAGCCCATGATGCCGTCGCTGTAGGCACTGATGTTCGTGACGCCGATGTCGTCGCCCCAGATCACGAGGATGTTGGGTTTCGCGGTCGCGCCGCCGGCTGCGCCGCTCTTCTTCGTCTTCGTCGCCATTCGAGAGTGCTCCTTCAGTGACTTGGCCGGCCGCGCTGCCGCCGGAGGCCGGGGACCCGGCCCGTGGGCGAGCCTAGCCATTCCGTGCCCGGCTGCCTATCGCCCTTTGGTGCAATTCAGGAGCAAGGATCCGAAGGGCGCCGTGGCTCAGCGCCTGCGGACCACCGCGCCGTTCGGCCCTGCGCAACCCTCGCGGTAGACACCCTTGGCGCAGGTCACCTGTGCCGGCGGCGGCTTCTTGACCACGGCCGCGCCGTTGGGGCCGGCGCAGCCCGCGCGATAGACGCCCTTGGCGCAGGTCACGGCCCATGACGTCGAGTGAGCCAGGCCGAGGATGGCCAGCGCGGCTGTTGCGGCCAGTAGATGGTGCTTCATTGCGATCTCCATGGATTGCGCCGGCCGGAAGCCGGACGAGGGTGTCCTGCCGGGATCATCGCGCGATTGCCCTCGGCTGGGAATAGGCCCGGGGCTGGCGCGGCCTGCACTAACATCGGCCCATGGACGACGAACTGCTGCAGCGCGCCGCCGGTCTGCCCGAGATCACGCTGGCGCCCGGTGACACCGTGGTGCGCGAAGGCGAGGCCGGCGAAGGCCTGTGGATCCTCGTCTCGGGGGCCCTGCAGATCACCAAGGCCGGCGTCGTGATCAACTCGATCACGCGCCCCGGCGCGGCGATCGGCGAGATCTCCCTGTTGCTGGACTCGGCCTACAGCGCCACGGTCGTGGCCAGCGAGCCGAGCATCGTCCGCTTCGCGGCCGACGGCCGCGCCTTCCTGATGAGCGACCCGGCCATCACCCGATTGATCGCGGTCGGGCTGGCCGAGCGGCTGAATTTCGTCACCACCTACCTGGCCGACCTGAAGCACCAGTACGGCGATTCGCCGGGCCTGGCGATGGTCTCGGAGGTGCTCGGGCACCTGGCGCACCGCCAGGGTGCGCCGGCGCGTCCCGGTTCGGCCCGGGAGCCGAATCCCGACTACTGAAGGGCGCCTGCTACCTTGCGTTCCGGACTCAGAAGACCGAGCGCGCGGGCGCGCGTTCGGCGGCCAGTTCCAGCGCTTCCTCGCCCATCATCGAGCGCCACGCTGCGGTGCCGGCTCCCAGGTCGATCACGATATGGGCCGGCACCGGCCCGATCTGCCGGCCGGCGTTGAACACCCAGGTGCTGCCCATGCGGTCCGCCCAGGCGCCCGCCGGCTTGAACGGCGGCTCGTGCACATGCCCGGTCAGCACGAAGTCGGGCCGGTGGCTGGCGATCCAGGCGGCGACGTCGGCGTCGCCGTACTCGCGCTTGCCGGTCCAGCAGGTGGGCGAGCCCAGAGGGGGCCAGTGATAGATCCAGACCCAGCGGGCGGGTCGCCTTCGGGCATCGGTCGCCAGCTGCATGTCGACCGCGGCGCGGCCCGCCGGGCCGTCCCACCAGGGGCAGATGGTGATCAGGGTCTCGCCGATGGTCAATGAATCGCCGTCCATGAAGACGCCGGCGCGGCGGCTCTCGGTCAGCCACAGCGCGGCCCGCTCGCCATGCCGGTCGGCACCCGTCAGGTCGTGGTTGCCCGAGGCCAGCACCAGCGACTGGCCCGGGTTCATCAGCGAGAAGTAACGCAGCAGGACCACCGACTGCGCATCGAGCGACACCGGCGAGGCGACGTCGAGGTGATCGCCGGCGAGCACCACGAGGTCGTAGGACGGCGCCGCCCGGACCACCCAGTCGAGTTGGGGCAGGGTGTAGTGGAGATCGGAGACGAGCAGGATGCGCACGACGTGGGGCTGCAGCGGACGGACTGCGCATTTTCGGGGCAGGAGTGCCCGCATTCATCCGCTGGCGCTCATCCTTTTTGGGGTCAGAATCGAGATTCCTCAAGTTGAAGCTGGACCCCGGAGAGGATGCACACGATGGAACTGGAAGAAATCAACACGCGGCTGCGCGCGCTCGAGTTGCGGGCCGTGGCCCAGACTGCGGCGATCGCCGTGCTGCTGCAGGAGCAGCCCAACGCGACGGCCAAACTGCACCTGGTGGCCGAGCACCTCGTCGACGCGCCCCCGATCCCGATGTCCGACGCGGACCTGGTGAAGGTCGCCGCCTACATCCAGGCCATGCTCGGGGGACCCTGGATCGACTGACGCCGGCATCCCCCATCTGGCCGATTGCATTCGGTCACCGCAGGACTAGCATCCGTGGCCTCTGGAGAGGGGATGCGACATGGCGTTCAAGATCGACGGCGTCGACAAGCGGATCGGACTCGCGCTGTCCGGCGGCGGATTCAGGGCGGCGGCGTTCCACCTGGGCGTGATGCGCAAGCTGCAGGCGCTGAACCTGCTCGACAAGCTAGACCTCGTCTCATGCGTCAGCGGCGGCAGCATCGCGGGCGCGACGCTCGCCGCGAACTGGGGCGACCCGAGCTGCCTCGACAAGCTCGAGACCTATCTGCGGACCCGCTCGATCGCCGTCGCCTCGGTGGTGGGCGGCCTGCTCGACCCCTTCGAGTCCCGGCTCGAGAAGCTCGCCGGCTCCTATGACCGCGACCTGTTCCACGACAAGACGCTGTCGAGCCTCCAGGGCGGCCCGCGCATCTACTTCAACGCCACCAACCTGGCGACCGGCAACATGTTCTTCTTCGTCGCCGGCGGCGGCAAGGACGCGGAGATGGGCGAACATGAACTCGGCGTCGTGCCCGCGGCGGGCTTCCCGATCAGCCGTGCCGTGGCGGCGTCGTCGGCGTTCCCGCCGGTGTTTCCGCCGCTGCTGCTCCCGGCCTCGGTCTACCCGCCGGCTGCCGCCACCGTCGAGTACGTCACGCTGACCGACGGCGGCGTCTACGACAACATGGGCGTGAACCCGCTGCTGCGCATGGCGCGCAACCCGATCGACTACCTGATCGTCAGCGACGGCGGCAAGCCCTTCGCGTTCGAGGAACGGCCGACGGAGTCGGGTGCCGTGGTCCTCAAGGCCAGCCTCGACATCATGATGGAGCAGATCCGGGGCCTGCAGTTCGACCGCCTGCAGCATCGCCACCTGGCCGGCAAGGGCGCCCGGCCGCTGTGGTTCTCCATCGACAGCATCGAGGGCGAGCAGCAGCAGGGCGATGCGAGCTTCGCCTCCGCGATCTCGACCAACCTGAAGAAACTCAACGACGACGAGATGCGCGTGCTGGTCCGCCACGGCGGCGCACTGCTGGGGTCGCGCATCGGCAAGTACGCGCCCGAGCTCGCGACGGTCGCCCCGTAGAGTCCATGGAACCGCGGATCGACAGGCACTGGCGGGTTCCGCTTCCGGTCTATCGCAGGCTGCGCGTCTTCGCCTTCGATCCCGGCACCACCGCGCGCTTCGAGACCGCGGTGATGAACGAGATGACGCTGCTGGTGCCCTGGGAGGACCTGCAGCCCGGGCCGATCGGCGAATACGTGGCCGTGGTCGACAAGGACGACAAGGGGCGCCAGGTGCATGCGCCGGTCGACCTCGACGATCCGCAGATCCTGGCCAACGACGGCCTCGCGCCGTCCGACGGCAACCCGCAGTTCCATCACCAGATGGCGTATGCGGTCGCGATGCGGACGATCCGCAACTTCGAGCGCGCGCTCGGGCGCTCGATCCACTGGCCGCCGGCAGTGAGCGCCCAGCGCATCGCCTATCGCCGGCAGCTCGCCATCTATCCGCACTACGTCGCCGACACCAACGCCTACTACAAGCCCGACGACGGCCTGTGCCTGGGGTACTTCCGCGCCGGGGAGTCCTCCGCGTTCGCCGGCACGACGGTGTTCACCTGCCTGTCGCAGGACGTGATCGCGCACGAGATCACACATGCGATCCTGGGCGGCATGCGCATCTCGTTCAAGGGGAAGAGCCCGGATGTGCTGGCCCTGCACGAGGCCTACGCGGACCTGATCGCCGTGCTGCAGCACTTCTGGCCCTCGGACGTGTTCCGCGGCCAGATCGCGGCGATCCGGGGAAAGCTCGAGAACTCGAGCCTGCTCGGTGCCATCGGCCCGCAGTTCGGCGAGGCCATCGGGCGGCCCGAAGGCATCCGCAATGCGCTCGGTTCGATCGACGAGGCAGGTGTCTGGCATCCCCGCAAGCCCGACCCCAAAGCCTACGCCGCGACGCTCGAGCCGCACGAGCGCGGTGCCATCGTGGTGAGCGCGGTGTTCGAGGCCCTGCGCAAGATCCACGAGGCGCGCACCTCGGACCTGCGGCGCATCGCGACCAAGGGCAGCGGCATCCTGCCCGAGGGCCAGCTGCAGCCCGATCTCGTGAACCGCCTGGCGCAGGAGGCGTCGCGCTCGGCGCAGCGCGTGCTGGAGATGATCATTCGCGCGCTGGACTACATGCCGCCGGTGGAGACCACCTGCGGCGACTTCCTGCGCGCCATCGTCACGGCCGACTACGACATCCGTCCGGTCGACGACGGCAACTACCGGCTGGCGTTCATCGACGCCTTCCGCAGCTACGGCATTCCGTTCTCGGAGGTGGGCACGCTGTCGCAGGACACGATCCTCTGGCGCGCGCCGGCCAAATCCGACGCCACCCGCGCGGTGAGCGAATTCGTGCGCGAGCTGTCGCTCGAGTTCACGCCGTGGACGATGCCGCGCGATCGCGAGGCGCTCTGGAAGCTGCTCGAGGCCAAGCGAGCCCAGCTGCACCAGCGCCTGTCGGCCAGTCCGATCGGGGCGATCGGCCCGGTCGAGCTGCGCCGGCGCTTCGAGGTCGAGTCCTTCCATCCGCGCGAGCGCAGCGACGCCTCCGGCAACTTCGCGTTCCAGTGGATCATCAAGCTGGTCCAGGAGGTGTCGACCGCTGCCGCCAAGCCGAAGGCGAGGGCGCTCCAGCTGGAGATCGAAGTCGACGTCCGACCCTGGGCCGGCGTGACGCTGATCGTCGACGCCGATACCGGGCAGGTGCGCTACCAGATCGAGCGCAAGACACGCAAGCCCCCGGCCCGCAAGAGCGCGGCCGCCGCGGTGCCGAAGGTCGAAAGCACCCCGATCGCACCGCTCGCGCAACGGCTGGTGCGGGTGTTCGCCTTCGACCCCAGCATGGGCAGCCGGCGCGAGACCGCCGGCATCAACGAGACCCTGATCCGCATTCCCTGGGAGCGCGATGCCGAAGGCGCGGACATCCTCGAGCCGGGGCCGGCCGGCGAGTACATCGAGGTCCTGGACCGCGATCCCGCGAGCCAGTGCTTCTACGAGCCGGTCGACCTGAACGACCGCTACGTGGTGGCGCAGCACGGCCTGCCGCCTTCGGAGAGCAGCCCGCAGTTCCACCAGCAGATGGTCTATGCGGTCGCGATGCGCACCATCCGCACCTTCGAGCGCGCGCTCGGGCGGCTGGCCTTGTGGCGCGCACGCGGCACCCGGGACGCCGAAGGCCGGCTCGGCGAGGACTATGTGCGGCGTCTGCGCATCTATCCGCACGCGCTGCGCGAGCCCAATGCCTACTACAGCCCCGACAAGGTGGCGCTGCTGTTCGGCTACTTCTCGGCGCCGGCCTCGGCCGAGGAGACTTCGGCCCGGCTCACGGTCTTCAGCTGCCTTTCGCACGACATCGTGGCGCACGAGGTCACGCACGCGCTGCTCGACGGCATGCACCGGCGCTTCAGCGAGCCCAGCAATCCGGACGTGCTCGCCTTCCACGAGGCCTTCGCGGACATCGTCGCGCTGTTCCAGCACTTCTCGCTGCCGGAGGTGCTGCGCCACCAGATCGCGTCGACCCGCGGCGACCTCGCCGGCCAGAGCGAACTGGGCCAGCTGGCGCAGGAGTTCGGCCAGGCGATCGGCAGCCGGGGCGCGCTGCGCAGCGCCATCGGCACGCTGGACCCGCAGACCGGCCGCTGGCAGCGCCTCGAAGGGCAGCCCGGCGACTACCAGCGATCGTCCGAGCCGCATGCGCGCGGCGCGGTGCTGGTGGCGGCCGTCTTCGATGCCTTCCTCTCGATCTACAAGGGCCGGGTCGCCGACCTGTTCCGGATCGCGAGCGAGGGCACCGGCGTGACGCCCGAGGGCAGCCTGCACCCCGACCTGGTCGCGCGCCTCACCGACGAGGCCTCCCAATCGGCGCGCCAGGTGCTCGACATGTGCATCCGCGCGCTCGACTACTGCCCACCGGTGGACATCACCTTCGGCGACTACCTGCGGGCCCTGATCACGGCGGATTTCGAGAACGACCCGGTGGACGAGGAGCACCGCCGCGTGGCCTTCATCGAGGCCTTCCGGCGGCGCGGCATCGTGCCCGAGAACGTCCAGGCCTTCTCGGTCGACGGGCTGCTCTGGCGTGCGGCGACGGCGGCGCCCGACGAGGACGAGCACGTGGTGGTCGGCATCGTCAAGGAATGGGCCAAGGACATCCGCTCCTGGGGGCTCTCGAAGGACCGACGGGCGCTCTTCGAGCTGACACGCGATCGCCGCGCGGCACTGCATGCCCACCTGAAGCCCCGGCTGTCCAAGGAAAGCGTGGTGCTGGCCGGCATCGACCCCGAGCTGTCGTTCGAGGTGCATTCGCTGCGGCCGTCGATCCGCATGGACTGGGAAGGCCGGCCGACTTTCCAGTGGGTCATCGAGCTCACGCAGCGGATCCCGCAGTTCATTGAAGGCGGCGCTGGCGAGCGAGCCGGCCGCAAGGCCGACTACTACTTCCGCGGCGGCTGCACGCTGCTGGTCGATGCCGAGACGGGCGAGGTGCGCTACAGCATCAAGAAGAAGCTCAACGAGGAGCGCAAGAGCCGGCAGCGCCGCTTCTTCATCGACGAGGGCAGCCGCAGCCTGGCCGCCACCTACTTCGGTGCGCCGGGCGCGGAGGAGCGCGAGCCCTTCGCGGTCCTGCACCGGCATTGAGGCAGGAGCGCGGCATGGCCTCGGTTCGCATCCGCATGTTCCGCCAGGGCCTGGGGGATTCGTTCCTGCTCACGTTCCCCGGCGACACCGGCGAGGTGCATGTTCTGATCGATTTCGGCGTGCTGCTCGGCACGCCCGAGGCCAAGGCCAGGATGCAGAAGGTCGCGGGCCACATCGTGGCGGCGACCCACCGCAAGCTCGACGTGATCGTCGCCACCCACGAGCACTGGGACCACGTCTCGGGCTTCGCCCAGGCCCAGCCGATGCTGGAGGCGGACAAGCTCGAGGTCGGCGAGGCCTGGGTCGCTTGGACCGAGAAGCCCGGCGAACCGCTCGCCGACGAGCTTCGCGGACGGCGGGCGGCGGCCGTGAACCGCATCGCGGCGGCGAGCCGGCAGATCGCGGCGGTGGCCGAGCCGGCGGCCCAGAAGGCCGCGGCGCGGCTGGATGCGATCCTGGCGTTCTGGGGCGGTCCGGGCGCCGCTGCGCGTGCCACCACCCGCTCGGCCATGGACTGGGTCAAGCAGCGCACGGCGCCCCGGGCGCCGCGCTATCTCTTTCCCGGCGAGACCTTCACCCTGCCCGGGGCGCAGCGCATCCGGGTCTATGTGCTCGGACCGCCCCACGACCGCAAGTGGATCGGCAAGAGCGATCCGTCCCGCAGCGCGAGCGAGGTCTACCAGCTGGCCGCGGTCAGCGGCGCGGAGTTCGGCCTCTTCGCGGCCATCGACGCCCTGGAGCAGGGCGATGCACCCGGAGTGCAGCCCTTCGACGAGTGGTTCCGCATCGGCGAGGACAAGGCGCGCGCCATGCCGTTCTTCCGCGACCGCTACGAGGGCGGCCCGGCCTGGCGCCGCATCGAGCACGACTGGCTCGGCCCTGCGGGTGCGCTTGCGCTGCAGCTCGATTCGGACACCAACAACACGAGCCTGGTGCTGGCCTTCGAGCTGGAAGACAGCGGCGAGGTGCTGCTGTTTCCCGCCGATGCCCAGGTCGGCAACTGGATGTCGTGGGACGACATCGAATGGACCGTCGAAGCGGGCGGCGCCACGCACAAGGTCAGGGCCGAGCAGCTGCTCGCCCGCACCGTGTTCTACAAGATCGGCCACCACGGCAGCCACAACGCGACGCTGCGGGCCAATGGCCTGGAGCGCATGACCGACGAAGGCCTGGTCGCGATGCTGCCGCTCGACCGCAAGACGGCCTCGAAGATGAACTGGAACATGCCCTTCCCCTCGCTGTACGAGCGCCTGGGCGAGCGCTGCAAGGGCCGCATCCTCGACCTCGAACTCGGAATCCCCGACAAGCCGGCCGCGATGTCGGACGCCGAATGGTCCAGCTTCCTCGACCGGGTGGACGTGAAGGAGGACTGGATCGACTACCGGCTGCCGCTGTGAAGGCGGCGGCGCGATGCATTGGCAACTGCAACCCGAGAAGAGACGGAGACCCGCGCATGGCAGACGAGAAGAACGGCAGCGCAGCAGCGCGCAAGAAGGCGGTCGCGAGCAAGGCCCAGCCGCCCTGGATGAAGATCCCCGAACCGGCCACGCGCAAGCTGCGGGTCTACGCGCTGGATCCGAGCGCCGGCAACTTCGTCGGCAACGTGATGTCGATGAGCATCCGCTGGGAGCGCAACCTCAAGCCCGGCCCGGTCGGGCGCCGCTTCGCGGTGATCGACTACGACGGCGCGAACCGGTGCTACTACCCGCCGGTCGATCTGAACGACTACCGCATCCTCGCGCGCAATGGCCTCGATCCCTCCGAGTCCGATCCGCGCTTCCACCAGCAGATGGTGTACGCGGTCGCGTCGCAGACGGTCGAGAAGTTCGAGGCCGCGCTGGGCCGAACGATCCACTGGCGCCGCGCCGACCGGCCCGCGGGACAGGAGAAGCCCACCGACCCGGCGGACGACATCTGGGTGCTCAAGCTCTATCCGCATGCGATGGTGCAGGCCAACGCGTTCTACAGCCGCGAGGCGCAGGGGATACTCTTCGGCTACTTCCGCGCGGCGGAAAAGAACCAGGGCAACAACCTGCCGGGGCAGCGGGTCTTCACCTGCCTGTCGCACGACATCATCGCGCACGAGGTCACGCACGCGGTCATCGACGGCATCCGCACCTTCTTCACGGAGCCGACCAACCCGGACGTGCTCGCCTTTCATGAAGCCTTCGCCGATCTCACGGCGCTGTTCCTGCACTTCTCGCACAAGGACGCGCTGCTCGACACCATTCGCAAGACCGGGGGGCGCCTCTACGCGTTCGAACTCACGCCGGATGCTGCGCCGGTGGAAGGATCGGCCAGCCTGGGCGGCGCGAGCACCGGCACCGGCGCCCGCCTGCGTGCCGAGGCGCCGGTGCGCAATCCGCTGGTCGAACTGGCGCAGCAGTTCGGGCAGGCGTCCGGCATGGGCCACGGCTTGCGCGCCGCGCTCGAGGAGCGGCCCGACCCCGGCGCGATGGGCAAGCGCGTGAACGACCCGCACTACCGCGGCTCGATCCTCGTGGCGGCGGTCTTCGACGCCTACTTCTCGACCTACCTGCAGGCCTCCGCGGACCTCTTTCGCATCTATCGCGCGGGCGGCGCGTCGATGGCCTCGCCAGAACTGCCGACCTCGCTCGCGACGCTGCTGACCGAGACCGCATCGAAGACCGCCGACGAGTTCTTCCAGCTTTGCGCACGCGCACTGGACTACTGCCCGCCGATCGATGTCACCTTCGGCGACTTCCTGCGCGCGCTCATCACCGCCAGCGTCGACCTGCGCCCGGAGGACGATCGCGGCGTGCGGCAGGCGCTCATGCAGGCCTTCCGCGTGCGTGGCATCTACCCCGACGGCGCCAGCTTCTTCTCCGAGGGCGCGCTCTGCTGGACGCGGGTGCCCGACTGGACGAGGAGTCCCGATCCCGAGGCGCTGCCGCCGGTCGCCGCCGAGATCGAAGACCCCGACTCCGGGGAGCGCGCGCAGCATGAACTGCAGTTCGGGCTGCCGGGCGGCCTGACGCGCGAGCAGAAGAACCTCAACGGAGCGATCCTGCGCGCCTACGCGAAGCAGAACGCCGCCCGGCTCGGCTTCGACGACGATCCGGGGCTGGCGCCCGAACGCCTGCCCTATGCGCCGTCCTTTCACCAGGTGTTCCGCATGGCGCTGGACGGCAGGACGCGCATCGACATGGTGGTCGAGCTGGTCCAGACCCGCCGCGTGCCTTTCGACAAGGACTATCCGGAGGGCGGCTCCTTCCCGCTGCGCGGCGGCGTGACGCTGATCATCGCGGCGCCCGACCGCGATCACTACGGCCACCACATCCCGCCCAAGGTGCGCTTCGCGGTGCGCAAGCCGCTGACCGGCGCCGAGGGCGAGATGCGCGAGGCGAGGCAACGGCGCTACGCGCTCGCCACCGGCCTGGCCAATGGCGACACCGGCAAGGACAGCCACTTCCAGGTCGACTTCGGTCTGCTGCACCAGGGGGTATGACGATGGCAACCAAGGCGATCAAGGCGATCAAGGCGGCTGCACCGCCGGCAAAGACCACGGCCGGAAAGACCGCGGCCGCGAAAAAGAAGAAGCCGGCCGGCAAGACCACCGCGGCGGACCGCGGCGGACTGCGCGTGCGCATGTACCGCGTGGGCTTCGGCGATTTCTTCCTCATGACCGTGCCGACGCGGCATGGCCCGCGCCACGTCCTGATCGATTGCGGCGTGCACGCCGGCAACATCAAGAGCATGCCGGCCTGCGTGAAGGACCTGGTCGAGGTCACGGGCCGCAAGCTGGCGCTGGTGATCGTGACCCACTACCACGCGGACCATCTCTCCGGCTTCGCGACGCAGGCCGGCGAGTTCGAGCAGTTCGAGGTCGAGGCGGTCTGGATCACCAATCGCCTGGACCCGAAGAACGGCGGGGCGGTGAAGATCAAGACGCAGATCCATGCGCTCGCCACGCACCTGCGCCTGCAGCTCGCGGCGCGCCAGGACCTCGACGGCGCACAGGCGCTCGCCATGGCCGAGAACGCGCTCGGTGTCGCGGGCGGCAGCAACGACCGGGCCATGGCGCTGGTCACCAGCGGCTTCAGGAACAAGCCGCCGGTGCACTACTACGAGGCCGGCGACACGGCCGAGCTGCCGCCCTCGCTGCGTGGCGCGCTGACGGCGCAGATCCTCGGGCCCGCTCCCAAGGATGCGGCTGCCGATTTCACCGCCAGCGACAACAAGGCGGAGCAGTATCTTGCGGCAGTCGAGGACCAGGGCCTGCCGAGCGCGGAAGGCTTCGAGCCCTTCGATCGCCGATGGCCGGCGACGGCGGCCGACTATCCGCCGGAAGCCTTCCGGCCCTGGGCATCGCCCGCCATGATGGAGAAGGCGCTGCATGCCGTGCAGCCGGACGTGCTGGCCGCGGCGGCGAAGGCGATCGACGGCGCGCTCAACAACCAGAGCCTGGTGGTGCTCTTCACCTGCCAGCGCAGGAAGCTGCTGTTCGTCGGCGATGCCCAATGGGGCAACTGGGCGTACTGGCTCTACGGCAAGCCGGTGAAGGGCGCGGACCCCGGCATCTCGGCCGAGGCGCGGAAGATCCTCGCATCGATCGACTTCTACAAGGTCGGCCATCACGGCAGCACCAATGCCACGCCGATCCCGGCGGTCGGCGCGCTGTCGATGCGCTGCGTGGCGATGTGCTCGACCGAGACCGGATTCCCGAGTGCCAAGCGCACCTACGGCAGCATCGAGAAGCAGACCGAGGTGCCGCGCATCCCGCTCATGGAGGCGCTCGAGAAACAGACCGGCAAGAAACTCGTGCGCAGCGACTGGCTGGCCACGACCTTCGCCAAGGCCTCCCCGGAGGCGCGCAGTCAGCTGGACCGGCTGCCGCCGGATTTCGAGACCGGCGACATCTTCATCGAGTACGTGTTTCGGGAATGACGGGCCTGGTGCCGCGAGCGAAAGGCACGGCGACCGCTCGACCATAATCGCCTCGTGTTCCACCGAGCCGCTCGTCCGCTTCCAGGCTCAAGACCATGACCGACGGCACTACCCACAAGAGACTTTTGCCGAAGCAGCTGCCGAGACTGCTGAGCATGGTCGCCTGTCTGCTCGCCCTCGGCTGCGCGAGCCCGCCGTCCCCGCTGCCGGCCAGCGGCGCGGGCACGCTGTCGGCCGAGCAGTCGAACGATGTCGCGATCCATGCGCTGGGCCTGGTCGGCACGCCGTACCGCTATGGCGGCAACACCCCCGAGGGCGGCTTCGACTGCAGCGGGCTCATCGGCTACGTGTATGGCAAGAGCGCGGGGCAGGCGACGCCGCGCACGGTGGCGCGCATGGCGGGTGCCGGCCGTCCGGTGGCGCTGTCCGAGATCCGGTCGGGCGACCTGGTGATCTTCGGTGCCTCGACGCCGTCGCATGCCGGCATCTATGTCGGCGCCGGGCGCTTCGTGCATGCGCCTTCGACCGGCGGCGAGGTTCGTCTCGATCGCCTCGACGGCGTCTACTGGTCGCGCCAGCCGACCCAGGCGCGCCGGCTCTAGCTGACGACCGCGTACACCTCGACCGGCAGCGCCTTGCCGCGCAGCGCCACCGGCCCCAGCAGCTCGACCGGGATGCGGCCGCCGAGCGAGACGCAGGTCGCCGGGTCGATCAGGATCGTGCGCTGCGCCGTCTTGGTGTGCTCCTCGAGCCGGGCGGCGAGGTTCACCGTGTCGCCGATGCAGGTGTAGGTCGCGCGCTGCCGCGTGCCGGTGTAGCCGGCCACCATCTCGCCGGTGGCGATGCCCACGCCGATGCGGATCGACGCCTTGCCCAGCCCGCTGCGCTCGGCATTCAGGCGTTCGACCATCTCGACCATGCCGAGCGCCGCGCGGACCGCGGCGGCGCCGTGATCTGACAGCGGCAGCGGGGCACCGAAGATGGCCATCAGGCCATCGCCGATCATCTGGTTGACCACGCCGCCATGGCTGTTGATGGCTTCGAACATCAGCGCGTAGTAGGTGTTCAGCAGCTCGATCGTTTCCTGGGGCGGCTGCGACTCGACCAGCGCGGTGAAGCCGCGGATGTCGGAGAACATCACGGTGCCCCGCAGGTTCCGTCCGCCGAGCGCGAAGCCGGACTGCTCGAGATCCTGGGCCACCTCGGAGGTGGCGAAGCGCCGCACCAGTTCCTTTTGCTGGTCGCGCAGGCGCTTCTTCTCGAGGCTGGCGCCGATGCGCGCCTTCAGCAGCACCGCATTGACCGGCTTGTGAAGATAGTCCTCGGCGCCGAGTTCGATGCAGCGCACGATGTTGGCCATGCCTTCGAGCGACGAGGTCACGATGACCGGGAGATCGCGCAGCTGCGGCGTTCCGGTGAGCTGCTCCAGCACCTGGAAGCCGTCCATCTCGGGCATCTCGATGTCGAGCAGCAGCAGGTCGAAGGTGTCGCGCCGCAGCAGCTCGAGGGCGACCCGCCCGTTCTCGGCACACTCGACGCTGTGGCCCTGCAGCTCGAGGCTGTGGGCCAGCAGCTGGCGGTTGACCTTGCTGTCGTCGGCCACCAGCAGGCGCGTGAGCGGGGCTTGGGGCTCAGCCACGGCTCAGCTCCTCGAGCGCTTCGGCCGCTCGCCCGTATTCCGCCTCGAGCGCCGCGAGCGCACCCGGCCGCCGGGCCGCCTCGAAGCCTCCCAGCTCCTGCTCGCGCGCCATGGCGCCCAGTGCCAGCGCGCCGAAGGTGAGGCTGTTCGATTTCAGCGAATGCGCGGCGCGGCGGAAGGCGTCGGCATCGCCGGTGGCGAGCGCATCCCGCATCGCCTTGAGCAGCGGCGGAGCTTCCTCCAGGAAGGTCTGCACCAGCTCCTTCACGAAGTCGGCGCCCGCGGTGTCCTGCAGTTCCGCGTAGGTCGCCCGGTCGATCGTCGTGTCGCTCATGTCACTCGGTCCTTTCGTGCCGGCACGCTTGTCAGTGCCTCTACCAGCCGGTCGACCCGGATCGGCTTGGTCAGGTAGTCGTCCATGCCGGCGTCCATGCACATCTCGCGGTCGCCCTGCATCGCGTTGGCCGTCATCGCCACGATGCGGGGCCGCTGCGGTGCCTGCAGCAGCTCGCAGATCTGCCGGGTGGCGTCGAGCCCGTCGAGCTCGGGCATCTGCACGTCCATCAGCACCACGTCGTAGGTCTGGCGCTGCACCGACTCGACCGCCTCGATGCCGTTGGAGGCGAGGTCGGCGCGGTAGCCCATCTGTTGCAGCAGGCGCAGCGCGAGCTTCTGGTTCACGGCGTTGTCCTCGGCCAGCAGGATGCGCAGCGGATGCCGCGCCGCCATCGTCGGGTCGATCTGCGGCTTGGCCGCGGGGCCGCTGGCCGGCTTTGCGGCCGCATCGTGCGCCAGCAGGCTGGACAGGGTGTCGAACAGGTGCGACTGCCGGATCGGCTTGGCCAGGAAGGCGTCGAACAGCGACTCGGCGTCGCCGGCCTCGCGCCGTCCGAGCGAGCTGAAGAGCACCAGCGGCAGGGCGGGCTGCGCCGCACGGATGCGCCGCGCCAGCTCGATGCCGTCCATCCCGGGCATGTGCATGTCGAGGATCGCGAGATCGAAGCGCTCGCCCCGGGCCAGCCACTGCAAGGCCTCGGCCGGCGATTCGGTGTCGCGCGATTCCATGCCCCAGCGGTCGGCCTGGAGCGTGAGCACGCGCCGGTTGGTGGCGTTGTCGTCGACGATCAGCAGGCGCTTGCCCCGCAGTTCGAGCTGCACGCCGGCGTAGTCCCGCTGCCGGCTCGGCGGCAGCTGCGCCGGCGGCGCCTCGATCGTGAAGAAGAAGGTCGATCCCATGCCCGGGCCGCCGCTCTCGACCCACATGCGGCCGCCCATCAATTCGGCCAGCCGCTTGCTGATCACCAGGCCCAGGCCAGTGCCGCCGTACTTGCGGGTGGTGCTGGAGTCGGCCTGCGAGAACGACTGGAACAGCCGTCCCATGCCCTGCGGCGACAGCCCGATGCCGGTGTCGCGGACCGCGAAACCGAGGGTCGCCTTGCCCGTGGGACCGGCTTGCGCACTGACCGTCAGCACCACCTCGCCGGCCTCGGTGAACTTCACGGCGTTGCTCAGCAGGTTCAGCAGGATCTGCCGCAGCCGCGGCAGGTCGCCGCACACCGCGGGCGGCACCTCGCCCTCGAAGACGTAGGCGATGTCGAGGTGCTTCTCGGTGGCCCGCGTGCTGATCAGGTCGAGCGCCGACTCCACGCAGTCGCGCAGGTCGAAGGGATGCGACTCGATGTCCATGCGGCCGGCCTCGATCTTCGAGTAGTCGAGGATGTCGTTGATGATGGTCAGCAGCGCGTCGCCCGAATCGCGGATGGTCGAGACGAAGTCCTGCTGCTCGGCGTCGAGCGGCGTGTCCAGCAGCAGGCCGCTCATGCCGATCACCGCGTTCATCGGGGTGCGGATCTCGTGGCTCATGGTCGCCAGGAAGGCGCTCTTGGCTTCGTTGGCGGCCTCGGCGGCGGCGCGCGCCTCCTTGGTCTCGGCAAACATCCGCGCGTTCTGGATCGCGACCACGGCCTGGTCGGCGAAGGTCTTGAGCAGCTTGATCTCCTTGCCGTCGAAGGGCCCCGGCGGCTGCCGGGTCACATGGATCGAGCCGATGCTGCGGCCTTCCCACATCAGCGGCGCCACCATGATCGCGTAGCTGCCGACCTGCTCGGCCATCTGGCGCATGAACGCCGGCAGCGACGGCGCGGCGAGCGTGTCGGGGATGTGAAGAAAAGCTAGCCCGCCGGCGGCGAGTCCGAAGGGCGTGCGATCGATCGGCCGCGGGTAGTAGCGCTCGAGCAGGGCGCGGGCCGAGCCCCGGTGGGCGCCCAGGTGCACCATGCCGTCGCTGCCGATCAGCGAGATCCCCATCTGGGAGCCAGAGAACAGCCGCTGGCAACTCTCGAGGATCTTGTCGAACACGGGCTGCGCGTCTTCCATCGAACCGCTGATGACCTGCAGCACGTCGGCGGTGGCGGTCTGCTGCTCCAGCGCCTCGCGCGTCTCGTTGAAGAGCCGCGTGTTCTCGATGGCGATCACGGCCTGGTCCGCGAAGGTCCGCGCCAGCTGGGTCTCCTGCTCGCTGAAGGCGCCCACCGTGTTGCGCAGGATGGCGATCGAGCCGATCGCGCGCTGCTCCTTGACCAGCGGAACGAACAGGCCCGACCGGTAGCCCAGCGCCAGCGCCAGGTCTTTCATGCGGGGGAATTCGGCGAGGGCGATCCGGGTGTCGGGCACGTTGATCGTGCGGGCGTCCAGCATGCTGGCGCCGGCCGCGCTGCCGCGATCCAGTGGCCAGGGGTTCAGGAAACCGCCTTCGCGCCCGCCGCGCGTGCCGTCGTCGGCGAAGGCCGCGGTCTCGATCATGCCGTCGCGCGCCACGCAGAAGGCGACGGCGCGGCCATCGAAGAGGCGCTGGCAGGCTTCGACGATGGCGTCGAACACGGGCTGGGTCTCGGTGGGCGAGCGGCTGATGACGCGCAGGATCTCGGCGATCGCGGTCTGCTGCTCCAGGGCCTCGCGGGTCTCGTTGAAGAGGCGGACGTTCTCGATCGCGATCACCGCCTGGTCGGCGAAGGTCTGGACCAGCGCGATCTCGGCCGGCGCGAAGGGCCGCACCTGGTTGCGCAGCACCGCGATCACGCCGATCGACTGGCCATCGCGCAGCATGGGCACGGCGAGCACCGTGCGAAAGCCGTTGCGGGCCTGGAGTTCGCGCACGTCCGGATACTCAGTGTCGAGCAGGGGCACGACATCGTCCACATGCACGCAGCGGCGCTCCAGGAAGGCGCGGCCGGCGACCGAACCCGCGCGCAGCGGCAACTCGGCGCCGACCGACTCGGGGCCGTAGGCGGGGCCGTAGCTGGTCATCGCCCGCAGCCGGTCGCCGAACGCCAGCCAGACCCGGCTGCCTTCGGCGCGGCACAGCAGGCCGGCGCGCTCGGCCACCGTGTCGAGCACCGGCTGGACGTCGGTCGGCGAGCCGCTGATGATCCGCAGCACCTCCGAGGTCGCGGTCTGGCGCTCGAGCGCGTCCTGCGTCTCCTCGAACAGCCGCGCATTCTCCAGGGCCACGCCCATGCTGGCCGCCACGGTTTCGAGCAGGCGGACCTGGTGGCTGCCGAAGGCGTACTCGCGCTCGTGGTCCTGCAGGCCGATGACGCCGAGCACGCGGTTGCTCCCGATGATCGGCACCGCGGCGATCGAGAGCGCCCAATCGGTGCCGGGTGCCGGCGAGAGGCCGGCGAGAGTCTGCTCCTCGCGCGTGTTGGCCACGCCGGTCTCCCGGGTGAGGAGCAGCCGCTCCAGCGGTTCGCCCGGTTTCAGCGGCCGTGCCGGAGGCAGCGGCAGCGGGCGGTTGTGTTCGTAGCGGTAGAACGCCTGGACCAGCTGGGTCTTGTCGTCCCACCAGATGATGTTCACGTCGCCGGAGTCGAACACCTCGCGCAGCTTGTCGCCCACCAGCTGGATGATGGCCCGGAATTCCATCCGCGCCGCCATGCCCTGCTGGATGCTGTTGATCAGCGCCAGCTCGCTCGAGCGTTGCGCCAGCTCGGCATCGCGCTCGGCGAGCCGGGCGCGCAGGTCGTCTTCGGGCGTCAGCGTCTGGGCGGAGGCGGGCGCAGGCCCCAGCCGCTCCCACAGAAACCGATACGCCAGCGCCTGCATCATCGCCGCCTGCTCGTTGTTCGCGGCGCCCCCGTGGCCGCCCTCGATGTTCTCGTAGTAGCTCACGTCCTTGCCGGCCTCGATCATCGCCGCGGCCATCTTGCGTGCGTGGGCCGGGTGGACGCGGTCGTCGCGGGTCGAGGTGGTGAACAGCACCGGCGGGTAGTCGCCGTCGGGGTCGAACAGGTGGTAGGGCGAGAAGCCGCGGATGAATTCCCATTGCGCGGGGTCGTCGGGGTCGCCGTACTCCGCCATCCAGGAGGCCCCGGCCAGCAGGTGCGAGTAGCGCCGCATGTCCAGCAGCGGGACCTCGATCACCACCGCGCCGAAGAGCGCCGGGTAGCGGGTCAGCATCATGCCGGCGAGCAGCCCGCCGTTGGATCCGCCCTGCGCGCCGAGATGCCTCGGCGAGGTGATTCCGCGCGCCACCAGGTCCTTCGCCACGGACGAAAAATCTTCGTAGGCGCGATGGCGGTTCTGCTTGAGGGCGGCCTGGTGCCAGCGCGGCCCGTATTCGCCGCCGCCGCGGATGTTGGCCACCACGTACGCGCCGCCCCGGTCCAGCCAGGCCCGCCCGAGCGCGCCCGAGTAGCCGGGGGTCAGCGAGACCTCGAAGCCGCCGTAGCCGTAGAGCAGGGTCGGCGTGCTGCCGTCGAGCGTGAGCCCGGCCCGGCGCACCATGAAGTAGGGCACGCGGGTGCCGTCGTCGGAGGTGGCGAAGTGCTGCTCGACCACCAGCCCGGTGGCATCGAAGAAGGCCGGCATGGCCTTCAAGAGCTCGGGCGGCCGGCCCACGGTGGCCAGCGAAAGGGTCGAGGGCCTGAGGTAGTCGGTAGTGCTGAGCCAGACCTCGTCGCTGGCGTCGCGGTCGACCGCCCAGGCATGCACGCTGCCGATCTCCGGGGCGCCGACGAATTCGCTGCGGCTCCAGGGCCCGCTGCCGCTCGCCGGCGGGGTCAGGACGTGCAGGCGGTTCTTGACGTCGTCGAGCACGTTGAGCACCAGGTGGCTGCGGGTCCAGGTCGTGGCGTCCAGCGATCGCGTCAGTCCCGGTTCGAAGAGGACTTCGAAGTCGCGTTCGCCGCCCATGAAGCGGTCGAACTGCATCGCCAGCAGCGAGCCCGCCGCATGGCTACGGCCGCCGACCTGCCAGGCCTCGCGCAGCTCGACCAGCAGCCATTCGCGCTGGATGCTCGGCTGGGCGGAGAGCGGCAGATCGACCTTCAGCAGCTGGCCGCCTTCGGACAGCAGGAACAGTTCGGAACTGTAGAAGGCGAGGGACCGCGACACGAAGTCGCGCTCGAAACCGGGCGTGTGCGTCCGCCAGGCCGAGATGTACATGTCGTCGGCCAGGCCTTCGTACACCGCCGGCGCGGATTCGAGGGGCGTGCCGCGCGCCCAGCGCCGGGCGACGCGGGGGTAGCCCGAAGTGGTCGACGCCGCGTCGCCGAGGGTCGTGAACGCATACACGGTGTCGTCGTCGATCCAGGCCAGGCCGCCCTTGGATTCGGGCCGGTGGAAGCCGCATTGCGCGGGCGCCACGAAGGCCTTGGTCACGAGGTCGAACTCCCGCGTCACATCGGCATCGGAGCCGCCCGGAGAGAGGCTCACGAGGGCCTTGCGGAAGCCCGGGCGCAGCACGCTGGCCCCGTGCCAGACCCAGTGCACGCCCTCGGCGGCGGCGAGGGCGTCGAGGTCGAGCACCGTCTCCCATGCCGGTTCGTCGCGCCGGTACTGCTCGAGCGTGGTGCGTCGCCAGAGGCCCATCTTGTGCTCGGCGTCGCGCCAGAAGTTGTAGTAGAAGTCGCCCAGCCTGGAGACTTCGGCGATCCTGGCGTCGGAATCGAGAACCGCCTGCACCGCGGCTCGGGTGCGCGCGAATTCTTCCGTCGCGCCGAGGGTCTGCAGGGTCCGGGCATTGCGCTCGCGCACCCAGGCCAGCGCGTCGGCGCCCTCGACTTCCTCCAGCCACAGGCGCGGATCGGCAGGCTCCGTGGCGGGCGAGCCGGGACCGGGAGCCGGATCGGGGCGGGTCGTCATTGGAGGGCCGGCTTGATCCGGATCTCGCGGAACGAGCTGCGCCGCACCGATCCCGGCGAGACGCCCGCGAAACGCTTGAAGGCGCGGCTGAACGCGGCCTCCGACTCGTAGCCGACCCGACTCGCGAGTTCCGACAGCGGGGTCGCCTCGTCCTTCAGCCAAGCCTCGGCGGCGTGCATCTTCCAGCGCGCCACGTACTGCATGGCGGGTTCGCCGACCCGCTGCGTGAAGCGGGCCGCGAAGGCCGAACGCGACATGCCGACCTGGCGCGCCAGCAGTTCGACCGTCCAGTGCCGGGACGGGTCGCGATGGATCAGCGCGATGGCGCGGCCGATCTGCCGGTCCCGCAGGGCGCCCAGCCAGCCGGTCTGCGCGGCCGGGTCGCTCGCGATCCACGACCGGATCGCCTGGACCACCAGGATGTCGGCCAGCCGCGTGATGATCGTCTCGCCGCCGGCGCGCAGTTCCTGGGCCTCGGAGACGATCAGCCGCAGTGTGCTCTGCAGCCATTCCTTCTCGGGCGATTCCCAGGCGTCGACGCGGATCACGCGCGGCAGGGCTTCCAGCAGGCGCTGCGCCGCGGCGTCGTCGAAGCGCACCGCGCCGCAGATCATCGTGGTCGGCGCGCCACCGCCGCCATAGCGCAGGATCTCGTAGCGGTCCTTGACGAGCTCGCGCGGCAGGTCGAACAGCTGGACCGGCAGGGCGCCCGCGCCGCAGCCCATGCGGTGGCCTTCGCCATGCGGCACCAGTGCAAGGTCGCCGGTGCGCAGCAGCAAGGGGGCCGACTCGCCGACCTCGAGCCGGCATTCGCCCGAGGTCACGACGTGCAGCATCAGGCAGTTCTCCATGGCCGGCAGCGCGACCGTCCAGGGCGCCGTGAGTTCGGAGCGGCAATAGAAGGTGCCGCTCATGCGCAGGAAGTGCAGCGCCTCGCCCAGCGGATCGACCGGAGTCATGGATTCGAGCATGGCCGGAGTATCTCCGCGCAGGTGGCGGGACGTCCACCGTTCTGGACGATCGGGCATGAACCAGCGACAGACTGCAAAGGCGGACGGCGCCTGTCCGGCCACCATCGCAGACATGTTCCACCCCCCGAGGAGATGTTCGTGAAGCAAGGATTGAAACTGGTTCTGGGCGGCACCGGCAAGTCCGGTCGCCGCGTGGCGCAGGGGCTCCGGGCCCGTGGGTTCGAGCTGCGCATCGGCTCGCGCGGCGCGCAGCCGGGCTTCGACTGGAACGACGCCAGGACCTGGCCGGCGGTCCTGGACGGCGTGGACGCCGTCTACATCGCCTTCTACCCCGACCTGGCGGTGCCGGGCGCGTCGGCGGCGATCCGGGCCTTCACGGAACTGGCGGTGCAAGGCGGCGTCGGGCGGCTGGTTCTGCTGTCGGGCCGCGGCGAGGCCGAGGCCCGGCACTGCGAAGACATCGTGCGCGCGGCCGGCGCCGACTGGACCGTGGTGCGTGCCAGCTGGTTCAGCCAGAACTTCAGCGAGAGCCACCTGCTGGAGCCGGTGCGCGCCGGGGTCGTCGCCCTGCCGGTAGGTGCCGTGGGCGAGCCTTTCGTGGATGCGGACGACATCGCCGATGTCGCGGTCGCGGCGCTGACCGAAGCGGGCCACGCGGGTCAGCTCTACGAGCTGACCGGCCCGCGGCTGTGGACCTTCGCAGAGGCGGTCGCCGAGATCGGCCGCGCGACCGGTCGCCGGATCGAATTCGCCCAGGTGCCAATGGACGCCTATGCAGAGGCGCTGCAGCGGGAACGACTGCCGCCCGAACTCGTCGCGCTGATCCGCTATCTCTTCTCGGAAGTGCTGGACGGGCGCAATGCGTCGACCGCGGACGGCGTGCAGCGCGCGCTGGGGCGGCCGCCGAAGGATTTCACGGACTACGTGCGCGCGACCGCGGCCAGCGGTGCCTGGGGCTGAAAAGCAAGCTCAGGGTTGCAATTCAACGTCACATTGCCTATTTTTACGAAAGCCCCGGAGAGCGGCTCGCCGTTCTGCCGAATCGCGGAAACCACGCTGAAGGGACCGTCATGAAGCGCTTCCTGGGTGGCTGCATGCCCCTCATGTTCGGGCTCGCATTGGTTGCGTGCGGTGGCGGCGGCAGTGGCGGCTCGCCGGCCATCCTGGTGGCTGCAGTCGAGGGAAGCGGGGGCACGGGAAACAGCACCGCCACCGTGTCCCAGACCTTCGACAACGCCAACGCCAAGCCGACGGAGCCGGCACCGATCGAGGTCCGCTTCGATCCGGCGTCGATCGTCACGTCGCTGGCCGTGGCTTCCCAGTCGGGCGCGGCCATCGTTTCGATCACCGCCTTCGCCTCGAACCTGCCGAGCGCGCCGCTGACTGTCTTTCTGGTGGACGAAGCGGGCATCCTCGAGCCCGGGCCGCACCCGCTCTTCGGCGCGGGGGGCAACGTCTTCGTCGCCGCACCGCCCTTCATGCCGGCCCTGAGCGGGGGGCTGAGCGAGGGCGTGCACGAAGGGGTCCTGAAGATCAGGTTCTGCAGCGACAGCAGTTGCGCCGTCGAGTACCCGGTGAGCGCCGCGAGCGTCCTGCCGTACACCGTCACCGTGACCGGGCGGGTTTAGGGCTTGTTCACCCTACTTCCGGGGATCGCGTTGTCGAGCCAAGGGGCTGGATGCAAGGCGCCCGCGCGCAGCAAGGCTTTCGCCTTGAAAGCGCGGGCAACGCCGCAGACGGCCCCTTGGCTCGGCAACCCGAAGGGAAGGTATGCCAGGGTGTGCCACTCAGCGTTGCACTCCTTGCATGTGCCAACGCACATGCAGCGTCGCGCGCCTTGATTGGCCCACCCTGGCATACCTTCGCGACCCCGGAAGTAGGGTGAACAGGCCCTCTACCAGCGCCGGCGGTCGTACATCAGGTCGTCGCCGACGTTGTAGTGCTCGACCCGGCCCGTCGGATCCACGTAGATGTAGAGAAAGCGGCGGTTGTTGATGTGCAGGTAGCGCCATGACCAGACGGAGCCGTTGAAGGAGGTCACGCGGCTCGTCTCGTAGGGCGGCCCGTAGGTGAACAGAACGTCGGGCACGCGCCATTCGCCGGGCCGGATGGTGCTGCCGAAAAGACCTTCGTCGAGCTCCTGCCGCACCGAGCGAACCCGTCCCGAGGCATCGAGATCGACGTTGCTGACCTGGAATCCCATCGGGCCCTGGGAGTATTGCAGCCGTTCTCCGCCGGCGAACGGATAGATGGCGGTCGGCTGCCCCAGTTGCTGGAGGACCTCGCTGCGACCGGCCCCGATCGGGACCCGCGACGGGTCGCTGGCGCAGCCGGCCAGGAGGCCGCACAGCACGGCGAAGGCGGCCGCGGCTTGGCGCGGGAGGGCGAGTCTGGGCATGGTGACTACAGTATGAGCCGCCCACGGCCGGTTGGCTGTCGGACGAGCCGCCGCGCCGTGGTCGGCCGCTCGCGCGCCCGTCCGCGGCGCTCAATCCGCCTCGATGCGCGCCGCCTTGATGACTTCCGCCCAGCGTGCGGTTTCCGACTTCACCATGGCGTCCATCTGCTGCGGATTGAGATAGTCGGCGGTCGCGCCCTGTTCCTGCGCCTTCTGCCTGAAGGCCGGCGTGGAGACCACCGCGGCGATCTCGGCCGTCAGCTTGTCGATGATCGGCTTGGGTGTCTTCGCCGGTGCGAAGACACCGAACCAGGAGGTGGCGTCGAGCTTCGGCAGGCCGGCCTCGGCGGTGGTCGGCACCTCGGGCATGCTGGCCAGGCGCGTCTTGCCCGTGGTGGCCAGCACCCGCAGCTTGCCCGACTGGATGTGCGGCACGAAAGGCGGCGCGGTGCCGAAGGTGATGTCGACCTGGCCGCCCAGCAGGTCCTGCAGCGCCGGGCCGGTGCCTTTGTAGGGGATGTGGGTCAGCTTGATGCCGGCCTGCTGCTCGAGCATCGCGCCGGTCGCATGCTGCAGCGAGCCGTTGCCCGAGGACGCATAGTTGATCTTGCCGGGATGCGCCTTGGCATAGGCGACGAACTCGGCCATGGTCTTGAAGGGCAGGTCGGCGCGGACCACCACGATCTGCGGCGCCGACAGCACGTTGGCCACGGGCGCGAGGTCCTTGGGCTCCCATTGCATTGCCTGCTTGCTGACCAGCGGCGTGATCACGTGATAGCCCGAATACTGCATCAGCAGCGTGTAGCCGTCAGGCTCGGCGCGTTTCACCGCCACCGCGGCGATGGCGCCGTTGGCCCCGCCCTTGTTGTCGACCACCACGGTCTGGCCGAGCGCGCCGCCGAGCGGCACGCCGAGCATGCGCGCGGCGATGTCGGTGGTGCCGCCGGCCGCCGTGGGCACCAGCATCAGGACCGGCCGGCTCGGATAGCCGGCGGGCGTCTGCGCCTGCAGGGCCGGCGCCATGCCGAGGGCGGCGAGGCCGAGTGCCGCAAGGCCGAGCCTGCGGCGCGAGATGTCATGCGCGGGTTTCATCGAAGTCTCCTGTCGTCGTTCTGGGAAAAGGGTGGGAATAAACGGGGAAGCGGTTCAGGCGCCGCGCGCCAGGGCGCGATCGCGCCACAGCGCGAAATCCGGCGGCGGCGAATGCAGGTCGAGGCGGCGGCCGGCCTTGGCGATCTGGCTCGGGATGTCGTGGCCGATCAGGGCCGGCAGTCGCGCGGCGGCCTGCAGCAGCAGAGCCAGGTCGCAGCCGGTGTCGAAGTCCATCAACTCGAGCGCGTGCACGATCTCCTCGGTGCAGACGTTGCCGCTGGCGCCCGGCGCATAGGGACAGCCGCCGAGGCCGCCGAGCGAGGCGTCGAAGCGATCGGCGCCGGCGTCCAGCGAGGCCAGCACGTTCGCCAGGCCCATGCCGCGCGTGTTGTGGAAGTGCAGGGTCAGCTCGGCGGCCGGGAGCCGTTCGCGAAACGCCTGCACCATCCGCGCGACCTGGGTCGGGAAGGCCATGCCAGTGGTGTCGCACAAGGTGATGCCGCGGGCGCCGGCGGCCATGAAGCGCTCGGCCCAGTCGAGCACCACCGCCGGGTCGATCTCGCCCTCCATCGGGCAGCCGAAGACACAGGAGAGCGACACGTTGATCGGCACCCCGGCCTGCCGCGCCAGCGCGATCACCCCGGACAGCGCCGCGAACGACTGCGTCCGCGTCATCCGCAGGTTGGCCAGGTTGTGGGTCTCGCTGCACGACATCACGAGGTTGAGCTCGTCGGCGCGGGCCTCGATCGCGCGCTCGGCGCCGCGCAGGTTCGGCACCAGGCAGGTGTAGACCACGCCCGGCGCGCGCTCGATCTCGCGCAGCACGATCTCGGCGTCGCGCAGCGCCGGGATGGCCTGCGGCGAGACGAAGGCGGTGGCCTCGATCTTGGCCAGGCCGGCCGCCGACAGCGCATCGATCAGCGCGATCTTGTCGGCAGTGGGCACGAAGGCCGATTCCATCTGCAGGCCGTCGCGCGGGCCGACTTCCTGCATCCGGATGCGGCGGCGCGCGCCGGTCCAGGGCTTGTTCGAGGTCGTCATGCGATGGCTCCTTTCGAGCGCAGCAGCGAGATCTGCTCGCTCGTCAGGCCGGCTTCGCGCAGCACGGCGTCGGTGTCGTCGCCGAGCCGCGGGGCCGACGAGCGCACGCTGCCCGGCGTGCCCGACAGCTTGGGCACGATGCCGGGGACGTCGACCTCGTGGCCGTCGCGCGTGGTCTGGCGCAGGATCATGTCGCGCGCCCGGTAGTGCGGGTCTTCGTGGATGTCCTTCGCGGTGTAGACCCGGCCCGCCGGCACCCTGGCGGCGCCGAGCAGGCGCAGCACCTCGTCGATAGTGCGCGGCAGGGTCCAGGCGCCGATGGCGGCGTCGAGTTCGTCGACCCGCGCCACCCGGCCGGCGTTGCTCTGCAGGTCGGGCGCGGTCGCCAGGTCGGGCCGTTCCACCACCTCCATGAGCCGGCGGAAGATGCTGTCGCCGTTGCCCGCCACCAGCACGTAGCCGTCGGCGCAGCGGTAGGCATTGGACGGCGCGATGCCCGGCAGCGCGCTGCCGGCCGCCTCGCGCACCGCCCCGAAGGCGCTGTACTCGGGCAGCAGGCTTTCCATCACGTTGAAGACCGCCTCGTGCAGCGCGACGTCGATCACCTGGCCGGGGCCGCCGTGCGCCTTGCGGTGGTAGAGCGCCAGCAGCACGCCGATGGTGCCGTGCAGCGCCGCCAGCGTGTCGCCGATGGAGACGCCGACGCGCACCGGAACCCGCCCGGGCTCGCCCGTGAGGTGGCGCAGGCCGCCCATGGCTTCGCCGATGGCGCCGAAGCCGGGCAGGTCGCGGTAGGGACCGGTCTGGCCGTAGCCCGAGATGCGCAACATCACGAGGCCGGGGTTGATCTCGCGCAGCTCGTCCCAGCCCAGGCCCCAGCCCTCCAGCGTGCCGGGGCGGAAGTTCTCGATCAGCACGTCGGCCTCGGCGATCAGCCGGCGCGCGAGTTCCTGGCCTTCGGTCGCCCGCAGGTCGATCGCCACCGAGCGCTTGTTGCGCGACTGGACCTGCCACCACACGGAGGTGCCGTCTTGCAGCAGGCGCCAGTTGCGCAGCGGGTCGCCGCTGACCGGCGCCTCGATCTTGACCACGTCGGCGCCGAATTCGCCGAGCGTCTTGCCGCAAAAGGGGCCGGCGATCAGTTGGCCCATCTCGACCACCTTGAGGCCGGCGAGGGCCGCGGCGGCCGGGGGCTGGGAGGAGGGGTTGGAAGCAGAGTTCATGGGGACGAATGATGGCCAGCCGCCGCCGGGCTGCAAAGCGGCCATTGGCGAGGCTGCCATCGCGGATCGCGATGGTGGTTCAATAGGCTCCATGAAACTCGATCCCGTCTCGCTGCGCCTGTTCGTCGCCGTCATGGAGGAGGGCACCATCGCGGGCGCCGCGTTGCGCGAGCACCTGGCCCCGGCCGCGGTGAGCAAGCGCATCAGCGAACTCGAGGATGCGCTCGACGCGGTGCTGTTCCAGCGCAGCAACAAGGGCGCGCAGGCCACGGCGGCCGCGCATGCGCTGCTCGGGCTCGCGCGCGGCGTGCTCAACGGCCTGGACGACATCGCCGAGCAGATGGCCGGCTACGCGAGCGGGTTGCGCGGGCATGTCCGGGTGTTCGCCAACATCTCGGCCATCACCCAGTTCCTGCCCGACGACCTGCGCAGCTTCATGGCGAGCGCGCCGCTGGTGCAGGTGCACCTGCAGGAGCGGATCAGCTCGGCCATCGCGCGCGCCGTGGCCGACAGCACGGCCGACATCGGCATCCTCAACGCGGGCGCCTACGGCGAGGCGCTCGCGATGCTGCCGTACCGGGAGGACGAGCTGGTGCTGATCGTGCCGCGCGAGCATCCGCTGGCGCGGCGCCGGAAGGTCGGCTTCCGAGAGGCACTGGCGCACGAGTTCGTCGGCGCCCATCCGGGCAGCGCGGTCAACAACCAGCTGCACAAGGCGGCGGCCGAGATCGGCCTGCCGCTGCGCCTGCGCATCCAGGTCAGCGGCTACGACGCGATGTCCTTGATGGTGGCCGCTGGCATGGGCATCGGCATCCTGCCACGGCAGAGCGCGCGCCTCTACCTGGCGGCACTCCCGATCCGCGCCGTGGGGCTCGACGAGCCCTGGGTGCGGCGGCAGCTGGTGGTCTGCGTGCGCTCGCTCGAGGCGCTGTCGCCCGCGGCGCGCAGCCTGGTCGACCACTTGTGCGCGAGCGCGCCGGTGGCCCGCGCTTGATGCGGAGCGCGGCGCGGGCGGGCTTCACTTTCTCGCGAACATCGGTTGTTCGTAATGCGCCACGCGGATGTCGCGCCCGGCGATGCACTGCTCGCGGAACTGATAGAGAAAGGCCGCGGTCGGGGCGGCGATCCAGGTGTTTCCCACGGGCATCCGCAGGACCGGATGCACGCTGTCTTCGATGGCATCGAGCATCGGCGCATCGCTGCGCATGAACTCGCGCACGGGAATGCGGTGGATGCTCGCCACTTCCGCATCGTTGACGACCAGCCGTCGCGCGGGGCCTGCCCACATCACCACGGGCGTGATGGCAAATCCCGATCGCGTCGTGAAGTCGTCGAGCTTGCCGAGCACCTGCGCCATGCCGAGTTCGAGCCCGACCTCCTCGCGCAGTTCGCGCAGCGCGGCTGCCTCGGCGCTTTCCCCCGGGTCGATGGTGCCGCCGGGAAGTGCCCATTGCCCCGCGTGATTGCGCAGCGCCTCGGACCTGCGGGTCAGCAGGATCGCCGGACTGTCGCTCCAGGACGGTGGCCGGGCGATGCCCGGGAGATCGGCGCCCGGCCCCTCTTCGAGCAGCACGAGGGCGACGGCCGCCGGCCGCAGCCCGGGCGCGGCCAGCACCAGGCGCTGCTGGCGTTCGAGGCCGGCGCAGATGCGCCGCCTGAGCGGGTCGTCCAACTGCATCGGAGGGGTGGGGTCCTGGGGCTTCACCCGGCGGATTATTTCAGGCTGGAGATCGGCTCCGGCTGCGACGATCTCGGCGCCGGAGGCCTTCCGACTTCGCGCAGGATGACCGCTGCCAGCAATGCGGCCGCCAGCGCGACGGCGGCGCTGATGAGCGCGGTCAGCTCGAAGGCCTGGGCAAAGGCCTCGCGCGACGCGTCGCCGAGGCGATCGCCCGCCGGTCCGGCAAGCCCTGCCGCCAGGTCGGCCCCCGCCATCGCGCGCCGGTAGACGGCGACGGCCACGCTGCCCAGGATCGCGATGCCGAGCGCACCGCCCAGTTCCGAGCTGGTCTCGGACAGCGCCGAAGCCGTGCCGGCGCGCTCCGCAGGCGCGGCTCCCACCAGCATGTCGGCGGCCAGGGTGAACACGAAGGACAGCCCGAGCGACAGCATCACATAGCCGATCACGAGCATGCGCAAGCCGTTGTCCCGGTCCAGCTGCACCAGCAGCCCGAAGCCGGCTGCAGCCAGCACCAGGCCCGCGGCGACCACGAAACCCGGGCGGATCCGGCGCACCAAGCGCGCTGCCAGGTTGGACCCGACGATGAATGCCAGGCTGGACGGCAGCGACCACAGGCCGGCTTCGAGCGGCGACAGGCCGAGCACCAGTTGCAGGTACTGCGCGATCAGCAGGAAGGCCGCGAAGCCGACGAAGAAGCCCAGCGTGTTGATGAGCAGCGCCGCACTGAAGGCCGGCGCACGCAGCAGCCGCAGGTCGATCAACGGATCGGCCAGCTTCCCCTGGCGCCTGACGAAGGCGATACCGGTCGCGACGCCCGCTGCCATCACCGCGATCGGCCAGGCGCCGAGGCCCGACTCCGCGATGCGCTTGAGCCCATGGATCACCGCCAGCACCGCGACGACCGAGAGCGCCGCGCTGGGCAGGTCGAGGCGGCCCGCCTTCTCGTCGCGGTACTCCGGCAGCAGCCAGGGCCCGATCGCGAGCAGCAGTGCCATGACCGGCACGCCCACCAGAAACACCGAGCCCCACCAGAAATGCTCCAGCAGCAGGCCGCCGACCAGGGGCCCGATGGCGCCGCCGACCGCGAAGCTGGTCACCCAGACGCCGATGGCGACGGTGCGCTCCTGGGCATCGAGGAACATGTTGCGGATCAGCGAGAGGGTCGAGGGCGCGAGCGTGGCGCCGGCGACGCCGAGCAGCGCGCGGGTGGCGATCAGCATTCCGGCGCTGGTCGAGAAGGCGGCAAGCACCGATGCGGCGCCGAAGCAGGCGGCGCCGATCAGCAGCAGCTTGCGCCGCCCGATGCGGTCGCCCAGCGTGCCCATCGTGATCAGCGAACCCGCCAGCATGAAGCCGTAGATGTCGACGATCCAGAGCATCTGTGCGCTCGTGGGGCGCAGCGCCGCGGTCAGGTGGGGCACCGCGAGATTGAGGACCGTCAGGTCCATCGCGTAGAGCAGGCAGGGCAGCGCGATGACGGCGAGGCCGATCCATTCGCGCGCCGTCGCCTTCGGCTGGGCGCCGGCGCCGGCGGTGGCCGCTTTCATCGTGCGTCTCCCGCAGTGCCCTCGGGCGGCGCCAGCACCGGCCGCACCTCGATGCTGCCGACCCGCGCCGAGGGGATCCCCGCCGCGATGCGCAGGGCTTCCTCGTCGTCCGCAGCGTCCACAAGGTAGAAGCCGCCGAGCTGCTCATTGGTCTCGATGAAAGGACCATCGGTCACGGACAGCTTGCCGTTGCGCATGCGCACGACCACCGCCTTGTCGGCGGACTCCAGCCCCTCGGAGGCGACCAGCTTGCCGCTGGCGCCGAGCTGGTCGTCGTAGTCGAGGTGCGCGTTCACGAAGGCCGGCAGCTCGGCGGGCGGGATCGCGTCCACCTGCGCTTGTGTCGCGAAGATCATGCAGAGGTATCTCATGACGTGCTCGCCTCCATGCGATCGACCTTGGCGATGGGCCGCACTTCGATGCTGCCCACGCGCGCGAGCGGAATGCCCGACGCGATCCGGATCGCCGCGTTGAGATCACCGGCCTCGATCAGCACGAAGCCGCCGAGCTGCTCCTTCGCGTCGACGAACGGGCCGTCCCTTCGCGACATCCTTCCGCTGCGCAGTGCCACCACCTTGGCGCGCTTGCCGCGCTGCAAGGCGTGCCCCGCGACGAGTTGGCCGCGCGATGCCAGTTCTTCCTGGCAGGCCATCGATTCGGCGGCGAGCGCAGCGCTCGCAGCGTCGGAAAGGGCGTCGAGCAGCGCCTCTTCGACATAGATCAGACACAGGTATTTCATGGGACTCTCCAGGACTTCGAGTGATGGGACACCCACTGGTCGTTCGGCGAGCCCACGGATCGACATCCATCCACGGGGCAGCGCAGGAAATTTGTATCGGCATGCATCGCGCCGCGCCATGCCGCCAGCTATGCCGGCAGCGCGGCCAGTCTTCGCGCGAGGAACTTCCGCTCGGGTGCCAGGCGGGCGAGCGCCAGTGCGCGTTCGTATGCACTGCGGGCCTCCGCATTGCGGCCGAGCCGCCGGCAGAGGTCGGCGCGTGCCGCGTGGGCCAGGTGATAGTCCGCGAGTTCGCCGGTCGCGAGGATGCCGTCGATCAGCGCGAGGCCCACCGCCGGGCCGTCGCGCATGGCGATCGCGACCGCGCGGTTCAGTGCGACCACCGGCGAGGGCTCGGCCCTCGACAACAGCTCGTAGAGGCCGGCGATCTGCCCCCAGTCGGTGGTGGCCGCATCGGCGGCTTCGGCATGCACGGCCGCGATGGCGGCTTGCAGCGTGTAGGGGCCGATGCGGCGCGCCGCGAAGGCGCGGGCCACCAGTGCGGCCCCTTCGGCGATCATTTCGCGGTTCCAGAGCCCGCGGTCCTGCGCCTCGAGCAGCACCAGGTCGCCCGACACGGACGTGCGTGCGGTACGGCGCGACTCCTGCAGGAGCATGAGCGCCAGCAGCCCCAGGGCCTCGGGCTCGGGAAGCAGGTCGAGCAGCAAGCGCCCGAGCCGGATCGCCTCGGCGCACAGGTCGGCCCGGGTCAGCGTTTCGCCCGAGGAGGCGGCATAGCCCTCGTTGAAGACCAGGTAGATCACGCGCAGCACGGCATCCAGCCGCTCCGGCAGATCCGCTGCCGAAGGCACTTGGTACGGGATGCCCGCATCGCGGATCCTGGCCTTGGCGCGGACGATGCGCTGGGCGATCGTGGGTGCCGACACCAGGAAGGCGCTGGCGATGTCTTCGGTCGCGAGTCCGCACACCGCGCGCAGCGTGAGCGCGACCTGCGCGTCCGGTGCCAGCGCGGGATTGCAGCAGGTGAAGATCAGGCGAAGCCGATCGTCCTCGAGGACTTCCGCCTCCTCGTCCCATGCGGGGGCGGCATCCGGCGCCGCCTCGACGGCATCCGCCGAGTCGTCCCACGCCTGGAAACGCGCTCGGCGGCGAATGGTGTCGATGGCCTTGAAGCGCCCGGCCGACACCAGCCACGCGCGCGGATGGTCGGGGACTCCCTGCGTGGGCCATTGTTCGAGCGCAGCGCGAAAGCCATCGTGCAAGGCTTCCTCGGCCAGGTCGAAATCGCCGAGAAGCCGGACCAGCGTGGCGAAGATGCGGCGCGACTCCTCCCGGTACATGGCGTCCAGGGTTTCGCGCACCACCTCGGGCGCAAGCCGTGGCGCCGACTGAAGCATGGAACTCGATTTCTTTGGCATCCGATGCGCCTCCGGGTCGACATCGCCACGCGCTGCGACGAATGCTATCGCTTTGGGCGACTCGTTCCCGGCTTGCCTATTGAAGCATCACACCTAGTAGCGGATGCCGCGGTGATACTCGTCGGCGATCGCGATCTCCTGCTTGGCCTGCTGGATCAGCTCTATGGCGCGCGCCGCGTGCCCGCCGAAGGTCGGACCATTGACTTGCTGAGCGCCGCGAACGTGATTGATCGCGACCTGCAGCGCATCTTCGGCGTTCTGGAAGTTCGGGTGCGAGAGCGCGTAGGCGGCAGCGCAGCCCATGAGGAGGGCTGCACTGGCGACGCCGGCGAAGAAGGACGAACAGGACTTCATGCGGATGACCTCGGTGAGAGGGTTGCGGTCTGGCCACGCGACAGGCGAAGAGCGCGGCGGAAGTGATTCTAGGAGGAGGGCGGGATACGACACTCGGCACTGCACGAGCACCCCGACAGGCCCCACAGGGCGATCGAAAGAGTCTGCCCTGAACCTCGCGGCGCCCACCTAAAAGAACTTCTTCGTTCTTTTCCTGCGGGTTCGGCCCCGCGATCAAAAGTCACACATCGTGCGTATTCGTCCCGTGCGTCGGGCGAAGCGACGGAGCGTCCGTCCTACGATGGCCCCCACAATTCAAGCCGATCATGTGACTGTTTTCTCAACTCGCGATGGGCGTCGGCAGCTGGCCGCCGACCCTTTGCAACCCGGACCCCCACCGATGCCTGGACAGCCCGATGTCTCGCCGACCCGACCTCCGGTCGCAGTAGCCTGTTTCCCATCGCTGTCTTCTGCCCCCCTCATGGCGCCCGGCGTCCCGCTCGACGAACGGGAGGAATTCATCCGGCGCAGCCTCGTCAACCGCTACATGCGCGAGTCGCTCGGGCAGGTCCCGCTCGGCCTGCTCCTGTGCATCGTCATGGCATCCCTGTGCCTGCGCGTGATCCCGATGGAGCATGTGATGCCCTGGATCACGGTGGTCGCTGCGTGCTACATCCTGCGCCATCTGGCCGAGACCAACTATGTGCGCCATCTCCAGGACGCACCGACGGCGGTGCAGCGCGGATTCGTGCGCGACATCCGGCCGGTCTACCTGGTGCTGGCGATCGGTCTCGGCAGTTCGGTCCTTCTCTTCTTCGATCGCCTCGGCGACATCAGCGAATTCGCCTGCTGGTCGATCCTGGCCGGGATGATGTACGTGCCGACGCCCCGGCTGGCGCTGCTTCCCGCGCTGGGTCGCGTGTACACCACGGCCTTCTTCGCGTCGGCGCTCTGCGGCATGCTGCTGGTCGCCTGGCAGCACCCGTCCCCCACCTCCCACACGGCCGTCTGGTTCATCCCGCTGGCGATCCTTCAATGGGCGCTCACCAACCGCATGACGCGCGAGATGCACAGGACCCAGCGCGAACACTACGGACTGGTCTTCGATCTCGCCGCCCAGAAGCGCGAGGCGGTCGAGGCCGTCCAGACGAAGAACCGCTTTCTCGCCGCCGCCACGCACGACATCCGCCAGCCTGCCGTGGCGCTGGCGATCTATGCGGAGTACCTCGAGGCCTACCCGGACATGCACCTCGAACTCGCGCCCAAGATCCATCGCGCGAGCCGGGCCGTCAATGGCCTGTTCGACTCGTTGTTCGACCTGTCCAAGTTCGATTCCGGCGAAGTGCAGCTCGCGGTCGGCCCGACGCGCATCGCCGAAGTCATCGCAGCGCTGGTGTCGACCGCCGACCCGCTGGCCCGCGAGAAGGGCATCGAGCTGCGCGTGCGCGTCGTCGACGCACTCCTGCAGACCGACGCCGCGCGCCTGCAACGCATGATCGGCAATGTGCTTGCGAACGCCATCAAGTACAGCCACCCCGGAACGAAGATCCTGCTGGCCACGCGCATGCGTGCGGGCTGCGTGCGTGTCGAGGTGTGGGACCAGGGCATCGGGATTCCGGCCGACCAGATCCAGAACGTTTTCGCCGAGTTCTATCGGGTCGATGCGGCGACCAGGCTGGCGCCGGACGGCATGGGCATCGGCCTGTCGCTGGTCACGCGCCTCGCGGCGGCGCTGAACACCCGGCTGACGATTGCCTCCGTCGAGGGTCGCGGCACCCGCGTGAGCATGGAGATTCGCGACGTGGACCCGGACCTGGCGAAGTGCAGGATCGCGCTCGACTGCGGTTGAACCTAGTTGCCGACCATGTGGTGATAGGTGCCCACGCCGACCAGCAGGAGCAGCACCGCAACGAAGGTCCAGCGCAATGCGCTTCGCACGCGCTTCGTGGTGTTCCTTGATTCACTGTCCCTTTTCATCCAAGGCTCCTGGCTGCGACGGGCCAGGACCTTTTACGCATCGGGTTCGAGGGGAACAATAGAGAAAAGACACTCCGGGCGTTCACCTCAACGCTCGGCGAGGTAGTGCTGGGTCGTCACCGCCTCGCCTTCGCGCAAGAACACCCGCACGCGGGCCTCGACTTCCTGGTCGGCCAGCGTGGCGCGGGCGCGCTGGTGCAGGTATTCGGCCCACGAAGTGACGATGAAGCGTTCGATGTACCGCGAAGGGTCGCCGAGGTCGCGATAGACGCGCCAGAGCGTGGCGCCGTCGCGCCGTCGGGAGGCGCGCAGCTGGGTCACGGCGTTGAGGAACTCCTCGGCCTCGCCGGCACGGATGCAGTAGCAGATCTCGACCGAGACCGGGCCATCTCCCGGCAGCGGCTGATTCTTGATCGGAAGATCATCCCAGAGGGCGACGGGTGTGATCTCCTGCGAGGCGCCCATGCGCAACGGCAGCCAGCGGGAGAGAAACACGCCGCCCGCCATGACGACCGCCGCGAGGCTCAGCGCAATCGCCAGCCCCGTGATGCCGGACACGGCACCCCAGAAGGCCGAGCCGATGGCGAACGAACCCAGCGCACTGAGCGTGTGCAGTGCCACGGCGCGTGAACGGACCCAGGGCGGCGCGCTGGACTGCGTGGCGGTGTTGAAGGTGGCCATCACCGCCATCCAGGCGGCGCCGCCGATGGCGAGCGCCGCGAACACGACGACCGGTATGCGCACGTAGGCAGCGATGACCATCACGGCCGCGAACACCATGCAACCCCCTGCGACGAGGCGCTCGAGTCCCAGGCGTGCGCGCAGCCTGCCCAGCACCAGGCCCGCAGCCACCGCGCCCGTGCCCAGGCATCCCATGAGGAAGCCGAACCCGGTTGCGCCCAGCTTCAGTTGCTGCGCCGCGATGGCCGGCAGCAGCGCCCACAGGGCCGAACCCGCACCGCTGTAGGCCACGGTGCGCAGCAACTGCGCCAGGATGATCGGCGAGTGTCTGGCATAGCGCAGGCCGGCGAGGGTCCCGCTCCAGAGCCGTTCCGCCGGCAGGGGGGACTGCGCATGGGGCGCAGGAGGCCAGCGCCGCAGTGCCTGCATCATCACCAGGACGCTGACGGCGGCCACCACGAACACCCAGCCCGCGCCCAGCCATGCGAAAACGAAGCCCGCGATCGACGGCCCCAGCGCCCGTGCGCTGTTCCAGGCGATGGACATCGCCGTGATGGCTTGCGGCATGTCCTCGCGCGGCACGGTGTCGGCCAGGCTGGTGTTCCAGGCGGGCGACAACAGCGCGGTGCAGCAGCCGGCGCCGAAGGTGAACAGCAGCAAGGTCCCCGGGCCTGCCCATCCCGCCAATGCGAGCAGGGACAGGACGAGGACGATCGCCACCTGGACGGCCAGCGCATTCAGGATCAGCCGTCGCCGGTCCGTGATGTCGGCCAGCACGCCCGCGGGCAGCGCCAGCAGGAACATCGGCAGGAAGACGGCGGTCTGAACCAGCGCCGCGAGGAAAGAGGAGCCCGTGAGCTCCACCATCAGCCACGAGGCCGCCATGACCTGCATGGCGTTGCCGGTGAAGTAGATGGCGCTGCCGGTCCATAGCCCCCGGAAGGCGGGCAGACGCAACGGGGACCAGATGGAGTGGGAAGCGGCGGGCATCGAAGGACTTTCGCCCGATTATGGGCGGGGCGTCGGTCGCTTCTTTTCGAGGGCTACAGGTGCCGACCCCCGCCGATCACCTCTTGCGATCCAGATGGATGAGGCCCTTGCGCTCCAAACGCTGCAGGATCTGGGTCAGCGTCGAGTGCGGCACGTCGATCCCCTGACGCATCAGCGCCAGCACCGCGGCGCTGGGGGTTCGGCTTTCCGCAGGGAGTCGGCCGAAGGCCTCCAGGACCGCCAGCTCGCGCGGCCGGAGCGCAGGCACGCGCGGCAGTTGAACGAACTGAGGCTGGTCCTGTGGCCTCGCTCGCAATGGCTTCCTGGAGATCATCGGCGTCCACTTCGCGTCGCCTTCGGGAGGGCTCGTGCGGCTGCACTGTACAAGTGAACGACAGCGCCGTGCGTAGAGGGCGGCGAACGCAAGTGGAGGGGAGAATTACAACGATTCTTGTTCCTGTGATGCAGCCTTGCCCCCTGATGCCAGCGTGTGCCGACCGAAGCGGCAGTTGGCGCCGGCACCGTGCGCGTCGGCATCAAGGCTACAGTTCAGGCCGAGGTTTCATCTGTTCTTCACTCCAGGCAAAAGCAATGAACAAACTTCCGTCCATCTTCAAGAGCATCTGCGCCATTGCACTGATTGCGATGGCTGCCGGCTGCGCAACCAGCCATCCGGACCGCGACAAGATCGCAATCGCGGCGGGCTTCAAGATCGTGACACCGACCACTCCTGAACAGAAGGCGCTCTACGCGAAACTGCCCCAGGACTCCGTCACGCCCGTCAAGTACAAGGGTGGCCTCTACTACATGATGCGCGATTCCTCGAATGGCATGGTGCTGGTCGGCAACTCGGCCCAGTATTCGGTCTACCAGGAGATGCGGTATCACCAACGCATGAACAACGAGGACCTGCGAGAGGCGCAGATCGACGAGATGAACAACGTGGATTGGGGTGCGTGGGGCGGTGGGGGTGCGGCCTTTGTCGGCGGCTTCGCCCCTTGAACGAAGAATCGACGAGTCCACACGTGTTGCTCGTGTCGATGTGGGTGAGTCGGGTCAGTCCCGGATAGTCCGCCAACGGCGGCCGCCCTTGAGCAAAATGCACGGAGGCGTCGCGCAAGAGTCGGCTATGGTTCGGCCATCTGCCCTCCTAACAATGCTCCTGCCAGAGTCGCCGCCATGCCCCCACCGGACACAGTCCCCGATTCGCTGAACCTGTCGAGCTCGCCTTCGATGCCTGAAGCGACGCCACCCGGCCGCTTGTCACCGGCCGAGCAAGCCGAGCCCGCCAGCCGCTTCGGGGCAGCAGCCAGCATCATCGATCGCCTCGACCTCCGCCCGCTGCACATGCGGCAGCGGCGCCCATGGTGGAGGCTCTGGTAGCGCCAAGTCCGATGTCGTTACTTATGTTGGATAAGAAAAAAGATTGCACTTTCACGTAACCAACAATACATTTGATACGGCTGGTTGCGTTATGCAATGCAGACCGTCAAGCACAGGAGACACAAGTGCACATGGCAAAAGTCCACGAACGATCGGCCATCGGCCCGCCCCCGTCCATGAAGAAGTCGCGGGTCGGTCCAGGTTTGCGCCAAGCACCCGATGTTCCGAGTCGCCCCCAAACGCGGTGGCGTCTGTGCATGCTCTGCCAGTAGGACCCGCGCGGCGACATCTCGAACGCCGTCCGGCCCTCGAAGCAGGCCCTTCCAACACCTAGAAGCCCGCAGTGCGGGCTGACCGTCGACGCGGCGCGTGCGCGTGCCGCATGACACTTCTTGCGCCCGAAAACCGACCATTTGATACAGCCAGGAGAGCTCCCATGCCAGCGCTCATCCAAGCCGATCCGCCAGTCCTTCATCCACGGAGGCGGCGCACTGCAGCAGGCAGCACGCTTCAGACTGTGACCTTGCGCCACGAGTCCTGACCTCGAGGAGCGTCCCATGCGCTTGCTTCTGGTCGAAGACAACGAACTGCTGGGCAGTGCCGTTCACAAGGGTCTGGTACGCGCCGGCTACGCCGTGGACTGGAGTCATTCGGGCAAAGGCGTTCTCAGTTCGCTCGCGTCCTGCAACTACGACTGCGTCCTGCTGGACCTGGGCCTGCCGGAAGTGCCCGGCGATGTGCTCCTCAAGAGCATGCGCACGCGGGGATTCTCGGTCTCCGTGATCGTGATCACCGCGCGCTGCGGGATCGCGGATCGCGTCAAGCTGCTCGACATGGGTGCGGACGACTACATGGTCAAGCCGCTCGACCTGGACGAGGTGGCCTCGAGGGTCCGCGCCGTGCTGCGCCGGGTGCAGGGCAAGGCTCCCGCGTCGGGCAATCCGGAGCATGGCCCGTTGAAGCTGTACCCCTCCAACCGCATGGCGACCTGGCACGGCGAACCCGTTTCCCTGACCAACAAGGAGTTCTGGCTGCTCGAGATCCTGGTCCGCCGCAAGAACCAGGTCCTGACCCGCTCCCAGCTCGAAGAGGCTCTCTACACCTTCGACGTCGAGGTCGAGAGCAACGCGGTCGAGGTCTACGTTCACTACCTGCGGCGAAAGCTCTCGCCGGACCTGATCCTCACGGTGCGAGGCGTCGGCTATCAACTCGGGCCCGAATGCCGAAATGTCTAAGCTGATCGCCTCCTGGTCCCTGCGCCGCCGGGTCTCGGCAATCGCCATCTTCGTCTGCATCGCCACCTTGATGGCGGGCGGCATCGCCATGCATCGGGCCGATCTGATTGCCGACAGGAACGTGCTGGATGCCCGGCTGGTCACGTTGGCGAAGACAGTGCTCGCCTTCGTCGAGCACGAGATCGAGGAAGAAGGAATCATCAAGGGGCTTGGCGACGCGGCGAAGGAGACCGCCGGTTCGCTCGGCTCGAGATACCACTATCAGATCTGGTCGCGCGAGGGCCAACTCCTGCATCACAGTCACGAAGCGGATTCGACCGACCCGATGCGTCCGCTCGACGAGCGTGGCTTCGGTGAAGCAAGCGTCGATGGCGAAGCGGTCCGAACCTATGCCGAGGGCGCAAGGAAGAGCGGGATGGTCATCCAGATCGCGGAGCGCATGCGAGACCGGGAGATCGCCGCCGGCATCACCACCGGGTACTTTCTGGCCTTCCTGGCGGTCCCGCTGCTTCTGATCTTCGTCGCCACCTGGTGGTTTCTCGACCGCGCCCTTCACTCCGTCGACGGCTACGCTTCCCAACTGAAGGAGCGGCATCCGCTCGATCTCTCCATCCTCAAGCCCGCCAACCCGCCCGCGGAGCTCAAGCCGATGGTCGATGCGATCAACGAACTGTTCAACCGCTTCAAGAAGGCGCTGTCCGTCGAAAGGGAGTTCACGGCCGTGGCCGCGCATCAGATGCGTACGCCTCTGGCCGGCTTGCGAGCGCAGGCGCAGTTGGCCGCCATGTCGACCGACTCGCCCCGGGACTTGTCGACCTCGCTGCGCAGCTTGATGACAGGCATCGACCAGGCCAGCCACCTGCTGAACCGGCTGCTCGATCTCGCCCGCATCGACAGCCTGACGGCCGTGGGCGGGCATCGCATGGACTCGGTCGATCTGGAAGCGCTCTACCGCAGCGTCATGTGCGATCTGGGGCCGCTGGCGGCCGAGAGGCAGCTCACGCTCAAGCGCCGATTCGCGGTCGACGAGGTGCCCGCGGCCGAACTCGGTGTCCACATGCTGATGCACAACCTCATCGCCAACGCGATCCGCTTCACGCCTGCCGGCGGCTCCATCGAGGTCGGCAGCTCCAGGGACAGGCAGGCGGTTCTCCTGTGCGTGGATGATTCCGGCCCCGGCATCCCTGCCAGCCAGCATGCCGAGGCCTTCCAGCGCTTCAACCGCCTCGGCCGTGTCGACGGCCACGGCGTCGGGCTCGGCCTGTCGATCGTGCAGGCGGTGGCGCAGGCGCATCAGGCGGTGGTGCGCTTGCTCGAATCTCCGCTGGGCGGCCTGCGGGTCGAGGTCCGATTTCCGCTTTCCCATCAGGCACTCACATCTGGCGCGCCGCCCGGCGCATCGTGGAAGTGACCGGGTCGAGAAGATATTGCAGGGCGGTCTGGAAGCCGCCCTCGATATAGACCTCGGCCGGCATGCCCGCCTGCATCTTGAGGTCGCCCACTGCCTTCACCGATTCGGGGTCGGCAAGGATCAACACGCTGTAGTAGGGAGATTGGGTCACCTTGTCGGTGAACCGATCTCCCGAGACATAGGTGACCTTGCCGGTCACCATCGTGGCGTTCCGGTACTTGAACGCCGTGAACTTGATGCGGGCGGCTTGCCCGACCAGCACGTTGTTGACTTCCTCCGGCCGGATCTGGGCCTCGATCATCAGCGCCGTGTTGCTCGGCACGATCTCCGCGATCGCTTCACCTGGACGCACGACGGCCCCGGCGGATGTGAACTTCAGGTCGATGATCTCGCCGGCTGCCGGCGCGAGGACGACCTGGCGCGTCGTGGCGTCGTCGGACTTGCGCAGCTCCTGCTCGATCTCGCTCACGCGGGCCACCGTCGTCTTCAGCTGGTCGCTGGCGGAGCGAAGGTATTCATTGATGATCGAGTTGCTCTTGATGTCCGCGTCGATCAGTCGCCCATGGCCGCGCGCGAGCTCGGAGCGACGCTCCTCCAGCTTGGAGGTGTAGTCCGCCACCGCGGCCTCCATCTGGTTGATCCGCGCGGTCGAGACGAAGCCCTCGCGCACCAGATCGCGATTGGCATCGAGGTCGCGATGCTGCAGGCCGAGCGACTCCTGCGCCTTGGCGCCTTGAGCTTCCAGCGCGCCGATTTCCTGCTGCACGCGCTGACGCAGCTGCTTGATCAGGGCCAGTTCGCTTTGCAGTGCATGCTGCCGGGCGGAGAACAAGGCTGCTTCCTTGGCCATCGCGTCCTGCAGGCGAGGGTCCTTCTGGGCCTCCGCGCGCAGCGCTTCGGAGAACACCAGCTTGCCGGCGCGCCGCTGCTCCGCGTCGAGCCGCTCGAGCGTCGTGCGTTCAACCGCCAGGCGGTAGGTCAGCCGGTTGCGGTCCGCATCGACCCCCACGTCACCGATGACGACCAGGGGATCGCCTTCCTTGACCACCTGCCCGTCGCGGACGAGGACCTGACGAACGATGCCGCCTTCCAGGTGCTGCACCGGCCGCCGATTGAGATCGACCTTCACATGCGCCGGCGCCACCACCGCCATCGCCAGCGGCGCCAGCCCGATCCAGAGGGCCAGTGGAACGACGATGGCCAGCACCGTTCCCAGCCCCAGTGCCGTCAATTTCCTGATCAGCTGTTCGTTGGTCTTGCGCGGTGCTGCATCGCCACCCGGCGGGATCGCTTGGACGTGAGACATGGACTTCAGCCTTTCTGGCGGGTCATGCGGCGCGCTCGGTGAGCGCCGCCTGCGCCTGCCTCTGCATCGACTTCATCAACTCCGCAGCCGGCCCGAACTGCTTCACGTGGCCGCCCTCGAGAATCAGGATCTTGTCGACATGCGCGATCAGGGACGGGCGGTGCGTCACCACGATCGAAGTCACGCCTTCGGCGCGCAGGCTGCTCAGCGCGCGGGCCAGCGCGATCTCTCCCTCGGTATCGAGGCTGGCGTTCGGCTCGTCGAGCACCAGCAGGCGCACGTCGCCGAACATCGCCCTGGCCAGCGCGATGCGCTGGCGCTGACCGGGCGACAGGCGCGAGCCGCCGTCGCCGATCGGCGTGTCGTAGCCCTGCGGCAGCTGCACGATCATGTCGTGGGCGTTGGCGCGTTGGGCCGCGGCGATGATCGCTTCCGCATTCGGTTCCCCGAGGCGGCCGATGTTGTCCGCCACGGTGCCGTCGAACAGTTCCACGTCCTGGGGCACATAGCCGATCCAGGGTCCGAGTTCGCGCCGTGGCCAGGTCGACATGTCGTTGCCGTCCAGCCGGACCGTCCCGATGGTCGGCTGCCAGATGCCGGTCAGCAGCCGCGCGAGGGTGGATTTGCCGGCAGCGCTGGGCCCGATGATGGCCAGGGACTCGCCCGCGGACAGGCTCAAGGACACGCCGGAGAGCACCAGTTTCTCGATGCCGGGCGGACGGAACGAGATGTTGTCCACGCGCAAGCGGCCGGTGGGGCGAGGCAGCGCCAGGCGCGGGGCGTCCTTCAGCTGACCGCAAAGGTCGCGCAGGCGGCGATAGGCCGAGCGCGCCTCGCTGAGAACCCGCCAGCTGCCGACGATCTGTTCCACCGGCTGCAGGGCGCGGCCGAGCAGCACGGTGGTGGCGATCATGACGCCCGCCGAAGCCGCCTGCGTGAGCACCAGGTAGGCGCCGATCGTCATCATCATGACCTGCACGCCCTGGCGCACAAAGCGTGATGCGGCGCTGAAACTCACGCTCGCATGGCTGGTGCTGCCTTGAAGGGCCAGCGCTTCGTCCTGCTGCTTGCGCCAGCGGTCCAGCAGGCGCTCGGTCATGCCCATGGCCTGCAGCACCTCGGCGTTGCGCAGCGAGCCTTCGACGTAGCGCGAGGCCTGGCGCACTTCCTTCTGTACCGTGTCCAGCGACTTCCGGTTCATGCGGTCGTTGAGCCAGGCCAGGCCGATCATGAGGACGGCGGCGCCGGCGGCACCCCAGCCCAGCGCCGGATGGAAGACCGCAATGACCGCCACATAGACCACGATCCACGGCGCGTCCATCAGCGCCGTCAAGCCGTTGGCCGAGAACAGGCTGCGCAGCGTGGCGATGTCGCGCATCGCATCGGGCCGCGCGTGAAGCGGCGAGCGGGCAGCAGCGGTGACCACCGCGTGCACCACGGGCGGCGAGAGCCGCTCGTCGATCACGTTCCCCATGAGATGCTGCAGGCGCAGTCGCACATAGTCCAGCACGAGCAGGATCGCCAGTGCGGAAGCGACTCCCGCCAGCAGGACCCACAGGGTGTCCCGGCTGTTGGTCGGCAGCACCCGGTCGAACACCTGCAGCATGAACAGCGCAGGCACCAGGTACAGCAGATTGATGACGAATGAAAAGAGTGCGAGGTTGAACAGCAGCGGCTTCAGCTTGGCCCAGATCGGCGTCATGTCTTGGTCTCCTCCGTTGTGCAGGGCCGGCCGCTCGCGCAACCGGCCCCGTCCCTCTTCACCTTGCGCTCAAACGAAGTCGAAGTTGTCCGCCGTGACCGTGGCGTTGGCCGTGAAGGTGCCGATGTGCGTCAACTCCGCGGCGGTGATTTCCCCGCCGCCGGCCTGGACCCACTGCCACACGGAGAAGCTGTTGCCGCCTCCGGTGTCGTTGATGACCAGCATCGCGTCTTCGCCGTTCAGGGCGGTGATGACGAACTCGTTGTTGAACGCCGCCGCGACCGCCGCTGCACTGCCCAGATTGCCGGTGGTCACGCCTTCGGCGGCGACCGCGCCCGACAGCAGCAGCGCCTCGACGTTGGCGTTGGCCTGGCCGATCGTGACGTTCACCGTGCCGGCGCCCCCGTTCCCCGAAGCGAACAGGAAGTTGTCGTCGCTGTTGCCGTCGTCCCAGGCCGTGTTGAGCGCGCCGGCGAACTCGATGCGATCGTCCGTCGCGGTCGTTCCGTTGGAATCGAAGCCGGTTACCGTGTCGCCGAACTCGCTGGCAGCGCTGAACCTGAAGACGTCCTGCAGGTTGTCGTTGGTGGCGCCCGTGTTGATCTGATCGGCACCATCGCCGCCGATCAGGACATCGGCTCCCGCCCCGCCGTTGATGATGTCGGCGCCGGCCCCGCCGCTGATGGTGTCGTTGCCGGCCCCGCCGTTGAGCGTGTTGGCGCCCGCGTCGCCTGTCAGTGTGTCGTTGCCCGAGCCGCCGGTGATGTTCAGGATGCTCGTGATCGACGTGAAGCCGGTCGCCGTGTCCGTTGCCCCCGAGAGATTGACCGTCACGTTCGAGGTCGTGGCGCCATAGGACAGCGTATCGGCGGCGCCACCGAGATTGGCGCTGATGGCCTCGACGTTGGTGACGGTCCCGCCTTCGATCGAGGTGATGGCCGTGCCGGTGAGGACGACATCGAGGACATCGTTGTTGCCGGCCCCGAGGATGTTCAGCGTGTCGGTTCCGGTACCGCCGTCGATGGTGTCGGCGCCGCCGCCGATCGTGTAGGTGAAGGTGTCCGCCCCCGCGCCGCCGTTCAGCACGTTGTTGGCGGTGCTGCCGGTGATCGCGTCGTTGCCGCTGCCTCCGGTGAAATTCTCGATGGCCACCAGCACGTCGGAATTGGCCGCGTTGGAGCCCGACCCGCCGACGATGATCTGACCGGCGCCGCCCAGATTCACGCTGAGCGCGGCGGCCGGCCCGTAGGACGAATAGTTCGCCGTGTCCGTTCCGGCGCCGCCATCGAGGGTGTCGCGAACGTTGTCGATCGTTGCGTTCAGCACGTCGTTGCCGGCGCCGCCGCTCAGAACGTTGGCGACCCCGTTGCCCGTCAGCGTGTCGTTGAAGTTGCTGCCCAGCAGGTTCTCGATGGTCGCCAGCGTGTCGGTGCCCGCGCCCACGGTGTTCTGCGCTGCCGCGATGGCCAGCGAAACGGTCACCCCGGTGGCTGCCGTGGCGTAGCTCGCGGTGTCGATGCCGCCGCCCCCGGTCAGCACGTTGTTCGAGGCATTGCCGGTGATGACGTTGGCCAACCCGTTCCCGGTCCCGTTGGCCGCGGTGCCCAGCAGGACCAGGTTCTCGACATTCGCTCCGAGCGTGTAGGAGACGGTCGCCTGCACGGTATCGGTGCCGTCGCCGCCGTTGACGCTTTCCCCCGCGTTGTCCACGAGGATGGTGTCGTCGCCGGCGCCGCCGTTCATGACGTCCACGCCGAGGCCGCCGTCCAAGGTGTCGTTGCCGTCGTTCCCGTTCAAGGTGTCGATGCCGTCGCCTCCCAGCAGGGTGTCGTTGCCGTCGCCGCCGTTCAGCGTGTCGGTGCCGACGCCGCCATTCAGCGAGTCGTCGTCGTCGCCGCCATTGAGGATGTCGTTCCCGTCGCCGCCGATCAGGATGTCGGCGCCCAGACCGCCGTTCAGCGTGTCGTTGCCCAGGCCACCGTCCAGCGTGTCGGCGAGGTCGCCGCCGCTGATGACGTTGTTGAGTGCATTGCCCGTGCCGACGAACTGGTCCGCGTCGAGGCCGGTGTACGTGAGGTTCTCCACGTTGTCGACGAGCGCGAGCGAGTACTCGGCCATTTCGGTCTGCACTTCGTCCGTTCCGGCGCCCGCCGCCTCGACCACCACGTCGGCCAGGTCATCGACGATGTAGGTGTCGTTGCCGCCCAGGCCCACCATCGTGTCGGCGTCGAGGCCGCCGTCCAGCACGTCGTCGTCATTGGCGCCCGAGCCGCCCACCAGCAGATCGTCGCCGGCGCCGCCGTTGAGCGTGTTGTCGCCGGTGCCTCCGAAGATCAGGTCGTTGCCGCTGCCGCCGGTGATGACGTCGTTGGTGCCGTTCTCGCCCGCGATGAAGTTGTTGACCACCGAAGCCGACAGGTTGATGGTGCGACCACCGCCGGTGGGGTCCAGGCGGCTGACCAGGTAGTCGTCCGCTCCGAGCAGGTAGCCCTGGAAGACGCCGTCACTGAAGTTGATTCGCTCCACGCCGGTGCCGGCCGTGCCGCCGGTGAAGTGGCCGGCGACGGTGACGGTCTGGCCGTTGAAGTTGAGCACCAGGCTGCCGGTAGTCGTGGCGGTGTTGTTGTCCGCGGCGTTGAGGCCGGTGATCGGGTTGAGCGTTCCGGCCACCGGTTCCAGCACACCTGGCAGTATCACGATGCGGTCGGCGGTGCCGCCGCTCGTCGCGCTGACCGCCTCGTTGATCGTGTCGCTTCCGTCCGCGAGGCCGAAGCTGTAGGTGTCGTCGCCCAGGCCACCGTTGAGCGTGTCGTTGTCCGCCCCGCCGACCAGCGTGTCGTTCCCCGCACCGCCGTTCAGTGTGTCGGTTCCGGCGCCGCCGATCAGCACGTCGTTGCCGCCGTTGCCGTTCAGGATGTCGTTGCCTGCGAAGCCCATCAGGATGTCGTCGCCCTCCGTGCCGTTGAGCACGTCGTCGGCATTGGTGCCGGCGACGATGTTGAGGACGACGCCGCCATCGAACTGCAACCTCTCGATGCCGCTCAGCGTGTCGGTTCCTTCGATCGCATCGGCGCTGATGTCGGTCACGGTGAGCCGGCCGTCGCTGGTGCTCCCGAAGGCGTAGTTGGCCAGCGGACCCACGTACGCGACCGTGTCGATGTAGACCGGGGCCGGTTGGCCCGGCAAGAGCGCCGGAGTGCCCGGCATGGGGCCCGAACTGATCGATCGGACGATCGCCAGCTGGCCTGGATTGATGGTTCCCGCGAACATGCTGTTGACCAGCGTCTTCATGCTGCTGTGAAGCGCGATCGGCGTACCGAGGTGCTCGGGATCGTTGGTCGCGAAGACACCGATCTGGACATTGAGCCATTTGTCGCCGTCGATGATGTCGTCGCCGCCGCCGCCCCGGATGAGGTCGCTGCCCTCGCCGCCGAGGATGATGTCGCCGGCGATGAAGCTGGTCGCGGTGTCGCCCAGCAGGGCCTGCAGGCCGCTGATGCGGGCGATGCCGGCGGCGTCGAGCGCGCTTCCGGCGTAGCCTTCGGTGCCGCCCTGGAGGAAGGGCAGCCGATCTGCGGCGACCGTGTCGGCGCCGACCAGCACGTCGTTGAACCGCGTGCCGGACAGGCCTTCGACCGATTCGTAGGCATCGAGCGTGCCGTTCTGGGGCGGCGTCGGGTTCTCGTCGAACACGATGGCACGGGTCAGGTCCGCGTCCACTGCGAAGGTGTTGTCCTTGTAGGTCACCCAGTCCCAGCCGGACATGCCGGCCAGCTTTCCGCGGCCGGGGCTGCCGACCATGATGTCGTCGCCGCCCTCGGCGATGAATTCGTCGAAACCGCCGTCGCCCAGGAAGACGTCGTGTCCCACGATGCTGTCGCGCGCGAAGATCTCGTCGAAGCTGTCGCCCGGCGCGCCGTCGAAGGTACCGGTCTCGATCCAGTCGTCGCCCTCGTTGCCCAGGATGCGTTCGGCGTTCTTGCTGCCGAGGATGAAGTCGTTGCCCTGGCCGGCGAACACTTCGGAGCCGGCATCCGTGCCGAGCACGATGAAGTCCTGGCCGTCGCCTCCCATGATCAGGTCCAGGCCGGGGCCGCCGTGCACCACGTCGTTGCCCGCGCCGGCCTTGATGTTGTCGTCGCCGCCCAGGTCGCGGACGATGTCATCGCCGTCGCCGGCATTGATGATGTCGTTGCCCGCGCCGCCTTCGAGGATGTCGTTGCCGCCATCCGCATGGATCGTGTCGTCGCCTTCGCTGGCGATGATGATGTCGTTGCCTTCGGTCCCGCCCAGCACCACGTGCTGATCGCCCGTGTACCGGAGATAGTTGGTGTCCGGCCCGGCGGTGGCGGGATTGTTGCGGATCACCAGCGGCGTCAGGATGCCGCCGCCGACGGGATCGCCGTCGAAGCGATTGTCGGCGCTCTCGTCCACGTCCGGCGTCGCCGGGTTGTCGAGCAGGATGCCGTCCGCGCCGGCTGTTTCAAGCCCGAGGATGCCCGGGAAGGGGTTGTACTGCTGGGTTCGATCCATCTCGAGGATCAGGCCGGGTGTAGAGAACACGTCCGACGGCAGGTGCGTCGCGTTCGTGTTGGTCATGATCATCTCGGCGAAGGAGTTGTTCTCCATCTCGCCGAACAGGTGCAGCCCGTCGAGGCGCTGGAGGTAGTAGAAGCGGTCGCCGTTCTGCAGGTTCTCCATCTGCTGCTCGAACACGAAGTTGAACGTGGAGCCCAGCATCCCGCCGAACGGAAGAATCTTCTCTGCCAGCCCGCCGATCCACAGATCGACGTTGTCGAGCCCTCCGCGGGCGCCGCTCCCGGGGCCGTAGGCTCCGGTACCGTTCAGGAAGTCCTCGGCGTCGACCGGAACCAGCAGGCCGTCGACCGAGACCCCGGTGATGATCGTCAGCGCTGCGTCCCGCCTGCCTTCGATCGTGGTCTGGCTCGTGATGAGCGAGTGCGTTCCATAGGCCGCGATGAAATTGATGATCGAGGCCTCGTGCTTGAGGTTGCCCGCGAAGTCGACCCAGCTGTCGTAGGGCCTGAGTTCGGCGGCGTTGTTGGTGGCGTCGTAGAACTGTGCCCGGGCGGCGTTGAGCGATGGCACGCCGGTGTCGCGGCCGCGTGCGAGGTTGATGGTGGCGAGGTCGAGCGGAAGGCCCAACAGGTTGTTGCGCAGTGCGCCCGTCACGAACTCGTCGATCTCGTTGCCCACCTGCCGCGTCATGCCCCGGATGATGGCGCCGGCGGCCACGTCGTCGGTGATCGCATGCTCGGAGTCGAACGCAACCGGATTGAGGAAGCCTTGAATCAAGCCGATGTTGTCGGCGTTGAAGCTCGGGTCCAGGCGGTCGATCGACTCGGTGAGCATCGAGTGGCCGAAGCGGTACACGACGTGCGCGAACTCGGCCACGATCGAGGGATCGATCGTGACGTCGAAGCCGTCGGGCACCACGAACGGATTGATCTGCGGCTGGATCTTGCGCGCGAACTCCTCGAACACCAGATGCTGGTATTGCATCTCGGTGGTGAACTTGGCGGACTGGAACAGCCGCTCGCCATCCCAGACCAGGGTGCCGAGGTCGGTCGGCAGGGCGTCGACGTCTTCGAGCAGCCACTCGTTGAGGAAGTCCAGGTTGCCGCCCTCCGCCACTTCCAGGATGACCTGCTTGTTGTGCTCGACCATGCGGTTGTGCTCGGCATGGAACACATGGTGCACGGCGGTCAGGCCGATGTTCTCGTTGACGCGGCCGTCACCGGCGATGAAGTGGGCGTCGAGCAGTTCGTTGTCGTACTCGGTATCGCCATTGCCCGGATTGGCCAGGCCGATCGTGATGTCGCCATCGGCGAGCTTGCCGATCGGCACCGCCTCGTGCGCGATGTCGGCCAGGAAGGCGTGTCCGGTGCGCAGCGCGGAGACCGTGGGAGGCGTGAGCGGGTCGCCGTCCGGCACCAGGTCGGACGGATCGACGGGGTTGTCCGGCGTGCCCGAGAAGACGATGTCGTCCGCCGTGTTCGGAATGCCATCGGCGCCGATGCCCGCGATGACCTGCGCGAATCCGGTCACCGGATCGGGAATGAAGTTTCCGTATTGGTCCGTCCTGAGCAAAGGCACGCTGCCGACGTCGAAGTCTGTCAGCTTGATGCCCAGCAGCAGCGCCTGTGCCTTGACCTCGCCCCATGTCGCCATGCCACCGTTGGCGCCTTCGATCAGCTTGCCGGTCGCGACCGGTTGGCCGGCGTCGTTCAGCTCGTACTGGCGCAGGAAGACCTGATGCGAGGAATGCGAGGTATAGGTCTGGTTCTGGTCGACGAAGGAGGTGGTGGTATTCACCGGACCGACGTCGTCGGCGGTGCCCATGACGCCGTCCTGTCCGGCCGAGACGGTGGCACGCGTCAGCACCATGAAGTTGGTGTGGCTGCCTTCGACGTAGAGTGGATCGTCCGGTTGCAGGGGAATGAAGACGGTGCCGCTGCCTCCCTTGTTGACCAGGTCGAGGCCGTGATCGAAGAACTGGCCGAAGAGGGTGAACCACGAGTTGAAGGAGGCCGAAAGACCGCCGTCCGGCGAGATGTTGGGCAGGCTGACGTTGTCGCCGTCCATCGTGATGCCGAAGGGCTCGACCCCGGCGTCGCGAACCACGCGGGCGGCGTCCAGGGTAGCGACCGTCGTGGCGTGCTGGGACTGTGCGGTCGCCAGTGCGGTCTGGGCCGCCTCGACATCCGCAGGCGGCGACTCGGGATTTGCCAGCAGGGCATCCAGCGCGCTCTGGGCGTTCTGCGCGACGACGCGCGCCTGGTATTCGGCATCCAGGGCCGGCTTGAAGGTCTGATAGACGGCTGTGACCAATGCAAGGTCGGCCATCGCGTTGCTCGATCCGGCGCGCTCCAGCGCAGTCAGGATCGCAGCCGGATTGCCCAGGGTCTGATCGACGAGCAGGTTGGAGATGGTTCGCAGGCTCGAGTCGAAGACCAGCGAATTCGGGTTGTTGCTCGGGTTGTAGTTCGGCGCCGTCTGCATGGCGGGCGCGCCCCCGGGCCCGTCGGGATCGAACAGCGTGCCGTCAGCCGGCCGGTAGACCGGATCCATCAGCGACGGGAACTGCTGATCGGCGGCACCCCAGGTCTCGTGAAGCAGGTTGTTGTAGGTGCCGTCCACCGTCCGCAGGCCCAGGCTGAGGTTGTATGCGGGGACCAACCCACCCGGCCCGAACAGAGGTTGACCGGCAGCATGAGCTTCCGAGATCTTGATCTGCGCAAGGATGAATTCGAGGTCTGCTTGGTTGACGGTAACGGACATGTCGCGGCTCCTCAGGTTGTGAAAGCATGTTGGAGAACGTTTCTTCCAGCAACGACAGTCTCAGCGCCGACTCTTAAGATCTCCTTAAGTTTTGATGAGTAGTTGATCGGGTGGCGGCATCGCCAGTGCAAGGCACCGGAGGCGGCCCCGCATCAGACCGAATCGAAATCGGAAGCCCGGACGATGATCGGCTCACGCTGCGTGGCGTCATAGCGCGACCATGCGGCCACGTTGATCGCCACATGGTTCTCTTCGTATGCGCTCACCGCGCGGCTGGCGCCATCCGAGGCGTGCACGCTGGCCCCGAAATGGGAGGCGAGCGCGTCGTCGGTGATCAGGGCTTGAATCTCGCGGCCTTGCGCGGCGAGGGCGAAGGCCACCCCATTGCCGACCCAGCGCGCGCCGCGTGAGCCGCCGATCCGATGGCCGTTCGCATCGACGTCCCGGGCGGCCTCGAGAGGCGCCCGATCGGTTTCCAGGTCTTCCACCTCGGGATCGAGCGGGGGATCCTCGATGACTTCGGCCGATGCGAAGTCCCGGTCCAGGTACATCATTTCGTAGTCGCAGATCTGGATGATGTCCCGGTCCAGCAGCGGCCGCAGCATCACCTCATCGCCGTTGACCAGCGTGCCGTTGGTGCTGTGGAGGTCGTGAAGCGTGACGAACCGACCTTGCCGCGTGAGGACGACGTGCGTCTTGCTGACGGTGGCGCTCGGAAAGACCAGGTGGTTGCTCTTGCCGCGACCGATCCTGAACTCGCCCTCGAGGAGCCGCACGTTGCGCAGCGCTATCCCGTTCTTCGTCACGATCAGAGTCGGCATCGCTAAAGTCCTCGCTTGCCTGGGATGGTATGCGGGCACACGCGCAGAGCCGCCAGTCGTCACACGAGGAGAGCAATGAGACGAACTGATACAGCACTGGCGAAAGCCAATGAGCGGCCCTTGCCTCAGTGTTCACTTTCGGACATGACCCGGCGAACCGCCACCGACTTGATCCTCTGCTCGTCAGCGTCGGTGATCTCGAATGCGAGATCGTCGTGCGTCCAGACTTCGCCGATGCCGGGGTGGTGGCCGAGTTTCGCCAGCAGCAGCCCTGCCATCGAGATGTAGCTGTCATCGTGGCTCACGAGGCCGTGGGTTTGCAGCACCTGCTCCAGCAGGCGCAGGTCCGCCGTTCCGGCGACCGACCACTGGCCCGGCCCGGTCGCCTGGACTTCGAGTGTCTCGTCTTCGTCGGGAAACTCCCCCGCGATGGCTTCGAGCACATCGATCGGGGTGACCAGGCCCCTGAGCGCGCCGTGCTCGTCGTTGACGAGGACCAGCTGGCCCCGTGCCTTGCGCAGGATCTCTATGACGCGAATGGCGGTCGTCGATTCGGGAACATAGAGCGGCGCACGGAGACAGGTCTCGTCGAGCCTGTCGTTCTGCATGATCGCTGCCAGCAGGTCCTTGGCGCGTGCGGTGCCGACGACCGCGTCGAGCGAGCCCCGGCAGACAGGGAACATGCCGTGCGGTGTGTCCAGCAGTTGTGCTCGGATATGTCCGGGCGCATCGTCCAGGTTCACCCAGGACACGTCGGAGCGCAAGGTCATGATCGAGCGCACGTTCCGTTCGGCGAGCGTGAGGACGCCGCTCACCATGTGGCGCTCCTCGGGCGCGAAGGCCGGCGCCTCGGCCTGCGCACTGCGTGCCGGGTCTTGCGCCATCGCTCCGTCCCGGCCGCGCCCTCCGAGCAGGCGAATGACGGATTCGGCGGTGCGCTCGCGCAATGGCCGGCGCGCCTGCGCCTTCAGGTCATTCCGGTGCGCCCACTGATTGAACACCTCGATGAGGATCGAGAAGCCGATGGCCGCATAGAGGTAGCCCTTGGGCAAATGAAAGCCAAGGCCCTCGGCGACCAGGCTCAGTCCGATCATCAGGAGGAAACTGAGGCACAGCACGACCACGGTCGGATGGGCGTTGACGAAGCGCGTCAGTGCCTTGGACGCGAGCAGCATGACGCCGATGGAGATCACCACCGCGGCCATCATGACCGGCAGTTGATCCACCATGCCCACGGCCGTGATGACCGCATCGAGCGAGAAGACGGCGTCGAGCACGACGATCTGGGCGACGACCACCGAAAAGCTTGCGTAGGCCGCCGTCGCCGGGCCGGTGTGCGGGACGCCCTCCAGACGCTCATGCAATTCGGAGGTCGCCTTGAACAGCAGGAACAGGCCTCCCACAAGCAGGATGAGGTCTCGGCCGGAGAAGGACAAACCGCCCAGACCGAACAGGGGTGTCGTCAGTGTCACCAGCCAGGAGACGACCGACAGCAGCGCCAGACGCATCACGAGGGCGAGGCCTAGCCCGATCACCCTGGCCTTGTCGCGCTGATGCGGAGGCAGCTTTTCGGCCAGGATGGCGATGAAGATGAGGTTGTCGATGCCGAGGACGATCTCGAGCACGACCAAGGTCAGCAGGCCCACCCAGGCGGCGGGGTCCGAAAGAAGTTCGATCATGGGGATGGATTCACGCGCCGGAGCAAGCCGGCGAGCGACAACACGGAAAGCCCGGGATGGTCGGAACCATGTCGGGCAAGGCTGGAGGCGAGGGGGGATCGAGATCGGGTGATCTCGTGGCAGTCGGCCCAGGGGCGCTGGCGTTCGCCAGCAACCTACTGGGCGGCTCTGAAGCAGTGGTCACAGCCTCAGTCTACGCAAGCGACGGCTCGGCCACGGACGAAATCCCTGCACCGGCGACGGAAATCGAAGCACCCCCGCCTCGCGCTGTCGGCACCATCGCGTTCCGTGCGCCCCATGCGCAGGCCCATTTCGTCGCCGTGGCGGCATTCAACTTCGCGATCAGATGAACGAACTTTTCACGATGGCGGCCATCCTGGCCGTCGTTCTTTCCTTCCTGGCCTGGAGAGAGCACGCCTCGGCCAACCAGCGGGATGCGGGATTGCTTGCGAGCATTGCCGCTCTGACCGGCGTCGGTGCCTTGCTGGCGCTGATCTGATGCTGCCGCAGGGTGCGAGCGGGAGTTCGCCCGGCGCCATGCGCGTGCTGAATCGCGCGGCGCTGCTTCTATGCGGGGCGTCGGCACTCGGCTGTACCGATGGCTATCCCACCAACGATGCGGTCAGGCTGGACGCAATGTCTCCCGTCGAGCATGTCCGATCCCTCAACCGCTACCTCGAGCTTTCGCGAGCGCAGTCCGATACCAGGCTGACGGTGATCGATGCCTGCACGCTGTCCAGCCGAGGCGAAGCAAAGCAAACCCGAATCGGGCTTCGCGCCATCACCGTGACCTTCGACACCCGGCCGGACAGCGGCGAGTATCTGGTGAACGTCAGGGAGCCTGCCGCCGGTGACTCCGGGCAGGTCAGCTACGCGGTCAAGGATTGGGTGGCCGCGACCGCCTTCCGCTCGCACCTGCAGCAACTGCAGCAGCTTTGCCTCGACGGAAGTCGAAGCGCGGCGACGGGGTAGCGGGGCGCGATCGAACTCCACGTGAGAAGATCGCTGTCCTTTTTGCGTGACGAGGACCGGAAAGATCTGATCGAATTCCGGTTCCCGCCGATCGACTTCCGGCATCGACCACCAGACCCCCGCATGAACACCATTCGCACATTCAGCGCACGCCTGCTCCTCGCGGGAACGACGCTCGCCGCAACGCTCGGCGCGCAAGGCGTGCAGGCCCAGGCCTTGCTCGAACAGGCGGCGGACACCAACTGGCGCTTCTCGGCCGGGCTGGGCGTCTTCAGCCGCCCCAAGTACCCGGGCAGCGACGACACGCAGATCGTGCCGGTGCCCCTGGTCAGTGCCAACTACGGGCGCTTCTTCATCGGGGGCACCCCCGGCGCCGGCTTTCCGGTCGGCGTGGGCGCCAACCTGATCCAGAACGATGCCTGGCGCTTCGGCGTGGCGCTGGGCGGGGAGCTCAGCAAGCCACGCTCGGCCTCGGATGCGCCGATGCTGCGGGGTTGGGGCGATATTTCTGAAACGGCACTGGGCAGCGTGTTTGCCGCGTACACGCAAGACTGGCTCAGCGTGCGTGGCTTCGTGGTTTCCGATATCGGGGGCAACGACCAGGGCACGCGCATCGCCATCGACGTCGAAGGACGGTACCAGGTGAGCGACAAGCTCACGTTGTCCGCGGGACCCGGCGTCACCTGGGCCGACGGCAAGTACACGCAGACCTTCTATGGCATCAGCGCCCAGCAGAGCCTCATCGCCGGCATCGGCCCGTATGCGGCTTCAGGCGGCCTCAACACGGTCCGCTTCTCGGTCGGTGCCCAGTACCAGCTGACGCCGCAGTGGAGTCTTGGCGCCAGCGTGATCGCTGCCTGGCTCAAGGGTGATGCCGAGGACAGCCCGGTCACCAAGGACAAGTCGCAGAACACGTACGGCATCTTTGCCTCGTATCGTTTCTGACGGGCGTTCCGACTTGCGGCTGACCGCGGCCCGGCAGCTCCCGGTCAAGACGCCTGCCCGAGCGCCTCGCCCTCCCGCGCGTCCGCGGCTTCGCTGGTGCCTGCAGCCTGGGCAGCAGGGGCCGTCTGCTTGCCTTTCCGGAGCCAGAGGTAGAGCCCGCTGCCCAGCACGATGATGGTCGCGATGTCGAGCAGCGCCCAGAGGATCTGCATCGGCATGCCGCCGTAGTCGCCGAAGTGCAGTGGCTGCGACAGCAGCAGGCCCGTGAGGTACCAGGGCAGTTCGGGCGCTGCCGTGAGCTCGTTGGTCTTCGCGTCCACCAGCACGGGTTGCAGCAGGCGTGAAGTCAGCGGTTCGTTGCCGCGCAGGAACACGGCGTTGTGGTGCGGGCTCGAGAAGGCGGTGCCCGGGAAGGCGATGAAAGACGGCTTCATGCTCGGCGCGTGCGCCAGTGCGACCTCGAGCGACCGCTGCACCGAGCCGCGTTCGGCCGCGGGGACCACCGGCTGGTCCTTGTAGGGCGCCATCAGCACCGTGAGCTTGTCGTACTGCCAGTACTTGATCAGCAGATCGGCCCAGGTGTTGATCATGCCGGTCGCACCGACCGTGAAGGCCCAGACCAGGGTCACGATGCCCAGCAGGTTGTGCAGGTCCAGCCATCGAAGGCGTGGCCGCTTGGCGCGGCGCACGGTTCCGAAATCGAGCTTGCGCATGAAAGGCGCATAGAGCACCACGCCCGAGACGATCGCGACCAGCAGCAGCAAGCCCATGAAGCCGAGGAACAGCTTGCCCGGCAGGCCCGCGAACAGGTCGACGTGCAGTTTGAACATGACCCACATGAAGCCCTCGTCGAACTTGGGCTGACCCAGTACCTCGGCGGTGCGCGCGTCGACCACCACCGATTTGAAGTCCTCGGTCGGCGCCGGCGTGGGCGTGAGCGTCACGAACCACTTCGCGTCGTCGTCCTCGGCCTGCGAGACGAACTGCACGACGCGGTCGGGGTGTCTGGCGCGCGCCACCTCGAGCACCCGGTCCAGGCTGGCGCGCGGCGTGCCTGCAGGCATCTTCGGCGCCTCCACCTCCGTGCCGAGCAGGTGGCCGATCTCGTGATGAAAGATCAGCGGAAGGCCCGTGATGCAGAGCAACAGCATGAAGACGGTGCTGATGAGGCTGCTCCACTTGTGGACCCAGGCCCAGGCTTTGATCCCGCGACTGCTCACGCTGTGCTCCTGTGCTGATCGGGCGTTGCCAGACAGCAACAATGCCACGCTCATTCAAAACAAATGATTATGATTCGCATTATCGTTAATGGGGCCGATCCGGTCAATTTCGGGGCCCGCAGCGCCCAGCGAGGCCCCCGGGGGATTTCGAGCGGGCCATCAAGAGGAAAGAAGAATGAAGAGGGAAATGAAGTCGTTCCGTGCCGGTGCACCGGGTCCGCTGAGGCTGCTGGCCCTGGCCATCAGCATGGCCATTCCGGCACTGGCGGGCGCGCAGGACGCCGGCAACACCCTGTCCGAGGTGCGGGTCACCGGGTCGACCGAAACCACCGAGGGTTCGGGCTCCTACACGACCTCCGGCCCCTCGCGGACAGCCACGCCGCTTGGCCTGACCCTGCGCGAGACACCCCAGTCCGTGACCGTGATCACGCAGCAGCGAATCGAAGACCAGAACCTCCAGAACATCACCGAGGTGCTGGCCAACACGACCGGGATCTCGGTCAACCAGTACGAAACCAGCCGGGCCCAGTTCACCGCACGCGGCTTCGACATCAACACGCTGATGATCGATGGCGTTCCGACCACCTGGCAGCAGCCCTGGAGCTCGGGTGAGATCTTCACGAGCACGGCCATGTACGACCGGATCGAGGTCGTGCGGGGCGCGACCGGCCTGACGACCGGTGCGGGCGACCCGTCTGCGGCGGTGAACCTGGTGCGCAAGCGAGCCACGAGCACGGTGTTCACTGGCAGTGTGGAACTGGATGGCGGCAGCTGGAGCACCGGCCGCGCCATGGTCGATCTCTCGACACCGGTCAACGAGGCGAAGACATTGCGCGCGCGCGTCGTCGGCGAGTACTCCGACGGCAACAGCTACATCCGTGGGCTGAGCAAGAGCAACGGGACCCTGTTCGCCACCTTCGAGGCGGACCTCGGTCCCAGCACGCTGCTGACCGCGGGCCTGGGTCGCCAGCAGGTGGACTCGAAGGGCCCCATGTGGGGCGGCCTGCCGGTCTGGTACAGCGAGGGCTTCCGGACGAACTGGGACCGTTCCAAATCCACCGCCGCCGACTGGACGCGCTGGGACACGAGTCTAGACACCTACTTCGCCTCGGTCGCGCACCGCTTCGACAACAACTGGAAGCTCAGCGCGAGCTACAACCACGGCGAGCGCAAGGCCGACTCCCACCTGCTGTATCTCTCGGGCGCGCCGAGCTTCCTGACCGGCCAGGGCATGTTCGCCTTCGCCGCCTCCTACGACGTGACGACGAAGCAGGACGACTTCGCCGTGCAGACCAGCGGTCCCGTGCAACTGTTCGGACGCGAACACGAACTGGCTTTCGGCTACACGAGCTCGACGCAGAAGTTCAACGCGCAGGACCGCGCCGCGCTGCCGACATCGTTCGGCATCGTGCCGAACTTCAACCTCTGGAACGGCACCTACCCCGAGCCGGTCTGGGGGCCGCTGGCCCACTACGGATCGAGCGAGACCAAGCAGGACGCCGTCTACGGCGCAGCTCGCTTCAGCATCAGCGATCCGCTCAAGCTGATCGTCGGTGCGCGCGTGACCGACTACCAACGCTCCGGCGACGAGCGCTTCAGCAACCCCTTCGACCAGAAGTACAACGGCGAAGTCACGCCGTACCTGGGCGTGGTGTACGACCTCACGAAGCAGATGTCCCTGTACGCGAGCTACACCGACATCTTCCAGCCTCAGATCGCACGCGACATCAATCGCAACTACATCGAGCCGATCAAGGGCGAGAGCCTGGAGACCGGGATCAAGGGCGCGTTCCTCGACGGCCAGCTCAACGCGTCGGCCGCCATCTTCCAGATCAAGCAGAAGAACCTGGCAGTGGCGACCACCGAGACGATCCCGGGCCTCGGCGGCTTGCCGGAGACCGCCTACCGTGCATCGGACGGCGCGACCAGCGAAGGTTTCGAACTGGAAGCGACCGGCGAAATGGCGCGGGGCTGGAACATCAGTGCCGGCTACACGCAGTTCCGCCTGAAGGACGAGGCCGGCCGCGATGTCAACAGCATCTATCCGCGCAAGCTGCTGCGGCTGTTCACCACGTATCGCCTGCAGGGCGCGCTCAGCGGCCTGACCTTGGGCGGCGGCGTCAACTGGCAGGGCAGCACCTACACGGACGCGATCAATCCGCTGGGCTTCGTCGAGCGCATCGACCAGGGCGCCTACGCGCTGGTGTCCCTCATGGCGCGCTACGACTTCAACCCGAGGCTGTCGCTCCAGCTCAACGTCAACAACCTGCTGGACAAGAAGTACTACGGCATGTTCGACGCCTACAGCCAGATCACGTACCTGCCACCGCGCAACGCGACCCTGACGATGCGCTACCGGTTCTGAAGGCCTGGCGTTCGTCGGACGGGAACAGAGGGGGCTCAACATTTCGGCCGCGGTGCCGATAAGCGAGAGAAACCTCTTGCTGTCGCCCCACCGCCACCCGATGAAACTCAGAACTCGAATCCTTCTCCTGTGCGCTGCCGCGCTGCTCGGCCTGGTCGTCCTGGCATCGGTGTCGCTCAACACGCTTCGGCAGACGATGATGAAGGAGCGCACCGCGCAGCTCTCCACGCTGGTGGTGCTCGCGAACGCCTCGCTCGAGAAGCTGCATGCGCAGGAAAAGGCCGGCGAGCTGACGCGCGAGGCAGCCCAGAAGGAAGCGAAGAAGCTGATAGGCAGCCTGCGCAAGGACGAGCTCTATTTCTTCGTGCGTGGCTACACGGACGACGTGAACCTGGTGCACCCGAACCCCAAGCGCGTGGGCATCGTCGACGCCAAGGGCGGCAAGGAAGCCGGCGAGCGCTACCGCGCGGCGCTGGCCGGACACAGCGTCGCCACCCTGACGGCCTACGGCACCCGTCCCGGCGCCAAGGCTGAGGTGCAGAAGCTCTACGCGATCATCAAGTTCGAGCCCTGGGACTGGATCGTCGGCTTCGGCGACTACATCGACGACATCGACACCGCCTTCTGGCGCAGCACGGCAATCCTGCTGTCCATCGGCGGCGCACTCATGCTGGTGCTGGGCGGACTTGCCTGGAGCATGGTTCGCAGCCTGTATCGACAACTCGGCGGCGAGCCCGCCTATGCCACCGAAGTGGTGCAGAAGATCGGCTCAGGAGACCTGGATGTCTCGGTACGGTTGCGTGCGGGCGACAGCAGCAGCCTGCTGCACGCCATGCATCGGATGCAGCAGAGCCTGGCCGGCACCGTGCAGGAGATCCGCGGCTCGACCGAGACGATCGCGACCGCGTCCGGGCAGATCGCCTCGGGCAACCAGGACCTGTCCTCGCGCACCGAGGAGCAGGCCAGCTCGCTCGAAGAGACCGCGGCCTCGATGGAAGAACTCACCAGCACGGTCAAGCAGAACGCGGACAACGCGCGCCAAGCCAACCAGCTGGCCGTCTCGGCCTCCGAAGTCGCAGTCAGGGGCGGCAGCGTGGTGAGCCAGGTGGTCGGCACCATGGGCGCCATCAATGCATCGTCGCGCAAGATCGTCGACATCATCGGCGTGATCGACGGCATCGCCTTCCAGACCAACATCCTGGCGCTCAATGCCGCAGTGGAAGCCGCGCGTGCCGGCGAGCAGGGCCGCGGCTTCGCGGTGGTGGCCTCCGAGGTGCGCAGCCTGGCGCAGCGCTCGGCGGCGGCGGCCAAGGAGATCAAGGGGCTGATCGACGACTCGGTGAGCAAGGTCGAGGAAGGCAGCAAGCAGGTGGCCGAGGCCGGTCACACGATGGAAGAGATCGTCGACAGCGTGAAGCGGGTGACCGACATCATGGGCGAGATCACGGCAGCCAGCCAGGAGCAGACCTCGGGGATCGAGCAGATCAACCAGGCGATCACGCAGATGGACCAGGTGACGCAGCAGAACGCGGCGCTGGTGGAGGAAGCCTCGGCGGCTGCGCAATCGCTGCAGGAGCAAGCGGGCGGCCTGGTGCAGGCGGTCAGCGTGTTCAAGGTCCGAGGGCGCTAGGATGCGTTTCGCAACTCATCGACCCATCGGCCCTGCTCACCATGCCCACACCTCCTCGCGATGCCGCACGGGGAGGCCTCATGTGTTCGCAAAGACCAGGAACTCCTCGACCGGCATGGCCTTGGCATAGAGCCATCCCTGCGCGTAGTCGACACCGTGGGCAAGCAGATAGTCCGCCTGCGCCTGGGTCTCCACGCCCTCGGCGACGATCATGAACCGAAGCTCCTTCGCCAGTTCGATGATGTGCGGTGCGACGCACGCAGTCACGGTCTCGAGACCGACGGTGTCGACGAAGGACTTGTCGATCTTCAACGCATCGATCGGCAACTTCTGCAGATAGGACAGGCTCGAGTACCCGGTGCCGAAGTCGTCGATGGCCACCACATAGCCCGCGGCGCGGGCCTTGTCGAGCCACGCACGGGGTGCACCGTCGTCGACGAAGCCGCGCTCGGTGACCTCGAGCCAGACCTGTCGCGGCTCGATGCCGCGCCGCGTCAGGTCGTCGAGCAAGCCGAGGAGGCACTCGCCCTCCAGGTCCCTGGCGCTAAGGTTGATGGCCACATGCAGAGTCCGATCGGCGGCCAATGCCGCTCCGAGATCTCGCCCGACCGCGGCGATCACCTGCTCGGTGATCTGGACGATCTGCCCGGTCTCCTCTGCCACCGGGATGAACAAGTCGGGCTTGACATAGCTGCCGTCCGCCAGTTGCCACCGCACCAGCGCCTCGGCGCCCACGCAGCGGCCGGTGCGCAGTTCGATCAGCGGCTGGTAGTGGACGCAGAATTCGCGGTTCCGGATGGCGATCGCCAGCTCGCCGGACAGCGACAGGCGACGCCTGGACAACCAGACCACCCCGGCGGCCATGAACCCGCCCATCGCCACGCCGATCGGCAGCAGCACCCGCTGCTGTCGCGCGAGATCGTCGGCGATGCGGGACCGCGGCCCCAGCACGACCGCGACCACGTCGCCGTCTTCCGTGCTCACCATGACGTGGCTGTCGTCCAGGTCCTTGCCCGGGTGACCGACGAGATGGCGCACCTGGGCCGGATCGGGCGCGTTGCGCGTTGCCAGCAGCGCGCCGGCATGCGTCGCCACCGCGAGTTGCATCGCCGGATCGATGACCACATCGACCAGCCGCGCCGGATCGATCAGCACGTTGTGGTTTCCGTACCGCATCGCCAGCAGCGGGCGGCTCTCCCGCACCACCGACAGCACATCCCTGCTCAGCTTCACGCCGTCTTTCGTGACGGCGTCGATCGGCCCCTGATGCACCGTCTGCGTCGTGATTCCCCACGATGTGCACTTCAACAGGTCGTCTTCGAAGAAGCCCATCTCCTGGACCGAGATCGTGTTCAGGGTTGCCGCCTGCATCTGCGCGATGTGCTCCGGAGAGCAGGGCGCGGTCCGAAGCGGCTCGAGCGCCCACAGCGCCTGCGCGGTCTCGTCCATCGTGCGCCGGGTTCGCAGGATGACGCGTCCGGCGACTTCGGCGAGCTGCTCCTGCTCATCCCGGACCGCACGCGCCCAGGCCAGGTAGAACATCGCAGCCACCGGCACCGCCACCGCGCCCACCGCGAGCGCCACGGCGACGACGATGACCTGGGTGCGTTTGCGGGCTTGATGCGGCATGGACTGCGCCTTGTGCGACACCCGACTGTATCTGCCAGAACGGGCTTCTGGACAGCGCCGCCCGGCCTTGCCATACTGGCCCGCATGGCACTCGTCCACACCGCATCCGGTCAGGTCGTGAATCTCGCCGCGCTGGATGTGCAGGCCACGGAAAGCTGCGCACTCCTGAAGGCCGACGACATCGAGCTCATGTGGCTGGTGCTTCCGGCCGGCAAGCAGATGCCGGCGCATGCCGTCTCGACGTCGATGACCTTGCAGTGCCTGCGCGGTCGGGTCGAGGTGCGCCTCGACACCAGCATCCAGCTGCTCGAGGCGGGTCAGGTCATGGTTCTCGCCGGCGGCTTGCCGCACGGCCTGCAGGCGCTGGAAGACAGCAGGCTGCTGATGACGCTCGTGCTGCCGGCGAGCCGCACCGATTGAACCCGGGCGAGGCCGCTGCCCGCTCTAGGCAGCGCGAAGCGCCGTCATGAACTCCGCGAGATTCAGCGGCTTCAGCAGGTGGTGGTCGAAACCCGCCGCTGCGATGCGTTCCTTGTAGCCTTGCTGACCCCAGCCCGTGAGCGCGATCAGCATCACCTGGTCGCCGCCGGGCTCGGCCCGCAGATGCCGCGCCAGGTCGCAGCCGTCCATGCCGGGCATGCCGATGTCGAGCACGGCGATGTCGAAGCGCTCGGATTGGGCCACCCGGAGCGCCTCCTCCCCGCCGTAGGCCACGAAGGTCGTCGCCCCCAGCGTTCGCAGCAGATCCGCCAGGCTGTCGGCCGCATCGCGGTTGTCGTCGACGACGAGGATGACTTCGTCCAGGGTCGGGCCCCAGGCATCCTGCGATGCGATCCCCGGCGGCGGTGCCAGCGGCGCACTCTTGGCCAGGGGAAGGCGCACGGTGAACTCGGCGCCCAGGGCCAGGCCCTGGCTTGCGGCCTCGACGCTGCCGCCGTGCAGTTCGACAAGGCTCTTGACCAGGGTCAGGCCGATGCCGAGGCCGCCCTGCGCCGCCTTCGAGGTCCCGCTCACCTGCACGAACATGTCGAAGATGGACTTCAGCATGTCCGGCGACAGGCCGGTGCCGGTGTCGCTCACCTGGATCACGGCCTGGCGGTCCTGCTGTCCTGCGCTGACCCGGATGCGGCCGCCCGTGGGCGTGTACTTTGCCGCGTTGTTGAGCAGGTTCGAAAAGACCTGGGTCAGGCGCACCGCGTCGCCACGAACCACGAGCGGCTCGGCGCCCATCTCGACGGACAGCGTGTGGCCCGCCCGCTCGACCAGCGGCCGGCTCAGCTCGATCGCGTCGTCGATCACCGCGTCGAGCAGCACCGGCCGCATCTGCAGTTCGATCTTGCCGCGCGTGATGCGAGAGACTTCCATCAGGTCGTTCACCAGTCGCACCATGTGATCGACCTGGCGGCGCATGAGCTCGTAGTACTTCTCGGACTCCTCCGGCGACGGCCGCTTGCGCGCGAGCAGCGACAAGGCGGTGCTCAACGGCGCCAGCGGATTGCGCAGCTCGTGCGCCAGGGTGGCCAGAAACTCGGTCTTGCGCTGGTCGGCATCGCGCAATCCGTCCAGGAGGTCCCGCAGTTCATATTGCCGGCGGCGCGAGCGCAAGGCCGTGCGGACCGCACTCACGAGGGCCGCCACGCGCATCGGCCGCTCGATGACCGTCACATTGGCAAATTCGTCCATCACGTGCGCGATGGCCCGCGAGTCCGCCCCCTGTCGCGCCAGGACGATCACCGGCAGGTCGGACCAGGGTCCCTGCGAGGCCAGCGCGACCTTCAGTTCCGTCATCACCGGACCGGCGATCACTTCCTCGGCCAGCATCACGGCGCCGGCACCGGCCGAGAGTTCCCTGACCAGCCCGGCCATGTCGGTGCAGACTTGCGGATCGAACTGCGCGCGTTCGAGCACGGCGCTCGCGATCAGGGCGTCCCTCGAAGTCGCCGTCCGCAGCAGGATGCGGAAGTCCAGCCTGGAAGGTGCCTCGCTCACGGTGTTGAACGGACGCCGTCGATCGGCACCGGAATCCCGGTGAGGATGCCGCGGAAGTTGCGCAGCGGCTCGCCGACCCTCACGCCATCGGAGGTCAGCGTGAAGGCGCGGATGGTCCGCTCGTGGGCGCCGCCACGCTTCTTGAGCACGGAGATGGCCTGCCTGACTTCGCCGTCGATTTCGTAGTAGCGCAGCAGCACCACCGCATCCGCGAGATAGCTCGCGTCGACCGGCGTCTGCATCTGCATGCCGATCAGGCCGTGCTGCGCGCCGATCAGCATGGTCGCCACGCCGTACTGGCCCAGATAGGTCAGCAGCTCATGCAGCTGGGCGATCAGGAAGCGCTCGTCCGGCATGGCGTTGAGATACCCGTTGAGGCTGTCGATGACGACCACGGTCGCATGGTGCTTCTCGACCGCGTCGCGGATCTCGTGCACGAACTCGCCCGGTGACAGCTCTGCGGGGTCGATCTGGCGCACCCGGATGCGCCCGGAATCGATGTGCGTGGCAAGGTCCATCCCCATGCCCTCGCAGCGCGTGCGCAAGGTGTTGATGCTCTCGTCGAAGATGAACAGCGCGGCGCATTCGCCGCGCCGCGCGGCCGCAATGGCGAACTGCACCGCCACGCTCGACTTGCCGGTGCCCGGCGCGCCCACGAAGAGCGTGCTGGTGCCTTTTTCCAGTCCGCCGCCCAGCAGTTGGTCCAAGGCCGGCAGGTCGCTCGGAATGCGGGTCTGCGTCAACGGCGACACGTGCTCCGCCGCGATCAGCCGGGGGAACACGCGCAATCCCCCGCGTTCGATCTTGTAGTCATGGAACCCGCCCCGGAATTCCTTGCCGCGGTATTTGCTGACCACCAGCCGGCGCCGCGACGCTCCGTAGTCGGGGTTCAGCTGCTCCAGCCGGATGACTGCGTGCGCAATGCTCTGGACCTGGAGGTCCTGGTCGGAAGCGGTCAGGTCGTCCAGCAGCAGCACGGTGCACATGCGGCCCGTGAAGAACTGCTTGAGGGCGAGGATCTGGCGGCGGTAGCGCAAGGAGCTGCCCGCCAGGAGGCGCAATTCGGAGAGCGAGTCGAACACCACCCGGGTCGGCTTGATGACGTCGACATCGGCGAGGATGCGCAAGGTCGTCTCGCTCAGTTCGACCTCCGAGGGGTGGAACATCGTATGTTGCTCGTCCGGTTCCAGCGCATCCTGCGCCGGGAGCATCTCGCGCACTTCCACGCCGCGCATGTCCCAGCCGTGCGAATTCGCCACACCCTCGAGTTCGGCCTTGGTTTCCGACAGCGTGACGTACAGCACCGACTCTCCGAGCGCGGCGCCTTCAAGCAGGAACTGGATCGCGACCGTGGTCTTGCCGGCGCCGGGCGCGCCCTCCAGCAGGTAGAGGCGATGCGGCGTCAGGCCTCCGCCCAGAATGTTGTCGAGGCCGGGAACGCCCATGCGCAGCAGGGCGAGCTGTTCCACGTTGCCGACCTCGGGGGAAACGTTGATGGTCATTCCTTCTCCTGCAACGCGCATGGCTGCCTGTATCGCTTTCGCGGGGCGAACGCGAGGACGACAATGGATCGCCAATGCTAGAAATCCGGCCCTTGGTCGAGGGTCGGCTGGCTGCCCTTGCGGCTGTAGGTTTTCGCCGTCTCCGAGCTCGATGGCTGGATCAGGATGACCCGTCGCCGCTCAGCACCACCCAGAAGGTGCGCGCGAGAATCTGCGCGTCCAGGCGCAGCGACCATCGCGCTGCATACCGGGCGTCCAGGGCAACGCGATCGGCATAGGGGAGGTGATTGCGGCCGCTGACCTGCCACAGGCCGGTGATGCCAGGTCGCATGTGGCAGTAGTGACTCCAACTGTTTCCGTACAGGCTGCGCTGTCGAACCATGCAGGGACGTGGGCCGACCAGGCTCATGTCGCCCCTCAGCACATTGAAGAACTGCGGCAGTTCGTCAAGGCTCAGCCTTCGGATCGCTCGCCCCACGCGCGTGATGCGTGGATCGTCTTCCAGCTTCTGGAATCGGTCCCATCGAGCTCGCGCAGCGGCGTCTTGCGCCAGATGACGCAAGAGGGTTTCGTCCGACTCCTTCAACATGGAGCGGAACTTGTAGCAGCGAAACGGTTGACCACCCTGGCCCAGTCGGGTCTGCCCATAGTGCACCGGGCCACCCATGCCGATGAAGACCGCGGCGGCCACGAGCAGGTAGAGCGGACCGAGGAACACGAAGAAGGCCAACGCGCCCACGATGTCCACCGAGCGCTTGAGCGCTCGCTGGAACCGTGTGAGGCGACAGGGTTGCGGGACGGCATCCGGGTGCAGGCTCATGGGATACCACCAGCTGGGCACGTCACGCAGCATCTCGGGGTCCGGGTCCTGCAGGTCGACGCGAACGTCGTTGAATCCGAGTCCATCCATCGAGGTGATGTTGACGATGTGTGTCGAGAACATCTCCCCGAACGCGAAGGTCAAGGTGATGAGCCCGCGCCCGGTGATCCGGACCATGAGCAGCCTGAGACAGTCGCAGAACTCGGCCTTCGACTTCATGGGCGCTTCGAACATCACCATGATTCCCGCCTCGACAGGACGTTCACCGAAACGCCAGTCGGCGTTGTAGGCCTCCAGCGCGTTGGCTGCGACGAGTTCCCGGGCTTTCTCACTCAGAGCATCGATGTTGTCGATGACCTTTTCGGCGAGGGCCAGCGCGGTCTCGGCGGCTTGGCCCTCCGGGTTGACCGACACGCCAATGACTCCGTTCTCCGATTCGACCCGTCCCTGAAAGACGCCCGCGGTACGACGCAGCCGGCCCATCGCCGGATGGTCGATGGCTTGCGCCTGGCCGCCTGGCGCTCTCATCTTCTCGAGCAGTGCAGTCATGGAAGTCTCCGTGATGATCTGGCGTCGAAGACGCCTTGTCGTGCGAGGCGCGCTCTCTCCGCTCTCGCTTTCCGTCCCCCGGTGTCGTCGCAACGCCAGGACCTTTTTTTCACCTCAACGGCCCGGGCCACCGCCGCCTGGGCCGCCACCGCCACCGCCACCGGGGCCGCCGCCGGGGCCGCCGCCGCCGGGGCCGCCACCGCCGCCCGGGCCGCCACCGGCACCGCCACCGCCACCGCCACCGCCACCGGGGCCGCCACCGCCGCCCGGGCCGCCACCGCCACCTGGGCCACCGCCTGGTCCACCGGCACCGGCCCCGCCACCACCGCCACCACCGCCGGCGCCGCCGCCGCCGCCGCCTCCAGAACCACCACCCGGGCCCCCGCCTCCAGCACCGCCCGCGCCAGCGCCGCCACCGCCGCCGGCACCACCCCCAGCCCCACCGCCGGGTCCACCACCTGCGCCGGCTCCTGCGCCGCCACTTCCACCGCCGGGGCCGCCGCCTGCTCCAGCCCCCGCACCGGCACCAGCCCCAGCTCCGGCACCAGCCCCAGCCCCAGCACCGGCACCAGCCCCAGCCCCAGCACCGGCACCAGCCCCAGCCCCAGCACCGGCACCGGCACCGGCACCGGCACCAGCACCGGCACCAGCACCAGCACCAGCACCAGCACCAGCACCAGCACCAGCACCAGCACCAGCACCGCCGCTCGCGCCGGAGCCCACGCCGCTGCCGCCCGGATCGGCCGGGCTGTTCGCGACCGCGACGCTGCCGAACGTGCCCGTGCCCTTGGAGGCGAGTGCGGAGGAGATCACCGCGGCTGCCGCGGTGAACGCGCTCGGCGTCTGGCCCCCCGTCGTCGGCACGCTCACGCAGGGCGCTTCGCCGAAGGGGTTGTACCGATCGCAGCCCGGTGTGCTGGCCGCGGTCCGGGTCGGTGAGGTTGGCACTCGTGGTGTGGAGCGTGGCGTCAGCGGCGTACTGTCAGGGCGAGCCGGCGCCTGCGGCACGATCATTCGGCTCTCGGGGGCGAGGCTCAGCGCCGGACTTCGTCGGGCGGCCAGGATCGCGGGCTCGGCGCTTCTCTTGCGTGCGCTGACGCGGTCACTCGGTGGCGTGCTGGGGCGCACCCTTTGCGGCGGCGCCGCCGTGGCGGTTTTTCGGGCTTCGGCATTCGGTCCGTTCTCACGCGCTTGCGGCTGCGCCGAGGGTTCCGGCGCGCGCGGAGCTTCCGGCGACGCGGTGAGGGTCTGGGCTGGCGCGACCTGTGGCACGGCCGAGACTTCGGGCTCGGCCGGTGCTGCGGCCGCCGGTGCGGACTCGACCGGAGGCGCCGGCGCGGGATCCACGGCCGGCCCCGGAATCGGAACAGGCCGCGGCTCCACCGGCTTCGACACGATCGCTGCGGCGACGTACGAAGGCGGCGGGCTCCGGTCGAGCGTGCGGTTCCAGTACCAGAAGACGAAGGCGCCGATCAGCAGGACGACGCTGACCAGCAGAAGCACGACCGGCGCGTCGAGGCCGCCGGGCAGCGCGACCCGGCTGCCGGGCGTCTCGCGCTTCTCGATGCGCTTGGCCACCGCCTGCGGTGCGACGAGCAAGCTGCCCGCCGTGGTTGTCGCCGCACGCGCCGGCAGGGGGACAGGGAGCGCCGAGGGCCGGATGGTCGTCGGGCCACTCTGCGCCCATGCCTCGGAGAAGGGCCCCGCGAAGGCATGCGCTGCGGTGCGGATGCCCGTGAACTTGCCAGCGCAACCGCGACAGTATCTGGCGCGATCCCGGTTGGCTGTGTGGCAGGACTCGCAGAATTTCGTCATGTCGATGACCGCGAGGCCGGGAGGCTCAGCGAATGGGGATGGACGCGGTGATCACGATCAGCACGTTGATCACCACGGAGAAAGCCGCGAAGTCCATCACCGAGGCCCGCTCCGACAGGCCCAGCGATTGCCAGAGAAGCACGCTCGCGCGCGATTCCTTCGGGCGATCGACCGCGGCATAGAACGCAGGCAGCTTGCGAGCGCAGCATTTGCAATGGCGCGCCGAGCCGATGTTGATGGTGTTGCAGGCGTCGCAGATCTCGGCCGATGGGCTGCCCATCTGGAGCCTCGCGAAATCGACCAGGTTGCCGAACGCTTCGGGAGACGCAGTGTCCAGGCCTTCGCCAGCCGGAATCGCCGAAGCGCTTGCCGCCGTCCTGTCAGCGGGTTTGCTGTGCGCGAGAGCCGGTCTGTGCGGCCGGACGCGGCGCAACATGCCGCGGGGTGAGTGACTCCATGAATGGACGGAAAACCACAAGACGCTGGCCATATCACTCTCCAGGACACATGAAAAGATGTATGTGAAAAGTTCACATGAATGTTAATCTCGTCTCGCAGGCGCTGGGGATATGTAAGACAGAAGCTGGAAAGCTTGTCCACTTCGTAACGAGTCGTTAAATCTGGTGTCGCCCCGGGTCAGAATCAAAGATGGCCACGAAACACACGGGTTCGAAAAGCAGCAGGCATGGTCGAAAAAGGCGCGGGCCTGCGCAGCCCATGGGCCACACGCGGGCCGGCCAGATCGCGTGGGTGCTCGGCGCCTTTGCCCGCGCCCTGCGTCCCCTGGTCAGGCTCGCGCTGGCCTTCGGCGTCAAGCACGCGCACCTGGAAGAACTGCTGCGCGATCTGCTGCTCGACGAGGCCCGGCGCGCGTGGCTAGAGAAGGGCACCGAACCCAACATCAGCCAGTTGTCGGTGACCACCGGTCTGAACCGCAAGGCCGTGACCAGCCGTGTGCGTGACACTGCCGTGTCCCTGCCGCAAAGCGAGATGTCGGCCGAGGCCAGAACCCTGACGTTATGGTTGCAGATGTTCGCCGACGACCCGGCCCAGCGCTTGCTGCCGATCGTGTCCGACGACGAGTCGGTGCCTTCCTTCGAGGCCGTCGCCCGGCGCGCGAGTCGCGGCAACGTGCACCACCGCGCCATCCTGGATGAACTGGTGCGTCTCAGGATGGTGATCGAGCGCGATGGCAAGGCGGAACTCGCCGTGGAGGGCTTCGTGCCGGCGGACGACCTGAAGGGAATGCTTTCCTTCCTCGGCGACAACGGGCGCGACCATCTGCTGGCGGGCGTCTCGAACATTCTCGGCAACAGGCCGGCACTGCTGGAGCGGTCGGTGTTTGCGTCCGGCATTTCTCTCGCGGAATGCGAGCGCATTCATCAGCTTGCCCGCGAACGCTGGAACGGCCTCCACCATGAAATGACACGCGAGATGAGACTCGCCTTCGAGGCCGCGGGCGAGCAGAAGACGGCTCGCATGCGGGTCGGGATCTACACCTACTACGAGGATGGCCTGGGCGAGAACACTGCCTTGCCCGCCGCACCCTCCGAGTCCCCAGGGAGAAAAAGCTCATGACCATCCGGCTTCGCAGCGGCTTTCTGTTGCTTCTGACGGCTCTCCTGCTTTCCTGCGGAGGCGGCGGTGGAGGCGGCGGAGGAGGGGGGGCGGCGCTCGTGGGGCCCGCAGCGCTGGGCGCGGCCGGTACGGGCCCGGCTGCTGCGGCCAACCCCGGGGATGCCGGCGGCACGGCGGCAGGCAACGGCCTCGGCGGCATAGCGGCCGATGACGGCAGTGCCACCACGGCATCGAGCGGCGATGACGGCTCCGGCGTGGGCTCTGGTGGCACCGGTGTCAGCACCGCCGATGCGACCGGCGTCGGCGCGGTCGACGGCGCTGGCAGCATCATCGTCAACGGCTTGCGCTACGACACGCGGACCGCCGTCGGGCAGGTCGAGGATGCGCCCGCCGGCCTCCAGTTGGGCATGAGCGTGAAGGTGATCGGCCCGGTCAACGCGGACTACACCCAAGGCATCGCCCGCCGCGTCGAATCGGCGGCGGACATCCGCGGCCCGGTGACCTCGCTCGAACCGGCACAAGGCAGGTTCGTGATCCTGGGCACGACGGTGACCACCGACGAAGCCACCGTGTGGGCGGACGCAGCCGGTCTGGCCGCGATTCCGGCGGGGCGCACGCTGCAGGTGTGGGGGCTTCCGGCCGCACCCGGGGTCTTGCGCGCCACGCGCGTCGAGCAGCGCGATCCGTCCGCTGCGGCCATTCTCACGGGCACGGTCCAGAACCTCGACACCATCCGCCGCAGCTTCTCGCTCGGCGGCCTCGTGGTGGACTACGGCGCCGCCGTTCTGAGCGGAAGCCCGGATGGCCGACCGCTCGCGAACGGCACCCTCGTGCGCGTTCGCGGGACTGCGGCGGCTCCGGGCGGTCTCGTGGCGACGCTCGTGCAGTGGTGGTACCCGCTGCCGACGGCCGATGGCGTCCAGGCCCAGTTCTCCGGCATCGTCACGGACTTCGCCAGTCCGGGTTCGCTGCGCGTGCTCGGCTTCCCGGTCGATGCGAGTGCCGCGCAAGTCAACGGCGGCCCGCCGGGCGCCCTCGGCAACGGCGTCAAGGTCGAGGTGGGCGGCGTGCTTGCCGGTGGCGTGCTCCGGGCGACCAAGCTCAAGATCCGTCATGTGCCGGGCACTGGCGGCCCGGCATCCTTCGACCTGATCGGCGCTGTCGGTGCCTTCAGATCGCCTGCCGATTTCCGCGTCAAGGGGCAACCCGTGGATGCCAGCGGTGCCGATGTCCAGTTCGTCAACGGCACGGCGGCGAAGCTGGGCAACGGCGTGCGCGTGAGCATCCACGGGACGCGGGTGCTCAACGGCGTGCTGATGGCGGCCAGCGTCAGGTTCGAGTGAGCAAGATGTCAGTTTCCTCGAGTGCGCGGCCGGCCCCGTGCGAGCAGACTCACAGTGAACATCGTCAGGACGTTCAACGCCAGGCCGACGATGCCGAGGTTGACGTCGTGGACCCATTCCGGCGCAGCGGGAAGCAGCCGCCGCATGGTGAGACCGGACACCACGCTGCCGGCGACGAAGGTCACGCCGACGAAGATGCCCGCGAATGCGCCATGGCGGTTGACCCGATGGTCTCGCGCCAGCGCGGCCAGCAAGGCCGGTGCCAGTTGCGTCACGAAGCCGAAGCCCATGAGCAGCAGGGAGACGATGCTGGTGCCGCCAGCCAAGGTCCAAGCGACGGCGGCCAGCATCAGCAAGACGGTCGCGCCACGCGAAACCATGGACAGGTGTGCATCGCTGCTGGCTGGCCGCCAGGGACGGTAGAGGTCGCGCGCGACCAGGGTGGATGCGGACACCAGCATGATGGAGCCCGGAACGATGGCCGTGAGCATGCCGGCGGCGCCGATCACGCCGACGATCCAGGGGTCGAAGGTCTGAATCGCGAGCGTCAGCAAGGCCAGGTCGATCTGGTCTCCGGTCAGCGCAGGAACCTGCAGCACGGCGGCGAGCCCGGCGAACATCGAAAACAGCATCACGAGCGCGTAGAGCGGCATCACCATCGCATTGCGACGGAAGCTGCGCTCGTTACCAGCTGTGAATGTCGCGGTGAAGGCATGGGGCCACAGGTACATGCCCAGCGCCGACAGCGCGACAGTCGACACGAACCAGGCGCCGCTCTTGCCGGTGGCGGGGAGCGCCAGGAAGCCCGGCCGGTGCTGCTCGATGTGCCTGAACATCGCTTCCAGCCCGCCGTCGTAGCGATACGGCAGGTAGAGCCCCAGGAACACGCAGACCGCCAGGATCAGGACGTCCTTCAGAACGGCCGTGCTGGCGGAGCCGTGCATGCCCGACAGGATCACGTAGGCCGTCATGGCCAGAGCGCCGATCCAGATCGCCGCCGACGACGTGAGGCTGCCGTACGACGTGAGTTCCACGATGATGCCCAGCCCCTTGAACTGAAGGACCAGGTAGGGCAGCAGCGCGAGCAGCGCGACCGCGCAGACCAGCAACCCCAGCAACGGGCTGTCGTAGGCCTTCGCGAAGAACTCTGGCTGTGTGAGCACGCCGTGCTGCCGGGCGAAGCGCCAGATGGCCGGAAGCAGCCAGTAGGACAGCACGAACGCCAGGCAGGAATAGGCCATGACGTAGAACGCAGGGCCGCCGTGGCCATAGGCGAAGCCGCTGGCACCCAGAAAGGTGAAGGTGGTGTAGAGCTCGCCGGCCATCAGCACGAACACCAGCCGGCCGGAGAAGGCACGCCCGCCGACGCTCCATTGCTCAAGGCTCATGCGCACCCCTTGCCGGGCATGCAGTCCAAGAAGCAGGACGCCGACCAGGGTCGACGAAATGATGGCTAGCGCGGGATTCATGCAGGTCGCAGCGAAGAGGAAGGCGTTGGCGCAGCGCTACGGCGCGCGATTGGCGGGGTCGAGCCGGAAGACCAGCCACATCACCGCGGCCGTCGCGATCACGCAGCCGATGGTCCATGCGACGAAGAGCGGGAGTCCGAGCACGAAGGGCTGCACCCGGGCGGCGAACAGCGAGCCGCAAAGAAACAGCAGGAACGGAATGACGGCGAGCCAGTGATGCAGCTTCATCGCAGGTCCGGCACGTGACCGCCTTGGCCGTGCGCGACGTGGCGGGACAAGGGCATTGCAGAGGTCGAGCGGTCAGACACGGCTAGCCGATCGGTGCGGCCGACGCTGCCATTTCGTCGATGTGCGCCAGGACCCCACCCGCTTCCTGGAGGTCCGCGGTGTCGAAGCCTTCCGCGTAGTGGGCGAGTACCCCCCGCAGCAACGCTTGTCCCTGCGGGGCGCGACGCGTTTCGCTCCACTGCCGTGCCAAGTCCATCGCCGTCCTCAGTTCCCACCCCCGAGCGCCTTGGCGGCGGCTCCAATCAAGGGATTGCACCAGGCATTCCTCCGCCTCTTCGATGCGGCGCTCGGGCGCACTGCGCAGTGCGCGTGCCTTGACCCGAAGTAGTTCGGGAAGGTGGCACAGATCGCCGTTCGCGTGCACCGACGCCAGGGTGTCGTCGATCAACCCGAGCGCTTCGGCCGTCCTGCCGACCATGGTCAGACCTTCGGCCAGCGTGAGACGGAAGGAGGTGGTGAGCAACTCATAGCGAGATTCGTGGAGATCGCCCAGGCAGCGCTCGAGCGCCTGCACGCCGTGCTCCGTGTCGCCGCGCCTGAGCGCCAGTTCGCCCTTGATGCCGCGGCCGACGGCCAGATAGGGCGTCAGCGAATGAGATTCCGCGTAGGCGATGAAGCTGTCGATGTCCCGCTCGGCCCTGTCGAGGTCGCCGACCCAGAGGTAGACCGAAACGGCCCAGATCAGTGCGATGCACAGGGTCACCGGATGGTCCAGCTGGCGGGCGTCGTCCACGGCGCGTTGAGCGACGATGACGGCCTGCGCCGGGTACCCCTGCAGCCAGAGCGTTCGAGCCAGCGCGATGCTGGCGCGGTTGGCATGGTCGAAGCCGGAATAGATCGTGCTGGCCTGTGTGGATTGCACCGCGCCGGCGATCGCTGCTTCCAACAGAAGGCGTGCCTTGGCCTGGTCTCCGGTCAGATGGCTGCAGAGGCCGACCAGGGAATTCGCGGTCGCACGCGCCGTCGGGTCGTCGATGGTTTCGGCCACCGCGGCGCTTCGGTGGGCGTAGTCCAGCGAGACCACGAAGTCGCCGATGCGCTCGTGGAATATCTGCAACCGGGCAAGGAGCTGGACCTGGCTGGCGGCGTCGCCCAATTCCTGGGCAACCGCCAGACTTCGTTCGAGGGCATGGCGCACCTCCTCGCTGTTGCCGCGCGTGAACATCTGCGACAGGCCCAGCGCGGCCTGCAGGGTCATTTCCGAGCGGCTCGCGACGGTACGCTCGGTCAGCTCCCCCAGCGCACGCGCCGACCAGCGGTGGCATTCCGCCAGCAGCGACATCGCCATGAAGGCCGGCACCGCTGCCGCTGCCAGCGCGACCCCGAGCTCGGTCGCACCTTGGGGGCCGAAGCACCATTCCAGCGCCGCCCTGACATTGCCCAGGTCGGCCGTGTCCGAGGCGCGGCCGGCGTCGCGCGAAAAGGCAGCGTCCTTCTCGGCCCCCTGTTCGAGCCGGTGGCAAAAGTACGACGCGTGCCGAAGCGCCGCCGCTTCGGTCGTCTCAGGGCCGGCTTTCGAGAGTGCATAGACGCGCGTGCTCTCCAGCAGCCGGTACAGCGTACGCGCGCCTGACCGATGCACGGCAAGCAGCGATTTCTCCGCGAGGCTCGCGATCGCGGCGAGCACCTGCTCCTCGCTCAGAGCTGGCGCGACCACGACCCGGCGCGCGGCCTCGAGCGAGAAGTTGCCGACAAACACCGGAAGCTGGCACAGCACCTGTCGCTCTGCGCCGTCGAGCAGCTCGAAGCTCCAGTCCAGCGTGGCCTGCAGGGTCTGATGGCGCGGCCGCGCGGTGCGCTGCCCCGGCCACGACAGCGTGAGGCGATCGTTCAGCAGGGTGGCGGTCTGGTGCAGGCCGTAGCTCACCACGCGCCGCGCCGCGAGCTCGATCGACAGCGGCACGCCGTCAAGCTTGCGGCAGATGCCGGCGACGACCTGCGCATCGGCGTCGTCGAGACCCAGCATCGCCCCGCTGGCACCTGCCCGTGCCACGAACAGCCACGCCGCCGGATAGGTCAGGACGCCAGCCGCCGTGAGCCCGGGCTCGTCCGGGGGGCTCGCCAGCGGTTCCAGCCTGTGGACATGTTCGTCTTGCGTGCGCAGCGGTTCCCGGCTCGTCGCCAGGATGTGGACATGAGGTGTCGCCGCGAAGATCCGCTCGGCGAGCAGCGCCGCCGCATCGATCACATGCTCGCAGTTGTCAAGAACCAGCAGCATGCGCTTGTCGCGTAGGTACGCGAGCAGACTGGGCACCGGGTCGCTCGAACGGACGGACAGCCGCAGCGTCGAGGCGATCGCAGTCGGCACCAGGGACGCATCGCTCAACGCCGCGAGGTCGATGAAATAGACGGCGTTGCCGAACATCGCAAGCAGGTCGTGGCCCGTTCGAACGGCAACCGTTGTCTTGCCCACGCCGCCCGAGCCGACGATGGTGACAAACCTGCTGGTGGCGAGCCGGGCCCGGATTTCGGACAGATCCGTTTCCCGCCCCACCAACTGCAGCGGCTGTCCGGGAAGGACGGGCTCGGCAGGGTTGGCGGTGTCGACGCCGCCTTGCCTCGAAATGGCAGCGACGAAACAGTAGCCGCGGCCGACGATGCTGACGATGTAGCGGGCGCCGTCCTTGCCGTCGTCGAGCGCCTGCCGCAGCATCGTGATCTGGAAGCGGAGGCTGCCGTCCGAGACGACGACCCCGGGCCAGGCCAACCGCATGAGTTCGTGCTTGCTGACCACCTCGTTGGCGCGGGCAACCAACACGATCAAGACATCCATGGCGCGCCCTCCGAGTTCCACCGGAACGCCGTCGCGCGTCAGCAGCCGCTCGTTCTCCCTGAGGGTGAACGGTCCAAACGTCACCGTGGCGCCTGTTCTCGCTGCGAATTCGTTCATCGATGAAAACTCTGAGGCGCCGGGGTGCAGGAAAAGCGGATCAAGCCGCTCGACGGATGTCTTCCCGAGCCGATGCAACAAGGCAATGGCCGCGTCCCGGCGCAGGGGCGAAGTCGACCACTCGGCGGCTTCGCCCATTGAAAAATGACGCGAAGTTTAGCTTGCGGGCCGGCGGCCCGACGCCGCCGGCCGGAGGCTCAGGTGCCGGCGATCGGGCGAGCGCGGGAGCGAACGAGCCTAGTTGCGCAAAGGGCCGAAGGCGGACCTCATCTCCTGCGCGAACAGCTGCGGTTGTTCCCAGGCGGCGAAGTGACCGCCTCGATCCACCTCCTTGAAGTAGTAGAGCGTCGGGTAGGCGCGCTGCGCCCACGACTTCGGTGCCCTATAGATTTCGCCCGGAAAGACCGTGATGGCAACCGGGACCGAGATCTCGGTCGTTCGCTGGGCGGCGGAGCTGAAGTTGTTGTTGTTGTTCTCCCAGTAAAACCTCGACGAGGAACTGGCCGTGTTCGTGAGCCAGTAGAGCGAGATGTCATCGAGAATGCGTTCCCTGCCGAGCACGGCCTCGGCATTCCCCGACGGATAGGTCCACTCGGTGATCTTCTCGTACATGAAGGCAGCGAGGCCGGCCGGAGAATCATTGAGGCCGTACCCGATGGTTTGCGGTCGAGTGACCATCATGGCGCCATACGCGGCGTTGCGAGCGAAGAACTTGCTCAGCGTTTGATACGCGGTTCGTTCGGCTTCCGGCAGTCCCGCCGGGGGCTCGTCGCCGCCATGGATACCCTTGACGAGTTCGGGTGGTACGGTGGCCGGCATGTTCAGATGGATGCCGAGCAGGCCCTGGGGCTTCTGCCGGGCCAGGGCGTCGGAGATCACGGAGCCATGGTCGCCACCTTGAGCCACGTACCGCGTGTAGCCAAGGCGGTGCATCAACACGTCCCAAGCCCGAGCCACGCGGTCTGGCCCCCAACCCAGGTCCGCAGGCCGGCTGGAAAAACCATGACCCGGGATGGCAGGTATCACCACGTCGAAGGCATCTTCGGGTCGGCCGCCGAACGCGGTTGGATCGGTGAGAGGTCCGATGGCGTCGATGAACTCCAGAGGCGAGCCTGGCCAACCGTGCGTCAGGATGAGTGGCAGCGCATTCGGGTGACGAGACCGGACGTGAATGAACTGCACCTCCACGCCGTCGATCCTTGTGACGAACTGGGGCAGAGCGTTGAGTTTCGTCTCGACCTTGGGCCAGTCGTAGTCGGTCTCCCAGTGCTTCACCAACTCTTGAAGCCTTGCCAGTTGAACGCCCTGGGACGAATCGTCGACGGTCTCCTTGTCCGGCCAGCGCGTCGCCTGAAGGCGGGCCCTCAAGTCCTTCAAGGCCTGGTCCGAAATGTGGGCCTTGAACGGACGGATCGCCTCGGACGGCGACGCCGACTGGCGCTGGCTTCGATCGGCCGTCGAATCGCCGGCGTCGCCTGGGCCCGCGAACGAGTGACCGGACGCCATCATGAGGCTGGCCGCGCAGAGGGTGGCGGCGAGTCGGACGCCCGGTCGTTGCGGCCGGGCGGAATTGCGCTTGTACACGGGAATGATCTCCATGGATGAGTGAGCGGGTTGCGGCCTTCGGGCCAGGCGGTCTCAGGGCACCAGCAAGAGCTTGCCGGTGGTCGCGCGGCTCGCCATGTCGGAGTGGGCCTTGGCCGCCTCGGCCAGCGGATACACCCCTCCGAGGTGGACGTTCAGCTTGCCTTCGGCCAGCCAGCCGAACAGCCGGGCCGCGTGGGCGCGCAACAGTTGCGGCGTATGGATGTGATCGAAGAAAGTGGCATAGCCCAGCTTGATGCTCCTGGGCAGGCTCATGATGTCGATCGGGCCCGGGCCGCCCAGCACCGGGCCGTACCAGCAAAAGGTCCCCGAGCGGCGCAGGACGTCCATCGAACCCTGAAACGTGCTGGGGCCGGAGCCGTCGAACACCACGTGCACGCCCTCGCCGCCGGACAGCGCCAGCGCCTGCTCGACGAAGTTGCCGTCGGTGTCGACGATCACACGGTCCGCGCCGGCCGCTTTGGCCACGGCCACCTTGGCTGGCGACGACACGCGGCCGATCACTCGGCCGCCGCGCAGCTTGATGATCTGGGTCAGCAGCAGCCCGAGGCCGCCGGCCGCCGCGTGGACGAAGGCGATGTCGCCCGGCTGGACGGGATGGAAATCGGTCGCGAAATGGCTGGCGGTCAGGCCCTGCATCATCACCGACGCGGCGGTGTTGTCGTCGATGGCGTCGGGAATGGGCACCAGCGAAGCGGCCGCCACGGCGATCTTCTGCGCATAGCTGCCGGGAGCGTAGACCCAGGCCACCCGCTGGCCGATGGCGAAGCCCGCTACACCTTCGCCCACCGCCAGCACGCGGCCTGCGCCCTCGACGCCGAGGATCTTCGGGTTGGGTATTTCGTTCCACGCCATGCCCTGCCGCACGCCGATGTCCATGAAGTTGACGCCGGCGGCGGCGATCTGCACCAGCACCATCCCGCGCTCGGGTACGGGGTCCGGCTGATCCAGATACGCCAGCACGCCGACGTCGCCGGTCTGCTTCATCACGACTGCTTTCATTTTTCGTTCCTTGACTGTTTGGGGATCGCTGGGGCCAGGCCGTTCGCCATGGCGATGGTCTTGGGCTCCAGGAAGGCTTCCATCCCGAAGACGCCGAACTCCCTGCCGATGCCCGATTGCCTGACACCCCCGAAAGGTGCGATCAGCTCCGGCGTGATGCGATTGACCAGCACCGTGCCGGCGCGCAGCCTGGAGGCCACGCGGCGTGCGCGCTGCGGCTGCGACGAGAAGACGTAGGCCTGCAAGCCGTAGATGGAGTCGTTCGCGATTTCGACCGCTTCATCTTCGTCGTCGTAGCCGATCACCGAGAGCACCGGCCCGAAGATCTCCTCGCGTGCGATGTCCATGTCGTTGCGCACACCGGCGAACACGGTGGGGCGGACGAACCAGCCCTTGCCGAGTCCATCCGGGCGGCCCTCGCCGCCGACCACCAGCGTTGCGCCCTGCGCCAGGCCGCGGCGGATGAACTGCTGCACGCGCTCGAACTGCGCCTGGCTCGCGAGCGGCCCGACCGCCGTGGCGGCGTCGCGCGGATCGCCCACCCGCAGGGCGGCGACGGCATGCCGCAGGCTTTCGATGGCCTCGGTCATGCGCACGTTCGGGACCAGCAGGCGCGTGCCGGCCACGCAGGCCTGGCCGTTGTTCATGAAGGCGGCGTTCAGCGCCATCGGCAACGCGATGGCCAGGTCGGCGTCGTCCAGAATCACGGTGGCCGACTTGCCCGACAGCGCGAGGCTCACCCGCTTCAGGGTGTCCAGGCCGGCATGCGCGATGCGCTTGCCGGTCTGCGTCGAGCCGGTGAAAGAGATCTTCGCGATGCCCGGGTGGGTGGCGATCTCGTCGCCCACATCGCCGCCGCGCCCGAGCAGCACATTGACGACGCCGGCCGGCAAGCCGGCGTCATGCAGTGCCTCGGTCACGACCTGCGCCTGCAGCGGGCCCAGCTCGCTCGGCTTGACGACCGAGGCGCAGCCCGCGGCGATGGCCGAAGCCAACTTGCTGCACATGCTGCCGGCCGCGCTGTTCCATGGCGCGATGAGGCCGGCGACCCCGATCGGCTCCATGACGACGGCGGCCTCGCCCAGGCGGCGTTCAAAGGCATAGTCACCCAGCATCTGCGCCGTCGTGGCGAAACACTGCGAGGCGTAGTTGCTGACCCATTGCGAACGGGCCAGCGGGCCGCCGTACTCCTCGATCGTGGCATCGCGGATCTGGTCGCTGCGGGCCAGCACGGCGGCCTCGAGGCGCCTGAGCATCTCGATGCGCTGGGCCTTGGTGCTGTTCGCCAGCCCCGGCTGGGCCCGGTTCGCCGCGGCGATGGCCTGTCGGGCATCGTCGCGGTTGGCCAGCACCACCGTCCCGATGGCCTGCTCGGTCGCGGGGTTGACGATCTCCAGCCGTTCGCTGCCCTGGACAGGCACGAAGGCGCCGTCGATGTAGGCTTGATCGAGGTTCCACATGATTCGCTCTCCTGGTGCGATGGAGGTGCTTGTTCGCCGACCGGACGACGCCTTACCCGCGTGCAAGGTCGAGCACGGCCCTTGCAAAGGCCTCGGGGGCTTCCTGCGGCAGGTTGTGGCCGATGCCACCGCTCACCAGCCGATGCTCGTAGCGCCCCGAGAACTTCTTCGCGTAGGTGCTGGGCTCCGGATGCGGCGCGCCGTTGGCATCGCCTTCGAGGGTGATGGTCGGCACGCCGATCACGGGCGCCTTGGCCAGCCGGTCCTCGAGCGGCTGGTACTTCGCCTCGCCGTCGGCCAGACCGAGGCGCCAGCGGTAGTTGTGGATCGAGATGGCCACGTGGTCGGGGTTCTCGAGTGCCGTTGCGCTGCGGTCGAAGGTCGCCGCATCGAAGTTCCACTTCGGCGATGCCAGTTGCCAGATGAGCTTGGCGAAGTCGTGACGGTTCTTCTCGTAGCCCGCGCGGCCGCGCTCGGTCGCGAAGTAGTACTGGTACCACCACTGCAGTTCGGCCTGCGGTGGCAGTGGCACCTTGCCGGCCGCCTGGCTGCCGATCAGGTAGCCGCTGACCGAGACCAGCGCTTCGACCCGCTCCGGCCAGAGCGCGGCCATGATGCAGGCCGTGCGTGCGCCCCAGTCGCAACCGGCCACCGTGGCGCTGCGGATATTGAGCGCATCCATCAGCGCGATGATGTCCACGGCGACCACCGATTGCTGCCCGTTGCGTGGCGTGTCGGCCGACAGGAAACGCGTGGTTCCGTAGCCGCGCAGATGCGGCACGATGACGCGCAAGCCCGCCGCCGCCAGGGCCGGCGCCACGTCGACGAACATGTGGATGTCGTAGGGCCATCCGTGCAGCAGGATCACCGGTGCGCCGTTGGCCGGGCCCGCTTCGTAGTAGCCGATGTTCAGTGTGCCGGCATTGATGCTCTTGAGCGGTTCGAGGCGCTGGAGTGCGCGAGCAGGCTGGGCGAAAGCAGGCGTCACGGCAGCGAGTTGTGTAGCAGCAGCGCCAAGCGCTGTCGCGGCGAGGAAGGACCGGCGGGGCAGTTGGAACGACAGTGTCATGTGAAAACTCCTGAGGAAGAACGCGTTGAATGGGTGGATGCAATGCTGCCTGTGGCATCACCAAGCCGTCGGCACTGCGTATCGCTCTGTATCTACTGCTGGTTTCTCGACAGTAAATTTCGATGACCGTCGATTCGTCGACGCGAGCGAAGTGTCAGCTCGACGATCTCGGTATCGGCTGATTCGGCAAAGGGATCGATGGAGTTGGCGTCGGCGTAGGGTGGCTTCGCCCAGGCGGTGGCCGGAGCGGAAGCCGTGCGGCCGGACTGAGGGCAATAGCGGAAGCCGAGGCGGCCAGGATGGGCCGCAGGCTCGGCGAGGAGATTTCCACGAGATCGAAATTCATGGCCGAAGCTTGGTTGGCAATGGCGATGGAAAGCGCTTCGGGGTTGGCCGTGTCGTGCGTAGCAGTCCGTCTATCGGCTTGCGGCTTCGACGATGAGCCTGGCGACCACATCGGGCTTCGACGTCATCACGACGTGCGAAGCGCCTTTGACGACCACCGTCTTCATGGACTTGGCGCGCTCGGCCATGAAAGCCTGTGCCGCCGGCGGGATGTTCTTGTCGCCGTCGCCGTAGACGAACCAGGAGGGGACCGTCTTCCATGCCGGTGCTCCGGCCGGCTCGCCGAGCGCCGCCTCGGCGATGGGGCGCTGCGTCGCGGCCATCAGGCGCGCAGCGGCGGCCGGCACGTCGGCGGCGAACTGGTCGCGGAACCTGTTCCTCAGGATGTACAGGTCCTTGCCGCCATCGGCGAGTGCGACTGGCGGTGCCAGCGCGGGCCCGAGCGTGCTGCCGGGGAACTTGCCGGCGAGGTCGGCGGCCGACTCGCCGGCGTCGGGTGCGAACGCGGCCACGAAGACCAGCGCCTTCACGTTGCTCTTGCCCGCGGCGGCCGTGGAGATCACCGAGCCGCCGTACGAGTGGCCCACCAGCACCACCGGTCCCTGGACTGAATCAACGATGCTCGCGATGGAGGCCGCATCGGATTTGACGCCGCGCAATGGATCTGCCGCAGCGATGACCGGGTAGTGCTGTGCCTCCAGCTGGCGGATCACGCCGTCCCAGCTCGATGACTCCGCGAAGGCACCATGCACGAGCACGACGGTGGGCTTGGCGTGCTGCGCGGCGCTGGGGGTCTGTGCCGAAGCGGTGAGCGTGACGAAGACGCCCGCCAGTGCCATCAGGCCTCCGGTGGCGACAGTGCGAGCGAGGCGGCGGCTAAGTTGTTTCATTCGATTTTCCTGTCGTTGAAGTAGAGAACAAAGAGAAGTGATCGCCCTTCGGAACGCAAGAAGCGCGCGGCGTGGGCAAAGCACGGACGCGGTTATAGGATGCGCCGCCGCGCGTACGCTGATCTCTGTATGGCACTGTGTCCGTCGAACTTGCCGACAAGAAGAATTACGCGAACGCACCACGGCGATTGCCCCCGCACCGCGTTCGGCTCGGGAACGGCTATCGCGTGGTCGACTCAGCGGCGCTCGTCGGTGAAACGTAGTGTGGCCTTCTGCAGTGGAGATACACGGGCATACGAAGGCTGGTCCGCAAGAGGCAAGGTCGCCAAACAATCGACGCGCTCTGGGGATTCACTCCAGCCGACTTCTCAACACTCAAGGGCACATCTCATGAAACGACTCAACACGCAGCAGGCTTCCGCCCCGATCGCTAAAAGTCTCCACGAATCACCGTCTCCAGACCGGACGGCGTTGGCGGCGATCACGGGCCTTGGCGTCCTTGCGCTTGCGGTGGCGGCGGCCGTCTTCTCGGTGGCCTCCAGCGCCGCTGCGGACGCGAAGGCTTCGGCTGCCTCGCCCCTGTACGGCGTCACGATTCCCGAGGGCTACAGACAGTGGCAACTGATCGCACCGGCCATCGAGGCGGAGCCGTTGAACGAGCTTCGGGCGGTGCTCGGGAACGCCAAGGCCGTCGAGGCCTACGACCAGGGCAGCCTGCCGTTCCCGGATGGCACCGTCCTCGTCAAGCTGGCATGGAAGCAGGTGCAGTCATCGGAGTCGCCCCCCGCCACCGTTCCGGGCGCGGCCACGACCGTTCAAGTGATGGTGAAGGACGCGAAGAAATACGCCGCCACAGGTGGCTGGGGCTTCGGCCGGTTCGTGAACGGAAAGCCCGTCGACCTGGCACAGCACCAGACCTGTTTCGCCTGCCATCAGGCGCTGGTGAAGAACCACGACTACGTGTTCACGCGGCTGGCACGCTGACGAGCAAAGCGCCCCCGTCCCGAGCGCGGGCGCTTGCGTCGGCGCGGCGCCATCGGACGCCAAGGGTTTCGCCTAGAGACCGAGGGCCCGGGCCACGCCCGCCCCGTAGGCCGGATCGGCCTTGGCGCAGTTGTCGATGTGGCGGCGCTTGATGAACTCCGGCGCATCTCCCATGGCACGTGCCGTGTTGTCGAACAACACCTGTTGCTGTTCAAGCTTCATCAAGCGGAACAGGTCGCCGGGTTGCTTGAAGTAGTCGGCATCGTCCTCGCGGAAGTTCCAGAAGTCCGCATCGCCGCGCAGCCCGAGTGGTGGCTCGCGATGGTCGGACTGCTCCTGCCACTGGCCGAAGCTGTTGGGTTCGTAATGCAGCGTGCCGCCATAGTTGCCGTCCACGCGCATGGCGCCGTCGCGGTGGTTGCTGTGCACCGGGCAGCGCGCGGCGTTCACCGGGATCTGGTGATGGTTCACGCCCAAGCGATAGCGCTGCGCATCCGAATACGCGAACAGGCGCGCCTGCAGCACCTTGTCGGGCGACACGCCGATGCCGGGCACCAGGTTGTTGGGCGCGAACGCACTTTGCTCGACGTCGGCAAAGAAGTTCTCGGGGTTGCGGTCGAGTTCCATCACGCCCACCTCGATCAGCGGGTAGTCCTTCTTGGGCCAGACCTTGGTCAGGTCGAAGGGGTGGTAGGGAACCTTCTGCGCATCGGCTTCGGGCATCACCTGCACGTAGAGCGTCCACCTGGGGAAGTCTCCGCCCTCGATGGCGTCGTACAGATCGCGCTGGTGGCTCTCGCGATCACCGCCCACGAGTGTCGAGGCTTCGGCATCCGTGAGGTTCCTGATGCCCTGCTGCGTCCTGAAGTGGAACTTCACCCAGAAGCGCTCGTTCTGGGCGTTGATGAAGCTGTAGGTGTGCGAGCCGAAGCCGTGCATGTGGCGGTAGCTCGCCGGAATGCCGCGGTCGCTCATCACGATGGTGACCTGGTGCAGCGCCTCGGGCAGCAGCGTCCAGAAGTCCCAGTTGTGGGTGGCGCTGCGCATGTTGGTCCTGGGGTCGCGCTTCACGGCCTTGTTGAGGTCAGGGAACTTGCGAGGATCTCGCAGGAAGAACACGGGCGTGTTGTTGCCCACCAGATCCCAGTTGCCTTCTTCCGTGTAGAACTTGAGCGCGAAGCCGCGGATGTCGCGCTCGGCATCGGCCGCACCGCGCTCGCCGGCCACGGTGGTGAAGCGGGCGAACATCTCGGTCTTCTTGCCCACGGCGCTGAAGAGCTTGGCGCGTGTGAACCTGGTGATGTCGTGCGTGACGGTGAAGGTGCCGAAGGCTCCGGAGCCCTTGGCGTGCATGCGGCGTTCCGGAATGATCTCGCGGTTCAGGTTGGCCAGTTTCTCGATCAACCACACGTCCTGCATCAGCAGGGGGCCGCGGGGACCGGCGGTGAGGCTGTTCTGGTTGTCGACCACGGGGGCACCGAAGGCGGTGGTCAGTGCGATTTCTTTCGAAGCCTCGGGCGATCTGCTCATGGGGATGTTCCTCTTGTCGGTGTTGAAAGGACCGCCACTCTAGCGATCGGCCGTCGCAACTTCCATCGACTGTTCGTAGGGGCGAGGCATACGACAGCATGAATGTCAGTCTTGCGCCAGCGCCAGCTCGATCCAGGTCTTCAGTTCGCCGGCGTCGATCGGCTTTTCGATCAGGCACAGCGCCGTGCTGGCCGCCACGCGCTCACGCACGCGCGTCGACGCGAACGCGGTGATGAACAGTGTCCGAAGATGGATGCCCTGGCCTTGGAGCCGGTCCAGCAACTCGATCCCGTCCATCGCCGGCATCTGCACATCGCACACCAGGCAGCGCGTGCGCGCAGCCATGCCGGAGGCAAGGAAGGCCGAGGCCGATGCGAACTCGCGCGCTTCCCAGCCGAGCGAGCGCACGAGGCTGCTCGTCGCGGTGCGCACGAAAGAATCGTCGTCGACGATGGACACGAGTGCGATGCGATGGGGGGACAAGGGAGATTCCGGCTCTTTACCTGGGATAGCGGCTGGGACCATCCCATCATTGCCCGGTGTCCGAGAATACCGCCGCCAGCGGGCGGCGCCATCATATGGACGTATGGGCGCTCGACGTTTGCAAGTCCGAAGGCCCCGCTCCAGCGGCGTCATGCCATTGCGAGCGGCAGCGTCAGCCGCGCCTCGAAGCCTCCGCTGCGACGGTTCCGCAACAGGAGCTCGCCTTGCATGGACCGCGCCAGGCGCCGGGCGATCGCCAGGCCCAGGCCCGATCCGGGCTTGGGCTCCTGTCCCTGCTGTGCTCGCACCCAAGGGGAAAGGACGGCCTCCATCTGCGCCGGGCAGATGCCCGGTCCCGAGTCGACCACGGCCAGCACCAGGCTGCGGGTATCGACGCGGGCGCTGATCCGCACGTCGGTGCCATATCGCAGCGCGTTGTCGATCAGGTTGGCAAGCACGCGGCGCAGCGCGAGCGGGCACGCGGCCACCGGCCGGCCGATGTGCCCGTCCAGCGCTATCGCCCGGCCCGCGTCGCGATAGTCGCGCACCAGGTTGCCGATCAGGCCGTCGGCATCGACACGCTGCAGCGGCTCGGCGACGCTGCGCTGCATCCTCGCGCTCGCGACACTGGCCTCCACCAGTTCGCGCATCTCCGCGAGATCCCGCGCCATGGCTTCGCGTGCCGCGGGATCCTCCAGCATCTCGCAACGCAGCCCCATGCGGGTGAGCGGCGTGCGCAGGTCGTGCGCATAGGAGGCCTGAATATCCAGATGCTCTGCCTCGCGCTCCGCCTGGCGGCGGCGGACCGCGTTGATGGAGCGCGCGAGCTGCGCAATGGCCATCGGACCGCCTGCCGCGATGGCGGGCAGGCGGGCGTCCTTGCCCTCCCGATCCAGTTCACGGGCAATTCGCATCGCGCCTGCGCGATGGGCGTGGACGGTGAAGCCGAGGAGGGCGCCGAGCAGCGCAAGACCGACCAGCAGCGTCGGGGACAGCATGCCCCACAGGCTGGCATCGACCGTGGAGGCTGCGGATGGCAGCATCGCGGCATGCGTGGTCTGGCCGAGGGTGGCGATGGCGAGCGCGCGGCCCGCGATCATCGCGATTCGAGCCGCGGACGCGGCGGGGGCGGTGCCGGGGTGCTTCACGGGGCTGTTGGTCATCGTCGTTCTCCTGTTGCCGGCGCAATGGGCGGCATGGAGAGATGACATCACGCGCAGTGCCAAGCGCGCCATTGCACCCCCGTTCGCCTGACCCCTACGAAGGTTTGTCCTTGTCATCCGGGCGCGCAGCGGGCCAGGGCCGGGCGCGGCGCTCAGTGCGTGCCGTGAACCACGCCGAGCGCCTCCATCTTGCGCACCAGTTCGGCGACCGAGCGGGAGTTCATCTTGCGCATGGCCTGGCCGCGATGGATCTTGGCGGTGATTTCCGCGATCCCCATCTCGGCGGCGATCTGCTTGTTCATGAGGCCTCCGGCCACGTGCTGCATCACCTCGCGCTCGCGCGGCGTCAGGGCGTCCCAGCCGTTTCGAACCGCCAGCAACCTGCGCGCCTCCTCGAGGCGCTTGGCGTCGCTGTCCAGCGCGGCGGTGACCGCATCGATCATGTCCTGGTCGCGAAAGGGCTTGCTCAGGAAGTCCACGGCACCCGCTTTCATCGCCTTCACGGTCATCGCGATGTCGCCATGCCCGGTCATGAAGACGATGGGAATCGGCGGGCGCGCGAGCTGGAGCAGGCTTTGCTGCAGTGCGAGGCCGCTTTGGCCGCGCAAGCGCACGTCCAGCACGAGGCAGGACGGCCCGTCGGCGCGCGCGGCGGCGAGGAATTCCTCGGTCGAATCGAATGCGCGGACCTCCAGGCCGATGGAGCGCAACAGGCTCCCCAGTGCGCCGCGCACGAGCTCGTCGTCATCGACGATGTAGGCGACACGTGGATCGTGGGCGGGGCGAGGGCCGGTCGGGAAGGGAAGGGCGGGATGCATGGTTCGGTGGTTCGCGGAAGGGCTCAGACGTTCAAGGCCGCAACGGTCGCCGCAGCGCCCGGGTCCAGGCGCGGCAGAGAGAACACGGCGCGCGTGCCCGTCGTCTCGCGCGGCAGCAGCGCGAGCGTCCCGCCGTGTGCATCGAGGATCGACTTGCAGATCGCCAGCCCCATGCCCATGCCGTTGGCCTTGGTGGTGAACAGAGGCTGGAGCAGCGTGTCGGCGGTCTCGGCGCCAATGCCGCTCCCGACGTCGTCCACTGCGACCTGGGCGCGGCCTTGGTCGTCGGTCGCACACGCGAATCGCAGCAGACGCGGGCCGTGCTCGAGCGCCGCCATCGCCTCGGCGCCGTTCATCAGGAGATTGACCGCGACCTGCTGCAGCTGGACGCGGTCGCCGCGCACCTGCACCCGTGCGTCCAGGCCTTGAAGTTCAAGGGCGACACCCAGCGATTCGAGCGGACCGGCGACCAGCGTCGCCGCTTCGCGCAGCGCCTCGCCGAGGTCGAAAGAGGCGAACTGCGGCTCGGCGTTGCGCGCCTTGGATCTGAGGCTCTGGATGATGGTGCGCGCTCGCAGCGCACTCTTGCTGATGTGCGCCAGCATCTGGCGCGCTTCGTCGATGTCGGGCGTGCTGCGATCGAGCCAGCGCAGCGCGGCACTGGCGGAAGTGTCGACCGCTGCGATCGGCTGGCCGATCTCGTGGACGATGGAGGCGACGAGTTCGCCCATGGCCTTGAGGCGGCTGGCGCGCTCGAGTTCGGCGAGCGCGCCGCGCAACTGTTCCTCGGCGGCGGCACGCTGCCGATTCTGATCGAGCAGTTCGTCGTACAGGCGGGCATTCTCCAGGGCGAAGGCCGCCTGTGAGGCGATCACCTCAAGCAGCTCGGCCTTGGCGAGCGTGAACACCTGGGCCGCGAGATTGTTCTCGAGGTACAGCACGCCGACAAGGGTCGCGTGGCGCATCAACGGCACACACAACACCGAGCGCGGGCGCCGGACTCGAACGTAGTGGTCTTGTGCCAGGGAGGGTTCCTCGCGCGCGTCGCCCACCACCAGGCGCTGCTGGGTGCGTGCGACGGCCTGCACGATCGATACCGGAAGAATCTCGCTGCCGAACGCGGGCGCCTCCTGCGTCACCGGGATGGCCCCGTCGAGCACGCGTGCCTGCGCGCGCACCTGCCAGACGCCGTCACGCAGCAGCGCCAGCGTGCCGTGTTCGGCGCCGGCACTCTCGAGCGCGGTGCGCAACAGCGTTTCGACCAGGCGCGCGGGAACGATGTCGCTCGCGAGCGCGGTCGATATGCGCAGGACGGCCTGCGCGTCGAGCGCCTGCAGACGGCTCGCCGCCGGCGCCCACGCGTCCTGCTGGAAAACCGCTGGATGGGCCGCCTGCAGTTGCCGTACCTTGGCCGCGGCGCCCCAGCGCTGCCATGCGCCGCGGGCATGGCGCAGGTTGCCCTGTGCGGAGAGTTCGTCGCCGCGGCCGGTGTGGAACGCCGCCGCCAGTTCGGCGGCCAGCGCCTCGATCTGGGTGAAGCCGTGTCGGCGGGCATGTGCGACCGCGCGGACGTAGGCCTCGGCGGCTTGCAGCGGCTCGCCGCCGACCCGCGCGAGCTCGGCGCGCACGAGGTCGAAGCGGGCCGAGAAGTTGTCGGGGCAGGCACCGGCCCAGGCTGCGAGCTGCGCCACGTCGCGATGCAGCGCCGCCTGTTGGTCCGCGTCCCGCGCCGGCAGCGCGAGGAGCGCCAGCGCGCCGTAGAACGGCAGTTCGCCGCTTTCTGCAAACGTGCGCCCGGCCGATGCACAAGCCTGGGCCCTCCGGCGCGCCTCGAGGGCGTCCGGCAGGTCACCCGACAGCAGCGCGCCCTGCAGCCGGTACACCCAGTATTCGAAATCCACCAGCGTCGTCGACGCGCCTTCCTCGGGCACGCTGGGCAGCGCAGCGAGGTGCGAGTCGGTGCCGTCCTGCAGCCGGGCAAGAAGCACCTTCTGCGCCAGCAGCGCGTTGACGACGAACTGGAAGTTGGCGTCGCGCGCCAGGGTGAGGCCGCGCTCGACCGTGTCGCGCACGTTGCCGAGGAACTCGCCCGAGAACAGCAGGCCGCTGGCTTCGTTGGCGCCGCAATAGATCGCGAAGGTGTGGTCCGCGGCCTCCACCAGGACCTTGTAGGCACGGCGGATGAAGTCGCGCGCCGCGCGGATGGGCTGCGTCCAGGGCACGACCATGGTGCCGTAGGCCATGTAGACGCGGCCGCGGTAGAGGCCCAGGCCGCGCTCGTCGACCAGATGCAACGCCAGCGCGCCGAACTCGCGCGCGGTGCCATAGTCGCCGTAGCGCACGCCGAAGACCTGCGTCATGCACACATAGCCATTCGCCGATGCGTCCGTGTGCCCGTGCACGATCCCGAGGTTGGCCATGCGCAGCAGAATCAGATCGACCAGGTTCTGGTCGGTGTAGAGCGCTGGCGGAATGAGGTCGCAAAAAATGTTGGTGATCGCCAGGCGCAGCGGATCGACTGCCATCGGCAGGCGCCGCAGGGCAAGGATGCCGTGCCGGTCCAGCCAGGCCCGCAACTGGGCGTACTCACGGTCGACCGCCGCGTCGTCCGGCTGCATGGGGACGTAGATGCCGGCCTTGCGCAGAAAGCTCAGTCCGACGCCCAGCGCGAGGTCGAAGCGCCCGAGGGTGGTGTAGAGCGCCGCGCGCAGGCGCGCCAGGTCGGCGCCGAAGACGCCGTCGCCCGCCACCTGCTCCAGGGCCGACAGCCGCGCTTCGGCCGCCTCGAGGGCGCCGGTCAGGAATTCGGCTTCACCGCACGACGCGCGTGCGTTCAGGCCATCTTCGGTGGCGTCGTCCGCGCCGAGGAAGTCGAGCGCGGCGCGGAAGAAGCCGAGCGCCGAATGGTGGGCGGTGGCCGCCTTGGCTTGGCGGCCGGCTTCGAGGTTGAGCTTTGCGAAGTCGCGCCGTTCCTGAAGTGTGTCGACGGCCGAACGGGCGAGGTTGGCCTGGGCGGCGATCGCGAAGACATGGGCCGGCGCCGTGGGGTGCGCGCTCTGGCGGCGCGCGATCTGCAGATGCAGCGAAGCGCGATCTGCCGGCCCAACGGATGCATAGGTCGCTTCGCGGAACCGGTCGTGGCAGAACACCCAGTCGTCGTCCTCGCGGCAAAGGGTTCCGGCTTGGAATGCCGGCTCGAGCATTGCTTCGAGGCCGCGGATCGAACGGGCATCCGGCGCCAGTCCTGCGGCGACGGCCAGCGTCGCGCCCGACGCGCGATGGCCGAGGAAAGCCAGCAGTTGCAATGCGGTCTGCGTCGGGGCCGGCAGCTCCTCGAAGCGGCGCACCAGCAGGTCGACGACGTTGTCGACGCCCGGATGCGCAACGATGGCTTCGAGGCTCCAGCGCCATGCCGACGCCTCCGCGCTGTAGGCGAGAAGGCCGTCGTGGGCGAGCAGCCCGAGCAGGTGCTGCGTGAAGAACGGGTTGCGCTGGGTCTTGCGGCCGATAACGTTGGTGAGCGGCCCCAAATCGTCGGCGTCCTGCTGCAATGCCTGCGCGATCAGCTCGCGCAGCGCGCGCTCGTCGAGCGGTCCGAGTTCCAGCTTCACGGAGGCGGGCACCTCGGCGAGCCGGTCTGCACGCAAGGGATGGTCAGCATCCACTTCGTTGCTGCGGAACGTGCCGACCAACAGCAGCGGCGTGCCTGCATGCTGATGAAGCAGCCGTTCGAGCACCTCGAGCGTGCCGACGTCCGCCCATTGCAGGTCATCCAGCAGCAGCACCAGGGGCCGCGCGGCGGTCGCAAAGCAGGCCAGCAGGCGCGCCATGCCCTGGCGCACGCGCTCCCGTTCGAACACGGCGGACGCGTCCGGGGTCTCGGTCGCGGCGGGTTGCGCACCCAGAACGACCGGCAGGGCGGGCAGGAAGCTGGCCAAGGTGCGATCCACGGCCGTCGTTGCAGCGCGGATCCGGTCCTGCCAGGCCGCAAACTCTTCCTCGGGACAGCCGAGCACGAATTGCAGCAACTGTTCCAGCGCCTGCACCAAGATCGCATATGGCTTTTCGCGGGTGCCTGGGTCGCACTTGCCAGCGGCGACCAAGGGCGAGCCCGACTGCCGGATGCGCGCGAGGGCCTCGCGCAGCAGCAGGGATTTGCCGATACCCGACGGGCCCGCGACCCATGCGACGCGCGCTCGCGAATCGCTGGCGGTCTGGCGGTAGAGCGACACCAGCGTGTCGAGCTCGGCGTCGCGGCCCAGCACCTGGTCCGTGTAGCGCAGCCTGCGCAAGAGGGCCTGGGCGTCCAGCGCGAAGGTCGGGATGGATCCATGCTGGCGATACAGGGTCTCGCAGCGATGCAGGTCGGCGAGCACACTGGCGGCGCTGCCATACCGGTGCTCTCGCGTCTTCTCGAGCAGCTTCAAGATCAGCAGCGACAACTGCCGTGGGAGGCCCTCCACCAAATCGGAGGGTGGCGACGGCTTGTGCGTCGCATGCGCATGCACCCGCTGCGCAGGATCCGCACCCTGGAAAGGGGGCCTGCCGACCAGCAGCTCATGGAGGATGCAGCCCAGCGAATAGAGATCCGCGCGTGCATCGACCTGCACGTTCATGCGCCCGCCGAGTTCGGGCGCCATATAGTCGAAGCTGTTTTCTTCCCAGGCCAGATGCGCCTCCGGCTGCACATCGTTTCCTGTTGCAATGCGCCTTGCGAAACCGAAGCCTGTCAGGCAGGCGCGGCCATCGGGCGTGAGCAGGACACGATCCGGTGTCAGCGCGCGATGCATCACGCCTGCCGCATGCATGGCAGCGATGGCCGCGGTCAGCCGGATCGCAAGGGCGATGAATGCGTCCATGCTGCGGACCGGGCAATGAATGCGGCGCAGCAGATCCCCGGCTGGATCCTTCAGGACGAGCAGCGCGCCTTCACCATGCGCCACCAGAGCAAGTGGCAGCGTCGCCCAGTCTTCATCCAGCGCGTTGCGGAACGCATACTCGCGCTGCAGCGTGGCCTGAGCCGTCAATTCTGTCTGGCCGCGTCCCGCCACGAGCACGGACATCCGACCGTCGGCGATGGCGCGCTCGAGGCGCGGTGCGGCCGCGCCCAGGTCATGAAAATCGCGTGACATCAGGTCAGGGCCGCAGACCGTCGGGTCGGGATTAACCGGCACCCTGGAGCCGTTGCGCGGGACGAATTCCGGGTTCGCGTCGCGAATGCCCGCCTCGCGTCGCCGCGTGATTGCTTCTTGTTGCATGGAAAACAGGCCTCCGACGGGCGTTCGGGTGTGGATGCGCCTTGTCGAGATCCGAATGATTCTTTGCCGGATCCTCGGATCTCGAAGGCGTCTCTTTCGCTCCGCGCCCATTGGAGCCCAGATGTCGGCGTGCCGGCAGTGGGGAGCGTTGGCGTGTGTTAGCTGTTGTTAGACGCGCAGTTGTTGGCGGCCGCGAACGCCTCGACGGACCGGCTCAGAGCGTGAGCCCGCCATCGATGGTGATGCTGGAGCCCGTCACGTAGCGGGCTTCGTCGCGCGCCAGATACGAGATCAAACCCGCGATCTCCTGGGGCTGCGCCACGCGTTTGAGTGGGCTGCGTTCGGCGAGCATGTCGATGGCACCCGCATTCATGTCGGTGTTCGTGGGGCCCGGTTGAATGTTGTTCACCGTGATCCCGCGCGGCGCCAGGTCCAGGGCGACTCCCTTGACCAGACCGGCGACGGCTGTCTTCGTCAGTTGATAGACGCTGGCGCCAGGCATGCCGGTGCGCACCGCGACGTTGCTGCCGATGGTGATCACGCGAGCGCCGTCCTGGAGGTGCGGGCTTGCCGCCTGGATCGCGAGATAGACCGCGCGCACATTCACATTCAGCATCAGGTCGAGATCCTGCAGGCTGACCTCGTCGATCGCCCCCATGCGCAGCAGCCCGGCATTCACCACCAGCACACTGAGGGTTCCGAAACGATCCACGGCCTGGCTCACGGCTTGGCGAATCGCCTCGGGATGGGCGCTGTCCGCCTGTATGGCGAGCGCCTGACCGCCGGCGGCCTCCACGGCGGCAACAAGCAGATTGGCTTTGTCGGCGCGAGATACGTAGGTGAAGGCAACGCCGTAGCCGTCCGCTGCAAGCCGCTCGACCGCTGCCGCGCCGATGCCCCGAGAGCCGCCGAAAACAAGTGCGACTTTGGCGGGACGATGGTCCGAGTTGCGCATGAGAATTCCTTTCTTGACTAATCAGTCAATAACAGATCAAAAAAATGCCTGCATGTCTGCAGGCCCCATCGGCTATGCCTTCAACCGCGCCACCGCGAACGCCGCGAGCTGCTGGATGTCCGCGATGCTGGCGCCTGACCTCGCCGCGAGCTGGAGCCCCGTCATGGTCAGCAGCACGAAGCGAGCGGCCTCATCTGCATCGAAGCCCGGAGCGATCTCGCCGATCTTCTGGCCTTCTCGAATGCGGGTCGCAATTCGACTGCACATCCACACGCTGGCGCTCTCGTTGAGGCGCTGGAGTTCAGGGTCGGAGGTTCCGAACTCGCCGACTGAACCGACGCCAAGGCAACCGAGCGCCCGCACATCGTCATCCGTGGCGGCCAGGCCGCTCAGCAGATCCGAAATCCCCGACAACGGCGACGCTGGCGTCGTCAGCCGTCGCAGGTGGCCGCTGAGCGACCTCTCCCGATACGACTGGAGCACTTGCAGATACAGCTGCCGCTTGTCGCCGAATGCGTTGTAGAGGCTCTGCCGTCCGATGCCCATCTCCTTCACCAGGCTGTCCGTCGAAGTGGCTGCAAAGCCCTTCGCCCAGAACAACTGCGTGGCCCGTTCCAGGGCCGCGTCCCGATCGAATTCGCGAGGTCTCACCATGGTCAGGAATCTACGTGTTATTGACTGATCTGTCAAGAATGGACGCGGTGGACAGGGGTCCGGCCCGGCCTCGATAGAGAAGGAGTCGGGCTGGTACAACCCGATCTATCTCAAGGCGCACGATTGCGGTGGGCACGCCACCGCTTTGGACGATCCGAAGGCTGTCATCGAAGACATTCGAGCCACGTTCCGCCCCTTGCGCTGATCAATTGCCGCCGTAGTTGTCGCTGTACGAGGGCAGTTGTCCCGCCCTGTTGGCCTTCGCCAATTCGGAGCGACTCGCCTTTCGCCCGGCAGAGCGCTCTGCGCGGGACAGCTTGGTGGTCGGCGTCGGAATCGGGTCTCCCTCGCCGGGGGTGAAGGTACGCGCGGCTTCGACTGCCTGCGGTTTCCGCGCCTGGCGGGCCGCCGCGCGTTCGGCCTTCGATACTCTCGCCTTCGGCTCTGGGATCGGGTCGCCCTCGCCGGGCATGAAAGTGCGCGCAGCTTCCACACCCTCGACTCTGCGCTCCGCGCGGGTGACCGCGTTGTCGATGGGCTGCGTCTGAGCGTGGGCGGTGAAGGCGATGATCTGTGCACCTGCGAGGGCACACGTGGAGAGAAGCAATCTCATTTCAAATTCCTCAGTATGTGAAAGTCGGGGATCGGATCGATACCCGGGATGGGGACCTACTCGTGCGCGATTCCGCACACAAGCAATGAAATCAGGAACATCCGGCTTCAGCTATTGAACCTTGGTTTGGGAGATACGTTCGTATGAGCTGGTGAAACGAGTTCGGCGCCCCCCGCTCGCGTCAGGTTCCGCGCAGATGGGCAGGCTCGAGGACCGATCGTCGATCGGCTATCGCTACAACAGCGATTCGGGCATGAACGGCGACATCAGCAAGTAGTAGAGCTTCTGCATCAGGCTTGCTTCCGGCTCGGATGAGTAGATCTCTTCCTTCTGGCCTTCGCGGGTCGACCATCTCAGCGAAACGCCGTCGTCCGCAAACAGCACCCTGTAAGAGTTCTGAATCCTGCTTACATTGAAGATGCGAAGCAGCTCACGCGCAAGCTCCGGGCTTTCGACCACCACGCCCATCTCGGTGTTCTGGGTTGCAGATCGGGGATCGAGGTTCATGGAGCCCAAGTAGACCCGTGTGCGATCAATGGCCAGTGTTTTTGCGTGCAACCGGCCGAGCGACTTGCCGAAGTCGTCGAAACGCATGCCGGCAGTGGTCCGTTTGGGACTCAACTCATACAGATCCGCACCGCTTCTGAGCAATCTCTCGCGGTATCGCGCATAGCCCGTGTGCACCAAGGGCTCGTCATTGGCGGCCAGCGAGTTTGTCAGCAGCGTGACCTTGACGTTTCGATCCGTCATGGCCTGGATGGCCATGACCCCACGATCTCCAGGCACGAGATAGGGAGAGGAGAGGTCGACCTGGTGCTTCGCATCGCGCATCATTTCCCAGACCGTCATGGTCACACTGGTGGCGATAGCCTCTTGCGCGGTCATGGTGGCGGGCTTGGTCGGCGGATCCGCGATGGCGACCGCATGACCCCAGAGGAGGCCCAGCCGACCGTCTTCCAATTCTTCCGTGATCGGCCCGTAGCCCAGGATGTCCGACGCTGGGAGCATGAGCTTCGGCAGTGGCTTTGTCATCGCAATCCTGTCATCGAAATCTACATCGACCGGCCGATGGCCGCCTTCGGCGCCGACGATCTCCGAGATAGGCCACACCTGGACACTATTCCAGTACGCGTAGAAGATCGTCTCGAGTTGGGGCACCACCTTGCCAACAATCAACGCATCCATATCGATGAAATTCTGTGCTTCGCTCAAGACGAAGTACTCGTTAGCAATGTTGCGACCACCGACGATCGCCATGACACCGTCTGCGATGAACAGCTTGTTGTGCATGCGGTGGTTCAACCGGGCCACGTCGAGCGGCGACGCAGCGAAGCGCGTCAGGAAACCGTCGCGCCCGCAGCAGAAGGGATTGAATACACGTACCGAGACGTTGGGCGTCCTCGACAGCGCCAGCAACAGGTGCTGGCTGTTCGCAGTGTAGAGATCGTCCACCAGAATCCGGACCTGCACGCCCCGCAAGGCGGCTTCCCGCACCGTTCGCAGCAGGAGGCGACCCACCTCGTCGTTCTCCAACTGGTAGTACTGAAGAACGAGTGAGCGTTGTGCCCGCTGCGCCAGCTGGATGCGTGCGTCCAGGGAATACACCCCCAGAGGCATCAGGCGGAAGCCTGAGTGCGCGCCGGGCGGCGTGGAGGCGTGCGCGATCCGGGCCAGCAAGGTCGTGCCGTCTGCCGCTTCGGCTTGTTCCGCTGCTCTTGCGCGCTGTTCCGGCAGTGAACCGCAAGCGCCAAGCGTCGCCAGGCAAGTGCATGCGAGCAGGAAGCGGAAGAGAAAGGAAGGATTCATGATTTTGCTTGCCGGGTTGCTTTCATCCGCGCGGCCCGGACGAGGTCCGTGTCGGTGCGCCGTTCGATTGGACGTGGCCCATGTATTCGGCATGTGTCTCGCGCAGGCCGTGTTGCATGGCGATGTGTACGCAATCCGGCTCGATACACTGCCACACGAAAATCCGGCAGGTCACGGCGGCACAGACCTCGTCGTGAAACGCAGTGTGTGCGCTTGCCAGACCGACACAGAGGCATACGCGATGTCGGGCGAAGGCGAAGGGGGCGTCGAATAATCCGCTCGATCCCTCTCCAAGCCCCACCTTCCATCAAGGAATCGCCATGAAGATCTCCCGCGCCAGCGCCGCCTCGTTCTCCGTCCTCGACACGACCGAGAAGAAGATCCAGGCGTTGCTGGCCGAGCCAGCGCCGGCGTCGCCATCGACCGGAGGCTGAGTTGAAGAAGCTCTGGTTCGTGCTTCTCTTTCTTGCGGGCGGCGTCGCGCACGAAGTGCGCAACCCGGTCGGTTGCCAATGCATCAACGTCCGCGAATCCGAGGGCGGGCGAAAACGCGGTCGCCCATGAAAAGGCGGGACGCTCAGTCGTCCCGCGCCCCGACCGACGAAGCGAAGACGTAGCCCTCGCTGCGGTCGCGGCCCTCACCCGGCAGCATCAGGCGGAGCCGTAGAGCGCCCGCGCCTCGCTCTCATAGTCCGGATACGACGCCTTCATGACCGCGCCATTGAGGATCATCTCCGCCACCAGGGCACGCGAGCCTGCGTCGTACACGCGGGTGCGAATCCACACCGATTCGGTGCGGGCGCTTTCGCTGAGGGCGATGATCTCGCGCTCCAGCTCGTAGTCCTGATCGACGAACAACGGCCCCTGCAGCAGGCGGATCTCCTGGCCCGCGAACAGCCCGACCGCAGGCTTGCGCCCGCTCAGTCCCGACTGCGCGGAGGTGGAGCCGAGCAGCACGCTGATCATCTCGGTCGGGATGATCGGCCGGCCCCACGGCGATTCATGTCCCGACTCCCGCGTGTACCACGGGCTGGGTTCGGTGATGACCGCGAGCTTGTCGGCCAGGGTGAACGGGTAGTGGTCGCCCATGTGGGTGTCGAAGCCCATGCGGATCTTCTCGACCACCGCGCCGCGCTGGCCTACCCGCAGGTCCCGGTTGATCACCAGGCCGGTCGGCGGGCGCAGCTTGGCGATGCGCTGCTGCAGTTCGTGCGGCAGGCCCATCGCATCGCCGATCGAGGCGCTGCCCGTTAGCACCGGCGTGCCGTCGCGCTTCTCGGCCCGCAGGCGCACGAAGCGCGCCTCGCCCGCAACGGGCTCGACGAAGGCCCGGACCTCCTCGCCTTCGACCACCATGTTCTGGTAATGGGCGCTGATGCAGCCGGTCTCGAACCAGGCCTTGCCGAAGACCTGATGGAGCAGGGGATCGAACTGGCTGAAATGCGTCGGCCCTTCGATCGGGCCGGCGCGCAGTCCCAGGCCCTCGGCCATGGCGTCGTCATGGATCGACTTGTGTCCGTCGTAGCGCTGGTCGGCCAGCATCTGCCTCGGCTGGCGCAAACGCCCGCACAGGGCGGGCGCTTCGGAAAAAGGTTCGGTCATCGGGTGCCCCTGGCTGAAGGACGGCGATTCTAGGGCGCCGTCCCCGCAGCCAAAGTCACGCGCGGGACCGGGGTGTCAGCCCTTCGCGCGTGCGGCGTTGCGCAGGTCGCGGATCTGGTCGTGGTTGCGCTGTGCGCCCGCGGCCTGCCGCTCGACCACGCTGCGCACCTCGGCCGGCAGGTTCTGCTTCAGGGCCTTGCGGTAGCGCGCGATCGCGGTGTCTTCGCCGCGTTCGCAGGACTCGAGGATCGACAGTTCGCTGTTAGCGCCGAGCGAGCCCTTCACGTGGACCCAGCCCCGATGCAGCGCGCCGGCCGCCGTTCCGCCTTCCGCCGGTTCGCCGCCGTAGGCCCCGATCAGCTGGAGCAGTTCCGCCTCGGCTTGCCGGCAGCCTTCGGCCCGGCTGGCGAACAATTGCTTGGCGGCCGGCGATTCGACTTCTTCGGCGCAGGCGAGAAAGCCGTAGCCGCCGTCGCGTGTGTTCTCCAGCAGGTCGTTCAGGACGTCGACGACCTCGTCGTTGGCCAGCGGTTCGCCGCGGGTGTCGCGGGGGTCGAGCATGTCTTTGTCGAGTGCCATGGGGAAATCCTTTCAAGCGCCTTCCTTGCACGGAAGGCCGGGTTGGGAACTCGGGGGCAGGAACCCCCGAGGCATGGCCCACCATCGCGGCAATCGGGGGCGCAAGCCGTCAGCCGCGGGGCCCGCTGCGTGTAGGGCTTGACGGGCAGGGCCGCAGCGGGGCGCTGCCGGTCGCGTTGGGCGATGATCGGCAGATGCAATTCCGATCACATGCCGCGCGCGTGGCCGCGCTGCTCATGCTGCTGCTGCTGGGCTTCCAGGCGGCGGGCATCGCCGCCCCCTCGACGCCGAACGATCCCGACCAGGGCGCCAGCTGGGGCGCGATCGCATCGCGGCGCGGCTGGTACGGCTATGCGTTCAACCACAAGTCCGTCGACGCGGCCGAGCGTGCGGCCCGCGCGCAATGCGACCGGGCCGCGGGCCGCTCCGGGCCCTGCGAAGTGCGCATCCATTTCGATCGCTCCTGCGCCGCGCTGGCGACCGGCAACTTCGGCGAGTGGGGCGCGGCCAGCGCCGCCACGACCCAGGCGGCGGGCCAGGCGGCGATCGCCCAGTGCGAGAGCCACCTGCCGACCGAGCCCTGCAAGATCGTCGTCAGCGCCTGCTCGCGCTGAGCCGGCGCGCCGCCTCGCCCCGCCTGTGGCGAGTTGCACGAAAGCTGGGGAATTCCCGGGGCGCCGGAGCCGCGGCGGCGATGACGAAAGGGCGCAAGTCGGAGTACAAATGCACTGCGGGAAGCGCGCATCTGCAGGCGGTGCTTCCGGGCGCAGTGCAGTGAAAGGAGGGCAGTCATGGCCAGACATCTCGCAGTCGGGGATACATCCGGACCGATACCCATCGCCAGTGCCAGCTACTACAACCCGACTGGCGTGCTGCTGGCGCCCGGCGAGACCTACGAGATCGCCGCGGACGACAGCCGATGGGTCGACTGGTACCTGGCGTCCAGCGCCGACGGCCGGATCGAGCCCAGCCTCATTCAATCGCTGGCGCATTGGGCGCTGCGCTGCAAGCAGGGCCGATGGTTCCAGCTGATCGGCGCGGTCGGGTGCTCGGACGAGAACCTGTTTCCGATCGGCATGCATGCCGCCTGGACCTACACCGGCCAGAGTGCCGACGCCGAGCCCGAGCTGCAACTGTTCGCGAACGACGCCTGGTTCGCCTACCTCAACAACCACGGCGCGGTGAAGGTGACGATCACCCGCGTCGGATAGGTGCGGGCGTGCTCAGCTCGCCGGCCGGAAGCCGGGCAGCGAGTGCATCCGGCGCTTGAGGGCCTCGATGAAGGCCGTCACCCTGGCCGGGCGGTAGATGCCGGGCGGCAGCGCGACATGGATGCCGATCGGTTCCAGCCACCAGTTCGGCAGCACGCGCCGCACCCGGCCCGCTTTCAGGTCGTCCTGGCACATCCAGGGTGCAGCGGCGCCGATGCCGGCCCCGTTGAGGATGGCCCGGTAGCTCGACAGCAGGCTGTCGGTCTTGATCGGCGTGTCGAGGGCGACCATGCGCGGGCGCCCTGAGCGGTCGAGCAGCCGCACGCTCCCTTGCACGTAGGGCACCAGGCCGACGCAGGGCAGCGAGGGCAGTCTGGAGATCGTGACCGGCCCGAGCTGTTCGAGCAGTCCGGGGGTGGCGAGCAGGATGCGCTCCATGGCACCGAGCTTGCGGCTCACGAGGTCGGGGTCGCGCACTTCGCCGACGCAGATCCAGCATTCGGCGCCCGAGGCCACGAGGTCGATGACCCGGTCGGTCAGGGTCAGTTCGACCCGCAGCGCGGGGTGGGCTGCGCGCAGGTCGGTCACGGCGTCGGTGAGGAACCCGGTGCCGTAGCCCGACGGCCCGATCACGCGCAGGGTGCCTTCGGGCCGGCTCTGGCCGCCCGACAAGCGATGCGACAGGCTCGACCAGCGGTCGCCGAGGTCACGGGCCTCGGCCAGCAGCGAGCGGCCTTCGTCGGTGAGCGAGAAGCTGGCCGTCGTTCGCAGCGCCAGCTTGCAGCCCAGCATGCGTTCGAGTTCGAGCAGCCGGCGGCTGACCGTCGGCTGCGAGGTACCGAGCAGGCGCGCCGCCTTGCTCAGCGATCCGCTCTCGCCGATCTTCTGAAAGGTGTCGAGCAGGTCGAGCCGGTCGTGGGTGTGCTTCATGCGTGTCACGTATAACACTTCATCGATCCATGCGTCTACTCGAAGTTCGACTTGCTCCGTATCGTCGCTCCATGAGCACACCGAACCCCACCGAACGCCGCATCGGCGATACGCCCAAGGGCGGCTCCGTCCTGGGCTTCTACGCGCCGCGAGGCACGCCGCGCCCGCCGCGCATCGCACGCGGCGAGGGCGTCTTCCTGTGGGATTCGGAAGGCCGGCGCTATCTCGACGCCACGGCCGGCGCGGTGGTCGCCAACATCGGCCACGGCAATCCGCACGTGCTGGCGGCGATGGCCGAACAGGCCGGCCGCGTGACCTTCGCCTACCCGCGCTTCTTCGAGAGCGAGCACAGCATCGCGCTGGCCGACCGGGTCTGCGCAATGGCGGGCGAGGGTTTCGATCGCGCCTTCTTCGTCTCCGGCGGATCCGAGGCCAACGAGTCGGCGCTGAAGCTGGCGCGCCAGTACGCGGTGGTCAGCGGGCAGCCGCAGCGGGCCAAGGTGATCTCGCGCGAGCCGAGCTACCACGGCGCCACGCTGGGCGCGCTGGCGGTCACCGGCGACGCCCACACGCTCGGCATCTACGGGCCGATGGTGCGTGAGATGCCGAAGGTGCCGGCACCCCAGAGCTACCGCCTGCCCGAGGGGCACACGGCCGAAAGCCACGCGCTGGCCTGCGCCGATGCGCTGGAAGACTGCATCGTGCGCGAAGGTCCGGACAGCGTGCTGGCCTTCATCCTCGAGCCGGTGGGCGGCCTGTCGAGCGGCGCGGTGGTCTCGCCCGCGGCCTACTACCGGCGGGTGCGGGAGATCTGCGACCGCCACGGCGTGCTGCTGATCTACGACGAAATCATGAGCGGCGCCGGACGCACCGGGGCCTTCCTGGCGGCGCATCACTTCGCCGACGCGCGGCCGGACATCGTCACGCTGGCCAAGGGCCTGGCGGCCGGCTACACGCCGCTGGGCGCGATGCTGGTGCCCAACCGCATCGTCGACGCGATCGCCGATGCCGGCGGCTTCGTGCACGGCCACACCTACTTCACCAATCCGCTGTCCTGCGCGGTGGCCAATGCCGTGCTGGACGAAGTGGTGCGGCAGGACCTGGCGGCCCAGTCGCGCCTCCGCGGCGAGCAGCTCATGGCGCGGCTGCAGGCGATCGCCGGGCGTTCGCCGATCGTCGGCGATGTGCGCGGCAAGGGCTTGCTGACCGCGATCGAGATCGTCGCCGACAAGGAAACCAAGCGGCAGCTGCCGGCGGCCTTCAACGCGCCCGCGCGGCTGACGCAGCATGGCCTGCAGCGCGGCATCGCGCTCTACAACCGGCGTGCCAACCTCGGCGCCTACGGCGACATGCAGCTGATCACGCCGCCGCTCACGATCACCGAGGCCGAGGTCGACCTGCTGGCCGAATTGCTCGAAGCCTCCCTGCGCGATCTTGCGCAGGAGATCGCACGCATCAAGCCGACCACCTGAAACCCTTACCCCACTTCCTGCGCAAAGGCCACCGATGAAACTCCCCGCACTTCTCAAGATCGCGCTCGCCGGCGCCTCGCTCTGTGTCGCCGCGGCCGCGCCGGCCCAGGTCCCGACCCAGAAGGGGCCGCTGAAGCTGATCGTGGGCTACCCCGCCGGCGGCTCGGCCGACGTCCAGGCGCGCACGCTGGCGGACAAGCTCGCCGCCGAGCTCGGCGTGGCGGTGGTGGTGGACAACCGCACGGGCGCCGGCGGCCAGATCGCGGCCGACTACGTGCGCGCGGCGGCACCGGACGGCCTCACGGTGCTGCTGGCCAACATGCACATGATGGTCATGCTGCCGCTGACTTCGAAGTCGGTGCGCTACGACCCACTGAAGGACTTCAAGGCGGTGGGCCGCATCGCCAGCTTCTACGAAGGCATCGCGGTTCCGGCCGAGCTGCCCGCAAGCAGCGTGCAGCAGTGGCTGGACCTGGCGCGCAAGGACAGCGCCAAGGCCAGCTACGGCGTACCGGCACCGGGCAGCGTGGCGCAGTTCATGGGCTACCGGCTCGGTGCCGAGGCCAAGGTGCCGCTGGTCGCGGCCCCGTACCGCGGCGCCGCGCCGCTGGTGCAGGACCTGCTGGGCAACCAGATCGCCGCGGGCATCACGCCGATCGCCGACCTGGTGGCCTACCAGCAGAGCGGCAAGCTCAAGGTGCTGGCGGTCAACGGCGCCAAGCGGGCCCAGTTGCTGCCCGACGTGCCGACGCTCAAGGAACTGGGCCAGCCGCATTTCGACAACCTCGAGTGGACCGGCTTGTTCGTTCCGGCTGCCACGCCCGCGGCCACGGTCGAGCAGCTGCACGCGGCGCTCAACAAGGTGCTGGCGAACAAGGAGGTGCAGGAGCGCCTGCAGAAGCTCAGCAGCGAGGCGAGCCCGAGCAGCTCCGAGGAACTCGCCAGGCTGATCGCCGACGACCTGCAGCGCTGGGGTCCGGTGATCAAGGCCTCGGGCTTCACGTCCGAATAGGCTCTTCGCTGCATCCCATGTCGACGCAGACCACGCCGATCCCCCCCCATCGGCCCCTCCATCTGCCCGGGGTGCACGGCTATGCGGACCGCAAGAGCCTGCACGCCGGCGAGACGCTGACCCTTCATGTGAGCAGCGACCGTCCGTACCGGATGAGCGTCTGCCGCCTCGGGCATGACGTGGAGCGGCGCAGCGACGACACGCTGCTGCACCGCTTCGAACCGGCCCCGGCCAGGGTGCAGCCGATCCATCCAGGCTCCTATGTGCACATCCCGAAAGGGCTGGCCGCCGCCGCGCCTCTGGCCGGCCTGAGCATCGAATGCTGGGTCAAGCCCTGGAGCGTGGAGATGCGGCAGACGCTGGTCAGCCAGTTCGATCACCCCTCCCGCTGCGGCTTCGGGCTCTTCATCGAAGCCGGCGGGGCGCTCGGCCTGTACCTCGGCGACGGCGGCGTCTTCCGGGCCGATGCGCAGCAGGCGCACGGCCGTCTCGCGGCGCGGCGCTGGCAGCACGTTGCGGCTACCTGGGACGGCCGGACGGCGCGGCTCTGGATCGACGCCGTCGAGGTCGGCTGCTGGCCGGAGACCGGGCCGGTGTGCGCCGGCGACGCGCCGCTGCGGCTCGGCGCCAGCGGGGTCGAGGGGGTGGCCAGCGTGTTCCTGGAAGCGGACCTGGCCATGCCCGCGATCCACGATCGCGCGCTGTCGGCGCCGGAGCTGCGCGAGCGGATGGCCCGGCGCGGACTGCAGGCGGCGAGCGGGCGCTCGGTGCTGGCCTGCTGGCCGCTGCGCGAGGAGCGCGGCGATCGGGTCGCCGATTGCAGCGGCCACCAGCGCACCGGGCGCATCGTCAACCATGCGACCTGGATGATCGTCGGGCCGGCCTTCGAGCCCTCGAAGGTGCCCGAGCACGAGGGCGGCAGCTACGACCCCCTGAGCGATCCCACGCGCGGCCATGGCCTGCGCTTCGCGGGCGACGACCTCTACGACTGCCGCTGGGAAAGCACGCAGAGCTGGCGCGTGCCGGACGATGCCCGGCCCGGCGTCCATGTCGCCCGGCTGCGCTTCGAGCTCGATGGCCGCGAGGCCGACTACGACATCAGCTTCATCGTGAAGCGGGCAGCGCATGCGGCCCCGGCACCGGTCCTGGTGCTGTGCGCGGTGAACAGCTGGATCGCCTATGCCGCGACGCCGTTCGCGAAGAACGTGGTCGACGACCCGGTCTGGCCGCGGCGCTCGACCGGCCTCGAGAACTGCCACCCCGAGGCGCCTGCCTACAACAGCTACACCTTCCACCGCGCCGGCCAGCCCTGCTACCAGGTCGGCCTGCGCATGCCCTGGCCGAACGCCAGTCCGAACGCGCTCTACGATCCGGCGGACAGCGGCTTCAGCCAGTGGACGCGCCTGGAGCGGCACCTGCACGTGTGGCTCGAGCAGCAGGGCTACGACTGGGACATCGCCAGCGACATCGACCTGCACCGCGACCCGGGCATGCTGTCGCGCTACAAGACGGTGGTCGTCAACGGCCACAGCGAGTATTGGTCGCTGCCGGCGGTCGACGGGCTCGACGACTACCTGCGCCGGGGCGGCAGCGCGATCGTGCTGTCGGGCAACACGATGTACCTGCGGGTGAGCTATGACGAGGACTTCACCGTGATGGAGCAACGCAAGGTGAATGGTCCGGACCATGACGAGAGCGTGCCCCCGGTCGGCCCGCCGGCCGGGCCTTTCGGGGAGCAGTACCACAGCCAGGACTGGGCCCGCGGCGGCCGGCTCAAGTCATCGGGGCGGCCGGCGGCGGAGCTGATCGGCCTGGAGACGGCGGGATGGGGCTTCGCCGATGCCGGCGACTTCGGCGTCTACCACGTGCATGCGCCCGATCATTTCCTCTTCCACGGGCCGCAGCCGCTGGGGCTGGCGAAGGGCGAGACCTTCGGCCATGCGCCCGGCGGGGGCTTGCCGCGGGCGATCGGCCACGAGTGGGACCTGAGCGCCGCCACGCTGGCGCGCATGACGCAGCGGGTGCCCGAGGGCGCCTCGTTGCCGGAGCCCCCTGGCGGGATGACCGTGATCGCCCAAGGCATCCGCGACCGGCCGGGCCGGATGGATGCGTACCTCGACTACTTCTCGAACCTCACCGAGTCGCTGGGAGGCCTGTCGGCCGAGATGATCTACTGGGAACGGCCGCAGGGCGGGCGCGTGTTCCATGCCGGCGCCGTCGGTGCGGCCTGGGTGGTGGGCAGCGACCCGCTGTTCGGGCGACTGCTGCACAACGTGCTGCATCACTTCGGTGTCCCGTGCCCCGGCACGCGCTGATTTACGATGGACGCTTTTTCGTTGCATCGTTCATGCCCTCCGACACGAACCGACAGCACGCGGACACCCTGGCCGGCGCCACGATCGAGCTCCACCCCCTTCGGGCGCAGCACGCGCCCGAGCTGTTGCGCGCCGCCGCCGATGGCGAACTCTGGAAGCTGAAGGTCACGGTCGTTCCGGGTCCGGAAACGGTCGATGCCTACATCGACAAGGCACTGGCCGGCCGGCGCGCCGGCAGCGTGATGCCCTTCGTGATCGTGCGCCGCGACGGCGGCCAGGTGGTCGGCAGCACCCGCTTCTGGAAGATCGACCGCAACAACCGCAAGCTGGAGATCGGCCACACCTGGTTGAGCGCCTCGGCACAGCGCACCGGCATCAACACCGAGGCCAAGTACCTGCTGCTGCGCCATGCATTCGAGGCCATGGCGTGCGTGCGCGTGCAGTTCACGACCGACGAACTGAATGAAAAGTCGCGCGCGGCGATCCTGCGCATCGGCGCCACGCAGGAGGGCATCGTGCGGCACGAGCGGATCATGCCCGATGGCCGCAAGCGCAATTCGGTGCGCTTCAGCATCATCGACAGCGAGTGGGCCGACGTGAAGGCCAGGCTGCTGGCCAGGATGGGGCGCGTGCCCTGATGCAGAAGTCCGTGCCGGCCGCGAGCCCGGACGCCTACGTCGCCGCCCTGCACGGCTGGCGGCGCGAATGCGTCGAGGGTCTGCGCTCGGCGGTGCTCGGCGCGGCGGTGCTGGAAGAGGTCGTCAAATGGCGCCACCTGGTCTATTTTTCGAACGGCCCGGTGCTGCTGATCCGGGCCGAGGAGAGTCGGGTGCTGTTCGGCTTCTGGCGTGGCCAGCGGCTGCGCGGGATCGCACCCGCGCTCAAGCCCGGCGGCAAGTACGAGATGGCGACACTTGAATTGCGCGAAGGCATGGCGATCGATGCCGCCACCGCGCGGGCCTTGACGCTCGAAGCCGTCGCCTTGAATCGGACGCTGGGAGATCCTACGCTCTGAGATCATGGCCGGCCTTCGCTTCGAAGACTCATGAAAGGGATACGCGCATGGAATCGGATCACGTGAAGACACCCGCCCAATTGGCGGAGGAAGCCCGGCAGGCCGGGCGCGATGGCCTGGACACGGTCCGGGGCCTGGCCAGCGACGCCAGGGACATCGCCGGCGACGCCGCGGCCACCGGCCGCGCCTATGCCAAGGACGCGGTCAATGCCGCTGGCAGGAAGCTGCACGATGCCAGGGGCCAGTTCGAGCAAGCCAGGCAGGCCTGCGTGACGTACATCGCCGAGGAGCCCGTGAAGGCGGCGCTGATCTCGGCCGCGGCGGGCGCCGTGCTGACCACGCTCGCGCTGTCGCTGCTGCGCGGCCGCCGCCGCGACTGAGGCCCGAGGCGGCTATCCCGCTGTGGTCGTCCGCGCGCCGGTCCGGAGCGCCGTGCCGGGGAAGCCGGGGAAGGGCGTCGGCTCGGCCTTCGGCAGCGCCGGCTCGACGCGGCACAGGCCGAATTCGCAGCGGATCGCCAGGTCGTCGCCCGTGGCGCAGGCGACCTGATGGATCTCGAAGCCCGCGCCTTTCTCGACCAGCACGGCGCGCGGGGTGGCGCTGCACTGCAGGGTGGCGGCCAGCTTCTCGGCCCCGTAGGTGTCACGGCCGGTGCGCCGGGCCCCGGGCCGGACCAGCTGGCTGGCGGTCACGTTGAAGTTGGCCCGGTAGTACTTCGCGAGATCGTTGGCGGGCAGCACGACCACGCTGGCCGCGCCTGCAGGCCCGAGGCGCCGGGCGAAGGTGCCGGCGAGCGGGCCGTCGCCGCTGTCCCTGTGGTCATAGACCCGCTCCTCGCCGGCGACCAGCGTGATCCACGCCGGATAGGCATAGGCGGCGCCCGACAGCTGGTCGATGGTGGCGCTGATCACGCCGCCCACCACCAGGCTCACCAGCCCCATGTCGGCGCGCGAGATGACCGTGGCGGAGGCCACGACCTGGCCCTTCGAGACGCAGTGGATCAGCAGGTCGTCGGTCGAGCGCCTGACCTTGATCTGCGGGGCCGCGGGCCCCGGCGCGGCGCCGCCGCTCGGCCGGCAGTCCGCGGACTCGAGGGCCTTGCCGTCGGTCGAGACCGCGTTCACCTGGATGTTCTGCTGGGTCCCGCGCACCACCAGCGCGCAGCCCGACACCGAAGCCAGGACCGCCACGCCCATCAGGGCGCGTCGAAAAATCTGGGTGATTTCCTGGGATGTCATCGGCCAGCACTCCTTCGGCATCGTCCGTCGGGCGCGGAATTATGACGACGCGCTCCAGGCGCGCATAGCTAGCGGAATTTCTTACATGGCGTCGACGGCCGAGAGCTGGAAGTTGTTTCTGCCCGCGCTCTTGGCCCGATAGAGCATCTCGTCGGCCATGCCCATGAACTGCTTGGGCGTGGTCGAGCCGCCCGCGTAGAACGCCACGCCGACGCTCGCGCTGACCTCCACGCGCTGGCCGTCGATCACGAACGGCCTGGCCATCGCCTCGACGATCTTGCCGGCCACGCGTGCGGCGGCATCCGCATCCGGAACGCGTTCGATGATGACCGTGAACTCGTCGCCGCCCAGGCGGGCGACGATATCGCCGCTGCGCACGCACTCGAACAGCCGCCTGGCCACCGAGCGCAGCAGCGCATCGCCCGTGCCGTGGCCGAATTCGTCGTTGACCTGCTTGAAGCGATCGAGGTCGAGGAAGAGCAGGGCGGCCATCCGGCCGGTGGCGCTTGCGGTCGCCATCGCCTGTTCGAGCGCCTGGTCGAAGCCGGCACGGTTGGTCAGGCCGGTCAGCGGGTCTTCGTGCGCCAGTTGCAGGAGTCGTCTTTCTTCCTCTTTCTGGCGCGTCACGTCCGTCGTCACCGCATGGAAGCCGGTGATCGTACGGCCGTCGATGCCGCGCTGCGGAATGTAGAGGGTCTCCAGGCAGGCATAGCCCTCGGGGCCGTTCACGTCGCGCTGCATGGTTACCTGCTCGCCCCGCAGCGCGCGATCGACGTAGGCGCCGATGCTGGGGAAGCGATCGCCGAAGAACTCGCTCACCGTGCGGCCCACGATCTCGTCGCGCGTCATGCCGAAGGTGCCTTCGTAGGCCCGGTTCACGAAGCGGTAGCGCTTCTCGGCATCGACGAATGCCAGCCGCATGGGGAGCGCGTCGGCCATCGTGCGCAGCCGCGCCTCGCCTTCGACGAGCGCGCGCTGGGTCGCCCTCGCTTCGGAGATGTCGCGCATGATGGCCGAGAAGCGCTCGATCTTTCCGGCCTTGTCCCGATGCGCGATCACCATGTGGCTGACCGGAAACACGTCGTCCGGGCCGGTGCCGCGGATCTCCGACTCGCCCACCCAGATGCCGTTCGCCACCGCCTGCGGAACGATCACGTCCCGCAGGCGCTGCAGCGCCGCAGGCGGATTGAAGTTCTCCATCGTGAGGCGGGTCAGGGGCTCGTTCTCGGCCACGCCGGTACGCCGCCGGGCCGCCGGATTCATGTAGGTCAGGCTGCCGTGCTTGTCCAGCTGCACCACGTAGTCGGTGGTCTTCTCGAAGATCGCGGTCAGCGTCCGAAGGGCCTCCTCGGCCAGGGTCCGCTCGGTGATGTCCGCCAGCGTGCCGACCTGGCCGATCACCTGGCCGTTCGAGACCATGGGTCGCATGTGCAGCGAGATCAGCACCTTGTGGCCATCGCGCCGGCGGATCCAGCGCCTGAGCTGGAAGGGTGCATTCCTGTTCACGAGCTCCACCCATTGGCTCCAGGCCAGGTCCCGGCTCTCGGGTCTGGTCAGCCCCAGCCAGCCCTCGGCCGCCTCCTCGCGGCCCAGGCCGTGGATCGCGAGGTAGGCGTCGTTGACATGGACCATGCGTCCCGCGGTGTCGCAGCGGAACAGGCCGATCGGCGACGCGTCGATCAACACGCCCTTCTCGCTGCGCTGGGTGCGCAGCTCCGTCATCAGGGCGTCGAACTCGCGCGCGAGATCGCCGCGCTCGTCGTTGGGCCTGACATCGAAGGCGACGGTCGCATCGGGATCCTGTCGCAGCCGCTGGATCGCCAGGTGCAAGGTGCCGAGCGGGCGCATGATCCACAGCGTTGCCGCCCATACCAGCGCGCAGGAGACGGCCGCGAGCAGCAGCATCTGCAGCACCAGCGCCTGGCTGGCCTTGACGAGCGGCGCGTAGGCCGCTTCGGCCGGCAGCACGACGCGCAGTCTCCAGCCGGTGGTGGCGATGCGCGCGCTGCTGGCGAGGTCTTCCGGCTCGCTCGCATCCCGACCGGCGCCTGCGGCCGTCGCCGGCGTGAGCACCTTGCTGCGGTCCGGGTGAAACACGTACACGGGCTTGGAGCCGCCGGTGTCGATCATGTAGTAGCCCTCGCCGCCAAGGCGCAGCGCAGCGAGGCTGCCGAGCACGTTCGGCCGGTTCAGATTCAAGCCGCCGCCGAGCACCCCGATCACGCTGCCGTTCGCGTCCTTGACCGGCACCGTCAGCAGGATCGCGGCCTCGCCGCTGGTGCGTGCGTGGAGCGGCTCGGAGATCGAAGGCTGGCCGTCCCGGGCGCGGCGGAAATAGTCGCGGTCCGCGATGCTCAGGTGGGTCGGCGCGGGCGGGTCGTTGGCCAGTATGGTGCCGTCCGTGGCGATCAGCGCGATGCCGTCGAACATCGGGCGCAGGCCGCTTTGCGTCAGGAACTGCGGGTCGATCTCGCCGCGCGTGAAGCGTATCGCGACCGCGCGGCGCGCCTCGCGCGACAGCGTCGCCACGTGCATGGCGAGCTTGTAGTCGAGGTCTTCGGCCGCCACTTGTGCGAGGCCGTTCAGCTGCTGCTCGAGCAGCGCCGTGTACTCCCTCGACAACTGCCGGTACTGCCACGCCGCCGTGACGCCGAGCAGCGCGAGCACCAGCGAGGTCGTCAGCAGCGCCGACTTGGTGGGCAGGCTCAGGCGCATGCGGAACTTCACAGCGCGTCCCAGGCGATCGGCGGCAGCACGCCGATGGCGGGCCTCGCGAACAGGTAGCCCTGGAAAAGGCTGACGCCCATGTCCCGCAGCACCGCGTACTCGCCGCGCGTTTCCACGCCTTCGGCGATCACGCGCACGCCCAGTTCGCCGCAGGTCCGGGCGACGCCCCTGACCAGGGTCCGGCGCACCCGGTCCGAGTCGAGCGAGCGCACCAGGTTCATGTCGATCTTCACCAGGTCCGGCTGGAAGGCGGCCAGCAGCTCGAAGCCGGCGTAGCCGGCGCCGAAGTCGTCGATGGCCGAGGTGATGCCGAGATGCCTGAAGGCCCCGAACGAGGCGGCGAGGTCGCCGAGGTTCGGCACGCGCTCGCCCTCGGTGATCTCGAACAACAGCTGGTCGACCGGAAAGCCGTGCCGCATCGCGGTGGCGATCGCGGTTCTGAAGCACTCCTCCTTGCCGGCGACATCGTTGGGTGCGACGTTGAGGCTCAGCTTCACGCCCATGTCCAGCGCCGCTGCCATCTCGATCGCCCTGACACGGCAGGCCTCGTGGAAGGCGAAGCGCTGGCCCGGGCCGACGCTGGCGAGCACTTGCGCCGCGCCCTGTCCCTGCGGTCCGCGCACCAGTGCCTCGTAGCCGAAGATCCTGCGCTCGACGGCGTCCACGATCGGCTGGAAGGCCATCGTGAATGCGGTGTCGGGGCTGGAACTCGGGGCTGGGGCCATGGAAGGGGGAGGAGAGTCGGAGGCTGGCACCGGAACGCTTGCCGGCCCTCATGACAATCTAATCGCCCGCGCTTCGGCGGCCTGTGGCATATGTCACACAGAGCGTCCGCTGGCGGCATCGGGCTCGAAGCCGCCGCCGATCTGTCTCGGTTTGACAACGAAAAGCCAGGGCTGCGGTCATCGCGACCTGCAGCCCCGGTGCGCTGCCTTCAGCGGCCCCAGCGCAGCACCAGGGCATCGAGCCGGCGCGCGGTCTCGATCAGCAGCGAGCGGCTGGCCGGGTGGATCGCCGGGAAGGGATGGCGCGGCGCCTCGCAGGCGATCACGCCGCCTTCCTTCATGAGCGACTTGGCGGCCAGCGGCCCGCACTGGCGGTTCTCGATGTTGATCAGCGGCAGCCAGCGTTCATAGGCCGCGATGGCCTCGTCGCGCCTGCCTGCGCGGTGCGCCTCCAGGATCGGACGGATGCCGTCCGGAAAGCCGCCGCCGGTCATCGCGCCGGTGGCGCCGGCCTCCAGATCGGGCAGCAGCGTGATGGCTTCCTCGCCGTCCCACGGGCCTTCGATGGCATCGCCGCCGAGGCGGATCAGTTCGCGCAGCTTGGCCGCCGCGCCCGCGGTCTCGATCTTGAAGTACGACACCTGCTCGATCTCCGTCGCCATGCGCGCGAGGAAGGCCGGCGACAGCGGCGTGCCGGCGGCCGGCGCGTCCTGGATCATGATCGGGATGCGCACCGCATCGGACAGCCGCGCATAGAACTCGAAGACCTGCGGCTCGGGCACGCGGAAGGTGGCGCCGTGGTAAGGCGGCATCACCATCAGCATCGCGGCGCCCAGGTCCTGCGCGCGGCGGCTGCGCTCGGCGCAGACACGGGTGCTGAAGTGGGTGGTGGTGACGATCACCGGCACCCGGCCGGCCACGTGTTCGAGGATGGTGCGCGTGAGCAGCTCGCGCTCGTCGTCGGCCAAGAGGAACTGCTCGGAGAAGTTGGCCAGGATGCACAGGCCGTCGGAGCCGGCGTCGATCATGAAGTCGACACAGCGCTTCTGGCTCGCGAGATCGAGTTCCCCCGCTTCGGTGAAGGGCGTGGGGACGACCGGGAACAGGCCCTGGTAGCGGGGTGGCTTGGTTGGCGTCATGGCTCTTGTCTCCGGGTTGAACGGGCGTGGGCGAAGCGCGGCTCGGGCAGGCCGCGCCAGCCCGGCTGCAGCACGAAGACGCCGCCGGCCCCGGGTTCCTTCTCGAGTGCCGCGGGGTCGAGGCCGGCGCGCGCCGATGTCAGGTACAGCTGGTCGAGGGCCGCGCCGCCGAAGGCCGGGCAGGTGAGCTGCGAGGCGGGGACTTCGAAGCGCGCCGACTCGACACCCGCCGCGTCGTAGCGCACCACGCGGGCGCCGCGCCACTGGGCGTTCCACAGGCCGCCCTCGGCATCGACGGTCGAGCCGTCGGCGAAGCCGTCGCTCGCGGGCAGCTGCACGAAGCTGCGGGGCGTGCCGATGCGGCCATCGGCGCCGTAGTCGACACGCTGGATCGTTCGCGTCGGCGAATCGGTGAAGTACATCGTGGTGCCGTCGGGGCTGAAGGCGATGCTGTTGCCCACGGCCACCGGCGGCAGCGGCAGACGCTCCACGCGCAGGTCCGGATGCACGCGATAGAAGTGGCCGATCGGCGCCTCGGCCGGATTGAACATGCCGAACACGAAGCGGCCCTGGCGGTCGCAGCGGCCGTCGTTGATGCGGGTGCCCGGCTGCTCGGCATCGACCGGCACGATCGGCGACAGGGTCTCGCGCGCCAGGTCGAACAGCGCGATGCCCGAGGCCAGGCCGAGCAGCAGTTGCGAGTCGTCCGCGCACAGCGCGAAGCTGCCGAGGCGCTCGGGCAGCGTCCATCGGCGCAGGCGGCCATCCGCCGCCTGCCAGCAGTGCAGGGTGGCGCTCTCGATGTCGGTCCAGTACAGGGCGCCGGCGCGTTCGCACCACAGCGGGCATTCGCCGAGCCGGGCCCGGGCATCGACCAGCAGCCTCGGCTTCACGTCCAGCCTCCATCGACCACGAAGTCCTGCGCGGTGCACATGGCGCTGTCGTCGGCCGCGAGGAACAGCGCCATGCGCGCGATGTGCTCGGCCATGAGCGGCTGGTTGATGCACTGGCCGCGCGCGATGTCGGCCCGTGCCGCATCGTCGACCCACAGACGCAGCTGCTTCTCGGTCATGACCCAGCCCGGCACCAGCGTGTTGACCCGGATGTTGAAGGCCCCGAGATCGCGCGCCAGGCTGCGCGTGAGGCCCTGCACCGCGGCCTTGGCCGTGGTGTAGACCGGCATGCCGCCCTGCTTGAGCTTCCAGCTGATCGAGCCGAAGTTGACGATCGAGCCGCCGCCCGCCTTCTGCATGTCGGCCGCCACGTTGCGCGCGGCGAAGAACTGGTGCTTGAGGTTGACGGCGATGCCGGCGTCCCAGGCCTCCGGCGTGGTGTCCTCGATGCGGTGGCGGCGGTCGTTGGCCGCATTGTTGAGCAGCACGCCGATCGGGCCATGGCGCTGGCGCACGTTCTCGATCGCCGCTTCGAGCGCCACGACGTCCGTGAGGTCGGCGGCGACGAAATGCGGCGCATGACGGGCGCGCGCCAAGTCTCGGGCGAGCGCGTTGCCGGCGGCTTCGTCGATGTCGAGGAAGCCGACGCGGGCGCCCTGCGCCGCGAATTGCTCGACCAGCGTGGCACCGATGCCGGTGGCACCGCCGGTGACGAGGACGCTGCGGTCGGCCAGGCTGGGGTAGTGGGCAAAGGCGGTCATGGTGGGCCTGCAGAGTGGGCGGAATGAATTATGTAGTCCCAACGGACACCCCTCGAGACAGCCAGCATCCCAATCGCCTGAGTCCGATCAGGCAGCGGCGGCCTCGACGATGCAGAAGCTGCCGGCATCGAGAACGCGCTCGAGCCGCAGCCCCGACGCTTCGAGGAGGCGGGTGAATTCCGCCTCGGTCCGTTCCCGGCCGCCGGGCCCGACGAGCATGTTCAGGTCGGAAAACTTGGCGTCGCGTCCTTCGTCGGGTGGCGCAATGACACGCTCGACGAGCAGCATCCTGCCGCCTTCCCTGAGTGCGCTCCCGACCCGCGCGAGGATGCGGACGGCGTGTTCGTCGTCCCAATCGTGGATGACGGCGCGAAGCAGGTAGGCGTCGCCGCCTTCCGGGACCGAATCGAAGAAGCTGCCGCCGACCGTGCGGCAGCGGTCGGCGACGCCGGCGCGCGCGAGCAGGGGGGCGGCGGCCGACACGACATGCGGCTGGTCGAACAGCACGCCCCGGACCGCGGGGTGGGCGGCGAGGACCGCCGCGATGAGGGCTCCGTTGCCCCCGCCGACATCGATGACGGTCTCGAAGCGGCCGAAGTCGCAGGCGGCGAGCAGCGCCGCCGTGGAGCGGCGCGAGAGGGAGGTCATCGCGCGGTCGAAGATCGCGCCTTCCTCGGGATGCGTCGACCGGTAGGTCCAGACATCCGTGCCGTGGACATGCTGGAAGGCGTTCTCGCCGGTCTGCACGCTGTGCAGCAATCCGGCCCAGGCCTCCCAGTAGTAGGGGCGACCGACGAAAGCCGCCCAGCCGGCGATCGAATCCGGCCCGTCCGAACGCAAGGCCCGGCCCAGCGGCGCGAGTTCGAAACGCCGGCCCTCTTGCTCATGCAGGATCGCCGCAGCGGCCAGCGCGCGCAGCAGGCGGTACAGCGTGGGCGGATGCGTGCGGGTGGCCGCGGCCAGTTCGTCGCTCGTGAGGGAAGCGTCGGCGAGCAGGTCGGCGATTCCCAGGGTTGCCGCAACGTGAATGGCCTGAGAGACCTGATAACCCTCGACCATGCGGCGAAGCGCGGTCGCCGCATCCGGATCCGTGTGCGCCATCGGGGCCCCCTGTAGCGTGCGTCAGGGAGGCATTGTGGACCCGCTGGGTCAGTTGGTGGGAGCGAGTCCGATCACCTGCCAAGCCCCCTTCGGCTGGCCCTTGCTGCGGCAGAAGATGTAGCTGCCGGAGTTCTGCAGGGCCCGGTGGCGGTTCTCGATCCGGGCCAGCCTGCAGTGCTTGCGGTCCTCGGGGTCCTTGCCCGGCGTGACGCTGCCGCCGCTGGTGCCGCGAGGGTTCTCCCAGGTGACGGCGACACCGTCCGCGCCGCTGTCGAGGGTGCGGTGAACCGTCTGGGTCATCAGGTCGACATCGGCCGTGCTGAACCGCGTGATGGGGGTATCACGCATGGCGTTGAAGAGGGTCAGCGGCCTCGCTCCCGCCGGTACCGTGGCCAGCATGGCCAGCGCCAACGCGAGCAACCTGGGTCCTTGGAACACACTCATATTCGAATCTTCGGGTTGAAGGATGAAGCCGGGCGAATTCTATCGGGCGGCGGCGGCTTGCCCCTTCGGGCAACGAAACTGCCCTTCACCATGATTCACGCGCGCGATAAGCTTCGCGACCATGTGGCAGACCCCCCATCGTCCCAAGGAGCCAGCATGCCCATTCCCAGCCGTTCCTCGGCAGCAGCGACCCTGGCGTTCTGCGCCATCGTCGGCGGTTGCGCCAACTACCAGCCGCCTCCGGTGTTCGCCGGCTTCATGTCGCCCCAGGTGTCGCGCACCAGCTGCGTCGACGCGGTCGCGCGCGAGCACAAGGTGCCCAAGGACAGCGTGAAGCCGCTCTACGATTCGCAGACCATGCAGGAGGGCGTCTACGTGGTCACCCTGAGCATCGGTGCGGGCCAGCCGCAGATCAACTGCACAGTGAACGAGAACGGCGTCGTCTCGGACGTGATCCGCGCGCGCTGAACCCACCGGGCGCGGGCTGCCCGAAAGGGCAAGGGCTCTGCCCGCGGGCCCTATTCGCAGCCTTGGCCGCTGCTGTCAGGATGGTGAGGCGAAGAATCGAACCCCACCGGAGAGACGCATGGCTGACAAGGCCCCCAACATCATCATGATCATGGCCGACGACGTCGGCATCTGGAACCTCAGCGCCTACCACCGCGGCATGATGGGCGGCAGCACGCCGAACATCGACCGTCTGGCCAAGGAGGGCGCGCTGTTCACCGACTACTACGGACAGCAGTCCTGCACGGCGGGGCGCGCCGCCTTCATTCTGGGCCAGACGCCGTTTCGCACCGGCCTGTTGAAGGTCGGCATGCCGGCCGCCAAGCAGGGGCTGCAGGACAAGGATCCGACCATCGCCGAACTGCTCAAGCCCCTGGGCTATGCCACGGCGCAGATCGGCAAGAACCACCTGGGCGACCGCAACGAGTACTTGCCCACGGTCCATGGCTTCGACGAGTTCTACGGCATCCTGTACCACCTCAACGCCATGGAGGAGCCCTACGACGGCGAGTATCCGAAGGTGCCGGGCTTCCACGAGCAGTTCGGTCCGCGCAACGTCATCGAATCCTTCGCCACCGATGTCGACGACCCGACCGAGGAGCCGCGCTGGGGCCGGGTCGGCAAGCAGAAGATCAACGACTGCGGCCCGCTGCCGCCGCACCCGGGCATGGATCCGGCGGCGAAGTTCAGCATGGAGGACGTCGACGCCGAACTGGTGCGGCGCTCGGTCGACTTCATCGACCGCTCCGTGAAGGCCGGCAAGCCCTTCTTCCTCTGGCACAACTCGACGCGCTGCCATGTCTGGACGCACCTGTCGGAGAAATGGAAGGACAAGAGCGGCTTCGGCCTCTACGCGGACGCGATGATGGAACTCGACTGGGTGGTCGGCGAGATCCTTCAGAAGCTCGACGACGAGGGCATCGCCGACGAGACGATCGTGCTGTTCACCAGCGACAACGGCGCCGAGATCTTCAGCTGGCCGGACGGCGGCAACCACCCGTTCCGCGGCGAGAAGGGCACCGTCTTCGAGGGCGGGTTCCGCGTGCCGATGCTGGCGAAATGGCCCGGCGTGATCCAGCCCGGAACCATCGTCAACGAGATCATGGCGGCCGAAGACTGGCTGCCGACGCTGGTCGCCGCGGCCGGCGAACCGAAGGTCAAGGAGAAGCTGCTGACCGGCTACAAGGCGGGCGAGAAGACCTTCAGGAACCACCTCGACGGCTACGACTTCATGCCGTACTTCAAGGGCCAGGCGCCCGGGCCGCGCCACGAGTTCTTCTACTTCAGCGACAACGCCGACCTGATGGCGGTGCGCTACAACGCCTGGAAGGTCAGCTTCAAGACCATCGAGGGCAACCTCTTCAACGGCAAGCCCGATTCGACCAACGTGCCGCTGGTGACCAACCTGCGGCAGGACCCGTGGGAGCGTTACCAGAGCGAAAGCCTGCTGTATGGCCGCTGGTGGGGCGAAAAGCTCTGGACGATGATTCCCGCGGTCGGCATCGTGGGCCGCTTCCTGGCCACCTTCAGGGAGTACCCGCCGAGCCAGGTGTCGGGCTCCTTGAGCGTGGAGAAGGCCCTGCAGATGCTGCAGGAAGGAAGCCGGGGCAGCGGGGGATGAAACAGCCTCGCTTGCCGCGCCGCAAGCGTGGTTCAATAACGGGATGAAACCCGCCCCAGCCGCCAAGCCGCCGTGGCGCCGGCGCCTGCTCGACGAGGCCAAGGAGATCGGCGTCCTGACCGGCTACCTCTTCGTCACCATCGCGGCCGTGAACGTGATGAAGGCCGCGGTGCTCCACGACCATGGCATCCACGCCGCCTATTGGGGCGTGGCCATCGTCAAGGCGGCGCTGCTGGCGAAGTTCGTGATGCTCGGCAAGGCGCTGAAGGTCGGCGAGCACAAGGCGACCGACCCGCTGATCTGGCCCACCTTGCACAAGGCGTTCGCATTCCTGGTGCTGCTGGTCGTCCTGACGGGGCTCGAAGAGCTGGTCAAGGGCTGGATCGAAGACCGGTCGTTCACCGAGTCGCTGGCCCGCATGACCGGCCACCGGCTCACTGAAACCCTGGCCGACATACTCCTGCTGTTGCTGGTGCTGATTCCGTATTTCGCCTTCCAGGTGCTGGCCGAGGCCCTCGGCGAGAAGAGGCTGGTCCGGATGTTCCTCTCGGACCGCCATGCCTTCGACGACAAGAAGCCCGGCGAGCCGCGTGCCTGAGACCTGCCGCGGCGGGCGCATCGATGACGCGCCTGGCTGCCTCAGGGCACGGCCCCGTGATCGACTGCAGCGTCGATCGCCTCCAGCAGGTCCTTGCCGTGGAACGGTTTCGACAGATAGGCCGATGCGCCGCGTCTCATCGCCTCGGCGCGCAGCTCCGGCGTGTCATGGGCCGTCACCACGATCACCGGCGGCCAGTGGCCTTGACGACGCAGTTCGGTCAGCAGCTCCAGACCGGACAGGCCCGGCAGCTTGAAGTCGCTCACCACGCAGGCGGCACCGGCGACCGGGCCGCCGTCGAGCAGGGCTTCGGCCGACGCAAAGGTCTGCGTCTTCAATCCGGCGGCGTTGAGCAGCCGCCGGATCGCCTGGCGCATGCTGTCGTCGTCGTCCACGACCAGTACCGCGCCGGTCGGGATCGGTGTCATCGCCAAGCCGGCGCTGCGCGCCTACGGCGCGCCGACGACCGTGTAGTAGACGCCGTTGGCGCCGTAGAAAGGCCGGAACCAGCTGTCCCCGACCTGGTAGTAGTCGACGCCGTAGCGGTTGACCATGACCGCGCCTTCGGGCACCCGGGCATAGCTGACGCCCAGCGGATAAACCGCCCGGTTGGCGCTGGCAACCGCCGCACCGGCGGCCACGCCCACCACGGCACCGGCGGCCACCGCACCCGCGCAGTCGTAGCAGCCCGCGTGGTAGTAGGGCACCGCCACCGGCGCGTGGTAGGGCGCGTAGCCCGCCGCGCCGTAGGCCGGCGGCCGGTAGGTGCTGAAGCCCCCGGCGGTGGTGTGCACCGCGCCGTAGCCCGCCACGCCGGTGGTCGTACCGCCGTACACGTTGGTGTGGCTGGTGGCACCGTCCCAGCTGTGGGTGGTGGTTCCACCGTAGCGGTTGGTGTGCTCGGCGCCGCCCCAGCCACCTTCGGAGTGGCCGCCGAAGCGGTTGGCGCTGGCCCACGCAGCCGCCGGCGCGTGGAACCCGGCCGCGACGAGCAGGGCGGCCAGCAGAGGCAGAGATGTCTTGAGGGTGGTCATCGTTGGTGCTCCTCCTGCTGCCTATTTCGCATTGGCCGAAGCCTTGGTGGCCTTCTTCGCGGGGGGCACCGGCTTCGGCGCCGCGAAGGCGATCTTCTTCGCGTTGGCCGCGTTCATCGCCGCGAAGGCCTCGGCCGCGATCACCGGATCGAGCTTCCAGTTCGACAGCTCGACCTGGTGGCGCAGCCGCAGCGGATCGCCGCGGAACACCGCGCGCATCTTGCGTGGCAGCTTGTCGTCGGCGCCGATCCAGATCTGCATGAACATCTGGTCGCTGGCGATCGCGACCATCTCGGTGGTGATGCCGCCGACGACCTTCGACTGGCCGATGTAGAAGGCCTTGGTGAGCCCCTCGCCGAGCGTCTTGAAGGGGTCGCTGCCGACGATGTCGGCAAAGGGGAAATAGATCGCCGCGTTGTCGAAGGCCTGCTTCAGCATGGCATCGATGGTGGGCGGGGCGGGTGTCACGGCCACCAGGTTCTCGGCCGGGGCGAAGGCCGTGAGGGTCTTGCCGTCGTAGTAGTACTCCGCGGGCGGACCATCGCCCAGCGTGACGACGCGCAGCCTGTCGGGGCGCTGCAGCAGCACCTCGGAGCTCGTGGCATAGGCCAGCGGGGGACCCACGCTGCTCGGGCTCTCGTAGGTCGCGACGGCCGTGAAGGCCAACGACTTCGCGCCCGTCAGGCTGGCACTCATCGCGCGCAGCAGGTCGATGGCCTTGGCCTCGAGCTGGGGCGCCCGGGCCTGCGGAGTGGCCGCAGCGCGAGCCGGCCTGGGCGGCGTGGCCATCTGGGCGGCGGCATCTGCCGCCAGCCAGCCGGCAGCCGCGAAGATCAGCGCGGCAGTGAATCGGGACCGGTCCATGGACACCTCCTGGCGCAGGGCGACGGCCTATGGTCAGCCCGTCTGGCACCCCGGCCGACCATCATCTGGTTCGCATGGCGGGCGCGGAATCGGGTGCAGGGGCAAGTTCGTTGCCCGAAAGGGAAGCGACGCCCAGCCCGGATGCCTGGCGCTGCTCGGCCAGGCGGCCCAGCTCGGCCGCGGACTCGACCCCCAGCTTCGACATCAGCTGCGAGCGCTGCGTCTTGACCGTCCGCTCGCTGGTGTGCAGTTCGTCCGCGATCTGCTTGTTGAGCCTGCCGGCGACGATGCGGTCGAACACCTCCTGCTCGCGGGGCGTCAAGGTGGCGAACAGCGCGGCCAGCCGTTGCCGCGCCTCGCGCGCGGCGCGCTGCGATTCATCCTGCGCGAGCGCGCGCTGGAGCGCGGCGATGAGGGTGTCGGCTTGCACCGGCTTCTGCAGGAAATCGACCGCGCCGGCCTTCATCGCCCGCACGCTCGACGGCACGTCGTCGCGGCCGGTGAGGAACACGACCGGCAGCAGGCAGCCGTGCTGGCGCAGGACCTCCTGCAGCTCCAGCCCCGAGGGACCGGGAAGGTTGACGTCGAGCAGCAGGCAGCCTGCATGGTCGGGCAGGGGATGCAGCAGGAACTCGCCGGTCGCCGCGTAGCCGCGGGCCTCGAATCCTGCCGCGTTCAGCAGGCGCAGCAGTGCGATGCGCAGTTGCTCGTCGTCGTCGACCACGTGAATGACAGGTGTCGGTCTCATCGGCGCTCCTGATGCCCGGCGTGGGCTTCGACCCGGATCGGCAGTTCGACGTGGAAGACGGTCGATTCGCCCGGCGTGCTCGCGGCCCCGATTCGTCCGCCATGGGCCTCGACGATCGAACGCGTGATCGACAGGCCCAGACCCATGCCGCGGCGCTTGGTGCTGAAGAAGGAATCGAAGAGCTTGGGCAGATCGTCCGGCGCGATGCCATGGCCGCGGTCGCTCACCGTGACCGAGACGCTGTCGGCGCGCTCGGCAATGGCCACCACGATGGTTCGCCGCGGCTCGGGCAGGTTGTCCACCGCATCCATGGCGTTGAGCACCAGGTTGATGAGCACTTGCTGGATCTGGATGCGGTCACCGACGACCTGCACGGGATTCGTGCTCGGCCGCATCACCAGTTCGATCGAACGCCGGCGCGCCTCCCCCTCGATCAAGGCGCATCCCTGGGCAATCGCCTCGTTGAGTTCCAGGGGCTGGCGGGCGATCGTGTGCTTGGCCAGCAGCGCGCGCAGCCGGGCGATGACGTCGCTGGCGCGCAAGTCGTCGCGCCGGATGTCGGCCAGGATGCTGCCGATCTCGTCGGCGCTCCGATGGCCCGACTTCAGCATCAGCTCGGCGGCCTCGGTGTTGGCGAGGATCGCGGCCAGCGGCTGGTTGATCTCATGGGCGATCGACGCGGTCAGTTCGCCCGCGATCGCAAGGCGCGATGCGTGCGCGAGTTCGCTGCCCCGCTGCACCAGCGCCACCTCGGCCTTGCGCCGACGGCGGTGCTCGAGCATCAAGGCGGCGATCAACCCGGCTTGCAGAAGAATCACCGTGGCGCCGATCAGGGCCGCCGTGCGATAGGCTTCCCAGAAGGTGGGTTGCTTGAATTCGACCACCGCATCGCTCGGGATGTCGGCATCGGAGATGCCCCAGCGGCGTGTCTGCCGCAGGTCGACGTTCAAGGTGTTCGGCATGCGCTCGGGCAACTCGAGCGACGCGGCTGCGGCGCCGCCCAGCAGGCTGTTGACGATCTCGCCCGCCTGCCGGCCCATGGCCTCGAAGCGGGGCACGCGGCCGCCGACCGCGCCCGTGCCGACGAAGGTGCTGAAGGTTCCGTAGACCGGCACGGCCGAAGCCTGGGCGATCAACTCGACCGAGTCGCGCGGCGAGAACCACTGCGCGTCGCCGCTCTGGTAGAAGCCGGGGGTGAACACCAGCGAGCCGGCGGCGAGTTCGCGCAGGCGCGCCGTCAGGTCGTCGATCGGCAGACCGGCAAGGAACTCGGGTTGCAGGTGCCCGCCCAGGCGCGCAGCCTTGTCGCGCAAGAGCGCGTCCCACTGGCGGTCGCGCGGCGTGCTGCCGGTCACGAAGTAGATGCGCTCGGTCTTCGGATGCCAGCGCAGGGCCTGTTCGATCGTGCCGCCGATGTCGTAGTCGACCGGGACGCCGACCACATCGGCGGGCATCGGGCGCAGCGGCGTCGGGAAACTCGCGAACACCGCCGAATGCACCACCGGGACGCCCGGGAACAGCGCCTCCCGGTGGCGCAGCACGAAGTCCAGCGAATCCCTCGCGACCGCGACCACCACGGCCGGCGGGTGGTCGGCGTACTTGTCGTGCAGGTAGGTCGTCATGGTGTTCTCGTAAGCCTCGCCGACGAACTCCGGGCGATCGAGGAACTCGCTGAATATCTGCACCGGGCGCTTCGCGCTGCTGTCGATCGCACTGCGCAGCCCGGCCTCGACATCGATGTTGCCGGGCACCAGGCGGCCATTGGAATACAGCACCAGCACGAAGCTGCCATGGCCTGCGATCGCGTAACCACCGGCCATGAGAAGGCACAGCGCGACGATCACGGACCGGGCCCGGCGGGCGCCCGATGTCGTCATCGGCACGCGGGCTCCGCTCGGGTGAAATCCTCCAGTGCATTCGGCTGCGCGGGTGAATCGCATCGCATCGTTTTTTGTTTTCTCGACAGCGGCACGGTAACCAGTTTTTCTGCATCGGCGCTTCCGCCGACTCGACTATCCGGCCTATTTCGAAGGGCCGGCCCCGATGCCGAGGCCCGTGGCGAGACTGCGGCCCGCCGGGTGCGCTGTTCGCTAGTGCCCGATCATCGCCCGCACCCGATTCGCCAGCGCAGCGACCTCGAAGGGTTTGGTCATGATCTCCATCCCCGGTTCGAGGTGCCCGTCGCCCACGGCCGCGTTCTCGGCATAGCCGGTAATGAACAGCACTTTCAGTCCGGGCCGCACGACCCGGGCTGCATCGGCGACCTGGCGCCCGTTCATCCCGCCCGGCAAGCCGACGTCGGTCAGCAGCAGGTCGATTCGTCGGGTCGTCTCGAAGACACGGAGGCCCGCACGCCCGTCCTCGGCGCCGATGACCTGGTAGCCGGCTTCCTGCAGCACTTCGGTGATGAGCAGCCGGATCGTCGCTTCGTCCTCGATCACCAGCACGGTCTCGCCGTCGCCTCGCTCCATCGCCTCCCGCAGCGCGACCGCTTCCTCGGCGCCGGTGTCTCCCGCGTGCCTCGGAAGATAGAGTCCCATCGTCGTCCCGTGTCCGGGCTTCGAGCGGATGCGGACCTGGCCCCCCGATTGCCGCACGAAGCCGTAGACCATCGACAGCCCGAGGCCGGTGCCCTGTCCCAGCGGCTTGGTGGTGAAGAACGGATCGAAGGCCCGCGCCATGACCTCGGACGACATGCCGACGCCGCTGTCGGTCACGCACAGCGAGACGTACTGGCCGGGCGCCAGCTCGCGCTCCGCCGCCGCCCGCTCGTCGAGCCATTCGTTGGCGGTCGCGATGGTCAGCCGGCCACCGTCCGGCATGGCGTCACGGGCATTGATGCACAGGTTCAGCAGGGAGTTCTCGAGCTGTGACGCATCGACCCGGGTGGGCCAGAGACCGCCGGCACCGACGACCTCGAGCGTGATCGCCGGGCCGACCGTGCGCCGGATCAGATCCTCCATGCCGCCGACCAGGCGATTGAGATCGGTGGGCTTCGGGTCCAGCGTCTGTCGCCGCGAGAACGCCAGCAGCCGCTGCGTGAGGGCGGCGGCCCGGCGCACCGAGTCCTGGCCCATGCCGATGTAGCGTTCGACGCCGTCGAGCTTGCCCTTGGCCAGACGCGCCTCCAGCACCTGCAGGCTGGCGCTGATGCCGCCGAGCAGGTTGTTGAAGTCGTGCGCGATGCCGCCCGTGAGCTGCCCGACCGCCTCCATCTTCTGCGACTGGCGCAGGGCCTCCTGCGCCAAGGCGAGTTCCAGCTGCGTCTCCTTCTCGGCGGTGATGTCGCGGCCGCTGCAGTAGTACTTGCCTTCTTCGGGCACGCCGATCCATGACAGCCAGCGGTAGCTGCCGTCCTTGCAGCGGTAGCGGTTGACGAAGTTCAGCACCGGCGTGCCGGCGACCAGCTGCTCGAAACCCAGGCGCGTGGCCTGGCGGTCGTCCGGGTGCAGCAGATCGAAGATCGGGGTGCTGCCGACCTCTTGCTGCGACCAGCCGAGCACTGCCTGCCAGGCGGGGTTGGAGGTCTCGAACACGCCGTCGCCGTTGAGCACGCCGAGCAGGTCGGAGGTCAGCTCCCAGAACAGGCCGCGCTCGCGCGAGCGCTCGATCACCTGGCGCTCCAGGTCGGCGTTGAGAGCGAGTAGCTGTTCCTCGGTGCGCCGCAGCGCATGCACCGATTCGGTCCGGTCGGTGACATCGACGCCCTGCACGAAGATGCCGGCGACGCTGCCCTCGGCGTCGCGGATCGGCTGCAGCACGAAGTCCAGAAAGCGCTCGCCGACCGGGCCGCCGGGCTCGGTCGCGACCGCGTACTTGGAACTCGTCGCGGCATGCGCTTCGCCGCTGGCATAGACCCGGTCGAGCAGCGCCAGGTAGCCTTGCGCGGCGACATCGGGCAGCGCCTCGGCAAGGGTGCGGCCGAGCACCGGGCGGTGGCCGATCAGCCGCATGTAGCCGGGATTCGCGAGTTCGATCCGATGCTCGGGGCCGCGCAGCATGGCCATGAAGCTCGGCGCCTGCTCGAAGAGCTGGGCGAGGCGCTCGCGCTCGCTGCTCAGGCGCCGCTCGGCCATCACCTTGGCGGTGGTTTCGACGACCACCGCTATCACGCCCGCGGGTCGACCCGCCTCGTCGAGCAGCGGCGAGTAGTCCAGATTCATCCAGACCTGCTCGGCGCGGCCGTTGCGGTGCAGCGTGAGTTCCTGGTCCTGGTAGTTGAGGGTGCCGCCCGCCAGCCCGACCGTCATCACGTTGTCGTTGAAGTCGGAAACCTCGTCCCAGCCTTCGCGCACGTTCGAGCCCAGCAGGGCGGGATGCCGGCTGCCCGCGAAGACCGCGTAGGCGTCGTTGTAGACCATCACGCCGGCCTCGCCCCAGAGCATCACGATCGCGACCTTGGATCGCAGCATCAGCGCCGTGGCGTTCTTCATGTGGGGCGGCCAGCCGGCGATCGGGCCGAGGGAGGTCCGGCCCCAGTCGAACTGCGCGATCAACACGCCGAGTCGGCCGCCACCCGCGAGGAACGGCAAGGCCATGTCTTCTTCGCCGCTGCGCATCGATGGTCTTCCTTGCACCGGCCCGGCCATCGTGGCAGCGGGCGCGTCCGGATGCTAGCCGATGTGCCCGGCCTTCAGGCCCGGCGCTTGAACAGCGCCGAGGCGCCGCTGGCGTGGGCCACGTCCTCGGCGGCGAGCAGCAGCGTCGGCCCCAGGGCCAGCATGCGCTCCTCGGTCAGGCGCACCAGCGGGCCGGCGATCGTGATGACGCCGATCACCGCGCCGTTGCCGCTGCGCACCGGTGCCGCCATCGCGGTCATGGCCGGCGCGAACACCTCGTTGATCATGCTGAAGCCGCGCTTGCGCGCCGCGCGCAGGTAGGCCAGCAGCGCCTTCACCGTGGTCGGTGCGCGGGGGCCGAAGTCCTCGGGCTTGCCGAAGCCCTGGCGCGCCACCAGCTCGAGCGCCTGCTCGTCGCTCATGGTCGACAGCCAGGCATGGCCGGCCGAACTGCAGGACAGATTCACCGACAGGCCCATGTCGGGGTCGTAGCGCAGCCCGCGCGTGGCGCCCTGCGCCTTGGCGACGAAGGTCAGCGCATCGCCATCGACCACCGCGAGCCGCACCAGCTCGCCCGATTCGGCCGCCAGCCGGTCGAGCAGCGGCTGGGCGACGTCGACGATCCCGCTGTTGCTCAGGAAGCACAGGCCCAGGGACACCAGCTTGATGGTCAGCATGTAGTCGCCGTGGCTCTGGTCCTGGCGCACGTAGCCGCAGCGGATCAGCTCGGAGAGCAGGCGATGCGTCGCGCTCAGCGGCATCTGCAGGTCGCTGGCCAGGGCGGACAAGGGCCGGCCTTCGGGATGGGCCGCGAGGTGCTCCATCAGCTTGAAGCTGCGTTCCAGTATTGCGCTCATGACAGTCGCGACTTTACTCCGGATTCCGCCAAGTGTTTTCCCTTGTGGAAAACATTTCCAGTTTTGCCTATGATCGCGCCCCATCGCACATCACCCACTGGAGAACCGCCTTGAGATTCATTCTTCGTTCGCTGGCCGGCGCCGGCCTTTCGCTCGCCCTGGCCATGCCGGCCCTGGCCCAGGAGGCGCAGGAGCGCGTCATCCGCTTCGGCCACCTGAACAATGCCGACCACCCGGTGAGCTTCGGCGTCAAGCGCTTCGCCGAGCTGCTGGCCGCCAAGAGCGGCGGCAAGATGAAGGTGCAGGAGTTCCCGGCCTCGCAGCTCGGCAACGAGATGCAGCAGCAGTCGGCCCTGCAGGGCGGCGTGCAGCAGATGTCGGCACCGGCCACCACCTCGCTGGCCGGCATCGTGAAGGAGTTCGGCCTGGTCGACTTCCCGTTCGCGGTCGCCAACTTCGCGCAGGCCGATGCGCTGCTCGATGGCCCGCTGGGCCAGGCGCTGATCGACAAGCTGCCCGAGAAGGGCCTGGTCGCGCTGGGCTACTGGGACCTGGGCTTTCGCAATGTCACCAACAGCCGGCGGCCGATCGCCAAGCCGGAGGACCTCGACGGCCTGAAGATCCGCGTGATCCCCAACCCGGTGTTCCTCGAGACCTTCAAGGCCTTCAAGGCCAACCCGGTGCCGATGCCCTTCGCGGAGCTGTACGGCGCGCTGGAAGCCAAGGCGGTGGACGGCCAGGAGAATCCGTTCTCGGTGATCCTGTCGAACAAGTTCTTCGAGGTGCAGAAGTACCTGAGTGCGACCAACCACGTCTATGCCGCCAACATCGTGCTGGTGAGCAAGAAGTTCTTCGATTCGCTGAGCCCGACCGAGCAGAAATGGATGCGCGAGGCCGCCAATGAAGCCCGCGGCTACCAGCGCCAGGTGAGCCGCGCCGCGGCCCAGAAGTCGGTGGGCGACCTGCAGGCCAAGGGCATGCAGTTCAACGAGGTGGCGCCGGCCGAGCAGGCCCGCATGCGCCAGATCGCCAAGCCGGTGGTCGACAAGTTCGCCGCCAGCTACGACCCGGCGATCGTCAAGCTCTACAACGACGAACTCGCCCGCATCCGCAAGTCCGCACCATGAAGATCCTCGTCCTGCACGGCCCGAACCTAAACCTGTTCGGGCGCCGCGAACCCCACATCTACGGCAAGACCACCCTGGCCGAGATCAACGCCCGGCTCGAGAAACTGGCCGGCGAGCTCGGCGTGACGTTGGACATCGTCCAGTCGAACATCGAGGGCGAGCTGATCAATTTCCTGCACCACAACATCGACGAGGCGCAGGGCGCGCTGGTCAATCCGGCCGGCCTGACGCAGCACGGCGTGCCGCTGCACGACGCGATCAAGGCCATGCCTTTTCCGGTGCTGGAGGTCCACATGTCGAACATCGCGGCGCGCGAGGCATGGCGGGCCCACTCGATCATTTCGCCGGCGGTCAAGGGGACCATCCAGGGCCTCGGACCCCAGTCCTACCTCGCGGCGCTGCGCGCCCTCGTTGAAATGCAGCAGGAAGCCAACCCCTGAGCTTGTGCCTTTCGCGTTCGATGATCGAACGCGAAAGGGCGATCATCGATCAGTTTCAGGGTTAGCACCCTGATGCGCATATCGGCGACTCCGCTTCGAATAGAGGCCCCCGGAGAGGCCATGCCCACAAACTGCAACAGTCGATGACGGTTCACCAATGAGATCAACAACATGAACAGATGGATTGACCGATGCTGCACCGGCATCGAGGCGCTCATCGCCTTCTTCCTCGCGGTGATGGTGGTGCTGGTGTTCGGCAACGTGGTCCTGCGCTACGGCTTCAACTCGGGCATCACGGTGTCGGAGGAGGTCTCGCGCTGGCTCTTCATCTGGGTGACCTTCCTGGGCGCGGTGGTCGCGCTCAAGGAGCACGGCCACCTGGGCGTCGACATGGTGGTGCAGAAGCTGCCGCCCGCGGGCAAGAAGTTCTGCCTCGCGGCGAGCCACGCCGTGATGCTCTACATCGTCTGGCTGCTGTTCCAGGGCAGCCTGGCCCAGACCCGGATCAACTGGGATGTCACGGCGCCCGTCACCGGCGCGTCGATGGCGGTGGTCTATGGCGTCGGCGTCGTGTTCTCGGTGCTCGCCGCGTTCATCCTGGCGCTCGACCTGTGGCGCCTGCTGAGCGGGCAGATCGCCGATGAGGACCTGGTCATGGTGCAGGAGTCCGAGGAAGCGGTGCAGCTGAAGGAAATCCTTGGCACCGCCGCAGCCGACGGGCAAGGGAGCCGCAAATGACGATCATCGTCTTCGTCGGCTCGCTCCTGCTGGCCATGGCGATGGGCATTCCCATCGCGTTCTCGCTGCTGGCCAGCGGTGTCGCGCTGATGTGGCACCTCGACCTGTTCGATGCCCAGATCCTGGCCCAGAACGTGATCGGCGGCGCCGACAGCTTCCCGCTGCTGGCCGTGCCCTTCTTCATGCTGGCCGGCGAGATCATGAACGTCGGCGGCCTGTCCAAGCGCATCGTCGATTTCGCGCTCGCGCTGGTGGGCCACATCAAGGGCGGCCTGGGCTACGTCACGATCCTGGCGGGCTGCCTGCTGTCGGCGCTCTCGGGCTCGGCGGTGGCCGACGCGGCGGCGCTGACGGCACTGCTGCTGCCGATGATGGTCAAGGCCGGCCACGACAAGGCGCGCGCCGGCGGCCTGATCGCGGCCACCGGCGTGATCGGGCCCGTGATCCCGCCCAGCATCGGGCTGGTGATCTTCGGTGTCGCGGCCAATGTGTCGATCTCCAAGCTGTTCCTCGCGGCGATCGTGCCGGGGCTGCTGATCGGTGCCGCCCTCTGGCTCACCTGGGCCTGGCTGGTGCGCAAGGAGAAGATCGTGCCGCCGCCGCGCCAGTCCGGTGCCGAGATCTTCACCGCCTTCCGCAAGGCCCTGTGGGCGCTGATGCTGCCGTTCATCATCCTGGTGGGCCTGCGCATGGGGGTCTTCACGCCGACCGAGGCGGCGGTGGTGGCTGCGGTCTACGCGCTGTTCGTCTCGACCGTGATCTACCGCGAGCTGACCTGGGGCGATCTCTATCGCGTCTTCGTCGGCGCCGCCAAGACCAGCGCGATCGTGATGTTCCTGATCGCCGCCGCGATGGTCAGCGCCTGGCTGATCACGGTGGCCGACCTGCCGTCGAAGGTGGTCAGCCTGCTGCAGCCCTTCATGGGCAACCAGATCCTGCTGATGATCGCGATCATGATCCTGGTGATGATCGTCGGCACCGCGATGGACATGACGCCGACGATCCTGATCCTGACGCCGGTGCTGATGCCGATCGTGAAGGCGGCGGGGATCGACCCGGTGTACTTCGGCGTGCTGTTCATCATCAACAACTCGATCGGGCTGGTGACGCCGCCGGTGGGCACGGTGCTCAACGTGGTGGCTGGCGTGGGCAAGATGAAGATGGACGACGTGACCCGCGGCGTGGTGCCGTTCATGATCGCCGAGTTCGTGGTCATGTTCCTGATGGTGCTGTTCCCGTGGCTCGTCATCTGGCCCGCCCGCTTCTTCGGCGGCTGAAATGTTGCCCACCCCCGATAGCGCCTACGGCGCCCCCCTCAAGGGGGCGATACCAGCGGACTGGCAAAGCCAGATCCGCGGTATCCCTGGCAATGGGCTGCGCCGGATCATGCGCAGCGCCATAGGCAATCTGAAACCGATCAACTAAAGGAGAGACTTCTCATGAAAAACATCGCTCGCAACACCCTGGTCGCGCTGGCTGCGGTGCTGGCCCTGTCCGGTGCCCAGGCGCAGGTCAAGGAGCGCACGCTCAAGTTCGCGTTCCAGAACCAGACCGGCCACCCGCAGGCGCAGGGCGCGCAGAAGTTCGCCGACCTGGTGGCGCAGAAGTCCGGCAACAAGATCACGGTCAAGCTGTTTGCGGGCGGTGCGCTCGGCGGCGACCTGCAGACCGTGTCGGCGCTGCAGGGCGGCACGGTGGAGGTGACGGTGCTCAACGCCGGCATCCTGGGCGCGCAGGTCAAGGAGTTCGCGGTCTATGACTTCCCCTTCCTGTTCAACAATGCCAAGGAGGCGGATGCCGTGACCGACGGCGCGTTCGGCAAGGGCCTGATGGCCAAGCTGGACGACAAGGGCCTGCACGGGCTGGGCTACTGGGACCTGGGCTTTCGCAACCTGACCAACAGCAAGCGCCCGATCGCCAAGGCGGACGACATCGCGGGCCTGAAGATCCGCGTGATCCAGTCGCCGATCTACATCGACCTGTTCAACACGCTGGGCGCCAATGCCACGCCGCTGCCGTTCCCCGAACTGTATTCGGCACTCGACCAGAAGGCGGTGGACGGCCAGGAGAACCCGAACACGGTGATCCTGTCCTCGAAGTTCGCCGAGGTGCAGAAGTACCTGACCCAGACCCGCCACATCTACAACCCGCAGGCGCTGATCATCAGCAAGAAGACCTGGGACGGCATGAGCGCGGACGAGAAGAAGATCATCTCCGACGCGGCAGCCGAGGCCACCACCTTCCAGCGCGAGGTGTCGCGCGGCGCTGCCGACAGCGCGCTCGAGTCGCTCAAGAAGGCCGGCATGACGGTCACCGAACTGCCGCCGGCCGAGATCGCCAAGCTGCGCGAGAAGGTCAAGCCCGTGATCGACAAGCACACCGCCGCGGTGGGCGACGCGACCGTCAAGGAGCTGATGGCCGAGATCGCCAAGGCGCGCAAGTAGGCAAGCAGGGCGCTTCCATGCCGGCGCCGCCGCGCCCTGCTGCCGACGACCTGCAGCGCTTCGTCGATGCCCAGGCGCCGGTCCATGAGGCGGTGCGCCGCGAACTGCGGGCCGGCCGCAAGACCAGCCACTGGATGTGGTTCGTGTTCCCGCAGTTGCGCGTGCTGGGGCGCAGCGCGACCGCGGAGTTCTACGGCCTCGCGGACCTCGCCGAGGCCCGGGCCTTCGCGGCCCATGCGCTGCTCGGCCCCCGCCTGGTCGAGTGCGCCGGACTGGTGCTCGCGGTCGAGGGCCGCAGCGCGCACCAGATCTTCGGATCGCCCGACGATCTCAAGCTGTGCTCCTGCATGACGCTGTTCGAAGCGGCGGCGCCATCGGAACCTGTCTTTGCCGAGGTGCTGGAGCGCCTTTATGCCGGCAGGCGTGATCCGCTCACGCTGGCGGCACTCGGGCGCGCGGCGCCGCCGGCGGGTTGATACCGCACCGAGTCGCGCCCTGAGCGTACAGCCAAGTAGGAAGGCGCCGACCCGCACGCGCAGGGCGCACTGGCAGCATCCCCAGCTACTTTTTCCGGGGGTTCTGGCCATTGCGGTCGTGACGCATGAGAGACGCTTTCATCGATTCAGGGATTCGGCGCGAAGCGGCCGAACCGGGTCTGGCCGACCTGTCGCTGTGCGATCAGGAGCCGATCCGCACGCCCGGTGCCATCCAGCCGCATGGCCGCTTGCTGGTGCTGCTTCCGCGCACGCTGGCATTGGCCGCCTTCAGCGAAAACTGGCCCGCGGGCGAGATCGACGAGGCCCGCGAGGCGCTGCGGCAGTTCAGCTTCGATGAACTGGCGGTCGATGCGTCGCCGCTCGCTCTCGGCGCTCTCGCGATCGGCGGGATGTCGTTCGATGTCTCCGCGCATCGTTCGGCCGAGCACCTGATCGTCGAGTTCGAGCCGGCCTCGTCGAGCGCCGGCAACCAGGCGCCGATCTACTCGCTGGCGCGGGTGTTCCTGCCGCAGCTCCACGACGCCGAGTCGATCGAGCAGTTGGCCGGGCTGGCGGCCGCGGAAATGAAGCGCCTCACCGGCTTCGGGCGCTGCCTGGTCTATCGTTTCGACGAGGGCGGGCACGGCGAGGTACTCGGCGAGGCCTGCGATCCGGGCTACGACAGCTATGCGGGCCACCATTTCCCGGCCACCGACATTCCGCAGCAGGCGCGTGCGCTGTACCTGCTGAACCGGTTCCGCCAGATCGCCGATGCCCGCTACCGGCCGGTGCCGCTGCACACCACCGCGCCGGCGCTGGTGGCCGACGGCATCGACCTGTCGCAGGCCCAGCTGCGCAGCGTCTCGCCGATCCATCTCGAGTACATGCGCAACATGGGCACGCTGGCCTCGGCCTCGGTGTCGATCGTGGTCGACGGGCGGCTGTGGGGGCTGATCTCCTGCCACGACCACCAGCCGCGTCTCCTGGGCATGGCGACCCGGCTGGCCTGCGAGCACCTCGGGCAGCTGCTGGCGCTGCAGATCCAATCGAAGGCGGCCAACCGGCTGGTGGCCGAACGGCTCGAACTGCGCAAGTTGACGCTCGAGATCGTGGCCCAGCTCGCCGACAGCGACGCCACGCTGCAGCGGCTGGTCGGCGAAGCCTCGCCGATGCTGCGCGTGATGCGCGCCACGGGAGCGGCCGTGGTGCTCGACGATGCCGTGTGGACGGTCGGCGACGTTCCGGACGACGAGCAGATCCGCGCGCTGGCGCAATGGGTGGCCGGCATGGGCGTCGATGTCTACCGCAGCGACGCGCTGGCGCAGACCCATGCGCCGGCACTGGCTTATGTGCAAGCCGCCGCCGGGGTTCTCGCGGTGTCGATCTCGCAGGTGCACCGCCACATGATCCTGTGGTTCAGGCCCGAGATCGTGCGCACCGTGAAGTGGGCCGGCGAGCCCCGCAAGGCGGTGCTGCCCGATGGCCGCATCCAACCGCGCCTGAGCTTCGAGAGCTGGGCGGAGCAGATCCGCGGCCGCTCGGCGTCGTGGTCGGTGGCCGAAGTGGGCGCCGCCGGTGAACTGCGCCAGGCACTGATCGGCATCGTGCTGCGGCGGGCCGAGGAGCTGGCCGAGGTGGCGGGCGAACTCGGCCGGGTCAACAGGGAACTGGAGGCCTTCTCGTACACCGTCTCGCACGACCTGCGGGCGCCGATGCGCCATATCGCCGGCTACGTCGACCTGGTGCTCGAACAGGATGGAGCGAAGCTCGGCGAGCGGGCGCGTCGCTACCTCGGCAACGTCAAGGAGGCCTCGGCATTCGCGGCGATGCTGGTCGACGCCTTGCTGGACTTCTCGCGCATGGGTCGCGCCGCGCTCAAGCCGCGGCGGGTGGACACCGGCGCGCTGGTGGCCGGGCTGGTGCGCGAACTGGTCCGCACGGAGCCGGCCCGCGCGATCGAATGGCGCGTCGATGCCGACCTGCCGGCGCTCGAGGCCGACCCGCTGCTGCTGCAGGTGGCGGTGCGCAACCTGCTGGCCAATGCGGTCAAGTACTCGCGTACGCGCGAGCCCTCGCGGATCACGGTGCGCGCCCTCCGAGAAGCGGAGGGCGACGGCCTCGAGATCGAGGACAACGGCGTCGGCTTCCAGATGAAGTACGCGGACAAGCTGTTCGGCGTCTTCCAGCGGCTGCACCAGGCCGACGAGTTCGAGGGCACCGGGATCGGCCTGGCCAACGTCAAGCGCATCGTCGAGCGCCACGGCGGCCGGGTCTGGGCCCGCGCCGAACCGGGCCTTGGCGCCTGCTTCGGCTTCCTGCTGCCGCGCGCCGGATCGCCTTCCCTGGCCCTTTCGAATGGAGACGAAGATGCTTAAGCCCATCCTGCTGGTCGAGGATGACAGGCGCGACCTCGAACTGACGCTGATCGCGCTGGAGCGCAGCCAGCTCGCCAACGACGTGGTGGTGGTGCGCGATGGCGCCCAGGCGCTCGACTACCTGCGGCGCGACGGCGAGCACTCGGGGCGCGATGTGGGCAATCCGGCCGTGATCCTGCTGGACCTCAAGCTGCCCAAGCTCACCGGTCTCGAGGTGCTCAAGGAGGTGCGCGCCGACCCGCTGCTGCGCAGCGTGCCGGTCGTGATGCTGACCTCGTCGCAAGAGGAGGCGGACGTCGTCAGGAGCTACGAGCTGGGCGTCAACGCCTACGTCGTGAAGCCGGTGATCTTCGAGCAGTTCGTCACCGCCATCGCGGAGCTGGGCATCTTCTGGGCGGTGCTCAACGAGCCGCCGCCGGGCTCGCTGAAATCGTCGAGGCGCCATGACGCCTGAGCTCGACGTGGCGCACCCACCCGCTGAGCAGCCCGAGTTCCTCATCCTGGAGGATTCGCGCTTCGATGCCGAACTGCTGATCGAGGCGCTGCGCATCGCCCAGCCATGGGCGCGAACCCGCGTGGTCGCCACCGAGGCCGGCTTCGTCGAGGCGCTGGCCGCCGGTCCGGCGCTGATCCTGTCGGACTACGAACTGCCGGGGTTCTCGGGTGCGCAGGCACTGGAGATCGCGCGGCGGCTGGTGCCCGAGACGCCGTTCATCTTCGTCTCGGGCGTGATCGGGGAAGACAACGCGGTCGAGTTGCTCAAGCGCGGCGCCACCGACTATGTGAGCAAGGGCCGGCTGGCTCGCCTGCCGGTGGTGCTCGAGCGCGCGCTGCAGGAGAGCCGCGACCGGAAGGCCGGGGAGGCCGCGCAGCGCAGCCTGCGGGAGGCGAACGCGGCCTTCGGCCGGGCGGAGGCGCGCCGGCTGGCGCTGATCGAACTGGGCGACCGCATCCGCGACCTCGATGAACCGGGCGACATCGCCTACGCGGCCTCGGAGCTGCTCGGCGGCGAGCTGCAGGTCGACCGGGCCGGCTATGGCATGGTCGACAAGGCGGCCGAGACCATCGCGATCGAGCGTGACTGGTGCGCGCCCGGCGTGGCGAGCCTGGCGGGCCTGCTGCACTTCAGGGACTACGGCTCCTACATCGATGACCTGTGCCGCGGCGTGACCGTCGCCTTCGCGGATGCGCACGAGGATCCGCGCACCCGCGGCACCGCGGCGGCGCTCGATGCGATCAATGCGCGGGCGGTGGTCAACATGCCGCTGACCGAGAAGGGCGGCCTGGTCGGGCTGCTCTACCTCAACCACGGGTCGGCCCGACCGTGGTCGGCCAGCGAACTGGCGTTCATGCGCGAGGTGGGCGAGCGGGTGCGCACGGCGATCGCGCGCCGCGAGGCCCAGACCGAACTGAAGGCCTTCGCCGACTCGCTCGAGCGGCAGGTGGCGGAGCGCACGCGCGAGCGCGACCGGACCTGGGCGCTGAGCCAGGACTTGCTGGGCGTCGCCAACGCGCGGGGCTACTTCGAGAGCGTGAACCCGGCCTGGGAGCCGGTGCTCGGCTGGCGCCGGGAGGAACTGCGGGCGGTTCCCTTTCGCAGCTTCGTCCATCCCGACGACCTCGCCGCCACCGAGATCGCGCTGACGCGCCTGGAACGGGGCGAGCGCCTGCTGGGCTTCGAGAACCGCTTCCGGACGCAGTCCGGCGCCTACCGCTGGCTGTCGTGGACCGCCGTTCCCGACGACGGCCTGATCTACACGGTGGCCCGCGACATCACCGAGCAGAAGGAGCGCTCTGCCGAACTGGAGGCGGCGCGCGAGCAGCTGAGGCAGAGCCAGAAGCTCGAAGCCGTGGGCCAGCTCACCGGCGGGCTCGCGCACGACTTCAACAACCTGCTCGCCGCGATCTCGGGCAGCCTCGAGCTGATGCGGCGGCGCGGCCTCGAAGGCCGGTTCGCCGACCTGGAGCGCTATGTGGGCGTCGCGCAGGGCGCGGCCAAGCGCGCCGCCGCCCTCACGCACCGGCTGCTGGCCTTCTCGCGCCGCCAGACGCTGGCGCCGAAGCTGCTGGACCTGAACCGGCTGGTGGCGGACATGGAGGAGCTCGTGCGCCGCACCATGGGCCCGCAGATCGCGCTGGAGTCGGTGGCCGCGGTGGGACTGTGGAAGGTGCTGGCCGATCCGAGCCAGCTCGAGAGCGCACTGCTCAACCTCTGCATCAACGCCCGCGACGCGATGCCCGAGGGCGGCCAGCTGACGATCGAGACCGCCAACCGCTGGATCGATGCCCGCACCGCGAGGGCCCGCGACCTGGCGCCGGGCCAGTACGTGTCGCTCTGCGTGAGCGACAACGGCGTCGGCATGTCGCCGGAAACGGCGGCCCGGGCCTTCGACCCCTTCTTCACTACCAAGCCGATCGGCATGGGCACCGGGCTCGGGCTGTCGATGATCTATGGCTTCGCCAAGCAGTCCGGGGGGCAGGTGCGGATCTACTCCGAGATCGGCAAGGGCACGATGGTGTGCATCTACCTGCCGCGGAACACGGCGCCCGAAGAAGCGGTCGACGAAGAAGTCGCCGAGGCCGCTGCGCCGCGCGCCGACCAGGGCGACACCGTGCTGGTCGTCGATGACGAGCCGGCGATCCGGATGCTGATCGTCGAGGCCATGCAGGATCTCGGCTACGCCACCCTCGAGGCCGGCGATGGTGCCGATGCCCTCCAACTGCTGCAATCGGAGCAGCGCATCGACTTGCTGGTGACCGACGTCGGCCTGCCCGGCGGCATGAACGGCCGCCAGGTCGCCGATGCGGCGCGGCTCGCGCGGCCCGGGCTCAAGGTGCTGTTCATCACCGGCTACGCGGAGAACGCGGTGCTGAGCCATGGCCATCTGGCTCCCGGCATGCATGTCATGACCAAGCCCTTCGACATGGATGTGCTGGCCCGGCGCGTGAAGGAACTCATATGAGCGCGCCCGCCGTGCTGCAGGCCTTGCGCGCCGCGACCGGTGAACTGCACCGGCGGCTCGACAGCCAGTTGCCGATCGCGGGGGCCGAGGCGACGCTGCAGGACTACCTGGCGCATCTGCAGCTGCTTCGGCCCTGGCTGCAGGCGCTGCGCGCGGCGATCGCCGGGCCCGGCGACGCCGGGCTCGATGCGGTTGCGCGGCGCATCGATGGCCGCTTGCAGGCGCTGCAATGGGATCTGGCCGATGCCGGCGAGCCGCAGCGGGAGCGCGCCGGCGTCGAGGACTTCGTGCCGCCGTCGCCGGGCGCGGCTCTCGCCTACGCCTGGGGACTGGCCTATGTCGTCGAAGGCTCGCAGCTGGGGGGCGCCGTGATGCGCCGGCGCCTGCTGCCGCGCCTGGCGCCGCATCCGCTGTGCTACTTCGCGCCGGCCGAAGGGAGGGGCCCGGCGTCGGGCTGGCAGGATTTCATCGCCGAACTCGCTGCGGCCGTCGACGGACAGGCGGCGGTCGAGGCGGCAGCCAGCGGCGCCGTGGCGGCATTCGAGCGGCTGCTGGCCCAGCGGGCGCGCCAGGCGCCGAACAGCGCGGCGCCGCCCGAAGCCAGGTTGGCGAACATCTGCCACCACGAGTCGTAGAACCAGGCGTTGTACATCCACAGCGCCGCCACCAGCACCATCGCCAGACGCAGGCGCATGCCGCGCAGGTAGAACATCGCCCAGGTGCCGACCAGCGAGCCGGCGCCGGTGCACAGCGTGGTCCAGCCGTTCCAGGTCAGCGCGCTGGCGACCAGCGTGATCGCGACCATCGCGACGAAGGCTGCCAGCCGCATCCGGGCGGTCTTGTGCTGCGTCGCCTCGGCCGAGGCCTGGCGGCCGACCGACACCATGCTCAGGGCCGCGGCCGTGTGGGCGCCCAGCAGGAAGTTGTTGAGGGCCCAAATGGCCGAGGCGATGCCGGTCGAGCGGCGCAGCGACTTGTCGCTGGCGCCGACCAGGCCGCGAACGTTGAGCGAGAGGGCGACGAGGCCCGTGGCGTGAATGAGATGGGAGGCGTCCATGAGAAATGGGCCAGCGCTGTTCGCGTGGCCCATTGCAGGATTGTAGGTGGACTACGTGTTAACCCTTGGTTCAAGGGTCGATGGCGGCTATTCGACAGTTCTCGGGGTCGAGAGTCGTCGAATCCGCCAGGTTTCAGCGATAGCCCGTGTCGGTCGCGTTGTGGATGATCCACACCAGGTTGCCGCCCGAGATGTTGCCGAGGTTGCCGCCGGCGAAGATCAGTCGGCCCTGGCCCTTGTAGGCGAGCTCGATCCGGGTCCGGTCGCCGCCGAAGTAGAAGGGGATGAAGGCCTTGCCGGTCACGTAGGCGCCCGAGTCGGTGGGCTGGCCCGCGATGTCGGTGACCTGCTTCAGGCTCATGCCGATCTGCAGCTGGGTGAACTTGGTGTTCGGCGCCGGGTTGCCGGTGATCTCGCCCTCGTAGTCGTTCATGCCCTTCACGGTGCGGCCGCTGCCGGCTTCGATCTTGCTCGAATCGATGACGTTGCCCTGGGCGTCCATGCCGGGCTTGGCGCCGGCGCGGGCAGCGGGAGCCGCTGCAGCTGCCGCGGCGGCCGGCGCGGGTGCGGCGGCGGCCGCGGGGGCCGGCTTCGGCGCCGGGACGGCCGCGACCGCGGGTGCGGGTGCGGGGCCGCAGCGGTCGAGCTGCAGCAGCGCGCGCTTGGTGTCGGCCGACCAGTCGACGCCGACGATCCGCGAGGAGACCTGGCCGCCCGCGAAGGTCTCGCCGTCGTCGCAGCGCAAGCGCACCGGATCGGCCGGACGCACGGCGAAGTCGTCGCCGGCACCCTTGACCTTGGTCACGCGGGTGCTCAGGTCCTTGCCGACCAGCGCCTTCTCGAGCTTGGCCTCGTCGCCGCGGGCGCCGCGCACCAGCTTCACGAGCTGGTCGTAGCTGATCTTGCCGGTGCTCGCCACCTCGGGCTTGACCGGGGCCGGCGCGGCAGCGACCGGCTCGGGTGCCGGAGCGGCGGCAGCGGGCTGGGCCGCCTGGTTCTTGGACTGGCCGGCACAGCCGGCGAGGACGGAAAGCGCGGCCACAACGGCGAGGGCGGTCGAAGGGGTTCTCAAGATCACGAAATAAGACTCCTGTAACGAAGTGTTCATTATTTCAGGATCTTGCAGGTCACTCCCGGCGCCCCCAGCTGCCGATGACCCGAACGCCCCGCCGATGGAGATTCCATGACCGACAAGCTTCACATCGTCTGCCCGCACTGCCACACCACGAACCGCGTGCAGGCGGCGCAGCTCGCGAGCGCGCCCGATTGCGGCAGCTGCCACCAGCCGCTGTTCGCCGGCCGCTCGACCGCCCTGGACGAGGCGGCCTTCGATCGCCACGTGGCGCGCAACGAGATCCCCGTGCTGGTCGATTTCTGGGCGCCGTGGTGCGGCCCGTGCCGCCAGATGGCGCCGGGCTTCGAGCAGGCGGCGGCGCAGCTGGAGCCGCGGGTGCGCCTCGCCAAGGTCGACACCGAGGCGGTGCCGGCCCTGGGCGCGCGCTTCAACATCCGCAGCATCCCCACGCTCGCGCTTTTCAAGGGCGGGCGCGAGGTGGCCCGCCAGGCGGGGGCCATGGGGGCGGGGGACATCGTCCGCTGGGTCGAGGCGTACAGCCGCTGAAGCTGCCGGGGATCGCCGGCGAGTGCCGCAGGCGACAGATCGGGATTGCGATGGCTTGCGGGCCCCACGGCGCCAAGTACAGTGCGCTCTGGGCCACCTGCTTCAATTCATGACGTTCCAGCATCTGCAACTGACCGGCCCGCACGGCAGCCCTTATGTGCTGGGGCAGCGAATCGAGGTTTACGACGGCACCACGCTCATCGGGCGGGTCCAGTCCGTGACCGTGAGCGCGGAGCGCGACGAAGTCCGGCTCGAGAACTTCCTGACCACCGACTTCGCCGATTTCCGCGCCAGGGCGCTGCCGAAACTGGTGCTTGCCGAGGTGGTGAGCTTCATCGCCGAACGCTATCCCTCGGTCCACGCCATCGGCATCGAACTGAGCCGCGACATCGAAGGCTACGAAGGCCGCGAGGCGACGCTCGCCAGCGCCCGGGCCGACATCCTGCAGAGCATCGGGACCGATGGTGTTCGCATCAGTCCCAAGCCGCACGCCGGGCAGGCCGGCCACTTCGCGGTGACCGGCGTCTGGCGCTACGACAAGGCCAGCGTCGCCGCGCTCGGCGCGGTGCTCGAAGCCCAGCGCGCCGCTTACCGGGAGCGGATGGGGGCCGAGTCCCCGGTGCCGCCCCGGCCGACCTTGCGGCAGTTGCTGCGCAAGGATCGCTGAGGGGTCTCGCCGCTTGGACCCGGATGTTCACCCGCCCGGATCCACATAACCCAGCCGCAGGCTGGTCGCATGCGCCTCGCGCCGCACGGCGCTGGCGATCTTGCCGTCGACCGCCGGATCGAAGCCGCCGGTGGCGCCCAGGGCCGTGATCACCGCGCAGACACGCCCCGTGAAATCGAAGACCGGCGCGGCGACCGCGCTGATGCCGCGCAGGTAGGTGTCCTTGACCGTGGCGCAGCGCGCCGCCCGGACCTCGCGCCGCAGGACCTCGATCGGGTCCGCCGCGGGCAGCAGGGCGCGCATCTCGTCGCTGGCCGCCGCCAGTTCCTCGGTGGCGAGTTGCCGCACCCGCGCCTCGTCCAGCAGGCCCAGGAAGACCCGCCCCGTGGCCGACCACAGCAAGGACATCACCGAGCCGGCGCGCACGTTGACCGTGACCGGCAGGCCGGGTTCCTCGAATCGCATGATGGTCGGCCCGCGGTTGCCCATCACGGCCACGAAGCAGGTGACCTCCAGGCTCTCCCGCAGGCGGATCAGGGCCGGTTCGGCATGGCGGATCGGTTCGGCCTGGCGCATCGCCGCCAGGCCGATCCGGATCAGTTCGGGGCCGAGGACATAGCGCTGGGTCGTGATGTCCTGGTCGACCAGGCCTTCCTGCATCAGGCTGGCGAGGTAGCGGTGGACCTTGGCCGGGCTCTCGCCCACGTGGGCGGCCAGGGCCGTGAGGCTGGCGCTGCCGCCGATCGCCGCCAGGCCCTTGAGCACCACCATGCCGGTTTCCGCGGATTGCACCCGCTGGCGGCGTTCGGGCACGCGCGAGGGCGGCGGAGTTTCGGGCGGCGGCGAGGGCGGCGAAGGCGGCGAGTTTTGGTTCATCGATGGTGTCGTGCGCGTCGGGTCTGACGGCGCATCGTAATGAATCAACTCGCGCAGGCAAAAAAGAGAGCCATCGGTGGGTGGTCCACTCCGGATGGCTCTGGAGAGCCGCCGACCGTTGCCGATCGACGTACTTGCAACTCGTCCGTGTTGGAGCGCGGCGGGCGACGAATGTTCCTCATCGTGGCGTCCGGCCGGCGGCCGGGGATCAGTGGAAACCCGATCATTTGATTACGCATTGCGTATAAGAATTACGCGATATTGACAAGGAGACCCCTGATGAAGAAGTTGCTCGCCGCCGCACTGGTGGCCGTGCCGTTCCTCGCCGCCACCGTGGCCGCGCAGACGGCCTTTCCGTCGAAGCCGATCCGCTGGCTGGTGCCCTATGCAGCGGGCGGCGGCTCGGACTTCCTGGCGCGCACCATCGGGCAGCGGCTGTCGACCCAGGTCGGGCAGCCGGTCCTGGTCGACAACGAGCCCGGCGGCAACACGGCGCTGGCGGCGGCCGAGACCGCACGCGCGCCGGCCGATGGCTACACCGTGCTGTCGGCCGACAACGGCACCCTGGTCTTCAACCCGGCGCTGTACAAGAGCCTCAGCTACAGCCCGGCCAAGGACCTGGCGCCGGTCACGCTGATGGGCCGCTTCCCGATGATCCTGGTGGTCGGTCCCGCCAGCGACGCGGCCAGCGCGAAGGACTTCATCGCCAAGGCGAAGGCCAAGCCCGGCGGCACCAACTACGCCTCTGCCGGCGCCGGCAGTCCGCACCACCTGGCGATGGAACTGCTCAAGGTCGAGGCTGGCCTGTTCATGGTCCACGTGCCTTATCGCGGCGCCGCACCGGCGCTGGCGGATGTGGCCGGTGGCCAGGTGCCCGCGATGATGGTCGACCTGGCCGCGGGCGCCGGCTTCATCAAGGGCGGCAAGGTCAAGCCCCTGGCCGTGGCCAACCCGACCCGCCTGCCGCAGTTGCCCGAGGTGCCGACTTTTGCCGAACTGGGCTTCAAGAACGTGGAAGCCGCCGCGCTGGTCGGCATGGTCGTGCCGGCGGCGACTCCGCCCGAGGTCATCGCCACGCTCAACAAGCAGGTGGTGGCCGCGATCCACGACCCGGCCGTGCATCAGCGCCTGATCGATTTCGGGGTCGAGCCGGTCGGCAACACGCCGGCCCAGTTCGCCGAGTTGCTGAAGAACGAAACGGCGCGCTGGCAGAAGCTAGGGCCTGTTCACACTACTTCCGGGGATCGCGTTGTCGAGCCAAGGGGCTGGATGCAAGGCGCCCGCGCGCAGCAAGGCTTGCGCCTTGCAAGCGCGGGCAACGCGGCAGACGGCCCCTTTGCTCGGCAACCCGAAGGGAAGGTATGCCAGGGCGTGCCACTCCGCGTTGCGCTCCTTGCATGTGCCAACGCACATGCGGCGTCGCGCGCCTTGATTGGCCCGCCCTGGCATACCTCTTCGCGACCCCGGAAGTAGTGTGAACAGGCCCTAATCCTCGATCTCAAGATCACGCTCGACTGAGGACCTTTCGATGACCACCTCGCATCCCGCCGCCGCCGCGCCCGCGCGCGGCTGCCCCTTCGCGTCGCAGCCGCTGTCGGGCCACCAGACGCCGACCGGCTGCCCGGTCAGCCAGCGCGCCGCCGACTTCGATCCCTTCGAGGATGGCTACCAGCAGGACCCGCCCGAGTACCTGCGCTGGGCGCGCGAGAAGGAGCCGATCTTCTGGAGCCCCAAGCTCGGCTACTGGGTGGTCACCCGCTACGAGGACATCAAGGCGATCTTCCGCGACAACATCACCTTCAGTCCGTCGATCGCGCTCGAGAAGATCACGCCGACCGGCGAGGAGGCGAACGCGGTGCTGGCCTCCTACGGCTTCGCGCTCAACCGAACCCTGGTCAACGAGGACGAGCCGGCCCACATGCCGCGCCGCCGCCTGCTGATGGAGCCGTTCACGCCCGAGGCGCTCAGGCACCACGAGCCGCTGGTTCGCGAGCTGGCGCGCGAGTACGTCGACCGCTTCATCGACGACGGCCGCGCCGACCTGGTCGACCAGATGCTGTGGGAGGTGCCGCTTACAGTGGCGCTGCACTTCCTCGGCGTGCCCGAGGAGGACATGGACACGCTGCGCAAGTACTCGATCGCCCACACGGTCAACACCTGGGGCCGGCCGAAGCCGGAGGAGCAGGTGGCGGTGGCGCACGCGGTCGGCAACTTCTGGCAGTTCGCGGGCCAGGTGCTCGACAAGATGCGCCAGGACCCGTCGGGCCCGGGCTGGATGCGCTACGGCATCCGCAAGCAGGTCGAGCACCCCGAGGTCGTGACGGATTCCTACCTGCACTCGATGATGATGGCCGGCATCGTGGCCGCGCACGAGACCACCGCCAACGCCACGGCCAACGCGATGAAGCTGCTGCTGCAGCACCCCGACACCTGGCGCGAGATCTGCGAGGACCCGGGCCTGATCTCCAACGCGGTCGAGGAATGCCTGCGCCACAACGGCTCGGTGGCGGCCTGGCGGCGGCTGGTCACGAAGGAGGTCGAGGTCGGCGGTGCACTGCTGCCGGCCGGCTCCAAGCTGCTGATCGTGACCTCGTCGGCCAACCACGATTCGCAGCAGTTCGCCGATGCCGACCTGTTCGACATCCGGCGCGACAACGCCAGCGACCACCTGACCTTCGGCTACGGATCGCACCAGTGCATGGGCAAGAACCTGGCGCGCATGGAGATCCAGATCTTCCTCGAGGAGTTCACGCGGCGCCTGCCGCACATGCGGCTGGCCGAGCAGCGCTTCAGCTACGTGCCCAACACCTCGTTCCGCGGGCCGGAGCACCTGTGGGTCGAGTGGGACCCGGCACAGAACCCCGAGCGCCGGCACCCCGGATTGCTCGATGTGCGCACGCCGGTGCGAGTCGGCGAACCCTCGCGCCATGCCGCGACCCGGACGCTGCTCGTGGAGCGCGCGACGCCGGCGGCCGAGGGCGTCCTCCGGCTGCGCCTGGTCGCGCCCGACGGACGGGCCTTGCCGCGCTGGACCCCGGGCGCGCACATCGACGTCGAATGCGGCGGCCCCGAGCTGTCGCGCCAGTACTCGCTGTGCGGCGACCCGGACGACGCGCAGGCGTGGGAGATCGCGGTGCTGCGCGAGGCCGATGGCCGCGGCGGCTCGGCCTGGATCCACGACCGGCTGAAGGCCGGCGACCGGCTGCGCGTGCGCGGTCCGCGCAACCACTTCCGGCTCGACGAGGCGGCCCGCAAGCTGATCCTGATCGCCGGCGGCATCGGCATCACGCCGGTGAGCGCGATGGCGCGGCGGGCCCGCGCGCTCGGCCTGGACTACCAGCTGCACTACAGCGGGCGCCGGCGCGGCGCGATGGCCCTGGTCGAGGAGCTGTCCGCGCTGCATGGCGACCGGCTGCACCTGCATGTCGGCGACGAAGGCCGGCGCTGCGACCTCGCGGCCCTGCTGGCGCAGCCCGAGGCGGCTACGCAGGTCTATGCCTGCGGACCGCAGCGCATGCTGCAGGCGCTCGAGGCCGCCTGCGCCGGCTGGCCCGAGGACGCGCTCCGGATCGAGCACTTCGCCTCGACCGTCGGCACGCTGGACGCAAGCCGCGAGCACGCTTTCGAGGTCGAGCTCAGGGACTCCGGCATCACGGTGCCGGTCCCGGCCGACCGGACCCTGCTGAGCGCGCTGCGGGCCGCCAATGTCGACATCCCGAGCGATTGCGAGGAAGGCCTGTGCGGCACCTGCGAGGTGCGCGTGCTCGGCGGCGAAGTGGACCACCGCGACCTGGTCCTGACCCGTGCCGAGCGCGAGACGCAGACACGCATGATGAGCTGTTGCTCGCGGGCCCGGGGAGGGCGGCTGGTGCTGGAGCTCTGAGCGGGAAGGCGGCGCCGGACGCGGCTCGCCGCTATGATCGCGCGGCAGTCGACGACCCCTCGGGTTGATTCGGCCCCGCGCCCATCCACCCACCAACGATCGGAAGTCGATGTCGCACAAGCCTGCGGGGCTCATCTACGGTGTCGACGACATACCGCCTCTGGGCGTCAACATCCTCAGCGGGCTCCAGCAGGTCGGCCTGATGTCGATCTTCCTGGTCTACCCGGTGCTGATCGCGCAGGCCGCCGGCAGCAGCCCCGAGGTGACCGCGGCCCTGGTCAGCGCCACGCTGGTCGCGCTGGCCGTCGGGACCCTGCTGCAGGTCGTCACCATCGGACCCTTCGGTTCGGGCTATCTGTGCCAGCCCTCTCCCAGCGTGGTCTACATCGTGCCGTCGCTGGTGGCGGCGCACACCGGCGACCTGTCGGTGGTGTTCGGCATGACGATGCTGGCCGGGCTGTTCGAGATGGCGCTGGCCCGCGTCCTGCCGCGCCTGCGGCCGCTCTTCACGCCCGAGATCACCGGCCTGGTGGTGCTGATGGCCGGCATCTCGGTGGGCGTCGTCGGCCTGCGCACTGCGCTGCGGAGCTCGCACGCGGACAGCGTGCCGGACCAGGTCGACCTGCTGCTCGGCCTCGGCACGCTCGGGCTCATGGTGGCGCTGAACGTCTGGGGTCGCGGCGGGCTGCGCGTGTTCAGCGTGCTGATCGGCCTGGCTGCCGGCTACCTGGCCGGCTGGGCGCTGGGGCGGCTCGACGCCCACGAACTGGTCCAGGTGGCGGCGGCCCCCCTGATCGCGGCGCCGGCGCTGGGCCACGTGGGCTGGTCCTTCGATGCCGGCCTGGCGGTGCCGTTCCTGATCGCCGCGGTGGCGGCGGCGTTGAAGGTGATCGGCAACGTGACCATCTCGCAGAAGGCCAACCAGGTGGGTTGGGTGCGCGCCGACATGCGGTCCATCAGCCGCGGCGTGCTGGCCGACGGCCTGGGCTCGGTGGTGGCCGGCGCGATCGGCTCGGCCGGCATCAATTCGTCGACCGGCGCGGTCGGCCTGGCGACGGCCACCGGCGTGGCCAGCCGCCGCATCGGCTGGTCGGTGGCGGGGCTCTTGCTGCTGTTCGCCTTCGTGCCCAAGCTGGGCCTGCTGTTCAACTCGATTCCGCGGCCGGTGCTCGGCGCGGCGCTGGTGTTCTCGTCCACCTTCATCGTCATCAACGGCCTGGTCATCATGACGTCGCGGCTGCTGGATTCACGCAAGACGCTGGTGATCGGCCTGGCGATCGTCTTCGGCCTGGCGGTGGAGATCTTCCCGGGCCTGCTGGTCGTGCTGCCGGCGGCACTGCGGCCTTCGTTCGGCAACTCGCTGGTCTTCGGCACGCTGGTGGGCCTCGGGCTCAACCTGCTGTTTCGCATCGGCCTGCGCCGAAGCGTGTCGATGACGGTGGGGCCGGGCGCGATCGACCCCGACGCGCTCGATCAGTTCCTCGACGTGCAGGGCGCGGCCTGGGGGGCACGCCACGACGTCATCGAGCGCGCCAAGTTCAACCTCGTGCAGTCGATCGAGACGCTGGTGTCGAGCCGTGTCGCTTCCGGTCCGCTCGAGATCGAGGCCTCGTTCGACGAGTTCAACCTCGACCTGCGGGTGTCCTACGAGGGCGAGCAGCTCGACCTGCCGGAGCAGCGGCCGACCATCGAGGAGATCATCGAGTCGGACGCCGGCGAGCGCCGGCTGGCCGGCTTCCTGTTGCGGCAGTTCGCCGACCGCGTGACCTCCAGGCGCGCGGGCAGCCGCGCGACCGTCGGGTTCCACTTCGACCACTGAAGGCGTCAGCCGGGCGTGAAGGCCTCGTGCACCGCCGATTGCACCGAGCCCCCGAGCACGGCACCGCCGCCCGCGACGTAGATCCGCTCGCCGATCGCGGCGGCGCCGACCGCGTGCCGCGGCGTGGGCATCGGCGCGTGCTTCTGCCAGCTGTCGCCGGCCGGGTCGTAGCTTTCCATCTGGCCGAACACGGAGGCCTGGCGCGGCACGCCGCCGACCAGGATTCCGCCTTCGCCGCCCATGGCGTAGAAGCGCCCGCGCAGCACCACCAGGCCGTGGCCCGAGCGGGCCGTGGGCAGCGGCGCGCGCAACTCCCAGGTGTCGCGCGCCGGCAGGTAGACATGGTGCAGGTCGGTGTTGTATTCGAAGGTGTTGAAGCGTCCGCCCACCACGTGGATCGAGCCTGAGTGGGCGACGCAGCCGACGTGGTCGCGGGCGCCCGGCAGCGCCTTGCGCTGGCTCCAGCGATCGGCCTGCGGGTCGTAGACCTCGTGCCAGCCCACGCTGGCGCGTTCGCTCGCCGGCTCGGAAGCCCCGCCGATCAGGTGCAGCCGGCCGTCCAGCATGACCGCCGCGGCGGCGCCGCGCGGCCGCGGCAGCGGTGCGATCTCGCGCCAGCGATCGGTCGCGAGCTCGTAGGCGTAGGCCTGGGTGTCCGAGCGGCGGTTCTGCTCGACGAAGCCGCCCAGTGCATAGACGAAGCGCTCGTCCGACGCCACCGCCACATGGTTGGCGCCACGCGGCAGCGGGGCGCCCTGCAGCCAGCGGTCGAGCGCCGGATCGTAGATGTGGTGGTAGGCCCGGTTGACCGCGCCTTCGCCGTAGCCGCCGACCACGTGCATGCGCCCCGCGGTCGCGGTCGCCCATGCCATCTCGCTGCGCGGCAACGGCAGCGCGGCGCGCGCCGCCCAGCGGCCGGCCGGGCCCGCGGGCGCCGGGCTGTCGGTCTTGCGCTGCGACTCCTGCTCGGGCGTGAGGTGGTGCGGCACGCCGCCCTGCAGCCGTGCGTAGGGCTCGGCCGAGGAGGGCGCCGAGGGCAGGGCGGGGTGGCCGGCGTGCGGGGCATCGGGCGCGGGGGGCCGCGAGCCGGCGCAGCCCGAGAGGGCGGCGCCCGCGGCGGAGAGCAGAAGCTGGCGGCGTTGCATGGCGAAAGGCACTCCCGGGCGGTTGGAACGTGCCGCGCAGCTTAAGGCCTGCAGGGGTGCGCCGGGCAACCCCCGTCGACGGGCGGCGGAGGTCGTGCTTCAATCGTGCCAAGGCGGATCACACGCCGCTGGAGACCCCCCGATGCCCGTGCGCAGTCCGCTCTACCTGCTCGAACGTTTCGACCCCGGCGTGGTCCAGCTCGACCGGGAGCTCCGGGTCATCGCGATGAACAGCCTGGCCCGGCGCCTGCTGCCGGTCGAGGACAAGCAGCCCTTCGAGAAGATGGTGCTGTCGTTCCATCCCGAGCGCTCGGTGGCCAAGGTCAAGTTCCTGCTCGACCAGGCCGAGTGCCCGGTCAGCAACCCGCCGCCGATGACCATGATCATCAACATCCCGGAGCGAGTGCTGCTGATCAAGGTGTCCAAGCTGTCCGACCTTCGCGGCGACACCACCGGCTACACGCTGATCTTCTACGACATCACCGAACTGGTGAGCGGCGAGCTGCTGGTGCAGCCGATGACGCCCGAGAGCCTGTCGATCGAGAAGCCCGCGCCGGCCAAGCGGCAACTGCACAAGATCCCGACCGTCTCGCAGAACCGGATCGTGCTGGTCGACGTCGAGACCGTCACCTACATCCGCTCCGAAGGCCACTACACCTGGGTCAGCACCGCGCAGGGATCGAGCTTCTGCAACCTCAACATCAGCGACCTGGCCGAGCGGCTCGACGGTGCCTCATTCCTTCGCATCCATCGCAGCTACCTGGCGAACCTCGACTTCGCCGAGCAGATCCTGCGCGACGAAGGCCGGGTCAGCCTCAAGCTGCGCGGCGAGACCACGCCGCTGCCGGTGGCGCGCACCAGCGTGTCGCGGCTGCTCGAGCAACTCGGCATCGGCGAGGTCGACGCGCTGCGGACCTGAGCTGCGACGCCGCCTCGCCGCTGCCTGGGCGCCGCTCAGGGCGAGGTCGGCGAGCGCGGCTTGAGCTTGTCGGCTTCGGCCACCGGGAACGGGAAGCCCAGCTTCACCGACTGCCCGCGCACCCGGTTCTGCGCCTGGCACTTGCTCACGCAGATGGTGGCCGGCGGTGCCACTTCGATCGCGTCCTCGCCAGTCACCAGACCCATGCGCCCGCCGCTGGCCACGGCCCAGCGCGAGACGCCGCCGCAGTGCTGCACGACCACGCTGGGCGGCGTCGAGTTCGGCCGCTTCTGGATGACGTTGGAGCAGCTCGGGTCGACCAGGCGCGTCGCCACCTGGGGACTGTCGCGGCCGATGAAGCGGCGCGAGATGCCGTTGCCGAAGTTGATGCGCGCCGCCACCACGACGGTGGTGTCCTTGTAAGGCACGACATCGCCCTCCCGGTTGCGGAAGTTGCGGTTGTCGAAGTAGAAGGCCGACAGCGGGCTGATGCCGTCGCCGGCCAGCACGTGGGTGATCTCGGTCGCCGTCTGGTCCGAGCGCTCCACTTCCATCTGGAAGACGCCGCCTGCTGCGCAATCCTTGGCCTGGATCTTCATTGCCACGCCGGGCCCTTCGCGCTGGAGCTCGATGTTCTCTTCGCCGAGTTCGAGCGCCAGGTCGCTGGTCAGGCGCAAGCCGCGGTGGTCGGGCGACTTGCTGGCGAACACCGGCGTGACGACGCCGTTCGTCATGTCCAGCGGATTGGCGGTCGGCAGGAAAGCGTAGTTGCGGATGCCCAGCGTGGCGGCATCCACCTCGAAGCGGACGTAGCGGCCCTGCACCACGAAAGTGGCGCCGACCTGCGCGGCCGGCACGTTGACGTCCTGGGCGCCGCTGCGGCCGAGGACGGTGAATCCGCCACCCTCGCAGCCTTCCGACTTGGCGGCGTAGGCGGAGACGGCGATCAGGCCGGCCATCACGACGCCGGCGCCGCGCAGGCTCCGGTCGAGGCGGCGGGGAAATCCGAGGCGATGTTCATTCATGTCTTGCTCCTGTGTGAGCGCGCAGTGGCGCGCAGAGATGTCTCGAAGGGTCCGTATCGCTCGCCGATGCGCTTCTGCGCCTGGGGCCGAGTGATGAGTGCCGTCGCATCAGCGATGTCCGGGCGGGTCGTCGGCGCCGTGGCCGAGGCCGTGTCCGGCGTCATGTCCGGGTGGGTCGTCCGCGCCATGGCCAATGCCGTGGCCCGGCGCGTTGTTGGCGCCCTGGGCGCCTCCGCCCTGGCCCGGTCCGGAGTTGGCGCTTCCGGGGCCGCTGTTGCCGCTTCCGCTGCCACTTCCACTTCCACTGCTCGCGCTGCTTCCGCTGCTGCTACTGCTTCCGCTGCTCCCACTGCTGCTGCTGCCGGATGACCCGCTGCCGGAGGACGATGCACCTGCGCCGGAGCCCGAGCCGGAGCCGGAGCCGCTGGACCCGCTGCTGCCACCACCACCGCCACCGCCACTGCTTCCGCTGCCGCTGCCGCTGCTTCCGCCGCCACCACCACCACCACCACCCCCACCGCCGCCGCCGCCACCACCGCCACCACCGTGCGCCAGCGCCGATGCCGCAGCGACGCACAACGTCAACGCGACGATGCCCGCCGATCCCGTCTTCCTGAACTTGACCATGACGCTCTCCAAGAAATGTTGAAAGGCATGTCCGCCGCCGCGCTCCGCCCCTCGCGCGCTTCTGGACCACTGACGCGGGAAAAATTCCCGCGACGGGGTGGAGAATAGGTGGGAAAATTTTCCACGTCAATAAATGTGTAAAAATTTCCCACGAGTCTGGGCTAAACTGATTCCCTGCCGGCTTCCCTCATTTCCTGCTCGCGCCCATGTCCGACTCCGCTCCATCCCACGCAACGCCGCCTCGCGCCCTGGTGCAGGCGCTGCGCCATGCATTGCGGCCGCTGGTCAAGCTCATGCTCTCTCGCGGCGTGACCTTCACCTATGCCAGCGAGTTGCTGAAGTCGCTGTTCGTCGAGGTGGCGGATCGCGACTTCCGCATCGATGGCAAGGAGCCGACGGACAGCCGGGTCAGCCTCGTTTCCGGCGTCCACCGCAAGGAAGTCAGCCGCCTGCGGCAAGCCCTGGAATCGGGCGAAGAGACCGTGCCCGAGGTGGTTTCCCTCGGCGCCCAGGTAGTCGCGCAATGGATGGGAGCGCCGCCCTATGTCGATGACGCCGGCCAGCCGCTGCCGCTGGCGCGGTTCGCGAGCGAGGGTGCCGAGCAGTCCTTCGAGGCGCTGGTCGCCCGCGTGAACCGCGACATCCGTCCCCGCGTCGTGCTGGACGAATGGCTTCGACTGGGCGTGGTGCACATCGACGAGGGCGGCCGCGTGTGCCTGAACGTCGGCGCATTCGTGCCGACCAAGGGTTTCGACGAGCTGAGCTTCTACCTGGGCCACAACCTGCACGACCATGCCGCGGCGGCGGTTCACAACCTGCTGGGCGAGCAGCCTCCCTTCATGGAGCGCAGCGTGCACTACGACGGACTGGGCGCGGCGGCCGTCGGCCAGCTCGCCGAACAGGCCCGCTCGCTGGGCATGCAGGCACTGGTGGCCGTGAACAAGAACGCGCTGGCACTGGCCAAGCGGTCTGTCGACGACGATGCGCCGCGTCGGCGCATGACCTTCGGCGTCTACTTCTATGCCGACGCGGCGGGTTCGCCCATGGCGGCACCGGATGCGGAGTCGCCGGAGGCCGGGCGCTCGCCGGCCGTCGCGCCTTCGCCCTCGCGGTCGTCGCGCGGCGGCAAGAAGGAAGCGGGATGACCGCCCGCCTGTCGCAGCGGCTGGGCCGCCTGATGCTGCTGGCCTCGTTGCTGGCGCTGCCGGCATGGCGGGTGGCCGCGCAGGACCTGTGCCAGGCCGGTGGATCGCCGGTGAACCCGGCCGCATCGACCGGGCCGGGCGAACTCGGCGGCAAGGGCGGCGGAAGAGGAGGCATCGGCGGCACGGGTGTCACGGCGCAAGGCGGCAACGGCAGCGGCGGCATCGGTGGCACGGGGGCGACGGCACGGGCGCCCGATCCGACCGGGGGCATCGGCGGCACCGGCATCGTCGGCGTGATCACCGGCTTCGCCAGCATCTGCGTCAACGGGCTGGAGGTGCAGTTCGATACGAACACCCCGGTCGTGGACAACGGCCGGCCGGCGTCCGCACGCGGCTTGGCCGTGGGGCAGGTGGTCGCGGTGCGCGCGACCGGGCCGGACCACGACCTGCGCGCCCAGGCGATCGCCGTGCTGCATGCGCTGGTGGGGCCGGTCGAGTCCGTCGATGCCGCGGCGGGCACGCTGCGGGTGCTCGGCGAGCGCGCCAAGGCAGTCGCTCCCGCAGCGCTGGGCGGCTTGCGGGCCGGGGACTGGGTGCGACTCAGCGGCCACCGGCAGGCCGATGGCGTGCTGGCGGCCTCGCGCATCGAGGCGCTGCCTTCCCGGGCACCTCGCCAGGCGCAGGTCGCGGGCCGCGTGAATGCGATCACCTCCGATGCCATGCAGGTCGACGGCACGCGCGTCAGCCTGAATGCGCGTGCCTTGCCGCGCGGCCTCGGCCGCGGCCGCGAGGTGCTGGTCACCGGCCAATGGAATGCCGGCGTCCTGACGGCGCAGCAGGTCACGCTCGACCCGACCCGCGAGCAGCTCGGCATGGTGCGGGACGTGGTCCTCGAAGGCTACGTCCAGGAGATCGGGGCGGGATCTTTCAGCCTCGGCAGCGGCGACCTGCAACTCGACGCCGGGGCTCGGGTGGTCGGCGGCGGACCGGCCGACCTGGTCGTGAATCAACTCGTTCGCGTCACCGGACGCATGGACGCGGAGCGTCGCATCGTGATCGATCAGGTCGTGATCGAGGCGGGCGGACCCAGCGGTGGATCGGGCAGCGCTTCCGGATCTGGGCAGGGGTCGAGTGGGTCCAGCGGCTCGAGTGGGTCCAGTGGTTCGAGTGGTTCAAGTGGTTCAAGTGGTTCAAGTGGTTCGAGTGGTTCGAGTGGCTCCGGCAGTTCCGGCAGTTCCGGCAGTTCCGGGAGTTCCGGGAGTTCCGGCAGTTCCGGCAGTTCCGGCAGTTCAGGTTCGTCGGGAAGCTCCGGGAGTTCCGGTGGCTCGAGCGGCAGTGGGGGAAGCGACGGTGGCAGCGGAAGCGGCAGCAGCGGTAGCGGTGGCGGCAGCGGCGGAAGTGGCAGCGGCGGTAGCGGTGGCGGCAGTGGTGGAAGTGGTGGAAGTGGCAGCGGCGGCAGTGGTGGCAGTGGCAGCGGAGGCAGTGGCGGCGGCAGTGGTGGAAGTGGCGGCGGAGGCAGCGGCGGCGGCAGTGGCGGGAGCGGCGGCGGCGGCGGAAGCGGCGGAAGCGGAGGCAGCGGCGGAAGCGGCAGCGGAAAGTAAAGCGGCGAGTTGAAGGCTCGCCCGGGAAAACCCGAGACGCCGGCCCGCCTGCCGCCGTTCATGCACCCGGCGCCGCCATTCGTGCTTGTGAAGCGGCTGTTCGTGCTTTGGTGCCTGCGGTCGAAACCCGGTCGTCTTAACTTCTGCGGGCGACCCCTCGCCAGGAGACAACAACGATGATCCCAGCCGGATTCGACTATCACGCGCCCCGCTCGGTGGGCGATGCGATCTCGCTGCTCGGGCAGTACGGCAGCGATGCCAAGCTGCTGGCCGGCGGCCACAGCCTGCTGCCGATGATGAAGCTGCGATTCGCGCAACCGGCACACCTGATCGACCTGAACCGCATCGAGGCGCTGCGCGGCATCCGGGAGGAGGGCGACACGATCGTGATCGGCGCGATGACGGTCGAGAACGAGCTGATCGCCTCGGCGCTGCTGCAGCACAAGCTGCCATTGCTGCCTGAGGCGGCCAGGCAGATCGCCGATCCGCAGGTGCGCAACCGCGGCACCATCGGCGGCGATATCGCGCATGGCGACCCGGGCAACGACCATCCTGCGCTGTCGATCGCGCTGGACGCCGTGTTCGTGCTCGAAGGTCCCCAGGGCACGCGCCAGGTCGACGCCGACGGTTTCTTCCAGGGCACCTACATGACCGCCATGGCCGAGGACGAGGTGCTGACCGCGATCCGCATCCCGGCGCTCGCCTCCGGCACCGGCTACGCCTACCAGAAGCTCAAGCGCAAGACCGGGGACTGGGCCACCGCCGCGGCCGCGGTCGTGATGCGGGTGGACGGCGGCAACGTGAGCCATGTCCGCATCGCGCTGACGAACCTGGCGCCGACCGCCCTGCGGGCCCGCGATGCCGAAGACGCGCTGCTCGGCAAGCCACCGAGCGATGCCGCGATCACCGATGCGGCCGCGCGGGCGATGGCGATCTGCGACCCGGCCGAAGACCTGCGCGGCGACCGCGACTACAAGATCGCGATGGCCGGCCAGATGGTGCAGCGCGCGCTGCGCCTGGCGCTGTCGCGCTGCAAATAAGAACGACGAAGGAGCAGACCCCATGGGCAAGCAGATCATCGGTCTCACCATCAACGGCAAGCGCGTGGAGAAGGCGGTCGAGCCGCGCACGCTGCTGGTTCATTTCCTGCGCGAGGACTGCCACCTGACCGGCACCCACATCGGCTGCGAGACCAGCCACTGCGGCGCCTGCACGGTCGACCTCGACGGCCAGTCGGTCAAGAGCTGCACCCATCTGGCGATCCAGTGCGACGGTTCGGAGGTGCTGACGGTCGAGGGGCTGGCCCAGGGTGCGCTGCTGCACGCGGTGCAGGAGGGCTTCTACAAGGAGCACGGCCTGCAGTGCGGCTTCTGCACGCCGGGGATGTTGATGCGCAGCTACCGCTTCCTGCAGGAGAACCCGAACCCCACCGAAGAGGAAGTGCGGGCCGGCATCGGCGGCAACCTGTGCCGCTGCACCGGCTACCAGAACATCGTGAAGGCGGTGCTGCATGCGGCGGCCGCGCTGCAGCAGCAAACTGAAAAGGTGGCCGCATGAGCACGCCCGGCCGCCCGAAGTGCGAATTCCCCCTCGGGGGGACGGCGCGCAGCGCCAAGGGGGTCCAATGAACGCCCCGATCAACCCCGACCTGCTCGAGCGCGCTGCCGCGCTGCAGGGCATGGGCGACAGCCGCCTGCGCAAGGAAGACGCGCGCTTCATCCAGGGCAAGGGCCACTACGTCGACGACATCCAGATGCCCGGCATGCTGCACATGGACATCGTGCGTTCGCCGGTCGCCCATGCGCGCATCCGGAAGATCGACAAGAGCGAGGCGCTGAAGGTCCCCGGCGTGATCGCGGTGCTCACGGCCGACGACCTGAAACCGCTCAAGCTGCACTGGATGCCGACCCTGGCCGGCGACGTGCAGGCCGTGCTGGCCGACGAGAAGGTGCACTTCCAGATGCAGGAAGTCGCGGTCGTGATCGCCGAGGACCGCTATGCCGCGGCCGACGGCGTCGAGGCCGTGATCGTCGAGTACGACGAGCTGCCCGTGGTGCTCGACCCTTACGCCGCGCTGGCGCCCGATGCGCCGGTGCTGCGCGAAGACCTCGCGGGCAAGACCGAAGGCGTGCACGGCAAGCGCGATCACCCCAACCACATCTTCACCTGGGAGGCGGGCGACAAGGCCGCCGCCGATGCGGCCTTCGACGCCGCGCCGGTGAAGGTGGCCGAGCGCATCTTCTACCCGCGCGTGCATCCGTGCCCGCTGGAAACCTGCGGCTGCGTGGCCTCCTTCGACCCGATCCGCGGCGAGCTCACGACCTGGATGACCTCGCAGGCGCCGCACGTGGTACGCACCGTGGTGTCGCTGCTGTCGGGCATCCCGGAGTCGAAGGTGCGCATCGTCTCGCCCGACATCGGCGGCGGCTTCGGCAACAAGGTCGGCGTCTATCCCGGCTACGTGTGCGCGATCGTCGCCAGCATCGTGCTGGGCAAGCCGGTGAAATGGATCGAGGACCGGATCGAGAACATCTCGAGCACCGCCTTCGCCCGCGACTACCACATGGACGGCGAGATCGCGGCCACGCAAGACGGCCGGATCCTCGGCCTGCGGGTCAACGTGGTCGCCGACCACGGCGCCTTCGACGCCTGCGCCGACCCGACCAAGTACCCGGCCGGCATGTTCCACATCTGCTCGGGTTCGTACGACATCCCGGCCGCCTGGTGCAGCGTGAAGGGCGTCTACACCAACAAGGCGCCGGGCGGCGTGGCCTATCGCTGCTCGTTCCGCGTGACCGAGGCGGTCTACGTGATCGAGCGCATGGTCGACATCCTGGCCCAGCAGCTGGGCATGGACAAGGCCGAGATCCGGGCGAAGAACTTCATCCGCAAGGAGCAGTTCCCCTACACCTCTGCCTTCGGCTTCGAGTACGACTCCGGCGACTACCAGACCGCGCTCGACAAGGTGCTGGCCGCCTGCGACTACCGGGGCCTGCGCGCCGAACAGGCCGTCAGGCGGGCCGACCCGGCCTCGCCAACCCTGATGGGCATCGGCCTGGTCGCCTTCACCGAAGTGGTGGGCGCCGGGCCCAGCAAGATGTGCGACATCCTCGGTGTCGGCATGTTCGACAGCTGCGAGATCCGCATCCACCCCACCGGCAGCGCGATCGCGCGCATGGGCACGATCACGCAGGGCCAGGGCCACCAGACCACCTATGCGCAGATCATCGCCACCGAGCTCGGCATTCCTTCGGAAGTGATCCAGGTGGAAGAGGGCGACACCAGCACCGCGCCCTACGGCCTCGGCACCTACGGCTCGCGCTCCACGCCGGTGGCCGGCGCGGCGATCGCGATGGCCTCCCGAAAGATCCACGCCAAGGCGCGCAAGATCGCGGCCCACCTGCTGGAGGTCGGCGAGAACGACCTCGACTGGGAGATCGACCGCTTCAAGGTCAAGGGCGACGATGCCCGCTTCAAGTCGATGAAGGACATCGCCTGGGCCGCCTACCACCAGGCGCCGCCGGGGCTGGAGCCGGGGCTGGAAGCCGTGCACTACTACGACCCGCCGAACTTCACCTTCCCGTTCGGCATCTACCTCTGCGTGGTCGACATCGACCGAGGAACCGGCGAGACGAAGGTGCGGCGCTTCTATGCGCTGGACGACTGCGGCACGCGCATCAACCCGATGATCATCGAAGGCCAGATCCACGGCGGGCTCACCGAAGGCTACGCGGTCGCGATGGGCCAGCAGATGCCTTTCGACGCCCAGGGCAACCTGCTGGGCAACACGCTGATGGACTACTTCCTGCCGACCGCGGTCGAGACCCCGAAGTGGGAGACCGACCACACGGTGACGCCGTCGCCGCACCATCCGCTGGGCGCCAAGGGCGTGGCCGAATCGCCGCATGTCGGGTCGATCCCGACCTTCACCTCGGCGGTGGTCGATGCCTTCGCGCACCTCGGTGTCAGGCACATGGTCATGCCGCACAGTGCCTACCGGGTCTGGCAGCAACTCAAGGAGAGCGGTGTCGCGCTCTGAGGCGCCGCATCGAATCGAAGACCCATGGAAGTCAAGCTGGACAAACGCTACCCGCTCGATGTCGATGCCGTGCGCGCCTGGACGCTGCTGGCCGACGTGCCGGCCACGGCCGGCTGCATGCCCGGCGCGGCGATCACCGAGAAGATCGACGACACGCACTACAAGGGCAGCGTCAAGGTCAAGGTGGGGCCGGCCAACGCGGCCTTCGCGGGCGACATCGAGGTGCTGGCGCTCGACGAGCTGCACCAGACGCTGCAGCTGCTGGGCAAGGGCTCGGACCGCGGCGGCTCGTCGGCGTCGATGAAGCTCACGGCCACGATCGAGGCCGGCGAGACGGCCGGCACATCGGTGCTGGCGGGCCAGGCCGAGGTGATCGTCAACGGCAAGTTCGCGCAGTTCGGCGGCCGGCTGATGGTGCAGGTGTCGGACATGCTGCTTGGCCAGTTCGTCGACAACTTCCGCGTCGCGGCGGCGGCCTTGCCGGCGCCGCAGGCGAGCGCCGCTGCGGCGACCGCCATCGGGGCCGCGGCCGCGGCCGAGCCGGCCGCCGTGGCGCCGGCCAAACCCAACGAAATCAATGCGCTCGCGGTGTTCTGGCATCTGGTCAAGGGCTGGGTGGCCGGCCTCTTCGGCAAGCGCGCCTGAGCCCGCCATGACCGACGCCGAGCTGCGAGAGTCGCTGCACCGGGCCGGCTACATCGCCGACGAAAGCCTGGCCACCGCGCTGTGGCTGGCCGGCGAGCTCGAGCGGCCGCTCCTGATCGAGGGCGACGCCGGCGTCGGCAAGACCGCGCTGGCCGGCGCGCTCGCGCGGGCCCGCGGCCAGGCGCTGGTGCGGCTCCAGTGCCACGAAGGCCTGGACTTGTCGCAGGCCGCGTACGAGTGGAACTACGGCCGCCAGCTGCTCGCGATCCGCCTCGGCGAGACCCAGCCCCAGGGCCTGAAGGAGTCCGACCTGTTCGCGCGCGACTACCTGCTGGAGCGGCCGCTGCTGCAGGCGATCTCGAGCGAGCAGCCCTGCGTGCTGCTGATCGACGAGATCGACCGCGCCGACGAGGCCTTCGAGGCTTTCCTGCTCGAGGTGCTGGCCGACTACCAGATCACCGTGCCCGAACTGGGCACGCTGCACGCCAGGCACATCCCGCAGGTCGTGCTGACCAGCAACGGCACGCGCGAGCTGTCGGATGCGCTGCGCCGGCGCTGCCTGTATCACTACCTCGACTATCCGAGCCTGGCGCGCGAGATCGCGATCGTGCGCGCCACCCTGCCGGAGGCGGAGGCCGCCCTGATCGAACAGGCCGTGAGCTTCGTGCAGCGGCTGCGGCGCGAGGACCTGGCCAAGGCGCCCGGCGTGGCCGAGACGCTCGACTGGGTGCGCGCGCTGCACCGGCTGTCGTTCAAGGCGCTGCCCGAGGATCCGCACGCACTGGCTGCCACGCTGGCCTGCCTGGTCAAGACGCGCGAAGACCGCTTCCAGCTCGGCGAGGATCGCGTGCGGCAGCTGATCGAAGGACGGCGCGCGGTCGGCGTTGCCGAGAAGTCACCGACATGAACACGGTGGCGCGACCGCTGGAGAGCATCGCCGGCTTCGCTGCGCTGCTGCGGGACCATGGCATGAAGGTCGGCATCGCCGAGCAGCAGGCCTTCGTGCAGGCGGCCCTGCGGCTGCCGCTGGAGCGGGTGTCGCGACTCGATCCGGCCTGGCGCGCGATCGCCTGTCACGACGCCCACGACTGGCGGCGCTGGCCCGAGCTGTTCGACAGCTACTGGTACCCGCGGCGAGTCCGGGGCCGCACGAAGGTCGGCGGCCAGGCGCGGCCGAGCCGCAGCCTGCAGCAGGTGGTGCAAAGCCTGCACGAGCGCATGGACGGCTCCGCGCCTTCGCCAAGACCGGCCTCGGCCGACACCGCCCTCGATGCGCCGCCCGTGGCCGAGGGAGACCCGGCGCAGCAGCGCGCCAAGGGCGGTGCCAGCCGCACCGATGCCCTGCACGACCGGTCGCTGTCGCAATGGCTGCCGCAAGACCTCGCGCTGCTGCAGAGCCTGGCCGAGCGGATCGCGCAGCGCCTGCGAAAGCGCTTGACGCGCCGCTGGCACGACGCTGCGCGCGGCCGTCGCCTCGACGTGCGGCGCACGCTGCGCGCCAGCCTGCGCACCGGCGGCCTGCCCGTCCACCCGGTGTGGCGCGCGGTCCGGCGCGAATGGCCGCGGCTCTTCATCCTGGTCGACGTCAGCCGCTCGATGGAGACCCATGCCCAGCTGTTCCTGCGCATCGCGCGCGCCTTCGTCGCCGCCATGAATGCGCGGGTCTTCGTCTTCCATACGCGGCTGGCCGAGGTCACGCCATTGCTGCGCAGCGACTCGGCGGCGGTGCAGGAGAAGATCAACGCCGTGACGGCCGGCTTCGGCGGCGGCACCCGCATCGCCACCAGCGTGGCGGACTTCCACGCGGTGCATGCGCGCGCGCAGCTGCAGCGCAACGCGCGCGTCTGGGTGCTGTCCGACGGCTTCGATGCCGACCCGCCGGAGCGGCTGGCGCAGGAACTTGCGCGCATCCGGGCGCGCGGCGCGCGGGTGCACTGGTTTCATCCGTCCGAGGCGCCGCCCGCATCGCAGTCGATGCAGGCGGTGATCGGGCGGCGCGAACTCGTGGAGGCTTTCTCGAGTCTCACCAGCCTGCGTGATCTGGCCGATCTGGCGCAGCACCTGCGCTGAATCGCCGGCATCCCCCTGAAGGAGAAGATGACATGAGCAACGCCGACACCGTCCTCGATTCCGCGCGCCGGCTGCAGCAGGCTGGCACGCCCTGCGCGCTGGTCAGCGTCGTGAAGTCGCTGCCGCCCGCATCCGCGCATCCGGGCGACAAGGCGGTCGTCACGGCCGATGGCCGGATGCAGGGCTGGGTCGGCGGCGGCTGTGCCCAGCCGGCCGTGATCCGCACGGTGCGTCAGGCGCTGGCCGACGGCCGGGCGCGGATGATCCGCATCTCACCGGCCGAGGAAGGCCACGAGCGGGACCTGGGCGATGTGCTCGAGTTCGGCATGGCCTGCCACTCCGGGGGCACGCTGGAGCTGTTCGTCGACCCGCTGATGCCGCGCGCCGAACTGGTCGTGATCGGCAGCTCGCCGGTGGCGGCCAGCCTGGTGCAGCTCGGGCCGCGGGTCGGCTTCGCCGTGACGCTGGTGGCCCAGGGCGCGCAGGCATCGGATCACCCCGACGCCTGCCGGGTGATCGATCGCGACGATGCGGCGACCGTCTGCCCGCAGGTCGGCGCCGGCGCCTGGGTCGTGATCGCGACGCAGGGGCGGCGGGACCTGCAGGCGCTCGGCCTGGCGCTGTCGCTGAATGCGCGGCAGGTGTCCTTCGTCGCCAGCGCCCGCAAGGCCCAGGTGCTCAAGGATTCGCTGATCACCGCCGGCGCCGATGCGGCGGCGGTGGCCGCGATCGTCGCGCCCGCGGGCTATCCCATCTCGGCGTCGACGCCCGAGGAGATTGCGCTGTCGGTGCTGGCGGCGGTGGTGGCGAACCGTCGCCAGGCCTCGGGTCCGCCCGCGCCTCGAGCGGGGGACGAGGCGCACGCTCACGGTGCGACAGTGGCAGCGCCGGCGGCCCGGCGCGCCTGCTGCGGAGGCTGACATGGGCTGCATCCTCAAGGGCGGGGGCGGGCTGTACGCGCGCCTGGTGGTGGGCGCGGTGCTGCTGGCCGCGGGGTCCGGCAGCCGCCTCGGCGGGCGCCCCAAGTCGCTGCTCGAACTCGGCGGCGTGCCGTTGATCCGGCGCCAGCTGATCGCACTGTCGGGTGCCGGCGTCGACGAGGTGGTCGTGGTGCTGGGACATCACGCCGAATCGATCGAGGCTGCCGTGCGCGACTTCCCGGTGACGCTGGCTCGCAATCCGTCGCCGGACGACGGCCAGGCCTCCTCGGTGCGCATCGGCCTGCAGGCGCTGGCCGGCAAGCTCGACGCCGTGGTCGTCGCGCTGGCCGACCAGCCGATGATCAACTCGCAGGACATCACGGCGCTGATCGGAGCCTTCAAGAAGCGCGGGGAGGCGTCGATGGTGGTGCCGCGGGTGGCCGGCGAGCCCGGCAATCCGGTGATCTTCGAGGCCGCACTGCGCGACGAGTGGCTGGCCGGGGATGTCAACGGGGCCTGCCGGCGCTGGCGCGACGCCAACCCCGGGCGGGTCTGCTGGCTCGACACCGACAACCAGCGCTACCGGATCGACATCGACACGCCGCAGGACCTCGAGCGCTTTGCCGAGCGCACCGGTCACGTGCTGCGCTGGCCGGCTCCGCCCGCGATGGCCTGAGGCGCGCAGGGCGGCGACTCGGCCTCGAAGAAGGCGAGCTTGCGGGCGCGCGGCAGTGCCTTGAGCCTCAGTTCGGCCCGCAACGCTTCACTCTTGCTTGCATATTCGCGCGCCGCCAGCACACGCAGCGGGGGCCGCGCGCGCGTGAACCTGGCGCCCAGGCCGAACACATGCCGATAGAAGCGCTCTTCGACGTCGAGCGCGATCCCCGCGTAATACACGCCGCCCTCGCATTCCAGCAGATAGAGCCAGTAGGGCAGGGATGGCGGGTCGGGCAGGGTTCGAGGCACGCCGCGATTGTGCCGGCCCGGCAGGAGTATCCAACCCGGCGCCATCGTCGTAGGATCGCCGCGGGGGCGTTGGCATTCGAGCTCGCAGCTGCGCCGCCCGCAACTGTCGCGGAGAAGCACCATGCCTACCTACCAGTATCGTTGCGTGAAGTGCGGCGAGGTGTTCGACCATGTCGAGCATCTCGCGGAGCATGAGACGGCCCGCTTGAACTGCCCGAAATGCGGCAGCGATGCGGTTCAGCATCAGCCGACCCAGTTCTTCGCGAAAACCTCCAAGAAAAGCTAGAGGCGCCACCGGCCCACACCCGAAGGAGAGCTTCCATGGGAGACCAGAGACGCCCCCTGCAGCCCGGGGAGCCGGCGCCCGCGTTCGCACTTCCTGCGGCCAACCTCGAAGCGATGGTCTCCCTGGACAGCCTGCGCGGTCGCGCGTTCCTGATCGGCTTCTACCGCGGGCTGCATTGTCCGTTCTGCCGGCGCCAGGTGCTGCAACTCGCCGGCGTGCAGGCGGACTTGCAGGCCCTGGGGGTGCAGACCCTCGCCGTGATCAACACGCCGGTGGAACGCGCCCGACTTTATTTCCGCCATCGGCCGACGCCGGTCACGCTCCTGTGCGACCCGGATTGCCTCACGCACCGGGCCTTCGGCGTGCCCTACCTCGAGTTCCAGCCCGAAGTCGAGGGCGAACGCCCCGAATGGCCCTATCGCGCGAGCATGGCGGAATTCGGCGCGGCGCGCATCAATCCCGGGGGCGCTCTGCCGGTGCCGATGCAGCCGATGGAAGCCAATGCCGCGCTCAACGCCCTGGACGGCTTCGAACTCGACCAGACCGACCAGGCCATCTTCGAAAGCCACGCGACCCAGCTGGTGGGGCATTTCCTGGTCGACGGGTCCGGCATCGTCCGCTGGGCGCAGATCGAGGCCCGCGACGGGCCGAACGGCCTCTGCAGCTTTCCGGACGCGGCGCAATTCATTGCCGCCGCCGGCAGCCTTTCGCGTTGATCTTCATCGCACAAACAGCAAAATTCCCGCCGCATCGTTCAAGCCAGCCGGGCCGGTCTCCTTTACCCTCGGCGACTTCCCTCCGCGGGCCCGCTCCGCTTCCCCGAAAAGGACCTTCCCATGCCGATCACCGCCAAAGCCGTTCCCGGCGCCAAGCTGCTCACGCCGACCGACCACACGCTGGTCATGATCGACTTCCAGTCGCAGATGGCGTTCGCGACGCACTCGATCGACGCCGTCACGCTGCGCAACAACGCGGCGCTGGTGGCGCATTCGGCCGCCGGCTTCGGCGCCTCGACCATCCTCACGACCGTCGCCGAGAAGAGCTTTTCCGGCCCGATGTTCGACGAGATCAAGGCCGCCTTCCCCGAGCAGGCGATGCTCGACCGCACCTCCATGAACAGCTGGGAGGACGCCGCCGTGATCAAGAGGATCAACGAGATCGGCAAGCCGCGCATCGTGCTGTGCGGGCTCTGGACCAGCGTGTGCATCGTCGGCCCGGCGCTGTCCGCGCTCGACCAGGGCTTCGAGGTGTACGTGATCGCCGACGCCTGCGGCGACGTCTCCGCCGAGGCCCACAACCGGGCCATGGACCGCATGGTGCAGGCCGGCGCCCAGCCCATGACCGCGCTGCAGTACCTGCTCGAGCTGCAGCGCGACTGGGCCCGCGGCGATACCTACGACCTGACCACCGGCATCGCGAAGAAGTTCGGCGGCGCCTACGGCCTCGGCATCATCTACGCCAAGACCATGTTCGGCGCCCACGAGGGCTGACGCGGAGCCGCCCGGATGAAGCCGTACCTTGTTTCCCTGGCGCTCGGCGTGCTGGTCGGCGTGATCTATGCGCTGTTCAGCGTGCGCTCGCCGGCGCCGCCGATCATCGCGCTGGTGGGCCTGCTGGGCATCCTGGCCGGCGAGCAGCTGCCGCCGCTGGCCAAGCGCCTGCTCGACCGCAGCCCCGCTTCGACCTCCTGGCTGCACCATCAGGTCAAGCCGCACATGTTCGGGCGCCTGCCCGAGTGCGCCAAGGAGGCGCTGCCGCCGACCGCGGGCGTTCCGGTCGCCAACGGGGAGCAGGGCCGTGGCTGAATCGCCCTCGCTGATCCTTCACAACGGCCGCATCACCACGCTGGACCGCGCCAACCCGGTGGCCAGCGCGGTGGCCGTCAGCGACGGCCGCTTCAGCCGGGTCGGGCGCGATGAAGACGTCCTGCCGCTGGCCGGGCCCGCCACCCGCGTCATCGACCTGCAGGGCCGGCCGGTGCTGCCGGGCCTGATCGACAACCACCTGCACATCATCCGCGGCGGCCTCAACTTCAACCTCGAACTGCGCTGGGACGGCGTGCGCAGCCTGGCCGACGCGATGGCGATGCTGCGGCAGCAGGTGGCGATCACGCCGGCGCCGCAGTGGGTGCGCGTGGTGGGCGGCTTCACCGAACACCAGTTCGCCGAGAAGCGGCTGCCGACCATCGAGGAACTGAACGCCGTGGCGCCGGACACCCCGGTGTTCCTGCTGCACCTGTACGACCGGGCCCTGCTCAACGGCGCGGCCCTGCGCGCAGTCGGCTACACGCGCGACACGCCGGCGCCGCCCGGCGGCGAGATCGTGCGCGACAGCGCCGGCAACCCGACCGGCCTGCTGCTGGCCAAGCCGAACGCGAGCATCCTCTACGCGACCTTGGCCAAGGGGCCGAAGCTGCCCTTCGAGTACCAGCTCAACTCGACGCGCCACTTCATGCGCGAGCTCAACCGGCTCGGCGTCACCGGCGCCATCGATGCCGGCGGCGGCTTCCAGAACTTCCCCGAGGACTACCAGGTCATCCAGCAGCTGGCCGACGCCGGCCAGCTCACGATCCGCCTGGCCTACAACCTGTTCACGCAGAAGCCCAAGCAGGAGAAACAGGACTTCCTGAACTGGACCGCGAGCTCGACCTACAAGCAGGGCGACGACTACTTCCGCCACAACGGCGCCGGCGAAATGCTGGTGTTCTCCGCCGCCGACTTCGAGGACTTCCGCCAGCCGCGTCCCGAGATGGGCCCCGGCATGGAAGGCGATCTCGAGGAGGTGGTGCGCGTCCTGGTGCAGAACCGCTGGCCGTGGCGCATGCATGCCACCTACGACGAGACCATCGAGCGCGCGCTCGATGTCTTCGAGAAGGTGAACCGCGACACGCCGCTCGCGGGCCTGAACTGGTTCTTCGACCACTGCGAGACCATCTCCGAGAAGTCGATCGACCGCGTCGCGGCGCTCGGCGGCGGCATCGCGGTGCAGCACCGCATGGCCTACCAGGGCGAGTATTTCGTCGAGCGCTACGGCGCGGCGGCGGCCGAGGCGACGCCGCCGGTCAAGCGCATGCTCGAGAAGGGTGTGAAGGTCTCGGCCGGCACCGACGCCACCCGCGTGGCCTCGTACAACCCGTGGGTGTCGCTCGCCTGGCTGGTCACCGGCCAGACCGTCGGTGGCCTGCGCATCACGCCGCAGCGCAACTGCCTGGACCGCGAGGCGGCGCTGCGCATGTGGACCGAGCACGTCACCTGGTTCTCCAACGAGGTCGGCAAGAAGGGCCGCATCGAGGCCGGCCAGCTGGCCGACCTGATCGTGCCCGACCGCGACTTCTTCGCCTGCCCCGAGTCCGAGATCGCCGACACCACGGCGCTCCTCACAGTGGTCGGTGGCAAGGTGGTGTATGCCGCGGGCGACTTCGCGCCGCACGACGAAGGCCTGCCGCCGCCGGCCATGCCGGACTGGTCGCCGGTGCGGCGCTTCGGCGGCTACGCGGCCTGGGGCGATGCCGAGGGCGCGCCGCTGCAGGCCACGCTGCGTCAGGCGGCCCAGGCCTGTGCCTGCGCCAACGATTGCGGCGTGCATGGCCACCGCCATGCGACCGCCTGGAGCAGCCGGCTGCCCGTGGCCGACCTCAAGAGCTTCTGGGGCGCGCTCGGCTGCGCCTGCTGGGCGGTCTGATGCAGGCACTGCGCAATCTGGCGACGACGCCCGCGCTGCGATGGCTGGCGCTGCTTCTGCTGTGCGCGGCCTATCTGCAGGGCGCCTTCGTGAAAGCCACCGACTTCGCCTCGGCGATCGCCGAGATGCAGCACTTCGGTCTCGCGCCGGCGGCGCCGCTGGCCGTGCTCGTGATCGCGTTCGAGTTCGGCGCCTCGCTGATGATCCTGACCGGCTTCCATCGATGGCTGGGCGCCCTGGGCCTGGCCGGCTTCACGCTGATGGCGACCTTCATGGCCAACCGTTTCTGGGAGATGGCGCCGCCCGACCGCTTCATGGCGGCCAATGCCTTCTTCGAGCATTGGGGGCTGGTGGGCGGCTTTCTGCTGGTCGCCTGGCATGATCTGCGCGCACAGGACGAACGCACGGAAGTGCAAAGAACCGAGGTTTCCATTTGAGCTCCGAGCCATCGACCCCAGCCGCGCCCGCGTCGGCCTCGGGCAGTTTCGCGCCTCTGCGCCAGCCCGTGTTCGCAGTGCTATGGGTGGCGACCGTGCTCGGCAATGTCGGCAGCTTCATGCGCGACGTCGCCAGCGCCTGGATGGTGACCGAGCTGTCGGCCAGCCCCACCGCGGTGGCCCTGGTGCAGACGGCCGCCACGCTGCCGATCTTCCTGCTCGCGATCCCGGCCGGCGTGCTGTCCGACATCCTCGACCGGCGCCGCTTCCTGATCTTCATCCAGATCATGCTGGCAGCGGTCAGCGGCACGCTGCTGCTGCTGGCGAGCACCAAGTCGCTGACGGTCGAGTACCTGATCGCGCTGACCTTCGTGGGCGGCATCGGGGCCGCGCTGATGGGTCCGACCTGGCAGTCGATCGTGCCCGAACTGGTGCCGCGTCCGGACCTCAAGAACGCCGTGGCGCTGAACTCGCTGGGCATCAACATCGCACGCGCCATCGGCCCGGCCGCCGGCGGCCTGCTGCTGGCCAGCTTCGGGGCCGCCACGGCCTACGGCGCCGACGTGCTGAGCTATGTGTTCGTGATCGCCGCGCTGCTCTGGTGGAAGCGGCCGCCGACGCCCGACAGCGGCCTGTCGGAGCAGTTCTTCGGTGCTTTCCGGGCCGGCCTGCGCTATGCCCGGGCGAGCCGCGAACTGCACGTCGTGCTGCTGCGCGCGGCCGTGTTCTTTCTCTTCGCGAGCTCGGTCTGGGCACTGCTGCCGCTGGTGGCGCGCCGGATGCTGGGCGGCACGGCCGGCTTCTACGGCCTGATGCTGGGCGCTGTCGGCGTCGGCGCGATCCTCGGCGCCTTGCTGCTGCCCCGGCTGCGCGCCAAGCTCGACGCCGACGGCCTGGTGCTGCTGGCATCGCTGCTGTCGGCCCTGGTGATGGCGGTGCTCGCGAGCGCGCCGCCGCAATGGCTGGCCGTGCTGCTCATGCTGCTGCTGGGCACCGGCTGGATCATCGCGCTCACCACGCTCAACGGCGTGGCCCAGGGGGTGCTGCCCAATTGGGTGCGCGGACGGGGCCTGGCGATCTACCTCACGGTGTTCAACGGCGCCATGGCGGCGGGCAGCCTGGGCTGGGGACTGGTGGCACAGAAGATGGGCGTGCCGGCCACCCTGCTGGTCGGCGCCGCGGGGTTGACGGTGGTGGCCTTCGTCTTCCACCGGGTCCGCCTGCCGTCGGGCGAGGCCGATCTGCAGGCTTCCAACCACTGGCCCGAGCCCTTGCTCGACGAGCCGGTCGCGAACGACCGCGGGCCGGTCATGGTGCAGGTCGAGTACCGAATCCGCAAGGCCGACCGACCGGCCTTCCTGCATGCGCTCAAGGCGATGTCGCTGGAGCGCCGCCGCGATGGCGCCTACGCCTGGGGCATCACCGAGCACACCCATGAGCCCGAGCGCCTGATGGAGTGGTTCCTGGTCGAGTCGTGGGCTGAACACCTGCGCCAGCACCAGCGGGTGTCGAAGGCCGACGCCGACCTGCAGCACGAGGTGGTGCGCTTCCACATCGGGCCCGAGGCGCCGGTGGTGCACCACTTCCTGGCGCTGGATCTGGACGAAAAGCGCGGCGCGGGCTGAGGCCGGCGCACGCCGATCGCGTCCGCTTGCGTCAGGCGGCCTGAAGCAAGGTGAACTGGCGTCGGGCGAGCAAGCGCTTGAAATCCCTATCAAAAGTCACGAGGTGCTCGCCCTGCTGAATTACCGCGGCCGCCAGCCAGGCGTCGGGCAGGTCGTTGGCGGCGAGGCCCTTGTCGATGCAGAGCTTTCTCAGGATCGGCCATTCGTCTCCAAGCGCCGGTGCGCTGACGCCCGGCATGTCGAGCAGTGCATCGACGAAGCGCACGGCTTCGGCGATCGGCGTCGGATTCACAAAAATCCTTGGATGCGTGGCCAGGCGCAGGAAGCTTGCCATGACCATGGGTTGCAGCGTAAGCGGCACAGCGGTGGCGGCCCTGTCCACAGCCTTCTGGAGCCAATCAAGTGCGACCTCGTGATGCGAGTGGTCAGTGCGAGAGGCGGCGACCAGCACGTTGACGTCGGGCGTCATTCGTCGGCAGCGTTGAGCATGGCCTTGTTGCTGAGCCCCGTGAGACCCGTGGCCAGCCCTCCCTTGCCGCGGTAGACGGGAAGAGCGCGAGGGGCGCGCGCACGTGGGTTGGCCTTCAGGCGCAATTGCAAGCCCTCCTCGATCAGCCGCGTCAGGCTGGTGTGTTGCTGTGCTGCCATGGTCTTGGCCCGAGTCAGCAATGCATCATTGAGGTTGAGCGTGGTTTTCATGGACAAATGATACAGATTTCTGTATGAAATTTCCCGCCAAGCCGGGCCAACGCCATGACCGCACCGGCGTGGCCCGACATCATCGAGGTGTCGTTGAATTCCATTCGCCACCAACCGCCAGGCGCCAGAACGCGTTCGCCGCATTCCCCAGCAGATCCCGATCGCGGTAGAGCCTGATCTCCAGGGGCACGTTCCAGTCCTCGCTGGCGGAGATGACGAGGCGTCCCTGGGCGAGGTCTTCTTCCACCAGCGTGCTCGGCAGCCACGCGAGCCCCCGGCCGTCCAGCGCCATCGTCCTGAGGACGGAGGCCAGATGGGCCGTGAAGACGGCTTGCACCGGCACGGACTCCAGCCTGGGGCCGATGACTGCGCGCAGGATGCGACCCAGGCCCGATTCCTCCGTGTACTGCAGCACCGGGACCGCCGTCGACCCGGCGCGCACGAGTCGGTGACGGGCCTTGCCTCGCTCGTCGGGCACCGACACCGCGATCAGCAGGTCCTCTCCGATTCGCGCCGAACGGTACGGCTCTGAATCGAGCGCGCCCCGTGCCTGAGGGTGCGCGTGACTCAGCACGAACTGGACCTTGCTCTGCAGCATCAGCGCCTCGCAGCGCTGCAGCACGTCGGAAATCAATTGCACCGGTCCGAGCGTCGTGTGCGATTCGAGGCTTCGCAGCCAGCGCGGCAGGAAGGTGAAGGAAAGCGCGTGCGTCGATGCGATCCGCAGCGTGTCGGAACCGGCTTCGGCGACCTTCTTGGCTTCTCCCGGCACCCGCGCGACCCTGGCGATCAGGTCCTGCGCGATGTCGGCGAACCATTCGCCGACTTCGGTCAGCCTCGCAGGCTGAGAGCTCCTGTCGAACAGGTCGGCTCCGACCCACTCCTCCAGGGCGCGAATGCGGCGGCTGAAGGCAGGTTGCGAGCTGTGGCGGTCTTCCGCGGCGCGCGAGAAATTGCCGGTCGCGGCCAGGGCCACGAAGTCTTCAAGCCAGATCAGGTTCATGTGCGGTTCGTCCGGTGCATGGAAGCAGCGAAAAAGAGCATTGGCCGAAAAAACCGGCGCGGCGGACCATCGAGGCTCTCAATCAAACAGCACCTGGAGCCAAGCATGAAGATCGTCGAGATCCGCGAGAAGACCATTCCCATCAGCTCGCCCATCCGCAACGCCTACATCGACTTTAGCAAGATGACGTTGAGCCTCGTCGCCGTGGTCACCGACGTGATCCGCGACGGCAAGCCGGTGGTGGGCTACGGCTTCAACTCGAACGGTCGTTACGGCCAGGGCAAGCTGATGCGCGAGCGCTTCATCCCCCGCATCCTCGAAGCCGATCCGGCCTCGCTGGTGGATGCGACCGGAGACAACCTGGACCCCCACAAGATCTGGAACACGATGTTCACGAACGAGAAGCCCGGCGGCCATGGCGAGCGTTCCGTGGCCATCGGCACCATCGACATGGCAGTGTGGGACGCCGTGGCCAAGATCGAGGGCAAGCCGTTGTTCCAGCTGCTGGCTGACCGCTACGGCAACGGCAAGCCCAACCGCCGGATCTTCGTCTACGCGGCTGGCGGCTACTACTACCCCGGACAGGACCACAAGAAGCTTCAGGACGAGATGCGCAGCTACATCGACCGGGGCTACACCGTCGTGAAGAAGAAGATCGGCGGCGCCTCGCTCGACGAGGACCTGCGCCGCATCGACTCGATCATGGAAGTTCTGCAGGACGGCCAGAAGCTCTGCGTCGATGCCAACGGCCGCTTCGACCTCGAGACCGCGATTCGCTACGCCAAGGCCCTGTCGCAGTACGACCTCTTCTGGTACGAGGAGCCGGGCGACCCGCTGGACTTCGAGCTGCAGGCGGCCCTGCGCAACTTCTACAAGAACCCGATGGCCACGGGCGAGGATCTGTTCTCGATGCAGGACGCGCGCAACCTGATCCGCTACGGCGGCATGCGCCCGGACCGCGACTGGCTGCAGTTCGACTGCGCCCTGAGCTACGGTCTGGTCGAGTACCTGCGCACGCTCGACATGCTGAAGGAGCATGGCTGGTCGGCCAGCCGCTGCATCCCCCATGGCGGGCACCAGATGTCGCTGAACATCGCGGCCGGGCTCGGGCTGGGCGGCAACGAGTCCTACCCGGACCTGTTCCAGCCTTTCGGCGGTTTCCCGGATGGCGTGAAGGTCGAGAACAGCTTCGTGACGCTGCCCGAGCTGCCCGGCATCGGCTTCGAGGGCAAGGCGGACCTGTATCGCGAGATGCAGGCCCTGTCGGCCTGACGCAGCACCCAAGCACAACGGAGACAAGACATGAACAATCCTTGGCGCTGCGTCGCCGGCCTGGCCCTGGCCGGGTCCGCCACGCTGGCTTGTGCGGACTACCCCGACAAGCCCGTCACGATCGTCGTGCCGTTCGCGGCCGGCGGGCCTACGGACAAGATCGCCCGCGATCTGGCCGAGGCGCTTCGCAAGCCGCTGGGGCAGACCGTGATCATCGACAACACGATCGGCGCGGGCGGCACCATCGGCGCGGCCAAGGTGGCCAGGGCGGCGCCCGACGGCTACACGCTGCTCGTGAGCCACATCGGCATGGCGACCGCCCCCGCGCTTTACCGCAAGCTGAGCTACAAGGTGCCGGAGGACTTCGAGACCCTGGGACTGATCAACGAAGCACCGTCGGTCCTGATCGGCAAGCCGAGCCTGGCGGCGAACAGCTTCGCGGAACTGCGCCAGTGGATCGCAGCGAACGGCGCCAGGGTGAACCTCGCGAACGCGGGCCTGGGCTCCGCATCGCACCTGTGCGGCCTGATGTTCCAGAGCGCACTGAAGACCCCGCTGACGCCAGTGCCGTACAAGGGGACGGCGCCGGCCATGACCGACCTGATCGGCGGGCAGGTCGATGTGATGTGCGAGCAGGCCGTGAACGCAGTGCCGCAGATCGAAGGCAGGAAGGTCAAGGTCTACGGCATCACCAGCCTGCAGCGGCTGCCGCTTGCGGCCCTGAACGAGGCGCCGACGCTCTCGGAAGCCGGCCTGAAGGACTTCAACGTCCAGGTGTGGCATGGCCTCTACGCCCCGAAGGGCACGCCGCCCGCGGTCGTTGCAACGCTCAACACCGCGTTGCGCGCCGCCTTGAAGGATCCCGAACTGATCAAGCGCGAGGAGGCGCTGGGACTCACGGTGGTGAACGACGAACGGCTGGACCCCTCGGCCCACAGGAAGTTCGTCGAAGCGGAGAAAGTCCGCTGGGCCAAGGTCATCAGGGACGCGGGCGAGTACGCCGACTGAGCGCGAAGGGAGCCCCGCTACGCAGCCCATCCGAGCACCGGTCCCAGCAACCACAGGGCGACGCTGATCGTCACGAACGACAGCACGGTCGCCAGCAGCAGGGCGGCCGCGCACATCTCCTCGAAGCCGTACTTCTGCGCGAGGATGGGGTAGATGCTGAGCATCGGCGTCGCGGCGAAGACCACCGCCGCGGCCCGCAGCGTCGGATCGCTCGGCGGCACGAGCCACATCATCACCCCCACCGCCAGGGGGTGCAGCAGGAGCTTGCCGAGGGCGATGGTGGTCACGTCGCGCCGCATGCCCTTGGTTCTCAGGCCGGTCAACGTGCCGCCGATCACGAACAGCGAGACGGCCGCCGAGGACATGGCCAGCATGTTGATCGTGCGCGCCAGGACGCCGGTGATCGGGATGCCGATCAGCGAGACCGCCAGGCCCCCGGCGATCGCCAGGATGACCGGATTGCGGGACAGCTGCACCAGCGACTGCATCAGAATGCGATGCCACTTGCCCGCGCCCGCGTGGCCGCTGTCGGCCATCACCAGCGTGAGCGGAATCATCAGCAGGTTCTCGACCAGCATGCACATGGCCAGGCCGACCGCGGCCGAGGACGGCCCGGCGGCCAGTATCGCGATGGGGTAGCCGATGAAGCCGCTGTTCGAGCTGGCGCAGCCGAGTCCGCACAGCGCACTCAGCGTGAAGCTCTTGCCCTGCCAGCGCCATGCCCAGCCGAAGGCGAGCATCATCACGGCGAGCGAACCGAGGGCGTAGCCCAGCACGTAGCGGCCGTTCATGACCTCGCCGACCGGGCGCTGGGAGAGTGCGGTGAACACCAGGGCCGGGAGCGCGAACTTGACCACGTAGGTGCCGAGCACCCGCATGTCCAGCTTGCTGAAGGTGCCTGCGCGCCCGGCCAGGAAGCCGAGCGCGATGACCAGGTAGATGGGGCCGGTGATGGCCAGTGTTTGCAGCATCGCGTCAGCGCGCCGCGCATCCGTTCCGGCGGATGGCGGCGCAGAAGGGTCCTTCAATGCACCGAGTGTGCCAACTTCGCCGGCGAAGGCGCGCCTGATCGCTCAGAGCCAGCCCTTGATCTGACGGGCCATCGCCGCCGTGGAGATGCCGTAGCGGTCATGCAGTGTCGGCAGCGCCCCCGCATCGAGGAAGGCGTCCGGCAGGCCGATCTGGCGGAACGCGGTCGCGACGCCCGAGCGCATCAGCAGGCTGGCCACCGCCTCCCCGAGGCCGCCGATCACCGAATGGTTTTCCGCCACCACGACGAGCCTGCCCAGCCGCCGCACTTCGGCCAGGATCGTCGCCTCGTCGAGCGGCTTGATCGTCGGCACGTGCAGCACCGCGACATCCACGCCCTCGGCCTGGAGCTGCTGGGCGACTTCCAGCGAGCGCATCGTCATGAAGCCGCTGGAGATCACCAGCACGCTCCTGCCGTCGCGTATCAGCTTGGCCTTGCCGAGCTCGAACTTGTAGTCGTACTCGTCCAGCACCAGCGGCACGTTGCCGCGTGGCAGCCGCATGTAGACGGGCCCTTGGTGATCGGCCATCTGAGGAACCGCCTGCTCGATGTCGAGCGCGTCGCAGGGATCGATGATGGTCAGGCCCGGGATGCCGCGCATCAAGGCCAGATCCTCGGTCGCCTGGTGGCTCGGGCCATAGCCGGTGGTCAGCCCCGGCAGCGCGCAGCACATCTTGACGTTGAGGTTCTCTTCGGCGATCACCTGGTGCACGAAGTCGAAGGCGCGCCGGGTGCCGAAGACCGCATAGGTGGTCGCGAACGGGATGAAGCCTTCCTTGGCCATGCCGCCCGCAGCCGCCATCAGCAGCTGCTCGGCCATGCCCATCTGGAAGAAGCGCTCGGGATACGCGTTCGCGAACAGGTGCAGGTCGGTGTACTTGGCGAGATCGGCCGTCATGCCGACGATCTCCGGGCGGTCGCGCCCCAGCTCGACCAGCGCCTTGCCGAAGGGCGCCGCCTTGACGCGCTGGCCCTCGCCGGCGATGGAGGCGATCATTGCCGAGGTCTTGAGACGCGGCTTCTTTTCGGTGATGGCAGTCATCATTCGGCTCCTTCGGTTTGCGTGTGGTCGACATGGGCGATGGCCTGCTGCCATTCGGGCGGGTCGACGCGGATGAAGTGGTTCTTGTCCCGGGTTTCCAGGAACGGGACGCCCCGGCCCATCAAGGTGTCGAAGAGGATCACGCGCGGCCTGTCCTCCTTCAGTTCACGCGCCGCATCGAAGGCGGCGATGACCGCCGGCAGGTCGTTGCCGTTCACGCGCTGCACGTGCCAGCCGAATGCTTCCCATTTGTCGGCCAGCGGCTCGAAGCCCATGATCTTTCCGGACGGGCCGTCGGCCTGCTGGTTGTTGATGTCGACCAGGCAGATCAGATTCGACAGGCGGTGGTGGGCGGCGCCCATCGCCGCCTCCCAGGTCGAGCCCTCGTCCAGCTCGCCGTCGGACATCGAGTTGTAGACGAAGGCCGGGTTCTTTTTCAAACGCAGCCCGAGCGCCATGCCGACCGCGATCGGAAGGCCCTGGCCGAGCGAACCGCCGGACATCTCCATGCCGGGCGTATAGGTGGCCATGCCCGACATCGGCAGCCGGCTGTCGTCGCTGCCGTAGGTTTCCAGCTCGTCCTCGGCAATGGTCCCGGCCTCGATCAGCGCCGCATAGAAGGCGATGGCGTAGTGGCCGTGCGACAGCAGGAAGCGGTCGCGGCCTTCCCACTCCGGGTCCTCGGGCCTGTAGGTCATCGCGTGCTTGTAGGCGACCGCGAGCACATCGGCCCATCCCAGCGCCTGGCCGATGTAGCCCTGCCCTTGAACCTCGCCCATGCGCAGGGCGTAGCGGCGGATGCGGTAGGCGCTTTGTTGAAGCGTCGATAAGTCAGACATGGAAATCTCCTTGGGAGAGTGAGTTGAGAGGCGAGAGTCAGAGGAAGCCGACAGAGATCCAGGGGATCGCCGCCACCAGCACGGTCCCGAGGAACAGCGCGACCATGTAGCCCACGATCGGCTTCATCCCTTCGTTCGGATGAATCCGGCTGATGGCGCAGGCCGCGTAGTAGCCGACCCCGAAGGGCGGCGCGAAGAGGCCGATGCCCATCGCGAGGGTCACGACCATCGCGTAGTGCACCTCGTGGATGCCGACCTGGCGGGCGATGGGGAAGAGCAGGGGGCCCAGCAGCACGATGGCAGGGATGCCCTCGAGCACCGAGCCGAGGATGATGAAGGCGAGCACCGAGACCGCCATGAAGGTGACCGCGCCGCCGGGCAAGGCCTTCATCGCATCGGCCAGCGCGGTCGAGAATCCCGACTGGGTCAGCGCCCAGGCCATGCCGGTGGCAGCACCGATGATGAACAGGATGGAGCCGGAGAGCGACGCGGTGCTGACCAGCATCGGATAGATCCGCTTCCAGTCGAACTGCCGGTACACCAGCAGTCCGGCGATCACGGCGTAGACGATGCCGATGGTGGACACCTCGGTCGCGGTGGCGACGCCCTCGACCACCGCAGCGCGGATGACGACCGGCAGCGCGAGGGCAGGGATCGAGATCAGGAACGACTTGGCGATCTCGCGACCGCTCGCCTTTCGAACGCCCGACAGGTCCTCGCCCCGGTAGCGCCACCAGACCAGTGCGGCCAGGGTCACGCCCACCACGAGCCCGGGCAGCAGGCCACCGGTGAAGAGCGCGGCGATCGAGACACCGGTGGCGGAGCCGATCGTGATCAGCACCAGGGACGGCGGGATCGTCTCGGTCTGCGCGCCCGTGGCGGAAAGCAGGGCGACCAGGTCGCCGGGTTTCGCACCGCGCTTGCGCATCTCCGGGAACAGTGCCGGCGCCACGGCCGCCATGTCGGCCGCCTTGGACCCCGAGATGCCCGAGACCAGGTACATCGCACCGATCAGCACGTAGGAGAGTCCGCCGCGCACGTGCCCCAGCAGGCTGGCCAGGAAGTTGACCATGGCGCGCGCAATGCCGGTCATCTCGATGAGCAGGCCCAGCAGGACGAACAGCGGGACGGCGAGCAGGATCAGATGGCTCATGCCTTCGTCCATCCGGCCGACGATGACCACGGTGGGCGTGCTGGTCGTCAGCGCGATGTAGCCGAAGGTCGCCAGCCCGAAGGAGAACGCGATCGGCAGGCCGAGCAGCACCATGGCGCCGACGCCGAGCACGAAGAACAGGAACAGATTCCAGTTCCCGAGCGACTTGAACAGCGGCCCCGCCAGCGCCATCGCCGCGATGACGAGCGCAACCACGCCCAATGCCAGCACGGCGTCCTTCATCCGGCCCAGCCTGAAGATCTGCATCAGGCCGACCAGCAGCATCAGGCCCAGGCCGACCGGCAGCGCCGAGGCCCGCCATGAGTTCGGAATGCCCATCGCCGGCGTCGTGACGAAGACTTCGTCCTGCGCGAACTCGTAGGCCGGGTGAAGCACGAATGCGAGGAAGGCGACCGCGGCAGCGATCGCGACCAGGTCCAGGAAGGCGCGCTGTCGGGCATCGAGCCTGCCGACGATCGCCGTCATGCGCATGTGCTCGCCGCGCTGGAAGGCAACGATCGATCCCAGCATCGCGAGCCAGAGGAACAGGATCGATGCCAGTTCGTCGGACCATACGAGCGGCTCGTGGAAGACATAGCGGCTGGTCACCCCGGCGAGCAGCACCACGACCTCGGCCAGCACCAGCAGGGCGGCCGGGACTTCGACCAGCGTGGCGATGGCCTTGTTCAAGCTCTCGAGCCATGCGACAGGTGCGCGCTGGCTGAATGGGTCCATGTGCCCGGTAGCGCCGGGCTCGTCACTAGAGATGTTCATGGGTTTCTTTCATGCGACGGGCGGCCGCCGGCCTCCGCGGTGTTGCGGCTCACCCGTCACGCAGTTCATCGAAGGGAGCCACTCGCCCCGGAGACCACCGGGCGAGCGAGCGATTGGCTTGCCTGTCAGCCGAGCTTTCCGGAGACCTTCTCCAGGAGCTCCCAGGGCGCTGCGCCGTACTTCGTCTTCCACTCGCCGTAGAAGCCGGTGGTGGCCAGCTTCTTGCGGAAGTCGTCCTGCTGGACGTCGATGAAGCTGATGCCCTTGGCCTTGAGATCGGTCATCAGGCTGGTGCTGAGCCTTGCCACGTCGGCCCGCTGGTCGGTCGCGGACTTGTCGATCTCCCGGGTGATGATCTGCTGCACGTCCGGCGGCAGCTTCTGGAATGCGCGCTTGTTGCCGAGCACCCAGTAGCCGTCCCAGACATGGCCGGTCAGGCTGCAGGTCTTCTGGACTTCATAGAGCCGCGCGGTGGCGATGATGGCCAGCGGGTTCTCCTGGCCTTCCACCACCTTGGTCTGCAGGGCGGTGTACACCTCGTTGAAGTTGATCGGCGAGGGCGCGGCGTCCAGGGACTTGAACAGCGAAGTCAGCGGAGGTGCCGCCGGCACCCGCACCTTGAAGCCCTTCAGGTCGGCGGCGGACTTGATCTCGCGCCCGGACGAGGTGACGTGGCGGAAACCGTTGTCCCAGATCTTCGAGACGGTGATGAGAGGCGTCTTCGCGATCTCGGCGCGAATGTGGTTGCCCAGGTCCCCGTCCATCGCCTTCCAGACATCGTCGTAGTTCTTGAAAGCGAAGCCGACGCTCGTGATGCCCGAAACAGGCACGAAGGTCGACAGGATCAGCGACGACAGGTTGAAGAACTCGACCGAGCCATTCCGGACCTGCGTCAGCAGGTCGGTGTCGCTGCCGAGCTGGTTGGCGGGGAAGAGCTTGATATTGACCCGGCCCGACGTCGCTTCGCGGATGCGGTCGTGCGCTTCCTTGGCGCGCAGGTTGACCGGGTGCGTCGGATCCTGGCCGGTCGCGTACTTGAGTTCGAACTCCGCGGCGTCCGCCCTGCGCGTGACGATCGAGAACAGCGGCAATGCAGCACCTGCGGCCAGCAGCTGGCGACGAGTGAATTTCGTTTCGGTCATGTCTGTCTCCTGTTTATGGAATGAGAGGGAACGCTGATTCAATGAATCAACATGCCGCCGTTGACGTCGAGCGTGATGCCGGTGCAGTAGAGCGACAGGTCGCTGGCAAGGAATACGCAGGCGCCGGCAATGTCCTCGGCGCGGCCCAGGCGGGCGAGCGGAATGGTCTCGGCGATCTCCGCCTTCTTCTCTTCGGTGAGCTTGCCCTTGATGATGTCGGTGCCGATCAGGCCGGGCGCGATGCTGTTGATGCGGATGCCCTCGGGTCCGAACTCCCGCGCCATGGCGCGCGCCAGGCCCAGCACACCCGCCTTTGCCGCCGAGTAGTGCGGGCCGCCCAGAATGCCGCCGCCGCGCTGGGCGGACACCGACGAGATGCAGACGATCGATCCGCTCCCCTGTTCCTGCATGGCGGGCAGGACCGCCTGCGACATGTACAAGGTGCCGCGCAGGCTGACGTCGAGGATGCGGTCGTAGTCGGTGCCGCTGATAGCGAGCGTCCTGGCCGGCTGCGTGATGCCTGCGTTGTTGACCAGGGCATCGATGCGGCCGAAGGCCTCGAGCACCGCCGCGGCGGCCGCATCGCACGAAGCCTTGTCGGTGACGTCGGCAACGATCCCCCGATGGCCGGGGCCGAGCTGGGCGGCCGCCGCGGCAGGGTCGGCGCGCTCCAGGTCGAGCACGGCGACCCGGGCTCCGTGGGCCGCCATCAGGCGTGCCGTGGCGAACCCGAGCCCGTTGAGGCCGGCGCCGCCGGTGATGACGACGGTCTTGTCTTTGAGCAGCAGCATCGATGTGTCTCCAGAGTGGTGTGGAGCCGATGGTCGTTCGCTGCGAGCATGACGACAAGCGATGTATTTTCAGCCTAAGATGACGGTTCATCATCTAACGACCGGGTTGACCCTATGTCCGCATTGCCCGCCGTGACCAACCTGCAGGCCTTCGAGGCCGTTGCCCGCCGCAGGAGCTTTGCGCTCGCCGCCTCGGAACTCCATCTCACCGCCTCGGCCATCAGCCATCAGGTTTCGCGCCTCGAAGCCCACCTGGGCGTGCGGCTGTTCGAGCGCAGCGCCCACGGCGTGCGGCTCAGCGCTGCCGGCGACATGTACCTGTCGAAGGTGGGCGGCGCGCTGCAGGCGATCGCCTCGGCGACGGACGATCTGCGCCAGGGCGTGAGCAACAGCCTCTACGTGCACTCGGCACCCAGCATCGCCAGCCTCTGGCTGATGTCGCGGCTGCGCCGCTTTGCCCAGGCCTACCCGGACATCTCGCTCAACCTGTCAGCCGCGCACACGCCCAGCGACTTCGCCCTCGGCCAGTCTGATATCGACATCCGCTATGGAATACCGAACTGGCCCGACCTCGTGGTCGAACCCTTGTTCGAGGAACGCATCGTGCCGCTGGCCAGTCCTGCGTTCATCCGGCAGAACGGCTTGAAGCGCGTCGAGCAACTCTCCGCCGTGAAGCTGATCCAGAGCAACGTCAGCGTGGTTCAGTGGTCGGACTGGTTCGCGCAGTTCAGCGACAAGCGGGCGCCGGACTGGTTCGCGGTGCGCTTCGATCGGGCCCAGATGTCGCTCGACGCCGCCACCCAGGGTCTCGGCGTCGCGCTCGAGAGCACGACGATTGCCGCGAGACACATTGCAGAGCGCAAGCTCAAGCCCGTGTTCGGCCTCGATCTGGCCGTCAGGGTCAAGGCGCATTTCGCCGTCTATCCGCCGCGGCACGCCAGGCGACCCTCCGTGGAGGCCTTCCTGGAATGGCTCCACTCGGAGGCGGCCGCAGGCTGAACGCGCGGGCCTCAGGCCGGCGCCGCGGCCTTGAAAAAGCCGCGCAGCGCGTCGGCCATCTCGCCGCGGACCTGCTCGCCCGACACGACCACGTCGACCATCGTCGGCGAGGTGTGGGTGTGGCCGCGTGCCGTGATCCAGCGCGCGGGCGTGCCGGCCGCGGCCAGCGCCCGCGCGTAGGCAATGCCCTCGTCGCGCAGCGGATCGAACTGGCAGGTGACGACGAACGCGGGCGGCAGCCTCGACAGATCGTCGGCGCGCAGCGGCGATGCCTTGGGATGGGGGCGTTCGGCGGCATCGGCGTACTGGTCCCAGAACCACTTCATCAGCGATGCGGTGAGCACGTAGCCTTCGGCGTTCTCGTCGAAGGACGGCGTGCTCATGCCGCAGTCGGTCACCGGTGCCAGGAGCAGTTGCCCCGAGATCACCGGCCCCCCGTGGTCTCGCGCCTGCTGGCAGATCACGGCGGCGACGTTGGCTCCGGCGCTCCAGCCGGCCACCGCCAGCGCGCCAGGAATGCCGCCCAGTTCGGCCGCGTGCGCGGCGACCCAGCGCACCGCGGCCAGGCCGTCGTCGGCCGCGGCCGGAAAGCGCGCCTCGGGCGCGTGCCGGTAGTTCACCGACACGATCAGGGCGTCGGAGCGCCGGCACAGGTCCCGGCACAGGGGATCGTCGGATTCGTGGCTTCCGAGCACCCAGCCGCCGCCATGGAAATAGACGACCACCGGATGCGGGCCCGGGCCGGCGGGCCGGTACAGGCGATAGGCGAGCGGTCCGGCCGCTCCGGGCAGGCTGCCGTCGACGGTGTCGCCCACCGCGGGGCCCGTCGGGCGTGCTGCCGACAGTTGCTGCAGGAGGGCGCGCGCCTGCCCGACGGGCAGCGAATCGAAGGTCGGCAGGTTCAACTGCGCCATCATCTGCAGCACCATCGCGACGTCGGGCTGCAGGCGCCGGACCACGCCGTCGGTGCAGCGCGTGCCCTTCGCGCCGCTGCGCCTGAAGCCCAGGTAGTCGCAGGCCGCCACCTCGTCGCAGGCGCCGCGGTAGGCATCGACACCGCCCACATAGGGCAGGAAGCCGCGCGGCTTGCCCGGCACGTTGGCTCCCATGTACCAGGAGTCGGCCGTCGGGTAGAGCGTGATGCCGGCACAGTCGTCGACGTGCGTCGCCCAGCCGGTCTCGGCGGTCTCGGTGGGCTCGATGGTCGTCATGCCATCCGCGCGCAGGCGGACCAGGCAGTCGGCAAGCCAGTCGACGTGCTGCTCGATCGACACCATCATGTTCGACAGCACCGACGGGCTGCCCGGCCCGGTGATGGTGAACAGGTTGGGGAAGCCTGCCGTCATCAGGCCGAGGTAGGTCTGCGGCCCGTGGGCCCACTTCTGCTTCAGCGTGATGCCGTCGCGCCCGGTGATGTCGACCGACACGATGGCGCCGGTCATGGCGTCGAAGCCGGTGGCGTAGACGATCGCATCGAAGGCCATCGACTCGCCGGCCAGCGCGATGCCGGTCTCGGTGATGGTCTCGATCGGATGGCGGCGCAGGTCGACCAGCCGCACGTGGGGCAGGTTGAAGGTGGCGTAGTAGCCGGTGTCCAGGCACGGGCGCTTGGTACCGAAGGGATGGTCCCGGGGGCTCAGCAACTCGGCGAGCTGCGGGTCCTGGACCACCTCACGGATCTTCTCGTGCACCATGCCGGCCACGATCGCATTGGCATCGCGGAACAGGATCTGGTCGGCGAAAACGGCCAGCATGGGGATCAATTCCCCCGATTGCCACGCCGCCTCGAAGCGCTCGCGGTGCACTTGCGGCGGGCTGTAGCGGCCGTAGACCTGGGTCTGCTCGTTCGGCACGCCGGCGCGCGACCACTTCGCCTCCCGCCGATAGGCCTCGCGGTCGGCTTCGAGGGGCGCGCGCCGCTCGGGGCGCACCGGGCCGTTGCCCGCCGGGATCGAGAAGTTCGGCGTGCGCTGGAACACGGTCAGCTGGCTGGCCTGGCGGGCAATGATCGGGATCGACTGGATGCCCGAAGAGCCGGTGCCGATCACCGCCACCCGCTTGCCGCTGAAGTCCACCCCTTCGTGCGGCCAGCGGCTGGTGAAGAAGACCTCGCCCTTGAAGCGCTCGGCGCCCGTGATGTCGGGTGTCTTGGGCAGCGACAGGCAGCCGCTGGCCATGACGTAGTAGCGGCAGCGGATGTCGCGGCCGGTGTCGGTTCGCACCTGCCAGTGCCCGGCCTCGTCGTCCCAGCGCGCGGCCACCACGCGGGTGTCGAAGTCGATGTCGCGCCGCAGGTCGTAGCGCTCGGCCACGAACTGGGCATAGCGCAGGATCTCGGGCTGGGTGGCGTACTTCTCGGACCAGGTCCAGGCCTTTTCCAGATCGGGATCGAAGCTGTAGGTGTAGTCGGTGGTCGGGATGTCGCAGCGCGCACCGGGATAGCGGTTCCAGTACCAGGTGCCGCCCACGTCGCCGGCGGCCTCGAGCACGCGGGTGGAGAAGCCCAGCTGACGCAGCTTGTGGAGCAGGTAAAGACCCGAGAAACCCGCGCCCACCACCACCACGTCGACCGTGGCGGTCGCGGGAGAAATGTCCTTGCTCGATGGCTCCACCATGCCCTTGCCTCCTGATCGATGACATTGCCGGCGACGGCCGGATCGGTTCAGGGTACAGCCTGCGGGCGCTGCGCGCCAGCTCAGGAAGTGGGTCGGCGCGCCATGTCCTCAGACCCGCGAGCCCAGATCGAGGTGCCGGCGGTTGGCCCAGAGATTGACCAGGGCGTCGAGCTCCGTCCCGTAGATGCCCAGCTGAGGAGGTCCCAGCGAGCCATCTTCACGCGGCGGGCTGCGCAGGGACGCGTGCCAGAAGCCGTCCGAAAGCAGGCGGTACTGGCCCAGCAGTTCGCAGCAGAGCGGCGCGGCGAGCGAGAAGGCGCAGCGGCGAAGCAGGATGCCGTCGCTCCTCGATCCCTCGACGCCCTTCGTCGACACGAGCATGTGCACACCGTCGTCCTGGAGGACGTTTTCTCTGGGAAGCTGGGTCAGCAGCTCGGGCGACGGGTTGGAAGGTGGCGTGTCCATGACGACTTGTGTATCGGCGTACATAGGCCGAATTGAAGGCCACCTGTCACTAAAATTGTGTAATCGCCACGACCCTTCGAACCGGCACCGGGTCCTGAACCGCGCGCGCCCTCAGCTGGCCGCAGCCGCCGTCGACATCCTGGCCGGCCGAATAGCGCAGCTTCGTGAGGATGCCTCGCTGGTGCAGCGTGCGCGCCAGCTGCTTGCAGCGCTCCCACGAGGGGCGGCCGAAGGCCACGCCATCCACCGCATTGAAGGGAATCAGGTTCAGCACGGCGTACTTGCCGGACAGCAGGCGGACGATGCCTTCGATCTCGTCCTCGCCGTCGTTGATGCCTTCCAGCAGCGTCCACTGGTACTGGATCGGGTAGCCGGTCGCCCGGGCATAGGCTTCGCATGCGCCGACCAGTTCCTCGGGCGTCATGTCGGGCGCGCGCGGCAGCAGCCTGCGCCGCAGCTCGGCCTTGCTCGTGTGCAGCGAGAGGGCCAGCGCCGGCCTGACTCTTCCCTGCTGCAGTCTCTCGAAGGCGCGCGGATCGCCCACGGTGGAGAACACGATGTTCTTGTGGCCGATGCTGCCCGCCGTGCCGAGCAGGTCGATCGCCTCCAGCACGTTGTCCAGGTTGTGGGCCGGCTCGCCCATGCCCATGAACACCACCTTGCGTACCGGACGCCGCAAGCGCGCGAGGGCGAGCTGGGCAATGATCTCGGCACTGCCGAGCTGACGCAGCAAGCCACCGCGACCGGTCATGCAGAACTGGCATCCGACGGCGCATCCGACCTGCGTCGAGACGCAGAGGCCGTCGCGGGGCAGCAGCACGCTCTCCACCGTCTGGCCGTCCGCCAGCGCGACCAGCAGCCGCTCGGAGCCATCGGCGCCGGGATGGACCGCGTGCAGCCGGGCCAGTCCGGCGAGCTCGGCTTCGATGGCGGGCAGGGCAGCCAGCAGCGACGACGGAAAAAAGCTCTGCGGCAGGCGCCGGCCGCTGTCCCGGGGCAGGGCATGGGACCAGAGCCTCAGGATGCGCTGCTCATGGAGGGGGCCCGCGCCCGCATGCTTCAGTCGCCGTTTCAATTCGTGGATTCGCATGCGCCGCCTGGGGCCGGTGGGAGGGTCGACATGCGAAGGATTGTGCACGGCACTGGGCCGGTGGCCCGGCGCGCCGCTACACCGTCGCGCGCTGCTCGAATCCTGCCGGGGCCTGCGCCGGTTCGAGCGAGTCCAGCACCTCGACCCGTTCGACCCGCGCCTCGGGAGGGCCCTGGCGGGCCCACTGCACCAGCGCATTGACCGCCGCGGCATCGCCGACGGCAAGGGCCTCGACCGTGCCGTCGCGGCGGTTGCGCACCCAGCCGCGGACACCCAGTGCCTCGGCGGCCTGGGCCATGGACCAGCGGTAACCCACGCCCTGCACGCGGCCGTGGACGATCAGCTGCTTTCGGACCGGCGTCATGCCGCTACTGTAGTGCGCCGGCCCGGCATCCGTGCTGAATCGAAGGCCGTTCGTGCGGCCGCAGGTCGAACACCAGCAGCTCGGCCTGGTCGGCCTTCGCGAAGCGCAGCGTGCGTTCGTCGCGGATGCGCGCGCCGTCGCCCTGGCCGAGCCGCTCGCCGTTGACCTCGATGCTGCCGCGCGCCACGTGCACGTAGGCGTAGCGGTCGGGCCTGAGCTGCAACGTGGCCGTCTCCAGGCCGTCGAAGAGGCCGGCATGGACGCGGGCATCCTGGTGCACCGAGAGCGAGCCCTCCGCGCTTTCGGGCGAGACGATCAGGCGCAGCTTGCCGCGCTTCTCGGCGGCGCTGAAATGCACCTGCTGGTAGCGCGGCACCGCGCCGCGCGCCGATGGCACGATCCAGATCTGCAGGAAGTGCACCGGCTCGCTGGCCGAATGGTTGAACTCGCTGTGGCGCACGCCGGTGCCCGCGCTCATCAGCTGCACATCGCCCGGCCGGATCACCGAGCCGGTGCCCATCGAATCGCGGTGCTCCAGCGCCCCTTCGAGCACGTACGAGATGATCTCCATGTCGCGGTGCGGGTGGGTGCCGAAGCCCTGTTCCGGTGCGACCCGGTCGTCGTTGATCACGAGCAGGTCAGAGAAGCCCTGCTGCTTCGGGTCGTGGTAGTGGCCGAAGGAGAAGGTGTGGCGCGACTTGAGCCAGCCGTGGTCGGCGAGGCCGCGATGGTCTGCCTTGCGCAGTTCGATCATGGGCGTTCCTTGTGGTTGATCATCGATCTGATTCACGATTCGATTCAGGAAGTATCCGAGGTCGAAGGCTCTTGTATGCTGATACTTTTCGGTGTTCATGATCGATTAATTCGAACATCAAAAGCAAAGGACATGCCGTGTTGAAGCTCAGCCTCGAGGCCATTGAACTGGTGGATGCCATTGCCCGCCACGGCTCCTTCGCGGCGGCGTCCGAGCGGCTGAACAAGGTGCCGTCGACCATTTCCTATGCGATCGCCAAGCTCGAGGAGCAGCTCGGCATCGCGCTGTTCGTGCGCCAGGGTCCGCGCGTGAGCCTGACGGCCGCGGGACAGGAGATGCTCAAGGAAGGGCGCTGGCTGGTGGCTGCGGCCGCCGACCTGGAATCGCGCATGCGCCAGATCGCCACCGGCTTCGAATCCGAGCTGCGGCTGGTGCACGACTCGCTGATCCCGACCTCGGCCTTCAGCCACGACATCCGCGCATTCGAGGACCTGAACTGCGGCACCCGGCTGCGCATCGCCTGCGAGACCCTGACGGGCACCTGGGAGGCGCTGCGCGACGGCCGCGCCGACCTGATCGTCGCGGCCGGCGACGGGCCGGCCGGCGGCGGCTACAAGGCGGTGGCGGTGGGCAGCCTCGAGTTCGCGTTCTGCGTCGCGCCGACCCATCCGCTGGCGCTCTTGCAACGGCCGCTGACCCGGGCCGACCTGCTCGCGCACACGGCGGTGGTGGTGGGCGATGGTGCCCGTTCGATGTCCGACCGCACCATCGGCCTGCTGGCCGGGCAGCGCCGCATCACCGTGCCGTCGATGGCCGCCAAGATCGCCTTCCAGTCCGAAGGGCTGGGCCATGGCTTCCTGCCCCGCGCCTGCGTGCGGGCGGCGCTGGCCGGCGGCGCACTGGTCGAGCTGGCGCTGATGGAGGAGTCGCGGCCCGAGGAGCACTTCTGGCTGGCCTGGAAACCGGCCAGCGGCACCGGCGAGGCGTTCAAGTGGTGGCGCAACCGCCTGCAGCGGCCGCTGCTGCCGGAGCTGCTGCCGGCCTGAGGCTCGCGCCGCCCGCTGCGCCAGCGGGGCGACACCTCAAGCGCGGCGCTGGCGCCGCCACAAGGCCGGCGAGCTGCCGGTACGGGCGCCGAACACCCGCGTCAGGTGGCTCTGGTCCGCGAAGCCGCAGGCGACCGCGATCTCCGACAGCGAGGCCGTGGATTCCAGCAGCATGCCGCGCACCGCCTCGATGCGGCGCTCGATCAGCCAGGCGTGCGGCGACCGGCCGGTGGTCGCCTTGAAAGCCTTGCTGAAGTGGCCGCGCGACAGGCCGCATTCGGCCGCCACTTCCGCCAGCGACACGTTGCGTGCGAGATTCGCCGCCAGCAGTTCCTTGGCGCGGCGCTCCTGCCAGGGCGCCAGGCCGGCAGCGACCGGACGGCGCCCCTGACTGCCGCCGTAGGTGCTGGCCAGATGCGCGCACAGCGCCAGTGCCATGTGATCGATGAACAGCCGGCAGGCTTCCGCGGGCCGTTTCAGGGACGGCAGCAACGCCGCGGCGATGCCCGCCAGCACCGGATCGGACGCGCCCGGCGTGCAGTGCAGCTGCGCGACCGCGGGCCCGCCGGACTCGCGCGCGAACTCGTCCATGGTGCTGCGCGGCAGGCGGAACAGCACCGAATGGAAGGGGCTGCAGACATAGGCGGAGGGGCGCTCCGCGAGGTCGGCGATATGCACCGCGCCGGGCTCCAGCAGCCCGAGGTGGGTCTGGGCATTGCCATGAAAGAAGCGCCGGCTGCCGGCGCGCTCGAGTTCCACGCTGACCACGAAGGCGTCCTCGGCCGGCAGCGGCGCCAGCACGAACAGATGGGGCTCGGGGTAGTGCATCCGCGCCATGTCGAGCGACGGCATGGCCGAGCGCGATGCCGGCACCTCGTCGAGTCCGTACTGCTGTGCGAGCTGGTGCGCGAAACGGCTGGGCGATGCGGCGGCGTGGGTCATGCGGCGAGGGGATTGGGCGGCGGGGTTCAGGCTCTGGGTGCCGCGCCGTCGAAGGCATCCTGCAGCAGTTCCCGCAGGGCCCGGGCCTCGATCGGACGCGGATTGGCATACGCATTCTGCAACGCCAGGGCGCAGGCGCGGTCCAGGTCTTCTTCGCGCATGCCGATCTGCTTCAGCGCCGTCGGCGCGCCGTTGCGCCGGGCCAGTTCGTGCACCGCCCGCGGCGCGCTGTCGGCGCCCAGCGCGCCGGCGATGCGCCGCATCGCACCGGCTGCCGCCGCGGCGTTGTAGGCCAGCGCGTGCGGCAGCACGATGGTGTGGGTCTCGGCATGCGGCAGGTTGAAGCTGCCCCCCAGCGTATGGCACAGCTTGTGGTGCAGCGCCATGCCGACGCTGCCCAGCACCGTGCCGCACAGCCAGGCGCCGTACAGCGCATCGCTGCGCGCCTGCGCGTCGGCGGGGTTCGCATGGATGCCGGGCAGGGCCCGGCCCAGGGCAGCGATGCCCTCGACCGCCATCAGGTCGCAGACCGGGTTGCCATCCGTCGAGTACAGCCCTTCGGCCGCGTGCGCGATGGCGTTGATCCCGCTGACCACCGACAGGCCGACCGGCAGGCCGACGGTCAGGGCCGGGTCGTAGATCACGCTGCGCGGCAACACCCGCGGGTCCTTGCCGGTGCGCTTCTGGCCGCCTTCCGTGAGGCCGTAGATCGGCGTCATCTCGGAGCCCGCGTAGGTGGTCGGGATGGCCAGGATCGGCAGCCCCGATTCGAGCGCGATCGCCTTGCCCAGGCCGATGGTCGAGCCGCCGCCGATCGCCACCGCGCCGTCGGCGCCGAGGCGGGCCGCGGCCTCCCGGGCCGCGCGTGCGCTCTCGATCGGCACGTGCATCACGGCGCCGTCGAAGATGCCGGCGGCGCGGGCGCCGAGCAGGTCGGCCACCCGCTCGGCCTGGGCCCGCTGCGGCGGCGTGCACAGCACCAGCGCCCGGCCGATCCCCATCCGCTCGATCTCGCCGGCGGCCTGCGCCAGGCTGCCGTGTCCGAACAGGACCCGCTGGGCGCGGCTCTCGAAGCTGAAGGACTGGATGCCGCCAGGTTCGGAGTCGATGCTCATTCGGCGACGATCTTGCGGGCCTGGATCAGCCGGCCCCAGCGCTCGCTCTCGCTGCGGATCAGCTGGTCCGTCGCCTTGCGGTCGCCCGCGACCACCTCGAAACCGCCGTCCGACAGGCGCTTGGCGACCTCGGGGTCGCGCAGGGTGGCGGTCATGTCGGCGGACAGCCGGTCGAGCACCGGCGCCGGCGTCTTCGCCGGTGCCACCATCCCGACCCAGGAATAGACCTCGAAACCCTTGTAGGTCTCGGCCACCGCCGGCACCTCGGGCAGGGCGGCGTTGCGCTTGGCCGAAGTCACCGCGAGCGCCCGCAGCTTGCCGCTCTGCACCTGCTGCAGGACCAGCGGGAGGCTGGCGATCATCGAGTCCACATGTCCGCCCATGAGGTCCGTGAGGGCCGGGCCGCCGCCCTTGAAGGGCACGTGCAAGCCCTGGCTGCCCGCGGTCTCGTGGAACAACTCGGCCGCCAGGTGGTTCGAGCTGCCGGCGCCGACCGAGGCGTAGGAGACCGCACCCTTGACCTTGGCGGCGGCCACGTAATCCTTCAGGCTCTTGTGGGGCGAGCCGGCCGGCACCACCAGCACCATCGGCGAGCGCGCCACGTAGCTCACGCCGGCGAAGTCGCGCAGCGTCGCGTAGGGCAGCTTCGGATAGATGTGCTGCTCGGTCGCGTAGGAGTCGAACACCAGCGCGACCGTGTAGCCATCGGGCGCGCTCTTGGCCAGTGCCGCCATGCCGATGGTGCCGCCGGCGCCGCCGCGGTTGTCGACCATCACCTGCTGCCCGAGCCGTGCCCGCAGCGGCTCCTGGATCTGGCGGGCCACCTTGTCGACCGTGCCGCCGGCGGCGAAGGGCACGATCACCGTGACCAGCCGCGAGGGATAGCCGTCCGCCGCGACGGCGCCGGCCGTGGCCAACGCCAGGCCGAGCGCGAGGCTGCAGCCGATCATGCGGCGGCGGCCCACGGGCAGGGGAAGGCGAGGGCGAGGGGGAAGGGGCTTTGTCTCTTGCTCGAACATGGTTCGGATCCTTGTGCTGATGCGGGTGCTTGTGCTGCGAGTCGATGCTATTCTTTGCGCTTCGTCATGGGAATCCGGCGCCAGGGCCAAATGCCTTTGCGTGGTTTGCACAAATGGAATCGATCCGCTTCGCCGAAAGCCTCTCCATGTTCGTCGACGTCGCGCAGGCGAAGAGCTTCTCTGCGGTGGCCCGGCGCAAGGGGCTGGTGGCCTCTTCCGTGGCGCGCCAGATCGACGCGCTCGAGCAGGACCTGAAGGTGCCCTTGTTCACGCGCTCGACCCGGGCCCTCGTCATGACCGAGGCCGGCACGCTGCTGTTCGAGCGCGCCGTGAAGATCCTGCACGAGATGAGCGACGCGCGCAGCGAAGTGGTGTCGCTCGACGGCAGCGTGCAGGGCCTGCTGCGGGTCAGCTGCGTGCCGGCCTTCGGCCGCCGCCACGTGGCACCGCACCTGGGCTCGCTGTTCGACAAGCATCCGGCGCTCAACGTCGAGCTCGAACTCACCGAGCGGGTGGTCGATCCGGTGCTTGAGCGCTTCGACCTCGTGATCCGCATCGGCGACCAGCCCGACAGCAGCCTGATCTGCCAGCGCATCGGCAGCCAGCGCTACATCATGGGCGCCTCGCCGGCCTACCTGCAGCGCCACGGCCGGCCGCGGCGCTTCGCCGACCTGGCGCAGCATCGGCTGATCGACCGCCAGCACAGCACCAGCGCGCGCGGCTGGCGCGAGCTCGACGGCTTCGACTGGAGCCGTCCGCCGCAGTTCGCGCTGGAAAGCAACGACTGCGACGCGCGCCGCATGTGCGCGGCGCAGGGCCTGGGCATCGCGCTGATGCCCAACTGGGCGATCGGCGAGGACCTGGCGGCGGGCCGCATCGTCGAGCTGGACCTCGAGGGTGCGCCGCGGCAGGAACCCAGCGGCATCTTCCTGGTGCGCGCCGCGCCGCGCGCCAGCGCCAAGGTGCGCGCCTTCACGGCGCACCTGCTCGAGAGCATCGGCCGTTCGGCGAGCTGGGTCGGCGACGAGGCGACGGCGCGGGAGTAAGGGCTACCGGGCCGGCGTCAGTTCGGTCGACGCGTCCAGCGACCAGCCCAGCACCGCGGACGCCCGCATCGGCCGCGCGTAGAAGTAGCCCTGCAGCTCGTCGCAGCCGAGGCTCAGCAGGACGTCGCGCTGGCCCTGGGTCTCGACCCCTTCCGCCACCACCGTGAGCTGCAGCGCATGGGCCAGCTTGATCACCGCCTCCACCACGGCACGGGCATCCTCCTGGCCTTCGATGTCCCTGACGAAACTCCGATCGATCTTCAGCTGCCGCGCCGGCAGGTCGCGCAGCTGGCTCAGGCTCGAGTAGCCGGTGCCGAAGTCGTCGATCGACAGGTGGACGCCGATGCGGGCCAGTCCCTCGAAGATCCGGGTGGTGATCTCGCGTTCCTGGATCGCGACGGTTTCGGTGATCTCGCAGATCAGCTGGGAGCCCAGCAGGCCGTGCCGCCGCAAGGCTTCCTCGACCGAATCGACCAGCGACACCTCGCGCAGCTGATGCACCGAGAGGTTCACCGCCACCCTCATGTGGCGGCCCTCGTTGCCCCAGGCAGCGACCTGCCGGCAGGCCTCGTTGATCACCCAGTGGCCGAGCCGCACGATCAGGCCGAAGCGCTCGGCCAGCGGGATGAAGGTGTCGGGGCCGACGACGCCCAGCCGCGGGTGATTCCATCGCACCAGGGCCTCCAGGCCGCTCATGCGATGGCGTCTGCCATGGATCTTCGGCTGGTAGTAGAGCTCCAGCTGGTTGTCCTCGAGGGCCTGGCGCAGGTCGCTCTGCAGCTGCAGGTGATCGGCCGCGTCGATCGCCATGTGCGCTTCGAAGAATGCCAGGCTGGAGCCGCCCGTGCGCTTGGCCGCATACATCGCTGCGTCGGCGTGGGCGACCAGCTTTTCGGCATCGCCCTGCACCGAGTGCATCGCGATGCCGATCGAGCACGAGATGCGCAGCTGCCGGCCGACGACCTCGAAGGGCTGCGCGAAGGCGCGCAGGATCTGGTTCGCCACCGCGACGCAGGCCTCGACATCGCGCAAGCCCTCCAGCAGCAGCACGAACTCGTCGCCGCCGACCCGTGCCACCGTGTCGCCGGATCGCACCTCGGCGAGCAGCCGCTGCGCGCTGGCGATCAGGATCTGGTCGCCGGCGCCGTGGCCGAAGGTGTCGTTCACCGGCTTGAAGCCGTCCAGGTCGACGAACAGGACGGCCAGCTGCTCGACCACCGCGCTCTGGTGGCTGCGCGTGAATCGCTGCACCGCCTGGCGCAGCCGGTCCTCGAACAGCAGCCGGTTGGGCAGGCCGGTCAGCGGGTCGGACAGGGCCCGCTGGAGCAATTCGTCGTTGGCGCTCTGCAGCCGCTCGTTGGATTCCTGCAGCGACTGGGACAGCTGGCGCGCGACCCGCTGCAGCCGGACCTCGAGGATCGAGGCCAGCAGGGTGCCCAGCAGCAGCATGAGGGTCGCGATCGCCACGATCGCGGCGAGGCTGCGGCCGCCCAGTTCCTGGGCGCTCAGGCAGACCGATCCGAGCGGAAAGCTGGCCGCCGCCATGCCGGTGTAGTGCATGCCGCAGATCGCCGCGCCCATGACCGTGGCGGCCAGTGCCTGGGTCGCGAACTCGCGCCGCGCATGCACGCGCTGGAGCAGCCGGAAGATCATCAGCGCGGACGCGGACGCGGCCACGGCGATGGCCGCCGAGGCGGCGACGAGGCGCCAGTCCCAGACGATGCCGGGCGTCATGTCCAGCGCCGCCATGCCGATGTAGTGCATGCCGCAGATGCCCGCGCCCATGGCAACCGATGCGCCGGCCACCGAGCCCAGGCTGTACCGGCCGGCACTGGCGACGCCGAGCGCGACCACCGAGGCCGCCACCGCGGCCAGCCAGGAGACGAAGGTCAGCAGGTGGCTGAAGCCGAGCTGGATCGGCAGCGAGAAGGCCAGCATGCCGACGAAATGCATGGACCAGACGGCGGTGCCCATCACGAGGGAGCCCGCGATCCACCACATCTTGCTGACGCCCCCCTCGGGCTTCCTGACCTTCAAGGACAGGTCGAGGGTGACGTAGGACGCGAGGATAGCGACGGCCACCGAGGCGAGGACGATCCATGGATCGTGCTCCGAGGCAAGGTAGCTGACATCGTTCATGGAGGCGCCCGGAAAGGAATCCCCGTCTATCGGCACTTCGCGGCAAAAGTTGAGGGCCCGGGGCGCCACGGCCCCATCTGTCCGCGGCATTGCTGAAAAAGTCACGCACGGCGCACGTAAGTCTTTCTGCTTCAGGATGTAACTGATACGCTCGGCGGGCAAGCTGATCCGCAACCTGGAAATCGTTGACGATGACACTCGCCCGATCTGGCACCTCGAACGGCGCCGAGGCAGCGCCCGCGCCTCGGGCGCGGTCTTCATCGCGGGTCGCGCAGAGCCAGGAAGAGCTCTATGCGCTGGTGATCGGCGAGGCCAACCTGCCGCGCTACCTGCGCAAGTTCGCACAGTTCGATCGCGACGGCAGGACCTCGGCGGGCTGGCACTGGGCGGCCTTCTTCGCCACTTTCTGGTGGCTGCTCTACCGCAAGAGCTGGCTGAACGCGGCGCTTTATCTCTTTCTGCCTGGGGTTCTGCTGGGCCTCGCCACCGCGATCGCAAGCCCGTTCGGCCCGGCAGCCGTGGGTGTCGCGACGCTGGCGATCGGCTTGCCGCTGCTGCTGCTGCCGCCCTTGTACGCGGACGCTGCCTACTACCGGCTGTGCAGGAAGCGGATCTCCACGGTTCTGAGGCTGGCCGGAAAGGACCCCGAAACGCTGCGGGCGCTGCTGGTCGGCCAGGGCGGCACGAGCCGGGCCGCGCCGATCCTCGCCACGCTGCTGGCGATCCCGCTGGCCGCGGGCATGCTGGCCGTGGTCTCGGTGGCGGCCGACCCGGACGACCGGGCGCGCGCCAGGGTGCTGCAGCCCTACGCCGACGGCGAAGTCGACCGCATGCAGGCCGACGCGCCAAGGACGCTCCGAACATGAAAGACGACGACCTCGCCAGAAACTACCATCGGTCCGGTTCGCGCTCGCGTTCCTCCCGCATCCGGAAGGCACGGCGAAAGGGCTTGTGGATCTTCTTCGCGACGATGGTGGTGGTCGTCGCTGCCGTCGGTGCCGGCCTGTCGTTGCTGGCCGACTCCGAGTCGGCATCGGTCGCCGCCGCCCGGGTCGCTGCAGCGGACGCCGGCCGAAAGCCCATCGAACGCACGGCGGCCCTGGCGCCGCTGAACCTGCCGGCCGACGACGCGCCCCATGGCTCCGCCATGGAATGGTGGTACTACAACGGCATTCTCGACGCCGCGGCGGGCCAACGCTATGCGTTCCACATCGCCGTCTTCGTCGCCAACGGCCTGGTCAAGCACACGGTCATGCACGCGGCGCTGATCGACCTGCAGACCGGAAAGCGCTACGCCAGCCAGACGCGCACCGGCGGCATTCCCATCGCGAGCAGCGCCAGCGGCTTCGATTTCCGGCAGGACGGCTGGCAGGTCGCAGCCTCGGGTCCGGCGCATCTGCTGCGCGTGGCCTTCGAAGGCGCTTCCCTCGCGCTCGACCTCAAGGACGCGCAGCCGCCGGTAGCCCACCGGGCCGCCGATTCGGCGACGCCGGGGCTGCTCGATTTCGGCAGCAGCGGCATCAGCTACTACTACTCGCGCCCCCGCATCGCGGCACAGGGCGAGATCAGCGTCGGCGGCAAGACGCTGGCGGTCAGCGGCGCGGTGTGGTTCGACCACCAGTGGGGCGAGTTCGATGTGCTGACGCTGGGATGGAACTGGTTCGCCCTGCACCTGGCGGACGGCTCCGACCTGATGCTCTACCAGCTGTTCGACATGGACGGACGCAAGGTCATGACCGCCGGCACGGTCTCGAACGCCAAGGGCTCGGCGCCGCTGAAGGCCGGGGAGGTCGAGCTGATCCCGGGCGGCACATGGACCAGCCCCAAGACCGGGATCACCTATGTCGTCGAATGGGGCGTCAAGACGCCGTCCGGATTGCTGAACGTCAAGCCCTACTTCCCCGATGGCGAGTTCGATTCGTCGCGGACGACGGCGAACATCTACTGGGAAGGTCCGGTGAAGGTGACGGGGAGTTCCGGCGGCGAGGGCTTCCTCGAGTTGAGCGGCTACGATCGCGTGAAGGCCAAGCCGGCCTTTCGCAACTGAAAGAGAAAGGGAGCGACTGCAGCCGGGCGACGCGCGAGTCGAGCCCGGGCTGGGTGTCTTATGGTGTTTGATCAGGGATTTGCGGTGGTTCTCGGCGTGGCGGTGGGTGCGCTGGCCGGGATCGTCGGCGGCGCGCTTGCGGGCTGGCGCCAGTCGAGAATCGAAACGGAAAAATGGCTGCGCACGCGCGAAGAGCAGGCGCGCGCCGAGACCCGGGGCGCGGTCGCGACGCTCGCCAGCACATTGGCTTCGACGGCGCATTCGATGATGTGGGCCACCTTCAAGGCGCTCACCTCGGGCAAGGCCAGCCTCGAGACGCTGGCCTCCTTCGAGGTCGAGTTCCACGCCGAAGTGGCCGGGCTGGTCGGCGCCCAGATGCGACTGGCCGAACTCGACTTCGGGCTCTACCAGAAGGTCACGCCCTATGTCGGCCAGGTCATCGCGCTCGGCGGCGGCACCTATGCGGCGCTGCGGGCCTCGATGGAGAAGGCGCTCGATGCCGAGGAGCAACTGCGGGCCCGCAACCAGGAGGCGCTCGACCTGATCAGGGAGGTGCCCACCAAGGTGGCGGGCCTCCTGGCGCCCGCCGGCTCGCCAACCTGAAACGCAGGAGCAACGCCTTTCATGGACACTGTGCCTTATTGCCCGACCCGGTACTGATTTTGCTTTCAGCCAGTCCGTTATCTCCTTTGACATACCGAGATTTGTAGTCACTAAGTGTTATGATTCCCGACATGTATCATGTTGCAACATTGTTTCCAGACGCCGGTCAAGAAGTAACCCTTCGTTTCGATCGGAATTGGGGCGCTCGTCGATGACCAGCGCCAGCAACACCCCCCATCTCATTCTCAAACCAGGCCTTCGGGGAGTTCTCTTCCCGTTCAAGGAGGTTCTGGAATACCGGGATCTCTTGCACATCCTCGCCCTGCGGGACGTGAAGCTTCGCTATCGGCAGACCGCCGTGGGCGTGGTCTGGGTGCTCCTGCAACCGCTGATTGGCGCCTGGCTGTTCGCATTCGTATTCGGGCGCGTCGCGAAATTGCCGACCGGCGACGACCGAATCCCTTATTTCATATTCAGCTATGCCGGCCTGCTGATCTGGAATGCCTTCATCCAGATACTCCAGAAGTCCAGCGAATCGCTGGTGAGCAATTCGGGCCTGGTCAGCAAGATATATTTTCCCCGCGTCGTCTTGCCGCTTTCCACGGTGCTCGGCGTATTGATCGATTTCGCCATCGGCGCGGTGGTGCTGGCATTGCTCATGGCGATCTACGGCATCGCTCCGAGCGTCTCGCTGCTGTTCATGCCGGTCGCGCTGCTGATGGCCATCCTGCTGGCTCTGGGCATCGGACTGTGGGCCGCCGCGCTCAATGTGAGCTATCGCGATGTCCGGTACGTGGTCCCCGTGTTCGCCCAGTTCCTGCTCTGGGCGAGCCCCGTGGCCTATGCCTCTTCGAATATCCCGGCATCGGCGCAATGGTTCGTCGCGCTGAATCCGATGGTCGGCATCCTCGAGTCGTTCCGCTGGGCGGTGCTGGGCATTCCGGTTGCGAACTGGAGCCTGGTGGTGGTGAGCGCCGTGGCCTCGGTCTTGTTGTTCGTCATTGGCTCGGCCATCTTCCAGCGGCACGAGCGGAGATTTGCAGATGTCATCTGAGCTTGCGCTTTCGGTCCGCGGGCTCACCAAGGAGTACCGGATCGTCCACAAGTCGCAGCAGCACAACCGGGTCACCGATGCCGCTGTCGCCGCGCTGAAGGGCGTCTTCGTTCCCCAGGAGTTCGAGACTTTCCGCGCCCTGGACGAGGTGTCGTTCGACGTCAAGAAGGGCGATGTGCTCGGCGTGGTGGGCCGCAACGGCGCCGGCAAGAGCACGCTCTTGAAGGTACTCAGCCGGATCACCGAGCCGACCGCGGGCGAGGTTCACCTCTACGGCAAGGTCGGCTCGCTGCTCGAGGTCGGAACCGGCTTCCATCCCGAACTGACCGGGCGCGAGAACATCTACCTGAACGGCTCGATCCTCGGGATGCGCAGCCGCGAGATCACCCGGCAGTTCGACGCCATCGTCGACTTCGCCGAGGTCGAGCGCTTTCTCGATACGCCCGTCAAGCGCTATTCGAGCGGCATGTACGTCCGCCTGGCATTCGCGGTCGCGGCCCACCTGAACCCTGAAATCCTGATCGTGGACGAAGTCCTGGCGGTCGGCGACACGCAGTTCCAGGAGAAGTGCCTCGGCAAGATGAAGGACGTCAGCAGCCAGGAAGGCAAGACGGTCCTGTTCGTCAGCCACAACATCGCGGCGGTGAAGGCCTTGTGCAACAAGGGCCTGCTGCTGGCCAACGGCAAGCTGCTCATGCAGGGCTCCGCGGACGAGGTGCTCGCCGAGTACGCGAAGCGGGCGCCGGTGTCGATCACGGCACTGTCCAAGCCCGGAGTCGACGGCAACCTGCGGCTGGTGGACCTGAAGATCAACGGCGTCCAGACGGCGGTGAGCGATGTCGATTTCCTGAAGCCGGTGACGATCGAACTGGTGATGGAAGCCTCCCAGCCCACGCCGCTCTGCATCCCGTATCTGCGCTGGCAGGACGCCAACGGCATCGTGCTGTCCGAGATCTGGGGCCCCGAGGAGGCCGTCGACTTCCAGAAGTACGCGGGCCGGTTCTCTTTCCGGATGTCGCTGGAAACGATGAACCTGCTGCCCGGGCGCTACTTCATCGACTACTTCCTGCACGATGCCGCCGGCAAGGAAGTCTTCGCGGCGCCGGAGTGCGTTCAGCTCGAAGTGCATCCGGTGGCCTTGCCGGGCGCGCCCCGGGCCTACGAGGCGCGCCATGGCCTGCTGCGGCTCGCCAGCCGCCTGACCCAGCAAGCGGTTCCGCCGCAGGCGTGAGCCATGGGGCCCGTGGACCTGGAGGCCTTGACGGCTTCCTACAACTCGGCGGCAACGCTGGCCGGCACCCTGGCCTCCGCATGGGAACGCAACCGCATTCCCGTGCTGCTGGTGGACGACGGCTCCACGGACGGCTCTGACGATTTCGCGGCCGGCTGCGAAGGGGTGCGGGTCATCAGGCAAAGCAACGCCGGCCCCTCGGTGGCCCGCAATCGGGCGATCCTCGAGAGCCGGGCGGCATTCGTGCTGTTCCTGGACAGCGACGATCTGCTGCTGCCCGGCTACCGGGAGGCCTTCGAGGCGGCCCTGGCCGCGCATCCCGACGCCGACGTCTTCGTTTGCGGCATGCAGGTGGTCGACGACGACGGGCGGCCGATCGGGCACAACGCGGCGCCGAGCCTGCAGCCGACGGCCTTCCTGAGCATCCTGGGCGGCGAACCGGTGCCGACCAACGGCATCGTCGTGCGGCGGGAGATCTTCGCCCGCAGCGGATTGTTCCAGCCGGGACTGCATCACGCGGAGGACCTCGATCTCTGGCTGCGCATCGCCGCAGCGACCGACAAGTGGGTCCGCATGGACCACACGCTGGCCGTGTATCGCCTGCGGGCCGGGTCATTGAGCAAGAACGGGAACGCCATGTGGCAGGGCATCCGCCAGGTGGTCGCGAAGGCAGCCGGACGGCCGGTGGGAGCTTCTCGCCAGCGCCGCGCCACGGCCCGCCACGGGGTCGCGAATGCTGCCCGCTACGTCTATCTGACGGCCTTTTCGCCGCTGCTCAGGCAGCAGGCGCGGTCGTCGGTGGCAGGCGCGCTGCGCGAACTCGCGAGGCTCCCGGTCCGCTTCTGGCCGCTGGCGCTGCACGACGGATACACCAGCATCCGCCGACGACGGAAGTGAACCCGGCAATGGCTGATTTCAGCATCATCATTCCCTGCTACAAGCAGGCCCACCTGCTGCCGAAGGCGATCGAGTCGGCGCTGCAGCAGAAGCAGGACGGGGATCTGGACCTGGAAGTGATCGTCGTCGACGACGGCTCGCCGGACGCAGCCGCGGAAGTCGCCGGCCGCTACGAGGGCGTGATCGTCATACGGCAGGCCAACGCCGGCCTCAGCGCGGCGCGCAATCGCGGCATCCTGCGATCGACCGGCCGCTACCTCCTGTTTCTGGACTCGGACGACTTCCTGCGGCCGGGCATGCTGGCGGCTGCAGCGCGCGCGCTGGCGCAGGACCCCGGCATCGACGTGGTCCACGGACTGGCCGATGTGGTGGACGAGGGCGGCGAGCGGATCCTGGCGGAGTTCGGCGGCCGCGACCTGAGCGTCGATCCCTTCCACATCCTGCTGCGGGGCAACGTCGGGCCACCGGTCACCTTCGTCGTGCGCCGCGAGGCCTTGGCGCGCGCGGGGGTCTTCGACACCGGACTGCGCTCCTGCGAGGACTGGGACCTGTGGCTGCGCATCGCGGCCGGCGGCGCCAGGTTCAGCTTGGTGCGCGAAATGCGCAGCGGCTACCGGACGGTGCCCGGCAGCATGAGCAAGAACCTGGAAGTGATGTGGCGAACCGGCAGCGAGGTGCTTCGCCGCAGCGTGAAACTGCACCCGGACTGCCGGCTGTGCCGCGAGGCGCAGCAAGCCGGCTTCGCTTCGCTGTCGCTGTCGGTGCGTCCCTTGCTGCGGGATGTGGTCCGGGCCCCCGGCGGTGCCTTGCGCGGCGCGCGCATCCTGCTGCGCAACCCGCGGCTGCTGGCCTGGCAATTGCGATGGATTTTGAAAAGAGGACTGGGTCAATGAATGGCATGGAAACGGGGAATGGCGCGGGTGCTCCGCTTCGAGTCCTTATCGTCGGCTGCGGCGCTCTGGTCGAGGAATACCAGGGTCCGGCGGCCCGGGAGGCCCAGCGCCTGGGGCTGCTCGAGGTGGTCGGCCTGGTGGACCGCAGCGAAGACCGGTTGGCCCGGTGCAGCAGGTTCTTTCCCTCGGCGGCGCGCTACACCGATCTGGACGCCGCCTGCGAGGCGGACCTGGCGCTGATCGCGACGCCGGCTCGCAGCCATTCGAGCCTCGCGCTGGCGATGCTGGGGCGCCACTGCCACCTGCTGGTCGAGAAGCCCATGTGCGCTTCTGCCGCCGAAGCCGCCGCCATGCAGGCGGAGGCGGATCGCTTGGACCGCGTGCTGGCCGTCGGCCATTTCCGGCGCTTCTTTCCGGCCCTCGAAACGATCCGCTCGATGATCGGCTCCGGCGTCTTCGGCCCGGTGCGGCGCATCGTGGCGGAGGAGGGCGGCCTGTTCCGATGGCCTGCGGCCTCGGCCGGATTCTTCACGCGGGAGGAGGGCGGCGGCGGCGTCACGCTGGACATCGGCATCCACATGCTCGAGATCCTGGTCTCGTGGCTCGGCGTGCCGGAGGTCCTGGACTACGCCGACGACGCCATGGGCGGCGTGGAGCTCAACAGTGCCGCCCGGCTGCGTTGGGCGAGCGGCGCCGAGGCCGAGATCCGGCTCAGCTGGGATGTCGAGCTGGCCAATCGCTACCGCGTCGAATTCGAACGCGCCACCGTCACCTGGCGCACCGGCCAGGCGACCGACCTGCTGATCGAGATGGACGGCGTGTCGGCCCCGCAGCTGGCGACCAGCCGCCGCGCCCATGGCAGCAGCGCCGAGTATTCCCTGCCCCAGCATGGCTACCTGGGCGCCTTCACGGCCCAATGGAAGGATGTCGTCGATGCGATCCGAGAAAAGCGCGAGCCGCGCGTGACGAGCCGCACGGCAGGCGCCGCGCTGGCGCTGGTGGAGTCGATGTACGGCCGCAAGCGGCTCCTGGACATCCCGTACCTGGAGCCCGCCGAGCAGCTCCGGGCCCGGCAACTGGCGGGGGTCCAATGATGAAAGTCGCTTTGCTCGGCGGTTCCGGATTCGTCGGAACACGGCTGCTGGAGAAATGGCTGCTCTCGGGCTCGCACGATGTACGCGTCGTCGTCAGGAGCCCCGGCAGCCTGGCCCGCATGGCCCGCTTCGCGCTTCCGGAATGGGAGCAGGCCGATGTGTTCGATGCCGGGTCGCTGTCGCGCGCCATCGAGGGTTGCGACACGATGGTCCATGCGATCGTCGGCGATGCGGACCAGATCGCCACGGCCGCGCAAGCCGCGCTGGAGGCATGCCGATCCGCCGGCGTGCGGCGCCTCGTGTACCTGAGCAGCGCGTCCGTGCATGGGCAGAATCCGCCGCCGGGCACCAACGACCTGAGCCCGCTGCGGGACGACCAGCCGGCCGAGTACAACAACGCCAAGGTGCGGGCCGAGCGGCTGCTGCGCGATGCTTCGGGCGTGGAGGTCTGCATCCTCAGGCCCGGCATCGTCTATGGACCGCGCAGCCAATGGTTCAGCGGCCTGCCGCGCGCATTGCGCTCCCGGCAGGCCTTCCTGGTCGAGGGCGGGCAGGGCATCTGCAACCACATCTATGTCGACAACCTGGTCCATGCGATCGAGTTGGGCCTCGTGCATCCGCGGGCGACCGAAGGTCCTTTCTATGTGGCGGACGATGCCGCACTGAGCTGGCGCGAGTTCTACCGTCCGGTCGTTCAGGCGCTCGGATTCGATGTCTCGGATTTCCAGGTCGTTCCGGCGGCGCCGCCGAGACCGCCGACCTTGCGGGACCGCGTGATGCGGGTCAATCGGGGCCGCGCCTCCCAGCTGCTCATGCCGATGTTCAGCCGCCGCCTGAAGGACGCCGTCAAGGCCGGCCTGGATCGCTACTCGGCAGCCGCGGTGCCGAACGGTTTCGTGCTGCCGCAGCCCGGCGCGCCGGCTGCCGACTGGGAGATCAGCCAGTTGCACACCTGCGCGACGCGGCTGCCCATGGACCGTGCCGTCGAGATCCTGGGCTACGCGCCGCCGCTCGGCACCACCGAGGCACTGGATCGCAGTGCGCGCTGGCTGGCGGGCATGTGGGGAACTGCGGCGCCGGCCGATCCTACGGCCTCGACCGACGGGCGAACAGCCAGGGCCTGAAAAGCTTCGTCAGCTGCGGCGCCACGACCCAGGTCATCAGCAGGACGACCGCGAGCGAGAGCACGACCGTTCGCGGCAGCAGCCACCACGACTTGAGCAGGTCGCTGGTCAGCAGGAACAGCACATAGACCGTGGGGCAGATCCCCAGCCAGGTCACCACGGCCACCTTCCATCGCGGTGGGTTCGATGGCGCAGTGCGAAACCACAATCCCAGGCCCGACACCGGCTTGAAGCTGGGCTTGCCCTGGACCAGCGGCTCGGCCGCTTCCAGCCCCCGCTTGCGCTCCGGCGACTCCAGCCAGGCGTCCAGGCTGGATTGCCGATCGAACGCCAGCACGACGTGGTACATCGCGTCCTCGACCTCCGGGTCGTCGCCCGGATGGACCAGCTGGGCGCCCAGGTAGCCCTCGAAGCGGGCCGCGGCCTCCATCAGCGTCCGGGTCATTCGTTCGAAGTCCGCTTCACAGCCGGCCCTGACGTTGCGGCTGATCAGGACTGTCACTGCATGCTCGCTCAATTTCTGCTCCCACTTGCTTGGCTCCGCATCAGCGCGAGAGCCCCACGATATTGCCACTGGTGGTTCGCGGGGTGCGGGACGGCTGCCGATCCGCCGCACGCGTACAATCGCGCCCGAAGTCCGCCTTGTTCAGGCGCTCGGCCGAGCCAGGCAACCCGTCTTTTCGCGACAGGTTCCGCTCGACGCGAAGCACCTGTCCGAGCCGCTCAAACCACACCCCGAACCTGGCGTCGTTGCCTGGCTGGACAAGCCAGGCCAACGATCATTCGTGCCCGTTCGACGAACCGCTCGCGCCTGCGTACGCCTGATCCGAACGGCGGGCGGCAGAGCCATTTTTTTGACAACCGAGATCACTCGCATGACCACATCTTCCATCGCTACGCCGGCAACGCCCGTCACCACCGAAGGCGCACCGGTCGTCAAGACGACTTTCCATGGAGAGAGCCCCTGGGCAGCCCTGCACCTCATCGCTCACGACGCCGCAGCCGCTGAGGCAACGCCCCGCACGCGGCTGAAGCCGGCGGCCAAGGCGAAGAGCCCGAAGAAGGCAGCACTGCACCAGTGACAGCCCCCTTGCTGCCTGCCGCTCGCGTGTTGCGGCTGGAAGCTACTTGTCACTTGTATTTCCCGATGTAATTCGACAGCCTTCGCTGAACCGGTTATGTTGGTTGGCCGTCGCAAATCCCTGTCAACCAAGGGCTCAAAGTCATCGTTTTGCTCTGACCTCTGCCGATGGCGAGGCGAATCGACCTCCAACTCCCAAGGAAACGCAATGACAAAACTTCTCGCAGTCATGATCGCCGGCCTGTTCGCAGGGGGCGCCTATGCTCAAAATCCGGCCGGCACCTCGTCGGAGCAACAACCCGTGACCAACAGCAAGGCCCAGAATCGCGCTCAAGCCAGGGTCGATGCGCGCCCGCAAGGCAATGTGAAGAAGCCGACGGGCGACCTGGCCACCAGCCCCGAACTCAATCCCGAGGCCAGCGGCGGCAAGGCTGCAGCGGCGGGTCAGAACAGGGCCAACGCCAGGCCCCAAGGCAACGTGAAGAAGCCGACCGGCGACCTGGCCACCACTCCCGAACTCAATCCCGAAGCCAGCGGCGGCAAGGCCGCGAACACGGGACAGGCCAGGGTCGGCGCGCGCGATGCCAGGGCCGCGGCCAAGAAGCAAGCCGCCAATTGACCGTTTCGGCGTCCGATCGAAGAGCGCCTGGCGCTTTTCGATCTCCAGGGGCGTCACAGAGGTCGCGCGGAGGAGGGCGATTCGCCTGCGCCTCGGAGATTGTTGTTTTCTGCACTGACTGCCATCCGCGCGCGCCTTTCCGCTGGCGAAATCCAGTTCAGTAACAAAACGTGTGATCAAATCGCTTCCAGTTGCGATCAACGAGGAGCGATCCATGCGCAGAGTCGTGAGTGCCGCTTTCGCGACCGCGCTGGTCTGCGGCTGTGCCACGCCGGCGGCGACCGGACCGGGCCAGGGAGAAGGCGCGGCCTACGTTCCGATGGTCGACATGGAGGGCGTGGCGCCAGCCGCCTTCGCTTCGGACCTGGATGCCTGCCGCACGGCCGCCGAGAAGATCCGGGTCATGCGCACCGGACCCAGCAACTCCGACGTCCTGGACGTTGTCGCAGTGGGCGTTGCGATCGTCTTTCCTTTGGGGGTGGTGGCGGCCGCGGCGATCGGCGGCATCGCAGCCGTGGTCACCGACAGTCCGAACGGCGTGCCTGCCGGCCCCAAGATGATGCAGACCGCGCTGGTCAACTGCATGGCTCGGCAGGGTTACAGGAACCTCGATCCCCAGGTGACGGCGACCTACATCGTGCCGCCCAAGGCCGACCCGCAGTCGCTGGCTCGCAAGACCGGCCAGGACACCTACGTCGCCGAGAGCTATGCGAAGGCGAACAACTGCGGCGTCACGCCTCGAGCCGTGCTGCAGGACAAGGGGCCGGGGTTCGAGCGCTACAGCGTGGCATGCGCCGATGGACGCTCCATGGCGCTGCGCTGCGAGTTCGGCAACTGCACCTCGCAGGTCGTCGCTTCGGTGGATTGATCTCGCTGGAAAGAAACACAATCTTCATTATGTTAACTTATTGAGTGATCGAAGGATTCCTCGCGGACCGATCGGCGGCCCGGGGTTGGGACGGCTGTGTGGAAGCCGGTGGCCCGATTGCGGCATTGCCCGATCAGCTAGCGAGCAGGCGCCTCAGCCCGCCGTTGAGCGCTTGTTCTTCATGCAGTTCGCGAACGGCTCAGCTCGCTGATGGTCTTTCAGGTTCACATTAATGGGGCTGGATAGACGCGGGATAGTGACAGCGCGCTCATTTGGTTGATTTTTTGGGGCGCGCCGGAGGGTCGGCTTCGCGACCTTCGCTGTGGATTTCCAGCTGGCGCAGCGCTGCCACCGTCGCCGCTTGCCCCTCACGCAGCTGCGAAATCTCGCGCTCGGCCTGCCGCTGCTGGCGCTCCAGCTGCGAGGCCAGATCGCCGGCTCGCTGCTCTGCCCCGGCGGCGCGCTCTCGGAGCGTCGCAAGTTTGACCCGGCCCTCCTGCTGCTGGCGGGACCACGCGGCGGCCGCATCGCGATGCGCGGCCTTCTCGGCCTGAAGCGCCTGCTGTGCCGACTCCTGCGCGGCGCGTGCTGCGTCGAGGTCCGCCGCGCGGGCCTTACGCTCCTTCGCTAGATCTGCGGCGAGCTGGCGCGCGGCCGCTCGTTCGCGATCGACGTCGGCCAGAAGCCGGCGCTCGTGGGCGACATGGCGCTGTTCGGCCTCCCTGGCGTCACGTTGCGCAGCGCCCAGTTCCATCGCCGCCTTCTCCCTCAGGGCTTCCTTGCCGGCCACGGTCTCCTCGAATGCCTTGCGCAACCGGCGTACCTCGGCTTCGGAGTCGCTGAGGAGGCGAGCCGATTCCTGCTGCTGCGTGTGCATCTGGGCCTCGATCGCCGCGACTGCCTGCCGGGAAGACGCCAGTGCCTCATCGAGCGCCACGCGGGCTTGCTCGAAGGATGCCTCGCGCTGAGTGAGCTCCGACTCCTTCCGGGAGAGCGCCTCGCGCTGCAACTCTATCTCGTGCCGGGCCGCCTCGGTCTTCTGGACCTGCACCTGGTCGGCCTCGCGGCGGGCGGCCTCCCAGAACAGCTTGGCGGCCTGGACGATGCCCTGGGGCAGCTGATGCGCCTCGCCGTCGGCCAGGTTGGCTCCCTGGCCATCCAGGCGCTTGCCGAGCGTGGCGAACCAGCGCTCCAGCATAGGGCTCACGGTGTTGGGCGAGCCGCTGCCGATCTTCTGGCGCACGCGCTCGATGGTCGGGCGCAGGCCTTCATGCACGAGCGCATCCGCGGCTTCCCAAACCTGGGCCTCCTGGATGCCACGTCCGCTTCGGATCGGATGAATGTTGCCGCTCGAACTTTTCAGATCCATGCGGTCTTTCCTCGGTGTCTTTTACTTACGATAATAATAGATTATCGGAAACTATGTAGAATACACGTTAGACATCATACATGGCATGTGTGATAAATAACGATAAGACGGCCTGAGGTGGACATCGTCCGTCCCTGTCCGCCGAGCAAATGCCGCTGGAGGTCATCTATGAAATCTGCTGAGAAAACGTCGCCGTCCCAGGTGCCCAAGGTGTCCAAGGCCTTGGTGCCCTTGAAAACCGACCACGCGCTGCTCGACCCCAGCCAGCTGTCCGACATGGCCGAGGAAGCCGCGCACGACTTGATGGCCGAGGGCGAGTCGGACAACACGCGCCTGGCGTACCGCGCCGCCATGCGCTACTGGGCCGCCTGGTTCGGCGCGCGCTATGGCCAGCAGATGGCGCTGCCGGTGGCCGTCCCCGTGGTGGTCCAGTTCATCGTCGACCACGCTCAGCGCTCGACCAAGGCGGGCCTCGAGCACCAGCTGCCGCCCGAGATTGACCAGGCGCTGGTGGAAGCCGGCTTTAAGGGAAAGCTCGGGGCGCCGGCGCTGAACACCCTGGTGCACCGGGTCTCAGTGCTCTCGATGGCGCACCACGTCTCCAAGCAGCCCAATCCGTGCGTCGACCCTGCGGTGAAGGCACTCCTGAGCAAGACCAGAAAAGCCTATGCGAAGCGCAACGCCCTGCCTCACAAGCAACGTGCGCTGACCAAGGAGCCGCTGGAGGCGGTACTGGAGACCTGCGACGACTCGCTGAAAGGAAAACGTGACCGCGCCCTCCTCCTCTTCGCCTGGGCCTCGGGCGGACGCCGGCGCTCGGAGGTGTCAGAAGCCGCCTTCGAGAACCTGCACCGCGGGGATGAAGGCGCCTATCTGTACACGCTGGCGAGTTCGAAGACGAACCACAACGGGAAGATCCGGGCGGAAGATGTAAAGCCGGTGGTGGGGTCGGCGGCCGTGGCACTCGAGGCCTGGCTCAAGGCGAGCGGGATCACGTCGGGGCCCCTCTTCCGGCGGATCCTCAAGAACGGCAAGCTCGGCACCGATGGGCTCTCGGGGACGGCGGTGCGGGACGTTGTGAAGGCGCGATGTGCGCTGGCCGGTGTGGGGGAGGATTTCTCGGCCCATTCGCTGCGCTCGGGGTTCGTGACCGAGGCGGGACGGCAGAACATGCCGCTGCAGGAAACGATGGCGATGACGGGGCATCGGAGTGTGGAGACGATCGGGGGGTATTTCAGGGCGGGGGCAGCGCACGTGAGCGCCGTCGCAAGGATGATGGATCCGGGAAAGCCGGTCGACAAGACTTAGGGGTTGACGCGGCTAAGCAAGGCGCCGAGTTCTAGTCACAGAGTTGGCAAATGTGGAAGGGCTGGCCGAGATTACCTTGCATCCACCGCTGCAGGGCCTACTCAACGAACCCATTCATCTTTCTTGCAATTGCTGTTCACTTTTCCGAGGCGTATCGTCGCCTGCTCCGCCGCGGTTCGCCAACTGCAGGCTGCGCGCGCTCTGTCTCATCCTGGCTGTGAGGAGTTCCATGTCGCTGTTCGTGCACACCTCGACCTTCAAGATCAACACCTGCGTTCATCGACAGGCCTACGGCAATTTGCCGGCGGGGGGCATACGCGTGCGACTGGCCACCCTTAGCGGGATTCTCTCGGGCAATGAGCAAGTTCACATTGGCCCGCGGCAGCGACCCAGGTATCAGGAACTGCACTCGGACGACACGTATCAGGCGCTCGACGTTTGCTTCGACGAGAGTGCGGTTGCGAGCTTGGCCGACATGGTGTTCACCAGTCTGGGGGTACTGAGCCTCTCGCAACTAACCTTCCGTTTTCTCGACTTCGGCTTTCTCTACGTGGTGGCCGGCTTTACGCTGTCAGGGTCGATGGCAGATCCCTCGACTGTGCCCATGACCGACATATCTAGGCAAATCAAGCGCTTGCTTGACGATCTTCAGTCTGGGGAGACTGGCCACTCCCTATTTAGAACCCTGACCAACGAACAGCTCATTGAATCGACGGCGCTGCAGGAAGGCGACTCCTCGAGCTTGCTGTCGTCAGTGCCGTTCGAATGGGACGATCACTACGTTTACGGCACGCACATGTTCCTGATTGGGGAGACGCCGGAAGTGGTGGAGGAGTACAAGAAGGGGTTCGAAGTACTCGACGTCAAACTGTCTTACGACGATGTCACGATTTACTTGTCAGAGGAGTTCCCTCTCTGGGTCAGTCCTAGGCGGATAGCCTTCGACGAACTCATGTATTTCCTGGATGCCGACTGTATTTACCTGGCCGAACAGACATTTCATTCTTCGTGCATCAACGGCTACCAGCGCATCCTCAAGCAATTCGTGGCCTCAAACGAAACGACGCCCCAGACGATGACGGAAAGTGTGAGAGCGCGGTGGAGCGGATGGTGGCGGAGGCCTGGGTCGTCCCAGAGCTTGTTAACCAGCCACGAACTGAGGCATATCCTCATTCGCGACAAGTTGACACTAACGCAGATCGCGCAGCGCAGCGAGTGCTTTGATTCCGATCAGAACAAGTACCTGAAGGCGTGCAAGGCGCTGTATTCGCTGGAGCAGGGCTTTGAGCTTTATCAGGATGTCGAGGAAACCCTTAAGTATGTGGTGCATGACCAGGAGCAGAAGGACAAAGAGGAAACGGACGCAACGATCCAAATACTGGTGGCATGCTTTGCGGCCCTCGCCGTCTTGTCCGTCATGGCTGACCTTGTTGGATTGATCAATCTGCCGCGAGTTATCCCCGAGCAGTTGCGCTGGAGGCGGCTCGCAACGATCTTGACGGTTCTGGCAGTGCTGCTCTATCTGATATGGCGCTTCGGGGCCAAACGCCGAAGGACTCGAACGTAGAGACCCTGGGTGCCAGGTCTTGGCCGGCTGCGCTGATGTGCGACGCGGACGCAAATCACGTGTTGGCGACGAAGCCGAAGCGCGCCAACTTGTCGAGGAAGGGGGTAGTCGTCCTTTCTATGCAGAAAGATGTTGAGTTCCATGCAATCCTGACCCGGCGGGGATGCGGACGAAAACTTGGACTACCAGGAGGTAGTTCATGTATTCATACGACGACAGAATCCGAGCCGTTGAGCTTTACATCAAGCTTGGTAAACGGGTTAGGCCCACCATCAGACAGTTGGGTTACCCAACCAAGAACGCTTTGAAGGGCTGGTACCGCGAGTATCAGCAGCGCCTCGACCTGCCAGTGCGCTATGCAGGT
>NZ_JASZYT010000006.1 GCF_030316765.1 Variovorax saccharolyticus
GCGTTTAAAGTCTTGAAGACTTTGTTCCGAAGAACTTAGCCATTCGCCTCAAACGCCCACGCTTATCGGCTGTATATTTTTAACGATCCGTCAAAACAATCTCTTGTTTTGTTTGCTTCGCTGCGATCAGCGGAGCCTTCGATTATGACACGGTTTTTTAAGAACCGGCAAACTTTTTTCGCTTTCTTTCGCTTGCTTCAGTCACTTCGCTGGGAAGCTGCTGCAGTTCGCGTTTTCTGCGGAGCCTTCGATTATGACACAGTTTTTTCAACTTCGTCAACCTCGGGAGGCTTTTTCTTTCCCGCCAGTCACTTCGATCAACTCGCAACCCGGAGGCTGCTTCGTCGCCGTCGTTTTCAGCGGAGCCTTCGATTGTGACACAGTTTTTAGAACCAGATCAAGACCGAAGGGCCTTTTTTTTGTCTCGCCTTCCGACTCGCTTCGGGCTCGACTCCTGACATTTCCCGGACCTTGCTGCGATGTTGCCATCGCGTCTTGAGCCGAGCCCACGAGTATATGCCATTTTTGAGGGCCGTCCGGCGCTTCGCTCCGATAATCGCTCCTACATGGCACTCATCACACTCCTCGACGCGCAACTTGCGTTCGGCCACGTCCCGCTGCTCGACCATGCGGACTTCTCCCTCATCGAATCGGAGCGCATCGGCCTGATCGGACGCAACGGCGCCGGCAAGTCTTCGCTGCTCAAGATACTGGCCGGGCTCGAGAAGCCCGACGACGGCACCCTGCAGATTCAACAGAACGTGCGCGTCACCTACGTGGCCCAGGAGCCGGTGCTGGACATGGAGGCGGATGTATTCACCGCCGCCAGCGCCGGCCTCGGCGAGGTGATCGCCATCCGGGATCAATATCTGTCGGGCGCCCCGGGCCTGGACCTGGACGCCTTGCAGTCGCAGATCGAGGCCTACGATGCCTGGAACTGGGAGCAGCGCGTGGAAGAAACGCTGCATCGCCTGCACCTCGACGGCGCGGCCCGCATCGGCTCGCTCTCGGGCGGCACGCGCAAGCGGGTCGCACTGGCGCAGGCGCTGGTGGCGGCGCCCGACGTGCTGCTGCTCGACGAACCCACCAACCACCTCGACCTCGATTCGATCGAATGGCTCGAGCAGCTCCTGATCGACTTCAAGGGCAGCGTGGTGACCATCACCCACGACCGGAGCTTCCTCAACCGGGTCGCGACCCGCATCGTGGAGCTGGACCGCGGCAAGCTGGGCTCCTACCCAGGCAATTTCGAGCAATACCTAATACAGAAGGAAGAGCAACTCGCCCAGGAAGCCGTGATCAACGCGAAGGCCGACAAGCTGCTCGCGCAGGAAGAGATCTGGATCCGCAAGGGCGTCGAGGCGCGGCGCACGCGCAGCCAGAGCCGGATCGGCCGGCTGCAGGAGATGCGCGCCAATCGCGCGGCTCGGCGCGAGGTGCAGGGCAGCGTCAACATGGACGTCGCCTCCGGCCAGGCCAGCGGCAAGATCGTGGCCGAACTGACCGAGGCCTCGAAGTCCTTCGGCGACAAGACCGTCATTCGCGGCTTCACCGGCACGATCCTGCGCGGCGACAAGGTCGGCCTGATCGGGCCCAACGGCGCCGGCAAGACCACGCTGCTCAAGCTGATCCTCGGGGAGCTCGAGCCGGACAGCGGCAAGATCCGCCGCGGCGCCAATCTTCAGGTGGCCTACTTCGACCAGATGCGCAACGCGCTGAACCTCGACGCCACGCTGGAGGACTTCATCAGCCCGGGCAGCGAATGGATCGAGATCGGCAACCAGCGCAAGCACGTCAAGAGCTACCTGGCCGACTTCCTGTTCTCGCCGGCACGGGCCCATTCCCCGGTGCGTTCGCTGAGCGGCGGCGAGCGCAACCGGCTGCTGCTGGCGCGCCTATTCGCGCGGCCGGCCAACGTGCTGGTGCTCGACGAGCCGACCAACGACCTCGACATCGACACGCTGGAACTGCTCGAGGACCTGCTGCAGAACTACGACGGCACCGTGTTCCTCGTGAGCCATGACCGTACCTTCCTCGACAACGTGGTGACCAGCACGATCGCCTTCGAGGGCGACGGCCGCTGGCGCGAATACGAAGGCAGCGTGCAGGACTGGCTGACGCAATCGAAGCGGGCCAGAGAGATCGCGCAGCAGCGCGCCGCCGCGCCGCCGGCTGCAGCACCGGCCACCCCGGCCGTGGCGCCCGCGGCGGCCCCCGCGGCCAGCGCCAAGCCGGCCGCGGCGCGCAAGAAGCTCAGCTACAAGGAGCAGCGCGAGCTCGAGACCCTGCCGGCACTGATCGCCGAGCTGGAAGACGAGCAGAAGCGGATTTCCGAACTGCTCGCGCTCGATGGCGGGGCGATCTACGCCACCGACGCCACGCGCGCGGCCGAACTCGGCGAGCGACACGCCCGCATCGACGACGAATTGCTGGCGGCGCTGGAGCGCTGGGAAACGCTGGGCGCCGCGCGCTAGCCGACGCACCGGCCGTGCGCGGGCCCGCCCCGGACGCGGCCTGACGCCGGACCGACTGGCGTCCTTGTCCGACGCGGCGAGGCGCGGCGGCGCGCTATACAGGGCCTGTCCTGGCTCCTTCCTCGCCGCATGCCTCCTCTCTACGCCCTCGGGCGACCCGCAGCCCTGTGCCGCAGCGTCGCTCTTGCACTGCTGCTGGCCGTCGGACTCGCCGCCTGCGCCGAGCTGCCGAAGAATGTCGACCGGCCGGTCTCGGCCGCGCTGGCCTCACCGGCGGGCACGCCGCTCGGCGAACTGGTGCAGCAGCGCCGCGCTTCGGCGGGGACGCGCTACACGACCGGCTTCGTGCTGCTCGATGGACCGCCGGCCGCCTACGGCAGCCGGCTGGCGCTGGTCGAAGGTGCGCAGAAGACCCTCGACCTCCAGTACTACGCGATTCACGCCGATGCCAGCACCGCCCGGCTGCTGCGCGCGGTGCGCGAGGCCGCCGAGCGCGGCGTGCGCGTGCGCATCCTGCTCGACGATTTCCACAGCACCGGCCGCGACGCGGTCGTGATGCGGATGGCGCTGGTGCCCAACGTCGAGATGCGGATGTTCAATCCGCTGGCAGGCGCGCGCGCCTCGACCCTGGGCCGGTTCATGAGCTCGATCGAGGACGCCTCGCGGATCCAGCAGCGCATGCACAACAAGCTATTCATCGCCGACAACGTGCTGGCGGTCGCGGGCGGCCGCAACCTCGGAGACGCCTACTTCGGCAAGAACAACAAGGGCAATTTCATCGATCTCGACGTGCTGGTGGCCGGGCCGCTGGTGCAGGACCTGTCTCGCAGCTTCGATGCCTACTGGAACAACGAGCGCGCCTATCCGGTGCAATCGCTGGTGACGGCGAAGGAACTCGACCAGATCCGCGAGAAGGCGCGCGCCGAGTCGAAGGCCGAAGCCGAACGCGCGGCCGCCGCGCCGGTGCCGCCCGCAGGGGATCCAGGCAGCGGCGACGGCGCATCGGCCGCCGACGCCCGCGCGCAGGCCTGGGACGAAAAGCCGATGGACCTGCGCACGGCCGATTTCGTCTGGGCCCCGGCGGTGGTGCTGGCCGACAAGCCGGGCAAGATCCCGGCCGACAGCGCCGGCCCCGACACCGGCAAGGCCCCGGGCCTCACGGTGACGCGGCAGAACGGGAAGACGCCGCGCCAGGCCGCGCGCAGCGGCGACTCGCTCGATGCCGCCGCCAGCGCTGCGGCCGACGGCGAGACCGTGGTCGACGGCCTGCTGCAGCTGATCGGAACCGCGCGCCGCGACCTGCTGATCATCTCGCCCTACTTCGTGCCGGGCGCCGACATGAAGCAGGCCTTCGCCGCGGCAAAGGCGCGCGGCGTGCGGGTCCGCGTGCTGACCAATTCGCTGGCGTCGAACGACGCCCCGGTCGCCCACGTGGGCTACGCGCGGCATCGCGACGAGTTGCTGGCGATGGGTCTGGAGCTCTACGAACTGCGCAGCGAGCAGGCCGGGCTCGGCAGCGCCTTCGGCTCGGGCAGCGGCAGCATGGCGGGCGAATCGCGCTCGATGCTGCATTCGAAGGTGCTGGTGATCGACGGCCGGCTGCTGGTGGTCGGCTCGATGAACCTGGACCTGCGCTCACAGCTGCAGAACACCGAGATCGCGGTGCTGGTGCGCAGCGACGTACTTTCGCGCGTGGCCGGCGAGAAGATCGACCGGGCCATGCGCGAAGGCTCGTGGCGCGTGGAGCGCAGCGACGGGCGGCTGGTCTGGCACGCGCCCGAGGGCAGCGGCCTGGCGGACGCCACCAGCGAGCCCGACACCAGCGCCGGATTGCGGCTGATGCTGAAGCTGTTCGGCCCGCTGGCACCCGACTCCCTGCTGTAGGCGCGTCAGAGCTGGTCGCGCACGCGCGCGAAGACCTTCCAGAAGGTGGCGTCCTGGGCGGTCGCGAAGTTGATCCGCATCAGCGTGGTCGGCGGCCGCCGGGCATGGAACAGCGAGCCGGGGGCCAGCAGGTAGCCCTCGTCGAGCATGCGCTGCGTCAGCGCATCGGTATCGACGCCGGTATCGACCCAGCCGAACAGGCCGGCCGGCTCCGAAGCCAGCGTGCAGCCGGCCGCCAAGGCGAGCTTGACGGTGCGGCCGCGCGCGCCATCGAGCCTGACCCGGATCCGCTCGGCGTGCCGGCGCAGCTGGCCCTGGTCGATGCACCAGGCCAGCGCGCGCTCGAACAGCGCCGGCGAGGTCAGGGTCGCGAGCAGCTTGGTCTCGAGCAGGCGGCCGACCAGCGCCGGCGAGGCGGCCAGGAAGCCGATGCGCCAGTTCGGCGCCAGGATCTTGGCGAATCCGCCCACGTAGATGGTGCGCTGCAGGCCGTCGAGCGCGCTGAGGCGGGTCGCATGCTCGGGCGCCAGGTGGCTGTAGGTGTCGTCCTCGACGATGTGGAAGTCGTGCCGGTTGGCCAGCTGCAGCACGCGGTGCGCACTCCCTGGCGTCAGGCTGTAGCCGGTCGGGTTGTGCAGCACGCTCACGCTCACGAAGAGCTTGGGCTTGTGGGCGTCGCCCGCCGTGCAGTAGCGCTCCATCACCTCGAGGTCGGGCCCGTCGGCCTTGCGCGGCACCGGCAGGATCCGCATGCCCAGCGCCTCGAGCCGCGCGAATTCGAGCGCCCAGCCGGGCTCCTCGACCATCACCGGATCGCCGGCGCGCAGCAGGGTGCGGCTCACGATGTCGAGCGCGTGGGTGGCGCCGATGGTGGTGACGATCTGCTCCGGCGCCGCCGGCACGTTGATGCCCGCCAGCTTGGTCGACAGGCTGCGGCGCAGGCCGCCGTCGCCCGCGGGCTCGCCATACTGCAGCGACAGCTCCTGCAGCGCCTTGCTGCTGGTGACGCGGCGCACCGCCGCCGGCATGAAGGTCGACTCCAGCCAGTCGGAGGGGAAGACGCCCATGCCCGGCTGCGGCTTGTCGCTCGGACGATGGAACATGCCGCGGATCAGCGCACTGGCATCGGCCGCCACCAGGGGCACGGGCGCCGGAGCCGGCGTCGAGCGGGTGCTGGCAGTCTCGAGCCCGCCGCCGGCCGCTGCCGAATCGCGCACATAGAAACCGCGCTGTCGGCGCGCCTCGACCAGGCCCTGGGCCAGCAGCTGGTCGTAGGCCGCGACCACGGTGTGCGGGCTCACGCCCTGCTGGCGTGCGCACTCGCGCACCGACGGCAAGCGCGCCCCCGGTGCCAGCAGCCGGTTGCGGATGCGCTCGGAGAAGCGGTCGGCCAGCTGGCCGGTCAGCGACTGAGTAGAAGTTCGTGTCAGCATGACGGATGAGGCTCTGTGTCGACGGATCGACCGATACAGACCGGGTGCATGTTCGCATATCTGTATCGGTACTGTAATGGTCATCAGTTTAAAGTGTGTGTCATGAACTGGCAAGAATTCACAGCGCTGCTGGTGTTGGCCACGGCGATGAGTTTCTCGCCCGGTCCCAACACCACCTTGTCGACCGCCCTCGCCGCCAACGGCGGCCTGCCGCGCGCCATGCGCTTCGTGTGGGCGGTGCCGGTCGGCTGGAGCCTCTTGCTCGCGCTGTGCGCGGCCGGCGTCGGCGCACTCGTGATGGCGGCGCCCTCGCTGCGCTGGGTCATCAAGGCCTTCGGCATCGCCTACCTGCTGTGGCTGGCCTGGAAGCTCAGCCGCAGCGGCACGCTGGGCCAGGCCGATGGCGCCCGGATGCAGGTCGGCTTCACGCAGGGCGTGATGCTGCAGTTCCTCAACATCAAGGCCTGGCTGCTGGCGCTGACGCTGGTCGCCGGCTGGATCGCCGGCCAGCCCGACCCGTTGCGGCGTTTCGCGATCGTGGCGCCCGTGATGCTGGTCTATGCCTTCGCCAGCAACTTCGCCTACGCGCTGGCCGGCGCGCTGCTGCGCAACTGGCTGGCCCAGGGCCGTCGCCTGCTGTGGTTCAACCGCGCCATGGCGGCGGTGCTGGCGCTCACCGCCTGGTGGATGGTGGGCGTATGAAGATGAAGATCAAGGACGAGACCCTCGGCATGTGGCTGGGCGTGCTCGGCGTGGCCTTCTTCGCGGTCACGCTGCCGATGACGCGGCTGGCCACCGGGACGCAGGCCGCACCCCAGCTGTCGCCCTGGTTCGTGACGCTCGGGCGGGCAGCACTGGCCGGCGTGCTGTCGGTGATCTTCCTGCTCGCCACCCGCTCGCCCCGGCCGCAGCGGCAACACTGGAAGCCGCTCGGCATGGCGGTGCTCGGCAACGCGGTCGGCTACCCCCTGCTGCTGGCCTATGCGCTGCGCGTGGTCACTGCCAGCCACGCCGCGGTGATCACCGCCCTGCTGCCCCTGGTGACCGCGGCCTGCGCCGCCTGGGTGCTGCACCAGCGGGCGCGGCTCGGCTTCTGGCTCTGCGCCATCGCGGGCAGCGCGCTGGTGGTCGTGTTCTCGCTGCTGCGGGCGCAGTCGCACGGCGGCGGCTTCGGCCTCGAATGGGCCGACGTGCTGCTGGTCGGCGCGGTCATCGCGGCTTCGCTGGGCTACATCTACGGCGCCCAGGTGACGCCGGCACTGGGGGCCGAGCGCGTGATCTGCTGGGTCTGCGTGCTGGCATTGCCGGTGACGCTGCCGGGCACGCTGTGGCTCTGGCCCGAGCAGCCGGTCGCGGCCTCGGCCTGGATCGGCTTCGTCTACGTCGGCGTGTTCTCGATGTGGATGGGCTTCTTCGCCTGGTACCGCGGCCTCGCGATGGGTGGCGCCCTGCGCGTCAGCCAGACCCAGCTGCTGCAGCCCTTCCTGTCGATCCTCGCCGCCGTGCCGCTGCTCGGCGAACCGCTCGACGTGGTCACGCTCGGCTTCGCCGCGGCCGTGGTGGCCACGGTCGTCGCCGGCAAGAAGCTGTCCCAGCCGCGCGCCCCGGTCGTCGTTGCGACGGCGACCCGCTAATCTTCCGCACCTTCAAGGAAAAAACATGAACTGGAAACTCGCCGCCCGTGCCGAAAAGATGAATCCGTCGGTGCTCCGTGAAATCCTCAAGGTCACCGAACGACCCGGCATCATCAGCCTGGCCGGCGGCCTGCCTTCGCCGAAGGCCTTCCCGATCAACGCCTTCGCCGAGGCCTGTGCAGAGGTGCTGCACAAGGACGGCCAGGCCGCGCTACAGTACGGCGCGAGCGAAGGCTACGGCCCGCTGCGCGAAGCCGTCGCCGCGATGCTGCCCTGGCCGGTGGACCCGGCCCAGGTGCTGATCACCACCGGCTCGCAGCAGGGCCTGGACCTGGTCGCCAAGGTGCTGCTCGACCCCGGCAGCCGCGTGCTGGTCGAGACCCCGACCTACCTCGGCGCGCTGCAGGCCTTCTCGCCGATGGAGCCGGAGCCGGTCAGCGTCGCCAGCGACAGCGAGGGCGTGGTGGTCGACGACCTGATCGCCAAGGCGCAGGACGCGCGCTTCGTCTACCTGCTGCCCAACTTCCAGAACCCGACCGGCCGCACCATGACCGAGGAGCGCCGCGCTGCGGTGTCCGCGGCGGCGGCCAAGGCCGGCCTGCCGATCGTCGAGGACAACCCCTACGGCGAGCTCTGGTTCGACCAGGCGCCGGCGCTGCCGCTCACGGCGCGCAATCCCGAAGGCTGCATCTACCTCGGCTCGTTCTCGAAGGTGCTGGCACCGGGCCTGCGCCTGGGCTTCATGGTGGCGCCCAAGTCGATCTTCCCGAAGCTGCTGCAGGCCAAGCAGGCGGCCGACCTGCATTCGCCGAGCTTCAACCAGCGCATGGTCCACGAGGTCATGAAGGACGGCTTCCTGTCGCGCCACGTGCCGACCATCCGGGCGCTCTACAAGCGCCAGTGCGAAGCCATGGTGGCGGCGCTGCAGCGTGAGATGAAGGGCCTGTCGGTCGAATTCGTCAAGCCGGCCGGCGGCATGTTCCTGTGGGTCCGGCTGCCCGAGGGCATCGATACCGTGGCGCTGCTGCCGAAGGCGGTCGAGCGGGGCGTGGCCTTCGTGCCGGGCGCGCCCTTCTACGCCGGCGAGGGCGACCCGCGCACGCTGCGGCTGTCCTTCGTGACCGCGAGCGTCGACGAGATCGACACCGCGATCGCCGCGCTGGCCGAGGTGGTGCGCGAACAGCTCGCCCACCATGCGGCGGCCGAGGTGCAGCGGCAACTGGCGGCCAGCCCCGCCTGATCCCCCGACAGCCCCGCGATGATCGACGGCAGCAGCTTCCTGCTCTTCCTGCTCGCGGTGCTGGCGCTGTTCGTCTCGCCCGGACCCAACATGGCCTTCGTGCTTTCGCACGGGGTGTCGATGGGACCGCGCGCCGGCTTCGCGGCCGGGCTCGGCATCGCCGCGGCGGACCTGGTGCACACGGTGTCGGCAGCGACCGGCATCACGGCACTGGTCGCTGCCTGGCCGCCCGCCTTCGACCTGCTGCGCTACGCCGGCGCGCTCTATCTGCTGTGGCTCGCCTGGCAGGCGCTGCGCGCCGGTGCTGCGCAGCCCAAGGCCGGCGCCGAGACCGCCACTTTCAGGCGCGTGGTGCGCAGCGCGTGGCTCAACAATCTCGTGAATCCGAAGGCGCTGCTGTTCTTCATGGTGTTCCTGCCGCAGTTCGTCGACCCGGCGCGTGGCAGCGTGCCGCTGCAACTGGTGCTGCTGGGCATCACGCTGTCGCTGGCCGGCCTGGTCTTCAACACCGCGCTCGGCGCCTGCAGCGGTCAGGTCGGCCGCTGGCTGCAACGGCGCGGTGCGGCCGGCTTCCAGCGCGGACTGCTGGCTGCGATGATGGCGGCCCTGGCGCTCCGGCTGCTCCTGCTCGACCGCCCTCCTATCAAGGGACTCTGACATGCTCAATATCTGGGGGCGCATCAGCTCCATCAACGTGCGCAAGGTGGTCTGGTGCGCCCAGGAACTCGGCCTCGACTTCCAGCGCACCGAGGCCGGCGGCCGCTTCGGTGTGGTGCAGACGCCCGAATACCTGCAGCTCAATCCGAACGCGATGGTGCCGACCATCGACGACGGCGAAGGCCCGGACCGGGTCACGCTGTGGGAATCGAACGTGATCGTGCGCTACCTGTGCGCCAAACACTCGCCCGGCAAGCTCTACCCCGAGCCGCTGGCCGCGCGCTTCGACGCCGAGCGCTGGATGGACTGGCAGCAGACCACCTTGAACCCGGTCAGCGGCGGCGCCTTCAGGCAATGGGTGCGCACGCCGCCCGAGCAACGCCAGCCCGAGCTTATCGCCTACTCGGTGCGCGCCACCGAGCCGCTGTTCGCGCTGCTCGACGCCCACCTGGCGACCCGCGCCTTCATGCTCGGCGATGCATTCACGATGGCGGACATTCCGGTCGGCTGCGAGGCGCACCGCTGGTTCGGCCTGCCGCAGACCGAATACACGCGCCCGTCGTGGCCGAACGTCGAACGCTGGTTCGCCGACCTGCGCACCCGTGCCGGCGCGCGCGGCGTGCTCGATCTCGCACTCGAATGACTCCGATGACCTCCCGCCCCTTCAAGCAAGTCGACGTCTTCACCTCGACGCCCTATTTCGGCAATCCGCTCGCCGTCGTGCTCGACGGCAGCGGCATCGACGACGCCGCGATGCAGCGCTTCGCGGCCTGGACCAATCTCTCCGAGACCACCTTCATCCTGCCGCCGACCGAACCGGCGGCCGACTACCGCGTGCGCATCTTCACGCCCGGCGGCGAGCTGCCGTTCGCCGGCCATCCGACGCTCGGCAGCTGCCATGCCTGGCTGCAGGCCGGCGGCAAGCCGAAGGCGGCGGCACAGATCGTCCAGCAGAGCGCCGTGGGACTGGTCGCCATCCGGCGCGAGGGCGAGCGCCTGGCTTTCGCCGCGCCGCCGGTGCGCCGCATTGCGCCGAGCCCGACCTTGCTGGCCAAGGTCGCCGCCGCGCTCGGACTTCGCGCGCCGCAGATCGTCGCCGCGCAGTTGCTCGACAACGGCCCTGCATGGCTGGGCCTGCTGCTGAACGATGCCGACACGGTGCTCACGCTCAAGCCCGACCACCGGGCGCTGCGCGAGCTGGGGCAAAAAGTCGGCGTCGCGGGCCTTCCGGCCGCGGACGATTCGCCGCGCCTGATCGGGCGCTCCAACCGCGAGGCACGCGCCTTCGCGCGCTCGGAGGAAGCGCCGGCCGACATCGAGGTGCGGGCCTTCGCGGCGCCGATCGGCGTCGAGGAGGACCCGGTCACGGGCAGCTTCAATGCCAGCCTGGCGCAATGGCTGATCGCCGACGGGCATCTGCCCGAGAGCTACGTGGCCGCGCAGGGCCAGACCCTGGGACGCGCGGGACGCGTGCACATACGGCGCGATGCCGATGGGCAGGTGTGGGTCGGGGGGGATTCGGTGACCTGCGTGGATGGCACGGTGATGCTTTGACCAGCCGCCTCGCAGGGTGTTGAAACCTGGGGGTCTCGGGCCGATCCGACGCCCGAAAAGACGGTTCATGCCGCAGTCACTTTCCTGATATGCGACCGGATACGGCGCGTTGCCGGGAGCCGCGCGCAGGCCGATGAAACAGACGCAAGTGCGCCGCTAGAGTGCACGCTGCCTGTCCATCCGTCTTCGCATGAACCGACCCCGAGCTGCCAAACCTCACCCCCTGTTTTCCCGCTTCGCGGCGGCGCCGAAGCCGGCCGGGCCCGACGCGCTCTACGAGCAAGCCCTGGCGCTGTACCAGCAAAGCCACTGGGAGGCGGCCATCGCCCTGTGTCGCGACAAGCTGCTGCCGCAAGCACCTCATCATCGGGACGGCCTCTCGCTGCTCGGCGCGGCCTGTTTCCTGCAAGACGACCTGCCGGCCTCCGATCGCTATCTGCAGGCAGCGATCGCAGCAGGCGCGGGCGCCGAGACCCACACCAACCTCGGCGTCACGCTGAATGCGCTGCATCGACCCGATGAAGCCGAAGCCGCCTACCGGCGGGCCGTGGCGCTCGATCCGCGGCAGGCCAAGGCCTGGAACAACCTGGGCAACCTGCTGACGCGCAGCTTCCAGGCCAGCCGCCGCGACGAGGCCCTGCATTGCTACCGGCAGGCGCTGGCGGCCAAACCCGACTACGCCAATGCCCATACCAACCTGGGACACGAACTGGAGAACCGCAAGGATCTGGCCGGCGCCGAGAAGTGCTATCGCGAGGCCTTGCGGCTCCAACCCCGCTTCCTGCCGGCCATCGGCAATCTGGCCGCCCTGCTCAAGCGGCTGAAGCAGCCCGCGGAGGCGCTGAAGTACTACCGGCAGGCCATCCTTCTCGATCCGCGCGATCCCGCTTTCATCGGCAACGCACTCGGCCTCTGCCGCGAAGTCGCGGATTGGCGCGCCGACGGCAGGGCGACGGTCGCCAGTCTCGTGGCGGCACTGGAGCGCGACGGGGCGAGCGACCTGGCACCCCTCTATCTGCTGGCCTGGCCGGAGTGCGGCGCCGAACTGCAGCGCAGCGCAGCGCGGCGCTTTGCAACGAAGCGATGGGCCTGGGCGCTGGCGCAGCCGCCGCTGGTCTCCGCCGCCATGGCGCGCGAAGGCCCGTTGCGCATCGGCTACCTGTCGGCCGACTTCCGCAACCACCCGGTGGCCCACCTGGTGACCGAGGTGATCGCCGCGCGGGATCGCACGCAGTCCGAAGTGTTCCTCTACGCCTACGGCCCGCCAGCCGACGACCCGCAGCGCCGCGCCCTGCAACGCGCCACCGACCACTTCACCGACATCGGCGCCATGGACGACCTCGATGCCGCGCGGCGCATCCGCGACGACGGCATCGACGTGCTGGTCGACCTGACCGGCTACACCACCCATGCGCGGCTCGCGATCACCGCCCTGCGCCCTGCGCCCGTGATCGCCTCGTGGCTCGGCTACATCGGAAGCCTGGGTGAACCGCGTCTGGCCGACTATGTGATCGGCGACGCCATCGCCACGCCCCCGGCGCTGGCGCACCAGTTCAGCGAAACGCTGGCCCTGATGCCCGAGTGCTACCAGCCCAATGCGGCCCTGTATCCGCTGGCGCCAGCACCAGCGCCGGGCTGGTCTCGCCTTCGAGCGTGACATGCAGGTCGCTGCCGACGCGCGTCAGGGTGGCGTTTTCAGGGCCGACCTCACCCTCGGTCTTGAGCAGGTACTTGACGTTCGGCAAGGCCTTGATCTTGAGCGGCGCCGCGCCGTCCAAGGCGATCGGATCGCCCGCCTTCTTACCGCTCTTGTTGATGACGACTGCCGTCTTTTTTGTAGCCACTGAATGCCCCAGCTCTAGTAAAGAGATTAGAAAAAATTAAACAAAAAAATGGGTGCGAGTCGAGCTGCAGGCCACCATGGCCCGCACGCTGCCGTACGTGGCGTTGTTCACCGTGTAGCTCGGTGCAACCATCTTGCCGTTGGCATCGATCGTGGCGCCGCCACCCAGCGAGGACGCGACCTCGCGCAATTGCCCGACGTTGGCCGCGTCGGTGTTCGCCATGCCGGCGCCGACGTTCTGCAGCAGCACCGCAGCGCCGCCCTGGTTGAAGGTCACCGTGCCGCGGTTGGAGCCGGCGTCGTAGGTCACCGCGTCGAGCGTGTTGCCGCCGGCGTCGACCAGGCCGGCCTTCTTGAGTTGGCCGACATTGACCGCATCGGTTTCGGCCTTGCCTGCGGCCACGCCGCTCAGCACGCGCTCACCGTCGGTGCCCGCGAAGTTCACTGAGGTGCCGGCCTTGTCGCCCGCCACCGTGATGGCGTTGGTCGTTGCGTCCTGCTTCACCAGGCCCACCGTGCCGTTGTCGAGCTTGTTCGAGATGTTGGTGATCTCGCTCGTGTTGCCGGCGATCTTGGTCTCGGCCGTGCTCAGGCGTCCGTTCGTTGCGTTCAGCTGCGACATGTTCACCGCGTCGTAGTCGGCGATGCCGGCCGTGACGTTCTTCAGCGTGCGGGTGTTGCCGTCCCTGTCGGCGAAGTCCACGGCCACGCCGTCGGTGGCCTTGCCCACCGTCAGGTTGGCACCGGCTGCAGCTTGCTGCACCAAGCCGATGGTGCCGCTGGCCAGGTCGCCCTTGATGCCATCGATTGCACCGGTGTTCTGCGTCACGCGGTCGTCGATGTTGGTGATGGCATCACCCACGCTGCTGACCGTCGAGCCGTTCACGCTGTAGCTAGGTGCGGAGAGCTTGCCGTCCGCGCCGACCGCCGAGCCGCCGCCCAGGGCCTTGGCGACCGAATCGCCCACGCCGTAGAGCTGCGAGCCGTTGACGGCGTCCATGCTGGTCGCATTGACCGCCCCGGCCGTGACGTTCTTCAGCGTGCGGGTGTTACCGTCCCTGTCGGCGAAGTCCACCGCCACGCCGTCGGTGGCTTTGCCCACCGTCAGGTTGGCACCGGCTGCAGCTTGCTGCACCAGGCCCACCGTGCCCTTGGACAGGTCGTCCGTGAGGCCCTCGATCGCGCTCTTGTTGTCATCGATCGCGCTCTTGTTCAGCGTCACGCGGCCGTCGAGGTTGGTGACTGCGTCACCCACGTTGTTGACCGTCGAGCCGCCCACGCTGTAGCTGGGTGCGGAAACCTTGCCGTCCGCGCCGACCGTCGAGCCGCCGCCCAGGGCCTTGGCGACCGAATCGCCCACGCCGTAGAGCTGCGAGCCGTTGACGGCGTCCACACTGGTCGCATTGACCGCCCCGGCCGTGACGTTCTTCAGCGTGCGGGTGTTGCCGTCCCTGTCGGCGAAGTCCACCGCCACGCCGTCGGTGGCCTTGCCCACCGTCAGGTCGGCGCCGGCTGCAGCTTGCTGCACCAGGCCCACCGTGCCGTTGTTCACGTTGGTCGTGAGGTTGGTGATCGCGTCCGTGTTGCCGGCGATGTTGGTCGCGTTGGTCGTCACGCGGCCATCCAGATTGGCGATGGCACCCCCCACGCTGTTGACCGTCGTGCCGCCCACCGTGTAGCTCGGTGCCGAAACCGTGCCGTCCGCGTTGACCGCCGAGCCTCCGCCCAGGGCGTTAGCCAACGAAGAGCTCACGCTATAGAGCTGCGAGCCGTTGATGGCATCGGTGCTGGCGGAACCGACCGAGCCTTTGGCGAGACCCGAGATCTGGCCGTTATTGAGCCGGATGCCCGCGCCGGAAGCCGTGATGTTGAGGCCAACGCCATTGCCATTGGTGGTCTGGACACCCGTCGTGATGCCGTTGATGTATTGGTAGCCGCCAACGGACATGTTGTTGTTGGCAATTACCACATTGTTCGTTTGGCTGGTGTTGTTGTAGCCAGAAAAATTGCTACACGCAGACCACGTAGGGTTGGAAGAGGTTCCATCCATATATTGGCAACCACCCGGGTCGACACTGCCAAAAGCAGTGTCATTGACGACAAAACTCGCAAAGGCGCTCTGTGGCATGCTGAAACTGGCCAGACCGGCCAAGACCATTGCCGCCGCCGCCAGCACCGAACGGCCAGGACGTGGCGCGCCACCCGCGCCCTCTTGCGTCTGCGCACGCACCACTGCGCCCTTCGAAGCCTTGCCTCGTGCCGAGACGGCTTCACTGGCGGCCACCCATGCTCCAAGGGCTTCATTCCAAATACTGGTATACGACTTATTCATCAGACAGATCCTTCAAGTTCAAATTGATGCCGTTTCGCGCAGACCGTCTGGGCGACAAAGGCTCTCTATTGCCCTCGACTCCGAATGCATGAACCCAGTTGATGCGCAGTACAAGGACTTGGGATCAATGATATTGAAGCGCCTTTGCGCCGTATATGAGAATCCTCTTAGAAACAATTGAAGAAGCGCAATGAAAAGCTGCATCGCCGATCCCTGTCTGGATCGTTAAAAATTCCCGTTAATTCGCGCCATTAAATTAATTTCAGACGCATCGATCTATTCGATTTCGCCCGCGTGATCGAGCTCGATCCGCCCGCGGTCGCCGCCGCGACCGCGCGTGGCGCCTCCCATTGGCAGAATCCCCGCATGGGAACCCTCTACCTCGTGCGCCACGGGCAGGCCAGCTTCGGCGCCGCCGACTACGACCAACTCAGCGACCTGGGCCGCAAGCAAGCCGTGCGGCTGGGCGAATACTGGCGCGAGCGCGGCATGCGCTTCGACGCCGTGATCACCGGCACGCTGAAGCGCCATCGCCAGACCTGGGAGGGCATCGCCGAGGGCCTGGGGATCGGGCACGAGGACGTGCTGCCCTGGCCCGGACTCAACGAGTACGACAGCGAGGCGATCATCGCGACGGTCCATTCCGGCAAGCTCGAGAAGCCCGATTCGCCGGAGATGTACCGTCACCATTTCCGCCTGCTGCGCGACGGGCTGGGCGCCTGGATGCAGGGCCGCACCGAACCGGTCGGCATGCCGAGCTACGTCGATTTCCTGGCAGGCGTGACGACCGCGCTCGACCATGTGCGCGACAAGCACCACGGCGCCAAGGTGCTGGTGGTGTCCAGCGGCGGTCCGATCAGCACCGCCGTGGGCCATGTGCTGGGCACCAGCCCCGAGACCACGGTCGAGCTGAACCTGCGGATCCGCAACACCGCGGTGACCGAGTTCGCGTTCACGCCGAAGCGCCACATGCTGCTGACCTACAACACGCTGCCGCACCTCGACGGCCCGGCCTACGAAGGCTGGGTCACCTATTCCTGAAGACTACTTCGTCACTTCGCGCAGCCAGGCCGAGCAATCGGCCGCGGCTTCGACCGGCCAGTCGACCTTGAGCAGGGTGTCGCCACGCTGCAGCTCGATGCGGATGTGACGGCCGTCCGCCGTGCTGCCATTCACGAGCCGCGACCACCAGCCGCGGCCCGCTGACGCGGGCGCAGCCGGGACGGCCGCGGGTGTCGTTGCAACCGGCGCCGCAGCCGGCGCCACGACAGCCGCAACGGGCCGCGCAGCAGCCGCCAAGGGGGCCGGTGCCGCAGGCTGGATCGGCGCCGCCGGAGCCCTTGCCGGCGTGGTGGCTGCCACTGAAGGACCGCCTTCCAGCCGCGCCACCAGGTTCTGGCCGAACTCCTCCCACATCCGGTCGGCCTTGGTCTTCATGACGCTGAGCCCGAAGGTGCCGAGCCGCCCGAGCACGTCGACCTTGACCTTCATGCGCAGCTCGGTGCGGCCGTCCGGCAATTCAGTCAGGAAGAGTTCGCTCTGCTGCTTCAGCGAACTGGCGACCGAGGCGTCCTCGCCGGTGCCTTCGCAGCGCAGGTAGCGCGGTGCCTGCTGCTCGACGATGGTCGTTCGCAGCTTGAACTTGGCGCTGATGAAGGAGATCTTGACGTGGATCTGGGCGATGTACTCGACCTCGCTCACCACCTCGATCGACTTCATGCCGGGCACGCAGCTGCCCATCACCTGGGGGTCGAGCAGCATCTGCCAGACCTGCGCCGCGGGCGCGGCGACCGTCATCGTCTTTTCAATTTCCACGCATCTTCTCCGCAGCGTTCATGACGGATTCGACGATCTGCGTGTAGCCGGTGCAGCGGCAGAGGTTGCCGCTGAGGCCGTGGCGCACTTCGTCGACCGTCGGGTTCGGGTTTCGGGCCAGCATCGCGCACGACGCCATCAGGAATCCGGGGGTGCAGTAGCCGCATTGCAGGCCGCCGCATTGCATGAAGCTCTGCTGCAGCGGATGCAGCGCATCGCCGCTGCCGAGGCCCTCGACCGTCGTGATGCGGCAGCCGTCGGCCTGCACCGCCAGCGACAGGCAGGACTTGACCACCTCGCCGTCTACGATCACCGAGCAGGCGCCGCAGGTGCCGGTCTCGCAGCCGCGCTTGGTGCCGGTCAGGTGCAGGTCGTCGCGCAGGAAGTCCGACAGCATGCGGCGCGCCGGCACCTCCATCGTTTGCGCCTCGCCATTGACGGTGATCGCGATCAGGTGCTTGCTCATGGCTTGTCTCCATCGATGGCCAGGTCGAACAGCTGGGCGATGGTGCGCCGGGCCACCACCCGCACCATGTCGCGGCGATAGTCCTCGCTGCCGCGCGAATCCGAGACCGCGAGGATGTCCGCGCTCGCGATGTCGGCCGCCTCGGCCGCCACCTCCGCAGTCACGGCCTTGCCGGCCAGGAAGGCCTCGGCGCGCGCAACGCGGGCCGGGATCGGGGTCGAGGCGCCGACCACCAGCCGGGCCTCGTGGCAGCGCGCGCCGCTGCGGCGCACCGACAGCGCGACATTCACCAGCGGCCGGTGCTCGGCCGCGGTGCGCCGGAAGCGGGTGTAGCGGCCAGCGGCGTCGGCCGAGGGAGCCGGGACGCGGATGTCGAGCACCACCTCGTCGGGCTCGATGGCCGTGACGTAGTAGTCGACCAGGAATTCCTCCATGCCGAGCACCCGCTCGCCGCGCGAGCTGGCCAGCGTGACCCGGGCGTCGAGCGCCATCAGGCAGCTGGGCGGGTCGGTGGCCGGGTCGGCATAGCAGAGGTTGCCGCCGATCGTGCCCTGGTGGCGCACCTGCGGGTTCGCCACTTGCGCCGCCATCGCGGCCAGCATCGGGTAGTGCTGCTGCACCAGCGGCGACCGCGCCACGTCGCAGTGGCGCGAGAGCGCGCCGATGCGCAGGCCCTCGCGGGCGTCGAAGGAGATGCCGCGCAATGCGTCGAGCCGGGCGATCGAGACGATGTGGGTCGGCGTCAGCATGCGCTGGCGCATCGCCAGCATCAGGGCGCTGCCGCCGGCCATCACGCGGCAGTCGTCGCCGAGATCAGCCAGCATGCGGCTGGCCTCGTCGATCGTGGCCGGTTGCAGGAAATCGAAATCACGCATCACGCGCTCCTTGCAGTTCGCGCAGGCCCGCCAGCACCTTCTCGGGCGTGATCGGCAGGTCGTGGATGCGCACGCCGATGGCGTCGTAGACCGCGTTGGCGATCGCCGGCGCGCCGGGCAGGATCGCGGTCTCGCTGGCGCCCTTGGCGCCGTAGGGGCCGTTCGGATCGTTCGACTCGACGATGCCGCCGCGCAGCATCGGCACCGCGTCGCTGGTGGCCATCGTGTAGTCGGCGAAGTTGCCGTTGGCGATGCGGCCGCCCTCGAGCTGAAGCTGCTCGTAGAGCGCCCAGCCGATCGCCTGCACGGTCGCGCCATTGGTCTGGCCGTGGATCGCCAGCGGGTTCAGCGCCTTGCCGCAGTCGTCCGAGACGAAGCTGTCGACCAGCGTGACCTGGCCGGTCTGGGTGTCGACCTCGACCTCCACCGCCTGGGCCGCGAACGAATAGGCCGGCGCGATGTTGCCGTAGACCTTGTCGTCGTGCATCTGCGTGCGCGCGTCCCAGCTGCCGCTGACCTGCAGGCCCTCGCCGCCGTGGCGCCAGACGTGCAGGCGCGCCAGCATGGCCAGCGTGCAGCTGCGGTCGGGGTCGGCGATGACCCGCACAGTGCCGTTGGCGCATTCGAGCTGCTCGACCGGCCGTTCGAGCTCGGTCGCGGCCAGCGCGACGAGCTTGTCGCGTGCCATGCGCGCCGCCACGATGGCCGCGTTGCCGCCGGCGATGGTCACGCGCGAGGCCAGCGAGCCGATCGCGATCGGCGAGTTGTCGGTGTCGGGCGGCACCACGTGGGTGTGGGCCAGCGGAATGTCGAGTTCGTGCGCAACGACCTGGCTCAGCATCGTCATGGCGCCCTGCCCCATGTCGGCCTCGCCGCTGTGGATGAAGACCCGGCCGTCTTCGTTGACCTTGACCACCACCGTCGAGCCGTCCCAGTTGCCGATCGTGCGGTTGCCGCTGACGTGCATCGCGGCCGCCATGCCGACGCCGCGGCGGCGGGCGCCGGTGCCCTTCGGCGCGGCCCGCTTGGCTTGCCAGCCGATGGCGTCGATCGCCTGGTCGATGCACTCCTTCAGTCCCGTGCTGCCGATCTGCCAGCCGTGGATCGATGTCTCGCCGGCTCCGATGGCATTGAGCTTGTGGATCGCGACTGGATCGAGGCCGAGCTGCTCGGCCATGGTGTGGATGTGGCTGTTGAGTGCGAACAGCATCTGCGAGCCGCCGAAGCCGCGGAAGGCCCCGTGCGGCGGCGTGTGGGTGTAGACCAGCGTGGAGTGCGAGCGCACGTTGGGGTTGCGGTGCATGTTGTCGCTGCGCATCGCGCTCACGTGCATCACCTCGGCCGCGAGGCCGCTGTAGGCGCCGCAGTCGGCCACGATGCGCACCTCCTTGGCGACGATCAGGCCGGCGCGGGTCATGCCCAGCCTGAGCGTGATGCGCTCCGGCACGCTCGACGGCGCCGCCAGGAAGTCCTCCAGCCGGTTGTTGACCAGCCGCACCGGCTTGCCGGTCTTGAGCGTGAGCAGGCCGGCGATCAGGTTGTTGGCGTCTTCGACCAGCTTGCCGCCGAAGCCGCCGCCGGTGGTCGCCTGGTGCACGCGGATACGCGAGATCGGCATCTCGAGCGCCGCCGCCAGCCGCAGCCGCGCCTGTGTCACCGACTGGGTCGATGTCCACACCACCAGCCGGCCGTCGGGCTCGAGCGCCGCGACCGTCGCCATCGGCTCCAGGTAGCCGGGGTATTGCGCGTGCGTGGTGTAGGTGGCCTCATGGACCAGGTCCGCCGATGCGAAGCCGGCATCGGGATCGCCGCGCTCGAAACGGATCTCGTGCGAGACGTTGTTGCGCCCCGGATGGACGCCCGGTGCCTCGTCGTCCAGCGCCTCCTCGGGCAGCAGGATCGCCGGCAGCTCTTCGTACTCGACCTGGATGTGGTCGAGCGCGTCGCGTGCGATCTCCTCGCTGGCGGCCGCCACCGCGGCGACCTCTTCGCCGGCGAATCGGACCACGCCCTCGGCCAGGATGCGGCGCTCCTTGTGATGCACGCCCCACGTCGCTCGCGGTGCGTCGGCCCCTGTCAGCACCGCCTTGACGCCCGGCAGCGCCAGCGCCGCCGAGGTGTCGATGGCGACGATGCGCGCGTGCGGATAGGGGCTGCGCAGCACGGCGCCATGCAGCATGCCGGCGACCTTGAGGTCGCCCGCGTACTGCGCGCGCCCCAGCACCTTGGCGCGCGCATTGACCTGCGGCACGTCCTGCCCCAGGGTCGAAAGATTCTTTCCCGACGTCATGGCGCAGCTGCTATTCGGCCGACACGCCCAGGTCGCGGATGACCTTGCCCATCACCTCGTAGTCGGAGGCGTTGGTCTTGCCCAGCAGTTCGGGCGCGCCGCCCACCGGCAGGGCACCGAAGGTCGCGAGCTTCTCGACCACTTCGGGCGACTTGAGGATCTCGTTGAGGTGGGTGTTGAGCAGCTTCACCACTTCTGCTGGCGTTCCCTTGGGCGCGAAGAAGCCGTTCCAGGCGCCGACCACCACGTCCTTGTAGCCGGCCTCGACCAGCGTCGGCACGTTGGGCGCGAGCCTGGAACGCTGGGCGTCGCCGATGGCCAGCGGCACCAGGCGGCCCTGCTGGATGTACTGCGTCACCGGACCGAAGGTGACCCACGCGGTATCGACGTGGCCCGCGACCACATCGGTCACGGAAGGGCCGACGCCGCGGTAGGGCACGTGCGTGATCTTGACGCCGGCCGCGCGGTTGAGCCATTCGCCGAGGATGTGCATCGGCGAGCCGGCGCCGGGGCTGGCGTAGCTGAGGGCCTTGCCGCCCTTCACGCTCGCGATCATTTCCGGCACCGACTTCACGCCCGCAGCAGGGTTGGCGACCAGCACCAGCGGCTGCACCGCCGTCTTGATGATCGGCTCGAAGCCGTGCAGGACGTCGTAGCTCGCACTCGGCGACAGCTTCATCACGAGCGGCGCGGTGGTGAACGGGTTCGGCGTGAACAGCAGCGTGTAGCCGTCCGCCGGCGCCCGGCCGACGTAGTTGTTGCCCAGCGCGCCGCCGGCGCCGGGCTTGTTCTCGATGATCACCGGCTGCTTCAGCCGCTGCGACAGCTTGTCGGCGAACAGGCGCGCAATGGCGTCGGTGTCGCCGCCCGGCGGGTAGGAGACCACCACGCTGATCGGCTTCGACGGATAGCCCGAGGCCGTCTGGGCCCCGGCAGCGCCGAGCGTGAAGGTGAGGGCGCCGGCGATGGCGGCGGTGACGAGAAGTCGGCGGTCGGATTTCATCGGGAGCTCCATCGAGGGGGCGTTGCAGGGCGGACAGGGTGAGGGCGATAGGTGTTTCGCATACGAATCAATCATCCATTAACGAAACATCCAAGTCGCATTCTTCTCCAATTCGGTTGACTGATCAACATAGCAAAATGACGTATTGACAAATCAACCGAACTGGTGCGGACGGGTCGTTTCCGGGATTCAATGAGACGATTCGCCTGTCGCCCCTGCCGCGTGCGCCTGCGCCCGCCCTGAACATGGAACCGAAAAAAGCAAAAGACACCCTGCCCCTGCCTGCCGCCGAGAGCGAGGGCACGGGGTCGCCGTGGGAGGGCCTCGAGGAGGGCGGCGCCAACCTGGCGATCGAGGATTTCCTGACCACCATGATGAGTCACGCCAGCAATGCGCTGCGGCGCGCGATCACCGTGCCTTATGCCGATCAGGCCGGCCTGACGGTGTCGGAGTGGCGCATGCTGTCGGTGCTGGCCGAGGCGCGGCAGCTGCCCTTCATGGAACTGGTGGCGCGCGCTGCGGCCGACAAGGCGCAGGTCAGCCGGACGCTGCGCCTGCTGGAAGGCCGCGGCCTGCTGTCGCTGCACGCCGAACAGCAAGGCGCGCGCAAGTGGCAGACCTGCCGGATCAGCCCGCTCGGGCAGGCTCTGTTCGAGCGGATCATCCCGGTGGCGCGTCAGCGCCAGGCGGCCGTGCTCCGCCAGCTGAGCACGGAAGACCGCGTGGTGCTCCATCGGGCGCTGAAGACGCTGCGCCGCATCGGCGAATCATCCGCCGGACTCTGAGCGACGCCCAGGCCGGCGCCGGCCGCCCCAAGGCGGGGGGCATCAATCCTCACGAAGCGGACGAGCGTGGGGGCTCAGGCCGGCGCCGGGCCGCCCCAAGGCGGCCTGCGGCCCCCCCCGGGGGGCAGCGACCCACACGAAGTGGGGGAACGTGGGGGCCACCCAGGCCGGCGCCGGGCCGCCCCAAGGCGGCCTGCGGCCCCCTCGGGGGGCAGCGACCCACACGAAGTGGGGGAGCGTGGGGGCAACATTCAGGCTTGCCAGACCCCGTAGCCCGCCTCCCGCAGCGCGATGCCGAGCTCGACCTCCATCTCGCGCGCAGCCTCGTAGGGCATCGGGTTGTACATCGCGTACAGCGCCGGCAGCAGCCGAAGCCCGTGGTCGCGCACGAAGCCGTTGGCCTGGATGCCGGCCTTGTGCTTGTCGAAGCGCACGTCGGGGTCGAGCCCGGTCATGCCGACATAGACGAAGGGCATGCCGAGGCGGTAGTCAGGGTTGGCGCGCCGGAAGCGCGCGACGTTCCAGACCCGGTCGTCGAGCTCGACCACGTAGACGTGGTGATGGTGGCGGCTGCGCGCCTTGCGGACCGGCATGCGCGAGCCCTGCGCCGGACCGGATCAGCTCTTGCGCTTGATCAGGCCGTAGATGAACAACAGCACGACGGCACCGACGACCGAGGCGATGAAGCCCGCGCCCTGCCCCGCGGTGTACCAGCCCATGGCCTGGCCGACGTAGGTCGCGATCAGCGAGCCGGCGATGCCGATCAGGGTGGTGATGATGAATCCGGCGGAGTCATCCCCGGGTTTGATCGCGCGTGCCACCAGGCCCGCGACGAAGCCGATCAGAATGGTCCAGACGATGCTCATGCGGGGTCCTTGGTGGTTGGGAGGGGAGCCGCAGCGCCGAAGCGCGCGGCCGATTTGATGATAGCGGGCCGCGGCCCACAACGCCTGTAGGCCGCCAGCCATCGCGCCGCAAGGGACGCTGCGATATAAAACCCGGATGCTCGAAAAGCTCCCTGACGCGATCGGCCACGCCCTGCACGGCGTGCGTGCCGGCCTCGACGAAATCACCTTCAACACGATCGGCCTGCGCGCCGGCATGGGTGCGATCACGGTCACGAGCCTGGCCTTCGCCGACCACGCGCCGCTGCCCGAGCGCTACACGGCCGACGGCGCCGGCCGCTCGCCGCCCATCGACTGGATCGGCGTGCCGGAAGGCGCCGCCGCGCTGGTGCTGGTGGTGGAGGACGCCGATTCGCCGACGCCGCATCCGCTGGTGCATGCGATCGTGGTCGACCTGCCGCCCGCCGATGGCGGCCTGCACGAATCCGCGCTGCCGAGCGCCGACCATGAAGGCAGCGGCATCCATGCGGGCCTCAATTCCTACCTGCAGGCCGCCTGGATGCCGCCCGATCCGCCGCCCGGCCATGGCATCCATCGCTACGCATTCCAGGTGTTCGCGCTGGCCACGGCGCCGAACTTCTCGACCAATCCGGGCCGCGAAGAGCTGTTCGAGGCGCTGAGCGCGCATGCGATCGCCAGCGGCCTGCTGATCGGCACCTGCGAGCGGCACGACGGCTCGATCAAGCTGCCTGACCTCGCGCCGGCCGGGCCGCTGGTCGCCGGCTGAGGCAGGGGCCGCGGATTGCGCCCCGCTCAGGGCAGCGGCTGGGTGTAGGCGGTGTCCAGCGGCAGCCGCGACACTTCGGCCAGCAGCGCGGCCAGTTGCGTGGCGCTGGCGTCGACCAGCGCCCGCCCCTTGTCCGCGGTCGCGGCAGCGGCATTGCCGGCGGCGCCCTCGGGGTTGTAGTCTTCCATGGCCCAGCCGAGCTTGGCGCTGCGGCCGTTGCCGAGGATCGCGTAGTCGGCCGCGCGCTGGCGCGAGGTCGAATCGAAATTGCGGGCCGCGGCCATCGCGACCTGCGCCGGGGCCAGCGCCAGCATCATCGAGGTTTCCATCTCGCCGGCATGGACGCCGAAGCGGTGCTCGTCGGCACTGAAACGCGCGCCGGCCTCGCCGAGCGGCAGGTTGAACCAGCTCGCGCTGTAGACGATCAGGCCATGCGCCGCGCGCAGTTCGCGCGCCACGATGTCCATGGCGCCCGAATGCCCGCCGTGGGCGTTGAACAGCACCAGCTTGCGCAGGCCGGCGCGCGCGACGCCGGCGCCGATCTCGCTCCAGAGCCGGATCAGCGTGCCGGAGGACAGCGTCAGCGTGCCGGGAAAGCGGGCGTGCTCGGGACTCAGGCCGATCTGCTGGGTCGGCAGGAACAGCACCGGCAGCTCGGCCGGCAGCAGCGGCAGCGTGGCGGCGACGATGCCGTCGGCCAGGGTCGAGTCGACGCCCAGCGGCAGGTGCGGGCCGTGCTGCTCGGTGGCGCCGAGCGGCAGCACCGCCACCGTGGCGGCGGGGTCGAGGGCGGCGAAGTCGCGCGTCGTGAGCTGGGACCAGAAGCGACTGGCAGGGGTGGTCATCCAGCGATCTTAGGGCCTGTGCCCGCCGCCCGGAATGGCATCGAACTTGAGCGCCAGGAAGTCCACCAGCGCCCGCACCCGCTCCGGCACGAAGCGGCCGCTGGGCAGCAGCGCGTGCAGCGGATAGGGCTCGGTGTCCCACTCGGGCAGCAGGCGCACCAGGGTGCCGGCGGCCACGTCGCCCTGCAGATCGAGCTCGGACTTCAGCGTGATGCCGCGGCCGGCGATCGCCCATTCGCGCGCCAGCGAGGCGTCGTCGACCACCCTGTCGCCATCGACGCGGACCTCGGTCCAGTGGCCGTTGCGGCAAAAGCGCCAGAGCCGCTGGCGGCGCCCGCCGCGGTGGAAAGTCAGGCAGTTGTGCTGCAGCAGGTCCTGCGGCGTCCGCGGCGCCGGATGGCGCTTCAGATAGCCCGGCGACGCGCACAGCGCCGGACGCGAGTCGGCCAGCCGGCGCGCCACCAGCCGCGAGTCGGCCAAGCGGCCGTAGCGCAGCGCCACGTCGACTTCGTCGCGGGTCACGTCGAGCGGCCGGTCGCCCACCGAGAGCGCCAGCTGCAGGCCCGGATGGCGGTCGAGGAACTCGTCGAACCAGGGCAGCAGCGTCACCCGCGTCAGGTCCGACGGCGCGGCGACGCGCACGGTGCCCACCAGCGCGCCGCGATCGGCCAGCACCAGCGACTCGCCCTCGGCGAGCAGCTCGAATGCGCGCACCGCGTAGTCGAGCAGGGTCTGGCCCTGCGGCGTCAGGCGCATGGCCCGGGTCGAGCGCTCGAACAGCCGCGCGCCCAGCTGGGATTCGAGCCGCTTGAGGGTCGCGCTGGCCGCCGCCGGCGTGATGCCGAGGGCCGCGGCGGCCGCGGTCAGCGTGCCACCGCGGGCCGTGTGGATCAACACCTGCAGGTCGGCGGTATTTTCAATCTTCATTTGAAAGTGAAGCTTCTCATCGACGTCTTATCAAATTCGAGTTGCAACTCTACATTTCTCTCATCGCAACGATCAAGGAAAGTTCGCAATGAAAGCCGTCGGCTACCGCCAGTCCCTGCCCATCGACAACCCTGCCGCGCTCGAGGACCTCGAACTGCCGGCGCCGACGCCTGGCGCCCGCGACCTGCTGGTGCGGGTGAAGGCGATCTCGGTCAACCCGGTCGACACCAAGGTGCGCCGCAACGCGGCGCCCGAAGCCGGCCAGGCCAAGGTGCTTGGCTGGGATGCGGTGGGCACGGTCGAGGCCGTCGGCCCGGCCGTGACGCAGTTCAGGCCCGGCGACCGCGTCTACTACGCCGGCTCGATCATCCGCCCCGGTGCCAACAGCGAACTGCATGCGGTGGACGAGCGCATCGCCGCGCTGGCGCCCGCCAGCCTCGGCGACGCCCAGGCCGCGGCGCTGCCGCTGACCACGATCACGGCCTACGAACTGCTGTTCGACCGCCTGCGCGTGCCGCAGGGCGGCGGCGCCGGCCAGACCCTGCTGGTGGTCGGCGGCGCCGGCGGCGTCGGCTCGATCCTGATCCAGCTGGCGCGCCAGCTGACGCAGCTGCGCGTGGTCGCCACCGCCTCGCGCGCCGAAACCAAGGCGTGGTGCATCGAACTGGGTGCCCATGCCGTGATCGACCACGGGCAGCCGCTGGCGGCCGAACTCCGGGCCGCGGGCATCGGCGAGGTCGACCTCGCCGCCAGCCTGACCCGCACCGACAAGCACTACGCCCAGATCATCGAGAGCCTGAAGCCCCAGGGCCAGATCGCGGTGATCGACGACCTGCCGGTGCTCGACGCCATGGCGCTCAAGACCAAGTGCATCTCGCTGCACTGGGAGATGATGTTCACGCGCTCCCGCTTCGAGACGCCCGACATGGCGCGCCAGGGCGAGCTGCTGGCCGAAGTCGCCGCGCTGGTCGATGCCGGCCGGATCCGCACCACCGCCAACGCGAGTTTCGGCACCATCAACGCCGCCAACCTGCGCCGTGCCCATGCGCTGATCGAGAGCGGCAAGGCGCAGGGCAAGGTGGTGCTGGAAGGCTTCTGAGCGCGCCGGCACCAGGGCGGCGCACCACTACTTCTTCTTGAGCTTCCAGACCGCGTTGCCCACGTCGTCGGCGACCAGCAGGGCGCCGCCCTTGTCGAGCGCCACACCCACCGGGCGCCCCTGCGCCTTCTCATCGGCGTTCAGGAAGCCGGTCAGCACATCGACCGGCGCGCCGCTGGGCCGGCCGCCGATGAAGGGCACGAAGACGACCTTGTAGCCGGCCAGCGGATTGCGGTTCCAGGAGCCGTGCTCGCCGATGAAGGCGCCGCTGGCGAACTCCGGCGGCATGCCGCGCGGGCTCGAGAACGCGATGCCCAGCGGCGCATGGTGCGAGCCCAGCGCGTAGTCGGGCACCACCGCCTTGGCCACCATGTCCGGGCGCTGCGGATTGACGCGGGCATCGACGTAGCCGCCGAAGTAGCTCCAGGGCCAGCCATAGAAGGCGCCGTCCTTGACCGAGGTCAGGTAGTCGGGCACCAGGTCGCTGCCGAGTTCGTCGCGTTCGTTCACCACGGTCCACAGCACCTGGGTGTCGGGCTCCCAGGCCATGGCGGTCGGATTGCGCAACCCGCTCGCGAACAGCCGCTTCTCGCCGCTCTTCACGTCGACTTCCCAGATGGCGGCCCGGCCCTCCTCGGCTTCCATGCCGTTCTCGGCCACGTTGCTGTTGGAGCCGACGCTGACATAGAGCTTGGTGCCTTCGCGATTGGCCACCACGTGCTTGGTCCAGTGGTGGTTGATGCCTGCCGGCAGGTCGGTGACCTTGACCGGCGTCGCCGTGATGGCGGTCTGGCCCTCGGCATAGGGCACCTTGACCAGGGCATCGGCATTGGCGACGAACAGCTCGTTGCCGACCAGCACCACCCCGAACGGCGACACCAGGTTCTGCATGAAGACCTGCCTGACCTCGGCCACGCCGTCGTTGTCGGCGTCGCGCAGCAGGGTGATTCGATTGGCGCTCGGCACGCCGGCGCCGGCCCGCTTCTGCACCATGCCCATGACCTTCGCCCGGACCTGCGCGAACAGGCCGCTGCCGCCGTCCTGGCTGCCCTCGGGCTTGGGGGGCTTGTTGCTCTCGACCACCAGCACGTCGCCGTTGGGCAGCGTGTAGACCGTGCGCGGGTGGTCCAGGCCGCGGGCCAGCGCGGTCACCGCGAAGCCTTCGGCCGGCGTCGGGCCCGCGGTGTCGGTCCAGCCCACGGCGGGCGCGATCTTCACCGTGGGCAGCAAGGTCTTGTGGGGCGCCGGCAGCTTCGGCGCCGGACCGATGCCGGCATCGGCCGGCAGCTTGGCGGTGTCACCGCAGGCGGCCAGCAGCAGCGCGGCCGCGAGCGGGGCCAGCAGCGACGGTCGCAGGGAAAGAGGTCGCGTCATTCGGGTCATGGTGGATGTCCTTCAGGCGGGCGCCGAACCGACGGCCCGGAACCGATCATGCGCAGCCGGCGCCAGTGCCCGGTGTCGGCTGTGGGCGCTTTCGCCTGTGGGGCCGGCCCGCGCCCGTGCGCGCCGCTACCATCGGGCCATGACCGACGACCTGTTCCGCTCCGATGCCTACCTGCGCGACTGCGAGGCCCTCGTGGTGGCCGTCGACGAAAGCGGCATCCGGCTCGACCGCACCGTCTTCTATCCAACGGGCGGCGGCCAGGCAGGCGACAGCGGCCACTTGCGGCTGGCCGATGGCCTGGAGATCGCGATCGCCGACACCCGCAAGGCGAAGGATGCCGAAGGCAGGCCCACCGACCAGATCCTCCATGTCCCGGCCCCGGGCCAGGAAGCCCTGCTGGCCGCGCTGCGCCCCGGCGACCGCCTGACCGCATCGATTGCCTGGGAGCGCCGGCACAAGCTGATGCGCTTCCACACCGCCACCCACCTGCTGTGCCACCTGGTGCCGCAGCCGGTCAATGGCTGCTCGATCACGCCCGAGTACGCCCGGCTCGATTTCCACATGACCGAGCCGCTCGACAAGGAAGCCCTGACGGCTGGCCTGGCGCGGCTGGTGGCCGAGGCCCATCCGCTCGTGGTCGGCGCGATCAGCGACGCCGAGCTCGACGCCAACCCGGCGCTGGTCAAGAGCATGAGCGTGCAGCCGCCGCGCGGCACCGGCACGGTGCGCACGATCCGCATCGGCGAGGGCGCGGGCACCATCGATTTCCAGCCCTGCGGCGGCACGCACGTCGCGAACACGCGCGAGATCGGTGCCGTGGTGGTCAGCAAGATCGAGAAGAAGAGCGCCAACAGCCGCCGGGTGGTGCTGGGATGGGCCGAATGATTCCCATGGGCCGGAACTTCGCCCCGTCGCGCCGCTCGGACTGACGGCATGTCTTTTCTTTCCCGTTTTCGCCTCGCGACCTTTCTCTGCGCCGGCCTCGCGGCCTGCCTGCCGGCCGCGGCCCAGCTGGCCTCCCGCGCCGGCCCCGTGGTCACGACCCCGCACGTGCGGGCCGAACTGGTGGCCCACGCGCCGGACGGCGTGTCGCCCGGCGCGCCGGTCTGGGTGGGCCTGCAGATCGCCCACCAGCCCGGATGGCACACCTACTGGAAGAACGCCGGCGACTCCGGCCTGCCGACCGAACTGGCCTGGTCGCTGCCCGCGGGCGTGACCAGCGGCGACATCGCCTGGCCGGTGCCGCGCAAGATCCCGATCGGCAATCTCGCCAACTACGGCTATGAGCACACGGTGCTGCTGCCGGTGCCGCTCGCCGTGGCGCCGGACTTCAAGCCCCCCGTCGCACTCACGGGCGCGCCTGAGCTCGAGGTCCGGCTCAAGGCCTCGTGGCTGGTGTGCAGCAAGGAGTGCATCCCGGAGGAAGGCGAATTCCACCTCAAGCTGCCGTTGCAGGGCTCGACGGCGCTGCACAAGTCGGATTTCGACGCCGCCTTCGCGGCCCAGCCGGCACCGCTGGCGCAGCCGGGCCGGATCACCGTCGAGGGCGACCGCCTGCAGGTCCGCCTCGAAGGGCTGCCCGCCGCCGCCCAGGGCAAGAGCCTGGAGTTCTTTCCCGAAACCACGGAGGTGATCCACACCGCCGCCGTGCAGGGCAAGGACTGGACCCAAGCCTGGCAGGGCGATGCCTGGATCGCGAGCGTGCCGCTGGCCGCCCAGCGCAGCGCCAGTCCGGCCGTGATGCCGGTGGTGGTGGCCCTCGCCGAGGCCGACCGGCAGGCAGGCCTGCCGATCGCCTGGCGCGCCGCGGCCCCGGTTTCCGGCCCTTGGCCGGCCACTGCGGCCCCGGCCCAGGTCTCGCCGGCACTGAAGGCTGCGCTGGAGGCCAACGCCAACGCCCCGACCCCGCTGCCGCAGTCGTCGGCCGGCTTCATTGCCGCCCTGCTCGGCGCCCTGATCGGCGGCCTGCTGCTGAACCTGATGCCCTGCGTGTTCCCGGTGCTGGCGATCAAGGTGCTGGGCTTCACGCGCCACGCCGACGACCGCGGCGCCCACCGGCGGGCCGCGCTGGCCTACACCGGCGGCGTGATCCTGTCCTTCCTGGCCCTGGGCGGCGCGATGCTGGCGCTGCGGGCCGCCGGCGCCCAGCTCGGCTGGGGCTTCCAGCTGCAGTCGCCCGCGGTGGTCGCGGCCCTGGCCGCCCTCTTCACCCTGATCGGGCTGAACCTGGCCGGCCTGTTCGAATTCGGCCGCATGGCACCGGCCTCGATCGGCGCCGTGCAGGCCCGCCATCCGCTGGCCAACGACTTCCTGTCGGGCGTGCTCGCGGTGGTGGTCGCCTCGCCCTGCACCGCGCCCTTCATGGGCGCCTCGCTGGGTTTCGCGATCGGCCTGCCCGCCAGCCAGGCACTGCTGCTGTTCGCCGTGCTCGGCTTCGGCCTGGCCCTCCCCTATCTGGCGGCCGGATTCGTGCCGGCCGTGGCGCGCCTGCTGCCGCGGCCCGGCGCCTGGATGAACACGCTGCGGCGCCTGCTCGCGTTCCCGATGTTCGCCACGGTCGCCTGGCTGGTCTGGGTGCTGGGCCAGCAGAGCGGCATCGACGGCGCCGGCGCCCTGCTCGGGCTGCTGGTGGGCCTGGCGGCGATCGTCTGGAGCCTGACCCTCCGCGGCCGCACGCGCTGGGTGCTGGCGAGCCTGACCGTCGCCCTCACCGCCGTGCTGGCGGGCGCCATCGGCGGCCACGTGGTGCGGCCGGCGGAGCCCGTGGCCGCGGCCGCCGCGGGGCAGCGCTGGCAGCCCTGGACGGCGGAGCGGGCCAACGAGCTGGTCGCCGCCGGCCAGCCGGTGTTCGTCGACTTCACGGCGGCCTGGTGCGTGACCTGCCAGTACAACAAGCGCAGCACGCTGGCCGATCCCGAGGTGATGGCGGATTTCGATGCCCGCAAGGTGGCGCTGCTGCGCGCCGACTGGACCCGGCGCGACCCGGCCATCACGGCGGCACTGACCGCGCTGGGCCGCAGCGGCGTGCCGGTCTACATGCTGCAGGCACCCGGCAAGCCGCCTGTGGTGCTGACCGAGATCCTGGGCAAGAATGAGTTGCGGGAGGCGCTGGCACGGCTTTGACCCCGGCGTCTAACGGGTTGTCACATGAACATGAAGAATCCGTTCTAAGCTCTCGCGGTTGTTGAGTATTTATCAGGAGTCCTAGCCGACCATGTCCACCTCGTCCTCCTCCGGCTCACGTTCCTACCGTGCCGCGCGCGACGCCCGCGCCGCCCTCAGCCGGGCCTCCCGGCGCGCCATCATGACCGCCGCCGTGGCGCTCGGCGCCACCTTCCTCATGAACGCCCAGGCTGCCGCCGCGCCCGCAGTCGGCCAGCCGGCGCCCGATTTCGTCGCCGTCGACACCTCCGGCGCGCAGCACCGCCTGTCGGATTTCGCCGGCAAGTTCGTGGTGCTCGAATGGACCAATCCGGGCTGCCCCTTTGTCGGCAAGCACTACGGCAGCGGCAACATGCCCGCCACCCAGAAGGCCGCGACCGCCAAGGGCGTGGTCTGGCTGGCCATCAACTCGACCGAACGCGGCCACGGCGACTACCTGAAGCCGGAAGCGCTCGCGGCCTGGATGAAGGCGCAATCCGGCGCCCCCACTGCGCTGCTGATGGACGAGGACGGCGTCGTCGGCCGGGCCTACGGCGCCCGCACCACGCCGCACATCTTCATCGTCGACCCCAAGGGCACGCTGGTCTACGCCGGCGGCATCGACAGCATTCCCTCGGCCCGCGCCGAGGACGTCAAGACCGCCACCAACTACGTCAACCAGGCGCTGGGCGAGGTCTTCGGCGGCAAGGCAATCAGCGCCGCGGCGACACGCCCGTACGGCTGCTCCATCAAGTACAAGACCTGAGACCTGCCCTGCGACAATGCAGGGATGCCTTTCGCCCCCCTGAAGAACGATACCTTCCTGCGCGCCTGCTGGCGCCAGGCGACCGATCACACGCCCGTCTGGCTGATGCGCCAGGCCGGGCGCTATCTGCCCGAATACCTGGCGACCCGCGCCAAGGCGGGCAGCTTCATGGGGCTGGCCACCAATGTCGGCTTCGCGACCGAGGTCACGCTGCAGCCGCTCGAGCGTTTCCCGCTCGACGCCGCGATCCTGTTCTCCGACATCCTGACGGTGCCTGACGCGATGGGCCTGGGCCTTTCCTTCGAGGCCGGCGAAGGTCCGCGCTTCGCCCGTCCGGTGCGCGACGAGGCCGGCATCGCCGCGCTGGCCGTGCCCGACATGGACAAGCTGCGCTACGTCTTCGATGCCGTGGCGTCGATCCGCCGCGCGCTGGACGGCCGGGTGCCGCTGATCGGCTTCTCGGGCAGCCCCTGGACGCTGGCCTGCTACATGGTCGAGGGCGCGGGCTCGAGCGACTACCGGCAGGTCAAGACCCTGCTCTACAGCCGCCCGGACCTCATGCACCGGCTGCTGGCCGTCAACGCCGATGCCGTGGCCGCCTACCTCAACGCGCAGATCGATGCCGGGGCGCAGGCCGTGATGGTGTTCGACAGCTGGGGCGGCGTGCTGGCCGACGGCGCCTTCCAGGACTTCAGCCTGGCCTACACGCAGCGCGTGCTGTCGCAGCTGCGGCGCGACGGCGCCGATGGCCGGCCGGTGCCGCGCATCGTGTTCACCAAGGGCGGCGGACTCTGGCTCGACGAGATGCAGCCGCTGGACTGCGAGGTGCTGGGGCTCGACTGGACCGTCAACCTCGGCCGCGCCCGCGCGCTGGTCGGCGAAGGATCGCGCGGCAAGGCGCTGCAAGGCAACATCGACCCCAATGTGCTGTTCGCCCAGCCGCAGCAGATCGAGGACGAAGTCGCCAAGGTGCTGCAAAGCTTCGGCCGCCCGCACACCGACCCCGCGAGCACCGGACCGACCCACATCTTCAACCTCGGCCACGGCATCAGCCAGTTCACGCCGCCGGATCATGTCGCGGCCCTCGTGAATGCGGTGCATTCGCAATCACGCGCGCTGCGCGGCTGAGCGTTCTGTTATGAGTTGTAAGTACCTGAGAACGCTTCGGAGGCGTTTGTCAAGCGCCAAAAGCGTAAGGAGGGACTGACTTATGCACAAAACGACTGCTGCGGTGCGCAAAACCTTCTGACCTGCATCAACTCTTGCTCCTAAAGCGATAGCGAAGCTAAGTTGTTGATTCATATAGGATTTGAACTTTGCTTTTTTTGCGGGCATTCCAGCGGGAGCCTTGATTTTCAAGGGCTGGCGACGTGTCTGGCCCTGATATCAACAAAGTTATCCACAGAAACTCTGGATGTCCCGCAAAGCGCTGAAAAATCAACGACTTAAGCCGTTTTGCTCCACTTCTCTTTAACAAACCTGCCTAGCGGGAAACTGCCTTGAGTTGGTGCATCGAGGTCGCCGTACAGGCTCCGGCCCACAGTGCACTAGGGGATGTACTTAGCTACACATGTCCCGTGTCTGTGGCGCCGGGCGCACTGGTGCGGGTGCCGCTGGGCCGCCGCGAGGTGCTGGGCGTGGTCTGGGCGGCGCACGCGCCCGATGCCTGGACGCCGCCGGCCATGGCGCTCAAGCCGGTCGCCGGCGTGCTCGACGCCTTGCCGCCGCTCGGAGACGCCTGGCGCGACCTGGTCGCGTTCGCGGCCCGCTATTACCAGCGCTCGCTCGGCGAGATCGCCCTGGCGGCCCTGCCGCCGCAGCTGCGGGACCTGAGCGCGGCCCAGCTGGCGCGGCGGCTCAAGCGCCAAGGCCCTGCGACGCGCGCCCCAGGCACCGACGCCGCCACGCCCGCGGTGGCTCCGACCGCCGAGCAAGCCGCGGCGCTGGCCCGCATCGAGGCCGAGGCCGGCCCCTTCCTGCTGTTCGGCAGCACCGGCAGCGGCAAGACCGAGGTCTACCTGCGCAGCGTGGCCGCGCTGCTCGAGCGCGAGCCGGCGGCCCAGGCTCTGGTGATGGTGCCCGAGATCAACCTGACGCCGCAGCTCGAAGCCCGCTTCAAGGCGCGCTTCGGCGCCGATGCGGTGGTCTCGCTGCACAGCGGCATGACCAACCCCCAGCGGCTGGCGAGCTGGCTGGCGGCGCACGGCGGCGCCGCGCGCATCGTGCTCGGCACCCGGATGGCGGTGTTCGCCTCGATGCCGTCGCTGCGGCTGATCGTGGTCGACGAAGAGCACGACCCGAGCTACAAGCAGCAGGAGGGCGCCCGCTACTCGGCGCGCGACCTGGCGGTGTGGCGCGGCCGGCGCGAAGGCGCCAAGGTGATCCTCGGCTCGGCCACGCCGTCGCTCGAGAGCTGGCACCGCAGCCGGCCGGCCGGGGACGGGGATGCCGGCGGCAGCTACCTGCGCCTGGCGATGCCCTCGCGCGTGGGCGCCGGCGCGCTGCCTGCGGTCCGGCTGGTCGACATGAACCTGCAGCCGCCAAAGACCGTGCTGTCGGGCGCGCTGCTCGACGCCATCGGCCAGCGCATCGCGCGCGGCGAGCAGAGCATGGTGTTCCTGAACCGGCGCGGCTACGCGCCGGTGCTGGCCTGCGGCGACTGCGGCTGGAAGAGCGAATGCCCGCACTGCAGCGCCTACCGCGTGTTCCACAAGATCGACCGCACCCTGCGCTGCCACCACTGCGGCTTCACCGAGCGCGTGCCGCGCGCCTGCCCGACCTGCGGCAACCCCGACATCGCACCGGTCGGCCGCGGCACCGAACGGCTCGAGGAGCACCTGGGCGAGTTGTTCGCGGCGGTCCGGCGGCCCGACGGCAGCGCGGTGCGCATCGCCCGCATCGACGCCGACAGCACGCGCAAGCAGGGCGCGCTGGAGACGCAACTCGCCGCCGTGCACGCCGGCGAAGTCGACGTGCTGGTGGGCACGCAGATGATCGCCAAGGGCCATGATTTCCGCCGCATCACGCTGGTCGCGGCCGTCAACCCCGACGGCGCGCTGTTCTCCAGCGACTTCCGCGCGCCCGAGCGGCTGTTCGGCCTGCTGATGCAATCGGCCGGCCGGGCCGGCCGCGATGCCGCCTACCTGGCGGCGCAGGAGTCCACCGCCGAGATGTGGATCCAGACCTTCCACCCGCAGCACCCGCTGTTCGCGGCGCTGCGCCGGCACGACTACGCGGTCTTCGCCGAAGGGGAGCTGAAGGAGCGCGTGCCCGCCGGCATGCCGCCGTTCGCCTTCCAGGCCCTGCTTCGGGCCGATGCACGCACGCAGGAAGCCGCTCAAGCCTTCCTGAACGCCGCCAGTTCGGCGGCCGATGGCCTGCCGGGCGCGGAACGGGTCACGCGCTATCCGGCGGTGCCGCTGACGATCCAGCGGGTGGCGAATGTGGAGCGGGCACAGATGCTGATCGAGAGCGGCTCGCGCGCCGCGTTGCAGCGCCTGCTGGCGCAATGGCAGCCGCTGCTGCACGAACTGCGCCGCCAGCCCGAGGGGAAGGGCGTCATCCGGTGGTTGGTGGACGTGGATCCGCAGAGCATCTGAGGCCCTGCCGCAGACTCACAGCAGACCGACCGGCTCCTTGCCCATCTCCACGTACTGGAGGCCGGAGCGGCGACGCCGCACGGCGCCGGGCAACAGGAAAAGCAGAGGGCTGGGCAAGACAGCCGCCAGCGCGGCGCCGGTTCCGAGCGAACCGGCGAACCACAGCCAGCCGACGGCAGCCAGCCACACCATCCACAGCACCCAGCGCGTCCAAGTCGTCATGCCACTCTCCCGGTTCAGGTACCCACTTTAGCAGCGCTTCTGAATACAGAAGCATTAGTCAAAGGCCATAGTTAACACTATCCGCTTCGTTCATGCTCGGCTGTAGGAAATACTCTGCAACAACAGTTGACTAAGCGCCGACAGACTGCCCAAGCTACGGATTGCGGGAATGCTCACCCCGGGCCCCCGCGAAAGGCACATTTCGTGAAGACGCTCTCAGGGACTCTCTGTGGCCTTCTCCTCTTGGGCATGGCGGCCGGCGCAGCGTCGGCCGACCTGGAACTCGAAGGCCATCGGCTGGTGGTCAGCGGCATGCTCGACGGCAGCGCGATCAAGGATTTCGAGTCGCATCTGGCGGGCGGCCAGGTTCGCACCGTGGTCTTCGAGAATGCGCTGGGCGGCTCGGCCGAAGTCGCTGCCGACTATGCCCGCGCGATCCGGGAGGCCGGCGTCAATACCGAGGCCAAGGGCCAGTGCCAGGCGGCCTGCGCCTATGCCTTCCTGGCGGGCAAGGAACGCCGTTTCGGCCGCGGCTTCCAGGTTCACGCGCTGCTGATTCCCGTGGCCGGCCGGCCGCGAACCGCGGACCTCGCCGGCCGCTGGCGCGGCGAGGGCGCCCAGCGCACGCTGGCCGAATTCACCACGCGGTCCAGCGAAGCCCCGGCGGTCGACGAGCCGATCCCCAAGGACCCGTGGCAGCCGAACCAGGGCGTGCTGTTCACCTCGGCGCCGACCTTGTTCGGCAGGGTCTCCAACACCTTCTATTGCGACGGCACCCAGGGGCGCGACCTGTCGCGCTGCGAACTGCTGTCCGACGCTGATCCGCACAAGCTCGGGGTCCTGACGCCTTAGGTCAGAGCCTCGGGGCCAGGGCCGCCGCCAGGGGAAAGGTGAAGAAGGCCAGCACGGTGGTCCAGAGGATGATGCGCGCGATGCGTCCGTTGTCGGCGCCGAAGCGCTCTGCCAGCATCGAGACGTTGCTCGCGCTCGGCAGCGCGGCGGCCAGCACCAGCGCCACCAGGGCCGGGCCGCTGATCGGCAGGCCGAGCGCCGCCACGCCGCGCGCCAGCAGCCACACCAGCAGCGGATGCGCCACCAGCTTGATCGCGACCACCGGCAGCACCTCCGCCAGAGCTGCCTGCGGCGGCGGGCTGCCGGCGGCGCTGCCCAGCGCCTGGGCGACCGCCGCGCTGGCGCGGTGCTCGCGCGCCAGCATCGCCGAGCGGGCCAGTACCGCGCCGATCGTGAACAAGGCCACCGGCGAGGCCGCTTCGGCCAGCATCGCGACCGTCCGCTCGATCGGACCCGGGAGCGTGAAGCGGGTCGCCGAGGCCAGCACGCCCAGCAGGATCGACCAGGGCATCGGGTTCTGGACGATGCCGCGCAGCGCCTGCCGCAAGGCCTTGGCGGCGCCGTGCCCGTCGGCGCCATCGAGCCGCGACAGCGCGATGCACAGCGACGACGTGACGACCATGTCGAAGGCCATGGTGATGATCGTGGTCGATGCCGCCGGGGCGCCGAGGATCGCCACCAGCAGCGGCACGCCCATGAAGCCGGTGTTCGGAAAGGCGGCCACCAGCGCCCCGAAGGACGCGTCGTTCCAGCCGATGCGCCCGCTGCGGCTCAGGGCGACCGTGGCGCCGACCACGATCAGCGCGCTCAGGCACCAGACCAGGGCGACGCCGCCATCCAGCAGCTGGCCGATCGGCGCCCGGGCGCCGAAGCGAAACAGCATGCAAGGCAGCGCGAAATAGAGCACGAAGGCGTTGAGCCCCGGAATCGCGGCCAGCGGCAGCAGGCCGCCGCGGGCCGCAGCATAGCCGGCGGCTATCAAGGCGAAGAAGGGAACGGTGACGAGGAATATCTGCAGCACGCGGCGATTGTGCTTGGCGCGGCCGGCGGTCATGGCGCGCGGGCGCCGGCGAACACGCCCTAGCACACTCCGGCGAGCCTTGGCGCGCGATGCCCCCCGTATCATTGGCCGTTTGCGCCTTCCGTTCCCGCACCCTCCATGTCTTCCGGTCTCAATCTCGCGCAACAAGAAGCGGTCAACTACATGCACGGCCCCTGCCTGGTCCTCGCCGGCGCGGGCTCGGGCAAGACGCGCGTGATCACGCACAAGATCGCGCGCCTGATCCAGGCCGGCCTCGAACCCAAGCGGATCGCCGCGATCACCTTCACCAACAAGGCTGCCTCCGAGATGCGCGAACGCGCCAAGGGGCTGATCGGGCGCGATGCCAAGCAGGTGGTGGTCTGCACCTTCCACGCGCTGGGCGTGCGCATGATGCGCGAGGACGGCGCGGTGCTGGGCCTGAAGCCGGCCTTCAGCATCCTGGACAGCGACGACGTCACCAAGATCCTCAAGGACGCCGGCGGCACCACCGATGCCGCCACCGCGCGGATCTGGCAGTGGACCATCAGCAAGTGGAAGAACATGGGCCTCAACGCGGCCCAGGCCGAGGCCCAGGCGGCCGACGACAACGAGCGCATCACGGCCCGCATCATGGCCCGCTACGAAGAACGGCTGGCGGCCTACCAGAGCGTCGACTTCGACGACCTGATCGGCATGCCGCTGAAGCTGCTGCAGCAGCACGACGAGGTGCGTGCCAAGTGGCAGGCGGCGCTCGGCCACGTGCTGGTCGACGAATACCAGGACACCAACGCGACCCAGTACGAGGTGCTGAAGGCGCTGGTCGGCGAGCGCGGCCGCTTCACCGCGGTGGGCGACGACGACCAGTCGATCTACGGCTGGCGCGGCGCCACGCTCGACAACCTCAAGAAGCTGCCGGTCGACTACCCGAACCTCAAGGTCATCAAGCTGGAGCAGAACTACCGGAGCACCAGCGCGATCCTGCGCGCCGCCAACAACGTGATCGGCCCGAACCCGAAGCTGTTCCCGAAGACCCTGTTCAGCGAACTCGGCGAGGGCGAGCCGGTGCGCATCGTCGATGCCGACAGCGAGGCCCACGAGGCCGAGCGCACCGTGGCGCGCATCCAGAGCCTGCGCGCCGGCGACGCCACCGCGCAAGGCCCCCAGCACAAGGAGTTCCGCGACTTCGCGATCCTCTACCGCGCCAACCACCAGGCCCGCGTGTTCGAGCAGGCGCTGCGCAAGGCGCAGATTCCGTACAAGGTCTCGGGCGGCCAGAGCTTCTTCGACCGCGCCGAGATCAAGGACCTGTGCGGCTGGTTCCGCCTGTGGGTCAACAACGACGACGACCCGGCCTTCCTGCGCGCCGTGACCACGCCCAAGCGCGGCATCGGCCACACCACGCTGGCCGCGCTCGGCACCTTCGCGAGCCAGTACAAGCTGAGCCTGTTCGAGGCCCTGTTCAGCCCCTCGCTGCCGAGCGTGATGCCCAAGCGGGCGCAAGAGGGCCTGCATGAGTTCGGCCGCTACATCAACGATCTCGAATATCGCGCCCGACGCACCATGGGCGCCGAGGACGCACGCGCCTTCCTGGGCGAATGGCTCAAGGAGATCGACTACGAGAAGCATCTCTACGACGGCGAGGACAGCGAGCAGCTGGCAGCCAGCCGCTGGACCAACGTGATGGAGTTCTGCGACTGGATGTCGCAGCGCTGCGGCGGCACGATCGACGACGCCTCCGGCGCCACGGTCGAGAGCGAGCGCAAGAGCCTGCTCGAAGTGGCGCAGACGATCTCGCTGCTGTCGACCATCAGCGAGCGCGAGCAGGACCAGAACGTGGTCACGCTGTCGACGCTGCACGCCTCCAAGGGCCTCGAATGGCCGCACGTGATGCTGGTCGGCGTGACCGAGGGGCTGCTGCCCTTCAAGCTCGACGACGACGGCGGCCGGCAGGAAAAGATCAGCGATGACACGCTGACCCGGCTCCAGGAAGAGCGCCGCCTGATGTACGTGGGCATCACGCGGGCCCAGCGCAGCCTGGCGGTGAGCTGGACCAAGCGGCGCAAGAAGGGCCGCGAGATGGTCGCCGCCCAGCCGAGCCGCTTCATCGCCGAGATGGCGCTCGACAAGAAGACCGCCAAGGAAGATCCGCGCGAGAAGCTCAAGGCGCTGCGCGCCGAATTCGCGCGCAAGGTGCAGGACAACGCGGCCGCCGCTGCCGCCGCGGCCGCCTCCGCGCCATGAGGCGGCTGCGGATGGCCTGGCTGGCCGCCGGCTGCGTGGCCTCGGCCGGCGTCGCGGCACAGCAGGCGCCGGCAGCTTCGACGGCGCCGGCCGCCCAGGCCTGCCCCGCCAGTGCGTCGGAGCTGCCGCTCGAGGCGCTGTTCGGTACCTGGGAAGCCCGCATCGAAGGCCTGAAAGGCGTGGCAAAAGTCAAGCTCGACCAACATCCCGACTACGCCGGCGTGCGCGGCACAATCTCGCGGGGCGGCGAGGGCCGGGAGGGCACGCCCGCCACCGTGTCGCAACTGGCAGGCGATATCGACGAGGACGGCATGCTGAGCCTCGACGAATCGCTGGACGGCCGCGCCATCAGCGGCGTCTGGTTGGGCGCGCTGCAGCCGGCCTCTTGCGGCCGCGAGTTCAAGGGCGTCTGGCGCGATGCCGCGAACGACAGCACCCATCCCTTCGTACTGAACAAGACTGGCAACTCGGCAACCGATCGATGAACAAACGCATTCTTTTCTTCACCGCTCTCGTCACCGGAATCGGCGCCGCCGGCGTCCAGGCCCAGGCGGTGGACAAGCCGTCCAGCCCGCTGGCCGACTCGGAACTGACATGGCAGCAGTGCCAGCGGCTCGCGGGCAGCGGCAACAACGAGGCACGGCTCGCCTGCTTCGACCGCTGGGCCCAGCAACAGACCTTGCCCGGCACCTCGGTGCCGGTGGCGCCGCCGGTGCTGGCCGAAACGCAGCCGCCGGTGGACGCCACGATCCCGGCCACGCGCGTGGTCACGGTCGCCACCGAGGACGGCTGCCGCGACCGCCAGTACTCGCCGCTGTCGCGCTTCTGGGAGCTCGAGGCCGGCAGCAACTGCGGCACGCTCGGCTTCCGCGGCTACCGGCCGCTCAGCGTCGGCATCGGCGTGGCGGCCAACGATCCCGAGACCGCCACCTCGCCGGCCATCGGCCGCACAGGCGTCGACCGGCCCTACCAGGCACAGGACATGCGCATCGGCCTGTCGCTGCGCACCAAACTCGCGCAAGGCCTGCTCACCGGCGACGACCCGGTCAAGAAGGACGGCCTCTGGTTCGCCTACTCGCAGGCATCCACCTGGCAGGTGTTCAACAGCGAGCTGTCGCGGCCTTTCCGCACCACCGACCACGAGCCGGAGTTCATCTACAGCTACCCGACCGATTTCGATCTCGGCGGCGGCTGGCGCATGCGCTACGCCGGCCTGGGCCTGGTGCACCAGTCGAACGGCCAGGACCTGCCCTACTCGCGCAGCTGGAACCGGGTCTACCTGATGGGCGGCGCCGAGCTGGGCGACAAGTTCGTGATCACCGGCCGCATCTGGAGTCGCATATCCGAGAACGCCAACGACGACGACAACCCCGACATCACCAAGTACCTGGGCCACGCCGAGGTCCGCGGCGCTTGGCAGGTCGACCGCCTGAACCAGGTCGGCGTCACGGTGCGCGGCGGCAAGGGGTCGATCCGGCTCGAATGGTTCAAGGCGATCGGCGATCCGGTCAAGAGCAACCTGCGCATCCAGGCCCAGCTGTTCCACGGCTACGGCGACACGCTGGTCGACTACAACCGCAAGCGCACGGTGTTCAGCGTCGGCTTGGCGCTGGTCGACTTCTGAGCCGGGGCGGGCGCGGCGGCGACGACAATGCCGTCATGACGCCCTCCCCCATGCCCACCCTCTCGCTGCTCGAAACCCGCGTGCTCGGCGTGCTGGCCGAGAAGCAGCGCACCGTTCCCGACAGCTACCCGCTGACGCTCAATGCGCTGGTCGCGGGCTGCAACCAGAAGACCAGCCGCAACCCGATCCTGGAAGTGACCGACGCCGAGGCCACGGCCGCGCTGGACAGCCTGCGCGGCTACAGCCTGGTGTCGGAGAGCAGCGGCGGTCGGACCTTCCGCTACGCCCACAACATCGACGGCGTGCTTCGCATCCCCTCGCAGTCGATCATCCTGCTGACCGTCCTGATGCTGCGCGGCCCGCAGACCGCGGGCGAGCTGCGCATCGCCTGCGACCGGATGCACAACTTCGCCGACATCTCGGCGGTGGAAGGCTTCCTCGACGAGATGGCGGAACGCCCGGCCGGCGCGCTGGTCGTGAAGCTGGCACGGCTGCCGGGTGCACGCGAGAGCCGCTGGGCGCATCTGCTGAGCGGGACGCCGGCGGAGGATGCGGCGAGTCCGTCGGCGGTCGCCGGTGGCAGCACCGATGTGTCGCTCGGCGAGGTGGCGGCGCTGAAGGCCAACGTGGCGCGGCTCGAGGGCGAGGTCGCGAGCCTGAAGGCGCTGGTCGCGCGCATCTGCTCGGAGCTCGGGATCGACGGCTGAGAAGGCCCGAGCGCCGCGCGGCGCTCAGCCCTTCACGCACACCACCTGCTTCAGGGTGTGGACGACCTCGACCAGGTCCTGCTGCGCCGCCATCACCGCATCGATGTCCTTGTACGCGGCCGGCGTCTCGTCGATCACGTCGCGGTCCTTGCGGCATTCGACGCCTTCGGTCGCGGCGCGGTGGTCGGCCAGCGTGAAGCGGCGCTTGGCCTCGCCGCGGCTCATCACGCGGCCGGCGCCGTGCGAGCAGCTGTCGAAGCTGTCGGCATGGCCCTTGCCGCGCACGATGTAGCTGCGCGCGCCCATGCTGCCGGGGATGATGCCCAGCTGCCCGGCCTTCGCGCTGACCGCGCCCTTGCGGGTCACGTAGACGTCCTGGCCGAAGTGATGCTCCTTCTGCACGTAGTTGTGGTGGCAGTTCACCGCCTCGACGTGGCTCTGGAAGCTCTTGCGGACCACCGTCTTCGCGGCCTCGATCACGCGCCGCATCATCACTTCGCGGTTGACGGCCGCGAACCTCTGCGCCCAGCCCACCGCGCGCACGTAGTCGCCGAAGTAGCGGCTGCCTTCCTCGAAATAGGCCAGGTCGCGGTCGGGCAGGTTCACCTGCTGGCGCATCGCATCCTGCTTGGCCAGCTCGATGAACATGGTGCCGATGAAGTTGCCGACGCCGCGCGAACCCGAGTGCAGCATGAACCAGACGAAGCCCGCTTCGTCGAGGCAGACCTCGATGAAGTGGTTGCCAGAGCCCAGCGTGCCCAGGTGCTGGATGTGATTGGTCTTGGCCAGCTTCGGGTAGTCGCGGCACAGCGCGGTGAACTCGGGTTCGAGCTGCGCCCATGCGGTGTCGACCGAGCCCGGCGTCTTCTGCCACGCGCCGGGATCGCGTGCGCCCGGCTTGCGGCCGTGCGGCACGGCACGCTCGATGGCCGAGCGCAGCGGGCCCAGGTTGTCGGGCAGGTCAGTGGCCACCAGCGTGGTCTTGCAGGCGATCATGCCGCAGCCGATGTCGACGCCCACCGCGGCCGGGATGATGGCGCGCAGGGTCGGGATCACCGAGCCCACGGTGGCGCCGATGCCGACGTGCACGTCGGGCATGGCCGCGATGTGCCTGAAGACGATCGGCAGGCGCGCCGCATGGCTCAGCTGGCGCCGGGCCTCGTCTTCGACCGGCACGCCGCGCGTCCACATCTTGATGGGCACGCCGCCACCGACTTCTTCCTCGATGTAGTTGCTTTCGTTCATGGTGAATCTCCTTGTGCGGACGTCGCACATCAAGCCACGTGCAGCTCGCCGCGTCGCAGGCGCGAGCCGATGCGTTCGATGCGGCGCCAGCCGCTGTTGTCGTTGAGGGTGATCCAGCGCCGCTCCTCGGAACGGTAGAACCAGTCCTTGTCCTGCTGGTAGTACACCTGTGCGCCGCTGGCTTCCCAGATGTTGGCGATCTCGTTGCTGTGCGCGCGCTGCTCGTCGAAGTCGGTGGTGGCCTTCTGGCCCATCTCGCTGTAGAGCGCGTTGAGCTGCAGCAGCAGCGCGGCGACCTCGGCCGGCATGCGCTCGGCCGCCAGGCCGATCTTCACCGCCTCGTCCAGCAGGATCGGGTAGTTGTGTGAAGGGTACTTGCCGTTGAGTGCGCCCGCAATCGCCTCGGCCTTGGCCGCGTCGGCGACGTGGTAGGCCAGCAGTTCGCGGCACAGCATGATCGACAGCGACTCGGCCCGGTCGACCGCGCCGATCACCAGCGGATGCACGTACTGGAACAGCGACTTGTAGGCGTTCTCGGGCACCTCGCCTTGCTGCTCGCGCCACAGGCGGATCACGCGCTGCAGCTCGTCCAGGCTGACGCCGACGCGGTCGTTGTCCCGGTCGACCGGCGACAGCGAGTGGTTCAGCGAAGTGTCGACCGCGGTGAGATAGGCTGTCGGGCCCATCAGGATCTGGTCCGCGCCAAGCGCCACCATGGTGGCGGCCGACGCGCACTCGAGCGGCACCAGCGCGACCAGCCGCCGGCAATGCTGCCGCAGCAGGTTCACCAGCCGCAGCGACACCTGGCCGCTGCCGCCGCTCGACTTCAGGAACAGGTAGATCACCTCGTGTTCTCCGAGCCGCTGCAGCACGTGGTACATCGCGACCACGTCGCTGTGGCACACCGAGCCGCGCGGGCCGTTCCAGTAGGCGATGAGCGGCGCACCGAGCTGCTCGGCCAGCTGCGCGATCAGCGCCTGCGTCTTGCCGAACAGCACCGGAGGTTGCTTGATCTTGACCGGCACCTCGATGGCCGGGAGTTGTTCGTTCTTCATGTTGTTCTCTTTCAGTTGATGGGGGCTGCTCAGCGCAGCCTCGGACGCCGTGGCACCCGAGCCGCGACAAACGTCAGCTCAGGCGCGATCCCTTCGGCAGGCGCACGGCCAGCCACTCGTGCACGTCGGCGCGGATCGGCCGGCCCTCGAGCAGGAAGCCCTCGAAACGGCTCGGCACGTACGGCAGGTAGACCAGCGGCATGCGCGCCTCTTCCGGCGTGCGGTCGGCCTTGCGTCCATTGCACGCGCTGCAGGCGGCGACGAGGTTCATCCAGGTCCAGCGGCCGCCGCGCGATTCGGGCACGATGTGCTCGCACTGCAGGTCGCGCTCCGCGAAGCGCTGGGCGCAGTAGCCGCAGGTCATGCGGTCGCGGCGCAAGAGCTTGCGCTTGCTGAAGGCCGGTGCAACGTCGAACAGGTTGACGCGCGAAGCGCCAGTCAGCGCGATGATGGGATGCACGTCGATGACCGACTGGCGACCGCGCGCGACATTGAAGCCGCCGCGCAGCGTGGCCAGCGGACCCTCGCCATCGACCCATGCGACCGAGCCCGTGGCCACGTGCAGCGCCGCGTGCTCCAGCGAGATCCACGCCTGCGGCGTGCCCTGGATGTCGAGTTGCAGCACGTGGCTGTGGTGTGGGTGCATGGGTGGCCTCCTTTCGTGGCCGGGTCGGGGGAAAACGCTTGAATGAATGGGGTGCACGAACGGAATCGAACCGTCGTCAACGGGATCACAACCCGCGGCTCTGCCATTGAGCTACGCGCACCATGATCACCACTCGCCGAGTTCTCTCACGCGTTGGTCGAGATCCATGCGCCCGAGGCGATCCGGCGCTTGCCGGCGGAAAATCAGGGCGCCGAGACGCCTCGCCACGGCGAGAGCCAGCGGATCGCGCGGCTTGGCTGGCCGCACGACGATCGTGCGAATCGGGGTGTTGCGTCTGCGCATGGCGGCTCCTGTGATGACGTTGAATTGGCGTTCCGCAGGGGAGTCGAACCCCTGGCTTCCTCCTGGACAGGGAGGCACTCTGGCCACTGAGTTAGCGGAACAAGGTCTGGTCCGTGCGGCAGGTTTCGAACCTGCGGCCTCGTGCTCCCAAAGCACGCGCGCTGCCTGCTGCGCCACACACGGGAAAACTGAAGATGGCGTCTCGTGCGGGGGTCGAACCCGCGATCTTCGGGATGAAAGCCCGATGTCCTTGGCCACTAGACGAACGAGACGAAAAGAGAAAGTTGGTGCCCCAGGGGAGAGTCGAACTCCCAGGATTCCGCTTCTGAGGCGGACACGTCTGCCGGTTCCGTCACCGGGGCTTGAATGATCCATTTCGGTTGTGGCCTCACGCGATGGGCAACGCGTCGCGCGCGCTGCCCCGTCGACATCGCTGCACAGGGGTGATCGAGCCCCTGCACATCCCGCCAGGCCGTCCACGCGGCTGATCCCTGGCGGTGGGGTGAAGTCACACCCGAAATGGAGCGGGCACCGGGCGCAAGGCCCGAGGTCCGCATCTTGCGAAGCGGCGATCCGGTCCAGTGTCCGGTCGCGCCTCGCGGCAAATTCTTAAAGAGCATCCACCGGGGTTGAACCTCGGTGCGTGCAGCGCGATCACTGCAGAAAAACAAAAAGGCCCGGAACCTTTCGGTGTCCGGGCCTCTGCAATAGAGAGCTTCGAGGTACGCGCCTACGCGCTCCCTCCACCCGGTGGCACTTGATCCTCATACGCCTTGGCCCACAAGCTGGCTTGCGTGGCGTGCATGGGGTTCAGGCGCAGATCGAATTTCGACGGCAGGTTGCCGAGGTCGTGGCACGACGAGACGCGCACGAACGTCCGGCCCGATGCGGGTCGAATGCTGGTGTGGCTCAGGGATGCGTTCACGTTGGTTCCTGCTTGCGTTGATGAAATTCGTGCGGCTCGTGCCGCGAAGGAAGTGGACTGTAAATAGTCTTTACTGTGACGTCAACAGGCTCGACAATCTTTTCCTGTCTCGTTGTTGTTGTTTTTGAACAGTGCTCCCTCTCACCGTCCTCCGTCGCCGCAATGCGCTGCTGCTCCATCGGCGCTTTCTCGAACAGGCGATCGCCGCCGGCCTGCCGGCCAAGGGGCTGGACCAGGCCTTCGCGAAGAAGCTTGAGATCTCGCCCAGCATGTGGAGCCAGATCAAGAGTTCGCGGCCCATCGGCGACATCCTGGCGCGGCAGATCGAGCGGCACTGCGATGTCGATGCCGGTTGGCTCGACAGAGAGGACCTGGTCGCCGATGCGCCGGATCCGGCGGAGGAGCGCTTCATCGCTGCTGCGCGGCAGGCTTGGCGGGGGGCCAATGCGAAGGGGAAGCGGGAGCTGAGTCGCGCGCTCCGAGCAATCACGCTCGGACAAGCGCCATTGCCTTAGCCTCGTTGAGGCCCCTCAGCCCACGCCCTGTACTGCGCCCGTCACGTCAAAAAAGAGGCGTGATCGGGTTTGACAGCCCGTGCAATCACTGCGGACCAAAGCCGCAGTTCAATCACGCAGGACCTGCGGCTTTTTCGTTCGCGCCTCCATTTTTGGCGGCTCGGACGGGAGGGCGCGAGCCCTGCCGGTTTCACGCAAGTGGTTGCCCGGTCTGTCAACCCGTTCGAGCTGCCGCCCTCGATTGACAGCGAGTGCGGCGGTTGCAGCAAAGCGCAATCACTTGGAGGTTTCACATGGCTGATTCCGCTCCTGCATTCGCGCCATCTCCCCAGCGTTCCACGTCTCGCAGCATTCGCGATCCAGTCGCCACCGAGGCGCTCGCACCGCGCCCGAACAGCGCAGCATCGCTCGCCTTCAAGGCGCAAGCCGAACTGGACCACCTGTGCGACGTCCAACTCGCCTACGCTTGCATCGAACAGCTGCTCGATCCGGACCGCTCGAGTGACGACGAGGAGATCCAGATCCACGCCACGCGCAGTCAGTTCAGCGCCCTGTTGAGGCTGCTCAACGGGGAGTTGAAGCAGCGTGTCGAGTCTGTCGATGCCGCGCTGCAGTCGGTGCGCGACGTCTTGAAGAGCGGTGCCTGACAGGCACTTCCTCCGGTTGACCCAGACGTGGCGTTCCGTTATTTATGCAGTTGTTGATTTTTATATAAAAAAAGCAACATACTGCGACATGGCCAGCCACTCCCAAAGCACCCAGGAAGACGCCATCCTCGCGCTAGCAGCAGAGCACCCGCTGCTGCGGGCACGCGAACTGCGCGAGCACGGGCTGCCGACGATCGCACTCAGCCGACTGGTGGGCGCCGGCAAGCTCGAACGCGTCGCTCGCGGCGTCTACAGCCGGCCGGGGCGCGCAATCAGCGAGCATCGCTCGTTGGCCGAGATTGCGCTGCGCGTCCCGCGCGGTGTGGTGTGCCTGCTGTCGGCGCTGCGCGTGCACGGGATCGGTACGCAAGCCCCCTCCGAGGTCTGGCTGGCCCTTCCGTCCAACGTGCCCGCCCCACGCATCAACCAGCCGGCCCTGCGCGCGATCCGCATGTCCGGTCCGGCGCTCACCGAGGGCATGGAGCATGTGCTGATCGACGGCGTGCAGGTTCCAATCTTCAACGCTGCGAAGACCGTTGCCGACTGCTTCAAGTACCGCAACAAGATCGGCCTGGACGTGGCCCTCGAGGCACTGCATGACGGCTGGGCGCAGCGCAAGCTGACCATGGACGCGCTCTGGCACCACGCGAGCGTCGATCGGGTCGCCAATGTGATGCGCCCCTATCTCGAAAGCATCACCCTATGAGCCGCAATGTCGCCGCGTCTGTTCGAGCGCGCCTCAAGCAGTGCGCGGACTCGTCAAGGGAGAATTTCAATGCTCGACCTCAACGGCGAGAGAAACGACGCCGCCACAGTAGAGGAACTCTGGGACGCAGACACTGCCGCGGTGAAGGCGCCCGAGCCAACGACGTTCGCTGCCTTCATCGCCTGGCTGACGGCCCGGGGCGCGCAGCGCCGGCTGATCGCGCTGATGGCGGAATTCGGCGCGATGGCAGGTTCGCGCCGCATCGAGTTCCTGCACCTCACGCTGCCGCAGATCGACAGCATCGCTGGCGGGATCCGGACCATACACTGACACCGGTCTTGCTTCGACCTGGCAGCGAGCGATAGAAGACAAGGTGATCGCGCGCCGGTTCACCTTTCACGAGCTGCGGGCCTACTACACCACGCAGCACAAGGCTCAATATGGCGCGCTGCCCGAGATGCATGCGGAAGCGAAGACAACGGCGCTAGGGTACGACCGATCGCGAGTATCGGTCGGAAAGGTCTCTAGGGCCACTCCAAGTGGAACCGGCGCCGGGGTCCGTCAATCGTGAGCATGAGCGTGCTCAGCACATCTCGACCCAGCAAGCCGTCGAATCCTTCGTTGTGAAACTCCCGCCCCAGCACCTCTAGCGCACGGATGTGATGAGGTCTGTCGCCGAATCCAGGCGCGCAAATGCGAAGACTAGCGCCGTAGGTATTGCACGCCGCCCCGGTCACGTCAGTAGTGATCGTCCGAACCGGCGCGGCGCCGCTCACGGGGATGTTCAACGATCGCATGTGTATCTCTGCGACGGTTGTGGTATCCGCCCCCGTGTCTATCAACATCTGCACGGTAATCGGTGGAGGGATGTTCATCCCTTGGGACATCATCCATTTCTGGAGCGGCTCGCTCAGACCGACCTGGACGTCCACGATAGGCCCACGGGCGCCGAATGGACCTCGGATAGCCGGCACTAGCCTAGATCGCGAGTGAAATGAGCGGCAGCAAGATCCTCGGTCACCTTCTTGACGAAGAATCGCTCAAGTCCGAATTTTTGATATGCCCAGTCGAGCGCGCCCTCGTAGGTTCTCGCGTAGTGAACTGGGTCAGCGCCTCGAATAACCACAAACTGGCCGTCATGCTTTGTCAGCATCTCAGGCAACCGTGCGCAATAGGTCTGAAACTCCGTCTGGAGGTCAACCGTCATAGCGACTTCCGAAACCGTTCATGTGATCTCCTCTTGGCAAGTTGTAAACCGGCTGCCCACAAGGTTATCCACAGCCACCGCACTGAATCTACATCCAGCAGGGAGCCAAATCAATCAGAGATTTCGCCGCACCATCACGATCATTGCTTGCATGCCGCGAAATAGACGAATTCCCACGACGGGAATAAAACGACAAAGGCGCTACAACTTTGAAAGTTGTAGCGCCTTGTGAAATATGGTGGCCTGGGGCGGAATCGAACCACCGACACGCGGATTTTCAATCCGCTGCTCTACCAACTGAGCTACCGGGCCAAGGTGTGCAGCCTGCGATTATACAGCGCTTCTGCGCCCTCTGGAAAGATCGACGCCAAGTTGCTTGAGTTTTCTGTACAGATGGGTGCGCTCGAGGCCGGTCTTCTCGGCCACTCGGGTCATCGAACCGTTCTCCATCGCCAGGTGGAACTCGAAGTACGCCTTCTCGAAGCCGTCGCGTGCATCGCGCAGCGGGCGGTCGAGGTCGAAGCTCTGGGTCGATTGCGGGCCGAGGTCGGCCGCCGGCATGATCGGTGCCGCCGGCACCAGGCTGGTGTCGCCGACCGTGGTCACGACTGCAGCAAAGCTGCTCGCAGGCGGGACCACGCTGGCGGCCGCGCGGCGGGCGCTTTCGCGGGCCAGTCCCTGCTCGACCGCCTTCAGCAGCTTCTGAAGCGTGATGGGTTTCTCGAGAAAGGCGAAGGCGCCGATGCGCGTCGCATCGACCGCGGTGTCGATGGTCGCATGGCCGCTCATCATGACCACCGGCATGCTCAGCAGGCCGGCCGCCGACCACTCCTTGAGCAAGGTCACGCCGTCGGTGTCGGGCATCCAGATGTCGAGCAGGACCAGGTCGGGACGGGCCCGCTGTCGCGCGGCACGGGCCTCGGCCGCGTTCTCGGCGAGTTCCACGTTATGGCCTTCGTCATTGAGAATTTCGAAGAGCAGGTCCCGGATGCCCAGCTCGTCGTCGACCACGAGGATGTTTGCCATGTGTGCTTGAGTTGTGCGCGTTGTAGTTAGAGTGATCGGTCCGTTTGACGGTCCACTGCCGCGCGCCGCGAGCGCTCAGGTGATGGATGACTTCGAATCTTCGGTGTGAGCGGCCGCTACCTGCGGCTGCGCTGCAATCGCGAATGATAACGAGACTTGTGCACCAGCCACAGCCCCATCGGCCATGCGGTTGGAAAGTTCGATCCGTGCGCCGTGCTCGTCGGCGATCTTCTTGACCACCGCCAGGCCCAGCCCGGTGCCCTTGGCCTTGGTCGTCACGTAGGGTTCGAAGGCCCGTTTGAGGATGTTCTCGGCGAAGCCAGGTCCGCTGTCCTGGACCGTGAGGCGCACCCGCTGGCCGGATTCGGACAGGCGCGTGCGGATCACGACCTCGGCCGCCTGGCCGGTGCGCCCGGCGTTGGCCTCGGCCGCATCCTGCGCGTTCTGCAACAGGTTGTGAATGACCTGCCGGATCTGCTGCTCGTCGCCGCGGATCGGCGGGCAGCGCTCGTCGAACTCGGGCCGCAGCGCCACGCGCGCGTTCTCGGCCGGATAGAGATGCAGCACGTCCAGGATCAGACCATTCAGGTCGAGCGGCCGGAGCTCGGCCGCAGGCAGCCGCGCGTAGTCGCGGAATTCGTTCACCAGCCGCTTCATCGCATCGACCTGGTCGACGATGGTCTTGACCGATTTGGTGAGGATCGCCTGCTCGGGCTGGGCCACCTTGCCCGACAGCTTCATCTCGAGCCGCTCGGCCGAGAGCTGGATCGGCGTCAGCGGATTCTTGATCTCGTGCGCCAGCCGGCGCGCGACCTCGCCCCAGGCCTGCGCCCGCTGGGCCGAGACGATCTCGGAGATGTCGTCGAACACCAGCAGCCGCTCGGCGCCGGGCAGTTCGGCCCCCCGGGCCACGATGTTGATCGCGTCCTGCCCCATGGCGTCGCCGCCGGCGTGCAACTCGAAGGCGTGCTGCCAGTGGTCGAGGCCGTGCTGGAGCCGCTCGACCTCGAAGTCGTCGAACTGCTGCTGGACGTTCTGCGCGAACTCGGCCAGCCCCGGCACCTCGGACAGCTGCTGGCCTTCGAAGGCGGCCAGCGGCGCCCGCAGCACCCGCGTCGCGCCCGGATTGGTCGAGCGGATGAAGCCGCGGGCGTCCAGCACGATCACGCCGGAGGTCAGGTTGTCGAGGATGGTCTGCAGGTTCGAGCGGGCGGCATCGAGCTCGCCCATGGTCTTCTCGACCGCGCCGCGCGCATCGGCCAGCTGCTGCGTCATCATCGCGAAGGAGCGCGTGAGGCCGCCGAGCTCATCGCGCCCCTGCAGCACCGCGGTGGGCCGCAGGTCGCCGCCGGCCACCTGGCGCACGCCGTCGGCCAGCACCAGCAGCGGCCGGGCCAGTTGGGTGCCGAACAGCACGGCCAGCAGCACGGCCCCGAAAACCGCCAGGAACAGGGTCAGCGTCAGCGTGCCGATGTACATGCGGCGCAGGCCCTCGCGCGCCAGCGCCCGCTCCTGGTACTCGCGGTTGGCCTCCTGCACGGCCAGGGCGTTGCTCACCACGGCCGGCGGCAACGGCTGGGTGACCTGCAGGAAGCGCGGCTCGGTGTTGAACTCGAAGCCCTGGCTCTGCACCAGGGCCAACGCCCTGACGCTGGCGACCGGTGCCGGCGCGCCGGGGTTCGGCGTCTCGTCCAGGCCCTCGATGTGTGCGATCGCGCGGTCTGCCCGCACCTGGCGCAGCTGCTGCTGGCTCGGGCGTTCGGGGCTGAGCTGGAAGCGCGACGCGCCCGCGCTGGCCACCAGCTGGCCGCTGCCGGTCCAGAGGATGACGTCGGTGGCGCCCAGCTGGTCGCGGATGCGCTCCAGCACCAGCCCGGCGCGCGTGTCCGGCACGTTGGCCAGCTGCGCGCTGGCGGTGCGTGTCTTGCTCGCGAGGTCGTCGGCCAGCGAGTCGAGCGTGGCGCGCCCCAGGTTCAGGCCGGCGTCGAGCGCCCCTTCGACCTTGACGTCGAACCAGCTCTCGATCGAGCGAGCGACGAACTGGTAGGAGACCACGTACACCAGCAGGCCCGGCACCACGCCGACCAGCGCGAAGATCATCGCCAGGTTGATCAGCAGCCGGCTGCCGAACTTGCCCTGCCGCAAGCGCCGCAGCAGGCGGAAGGCGACCCAGCCGATGACGATCACCAGCACCGTCGCCACCACCACGTTGATGCCGAACAGGCGGGCGTAGTTGCGCTCGTAGAGAGCCCGGTTGTTGGTCGCCTGCGCCAGCAGGAACATCAGCACCAGGCCGATCGCCGTGACCAGGGCGGCCACCACACCGATGGCCCAGCGGATGGCGCGCGAACGCCGCGCCGCCGGCGACGCCCGCGGCGCAACCCGCGGGTCGGTGCTCACTTCGCCTTCTCCAGGGGAAGCCGGGCGCTCTTCTCGATCGCGATGTTCCAGTCGCTCTGGCCGACCGCGCCGATCTGGAACGGACGCGGCAGCTGCGAGGTGTCGAGCCGGAAGCGGAAGCTCACCGGATGGGTGGCGTCGTCACCGATGTCGGCCACCTCGCCCAGCCGCAGCCGGCCGACCCGGCTGATGGCCTCGAGGGCATCGGCGAGGGTGTCGAAGTTCTGGTTCAGCGAGACGCCGAAGCCGGAATTGGTGATGGGAACGGGAGACACGTTGAGACGCCATCGGCGGGTCAGGGGCTGGTAGGCGAGCCGCATGTAGCGTGCCGCCTGGGCTACTTTGAGATCGGTCCAGTACCAGCGTTCCCGGTACACCTCGGCCTCGGCGACGAAATAGATCGCGATCCCCTTCTCGAGCACTTCCTCGACCACGCCCGGCAGTTCGAACTGCACCTGGGCCGTGAGGTAGACGCCGTCGTCCGCCTGCTCGAGCCGCAGCTGGGTGATCGCGGGGCTGCGCGAATCCGCTAGGGCAGCGCCCGGCAGCCATGCCGACAGCGCCCAGACGAGCATCAGGAACGCGGCCAGCCGAGCCGGCCAGCGCCTTTCAGCGTGGCAGCTTCTCGAGCAGCGCGTAGAAGAAACCGTCGTGATCACCCAAGGCATTGTCCGGGACACCGCGCGCATTCACCCCGCTTTGGGGTAGCAAATGCCCCGGCGAAGGCAGCAAACGGCCGTCGGTGTTGTGTTCAAGGAACGCCCCGATCTGGTGCGCGCCCTCCTCCAAAAACACCGAACAGGTGCAATAGAGCAGGCGGCCGCCCGGCCGCACCAGCGGCCAGAGGGCGGCGAGCAACATCGCCTGCTGGAGCGCCAGTTGCTCGATGTCGCTTTCGCGCCGCAGCCAGCGCACGTCGGGATGGCGGCGCACGATGCCCGAAGCGGTGCAAGGGGCGTCAAGCAGGATGGCGTCGAAGGCCTGGCCATCCCACCAGTCGGACGGCCGCGAGGCGTCGGCGACGAGGACCTTGGCGGCCAGGCCGAGCCTGGACAGCGTCTCGTCGATACGCCGGCTGCGGGCGGCGTCGACCTCCAGCGCAGTGACCTCTATCGCCACGCTGCCGGCGGCCTCGAGCAGGTGCGCCGTCTTGCCGCCCGGCGCCGCACAGGCATCCAACAGCCGCAGCGGCGCGCCTTGCCGCGGGGCCAGCCCGGAGAGCAGCAAAGGGGCCGCGATCTGCGCGGCCGCATCCTGCACCGAGCATTCGCCTTGGGCGAAGCCGGGGATCTGGGCCACCGGGCGGGCCCGCTCGAGCTGCAGGCCGCTGGCGCCAACCGGCAGCGACTGCAGGCCGGCGGCCGCCAGGCCCTGCCGAAACGCGGCGACGCCGGTCTTGCGCAGGTTGACGCGCAGGGTCATGGGCGCCTGGTTGTTGTCGGCCGTCAGCACGCGCTGCCAGTCGCGCGGATGCTGGCGCCTGAGCCGCTCGATCCACCAGCGCGGATGGTTCCACTGCGCGACCGGTTCGCGCTCGGTGATCGCGACCAGTTCGTCACGTTCCCGCAGGAAGCGCCGCAGGCAGGCATTGATGAAGCTGGCCTGGGCCCGGGTGGCCGGATTGCGCTTGGCGGCCTCGACCGCCTGGTCGACCAGCGTGAAGGGCTCGTAGGGCGAGCGATCCGCGTCCCAGGCCAGCGCCAGCGCCGTGCAAAGCAGGGCATCGGCAGCCGGGGGCGGGGTGCGCTTGGCCAGTTGGCGGCGCAGCGCCTCGGCCCGGCCGAGCCAGCGCAGCACCTGGAAGCCGAGCGCCTGCACACCGGGCCGGAGGCCCGGCTCGACGGCCTCGAAGGCGACCGAGCCCGACACGCCGCCACGGATCGATGCGAGCGCCGAGGCGGTGAGCTGCAACTGGCGCCACAAGGGCGGCGAGGTCTGCGGCGAATCTGAAAGGGAATCTGAAGGATCTGACAACTTGGGTCGATGGTAACGGCGCTGGAAAAGGAAAGGCGGCAGGCGCGCCGGGTCAGCGCAGCGGGGCCGCCGGACGCAGCTGCATGATCCAGGCCACCAGCAGGGCAGGAAACTGGCCGATCGCCGCGTTGTACTGCGCCACCGCCAGATTGAACTGGCTGCGAGCGATCTCGGCCGCCGCGGAGGGCTCGGGCCAGGCGATCGGCGTGCTGTCCGGCCCCGGCTCGTCGACGCCGTTGAGGGGCACCGGCCGCGACAGCGTGCCGTCCGCCTCGAAGCTGACGACCGCCTCCGGGTGCAGATGCTGCCAGGCGGCCAGCAGCACATGCAGCGCGGTGGCCAGTGCCGCGATCCCGGCCGGGTCGAGCGGCCGCAGCCGCGTGGCGGCCAGCAAGGTCGCGAGCTGGCCGGCCGCGGCCCGCAACGACACGCCAGCGTGTGGCTCCACGGATGCCGGCGCAGCCGTGTCGGCCTCCGCCGCGCGCGCCAGCACGAACTCCAGCTGCCGCACCAGCGCGGCGTCGAGCGTTGCATAGGCCTGCAAGGCGAGCGAGCGCAGCCGCACCAGCCGGTTGTAGGCACCGACGAACCAGAACAGCGCGAGAGCGCCGCCGATCCAGAACGGCAGTGAATCGGGCATTCCGCTCATCGCGCGGGCCTCAATGAAAAAGCCCCCGATCCGCAGGCGGAAAGGGGGCTTTGCAATCCGGTCATGGCCGGAATGCTAACCAGTTATTCGCTGGCTGCACCTTCGCTGGCATCGACCGTGGTCGTGGTGGCTTCCTCGGTCGTGCTGCCGGCACCGGCCAGCTCGGCCGCTTCCGACTCGGCGATCGCGCGGCGCTCGGCCTCGTCCATCGCGTCCTTGACCTTGCGTGCCTGGTGGTACGCCATGCCGGTGCCCGCGGGAATCAGGCGGCCGACGATGACGTTTTCCTTCAGGCCGCGCAGTTCGTCGCGCTTGCCCATGATCGCGGCTTCGGTCAGCACGCGCGTCGTTTCCTGGAACGATGCGGCGCTGATGAAGCTGTCGGTCGAGAGCGATGCCTTCGTGATACCCAGCAGCAGGTTGGTGAACGTGGCGGGGATCTTGCCAGCGGCGCGCAGGGCGTCGTTGGTGTTGAGCATCTCGCTGCGTTCGACCTGTTCACCGGCGATGTAGTTGGTGTCGCCGACGTTCTCGACCACGACCCGGCGCAGCATCTGGCGAACGATCACCTCGATGTGCTTGTCGTTGATCTTCACGCCTTGCAAGCGGTACACGTCCTGCACTTCGTCCACGATGTAGCGCGCCAGTTCTTCCGAACCCAGCAGACGAAGGATGTCCTGCGGGTCCGCCGGACCGTCGACCACGCTCTCGCCCTTGTTCACCACCTGGCCTTCGTGCACCAGGATGTTCTTTTCCTTCGGCACGAGGTCTTCCCAGACGGTGCCTTCGGGGTCGGTGATCTGCAGGCGGATCTTGCCCTTGGTCTCCTTGCCGAACGACACGGTACCGGTCATCTCGGCCAGCATGCCCTTGTCCTTCGGCGAACGGGCTTCGAACAGCTCGGCCACGCGCGGCAGACCGCCGGTGATGTCGCGGGTCTTCTGGCCTTCGACCGGAATCCGCGCCAGCACTTCGCCGGGGCCCACGTCCTGGCCGTCACGCACCTGCACCAGCGCGCCGATCGGGAAGCCGATCGTCACCGAGTGATCGGTGCCGGGGATCTTGACCTCGGCGCCCGAGGCGTCGATCAGCTTCACTTGCGGACGCACGACCTTGGCAGCGCCGCGGCGCTTCGGGTCGATCACGACCAGGGTCGACAGGCCGGTGACTTCGTCCACCTGCTTGGCGACCGTGAGGCCTTCCTCGACGTTCTCGAACTTCGTCTTGCCGGCGAATTCCGTGATGATCGGGCGGGTCAGCGGGTCCCAGTTGGCGAGCACGTGGCCGGCCTTGATGGTCTGGTCGGCCTTCACTGCCAGGATGGCGCCGTACGGCACCTTGTGGCGTTCGCGCTCGCGGCCGTGCTCGTCATGGATGACGATTTCGCCCGAACGCGAGATCACGACCAGCTCGCCCTTGCTGTTGGTCACGTAGCGCATCGTGGCGTTGAAGCCGATCGAACCGTTCGACTTGGCTTCGACGCTCGAGGCCACCGCCGCACGCGACGCCGCACCACCGATGTGGAAGGTCCGCATCGTCAGCTGCGTGCCGGGTTCGCCGATCGACTGGGCGGCGATCACGCCGACCGCTTCGCCGTTGTTGACCAGGCCGCCGCGGCCGAGGTCGCGGCCGTAGCACTTGGCGCAGATGCCGAAGCGCGTGGCGCAGGTCAGCGCCGTGCGCACCTTGACTTCGTCGACGCCGTCGGCTTCGAGCGATTCGATCAGGTCTTCGTCGAGCATGTCGCCGGCGTTGGCCAGCACCGCACGCGTTTCCGGATGCAGCACGTCCTCGGCCGCGGTACGGCCCAGGATGCGGTCGCGCAGCGATTCGATCACTTCACCGCCTTCGACGATCGCGCGCATCACGGCACCGTCGTGGGTTCCGCAATCCTGCTCGATCACGACCAGATCCTGCGTCACGTCGACCAGGCGGCGCGTCAGGTAACCCGAGTTCGCGGTCTTCAGCGCCGTGTCGGCCAGACCCTTTCGGGCACCGTGGGTGGAGATGAAGTACTCCAGCACGTTCAGGCCTTCGCGGAAGTTCGCCGTGATGGGCGTCTCGATGATCGAGCCGTCCGGCTTGGCCATCAGGCCCCGCATGCCGGCCACCTGGCGGATCTGCGCGGCGGAACCGCGAGCGCCCGAGTCGGCCATCATGTAGATCGAGTTGAACGACTCCTGCTCGACTTCCTTGCCGTGGCGGTCGGTGACGGTCTGCTTCGACAGCTTGGCCATCATGACCTTCGACACTTCGTCGCCGGCCTTGCCCCAGATGTCGACCACCTTGTTGTAGCGCTCGCCGGAGGTCACGAGACCGGAGACGTACTGCTGCTCGATCTCCTTCACTTCCTTGGCCGAGCGGTCGATGATGCCGTGCTTTTCAGCGGGCACCAGCATGTCGTCGATCGCGATCGAGATACCGGCCTTGGTCGCCAGGCGGAAGCCGTTCTGCAGCAGCTTGTCGGCGAACACGACGGTCTCTTTCAGGCCGCACTTGCGGAACGAGACGTTGATGAGCTTGGAGATCTCCTTCTTCTTCAGCGCCTTGTTGATGTTCGAGAACGGCAGGCCCTTCGGCAGGATCTCGGACAGCAGCGCACGGCCCACGGTCGTGTCCACCAGCGAGGTCGACGGCGTGAACTCGCCCGTTTCCTTGTCCTTGGTGTACTCGGTGATGCGGACCGCCACCTTGGCGGTGAGCTCGACCACGTTGGCGTCGAGCGCGCGCTGGACTTCGCCGATGTCGGAGAAGACCAGGCCTTCGCCCTTGGCGTTGATGCGGTCGCGGGTCGTGTAGTACAGACCCAGCACCACGTCTTGCGACGGCACGATCGACGGTTCGCCGGAAGCCGGGAACAGCACGTTGTTGGAGGCCAGCATCAGGGTGCGGGCTTCCATCTGTGCTTCGACCGACAGCGGCACGTGGACGGCCATCTGGTCACCGTCGAAGTCGGCGTTGAAGGCCGCGCAGACCAGCGGGTGCAGCTGGATCGCCTTGCCTTCGATCAGGATCGGTTCGAAGGCCTGGATGCCCAGACGGTGCAGCGTAGGCGCACGGTTCAGCATCACCGGGTGTTCCTTGATCACTTCTTCAAGGATGTCCCAGACCACCGGCGTGCCGGATTCCACTTCCTTCTTGGCCGCCTTGATGGTGGTCGCGATGCCCATGGCTTCGAGGCGCGAGAAGATGAAGGGCTTGAACAGCTCGAGCGCCATCAGCTTCGGCAGGCCGCACTGGTGCAGCTTGAGCGTCGGGCCCACCACGATGACCGAACGGCCCGAGTAGTCGACGCGCTTGCCCAGCAGATTCTGGCGGAAGCGGCCGCTCTTGCCCTTGATCATGTCGGCCAGCGACTTCAGTGCGCGCTTGTTGGCGCCCGTCATGGCCTTGCCGCGACGGCCGTTGTCCAGCAGCGAGTCGACCGCCTCTTGCAGCATCCGCTTCTCGTTGCGCGCGATGATTTCCGGCGCCTTCAGTTCGAGCAAGCGGCGCAGGCGCGAGTTGCGGTTGATGACGCGGCGGTACAGGTCGTTCAGGTCGGAGGTCGCGAAGCGGCCGCCGTCCAGCGGCACCAGCGGACGCAGGTCCGGCGGCAGCACGGGCAGCACTTCGAGCACCATCCAGTTGGGCTTGATGCCCGACTTGCGGAAGGCTTCCAGCACCTTGAGGCGCTTGGAGTTCTTCTTGACCTTGACTTCGGAGCCGGTCAGGTCGCCGCGCAGCTTCTCGATCTCGCTGTCGATCTCGATGCCTTCGAGCAGGTCCTTGATGCCTTCGGCGCCCATCTTGGCGACGAACTCATCGCCGTATTCCTTGCGCTTCGCGTCGTAGTCGTCCTCGGACATGATGCCGAACTTCTTCAGCGGGGTCATGCCGGGGTCGGTGATCACGTAGGCTTCGAAGTACAGCACGCGTTCGATGTCGCGCAGGGTCATGTCGAGCACCAGGCCCAGACGCGACGGCAGCGACTTCAGGAACCAGATGTGGGCGCAGGGCGCGGCCAGGTCGATGTGACCCATGCGCTCGCGACGCACCTTGGTCTGCGTGACTTCGACGCCGCACTTCTCGCAGATCACGCCGCGGTGCTTCAGGCGCTTGTACTTGCCGCACAGGCACTCGTAGTCCTTGATCGGGCCGAAGATCTTGGCGCAGAAGAGACCGTCGCGCTCGGGCTTGAAGGTGCGGTAGTTGATCGTCTCGGGCTTCTTCACTTCGCCGAAGGACCACGAACGGATCTTCTCGGGCGAAGCCATGCCGATGCGGATGGCATCGAAATGCTCGTCCGGCGTGAATTGCTTGAACAGGTCGAGTAGCGATTTCATAAGACTCTTTCCCTTTTCAAATTAAGAACGCTCGAGCTCGATGTCGAGCCCCAGCGAACGAATTTCCTTGACCAGCACGTTGAACGATTCCGGCATGCCGGCTTCGATCGAGTGTTCGCCCTTGACGATGCTCTCGTAGACCTTGGTACGGCCCACCACGTCGTCGGACTTGACCGTGAGCATTTCCTGCAGCACGTAGGCGGCGCCGTAGGCTTCCAGTGCCCACACTTCCATTTCACCGAAGCGCTGGCCGCCGAACTGGGCCTTGCCGCCCAGCGGTTGCTGCGTGACCAGCGAGTACGGGCCGGTCGAGCGGGCGTGCATCTTGTCGTCCACCAGATGGTGCAGCTTCAAGAAGTGCATGTAGCCGACGGTGACCGGACGCTCGAACTGGTCGCCGGTGCGTCCGTCGTACAGGTAGGCCTGGGTGCGGGTATCGGTCAGGCCCTTCAGCTTGGCGATCTCGTCCGGGTAGGCGAGCTTCAGCATGCCGCGGATCTCGTCTTCCGAGGCGCCGTCGAACACCGGCGTGGCGAAGGTCGCGCCGCTCGACAGGTTGGCCGCCATCTCGAGCACGTCGGAGTCGCTCAGCTTGCCGAGGTCTTCCTTGCGGCCCGAGCCGTTGTACATCTCTTCGAGGAACTTGCGCAGCTCGGCCACCTTGGCCTCTTGCTGCAGCAGGTCGCCGATGCGCTGGCCGATGCCCTTGCCGGCCCAGCCCAGATGCACTTCGAGCACCTGCCCGACGTTCATCCGCGAGGGCACGCCCAGCGGGTTCAGGCAGATGTCGCAGGGCGTGCCGTCGGCCATGTGGGGCATGTCTTCGACCGGAACGATCTTCGACACCACACCCTTGTTGCCGTGGCGGCCGGCCATCTTGTCGCCGGGCTGCAGGCGGCGCTTGACGGCCAGGTAGACCTTGACCATCTTCAGCACGCCCGCGGGCAGCTCGTCGCCCTGCGTGAGCTTCTTGCGCTTTTCCTCGAACGCGAGGTCGAAGCTGTGGCGGGTCTGCTCGAGCGAGTTCTTGATCGATTCGAGCTGGGTCGCCACTTCGTCTTCCGCCGGGCGGATGTCGAACCAGTGGAACTTCTCGATCGACGACAGGTAAGCCTTGTCGAGCTTGGTGCCCTTGGCCAGCTTGTTCGGGCCGCCGTTGGCGACACGGCCGGTCAGCAGCTTCTCGATCCGGTCGAAGGCGTCGGCCTCGACGATCCGCAGCTGGTCGTTCAGGTCGAGGCGGAAGCGCTTCAGCTCATCGTCGATGATCTGCTGGGCGCGCTTGTCGCGCGTGATGCCTTCGCGGGTGAACACCTGGACGTCGATGACGGTGCCTTGCGAGCCCTGGTCGACGCGCAGCGAGGTGTCCTTCACGTCGGAAGCCTTCTCGCCGAAGATCGCGCGCAGCAGCTTCTCTTCAGGCGTCAGCGTGGTCTCGCCCTTCGGCGTGACCTTGCCCACCAGCGTGTCGCCCGGCTGCACTTCGGCGCCGACGTAGATGATCCCGGATTCGTCCAGGCGGTTGAGCTGCTGCTCGGCCAGGTTCGGGATGTCGCGCGTGATTTCCTCGGCACCCAGCTTGGTGTCGCGGGCCATCACCACCAGTTCCTCGATGTGGATCGAGGTGTAGCGGTCTTCGGCGACCACGCGTTCGGAGATCAGGATCGAGTCTTCGAAGTTGTAGCCGTTCCAGGGCATGAAGCCGATCAGCATGTTCTGGCCGAGCGCGAGCTCGCCCAGGTCGGTCGACGCACCGTCGGCCACGACGTCGCCCTTGGCGATCTTGTCGCCGCGCTTGACGATCGGACGCTGATGGATGTTCGTGTTCTGGTTCGAACGCTGATACTTGATCAGGTTGTAGATGTCGACGCCGACTTCACCGGCCGTGGCTTCGGCGTCGTTGACGCGAACCACGATGCGGGTCGCATCGACGTAGTCGACGATACCGCCGCGGGTGGCCGTGACCACGGTGCCCGAGTCGACCGCGGAGACGCGCTCGATGCCGGTACCGACGAACGGCTTTTCGGGGCGCAGCACAGGCACGGCCTGACGCTGCATGTTGGCGCCCATCAACGCGCGGTTCGCATCGTCGTGCTCCAGGAAGGGCACGAGCGAAGCAGCCACCGACACGATCTGCGCCGGCGACACGTCCATGTACTGAACGCGCTCGGCGCTCACCAGGATCGATTCGCCGGTTTCACGCGCCGACACCAGGTCGCCAGTGAGCTTGCCGTCCTTGTCCAGGGCCGCATTGGCCTGGGCGATGACGTACTTGCCTTCCTCGATGGCCGACAGGTAGTCGATGTCCATCGTGACCTTGCTGTCGACCACGCGGCGGTACGGCGTCTCGATGAAGCCGTATTCGTTCAGGCGGGCATACAGGGCCAGCGAGTTGATCAGGCCGATGTTCGGGCCTTCGGGCGTTTCGATCGGGCACACGCGGCCGTAGTGGGTGACGTGCACGTCGCGCACTTCGAAGCCGGCGCGTTCGCGGGTCAGACCGCCCGGGCCCAGGGCCGAGACGCGACGCTTGTGCGTGATCTCGGACAGCGGATTGGTCTGGTCCATGAACTGCGACAGCTGCGAGGCGCCGAAGAATTCCTTCAGGGCGGCCGAGATCGGCTTGCTGTTGATCAGGTCGTGCGGCATCAGCGGCTCTTGCTCCGCTTGACCCAGACGTTCCTTCACGGCCTTCTCGATACGGGCCAGGCCGGTGCGGTACTGGTTCTCGGCCAGTTCGCCGACGCAACGTACGCGACGGTTGCCCAGGTGGTCGATGTCATCGACTTCGCCGCGGCCGTTGCGCAGGTCGACCAGGATCTTGACCACGGCCAGGATGTCCTCGTTGGTCAGCACCATCGGGCCGGTCGATTCGTCGCGGCCGACCTTGGCGTTGAACTTCATGCGGCCGACGCGCGACAGGTCGTACGTGTCGGGGTTGTAGAACAGGCGCTGGAACAAGGCCTGCACCGCGTCTTCCGTCGGCGGCTCGCCGGGGCGCATCATGCGGTAGATGGCGACGCGGGCAGCGAATTCGTCCACCGTTTCGTCGATGCGGAGCGTCTGCGAGATGTAGGCGCCCTGGTCGAGTTCGTTGGTGTAGATCGCTTGCACGTCCTGCACGCCAGCGGTGCGCAGCTTCTTCAGCAGCGCTTCGGTCAGCTCGTCGTTGGCCTTGGCCAGGATCTCGCCCGAATCGGGGTCGATGATGTTGCGGGCCACGACACGGCCGACCAGGAAGTCTTCCGGCACGCTGATGTGCGTGGTTTCGGACTGCTCCAGCTCGCGCGTGTGGCGGGCCGTGACGCGCTTGTCCTTGGCGACCACGACCTTGCCGGCCTTGTCGGTGATGTCGAAGCGCGCGACTTCGCCGCGCAGGCGCTCGGAGACGAACTCCATCTGCGCGCCGCTGTCCATCAGGCGGAAGTTGTCGTTGACGAAGAAGTTCGCGAGGATCGATTCCGGGTTCAGGCCGATGGCCTTCAGCAGGATCGTGACCGGCATCTTGCGGCGACGGTCGACGCGGAAGTACAGCATGTCCTTCGGGTCGAACTCGAAGTCGAGCCACGAGCCGCGGTAGGGAATCACGCGGGCCGAGAACAGCAGCTTGCCCGAGCTGTGGGTCTTGCCCTTGTCGTGCTCGAAGAACACGCCCGGCGAACGGTGCAGCTGCGACACGATGACGCGCTCGGTGCCGTTGATGATGAACGAGCCCTTGTCGGTCATGAGCGGCACTTCGCCCATGTAGACCTCTTGCTCCTTGACTTCCTTGACCACCTTCGACTGCGAGGTCGACGACTCGCGGTCATAGATGATCAGCTGGACCTTGGCACGCACGGCCGAGGCGAAGGTGAGACCACGGGTCTGGCATTCGCGGACGTCGAAGGCGGGTTTCGCGAGGTTGTACTCGAGGAACTTCATCTCGACGAAACCGTTGTGCGAGACGATAGGGAACGCTGCGTCGAACGCGGCCTGGAGGCCTTCCACGGTCCGTTTCTGGGGCGCGATGCCGGCTTGCAGGAACGCGGTGTAGGCGTCCTTCTGCATCTGCAGCAGGTAGGGGATTTCGACGACGCTGTCGCGGTTACCGAAATTCTTTCGGATGCGCTTGCGTTCGGTGTAACTGTACGTGGACGTTTGGGCCATGAGAGCTCCGGAGCTTGAGATCTTCAGCGACGTGGTGAGGTGCGCGAGCACCACTCTCCTTGGCGGCTGGCCACTACCAGCCCTGGCGGACGGCGATGCGTTGCACATCGCCCGAACCAAGGGGGTCTTCTGCAGTCGGGGTCAGAAGACACTCAAAAAACCGCGCTGCTGCGGGGGCTTTTGGGTGCGCTCTGAAAGCGGCAAAGGCTGGAGGCGCCTCGCGGCACCTCCAGCCCTTCAGGGGGACTGAATTACTTCAGTTCCACCTTGGCGCCAGCTTCTTCCAGCTTCTTCTTGGCGGCTTCGGCGTCAGCCTTCGACAGGCCTTCCTTGACGGCCTTGGGAGCGGCTTCGACCAGGTCCTTGGCTTCCTTGAGGCCCAGGCCAGTGATTTCGCGCACGGCCTTGATCGCCGACACCTTGTTCGCGCCAGCTTCCATCAGCATGACGTTGAACTCGGTTTGCTCTTCGACCGCTGCAGCAGCGGCGCCACCGGCGGCTGCGGGAGCCGACATGGCTGCGGCGCTCACGCCGAACTTCTCTTCGATGGCCTTGACCAGGTCGTTGAGTTCCAGGACCGTCATGCTGTCGAGCGCGGTCAGAAATGCGTCTTTATCGAATGCCATTTTTGTTTCCTAACAATTGGGTTGAATGTTTCAAACGCAAGGCTCAGGCGGCCTGCGCTTCTGCGGCGGGAGCTTCCGCCGGTGCTTCGCCGCCACCGCGCTTCTCGGCCAGCGCCGCGAGCACGCGGGCGGTACGAGAGATCGGGGATTGCATCAAGCCCAGCAATTGCGCCAGCAGCACTTCCTTGGAAGGGATGTTGGCCAGTTGCTTCACGCCTTCGACGTCCAGGGCCTTGCCACCGAATGCGCCACCGCGAATCACCAACTTGTCGTTGGTCTTCGCGAAATCGGCCACCACCTTGGCGGCGGCCACAGCGTCTTCGGAGAAGCCATAGATCAGCGGGCCGGTCATCTGGTCGCCGACGATCTCAAACGCGCTACCAGCGACAGCACGGCGTGCCAGCGTGTTCTTCAACACGCTGAGGGTCACACCCTTGCTGCGTGCATCGGTACGCAGTTTGGTCATATCGGCCACCGTGATGCCACGGTATTCCGCCATCACGAGCGTTTGAGCTTTTGCGGCGAGGCTGGTCACATCACTGATGACCGCTTCTTTCTCACTGCGATTCAGACTCAAGGTCTACTCCTTTTCAATGCGATCCTGGGCGGGAGCCTCGGATCGCGCTTCATGCAGCGACCAACTGTTCGGAACAAAAACACAAATTCCTTGCAGTGGGGTCGCCATCTGCGCTGGCTGCCCGGCAAAGGCCGGGTGATTAAGTGCAGGCGACCTGCACACCAGCGGTCTTGGATGGCTCGAGGCAACCTGAAAAGCTGCCCCGACCCACCACATCCGCCTCACCGTTCGACCGGCGAGGCAAATCTCATATCAACGCTCTCAGCTCGCGGCGATGGTCTGCAGGTCCACGCGGACACCCACACCCATCGTCGAGGACACAGCCACCTTGCGCAGGTAGAGGCCCTTGCTCGAGGCCGGCTTGGCCTTGACCAGTGCTTCGACCAGCGCTGCCAGGTTGCCCTGCAGCTTGTCGGTGTCGAACGAACGACGGCCGATCGTGCCGTGAATGATGCCGGCCTTGTCGACGCGGAACTGGACCTGGCCAGCCTTGGCGTTCTTGACGGCGGTCGCGACGTCGGGCGTCACGGTGCCGACCTTCGGGTTGGGCATCAGGCCGCGCGGGCCGAGGATCTGGCCCAGCGTACCGACCACGCGCATCGCGTCCGGTGCGGCGATCACGACGTCGAAGGGCATGTCGCCAGCCTTCACCATCGCTGCCAGGTCGTCCATGCCGACGATGTCGGCGCCGGCGGCCTTGGCTTCTTCAGCCTTGGCGCCCTGGGCGAACACGGCCACGCGCTTGGTCTTGCCGGTGCCGTTGGGCAGCACGACGGCGCCACGCACGACCTGGTCCGACTTCTTCGCGTCGATGCCGAGCTGCACCGCGACGTCGATGGATTCATCGAACTTGGCGGTGGCGGCCTCCTTCACGAGACCGATCGCATCGGCCAGCGGGTACAGCTTGTTGCTGTCGACCTTGCCTGCGAGGGCTTTTTGCTTCTTGGTGACCTTGGTCATTTACACGCCCTCCACATTCACGCCCATCGAGCGGGCCGAGCCGGCGATGGTGCGAACTGCCGCGTCCAGATCGGCTGCGGTCAGGTCCTTCATCTTGGCCTTGGCGATTTCCTCGAGCTGTGCGCGAGTGATCTTGCCGACCTTGTCCGTGTGCGGACGTGCGGAACCCTTCTCGAGCTTGATGGCCTTCTTGATCAAGGTGATCGCCGGCGGCGTCTTGATGATGAAGGTGAAGCTCTTGTCGGCGAACGCGGTGATGACCACCGGCAGCGGCAGGCCCGGCTCGACGCCTTGGGTCTGCGCGTTGAACGCCTTGCAGAATTCCATGATGTTCAAACCGCGCTGGCCCAGAGCGGGACCGATGGGCGGTGACGGATTGGCCTTACCAGCTGGCACTTGCAGCTTGATGAAGCCGACGATTTTTTTCGCCATGCTTTTCTCCTTGCGGGTGATGACGCCTGGGCTTTTGCGGGCCTGGGCTCCCCGGGGTTAAACGACTCTTCTCAATTCAAGCCTGCACCGAGTCGAGGGGGCGCAGACCACACAAGTACAAGGCCAGGGCACCTGGCCTTGTTATCCTCTCGCCTCAGGTCTTTTCGACCTGAGCGAATTCGAGTTCGACGGGCGTCGCGCGGCCGAAGATCATGACCGACACGCGCACCTTGCTCTTCTCGTAATTGACTTCCTCGACCGTGCCGTTGAAGTCCGTAAACGGGCCTTCCTTGACGCGCACGAACTCGCCGACGATGAACTCCACCTTGTGGCGGGGCTTCTCGGTGCCTTGCTGCATCTGGCTCACGATGTCCTCGACTTCCTTCTGGGAAATCGGGGCCGGGCGGTTCTTGGCGCCACCGACGAAACCGGTCACCTTGTTGGTGTGCTTCACCAGGTGCCAGCTCTCGTCGTCCATGATCATCTCGACCAGCACGTAGCCCGGGAAGAAGCGGCGCTCGGTGGTGCGCTTCTGGCCGTTCTTGATCTCGACCACCTCTTCGGTCGGCACCAGGATGCGGCCGAACTTGCTCTGCATGCCGGCGCGGTTGATGCGCTCGAGGATGTTGCGCTCGACGGCCTTTTCCATGCCGGAATAGGCGTGCACCACGTACCAGCGCAGATCCGGGTTGGCGGCGGGCGCCAGCAGCGGATTGATTTCCGGCGTGGCTTCTGCTTCGACGGCTTCGTCAGTCATTATTTTCTCCAGCCCAGAATGAGGTCGAAAAACACCCATTCGAGCGTCTTGTCGGTGAGCCAAAGGAAGATGGACATGATCGCCACGAAGGCGAACACGTAAGCCGTCATCTGGATCGTTTCCTTGCGGGTCGGCCAGACGACCTTCTTGACCTCGCGCCACGAATCGCGGCCGAAGGCCCACAGCTGCCGGCCGCTCTCGGAGCTGGCAAAGGCACCCACGGCGGCAGCCAGGCCCACCAGCAAGGCGATCCACTGCACCACGGCGCCTTGGCGCGCGAGCAGATAGAACGCCACGATGGCGCCCACCGCCAGCACGACGGCCATCGCCAGCTTGGCTTTGTCCGCGTTGGTGCTCACGGTTTCGATTTGAGAAGTGGCCATCTTGGGCTATGTTCCTGCGGCCTTGCGGCCTTCAAATTCAATGCGTCGTCTCAGACGCCGAAGCCCGTCAGGACGTGACGGGCTTGTTTTGCGGGCCACCTAGGTGGCAGGGGCAGTAGGAATCGAACCTACAACCTTCGGTTTTGGAGACCGACGCTCTGCCAATTGAGCTATACCCCTGTGGAATCCCTGATCAGATGTCGAGGATCTTCGCCACGACGCCCGAACCCACGGTGCGGCCGCCTTCACGGATGGCGAAGCGCAGGCCTTCTTCCATCGCGATCGGGTTGATCAGCTTGACCGTGATCGACACGTTGTCGCCCGGCATGACCATTTCCTTGTCCTTGGGCAGCTCGATCGCGCCGGTGACGTCGGTCGTGCGGAAGTAGAACTGCGGACGGTAGTTGTTGAAGAACGGCGTGTGACGGCCGCCCTCGTCCTTCGACAGAACGTACACCTCGGCGGTGAAGTGCGTGTGCGGCTTGATCGAGCCCGGCTTGCACAGGACTTGGCCACGCTCGACTTCTTCGCGCTTCGTGCCGCGCAGCAGCACGCCCACGTTGTCGCCCGCTTGACCTTGGTCCAGCAGCTTGCGGAACATTTCCACGCCGGTGCAGGTGGTCTTGACCGTCGGGCGGATGCCCACGATTTCGATTTCTTCACCGACCTTGATCACGCCGCGTTCGACCGCGCCTGTCACCACCGTGCCGCGGCCCGAGATCGAGAACACATCTTCGACCGGCATCAGGAAGGTACCGTCCACGGCGCGCTCGGGCGTCGGGATGTAGGTGTCCAGCGCTTCGGCCAGCTTCATGATGGCTTGTTCGCCCAGGGGACCCTTGTCGCCTTCGAGAGCGAGCTTGGCCGAGCCATGGATGATCGGGGTGTCGTCGCCAGGGAACTCGTACTTGTCGAGGAGTTCGCGAACTTCCATTTCGACCAGCTCGAGCAGTTCGGCGTCGTCGACCATGTCGCACTTGTTCAGGAACACGATGATGTAGCCCACGCCCACCTGGCGCGCCAGCAGGATGTGCTCGCGGGTCTGGGGCATCGGGCCGTCGGCGGCCGAGCACACCAGAATCGCGCCGTCCATCTGGGCGGCGCCGGTGATCATGTTCTTCACGTAGTCGGCGTGGCCGGGGCAGTCGACGTGTGCGTAGTGGCGGTTGGCCGTTTCGTACTCGACGTGCGCGGTGTTGATCGTGATGCCGCGCGCCTTTTCTTCAGGAGCCGCGTCGATCTGGTCGTAGGCCTTCGCTTCGCCGCCGAACTTGGCCGACAGCACGGTGGCGATCGCCGCCGTCAGCGTCGTCTTGCCATGGTCCACGTGACCGATCGTGCCCACGTTGACGTGCGGCTTCGTGCGGGTGAATTTTCCTTTTGCCATTTTCTCGACTCCGAAAAATAACTAGATCAACACACTGACATGGGGTTGCAACCGGCCGGCTGCAACCCCAAAACTGGTGCCCATTGCGGGAATCGGACCCGCGACCTCTCCCTTACCAAGGGAGTGCTCTACCACTGAGCCAAATGGGCGATATCAAAAAACCTGCGCTTCACGCTGACCTGGACCTCTGGAGCGGGAGACGGGAATCGAACCCGCGTCATTAGCTTGGAAGGCTAGGGTTCTACCATTGAACTACTCCCGCATCGTGGCACCCATCCGGGATGCCGCAACGGTCACAGTCAAGCGCTCTGCAAAATCCATTTTTCGCTGGTGGAGAGGGCTGGATTCGAACCAGCGTACTCGTAAGAGGGCAGATTTACAGTCTGCTGCCATTAACCACTCGGCCACCTCTCCGGCGAACCTCGGAATATAGCACGAGTTTCGGGGTTGGTCGATCACAACCCGTCTACTCGGGCCGTTTCCCGAGAGCCTTAGATTCTCGCACGAAATCAGCCGCCTTCTGGCTCGGACCCCAACGATTCCGCCTCGCGCCAGGCGCGAGCCTGGCCGAAATGCCCGCAGCCGATGAAGGGCAGCGGGGGCCGCAGGGCCGACAACGGGGACGGATGGTTGGCGACCAGGACTTTGTGACGACTTGTATCTATCAGGGCGCGCTTGCTCTGGGCGTGAGCGCCCCACAGCATGAAGAGCACCGGGCGCTCGCGCTCCGCCACGTGGCGGATCACCGCATCGGTCAGGACTTCCCAGCCGCGGCCCGAATGGCTGGCCGCCTGCCCCTCTTCCACCGTCAGGCAGGTGTTGAGCAGCAGCACGCCGTGCGTGGCCCACTTCGCCAGGCTGCCGCCGGGGTTCGGAAAGGCCGGCGGTGGGGTGCCGAGGTCGCGCTCGAGTTCCTTGAAGATGTTGCGCAGCGAGGGCGGCAAGGGCACGCCCGGCGCGACCGAGAAAGCCAGGCCTTCGGCCTGCCCGCGGCCGTGGTACGGGTCCTGGCCGAGGATCACGACGCGGACGTCCTCGGGCGGCGTCAGTTCGAGGGCGCGCAGCGGCTTGGGCGGGAAGATGACGGCGCCGGCGTCGAGCCGCTCGCGCAGATAGCCCCGCAGCTTGGCGCCGACCGGAGCGGCGAAGAACGGGTCCACCAGCGGCTGCCAGCCCGCGGCGACCGGCCAGTCGGCAGGGTCCGCGGACAACAATTGGTCGGGCGGCCGGGCAATGCTCATCTGAATAGCTCGGCCAACGCCTCGCCCGGCTCGTCGGCCCGCATGAAGGCCTCGCCCACCAGGAAGGCATGGACACCAGCGGCGCGCAGCCTGGCGACTTCGTCGCGGGTCGAGATGCCCGATTCGGTCACCAGCAAGCGGTCGGCCGGCACTTTCGGCAGCAGGTCGAGCGTGGTCTGAACCGAGACCTCGAAGGTGCGCAGGTTGCGGTTGTTGACGCCAATCAGCGGCGTGCGCAGCTTCAACGCGCGATCGACCTCGTCGCCGTCGTGCGCCTCGACCAGCACCGCCATCCCGAGCCCGGCCGCGATCGCCTCGTAGTCGCGCATCTGGGCATCGTCGAGGCAGGAGACGATCAGCAGGATGGCGTCTGCGCCCATCGCCCGCGATTCGTAGATCTGATAGGGGTCGACGATGAAATCCTTGCGCAGCACCGGCAGGTCGCAGGAGGCGCGCGCCTGCTTCAGGTAGTCGACGCCGCCCTGGAAGAACTGGCGGTCGGTGAGTACCGACAGGCAGGCGGCGCTTACCTCGCCGTCGCCTTCGGCGTAGCTCTGGGCGATGTCGGCCGGAATGAAGTCGGCGCGCAGCACGCCCTTGCTCGGGCTGGCCTTCTTGACCTCGGCGATGACGGCGGCCGCGCCGGCGGCGATCTTGGCGCGCAGCGCGCCGACGAAGTCGCGCGTCAGCACGCGGCTCTCGGCATCGAAGCGCACCGCCTCGAGCGGACTTCGCTTCTTGGCCGCGGCGATCTCCTCGCGCTTGACGGCGACGATCTTGTCCAAAGTGTTCGACATCTGTTCTTCCTCCTCAGGCGGCCCCGGTGGCAGCGGCGAATTCGGCCAGCTTGGCCTTGGCCGCCCCGGAGTCGAGCGCGGCCCGGGCCCGCTCGACGCCGGCGGCGATCGAGTCGCTGACGTTGGCCGCGTACAGCGCCGCGGCGGCGTTCAGCACGACGATGTCGCGCGCCGGGCCCGGCTGGTTGTCGAGCACGTCCAGCAGCATCGCCTTCGACTGTTCAGGCGTCTCCACGCGCAGGCTGCGGTTGCTCGACATCGAGAAGCCGAAGTCCTCGGGGTGCAGCTCGTACTCGCGCACCTCGCCGTCCTTCAGTTCGCCGACCATGGTGGCGGCGCCGAGCGAGACCTCGTCCATGCCGTCGCGGCCATAGACCACCAGCGCATGCTCGGCGCCCAGGCGCTGCAGCGCGCGCACCTGGATGCCGACCAGGTCGGGGTGGAACACGCCCATCAGGATGTTCGGCGCGCCGGCCGGATTGGTCAGCGGACCGAGGATGTTGAAGATGGTCTTGATGCCGAGTTCCTTGCGCACCGGGGCCACGTTCTTCATCGCCGGATGGTGGTTCGGCGCGAACATGAAGCCGATGCCGACATCGGCGATGCACTTGGCGATCTGCTCGGGCTTCAGGTTGATGTTGATGCCCAGCGACTCGAGCACGTCGGCGCTGCCGGACTTGCTGCTGACGCTGCGCCCGCCATGCTTGCTGACCTTGGCGCCCGCCGCCGCGGCGACGAACATCGTGCAGGTCGAGATGTTGAAGGTGTGGGAGCCGTCGCCGCCGGTGCCGACGATGTCGACCAGGTTCGTGGTGTCCGCCACCGGCACCTTGGTCGCGACCTCGCGCATCACCTGCGCGGCAGCGGTGATCTCGCCGATGGTTTCCTTCTTGACGCGCAGGCCGGTGATCAGTGCCGCCATCATCACGGGCGAGCATTCGCCGCTCATGATGAGGCGCACGATGTGCAGCATCTCGTCGTGGAACACCTCGCGGTGCTCGACAGTGCGCTGCAGGGCTTCCTGGGGAGTGATGGCCATGGTGCTTGTCTCTCTAGTGGATGGCTGGCGGCGCCAGCGGTGAATCGGAAAGCGCGAGGCGAAGGCCGAAGCCTACGAACAGCGCGCCGGCGCCGCGCTGCAGCCAGTGCATGCCGCGCTGCACCAGGCCGACGCGGCGCGCGGTCCAGCCGGCCGCCAGCGCCCACGCAACGTTGACGAAGATCGCGTTGAAGTTGAACAGCACGCCGAGCAGGAAGAAGGCCAGCGCCTTGTCGTCGGTGCCGGGCGCGATGAACTGCGGCACGAAGGCCAGGAAGAACAGCGCCACCTTGGGGTTCAGGGCATTGGTCCAGAAGCCGCCGAGGAACACGCTCTTCGCGTTCGCCGGGACGGCCGCGGCCAGGGCCGGCGCGGCGCCCGAAGGCCGGGAAAACAGCATCCGCACGCCGACCCACAGCAGGTAGGCGGCGCCGACCCACTTGAGCACGGTGAAGGCGGTGCTGGAGGCGGCCATCAGTGCGCTCAGGCCCAGCGCCGCGGCGATGATGTGGACGAAGCAGCCGGCGGTGATGCCGAAGCCCGCCAGGATGCCGGCTCGCGCGCCCGAGCGCAGCGAATGGCTCACGATGTAGAGCACGTCGGGCCCCGGCGTGAGGTTCAGCAGCAGTCCGGCGGCGACGAACAGCAGCAGGGAATGGGCGTCAGGCACGGAAGAAGCTCCGGATCGCGCCGATCGCGCGGTCGATGCCGGCAGCGTCGACGTCCAGGTGGGTGGCGAAGCGCAGCCGGTAGAGGCCGGTGGCGAGCACGCCGTGTTCCTTCAGGTGGGCCAGCAGCTCGCCGGAGCGCGAGCGCGCCGCGCCCGTCAGGTCGACGAACAGCAGATTGGTCTGCGGCAGCTCGACCTGCAGGCCGTCGATGCCTTGCAGGCCTTGGGCCAGGCGCTGTGCCAGCGCATGGTCGTCGGCCAGGCGATCGACGTGGTGTTCGAGCGCATGGGAAGCGGCCGCGGCCAGCAGTCCGGCCTGGCGCATGCCGCCGCCCGCCATCTTGCGGATGCGGTGGGCGCGCGCAATGAACTCGCGCGAGCCGCACAGGGCCGAGCCGACCGGCGCGCCCAGGCCCTTGCTGAAGCAGACCGACACGCTGTCGAAGCAGCCGGCGATCCGCCGCGCCTCGTCGCGCACCGCCGTGCCGAGCGCGGCCGCCTGCGCGGTGGCGGCGTTGAAGAGCCGGGCGCCATCGAGGTGGCGCGCCAGCCCCTTGCCCTGCGCGAGTTGCGTGGCCTGCTCCACGTAGGCGAAAGGCAGCAGCTTGCCGCCCAGCGTGTTCTCGAGCGCCAGCAGCCGGGTGCGCGCAAAGTGGGCGTCGTCGGGCTTGATGGCGGCCTCGATCGCGTCCAGCGCCAGCGTGCCGTCGGGCTGGTTGTCGAGCGGCTGCGGCTGCACGCTGCCGAACACCGCCGCGCCGCCGCCTTCCCAGCGGTAGCAGTGCGCCTGCTGGCCGACGATGTACTCGTCGCCGCGCTGGCAGTGCGAGAGGATCGCGCACAGGTTGCTCTGCGTGCCGGTGGGCACGAACAGCGCCGCCTCGAAGCCCAGCAGCTCGGCGATCTGGCGCTGCAGCGCGTTGACGCTGGGGTCGTCGGCGAAGACGTCGTCGCCGAGCGGCGCCGCGAGCATGGCGGCGCGCATGGCGTCGGTCGGCTGGGTCACGGTGTCGCTGCGCAGGTCGACGACCTTGGACGAGGGATGGCTCATTGGCGTCACTCCAGGAAGTTCTTGAGCATCGCGTGGCCATGCTCGGTGAGGATCGATTCAGGGTGGAATTGCACGCCTTCGACGCGCACCGCATGGGCGAAGCCGGTGTGGCGCACGCCCATGATCTCGCCGTCGTCGGTCCAGGCGGTGAGCGCGAGCGTCTCGGGGCAGCTTTGGCGCTCGATCGCCAGCGAGTGATAGCGGTTGACGCTGAACTTCTCGGGCAGGCCGGCGAAGACGCCTTCACGGGTGGTCGTGATCTCGCTGGTCTTGCCGTGCATCAGCTGCTGGGCACGGATGATCTTGCCGCCGAAGGCAGCGCCGATCGCCTGGTGCCCGAGGCAGACGCCCAGAATCGGCAACTTGCCCGCGAAGGCCTGGATCGCCGCCACCGAGACGCCGGCCTCGGCCGGTGAGCACGGCCCCGGCGAGACCACCAGCCGGTCGACACCGCCGGCGATGCGCTCCTGCAGGCCCTCGAGCGTGATCTCGTCGTTGCGATGCACCTCGACCTCGGCGCCGAGCTCGCCGAAATACTGCACCAGGTTGTAGGTGAAGCTGTCGTAGTTGTCGATCATCAGGAGCTTCATGGCTTGACTCCGATCCGGTGCACGCCCTTCACCACCGGGAACACGTTGAAGTTGATCAGGAGGCCCAGCCTGAGCCCCGACAGCCGCACGGCCGCCTGGGCCTGCGCGCGGTGCAGGTCGGTCAGCGCATCGACCGCCCTGAGCTCGACCACCACCGACTGCTCGACCACGAAGGCGGCGCGGCAGACTTCGCCCAGCGAACGGCCCTTGTAGCTGGCCGCCACGGGCACGTCGCGCTGGAAACCGATCTCGCGCTCGGCGAGTTCGATCTCGAGCGCGGCCGCGTAGACCGCTTCGGGCAGGCCGGTGCCCAGCACCCGCTGCACCTCGACCGCGGCGCCGATGATCTCGTGGGAGAAGTCGTTGTTGTTCTCGTCGCTCATCATTCCAACCCTTCTTCGACCAACTCGGCAGCGCGCAGCAGCGCCCGCGCCTTGGCCTCGGTCTCTTTCCATTCGAGTTCGGGCACCGAGTCGGCCACCACGCCGGCCGCGGCCTGCACGTGCAGCATCTGGTCCTTGACGATGCCGGTGCGGATCGCGATCGCGACGTCCATGTCGCCGGCATAGCTGATGTAGCCGCAGGCGCCGCCGTAGAGGCCGCGCTTGGTCGGCTCGAGCTGGTCGATCAGCTCCATCGCATGCACCTTGGGCGCGCCCGTGAGGGTGCCGGCCGGGAAGGTGGCCTTGAGCACGTCGATCGCGGTCATGCCGTCCTTGAGCGTGCCTTCGACGTTGCTGACGATGTGCATCACGTGGCTGTAGCGCTCGACCGCGAAGGCCTCGGTCACCTTCACCGTGCCGGTCTTGGCGATGCGGCCGATGTCGTTGCGCGCCAGGTCGATCAGCATCACGTGCTCGGCACGCTCCTTGGGGTCGTTGATCAACTCGACCTCGGCCGCGCGGTCGAGCTCGGGCGAGGCGCCGCGCGGCCGGGTGCCGGCCAGCGGGCGGATCGTGATCTTCTGCTCGCCCTCGCCGGTGTGCTCCTGCCGCACCAGGATCTCGGGCGAGGCGCCCACCACGTGGAAGTCGCCCAGGTGGTAGTAGTACATGTAGGGCGACGGGTTGAGCGAACGCAGCGCCCGGTACAGCGACAGCGGCGACTCGGTGTAGCGCTTGCTGATGCGCTGGCCGACCTGCACCTGCATGAAGTCGCCGGCCGCGATCAGCTCCTTGGCGCGCTCGACCGCCGCCAGGTAGTCGGCCTTGGCAAAGCTGCGCTGCGCCGGGTGCGCCTGGCTGGCCTTCACCTGCGGCGCGCTGACCGAGTACTTGAGCTGGTCGCGCAGTTCGCGCAGCCGGCGCTTGGCATTGGCATAGGCCTCGGGCTGCGCCGGGTCGGCATAGACGATCAGGTAGAGCTTGCCCGAGAGGTTGTCGATCACCGCCAGCTCCTCGCACTGCAGCAGCAGGATGTCGGGGCAGCCCAGGGTGTCGGGGGGGCAGCTCTTCTCGAGCTTCTTCTCGATATGGCGCACGGTGTCGTAGCCGAAGTAGCCGGCCAGGCCGCCGCAGAAGCGCGGCAGGCCCGGACGCAGCGCCACCTTGAAGCGCTGTTGGTAGGCCGCAACGAAATCGAGCGGGTTGCCATGGGCTTTTTCCACGACTTTGCCGTCCGTTACAACCTCGGTCAGGGCGTCGGCGCCGAAGCCGCTGGCCCGCAGCAGCGTGCGCGCCGGCAGGCCGATGAAGCTGTAGCGGCCGAAGCGCTCGCCGCCCACCACCGATTCGAGCAGGAAGCTGTGCTTGCCGCTGTCCTTGGTGTAGGCCAGCTTGAGATAGAGGGAAAGAGGCGTTTCGAGGTCGGCAAAGGCCTCGACCATCAGCGGGATGCGGTTGTAGCCCTGCGCGCTGAGGCTCTTGAATTCGAGTTCGGTGATCACGGGTGGGGTCTCCGTCGGCCAGCGGACGCTTCGATGGTCGCTGGCGGGGTCATTCTGGTTGGCCGGTTCAGGTGAACTGAAGGCCGCGGGCGCACGGCGTGCGCCGTGCAATCAAACAGGCAACGACGATGGCGTGCGCCAAGGCCAGGCTCCCCGGCTGCCTTGACCTGTCTGAGTGACGTGATGAATGAACATGTGAATCGGGAGTTTAGCCCAGGGACAAGCCACATACAAAAAGATACATTGCGGTTCTTTAAAAAATTCCTGCGGCCTACGGAGACCCTGATGCCCTTCTTCCACCTGCGGCGCCTGCTCGCGCTGTCCACCCTTGCGCTCGCGTCCTTCGCGGCATCGGCCGCCCAGGTCGACGTGGCGGGGGTCAAGCTCGACGACACCCTCGACCTGCGCGGCAGCAAGCTGCTGCTGAACGGCGCCGGCGTGCGCTACAAGGCGGTGTTCAAGGTCTACACCGCGGGGCTCTACCTGAGCAAGAAGGCCGACACGGTCGAGGACGTGCTGGCCGCGCCAGGGCCCAAGCGAGTGACCATCACGATGCTGCGCGACATCGATGCCAACGAGCTCGGCAAGCTGTTCACGCGCGGCGTCGAGGACAACTCGCCCAAGAGCGAGATGTCGCAGCTGATCCCCGGCCTGCTGCGCATGGGCCAGATGTTCGCGGACCAGAAGATGCTGAAGGCCGGCGACGGCTTCACGGTCGACTGGATCCCGGGCAGCGGCAGCCTGGTCACGGTGCGCGGCGTGCCGCAGGGCGAGCCGATCAAGGAGCAGGCCTTCTTCAATGCGCTGCTGCGGATCTGGATCGGGCCGACGCCCGCCGACTACAAGCTCAAGGACGCGCTGCTGGGCAAATCATCCTGAGCGCCCAGTTCGAGCAGCGAGTCGACGAAGCCGTCGGCGTCGACGCCGCGCACCGGCTCGCCGTGGTTGTAGCCGTAGCTGACGAGGACCACGGGACAGCCGGCGGCGCGCGCCGCCTTGGCGTCGTTGCTCGAATCACCCACCATGAGGGTGCGCGCCGGCACTGTGCCTAGCGCCTCGCAGGTCTTCAGCAGCGGCAGCGGATCGGGCTTCTTGCGCTCGAAGGCATCGCCGCCGAAGACCTGCTCGAAGTAGGCGTCAAGGCCCTTGGTGGCCAGCAGCGGCAGGGCGAAGGCGGTCGGCTTGTTGGTCAGGCAGGCCAGGCGCAGGCCTCGTTTCTGCAAGGCGGCCAGCCCTTTGGCGACGCCTTCGTAGACCTCGGAATGCTGGCCGTTGATCGCCAGGTAGTGGTGCTGATAACGCGCCCAGGCGCGCTCGTAGAGCGCATCCTCGGCGCCGACATGGCGCAGCACCGACTGGATCAGATGCTCCGAACCCTTGCCGACCATGGTCTCGACGCGGGCCGCATCGACCGCCGGCAGCGCCAGGTCGTCCAGCATGAGGTTCAGGGCGACGACGAAGTCGCCAAGCGTGTCGACCATGGTGCCGTCGAGGTCGACGATCGCGGCGTCGAAGTGGGAAAGGTCGATGCTTTGGGAGTTCACGCGACGGATGATAGGTGGAGCGACCATGATGTCTGGAGCAGTTCAATCCCCGGCAGGCGCTTGAAGCAGCTCTCGCGCGCGTTGGGCCACCAGGCAGGACGGTCGCGGACATCGAGAAGATCACCATCCGCACGCACGAGGCCTGCATCCGCATCATCGACAAGCAGGGCCCGCTGAACAACGAGGCAGACCGCGACCACTGCATCCAGTACACCGCCGCATCGACGAGGACCCGGCGCTGGTGGCGAGCTTCGCGGAACGCCAGCGGCTGGTCGGCAAGCCGGTGCTGGACGCGCTGGAAGAGAAGTACGCGGTCTAGGCTTCGGTCACGGTCTGGGCCGCGACCACCGCCTCGGTGCGGTTGCGCACGTTGAGCGCGCGAAAGATCGCCGCCAAGTGGATCTTGACCGTGCCTTCGCTGATGCCGAGCGCACGCCCGATCAGCTTGTTGGGCTTGCCTTGCGACAACAGCTGCAGCACTTCGACCTGGCGCTCGGTCAGCACGTTGCGCAGGTGCTCCAGGGTCTGGGCCGCCGCCGCGGACGAGCCGCGCGGCAGGGCCTCGCCGGCCGGGCCCGCGCCGGCGATCCCGGCGACCACGCCGGGCGGCAGCGAGGACAGCATCATCGGCGGCACGTAGACGCCGCCGGCCAGCACCAGGCGCACCGCCGAGAGCATGACTTCCGGCGAGTAGGCCTTGGGAATGAAGCCCAGCACGCCGCGCTCGAGTGCGCTGCGCATCACGGCGGGGTCTTCGTAGCCCGAGAGCACGATGACCGGCACCACGGGATGGCGGCGCCGGATCTCGTCGATGTGGGCCTGGCCCTCGGCACCGGGCATGTTCAAGTCGATCACGGCCAGGTCGAGGTCATCGGAGGCCCCGGCGAGCAACTCGTCGACGCTCATGGCCAGGACGAAGTCGATGCCGGCCTCGAGTTCCGACAACTTGGCCTTGACCGCCTCGATGACGAGCCGGTGGTCGTCGGCGATCAGGATTTTCATGGGTTTTCCCAGCGTGATGGGTGAGTGGAGGCAGGCCGACGATAACGGTGAAAGAGACGCACATCAAGGCGCAATTTGCTCCCCGAACGACATAGCTCCCAAGCGATATGGCGCCGCCATGCGGCAATGAAAGAATGTTTCATATCCAAAAACGACCGGGGACATGGGCATGTGCCATCGAGGCGGGTGCGACCGCAGAGCTCCTCCGATCACCCTCGACGCCTAGCCGCGGGCGCTGAATGGCTCGCCTGCTCGACTGCTTTTCCAGCCTCGTCACCTTCGGACTGGCGCTGGATGCATCGATCGCGGCGGGCCGGGCCGAGCCCGACTGCGAGACCGCCCGCCGCGAGGCGCTCGACCTGCTGGCGCAAGCCCGGGAGGCCGCCCGGGCGCTCGGGCAGCCGGCCCCGGCGATCGAATCGGCCCGCTTCGCGATGGTCGCCTGGATCGACGAGATCCTGGCGCGGCATCCCGATTGCAAGGCCCGCGAGGGAACGCCGCTGCAGCAGCAGTTGTTCAATTCCAACAACGCGCACACCGAGTTCTTCCATCACCTGTCGGCGCTGGCGGCCGGCGACGACGAGGTCCGCGAGGTCTACTGGCATGCGCTGGCGCTGGGGTTCAAGGGCCAGTACTACTTCGAGCACGGCGATGGCGGCGAGCTCGGCAAGCTCAAGTCCCTGCATGGCGAGCAGCTCGCGCTGCGGCCGGCCCGGCTCGACGGCCTGGCGCCGGAACGCATCACGCCGCAGCCCTACGGCGTGCCCGATCCGCCCGGCCCGCGCGACCCGCAGTGGCGAGAACGCGCCTTCCTGCGCGCCGGCGCTGCGCTGGCCTTGCTGCTGCCGCTCGCCTACCTGCTCTGGTTCGTGCTGGCCAGCCCGCAGGAGACGACGCCGACCCTGGCCCAGCGCGTCGACCGGCAGCTCCAGACCTATGCCTGTGCCGACCTCGTCGCCACGGTGGCGCCGGACGGCTCGACCCGGATCCAGGGCTTCGTCTCGCAACCCGAGGAGATGGCCCAGGTGCAGCGCGACCTGCTGGCCCTGCCGGGCGTGAGCGCCGCCGAGGTCGACCTCCAGCTTCGGATCTGGCCGCATTGCGAGGTGCTGGCGCTGCTGAAGCCCTACCAGGCGCGCAACCGCGACAAGGCCCTGGGCCTGTCCATCGCCACCCCCACGGCGCCGAACGGCCGCCTGCGGGAAGGCGACCCGGTGCTGATCGAGGTCGTGAACGCGCAGCGAGAGGGCTACCTGTGGGTCGACTACTACACGGCCGACGGCGCCGTGATGCACCTCAACGCCGGGCCGGTGCAGTTGCGGCTGCGCGCCGGCGAGGCCATCCAGCTCGGCCGCGCCATCCCGTCGAGCTGGCTGGTCGCCCCGCCCTTCGGCACCGTGCTGGTGACTGCGCTGTCCTCGCCCATGCCCTTCGCCGAGGCGGCCGACCGGCCGCCTTTCGAACTGGCATCGGCCTATCTCCAGCGCCTGCGCGAATCGTTGGCCGAAGGCGAGTTCGGCGCCCGGGTGATCGCCGAGGTCGTCTTCCTTCAAACCGTGCCGCGCTGAACGCGCTTGCCCGATGAACGCCGAGCTCCCCCTGCCGCCTCATTTCTGGAGCCTGCTGGCGCTGTGCCTGCTGGCCCTCCTGGCGCTGTGGTGGTTCCTGCTGGCCTCCGGCCGAACAGGACGGCGTCGCCGGCTGCGACAGCGCATCGCGGCGCTCGACGCCCAGGCCGCGCCGCCTGCGCCCCTGGACCTGATCGGCATGCAAGAAGCGATGGCCCGCGCCCGCCGCGCGGCGCAGCATGCTCCGGCGCCGCAGGCGCTGCGCCACTCGCTCTACGCGATCCCGTGGTTCATGTTCCTCGGGGACGCCCCGGCCCGGCTGCCGGGCCTGCTGGGGGGCGCTGGCGCGGCCGCCCCCGTGCCCGGCAGCGACGACAGTTTCTGGCGCTGGCACTTTCTGCATTCGACGATCGCGATCGAGATCGGTCCGGCAGCCCTGGGCGATGCGGCCGACCCCCGCGAACGCGGCCGCTGGCACCGCGCCCTGCTCGAACTGGCGGAGCGGCGCGAGCGCCTGCCGCTCAACGGCATCGTGGCCTGCGTCGCGGCCGCGACGATGCTCGGCGAAGCCGGCGCCGCAGAAGCGCTGGCGACCCGGCTGCGCCAGCGCGTCGACGAAGTGGCCGAGCAGCTGCGCGTCCAGTTGCCGGTGTACCTGGTCGTCACCGGGCTGGAGCAGCTGGAAGGCTATGCGGCGATGCGCGACGCGCTGCCGGCGGACGCGCTCGAACAGGCGCTGGGCCACCGCCTGGCGGACCACGGGCCGGCCGCCCTCGATGCCGGCGCCCGGCTCGACGACATCTTCGGCCTGCTGGCCGCGCAGCTTCACGCCGTGCGCATGGCGCTGCTGCGCGACCAGCAGGACCCGTCGCGCCGGCGCGCCATCCACGTCTTCATCGAGCAGCTCCGGGCCCTGCAGCCCGGCTTGCGCGTGGTGGCGCTGCGGCTGTTCGCCGCGCCGCGCGGCCCGCGCGCGCCGCGCTGGCGCGGGCTCTACCTGACGGCCGCACCGTCGGCGACGGTCGGCGGCGCCTTCATCGACGACCTGTTCGAGCGCTTCCTGCCGGCGGACCAGCCGCTCGCCAGCTGAGGCGCGGACCGGTCACTCGTCGTCACGCACCCGGTGCTGGCCCATCAGGGTCTGCTGGGTGGCCGGCGGCACCGCCTCGTAATGCGACAGCGCGATGGTGTAGCGGCCCTGGCCGCTGGTCAGCGCGTTGAGCCGCGACTGGTAGCTGGCCAGCTCCGACATCGGCACCTGGCCCCTTACCACGACCGTGCCGGCGCCGCCGTTCGCGGTGCCCGTGACCAACCCGCGCCGCGAGGACAGGTCGCCGGTGACGTCGCCGATCGCGTGGTCGGGCGCCGCGATCTCGATCTGCACGATCGGCTCGAGCACGATCGGCCGCGCCGCCCGGATCGCGGCCATGAAGGCCTTGCGCCCGGCGGTGGCGAAGGCGATGTCCTTGCTGTCGACGCTGTGGTGCTTGCCGTCGTGCACCACCACCCGGACATCGACCACCGGGTAGCCGGCGATCGCACCCGACACCAGCACCTCGCGCACGCCCTTCTCGACCGCCGGGATGAACTGGTACGGGATCGCCCCGCCCTTGACCTCGTCGGCGAACTCGAAGCCGCTGCCGCGCGCCAGCGGTTCGATGCGCAGGAAGACCTCGCCGAACTGGCCGGCGCCGCCGGTCTGCTTCTTGTGGCGGTGGTGGCCCTCGGCCGGCGCGGTGACCGTTTCGCGGTAGGCGATGCGCGGCGGCCGGGTCTCGACCTCGAAGCGGTAGACCTCGCGCAGCCGCTCGAGCATCACGCGCAGGTGCAGCTCGCCGAGGCCGTAGATGATGGTCTCGTTGGTGGCCACCACGTGCTCGACGCGCAGGCAGGGGTCCTCGGCGACCAGCTTGCCGAGGATCTCCCAGGCCCGCTGTTCGTCGCCGTGGCGCTTGGGCTCGACCGCGAGGCCATGCACCGGCACCGGGAAGGCCAGCGGCGCCAGGTGCACGTGGTCGTCCTCGGCGGCGTCGTGCAGCACGGCGTCGAAGTGGATCTCCTCGACCTTGGCAACCGCCACGATGTCGCCCGGCAGCGCCCGCGCCACCTCGACATGGTCCTTGCCCTGCAGCATGAACAGGTGGCCGACCTTGAAGGGCTTGCGGCCGTCGCCGATGTAGAGCTGGCTGTCGCGCGTGACCGTGCCCTGGTGGACCCGGAAGATCCCGAGCTTGCCCACGTAGGGATCGACCGTGACCTTGAAGACATGGGCCAGCACGTGCAGCGACGGGTCGGGCCGGGCCTGCATGGGCTCGGCCGCGGCGCCCTCGCCGAGCAGGAAGTCCGGCGGATTGGCCTCGGTCGGATCGGGCAGCAGCTTGACGATGACGTCGAGCAGCTCCTGCAAGCCGGCGCCGCTGCGCGCCGAGACGAAGCAGACCGGGATCAGGTGGCCCTCGCGCAGCGCCTGTTCGAGCGGCGCGTGCAGCTCGGCGGCATCGACGTCGCCTTCGGACAGGTAGCGGTCGACGAAGGCCGCATCGACCTCGACCACCTGCTCGACCAGTGCCCGGTGCGCGTCCTCGACGCTGCCGATGTCGGACTCCCCCTCGCGGTTGAAGAAGCAGTCGACCACCTGCGTGCCGCCTGCGGCCGGCAGGTTCAGCGGCAGGCATTCGCGCCCGAAGGCGGCCTGGATCTGCGCCAGCAGGCCGGCCAGGTCGACGCCCTGGGTGTCGATCTTGTTGACGATCACCATCCGCGCCAGGTGCCGCTCGGCGGCATAGGCCATCATGCGCAGCGTCATGGGCTCGATGCCGTTGGCGGCGTTGACGACCACCGCCGCGGTTTCGACCGCTTCCAGCGGCGGCAGGCTCTGGCCGAGGAAGTCGGCCCCGCCCGGCGTGTCGATGAAATGCACCCGCGTGCCGGCGTGCGCCAGGTGCATCACCGAGGCATTGAGCGAATGCTGCATGCGGCGTTCGAGGGGATCGTGGTCGCTCACGGTGCTGCCGCGCTCGACGCTGCCGCGGGCGCCGATCGCTCCGGCCTTGTGCAGCAAGGCCTCGGCGAGAGAGGTCTTGCCGGCGGCGGAGGCGCCGACGAGCGCCAGGGTTCGCACCGCTTCCATTTCGGCCGTCTGGCCGTTCGATCGGCTTGGCATGGGCTGTCTCCTCGGCGCCTGGGCGCGTCGGGCAGCGTACGGGATCGGACGCCGCGACGCAAGCCGGACAGCGCTTGACCGAGAATGGCGCCCATGGGACCGCTGACCGATTCATCTTCCGACGGCACGGCCTACGGGCGCCGCGAGTTCCTGGTCGTCAAGATTCCGGTGGTCGAGAACGTGGACGACCGCTGGCACCAGCGCGAGGAACGCATCGACGAAGCGCTGCGCGCGCGCGGCCTCGGCTCGGTACTCGGCTGGGGCGACTCGCTCGGCGAGCCGACCTCCCGCGGCCGGCGCCGGGTCGCGTTCACCCGGGTCGACATCGACATTTCGGACATCGCCGCCGGACGGTCCCTGCTGCAGTCCGCGCTGGCCGCGATCGGCGTGCCGCCGGGCACGGAGATCCACTATTCGATCGGGCGCGTCCGCTACGCCGACATCTATGCGCCGCCCGAATGGCTGCTGGAACGGCCGCAGGACTGAGACCTCGCGGGACAGACCAACAAACTGCGCAGCAGTTTTTGCTCTGTCCTCGACTGATCAAACCTCGCGGGACAGACCAAACCGCGGACCGCCACCCTACTCGCGCAGCGCCGCCACCTGCTCCGCATAGGCGCTCTCGATGCGCTGCAGCCGGGTCTCGCGCGCCGCCTCGCTCACCCATTGCGCATTGAGCGCGCTCTGCCGCGCCAGTTGGTACTGCAGGCGGGCGGCCGGCAGCAGCGCCTTGTTGTCGGCCGCCGCATAGCCCAGCGACGCCCGCAGCGCCTTCAGAACCTCGCGCTGGGACTCGGCCCGCGATCCCTGGCCGCGCCCGTAGCCGACCAGGAAGACGCGCAGCTTCTTCTGCAGCTCCGGCGGCAGGTCGCGGCGCACCACGACTTGGGCCGGCGGCGTCGGCTCCGACTCCCAGACCACCTGCAGCCGCTCGGCCTCGGCCGGGAACTGCTCGCGGAAGCGCTCGAAATCGGTGGTGTTGTTGGTCGCCACGTCGGCGTCGCCGTTGGCCACCGCCAGGGCCGTGGCCTGGTGGGTGGCGACGATCTCGCTCTTGAAGCGGGTCTCCATCGCGATCCGGTTCGGCAGGAACAGCTGGACCTGCGGCAGGATGAAGCCCGAGACCGAGCGGCTGTCGCCGCGCGCCAGCCGCCACTGCTCAGGACGGGCGAGCAGGTCCTCGAGCGAGTTGCGCGGGCCGGCCTTGCGCACCAGCAGCACGGCGCGATGATCGGGCGTGCCGCCGTGCCGCTGCACCTGGGCCAGCACGTTCATGCGGCGCTGGGAGACGGCGTCGAGCGCCAGCTGGGCCGACAGCAGGCTCAGGTCGACCTGGCCGCGCCGGATGGCCTCGCCCAGCGATTCGTAGGTGGTGGCCGAATGCACCGTCACCGGCCGGCCGATGGCGCGGCTGAGCTCGGCCAAAAGTGGCGTCCAGCTTTCGCGCGACTCGACCACGCCGCCGACCGGCAGCACGCCAAACCGCAATTCGGGCAGCGGCAGCGGCCGGACGGGCTGGGCCCCGGCCGCCGCATGCCGGGCCAGCACGGCGGCCAGCGCCAGGCGCGCGACCCCTCGCCTCAGCATGGGCTCACGGCGCGCCCGCGCGCAATGCCGCCACCTGCTCGGCATAGGTGGTCTCGATGCGCTGCAGCCGCGCCTGGCGCGCCGCCTCGTTGACCCACTGCGAGGTCATCGCGCTCTGCCGTGCCAGCTGGTAGGCCAGCTTGGCGGCCGGCAGCAGCGAGCTGTTGTCGGCCGGCACGAAGCCGGCCAGGTCGTGCAGCGATTTCAGCACCGCGCGCTCGCTGTCGCCGCGCGGGCTCTTGCCGCGCGCGTACTCCACCAGGAAGAGCTGCACCTTCTTCTCGAACTCGGGCCCGTAGTCGCGCCGGATGACGATCTGCGCATGCGGGATCAGCTCCGACTCCCAGATCACCTGCAGCCGGTCGGCCTCGGCCGGGAACTGCTGGCGGAAACGCTCGAAATCGGCCGTGTTGTTGGTGGCGACATCGGCCTCGTCGTTGGCCACCGCCAGCGCCGTCACCTGGTGCGTGCCCACCAGCTCGCTGCGAAAGCGGGTCTCCATCGCGATGTGGTTGGGCAGGAAGAGCTGCAGCTGCGGCACGATGAAACCCGACACCGACCGGCTCTCGCCGCGCGCCAGGCGCCATTTCTCGGGCTCGGACAGCAGGTCCTTGAGGTTGCTCCTGGGGCCGCTCTTGCGCGCCAGCAGCAGCGCGCGGTAGCCCGGCAGCCCGTCGTGGCGCGTGACCTGCGCCAGCACCTTCATGCGGCGCAAGGTCACGGCATCGAGCGCCATCTTGCCGGACAGGAAGGCCATGTCGACCTGGTCGCGCTGGATCGCCTGCTCCAGGGCCTCGTAGGAAGTCACCGAGAGCATCGTGACCGGGCGGCCGATGGCGCGCCGCAGGTCGGCCAGCAGGGGCTCCCAGTCGTTGCGCGACTCGAAGGCCCCGCCCAGCGGCAGGATGCCGAAGCGCACGGCGCCTGCGCCGGCCACGGCATCGGCCGCGCCGGCCGGCGGCGCCGTCTGCGCCGTCTGCGCCGCCGCCACCAGCTGCCAGCCGAGCAGCAGCGCAAGGCCCGCGCGCACCACCGCGCGCCGGAACCGATCCGGTCGGGCGGCCACGAGAACACGGGGAACGCGCAAGGCGCAACGGACAGGAACCTGCATCTTTCTGGAACGCATGGGCCAGACTCGCCCGAACGGGCTGGTCAAACGAGCGCTGTCTACAACACAATTAGAAACCAACTTAAGCATTAGACGTGTCATTTTCCTCAACCCATGCGCATTTGTGGGCCGACCGATGGCTGATCGCCACAGCCAACCCCGCTCTTCGATGAGCTGGTCGTTCCGCGCGCTGCGCCTGCTGGCGGGCCTGACGCTGGCCCAGCAGCTGGTGCTGCTGGCCCTCTTGCCGGCCACCATCGCGACCCTGGGCGCGATCGCGGTGCTGACGCGCCAGCACCTGTCGAACCTGACCGAACTGATGCGCGCCAACGCCCAGACCGTGGCGCTGCAGGTCGCCACCGTGGCGCAGTCGCAGATGCAGCACATGGACCGCCGGGCGCTGCAGCGCACCGCGCAGTCCGGCAGCTACCAGCCGCATGTGCAGCAGGTGCAGATCTGGTCGGAGGAAGGCGAGATCGTCGCCAATTCGGAAACCGTGGACCGGCAGCGCGGCGAGGGCTTGCAGGTGGTGGCGCCGATCACCGGCGACGACGGCAGGCAGCACGGCAAGGTGATGGTCGAGATGAGTCTGGACGCGGTGACGAGCGCCAAGCGGGCGGTCTGGTTCAACGTCGTGATGGTGCTCGGCGCCAGCCTGGCCGGGGTCGGGCTGGCCGGCTGGTGGGCGGCGCGGCGCATCAGCGCGCCGATCCAGGCGCTCGGCGAGGCGGTCGACCGGCTGGGCGCCGGCGAGGATGCGCAGGTCGAGGTCGAGGGCACGGCCGAAGTGCGGCGGCTGCAGCACGGCTTCAACCTGGCGGCGCGTGCGCTGCTGGAAAGCCGCAACCAGCTCGAGAGCCGCATCGTGCACGCCACGGCCGAGCTGGCCAGCAAGAACCAGCAGCTCGAGGTCGCCAGCCAGGCCAAGACCCGGCTGCTGGCCGCCGCCAGCCACGACCTGCGGCAGCCGCTGCACGCGCTGACCCTGTTCTCGGACGGGCTGGCCAACGGCGAGACCGATCCGGTGCGGCTGCAGCGCATCGGCCACATCCGCGAGTGCGTCGAATCGCTGGACCGGCTGTTCTCGGAGCTGCTGAACCTGTCGCAGCTGGACGCCGGGGTGCTGCAGCCGCAGTGGACCGATTTCGCGCTCGACACGCTGTTCGACGAGATCAGCCGCAATTTCCGTGCGGTGGCCGAGCAGAAGAACCTGCGGCTGGTGGTCCGCAAGACCGACGCCTGGGTGCGCTGCGACTACGTGATGCTGTCGCGCATCCTCAACAACCTGGTGTCGAACTCGCTGCGCCACACCAGCGAGGGCGGCATATTGGTCGGCGCCCGGCGGCGCGGCCGGTCGATCCGCGTGGAGGTCTGGGACACCGGCGTCGGCATCGCGCCCCATCACCAGTCGCGGGTCTTCGAGGAGTTCTACCAGGTCGACCAGGGGCGGCAGGGCGGCCGCGACCAGCGCGGGATGGGCCTGGGCCTGGCCACCGTACAGCGGCTCGCGGCCCTTCTCAACACCCGCGTCGAGCTCAGTTCGCGGCTCCTGAAAGGCACTTGCGTGCGGGTCCCGGTGCGGGCCGCGGAGCCCGCGCCGATGCTGGCGCCGGTGCTCGCACAGCCGCTCGGCATGGCGGTCGAGCCCGACACCAGCCTGGCCGACGTGCTGGTGCTGGTGATCGACGACGAGCGCACCATCCTCGAGGGCCTGCAGGTCGTGCTGACCAACTGGGGCGCGCAGGTGATGGCCGCCCAGAGCCGCTCCGAGGCGCTGGCGCTGGCCGACACCTGGGACCGCCCTCCCGACGTGGTGGTCAGCGACCTGCTGCTGCAGGCCGGCGACAACGGGCTCGACGTGATCGCCGCGCTGGAGCGCCATCCGCGCGGCATCGGGCCGTCGACCGCGCGCCTGCTGGTGACCGGCGAAACCAAGCCGGACCGCCTGCGCGAAGTCGCCAGCGCGGGAGTCGCGGTGCTCTACAAGCCGGTTTCGCCGCGCGTGCTGCGCCAGGCCATCCAGGCGCAGCTGGCCGCGGCGCATGGCGCCCTCGCGCCCGTCGGCTGAGCGCCCCCGAGGGCGGCCCGGCCGCGCTTCGGGCCGCGGCCCGACACCGCGTCGGCGAAAACCGTACGTCGTCCGGCATAGACCGAGAGGCTGCGGAATCCCGCCCTCCCGGCCCACAATGCAGAAGGCCGCAGGAGGACATAAGCCCTCTGCCTTATCGCGCACAAACAGCCGCCTTCGTACATTGGATGCCTCACCCCTGCGAATGCAGTCCATGCTTGCGAACCGTTTTCCCCCGCTGCCTCGATGGCAGCGCGTCCTGTCGACCCTGGCCTGTGCAGCCTGGCTGTGCGGCAGCGCGCAGGCCGCCGGCCTCACGGTGCTGATGGCCGACGAGACGGCCGCCCACACCGAGTTCGTCCGCCAGTTGCGCGAAACGCAGGACGCCGGCAACCGCTTCCATCTGGTCCACCTGGCGGCTGGCGAGCGCGCCGTCGAAGAGGCCGCGGGGAGCGCGGCGCCGGACGGCATCACGATGGCCGTCGGCATGAGCGCCGCCCGCTCGGCGATCGCCAGTCCGGGCCAGGACCCGCTGGTGCTGGCGATGCTGAGCCGGCTCGACTACGAGAGCCTCAGGGGCACGGCCGCCCTGCGTCGCCCGGAGCGCCAGATCGGCGTGCTCCTGCGCGAGCCGGCCATGGCCGACCAGCTGGCGCTGATCGATGCCGTGATGCCCACCAAGCGCCGGCTCGGCATCGTCGCCACGGCCGAGTCGGAGCCGATCGTGAACGAGTTGCTGCGCGCCGGCCTGGGCTGGGACCTGCAGGTCGAATACGCGCCGGATGCCAAGTCGCTCGCCACCGCGCTGCGCCTGCTGGTGCCGCGCAGCGACGCCCTGCTGGTGCTGCCCGACAAGATCGGCGACAGCCAGGCCGCGACGCTGACGGTGCTGCGCGCCGGCGCCGGCGCCGGCCTGCCGGTGTTCGGCACCAGCGACGGCCTGGTGCGCTCCGGCGGCCTGGCCGCCGCGGTATCGACGCCGAGCCAGCTGGCCCAGCAGGCGCGGGGGCTGGGCCACAAGCTCGCTGCGGCCGGCAGCGCGCCCGGCGTGCGGATCGAAGCCGCGACGCCGGCGACGGTGCGCGTCAATGCCACCGTCGCGCGCGGACTCGGCCTGCGGCTGCCCGACGAACGCGAGTTGACTGCACGCGTGAGCAGCATCCGATGAGCACCGCCCGGCCGCCCGCTGGCGCTCGCACGGAGGTCGCCTCGTGACCGCTCCCAGCCATCGCCTGGCCGTCCCTGCCCCCATCGTCCGGTCCGGCAGCGATGCGCCGGCCCCGGCAAGCCGCGCCCTGGTGGTCGGCGCCAGCCTGCAGCGCGACCTGTTCCGGCTCGGCGTGGTGCCGTGCGCCGCGGTCGCGCTGGCGCTCACCGGCTGGTTCACCCACAGCCGCCTGAGCACGCTGGAAACCGCCTTCGACGCCGAAGGCGAGGCGGTGGCGCGCCAGGTGGCCGCGATGTCCGACCTGAGCCTCTATGCGGGCGACCTGCCGGCCCTGCAGAACGTCGCCAACGCCGCCCTGCGCGGCGGCCAGGTGACGCGCGTCGAGATCAGCAACAGCGCCGGCGTCTACGTCACGGCCGGCCCCAAGACCGCCCCCCTGGCACAGCTGCGCACCTTCACCGCGCCGGTCACGCTGCGCGAAGCCTCCCGCGCCAGCGCCTTCGCACCGGCCGGCTCGACGGTGGCCGGCGAGACGCCGATCGGCCTGGTCCAGACCTTCCGCGACACCACGGCCTACGACCGCGAGCGCACCCGTTCGCTGATGGCCGGCATCGGCATCGCGATGATCGCGCTGCTGGCCGCCTGGGCCTGGGTGCGGCATACGGCGCGCGCCGTCGCCCAGCCGCTGCGCCGCATCTCGCGCACCGTGGCGGCCCTGGAGGCGGGGCGCTTCGACGCCCGCTGCAACGTGGTCGCCGAGGACGAGGCCGAGCGCGGCCCGGCCGAACGCGCGCGCCGCGCCCAGCATGAGTTCGCCAACCTCGCGCACGACATCAACCGCCTCGCCGAGCGGCTGCAGCGCAACCGCCAGCAGAGCGAGGAGCGGGTGCGCGAGGCCACGTCGGTCGCCCTGCAGCGCATGGCCGAGGCCGAGCAGGCGGCGCTGTCGCGGGCCCGCTTCCTGGCCGCCGCGAGCCACGACCTGCGCCAGCCGCTGCACGCGATGGGCCTGTTCATCGACGGCCTGCTGCCGACCGCCTCGCCGGTACAGCGGCCCGCGGTGCTGCGCCTGCAGGAGGCGACCGACTTCATGGGCGTGCTGCTCGACGACCTGCTGGAGATCTCCAGACTCGACGCCCAGGTGCTGACGCCGGCGATCGGCGGCGTGTCGCTGGCCGCGCTGTTCGACCAGCTGGAGGCCCAGCACGCCGCGGCCGCGGCCGCCGCCAGGGTGCGGCTGCTGTGGCGCGACCGCGGCCTGGCGGTGCGCAGCGACGCCGCGCTGCTGCTGCGGATCGTCGGCAACTTGGTCAGCAACGCGGTGCGCCACACGCCGTCCGAGGGCACGGTGCTGGTGACGGCGCGGCGCCGCAACGGCGCGGTGCGGATCGAGGTGCGCGACAACGGCGTCGGCATCGCGCCGATCCACCAGGCCCGCATCTTCGAGGAGTTCTACCAGGTGTCGAACACCGAGCGCGACCGGCGCCAGGGCTTCGGCCTCGGCCTCGCGATCTGCTCGCGCATCGCCGCCCTGCTCGGCAGCCGCATCTCGGTGCGCTCCGCGCTGCAGGCCGGCAGCACCTTCGCGATCGAGCTGCCGGTGGCGAGCCCGCGCGACGTCGCGCCGGTGGCGGCGGAGGCACCCGCGTCCGCACCGCTGGCCGGCCTCCACTGCCTGGTGGTGGACGACGATCCGGCGATCCTCGACGGCAGCCGCACGCTGCTCGCGCAATGGGGCTGCCTGGTCGAATGCACCGCCACCCGCGACGGCGCCCTGGCCCGGCTCGGCGCCGACGGTGCCCACTTCGACGTCGTGCTGTGCGACCTGCAGCTGGCGCACGACGAGGACGGCATGGAAGTCATCGACGCGGCGCGCCGGCTGCAGCCGGAGGCGCTGCCGGTGCTGGTCTCCGGGGCGACCGGGCCCGAAGCGCTGCGGCGGCTGCGCCAGGGCGGCGTGATGCTGCTCACCAAGCCGGTGGCGCCCGCCAAGCTGCGCGCCCTGCTGGCGACTCGCCGAAGCGCCGTGCCGGCCTGAACGCCGCGCGGTGGCGCGGCGAGAATGAATTCCAAAGCACTCTTTTTGTATCCATTTGTTGGCTGCTGGTGACATCTCCCTGTAAAGCTGCGCGCGTCTTCGCCGCGTGTCGGGGTATTTGTTGCGCCCTATTGCTACTATTTGTGTCTTTATAGGCTGATCCGCCGGATGCGGAAGAACGAGCGGGACACATGGAACCGATGCACTGGGAGTACATGGGCGCGCTGGGCGGCGTGATCGGCATCGGCTGGCTGGTCGTGGTGCCGATGTACCGCGGCTGGGCTCACCTCAACGACAAGATGACGGCGCGCGTGAAGCGCAGCATCCACCTGATGTCCGAATACGAGGACTGCGAGACCCGCCCGTGCGGGGCTGCTCAGACCGGATTCATCGTGGCGCCGAGCCCGAGGCGCACCGACTCGCCGTCCACCACCACCCCATAGCCCAGCCCGTCGGCCAGGGCCTGCAGCGCGACCGGGTCGATCGCGAGCGCACGCGGCGCCCGGTGGGCGCCGGCGATCGGCTCGACCGGCGCCGCCACGCCGAGGCCGGCGATGAAGCGCAGTGCATCGTCGCCCTCGGCCTCGATCCGGATCTCGCCCAGGCCCGGCACGCTGTCGTGCAGGTAACCGAGCGCGCCCAGCGCCATGTAGCGCAGCGCGGCGGCGGCGGCGAAGCGCGGCTCGTCTTCGGCCGCCGCGAGCGACTCGTCGATCTTCAGGCCGATGCCGTTGAGCTCGAAGGCGACCCGCATCAGCGAGGCGCACTGGGCCACCAGCGCGCTGCGCGTGATGCCGTCGTCGTGGGTGGCGAGCTCCCAGTCGCGCAGCGATCGCACGCCGCTGGCGAGCGCCGCCACCTGGTCCTCGATCTGCGTCATGCGCTCGACCCAGGCGGCCGTGTCCACGGCGGTGTTGGCAGCCAGCTGGCGCTTGAGCAGCAAGGTGCTCATCCGCATCACCGACACCGGCGCCGCCATCTCGTGGCGCAGCGCCGGCAACGCGCGGGTCAGCAGTTCGTGGCGCACGCCGGCCGCCATCCAGCTGCGCGCGCCGGGTGAAGACTTCATCCCGCGAGCGGCCGCGCGAGGATGCGGTCGAGGACGTCGAAGTCGATCGGCTTCTGCAGGTGGTGGTCGAACAGACCGGCGGCGTTGCTGGCTTCGTCGGCCGAGTAGCCCGAGATCGCCACCAGCAGCGGCGGCTCTCCGCGGGCGGCGGCGCGCAGCTGGCGAGCCACCTCGGTGCCCGGGAAATCGGGCAGCGTCAGGTCGACCAGCGCAGCGTCGAAGTGCTCGCCGGCAGCCACATCGAGGGCTTGCCTGCCGGTGTAGGTGCAGCGCGCCGTGTGGTCCTGCAGCACGAGCAGTTCCTGCAGCAGGTCCGCCGCGGCCTGGTTGTCGTCGACGATCAGGACGTTCACTTGCAAATCTCCGCCAATGCAAAGCTCCAGAGTATCGTGCGCGCTCTTCGGATGCCGGTGTAGGACGCGACCCCGGGGCAAGGCGCGGTTTCAGCCCGACCGCGGCCCGGCCCCGAGGGGCAGCGAGACGCTGAAGGTCGCGCCTTCGCCCGGCGCGCTCTCCAGCGTGATCTCGCCGCCGTGCGAGCGCACGATCTGGCGCGCGATGAAAAGCCCCAGCCCGAGGCCTGCGGCCTGCTTGCGGCTTTCATCGGTGCGCTCGAACTGCTCGAAGATCCGCGCGTGGTCTGCCGCCGCGATGCCCGGACCGTGGTCGCGCACGCTCATCAGCGCCATGTCGCCGTCCAGCCGCACGCCGACCTCGATCGGCTTGCCGCCGCCGTAGCGCAGCGCGTTGGTGATCAGGTTGGTCAGCACCTGCTCGATGCGGAACTCGTCCCACACGCCCGGCACGCTGGCGGGCGCCTCGAAGCCGATCGGCGGCCCCACCGCCTCGGCCTGCTGGGCCAGGCTCTCGACCACGCCGCGCGCCAGCTGCGCCAGGTCGACCGGCCCGGGCTGGATCGACAGCGCGCCGCTGCGCATGCGCGTGACGTCGAGCATGTCGTCGATCAGGCGCACCATGTTCTGGATCTGCCGCTGGTCGCGCTCGACCATCGCCGGCAGCCGATCGGGCGCGAAGGGCGCCGTGTTGTTGCGCGACAGGTGCAGCTTGCGCACCTGGGTCTCGAGGAACAGGGTATTGAGCGGCGTGCGCAGCTCGTGCGACACCATCGACATGAAGTCGTCGCGCATGCGCACCGCGCGCTCCAGCTCGCGCTGGGTGCACTGCAGCTGCTGCACCAGCGCCTCCTGCTGGCGGTGCGAGGCGGCCAGGGCATCGATCTCGTGCTTGAGCGCCTTGCGGTGCCGGTAGAGGTCGACGAAGACGCTGACCTTGCTGCTGACCATCTGGGCGTCCAGCGGCTTCTGCAGGAAGTCGACCGCGCCGCTCTCGTAGCCCTTGAAGGCGTAGTTCATCTCGCGGCCGGCGGCGCTCACGAAGATGATCGGGATCTGGCGCGTGCGCTCGGTGCCGCGCATCATCTCGGCCAGCTCGAAGCCGTTCATTCCCGGCATCTGGACGTCGAGGATCGCGAGCGCGAACTCGTGCTCCAGCAGCAGCGCCAGCGCCTGCTCGGCCGACGATGCCTGGTACACCGACCGCCCCGGGCCGCGGATCAGCGCCTCGAGCGCCAGCAGGTTCTCCGGCAGGTCGTCGACGATCAGCAGCTTGCTTTCGACATCAATGGGCATGGGCGGAATCCAGTTGCAGGAGAAGCGCGCGGATGTCGCGCAGGGGGAGCACGAAATCGGGCGCATGGGCGGCGATGGCCGCGCGCGGCATGGTCGGCACGAGGGCTTCTGCCGGGTCCTGGACGACGGTCAGCCCGCCGGCCTCGTGGATGCGCAGCAGGCCCGCCGCGCCGTCTTCGTTGGCGCCGGTCAGCAGCACGCCGACCAGCGTCGGCCCGTAGGCATCGGCGGCCGAAGCCATCAGCACGTCGATCGCCGGCCGCGAGAACAGCACCGGCGGCTCGCAGCTCAAGGAGAAGGTGCGGTCGCGCTCGATCGACAGGTGGTAGCCCGGCGGCGCGAAATAAAGCGTGCCGGGCGCCACCGGCGCCTTGTCCTCGGCCTCTTGCACGGGGAACGGCAGCCGGTGGCGGAAGACCTCTGCCAGCCGGCTCTCGTGGCCTTCCGGCAGGTGGATCACCACCGTGGTCGGCAGCCACCAGTGCGCCGGCAGATTGCCCAGCAGCGTGATCAGCGCATCGACGCCGCCGGCCGAGGCGCCGACCACGACCGCCTCGATGCGGCGAGAGTCCCCCGAGCTCATAACGAAACCTCCGTGCTGCGCACTGCGGTGCGAGCGCCTTCGGGCGGCCGGGCGGCGCTCATGCCACCTTCCGGTAGACGCGCTCGGCCCGCGACAGCACCTCGAAGCGCTCGGCATAGCCCGAGAAGTCGATGCTCTCCTTGGCGCCCAGGCCGAGAAAGCCGCGGTGGCACAGCGACTCGTGGAACAGGCCCAGCGCGCGGTCCTGCAGCTGCCGGTTGAAGTAGATCAGCACGTTGCGGCAGGACACCAGGTGGGTCTCGGCGAATACGCTGTCGGTGGCCAGGCTGTGGTCGGCGAAGATCACGTCGGCGCACAGCGAGGGGTCGAAGCGCGCCGCCTCGTAGGCCGCCGTGTAGTAGTCCGAGAAAGCCCGCCGGCCGCCCGCGCGCTGGTAGTTGGCGGTGTAGCCGCGCACCGATTCCAGCGGAAAGATGCCCTGGCGCGCCTTTTCGAGCGACGCCGGGTTGATGTCGGTGGCATAGATGCGCGTGCGCTCGAGCAGGCCTTCCTCGCGCAGCAGGATGGCCAGCGAGAACACCTCCTCGCCGGTGCTGCAGCCGGCCACCCAGACCGTCAGCGACGGGTAGGTGTGGAGCATCGGCACCACCTGCTGGCGCAGCGCCAGGAAGTAGGCCGGGTCGCGGAACATCTCGCTGACCGGGATCGTGAGGTACTGCAGCAGCTGCGCGAACAGCGCCGGGTCGCGCAGCACGCGTTCCTGCAGCGCCGAGATGCTCGCCAGCCCGAGCTGGCCCAGCGCATACTGCACGCGGCGCTTCTGCGACGCGCCGGTGTAGTCGCGAAAGTCGTAGCTGTACTTGAGGTAGATGGCCTCCATCAGCAGGCGCAGCTCGATCTCGGTGGCGCTGGGTGGATGCAGCGCGCGCAGTTCGGGATTGGCCTTCACAGCCGCTCCATCTTGGGCATCCACACCCGCAGCAGCGAGAACAGGCGGTCGAGATCGACCGGCTTCGCCAGGTAGTCGTTGGCGCCGGCCGCCAGGCACTGCTCCTGGTCGTCCTTCATGGCCTTGGCCGTGACCGCGATCACCGGCAGCTTCGCGAAGCGCGGGTCCTGGCGCAGGCGGCGCGTGGCTTCGAGGCCATCCATCTCGGGCATCATGACGTCCATCAGCACCAGGTCGATGTCGCGCACCTGGTCGAGCTTGTCGAGCGCCTCGCGGCCGTTGCGGCCGATCTCCACGGCGGCGCCGCGCTGCTCCAGCGCGCTGGTCAGGGCGAAGATATTGCGCACGTCGTCGTCCACCAGCAGGATGCGGCGGCCCTCGAACACGCGGTCGCGGCCGCGCGCGGTCTTCAGCATGCTCTGGCGTTCGCTCGACAGGTCGGCCTCGACCTTGTGCAGGAACAGCGTGACCTCGTCGAGCAGGCGCTCGGGCGAGCGCGCGCCCTTGATGATGATCGAGCGCGAGTAGCGCAGCAGCTCGGCCTCCTCGTCGCGCGTGAGATTGCGCCCGGTGTAGACGATCACCGGCGGGAACGAGACGATCTCCTCGGTCGCCATGCGCTTGAGCAGCTCGCTGCCCTGCATGTCGGGCAGGCGCAGGTCGGTGATCATGCAGTCGAACACGCGGCTGCGCAGCAGCGCCAGCGCCTCCTCGCCCGACTCCACGGCGGTGATCACCACATCGTCGTCGGCGATCAGCTTCACCACGCTCTCGCGCTGCAGCGCGTCGTCCTCGACCAGCAGCACCGCCTTGACCTTCTGCGTCAGCTTGTCCTCGAACTTGCGGAACACCTCGGTCAGCTGCTCGCGCGAGGTCGGCTTCAGCGCGTAGCCGATCGCGCCCATGTGCAGCGCGGCCTCCGCGTTGTCCTGGGCCGACACCACGTGCACCGGGATGTGCCGCGTGTGCGGATCGTCCTTGAGCCGCTGCAGCACGCCGAGGCCGGGGCTGTCGGGCAGGCGCATGTCGAGCAGGATCGCGTCGGGCAGGAACTGGGTCGCGAGGCTGAAGCCGTCGGCCGCGCCGTGCGCGACCAGGCAGCGGTAGCCGAGTTCGTGCGCGAGGTCGTAGAGGATGTGGGCGAACTGCGGCTCGTCCTCGATCACCAGCACGCGGCGCGCCTGGTCGCGCGGCAGGGCCCGGTCGTCGGCGAACTGGGGCGCGGGGACCGGCGCCGCCGCCGGGGCCTTCGGAGCCGGCGGCAGCTCGGCGCGCGGGCGCACCGGTGCGGGCGAGGGCCTCGCGGCGGGCCTGGCCTCGGCCTGCGCATCGGCCTGCGGCGCCCGCGCCGGCAGCTGCAGCGTGAAGGTGCTGCCGGTGCCGGGCACGCTGTGCACGGCCAGCGTGCCGCCGAGCAGCCGGGTGAGGTCGCGCGAGATCGACAGGCCCAGGCCGGTGCCGCCATAGCGGCGGCTGGTGGTGCCGTCGGCCTGGCGGAAGGCCTCGAAGATCACGTCCTGCTGGTCGGCCGGGATGCCGATGCCCGAGTCGGTCACCGCGAAGCTCGCCCCGCCGTCGGCCGTGCCGGACACGGTCAGCGCCACCTCGCCGCGGTCGGTGAACTTCAGCGCATTCGACAGCAGGTTCTTGAGGATCTGCTCGACCCGCTGCCGGTCGGTGACCAGCGAGGCCGGCGCGTCCGGCCGGATCTCGAGCCGGAAGCCCAGCTGCTTCTGCGCCGCCAGCCGGCCGAAGCTCATCTCGAGGCTCTCGCCAAGCTTGGCCGGCGCCACTTCCTCGGCCACCACCTCGAGCTTGCCGGCTTCGACCTTGGCGATGTCGAGGATGTCGTTGATCAGGACCAGCAGGTCGTTGCCCGACGCGTAGATCGACTCGGCGAACTTCACCTGCTCGGCATCGAGGTTGCCGCGCGGGTTGTCGCCGAGCAGCTTGGCCAGGATCAGGGCGCTGTTGAGCGGCGTGCGCAGTTCGTGCGACATGTTGGCAAGGAACTCCGACTTGTAGCGGCTCGCGCGTTGCAGCTCGTCGGCCCGCTCCTCCAGGTCGCGCTGGGCCCGGCGCAGGGCGGCATTGCGCTGGTCCAGTGCCTCGGTGCGCTCGGACAGCTGGCTGTTGGTCTGCTCCAGCTCGGCCTGCTGGTTCTCCAGCGTGGCCTGCGAGGCGCGCAGGGCGCGCGACTGCTCCTCGAGCTCCTCGTTGGCGGTGCGCAGCTCTTCCTGCTGCACCTGCAGCTCCTCGTTGAGCTGCTGGGTCTCGGCCAGCGCGTCCTGCAGCTGCTGGCGATAGCGCACCGCGCCGACCGCGCTGCCGATGCCCGGGCCCACCAGTTCGAGCAGCTGCATGCTGCGCTCGCTCGGCGCCTGCGGCAGGGCGAGCTCGATCACGCCGTTGACGATGCCGTCGTTCTGTACCGGCAGCAGCACCGCGGCGGCCGGCGCCATCTCGCCCAGGCCCGAATTGACCCGGAGGTAGTCGGCCTGCACCGGCTCGACCCGCATCAGCCGCCGCTCGGACGCCGCCTGCCCGACCAGGCCCTCGTTCGGCGCGATCACCTGCGGCGAGGCCTCGGCCGCATTCGAGAAGCCATAGCTCGCGACCCGGTGCAGCGCGCCATGCCGCTCGCGCAGGTACATCGCGCCGACCAGGCTGCCGATGTGGCGCGAGAAGAAGGCCAGCACCTTGCGGCCCATCTCCTGCGCGCTGAGCTCGCCGACCAGCTCGTTGCCCAGTTCGGTCTGGGCGCCGCGCAGCCAGGCCTGCCGCTGCAGCACCTCGGCATGCGCCGCCTGTTCGCCAAGCACCGCGTCGTAGCTCTCCGACAGGCGCAGCAGCTGGCGCCGGCCGAAGAAGGCCAGCAGGCCGGTGGAGATCAGCGTGAACAGCACGAACAGCACGACGATCGCGATGCTGGTGCTGTTGACCTCGCTGTTGCGCTGGAAGCGCAGGTTGCGCTCGGCATCGATGAAGGCCGCGAAGCTGGCGCGCATGTCGTCGGTCAGGCGCTTGCCGCGCCCAAGGCTCACGGCCTGCTGGTAGTCGCCGCCGCTGCGCCGCAGCGCGATGGTCTCGCGGGCGAAGTCGTTCCAGGCGTCCTGCAGCGCGGCGATGCGATCGATGCGGGCGCTCTGCGCGGGGTTGTCCGCCACCAGCGCCTTCAAGGCACCGAAGTCGTTCTTCACCCGGGCCAGGGCGCTGTCGTAGGGCTCCAGGAAACTCTCGTCGCCGGTGATCAGGAAGCCCCGCATGCCGGTCTCCATGTCGATGCTGCGGCGCTGCAGCTCGGTCGCGTTGCCGGTCACGCGGTCGGTGTGCTCGACCCAGCCGACCACCGACAGCAGGTAGACGATCAGCCCGACGAAGACCATCGCGCCGATCACTCCCCCGATCAGCGGCAGCTTCAGGTTGCGGCCGAGCAGGCGCTGGAATTCCTCGGGGTCGATCGCGGAAGGAGTTTTCATGAGGCGGTGGGTGGGCAAAGCAAAACCCGCCTAGCCTGCCAGAAGCCTGGCCGCAGCCCTGTCGGATAAGACCGCGAAATGGTCTGGACCGGCACACCGCGCTACGCTCCGGCCATGAACATCTTCGACGAGCCCAAGATCGATTGCCACAACCACATCTTCGATCCGCAGCGCTTCCCCTACGCCAGCGACACTCACTATCGCCCGAGCGGCCAGGAGTCCGGCTCGGCCGATCTCTTTCTCGCGGTGCTCGATGCGCATGGCGTGCAGAAGGCGCTGGTGGTCGGTCCCAACTCGGGCTACGGCACGGACAACCGCTGCCTGCTCGATGCGATCGCGCGCAGCGCCGGCCGCTTCAAGGGCATCGCGGTGGTCGACAACGGCATCGCGCTCGACGCGCTTGCGGCGCTGCAGGCGCAAGGCATCGTGGGGGTGGCGTTCAACCCGTCCTTCCTCGGTGTCGCGTACTACCTGCAGGCCGGCGAGCTGCTGAAGAAGCTCGAGCGGCTCGGCATGCTGCTCCAGGTGCAGGTCGAGCGAGACCAGTTGCCGGCGCTGATGCCCCTGCTGGACGTCGCGCCGCGGCTGCGCCTGCTGATCGACCATTGCGGCAAGCCGCAGGTGGAGGCCGGCCTGCGCCAGCCCGGCTTCGCGGCGCTGCTGGAACTGGGGCGCTCGGGGCGCGCCGTCGTCAAGCTCTCGGGTTTCGCGAAATTCTCGCAGCAGCCCCATCCGCACGAGGACGCCTGGCCCTTCGTGCAGGCGCTGGTGGACGCCTTCACGCTCGAACGCTGCGTCTGGGGCTCCGACTGGCCCTACCTGCGGGCCACCGAACGCATCGACTACGGCGTTCAGCTGAAGCTCGTCGAGCGGCTCTTTCCAGACCCGGCCGAGCGGCGCAAGCTGCTGTGGGAGACGCCGCTGCAGCTGCTGGCAGGCGCCTGAGGCTCAGGCCGGAACAGCGTCGACGTTGGCCCGGTCCCAGTGCCGGTGCTTCGCGATCGCGGCCACGAAGTCCTGTGCCACCTGGTGCGCCGCGGTCGCGTCGCCGAGGTTGGTGACTGGCGTCGGCGCCACCACGACGCCCGCCGGCGCGGCCTTCGGGTCCTCGCCGATGCCCAGCGAGGCCAGCAGCTGCACCCCTTCGCCCACGGTGCAGATCGCCTTGCAATGCTTGTAGGCCTCGAGCACGAAGTGCACCGCATCGCCGTTCTGGGCCAGGGCCCGGACGCCTTCGGCTCCCGCCGGCACCAGCACCGCATCGAACATCACCGAGGGCGTGTTGACGAAGGTGACGTCGACCTCGAGCTGGCGCTTCGAGGCGCTGGCGATGGTGCCCAGCCGGGGCCCCACCACCTTGCACTGGGCGCCGGCCTGCTCGATCCCTTCGCGGATCACCTTCAGCGAGGCCGAGTCGATGCCGTCGGCCACCAGGATCGCGACCTTGCGCGTCTTGACCGATCCGCCGCCGGTGTCGGCCATGCTGAGCGCCGGCGACTCGTCGATCGGCATCGTGAATCGGTGCTCGCGAAAGCCCGCGCGCCCGGCCGCCGCCTTGGCATCCGGCGGCTTGATGCCCAGCACTTCGGCCACGCGCCGAGCCAGCTTCTCGTCGACGTGCGCGAGGTTGTCGACCATCCGCTGGCGCACCGCCGGCACCTCGACCTTCGACAGTTCGAAGCGGAAGGCCGCGATGATGTGCTCCTTCTCGGGTGCGGTCTGGCTGTTGAAGAACAGCCGCGCCTGGGTGAAGTGGTCATCGAAGGACGGGCTGCGCCGGCGCACCTTCGGCGGCTCCAGGGCCTCCGGAAACGACTGGAAGCCCGCGCTGGCGCCATCGACCCGGAACTCCTTGCCGTCGCCCAGCGAGTTCGGCTCGTAGGCCACCTGGCCGCGCGCGATCGTCTGCCGGTGCATGCCGTCGCGCTGGAAGTTGTGGAAGGGGCAGACGCCCTTGTTGATCGGCAGTTCGTGGAAGTTGGCGCCACCGAGCCGCGAGATCTGCGTGTCGGTGTAGGAGAACAGGCGCCCCTGCAGCAGCGGGTCGTTCGAGAAGTCGATGCCCGGCACCACATGGCCCGGATGGAAGGCCACCTGCTCGGTCTCGGCGAAGAAGTTGTCCGGGTTGCGGTTCAGCACCATGCGGCCGATGCGCTGCACCGGCACCATCTCCTCGGGGATCAGCTTGGTCGGATCGAGCAGGTCGAAGCCGAAGGCATGCTCCTTGTCCTGCGGGATCATCTGCACGCCGAGCTCCCATTCGGGGAAATCGCCGGCCTCGATCGCCTCCCACAGGTCGCGCCGGTGAAAGTCGGCGTCCTTGCCGGCGATCTTCTGCGCCTCGTCCCAGGCCAAGCCGTGGATGCCGAGCTTGGGCTTCCAGTGGAACTTCACGAAGTGGCTCTCGCCGCGGGCATTGATGAAGCGGAAGGTGTGGACGCCGAAGCCCTCCATCATGCGCAGGCTGCGCGGAATCGCGCGGTCCGACATCGCCCACATCAGCATGTGGGTGGTCTCGGGCATCAGCGAGGCGAAATCCCAGAAGGTGTCGTGGGCGCTCGCCGCCTGCGGCATCTCGTGGTGCGGCTCCGGCTTCACGGCGTGGACCAGGTCCGGGAACTTCATCGCATCCTGGATGAAGAACACCGGGATGTTGTTGCCCACCAGGTCGTAGTTGCCTTGCTGCGTATAGAACTTGACCGCGAAGCCGCGCACGTCGCGCACCGTATCGGCCGAACCGCGCGAACCCGCGACGGTCGAAAAGCGCACGAAAACGGGCGTCTTCACCGCCGGGTCCTGCAGGAACTCGGCCGCGGTGAACTGCGACATCGACTTGTAGACCTCGAAATAGCCGTGCGCCGCCGAGCCCCGCGCATGCACCGCGCGCTCCGGAATGCGCTCGTGGTCGAAATGCGTGATCTTCTCGCGCAGGATGAAGTCTTCCAGCAGCGTCGGGCCGCGCACGCCGGCCCGCAGGGAATTGTGGTTGTCGGGAATCTGCAGGCCCTGGTTGGTGGTCAGCAGGGCGGCGTTGTCGCTGGTGAAGGTGTCCAGCTGCTCCTGCTTGGCCTGGCTGCCATCGCCCTGCTTGGGGCGACGGCCCGCGGCCGCCTTGTGGGGTGAGGTCATCTCGATTTCCTTGGGTTGCAGACAAGCGGAGCGCACGGCTGAGCGCCTGGTCATAGCTTAGGCTCGGGGCCTGCCCGCGGACCGTAGTGACGGTACGCTCTCGCCTGTCGGCGCGGCGAGTGGTGCGCGGTAGGACCGCACCGACGGCCTCAAGCCATGGCCTACGCGCGTTTGCGCGCACCCGCCCACAGGGTGCGACGATGCGATTGCCTACGATGGACCGCGCAAGCCGGCATCAAACCTGCTTCAACTGCATCTCCCCACCCAAAGGTCTGCCCGCCATGCTCATCAGAATCGGTTTCGACATCGAGCTCGGCGTCACGGCGCCGACCGCCCTCATCTACATGCTCCAGCTGCATCCTTCGCGCGCAGCCGATCTGCAGGGCATGGAGAACCTCACGATCAGTCCGCCGCTGCGCACCGACCACTACACCGACAGCTTCAATAACCACTGCGCCCGCGTGGCGGTTCCACTGGGCGTGAACCGGGTACGGCTGCGCAACGAGGCCGTGGTGTTCGACACCGGCTGGCCGGACCCGGTGTCGTACGGCGCGATCGAGCATGCACCGGCCGACCTGCCGGTGGAAACCCTCCAGTTCCTGCTGCCCAGCCGCTACTGCGAGGTCGACAGCGAGCTGCTGCAGTTCGCCTGGGCGCAGTTCGGCGGCGTGCCGCAAGGCTGGCAGCGCGTGCAGGCGATCTGCGACTTCGTGCACCGCCACCTGCGCTTCGACTACCAATGCGCACGCGCCACGCGGACCGCACTGGAGGCCTTCCGCGAAAGAGTCGGCGTTTGCCGGGACTTCACGCAGCTGGCCATCACGCTGTGCCGCTGCATGAACATCCCGGCCCGCTACGTCACGGGCTATCTCGGCGACATCGGCATTCCGCCGGTGCCCTATCCGATGGATTTCAGCGCCTGGTTCGAGGTCTACCTCGGCGACCGCTGGCACACCTTCGACGCCCGCCACAACACGCCGCGCATCGGCCGCGTGGTGATCGCGCGCGGCCGCGACGCGGCCGACGTTCCGATCACGATGGTGTTCGGCCTCAACACGCTGGAGCGCTTCGAAGTGACCACCGACGAAGTGCTCGCGGTCGCCGCCTGAGCATCGTTGCGCGAACCCGCCGGACTGTTTTGGCGTACGCTCCGTTGATGTGCCGAAACCGGAAAGCGACATGAAACGACTGGGCCTGACTTCGAAGGTGGCGACTCTGGCGCTGGCGGGCCTCGCGACCCTGACGCCGGCGGCCGCCCAGCGCAACGATGCGGCCTTCGAGAGCGATCGACGCTTCTGCGCCAGCGGCCGCTCGGGCATGGACTTCAACAGCTGCATGTGGCAGATGCAGAACCAGCGCAACAGCGGCTGGAACCGCAACAGCAACAACGGTTGGGGCAACAACAATGGCTGGGACAACAACAACGGCTGGAACAACGGCAACAACGGCTGGAACGACAACGGCTGGAACAACAACAACGGCTGGCAGAACCAGCAGCCTGGATGGCGCGCGCCGCCCTCGTCGATGCCCCGCTTGAGCGACATGCAGCAGCGCGCCCTGGACAACTGCGTCCTGCTGCAGCGATCGGAGCAGGCCCGATGCCGCGCCACGGTGCTGTCCACCGTGCGCTAGCCCTGCTGGCGGCCGGCACGCTGTGGGCCGGCCCGGCGATCGCGCAGGCGGATCGCTCGATGCTGATGGACGTCGCGATCGCCTATGTGCTGGGCAAGTCCTCGGACCACCGCTACGCCGCCGTGCTCGATTTCTCGGAGCACTCGAGCCGGCCACGCTTCTACGTGATCGATCGCAGCAGCGAGCAGGTCGTGCAGAGCTTTCATGTCGCCCACGGCATAGGCTCCGAAGGTCCCGACGACGACGGCTATGCGGAGACTTTCTCCAACGTTCCCGACAGCGAGACCAGCAGCCTGGGCCTGTACCTCACCGGTGCCACCTACATCAGCGGCCAGCCCGGGCACGGCCTGTCGATGCGGCTGCACGGCCTGTCGGAAAGCAACAGCCTGGCGTTCGAGCGCCTGATCGTGATTCACGGCCACTCCTACATGGATCCGGACCTGGTCCAGGCGCAAGGCAAGGCCGGGCTCAGCGAAGGCTGCATGGTGTTCTCGGCCGGCGACCGCGACACCGTGGTGCGCATGCTCAGGGGCGGCGCGCTGATCTACGCGGTGAAGAACCTCGAAAGCCTCGAGGATTGAGCCGAGCGCCTCAGGGCGGCGCGTAGCCCAGCCGCTTCATCGCGGGGCCGAGCGCCCGGCCGCTCTTGTCGAACTCGGCCCAGGGCTGGTTGCCCGTGGCGAGCCGGCGCGAGATGTTCTGCACCGTCCATTGCGACGCGCTCTCGAGTTCCGGCAACTCGTCCCAAGCCAGCGGCACCGACACGCCGAGGCCGGGCCGCGAGCGCGCCGACCAGGCGCTGACCGTGGTCGCGCCGAAGCCATTGCGCAGGTAGTCGACGAAGATCTTGCCGACCCGGTTGCGCGGGCCGCTCTTGGCGACGAAGCGATCGGGAATGGTGCTCGCCAGGTGCTGCACGACCGCCTGCGAGAAGCCCTTGACCGCGTCCCATCCGTAGTGCCGCCTGATCGGCACCAGCACGTGCAGGCCCTTGCCGCCGCTGGTCTTCAGGAAGGCCGGCAGGCCGAGCTCGGTCAGCAGGGTCTGCACCAGCAGCGCCGCTTCCTGCATCCGGGCCCAGGGCACGCCCTCGCCGGGGTCGAGGTCGAAGGTCATGCGATCGGGCGTGTCGATGGCCTTCGAGGTGGCGTTCCAGGTGTGCAGCTCGATCACGTTCATCTGCGCTGCCGACAGCAGTCCGCGCGCCGAGTCGATCTGCAGCAGCGGATCGTGGTCGCGGTCGAGCGCGGGGTCGAGCAGCTTCACGCCGGGCATCTCGCTGTGCTGCGCATGCTTCTGGAAGAACAGCTCGCCGCCGATGCCCTCGGGCGCACGCACCAGCGACACCGGCCGGCCTTTGAGGTGCGGCAGCATGAGTGGTGCCACCCGTTCGTAGAAGGCGACCAGTTCGCCCTTGGTGACGCCGCTCTTCTTGTCGATCACGCGCTCGGCGTGGGTGATGCGCAGGGCCATGGACTTCGTCGCTCCTTGGGTCGTGTCGCCGCCGCGGCCGGTCGATGCGGGCTCGGGCGGCTCGGCCAGCTCGCGCCGGATCTGCGCCGCCGGCTTGTCGCTGCGCAGACCCTGGAACACCGAATGGCGAATGCGGCCCTCGCGCGTCCACTCGCCGAAGGACACCTCGCACACCAGCACCGGCTTGACCCACTGTGCCGCGACACCGGCGGGTCTTTCGTTGAAGGGGCACTGCTCGCTGGCCTGCTCGTCGAGCCGGGCCTTGATGTCGGCCAGCCGGCTTTCGTCGAATCCGGTGCCGACATTGCCGCAGTAGCTCAGCCCGCCGGCGTCGTCGTGGACGCCGAGCAGCAGCGAGCCGAAGCCCGAGCGCGAGCCCTTCGGCGCGGTATAGCCGCCGATCACGAACTCCTGCCGGCGCTGGTTCTTGAGCTTGATCCAGTCGGGCGAGCGGCGCGACACGTAGGCCGAGCCCCTGCGCTTGCCGACGATGCCCTCGAAGCCCAGCTTCGCCGACGAGGCGAGCAGGTCGCGCGGCGCGGCGTCGAAGGCCTCGCTGAGCCGCAGCTGCGCCGGCGGCCGGCTGCCGAGCAGGCGCGCCAGACGCTCCCGGCGCTCCTCGAGCGGCAGCGAGCGCAGGTCCAGCCCATCGAGAAAGGGGGCATCGAACAGCCAGTAGGCGATCTTCGACGTGGCACCGCGGTCGAAGGCGTTCTGCAACGCCTGGAAATCGGGTGCGCCGTGCTCGCCGGCAACCACGATCTCGCCGTCCAGCCACGCGGACTTCGTCTTCAGCCTCGCCAGCGCCTTCGCCAGCGTCGGCAGCTTCGCGGTCCAGTCGTGGCCGTTGCGCGTGATGCATTGAACCCTGTCGCCGTCGATGCGCGCCAGCAGGCGATAGCCGTCGAACTTGAGTTCGTAGAGCCAGTCGCCGGGCCTGGCGGGCGGCCCCGCAGCGAGCGTCGCCAACTGCGGCGCCAGCGCAGCCGGCAACGCCGCCTTGCGCCCCGCGCTCGTTGCAGTCGCGGCACTCTTCGCGCTCTTCGCGCTCTTTGCGCTCTTCGCAGGGCTCTTGCCGGCCGGTCCGCCCGGCGCGACCGGCGGCGGCGGATGGTCCACGTCGCGGCCACTCAGCACGCTGTCGGGCTCGGCCTCGACGACGTCGTAGTCCGCCAGCAGCCGCACTTCGGCATCTCTCTCCTTGATCAGCAGCCACGGCACCTGCTTCTCGCCCTCGCTGCGCATCCGCACCAGGGTCCAGCGGCCGCGCAGCTTGCGGCCGCGCAGCTCGAACTTGAGCTTGCCCTCGGCCAGCCCCTGCCGCGCATCGCCTTCGGCCACCCACTCGCCCCGATCCCAGACGATCACGGTGCCGGCGCCGTACTGCTTGGGCGGGATGGTGCCTTCGAAGCTGCCATAGGAGATCGGGTGGTCTTCGACCTGCACCGCCATGCGCTTCACGGCCGGATCCAGACAGGGCCCCTTGGGTACCGCCCAGCTCTTCAGCGTGCCGTCGAGCTCGAGCCGGAAGTCGTAGTGCAGATGGCTCGCATGGTGCTTCTGGACGACGAAGGAGAGCGAGCCGCGGCCGGACTTGCCGCCGGTGCGCGGTTCGGGTGTCTTCTTGAAGTCGCGCTTGCCGTGGTACGGCGCCAGGGCTTCGCGTGCTCGGGAGGCTGCGGGCATGGGGTTCTCCAGGCTGGCACCTTAGTGTGCGCCGGAGAACCCGACTGTAGGAACTGGCCCCGATCCGGAGGCGCCGGGCCTCAGGTCTTCTTCGCGACCAGCGTCAGGATGTCGTAGCTCGCCACCAGGTCGCCGTCCTGGTTGGTGACTTCGACGTCCCAGGCGACCACGCCCTGGCCGACGCCGTTGGCGTCTTTCTTGTTGCGGTCGATCTTGCGCTTGCAGGTGAGGCGGGCGCGGATCGTGTCGCCGATGCCCACCGGCTTGATGAAGCGCAAGGTGTCGAGCCCGTAGTTCGCCAGCACCGGCCCGGGCGCCGGCGAGACGAACAGGCCGGCCGCCGCCGACAGCACGAAGTAGCCGTGCGCGATGCGCTTGCCGAACGGGCTTTCCTTGGCCGCGACCTCGTCGAAGTGCATGTAGAAGTAGTCGCCCGAGATGCCGCCGAAGGCCACGATGTCGGCCTCGCCGACGGTGCGCCGGTGCGTCAGCAGCGAGTCGCCGATGGCGAGGTCCTCGAAGTGCTTGCGGAACGGGTGCAGCTCGGATTCATTGAGCTTGGCGCCGCGCATGTACTCGCCGGTCACGGCAGCGATCATGCTCGGCGAGCCCTGCAGCGCGGCGCGCTGCAGGTAGTGCTTGACCGCGCGCAGTCCGCCCAGCTCTTCGCCGCCGCCCGCGCGGCCCGGGCCGCCGTGCTTGAGGAAGGGCAGCGGCGAACCGTGGCCGGTCGATTCGGCCGCGGCCTCGCGGTCCAGCACCAGCAGGCGGCCGTGGTGCGCGGCGGCGATCGGGATCGCGCGCGCCGCAGTCGCCGGGTCCTTGGTGACCAGCGTGCCGACCAGGCTGCCGCGGCCGCGCGCAGCGAGCGCCAGCGCCTCGTCGAGGCCGTCGTAGGCCATCAGCGTGCTGACCGGGCCGAAGGCCTCGATGTCGTGCACCGCGTCGTTGCCGAGCGGATCGCGCGCCAGCAGCAGGGTCGGCGAGAAGAACGCGCCCTCGGCCACGCCCTCGCCCTGCGGCGCGAAGCCGTCGCGCTCGCCATAGACCAGTTCGGCGCCCTGCATCAGCAGGCGCACGCGCTCGGCGACGTCGGCCTGCTGCGCATGCGAGGCCAGCGCGCCCATGCGCACGTCCTCGCGCGCCGGGTCGCCGACCACGGTCTTGGCGAGCCGCGCACGCAGCTTCTCGGCCACCGCGTCGACGTGCTGGCGCGGCACGATCGCGCGCCGGATCGCGGTGCACTTCTGGCCCGACTTGACCGTCATCTCGCGCGCCACCTCCTTGACGAAGAGGTCGAACTCCTCGTCGTCGGGTGACACGTCGGGCGCCAGGATGGCGCAGTTGAGCGAGTCGGCCTCGGCATTGAAGGGGATCGACTGGCGCACGACGTTCGGATGCACGCGCAGCTTGGCGGCGGTGTCGGCGGAGCCGGTGAAGGTCACGACGTCCATGCCGTCGAGCCGGTCGAGCAGGTCGCCGGTGCTGCCGATCACCAGCTGCAGGCTGCCCTCGGGCAACAGGCCCGAGCGGTGCATGAGGCGCACCAGCGCCTCGGTCAGGTAGCTGGTCGAGGTGGCCGGCTTGCCGATGCAGGGCATGCCCGCGAGGAAGCTCGGCGCCCATTTCTCGAGCAGGCCCCAAACCGGGAAGTTGAAGGCGTTGATGTGGACCGCGACGCCGCGCCGCGGCACCAGGATGTGGGTGCCTGCGAAGCCGCCCTTCTTGCCGAGCGGCATGGCCGGGCCTTCGTGCACCAGGTTGCCGGAAGGCAGCTCGTTGCCGCCGATGCCGGCGTAGGCTGCCAGCGTGCCGGCGCCGCCCTCGATGTCGATCCAGCTGTCGGCACGCGTGGCGCCGGTGTGGGCCGAGATCGCGTAGAGCTCTTCCTTGTGCTCGGCCAGGTACTTGGAGAGCGCGCGCAGGCGCTGGGCGCGCTGCTGGAAGTCCATCGCCAGCAGGTTCGCGAGGCCGACCGTGCGCGCGTGGGCCAGGGCTTCGCCGAAGTCGATTTCCTCGGCATGCGTGCTGGCCACCGGACGGCCGTTGATGGCGCTGCGCAGCGCCTGCGCACCCTGCGCGCCGAGCCAGCGGCCGCCGATGAAGCTTTGAAGGATTTGAGTCATAGAGTTCTCCAGGAAGGAAGAGACGAGGCCGGCGCCGGGCAAGCGACTACACGAAGTGAGGGAGCGTGGGGGTCACGTCACGGCGTTCTTGTTGCCGAGGCCGAGATAGGTGTCGATGATTCGCCGGTCGTGCAGCAGCTCCTGCGCCGGGCCGGTCAGCGCCACGGCGCCGGTCTCCAGCACATAGCCGCGGTCGGCCACCTGCAGCGCGGCGCGCGCGTTCTGCTCGACCAGCAGCACCGACACGCCGTGCGCGCGCAGCGACGACACCACGTGCAGCACCTCGCGCACGATCAGCGGCGCCAGGCCCAGCGAAGGCTCGTCGAGCATCAGGAGACGCGGCCGCGCCATCAGCGCGCGGCCGATGGCCAGCATCTGGCGCTCGCCGCCGGAGAGCGTGCTGGAGAGTTGTTCGCGGCGCTCCTTGAGGCGCGGGAAGATCGCGAAGACCTCCTCCATGCGCTCCTTCTGGTCGCGGCGGCCGGTGCGCCAGCGGTAGAAGCCGCCGAGCAGCAGGTTGTCCTCGACCGACATCTCGCCGAACAGCTCGCGCCGCTCGGGCACCAGCGCGACCCCGCGCGCGACCATCGCCTCGACGCTGGGCCGCGCGATGCGTTCGCCCGCCAAGCTCAGGCTGCCGCTGGACGGCAGCAGGCCCATCGCCGCGCACAGCAGCGTGGTCTTGCCGGCGCCGTTGGGACCGATGACGGTGACGATCTCGCCCTCGTTCACCTGCAGCGCCACCTGGTGCACCGCCTCGACCGCGCCGTAGGCGACGCTGAAATCCTGGAGTTGGAAAAGGGAAGTCATGCCGCTGCCGCGAGAGGTTCGTCGCTGCCGCCCAGGTAGGCGTCCAGCACACGGGGGTTGGATTGCACCTGGGCCGGCGTGCCCTCGGCGATGACGGCGCCGAACTCGAGCACCGTGATGCGGTCGGCCAGGTTCATGACGAATTCCATGTCGTGCTCGACCACCAGGATGCCGAGGCCTTCGGCGCGCAGCTGCGACAGCAGTTCGGCCAGCGCCTGCTTCTCGAGATGGCGCAGGCCCGCGGCCGGCTCGTCGAGCAGCAGCGCGGCCGGCTGGCCGGCCAGCGCGCGCGCGATCTCGACCACCCGCTGCTGGCCCAGCGCCAGCGAGGCGGCCGGCGCGTCGGCATGGGCGCCGAGGCCGCAGCGTTCGATCTGCCGGCGCGCCTCGGCCAGCAGCGCGGCCTCTTCGGCACGATCGAGCCGCAGCATCGAGGCGATCCAGCCGCGGTGGCCGCGCCGGTGGGCGCCCAGCGCGACGTTTTCGAGCACGCTGCGATTGCCGAGCAGCCGCACATGCTGGAAGGTGCGGCCCAGGCCGCGCGCCGCGAAGTCGCGCGAAGGCTTGCCGGTCATCGCCTCGCCGAGCAGGCGGACTTCGCCCTCGGTCGGGTCGTCGACGCCCGAGATCATGTTGAAGAAGGTGCTCTTGCCGGCCCCGTTCGGGCCGATCAGCGCATGCACCTCGCCGGCCTTGAGCGTCATCGCGACCGCGTTGTTCGCGACCAGGCCGCCGAAGCGCTTGGTCACGCGGTCGGCCTCGAGCAGCAGCTGGCCGGCGGCCGGCAGCTTGCGGCTGTCCAGCGCCGTGATCGCACTCGCGGGCTTCACCGGCTCGGGCTTCAGGAAGCGGCCGCTCACGCGGGCCAGCGTCGGCCAGAGCCCTTCGGCGAAGCGCTGCAGCACGAACAGCATCAAGAGGCCGAAGACGATCACCTCGAAGTTACCGCTGGCGCCCAGCAGCTTCGGCAGGATGTCCTGCAGCTGCTCCTTGACCAGGGTGATCAGCGTCGCGCCGAGCACCGCGCCCCACAAGTGGCCCGAGCCGCCGACCACCGCCATGAACAGGTACTCGATGCCGATGTTGATGTTGAACGGCGTCGGGTTCACGAAGCGCTGCATGTGCGCGTAGAGCCAGCCCGACAGCGCCGCCAGCAACGCGGCCAGCACGAACACCTTGACCCGGTAGCGCGCCGTGTCGACGCCCATCGACTCGGCCATCACGCGGCCCGACTTGAGCGCGCGCACCGCGCGTCCCTCGCGCGAGTCGAGCAGGTTGTGCAGCGCCCAGAGCGCCAGCAGCAGCACGCCCCAGATCACCGGTCCCAGGGCGCGTGGCGACGCCAGCGAGAAGCCGAAGACCGTCAGCGCCGGCACGCCGGTGATGCCCGTCTGGCCGCCGAGGAACTCGAGGTTGCCGAACAGGAAGTAGAGGCTCAAGCCCCAGGCGATCGTGCACAGCGGCAGGTAGTGGCCCGAGAGCTTCAGCGTGATCGCGCCGAGCCCCCAGGCGACGACGAAGGTCAGCGCCATGCCGAACAGCAGGCCGACCCAGGGCAGCAGCGCCGGCGGCACGATGCCGCCGAGCGCCGCCGCGGCCGCCGGCGAGGTGCAGACCCAGGCCGTGGCGTAGGCGCCGACGGCGACGAAGGCGGCCTGGCCGAAAGAGGTCATGCCGCCGACGCCGGTGAGCATCACGAGCCCGGCCGCGACCAGCGAATAGAGCGCGATGTAGCTGAACACCGTGACGGTGAAGTCCGGCAGCCAGGGCCAGGCCAGCGCCAGCGCGGCGATGCAGATCAGGGTGAGGTGGCGGCGGGTCATTCCTCGTCCTCCACATGACGGCTGCGCAGCGAGCGCCACCAGAGGACGGGAATGATCAAGGTGAACACCAGCACCTCCTTGAAGGCGCTGGCCCAGAACGATGAGAAGGCCTCGAGCTGGCCCACCAGCAGGGCGCCGACCAGCGCGATCGGGTAGCTCGCGAGCCCGCCGACGATCGCGGCGACGAAGCCCTTGAGGCCGATCAGGAAGCCGGTGTCGTAGTAGACCGTGGTCAGCGGCGCGATCAGCAGGCCCGAGACCGCACCGATCAGCGCCGCGAGCGCGAAGCTCAGGTCACCCGACAGGTCGGTCGGAATGCCCATCAGCCGGGCGCCGACCCGGTTCATGGCGGTGGCGCGCAGCGCCTTGCCGACGATCGAGCGTTCGAAGAAGAGGAACATCAGCAGCACGAGCACGAAGGCGACGCCCACCACCACCAGCGACTGGCCGCTGATGGGCACGCTGCCGATGTCGAAACGCGCCTCGGAGAAGGCCGGCGTGCGCGAGCCCTCGGCGCCGAAGAACAGCAGGCCGAGGCCGACCAGCACGCCGTGCAGCGCGACCGAGACGATCAGCAGGATCAGCACCGTGGCATCGGCCAGCGGACGGTAGGCCAGCCGGTACAGCAGCGGGCCCAGCGGCGTGATGAGGAACAAGGTGGTCACCGCCTGCAGCGCGAGCGAGCTCGGTCGCAGGCCCAGCGCCAGGCCGGCGGCGATCACGGGGAACAGCACGGTCCACACCAGCGTCGATTTCCAGTCGACCGTGGCGCCGCGCTTCCAGCGCCAGGCTTCGACCACCAGCGTCATCGCGGCCAGGGCGACCAGCAGCCACAGCGTGGCCGGCACGCGCCCGGCGGTCAGCGCCGCCATCGACAGAGCGCCGAAGGCCACCAGTTCGCCCTGCGGGATGAAGATCACCCGCGTGACGGAAAACACCAGCACCAGGGCCAAGGCCATCAGTCCGTAAACCGCGCCGTTGACGATGCCGTCCTGCCCGAGCAACAGGGCAATCTGCAAGTCCATTGAAGTCTTTCCAAAATCGAGACGCCGATTCGCCTTGGCAACCTCGAGGCCGGCGAAGCCAGGCCCCTTGGTGGAACACCGCGGAACCGGCTTTGCCGGGCCGCTGGTGTTGCCCCCGGCAGGGGGTGGGCGGCTACACGAAGTGAGCCAACCTGGGGGCGAGCGTCAATTCGCGGGAGGGATGTACTTCCAGGCGCCGTTCTCGATCTTGACCATCACGCGTGCGCGCTGGTCCAGGCCCAGGTGGTCGTTGGCCGTCATGTTGAACACGCCATGCGCACCCGGCAGTTCCTTGACCTGCTCCAGCGCATCGCGCAGTGCGGCGCGGAACTCGGGCGTGCCCGGCTGCGCCTTCTTGAGCGCGACCGGCACCGCGGCGGCCATCAGCAGGCCGGTGTCCCAGGCGTGGGCGCCGAAGGTCGACACCGAGCCCTTGCCATTGGCAGCCTCGTAGGCGGCGACATAGGCCAGCGCCGACTTCTTCACGGGGTTGCCCGCAGGCAGTTGCTCCGCCACCAGCACCGGGCCGGCCGGCAGCAGGGTGCCTTCGACGTCTTTGCCGCCGACGCGCAGGAAGTCGGCGTTGGCGACGCCGTGGGTCTGGTAGACCTTGCCCGTGTAGCCGCGCTCCTTGAGGCTCTTCTGCGGCAGTGCGGCCGGCGTGCCCGAGCCGGCGACCAGCACCGCATCGGGCTTGGCCGACATCAGCTTGAGCGTCTGGCCCGTGACCGAGGTGTCGGTGCGCGAATAGCGCTCGTTGGCGACGATCTTGATCTTCTTCAGGTCGGCGGCCTTGCTGAACTCCTGGAACCAGCCTTCGCCGTAGGCATCGGAGAAGCCGACGAAGCCGACCGTCTTGACGCCGCTGGAAGCCATGTGTTCGGCGATCGCGAGCGACATCATGATGTCGTTCTGCGGCGTCTTGAAGACCCAGCGCTTCTTGGCATCCATCGGCTCGATGATGCGGGCCGAGGCAGCCATCGAGATCATCGGCGTCTGGCTCTCGGCGGCGACGTCGATCATGGCCAGCGAGTTCGGCGTGGTCGTCGAGCCGAGGATCACGTCGACCTTGTTCTCGGAGATCAGCTTGCGCGTGTTGTTGACCGCGGCCGTGGTGTCGCTGGCGTCGTCGAGCACGATGTAATTGACCTTCTGGCCGCCGATGGTCTTGGGCATCAGCGCGATGGTGTTCTTCTCGGGAATGCCGAGCGACGCGGCCGGGCCGGTGGCCGACACGGTGACGCCGACATTGATGTCGGCCTGGGCCAGCGCCGCGGCCAGCAGCATGGCTGCGAAGGCAATGGGTTTCAGAAGCTTCATACGGGTGTCTCCGGTTTTTCGAGGGGGTTGATGAAAGGGTTGAATGGATGCGCCATGCGGCTGCTCAGCCGTCGAAGGCGGACACCCGAAGCGGCAGCTGCACCGCCGGCAGTCCGCCGAGGAACAGGTCGGCCACCACGGGCGCCATCGTCTCGTAGTCGAGTTCGCCGTCCGGTCGCATCCAGATGAACATCCAGTTGATCATGCCGAACAGCAGCATGGTCAGCGGCTTGGCCAGCGCGGCCTGCTCGAGGTCGGGCCGCAGTTCGGCAACCACGCGCGCGAAGCCGGCGACCACGGTGCGCTGGGTGCCGAGCACGCGCTCGCGGTCGTCTTCTTCGAGGAACTTGACGTCCTCGGTGAGCACGCGGTGCGCATGCTTGGCGCCGGCGTATTCCTCGACGAAGCGGCGGATCAGCTCGCGCAGCCGCACGTCGGGCGCCAGGCCTTGCTGCTCGACATCGGCCACCAGGTCTTCGAGGCGCGAGACATGGTTCTCGGCGATGCTCACCAGCAGGCTGTATTTGTCGCGGTAGTAGTGATAGAGCAGGGCCTTGGAAAAGCCGCAGGCCTCGGCCACCTGGTTCATGGAGGTGGCCGAATAGCCGCGGTTGGCGAACAGCAGCGCCGCATGCGCGAGGATCATCTCGCGTTGATCGTCGTATCCGGCAGAGCGTCCGCGGGCCATGGCTTCCTTGGGGTGGGTTTCAGCGTTCGTCGAACGAGAGCACCACGCGCTCGGTCAGCGGATGCGCCTGGCAGGTCAGCACGAAACCGGCCGCCACCTCGTTCTTGTCGAGTGCGAAGTTTCGCTCCATTCGCACCTTGCCCTCGACCACCTTGGCGCGGCAGGTGCCGCAGACGCCCGAGGTGCACGAGAAAGGCACTTCCATGCCGGCCGCCGAGGCGCAGTCGAGGATGCTCGGCTGGTCGCGGCGGAACTCGATCTCGCGCTGCAGGCCGTCGCGCACGATGACGATCTTCGCCACCTCGGCGTCGCCGGGCTTCGCCTCGTGGATCACGGCGCCCACCGGCGCGCCCTCGGGCGCGGCGACGCCGAAGCGCTCGATGTGGATGCGCTCCTCGGGCACGCCGGCTGCGAGCAGCGCGGCCTCGGCCTCGTCGTTCATCTGGAACGGGCCGCAGATGTAGGCGTGGTCGATGGCGCCGGCCGGCACCACGCTCGACAGGAAGTCGCCGAGCTTGGCGCGGTCCATGCGGCCCATGTTGAGCGGCGCGTCGGTCGGCTCGCCCGAGAACACGTGGTGCAGCACCAGCCGCGTCATGTAGCGGTTCTTCAGGTCCTCGAGCTCTTCCTTGAACATCGTGGACTGCAGCTTGCGGTTGCCGTAGATGAGCGTGAAGCGCGACTGCGGCTCGCGCGCCAGCACCGTCTTCATGATCGACAGGATCGGCGTGATGCCGCTGCCGCCGACGATGCCCACGTGCTGGCGCTTCGATTGCGGCTCGATCGGCACGAAGAAGCGGCCCTGCGGCGCCATCACGTTGATCGTGTCGCCGGGCTGCAGCTGCTCGTTGATCCAGTTCGAGAAGGTGCCGCCCTTGACCTTGCGCACGCCGACGCGGAGCTCGCCGTCGTCGACGCCGGCACAGATCGAATAGGAGCGGCGCAGGTCCTGGCCGTCGATGTCCTTGCGCAAGGTGAGGTACTGGCCCTGGGTGAAGCCGAAGGCCTCGCGCAGATCGGTCGGGACGTCGAAGGAGACGATGACGGCTTCGTCGGTGTCGGGCTCGACGGCGCGGACGCGAAGCGGGTGGAAGATGACGCTCATTTTGTTGCTCCCCCCCAGTCTTGCTCGCTTCGCGTAGCCGCCCACCCCCTACCGGGGGCGCCGCCAGCGGCCCGGCAAAGCCGGTTCCGCGGCAGCTCCCGACCAGGAGCAGCCGCCATGCGGCGCTCCCATCCAGGAATACCGCGGAACCGGCTTCGCCGGGCCGCTGGTATTGCCCCCTGCAAGGGGGTGGGAAGCCACACGAAGTGGGCCGACATGGGGGTGTTTTTCATATGGGCTTGAAGTGCTCGAAGGGTTCGCGGCAGCTCACGCAGCGGTACATCGCCTTGCAGGCGGTGGAGCCGAAGGCCGACAGCCGCTCGGTGTTGCTGCTGCCGCAGCGCGGACAGGCGATCGCGTCGACGCGGCGGCCGAAGAAGCGGATCGGCACCGTGCCGTCGGTCGAGGCCGGCCCGGGGGGCGCGATGCCGTAGTCGGACAGCTTCTGGCGGCCGTCGGCGCTGATCCAGTCGGTGGTCCAGGCCGGCGCGCGCTGCAAGGTGACATAGGCCGGGCCGAGGCCGGCCTTGGCAATCGCCTCGAGCACGTCGTGCTCGATCACCTCGGTGGCAGGGCAGCCCGAGTAGGTCGGCGTCAGCACGACCTCGAGCGCGTCGCCGTGCTCGATCACGTCGCGCACGATGCCGAGGTCGCGCACCGACAGCGCCGGCACCTCGGGGTCGAGCACGGTCCCGAGCACGTCCCAGGCCTGCGCGCAGCGCGTGTCGAGCGCGGCGGGGGCAGTCACCAGACGCCTCCGGGGAACGAGCGCTGCAGGTGCTGCATCTCGGCCAGGATGTAGCCCATGTGCTCGCTGTGGACGCCGTGCTTGCCGGTGCTGCGGAAGGCGGCTTCCTTGGGCTCGGCCAGCGCGGCTTCGCCGAGGATCGTGCGCATCTCGGCGCGCCAGGGCGCCTCCAGTTCCGACCAGCGCGGGCCCAGGCCGGCGGCGGCCGCGGCCTCGTCGACCGCGTCGGACTCGAACATCTCCGGCGCATAGAGCCAGAGGTCGGCCAGCGCGCGCTCGACGCGGCGGCGGGATTCTTCCGTGCCGTCGCCCAGCCGCACCACCCAGTCGGCCGCATGCTGCTGGTGATAGCGCGCTTCCTTGACCGCCTTGCCGGCGATGCCCGCGAGCTCGGCATCGGCCGAGTCGCGCAGGCGCTCCCACAGCAGCTTCATGAGCGTCGCGACCATCGCGTTGCGCAGCACCGTGAAGGCGAAGTCGCCGCGCGGCAGCTCGACCAGGGTCAGGTTGCGGTAGTCCTTCTCGTCGCGCAGGAAGGCCAGCTGGTCCTCGTCGTGGCCGAGGCCTTCGATGCGGCCCGCGTGCGTCAGCACGGCGCGGGCCTGGCCGATCAGGTCGAGCGCCATGTTCGACAGCGCGATGTCTTCCTCGAGGATCGGTGCGTGGCCCGACCATTCGGCGATGCGCTGGCCGAGGATCAGGCAGGTGTCGCCGAGGCGCAGCAGGTACTGCACGGCGGGCGTGGATTCGATGGCGATGGAGGCTTGCATGGTCGGACGCTCACATGTGGTCGACGGAACCGGGGAGCTTGTAGAAGGTCGGATGGCGGTAGACCTTGTCTTCCATCGGATCGAAGTACATGTCCTTGTCGGCCGGGTCGCTGGCGACGATCTGGTCGGAGCGCACCACCCACACGCTGGTGCCTTCCTGGCGCCGCGTGTAGACGTCGCGCGCCATCTGGATCGCCATCTTCGGGTCGGCCGCGTGCAGGCTGCCGCAATGCTTGTGGTCGAGGCCCGAGCGGCTGCGCACGAAGACCTCCCAGAGGGGCCATTCGGCGGCGGAGGCGGGAGTCGGATTCGTCATGGGGTCGTTCCTTGATTCGGGTTCGTTGGCAGCGCGGCTCAGGCCGCCAGGGGGGCGGGCTCGGCGCGCTTGGCGGCATGGGCGAGCGCGGCATCGCGCACCCAGGCGCCGTCTTCCCAGGCCTTGACGCGGGCGCCCAGGCGCTCGCGGTTGCAGGGGCCGTCGCCGCCGACGACGCGCCAGAATTCGCTCCAGTCGATGGCGCCGTGGTCGTGGTGCTGGCGCTCCTCGTTCCACTTGAGCTCGGGGTCGGGCAAGCTCACGCCGAGCACCTTGGCCTGCTCGACCGCAGCATCGATGAACTTGGCACGCAGGTCGTCGTTGCTGAAGCGCTTGATGCCCCAGCGCATCGACTGCGCCGAGTTGGGCGACTGGTCGTCGGGCGGCCCGAACATCATGATCGAGGGCCACCACCAGCGGTTGACCGCATCCTGGACCATCGCCTTCTGTGCCTCGGTGCCGTGCTGCATCATGGTCAGCAGCGCCTCGAAGCCCTGGCGCTGGTGGAAGCTCTCCTCGCGGCAGATGCGGATCATGGCGCGCGCATAGGGCGCGTACGAGCAGCGGCAGATCGGCACCTGGTTCATGATCGCGGCGCCGTCGACCAGCCAGCCGATGGTGCCCATGTCGGCCCAGGTCAGGGTCGGGTAGTTGAAGATCGAGCTGTACTTGGCGCGGCCCGAATGCAGCGCATCGACCATCTGGTCGCGCGAAGTGCCGAGGGTCTCGGCAGCCGAATACAGGTACAGGCCGTGGCCTGCCTCGTCCTGCACCTTGGCCAGCAGGATCGCCTTGCGCTTGAGCGTGGGCGCGCGCGTGATCCAGTTGCCTTCGGGCAGCATGCCGACGATCTCGGAGTGCGCGTGCTGGCTGATCTGGCGCACCAGCGTCTTGCGGTAGTGCTCGGGCATCCAGTCCTTGGCTTCGATGAAGCCGCCCTCGTCGATGCGGGCGTCGAAGCGCTGCTCGAGCTGCATCTCCTCGGCAGAGCGCACCGGCTTCTTGCCGTCGCCGGGCTCCTTGCCCATCGTGTCCATCGCTTGCGTGTACATGGTGTGTGTCCTTTCGGAGGGCTTATTTGGGACGGGAATCGACCACGCGCCTGGCCTTGCCGGTGAGCGTGCGTTCGATCGAATCGGGAACCAGCACTTCCACCTGCGTGGAGATGCCGACCAGGGTCTTGATGCGCGACTGCAGCCACTGCGTGATCTCGCGCCGCTCGGCCTCGCCGGTGGCGGACGCCGCCTGCGGCTGCAGCTCGCACTGCACCTGCACCGTGTCGAGCAGGCCGTCGCGGCTGACGTTGATGCGGTACTGGCCCGAGAGCTTGGCGTGCTGCAGCACGATCTCCTCGATCTGGGTCGGGAAGACGTTGACGCCGCGGATGATCAGCATGTCGTCGGAGCGGCCGACGATCTTGCCCATGCGGCGGAACGAGCGCGCCGTGGGCGGCAGGAGCCGCGTGAGATCGCGCGTGCGGTAGCGGATGATCGGCAGCGCCTCCTTGGTGAGCGAGGTGAAGACCAGCTCGCCCTCCTCGCCGTCGGGCAGCACTTCGCCGGTCTCGGGGTCGACGATCTCGGGGTAGAAGTGGTCTTCCCAGATCACCGGACCGTCCTTGGTCTCGATGCATTCGCTGGCCACGCCCGGGCCCATCACTTCGGACAGGCCGTAGATGTCGACCGCGTCGATGCCGGCCTTGCCTTCGATCTCGCGCCGCATCGCCTCGGTCCAGGGCTCGGCGCCGAAGATGCCGACCTTGAGCGAGCACTCGCGCGGATCGAGGCCCTGGCGCACGAACTCCTCGACGATCACCTGCATGTAGCTCGGCGTGACCATGATGAGATCGGGCTTGAAGTCGCGGATCAGCTGCACCTGCTTTTCGGTCTGGCCGCCCGACATCGGGATCACGGTGCAGCCGGCGCGCTCGGCGCCGTAGTGCGCGCCGAGGCCGCCGGTGAACAGGCCGTAGCCGTAGGCCACGTGCACGATGTCGCCGCGGCGGCCGCCGGCAGCGCGGATCGAGCGCGCCACGAGGTCGGCCCAGTGGTCGATGTCCTGCTGCGTGTAGCCGACCACGGTCGGCTTGCCGGTGGTGCCCGACGATGCATGGATGCGCGAGACCTTCTCGCGCGGCACCGCGAACATGCCGAAGGGGTAGTTGTCGCGCAGGTCCTTCTTGGCCGTGAAGGGAAACTTCGCGAGGTCGCTCAGCTGCTTCAGGTCCGACGGGTGCACGCCCTTGGCATCGAAGGCCTGGCGGTAATGCGGCACGTTGTCGTAGGCGTGCTGCAGGGTCCAGCGCAGGCGCTGGATCTGCAGGGCCTGGATTTCGTCGCGGCTGGCGGTCTCGATGGCGTCGAGGTCGCCGGGTTGGGGTTGCTTGACGGGCATTTGATGTATCTCCATCTAGTCAGTTGAGGACAGAGCAAAAACTGCTGCGCAGTTTCTTGGTCTGTCCCGCAAGGTCTCACGCAGCGACCGCCGGCTTGCCCTTGATGGTGTAAGAGCGGCCGCGAAACATCGCGATGCGCTCGCCGTGCTGATTGGTGATCTCGCTGTCGTAGACGCCGGTGCGCCCGGCCTTGGACAGCTCGACGCTGCGGGCGGTGAGCAGGTCGCCCTCGCGTGCCGGCGCCACCAGGTCGATCGAGAAGCCCGAGGCCACGGTGAGTTCGTTGTACGAATTGCAGGCGTAGGCGAAGGCGGTGTCGGCCAGAGCGGCGAGGAAGCCGCCGTGGCAGGTGGCGTGGCCGTTGAGCATGTCGGCGCGCACGGTCATCGTGACCGTGGCCTGGCCCGGCGCGACCTCGGTCACGTCGATGCCCAGGCCGCGCACGGCGGGATCGTTCGCATACATGCGCTCGCGCACCAGATCGGCGGTTTGCTGCGGTGTCGCTTCGGCGGCGATGGTCGGCATGGGTTCTCTCTCGGTTCAGCGGTCGGTGAAGACGGGCGCGCGCTTGGCGCCGAAGGCGGCGACGCCCTCGAGGTAGTCGTGGGCGCTGCCAAGTTGCGCCTGCACCGCGGCTTCGGCGTCGAGCGCCTGGTCGAGCGTCAGGTGCTGGGCGCCGTCGATCGCGGCGCGGGTCTGGGCCAGCGCCTTCACGGGCATCGCGGCCAGGCGCTCGGCGAGCTTGCCGGCCTCGTCGGCCAGTGCGGCATCGGCCACGCATTTCCAGATCAGGCCGATGCGCTCGGCCTCGGCGGCGGGCAGCTTGTCGCCCAGCATGGCGAGACCCAGCGCACGTGCGCGGCCGACGATGCGCGGCAGCAGCCAGGTGCCGCCGGTGTCGGGGACCAGGCCGATCTTGGCGAAGGCCTGGATGAAGCTGGCCGACTCGCCGGCCAGCACGAAGTCGCAGTTCAGCGCCAGGTTGGCACCGGCGCCGGCCGCCACGCCGTTGACAGCGGCGACCACGGGCACCGGCATCGACTTGAGGCGCTGCACCAGCGGCTTGTAGAGCGTGTTGATCGCCAGCGCGAGGTCCTTGGGCGGCTCGCCGGGCGCCGAGGGCGCGACCATCGGGTCGGAGAGATCCTGGCCGGCGCAGAAGCCGCGGCCGGCGCCGGTGAGCACCACGCAGCGCACTTCGGGATTCGCCGCGGCGGTGTCGAGCGCGGCGCGCAGCGCCTGGTGCATGGCTTCGGTGAAGCTGTTGAGGGCGGTGGGCCGGTTCAGCGTCAACGTCAGCACCGGGCCCTGCTGGCGGGCAAGCACGAGTGATTCGGACAAGCTGTGTCTCCAGTCTTGAGTCTTGGCGTGGGGGCGGGGTCTTGACCGGCGTCAAAAGTATCGTTGACCGACCGGTCGGTTAATCATAGGATCGACCCCGGCTTGACGCAAGTCAAAAGTGCCAAGGGATTACCCTGATTCCAGATTCCAACCAGAAAACGGAGATAGCCGTGCCTTGTTATTCCATCGAAGGGGTGGTGCCGGTCGTCGACCCGAGCGCCTATGTGCACCCGACCGCCGTGCTGATCGGCGACGTGATCGTCGGGCCGGACTGCTATGTCGGGCCCTGCGCCGTGCTGCGCGGCGACTTCGGCCGCATCGTGCTGGAGCGCGGCTCCAACGTGCAGGACACCTGCGTCGTGCACGGCTTTCCGGCGCAGGACACGGTGGTCGAGGAAAACGGCCACATCGGCCACGGCGCGGTGCTGCACAGCTGCATCGTGCGGCGCGACGCGCTGGTCGGCATGAACGCGGTCGTCATGGACGAGGCCGAGATCGGCGAGGCGGCGATCCTCGCGGCCTGCGCCTTCGTGCCGGCCGGCAAGAAGATTCCCGCGCGATCGCTCGCCGCCGGCATGCCCGCGAAGGTGCTGCGCGAGCTCAGCGACCAGGAAGTGGCCTGGAAGCTCGAAGGCACCCGCACCTACCAGGACCTCACGCGGCGCAGCCTGGCGAGCCTGCGGGAAGTCGACCCGCTGGCGGCGGTCGAGGCCGACCGGCCGCGCGTGCAGGCGCCGGACGTGAAACCGCTGATCGCGACCCGGCGGGGCTGATCAGGCCGGGCGCGTCAGGTCCCGCTCGCTCTCGACCGCGAAATAGAACCACTCGGTGCCCGGCAGCGCCTCGGCGTTCGGGAACACGATGAAGCCGTCGCGGTCGGCATGCAGCATGCCGCCGTCCGCGCGCAGGCCGATGGGCTCGCCGCGCGCCACGCGATCGAAGGTGGCCCACTCGCGCACGAAGTGGTCCTCCTCGTGCAGCCGGTCGGTGACGCTGACCAGCCGCAGCAGCGAAGGCGCCGACGGCGGCGCCGCGGCCGGGTCGGGCTCGATCATCCCGAGCAGGCGCAGCGCCGAGAGGATCGCCCGGTACGCGACCTCCGGCGCCGCCGGGTCCTCGTGCTGCCCGCATTCGAGCGTCACGCCATAGCCGCCGCGGCTGCGCATGTATTCGTTCGTGCCCCAGCCGAAGGCCAGCGCCGCCTCGTCGGCGGCCTGGCCGCGCTGCGCCAGGCCGGCGGCGTAGATGTCGAGCCAGCCTTCGACCACCCGCGGCGTGCCCAGGTGCAGCGCCAGCTGCCCTTCCTCGAAGGCGCGCGCGAAAGGCTCCAGCGCGCCCTGGTTGTCGCGCGGGCCGATCATCGCGAAGGCCTCGCCCGCGCTCTGGAACGAATGCAGGTCGAGCAGCACCTCGTGGCGTTCGAGCAGCGGGCACAGCTGGTCGGTGATGCGGGCCTCGTAGTCGGCCGGCTCGGCGCCGCTCGCGGTCGGACGGAACAGGCGGTTGAGGTTGCGTTCGCCCTCGCGCCGCAGCCGGCGCCGCGCCAGCGGATTGGCCACCGGCACCAGCGTGAGCTGGCCGCACACGAGTTGCAGCGAGCCGCCATCGAGGGCGGCCACCACGCGCTCGATGCCCGCCGTGCCGCAGGTCTCGTCGCCGTGCACGCCGCCCAGCACGATCAGGCGCGGCCCGGGCTGCAGGCTCGCGTAGCCATGGATGCGAAGGAAGTCGGGCGGCGCGGTCATTTCGCCGCCCATCCTACAGCGCGGCGAAAGCCGGTCCTACCGCCTTCGGCGCCCCGGCGTGCGACAAATGCCGCTTGTCACAGGAGCACATCATGGCCAGCCAGAAGAAGGAAGCCGCGAAGACCGACGGTCTGAAGGATGCGGGCGGAGGCGACACCAAGGTCGCGCAGGGCGGGGAATCGGCGCCCCGGCTGCCGCACGAGCACGACCAGTCGTCCGACAGCCAGGCGAACCAGGATGGCGGCCCGCCGCGCGTCGGCCGTCAGGCGCACGAGGACATCGAGCGCGGCCTGGTCGACACCGACAAGGGCCCGGTGACCGACCGGGTCTACAACGACAAGCTCAAGCCTTGACTGCGGTGGCCAGTTGCTCGCGCATCGCCCGCACCACGCTTGCGTAGTCCTTCGCATTGAAGATCGCGCTGCCCGCCACGAAGGTGTCGGCGCCGGCGCTCGCCACGCGCGCGATGTTGTCGGCCTTGATGCCGCCGTCGACCTCGAGCCGGATGTCGCGGCCGGTCTCGTCGATGCGCTTGCGCGCCAGCTCGATCTTGCGCAGCGCCGAGTCGATGAAGCTCTGGCCGCCGAAGCCGGGGTTCACGCTCATGATCAGGATCAGGTCGATGTCGTCGATCACCCAGTCGAGCGCCTCCAGGCCCAGGCCCGGGTTGAACACCAGCCCGGCCTTGCAGCCGGCGGCCTTGATCGCCTGGATGCTGCGATGCATGTGCGGCGAGGCGTCCGGATGAAAGCTGATGTAGTCGGCGCCGGCCTGCGCGAAGGCCGCGGCCAGGGCATCGACCGGCTGGATCATGAGGTGGACGTCGATCGGCACCGGCTGGCCGTCGGGCGTCTTCGCATGCGGCTTGAGCGCCTGGCAGACCATCGGGCCGAAGGTCAGGTTCGGCACGTAATGGTTGTCCATCACGTCGAAATGGATCCAGTCGGCGCCGGCGGCGATCACGTCGCGGACTTCGTCGCCGAGGCGGGCGAAGTCGGCCGAGAGGATGGAGGGGGCGATTCTGAAGGGGCTGCTCATGGGTCCGGATTGTCGCAGCAGGGGCGGCAGCTTGCAGCGCCGCCGGAGCCTTCCGTTAGTATCCCTGCGATGTCCACGCTACCGATCAGCGTCCAGGTCGAGCCCCGCTACCTGCCAGACCAGTCCTCGCCCGAGGACCGGGTCCACACCTTCGCCTATGCCGTCACGGTGACCAACCACGGCAAGGTGGCGGCGCAGCTCATCGCGCGCCACTGGATCTTCGCCGACGCCTCCGGCCACACGCAGGAGGTCGATGGCCTCGGCGTGATCGGCCAGCAGCCCCTGCTGGCGCCAGGGGAATCGTTCCGCTACACCAGCGGCTGCCGGCTGCAGGCGCCCAGCGGTACCATGCACGGCAGCTTCTTCTTCGTCACCGAGCGCGGCGAACGTTTCGACATTCCGATTCCCACGCTGGTCCTGGAAGCCGACGCGGGCGACATGCCCACCTCGCGCGTGCTGCACTGAGCACGCATTTCTCCCTCGAACCATGAACGCTTCGCGCGCTCTGGATGTTCCGCGAGGCCGACGCCTCGCACGCTGAATCGATGACGTCATTCCTTCCCAATGATCTGCTGGGCTTCTGGTCGGAGTGGGTGCGGCCCTCGGCCGGCCTGCCGACCGTGCTGTGGTCGCTGCTGCTGGCCACCGCGGCCGCGGCCGGCCACCTGGTGCAACGCTACATGGGCCTGCCCAAGGTGGTGGGCTATTCGATCGTCGGCACCGTCGTCGGCTTCGCCGGCTTCGAGGGCGCGATCTGGCCGCTGCAGGGCATCAGCCTGTTCCTGCTCGAGCTCGGCGTCGCCATCGTGCTGTTCGAGGCCGGCGGCCGCTTGCCGCTGCGCTGGTTCCGCCACAACCCGATGGTGCTGGTGCAGAGCCTGCTCGAGTCGACGCTCACCTACTTCGGCGTCTTCTGGACCCTGCACTGGCTCGGCATCCCCGATCCGGTCGCGAACCCGATCGCGCTGATGGCGATCGTCGCCTCGCCGGCGGTGCTGAGCCGGGTCGTGATGGACACCCGCGCCTCCGGCCCGGTGACCGAGCGCGCCATGACGCTCGCCACCCTCAACACCTTCTACGCGCTGGCGCTGGGCTATGCACAGGCCGGATTGATCGAGCATGCGCCCACCGGGCTGCTCGAGAAGCTCAACCCGGTCGGCGTGGTGCTGGGCCTCTCGTTCGTGGTCGGCGCGCTGATGGCGCTGTCGCTGCGCTCGGCGCTGCGCGTCATGAGCCCGACCAGCGAGAACACCTCGATCCTGCTGCTGGCGATCATCGCCGCCGGGGCCGCGCTGGCCGCGCACTTCGGCGGCTCGGCGCCGCTCGCGGCCCTGATCGGCGGCGTGTTGCTGAAGGCGCTCAACCCGAAGCCCTGGGCCTGGCCCCGGCAGCTCGGCACCGCGGCCTCGCTGCTCACGATGCTGATGTTCGTGCTGGTCTCGATCGTCGCCGCCCAGGCCGACTGGAGCCTGCCGGTGGCCAGCGTGGTGCTGAGCGTGATCGGCGTGCGCGCGGTCGCCAAGATCGCCGGCGTCGCGATCGCCAACCCGGGCAGCGGCGCGAGCTGGAAGCAGGCTTTCTGGGTCGGCTGCGCGATGTCGCCGCTGTCGTCGATCGCGATGCTGATCACCTCGGCCTTCGTCACCGCCTCGCCGCTCTTGGGCGCGATGATCACGCAGATCGCCCTGCCCGCGATCCTGCTGATGGAAGTGCTCGGCGCGGTGCTCGCCACGGTCGCGATCCATGCCGCCGGCGAGAGCTCCAAGCCCTGGACGCCGGAGGCCTTCGGCACCGTGGAGGATACGCAAAGATGAGCCATCGCACGATCGATCCCGCCACCGGCGCGCCGGCCAACACCCCTGCCAGCCGGGTGGTGCCGCTCGAGCCCTTCAACAAGTCGGTGGCGCTGTCGCTCGGCGTCGAGCTGGAGCTGCAGCTGGTCAACACCCACGACTACGACCTCGCGCCCTATGCCGAGGACATGCTGCGCCTGATGGCGCAGACCCCGCTGCCCGGCAGCGTGGTGCCCGAGATGACCTCGAGCATGATCGAGATCTCGACCGACGTCTGCCATTCGGCACTCGACGTGATCGCGCAGCTGACGCCGATCCGCGACGCGCTCGTCCGGAACGCCGACAAGCTCAACATCGCGGTGGTCGGCGGCGGCACCCACGCCTTCCAGCAGTGGCACGAGCGGCGCATCTACGACAAGCCGCGCTTCCGCGAGCTGTCCGAGCTGTACGGCTACCTGTCCAAGCAGTTCACGATCTTCGGCCAGCACGTGCACATCGGCTGCCCCGACGCCGATGCGGCGCTCCTGATGCTGCACCGCATGTCGCGCTACATCCCGCACTTCATCGCGCTGTCGGCGTCGTCGCCCTTCGTGCAGGGGCAGGACACGCAGTTCGATTCGGCCCGGCTCAACTCGGTGTTCGCCTTCCCGCTGTCGGGGCGCGCACCGTTCACGCTGAGCTGGAAGGAGTTCGAGAACTACTTCATGCGCATGACCCGCACCGGCGTGGTCCGCAGCATGAAGGACTTCTACTGGGACATCCGGCCCAAGCCCGAGTTCGGGACCATCGAGATCCGCGTCTTCGACACGCCGCTGACGGTCGAGCGGGCCGCCGCGCTGGCCGGCTACGTGCAGTCGCTGGCAGCCTGGTTCCTGCAGGAGCAGCCTTTCACGCCGACCGAGGACGACTACCTGGTCTACACCTACAACCGCTTCCAGGCCTGCCGCTTCGGGCTCGATGCGCTGTACGTGGACCCGGCCAGCGGCGAGCACATGCCGCTGCGCGACCACATCCTCATGACCATGACCCAGCTCGAATGGCACAGCGAGGCGCTCAACGCCACGCAGGCGCTCGGCGAGCTGCGCACCAGCGTCGAGGCGAACCGCAACGACGCCCGCTGGCTGCGCGAGAAGCAGGGCAAGGAGCGCCTGCTGGCCGAGGTGATCCGGCAGGCCGCGCTGCGCTTCCGAAGCGCGACGGTGTGAGCATGGCATGAGCGGCACCGGCGAATTCGATCTCATCGCGCGCTACTTCACGCGTCCGGCGCAGCGCTCGCCGCTCGGCGTCGGCGACGACTGCGCCCTGCTCGCGCCGGCGCCCGGCATGCAGCTGGCGGTGTCCTCCGACATGCTGGTCGAGGGGCGGCACTTCCTGTCGACGGTCGACCCCGAGCGGCTCGGCCACAAGGCGCTGGCGGTCAACCTCAGCGATCTCGCCGCCTGCGGTGCGAAGCCGCTGGCCTTCACGCTGGCGCTCTCGCTGCCGGCGGTCGACGAGACCTGGCTGGCCGGCTTCTCGCGCGGCCTGTTCGCACTGGCCGACGTCCACGGCTGCGATCTGGTCGGCGGCGACACCACGCGCGGCCCGCTCAATCTCTGCATCACGGTGTTCGGCGAAGTGCCTGCCGGCGCGGCGCTGCTGCGCTCGGGTGCGCGGGCCGGAGACGATGTCTGGGTCAGCGGCACGCTGGGCGATGCGCGGCTGGCGCTCGAAGTCTTTCGCGGCACGCTGGCGCTGCCGGCCGACTCGTTCGAGCTGGCGCGCGGCCGGATGGAGCGGCCCACGCCGCGGGTCGCGCTGGGCCTGGCGCTGCGCGGCATCGCGACGGCGGCGGTCGACATCAGCGACGGGCTGGTCGGCGACCTCGGCCACGTGCTGCGCGCCAGCGGCGTCGGCGCGCGACTCGATGCCGATGCCGCCGCGAAGCTGCTGGCGACCGGCGATGCGGCGGGGCTGGACACCGGGCTGCGGCGCGCCTGCACCCTGGCCGGCGGCGACGACTACGAGCTCGCGTTCACCGCGCCGGCATCGGCGCGTGCGGCCGTCGAGCAGGCGGGCCGCGCGAGCGCGACGCCGGTCGCACGCATCGGCGCCATCGAGGCCGAAGCGGGCCTGCGGCTGGTCGATGCCCAAGGCGCCGCCGTGGCGCAGGGCTTCGCGTCCTTCGACCACTTCGCCTGAGCGGGTTCAGGGGGATCAGGCCCGGCGCCTGTTCTCCACCGGCACCGCCTCCAGCACCGCAAAAGCCGAATCGATCTCCAGGTCGTTCAAGACGCAGGTCAGGCCCCGATACAGCTCGTTCGGCGACACCGGCTTGTGCAGCAGCGGCACGCCGCTGGCACGGGCTTCGCGCAGCCGCTGGGGCGCGGTGTCGCCGGTGATCAGCAGCGCCGGCAACCGGGCGCCGAACTCGGCGCGCAGTGCCGCGATCGCCTCGGCGCCGGTGCGCAGTTCGCGCAGCCGGTAGTCGCTGATGACCAGGCCCGGCGGATGGGCGCGGGCCAGCGCCTGGGCCTCCTCGATCGAATCGGCGACGTCGCATTCGCAGCCCCAGGCGGTCAGCAGCTGCTGCATGCCGGCGCGCACCGCTTCGTCGTCGTCGATCACCAGCACCCGCACGTCGAACACGCGCGCATGCCCGGCCGCCGCCTCCAGGCCGCCGCTGGCCACGCCCGCCTGCGCCATCGGCAGCGCCAGCCTGAAGACGCTGCCGCGCCCGGGCTCCGACACCAGCGACAGCGGATGGCCCAGCGCGCGCGCCAGGCCCTGCGCGATCGCCAGGCCCAGCCCCAGTCCCTTGCGCCGGTCGCGCTCGGCGTTGCCGAGCTGATGGAACTCCCGAAAGATCTCGCTGTGCTGCGTCGGCGCGATGCCGATGCCGGTGTCCCAGACCTCCAGCAGCAGCTCGCGGCCGCGCGCGCGGCAGGCCACCAGCACGCCGCCGCTGTCGGTGTAGCGGATCGCGTTCGACACCAGGTTGCGCAGGATCAGCGCCACCAGCGCCGGGTCGGAGCGCACCGCCCCATGGGTTTCGCGCGAGCGGTAGACGATCCCCTTGGCATCGGCCTGGGGCGCGAGCTCGTTCTCGATCCGGTTCAGCAGCGGCTGCAGCTGGAAGTCCTGCAGCTGCGGCTCGACCACGCCGGCCTCGATGCGCGAGAAGTCGAGCAGCGTGTCGAGCATCTCGGCCGAGGCCTGCCAGGTGGAGCGGGCATTGGCCAGGGCGTCGTACTGCGAGGCCGACAGCTTGCTGCGGGCCAGCACCTCGAGGAACAGGCCCTGCGCATGGATCGGCTGGCGCAGGTCGTGGCTGGCGGCGGCGAGGAACTTGGACTTGGCCAGGTTGGCCTGGTCGGCCTTGAGCTGCGCCGCCTGCGCATGGCCGGTCTCGACGCGCAGACGCTCGATCAGCTCGAGGTTCTCGAAGCGCAGGTCGATCGCCGCGCGCGCGGCCCGGGCGCTGTTGCGCGCCTGGCCGAGCAAGGTGGCGATGTACAGGAGCCCGGCCACGCCGAGCGCGTTGTAGGCCGGGTCGCCCAGCAGCACCAGCTTGGCCGCCACCACCGCCAGCTCGACCGCGCCGAAGACCACGAACACCGGCAGCACCGGCGACAGCGAGGACATCGAGCTGCCGGCCACGCCCGCCAGCACCGCGATCACGAGGATGCTGCCGGCGACCGAGGCGCCGCCGAGCGCGACCCAGGCCAGCGCCCCCCAGACGGCCGCATCGATGGCATTGAGGACGATCTGCCGCCACACCAGCCGCGGCGCGCGCTCGAACGAGATCCCGGAGGCCAGCGTGCGGCGCGCATCGCGGGCGCAATACAGCTTCATCAGGATCACGCTGCCGGCCCAGAGCCGCAGCGCCAGCGCATTGCTGTCGTTGGCGAGCACCCAGACCAGCAGCAGCGCGACGCCGATCGTCGGGCCCACCGAGCTGCCGACGTTGCCGAGCTGCAGCCGCAGCTGCTCGACCAGCGTGCGCCCATCGGCCAGGCGCAGGAGCTTGTGCATCAGGCGACCAGCCCCCTGCGGCGCGCCGCGAAGCCGGCCTCCGAGCGGCTGGACACCTGGAGCGCCGCCAGCACCGCCTGCACGTGGCCCCGCACCGTGTTCTCCGACAGCCCCAGGCGGCGGCCGATGACCTTGTTGGGCAGCCCCTGGCACAGCAGGTCCAGCACCTCGAACTGGCGCGGCGTCAGCAGCTGGGGGGCCGCGACACCCTCGGCGTCCGGTGCCTGGCCGGCAGGGCTGGCGGGCTCGCCACGGCGCAGCCGCTCGATCAGGGCCAGGATGTTGTCGGCGCTGTCCGCCTTCGAGACGAAGGCCGCGGCGCCGCGCTCCAGCGCCATGCGCACGTTGTGCGGCGTGGCGTCGGACGACAGGATGACCACCACCGCATCGGGCCACTTGCGCCTGACCAGCGCGATGCCCTCGAGGCCGTTGAGCCCGTGGAGCTGGATGTCGAGCAGCACCAGCGCGGGCGAATCCATGCCGGCGCGCAGGCCTTCCTCGAGCGAACCCGCCTCCGCCACCTCGAGCTCGGGAATGCCCGAGGCGAGCACCATGCGCAGGCCGCAGCGGAACAGCACATGGTCGTCGATGAGGAGAATTCGGGCCGGCAACATATGGCAACAATTCTGCGCGAAGTCGGACCGGTCCAAATGGACTATTTACCCCACCCGGGCTTGGCGCGACCATGCAGGGATTCAAGCTGTTTCTTGACGATCCACCGACCCTGTCCGCCGAATGAAGCCCCTGATCGACATCCAACGCGTCGGACCGAACGCGTACTGCCACCGCATCAGCGCCCAGGGCGGCTCGGTGCAGGAGGAAAGCCGCAGCTTCGCCGCGCTGGACCATTGCCTGCGCGATGCGGGCGAGTCGCTGGGCCGCTATTTCGCCCAGGTGGAACTCAAGTTCGACGGCCTGTTCCTGGGCGCCTGCGCGGTCGATGCGCTGCGCAACACGCCCCAGGCCGTGGCCCGCCGCATCAGCCAGCATTTCCAGCCGGCCTGAGCCTTCGACGGCCCGCGCGGCTCAGCGCCGCGCCGCAACGTAGCGCCGGGCCAGCACGGCCGCCAGCGCCGGCGCCAGCGCAAAGCTGCCGAACAGCCAGGTCGCCGCCGACTCGGCGCCGGCCAGTCCGCCAGGCTCGGTCAAGCCCGCCGCATTCGCCACCAGGCCCGCGACAGCAGCACCGATCGCCATGCCGTAGAGCTGCACGGTCGTGATCGAGGCCGAGGCCAGATTCTCTTCACCGGCCGGCGCCAGCGTCAGCACCCGGGTCAGCAGATGCGGCCAGCCCATGCCGACGCCGAAGCCCGTGCAGGCCAGCGCGAGGCCGATCCCGAGCGTCTGCATGGCCGGCGTGAAACGCAGCACCGGCACCAGCAGCAGCAGTCCGATCAGGCCGGCCATGCTGATCACCGGCCCCAGCCGCAGCATGCGATCGGCGCCCGGCCCGGTGCGGCCTGCTGACAGCAGCGACGCGATGCTCCAGCCGCCGGCCATCGCGGCCGTGAGGTAGCCGGCAGCCAAGGGCGAGTGGCCGTGCAGCGTCTGCAGGAAATAGGGCACGAAGATTTCCGTGTCGGTGCCGATCAGCAGCAGCGCCACGCTGGCATAGATCGCACCGAAGGCGGTGAAGGGTGCACAGGCGCCGGTGGGCAGCAGGCGGACGGCGGCCCGGCGGTCGATCCGGGCCAGCAGCAGGCCCAGTGCGAGGCCGAAGACCACCATGCCGAGCTGCGCCGCCAGCGTGTCGAACAGGCTCGCGGTCGCCACGCTGAGGGCCGAGGCGATCAGCAGCAGGATCTGGCCGATCGGCAGGGCCACGCGGGGCGCATCCTGTTCAGCGCGGCTCCGGGCCGGCAGCTGGACGCTGACGATCAGCGCCTGCGCCAGGGCCACCGGGAGCAGCGTCCAGAAGGCGAAGCGCCAGTGTCCGAGCTGGGCGAAGACGCCGCCGACCGCCGGCCCGCACAGCGTGGCGACGCCCCACATGCCCGACACCAGCGCGACCGCGCGCGGCCACAGGCGGGCCTCGAACATCAGGCGGATCAGCGCATAGCCCAAGGCCGCCAGCACGCCGCCGCCGAGCCCTTGCACGGTGCGCCCGGCCAGCATCCAGCCCATGGCCGGCGCCGTCGCGCAGCCGATGCTGCCCAGCACGAAGACGCCCAGCGCCGCAAGGTAGGTGGGTCGCGGACCGAACTGCTGCAGCAGGCGCACCGACAGCGACGCGCCGAGGATCGAGGCCGCCACGAACAGCGTCGTGTTCCACGCATACCAGGCAACGCCGCCGATGTCCTGCACCACGGAAGGCAGCACCGTGGTGACGATGTGCACGTTGATCGCGTGCAGCGCCACGCCCCCGGTCACCGCGATGGCCCGCCAGGCGTTGCGCCCCGAGAAGAGTTCGCCCCAGGAGGCGGGGCGAAGCGGGACGGCAGCGGAAGAAAGGGCGGTCATCGGATGGGCTGGCTCCAGGCAGCAATTTATCAAAGCAATCGCTTGCATATTAACAGCGCAACGCAATTAGACAAGTAAACTCTTGGAAATGACGCCGAGTTCCACCGCCGATCGCATCCTGCTGCTGCTCAAGAGCCGCGGCCCGATGCCGACCGCCGCGCTGGCCGCCTCGCTGCACACCACCACGGAAGCGGTGCGCCAGCAGGTGCACAAGCTGCTCGAGGCCGGGCTGGTGCGCGGAACGGTCGAGAGCTCCTCGGGCGTCGGGCGGCCGAGCCAGGCCTGGACGCTGAGCGCCAGCGGCCATGCGCGCTTTCCCGATCGGCACGCCGAACTCACGCGCGCCCTGATCGACACGGTGCGCGAGGTGTTCGGCGAAGCCGGGCTCGAGCAGCTGATCGCCCGGCGCGAGGACACCGCCCGCAGCGCCTACCTGGCGGCCTGCCGCGACTTGCCGGAGCTGGAGCCGCGCCTGCGCAAGCTCGCGGCGCTGCGCGACGAGGAAGGCTACATGGCGCGGCTCGAGGCGGACGGCACGGACTGGCTCCTGATCGAGGACCACTGCCCGATCTGCGCCGCCGCCGAGGCCTGTCAGGGCTTCTGCCGCTCCGAACTCGAGGTCTTCCGCGAAGTCGCCGGCCCGGCGGGCCGGCTGCGCCGCGAGGAGCACCTGATCGCCGGCGCCCGCCGCTGCGTCTATCGCATCACGCCGGTCGCCGAAGCGGCGCCGAAGATGCGCGACACTGCGGTCTGATGCAAGCCGACCCCGCTCCTCCCTTCCCCGCCGTCCCGTTCCGCCCCACGCTGCGCTTCCTGTTCGCGCATCCGGCGCACCTGATCGCCCTGGGCTTCGGCTCCGGGCTGCCGCGCCGCGCGCCCGGCACCGTCGGCACGCTCTGGGCCTGGGTCGCGTTCCTCGTGATGGAGCGCTGGCTGTCGAGCGCCACGATCGGCTGGGTGATCCTCGCCTCGCTCCCGATCGGCTGGTGGGCCTGCACCGTGACCGCCCGCCACATGCGGGTGGCCGATCCCGGCGCCATCGTCTGGGACGAGGTGGTCGCCTTCTGGATCGTGCTCTGGCTGGTGCTGCCGGGCGGCCTGCTGGCGCAGCTCGTCGCCTTCGGCCTGTTCCGCTTCTTCGATGCCGCCAAGCCGGGCCCGGTGGGCTGGGCAGACCGGCTCTTCAAGCCGCGCGAGGAACCCGACGGCACGGTACGCTGGCGCGCGGCGGGCTTCGGCATCCTGTTCGACGACTTGGTGGCGGCCTTCTGTACGCTGCTGGTGATCGCCGCCTGGCGCGCATGGTGAACCCGATGAACGACAACCCGCCTCCTCTTTCCGACCTCGACGTTCCAGCGCTGGTGCTTCAGCTGGCCGAGTCGCTGCCGCAGAAGGGCTGGATGATGGCCACGGCCGAAAGCTGCACCGGCGGCCTGATCGCCGGCGCCTGCACCGACCTCGCGGGCTCCAGCGTCTGGTTCGAGCGCGGCTTCGTGACCTATTCGAACGAAGCCAAGAGCGAGCTGCTCGGCGTCGACGCCACGCTGATCGAGGCCCATGGCGCGGTCAGCGAGCCGGTGGCCCGGGCGATGGCCGAAGGCGCGGTCGCCCGCTCGCGGGCCCAGGCCTCGGTCGCGGTCACCGGCGTCGCCGGGCCTGCGGGCGGGTCGGCCGAGAAACCGGTCGGCACCGTCTGGTTCGGCTGGTCGGTCGATGGCCGCACACGCACCGAGCGCCGGCGCTTCGACGGCGACCGCGCCGCGGTGCGCGCGGCCACGGTCCACTACGCGCTGCAGGCGCTGGTCGAGATGGTGCGCGGGGCCTGAGCCATTAGGATGCCGCATGCAAAATGAACAGACCTTGCGGCGCTTCTACGACGCCTTCGCCCGGCTCGACGCCGACACCATGGCCGCCTGCTATGCGCCGGATGCGAGCTTCGACGACGAGGCCTTCTCGCTGCGCGGCGCGCGCGAAGTCGGCGGCATGTGGAAGATGCTTTGCAGCGGCACCCGGGCCAAGGGCGCCTCGGTCTGGAAGCTCAGCTACCGCGACGTCGAGGCCGATGCCGCCAGCGGCAAGGCGCACTGGGACGCGCACTATCTCTTCAGCGCCACGGGCCGCATCGTCGACAACGCGATCGACTCGCGCTTCACCTTCACACCCGAAGGCCTGATCGCCACCCAGCGCGACCGCTTCGACTTCTGGCGCTGGTCGCGCCAGGCCCTGGGCGCGCCCGGCCTGCTGCTGGGCTGGTCGCCGATCCTCAAGAACAAGGTGCGCGCCACCGCGGCGGCGAACCTCCAGGCTTTTCTTGCCCGCAACCCCTGAACCCCGACGGACCCCAATCCATGACCGACATCACGATCGCCAACAACCCAGCCGAGCACCGCTATGAGGCACGCATCGAGGGCCAGCTCGCGGGCTACTGCGAATACAACCTGCTGAGCGAGGCCATCATGTTCACCCACACCGAGGTGCTCGAGGCCTTCGAAGGCAAGGGCGTGGGATCGGCGCTTGCCCGGCACGTGCTCGACGAGGCCCGGACCGACGGCAAGCACGTGATCCCGGTCTGCCAGTTCATCGCCGGCTACATCCGCAAGCACCGCGACTACGCCGACCTGGTGCGCCCGGACGTGCAACGGGCATTCAAGATCTGACGAGGCCGGGCGGTCAATCGCAGCGGTAGCTGAGCTCGCCCGTCGGAGCGCCCGCTCCCGCGCCGTCCAGGAAGCGCATCGGGGCGCCGAAGCTGCGGCAGTAGGCCTCGGCATCCTGCACGGTGGGCGACTTGAAGACGCCATCGCCGAGCCGGGTCACGCGCGGCACCGGGCGCGACACACAGCCGACGGCGAGCAGCGCCAGGGCCAGGGCGCAGAGCTCAGTCCTGATAGAAGACCTCGACCTTGCCCTTGAGCTTGATCAGCAGCGGCTTGCCCTTGCGGTCCAGCGTGCGGCCCGCGGGCACCTTGATCCAGCCTTCGCTGATGCAGTATTCCTCGACGTCGGAACGGTCCTTGCCGTTGAAGCGGATGCCGATGTCGCGCTCGAAGACGGCGGCGACGTGGTGCGGGCTGCGCGGGTCGATCGACAGGTGGTCGGGCAGCGGGGGAAGGGGCGTGTTTTCGGTCATGTCTTGAATTTTGCCTCGTCGTTCTTTCGCTCCAGCAGCCTGACCAGCGTGTGCAGCACGCGGTTGACCGGCGTCGCCACGCCCAGCAGCGCGCCGCGCTGGAGGATGTAGCCGTTCAGGTGGTCGATCTCGCTCGCCCGGCCGCGCGCCAGGTCCTGCGCCGTGGACGAATACTGCGTCGGCATGGTCTCGGCGATGCGGCGCACCGCGATGTCCAGACCGGCCGGCAGCCGCACGCCATCGGCCTCGGCGACCGCGACGCACTCGGCCACGATGTCGCGCAGCACCTCGGCCACGCCGACCCCGGCGACGATCCTGCCGTAGGGCAGTTGCGTGATGGCCGACAGGGCGTTGTAGGCGCAATTGAGGATCAGCTTGGCCCACAGCGCGCCGCGCACGTTGTCCGAGATCTCGACCGGGACCCCGGCCTCGGCCAGCGCCTGCGCCAGCGCGCCGCTGCCGGACGACGGCTCGATCACGAGTTCGCCGCGCCCGTGATGCTTCACGTGGCCCGGCCCGGCCATCTCGGTCGCAACGTAGACCACCGCCGCCGCCACCTCCTGCGGCAGCACGCCGCGCAGGCGGTCGGCGTTGTCGACCCCGTTCTGCAGGCACAGCACCAGCGTCTGCGGCGCGAGCCACGGCGCGAGCAGTGCGCCGGCGGCCTCGGTGTCGGTCGACTTGACGCAGAACAGCACCAGTTCGGCGCCCTTCGCCGCGCTCGCCTCGGTGCTGGCCGCCAGCTTGATCCGTTGGTCGAAGTCCGCGGTCTCGAGCCGCAGCCCCTGGCCCAGCACGGCATCGACATGCAGCGCACGCCCGATCAGCACGACCTCATGGCCCTGCCGCGCGAGCATCGCGCCGTAGTAGCAGCCGACCGCGCCGGCGCCCATGACTGCAATCTTCATCACCCCCTCCGATCGATCACCGCTACGAAGACACCCGCTCCGGCCGCGGCGCGGGTGCCGGTGCCGGAAGCATCGCGAAGCCGACGGTCGCAGCCAGCAACAGGGCGGCGATGGTCCCCAGCACCGCGGTGAAGGGCTCCGCGCCATGCGCCACCGCGATGGATGCCGCGACGCCCGTGACCCACTGCATCAGGGCCACGCCGAGGAACATGGCCATCGTGAAGACCGCCATCGCACGGCCCGTGATCGCCGCTGGATAGGCGGCCCGCACGTCGGCGTACTGCCAGACGATGAAGCCCGAAAGCAGCCCGATCGCGATCGTGCCGCCGACGTCGACCCAGGCCTCGGTGAAGAAGCCGATCGCGGCGAACAGCGCAGCGTAGGCCAGGCTGCAGCCGATGATGCGGCGCCGCCGCACCGGGCCCTCGCGGTCGAGCCGGCCGAACAGCGGCGGGCCGACCAGCGAGATCACCGAGACGATCAGCGCGACGTTGCCGCTTTGCACCAGCGTGTAGCCGTGGCGCTCGATCAGCAGCGGCCCGAGCCAGAGCCCGCGCAGCGAGATGAAGGCCGCGTAGGTCACGGCCCCGAGCACCAGGATGCCGAGCGTGTGCGGCAGCGCGAACAGCGCGCCGAACTGGCGCAGCGCCGCGAGCGCCGACTCGCGCGGCTGGCCGCCCGGGCGCGCCGGCTCGCGCACCCAGTGCCAGATCGCCAGCCAGGCCAGCACCGAGACCGCGGCGAGCACGACGAAGCCCATGCGCCAGGAGTGCTCCTGCACCAGCCATGCGAGCGGCGTGCCGGTGATCAGCATGCCGACGCCGCCGATGCCCAGCACCAGGCCCGACACCGAAGCGAAGCGCGCGGCCGGGAAATGGCGCGCGATGAACACCGTGCAGACCAGGAAGGCCGGCGCGCAGCCGACGCCGATCAGCACCTGGCCGGCCACCAGCAGCGTGTAGTCCTTGGAGGCCGCGGACAGCAGGGCGCCGACGATCGCGAGCGGAAAGGCGGTCAGCACGGTGCGGCGCACGCCGTGCAGGTCGATGCCGATGCCCATGAAGAGCTGCATCGCACCGAAGGAGAAATGGAAGGCGGCCGAGAAGATGCCAAGCGCCTGGGCCGAGAGCCTGAACTCGGCCTGCAGCTGGCTGGCCATGATCGCCCCGACGGTGCGGTAGGCCTGGCTGAGCGCGAAGGCGGTGCACAGGGCCAGCACCATGGCCCAGGCGGCGCGCGCCGACAACGCCGACGATCCGGTGCTCAAGCCGCTGGCCCCGCAGATCGAAGGCGATGCCAGCACCAGGAACGGCGACAAACGGCCCCGGCCGGCGCAGCCAGGCCCGTTGGTGGAACACCGCGGAACTGGCTTCGCCAGGCCGCTGGTGTTGCCCCCGGCAGGGGGTGGGCGGCTACACGAAGTGAGCCAACCTGGGGGCGAGCCATCAGATCCCGTGGCACTTCTTGTACTTCTTGCCGCTGCCGCAGGGGCAGGGGTCGTTGCGGCCCGGCGTCGCTTCCTTGCGGATCGTCTCGACGCGCGGCCCCATGCTGCGCCACAACTGGCGCAGGTCGTACACGGCCCAGATCGCGGCGCCGAAGTCGTCCACGCGCTGCTGGCTGACGCTGGGCGGGCCGTCCTCGGCGTACATCGAGAGCGCCGGCTTGCCGGTGTCGTCCTCGGTCAGCGTGACGATGGCGTCGAGCGCCTCGTCGAGCATCTGCGCCGCCTCCTTGTCGCGCGGCGGCGCCCAGTCGTCGGGCCAATTCTCGACCGCATACATGAAGCCCAGCGCCCAGACCTGGGCGAAGGAGGGGATCGCCTCGCCGGCCATCTCGGCGCGCTCCTCTTCGGGCAGCGCCGCGATCGCGCCGCGGGTGTCGAGCACCTCGGGCTGCCAGGTGCGCTCGTCGTCGAGCGACTCCACGTCGGCGTCGAGGCCGGTCTCGATCTCGTGCCAGCGCCGCTTCCAGCGCCAGACGAATTCCATGTGCTGCGCCGGCACGAAGCCCTCGCCCAGCAGCACCGGCCAGTATTCGGCCGGCTCGATCGGCCGCCGGGTGCAGACCAGCGCGGCCATGAAGCCCTCGCAGAATTCCCACTGCGGCGTCTCGTCGTCCTGCTCGCGCAGGGCGTCGAGGACCTGGTCCTGGGCGTCGAAATCGTCGGGGCCGAGCGGGGCCTGCTCGGGCTGTGCGGGGGTCGGGGTGGCGGGCGGAGTGGTCATGGGGTTTAAAGGGCAGCCCTCTATGATGCAGCAAGCTTCCCGGAGACTCACCATTTCGATTTCGACGTTTGCGCCGTTCCCGGCGCGCTACACCGCGTTCGCGCTGTCGGTGGCCGCCCTGGCCGCGAGCCTGGCGGCGGTCCTGGCGGCGCCGGAACGCTGGAGCGGGTGGATCGCCCTGGCCGTCTTCGGCCTGCTCGCCGGTACCGGCGTCCACGATCTGCGGCAAACCCGCCATGCCATCCTGCGCAACTACCCGGTCATCGGTCATCTGCGCTTCCTGCTCGAATACATCCGCCCCGAACTGCGCCAGTACTTCATCGAGAGCGACGCCGAGGCGGCGCCGTTCTCGCGCGCCCAGCGCTCGCTGGTCTACCAGCGCAGCAAGGGCGAGCCCGACAACCGGCCCTTCGGCACCCAGCTCGACGTCTCGCTGTCGGGCTACGAGTGGATCAACCACTCGATGCGCCCGACCCGGCTGGCCGACCACGATTTCCGCATCGTGATCGGCGGCACGCCGAATCCGGCCTCGCCCGCCGGCGAGATCTGCACCCAGCCCTACAGCGCCAGCGTGTTCAACATCTCGGCGATGAGCTTCGGCGCACTGTCGGCCAACGCGATCCTGGCCTTGAACCAGGGCGCCCGCCTCGGCGGCTTCGCGCACGACACCGGCGAGGGCTCGATCTCCTCGCACCACCGCGTGCACGGCGGCGACCTGATCTGGGAGATCGGCTCGGGCTATTTCGGCTGCCGCAACGACGACGGCTCCTTCAGCGAGGAGCGCTTCATCGCCAACGCGCGCGACCCGCAGGTGAAGATGATCGAGATCAAGCTGAGCCAGGGCGCCAAGCCCGGCCACGGCGGCGTGCTGCCGGCGCCCAAGGTGACGGCCGAGATCGCCGCCGCGCGCGGCGTGCCGGTGGGCGTGGACTGCATCTCGCCGTCCTCCCACAGCGCCTTCTCGACGCCGGTCGAGATGATGCATTTCATCGCCCGGCTGCGCGTGCTGTCCGGCGGCAAGCCCTGCGGCTTCAAGTTCTGCCTCGGCCACCCCTGGGAATGGTTCGCGATCGTCAAGGCGATGCAGCAGACCGGCCTGACGCCCGACTTCATCGTGATCGACGGCGCCGAGGGCGGCACCGGCGCGGCGCCGGTGGAGTTCAGCGACCACGTCGGCGCGCCGCTGCAGGAGGGCCTGCTGCTGGTGCACAACACGCTGATCGGCGTCGGCCTGCGCGAGCGCATCAAGATCGGCTGCGCCGGCAAGGTGATCACCGCCTTCGACCTGGCACGCATGATGGCGCTGGGCGCCGACTGGTGCAACGCGGCGCGCGGCTTCATGATGTCGCTGGGCTGCATCCAGGCCCAGGCCTGCCACACCGGCTTCTGCCCGACCGGCGTGACCACCCAGGACCCGGTGCGCCAGCAGGCGCTGGTGGTGCCGACCAAGGCCGACCGGGTGCGCAACTTCCACCGCAGCACGCTGCACGCGCTGCAGGAACTGGTGCAGGCCGCCGGGCTCGACCATCCGCAGCAGATCACGGCCCACCACATCGTGCGGCGCATCTCCGACACCGAGGTGCGGCTGCTCAGCAACCTGGTGATGCAGGTGCAGCCCGGCGCCCTGCTCGGGCCGCTCGACGACCAGCACAACGTCTTCCGCACCTACTGGCCGCTGGCCAGCGCGCGAAGCTTCCAGCCCCTGGCCCTATGAATCCAGCCCGACGAGGCGCCTCCACGCGCGTCCAGATGCGAAAAGGCCTGGCGTCGGCACCGGCGCCGCTGGAGCCGGGCACGCCCGCCCAGCCGGCCGACTACGCCGACTTCCTGCGCGTCACGCTGCCGCAGCAGAGCAAGGCGGTGGCCAGCCATCGCTTCGGCAGCGAGCGCGTCTGGCTCAAGAAGGCCGGGCCGCGCCACGGCAAGCTGCGCTACCACCTGCTGGCGGCGATCGCCGGCACCCTGCGGCTGGACGTGCTGAAGCCGGTGCCGAATCCGGGTGGCGAGGCGGCGATCGCGATCGAGGCCGAGCGGCTGCGGCAGCTCGGCGCCGCCGGCCTGCGCGTGCCGGTGGTGCTGGCCCAGCAGGCCGACGGGCTGCTGATCTCCGACCTCGGGCAGAGCGGGCGGCCCCCGGTGGTGCTGCAGGAGCGGCTCGACCAGGCGGCGGCCGCCGGCCCGGTCGCGCTGCTGGCGACCTGGCGCGAAGGCCTGGCCGCGATCGCGCTCGTGCATGCGCGCCAGACCTACCTGAGCCAGGCCTTCGACCGCAATCTCGTGCAGTGCCCCGACGGCAGCATCGGCTACATCGATTTCGAGGACGACCCGGGCGAGACCCTGCCGCTGGCCGAATGCCAGGCGCGCGACTGGCTCAGCTACCTGCACTCCACCGCGATGCTGGTCGACGCCGCCTCGCCGCATGCGGCCGCCGCGCACTGGCACGAGGCGCTGGACCAGGCCAGCGACGACGTGCGCGACCGGCTGGCGGTCGCGGCGCGGCGCATGCGCTGGCTGCGCCACCTGCCCTCGGGCCGGCGCTGGGGCCGCGACACGCAGCGCGTGCGGGCGGTGGCCAGCCTGCTCGGGCGCTGGTACGGGAACTAGGGGCCAGGCGCGGCCCAGCCCTTCGACACCGGCACGCCGCAGGACGCCAGCCGCTTGCGCATCGCCAGCACCGCGCGGTCCTTGCTCAGCAACCGGGCACCGTGCGCCACCGCGAGGTCGATGAAGACCTGGTCGTCGGGGTCCTTGCAGACGAAGCGCGCTCGCGGCGGAACACCCTCGACCCGACGGGTGCGGGCATCCCAGGCCGCCAGCACGACGTCCGGCTGCAGGCCCCTGGACTGCAGCCGCCGGGCGATCAGCGGGTAGCCGAGCACGCGCGCGAGTTCGTCGCGCATCGCCGCGGTGGCGATCCACTCCAGCTCGCCGTTCGCCAGCGCCGCGGTCAGCGCTTCCTGGCCGGGATCCTCGAACACCAGCAGGTCGAGCGCGATGTTGGTGTCGATGACGACGCCGGCCCGGCCCCGGACCGCTTCAGCCACGCTTCGGGATGCCGAGGCCCGCCACCACCGCGGGCCGCTTCACGAAGGCCTCGAGCACGCGCCTGACGTTCGGGAAATCGGCGATGCCCACCAGGTCGCCGGCCTCGTAGAAGCCGATCAGGTTGCGCACCCACGGGAAGGTCGCGATGTCGGCGATCGTGTAGGCATCGCCCATCAGCCAGGCGCGCCCGGCGAGGCGCTGCTCGAGCACGCCGAGCAGGCGCCGCGATTCGGCCACGTAGCGGTCGCGCGGTCGCTTGTCCTCGTAGTCCTTGCCGGCGAACTTGTTGAAGAAACCGAGCTGGCCGAACATCGGGCCGATGCCGCCCATCTGGAACATCAGCCACTGGATCGTCTCGTAGCGGCCCGCGGCGTCCTGCGGAATGAACTTGCCGGTCTTGTCGGCCAGGTAGATCAGGATGGCGCCCGACTCGAACAAGGCCAGCGGCTCGCCGCCGGGACCGTTCGGGTCGAGGATGGCCGGGATCTTGTTGTTCGGATTGAGCGACAGGAATTCCGGCGAGGTCTGGTCGCCCGATTCGAAGCTGACCAGGTGCGGCTCGTAGGCGAGACCGGTCTCTTCGAGCAGGATCGAGACCTTCACCCCATTGGGCGTCGGCAGCGAATACAGCTGCAGCCGGTCGGGATGGACTGCGGGCCACTTCTTGGTGATCGGGAAGGCGGAGAGGTCTGCCATGTGCGTGCTCGATTGGGAATGACGAAAGCGCGCATTCTCTGCCAGAGCCGGAAAGGGCGTTGTTGGCGTACGCTCGCGACCTGGTTTCGCGGAGGTTTTGCGCATGACCCACCCACTTTTCAGTTCGACCATCGCCGGCAGCCTGCCCAAGCCCGCCTGGCTGGCCGAGACCCGCAAGCTGTGGCCGCAATGGAAGTCCGAGGGCGCCGAGCTCGCGCAGGCCAAGGCCGACGCCACGCTGCTGTGGATCAAGGCGCAGGAGGACGCGGGCCTGGACGTGATCGGCGATGGCGAGCAGTCGCGCCAGCATTTCGTGCACGGCTTCCTGGAGCAGGTCGAAGGCATCGACTTCGAGCACAAGGTGAAGATGGGCATCCGCGACAACCGCTACGACGCGATGGTGCCGCAGGTGGTGTCCGCGCTGCGCCTGAAGGGCCGCGTGCACGCGGCCGAGGCGCGGCTGCTGCGCGCCCACACCGCGCGCCGCATCAAGTTCACCTTGCCCGGCCCGATGACGATCGTCGACACCGTGGCCGACCGCCACTACGGCGACCGCGTGAAGCTGGCGATGGCCTTCGCCGAGCTGCTCAACCGGGAGGCGCTGGCGCTGCAGGCCGACGGCGTCGACATCATCCAGTTCGACGAACCGGCCTTCAACGTCTACATGAAGGACGCCGCCGACTGGGGCGTGCGGGCGCTGGAGCGCGCGGCGCAGGGCCTGGGCTGCACCACGGCCGTCCACATCTGCTATGGCTACGGCATCCAGGCCAACGTGGACTGGAAGGCGACGCTCGGCGAGCAATGGCGGCAGTACGAAGAGGTGTTTCCCGCCCTCGCGAAGAGCCGCATCGACCAGGTCAGCCTGGAATGCTTCCACTCGCACGTGCCGCCGGAACTGATGAAGCTGCTGGACGGCAAGGACGTGATGGTCGGCGTGATCGACGTGGCGAGCGATGTGGTCGAAACGCCCGAGCAGGTCGCCGAGACCATCGGGCAGGCCTTGCAGTACGTGCCCAGGCAGCGCCTGCTGCCCTGCACCAACTGCGGCATGGCGCCGATGGACCGCGACATCGCGCTGAAGAAGCTGCAGGCGCTGGCCGAAGGCGCCGCGCTGGCGCGCAAGCGCTACGGCTGACCCGGCGCCGCCGCCTGCGGCGTGCGTTCGCGCGCCGAGCCGGCCACCATGTCGAAGCGGAACAGGCGGCATTCGATCGGGCCGTTCCACATCGGCACGCGGCGCGATTCCTTCAGCCGCATGCGCTTGGGCAGTTGCAGGTCGGGCGTGAGCATCCAGGCCGTCCAGCCGGCGAAGTTCTTCTTCCAGTGGGAGGCCAGCTGGACGAAGAACTGGCCGCCGTCCTCGGTCTGCGCCTCCTCGCGGCCGCGCGCCACGCCGCCGACCTCGATGCGCTCGCCATAGGGCGGGTTCAGCATGATCACGCCGGATTCCGCCGGCGGCATGCGCTGCAGGGCATCGCCGCCGCGGAACTGGATCGCGGCCGCAACGCCCGCGCGCTCGGCATTCCGCTCGGCGAAATCGACCATGCGGTGCGACACGTCGGAGCCGAAGATCACCGGCGCCCGCTCCACCGCAGGCGGCACGGCCTCGGCTTTCAGCGCCGACCACACATGGGCCTGGAAGGGCAGCAGCTTCTCGAAGCCGAAGCGCCGCAGCGACCCGGCCGCGATGCCGGCGGCGATCTGCGCCGCCTCGATCGCGATCGTGCCGCTGCCGCAGCAGGGGTCGTACAGCGGCGCGTCCGACACCGCGCCGGTCTCGGGGTTCCACCAGCCGCTGGCCGCCAGCATTGCCGCGGCCAGGGTTTCCTTCAAGGGCGCATCGCCCTTGTCCTGCCGCCAGCCGCGCTTGAACAGCGGCTCGCCCGAGGTGTCGATGTAGAGCGTGCAGGTGTCGGTCGTGAGGTGCGCGAAGACGCGGCAGTCGGGCCACTGCGTCTCGATGCTGGGCCGAACGCCGCCCGCCTTGGCGCGGAAGCGGTCGGCGATCGCGTCCTTGATGCGCAGGGTGGCGAAGTTGAGGCTCTGCAGCGGGCTGTGCTGGGCCGTGGTCTCGATCTTGAAGGTCTGCTTCGGGGTGAACCAGATCTCCCAGGCCACACCGCTGGCGATGGCGTAGAGATCGTTCTCGCTGCGGTACGGCGCGTGCGCCAGTTCGATCAGCACGCGCTGGGCCAGCCGGCTGTGGAGATTGAGCTTGAGCGCGTCGCGCCAGTCGGCGCGCACCCGCACGCCGCCGCGCAAGGTGAGCAGGTCCTGCCCCACGCGGCCGGTCAGCGCATGCACTTCCTGCGCCAGGAAATCCTCGACGCCGGCGGCGCAAGGGAGAAAAAGCGAGAGATCGTTCACCCCGCGATTGTCGCCCCGACAAGGCCCCCGGCGGCGGCTTGCTGTTCTATAGTGGACCGGCCGATGAGCCCACCGCCCACACCCGCAAGCCCCCAGGCCTCCGGCCGACGCAGGGCCGCCCCAAGTCGGCCTGCTCCCCCTCAGGGGGCAGCGACACACGAAGCGAGGAGCGTGGGGGCCCAGGCCGACGCCGGGCCGCCCCAAGGCGGCCTGCAACCCCCTCGGGGGGCAGCGACACACGAAGTGAGGAGCGTGGGGGCCACGACCACCGACGGGTTCGCCATCCGCTGCGAGGTGCTGCGGCTCAGCGCCCAGCCCAGCGGACCGGTGCTGCTGTTCCAGTTCCTGCTCGACTGCGGCGTGGCGGGCCTGTTCGCCTGGCGCTATTCGGTGCCGCACGCGCTGGCCTGGATCGCACTGATCGCCGCGACCACCGCCTACCGCGGCTTCTTCCCGCAGCGTCTGCCGACGCCGCTGACCCCCGACAACCTGCAGCCCGCGCTGCGCGAGCACACGCTGCGCATCGCGCTGCACGAAGGGGCCCATGGCCTGGCCGGCATCCTGCTGTTCGATCCGGCGGATTCGACCTCCCAGCTGCTGATCGGGCTGGTGGTGATGGCGATGACCTTGTCCTCGGCCTTCTCGGTGTCCTACTACACGCCGGCCATGCGGCTCGCGATCACGCTGCTGCTGGCGCCGACCATCGCCATGGGCCTGACCGTCGGCGCGCCGCTCATGACGGTGCTGTCGCTGCTGGGCATCGGCCTGCTGGCGATGGTCTGGAAGCTGGTGGCGGAGCGCGCGCGCCAGCTCGAGGAGAACATCGGGCTGCGCCACAACGAGAGCGCCCTGCGCGAGCAGGCGCTGGCCGGCCTGCACGAATCGCAGCAGGCCCAGGCCGAGCGGCTGCGCTTCTTCTCGGCCGCCAACCACGACCTGCGCCAGCCGGTGATGGCGATGGGCCTGCAGGCCGAGGTGCTGCGCCAGCAGCTCAGCGCCGGCGAGGACATGGTCACGGTGCTGGGCACGGTCGCCGCGCTGTCCAGGGCCCAGCAGGCGCTCGAAGGGCTCACCAACCAGCTGCTCGAGATCGGACGCATCGAGGCCGCGGCCGACCCGATCTCGCCGGTGGCGGTCGCCCTGGCGCCGCTGCTGTCCGAATTCGCGCGGCAGGCCGGCAGCGGCCGGGTGCGGGTGCGCTGCCCGGCCGACGCCGTGGTCTGGACCGACCTGGTCGCGCTGCGCCGGATCCTCGGCAACCTGGTCGACAACGCGCTCAAGTTCACGCCCCGGGGCCGCGTGCTGCTGGCCTGCCGCCGGCGCGGCGAGGCCTGGCGGATCGAGGTCCGCGACGCCGGCATCGGCATCGCACCGGAAGCGCAGGAGCGCGTGTTCGGCGACTTCGAGCAGGTCGGCAACATCGAGCGCAACCTGCAGCGCGGCCACGGGCTGGGGCTGGCGATCGTGCGGCGGCTGGCCCTGCGCCTGGGCGTCCAGATGTCGCTGCGCTCGGCGCCGGGACGCGGCTCGGTGTTCGCCTTCGAGCTGCCGGCGGCGCCGCAGGGCGTGCCGCTGGCGCCGGTGCCGGGGGCCGGCGCCGAGACCGCGCCGGAGCCGCAGACGCTGCGCCCGGGCCTGGTCGTGCTGGTGGTCGAGGACAACGCCGTGGTGGCCGACAGCATCTCCGCGCTGCTGCGCCTGTGGGGCGCGCGGCCGCGGGTTTGCGGCAGTGCCGCCGAGGCGCTGGCACTGCCCGACCTGGCAGCCTTCGACATCGCGCTGTGCGACATCCGCCTGCCGGGCCACATCGACGGCATCGCGCTGGCGAAGGAGCTCCAGCGCCGGCGGCCGTCGCTGGCCATCGCGCTGGTCTCGGCCGACATCGACGACGCGACGCAGAAGCTGGCGCTCGATCGCGGCTGGCAGGCGCTGCGCAAGCCCGTGCAGCCGGCCACGCTGCGCGCCCTGCTGCTGCGGTTGCAGCGCTGAAGCGCCTATGCTCTGAGCATGCCCGCCGTGCCCCAGCCCCCCCTGGCCGACGCCCCCGATGCGCCCCGCTACGGGAGGGTGGCGATCGCGCTGCATTGGCTGCTGGCGCTGATGATCCTGGCCTCTTTCGGCGTCGGCCTGTCGATGACCGGGCTGCCTTTCTCGCCGCTGCGCCTCAAGCTCTACAACTGGCACAAGTGGGCCGGCATCACGATCCTGGCGCTGTCGGCGCTGCGCTTGCTGTGGCGGCTGTCGCACGCGCCGCCGCCGCTGCCCGAGCGCATCCGGTCGGCGATGCCCGGCTGGCAGCTGAAAGCGCACCGCGGACTGCACCTGCTGCTCTACCTGCTGTTCTTCGCCGTGCCGCTGCTGGGCTGGGCCTACAGCTCGGCACTGGGCTTCCCGATCGCCTGGCTCGGCCTGCTGCCGCTGCCGGACTTCGTGCCGGTCGACAAGGAGTTCGCCGAGTCGGTGCTGAAGCCGCTGCACCGCGCGGGGGCCTTCAGCCTCGCCGCTGCGGCGGCGGTCCATGCGGCCGCCGCCTTGAAGCATCAGGTGGTCGATCGCGACGGCCTGCTCGACCGCATGTCGCCCTTCACCCGCCGAAATCGCTTCCCATGAATTTCCACTCCCTGGGCCGCCACCTGCTGTGCGCGGCCATGCTCCTGGCCGCCGGCGCCGCGGGCGCCGAACCGGTCCCGGCCGCAAAGCTGCTGCCGGCCCTGTGCCAGATCGTCTTCGTGACCCGGCAGATGGGCGTGCCGGTGGAGGGCTCGTTCAAGAAGTTCGATGCCCAGGTGGCCTTCGATCCGCGCAAGCCCGAAGGCGGCAGCGTGGCACTGCAGATCGACGTCGGCAGCGCCAGCCTGGGCATCCCGCAGAGCGACGCCGAACTGCCCAAGCCGGCCTGGTTCGACAGCCACCGCTTCCCGAAGGCCGAGTTCCAGTCGAACACGATCAAGGCGCTCGGCGGCGGCCGCTTCGAGATCGCAGGCCGGCTGACGATCAAGGGCAGCACGACGGACCTGCTGGTGCCGGTCGAGATCGCGCAGTCCAATGGCCAGTCGACCGCCACCGGAAGCTTTACGATCCAGCGCCTCGCCTACAAGATCGGCGACGGCGAATGGACCGACACCTCGATGGTCGCCGACGACGTCCAGGTCCGCTTCAAGCTGGTGCTGGCCGGGCTCGGTCCGCTGTGAATCCGCCGCTGTCTCCCCACGTTCATCCGAAAGCCTCGTCATGAAAAAACTGCTCACACTCGCCGCGCTGACGACCGCGGCGGCACTGGCCGGCGCCCAGCAGGCGCCCGAAGCGGCGGCCAAGCCGGCCGGCGGCCCGGTCAAGGGTGCCAGCTACGTGGTCGACCCGACCCACACCTTCGTCAACTACGAGATGGGCCACTACGGCACCACCACCAACCGCGGCCGCTTCAGCACCAAGGACGGCATGGTCAAGATCGACCCGTCGGGCACCGGCGCCAGCATCGACATCACGATGGACATCAGCTCCATCAACACCGGCGTCGATCTGCTCAACCGGCACCTGCTGAGCAAGGACTTCTTCAACGTCGCCGAGTTTCCGACCGCGCGCTTCGTCGCCGACAAGGTCGACTTCAGCGGCGACAAGATCACGCAGGTCAACGGCACGCTGACCCTGATGGGGCAGTCACGGCCCGTGCTGCTCAAGGCCAACCGCTTCAACTGCTACCTGAGCCCGCTGATCAACCGCCAGATCTGCGGCGGCGACTTCGAGACCACCGTGGAGCGCAGCCAGTGGGGCATCAGCTGGGGGCTGGCCTTCGGCTTCGAGGACAAGGTCCGGCTGCTGGTGCAGGTCGAGGCGGTCAATATCCAGTGAAGCGGCGGGCAGCGCGATCGACGTTTGCATTCGCGTTGCATTCACCCATGGTTTTCCTTTGGTCGCAGGCGCCGGATCGCTTGATTTGAATCAAGGCGACCGGTTCACGCGGGGAAGTGGCAAACGTACGCTACACCGTAGTCGATCCTCTGCGGATCGGCTGCAGGGAGGCAGAGGCGCGATCCGGTCACGGATCCATCGCCCCGCCGGTATCGTCACACAGCCATAAAAAGGGATTGATCATGAGCGTTGTATTCACCCGCATCGGAACCCCGCTGCCCGGCAAGCAGGCCGAGGCTTTCGAATTCGTCAAGGGCCGCGCCGCCGCAGTCAACAAGGCCTACGGCACCAATGCCGAGGTCCATGTCCGCATCGGCGGCCCGATCGGCCAGATGGTCATGGTGTCCTACCACAAGAGCATCCAGGAACTCGAGGACATCAAGCGCCGCGTCATCGAGGACTCCTCCAGCGGCAAGATCCCGGTGGCACCCGAAGGCATCTTCTCGAGCGTCGAAGACGCCATCTGGCTGACCAAGTAGGCGAGCCCGCCAGCGCGGTCCCGATTCGCCGGCCCGGCTTCCACCGAAGCGCCGGCGAATCTTCGTTTCGAGCCCACGCGGCCGATCCGGGTCAAGAACAAAACCAGCAGGCCACCGAGGCCACTGCCACCATTGAGGCGGGGAGACACATGAAATCACAGAGTTCCATGCGGTGGTACGGCATCACCACGCTGTTCGTCGTCGTTGCCATCTCCTACATCGACCGCATCAACATCGCCATCCTGTTCAACAACGCCGACTTCCTGGAGCACATCGGACTGACGCTCGACGACAAGGGCAGGCAGGGCTTCCTGGCCACCGCCTTCATGCTGGGCTACGGCACCTCGGCCTTCATCTTCACGCCCTTCTGCGCCGCGCTCTTCGGCGTGCGCAACAGCCTGCTCGGCGGACTCCTGATCTGGGGCGGGGTCACGGCGATGTCGCCCTGGTTCGACAGCTACGGCAGCCTGCTGGCGTCGCGGGTCCTGCTCGGCGTCTCCGAAGGCCCGCTCTTCTCGCTCGCCTCCGCCTACATCAAGGCGCATTTCGAAGACCGCGAGAACGGCAAGCCGAATGCCTTCGTGAACATGGGCACCGGCCTCGGCCTGGCCGTCGGCTTCCCGCTGATCAGCCTGATGCTGGTGCACTTCCAGTGGCAGACCTCGTTCTACCTGCTGGGCCTGATGAACGTCGCGCTGGGCATCCCGCTCGTCTTCGCCTTCATCCACATGCCCAAGACCATCGGCAACCAGGCCCGGCCGGAATCCGTCGGCGCCGCCCTCGGCCAGATCCAGGGCATCGTCAAGGGCGCCCTCCAGACGCGCCACCTGCTGCTGATCACGGTGCTCACCTCGGCGGCGCTGGCCTACCTGTGGGGCGCCAGCAACTGGCTGCCCGCCTACCTGGAGCAGGCACGCGGCTTCAGCCGCGCGGAAATGGGCTGGCTCGCCTCCCTGCCGCAATACGCCACGGTGCTGGCGGTCCTGCTCGGAGGCATCCTGCTCGACAGGATCGACCGCCCGCAGGTGCCGCTGGTCTTCATGGCCGCCAGCGTCGGCGTCGCGCTGTCGGTGCTGCTGGCCATCAACGTCGAGGACGGCTACTCGGCCACCTACTGCCTGATCGCCGCCAGCTTCTGCTGGGGCCTGCTGAGCCCGGCCATTCCGAGCACGGTGCAGTACTTCTCACGGCCGGAACACGTTGCCAGCGCCTTCGGCGTGGTCAATGGCACGGGCAGCCTGGTGGCCGGCTTCATGCCGGCGCTGATGGGCATCGTGATCGGCTCGGTTTCCGCCAACACCGACGGATCGGGCGGTGCGGCCGCCGGATTCTTCGCCGGCTTCGCGCTGCTCATCGGCACGCAGGCGATCGTCTTCGCCTGTGGCGGCATCCTCTGGTGGCGCGAACGCAAGAGAAGCCTTCCGCCCGGTGTCGTGCTGGGCGCATCCGGCTGATGGTCGCCAGGTCCCTGGAACCCGCTCGAGTGACAGCCCCCACACAACGCTACCTTGAAATTCTCCGCAACCTGCCTCTGTTCCAGGAGGTCAGGCAGGCGGACCTCGACGCGCTCGCGCCATCGGTTCGAACCGTGCACGCCGAACGCCGGAAGGTGCTCTTCAAGCGAGGCGACCCCTGCGAGGGCTTCCACATGCTGGTATCGGGCAAGGTCAAGCTGTCGCTGGTGTCTTCGCAGGGTGTCGACAAGCCATTGGACATCGTCACTTCCGGCGGCAGCTTCGGAGACATCACGATGCTGCTGGAGCGCCCGTACTACCTGACTGCGCAGGCGCTCGAAGACAGCCTGCTGCTCTACCTTCCGCGCAATGCGATCGTGCGGTTGATCGAGAGCGACAGCCGCTTCGCGATGCGCATGCTCGCCAGCCTGTCGATGCGGATGCGCAACGTGGTCGACGACATCGAATGCTTCTCGCTGCAGCCCCCCGCCGCGCGGCTGGTGACCTACCTGCTGCGCCTGCTGCCACCGGGCAGCATGACGCCCGCCAAGATCGAGCTGTCGATGCACAAGAACGTGGTCGCGGCGCAGCTCAACCTCACGCCGGAGACCCTGTCGCGCTACTTCCGCGAACTGGCCGACCGCGGGCTGCTCAGCCTGGAGGGGCGCACGATCGTGGTCAACGACATCGACCGGCTTGGCGAGTACGTGGCGGATCGAACCAAGCTTTGAGCCGCCGGTCCGGTGGGATCGCCTCGAGGCAGATCCCGCGTTTTTTTATTCCACAGGAGATCATCGAGTGAACTTCTTCAGCGTCTTCTTGCTTGCTGCGTCATTGACGGGTGCAGGCGTTGCCATTGCATCGGACGATTCGCAGACCCAACACGCGAGTACGACGGGCTCGCCGTGGCTGTCTTCCCGGCTGATCACGCCCCACCTGACAGTCAAGAACGTCGCCGCCAGCAAGCAGTTCTACACGCAGACCTTCGGCTTCAAGCTGCGCTACGAAAACCTCAAGGATGGCCTTCCCGTGCACGTCGAGATGGACTATCACGGCGAACTGGCGCTCATGTTCGTGCCGGAGAACGTCGGTGGCCGCCCGACATTGGCGCCGATCTCTTTCGCCGACCCCAGGCAGCACACAGCCTACTTCTACATCTACGTAGACGACGTGGATGCGGTGGCTGCACGTGCGAAGGCTGCGGGGGGAGTGGTGCTCGAGCCGCCCCGCGACGCCCCCTGGGGGGATCGGTTCGCCCTCATCGCGGACATCAACGGTTACCACTGGGGCCTGGCGCAGACCCGAGAACCGGGCTTCCCCACATTCGACCCGCGCAAACGGTCGTCGAAGTGAGTCAAGTCCGCAGCGCCGCCACCTCGGCTCGACGGCCGGCCCGGTGCACTTCTACAGCAGGCTCTCCGGCGCCAGCGGCGCGAGCAGCTCCAGCATCAGGCGGTCCCACAGGTCCGAGTCGGGCTCGACCGTCAGCACCTGGTCAGCCCCGTCTTCCGACGTGACCCATTCGAGTTTTTCGCCGCCTTCGGCGAAACGCACCCGGTAGGCGCCCTGCTGCTTGAGCACGTCGAGCAGCTTCAGGATCTGCTGCGCCAGCTCGGGGCTGGCGATGAAGAGCCCGATCTCGGTGTTGTGGGTGTCCGAGCGCGGATCGAAGTTCATCGAGCCCAGGAACAGCGAGCGCCGATCGAAGATCGCCGCCTTCGCATGCAGGCGGCCGACCTGCGAGCCGAACAGCCCGAGCCGCACGCTGCGCTTGGTGCGCACCGAGCTCAGCTCGTGGATCTCGACGCCCAGCCTCAGCATGTCTGGCCGGTAGCGCCGGTAGCCGGTATGGACCACGGGCTCGTCGGTGGCCGCCAGCGAGTTGGTGACGACGCTGATCCGCACCCCGCGCCCGCGGACCTCGCGCATCACCTCCAGGCCGGCCTTGCCCGGGATCAGGTAGGGCGACACCAGCGTGACTTCGGAGCGCGAGCGCCGCATCTGCTCGATCACGTTGTAGCGCACGCTGTCGACGTCCAGCAGCGGCACACCACCATAGGACGCGGTCTTGCCGATGACGCGGTCGGGCGAGTCGGCATAGGCCTCGGCCACGGTCCAGATCAGGTCGAGCCGGGCGCCGTCCTTGAGCTCCGGCCCGAGCGGCGCGTAGCCCAGCACGTCGTTCGGCGCCGGCGGCCGCGGCGCGATCGTGGTGGCGGGTCCGGTGGCCTGCTCGAAGCGCCGCTGCAGTTCCTCGCGCGGCAGCGAAGAGCTGACCACGCTGCCGATCGGCCGCACGTAGGGGCTGTTCCAGTAGAGGTCGAAGAGGCTGCCCAGGCGCTTAACGAGGGCGCCGGCGACGAAGGTGTCGATGTCGAGGAAGTTGGCGCCCGCGGTCTGCGTGAAGTACTGGCTGCCGATGTTGCGCCCGCCCGCCACCGCCATCGCGCCGTCGGCGATGAAGAGCTTGTTGTGCATCCGCCGGTTCACCCGATCGAAATCGAACAGCGAGCTCGAGAAGCGCTTCAGCATGCTGTCGCGGCCGGCCGGGAAGGGGTTGAACAGCCGCAGCTCGAGGTTCGGCGTCGCGGCCAGCGCCATCAGCAGCTCGTCCTCGCCGGAGGTGTAGAGATCGTCCATCAGCAGCCGCACGCGCACGCCGCGCAGCGCCGCATCACGCAGGTTGCGCAGGAAGTAGCGGCCGGTGTCGTCGTTCTCGATCTGGTAGTACTGGACATCGAGCGTGCGCTCGGCGCGGCGCGCGAGCTGCAGCCGCGTGTCGAGCGCGAAGTCGCCGCCCGCCATGAGCCGGAAGCCGCTCAGATCCGGGTCGGGCGAGGAGGCCTTGACGATGCGCCCCAGCGTGGTCTCGGCCGAGGCCGCGATCGCGCTCGAGGGCTGGCGCTCGAAGTCGGCCGGCAGCATCGCGCAGCCGCTGGCCATGAGGGTCGCGACCACCAGCGCCGCACCGAGCCGCCACCGGCGCGCCAGCAGGCCCGGGGCGCCGCTCATGCTAGAGCGCCTTGCGCAGATTGGCCGGCGCGATGCGCAGCGCCTCGCGGTACTTCGCCACCGTGCGGCGCGCGCATTCGATGCCCTGCTCCTTGAGCATCTCGGAGATCTGGCTGTCCGACAGCGGCTTCTTCAGGTCTTCGGCGCTCACGAACTGCTTGATCAGCGCCCGCACCGCGGTGCTGGAGGCGTTGCCGCCGGTCTCGGTGCCGAGCGCCGAGCCGAAGAAGTACTTGAGCTCGACCGTGCCGTAGGGCGTCGCCATGTACTTGGCGGTGGTCACGCGGCTGATGGTGGATTCGTGCAGGCCGAGCTCGTCGGCGATCTCGCGCAGCACCAGCGGCCGCATCGCGAGCTCGCCGTGCACGAAGAAGCTCTTCTGGCGCTCGACGATCGCGTTCGACACCCTGAGGATGGTGTCGAAGCGCTGCTGGATGTTCTTGATGAACCAGCGCGCCTCCTGCAGCCGCTGCGACAGGGCCTGGCTGCCCTCGCCCTTGTGCTGCTTGAGCGCGCCGGCGTAGATGTCGTGCACCCGCAGCCGCGGCATCACCTCGGGGTTCAGCATGACGCGGAACTTGATGTTGCTGCCGTTGCCGATGCGCGTGACGATCACGTCGGGGATCACCACGTTGCGCTCGACATCGACAAAGCGGCGGCCGGGCTTGGGTTCGAGCCTGGCGATCAGCTGCAGCGCAGCGCGCACTTCTTCCTCGTTGCTGCGCGTGAGGGTCGCCAGCCGCTTGAAGTCGCGCCGCGCCAGCAGCTCCATCGGCTGCTTGCAGATCGCGATCGCGGTCTCGCGCACCTGCGCCTCGTCGGCGTCCTCGTCCGGCCGGGCCAGGGCCCGCAGCTGGATCGTCAGGCACTCGCCAAGGTTGCGCGCGCCCACGCCGACCGGCTCCAGGCTCTGCAGCAGGCCGAGCGCGACCTGGAAGTGATGCACCAGGTCGTCGAACTGGTCGTTGTCGTCGCCGGCCAGGCCCGAAGCCAGCGCCGGCAGCGAATCCTCCAGGTAGCCATCGTCGTTGAGCGACTCGATCAGGAAGCGCAGCGCCGCGCGGTCGGTCTCGCTGAGCCGCAGGCCCAGCGCCTGCCGGTGCAGGAAGGATTGCAGCGACTCCTGGCTGCGCGCCAGCTCGGTGGCGTCGGTGCGCTCGTCGTCGCCCAGGTTGTTGGTGCGCGCGGGGGCATCGCTGCCCCATTCGCTGTCGTCGGGCGCCAGGTCGACTGTGCCGTCGCCCTCCCAGTCGGGCTCGCCGTCGGGCGCATCGGCGGCGGCGGTCTCGGTGTCCGGGCTGGCGACCGCGACTTCGGCCGGGGCCGAGGGGCCGGGCGTGAAGTCGCTGTCGCCTTCGGCCTGCCGGTCCTCGTCGCGCACCGGCGCATCCGCGGTCTCGAGGCCGAACTCCTCGCGCGCCGCCTCCTCGGCGGTGCGCTCGAGGAAGGGGTTGTCGTCGAGCATCTGCTCGACTTCCTGGCTCAGCTCGAGCGTGGAGAGCTGCAGCAGCCGGATCGACTGCTGAAGCTGCGGCGTGAGCGCCAGATGCTGGGAGACGCGAAGCGAAAGCCCCTGCTTCATCGAGATTGGGCTCCTACATCCGGAAATGTTCGCCCAGGTACACGCGTCGTACCTCGGCGTTGTCGACGATCTCCGAAGGCGTGCCTTGTGCCAGCACATGCCCGTCGCTGATGATGAAAGCGTGATCGCAGATGCCCAGCGTTTCGCGCACGTTGTGGTCGGTGATGAGCACGCCGATGCCGCGCTCTTTCAGGAAGCTGATGATCCGCTGGATCTCGATCACCGCGATCGGGTCGATGCCGGCGAAGGGTTCGTCCAGCAGGATGAAGCGCGGCTGGGTCGCCAGCGCACGCGCGATCTCGACCCGGCGGCGCTCGCCGCCCGACAGCGACAGCGCCGGCGAATCGCGCAGGTGGTCGACCCGCAGGTCGGCCAGCAGTTCGGTGAGGCGCTCCTCGATGCGCGCCTTGCCGAGCGAGACCATCCGACCCCGCTCGTCGGGCTCGCTCTGGAGCTCGAGCACGGCGCGCACGTTTTCCTCGACCGTCAGCTTGCGGAAGATCGAGGCCTCCTGCGGCAGGTAGCTCAGGCCCATGCGGGCGCGGCGGTGGATCGGCATGTGGGCGATCGGCTCGCCGTCGATCGTGATCTCGCCGGCGTCGGCCCGCACCAGCCCGACGATCATGTAGAAGGAGGTGGTCTTGCCGGCGCCGTTCGGGCCCAGCAGGCCGACCACTTCGCCCTTTTGCACCGCCAGCGACACGTCCTTGACGACCTTGCGGCTGCCGTAGCTCTTCTGCAGGCTGCGCGCCTCCAGCCGGCTGCCCGGCTGGCCGTCGCTCGCACTCATCCCGGCTGCTTCGATCACTTCTTGGTGTCTCCGCCGAGCGTGGTGGTGGAACGCAGGCTGTTGCCCGGCGCCGGCGTGGCGGCGGGCTTGGCGGCGCCGGCCGGCGGGGTGGCCGGCTTGGGCGTCAGGATCGCCTTCACGCGGCCGCCCGGCTGGGTCGCCACGCCGGCGTTCGGCGGCAGCGACGAGCCATTGACCGTGAAGGTGTCGTTGCTCTGGTCGTAGACGATCAGCGGACCGCTGCTCTCGTCGTTGGGCGTGGCGCCGATCAGGCGCCGCATGACCGCGCGGCGGATGAACTTCACGTTGTCGGCGCGGCTGTCGTACTCGATGACCTCGCCCTCGCCCTCGATCCACTCGTCGGTGCCGGCATTGCGCTTCTGCTTGAAGTAGGCCAGCTTGCCCGGCTCGGCCGTGACGACGCCGTACTGGTAGCCCTCGGGGTCCTGGCGAACGTCGATGCGGGTGCCGCGGATCTGGATCGTGCCCTTGTTCACCACCACGTTGCCGGTGAACACGCTGGTCTGCTTGAGGTCGTCATAGCGCATCGCGTCGGCCTCGATGTTCATCGGCTTGCTCCGGTCGGCCTGCTCGGCCTGGGCCAGCGATGCGGCACCGGCCAGCGCCAGGGCGAGGATCAGCACGCGCGCGGGGCGGCGGGGGGAGTGGGAAGAGGGAGTTGTCATAGAGGCACGAAACTTGCTCTGCATTGTATGCGTCCCAGGGACGCCACTCGCGCGGCCTTGAGCGAAAAAGCCCGCGGAAGCGGGCTTCGTTGACGGGAATCGGGTCGGCCAGGCCGCCCGGGCGCTCTCAACCCTTGCGGGCTTCGGCGACCAGGAAGTCGACCACCTGCAGGGCGCGGTCGAGCGAGCCGGCGGTGTCGCCATCGACATACCAGCGGCCGGCGACGCCCAGGGCCGGCACGCCCGCCACCTGGTAGTCGTTCGTGAGCTGCGCGGCGCGCTTGGCCTTGCCGGCGACCGAGAAGGACTTGAACAGTTCGGCGAACTTCTTCGCATCGAGGCCCGGCTGCTTCTCGACCCAGGCGAGGATCGCGGCATCGCCGGTCAGGTTCAGGCGCTGCTGGTGGATGGCCTGGAAGATCTTGATCTGGAACTCGTCGACCTTGCCCATGGCTTCGAGCGCATAGTAGAAGCGCTGCTTGGCTTCGGTGTCGTTGCCGACGAAGGGCACGGGGATGCGGCGGAACGCGACATGCGGCGGCAGTTGCTTGACCCAGGCCTCGAGCTTCGGCTCGAAGGCGGCGCAGTGCGGGCAGTTGTACGAGAAGAACTCGACCACCTCCACCTTGCCCGCGGGCGCGTCGACCGGCGCCGGCTTGCCGAGCACGATGTAGTCGGTGCCGGCCTTGAACGCGCGCGCCTGCGCATGCGAGGGTGCAGCCAGCGGAAGAAGGGCCACCGAAGCGGCGGCCAAAGAAAAATCTCGACGTTGCATTTAGAAGTTCTCCTGTCGCCTGAAAGAGCCCGCGGACCGGGATGGAGTTCCCCGCGCGCTCAAAGTAAAGATCGGTGAAGTATCAGGGCGAGGCCGGCGCCGGGCCGCCCCAAGGCGGCCTGCACCCCCTCGGGGGGCAGCGACCCACACGCAGTGGGGGAGCGTGGGGGCCATGACTTCAACGCTGGACGCGCACCAGGGCGGACTCCAGGCCGCCGTCGTCCAGCCGTTCCTTGAGGCGGTCGGCATCGTCCTTCTTGTTGAAAGGACCCGCGCGCACGCGATAGACGGTGCGACCGGCCTGCTCGCGCTCGGTCACGCGGGCTTCGACACCCATGAGCGAGAGCTTGGCCCGCTGCGCGTCGGCGTCTTCCTGGGTCCGGAAGGCACCGGCCTGGACGAAATACATGAAGGGATCGGTGCTGGCGGCGGCCGGCGCCGCGGCGCTGGTGCCCGAGCCGCTGCGCGCCTTCGCGAAATCGCCGATCGGGTCGTTCGAGGGCGGCAGCGCGTTGGCTTCGGCCGGCACCGGCGCGGTGCGTGGTGCGCGCGGCGCGGCGGCGCTGCCGGGAGCCACCACCACGGGCACCGGACCGGCAGGCGGCGTGGCCGCGGCCGCGGGAGCGGTGGCCGGCGTCGGCGGCGCGGTCGCCGGCGCGCGGGCTGCGGCCCCGGCCTTGCCGGCCAGCGGCGCGTTCGGGTCCCAATCGCGGTTCTTGCGCGCCTCGGCCTCGTCCTGCTCGGCGCCGCCGCGCTGGGTCTTGGTCATGAACGGGATCGGCACCTTGGTCACGTAGACCGCGATCCCGAGGGCGATGCCGAGCCCGAGCACCAGGCCGACGATCAGCCCGATGACGATATTGCCGCTTTGTCTTGTCTTCATGGTGGAGGAGGGAATCACATCTTTTGCGGCGCGCTGACGCCCAGAACAGCGAGGCCATTGTGCAGCACCCGCGCGGTCGCCGCGACCAGCGCCAGGCGGGCCAGCTTGACCGGTTCGTCGTCGACCAGGATGCGCTCCGCGTCGTAGTAGCTGTGGTAGCTGGCAGCCAGCTCGCGCAGGTAGAAAGTGACGTCGTGGGGCGCGAAGTCCTTGGCCGCCGCGGTCAGCATCGCGGGGTACTTGGCCAGCTGCAGCAGCAGCGCCTGCGAGGCCGGGCTCTCGAGCGGCGACAGGTCGACGCCCTCGAGGCTCGCGGCGTCGCCGCCCCAGGCCGCCAGCACCGAGCAGATGCGCGCGTGGGCGTACTGCACGTAGTACACCGGGTTGTCGTTGTTCTGCGCCAGCGCGAGGTCGATGTCGAAGGTGTACTCGGTGTCGGGCTTGCGGCTCAGCAGGAAGAAGCGCACCGCGTCGGTGCTGGTCCATTCGATCAGGTCGCGCAAGGTGACGTAGCTGCCGGCGCGCTTGCTGATCTTGACCTCTTCTCCGCCGCGCACCACGCGCACCATGGTGTGCAGCACGTAGTCGGGGTAGCCGGCCGGAATGCCGACCCCGGCCGCCTGCAGGCCGGCACGCACGCGCGCGATCGTGCCGTGGTGGTCGGTGCCCTGGATGTTGACCACCTGGTGGAAGCCGCGCTCCCACTTGGCGATGTGATAGGCGACGTCGGGCACGAAGTAGGTGTAGGTGCCGTCGCCCTTGCGCATCACGCGGTCCTTGTCGTCGCCGTAGTCGGTCGACTTGAGCCACAGCGCGCCGTCCAGCTCGTAGGTCTTGCCGGCGTCGATCAGCTTCTGCACCGTGGCCGCGACCCGGCCGCTGGTGTACAGGCTGGATTCGAGGTAGTAGTTGTCGAACTTCACCTGGAAGGCCTTGAGGTCCAGGTCCTGCTCGTGGCGCAGGTAGGCCACCGCGAACTGGCGGATCGAGTCGATGTCCTCGACATCGCCGCTGGCGGTGTATTCGCGGTCGTCCGAACGGACGGTCTTCTTCGCCTTGAAGTCGGCCGCGATGTCGGCGATGTACTCGCCGTTGTAGGCCTGCTCGGGCCACTCGGGGTCGCCCGGCTTGAAACCCTTGGCGCGCAGCTGGGTGCTGGTGGCCAGCGTCTGGATCTGCACGCCGGCGTCGTTGTAATAGAACTCGCGCCAGACCTTGTCGCCCTGGGTCGCGAGCAGATTGCAGATGGCGTCGCCGAGCGCCGCCTGGCGGCCGTGGCCGACGTGCAGCGGGCCGGTCGGGTTGGCCGACACGAACTCGACCAGCACCCGGTCCTCGCGCGCGGGCTGGCTGCCGAAGGCGGGGCCGGCCTCCAGGACCTCGCGCACCACCTGCTGGCGAGCGGCGGTCTTCAGGCGGATGTTGAGGAAGCCGGGGCCGGCGATCTCGATCGCGTCGACCCAGCGGGCGAAGGCGGGCGTGGCCTGCAGCGCGGCGGCCAGCTGTTCGGCCAGTTCGCGCGGCTTGCGCTGCAGCGGCTTGGCCAGCTGCATGGCGGCGGTGCTGGCGAAATCGCCATGGGCCGCCACCTTGGGCGACTCGAACGCGGCTTTGCTGCCGGCGCCGGGCGAGAGGGATTCGAGCGTGTTCGCGAGCGCCGCGAGCAGCTCCTGTTTGACCAATAGCATCTGGGAATTTTACCGGGGGCAAAAGGCACCCCCGTAACGAACGTCATCCAAGAGTGAACTTCGGCCGTTAGGATGAACAGCCCCGAGGCGGGGAACACCGTCTCAACCCCAACCCAAGGACTCCTACATCATGAAAAAGCTCCTTTCCCTGCTGGCTCTGGGCGCCTCCCTGTCCTTCGGCATCGCCCACGCGTCCCCCTGCGACACCCAGGCGGCGGACAAGAAGCTGAGCGGCGCGGCCAAGACCAGCTTCGTCAAGAAGTGCGAGAAGGACGCCGCGGCCGCCGCCGCACCGGCTTGCGCCGCGAAGGCGATCGACAAGAACGGCAAGGCCCTGGCCGGCGCCGCCAAGACCAGCTTCATGAAGAAGTGCGAGGCGGACGCCAAGGGCTGATCCGCTACTTCAAGACGCCGAACAGGTTGTTGTAGTCGTCGGTCCAGGGCTCCAGACCGGCGATCTGCTCGATTCGCGAGCGGGCCCGGCCGATGGCGCCTTCGGCGAGTCGGTCCGGCTCGCGCGCGACCAGCACCCAGTCGGTGTTGCGCAGGCCCTCGTCGCTCGGCTCGTCGTGCACCAGCGCGACGTGCAGCCCCTTCGCCAGCGCGATCTTCTCGACCACCGGCGCCAGCGCCAGGAAGCGGTTGGTGACGTGGAAGGCGACGATGCCGCCGGGGCGCATGTGGCCGAGGTACAGGTCCATCGCCTCCGAGGTGATCAGGTGGACCGGCACCGAATCGCCTGAAAAGGCATCCACCGCCAGCACGTCGAAGCCCTGCGCCGACTCGCGCTCGAGTGCCAGCCGGGCATCGCCCAGCACCCGCTCGATCCGCGCGCGGCTGTCGGCCAGGAAGCTGAACTCGGTGTCGGCCAGCTCGAAGACCTGCGGGTTGATCTCGTAGACCCGGTAGGTGTCGCCGGGCCGGCCGTAGGTCGCCAGCGTGCCGGCCCCGAGCCCGATCAGCCCGACGCGGCGCGGCGTCTCCGGTGCCGCCGCGATGGCCAGGCCGACGCCGGAGTTCGGGCCGTAGTAGGAGGTGGGCTCGCGCCGCCTGGAAGGCGACAGGTACTGCTCGCCGTGCTTGACCGAGCCGTGGTACATCTTGCGCACCCGCTCGCGCGCATCGCCGCGCTCGGCATCGAGCGTCACCAGCGTGCCGTAGAAGTTGCGCTGCATCCGGCGCACCCCGGCCGCGTCGTCCTCGATCTGCAGCGCGAGGAACCAGGCACAGGCCCCCGCCAGCGCCAGCGAGGCCGCGAGGCCGACGCGCCGCCGGCGCCACAGCACGGCCGCGATCAGCGCGCACAGCATCAGGCCGACGCCCAGCTCGTAGTAGGCCGGCAGCACGTGCGGCGCCACCAGCCCGACGCTGACGCCACCGAGCGCGCCGCCCAGCGAGAGCATCAGGTAGAAGCGGGTCAGGTAGGCGCCGGCGGGGCGCAGGCGCGCCATCTCGCCGTGCAGGAACATGCACAGCGCGAACAGGCCGACGATGTAGATCGGCAGTGCCGTGCGCAGCTCGGAACCCAGGCTGTGCTGCAGCCCGAAGGCGCACAGCGCCAGCATCGCGGCGGCCAGCGGCACGAACACCGGGCGCCGGTACCAGCGGTCGCTCTCGAAGGTCAGCACGAAGGTCAGCAGGTAGACCGACAGCGGCAGCACCCACAGGAAGGGAATGGCGGCCACGTTCTGCGTGATGTGATTGGTGATCGCCAGCAGCAGCCAGGAGCCGAGGGCCGGCAGGGCGAGCCACATCAGGTGGTCGGCCAGCCGCGGCCTGGCCGCCGGCATCGCGGCGGCGGGCTGCAGGCCGGCGGCGGGCGGCGGCAGCGCAGGCCAGTGGCGCGACACATGCAGCGTGGTGCCGGCGCACAGCAGCACGAAGACGCCGTAGGCGATCGACCAGCCCCAGGCCTGCTGCAGCAGCGAGCTGCGCGGCTCGATCAGCACCGGGTAGCTCAGCAGCGACACCAGCGAGGCCAGGTTCGAGAGCGAGAAGTAGCGATACACCTGCGCGCCCCAGGGCGTGCGCGCGACCCACGACTGCACCAGCGGCCCGGTGGTCGAGAGCAGGAAATAAGGCAGGCCGATGGTGCCGACCAGCAGGCCGAGGATCCACAGCGTCGGGTCTTCGGCACCGGTTGGCTTCCAGCGCTCGCTGGTCACGATCGGCAGGAAGGCCAGGCTCGCGAGCAGCAGCGCGACGTGCAGCCGCGCCTGCGCGCGGGCGCCGAGCCGCCGCGTGATCCAGTCCGAATACGCATAGCCGGCCAGCAGCACGACCTGGAAGAACACCATGCAGATCGACCACACCGCCGCCGAGCCGCCGAACCAGGGCAGGATCTGCTTGGCAATGAGCGGCTGCACCAGGAACAGCAGGAAGGCGCTGGTGAAGATGGTGCCGGCGAACAGCGCCTTGACCTGCGCCGGCTTCATCGGGCTAGTGCCTCGCGCCGAAGCCGCGGGCCAGGAAGACCGCCAGCAGCGGAATCACCGCGATGATGTGCGCCTGGACCATCACCAGCTTGCGGGTCTTGCGGACCTCGGCCTCCGCCGGCAGCGCGCCGGTGGCGCGCAGCGCCTTGCGCCAGCGCAGGTAGCGCAGCGTCGGAAAGACCGAGATCAGGCCGACGACCACGAACAGCGTGAGCTTGAGGTGCAGCAGCGGATTGGTCCAGTACCAGGCCGTGCCCTTCATGCCCCACCAGGTGCGCGCCACGCCGGTGGCGATCACCGCCACGGCGGCGATGCCGTAGACCCTGTCGACCTTCGCCAGCCGCTCGACCACCGCCGCATTGAGCCACTCGATGCGGCACAGCGCGGCCTCGCTGGCGATGAAGACCACCATCGTCAGGATGGCCAGCAGGTGCAGGTAGGCGAGGATGGCTTCGAGCGTCATCGGGCGGATTCCTTGGGTTTCCCGGGCGCTGCGATTGTGCCTCCCCAGAACTCCGGCCGCGCATAGTTCGACTTCAGGAAGTCCAGCCACAGCCGCACCCGCAGCGGCAGGTGCTTGCGCTGCGGGAACACGGCGTAGATGCCGTTGGGCGGCGCGGCGAACTCGTCGAGCAGCGGCACCAGCAGGCCGGCGTCGATCTCGGCCTCGACCTCCCAGGTGCTGCGCCAGGCGATGCCGTGGCCGGCCAGGCACCAGTCGTGCAGCACCTGGCCGTCGGAGCAGTCGAGCGGCCCGCTCGGCTTCAGGTAGATGACCTCGTGCTCGCCGCCGGCGGCCGGCACCCGGAAGGCCCAGCCGCGGGTCTGCGAGGCATCGCTCGACAGGCTCAGGCAGGCGAAGCGCGACAGCTCGCCCGGATGGCGCGGGGCGCCATGCCGGCGCACGAACGCGGGCGTGGCGACGCAGCGGCGCCGGTTGTCCGCCAGCCTGAGGCTGACCAGCGAGGAGTCGGGAAGGTCGCCGACGCGCACCGCGCAATCGAAGCTCTCGCCGGCCATGTCGACCAGCCGGTCGCTGAGGTTCAGCGAGATCGTGACCTCGGGATGCAGCTCGTGGAAGCGCGGCACCAGCGGCGCCACGTGGCGGCGCCCGAACCCGGCCGGCGCCGTGACGCGCAGGTGGCCGCTGGCCTTGACGCCACCGGCGCTGACGCTGGCCTCGGCATTGGCCAGCTCGACCAGCAGGCGCTGGCAGTCCTCGAGGAAGGCGCTGCCCTCGTGGGTCAGCGCGATCCGGCGCGTGGTGCGCAGCAGCAGCTTGACGCCCAGCCGCTCTTCGAGCGCGTCGATGCGGCGGCCGATGATGGCCGGCGCCACGCCCTCCGCCTTGGCCGCGGCCGTGAGGCTGCCGCGGGCGGCGATAGCGACAAAGGATTCGAGCTGCTTCAGGCGGTCCATCGCCGGCGATTATCACGAGCGGCCGGCGCCCTGCAGGAGTTTCTTATTTTCGATACACTATCGTTTCGAAACTACATAGTTCCATAAATAGCCATGTCGTCCACCCCCGCCACCCCGACCGTCGGCCGCCCGCGCGACGCCGCCCTCGACGCCAACGTCCTGCGCGCCGCCATGGAGCTGCTCGGCGAAGGCGGCATCGCCGCGGTCACGATGGACGCCGTGGCCCAGCGCGCGGGCGCTGGCAAGGCCTCGCTCTACCGGCGCTGGAAGTCGAAGGACGAACTGCTGGCCGATGCGCTGACATTGCACTCCCCGATCGACGTCGAAGTCGACACCGGCACCCTGCGCGGCGACCTGGTCAAGCTCTACGAGCACTACTACGGCATCGGCAACCACGTGATGCAGGCCGCCATGCAGGAGATGCTGGGCAACGTGCGCCAGCACCTGGCCTGGACCGAGAAAGTGGCGCCGGAACGCCTCACCGCGCGCCGCGCCAAGGTGCGCGCGCTGTTCGAGCGCGCCGTGGCGCGCGGCGAGATCGCGCCGCCGGCCGACATCGACCTGCTGCTGGACCTGGTGCCGGCGATGGTGCTGTACCGCTACAACACGCGCAACCAGAAGGTCTCGCGGGCATCGATCGCGCGCTTCGTCGACGCTGCCGTGCTGCCGCTCGCCGGCCTCGCGGCCAGGGAAGCGCGGCCGTGAGCGAAACCGCTGCCACCACGCCGGCCGCGGCACCGGCGCCCGCTCCCGCCGCGCCGCCGCCGGAGCCCTACGACCTTCGCCAGGGCCTGCTGTTCGCCTCGGTGTCGCTGCTGCTGGGCATCACGCAGGGCCTGGGCGTGAACCTGGTCAACTCGAACCTCACCGGCATCCAGGGCTCGCTCGGCGCCACCGCGGCCGAGGCCAGCTGGCTCACCACCGCCTACTTCGCCACCAACATCTCGGCCTCGCTGCTGCTCACCAAGGTGCGCTACCAGTACGGCCTGCGCTGGTTCGCCGACATCGCGATCGGCGTCTTCCTGCTGCTGTCGCTGGCCCACCTGTTCACCCAGCACCTGGCCTCGGCCGTCATCGTGCGCGCGGCGCTGGGCCTCGCAGCGGCACCGATCAGCAGCCTCACGGTGCTCTACATGGCGCAGGCCTTTCCGCCGGCGCGCGCCCTGACCGGCTTCATGCTGGGCTTCGCCACGCTGCAGATCGGCATGCCGCTGTCGCGCATCATCTCGGGCGACCTGCTGCAGAACGGCCAGTGGCACGGGCTGCACTTCGTCGATGCCGGGCTGGCGCTGGTCTCGGTCGCGGCGATCAACGTGGTGCGGCTGCGGCCGATGCCGACGCAGCCGATGTTCGCGCGCGGCGACGGCCTGGCCTTCACGCTCTACGCGAGCGCGCTGGCGCTGTTCTGCGTGGTGCTGACCCAGGGCCGGCTGCACTGGTGGACCGACACGCCGTGGATCGGACTCTGCCTGGCGGCTGCGATCGTGCTGCTCGGGCTCTACGTGATGCTCGAGCTGCAGCGCGACAAGCCGCTGGTCGACCTGCGCTGGCTGGCCAGCCCCTTCATGCTGCGCTTCATCGGCGCGACGCTGCTGTTCCGCATCGTGCTGTCGGAACAGACCGTGGGCGCGGTCGGGCTCATGAACCAGCTCGGCTTCACCAACGACCAGATGCACCTGCTCTTCATGTGCGTCACGGCCGGCACCATCGCCGGCTTCCTGGCGGTGCTGCCGGTGCTGCCCTCGCGCAAGTTCGGCCGCCTCGGCACGGTCGCGCTGGTGCTGATCATGGCGGCGGCCTGGATGGACGGGCAGTCGACCGTGCTGACCCGCCCGCACGATCTGATCCTGTCGCAGACCCTGCTGGCGGCCGCGAGCGCGATGTTCCTGGCCTCGGCGATGCTCGAGGGCTTCCTGCACGTGATCGCCGGCGGCCTCAAGAACCTGATCAGCTTCATTGCGGTCTTCAGCGGCGGCCAGGCGCTGGCCAGCCTGATCGGCCAGGCCTGGCTCACCACCCTGCTGGCCGAACGCCAGCGGCTGCACTACGCGCACCTGGCCGACGGACTGCAGCTGGCCGACCCGCTGGTGGTGCAGCGCCTCGCGCAGCTCGGCGGCGCCTATGCGGCCAGCCTCAACGACGGCACGGCACGCGCCGGCCAGGCGCTGGCGCTCCTGGGCCAGCAGCTGACGCAGCAATCCTGGGTGCTGGCCTACGACGACCTGTTCCACCTGATCGCCGCGGTCTCGGCCCTGGGCTTTCTGGTCTTCGCCGGCACCCACACGCACCGCTGGCACCGCGCGCGGCGGGCCGCGCCCGCCAGCCTCGTTCCTTCTTCTTCCTGATTTCTTCCTGATCGCTGGATTCACCATGTCCCCCCTGCCCAAAGCCCTCCGCTCGCGCGGCACCTGGATCGTGCTCGCGGCCACCCTCGCCTGCCTGGCGATGGTGCTCCACGCCTGGCGTTTGCCGCCGTTCCAGGACGGCACCGAAAGCACCGAGAACGCCTACGTGCGCGGCATGGTGACGATCGTCGCGCCCAAGGTCGACGGCTATGTCGCCGAGGTCATGGTGCAGGACTACATGGCGGTCAAGGCCGGGCAGCCGCTGGTCCGGCTGGACGACCGCATCTATCGCCAGAAGCTCGACCAGGCGCGCAGCAGCCTCGCGATCCAGGAGGCGAACCTGGCCAACACGGCGCAGGCCCGGCTGTCGCGCGAGGCCACCATCGGCAGCACCCAGGCGCAGATCGCCAGCGCCGATGCCCAGCTGGCCAACGCCCGCGCCCAGCTCTCGCGGGCCCAGGCCGACATGCGCCGTGCCACGCCGCTGGCCAGGGACGGCTCGCTGTCGCAGCGCGAGCGCGACCAGACCGAGGCCGCACTGCACCAGGCCGAAGCCAGCGTGAAGCAGGCCGAGGCGGCAGCCCGGCAGGCCCGCGCCGGCCAGGCCGTCGCCACGCAGGATCTGCACACGGTCGTGGTCAACCGCGACGCGGTCGAGGCCGCGGTCGAGGCGGCACGCGCCACGGTGCGGCTGGCCGAGATCGATCTCGAGAACACGCAGATCCGGGCTCCGCGCGACGGCCACCTGGGCGAGGTCGGCGTCAAGCTCGGCCAGTACGTGACGCCCGGCACGCAGCTGATGGCCGTCGTGCCGCAGCAGGTCTGGGTGGTGGCCAACTTCAAGGAGGCGCAGACCGCGCGCATGGCTCCGGGGCAGCTGGCCCACTTCCATGTCGATGCGCTCGCGGACGCCGAACTCGAAGGCCGCGTCGAGCGCCTGTCGCCGGCCACCGGCTCGGAGTTCAGCGTGATCAAGCAGGACAACGCGACCGGCAACTTCACCAAGATCCCGCAGCGCCTGTCGGTGCGCATCGCGGTCGATCCGGGCCAGCCGCTGGCGCATCGGCTGCGGCCCGGGATGTCGGTGGTGGTGAGTGTCGACACCCGCTCGAGCCGCGGCGCCGACGCCGCAGTTCACGCCGACGGAGATCCGTCATGAAGCGGGCCGCCCTGATCCGCGCCGCCACGGCAGTGGCCGCGGCGCTGCTGCTGCAGGCCTGCGGCAGCCTGCCGGCCGCGCCCACGCTGGCCGCCGCGGTGCCCCCGAGCTGGCAGGGCGCCGCCGCCGCGGCGCCTGGCGTGCCGGTGCGAAGCGGCTGGTGGAGCGCCTTCGGCGACCCGGTGCTCGACGGACTGGTGCAGCAGGCGCTGGCCCACAACACCGACCTGCGCGCCGCCGCGGCGCGGGTCGCCGAAGCCCGAGCGCTGGCCGACGTCCAGCACGCGGCCGCCTGGCCGACGCTCGACTTCGGTCTCGGCGGCCAGCGCAGCCGCAGCATCAGCGCGGCGACCGGCAAGCCCTATCTGTCGAGCGTGCTGCAGCCGCAATTCCAGGCTGCCTACGAAGTCGACCTTTGGGGGCGCGTGAGTTCGCTCGGCCAGGCCGCCGATGCCCTGGTGCTGTCCAGCGAGGACACGCGCGACAGCGCCGCGCTCAGCGTCGCTGCCACCACGGCCGCCAGCTACATCAACCTGCGCGCGCTCGATGCACGGCTCGAGGTCGCGCGGCAGACACTGGCGGCCCGGCAATCGGCGCTCGAACTGGCCCGCTCGCGCCAGCAGCGCGGCTACAGCTCCGAACTGGAGACGGCGCAGAGCGAGGCCGAATACCGCTCGACCGCGCAGGCGATCCCGCAGCTCGAGCTCGCGATCGTGCGCCAGGAGCACGTGATCGACCTGCTCACCGGCGCCGCACCCGGACCGGTGCCGCGCGGCCTGCCGCTGGTCGAGCTGAAGCTGCCCGCCCTGCCCGACGCCGGCCTGCCCTCGGAGCTGCTGCGCCGGCGGCCCGACCTGGCCAGCGCCGAGGCGCAGCTCGCGGCCACCGATGCCCAGCTGGCCGCCGCGCGCGCCCAGTTGCTGCCCTCGCTGCACCTGGGCGCAACGCTCGGCAGCATCAGCTCGAGCGCGCTCACCGGCGATCCGTTCAAGCTCTGGAGCATCGGCGGCAGCGTGTTGGCGCCGATCTTCGACGGCGGCCGGCTGAAGGCCCAGGTGCGGGCGTCGGACGCCCGCCGCGAGCTGGCGCTGGCGGGCTACGAGAAGGCCGTGCTGACCGCCTTCGCCGAAGTCGAGGACCAGCTTTCCGCGGTCGGCGACCTGGGCCGCCAGGGGCAGCAGGCCGAGGCGCAGCGCGTGGCGCTGCAGGAGGCGGTGCGCGTGGCGACCAACCGCTACCTCGAGGGCTATGCCTCGTACCTCGACGAACTCGATGCGCAGCGCAACCTGTTCAGCGCCCAGCAGGCCGAACTGCAGCTGCGGGCCGACCAGCTGGCGGCGCAGGTCGGCCTGTATCGCGCGCTCGGCGGCGGCTGGCAGCCCGAGGCGGCGAAGCCGGCAACGGCCGGCTGACGCAGCCTCAATCGCCCGCGACCGCGCCCCGCGCCTTGAGCTGCGCGATCTGCGCCGCGTCGTAGCCTGCTTCGCGCAGCAGCGCATCGGTGTGCTCGCCGAGCAGCGGCGGCTGCAGCCGGATGCCGGGACGCTCGCCGCCGATCGTGAAGGGCATCAGCGGCACCTTCGACTGGCTGCCGTCGTTCATGCGGACTGGCGCCAGTCCGCCGGTGGCGTTCAGGTGCGGGTCGTCGAACAGCTCCTGCGGCCGCGTGATCGGCGCGAAGGGCAGCTCGTTCTGCTCGAACACCGCACTGAGCTCGGCCGCGCTGCGCCCGGCCAGGTGCGAGCGCAGGATCGGCATCATCCAGTCGCGCGCCAGCACGCGGTCGTTGTTGGTCGCCAGGCGCGGGTCTGCCAGCAGCTCTTCGAGGCCGAAGGCCTTGCAGAAGATCGTCCACTGCTTGTCGCTGACCGCCGCCAGGAAGATCTGCTCGCCGTCCTTGACCGTGAAGACGTCGTACACGCCCCAGGCCGATATCCGGCTCGGCATCGGGTCGGCGGCGCGGCCGGTGGCGGCGAACTGCATCATGTGCTGCGCCACCAGGAAGATGTTGTTCTCGAACAGCGCCGACTGCACCTCGCAGCCCTGGCCCGTGAGCTCGCGCTGACGCAGCGCGGCCATCGCGCCGATGGCGCCGAACATGCCGCCCATGATGTCGTTGACGCTGGTGCCGGCGCGCAACGGGTCGCCGGCGCGGCCGGTCATGTAGGCCAGGCCGCCCATCATCTGCACCACCTCGTCGAGCGCCGTGCGGTGGTCGTAGGGGCCGGGCAGGAAGCCCTTGTGGCTGACGTAGATGAGGCGCGGGTTCAGCTTCTTCAGGCTGTCGTGATCGAGGCCCAGCTTCTTCATCGTGCCGGGCTTGAAGTTCTCGCTCACGATGTCGGCGCTGGCGACCAGGCGCAGCGCGGCCTCGACGCCTTCGGGATTCTTGAGATCGAGCGCGATGCTCTTCTTGTTGCGGTTGAAGGTCGGGAAGAAGCCCGCGCCCGACCCCAGCAGGCGGCGCGTGCTGTCGCCCTCGATCGGCTCGACCTTGATGACCTCGGCGCCGAGGTCGCCCAGGAGCATGCCGCAGGTCGGCCCCATCACCATGTGGGTGAATTCGACGACGCGGATGCCGGCGTAGGGCAGCGGTGGGGTGTCAGACATGTGCGGTTTCCTGGTTGAAGCCCTTGGGCAGGCCGGCCTCGGGCGTCATGCCGTAGACCGGTTCGCCGGGCAGGCCGGCGATCAGCGGCGCGCGCGCCGCGATGAGTTTCTGGAGGTCGATGCCGGTCCGCACGCCCATGGCCTCGAACATGAAGACCAGGTCTTCGGTGACCACGTTGCCCGAGGCGCCGGGCGCGTAGGGGCAGCCGCCGAGGCCGCCGAGCGAGGCATCGAAGGTGCGCACGCCTTCCTCGTAGGCGGCCAGGCAGTTGGCCAGGCCGAGGCCGCGGGTGTTGTGCATGTGGGCTGCGCCGGCCTTGTCGCCGATCTCGGCCCGCAGGCGCCTGAAGAGGCGGCGCACCTGCGCCGGGTTGGCGTAGCCCACGGTGTCGGACAGGCCCGACTCGTCGGCGCCGGCAGCGACGCACTGCGCCGCCAGCCAGATGACCTCGTCCTCGGGCACCTCGCCCTGCAGCGTGCAGCCGAAGGCCGTGGAGATGCCGGCCTCGAGACGCACCTGCGGCGCGATCTGGCGGCGCAGGTCGGCGATCGCGCGCACCTCCTCGATCATTTCCTCGCGTGTCTTGCGCACATTGGCCAGCGAATGGGCCGCGCTGGCCGACACCGGCATCGTGAGCTTGTGGACGCCGGCCGCCAGCGCCGCCTCGGCGCCGCGGCGGTTGGGCACCAGCGCCATCACGGTCAGGCCGGGCAGCGTGGCGGCGTGGCGCACCACCTCGGCGGCGTCGGCCATCTGCGGCAGCAGGCGCGCCGGCACGAAAGAGGCGACCTCGATCTCGCGCACGCCGGCCGCGTGCAGCGCGTCGATCCAGCGCAGCTTGTCCGCGGTCGGCATGGTGGCCTTGACCGATTGCAGGCCGTCGCGCGGGCCGACCTCGCTGATGAGCACATCGGGGGCTGTCATTGCAGGTCCTTCATGGCTTGACTGTTCTATCTTACAGAACTATATTCCAACAAACAGAATTAGACCGACGAACAATCCGCCTGTCAAGCCGCGCCATGCCCCGCAAACCCCAGACCGAATCCGTCTCAGACCTGAACGCCGCGCCCGGCGGCGCTGCCGCGGTAGACCGCGCGCTGAGCCTGCTGTCGGCCTTCCGGCCCGGCGATGATTCGCTCTCGCTGGCGCAGTTCGCCGAGCGCACGCAGCTCTACAAGAGCACGGTGCTGCGCCTGCTGGCCTCGCTCGAGCATGCGCGCCTGATCCGACGGCAGGACGACGGCCGCTACGCGCTCGGCACCGAGATCGCGCGCCTGCATGCGCTCCATGCGGCCTCGTTCTCGCTCGACGGCATCGTGCCGCCGGTGCTGCGCGAACTGGTCGCGGCCACCGGCGAAAGCGCGGCCTACCACGTGCGCCAGCCGCAGGGCAAGGGCTGGGCGCGCCTGTGCCTGTACCGGGTCGATTCGCCGCACCTGGTGCGCGACCACGTCCGCGCCGGCGACCTGCTGCCGTCCGACCGCGGCACCGGCGCCCGCGTCCTGATCGCCTTCGGCCCCGAGGCCGACCGGCCGGGCAGCGCGCCGGACCGCGCACTCATCGAGAGCATCCGCGACCAGGGCTACTGCGCGCTGGTCGGCGACCGCACGGCCGAGTTGGCCGGCATCTCGGCGCCGGTGTTCCATGCCGACGGCCGGCTGGCGGCCGCCCTCACGCTGACCATGCCGGCCCACCGCTACGACCCGCAACACATCGAGGCGGTCCTGGCGGGCGCGCGAAGGCTCAGCGGGCTGGTCTGACGGCGCTTTTCTTGCGAGCTGGGCGTAGGCTTGCGGAACACCGGACGCCGCGCCGATTACCTCCATTTTTGTCACTGATCAAACCCGCTATCGGCTCTTTTTCGCCAGACAGGTATCGAATACAGTCGAAGCCAGCATCTATCAAGGAGTACAGAACCATGACCGCCCGCACCTCCGTCCACGGCCTCCAGGTCGCCACCGAACTGCACCAATTCATCGAACAGAAGGTGTTGCCCGCCACCGGCGTCGCCAGCGAGGTCTTCTGGAAAGGCTTCGACGCCATCGTCAGCGAGTTCGCGCCCAAGAATGTGGCGCTGCTGGCCGAGCGCGACCGCCTGCAGCTCGAGATGGACCAGTGGCACAAGGCGCACCCGGGCCCGATCGCCGACATGCCGGCCTACCGCGCCTTCCTCGAGTCGATCGGCTACCTGCTGCCGCAGCCGAAGGACGTACAGACCACCACGGCCAACGTCGACGCCGAGCTCGCCTTGCAGGCCGGCCCTCAGCTGGTGGTGCCGATCCTGAACGCGCGCTATGCGCTGAACGCGGCCAACGCGCGCTGGGGCTCGCTGTACGACGCGCTCTACGGCACCGACGCGATCCCCGAGACCGGCGGCGCCGAGAAGGGCAAGGGCTACAACCCGGTGCGCGGCGCCAAGGTGATCGAGTTCGCGCGCCACGTGCTCGACCAGGCCGCGCCGCTGGACAACGGCTCGCACAAGAACGCCACCGGCTACAAGGTGGAAGGCGGCAAGCTGGTGATCGCGCTGCAGAGCAGCAGCACCGGCCTGAAGGACCCGTCGCAGTTCATCGGCTACACGGGCGAGGCGGCAGCGCCCAGGTCGGTGCTGCTCAAGCACAACGGCATCCACCTGGACATCCAGATCGACCGCTCGACCGCGATCGGCAAGAGCGACGCCGCCGGCGTCAGCGACGTGGTGCTCGAGGCCGCGCTGTCGACCATCCTCGACCTGGAAGATTCGGTGGCAGTGGTCGATGCGGCCGACAAGGTGCTCGCCTACTCGAACTGGCTCGGCATCCTGAAGGGCGACCTGACCGAAGAAGTCGCCAAGGGCGGCCAGACCTTCACGCGCGGCCTGAACCCGGACCGCGAATACACCGGCGCCGACGGCCAGCCCGTGAAGCTGCACGGCCGCTCGCTGATGTTCGTGCGCAACGTCGGCCACCTGATGACCAACCCGGCGATCCTGTACGCCGGCGGCAAGGAGATCCCCGAAGGCATCATGGACGCGGTCATCACCACGACCATCGCCACCGTCGACCTCAAGCGCCGCGGCAACTCGCGCACCGGCAGCGTCTACATCGTGAAGCCGAAGATGCACGGCCCGGCCGAAGTGGCCTTCGCCAATGCGCTGTTCGGCAGCGTCGAGCAGCTGCTCGGCCTGCCGGCCAACACCGTCAAGCTCGGCATCATGGACGAAGAGCGCCGCACCAGCGTGAACCTCAAGGCCTGCATCGCCGAAGCGGCCGCGCGCGTGGCCTTCATCAACACCGGCTTCCTCGACCGGACCGGCGACGAGATGCACACCGCCATGCAGGCCGGCGCGATGCTGCGCAAGGGCGACATCAAGGCCACGCCCTGGATCCAGGCCTACGAGAAGAACAACGTGCTGGTCGGCCTCTCGTGCGGCCTGCGCGGCAAGGCCCAGATCGGCAAAGGCATGTGGGCCATGCCCGACCTGATGCACGCGATGCTCGAACAGAAGATCGCCCACCCCAAGGCCGGCGCCAACACGGCCTGGGTGCCCTCGCCGACGGCCGCCACGCTGCACGCGCTGCACTACCACCAGGTGAGCGTCGCCGAGGTGCAGAAGCAGCTCGAGCAGATCGATGCCAACGCCGAGCGCGACAACATCCTGAACGACCTGCTGAAGGTGCCGGTGGCGATCAGCGTCAACTGGACCGAGGCCGAGCGCCAGCAGGAGCTCGACAACAACGTGCAGGGCATCCTGGGCTACGTGGTGCGCTGGATCGACCAGGGCGTGGGCTGCTCGAAGGTGCCTGACATCCACAACATCGGCCTGATGGAAGACCGCGCGACCCTGCGCATCTCGAGCCAGCACATCGCCAACTGGCTGCTGCACGGCGTGGTCACGAAGGATCAGGTCAACGCCACCTTCGAGCGCATGGCGGCGGTGGTCGACCAGCAGAACGCCGGCGATCCGCTCTACCGGAAGATGGCCGGCAACTTCGCGACCTCGGCCGCGTACAAGGCGGCCCAGGATCTGGTGTTCAAGGGCATCGAGCAGCCGAGCGGCTACACCGAGCCGCTGCTGCACGCATGGCGCCTGAAGGTGAAGGCCGGCACGGCCTGAATCTGAGCCCCCACGCTCCCCGAGGGGGCCGCAGGCCGCCTTGGGGCGGCCCGGCGCCGGCCTGAGCACTCCGCCCGCCTGCGGGCGGGCAGCCCGTCAGGACCGAGCGCGCTGGAGGGTGCGCCCGACCTCGGCCGGGTCCATGCCGTACATCTCTGCGAACTCCGCGACCGTGCGTCCGCTGGACTCGAAGGCACGCAGCAGCGCCTCGCGCTTGGCGGTTCGCGCGCCGACCTCCGCGAAGGCCTCGTCGAGCACCGCCTGGGTCGCTTCGTCCTGCGAGCGCGCGACCAGCACGTAGTCTTCGCGCGACAGGCCCGAGGCCTCGATGGCTTCGACCAGGCGGGCGCGCAGCTTCGGCCGCAGGTCTTCCTCGGTGCGTGCCTGGCGGCGCTTGAAGACCTCGAGGATCGCGTGGTGCACGTGCTCGGGCGCCACGTCCTCGACCGGCACGCCGTTCAGGTCATGGCGCTTCTCGCCGGCGGCCACGGCATCGAGGTAGCGGGTCGAGCGCGCATGCTGGCCCAGCGCGATCTTCAGGTCTTCCTTCTTGAATGCGTCGGGATGCAGCGCCAGCAATTCCTGGTAGACGCCGAGCTTGAGCGGCAGGAAACGGGCGCCGAACATCTTCGGATAGAGCTCGAACAGCTTCTCGAGCACGGGACTGGGCTTGCGGGCGGGGCGTTGCGGCGCCTTCGGCGCGCCGCCCTGGCTGGCGCCCGGCTTGGCGTTCTGCCGGGTGTTCTGCCGCCCACGGCCGCCCTTCCTGGCGGCTTGGGGAGCGGGGGCGGTGTCGGTCGTCGTCGGATTCATCGGAATTTGGGTCTGCGGGATCGGTGCCACTGGGGCCATGCGTGCCCCCGACTTTAATCCCTCGGCCCAGGCCGGCGCCGGGCCGCCCCCAAGGCGGCCACCCCCTCGGGGGGCAGCGACGCACGCAGTCAGGCGCGTGGGGGCTGCTTTTCAGCCGCGCTGCGCGGCCTCGGCTTCGGCCCGGAGCCAGCGCACGAAATCCTGCGCGTCGGAGTTGCCCGCGGCCCGCTGCGAGCTCTCGATGAAATAGCCGCGCCGCGAGGCCGCGCCCTCGCCGAAGGGGGCCACCAACTGCCCCGACTGGACCAGCTCGCGCAACAGCGGCATCCGCCCGATGACCACGCCCTGGCCGGCGACCGCGGCGCCCACCGCATCGGCGTACTGGGTGAAGCGCAGCGTGTTCTTCATGCGCAGGTCGGCCAGGCCCATGACCTCGAGCCAGGGTTCCCAGTCGGCGGTAGGCGATTCGGCGTGGTTCGGCAGGTCGACCGTCAGCAGGGTCTGCGCCGGCAGGTCGCCCGGCGTCTTCAGCGCAGCCGCGATGTGCGGCGCGCACAGCGGCATGACCGACTCCTCGAACAGGGTCGGGCCCGTGCCGCGGGTGATCGGCACGAAGCGCACGGCGACGTCGATGCGGGCGCGCTCGAGGTCCAGCACGTCGAGCGTGGCCGAGACCCGCACATCGACCCGCGGATGGTCGGCCGTGAAGCGCGCCAGCCGCGGAATCAGCCACAGCGAGGCGAAACCCGGCGTGGTCGTGATCGAGACCTGGCGCAGCACCGGCGCCGCGCGCACCCGGGCGGTGGCGTCGCGCAGCCGTTCGAGGCTCTCGACCACCGCACGCTGGAGCACCCGACCGGCCTCGGTCAGCGCCAGTGCGCGATGGCGGCGCTCGAACAGCGGCACGCCCAGGCTGGCCTCGAGCTGCTGGATCTGCCGGCTGACCGCCGACTGCGTGAGGAACACCTCGGCGGCAGCTTGCGTGAAGCTCAGCGTGCGCGCCGCGGCCTCGAAGCTGCGCAGCAATTCGAGCGGCGGCAGGTCGGGGCCTGCGAGTGGGGCTTTCGCATTCTCTAGACGCATGCAACGAGTTCCAAATGAACGTATGACAGAGAGAGCACCGATGACTATATTCATTCGCACAAGGAATGCAAAGGAGCTCTCCATGACCCCCCGCAAACAACGTCTGAGCCTCAGCCTGCCGAAGAAGGCGATCTTCACCCTGCCCGACGCCCACGAGGTCGACATCGAATGCACCAGCGGCGCCGTATGGATCACGCTGGACCATGACCGTCGCGACATCGTGCTGGAGCCGGGCGAACGCTTCCGCAGCGACTCGCACCGGCGCGCCCTGGTGGCGGCGCTGGAAGCGTCCTGCGTGCGCTTCAGCGCGGCGGCGCTGTCGATCGCCGCGGCGCCGGCTCCCGCCGAGCGGTCGCCTTGGCGACTCTGGCCCCACGGGATGTCCCCGGCTTGACCCCGCCGCCGGGGCGTTGAACCATCGACGCTCCCGGTCGGGGAGACGATGTCGTCGCTGCCCGCTCCGGGCCCCATTTCCCGGACGAAGGACACACCATGGCAGAGGCATACATCGTGGCCACCGCGCGCACCGCGGGCGGCCGTCGCGGCGGCAGGCTTTCGGGCTGGCACCCGGTCGACCTGGCGGCGCAGGTGATCGACGCGCTGGTCGCGCGCAGCGGCATCGACCCGGCGGCGGTCGAGGACGTGATCCTCGGCTGCGTGAGCCAAGTCGGCGAACAGGCCACCAACGTGGCGCGCAACGCGGTGCTGGCCTCGAAACTGCCCGAATCGGTGCCCGGCACCTCGGTCGACCGCCAATGCGGCTCGTCCCAGCAGGCGCTGCACTTCGCGGCCCAGGCCGTGATGTCGGGCAGCATGGACGCGGTGATCGCGGCCGGCGTCGAGAGCATGACGCGGGTGCCGATGTTCACGCCCAACGCGCTGCCGGCCAAAGCCGGCCTCGGCATCTACATGAGCCCGGCGATGCAGCGGCGCTATCCCGGCGTCGAGTTCAGCCAGTTCACCGGCGCCGAGATGATCGCGAAGAACTACGGCCTCACCAAGGACATGCTCGACCGCTACGCCTTCGAGAGCCACCAGCGCGCGATCGCGGCCAGCCGCGAGCAGCTGTTTGCCGACGAGATAGTCCCGGTCGAGGTGCGGCTGGCCGACGGCACGGCCAGCGGCGAGATGCACACGGTCGACGAGGGCATCCGCTTCGAGGCCACGCTGGAAGGCATCGCGGGCGTCAAGCTGATCGCCGAAGGCGGCCGCTGCACGGCAGCCACCGCGAGCCAGATCTGCGACGGCGCCAGCGGCGTGCTGGTGGTCAACGAGCGCGGCCTGAAGGCCCTGGGCGTGAAGCCGCTGGCGCGCATCCATCACATGAGCGTGATGGGCCACGACCCGGTGATCATGCTGGAGGCGCCGATTCCCGCCACCGCGCGGGCGCTCGCCAAGGCCGGCATGACGATCGACGACATCGACCTCTACGAGGTCAACGAGGCCTTCGCGCCGGTGCCGCTGGCCTGGCTGCAGAAGCTCGGCGCCGACCCGGCCAAGCTCAACGTCAACGGCGGCGCGATCGCGCTCGGCCATCCGCTCGGCGCCTCGGGCACCAAGCTGATGACCACGCTGGTGAACGCGCTCGGCCAGCGCGGCAAGCGCTACGGGCTGCAGACCATGTGCGAAGGCGGCGGCATGGCCAACGTGACGATCGTGGAGCGGCTCTGAGATGAGTGCGGTTCTCTATGCGCTCCATGAAGGCATCGCGACCATCACGCTCAACCTGCCGGCCAAGCTCAATCCGATCGCGCTCGACCTGCAGCAGGAACTGCGCGAGTGCCTCGCGCGTGTTCGTGGCGACAGCCAGGTGCGGGCGGTGGTCCTCACCGGCGCCGGCAAGGCCTTCTGCGTCGGCGCCGACCTGAGCGCCATGCGGCCGCCCGAAGAGGGCAAGACGCTGGGCGACCAGACCGCCGACTGGATGCAGTCGATGAGCAACCCGCTGATCCAGGAACTGCGCGAGCTGCCAGTGCCGGTGGTCTGCGCGGTGAACGGCCCGGCCGCCGGTGCCGGCGTCGGCCTGGCGCTGGCCTGCGACATCGTGGTGGCGGCGCGCAGCGCCTACTTCTACCTGCCCTTCCTGCCCAAGCTCGGCATCGTGCCCGACCTCGGCTGCACCTGGTTCATCCCGCGCCGGGTCGGCCCGGCGCGCGCCATGGGCATGGCGCTGCTCGACCAGAAGCTGGCCGCCGAGACCGCGGCGCAATGGGGCCTGATCTGGGCCGCCGTCGACGATGGCGCGCTCGGGTCCGAGGCGCTCAGCATCGCCCAGCGCCTCTCGCGCCTGCCGGCGCATGCGGTGCAGGAAGCCCGCCGCGCGCTCGAGCAGTCGGAGCGTCACACGCTGCCCGAGCAACTGCACTATGAAAGCGAGCGCCAGCGCGAGCTGATCGGGCGCCCGAGCTTTGCCGAGGGCGTGACGGCCTTCCTGCACAAGCGCAGCCCGGTCTTCCCGCCACGGTGAAGCCCATGATCGAACGCACCATTTTCGGCCCCGACCACGAAGCCTTCCGCGATTCCTTCCGCCGCTTCATGGACAAGGAGATCGCCCCCTTCCACGAGGCCTGGGAAGAACAGGGCTACGTGGCCCGCGAAGTCTGGAGCAAGGCCGGCGCCAACGGTTTCCTCTGCATGTCGCTGCCCGAGGAATACGGCGGCTCGGGTGCCGACCTGCTCTATTCGGTGATCCAGTTCGAGGAGCTCTGGGCCCGCGGCCTGACGGGCATCGGCTATGGGCTGCACAGCGAGATCGTCGCGCCCTATATCCTGCGCTACGGCACCGACGAACAGAAAAAGCGCTACCTCCCCAAGCTCGCGAGCGGCGAGATGATCGGCGCCATCGCGATGAGCGAGCCGGCCGCCGGCAGCGACCTGCAGGCGGTGCGCAGCACGGCGCTGAAGCAGCCCGACGGCAGCTACCTGCTGAACGGCAGCAAGACCTTCATCACCAACGGATGGCACGCCGACCTGGTGATCGTGGTCGCCAAGACCGATCCGGCCGGCGGCGCCAAGGGCACCAGCCTGTTCCTGGTCGAGCGCGGCATGCCCGGCTTCGAGAAGGGCAAGCGGTTGAAGAAGCTGGGGCTGAAGGCTCAGGACACCTCCGAGCTCTTCTTCGACGGCGTGCGGCTGCCGGCCGATGCCCTGCTGGGCGGCGCGGCACAGGAGAACCGCGGCTTCGTCTGCCTGATGGAGCAGTTGCCCTGGGAACGCCTGCAGATCGCGATCAGCGCGGTGGCGGCCTCGCAGGCCGCGATCGACCACACGGTGGCCTACGTGAAGGAGCGCCAGGTCTTCGGCAAGCCCGTGGGCGCCTACCAGAACACCCGCTACACCCTGGCCGAGCTGCAAACCGAGGTGCAGGTGGCGCAGGTCTTCGTCGACAAGTGCATCGAACTCCTGATGGCCGAGAAGCTCGACACCGCGACCGCGAGCATGGCCAAGTACTGGACCAGCGACCTGCAATGCAAGGTCATGGACGAATGCGTGCAATTGCACGGCGGCTACGGCTTCATGTGGGAGTACCCGGTGACCCGGGCGTATGCCGACGCGCGGGTGCAGCGGATCTACGGCGGCACCAACGAGATCATGAAGGAAGTGATCACCCGGGCGATGGGGCTGCCGGGCCGCTGAAGTCCGCACTGGCAGGCGGCACTGGCAGGCGGGCGGGGGCTGCAGGACAATGCGCCCCATGCCCACGCTCAATGCCTTCTACGCCCAGTCCGGCGGCGTCACCTCGGTCATCAACGCCTCGGCCTGCGGCGTGATCGAGACGGCTCGCCGGCACCCCGACCGCATCGGCACCGTCTACGCCGGCCGCAACGGCATCCTCGGCGCGCTCGCCGAGGACCTGATCGACACCGGCCGCGAATCGGCCGAGGCGATCGCGGCGCTGCGCAGCACGCCCTCGGGCGCCTTCGGGTCCTGCCGCTACAAGCTCAAGTCCCTCGACAAGAACCGGCGCGAGTACGAGCGCCTGATCGAGGTCTTCAAGGCCCACGGCATCGGCTACTTCTTCTACAACGGCGGCGGCGACTCGGCCGACACCTGCTTCAAGATCAGCCAGCTGTCGCAGTCGCTGGGCTATCCGCTGCAGGCGATCCATGTGCCGAAGACCATCGACAACGACCTGCCGCTGACCGACTGCTGCCCGGGCTTCGGCTCGGTCGCCAAGTATGTGGCGGTGTCGACGCTCGAGGCCTCGCTCGACGTCCGCTCGATGGCCGCCACCTCGACCAAGGTGTTCGTGCTCGAGGTCATGGGGCGCCACGCCGGCTGGATCGCGGCGGCCGGCGGGCTGGTGGCGGACCACGGGATTCCGGTGGTGATCCTGTTCCCCGAGATTCCTTTCGACCAGCCGGCCTTCCTGGCCCGCGTCGACGCGCTGGTGAAGTACCACGGCTACTGCACCGTGGTGGTGTCCGAGGGCTGTCATCACCCCGACGGCAGCTTCCTGGCCGAGCAGGGCAGCAAGGACGCCTTCGGCCACGCGCAGCTCGGCGGCGCGGCGCCGGTGGTGGCGCAGATGATCAAGGAGGCGCTGGGCCACAAGTTCCACTGGGCGGTGGCCGACTACCTGCAGCGCGCGGCGCGGCACATCGCCTCGGCCACCGACGTGAAGCAGGCCTACGAGCTGGGCCAGCGCGCGGTCGAGCTGGCACTGGAAGGCCGCAATGCGGTGATGCCGACGATCGAGCGCACCTGCGACCAGCCCTATGCCTACCGCCTCGGCACGGCGCCGCTCGACGCGGTCGCCAACGCCGAGAAGTTCATGCCGCGCGATTTCATCTCGGAAGACGGCTGGGGCATCACCGACACGTGCCGGCGCTACCTGCTGCCGCTGATCCAGGGCGAGGACTACCCGGCCTACCGCGACGGCCTGCCGGTCTACGTGACGCTCGAGAACATCGCGGTGGCCAGGAAGCTGGCGCCGTTCGAGCTTTCCTGATGGACGCCACCCCACGCCCGGACGACCCTTCGCGCTGCCCGTTGTGCGGCGAGTCGAACCGCTGCGCGATGGAGATCGAGCGCGAGACCGGCCAGGCGCAGCCGGCCTGCTGGTGCATGGAGGCCGATTTCAGCGAGGACCTGCTGGCGCGCGTGCCGCAAGGGCAGCGCCGCATGGCCTGCATCTGCGCGCGCTGCGCCGCGCAGGCCGCGCTTCAGGACTGATCGGCGGCCGGAACGTCCCTGGGTTCTTCCTTCACCGCCATCGCCGGCAAGCCGCCGCGCTCGCGCTGCTCGGTGATCACCTGGTGGATGAACTGCAGCTTGCCGACTGCCGCGCGCGGCAGCACGAAGGGGTAGTAGTCAGGCTGCCCCATGCTGCGCGACAGCTCGTTGAGCACGTTCGTGAGCCGCACCCAGCCATTCAGGAAGTCGAGGAACTGGCCGGCGCCCGGATGGTCGGGCTGCCAGAGGTCGGCGAGTTCGAAGAGGTCGCTCGTGAGCTCGACGTTCTGCGCATCGACGCCGAAACTCAAGGCGGTGTCGGCGGTGTCCGCCATGTGCAGGTAATGGGCCCAGGTCTCGGCCCAGTCCTCCCATGGATGCGAACTCGCGTAGCTGGTCACGAATCGATCGGCCCAGTCGGGCGGCGGACCGTTGTCGTAGTGGTTGCGCAAGGCCGCGCCGTAGTCGTCACGATCGTCGCCGAAGAGCTGGCGAAAGCCCTCGATCCAGGGCGTCGGCGCCACCAGCAGATCCCAGTAGTAGTGGCCGATCTCGTGCCGGAAGTGGCCCAGCAGCGTGCGATAGGGCTCGCGCATCTCGGCCCGGATGCGTTCGCGCACCGAATCCTCGGCCTCCTCGGCGTTCAGCGTGATGACGCCCATCTCGTGCCCGGTCATCACGTGCGGCCCGCCCGGCATGTGGCTCAGGAAGTCGAAGGCCAGGCCGTGCGCCGGATCGCTGACGCGCGTCACCACCGGCAGGCCGAGCGCCAGCAACTGCGAGATCAGCCGCCGCTTGGCCAGCTCGAGGCTCAGCCAGAGCGCGCCGTTGCTCTCCACTGACAGGTCGGGAATGGTCCGCGTCACGCTGCACGACAGGCACAGGCCGGGCACCAGGCCCTCGGTGTTGAAAGACGGGTCGTCGCCCTCGCGCGGCGCCGGCACCATCCAGTTGCAGGCCGCCGGCGTCATGAGGTTGGCGCAGCGGCGGTAGGCCTTGCCGTGGGTGTCGCCGAAGACCGCGAAGGTGTCGGGCTCGGCACCCTCGAAGTCGAGCGGCGCGAGCGGCACCACGCCGAGCCGTTCGACCACGTAGCCGAGCGGCGTGAGGCAGGCCAGGCATTGGCTGTTGCGCAGGAACACCGGGCGGCCGCACTGGCACTGATAGGCACGGCTCAGCGTCGGCGCCTGCAGTTCGGCCGCCAGCGAGCTGCCGGTTTCCATGGCGAGCGGTTCGCCGGGGCTGTTGTTGTCGTTGTTCTGGACTTCCATGGCGGCTCTCGGGTCTTCGGTCAGGTCAACGCATGATTCTGTCCGCCGACACTTCCCCGCGAAGCGGTGCAAACGCCGATATCCTTGTAGGACGGCCGAGCGCGGCAATTCCCCTTCCGATGAACAATCCTCCCCCGCAGTCCCTGAGCAGCCGATACGGCGAGCGCTACCGCTGGCTGCTGCTCGTTTCCGTCATGGTCGGCGTGATGGCCTCGATCATGTCGTCGACCATCGTCAACGTCGCGATCCCCGGCCTGAGCCATCATTTCTCGCTCGGCCAGGAGCGCGCCCAGTGGGTCAGTTCGGGCTTCATGGTGGCCATGACCGTGTCGATGCTGACCACGCCCTGGCTGCTTTCTCGCTACGGCTACCGGCGCACCTACGTCGGCACCATGGTGCTGCTGCTGGCCGGGGGGCTGGCCGGGGGGCTGGCCACCGACTTCACGCTGGTGCTGGTCGCGCGCGTGGCCGAGGGCCTTGCCGCCGGCGTGGTGCAGCCGATTCCGGCGATCATCATCCTGCGCGCCTTCCAGCCCCACGAGCAGGGCCGCGCCAGCGGCATCTTCGGCATGGGCGTGGTGCTCGCACCGGCCATCGGCCCGAGCATCGGCGGCGTGCTGGTCGACCTGTTCGGCTGGCGCTCGATCTTCTTCATGGTGGTGCCCTTCTGCCTGGCATCGATCTGGCTGGCCTACAAGTTCGTTCCGACCACCGCGCCGGGCGGCGTGGTCGCGGCCCGCAGCAGCGGGCTCGACTGGCGCGGGCTCGGGCTCGGCACCGTCGGCACGCTGTGCCTGCTGAACGGACTGGTCGCCCTGCGCGGCGACTCGACGCTGCACGCCACGCTGCTGCTGGCTGGCGCCGGCATCGCCTTCGGCGCCTTCGTCGCCTGGCAGAAGCGCCTGGCCGCGAGCGGCGGCGAGCCGCTGATGAACCTCGCGCTGTTCGAGTACCGGCAGTTCGCGATGGGCAGCGTGGTCGCCTTCATCTACGGCACCGCCTTGTTCGGTTCGACCTACCTGCTGCCGGTCTACATGCAGGTCGGCCTGCAGCTGTCGGCCTCCCACGTCGGCACCATCCTGCTGCCGGCGGGCATCGTGCTGGCCTTCACCATTGCCGGCGTCGGCCGGCTGGCCGACCGGCAGCCGACCTGGCTGCTGGTGTGCATCGGCCTGGTGCTGCTGGCCGCGTCCTTCGCGCTGATGGTGCTGCTGCGGATCGACAGCGCGCTGTGGCTGCTGGTGGCCTTCGCGATCATCGGGCGCATCGGGCTCGGCTTCATCCTGCCCTCGCTCAACCTGGGCGCGATGCGGCCGCTGGCCAAGCCGCTGATCCCCCAGGGGGCCAGCGCCATCAATTTCCTGCGCATGCTGGGCGGCGCCGCCGGCGTCAGCCTGTGCGCGATCGTGCTCGAGTGGCGGCTCGCGGTCCATGGCGATTCGCTCGCCAACGTGGCGACCAGCCCGGCGCGGCTGGCGGCCTTCGACGAGGTGTTCCTGATGCTGGCGGGCCTGTGTGCGCTGGCCATCGTCGCGGCCTGGCAGCTGCGGGTGAAGCCGCCCGCCGGGCAGGCATGAGCCCGCTTCAGTTCTAATAGCCGCCATGTGCCAGCTGCTCGGAATGAACTGCAACACGCCGACCGACGTGACCTTCAGCTTCACGGGCTTCGCCCAGCGCGGCGGGCGCACCGACCACCATGCCGACGGCTGGGGCATCGCCTTCTTCGAGGACCGCGGCCTGCGGCATTTCGTCGATCACCAGCCGGCCTGCGAGTCGCCGGTCGCCGACCTGATCCGCCGCTATCCGATCCAGAGCCGCAACGTCATCGCCCACATCCGCAAGGCGACGCAGGGCGCGGTCAACCTGCAGAACTGCCATCCGTTCGTGCGCGAGCTCTGGGGCCGCTACTGGGTGTTCGCCCACAACGGCGACCTGAAGGATTTCCGCCCGCGCCTGCACGGCAACTTCCATCCGGTGGGCAGCACCGACAGCGAGCACGCCTTCTGCTGGATCATGCAGGAGCTGGCCAAGTCGCATGCCGACGTGCCGAGCACCGCGGAGCTCACGCTGACCCTGCGCGAACTGGCGCCGCGGCTGGCCGCGCACGGCACCTTCAACTTCATGCTGTCGAACGGCCAGGCGCTGTGGGCCCATGCCTCGACCCACCTCTGGTACGTCGAGCGCCGGCATCCCTTCCTGACCGCCGAGCTGTCGGACGAAGACCTCAGCATCGATTTCGCGCAGCACACCACGCCCAGCGATCGCGTGGCGGTGGTGGTGACCGCGCCGCTGACCACCAACGAGCCATGGACGGCCTTCGCGCCGCACGAACTGGCGGTGTTCGTGGACGGGCAGCGGCACGGCTAGCCCCGCGAGCGGACCGGCCCGCTACGCCGCCGCGCCCGGCACGAACACCCCATGCAGCCCCAGCGGCAAGGCATGGGCCAAGGTCGCCTGCGCCACCGGGCCGTCCGCCAGCCGGTCGGCCGCAAAGCACGAGAGCACGGTCTTCTTCTGCGCCAGGTCGAGCACGGTGCCGAGAATCCAGCCGGGCCGCTCGCCATCGGGCACCAGCACATGCTCCTCCACCATGGCCTGCGGGCCGTAGACGAAGCGCTGCGATGCGCCTGACTCGACGTCGGTCAGCGCGATCGCGGCGAAGCCGGGGCGTTCCGCGAGCAGCTGGGTCGCGTGCAGCACCTGGCGATGCCGCAGGCCGATGCGGCGCGGGTCGATGCGCGGGAACTCGGCGTCGAGCCCCAGCCCGGTCTGGCTGGCCTCGCCCGTGGACAGGTTCAGCGTGGCGACCGTCAGGGTCGGCTCGGGGCCGCGCACGCGGCGGCCGCGCATCAGCTCGCGGTCGCTGGTGAAGACCGCCGCCGCGGTGTCCGAACGCACGTAGTCCACATGGATCAGCGTGCCGCCCGCCGTGTCTTCCGACCAGGCGTTGCCGAGGTGGAACAGGAAGCCGGCCGGCAGTTGCAGCAGCTGCCGCTTGCCCCAGTCCTTCTTGTCGACCACCAGCACGCGCATGCCGAGTTCGGGGCGCCAGACGTGGGCATCGAGGAAGCTCGCGCCAGCGTCCTTGCGCGCGCGCTCGAACACCAGCGGCGGCATCAGGAACACCAGGTGGCGGTCGGTCACCGCGAAGTCGTGGACCATCGGCAGCGCCGGGACCGGCAGCGCATCGGCCCGCCGCAATGCGCCGTCGGGTGCGATCTCGTAGAGCATCAGCAGCCCCTGGCCGGAGCCGATGCCGAAGTTCCACACCGACCCGTCCGGGTCCACGCGGGGATGGGCGGAGAACGGCAAGCCCGCCAGATCGCCGCGCCAGGTCTTGACGCCCAGCGTGCCCAGGCTGCCGGGATCGACCCGCGTGGCCGAACCGCCTTCCCACAGGGCCAGCAGTTCGCCGCCCAGCGGCAGGAGGTTGGTGTTCGCGACGTTCATGCTGTCGGGCGAAGTCGCCGGCGCCACCCCCGGCAGGATGGTGCCGAAAGCCTCATCGAGCCGGCGCCCGGCGCGCAATTCGGCCGTGCGCTTGCCGGTGGCGACGAAGCGGCCCTGGTGCCGCACCTCACGGCCCTCGATGACAAAGCGCTGCGTCATGCCATCGCCGTCGAACCAATGGTGGTAGCGCTCGCCGCCGAGGTCGTGGCCGGCCGGCCCGACCCGGTACAGCGTGCCGGACAGCGCGTCCGGGAAGCGGCCGCGCACCACGGCGCGGGTCGGCGCGAGGTCGGCCGGCGGCGTGGCGAAGCCGATCTTCCAGCCGGCGCCGGAAGCGTCGAACTGGGCTTGCCAGCCGTCGGGATTCGCGGCTCGCGCAGCCCGGGGCAGCAGCGGTGCCGCACCGGCGGCAGCCAGCAGGCGCAAAAGTTCGCGGCGGTCCATGGCGGCCTCAGCGCAGGTGCACCGTGATACTGGCATCGCCGTCGAGCCGGACGGCGGCGGCATCGAAGGTCGGCGGCCCCATGGTGCCGCGGGCGTCGTTGGAGAAGCCATGGCGCTCGACCGGCAGGCCGAGCGGATTGGCGTCGAGTTTCCCGTTGCCGTTCTGGTCGACGAAAAGCTTCAGCGCGTAGCGCCCGGCCGGCAGGCCGACGAAGACCATCTGGGCGCCACCATCGCGCAGCGGCACCACCTGCGCCGCGATCGATTTGCCGGTCGCGAAGCCCTCGGCGCTATCGAACATCGCGACATAGAGGGGCGACGCCGTGGCCGGGCCGTCGGCGACGGTCACGCGCAGGTCGGCCGCGGCGGCGGCCAGCGGGCCGAGCAACGCCGCAGCAAGAACAGTTCGAAGCGGATTCATGGAGGTCCTCCGTAGGAATGAAGGACCGGACGATCTCGCGAGGCGCCCACCGGGGCCAGCAGGATGCGACGAAATGCGGAAAAGGCGGCGCCAGCTGCGGCAGAGGGCGCCCTGGCGCCAAAAAAACAACGGCGCATGCGTCTTCCGGACGCCGCGCCGAAACAAATCCACAAGTCAAAACGATAATACTAACCGTTCTCATTTGCACTTTCGCTGCCGCCATGACCTCCCTCCATTTCCACCTTCGCCCCGTCGCCCTCGCCAGCGCACTGGCCATGCAGGCCCTGGCGGCCGTCGCCCAGACCGCGCCGGCGGCTGCGGAGCAGGGCGGCACCCTGGCCACCGTGACGGTCGAGGCCAGCGCGGACGCTTCCGCCGGCGGCCTGACCAAGCCCTTCGCCGGCGGCCAGGTGGCGCGCGGCGGCCGGGTCGGCATCCTGGGCACCCAGGACAACATGGCGACGCCGTTCTCGATCACGACCTACACCAACCAGCTGATCCAGAACCAGCAGGCCCAGAGCGTGGCCGACGTGCTGCTGAACGATCCGTCGGTGCGCACTGCGCGCGGCTTCGGCAACTTCCAGGAGCTCTACGTGATCCGCGGCTTCCCGGTGTACTCGGACGACGTGGCCTACAACGGCCTCTACGGCATGCTGCCGCGCCAGTACATCGCCTCGGAGTTCTTCGAGCGGGTCGAGGTGTTCCGCGGCGCCAACACCTTCCTCAACGGCGCCGCGCCTTTCGGCAGCGGCCTGGGCGGCGCCCTGAACCTGCTGCCCAAGCGGGCGACGAGCGAACCGCTGACCCAGGTCAGCGCCGGCGTGCAGACCGGCGGCGAAGGCTTCATCGCGGCCGACATCGCGCGCCGCTTCGGACCCGACGACAGCACCGGCATCCGGCTCAATGCGGTGCGGCGCGACGGCGGCACCGGCATCGACAACGAGAAGCGCGACCTGAGCGCGTTCAGCCTCGGCTTCGACTGGCGCAGCCGCAACGTGCGGGTGTCGGCCGACGTCGGCTACCAGGACCACACGCTGACCGAGGGCCGGCCGAGCGTGACGCCGTCGTCCACGCTGCCGATCCCCCGCGTTCCCGACGCCCAGTCCAACTTCGCCCAGCCGTGGACCTACTCGTCGGAGCGCGACAAGTTCGGCACCGTGCGCGCCGAGGTCGACATCACCGACAGCGTGATGGCCTGGGCCGCGGGCGGCGTGCGGCGCAGCACCGAGGACAACGTGCTGGCGAACCCGACCGTGACCAACGTCTTCGGCAACACCACCGGCACGCGCTTCAGCAACACCCGCGAGGACAAGGTCTCGACCGGCGAGATCGGCGTGCGCGGCAAGTTCAACACCGGCTCGGTGGGCCACACCGTGGTGGCGTCGGCGACCACCTTCGACAACGACCGCTACAACGCCTACGCGATCTCGGCGGCGAGCCTGCGCAACAACATCTACTTCCCGTTCCCGTCGCCCTACCCGATCGCCAACGGCCCCGGCGCCTTCGTCGGCAACCTGCTCAGCAGCCCGGGCCTGACCGACAAGATCAACACCTCGAGCCTCGCGCTGGCCGACACGATGTCGTTCTACGACGACCGCGTGCTGCTGACGCTGGGCGCGCGGCGCCAGACCATCGAGCAGACCACCTTCGCCTACAACACCGGCCTGCAGACCAGCGACTACGACGAGAGCAAGACCACGCCGGTGGCGGGCATCGTCTTCAAGGCGACGCCCGAAGTCTCGATCTACGGCAACTACATCGAAGGCCTGGTCAAGGGCAATGTCGCGCCCACGGTGGCGAACAACCTGCCCGTGGTCAACGGCGGCCAGGCCTTTGCGCCGTCCCAGACCAAGCAGACCGAAGTCGGCGTCAAGTACGAAAGCGGCGGACTCGGCGCCAGCGCGGCCTACTTCGACACCAAGCAGCCGAATTTCTTCATCGTCAACCAGGTCTACGGGCCCAACGGCGAGCAGCGCAACCGCGGCCTGGAGTTCATGCTGTACGGCGAACCGGTCAAGGGCCTGCGCCTGCTCGGCGGCCTGACGCTGCTCGATGCCGAGCAGGTCGACACCGTGGGCGGCCTGACCGACGGCAAGGACGTGATCGGCATCCCGAACCAGCAGTTCAACTTCGGCGCCGAGTGGGACGTGCCGGGCGTGCCGGGCTTCGCGCTCAACGCCCGCCTGATCTACACCTCCAAGCAATACGCCAACGCCACCAACACCCAGGAAGTGCCGTCCTGGAACCGCTTCGACGTCGGCGCGCGCTATCTGGTCGACCTCGGCAACAGCCGCCTGCTGACGCTGCGCGCACGCATCGACAACCTGTTCAACAAGTCCTACTGGGCATCGGTCGGCGGCACGCAGGGCTCCAACTACCTGATGATGGGCGCGCCGCGGACCTTCATCGTGAGCGGCACGATCGACTTCTGACGGGCGCTTTCGCATGCGGGCCTTCTGGACCACCGTCCACCGCTGGCTCGGTCTCGCGGTCGCGCTGTTCCTGGTCGTCTCCGGACTGACCGGCGCCGTCATCTCGTGGGACCACGAGATCGACGGCTGGCTCAACAGCGAGCTCTACGACACCCCCGCGCGGGGCCCGTTCCGCGACCCGCTCGAACTCGCGGCCGCGGTGGAAGCCAGCGACCCGCGCGCCCGGGTCGCCTACCTGCCCCTGGGCTTCGAGGAAGGGCACGCGGCCGGCTATTTCGTGCAGCCGCGCATCGATCCGGCAACCGGCAAGCCCTTCCGGCTCGGCTACAACCAGGTCTTCGTCGACCCGGTGACGGCCGAGGTGCGCGGCCGGCGCGACTCGACCGCGATCTCGCTCAAGCCCGAGACGCTGATGCCCTTCCTGCGCAAGCTGCACTACATGCTGCACGTGCCGGCCCTGTGGGGCACCGACCGCATCGGCTGGTGGATCATGGGCACCGTGGCGTTGATCTGGCTGGTCGACAGCTTCGTGGCGATCTACCTCACGATGCCGCGCCGGCAGCGAAGGCCCGCGCATCCGGAGCACCGTCCGCCGGCGGCCTGGTGGCGACGCTGGAAGCCTTCCTGGGCGGTGCGCTGGCGCGCCGGCGGCTACAGGCTCAACTTCGACCTGCACCGCGCGGGCGGGCTGTGGATCTGGCCTTTCATCATCGTGATCGCCTTCACCTCGTTCTCGCTGAACCTCTACAAGGAAGTCTTCTACCCGGTGCTGTCCCTGGTGTCGAAGACCACGCCCGGGCCATCGGCGCTGGTGCCGCTGGCCCCGCTGGGAACGCGCATCGAGCCGACCCTGGGCTTTCGCGAGACCATCGCGCTGGCCGAGGCCGAAGCCAGGCGCCGCGGCTGGACCACGCCGCTCGGCGGCATCTTCTACAACGCGCGCGGGGGCTTCTACAACGTCTCCTTCTTCGACCATGCGACGCACGACGACAGCGACGGCATGGGCCTGTCGAACCTCTACATCGACGGCCGCGACGGCCACCTGATCAGCAGCAACCAGCCCTGGCACGGCACGGCCGCCGACGTCTTCGCGCAATTGCAGCTGCCGCTGCACGGCGGACGCATCCTCGGCCTGCCGGGCCGCATCCTGATGTCGCTGATGGGCCTGGTCGTGGCGATGCTCTCGGTCACGGGGATCGTGATCTGGGCCCGCAAGCGCCGGGCGCGCGTGGTGAATGCGCATCGGCCGGCGGCAGGAGGACAGCGCAGGCTGGCCTGAGTCGTAGCTTTGGGGGTACGACCGTTGTGCCTGTTGCAGAAGTTCAACCCGGCAGTTGGGCGCCTCGCGGATCAGACGATCGGCCGCACGCTGCCCGATACGCGAACACTCGCCCCGACCGTCGGCGTGATCTCGACGTGCAGGCGCGAGCGCATCCCCATGTCTTCGCCCTGGACGATATCAATGACCCCTTCGTGCGGCCAGCCAAGGTCGCGCAGATAACCGCCCAATGCCGCGGCGGCCGCCCCGGTGGCCGGATCCTCATACACGCCACCGAACGCAAACGGATTGCGGGCATGAAAGCGCCGCGGCAATTCGGCGTGAATCAGGCTGATGGTGCAAAGCTTCTCGGCCTTCATGAGCACCCGGCCGACTTCGAACTCATAGCGCATCGCGGCCAGTTCCCGGCGGCTTCGCAGCGGCAGCACCAGATGATCGGCACCTGCATTGGCGATCGCGGGTGGGATCCGCGGATCGAGGTCATCCCGGTCGAGAGAGAACAGGCGCAAGGCAGCATCGACCAGCGCATCGGGTGCGGGCCGGCTGGCCGTCGGCGGCGACTGGAGTGCCGCCACCACCGTGGCGCCTTCTTTCCGACCCTCGACGCTGACGCGCGCAGCATTGAGTTGCAGCATGAAGACGCCGTCGCCATGGCGCAGCGCGAGCACCGCGCCGAGCGCAATCGTCGCGTGGCCGCAGAAGTCCACCTCGGCCTCGGGAGCGAAATACCTGACCCGCCAGCCGTCACCGGCGGGCGCGGCGAAAGCCGTCTCGGAGTAGCCGACTTCCGCAGCCACCGCCTGCATCGACTCGGCGGCAGGCAGGACGTCGCAGAGAACGACGCCGGCAGGGTTGCCGCCGACGTCGCCGTCCGAGAACGCCGCGACGCGTTCGACCTTCATGCCTTCACATGCGCCTCCAGCGCATCGATGAACATCGCCGGCACATCGAACCCGGTCTGTTCCGTGATCTCCTGGAAACAGGTCGGGCTGGTGACGTTGATCTCGGTCACGTAGTCGCCGATCACGTCGAGGCCGATCAGCAGCAGCCCGCGCGGCGCCAGCGCGCGGCCCACGGCTTCTGCGATCTCGCGGTTCTTCGGCGTCAGCGGCTGGGCCACGCCCTTGCCGCCGGCCGCCAGGTTGCCGCGCACCTCGGTGCCCTGCGGGATTCGGGCCAGCACGAAGGGCACCGGCTCGCCGCCGATGATCAGGATGCGCTTGTCGCCGGCCGAGATCTCGGGCACGAAGCGCTGCACCATGATGGTTTCGGCGCCGTCCTTGTTGAGCGTCTCGGTGATCGAGCCGAGATTGAGCCCGTCTTCGCGCACCCTGAAGATGCCCATGCCGCCCATGCCGTCGAGCGGCTTGAGGATGATGTCCTTGTGTTCGGCATGGAAGGCACGCACGGCTGCCGGGTCGCGCGTGACCAGGGTCGGGCTGGTGAACTGCTGGAACTCCATCACCGCGAGCTTCTCGGGGTGCTCGCGCAGCGAGGCCGGCTTGTTGACCACCTTCGCGCCTTCGCGTTCGGCCTGGCCCAGCAGGTGCGTGGCGTAGATGTACTCGGCGTCGAAGGGCGGGTCCTTGCGCATGAGGACCGCGTCGAAGCCGTGCAGCGGCGCCTGGCGGCGCGGCGTTTCGGTGAACCAGTCGTCGCTGTTGCCGGTGAGCGTGATGTCGCGCACGCCGGCCGTCACGGGTTGCCCCGTCTGCCAGCCCATGTCGCGCGGCTCGCAGGCCGAGATGCTGTGGCCACGGCGCTGGGCCTCGCGCATCATCGAGAAGGTGGTGTCCTTGTAGATCTTGAATTGCTCGAGCGGGTCGGCGACGAAGAGGATGTTCACGGGCTGTTCTTTCCAATGGCGGCTTTGGCGTCCTGCTTGATCTTGCACGCAGGCGCGATGTCCTTGCCGGTTGCGGCCTTCTTGCGGCCGAGTTGCTGGACGCCGAGCGCCAGCGCCCCGGCCACCACGCCCCAGAAGGCCGAGCCGATGCCCGCCAGCGTGACGCCCGAGAGCGTGACCAGGAAGGTGATCAGCGCCGCCTCGCGGTGCGGCTCGTCGCGCACCGCAGCGGCCAGGCCGCCGCCGATGGTGCCGAGCAGTGCCAGGCCGGCGATGGTCGCGACCAGTTCCTTGGGGAAGGCGGTCAGGATGCCGGTGACCGCGGCCCCGAACAGGCCGATCACGATGTAGATCGCGCCGCAGCTGACCGCCGCGGTGTAGCGCCGAGCCGGGTCCTCGTGCGCCTCGCGGCCCATGCAGATCGCGGCCGTGATGGCGCTGAGGTTCAGGGCGAAGGCGCCGAAGGGCGCCAGCACCAGGGTGAAGAGGCCGCTGATCGTGATCAGCTTCGACACCGGCAGCTCGTAGCCCGCGGCACGGATCGCCGCGACGCCGGGCAGGTTCTGCGATGCCATGGTGACGACGAACAGCGGCAGCGCGAGACTGACCACCGCCTGCCAGCTGAACACCGGCATCGTGAACACCGGCATCGCGAGGCTGAAGTGCACCGCACTCCAGGCCAGTTCGCCGCGCGCCGCGGCGAAGGCGATGCCGACCCCCAGCGTCAGCGGCACCGCGTAGCGCGGCAGCAGCCGCTTGCCCACCAGGTAGGCGCCGAGCATCAGCAGCACCAGCGGCAGCGCGGTCTGGGCCGCGACGAAGGCCTGCAGGCCGAAGCGCGCCAGCACGCCGGCCAGCAGCGCCGAGGCCAATGCCATCGGGATCTTGTTCATGACGCGCTCGAACCAGCCGGTGGCGCCGGCCAGCGCCATCAGCAGCGCGCAGACGATGAAGGCGCCGACCGCCTCGCCCATGCTGAAGCCGGCTCCGGCCACCGCCAGCACCGCGGCGCCGGGCGTGCTCCAGGCGATCATGACCGGCTTGCGCCACCACAGCGAGGGCAGCACCGAGGCCAGGCCCATGCCGAGGCCCAGCGCCCACATCCAGGAGGAGATCATCTCCGGCGTGGCGCCGAAAGCCTGCGCGGCCTGGAACACGATCGCCACCGAACTGGTGAAGCCGACCAGCACGGCCACGAAGCCGGCAGTGAAGGCCGAGAGGCTCAAATCCTTGAAGAACCGCATCCCTGGATTGTGCCGGGGGCCTAGATTTCTATCTTGGAGCCGAGCTCCACCACCGCGTTGTTCGGCAGCCCCAGGAAGTCCGCCGCCCCGCTCGCGTTGTGGTGCATCTGTGCGAACAGCTTCTCGCGCCAGGGCGCCATGCCGCTGCCGAGCGTCGGAATCACGACGTCGCGCGACAGGAAGTAGCTGGTCGCCATCGGCTCCAGCTGGCAGCCGCGCAGGCGCGCGTGTTCGAGCGCGCGCGGCAGATCGATTTCGTTCTTGAAGCCGTAGTGCACCACCACCTGCCAGCAGTGATGGCCCAGCGGCTCCATCTCGATGCGCTTGTCCATCGGGATCCAGGGCACCTCGTGGTTGCGCACCGTGACGAACAGGTTCTGGTCGTGCAGCACCTTGTTGTGCTTCAAGTTGTGCAGCAGCGCATTGGGCACCACGCCCGGCTCGGCGGTCATGAAGACCGCGGTGCCGTCGACCCGCGCCGGCGGGCTGACGAAGACCGAATCGAGGAAGCCGCGCAGGTCGATCGCCTCGGCCAGCTGGGTCTCGCCCATCAGCCGGCGCCCTTCCTTCCAGGTCAGCATCAGCATGAAGATCGAGCCGCCGATCAGAAGCGGGAACCAGCCGCCCTCGAACAGCTTGAGCAGGTTCGAGGCGAAGAACAGGAAGTCGACCACGAAGAAGGCGCCGGTGGCCGCGATGCACAGGAACAGCGGGTACTTCCAGGCGTAGCGGATCACGAAGAAGGTCAACACCGTGGTGATCAGCATGTCGGTGGTCACGGCGATGCCGTAGGCCGCCGCCAGGTTGCTCGACGAGCGGAACATCACGACCGCCAGCACGATCGCCACGAACAGTCCCCAGTTGACGAAGGGGATGTAGATCTGGCCGGCGGTGCGCACGCTGGTGTGCTCGATGTTCATGCGCGGCAGGTAGCCGAGCTGGATCACCTGGCGCGTGACGCTGAAGGCGCCCGTGATGAGGGCCTGCGAGGCGATCACGGTGGCGGCCGTGGCCAGCAGCACCAGTGGCAGCAGGGCCCATTCGGGCGCCATCATGAAGAAGGGGTTCTTCACGGCCAGCGGGTTCTCCAGCAGCAGGGCGCCCTGGCCGAAGTAGTTGAGCGTCAGCGCCGGCATGACGACCGAGAACCAGGCGATGCGGATCGGCTTCTTGCCGAAGTGGCCGAGGTCGGCATAGAGCGCCTCGGCGCCGGTGACGCACAGCACGGTCGCCCCGAGGATGATGAAGCTGGTGCCCGGGTTGTCCCACATGAAGCGCAGCGCGTAGTACGGGCTCATCGCCTTGAGGATCTCGGGGTGGGTCAGGATCTGCGACACGCCGAGCACCGCGATGGCGAAGAACCAGGCCAGCGTGATCGGACCGAAGAAGCGGCCGATCCCGGCCGTGCCGTGCTTCTGGAGCGCGAACAGGCAGAACAGCACGACCAGCGTGATCGGGATCACGTAGTGCCTGAACTGCGGCGACACCACCTCCAGGCCCTCGACCGCCGACAGCACCGAGATCGCCGGCGTGATGACGCCGTCGCCATAGAAGAGCGAGGTGCCGAAGATGCCGACCACCAGCAGCACCTGCCGCAGCCGGGGCTTGTCGACCACGGCCTGCGAGGCCAGCGCGAGCATCGCCACCAGGCCGCCCTCGCCTTCGTTGTCGGCGCGCAGCACCAGCACCACGTACTTGAGCGAGACGATCACCGTCAGCGTCCAGAAGAACATCGACAGGATGCCGTAGACGTTCTCGATCGTGAACGGGACATGGCCGTGGCCGAACACCTCCTTGACCGCGTACAGGACGCTCGTGCCGATGTCGCCGTAGACGACACCGATGGCCGCGAGGATCAGCGCGGCGGAGGAGGATTTAGGGGCGGACACGGATGGGCTGCAAAGGGTCGCCGGCGTGCAGCACACCGCTGGGCGCTGGCGCGGCCCGCTTCGGCCGCTGAACCGCCTTCACCCTGACTTTTGCGTTGTTATGGGGTCGCTATTTTGCCGCTGCCGCGCCGGTCCGCAAGCGCAAATCCGAAATCATTCGTAGACCTCGGCATCCGGGTCGGTGGCCTCGAGTTCGTAGCTGGCCGCCACCATCGCGAGCCGGCCGATCACGCCGTACATGTAGAAGCGATTCGGGGCGCTCGCGCCGGGCTTGGCTCCCGGCTGCGGTAAGTGCGCACTTTCAGAAAATGCCAAGGGCACGAAGCTGGCACCGGGCAGGTTGAGGTTCTCGTCCGGGGCGCGCTCGGCATGGACGCGGTAGAAGCCGCCGACCACGTAGCGGTCCATCATGTAGACGACCGGCTCGGCCACCCCGTTGTGCACCCGCTCGTTGGTCAGCACGCCCTCCTGCACGATCAGGTCGCAGGGCTGCTGGCCTTCCTTGGCGGCGCCCGCCTTGCTGGCGCGCGGCCGGCGCACCAGCGCCTCGATCTCCTTGGCATCGCGCACCGTCATGACGCCCAGCCCGGCGCTGCCGTCGTCGGTCTTGACCACCACGAAAGGCTTTTCGTTGATGCCGTATTCCTTGTACTTGCGGCGCACCTTGGCGAGCAGCGCGTCGACGTGGCTGGTCAGCACGTCGATGCCCTGGCCGGTCGCGAAGCTGACCTCCGCGGCCTTGGCGTACATCGGGTTGATCAGCCAGGGATCGATGCCCAGCAGCTTGCCGAAGCGCTTGGACACCTCTTCGTAGCTGTGGAAGTGGTTGCTCTTGCGGCGCACCGACCAGCCTGCATGCAGGGGCGGCAGCAGGTATTGCTCGTGCAGGTCCTCGAGGATGCCCGGCGTGCCGGCCGACAGGTCGGTGTTCAGCAGGATGGTGCAGGGGTCGAAGTGCTTGAGCCCGAGCCGGCGCTTGCTGCGCACCACCGGCTCCAGGCAGACCGTCTCGCCGTTGGGCAGTTCAATCTTCTTGGGCGACTTGATCGCCGGATCGATGGAGCCGACCCGCACGTTGAGCCCGGCCATGTGGAAGATCCGCACCAGTTGCGCCACGTTGGCGAGGTAGAAGGTGTTGCGCGAGTGGTTCTCGGGGATCACGAGCAGGTTGCGCGCCTCGGGACAGATCTTCTCGATCGCGGCCTGGGCGGCCTGCACCGCCAGCGGCAGCATTTCCTGGGTGAGATTGTTCCAGCCGCCCGGATAGAGGTTGGTGTCGACCGGGGCCAGCTTGAAGCCGGCATTGCGGATGTCGACCGAGCTGTAGAACGGCGGCGTGTGCTCCATCCATTCGAGCCGGAACCAGCGCTCGATGGCGGGCGTCGAGTCGAGCACGCGCTGCTCGAGTTCGTTGATCGGGCCGGTCAGGGCGGTGACGAGATGGGGGACCATGCGGCGGCCTTGTTGGATTTATGCCTGGGCTAAGCCAAGGATTGTAGATTTGGGGACGGATGCCCCGATGACAAGCTCGCCCCCAGGGTGCCTGGCGCTTCGTGCCCGGCCCCCCGGGTCAGGTCCGTACTTCGCCCTGGCCCAGAACCACGTACTTCAGCGAGGTCAGTCCCTCGATGCCGACCGGCCCGCGCGCATGGAACTTGTCGGTGCTGATGCCGATCTCGGCGCCCAGCCCGAACTCGAAGCCGTCGGCGAAACGGGTGCTGGCATTCACCATCACGCTGGCCGAATCGACCTCGCGCAGGAAGCGCTGGGCGTTCATGTGGTCGCGGGTGACGATCGCGTCCGTGTGATGGCTCGAGTAGTGGTTGATGTGCGCAATGGCCTCGTCCACGCCCTCGACCACCTTGATGCTGATGACTGCCGCCAGGTACTCTTCGGACCAGTCCGATTCGACCGCGTCGAGCACCTTGTCGGCCGGCAGGTGGGCGCCCTCCGAGCGCAGGATCTGCGCCGCCGCCGGGTCGCAGCGCATCTCGACGCCCTTGGCGGCGAAGATGGCGCCGATCTCGGGCAGGAAGGTCTCGGCGATCGACGACGCCACCAGCAGGCCTTCGGCGGCGTTGCAGGGGCTGTACTTCTGGGTCTTGGCGTTGTCGACGATCTTCAGCGCCATGTCGAGCTCGGCCGTGTGGTCGACATAGACATGGCAGTTGCCGTCGAGGTGCTTGATCACCGGCACCCGGGCGTCGCGGCTGATGCGCTCGATCAGGCCCTTGCCGCCGCGCGGAATGATCACATCGACGAACTGCGGCATCGCGATCAGCTGGCCGACGGCCTCGCGATCGGTGGTGCCCACCAGCTGCACGGCATCGACCGGCAGGCCGGCTTCTTCGAGCGACTCGGCGACCAGCCTGGCCAGCGCCTTGTTCGACTCGATCGCCTCGGAGCCGCCGCGCAGAATCGCCGCGTTGCCGCTCTTGATCGCCAGGCTCGCGGCCTCGATGGTCACGTTGGGACGGCTCTCGTAGACCATGCCGAAGACGCCGATCGGCACCCGCATCTGGCCGACCCGGATGCCGCTGGGCTGCTGCTTCATGCCGATGACCTCGCCGATCACGTCGGACATCGCGGCCAGCTGCTCGCAGCCCTGCGCCACGGTCTCGATGACCTTGGGCGTCAGCTTGAGGCGATCGACCATCGGCGCCGACAGGCCGGCGCCCTCGGCGCGCGCCAGGTCCTTCGCGTTGGCCTCGGCCAGCGGCTCGCCGGCCGCGCGCAGGCGGCGGGCCAGTGCCTTGAGGGCCTTGTTCTTGGTGGCGGCATCGGCCCGCGCCATCAGGGCGGAGGCCAGCTTGGCCTGCAGCCCGAGCGTCTGGACGTACTCGGAGACATTCAACGTGTTCATCCCCGGATTGTGCCGCGGGGGCCAAAGGCGGCGTGCGCGAGGGGACAGGAATGCACCATTCTTGTGCGTCAACGGAGGAGGGGAGCGGCGCGCCGGTCAGCGCGGCCGGGCCGACGCGGCCGCGGGCCCGCAGGCCCGGCACAGCATCAACGCCAGCCGATGCAGGGCTTGCCAGCCGTTGGCCGGCCAGTCGGGCTGTTTCAGGCCCTTGACGATGCCGTCGACCACATGCGCGGCGCGCAGCATGCGGGCCAGCGCCCGGTCGTCGAGCCGGGGCAGCACGCGCTCGAAGGCGCGTTCGCGCGGCCCCCAGATGCGGTTCTCGCGCAGCGCCATCGGCAGCGGGCGGCCAGCCGCCATCGCGTCCCTGACGCGCTTCAGCGCCCGGATGTCCTCGGCCAGCGTGTAGTGCACCAGCACCTCGGCCTCGCCTTCGGCCTGCAGGCCGTCGAGCATGCGGGCGACCCGCTGCGGATTGCCGGCCAGCACCGCCTCCGACAGCTTGAAGACGTCGTAGCGCGCGACGTTGTTGACCGCGCCCTCGACCTGCTCCCAGCCCAGTTCGCCCTCGGGGTAAAGCAGCGCGAGCTTCTGGATCTCCTGGTGCGCGGCCAGCAGGTTGCCCTCGACCCGGTCGGCGAAGAACTGCAAGGTGCGCTGGCCTTCCTCGCCGGCCCGCACGCGCTGGCCCTGCAGCGCCAGGCGCTGGGCGATCCACTGCGGCAGCGCGGCGCGCTCCACGGCATCGACCTGCAGGCTGACGCCGTGGTTCTCCAGCGCCGCGAACCAGGCCGCGCTGCGGGTCGCCTTGTCGAGCCGCGGCAGCATCACCAGCGTGAGCGTGCTGTCGTTGCCGGCCGCCGCCTCGGCGATCTGTTGCAGGGCGGCGCTGCCGTCCTTGCCGGGCTTGCCCGAGGGGATGCGGATCTCGACCATCTGGCGCTCGGCGAACAGGCTCAGCGAGCCGCCCGCAGCCAGCACCGCGCTCCAGTCGAAGTGGGCGCCGGCCACGGTGTACGAACTGCGCTCGGTGTAGCCCTGGGCCCGCGCCGCGGCACGGATCGCATCGGCGGCTTCCTGCGCCAGCAGCGGCTCGTCGCCGTGGATCGCGTAGAGCGGCGCCACCCGCTTCGCGAGGTGGGCGGAGAGTTGCGCGGTCGCCAGTTGCACGGCGGCCCTCAGAACGCCTTGATGGCGGCCAGGCGGCGCAGCACCTGCTGGGCGATGTCGTTCTGCATGTCGCGGTACAGGAGCTCGGATTCCCCTTCCTTGGCAAGTGCAGCGGTCTCGTTGTAGGTGATGTCGCGCGACTGCTGGATTTCGGTCGGGCCGAGCAGTTCCTTGCCGCCCTGGCCCCGCACCCTGAAGCGCAGGGTCAGGATCAGCTGGAGCTCGCGCACCTGGCCTTCGGGCGTGGTCGACAGCACGACGTTGTTGCGGCTTTCGCCCAGCAGTTCGAGCACGGCGTCAGCCTTGTCGGCCTGATCGACAGGCAGTACCTCGACAGTGCCCGCAGCCCGCAGCTGGCGTCGCAGGTAGTTCGAGAACGGCGTGTTGCCCATCACCGCGATGCTCTGGAAGGCGAAGGTCGGCGCCTTGCGCAATTCGAAGCCGCAGCCCGCCAGCACCGCCCCCGCCGCGACGGCCAGAAAACCGCGCCGCGGCAGCCGCGGGCGTCCGGTCGGTCGGCGGCTCATAGCACCACGTTGACCAGCCGGCCCGGCACCACGATCACGCGCTTGGCCGCCGCGCCTGCGGCATGCTGCACGAAGTCCTCGCAGGCCAGCGCGATCTTTTCGATCTCCGGCTTGGTGGCCGCAGCCGGCACGCGCAGCGAGCCGCGCAGCTTGCCGTTGATCTGCAGCATCAGCTCGATCTCGTCCTGCTCGAGCGCGCCGACATCGACCACCGGCCAGGGCGCATCGAGCAGGTCGCCCTGGCCCTTGTCATAGCCGAGCTGCTGCCAGAGCTGGTGCGCGATGTGCGGCGTCGCCGGATAGAGGCAGCGCAGCAGGATGCCGAAGCCCTCGCGCACCGCGGCACGGTCGCCCGCATCGGGCGCGGCCGGCTTGAAGCCTTCCAGCGCGTTGAGCAGCTTCATCGCGCCCGACACCACCGTGTTGTATTGCATGCGCTGGTAGTCGTAGTCGATCTGGCGCAGGACGGTGTGGACTTCGTGGCGCAGCAGCTTGGCATCCTTGCCGAAGACCGGCTTGCCGGCCGCCGCGGCGCCGGCTTCGGCCGCCGCATGCTGCGCGACGCCGAAGTTCCAGACCCGGCGCAGGAAGCGGTAGCTGCCCTCGACCGCGGCGTCGTTCCACTCCAGGGTGGCCTCGGGCGGCGCGGTGAACATGGTGTAGAGCCGCGCGGTGTCGGCGCCGTACTTCTCGATCAGGTCCTGCGGATCGACGCCGTTGCGCTCGCTCTTGCCCATCTTGCCGACGCCGCCGTACTCGACCCGCGTGCCGTCGGCCGTGGTACCGCCGCTGATCCGGCCCTGCGCGTCGAGCACCGGCGTGACCTCGACGGGCGGGAAGTAGTCCTTGCCGCCCTTCTCGTTGCGCTTGTAGAAGATGTGGTTGAGCACCATGCCCTGCGTCAGCAGCTTGCTGAAGGGCTCGTCGACCTTCACCAGGCCGAGGTCGCGCATGACCTTGGTCCAGAAGCGCGCATACAGCAGGTGCAGGATCGCGTGCTCGATGCCGCCGATGTACTGGTCCATCGGCATCCAGTACTGCGCGCCGTCGGCCACCATGGCCTCTTCGTTCTTCGGGTCGCAGTAGCGCATGAAGTACCACGAACTGTCGACGAAGGTGTCCATGGTGTCGGTCTCGCGGCGCGCCGCCTTGCCGCACACCGGGCACACCACGCCGGCATGGAAGCCTTCGTGCTTGATCAGCGGGTTGCCGTGGCCGTCGGGCACGCAGTCGGTCGGCAGCACCACCGGCAGGTCGCGCTCGGGTACCGGCACCGCGCCATGCTCGTCGCAATGGATGATCGGGATCGGCGTGCCCCAGTAGCGCTGCCGGCTCACGCCCCAGTCGCGCAGGCGCCAGGTGGTCTGCATCTCGCCCAGGCCCTTCTGGCCCAGCGCGTGCGCCACCGCCTTGACCGCCTCGGCATGGTGCATGCCGCTGAAGTTGTCGGAATTGATGGTCACGCCGCGCTGCTTGTCGCCGTACCAGTCCTGCCAGCGGTGGTAGTCGAAGTGCGGCTCGTCGTCGACCAGCACGACCTGGATGATCTCGATGCCGTACTTGTTGGCAAAGGCGAAGTCGCGCTCGTCGTGGGCCGGCACGCCCATCACGGCGCCGTCGCCGTAGCTGATCAACACGTAGTTGCCGACCCAGACCGGGACCTGCTCCTCGGTGATCGGGTGGGTCACGGTGAGGCCGGTCGGAACGCCCTTCTTTTCCTGCGTGGCGAGCTCGGCCTCGGTGGTGCCGCCGCCCTTGGCTTCGGCGATGAAGGCCGCGACCTGGGGGTTCGTCTTCGCGGCGTGCAGCGCCAGCGGATGCTCGGGCGCCACGGCGCAGAAGGTCACGCCCATGATGGTGTCGGCACGGGTCGTGAAGACGTACATGCGGCCGTCCTGGATCAGGTGGCCCTGCTCATCCTTGATCTTGTGCGTGAAGGCGAAGCGCACGCCCTCGCTCTTGCCGATCCAGTTCTCCTGCATCAGCTTGACGCGCTCGGGCCAGCCCGGCAACTTGTGCTGGGTGTGCTCGAGCAGTTCCTCGGCGTAGTCGCTGATCTTGAGGTAGTAGCCCGGAATCTCGCGCCGCTCGACCGTGGCGCCGGTGCGCCAGCCCTTGCCGTCGATCACCTGCTCGTTGGCCAGCACGGTCTGGTCGACCGGGTCCCAGTTGACGACCTGGGTCTTGCGGTAGGCGATGCCCTTTTCGAGCATCTTCAGGAACAGCCACTGGTTCCACTTGTAGTAGCTCGGATCGCAGGTGGCGATCTCGCGGCTCCAGTCGATCGCCAGCCCCATGGCCTGCAACTGGCCCTTCATGTAGGCGATGTTCTCGTAGGTCCATTTCGCCGGTGGAACGCCGTTTTTGAGGGCGGCGTTCTCGGCCGGCAGGCCGAAGGCGTCCCAGCCCATCGGCATCAGGACGTTGTAGCCGCTCATGCGCAGGTAGCGCGTGAGCATGTCGTTGATCGTGTAGTTGCGCACGTGGCCCATGTGCAGCTTGCCGCTGGGGTAGGGCAGCATCGAGCAGGCGTAATACTTCTTCTTGCGCGCGTCTTCGGTCACGCGGTAGGCATCGGCCGCGGTCCAGTGGGCCTGGGCGGCCGATTCGACATCGGCGGGTTTGTAGCTGGGATTCATGGGCACTCGACAACAGCCCGGCGCCAGGCGGCCGGGAGAGGGATTATCACTCGCCACCAGGCCGGACTCACTTCGCGCAGCCCTCCCGCCAACGGGCGCGCTGCGCGCAGCCTCGGGGCAGCCCCTGAAGCGGCATGTTTCTCGCATGCCACAATCGTTTTCGAATCCCGGGGGTACGGCATGGCGAAGGACTGGTGGCGGGGCGCAGTGATCTACCAGATCTACCCGCGCAGCTTCATGGACAGCAACGGCGACGGCATCGGCGACCTGCCGGGGATCACGGGCACCCTGGGCCACGTGGCCGGGCTGGGGGTGGATGCGATCTGGATCTCCCCCTTCTTCCGCTCGCCGATGAAGGATTTCGGCTACGACGTGGCCGACTATCGCGCGGTCGACCCGATCTTCGGCACCCTGGCGGACTTCGACGCCCTGCTGGCCCGGGCCCACGGGCTCGGCCTGCGGATCATCATCGACCAGGTGCTGTCGCACACCTCCGACCAGCATGCGTGGTTCGCGGCCAGCCGCGCCAGCCGCGACAACCCGCAGGCCGACTGGTATGTCTGGGCCGACCCCAAGCCCGACGGCACGCCGCCCAACAACTGGCTGTCGGTGTTCGGCGGTTCGGCCTGGCAATGGGACTCGCGCCGGCGCCAGTTTTACCTGCACAGCTTCCTGGCCGAGCAGCCCGACCTCAACTTCCACTGCCCCGCGGTGCAGGAGGCGCTGCTCGGCGAAGTGAAGTTCTGGTGCGAGCGCGGCGTCGACGGCTTCCGCTTCGATGCCTGCAACCACCAGTTCCACGATGCGCAATTGCGCGACAACCCGCCCGCGAACGGGGGCGAAGTCAGCACGGTGCGGGCCGACAACCCCTATGCGATGCAGCAGCACCTGCACGACAAGAGCCAGCCCGAGAACCTGCTGTTCCTCGAACGGCTGCGGCGGCTGCTCGACGGCTATGGCGCGGTCGCGCTGGGCGAGGTCGGCGACGAGGACGCCCCCCCGGTCATGGCCCGCTACACCGAGCGCGACAAGCGGCTGCACCTGGCCTACAGCTTCAGCCTGCTGACCAGCGAACACAGCGCGCGCCACCTGCGCACCCAGGTCGAGACACTGGACGCCGCGCTCGCCAAGACCGACGGCTGGGGCTGCTGGGCCGTCTCGAACCACGATGTGCCGCGGGTTGCCAGCCGGTGGAACGCCGCCGGTTCGGTCGACACCCGCCGCGACCGGCTCTGGCTGGCGCTGCTGCTGTCGCTGCGAGGCAGTGCCAGCATCTACCAGGGCGAGGAACTCGGCCTGCCCGAGGCCGAGGTGCCCTTCGAACTGCTGCAGGACCCGTACGGCCGCGCCTTCTGGCCCGAGTTCAAGGGCCGCGACGGCTGCCGCACGCCGATGCCGTGGCGGGCCGACCAGCCGCACGGCGGCTTCACCGACGGCCTGCCCTGGCTGCCAGTGTCGGAGGCCCACCTGTCGCTGGCCATCGACCAGCAGGCCGGCGATCCGCAGTCGATGCTGCACTTCAGCCGCGCGCTGCTGCACTGGCGCCGCACGCAGCCGCTGCTGCGCACCGGCCGCATGCGCTTCCTCGAGGCGCCCGAACCCTTGCTGCGCTTCGAACGGCGCGAAGGTGACAAGGCGCTGCAAGCGGTGTTCAATCTGTCCGGAACGCCGGCGACGCTGCAATTGACCGAGTCCCTGGCACCGCTGGACGGATCGCCGTTCGCCGGCGCCGAACTCGATGGCCGCGTTCTCACTCTGCCGCCCTTCGGCATCTTCATGGGAGAACCGCCGCATGCTGCCTGAAGCCGAAGTCCGCGCCCTGATGCGCGCCGAGCACGGCGACCCGTTCGCGGTGCTCGGTCCGCACGCCACGGACGAAGGCTTGTGGGTGCGCGCCCTGCTGCCGGGCGCGCAGACGGTCGCCGTGCTGCACTCGGGCTCGGGCTGGCCGCTGGCCCAACTCGACCGCCAGGGCGACAGCGACCTGTTCGCCGCCCTGGTGCCGGCTTCGGAGGCCCGCCTCGGCTACCGCTTCGAGGTCGACTGGGGCGCGCACAAATCGGCGCTCGAGGATCCGTATCGCTTCCCGCCGGTGCTCGGCGAAACCGATGTCTGGCTGCTGGCCGAGGGCACGCACCTGCGGCCCTACGAACAGCTCGGCGCGCACCTGCGCGAGATCGACGGCGTGCGCGGCGTCGCCTTCGCGGTCTGGGCGCCGAACGCGCGCCGGGTGTCGGTGGTCGGCGACTTCAACCAGTGGGACGGCCGCCGCCACATGATGCGGCTGCGCCGCGAATGCGGCGTTTGGGAGATCTTCGCACCCCACCTGGCGCCCGGCGACAGCTACGAATTCGAGATCCTGTCGGCGCAGGGCGAGGTGCTGCGCAAGGCCGACCCCTTCGGCTTCTCGGCTCGCCTGCGGCCCGACACGGCCTGCGTGGTGCAGCCGCTGCCGCCACCGGTACGGCTGCCGCCCGGGCGCGCCGAAGCCAATGCGCGCGATGCGCCGCTCAGCATCTACGAGGTCCACCTGGGCTCGTGGCGCCGCAAGAACGGCCACGAATGGCTCGACTACCGCGAACTGGCCGACACGCTGGTGCCCTATGCGCGCGACATGGGCTTCACCCACATCGAGCTGCTGCCGATCAGCGAACACCCGTTCGACGGCTCCTGGGGCTACCAGCCGATCGGCCTCTACGCGCCGACCTCGCGCTTCGGCACGCCCGGCGACTTCCGCCATTTCGTCGAGGCGGCGCATGCGGCCGGCCTCGGCGTGATCCTCGACTGGGTGCCGGCGCACTTCCCGACCGACGCCCACGGCCTGGCGAACTTCGACGGCACGGCGCTCTACGAGTACGCCGATCCGCGCGAGGGCTTCCACAACGACTGGCAGACACTGATCTTCAACTACGCGCGGACCGAGGTGCGCAACTACCTGGTCGGCAATGCGCTGTACTGGCTCGAGCGCTACGGCGTCGACGGCCTGCGGGTCGACGCGGTGGCCTCGATGCTCTACCGCGACTACAGCCGCAAGGCCGGCGAATGGGTGCCCAACGCGCTGGGCGGGCGCGAGAACCTCGAGGCCATCGAGTTCCTGCGCCGCATGAACCGGGTGGTCGGCGTCGAGCGGCCCGGCGCCATGACCCTGGCCGAAGAGTCGACCAGCTTCCCGGGCGTGACGCGCCCGCCCGAGAACGGCGGCCTCGGCTTCCACTACAAGTGGAACATGGGCTGGATGAACGACACGCTGGCCTACACCGGCATCAACCCGGTCTATCGCAAGCACCATCACCAGCGCATCACCTTCGGCCTGATGTACGCGTTCAGCGAGAACTTCGTGCTGCCGCTGTCGCACGACGAGGTGGTGCACGGCAAGGGCTCGATGATCGGGCGCATGCCCGGCGACGCCTGGCAGAAGTTCGCCGGCCTGCGCAACCTCTATGGCTACCTGTGGGCCTATCCGGGCAAGAAGCTGCTGTTCATGGGGGGCGAATTCGCCCAGTTCGCCGAATGGAACGCCGACCACAGCCTCGACTGGCACCTGCTCGAACAGCCGGCGCACCAGGGCGTCCGGCGGCTGGTGCGCGACCTCAACAACGTCTTGCGTCACTACCCGGCCCTGCACGAGCTCGACTGCGAGGCCGAGGGCTTCGAGTGGATCTGCCACGACGACGCGGACCATTCGGTGTTCTCCTTCGTGCGGCGCGCGCGCGACGGCAGCTTCGTGCTGGCGGTGTGCAATTTCACGCCGGTTCCGCGCCTCGGCTACCGGCTCGGGGTGCCCGCGGACGGCACCTACCGGGAGCTCATCAACACCGACCACGCCGTGTACGGAGGCAGCGGCATCGGCAACGGGCCGGTCGCCAGCGAGCCGGTGCCCTGGCATGGGCGGGCCCGTTCGATGGTGGTCTCGGTGCCGCCGCTGGGAACCTTGATGTGGGTGCTGGCGTGAAGCCGGGGTGCAGCGCGTGAACGACGGCACGCCCCTGCCGCTGGGCGCCACGGCCAGCCCGGAAGGCGTCAATTTCGCGCTCGCCGCACCGAACGCCACCGCGGTCGAACTGTGCCTGTTCGACGGCAGCGGCGCCCACGAGCAGCAGCGCCTCAGGCTGACGGCCCGGACCGACGGCGTCTGGCACACCCGGCTGCCGAGCGCCCGCCCGGGCCTGGTGTATGGCTGGCGGGTGCATGGCCCGTGGTCGCCGCACGAAGGCCTTCGCTTCAATCCCGCCAAGCTGCTGCTCGACCCGTACGCGCGCGAGATCGTCGGCCGCTACGGCGGCGAAGACCTGTTCCTCGGCCACGACCCGTCGGACCCGGACCAGCGCGACATGCGCGACAACGCCGCCATCGCGCTCAAGGCCCGCGTCACGGCGCCGCTGCCTGCAGCGCCGCCCGGGCACAGCCGCGTCGCGGCGGGCGACCGCGTGCTCTACGAGGTCCACGTGCGCGGCCAGACGCGCCTGCACCCGCAAGTCCCCGAGGCCTTGCGAGGCAGCTACGCCGGCCTCGCCGAGCCGGCGGTGCTCGACCACCTGCAGCGGCTGGGCGTCACGACGCTGAGCCTGATGCCGGCCCAGCAGCGCGCCGACGAGTCGCGCCTGCTGGCGCTGGGCCTCAGCAATTACTGGGGCTATAGCTCGATCGGCTGGTTCGCGCCCGAAGTCCGCTACTGGAGCGGCCGCCCCGGCAGCACGCCGGCGAGCGAGTTCCGCGCCCTGGCCGATGCGGTGCATGCGCGCGGCATGGAGCTGGTGATCGACGTGGTCTACAACCACAGCGCCGAGACCGACGAACTCGGCCCCACGCTGAGCCTGCGCGGCATCGACAACGCCCTCTACTACCACCTGCGCCCCGACGACCGGGCGCTCTACCAGAACTGGACCGGCTGCGGCAACTGCCTGAACCTGGCCGAGCCGCGCGTGCTGCAGCTGGTGATGGACAGCCTGCGCCATTGGGTGAGCGAACTCGGCGTCGACGGCTTCCGCTTCGACCTCGCGCCGGTGCTGGCGCGCGGCGCCGATGGCGACTTCGATCCGCGCGCGCCCCTGCTCGCGGCGATCGCGCAGGACCCGCTGCTGTCGCGCGTCCTGCTGATCGCCGAACCCTGGGACATCGGCCCGGGCGGCTACCGGCTCGGCGAGTTCCCGGCCGGCTGGCTCGAATGGAACGACCGCTTCCGCGATGTGCAGCGTGGGTTCTGGCTGCAGGGCAGCGAAGGCATCGGCGAATTCGCCCACCGCTTCACGGCCTCGAGCGACGATTTCAGGCGCAATGCCCGGGCCCCGGTCGCCAGCATCAACTTCATCACCGCGCACGACGGCTTCACCCTGCGCGACCTGCTGAGCTACAGCGAGCGCCACAACCTCGCCAACGGCGAAGGCAACCGGGACGGCAGCAGCCACAACCTGAGCCGCAACTGCGGCGTCGAGGGCGACACCGACGACCCGGCCGTGCTGGCCGAGCGACTGCGCCTGCGGCGCGTGCTGCTGGCGGTGCTGCTGCTGTCGCAGGGCACGCCGATGCTGCTGGCCGGCGACGAGATCGGCCACACCCAGCGCGGCAACAACAATGCCTACTGCCAGGACAACGAAACCACCTGGCTCGACTGGGACCGCGCCGACCCCGCCATGACGGCCTACGTCGCACGCCTGCTGGCGCTGCGCCGCGAAGCCGCGCCCCTGCGCAGCACGCGCTGGTGGCCGGCCGAAGCGCCGCAGGGCGCGACCGCGCTGCGCTGGCTGGCGCCCGAGGGCCACGTCATGCGCACCGAAGACTGGCAGCGCGGCGACCGCCAGGCGCTGGCGATCCTGTTCGAGTCGCCGGCCCCCGAGCCGAGCTGGCTGGTGCTGCTGAACGCCGGCGCAGCCGACGTCGAATTCACGCTGCCGCCGGGACGCTGGACCCAGCGGCTGGCCAGCGATCCGGCCGCCGACCCGGCGCACGCCACCCCCCTCGAAGCCGCCCTGACACTGCCGCCCGGCAGCCTCCGGGTCGCCAGGACATGACGCCTGCGGCACCGCGGTGCTAGGCTGGATCACCGAGAAAACCAACGGAGATGAAGATGGAAGATGTCGCGCAACCCACCCTGCAGGCCCACCAACTCGTTCGCCGGACCATCGCCCTGGTGCTGGCCGGCGGCCGCGGCTCCCGGCTCAAGCAGCTGACCGACCGGCGCGCCAAACCCGCGGTCTATTTCGGCGGCAAATTCCGCATCATCGATTTCGCGCTGTCGAACTGCCTCAACTCGGGCATCCGCCGCATGGCGGTGGTCACGCAGTACAAGTCGCACTCGCTGATGCGCCACCTGCAGCGCGGCTGGAGCTTCCTGCGCGCCGAGCTTAACGAGATGGTCGACGTGCTGCCGGCCCAGCAGCGGGTCGGCGACGAGCACTGGTACCGCGGCACGGCGGATGCGGTCTACCAGAACCTCGACATCATCCAGACACGCTCCACGCCGCATGATTACGTCGTCGTGCTCGCCGGCGACCATGTCTACAAGATGGATTACTCGATCATGCTGACCGACCACGTCGCCAGCGGCCGCGGCTGCACGGTCGGCTGCATCGAGGTGCCGCGCATGGAGGCCACGGCCTTCGGCGTGATGGCCATCGACGCCGACCGCAACATCACGGCCTTCCTCGAGAAGCCGGCCGATCCGCCGGCCATGCCGGGCAACCCCGACGTGGCGCTGGCCAGCATGGGGATCTACGTCTTCGACTCCGAATACCTCTACAAGCTGCTCGAGGACGACAGCGCCAATCCCGATTCGGACCACGATTTCGGCAAGGACATCATCCCGCGCGCAGTCGCCGAGGGCCGCGCGCTGGCCCATCCTTTCGGCATGTCCTGCGTGACCCGGGCCAGCCGCGGACCCGGCGCCGCCGCCTACTGGCGCGACGTGGGCACGATTGATGCATTCTGGGCAGCGAACCTCGATCTGGCCTCGATCACCCCCGAGCTCGACATCTATGACACCGACTGGCCCATCTGGACCTACCAGCGGCAGCTGCCGCCGGCCAAGTTCGTGCTCGACCGCGACGGCAAGCATGGCATGACGGTCAACACCATCGTCTCGGGCGGCTGCATCGTCTCGGGCTCCAAGGTCAGCAGCTCGGTGCTGTTCTCGGGCGTGCGCATCCATTCGTTCTGCGAAATCAACGAGGCGGTGCTGCTGCCGGACGTGGAGGTCGGCCGCGGCTGCCGGCTGAACAAGGTCGTGATCGACCGCGCCTGCGTGATCCCCGACGAGATGGTGATCGGCGAAGACCCGGTGGCCGATGCCGCGCGCTTCGAGCGCACCGAAGGCGGCGTGGTGCTGGTGACGCGAGAAATGCTGAAACGGCTGGAGCCCTGAACAAGATGAGGATCCTCCAGGTCAGCGCCGAACTGTTTCCCCTGCTCAAGACCGGAGGACTGGCCGACATCGCCGGTGCGCTGCCGCTGGCGCTGCTGGCGGCCGGACAGGATGCGCGCGTGCTGCTGCCGGGCTTCCCGGCCATCCTATCCGGTATCGCCGATGCGGCGCCGGTGGCCGAGCTGACAGCCCCCTGGGGCGAGCGCGCGCAGCTGCTGCTCGGGCGGCTGGTCACCGACGGCGGCCCCGGCATCCCGATCTACGTCATCGACGCGCCGGCGCTCTACGGGCGGCCCGGCAATCCCTACGAAGACCCGCAGCGCCAGCCCTACGGCGACAACCACCGGCGCTTCGCCCTGCTCGGCTGGGCGGCCGCGCAGCTGGCGCAAGGCCTGGACCCCGGCTGGCAGCCGGAGCTCGTGCATGCGCACGACTGGCATGCGGCGCTGGCACCGGCTTACATGGCCTTCGCGCCGCGCGGCCGCGGCCCGAGGGTCGGCAGCGTGTTCACGATCCACAACCTGGCCTACCAGGGCCTGTTCGCGGCCTCGCACTTCGCCGAGCTGGGCCTGCCGGCCGCGGCCTTCTCGATGAACGGGCTCGAATACCACGGCCAGCTCTCGTTCATGAAGGGCGGCCTGTGCTTCGCCGACCGCCTCACGACCGTGAGCCCGACCTACGCCCGCGAGATCCAGACGCCCGAGCAGGGCTGCGGCCTCGACGGCCTGCTGCGCAGCCGCTCGGAGGTGCTCAGCGGCATCCTCAACGCAGTCGACGACCAGGTCTGGAACCCGGCCACCGACGCGCTGATCCCGCACCGCTACGACGTGCGCCGACTGGTCGGCAAGACCCGCAACAAGGCGCAGCTGCAGCACGAGCTCGGCCTGGCGCCGCAGGCCGATGCGCCGCTGTTCGTGCTGGTGAGCCGGCTGACCGAGCAGAAGGGCCTGCACCTGGTGCTCGGTGGCCTCGACGCGCTGCTGGCCCAGGGCGGCCAGCTGGCCCTGCTCGGCAGCGGCGATGCCTGGCTCGAGGCGGCCTTCAGGCAGCGCGCGGCCGACGCGCCGCAGTCGGTCAGCGTCACGCTCGGCTACAGCGAGTCCACCGCGCACCGGCTGTTCGGCGCCGGCGATGTCACGCTCGTGCCCTCGCTCTTCGAGCCCTGCGGCTTGACCCAGATGTACGGCCTCAAGTACGGCAGCCTGCCGCTGGTGCACCGCGTCGGCGGCCTCGCCGACACGGTGGTCGACACCACGCTCGAGGACCTGGCCAGCGGCGAGGCCACCGGCTTCGCGTTCGACGAATTCGGCGCCGAGGGCTATGCGCGCGCGGTGCGCCGCGCCTTCGCGCTCTACCAGCGCCCCTCCGACTGGCGCGCGGTCCGCGCCAGCGCCATGCGCCGCCCCGCCGACTGGGGCAGTGCCGCCGCGCAATACCTCGGCGTCTATGCCGCGGCCCTGAACCCACGCCCCTCCCACACGCCATGAACATCGAAGACTTCAAGTACGACCACCCCGATCGCGACGTCGCTGCCTTCAAGCGCGCGGTCGCCAACAAGCTGATCTACGCGGTCGGCAAGGACCCGTTCGCGGCCAGCCCCGACGACTGGCTGCATGCCACGGCGCTCGCTGTGCGCGACCAGCTGGTCGAGCGCTGGATGGGCACCACGCGCGCGCAGTACGCGCAGAAGCTCAAGCGCGTCTACTACATGTCGATGGAGTTCCTGATCGGGCGCACCTTCACCAACGCACTGCTGGCGCTCGAACTGCAGGACACGGTGAAGCAGGCGCTGGCCGACTTCGGCGTCGACATCCAGGCGCTGGCCGAGCGCGAGCCCGACGCGGCCCTGGGCAACGGCGGCCTGGGCCGGCTGGCGGCCTGCTTCCTCGACTCGATGGCCACGCTCGGCGTGCCGGGCATGGGCTACGGCATCCGCTACGAATACGGCATGTTCCGCCAGCGCATCGTCGACGGCCAGCAGCTCGAGACGCCCGACTACTGGCTCACGCGGGGCAATCCGTGGGAGTTCCAGCGCCCCGAGGTGACTTTCCGGGTGCGCTTCGGCGGCCACGTCCAGCGGCGCGAAGGCAAGAACGCGCCCTACGGCGCGGCCAACTGGGTCGACACCCACGACGTGCTCGCGATGGCCTACGACACCATCATCCCGGGCTACGGCACGCAGGCCACCAACACGCTGCGGCTGTGGTCGGCCAAGGCGACCGAGGAGATCGATCTCTCGGCCTTCAACCGCGGCAACTACATGGAGGCGGTCGAGAGCAAGAACCATTCGGAGAACGTCTCGCGCGTGCTCTATCCCGACGACTCCACGCCCTCGGGCCGCGAACTGCGGCTGCACCAGGAGTACTTCTTCGTCAGCGCCAGCGTGCAGGACCTGCTGCGCCGCTACCTGCGCAACCACACCGACTTCGACGCCCTGCCCGAGCAGGTCAGCATCCACCTCAACGACACCCATCCGGTGCTCGCCGTGCCCGAGCTGATGCGGCTGCTGATCGACGAGCACGACCTGCCCTGGGACACCGCCTGGGCCCACACGCAGAAGGTCTTCAGCTACACCAACCACACGCTGATGCACGAAGCGCTCGAGACCTGGCCGGTCGAGATGTTCGGACGCATCCTGCCGCGCCATCTGCAGATCCTGTTCGACATGAACTCGCGCTTCCTGTCCGAGATCACGCACGCGCACGGGCACGATGTCGAGCTGCTGCGGCGTCTCTCGCTGATCGACGAATCGGGCGAGCGGCGCGTGCGCATGGCCTATGTCGCGGTGCTGGCCAGCCATTCGATCAACGGTGTCTCGGGGCTGCACTCGGAGCTCATGAAGCAATCGATCTTCGCCGACTTCAACAAGCTCTTCCCCGAGCGCTTCAACAACAAGACCAACGGCGTGACGCCGCGCCGCTGGCTGGCGCAGGCCAATCCGCCGCTGGCCGCGCTGCTCGACGCCCGCATCGGCCGCGGCTGGCGGCGCGACCTCACGCAGCTGCAGGCGCTCAGGCCGATGGCGCAGCAGCCGGCCTTCGTGCGCGCCTTCCGCCATGCCAAGCGCGAGAACAAGCTGCGGCTGGCCAACTGGATCGACGAGCACATGCGCATCGACATCGACACCGACGCGCTGTTCGATGTCCAGGTCAAGCGCATGCACGAGTACAAGCGGCAGCTGCTCAACGTGCTGCATGTGGTCACGCGCTACCACCGCATCCTGGCCGAGCCCGACGCCGGCCATGTGCCGCGCGTGATCGTGTTCGCCGGCAAGGCGGCCTCGGCCTACCAGATGGCCAAGCTGGTGATCCGGCTGATCAACGACGTGGCCAAGGTGATCAACGAGGACCCGCGCGTGGGCAAGCTGCTGAAGGTGGTGTTCCTGCCGAACTACAGCGTCAGCCTGGCCGAGGTCATCATGCCGGCGGCCGACCTGTCGGAGCAGATCTCGACCGCCGGCACCGAGGCCTCGGGCACCGGCAACATGAAGTTCGCGCTCAACGGCGCGCTGACCATCGGCACGCTGGACGGCGCCAACGTCGAGATGCGCGACAACGTCGGCGCCGAGAACTTCTTCATCTTCGGCAACACCACGCCCGAGGTCGCCGACATCCGGGCCAGCGGCTACCACCCGCGCGGCATCTACGAGGCCGACCCGGAACTGCAGCGCACCCTGGACAGCATCCGCGACGGCCTGTTCTCGCCCGCCGAGCCGGCGCGCTACCAGCAGATCTTCGACGCGCTGGTGAGCTGGGGCGACCACTACCTGCTGCTGGCCGACTACGCGAGCTATATCGAGGCGCAGGGCAAGGTCGACGCGCTGTACCGCGATGCCGACGCCTGGACCCGGATGGCGATCCTCAACGTGGCGGGTATGGGCGAGTTCTCGTCGGACCGCACCATCGCGCAGTATGCGCACGAGATCTGGAAGACCAGGCCGGTGGCGCTGGGCCCGGCGGCGGCAGCGCCTGCGGCCCCGGCTGCGGCCACGGCTGCGACCACGGCTGCGACCACGGCTACGGCTTCTGCGGCGGCGGCGCCTCGGTGACGAAGCCGATGCGGTTCAGTCCCGCCTTGTTCGCGATGCCCATCAATTCGACCACCCTGCCATAGGGCACGGTCTGGTCGGCGCGCAGCTGCACCTCGGTGTCGCGGCTGTCGGCCGCGGCCTTCGCCAGGCCGGCCGCCAGCTCCTGGGCACTCACCGGCTGGTCGTTCAGGTACACCTTGCCGGCCGCATCGACCACCAGCGTGACGAAGCGTGGCGTGTCGCCGGACTGGCCGGCATCGGTGCGCGGCAGGTCGAGCTTGATCGAGCTCGCCATCAGCGGCGCCGTGATGATGAAGATCACCAGCAGCACCAGCATGACGTCGACCAGCGGCGTCACGTTGATGTCCGACAGCGGCCGCTGGCCGCCGGCGCCGGTCGAGCGGCCGCCGCTGGCGCTGCTGCCGAGCGAGGTGCGACCGAAGGCCATGTCGTCGGTCTCCGCCGTTAGGCCGGCATCGGCCGCGCCGGCGGCAGCGGCGCCTCGCGCGCGGCGGGTTCGCCGAGCATGCCGAGCAGGTCGTGGGCGAAGCCCTCGAGTTCGGCCTCGATGCGGCCGACCACCCGACCGAAGACGTTGTAGGCCAGCACGGCCGGGATCGCCACCGCCAGGCCGAAGGCCGTCATGATCAGCGCCTCGCCCACGGGGCCGGCGACCTTGTCGATCGTGAAGCCGCCGGTCTCGGCCGCGATGCCGACCAGCGCGCCGTAGATGCCCCAGACGGTGCCGAGCAGGCCGACGAAGGGCGCCGTGGCGCCGACCGTGGCCAGCAGGATCTGTCCGGCCTGCAGCCGGCGCAAGGCCGCGTGCAGCGCGTCGCGCAGGGTCCGCGTGACGCGCTGGGCGCGGTCGACGCGGCCGCCGAGCGTCGAGGCCTCGGCTTGCAATGCCAGCTGGTTGATCGCGCGCACCGCCGGCAGCACCAGCGCCGCGCGGTCGAAGGGCCGCAGGCGCGCCTCGGCGTCCTGCAGCGAGGCCGACTGCCAGAAGGCCGCGATGCTGCGCAGCACGTCGCGCGTGCCGCCGCGCAGCAGCCAGGCCTTCCAGAGGATCACGACCCAGCTCGCCACCGACATCGCGAGCAGCAACGCCGCGACCGTCCGGCTGACGCCGTCACCGTGCGCAAGCAGCGCGAGGACGCTCATGCGGGGCTCAGCGCAGCCCGAGGACGTCGAACATGTCGAACAGGCCCGCCTTCTGGCCGGCCAGGAAGCGCACCGCGCGCAGGCTGCCCTGGGCATAGGTCGCCCGGCTGGACGACTTGTGGCTGATCTCGATGCGCTCGCCGATGCCGGCGAACAGCACGGTGTGGTCGCCCACGATGTCGCCGCCGCGGATCGCCGAGAAGCCGATGGTCGAAGGGTCCCGTTCGCCGGTGATGCCCTCGCGCGCATAGACCGCGCATTCCTTGAGATCGCGCCCCAGCGCGTCGGCGATCACCTCGCCCATCTTCAGGGCGGTGCCCGAAGGTGCATCCACCTTGTGCCGGTGATGGGCCTCGATGATCTCGATGTCGTAGCCGGTGGCGAGCGCCTTGGCCGCCATCTCGAGCAGCTTCAGCGTGACGTTGACGCCGACGCTCATGTTGGGCGCCAGCATGATCGCGATGTCCTTCGCGGCCTCGGCGATCCCGGCCTTCTGTGCATCGCTGAATCCGGTGGTGCCGATCACCATCTGGACGCCGAGCTCGCGGCACACCGCCATGTGCGCCAGGGTGCCCTCGGGCCGCGTGAAGTCGATCAGCACCTGCGCATCGGCCAGGCCGGCGCGCAGGTCGGAGACGATCGGAACGCCGCTCGTGATGCCGAGGAAGGCGGCGGCGTCGCTGCCGATCGCCGCGCTGCCGGCGACATCGAGGGCGCCGACCAGCCGGCAGTCGGGGGCTTCGCGCACGGCCTCGACCAGCATGTGGCCCATGCGGCCGGAAGCGCCCGCGATCGCGATGCGCCGGAAGGGAGTGGTGGGAGCGGAAGAATCGGTCACGCGTTTCAGCCTCTGGAAATGCGGGAAAACGGAAAAGGAGCGGGGGGCCGGGCAGTCCGGCCGCCGGGCCCGCTCAGCGCGGCGATTCGAGCGGCGGGTAGGCCGCCGGCAGCGGGGGCTGCGGCCGCTCGGCGGGAGCCGACGGGCTGTCCGCGGGTTTGTCCTTGGGCGGATCGAACTTCTTGAGCTGGTCTTCGCTCGCCTCGAGCTGGGGCGTCGAGCCCCTGCGCTTGCGGGTGTCGAGCTGGGCGACGAACTCTTCCTCGCTCGGCATCGGGTCGCCCTCGAAGCGCTCGAGCAGTTCGCCGTTGAAGTAGAGCGTCAGGTGGCGCTGCTGGGCCTCGACGCCCTGGCGCCGGATCGTGAACACGTAGTCCCAGCGATTGGAGTGGAAGACATCGGTCAGGAGCGAGGTGCCGAGGACTTCGCGCACCTGCTGGCGCGACATGCCGGGCTTGAGCGCCTCGACCTGCTCCTTGGACACGAAATTGCCCTGCACCACCTCGACCTTGTAGGGCGTGACGGCCGACAGGGCGCCACGCGCGCTGTCGCTGACGCTGCTGCAGGCGCCCAGGCACAAGCTCGCGGCGATGGCGCCGAGCAGCAGCCAATGGCGGCGTTGTGGAATGGCAGACATGGGGAAAGGGTTGGGCGATATGATCGAATCATTGTAGCGGCTGGCCCCCGGCGGGCCTCTCCCGCCAGGCCGGCGGAGGAACGACCCATGGGCAATATCGACGAACTCAAGAACACCGGCCTCAAGGCCACCCTGCCACGACTGAAGATCCTCGAGATCTTCCAGAACGGCAGCCAGCGCCACATGACTGCGGAAGACGTCTTCCGCGTCCTGCTCAACGACCACTCCGACATCGGCCTGGCCACGGTCTACCGCGTGCTGACCCAGTTCGAGCAGGCCGGCATCCTCGAGCGCAGCCATTTCGAGAGCGGCAAGGCGGTCTACGAACTCAACGAGGGCAAGCACCACGACCACCTGGTCTGCACCGCCTGCGGCAAGGTCGAGGAGTTCTACGACGCCGAGATCGAGCGCCGCCAGCAGATGATCGCCAAGGACAAGGGCTGGATCCTGCAAGACCACGCGATGTCCTTGTACGGCCTCTGCGCCGACTGCGTGAGCAAGAGGTAACCCCCCGGTCGCTGTGGTTTTCGTCGGCGGCGCGCAGCGCCCGCCTGTTCGTGGGAGGGCTACACGCAGTGAGCCCGACCTGGGGGCCAGCTAGTCATCCTGCGCGCTTTCCATCGCCTTGTGGTGGCGGGCGACGAAATCGGCATAGGTGTCGATGCCGCGCAGCTGCAGGATCGAATTGCGCACCGCGGCCTCGACCAGCACCGCGATGTTGCGGCCGGCCACCACCTGGATGATCACTTTTCGCACCGGGATGCCCAGCACGTCCTGGGTCAGCGGGGCCGAGGGCATGCGCTCGTAGTCGCGCTCGAAGCTGTCGCGCCGCACCAGGTGCACGATCAGCTTGAGCCGCATCTTCCGGCGTACCGCGGTCTCGCCGAAGATCGCCCGGATATCGAGCAGGCCGATGCCGCGCACCTCCAGCAGGTTCTGCAGCAGTTCGGGGCAGCGGCCCTCCAGCGTGGTCTGGTTGATGCGGTAGAGATCGACCGCGTCGTCGGCCACCAGGCCGTTGCCGCGCGAGATCAGCTCCAGGCCGAGCTCGCTCTTGCCCAGCCCCGATTCGCCCGTGATCATCACGCCCAGGCCCAGGATGTCCATGAAGACGCCGTGCATCGAGGTGCGTTCGGCGAAATGCTTCGACAGGTAGGCCCGCAGCAGGTCGATCACGAAGGCCGACGACTCGCGGGTGGCGAACAGCGGCAGCTGGGCCCGCTCGCAGATCGACAGCAGCTCGTCGGGCGCCGGCTGGCCGTCGGCCAGCACCAGCATAGGCGGCTCCAGCGTGACGATGCGCGCGATGCGCCGGGCGGTGTCCTGCAAGGTGCCGCGGGTCAGGTAGGCGACTTCGCGGGCGCCGAGGATCTGGACCCGGTAGGGATGGATGTAGTTGAGGTAGCCGACCAGGTCGGCGGCCGACTGGGCCCGGCTGATGACGTCGGGGTCGAACTGCCGTTCGGAGGCGCCGAGCCCGGCCAGCCACTCCCAGCGCAGCGAGCCGCGGAACTCCTCGAACATCGCATCGGCGCTGATGACGGTCGGCTTCATGTCCGAACCCGCCCGGCGCCGATGGAACTCAGGCCACCTGTGCCGACTGCCATCCGGCGATCAGGGCGTGCAACGCCGCGGCATCGGTGCTCGACTTGATCTGCTCGCGCAGATTGGCGTCGCTCAGCAGCTCGGCGATTTCCGAGAGGATTTCAAGATGTTTCTGGGTCGCTGCTTCCGGCACCAGCAGGAAGATCAGCAGCACCACGGGCTGTTCGTCCGGGGCGTCGAAGCCGATCGCATTGGCCAGCTGGAAAACCGCCGCCATCGGCGACTTGAGGCCCTTGATGCGGCCGTGCGGGATGGCGACGCCATGGCCGAGGCCGGTCGAGCCCAGGCGTTCGCGAGCGAACAGGCTGTCGGTGATCAGGGCGCGTCCGAGACCGTGCAGGTTCTCGAACAGCAGGCCTGCTTCTTCGAAAGCACGCTTCTTGCTGGTGGCGTCGACGCTCACGAGCACTTGAGCGGGCGGCAGGATGGACGCGAGTCGGTTCATGTTGGGGCGGGGGCGATTATGCACCCACCCCGAAAAAAGCAAAGGGCCGCACGAAGGCGGCCCGCAAGAGTATTTGCCCGAACAGCGGAACTACATCACGCGCTTGGGTGCTGCGTGGTGATGATCCTGGAGGCGGTCCTTGTGGCGCACGACCTGACGGTCGAGCTTGTCGACCAGTTCGTCGACGGCGGCGTAGAGATCAGCGTGGCTCGATTCCGCGAACATGTCGTTGCCCTTGACGTGGATATTGCACTCGGCCCGTTGCCGGCGTTCCTTTTCCTTCTGCTTTTCCACCGTAAGGATCACCTTCACATCGACCACTTGGTCGAAATGCCGGGTGATCCGGTCCAGCTTGCTCGTTACGTAGTTGCGCAATGCAGGTGTGACGTCGAGGTGATGACCGCTGATCGTCAAATTCATGAATGACCTCCTGGAATTGACGGTTGGGGAAATAGCCGCGCCCCTCTTGCGAAGAGGCGTAGCCGGGGGAAACGAGAGGGGAATGAAAGGAGAGAGAAGGGGAAGAGAGGGAGAAAGGAGAGGCTTCGGGTCACTATGCCCATGCTGTCATCGAATTGCAATCCCTTTGCGGCAGGCGTCTGCGCCAGATCAAGGCCGGGCCGCCATGCGCTATGCATTTGATAGCAACAAAGGGCCGGGCGACAGGGCAGGCCGGCCCTACTGGAAGCAAACCCAGGGTCAAGCAGAGGCGCTGCGACCCCGTGGACCGAAGGGCCTCCGATCAGCGCCAGGCGGCCCGCATCCGGCTCAGCAGGTCGATCGTGGCGGCCGGCGGCGGCACATGCGGCGCGCGCTCGGGCGGCGCCGGCCAGGTCTGCTGCTCGAAGCGCTGGGCATCGGCCGCCGGGATGAAGCGGGTGCGGCCCGCGTACAGGTGGCGGTCGCCGCGCACGGCCTGCTGGGTCACGTAGAAACGCTGCGGCACCAACAGGTGCAGGTGGTCGCGGGCGCGGGTCATCGCGACATAGAGCAGCCGGCGCTCTTCCTCGAGTTCGCGGGCGCCCTGCGCGACATCGGCCGGTATGCAGCCGTCGACCACGTTGAGCACGTGGACAGAGTTCCACTCCTGCCCCTTGGCCGAGTGGATGGTCGACAGGATCAGGTAGTCCTCGTCGAGCAGCGGCGGGCCGGGCCGGTCGCTGGTGGCTTCGGGCGGATCGAGCGTGAGTTCGGTCAGGAAGCGCTCGCGGGAGGCGTAGCCGGCGGCCAGCCGGGCCAGCTGCTCGACATCGCCGCGCCGCACGGCCGCATCGTCGTGCAGCCGCTCCAGGTGCGGCAGGTACCACTCGAGCGCGAGGTCCATGTCGGCCGGCCAGGCCAGCGCGGGAGCGCGCAGCGCCGCATAGATGCCGGCGAAGCGCGCCCACTCGGCCTGGGCCGCCGCGGGCGGCACGAAAGCCTGCACCGCCGCGCCCGGATCCCCGGCCTCGGCCATGGCGTCGAGCAGCCGCGCGGAGGTCACCGGACCGATGCCCGGGATCATCTGCGTGACGCGGAAGCCGGCCATGCGTCCGCGCGGGTTCTGGGCGAAGCGCAGCACCGCGAGCAGGTCTTTGACGTGCGCCGCCTCCAGGAACTTGAGGCCGCCGTACTTCACGAACGGGATGTTGCGCCGCGCCAGTTCGAGTTCGAGCGCGGCGCTGTGGCTGGAGGTGCGGAACAGCACCGCCTGCGACTTCAGCGACAGGCCGCCTTCGCGGTGGGCCAGCACCCGGTCGGCCACCCAGCGGGCCTGCTGCGCCTCGTCGGGCACCAGCACCAGCTGCGGCTTGCCGGCCGAGGGCTTGTCGGTCCAGAGCGTCTTGGCGTGCCTTTCGGCGGCACCCGCGATCAGCGCGTTCGAGACGTCGAGGATCGGCTGCGTCGACCGGTAGTTGCGTTCCAGCGTGACGATGCGCGCGGGCTGGCCGAACTGCTGAGGAAAATCGAGGATGTTGCGCACCGTGGCGCCGCGGAACGAGTAGATCGACTGCGCGTCGTCGCCGACCACCGTCACCCCGCGGCCGTCGGGCTTCATGGCGCGCAGGATGGCCGCCTGCAGCAGGTTGGTGTCCTGGTATTCGTCGACCAGAACATGGTCGAAGCGGCCGCCGACATGCGCGGCCAGCGCGGGCTCGGCGACCATCGCCGACCAGTACTGCAGCAGGTCGTCGTAGTCGAGCACCTGCTGCTGCTGCTTGGCCTCGACATAGGCGCCGAACAGCCGCTTGAGCTCGGCCTCCCATTCGGCGCACCACGGGAACGCCTCCTTCAGCACCTCGCCCAGCGGCGCGCAGGTGTTGACGGTGCGCGAATAGATCGACAGGCAGGTGCCCTTCTGCGGAAAGCGGCGCGTGGTGGACGAGAGGCCGAGATCGTGGCGCACCAGTCCCATCAGATCCTCGGCGTCGCCGCGATCGTGGATCGTGAAGTTCTCGCCGAGGCCGATCTGCGCCGCGTACTCGCGCAGCAGGCGGGCACCGATGCCATGGAAGGTGCCGGCCCAGGGCAGGGCCGGCGGCGTCTGCGAGGCCAGCCCGAGCACCCGCACCAGCACCTGGCCGGCACGGCGCTCCATCTCCTGCGCGGCTCGCCTCGAAAAGGTCAGCAGCAGGATGCGCTGCGGATCGGCGCCGCCGGCGATCAGGTGGGCCACCCGGTGCGCCAGCGTGCTGGTCTTGCCCGAGCCGGCGCCGGCGATCACGAGCAGCGGACGCGGGTCCTGCTGCGCCGGCTCGAGGGCGGCGTCGACCCCATGCAGCACCGCGGCGCGCTGGGCCTCGTTGAGCGTCGCGAGCGCTTGCGCGAGCCGCTCGGCCTGGGTCGTGGCGCCGGTGGAAGGAGGTGTCGCAACGCGCTGCATCGGCGCAACTGTACTGTATGTCCGTCCAGCCCGCCGCCAGCGCCGCCGGGAGCCGGATGACATAATCGCGCCTCGCTGCAAACCGGAGATTCGCGCATGGAAACCGATCCGTCTCGGCAGCTTTCACTTCCCCTCTGACGCCCTGCCGGCGAGGAAGCTGAAAGCGCCCCACCCCTCGCCCGCCCGTCAGACATTTCAAGGAAGTGAGCCATGCTCAACATCTTCACGCTCGCCAATGGCCGCCTCGTCCAGGAAGAGATCGAGGCTCTCGAAGAGCTTTCCAAGTTCCAGCCGATCTGGGTAGACCTCGAATCGCCGACGGTTGAGGAGAAGCGCTGGATCAAGCAGTACTACGGCCTGTCGATCCCCGAGGATGCGATGGACGAGGACATCGAGGAGTCGGCGCGCTTCTATGAGGAAGACAACGGCGAACTCCACATCCGCAGCGACTTCCTGATCGACGACGACGAGAACCCGCGCTCGGTGCGTGTCGCCTTCATCCTGAACCAGCACAACGCCGAACTGCGCAGCCGCGGCGTGCTGTTCTCGATCCACGACGAGGACGTGCCGGTGTTCCGCCTGCTGCGCATGCGCGCGCGGCGCGCTCCCGGGCTGATCGAGGATGCCAAGGAAGTGCTGCTGAAGCTGTTCGACGCCGACGCCGAGTATTCGGCCGACACGCTCGAGAACATCTACGACGAGCTCGAGATCGCCGGCAAGAAGGTGCTGTCGGGCAACGTCAGCGACGAGCTGGCCGGCGAGGTGCTGGGCCTGATCGCGCGCCAGGAAGACTTGAACGGGCGCATCCGCCGCAACGTGATGGACACGCGCCGCGCGGTCAGCTTCATGATGCGAAGCCGGATGCTCAACGCGGAGCAGTTCGAGGAGGCGCGGCAGATTCTTCGCGACATCGAATCGCTCGACAACCACACGGCCTTCCTGTTCGACAAGATCAACTTCCTGATGGATGCGACCGTCGGTTTCATCAACATCAACCAGAACAAGACCATCAAGATCTTCTCGGTGGCCAGCGTGGCGCTGCTGCCGCCCACCTTGATCGCCAGCGTCTACGGCATGAACTTCAAGTTCATGCCCGAGATGGACTGGAGCTACGGCTACGCCTATGCGATCGCGCTGATGGTCGCCAGCGCGCTGGTGCCGATGTGGTACTTCCGCCGGCGCGGCTGGCTCAAGTAGCCTCGTCGTCTTCGGGCGGCGGCAGGGCCGCCAGCCAGGCCCCCACCAGCGCCAGGCTGTAGCGGCTCGCGACCGCCGAGACGAAGCGGGTGAAGTCGCCGTGGGCCTCGTCGTCGGCCCGGTCGGAAATGGTTCGCACCGCGGCGAACGGAACGCCGTAGTCGTGGCACACCTGGGCCACCGCGGCGCCTTCCATCTCGACCGCCAGCGCGTCGGGCAGCGCGAGGCGAAGCGCGGCGCTTTCGGCCGCGGTCGAGACGAAGCGGTCGCCGCTCACGAGCAGGCCGCGGTGCACCGCCGGCAACCTCAGGCCGAAGTCATCGACCACCTTCTGACCCAGCAGCGCGACCGGATCGACGAGCACCTCGGCCGCCACTTCGGCGAGCGCCTCGCTGATCTCGGTGTCGGCCGCGAAGCGGGCATGACCGGTCAGCGGAACCTCGTATTTCGGGAAGATCGGCGAGGCGTCGAGGTCGTGCTGCAGCAGCCGGGTCGCGACCACCACGTCGCCGACCCGGACGCCCGGCGCCAGCCCGCCGGCCACGCCGGTGAAGACGATCGCCTGCACGCCGAAGCGCTCCAGCAGCACCGTGGCCGTGAGCGCCGCCGCCACCTTGCCGATGCGCGACAACACCGCGACCACCGCCTGGCCGTTCAGGTGGCCGACCCAGAAGTCGCGGCCCGCCACGCGCACGCGCTGCTCGTCGGGCATCTGTGCGAGGAGCGCGCTGAGCTCCTCGTGCATCGCGGCGACGATCGCGATCGTCATTGCTTGATGTCGACGCCGTAGAAGGTGTGGCGGCCGAAGGGGCTGAGCTTGAAGTCGATCACCTCCTTGCGCACCGGCTTCAGCTGCACCGCATGCGCGATCGTGAACCACGGCGCCTGTTCCTTGAAGATCACCTGGGCCTTCTTGTAGAGCGCGTCGCGTTCGGCCTGCTTGGGCACGTTCTTGGCCTTCACGACCAGCTCGTCGTAGGGCTGATAGCAGAACTTGGCCACGTTGCTGCCGCTGGCCGACTGCGCCGACGCACAGCCGAGCAGGGTGGAGAGGAAGTTGTCGGGATCGCCGTTGTCGCCGGTCCAGCCCAGCATGCCCATCTGGTGCTCGCCGGCCTGCATGCGCTTTCTGTACTCGCCCCACTCGAACGTCTTGATCTCGGCCTTGACGCCGACCTTCGCCAGGTCGGCCTGCATCAGCTCGGCGATCCGCTTGGCGTTCGGGTTGTAGGGGCGCTGCACCGGCATCGCCCACAGGTCGGTCGTGAAGCCGTCCGGATAGCCGGCCTGCGCCAGCAGCTTCTTGGCGGCCTCGGGATCGTAGGGGTCGTCCTTGATCGCGTCGTTGTAGGACCACATGGTCGGCGGGATCGGATTCTTGGCGGCGACGCCGGTCGTCAGGTAGACGCCGTCGATGATCGCCTTCTTGTTGATCGCCATGTTGAGCGCCTTGCGCACGCGCACGTCGTCGAAGGGCTTCTTCTGCGTGTTGTAGGCCAGGTAGCCGACATTGAGGCCGGCCTGCTCGAGCACCTGCACGTTCGGGTCCTTGCGGATGGCGTCGAGGTCGGCCGGATTCGGGTAGGGCATGACATGGCACTCGCCCTTCTGCAGCTTGGCCCAGCGCACCGAAGCATCGGGCGTGATCGCGAAGATCAGGTCGTCGATCTTGGCCTTGCCGCCCCAGTACTGCGGGAAGGCCTTGAAGCGCACGATGGCGTCCTTCTGGTACTGCACCAGGTAGAACGGGCCGGTGCCGATCGGGTCCTGGTCGATCTTCTCGGGGGTGCCGGCCTTGAGCATCGCGATCGCGTATTCCTTGGACTGGATGCCGGCGTAGGGCATCGCGAGGTTGGCCAGGAAGGGCGCCTCGGGCTTGTTGAGCACGAACTTGACCGTGTAGTCGTCGATGCGGTCGATCGACTTCAAGAGCTTGGGCATGCCCATGTCGTTGAAGTAGGAATGGTTCGGGCTCGTGACCTTGAAGTAGGGATCGGCCTCCTTCCACTGGCGCTCCATCATGAAGATCACGTCGTCGGCATTGAAGTCGCGCGTCGGCTTGAAGCTCTTGGCCGTGTTGTGCCACTTGACGCCGCGGCGCAGCTTGAAGGTGTACTCGGTGCCGTCGGGCGAGATGGTCCAGCTCTCGGCCAGGCCGGGCACCACCTTGGTGGAGCCGCGCTCGAAGTCGACCAGGTTGTTGTAGACCTGGGTGGTGGCATCGAACGAAGTGCCGGTGGTGTTCACCGCGGCATAGAAGTTCTCGGGGCTGCCCTCGGAGCAATAGACCAGCGTCTTGGCCGACGCGGCGCCGCAGGCCAGCGCGAGCGCCGCCGGAGCCAGCAGCGTGGCCGCGCGGAGGCGGCGCGAGACAGAAGAGGGGGTGTTGGACATGTCGTTCGACTCCTTCAGGGGTTCTTCGGGCTTGGGGACGCGCCAGGCGCGGGCGGGGGAACTTCGGCAGGCAGGAACTTCTCGGCATGGTGGCAGGCCACCATGCGCTCGTCGAGCAGGCGCGGCAGCGGCCGCTCGCTGCGGCAGCGGTCGGTGGCATGGCCGCAGCGCGTGTTGAAGACGCAGCCCGGCGGCGGCGCGAGCGGCGAGGGCAACTCGCCCTTCAAGACGATGCGCTCGGCCACGAGGCCCGGCGTCGAGGCCAGCAGCGCCTGCGTGTACGGGTGCAGCGGGCGCGCGAAGATGCGCGCCTTCGGGCCCTGCTCCACCGCGTGGCCCAGGTACATCACGAGCACCTCGTGCGCGATGTGGCGCACGACGCCGAGGTCGTGCGAGATGAAGAGGTACGACAGCCCCAGCTCGGCCTGCAGGTCGGCCAGCAGGTTCAGCACCTGGGCCTGGATCGAGACGTCGAGCGCCGACACCGGCTCGTCGGCCACCAGCAGGCGCGGGTCGAGCATCAGCGCGCGCGCGATCGCGATGCGCTGGCGCTGGCCGCCCGAGAACATGTGCGGATAGCGGTTCGCGTACTCGGGCCGCAGGCCGACCCGGGCCAGCATCTCGCGCGCCTTCGCCGCCCGCTCGCTCTTGCCCAGGGTGGTGTTGATCGCCAGCGGGTCCTCGAGCACGGTGGCGATCTTCTTGCGCGGATTGAGCGAGCCGTAGGGATTCTGGAACACCAGTTGCACCGCCTGGCGCAGTTCGCGCCGCCGCTCTTGCGGTGGCGCGACCGCATCGTGGCCGACGAGCTGGAGGGAGCCCGCGGTCGGTTTCTCGATCAGCGCCACCATGCGCGCCAGCGTCGATTTGCCGCAGCCCGATTCGCCCACCACCGCGAGCGTGCGGCCCCGCTCGATGCGGAACGAGATGTTGCCCACCGCCTGCAGATGCGCCGGCGCACGGAACAGGCCGCGGCGCACGGCATACACACGCTGCAGGTCCCGGGCCTCGACCACGATGTCGCTCATCGCACGAACTCCACCACGCGCGCGCCATCGCGCGCCAGCGCGGCGTCGCGCTGCGGGTCGCCGAGCGCATAGTGGCAGCGCACCTGGCCGCCCATCCATTCGCGCAACTCGGGCCGCACCGCGCGCGAGTGCGCGGTCGCGTAGTCGCAGCGCGGCGCGAACAGGCAGCCTGCGGGCCGGTCGTGCACGCCGGGCACCACGCCGGCGATGGTCGCCAGCCGCCCTTCGCCGGCCGCGCGCTCGGGCAGCGCCGCCAGCAGGGCCGCGGTGTAGGGATGCTGCGGCGCCGCGAACAGCTCGGCGACGCCGCGTTCCTCCATCACCTGGCCCGCATACATCACGGCCACGCGCTGCGCCATCTCGCTGACCACGCCCATGTTGTGCGTGATCAGCACCAGGCCCATGCCGCGTTCCTTCTGGAGGCTGCGCAGCAGGTCGAGGATCTGGGCCTGGATCGTGACGTCGAGCGCGGTGGTGGGCTCGTCGGCGATCAGCAGCTTCGGGTTGCAGGCGATCGCCATCGCGATCATCACGCGCTGGTTCATGCCGCCGGAAAGCTGGTGCGGATAGCTGCCCAGCCGCGTGGAGGCGGCCGGGATGCCGACCTGCTCGAGCAACTCGGTGGCCCGCCTCCTGGCCTCGCGCTTGTCCAGGCGCAGGTGCAGCCGCAGTGTTTCCATCAGCTGCCAGCCGATCGTGAAGCAGGGGTTCAGGCTGGTGGTCGGCTCCTGGAAGATCATCGCGACGTCTTTGCCGACCAGTCCGCGCCGTGCCTTGTCCGACAGGCCGAGCAGGTCGTGGCCGTCGAAGCGAAGGTGCTGCGCGCGCACGCGCCCGGGCCATCCGATCAAGCCCATCAGCGCCATCATCGTGACGCTCTTGCCGGAGCCCGACTCGCCGACGATGCCGAGCACCTCGCCCTGCTCCAGCCGCAGGCTGACGCCATCGACCGCATGCAGCGTGCCGCCCTGGGTGGGGAACTCCACATGGAGGTCGCGGATGTCCAGGAGGGCCATGTCAGCGTTTGAGTTTCGGGTCGAGCGCATCGCGCAGCCCGTCGCCCAGCAGATTGAAGGCCAGCACCGCGGCGAGGATCGCCAGCCCCGGGAAGGTGACCACCCACCAGGCGCGCAGCACGAACTCGCGCGCGTCGGCCAGCATGGTGCCCCACTCGGGCGAGGGCGGCTGCGCGCCGAGGCCGAGGAAGCCGAGCGCGGCGGCGTCGAGGATGGCGGTCGAGACGCCCAGCGAAGCCTGGACGATCAGCGGTGCGGCGCAGTTGGGCAGCACTTCGCGGAACATCAGGCGCAGCGTGCCGGCGCCGCTCACGCGAGCCGCCGTGACGTAGTCGCGCGAGACCTCGGAGATGACCGCGGCGCGCGTGATGCGCACGTAGTGCGGCAGCACGACCACCGCCACCGCGAGCATCGCGTTGATCAGGCCCGGGCCGAGGATGGCGACGATCACGATCGCCAGCAGCAGGCTGGGCAGCGTGAGCACCACGTCCATCAGGCGCATGATCGCGATCTCGAGGATGCCCCGGAAGAAGCCCGCGATCAGCCCCAGCGCAATGCCGACGGCGGCCGAGATCGCGACCACCGCGACCCCGATCGACAGCGAAAGCCGGGCGCCGAACATGAGCCGCGAGAGGATGTCGCGGCCGATCGCATCGGTGCCCAGCAGGTGCGTGGCCGAACCGCCCTCCTGCCAGGCCGGCGGCCGCAGAAAGGCGGTGCTGTCGGTCTGGTTGGGCGCGTGCGGGGCCAGCCAGGGCGCGAACAGCGCGACCAGCAGCAGCACGACGATCACGCCCAGGCCGATCACCGCGCCGCGATTGGCCGAGAAGGAACCCCAGAACTCGCGCCACGGACCGGGTGGCGCGCTGATTGCTTCGACCGGAACGGCGGTGCTGCTCATCAGGATTGCCGGATGCGGGGGTTGATCAGGCCGTAGGCGACGTCGACCAGCACGTTGACCGTCATCACGATCACGCCGAGCAGCAGCATGCCGCCCTGCAGCACCGGATAGTCGCGCCGTCCGATGGCCTCGATCAGCCACTTGCCGACGCCCGGCCACGAGAAGATGGTCTCGGTCAGGATGGCGCCGGTGAACAGCACGCCGACCTGCAGCCCGATCACCGTGACCACCGGGATCAGCGCGTTGCGCAGCGCATGCACGCTCACCACGCGCAGCGGCGCCAGGCCCTTGGCGCGCGCGGTGCGGATGTAGTCCTCGCCGAGCACCTCGAGCATGGCCGAACGCGTCATGCGCGCGATGACGGCCAGCGTGTTGGTGCCCAGCACCACGGCCGGCAGGATGAGGTGCTGCAGCGCCGAGGCGAAGGCGCCCTTCTCGTCCGAGAGCAGCGAGTCGATCAGCAGGAAGCCGGTGACCGGCTCGATGAAGTACTGCACCGAGATCCGGCCCGACACCGGCGTCCACCCCAGCTGCACCGAGAAGAACAGGATCAGCAGCAGCCCCCACCAGAAGATCGGCATCGAATAGCCGGTCAGCGAGGTCGCCATCACGCCATGGTCGAACAGCGAGTTGCGCTTGACCGCCGCCAGGATGCCGGCCGGGATGCCCAGCAGCAGCGCGAACAGGATCGCGCACAGCGCCAGCTCGACGGTGGCCGGGAACAGCGCCAGGAACTCGCTCATCACGGGCTCCTGCGTGATGACCGACTTGCCGAGGTCGCCATGCAACACCCGGCCGATGTAGATGCCGTATTGCGTGAAGAGAGGCTGGTCGAGCCCGTAGTCCTTCAGCAGCGCTGCGTGGCGCGCCGGGTCGATGCCGCGCTCGCCGGCCAGCGTCTCGATCGGGTCGCCCGGCACCAGCCGGATGAGGAAGAACGCGAGCAGCGTCATGCCGATGAAGGTCGGCACGAGCAGGCTGGCCCGGGTGAGGATGAATCTGAACATTCAGCCCCAATATGCAAGAGCGATGCCGGGTCTGGTCCCCGGCCGAACCCTAAGAAGCTGCTTGCGATCTCCCTGGGGTCGCAAACAGGTTCCAGCTACTTCTTGGCGTCGCGCAGTTCGCGCCGCAGGATCTTGCCGACCGGCGTCTTCGGCAGATCGGTGCGGAACTCGATCACGCGCGGCTGCTTGTAGCCGGTGAGGTTGGCTCGGCAGTGGGCCCGCACGTCGGCCTCGGTCAGCTCGGGGTTCTTCTTGACGATCACCAGCTTGACGCCCTCGCCGGTCTTCTCGTCGGCGATGCCGACGGCGGCGCACTCGAGCACGCCCGGCATCTGCGCCACCACGTCCTCGATCTCGTTCGGATAGACGTTGAAGCCCGAGACCACGATCATGTCCTTCTTGCGGTCCACGATCTTGAAGTAGCCGCGCTCGTCGGCGATCGCGATGTCGCCGGTCTTGAAGTAGCCGTCCGGTGTCATGACCTTGGCGGTCTCGTCGGGCCGCTGCCAGTAGCCGGCCATGACCTGCGGGCCCCGCACCGCGAGTTCGCCCGCGGCGCCCGCGGGCACCTCGCGGCCTTCGTCGTCGATCAGCTTCACCTCGGTGTTCGGCAAAGGCACGCCGATGGTGCCGGTGTAGGCCGTGCTGGTGGTCGGATTGCAGGTGACCGACGGCGAGGTTTCCGACAGGCCATAGCCTTCGCAGATCGGGCAGCCGGTCTTCTCGAGCCAGAGCTTGGCCACCGCGCCCTGCACCGCCATGCCGCCGCCGACCGAGACCTTGAGGTTCTTCCAGTTGACGGTGTTGAAGTCCGGATGGTTCGCCAGGCCGTTGAAGAGCGTATTGACCGCGGGAAAGCTGTGGAAGGTGTGCTTGGACAGCTCCTTCAGCACCGCCGGAATGTCGCGCGGATTCGGGATCAGGATCAGCTTTCCGCCGGTGCGCATGCTGAGCATCATGTTCACCGTGAAGGCGAAGATGTGATAGAGCGGCAGCGCGCAGACGCTGGTCGGCTGCTCTCCGGCCGGCACCTTCTGCATGACCGGATCGTTCCAGGCCTCGGACTGCAGCACGTTGGCGATCACGTTGCGGTTCAGCAGCACCGCGCCCTTCGAGACACCCGTGGTGCCGCCCGTGTACTGCAGCACCGCGACATCGTCGGGACCGAGCGCCGGCGCCTGCAGGGTGCGCGAGGCACCCTTTTCGAGCGCGTCGTTGAAGCGCACCGCACCCGGCAGGCTGTAGGCCGGCACCATCTTCTTGACGCTGCGCACCACGTAGTTCACCAGCGCGCCCTTGAGGAAGCCGAGCCGGTCGCCCATCGAGGCCAGCACGATGTGCTTGACCGGCGTGGCGGCCAGGCACTGCTGCAGCGTGGTGCCGAAGTTCTCCATCAGCACGATCGCGATGGAGCCCGAATCCTTCAGCTGGTGCTCGAGTTCGCGCGGCGTGTAGAGCGGGTTGACGTTGACCACGATCATTCCGGCGCGCAGCACGCCGGCCACCGCGATCGGGTACTGCGGGCAGTTCGGCATCATGATCGCGACCCGGTCGCCCTTCGCCAGGCCCAGCCCCTGCAGGTAGCAGGCGAAGGCGCGGCTCTGGTGGTCGACCTCGCCGTAGCTCACGTCCTTGCCCATGAAGCTGTAGGCGGTGCGGTCGGCGTACTTGGTGAAGCTTTCTTCCATCAGCGCCACGAGGGAGGTGTAGCGCGAGGCGTCGATGTCGGCGGGCACGCCTTGCGGGTAGCTGCCGAGCCAGGGGCGATCAGTCACTGTGTGTCTCCAGAACGAAATCTCTAGGGGAAATTTGCCGCCATCGTAACTTGAGTGCCGGATGCGGCACGGGCCGCGACACTGCGCGGCCCGTGGTCTTCGTGCGGGCGCCGAGTGCTACTCGATCGCCTTGGCCATGTCCTCGACCACCTTCTTGGCGTCGCCGAAGACCATCATGGTCTTGTCCATGTAGAACAGCTCGTTGTCCAGGCCCGCATAGCCCGCGGCCATCGAGCGCTTGTTCACGATCACGGTCTTGGCCTTGTAGGCCTCCAGGATCGGCATGCCGTAGATCGGCGTGCCCTTCTGCAGCGCCGCCGGGTTCACGACGTCGTTGGCGCCCAGGATGATCGCCACGTCGGCCTGGCCGAACTCGCCGTTGATGTCCTCCATCTCGAACACCTGGTCGTAGGGCACCTCGGCCTCGGCCAAGAGCACGTTCATGTGGCCCGGCATGCGCCCGGCCACCGGGTGGATCGCGTACTTGACCGTCACGCCGTGCTCGGTGAGCTTGGCGGCGAGCTCCTTCACCGCGTGCTGGGCGCGCGCCACCGCCAGGCCGTAGCCCGGCACGATGATCACGGTCTCGGCGTTGCTGAGCACGAAGGCCGCGTCGTCGGCGCTGCCGCTCTTGACCGGGCGCTGCTCCTTGGCGCCGCCGCCGGCCGTGGCCGCCTCGCCGCCGAAGCCGCCCAGGATCACGTTGAAGAAGGAGCGGTTCATCGCCTTGCACATGATGTAGCTCAGGATCGCACCCGAGGAACCCACCAGCGAACCGGCCACGATCAGCATCGCGTTGTTCAGGCTGAAGCCGATGCCCGCGGCCGCCCAGCCCGAGTAGCTGTTGAGCATCGACACCACCACCGGCATGTCGGCGCCGCCGATCGGGATGATGATCAGCACGCCCATCACGAAGGCCAGCAGCAGCATCGCGAGGAAGGCCGTCCAGCTCTCGGTCGCCATGTAGACCAGGCCGAGCGCGATGGTCAGCAGGCCCAGCACCAGGTTCAGCATGTGCTGGCCCTTGAACTGCACCGGCGCGCCCTGGAACAGGCGGAACTTGTACTTGCCCGAGAGCTTGCCGAAGGCGATCACCGAACCGCTGAAGGTGATCGCGCCGATCGCCGCGCCCAGGAACAGCTCGAGCCGGTTGCCGGCCGGAATGGCGTAGCGCAGGAAGCCGTCGATGACCGCCGCGCCCTCGGGTGTCTGCACGCCGACCGCGGCCGCCACCGGGGGCGGCGTGATGCCGAAGGCCCAGGGTTCGACCACCGCGGCGACCGCGATGAAGACGGCTGCCAGGCCGATCATGCTGTGGAAGAAGGCCACCAGCTCGGGCATCTGCGTCATCTCGACGGTCTTGGCGCGGTAGGCGCCGTAGCCGCCGCCGACCACCACGCCCAGCAGCACCCAGGCCATGCCCATGGCCTTGCCGCCCGAGAGCTGCACGATCAGCGCGGCGGTGGTCAGCATGGCGATCGCCATGCCCACCATGCCGAAGATGTTGCCGCGGATCGAGGTGGTCGGATGGGACAGGCCCTTCAGGGCCTGGATGAAGCAGACGCTGGCGATGAGGTAAAGCAGCGTGACGACGTTCATGCTCATGCTGCATTCCCCTTGCCGGTCGCTTCAGCAGCCGGGGCCGCCTTCTTGTCCTTCTTCTTGAACATCTCCAGCATGCGACGCGTGACCAGGAAGCCGCCGAAGACGTTGACCGCGGCCAGCGCCACGGCCAGCACGCCCATGGTCTTGCCCAGGCCGCTCTCGGTCAGCGCGGCCGCGAGCATCGCGCCCACGATCACGATCGCCGAGATCGCATTGGTGACCGCCATCAGCGGCGTGTGAAGCGCCGGCGTGACGGTCCACACCACGTGGTAGCCGACGTAGATCGCCAGCACGAAGATGATCAGGTTGATGACGGTATGGGATACGGGATCCATGGCGGTGCTCCTGCGGGTTCGCTCTGTACGGGCTTACTTCTTGGTGACCTGGCCGTCCTGCGCCATGCGGCAGGCGGCGACGATGTCGTCCTCGAGGTCGATCTTCAGGCCGCCCTCCTTGGGCAGGATCAGCTTGAGGAAGTCGAGCACGTTGCGCGCATAGAGCGACGACGCATCGGCGGCGACCAGCGCCGGCAGGTTGGTCTCGCCGACGATGGTCACGCCGTGCTTGACCACCGTCTTGTCGGCCTCCGACAAGGGGCAGTTGCCGCCCACGCCGTCGGCGCCCTTGCCGGCCGCGATGTCGACGATCACCGAGCCCGGCTTCATCGACTTGACCATGTCCTCGGTGATGAGCGTCGGCGCCGCGCGCCCCGGGATCAGCGCGGTGCTGATCACGATGTCGGCCAGCGCCACGCGCTTGGCGACCTCGACCTGCTGGCGCGCCAGCCAGCTCGGCGGCATCGGCTTGGCATAGCCGCCGACGCCGACCGCGGCTTCCTTCTCTTCGTCGGTGTCGTAGGAGACCTCGATGAACTTGCCGCCCAGCGATTCGATCTGCTCCTTCACGCTCGGGCGCACGTCGGAGGCCTCGATCACCGCGCCCAGGCGCTTGGCCGTGGCGATGGCCTGCAGTCCGGCCACGCCCACGCCCAGGATCACGACCCGGGCGGCCTTCACGGTGCCGGCCGCGGTCATCAGCATCGGGAAGAAGCGCTGGTAATTGTCGGCGGCGACGATCACGGCCTTGTAGCCCGCGATGTTGGCCTGCGAGGACAGCACGTCCATGCTCTGGGCGCGCGTGGTGCGCGGCGCGGCCTCCAGCGCGAAGGCCGTGAGCCTTGCCGCGGCCAGGCGCTGCAGGCCGGCGGCGTCGAAGGGGTTGAGCATGCCGATGACGACGCTGCCCGGCTTGATCAGCGCGATCTCGTTGTCGAACGGGGAGCGCACCTTGAGCACGATCTCGGCGCCAAAGGCACCCGCGGCATCGGTGATCTCGGCACCGGCGGCCTGGTAGGCGGCATCGGTGACGCTGGCGGCCACGCCGGCGCCCGATTGCACCCGCACCACATGGCCCTGCGCCACGAGCTTCTTCGCGGTCTCCGGGGTGACGGCGACGCGGGTCTCGCCTGTCGCGGTTTCGAGCGGCACGCCTATCAGCATGAAGGTCTCCTCAGGGCAGCATTTGGAATTCGCGCGAGCTTACCCGAAGACGCAACCCGGAAACTGTCCCCCGGGTGCCGCCGCCATGGCGGCCTTTGGAGCCCCCGGCCTGCCCTTGCTGCTATCAAATCACTAGCGCAAGGAATCGGGGACGGCTGGGTACACTGTCGCCGGGATGACCGGCACGAAGAAGCCGGCGCTCGAAAACGAAGAGACACAGGGGGATGAAATGCGTATAGCGGCACTCGATGACGAGGCGCATCAGCTCGAGCTGATCCGCCATTCGGTGGAGGTCATTGGCCACGAGTGCCATGGCTATGCCGACGGCAAGTCGCTGCTGCGCGACCTGCACCGCGAGACCTACGACCTGCTGGTCCTCGATTGGCGCTTGCCCGACATCGAAGGCCCGCGCGTGGTTCGATGGATCCGCGAGGACCTGGGCAACCCGATGCCGATCCTGTTCGTCACCCATCGCAGCGAGGAGAAGGACCTGGTCGAAGGGCTGGCCGCTGGCGCGGACGACTTCATGGCCAAGCCGATCCGGGTGTCCGAACTTCAGGCCCGCGTGCGGGCGCTGCTGCGCCGCGCCTATCCGGCCCACCACGGCGGCGAGATCAGCTTCCGGAACTACCGCTTCTATCCGTCGACCCGCACCTTGCGGATCGCCGGCAAGCCGGTCGACATGAGCCGGCGCGAGTACGAACTGGCGCTGTTCCTGTTCCAGAACCTCGGCCGGCTGCTGTCGCGCGAGCACCTGCGCGAGGCAGTCTGGGGCAAGGGCGTCGAATCGCCTTCGCGCTCGCTCGACACCCATGTTTCCCGTATCCGCCAGAAGCTCGACCTCCAGCCTTCCAACGGCTTCCTGCTATCCGCCGTGTATGGCCTGGGCTATCGGCTGGAGCCGCTCGACGGCGACACGCTCTCGCCGCTGCACTCGGACGCGGGGCGATGAGCCCCCGCCCGGCCGTTCCGAAGGGGGCTCGCACCGCAGTGCGCAGCACGGAGGTTGTCTTGTGAGCGCGGCGCCCGCCGAGCACGACAACATCACGCCGCTGCGGCTGGCCGAACGGCAGCGCGACGAGGCGCTGCGCTTCCTGTCGCACGATGCGCGCGTGGCCTGTGCCACGATCATCGGCATGGTGGAGCTGACGCGCGCGAGTTCCGCGGCCCTCGGCCTCGAGCCGTTGCTGTCGAGCATCGAGCGCGAGGCGCGGGCGGGCCTCTCCCGCTGCGACGGTTTTCTCGCGCTGGCGCGGGCGGAGGCGCAGCCCTTGCGCCTCGAAGCGCTCGACCTGGTGTCGCTGCTGCAGCAGTCGATCGACCAGGCCTGGCCGCTGGCGCGCGAGCGCCAGGTCCGCATCCGCGCTGAATCCTCGCTCGCCGCCGCACCCTGCGAGGCCGACCGGGGCCTGCTGGCGCGCGCGCTCCAGGCCTTGCTTCAGCAAGCGCTCGAGCGTTGTACGCCGGGCGCGGATCTGCACTGCGGCGTCGCAGCCGAAGGCGATCGATGGTGCGTGGTCTTCGATGGCCCCAGCCCCGCGCCGGCGGTCGAGCTACATTGCCGCCTGGCCCGCACCGTGGCACGGCGCCACGGCGGATCGCTCGAGACCGAACAGCGGCCCGGCGGCGGCTGCCTCAGGCTCCGGCTGCCGAAGCGAAGCGGGCCGCGGACATCGCACGAGGAAGAATGAGCATGGACATGCGCTGGAAACCCAACGTCACGGTGGCTGCCGTGATCGAGCGGCAAGGCCGCTACCTGCTGGTCGAAGAAGAGACGCCCGACGGCCTGCTTCTGAATACGCCGGCCGGCCACCTCGACCCCGGCGAATCGCCCGCCGACGGCTGCGTGCGCGAGACGCTCGAAGAAACCGCCCACCACTTCACGCCCACCGCCCTGGTCGGGATCTACCTGGCGCGCAGCCGCCAGCCCGAGGACATCACCTACCTGCGCTTCGCCTTCACCGGCACCCTGGGCGCATTCGAGCCGGCGCGTGCGCTCGACCACGGCATCGTGCGCACGCTGTGGCTGACGGTCGACGAGATCCGCGCCAGCACCGCGCGGCATCGCAGCCCGCTGCTGCTCCAGGGCGTCGAAGACCACCTGGCCGGCAAGCGCTATCCGCTGGAACTGGTGCGCGTCGACCCGTCGCTCAAGGGCTGACGCTGGCGATCACGCCGCCGCCGAGGCAGACCTCGCCGTCGTACAGCACGGCCGACTGCCCGGGCGTGACGGCCCACTGCGGCTGGTCGAAGTCGAGCCGGAAGGCGCCATCGGCGCCTTCGCCGAGACGGCAGGCGGCATCGGCCTGGCGGTAGCGCGACTTGGCACCCAGCGGGCCGGCCGCGGGCGCGCTGCCCGACACCCAGCTGGCATCGTCGGCCTCGAGCGTCGGCGACAGCAGCCACGGATGGTCGTGGCCCTGCACCACCCACAGCGTGTTGCTGGCGACATCCTTGCGCGCCACGAACCACGGCGCATGGTCGCCGGCGCCGCGCTGCGCGCCCTTGGCCTTGATGCCGCCGATGCCCAGGCCCTGGCGCTGGCCCAGCGTGTAGAAGCTCAGGCCCTGGTGCTCGCCGATCTGGCGGCCGCGCTCGTCGCGGATCGGGCCCGGCTCCTTCGAGATGTAGCGGTTGAGGAACTCTCGGAACGGCCGCTCGCCGATGAAGCAGATGCCGGTGGAGTCCTTCTTCTTCGCGTTCGGCAGGCCGATCTGGTCGGCGATGCGCCGCACCTCGGTCTTGTGCAGTTCGCCGACCGGGAACAGCGTCTTGGAGAGCTGCTGCTGGTTGAGGCGATGCAGGAAGTAGCTCTGGTCCTTGGCCGGATCGAGGCCCTTGAGCAGTTCGTGCAGGCCGGTGGCGGCATCGAGGCGCACGCGCGCATAGTGACCCGTGGCGATCTTCTCGGCGCCCAGGCGCATCGCGTGGTCGAGGAAGGCCTTGAACTTGATCTCGGCATTGCACAGCACGTCCGGGTTCGGCGTGCGGCCGGCCTGGTATTCGCGCAGGAACTCGGCGAACACGCGGTCCTTGTAGTCGGCCGCGAAGTTGACGTGCTCGATCTCGATGCCGAGCACGTCGGCCACGCTGGCGGCGTCGATGAAGTCGATGTTCGACGAGCAGTACTCGCTGTCGTCGTCGTCTTCCCAGTTCTTCATGAAGATGCCGACCACCTCGTGGCCATGCTGCTTCAGCAGGTGCGCCGTGACCGCGGAATCGACTCCGCCGCTCAGGCCCACCACGATGCGCTGCTTTTTCATAGGGCGGTGATTGTCCCAGCACCCGCATGCCGGTGCCGGCGGCGGGTCAAATCAGCGCGCCGCCGCCTGTTCGCGGAGTTCGGCCAGGATCTCGTAGGAGCGCAGCCGCGCTTCATGGTCGAAGACCTGCGAGGTGATCATCAGCTCGTCGGCGCCGGTGCGCTCGACGAAGGCCTCGATGCCGGCGCGCACCGTGTCGCGCGAGCCGACCGCGGAACACGAGAGCACCGAGTCGAGCAAGGCGTTCTCGGCCGGCCCGACCTTCTGCCGGTAGCCCGCCACCGGCGGCGGCAGGCGGCCGGGCCGGCCGCTGCGCAGGTTCACGAAGGCCTGCTGCCAGGAGGTGGCGCGGAACTGGGCTTCCTCGTCGGTCTCGGCCGCGAACACGTTGAAGCCCAGCATCACGTAGGGCTTGGCCAGCTGCGCCGAGGGCTTGAAGGTCTCGCGGTAGATGCGGATCGCCTGCATCAGCTGCTGCGGCGCGAAGTGGGAGGCGAAGGCGTAAGGCAGGCCCAGGTGAGCCGCCAGCTGGGCGCCGAAGGTGCTGGAGCCGAGGATCCACACCGGCACCTCGAGCCCGCGGCCGGGCACCGCGAGCACCGGCTGGCGCGGCTCCTTGGACATGAAATCCATCAGCTCGACGACGTCCTGCGGGAATTGGTCGGAATCGGATTGCAGGTCGCGCCGCAGCGCCTGCGCCGTGCGCTGGTCGGAGCCCGGCGCGCGACCCAGGCCGAGGTCGATGCGCCCGGGGTAGAGCGACTCCAGGGTGCCGAACTGCTCGGCGATCACCAGCGGCGAATGGTTCGGCAGCATCACGCCGCCGGCGCCGATGCGAATGGTCGAAGTGCCGGCGCCGATATGCGCCAGCAGCACCGCGGTGGCGGCGCTCGCGATGCCCGGCATGCCGTGGTGCTCGGCCAGCCAGTAGCGCCGGTAGCCCAGCTTCTCGCCGTGCTGCGCCAGCGACAGCGAATTGCGGAAGGACTGCGCGGGGTCGCTGCCCTCGGTGACGGGGGAGAGGTCGAGGATGGAAAACGGAATCATGCCGCTATCTTGGCCCGGATCACGCGTCTTCAAGCAGCGAAGGGATATTGGCCCGACTCCGGGTAGGCTTGCGGCCATGACCCTGCGCCGCCTCGGATCCGCCGTGCTTGCTTTCGTGCTGTTGCTGGCCCTGGGCGGCTGCGGCTCGCTGCCGAGCGACGTCCATCGCCGGGTGTCCATGAGCCAGCCCGCCGCGCCCGAAGAGAGTCCGCTGGCCCGGCTGGCCGCCAGCGAGCTGCCGGCCGGCGCGCAGTCGGGCTTCCGGCTGCTGCCGCTCGGCGCCTATGGCCTCGATGCCCGGCTGGCGCTGATCGAGCGCGCCACCCGCAGCCTGGACCTCCAGGTCTACATCATGGAGAACGACGAGTCGGGCCGCGCGGTGTTCGCGGCACTGCGCGACGCCGCCCTGCGCGGCGTGCGCGTGCGGCTGCTGCTCGACGACTTCAACAGCGCCGGCGCCGAGCCGCTGCTGGAGGCGCTGGTCGGCGTGCCGCAGCTCGAGATCCGCGTCTTCAATCCCTTCTGCTGCGCGCGCCGGAGCCTGCCCGGGCGCATCGCGACTTCGCTCGGCGACCTGCCCCGGCTCGACCACCGGATGCACAACAAGCTGATGATCGCCGACGGCGCGCTGGCGATCGTCGGCGGCCGCAACATCGCCGACGAGTACTTCGGCCGCAGCCCGGTCGCGAACTTCATCGACCTCGACGCGATCGCCGCCGGCCGCGTGGTGCCGCAGCTGGGCGTGCTCTTCGACCGCTACTGGAACAGCGAGGAGTCCTTTCCGGTCGAGACCCTGGTCCAGCCGCCCTCGCCGGTCGCCGATGGAGCCGCCACCCTGGCCCAGCTGCTGCCCGCGAACGCGGCCCGGATCGAGCTCGCGCTGCCGCCCGTCGACCTGCTGGGACGCGAACCGGTCGGCAGGGAGCTGGCGGCGAATCGCCTGAGCCTGGTGCCCGGGCTCGCCTATGGCGTCGCCGACCTGCCGTCCAAGCGGCTGCAGATGGGGGACGAGCTCGAGGTCCACAGCCTGATGACCGGCGCGGTGAGCCAGATGCTCGGCACCCGCGACGAGCTGGTGGTGAGCTCGCCCTACCTGGTGCCGGGCACGCGCGGCATGGCCGTGCTGCACAGCCTGCAGCGCAAGGGCGTCGACGTCACGCTGGTGACCAACTCGCTGTCGGCCAATGATTCGGCGCTGGTCTATCTCGGCTATGCACGCTACCGGCAACCGATCCTGCGCGCCGGCGTCAAGCTGTACGAGGTCAGTGCGCAGCCCTCGGCCTCGACCACGCGCCCGTTCTTCAGCGGCTCCTCGCGCGGCCGCCTGCATGCGAAGCTGGTGGTGATCGACCGGGAGGTGGTGCTGCTGGGCTCGCTGAACCTCGACCCGCGCTCGGCCCGCCGCAACACCGAGCTGGGCGTGGCCATCGACAGCCCGGCGCTGGCGCAGGAGGCGCTGCGGCTGCTGGAGGCCATGAAGAGCGAAGCCTACGGCGTGCGGCTCGAGGGGCAGGGCGACATGCTGTCCTGGGTGCTGCCCGCCGCGGGGGAGCAGGACCAGGGCGTCGACATCGAACCCGGGACTTCGCCCTTGAACGCGCTGCAGCGCATGCTGCTGCAGCCGCTGGTTCCGGAAGACCTGCTCTAGGGCCGCCCTATGCGAGGGCCTTGGCCTTGAGGCGCTCGAACTCTTCCTTGGTGATCGTGCCGGCGTCGAGCAGCGCCTTGGCATCGGCGATGTGCTCGGCCGGCGATTTGCCCGCCACTTCGCGGATGTAGGCGTCGGTGTCGGACTTCGCGCGCTGCAGGCTGGCGCGCTGGCGCTCGGCCATGCCGCGGCCGCGCGTGACGATGTAGATGATGGCCGTCAGGCCCGGGATGATCACCAGTCCGATGATCCACAGCACCTTGGCCCCGCCGCCGAGCTCCGAATCGCGGAACAGGTCGCCGATGATCTGGAACAGGATGAGCAGGTAGACGATGAGGACGAAGGTCGACAGCAGGAGTTGGATCAGGTCCCAAAAATTGCTCATGTGGATCTTTCTAGCGAGTTGGAAATCGAGGAACGGGTCCGGGCGCTCAGGGCCGCCGCGTGGCGCCGTGCGCCATCGAGCGCAGCAGGCTCAGCACGAAGCCGCCGGTGAACATGCCCAGCACGTAGATGAGCAGCACCAGCACCGAGATCGGCAGCGTGACGCTCATCGAGAACAGGGAGACGGTGGCCGTCTCCAGGTTCTGGAACTTGAACAGCAGGACGATGCCGGCCAGGATCACGATCAGCGCGATGTAGACGAAGCGATGCATGTGGCTCTCTCCTTGGGTGAAGTGACTGCGGGACGATTCTTCATCCGGCCGGCCCGCGCTGCTGGCCCGGCGGCCGCATCGGCGGCGGCGGCGGCGGACGGAACGACGGCGACCCCCAGTTCGACCACTGGTTGCGGTTCAGGTCCCAGGGCCGCCCGCGGTAGTGCCGGTCCCAGTAGCTCGGCACCGAGAAGTTGACGATCGGCGCGCGGCGCGCCGAGTTCGAGAGGTAGCGCGAATCGACCCAGCCGCGGCTGCGGCCCGCGGCGACATCGCACCAGCGCCAGCGCGAGGTGCAGCCGAACACGCGCACGGTGGTGCGCGCCGGCAGCCAGGTCACGAGCGGGAATGCGCGATCGGGCCCGGCGCGCAGGTTGACCGCCTGCAAGGTGGAGGCCGACTGCTGTGCCAGCGCCGACAGCGCCGACAGCGCCGACAGCGGCAGCAGCAGCGCGAGCGCGGCGAACCGGCGGAACGAAAGCGGCAGCTGCATGGCGTCTTCCCGCTACACCGTGATGGCGCCGGAGACCAGCGCCCAGAGCGCCCCCAGCGCGACGAGCACGAGCACGCCGAAGACGACCATCTCGGGTGCCGTGAAGAGCCGCTGCTTCTGCTCGCGGCGGGCCAGGACGTACAGGAAAGTGCCCGGCGCATACAGGATCGCCGAGAGCAGCAGGAACTTGGGCCCGCCCGCGTACAGCATGCCCGCGGCATAGACCGTGGCGAGCGCGCCGCGGATCCAGTCGCCGGTGCGGCTGCGGCCGTCCTGCTCGTAGGTCTTGCCGGTCCAGGCGAGCTTGAGCCCGTAGGCGGCCACCAGCAGATAGGGGATCAGCGTCATCGAGCTGGTCATCTTCAACGCCAGCGTGAAGGCGTACTCGGCGAACCAGGTCACGAGCAGGAAGAGCTGGATCACGATGTTGGTGAGCCAGAGCGCGGCGGACGGCACCTTGTTGGCGTTCTCGCGCGCGAGAAAGCTCGGCATGGTCTGGTTCTTGGCCGCCGAATGCAGCACCTCGGCCGCCAGCAGCGACCACGACAGGTAGTTGCCGAGGATCGAGATCAGCAGGCCGACGCTGATGAAGACCAGGCCCCAGGGACCGACGATCGAGGCGAACACGCCGGCCATCGCGGGGGTCGGCAGCGCCTGCAGGTCGGGGCGCAGCAGCACGCCATAGGAGAACATCGTGACCAGGATCAGCAGGCAGAGCACGCCCAGGAAACCGAGCACGGTGGCGGTGCCGACGTCCTCGCGCTTCTTCGCGTGGCGCGAATAGACGCTCGCGCCCTCGATGCCGACGAACACGAAGACCGTCACCAGCATCGTGTTGCGGACCTGGCTCGCGAGACTCGACAGGCTGCGCTCCTCGCCGCCCCAGAAGTTCCAGGCAAAGATGTCGGCCTTGAAACCCGCGACCGCGACCACCAGGAAGACCGCGATCGGCACGATCTTGGCGACCGTGGCGATGGTGTTCAGCGCCGCCGCCTCCTTGACGCCGCGCAGTATCAGGAAGTGCACGCCCCAGAGGATCACCGACGCCGACATGATGGCGACCGCGGTCGAGCCGTCGCCGAAGACCGGGAAGAACTGCCCGAGCGTGGCCTTGATCAGCACCAGGCAGGCCACGTCGGCCAGGCAGCAGCCGATCCAGTAGCCCACCGCGGAAGCGAAGCCGAGGTAGTTGCCGAAGCCGGCCTTGGCGTAGGCGTAGATGCCGGTGTCGAGGTCGGGCCGGCGCCGCGACAGGGTCTGGAAGACCAGGGCCAGCATCAGCATGCCGGTGCCGGCGATGGCCCAGGCGATCAGCGCGCCGAAGCCGCCGGTCGACCGGCCGAAGGCCGAGGGCAGCGCGAAGATGCCCGAGCCGATCATCGATCCGACCACCAGCGCGATGAGCGCGCCGCGTGAAAGCTTCTGGTCTTGCGACGTCGTCATGCAGGATCGGGCAGGGAGGGCCGAGCCATCGGTGCACCCTCCGGAATTCTTGTTTGCATAGGTTCTCGTCGACTGTTCTGGCACAGCGGCCGCGTTCATGGACCGACTGTCGCGGCCGAGCATCAATCGCTCCCGTTCCTTTGTCAAGGATGACTTCTAGCGCCGATCGTGGTGCTGGATTTTCGGGTTCGATCGCCGCATGATCGGCCGCGCCAGGCCTCGCAACGCAAGTCGGGGCCAACCCGAGCAAGCTTCACACGACGAGAGGACAGCCATGAAATCGATCCCCAGTTGCTGCGCCGCCGGCAGCACCGAGACATCGCCCGCCTCCGGCCGCCGCGCGTGGCTGAAGGCGGGGGCAGGCACCGGCGCCGCCGTTCTGATGGCCGGCATCGGCCTGCGCACGGAGGACGCCGAGGCGGCTTCCCTGAGCCAGGCCCAGCGCGACGCGCTGACCCCCGACAAGGTCATCGAGATGATGAAGAAGGGGAACCAGCGCTTTCGCTCCGGCAAGCTGCAGGCGCACGACTACCTGGCGCAGAAGCGTTCCAGCGCCTCGGGCCAGTACCCGGCCGCGGTGATCCTGAGCTGCATCGACTCGCGCGCGCCGGCCGAGATCCTGCTCGACATGGGGATCGGCGACACCTTCAATGCCCGCATCGCCGGCAACATCGCCAACAAGGACCTGATGGGCAGCCTCGAGTTCGCCTGCGCGGCCGCCGGCGCCAAGGTGGTGCTGGTAATGGGCCACACGGCCTGCGGCGCAATCCGCGGCGCCATCGACAACGTGCAGCTCGGCAACCTCACCGGGTTGCTCGACACCATCAAGCCGGCCATCGCCGCGACCACCTACGCGGGCGAACGAAGCGGCAAGAACGCGGCCTTCGTCGACGCGGTGGCGCGGACCAACGTGCAGCAGACCATCGACACGCTGCGCAGCGGCAGCCCGATCCTCGCGGACCTCGAGAAGAAGGGGCAGATCAAGATCGTCGGGTCGATGTACGACCTGTCGAACGGCCTCGTGACCTTCCTGGCCTAGCGAGGCCGCGCCGGCGCCAACTCCAACTTTTTTTCAGGCAGACCTCATCATGAAGATCCATCTTTTCTCCCGCATCGCAACCCTCGCCATCGCCCTCGTGCTGACCGCCTGCGCGGCGCCCGGGCCGCAACCCGGATCGATGGTGATCCGCCAGGGCAAGATCGAGCAGATCACGCCGACGACGATCCGCAGCGAAGCCCATACCGGCGTCGGCGCCGTGCTCGGCGGCATCACGGGCGTGGGCCTGGGCAGCCTGATCGGCGGCGGCACCGGGCGCGACGTCGCGATGGTCGCCGGCGCGATCGGGGGCACCATGGCCGGCGCCGAGATCGCCAACCGCGCGGCCCAGTCGATGCCCGGCCAGGAGGTCTTCGTGCGCACCGACAGCGGCGTGCTGGTCGAGGTGACCCAGCCGATCATGCATGACCTGCGCGTCGGCCAGCGCGTGTTCCTCCAGGGCAGCGGCCACCAGACCCGGGTGATCCCGCAGTAACCGCGGCAGCCGCCGCCGGGATCAACGGTCCGGGCGCGGGCCAGGTCCGGCGCTGGCCAGGAGACAGTCGGCCACCTCTTCCGAGAAGCGCATGCGGCGCCCGTCGACGATCACGCTGTCCGGCCCTTGCGGGTCCGGATGGGCCGGAGGCAGCCCATGGGCGGCCAGCGCCTCGGCGCAGCCGACCCAGTCGCCGCGCTCGACCGGCTGGTTCAGCGAGGCCCAGGACAAGGTGCCGGCCACGTTGTCTCCGAACCCGTGCAGCTCGGTCCAGCTGGCGCCCTGCTCCAGCAGGAAGCGGGCGAGCGCGGAGTCGCCCCGGAACACCGCCTGGTTCAGGGCCGATGCATTCCAGTCTCCGCCCGGCACCGCGATCGGCCAGCCCGACCCGACCATGAGGCGCACGGCGTCGCTGCAGCCCTGGGCAGCGAGTTCGGGCAGCAGCCGAAGCTGGACGTCCGAGAGCATGTGGATCACCCGAGGCTGGGCCGCGCGAATCCGAAGGGCTTCCGCCTCGTCGGCCCGCGCGCACGCGGCGATGAACGCCTCCGCCACGGAAAGCCGGGGCTCGCCGCCGGCCTGGCCCAGAAGCCGGGCGATCTCCGGCAAGCCGAAGCGCGAGGCCAGCAGGCAGGCGCTGGTGCCGTCGCGGGTGCTGGCCGAAGGGTCGGCGCCGGCGGCCAGCAAGGCCTCGATGTGGGCCAGCGAGCGCCGCCTCCGGATGGCCCACAGCAGCGGCACCGCTGCATCGGCCACGGCGGGATCGCCGGCGGCTTCATTCGGATTCGCGCCGTTCGCCAACAGCAGCCGCAGCCCTTCGATGTCGTCGAAATCCAGCACGCGGCAGAGCGCGTTGGTGCCGGCCACGCGGGCCCCGGCCTGCAGCAGCAGCCACGTGCACGCGATGTTCTCCAGCGAGTGATAGAGGGATTCGCCGTCGTCGGGGTCCGCACCGGCGTCGAGCAGCAGCTTCGTCATTCCGGCGTCGTGGTTCTGTCCGGCAGCACCGTAGAGTGCGGACAGCGGCGAGGTCGGCGAGGGCTCGGCCAGCGACGCCGGCGGCCAGCGGCTGCCCACGGCCTGGTTCGGGTCCGCGCCGGCGTCGATCAGCAGCCTGGCGCAGGCGAGCAGGCGCTCGCGGAAGGCCGGCAGCCGCACCAGCGCCGAATGGGTGACGGCGACCAGCGGCGGCAGCTGCAGCGGGCCGCCCGGCCGATGCACCCAGCCGGGCTCGCGCGCGAGGGTCCGGCGCAGCAGCGCTTCATCGCCCGCCGCGCAAGCGAGATGGGGGTCCTCGCCGAGCAGTCCCGGCCTCTCCTGGAGCAAGCGCGCAGCGACCGAAGGCCGTGCGCGGTTCGTTCCTCCCGCGATGTCGCCGGCATAGACCAGCCCCAGCCAGTCGCGCACCGAGCGCGCGGGATCGGTCGACAGCGCCTGGCGCGCAAGCACGAAGGCCTGCAGGTCGGGCCAGGAGGCGAAGCCGTACTCGCGCGCCACGCAGGACTGCGCGTCGTGAAGCCGGAGGCCGAGGCTCGCGATCGCCGGATCGGACTTGCCAGCCACGGCCGGCAATGCTTCGCGAAATCGGCCGAAGGCGGCCGGGTCGCCGCTGCGGCAGGACGCCAGCAGTTCCTTGGCTTGCTTCTTGAGGTGGCCGATGTCGGGCCGGGGGGGAATGCGCTTCACGTGAACCTCCGTGCAACAGCGCCGACGACCCGCAGATTCGGCTGCACAAAGGAATGTGGCTGGGCACGAGAAGGCAAGTGGGTTCAACCCTTCCCGCGGGCCCGGGCGCGGCTTGCACCGCGGCCCGGATGTTAGAACAGGCCGTGCGCGCGGGTCAACGCGTGCGCATCGGGGAGGGGACGATCAAAAGGGAATGTCGTCGTCCATGTCGTCGAAGCCCGACGACGACTTGGCCGGCGCCTGGCGCGGAGCCGGTGCCGGAGCACGCGGCGCCGCTGCCGGCGGGCGCGAATAGCCGCCACCGCCGCCGCCGCCACCACCCTGCGAGTAGCCGCCGTCGTCGTCGCCGCCACCCGACGGGCCGCCCTGGCCCTGGCGGCTGCCCAGCATCTGCATCTGGTCGACACGGATGTCGGTGGCGTACTTCTCGACGCCGTCCTTGTCGTTGTACTTGCGCGTGCGGATCTGGCCTTCGACGTAGATCTGCGAGCCCTTGCGCAGGTACTGCGCGGCGATCTCGGCCAGCCGGCCGTTGAACACCAGGCGGTGCCACTCGGTGGCTTCGCGCATCTCGCCGCTCTGCTTGTCCTTCCACTTGTCGGTGGTGGCCAGGGTCACGTTGCAGACCTGGTCGCCGCTGGGAAAGGTACGGGTTTCGGGATCGCGTCCCAGGTTGCCGACGAGGATGACTTTGTTGACCGATGCCATGTGCACTGCCCCTGATGAATGGATGGAGGAGAAGGAAAAAGAGAACCGGAGATTGTGCCGCATGCGCCGGGCCGGAGTGCCGCCGCGGAATCGGCCGCCCAGGAAACCGGACGAAACCGGCCGATGGCCGGGAAAACGCCCAGGACTTATCATGTCCGGTTGCCCAAAATCGACCGCCCCGTGAATCTCCCCCCCGAAGACGCCTACCTCGGCGCCGTGCTGGCGCAGCAGCGCATCAGCATCCGCGGCGCGCGCACCCACAACCTCAAGAACGTCGACCTCGACATCCCGCGCAACAAGCTGGTGGTGATCACCGGCCTGTCGGGCTCGGGCAAGTCGAGCCTGGCCTTCGACACGCTCTATGCCGAGGGGCAGCGGCGCTACGTCGAGAGCCTGTCGGCCTATGCGCGGCAGTTCCTGCAGCTGATGGACAAGCCGGACGTCGACATGATCGAGGGCCTGTCGCCCGCGATCAGCATCGAGCAGAAGGCGACCAGCCACAACCCGCGCTCCACCGTCGGCACGGTGACCGAGATCCACGACTACCTGCGCCTCTTGTACGCCCGCGCCGGCACGCCCTACTGCCCCGAGCACCACCTGCCGCTGCAGGCGCAGACCGTGTCGCAGATGGTCGATGCCGCGATCGCGCTGCCCGACGAGCCGCGGCTGATGATCCTGGCGCCGGTGGCGCGCGAGAAGAAAGGCGAATTCCTCGAGCTTTTCGCCGAGATGCAGGCCCAGGGCTACATCCGCTTCCGGGTCGACGGCCAGACCTACGAATACAACGACCTGCCCAAGCTCAAGAAGACCGAGAAGCACGACATCGACGTGGTCATCGACCGCCTGCGCGCCCGCCCCGACATGCAGCAGCGGCTGGCCGAGAGCTTCGAGGCCGCGCTGCGGCTGGCCGACGGCCGCGCGATCGCGCTCGAGATGGAAACGCCGGCGGCCGAGGGCAGCACGCCGGCCGCGCCGCGCGAGCATCTGTTCAACGCCAAGTTCGCCTGCCCGATCTGCCATTACTCGCTGGCCGAGCTGGAGCCGCGGCTGTTCTCGTTCAATTCGCCGGTGGGCGCCTGCCCGAGCTGCGACGGCCTGGGGCATCGCGAGTTCTTCGATCCGGCGCGGGTCGTGGCCTTCCCGTCGCTGAGCCTCGCGAGCGGCGCGATCAAGGGCTGGGACCGGCGCAACGGCTACTACTTCAGCATGCTGGAGAGCGTGGCCAAGCACTACAAGTTCGACATCGACAAGCCCTTCGAGGAACTGCCCGCCTCGGTCCAGCAGACCGTTCTGCACGGCTCGGCGCAGGAAGAGATCAAGTTCAGCTACGTCATGGACAGCGGCCAGCAGGCCGGCAAGAAGCTGGTGCGCAAGCACCCCTTCGAGGGGATCATCCCGAACATGGCGCGGCGCTACCGCGAGACCGACTCGACGATGGTGCGCGAGGACCTCTCGCGCTTTCGCAACATGCAGCCTTGCCCCGACTGCGAAGGCACGCGCCTCAGGCCCGAGGCGCGCAATGTGTTCCTGGTCGACGAATCGGGGCCGGAGCCCAAGCGCATGGCGATCTACGAGATCAGCCACGCCACGCTGCGCGACAGCCTGGGCTACTTCCAGCAGCTGCAGCTGCGCGGCGCCAAGGCCGAGATCGCCGACAAGGTGGTGCGCGAGATCGGCCTGCGGCTCAAGTTCCTCAACGACGTCGGCCTCAACTACCTGAGCCTGGACCGCAGCGCCGAGACCCTGTCGGGCGGTGAAGCCCAACGGATCCGGCTGGCCTCGCAGATCGGCTCCGGCCTGACCGGCGTGATGTACGTGCTCGACGAGCCCAGCATCGGCCTGCACCAGCGCGACAACGACCGGCTCATCAGCACGCTGCGCCACCTGCGCGACATCGGCAACAGCGTGATCGTGGTCGAGCACGACGAGGACATGATCCATGCCGCCGACCACGTGATCGACATGGGGCCGGGCGCCGGCGTGCATGGCGGCCGCGTGATGGCGCAGGGCAGCTATGCCGAGGTCGCGGGCAATCCGGACTCGCTGACCGGGCAGTACCTGTCGGGCGCGAAGAAGATCGAAGTACCCGCGCGACGTACGCCATGGCTGCCGGTGGTCGCCACGGCGGCCTTCCACGCCGGCAAGAAGCCGCCGCGCTTTCCGCCCAGCCCGGCGGCCGAGCGGCGCGCGGCGCGGGAGGCGGCGCACCTGGCCTCGCAGAGCGATCTGCAGGAGATCCGCGTCATCGGCGCCACGGGCAACAACCTCAAGAACGTCAGCGTCGCCTTCCCGGTCGGCCTCTTGACCTGCGTGACCGGCGTCTCGGGCTCGGGCAAGTCGACGCTGGTCAACGACACGCTCTACAGCGCGGTCGCCCGCACGCTGTACCGCGCCCATGAAGAGCCGGCCGCGCACGAAGCCATCGAGGGCATCGAGTACTTCGACAAGGTGATCAACGTCGACCAGTCGCCGATCGGCCGCACGCCGCGCAGCAATCCGGCGACCTACACCGGCCTGTTCACGCCGATCCGCGAGCTGATGGCCGAGACCAACACCGCGCGCGAGCGCGGCTACGGGCCGGGCCGCTTCAGCTTCAACGTCGCGGGCGGCCGCTGCGAGGCCTGCCAGGGCGACGGCGTGGTCAAGGTCGAGATGCACTTCCTGCCCGACGTCTACGTGCCCTGCGAGGTCTGCCACGGCCAGCGCTACAACCGCGAAACGCTGGAGGTGCTCTACAAGGGCCGCAACATCGCGCAGATCCTGGACATGACGGTGGAGACCGCGCACGACTTCCTGAAGGCGGTGCCGACCATCGAGCGCAAGCTGCGCACCTTGCTCGATGTCGGCCTGAGCTACATCAAGCTGGGCCAGTCGGCGACCACGCTGTCGGGCGGCGAAGCGCAGCGCGTCAAGCTGGCGCTGGAGCTCAGCAAGCGCGACACCGGCCGCACGCTCTACATCCTCGACGAGCCGACCACCGGGCTGCACTTCGCCGACATCGAGCTGCTGCTGAAGGTGCTGCACCAGCTGCGCGACGCCGGCAACACCATCGTCGTGATCGAGCACAACCTGGACGTCATCAAGACCGCCGACTGGGTGATCGACATGGGGCCCGAGGGCGGCGCCGGCGGCGGCACGGTGGTGGGCACCGGCACGCCCGAGGCCATCGCGGCCAACGAGGCCAGCCATACCGGGCGCTATCTGAAGCGGCTGCTGGAGGGCTGAGCCGCGCCTCAGGGGCGCGCGAGGCTACTCGGAGTAGGCCCAGAGGTCGACCAGCAGAGTGCCGTTGTCGGCCAGCAGCCTGAACCTTGCGGGTGCGTAGTCCGTGTCTGCGGCCAGCACACCCGAGGCCGAGGCCGGCAGGCCGCCACAGGCATCGGTGCTGGCCGAGAGGCCGAGCTTCAGCGAGTTGGGCAGCACGCCCGCAGACAGCTTGCCGGAGAGCTTGCAGGCCGAGCTGCCGGCCACGATGGCGCCGTCCGCCGTCACGCTGAAGTCGGCCACCACGCCGGCCGTCGTCTGCGTGCGGTAGCGCCCGGCCAGCTTGGCGAGGTCGACGCCCGCATCCGCGAGGCCATGGCTCTGCAGCAGGGTCACCGACACGTCCTTGTCGGAGGCCGGCACACCGACCCAGGCACCGCCCGCGTCGCGCCGGTAGCTCTGCTTGGCGCGGTCGTCGCTGTCGCCGAAGACGAGCAGCCGGCTGCCGTCCGCCGCTGCGTAGTACTTGCCGACCGTGGGCGCGCCGGCGTCGCCGGTGCTCACCACATAGGTGCCCGCGGCCAGGTCGTCGACGCTGACCTTCGGCGCCGGCGCCGGCGTTGGCGTCGTCGTTGCCGGGGGTGTGGTCGCTCCGGGCAGGAACCCGCTCCCGCCGCTGCCGCCGCCACCGCAGGCAGCCAACAGCAGCGCGGCGCTGCACGCCGCCATCCAACCGAATATGCGATTCATGCTGCGCATCTCACTTGCTCAGCAGATCGCGCAGGCGCAGACGCAGCCATTGCTGGCCCGCGGGCCGGTGGTCGAAGCCCACCTGCATCGCCGTGACCGAGACCTTGGTCTTCGACACCAGCGCCTCGTCTTCGGCCTGGGCCGCCGTGGCGGCCGTGCCCGCCGCGCCGCCGATGCCGTAGGGCGGCGTGTTGTTGAACTTCAGCGCGTACAGCTCGAAGCTGCCGTGGCGCGAGAAGGCCCACGACAGGCCCGCGGTCGGCGCGTTGGGGAAGTTGACGTTGAGCGCCAGCCCATCGGGCAGCAGCGCGCCGCTGCCCGCCTTGGCCTGCAGTTCCTTGACCAGCTTGACCGAGAGCTGCGCCACCACGGCGGAATAGGCGTTGGCCAGGCCGGTGTTGTCGGTGGTGTCGGCGCCAGCGCTCAAGGCGATGGCCGGCAGGCCGCGGCCAGCCGCGAACTGGGCATTGCCCACGGTGCCCGAGTTGTTCACCACGCGCCCGACGTTCTGCCCTTCGTTCGGGCCCGACAGCACCAGGTCCGGCGCCTTGCCCCAGCGGGCCTTGGCCAGCACGTCGAGACCGTACATCGTCGCCATTACGGGCGTGCCGTGCACATAGTTGTAGTCGCCGCCGGTGTAGCCGGCCTTCGTGAACGGGCCCACCGCCGGCGCGCCCGTGGCGGCGGCACCGTTGTGGCAGCCGCCTTCGGCATCGATCTGGGTCTTGTCGTTGTCGGAAATGATGACGCTGGTGCTGTACATCACGATCGCGGCGCCGCGTCCGCTCTGGCCGGTGCAGGGCACCGACACGATCACATCGTGGCCGTCGGCCTTGAGCGCCTCGTAGAGCGCCTTGAGGTTGCTGGTCAGGCCGTCGTCGTTGGACAGCAGGATGTTGAGGGCGAAGGCCGGACTGGCCAGGCCGAGCAAGGCCGCGGCGGCGGCAAGACGGAGTTTCATGGAAGAGTGGGTGCGATGTTGCTTGAATCGCCGGTTGGGCGAAGGCACCGCGAACTGCGTTGCGGCGCGGATGTTGGCCGCGCCGGGTGACATCGCCGTGACACCGTCGGCTCACGGATGTCGCGGATGTCGCGCGCGCGACTGCGCGGCTTGCCGGCCATGACCTCCCAGGTCATCGACGCCGCGCACCGGCCCGGCGACATTGGAGGCAAGCCGGAGCCGCAGGGGCGCCGGCAGCCACCAGGCCGAACTTCCCAGGCCAACGAAAGAGCATCATGAACGGCTTCGACATCCTTCCCCTCGCAGTGGCCCTCCTCATCGGCATCGCCGCCGTGGGTTCCTGCATCGGCATCGGCATCGTGGGTGCGAAGCTGCTGGAAGGCACGGCACGGCAGCCCGAACTCAAGGACACGCTGCAGACGCTGTTCTTCCTGATCGCCGGCGTGACCGACGGCGCGTTCATCATCGCCACCGGCATCGGCCTGTGGTTCGCAACGGCCAATCCGTTCCGCGGCTGAAGCTGCGCGCTCAGGCAGTGGCGAGCGAGCGAGCGGCGCAGCTGACGGCCGATGGCCGTCCCCTCGCCGGCCTGCGGGCCGAGCCTTCGCTGTCCAGCCCGCGCCACAGCGCGGCATCGCCGGCCCGCCGCGCCGCCTCCATCGCGGTCAGGTGCAGCAGGCTGCGCTGGGCCTGGCTGCCGCCGTAGCCCTGCGCATCGGGCAGCAGCGGCAGCAGCAGTTCGGCGCAGTGCGCATGGCGGCCTTCGCCGAAGGCCATGACCGCCTCGCACACGGTCCCGGCCTCGGCCCACCAGGGCCCCGGCGCGGCCGCCGGCACCGCGGCCATCGCACGCCGGCCGGCTTGCGCCGCCTCGTGCTCCTGCGCCCCGACCAGCGCCAGCATGGCGTGGACATCGTTGAAGACCGACCAGCCCCAGTGGGCCTGTTCGCGCCAGCGCGCCGCCAGCGACTGCCAGCGCCCCGCGACATCGACACCGCGCAGGCCGAGCCGCCACAGCAGCGCGCTGGCATCGGCCAGGTCCATCGCCATCGAGGCCGGGCCCGGCGCGATCGCGCGGTCGTAGACCGCCAGTGCCGAGGCCGGGTCGTCGTTCGACAGGTGCAGCAGCGCCAGGTGCCAGAAGTTGTGGACCGCCAGCGCGTTGTCGCGCTGCCAGAGCGAGGTGCCGGTGCTGAGCCAGCGGATGCCCTCGTCCACCCGGCCCTGCATCTCGTACACATGCGCCACCGCATGCACCGCCCAGGTGTCGTGGGGATTGCGTTCCAGCGCCTGCAGGCCGAGCGCCTCGGCGCGCGCGTACTCGTTGCATTCCTCGAGGCCGAAGGCCTGCATGCCGAGCAGGTAGCCGAAGCCCGCGTCGTCTTCGCTCCACTGCGCGAGCACGCGGCCGATGCGGTCGCGCAGCATCTGCGAGCGGCCCAGCACCAGGTCGCTCATGTGTGCCAGTTGCAGCGCGAAGAGGTCGCGCGGATGGTCGACCAGGTGGCGGTCGAGCAGCCGGTTGGCATGCGCCATGTCGCCGTCGGCCCAGTGCTGCAGCGCGGCCTGGAAGGACCGCTCGCGCGGATTCGGGCGACGCCGGCCGCCGCTGGCCGCCGCCAGGCACTCGCGCGCCGACGGCAGCAGCCCGGCATCGAAGCCGCTCAGCATGAAGCCGGCCGTCAGGAGGTGGCCGGCGATGAAGTCCGGGTCCTCGTCGAGCACCGGCTGGAGCACCGCGACCGGATCGGTCCGCAGGCTGTTGAAGAGGTCGAGCGCCTGCGCGTAGCCGGCCACGGAGGCAGGGCGGTCGGTCGATAGCGCGAGGCCGCGGGCGTCGGCGAGGGTCATGGCTGCTCCTTGAATCGATGACGCTCCGAGCGTAAGTTCGGAGCTTCCGAAGACCCGCAGCGATTCCCGCAACAACCCTGACGATTCCGCCATCCGATGCCCCAAGGCCGCGCGCTACCGCTCTTCGCCATCCTGGTCACGCCGGAAAGCGCGGCTTCGGTGGTCTACGGCATGTACGACCTGTTCAAGGGCGCCGGCCGCGACTGGCCGCTGGTGGTCGACGGCGCCCCGGGGCCGCCGCTGATCGAGGCGGTGATCGTCAGTGCGAAGGGCGGCGTGCTGCGCGCAGCCAACGGCGTGCCGATCGAGGCCCACCGGGGCTTCGCCGAACTCGCACCGCCCGACGTGATCTGCGTGCCGGAGCTGATGATCGCCCCGACCGAACCGCCGGTCGGCCGCTTCGAGGCCGAGGTCGCCTGGGTGCGCGAATGCCACGCCCGCGGCGCCCTGGTCGCCACCGCCTGCTCGGGCGCCTTGCTGCTGGCCGAGGCCGGGCTGCTCGACGACGAGGACGCCACCACCCACTGGGCCTTCTGCGACCTGATGCAGCGCCGCTATCCGCGCATCCGCGTGCGGCCGCAGCGCGCGATGGTGGCCGCAGGCGACGGCCAGCGGCTGGTGATGGCCGGCGGCGGCAGTTCGTGGATGGACCTCGCGCTCTACCTGATCGCCCGCTGCGTCGGCGTCGAGGCTGCGATGCAGGTGGCGCGGATCAACCTGATCGACTGGCACCACGTCGGCCAGCAGCCTTTCGCGCGGGTGGCCAGCACGCGCCAGGTGGAGGATGCGGTGATCGGCCGCTGCCAGGCGTGGATCGCCGACCACTACGCGCACTCGGCCCCGGTGGCCGGCATGGCGAGCCACAGCGGACTGGCCGAGCGCTCGTTCCAGCGCCGCTTCAAGCTGGCCACCGGCATGACGCCGATGGCTTACGTGCAAACGCTGCGGATCGAGGAGGCGAAGCACCTGCTCGAGACCACGGGCGATGCGCTGGAGGCGATCGCCAACGAGGTCGGCTACGACGACGCGGCCTTCTTCGGCCGCCTGTTCCGCCGCAGCGTGAACCTGACGCCGGCGCAGTACCGGCGGCGCTTCGGCGGCCTGCGTGCGGCGCTGGCCGGACCCGGCTAGGTGCCGGCCCGGCGCACGCGCAGCATCCCCTCCTGCGCGGTGGAGGCCACCAGCCGGCCGTCGCGCGCGAAGATGCTGCCGCGGCAGAGGCCGCGGGCGCCGCTCGCGCTGGGCGAATCGAGGCTGTAGAGCAGCCAGTCGTCGAGCCGGAAGTCGCGATGGAACCACATCGCGTGGTCGAGGCTCGCGGGGCGCACCTGGCCGCTCATGAAGCTCAGGCCGTGGGGCCGCATCGCCGCGCCCAGCAGGCCGTGGTCGGAGGCATAGGCCAGCAGCGCGCGATGCACGTTGGGGTCGTCGGGCAGCGCGGCGATGGCGCGCATCCAGAGCGAGTTCTCGGCCGGCCGCGCCTCGGGGGTCAGCAGGTCGTCGGGGTCGACCCGGCGGTACTCGAGGCCGTGCGGCAGGAGGCCCTTGACCTTCCAGCGCTCGGGCAGCCGCTCGCCGAGCGCGATGCGCTGCTCGCGCTCGCTCGCCAGGCCCTCGGGACCGGCCACGGGCGGCATCGCCGACTGGTGGTCGATGCCGTCGTCGACCGTCTGAAACGAGGCCGACATCTCGAAGATGATGCGCTCGCCCTGGCGCGCCACCACGTGGCGGGTGGTGAAGCTGCGGCCGTCGCGCACGCGGTCGACCGCGTAGTCGATCGGCGCGTGCTCGCCGGGCAGCAGGAAGTAGGCGTGCATCGAATGCGCCGGACGGTCGGCCTCGACCGTGCGGCTGGCGGCCATCAGGGCCTGGCCCAGCACCTGGCCGCCGAAGACCGCGGGGGTTCCGATGTCCTCGCTCTGGGCCCGGAAGCGGTCGTCGCCCAGCGGTTCGAGGCGCATCAGGTCGACCAGTTCGGCGACGACGCGGGTGGCAGTGGTGTGATCGATCATCGGGAGCGCGCAAAAAAGACAGCCTGCGACGATAGCAAAGAGCGCGCCGCGATGCTGTCCCGCGGCTGTCAGCCCGCGCTCAGGTGTCGAGGTCGACGCCGTCGGCCGCCAGCCTGCGCTGCAGCGCAGGCACGTCGACCGCCGCGAAATCGCCCGCACCCAGCGCCGCCGCGGCCGTGCCGGCGGCCTGCCCCATCACGAAGCAGCCGCCGCTGGCGCGCGCGGCCGACTGGCCCTCGTGCGTCATCGAGGCGCAGCGGCCGGCCACCAGCAGGTTGGCGACGCCGCGCGGCACCAGCATGCGCCAGGGCAGCTGGTTGTAGGTGCGGCGCTCGTCGCGCGGAAAGGCCCACTCGATGCGGCCTGCCGCGTGCATCTCCATCGGCCAGGCGTTGATGCCGATGCTGTCGCCGAAGCGGGCCGACGACAGGATGTCCTCGCCGGTCAGCGCGTACAGGCCCTCGATGCGGCGGGTTTCGCGGATGCCGACCTGGGGCGCGATCTCGACGATGGCCGAACGCTCGAAGCCTGGCACCTCGGCCTTCAGGAAGCGGAAGAACTCGCCGATCTGGCGCCGGCCCTCGACCTCGCCGTCGCTGAGCTGGCGGGCGTCGACCCCGTTCATCGCGCCACCCTCGGCATTGCGGATCTGCGTCACGTTGGCGCGCCATTCGCGCGGGTCGATCTGCGGCCGCAGGATCGCGCCCTCGCGCGGAAAGCTGTAGGCAGCCGGGTCGCGCTCGCGCGCCTGCTGCATCAGGTCGTTGATGGCCTTGAATTCGCCGACCGCCGCCAGCGCCCGCTCCGCCTCGACGTGGCCGACCCGGAACATGGTGGACGGGAACAGCCCGCTGCCCTGCCCGTCGCCGACCACGAAGGGCACGCCGGCGAAGGCCGCCACGTCGGCATCGCCGCTGGCGTCGATGAAGGCATTGGCGCGGATCGCCTGGCGGCCCGACTTGGTCTCGACCACCAGCGCCGCGATCCGATCGCCGTCCATCACGACGGCCGCGGCCAGCGCATGGAACAGCAGGTGCACGCCGGCGGCCAGCAGCAGCTGGTCGGCCGCGCACTTGTAGATCGAGGTGTCGTAGGAGCGCACGCGGATGCGGCCATGCAGGCCGTCCTGCGGCTTGTTGAGGCCGCCCAGGGCGTCGATGCGCGCCAGCAGCTCGTCGGCGACGCCGCGCACCAGCAGCGTCATCTCGCCCTCGCGCTTGCCGTAGAGGCCGGCGAAGTTGGTGACGCCGCCGGCGGTCCCCATGCCGCCGAGGAAGCCATAGCGCTCCACCAGCAGCGTGCGCGCGCCGTGGCGCGACGCACTCCCCGCGGCGGCGATGCCGGCCGGCCCGCCGCCGACCACCACGACGTCGTAGTCGCCGAAGACCGGCAGCGTGCGTTGCGGCTCGACGACAGCCTGGCTCACTGGAGTTTGATTCCGTTGGTGGAGATGATCTTCGACATGATCGCCGCCTCTTCCTTGACGCGTGCGCGCATGCCGTCGGGCGAGGTGCCGACCGCCTGCCAGCCCTGTTCGAACAGCTTCTGGCGCACTTCGGGCGACTTCATGACGATCGCGAGCTCCTTCGAGATGCGGTCCTGCGCGGTTTTCGACAGGCTCGCGGGGCCGACCAGCGCGGTCCAGACCTCGAGGTTGAAATCGCGCACGCCGGCATCCGACAGTGCCGGCACGTCGGGCGCCAGCGTGCTGCGCCCGCTGGTCAGGCCGACCGCCTTGACCTTGCCGGCCTTGACCTGCGGCAGCGCCACGCCCGGCGGAATCAGCGCCATCTGGATCTGGTTGCCGATCAGGTCGGTCATGACCTGCGGATTGCCCTGGTAGGGCACGTGCTCGGCCTTCAGGCCCGGCACCTTGCTCTTGAGCAGCTCCATGCCGAGATGCCCGACCGAGCCGACGCCGACCGAACCGTAGCTCCACTTGTCGCCGCCCTTGCGCGCGGCGTCGAAGAAGGCGGCGCCCGCGGGCAGGCCGCCCTGGCTCACCAGCACCAGCGGCGCGGTGGCGATCAGCGACAGGTAGCTGAAGTCCTTGCCCGGGTCGTAGGGCAGCTTCGGGTACAGCATCTTCGACGAGGTCAGGTTGCCGTTGATGACGATGCCCAGCGTGTGGTCGTCGGTCGCCTTGGCCACCTGGTCGGCCGCGATGTTGCCCGAGGCGCCGGGCTTGTTGTCGACCACCACCGGCTGGCCGAGGGCCTTGGCCAGCGGCTCGGCGATGGTGCGCGCCGCGATGTCGGGGGTCGAGCCGCCCGGGAAGCCGACGATCAGCCGGATCGGCTTGGTCGGCCAGGCCGCGGCCTGCGCCGAAGCGGCGAAGGGCAGGACAGCGGCGCCGACGCCGCAGGCGGCAGCGATCAGGAAGGCTCTCTTGGAGGGGTGCATGGAAACTCGGTCGAGGGAAATTGGGGAACCCAAGGATAGCCCCGTCTTGTAACCAGACGTCATCGCGCTCTCATTCGAGGCTGATGTTGCCGCGCTTCACGAGTTCGCCGTAGACCTTCGATTTCGCCTCGGCGTTGCGCTCGATCTCTTCGGGCGACCAGGCCAGCGGCTCGAAGGCGAAGGTGTCGAAGCGGGCCCGGATCTCGGGGTCGGCGATGACCTTGGCGACATCGGCGTTGATCTTCATGCGGATCGCGGCCGGCACGCCCTTCGGCGTCAGCAGCGAGACGAAGGAGTTGACCTCCAGCCCGGCCGGACCGCCGGACTCGGCCATGGTCGGCACCTCGGGCATCTGCGGGATGCGCTTGGGTGCCGCGATCGCGATGTAGCGCAGCTTGCCGGCCTTGTAGATCCCCTGGCTCGACGGCAGGCTGGCGAAACTCCAGGCCACCTCGCCCGAGCCGACGTTGGCGAACAGCTGCGAGACCTCGCGGTAGGGCACGTGCTGCATCTGGGTGCCGGTCAGCGCCTCGAGCTGCTGGGCGCCCAGGTGGCCGGGGCTGCCGACGCCCCACGAGCCGTAGCTGAGCTGCCCCGGCTTCGCCTTGGCGGCAGCGACCAGGTCGCTCATGTTCTTCCACGGCGAGTCGGTCGGCACGGCGACGAAGAAGGGCGTTCGGAACAGCGAGGCCACCGGGTCGAAATGCTGCAGCGTCACGAAGTTGCGCGACTTGTAGAGGTGCGGCAGGGCGGCGACGTGCTCGCTGTCGAGCTGCAGCAGCGTGTAGCCGTCGGGCGCCGCGCGACGCACCTGCTCGATCGCGATGAAGCCGCCGCCGCCGGGCTTGTTGTCGACCAGCACGCGCTGGTTCCAGAGCCGGCCGAGCTTGTCGGAGATCAGCCGCAGCACCGCGTCGGGGCCGCTGCCGGCCGCGAAGGGCGTGACGATCGTGACCGGCCTGGTCGGGAAATCCGCGGCCGGCGCCTGGGCCGCCGCGCTGGTGGAAAGCAGGGCCATGGCGCCGGCGGCGACCAGTGAAAGGAGGGATTTCATTTGTTTGTCTCGTGATTGTGAAAAAGGATCCGGCGTTTTTATCAGGCCGCCACCGCGACTCGCGCGTCGTCCAGGCAATGCGCGGGGTTCCAGCCATAGAGCCACTCGACCGCGTCGTAGAAGCGCTCGGGCGTGCGGCCGACCCAGAGGCTGTTGCGCACCAGCCGCTCGACGCCCTTGGCGTGGTAGATCCGGCCCATCTCGCGCACCGACAGCACGACGCGCGCGGTGCGTGCCACGCGGGCCTCGGCGTAGAGACGAAAGGCCGCGCCCAGGTCGAAGTCGCAGGCCTCGACCGCGGCGCCCAGCGTGACCGCATCTTCCAGCGCCATGCAGGCGCCCTGTGCCAGGTACTGCATCATCGGATGCGCGGCATCGCCCAGCAGCGTGGCCCGGCCCTCGCTCCAGGTGGCGACCGGCTCGCGGTCGGCGGTGCTCCAGCGGCGCCAGGAGGTGGGGCGGTCGAGCAGCTGCCGCGGGCGCGCGTGCACCCCCTCGAAGTACGACATCACCTCGTCCTTGCTGCCTTCGCTGACGCCCCACTGCTCGCGCTCGCGGCTGTGGAAGGTGACGACCAGGTTGTACTGCTCGCCCTGGCGCAGCGGGTAGTGCACCAGGTGGCAGTTCGGGCCGGCCCAGACCACCGGTGCGTTCCAGCGCAGGTCCTCGGGCATGTCGGCCGCCGGCACCACGGCGCGGTAGACCACATGGCCCGAGACCCGCGGCGCATCGCCGATGAGCTTGGCGCGCACCACCGACTTGACGCCGTCGCAGCCGACGATGCCGTCGGCGCCGAAGCGACGGCCATCGCGCGTGACCGCGGTCACGCCGCGCTCGCCGAGCTCCAGCGCCTCGACCTGGGCCGAGGTATGGAAGCGGATCAGCGGCTGCCGCTTCACGGCTTCGTGGATGGCGCCGTGCAGGTCGGCCCGGTGGCTCACCGCATAGGGGTTGCCGAAGCGCGCCCTGTAGGCCTCGCCGACCGGCACCGAGCCGACCTCGCTGCAGTCGACCGCGTCCATCATCACCAGCCGGTCGGTGAACACCGAGCCGCGCCGCACCGCCTCGCCCACGCCGAGCGCATCGAGCGCCGCGAAGGCGTTGGGGCCGAGCTGCAGGCCGGCGCCGATCTCGCCGATGGCGGCGCTCTGCTCCAGCAGGTCGACGCCGATGCCCAGGCGCGCCAGCGCCAGCGCCGCGGCGAGGCCGCCGATGCCGCCGCCGACCAGCAGCACGGAGGGCTTGTTCCCGTTCGAGAGGCTCATGATCGCTCCCTTCGGATCAGTCGACGCGCACCGAGATCGGCTCGAGGCCGTCGATGCGCACCTTCATCGTCTGCCCACGCTGCACCGCGCCCACGCCCTCGGGCGTGCCGGTGAAGACGAGGTCGCCGGGCTGCAGCGCGAACAGGGTCGAGAGGTTGGCGATGACTTCGCCGACCGACCAGATCAGGTTGCGGATGTCGCTCTTCTGGCGCACTTCGCCATCGACTTCGAGCGTGATCGCGCCCGTCGCCATCTCGCCGATCGCGGCCCGCGGGCGCAGCACGCCCACCGGGGCCGAGAAGTCGAAGGCCTTGCCGATCTCCCACGGCCGGCCCTGCTCGCGCATCTTCATCTGCAGGTCGCGGCGCGTCATGTCGAGGCCGACCGCGTAGCCCCAGATGTGGCGATGCGCATCGTCGACCGCGATGTCGCGGCCGCCCTCGCCGATCGCCACCACCAGCTCGGCCTCGTAGTGGTAGTTGGCGGTCAGGGCCGGATAGGGGATGGCCACCGTGCGGCCCGCGGGCACCGGCACCACCGAGGCGTCGTCGTTCGGCTTGCAGAAGAAGAAGGGCGGCTCGCGGTCGGGGTCGAAGCCCATCTCGCGCGCATGGGCCGCGTAGTTGCGGCCGACGCAGTAGACGCGGCGCACCGGAAACAGTTCGGTGCTGCCGGCGATCGGAAGGCCGACGATGGCCGGGGGCGGAAGAACGAAGGACATGGGAGCTCCTGCCGCGCGCGGCGGCCATGGGAATGGAGAAATGGCCGCCCGCGGCAGCCGGGGGAATCAGGCGTTGTCGAGGAAGGCTTCGCGCAGCACGCCCATCGCCTGCTGGACCGGCCGATCGGAGAAGCTGAACAGCACCACCTCGTCGGCGGCCGCGAGGCGCAGCGGCGCCCAGGAAGGGACGACGAAGGTGTCGCGCGGCCCGAAGGCGAAGCACTGGCCGCCGATCTCTGCCGTGCCGCGGCCCTCGACCACGCTGTAGACCGCGCCGTCGGTGGCGCGGTGCGGCTTGCCGCCGAAGCCGGCCGGCAGCAGTTGCAGATTCGTCGCGATGGTCGGCATCGGCGAGCCACCGGTCAGCGGGTTGACGTAGCGCAGCTTGTGGCCCAGCCAGGCGTCGGGCGCTTCCTGCCGCTGCAGTTGCGCCAGCGCCTCGCGGCTGCGCGCATAGGGGTAGTTGAAGATCGGCGAAGTCGGCGACGCGTGGTCGTGGCGCACCGGCACCATGTTGTGGCCGAAGCGCGCCAGGCTGTGGCCTTCGGGCCGCGCCACCTGCTGCGAGCGGGCATCGTCGTTCTCGGCGAAGCCGGCGTCGAAGAAGCGGATCATCGGGATGTCCAGGCCGTCGAGCCAGACCACCGGCTCGCTGGCGCCCTCGATGCCTTCGTTGCCGTGGTCGTGCCAGGCCCACGAGGGCGTGATGATGAAGTCGCCCGGATGCATCGTGGTGCGCTCGCCGCCGACCGTGGTGTAGGCGCCCTTGCCGTCGACGATGAAGCGCAGCGCCGACTGCACGTGGCGGTGCGAGGGCGCGACCTCGCCCGGCATGATCAGCTGCAGCCCGGCATAGAGCGACTGCGTGATCGACGAGCGGCCGGGGATCGCCGGGTTCTCGAGCACCAGCACGCGGCGCACCGCCTCCTCGGCGGTGATCAGCGCCGCCGACTCCATCAGCAGCGGGCGGATCTCGTCGTAGCGCCACAGCGCCGGCACGCAGGGCGTCTGCGGCTCGCGCGGCACCAGCGCGTGCAGCGACTCCCACAGCGGGGTCAGGTTCAGCGGGCGGATGCGCTCGTAGTAGTCGCGGCGTTCGTTCATGGGGCTTGTCTCCTGGCGGCGGGCGCCGAGGCACGGATTGTTGGCCCGGACCACTATTTGCTCAAGCCTTGCCGCCAATACCTCGAATAACGTTTTTGGATAATGGTGGGCCTCCCACCCACCGGAAATCCCATGTCCAAGCTCGACCTCGAATGGCTCTCGGTCTTCGACGAGGTCTACAAGACCGGCAGCGTCTCGAAGGCGGCCGATCGCCTGGGCTTGGCGCAGGCGGCGGCCAGCACCATGCTCAACAAGCTGCGCGCCCACTTCGACGACCGCCTGTTCGTGCGCACCGCCCAGGGCATGCAGCCCACGCCGTACGCGCAGCGGCTGGTCCACCACGTGCGCGAGGTGCTGGCCCAGCTCGACCAGGCCCGCGGCAGCCGCGCCGGCTTCGCGCCGGCCGAGGCGCGGCGCAGCTTCCGCATCTGCATGACCGACATCAGCGAGGTGGTGCTGCTGCCGGGCCTGCTCGACCACCTGCGGCGCCAGGCGCCAGGCGTGCACCTCGAGACCGAGATCATCTCGACCGACAGCGGACGCCGGCTGGAGGACGGCGAGGTCGACCTCGCGGTCGGCTTCATGCCGCAGCTGGACGCCGGCTTCTACCAGCAGACGCTCTTCATGCAGAACTTCGTCTGCCTGGCGGCGCAGAACCATCCGCGCATCGGCGTCCGGCTCACCCGCCGGCGCTTCGAGGCCGAGGCGCACGCGGTGATCTCCTCGTCGGGGACCGGCCACGCGATCGTCGACAAGACCATCGCCCGCCTCGGGCTGGAGCGCAACGTGGTGGTGCGCCTGTCCAGCTTCCTGAGCGTGGCGCGGATCGTGGCCCACACCGAGCTGATCGTGATCGTGCCGCGGATCCTCGGCGAGGTGCTGGCCACGCAGGAGCCGGTGCGGCTGCTGGAGCCGCCCTTCGCGCTGCCTTCGTACGCGGTCAAGCAGCACTGGCACGAGCGCTTCCACGCCGACGCCGGCAACATGTGGCTGCGGCGCACGGTGGCGCAGCTGTTCGCGCCCCGAAACGCCGCGGCGCTCGCATAATCGGCGTCCTCGATCCACTCCTCGCCCGGGCCAACCATGTCGTCCATCACCCTGCGCTTCCTGGCCGAACCCAGCACCGTCAATTTCGGCGGCAAGGTGCACGGCGGCACTGTCATGAAATGGATCGACGAGGCCGGCTACGCCTGCGCCACCAGCTGGTCCAAGCGCTACTGCGTCACGGTCTTCATCGGCAGCATCCGCTTCCATCGCCCGATCATGATCGGCGACCTGGTCGAGGTCGAGGCCCGCCTCGCCTACACCGGCAACAGCAGCATGAACATCTCGGTCGAGGTGCGCAGCGGCGACATGAAGGGCGGCGACATGCACAAGACCACCGAGTGCCTGGTGGTCTTCGTCTCGGTCGATTCGCACGGTCGCACCCTGCCGGTCGACACCTTCACCCCCGGCACGCCCGGCGAGATGGCGCTGGCCGAGCGGGCCCGGGCGCATCTGGAGGCGGCCCGGGCGGCCGCGGCTGCGAGTTAGGGTCCGGTCAGCGCGGCATCAGCTGGTAGTAGTCGAAGCCGTTGCTGCGGCCGCCCAGGCAGCCGGCCAGCGTGTCCTCGACCTCGCGCCAGAGCGCCAGCCGGTTGCGCCACTTGCGCACGCTGTGGCCCTCGTCGGCGAAGCTCATGTAGCGCACCGGCCGGCCGAGCCGCTGCAGTTCGGCCACCACCTCGTCGGAGTCCTGGCGCAGCACGCGGACGTCGTTGCTGCCGTGGACCACCAGCAGCGGCGCCGTGATGCGGTCGATCTGCGAGATCGGCGAGTTGGCGAGCATCGCCGCGCGCTCGTCGGGCTTGGCTACATCGCCGTAGGTCATCGCGAAGTAATGGCGGTTGCGCCAGAACGGCGGCCAGTTCTCGATCACGCGCGGCCAGTTGGCAACGCCGACGAGGTCGATGCCGCAGCGGTAGTCGTGCGGTTTCTGGATCAGCTGGGCCAGCACCGAGAAGCCTCCGAAGCTGCCGCCGAAGACCGCCAGCCGCTGCGGGTCCGCGATGCCCTCGCCGATCGCCCACTGCACCGCCTCGGCAATGTCGCGCTGGATCCGGCCGTTGTATTCGAGCGCGCCAGCCAGCATGAAGGCGCGCCCATAGCCGCTGGAGCCCCGGTAGTTGACCTTGAGCACCGCGTAGCCGCGATTGGCCAGCATCTGCGTGTTCGTGAAGCCGGCGCCCTGCCACCGGTCCCGCACCCAGGGACCGCCATGGATGTCGACCACCAGCGGCGCCGGGCCCTCGACGCCGCGCGGCCGAACCACGTAGCCATGGACCGTGAGCCCGTCGGAGGTCCGGAAGGCGAAGGGCTCCATCGGCAGGAACAGGTCCGGTCCGGGTTTGCGCGGCGGGGTCAGGCGGGTGAGCCGGGCGCTGTCGCGGTCCAGCAGCATTTCGACCGCCTCGTCGCCGGTCGCGGCGCGCAGCACCACCTGCCTCGCGCCGTCGGCCATGCTCGAAGGTCGTGTCAGCACCGGTTCGGCATCCAGCCAGCCCCGGTCGCGCGCGGTCCGCACCGCCTGGGCGACGTCGGCGCCGAGCGCCGGGTCGAGGTACACGAAGCGGGGCAGGCCCGGCTCCATCGAATAGGCGTAGGGCGCCCCCTGGATCGGCGGGTACTGGGCGCCGTCGAGATCGACCTCGGCACTCTCGGCCAGCACCCGCTCCTGGCCGGTGGCCAGGTCGACTTCCACCAGCGCGCCCTTGTCGCGGCCGATGTTGGTCATGGCCCAGAGGCGGCCGCCCTGCAGGTCGATGCGGTGCGGCCAGAAGAAGTCGAAGGCCTTCACCGTGCGCAGCCGCTGCCAGCTGCCGTCGGGTTTCCTGAGCTCGAGTGCTTCGTCCGAACCGTCGACGCTGCCCAGTTGACGGATGCGCCCGGCGAGCTGCTGGTCGGTGCCGATGAACCAGGCCAGTACCCGCCCGTCGCCCTCGCTGCGCGCCACCTCGCGCACGGTGCGTGTGGCGGCGTCGGCCTCGAACAGGTCCATTTCGCTGCGGTCGCGCCGGTTGCTGGCGAAGAAGAAGCGCGCGCTGCCCGGTGCGCCGCGCGCCACATAGGCCGAGCGCACGCCGGGCCACGGCGTCACGGCCCAGGGCCTGCCGTCCGGGTTGTCGCTGTCGAGCACGAAGAACTGGGTGTTCTCGTCGCCGCTGAAATCCTTCAGGTAGGCCACGTGCCGGCTGTCGGGCAGCCACGAATAGGTCGGGCCCGAAACGAAGGGACGGGCCAAGGTGCCGGTGGCGAAGGACTTGACGGCGGGGCCGCTGATCGACGCCGCATCGGCACTGGCGCGAAGCGCGAGCCCGACGTCGGTGCCGACGGTCTGCACCCACAGCAGCCGGCGGCCGTCGGGCGACAGCACATGGCCGTCGACGTAGTCGATGTTGGCGACGAAACGCCGCATCGGCACCAGCGGCGGCAGCGCACCGCCGTCCTGGGCCGCGACCAGCACGGGGGCGGTGGGCGCGGTCGAGCAGGCGGCCAGCGCCAGCGCGGCCGCCGCAGCCGCCATGACGGCCAGCCGGCGCAATCCGAGAACCATGCTTGTCTCCCTCTTCGGTGTCGATTGTTGTGCGCCGGAATTGTGGCCGACATGGGACGACACGGGCCGGCGTTCACCTCACGCTGCCGGCGGGAGCAGGCCTGGAATCAGCGCCTCGATCTCCTTGATCACCGCCTCCTTCTCGCGGTTGTAGACCTGCGGGTCGGCGGGATCGATGGCATGGGCCCGATCCTTCGCCCGCTCGTACTTTCGCCGCAGGTCCGGGCGCCGGTTGAGGATGTCGATGAAGGCCAGGGAGTCCTTGTGGACCGGATCTCCCTCGTGGCAGATGTGGAGGTTGATGTTGAAGCGCCGTCCCCGATGCAGGACCGAGGCGCAGACATAGGGCTTGTCGTCCTTGTCGACCCACACCGGCCGACGATGGAAGCCGGCACGCTCGAAGGCCTGCTGCTCCTCGCGCAGGCTCGCTCGGGACGTGATGGCCGCAATGTCGATCATGGGCTTGCCGCGCAGCTCCGGCACGGCCGTGCTGCCGATGTGCACCAGCTCGACACCCTCCAGGCAGGCCTGCGCATGCCCCCTGAGCGCGAGGAAGACCTCGGCGTAGACGGGGTCGTACGGCACGATGTGCCGGTGCTCGAGCCCTTCGTCGAATCGCTCGATCTTCATCTGGCAGAGGATCAGCCCGCCGCCAGCACCGTTCCGCTGACTTCGCCGAGGCCGATGCGCACCGCACCGGGGCGCTCGCACCAGCCGCGCATGACGAGCGTGTCGCCGTCCTCCAGGAAGCTGCGCTGCTCGCCGTTGGGAAGCCGCATCGGCTGCTTGCCGCCGCCGGTGAGCTCCATCAGCGAACCGGCCTCGATCGCCTCCGGGCCCGACAAGGTGCCCGAGCCGAGCAGGTCGCCGGGCTGCAGGTTGCAGCCGTTCACCGTGTGGTGGGCGATCAGCTGGGCCGGCGTCCAGTAGGCGGCGCGGGTGCTGTTGGTTTTCGACAAGCGATGCGGCGCCTCGCCCGCCTCGCGCATCTTCGCGGTCTGCAGCAGCACCTCCAGCTCGATCGAGAACGCGCCCTGCGAGCGATTGGCCTCCGAGTCCAGGTAGGCCAGCGGCTGCGGATCGTCAGCCGGGCGCTCGAAGGCGGCGCGGAAGGGCGCCAGGGCCTCGGTCGTGACCAGCCAGGGCGAGAGCGTGCTGGCGAAGTTCTTCGACAGGAACGGGCCCAGCGGCTGGTACTCCCAGCCCTGGATGTCGCGCGCCGACCAGTCGTTGAAGAGCGTCACGCCGAACAGATGCGCCTCGGCCGCGCCCATGCCGACGGGCTCGCCCTGCGCATTGCCCTGGGCCACGAACCAGCCGAGCTCGAGTTCGTAGTCCAGCCGCTTCGACGGGCCGAAGCTCGGCACGGCGGCGTCCGGCGCCTTGGTCTGGCCCTGCGGCCGCTTGAAGCGCTGGCCGCTGACACCGATCGACGAGGCCCGCCCGTGGTAGCCGATCGGGACCCACTTGTAGTTCGGCAGCAGCGGGTTGTCCGGGCGGAACTGCTTGCCGACCGTGGTCGCGTGGTGCACGCTGGTGTAGAAGTCGGTGTAGTCGCCGATGCGGCAGGGCACATGCATCGTGGCCGCCGACTGGCTGACCAGGGCCTGCTCCCATTCCGGCTGCCGCGCGCTGCCTTCGGCCAGCCCCTGGGAGATCAGCGCCCGCAGCGCCGAGCGCTTCTCGGGCGTGGCCGCCATCAGCGCGTTCATGTCGTCGGTGTCGATCAGTCCGGCGCGGCGCAGGTCGAGGATCCGGTCGCCGATCGCGACGCCGATGCGCGGTGCCGCGTCGGCGCCGTGGCTGAAGCGGCCGAAGGGCAGGTTCTGGATCGGGAAGTCGCAGCCGGCCTGGTTGGCCGAGGCGACCCAGCTGCGCAGCTTCGGATCGTGGGTGGCGTTGAGCGTGGTGTTCATGGCTTGAAGTGGTCCTGGAGGCCGGCCCAGCAGTCGGCGTAGTTCTGGTCGAGCGCGGGGCTTTGCATCGCGTACCCGGTCGGGATGAATCGGAAGCGGCTCTCGAACATGAAAGCCAGCGTGTTGTCGAGCTTCTGCGGCGCCAGCTTGGCATGGCTGGCCTTGTCGAAGGCTTCCTCGTCGGGGCCGTGCGGCACCATGCAGTTGTGCAGGCTGGCGCCGCCCGGCTTGAAGCCGCCGGGCTTGGCGTCGTACTCGCCATAGACCAGGCCCATGAACTCGCTCATGAGGTTGCGGTGATACCACGGCGGCCTGAAGGTGTCTTCCATGACCAGCCAGCGCGGCGGGAAGATCACGAAGTCGCAGTTGGCGGTGCCCGGCGTGTCCGAAGGCGAAGTCAGCACCGTGAAGATCGACGGATCGGGATGGTCGAAGCTGATCGAGCCGATGGTCATGAAGTTGGCCGTGTCGTACTTCACCGGCGCCAGGTTGCCGTGCCAGGCGACCACGTTGAAGGGCGAATGCCGGGTCGGCGCCGACCAGAAGCGGCCGCCCGACTTCTTGACCAGCTCGTAGGCCACGCTCGCATCCTGGAAGGCCGCCACCGGCGCCTGGAAATCGCGCGCGTTGGCCAGGCCGTTGGAGCCGATCGGGCCCAGCTCGGGCAGCCGGAACTGAGCGCCGTAGTTCTCGCAGACGTAGCCGCGCGAAGGCCCGTCGGGCAGCTCGACCTTGAACACGACCCCGCGCGGCAGCAGCGCGATCTCGCCGGGCTTGACGTCGAGCACGCCCATCTCGGTGGTGATTACGAGACGGCCCTGCTGCGGCACCACCAGCATCTCGCCGTCGGCGTTGACGAAGGCGCGGCGCTCCATCGAGCGGCTCGCCAGGTAGACCAGGGCGCCGATGCCGGTCTGCGCCTCGGCATCGCCGTTGGCCGCCAGCGTGTGCATGCCGTCGATGAAATCGACCTCCTCGCCGCCGAAGGGGATCGGCGCCCAGCGCAGCGGCTCGGGCGGCAGGGCGATCTCGCGATCGGCGCCGGTGCTCCAGCGGGCCTGCGCGTAGGGCTGGTAGCGGCCGGCCACCACCGAGGGCTGGCGCCGGTACAGCCAGGTGCGCCGGTTCTCGTGGCGCGGCGCCGTGAAGGCGGTGCCCGAGATCAGCTCGGGATAGAGGTCGAAAGGCGCGCGCTGCGGGCTGTTGCGGCCCTGCGGCAGGGCGCCGGCGATGGCTTCGGTGGCGTACTCGTTGCCGAAGCCGACCTGGTAGCGGCGCTCGGCCGCGGATGCGATCGTCATGATGGGATCTCTTTCAGTTTCAACGGGATGACGCAGCTGCCTCGAAGGCCTGGCGCAGCACGGCGGTCGAACCGACGTGGTTGGCCAGCACCAGCACCAGGCGGGCGTTGAAGGCATGGCTCTCGTCGCTCGTGAGGCCCTGGTGGGCTTCGATCAGCGCCTCGTAGAAGTCGTCGGGCGCATCGAGGTTCGGGGTGGTGATCAGGTCCATGGCGTTCTATGCCTTCGACAATGCACGGTCGCACGCGGCGCGCACGGCCTCGGGAGTGGGCGCGCGCCAGCGCGCGCAGACATGCTGGTCGGGCCGCAGCAGGTAGACGGTGCCGGGCCGGGCGTCGTAGCGCCGCGCCGCCAGTTCGCCGGCGCGGTCGTCCGCGAGGCGCACGACGTGCAGCGGCCGGTCGGCGCGCGCCAGTGCATCGAGGCTGCGGTCGGCCTCTGCACCCTCGCCGAAGACCAGCGCGGTGAACTTCGTCTTCGCAGCACCAGCGGGGCTCAGCGAGCGCAGCAGCCAGCCGCCGTGGCCGCCGGCGTCGGCGATCGGCGCATCGGCCGCCGCGGCGCCGGGCACCATCGGCCCCTCGAAGGCATCGACGTCGGGCGTGTTCAGCACCGACTCGCGCAAGGTGCTCGGCACCGACAGCCGGCCGCTGTTGACCAGCGCCCGCGCGAAGGCGTGGCGCTTCGACAGTTCCAGCACCGCATCGCGGAACAGCCGGCTGACCTCGCTCTTGGGCGTGATGAAGTCGGTGGCGCGGGTCGAGTTGCGGATGTTCTCGTCGGCCGCGTATTCGCGCTCGCTGGCATAGCTGTCGAGCAGCGCGTCGGGCGCCTCGCCCTGGTGCACCGCGGCCAGCTTCCAGGCCAGGTTGTCGGCGTCCTGCACGCCCGAGTTGGCACCGCGCGCGCCGAAGGGCGACACGCCATGCGCCGAGTCGCCCGCGAACAGCACCCGGCCGTGGCGAAAGCGCTCCATGCGCTGGCAGGCGAAGGTGTAGACGCTGGCCCAGCCGATGTCGAACTTCACGCCTTCGTGGCCGATGCTGTCGAGCAGCGCGCGCACCCGCGGGATGATGTTCTCGTGCTTGCGCTCTTCGACCGGATCAGCGTCCCAGCCGAGCTGGAAGTCGACCCGCCACATGCCGTCGGCCTGCTTGTGCAGCAGCACGCTCTGCTTCGGATGAAAAGGCGGATCGAACCAGAAGCGGCGCTCGGTCGGCAGGTCGGCGTCCATGTTGACGTCGGCGATGAGGAAGCGGTCGCGGAACACGCGGCCCTTGGCCTCCTGGCCCAGCAGCTGCCGCAGGCTGGAGCGCGAGCCATCGCAGGCGGCCACGTAGCCGGCCGCCAGGCGGTACTCGCCCTCGGGGGTCTCGATGGTCAGCAGCGCCCGGCCGGCGTCCTGCTCGATGCCGACCACCTTGCTGCTCCAGCGCAGGTCGATCAGCGGCAGCTCGGCGGCGCGCTCCGCGAGGTAGCCCTCGACGTAGTACTGCTGCAGGTTGATGAAGGCCGGGCGTTCGTGGCCGGTCTCCGGCAGCAGGTCGAAGCTGTAGACCTGCTCGTCGCCGAAGAACACGCGGCCCACATTCCAGGACACGCCCTTGTCGACCATGCGCCCGGCGCAGCCCAAACGGTCGAAGATCTCCAGCGTGCGCTTCGCGAAGCAGATTGCGCGCGAGCCGGTCGACAGGGTGCAGTCGTTGTCGAGCAGCACCACCGGCACCTGCCGCTGGGCGAGGTCGATCGCCAGCGCCAGGCCCACCGGGCCGGCGCCGACCACCACCACCGGGTGGCGGACCGGTGTCGCGGCATCCTGGTCGGGGTGCCGCCTGTAATCGAAGCGCAGCGACTGGTAGTCGACCGGCGCCGCGTCGTGCGATGCGAGGCCCTGCATGGCTTCAGCCTTCGAGCGTCTTCCACATTTCGATGTCGCGCTCGGCAGTCCAGATGCGCGGGTCGGTGTACTTCGTGGCTTCGTCGTAGCAGCGGGTGACGTCGAAGGGCATGCAGTGGTCGAAGATCACCCAGTGGCCGTACTTGGGCTTCAACGCTGCGTAGGTGTCCTTGTAGACCGCATTCAGGTCCTTGCCGGCGGCGACGCCCTTCTGGACATTGGCGTACATGTCCGAGATGAACGCGCGTGTTTCGTCCAGGCCCTTGGCCACTTCTTCAGGCGTCGTGAGCGCGGCACCGCGGCCGGGCACCAGCGCCTTGGGCTTGAGCGCGGCGAGGTTCTCGAGCGTCTTGGGCCAGTCCTTGAAGTAGGCATCGCCGGCATAGGGGGTGGCGCCGAACTCGACCAAGTCGCCTGACAAAAGCGCCTTTTCTCCTGGCAGCCAGACGACCGTGTCGCCCTTGGTGTGGCCGCGGCCCAGCTGCAGCAATTGCACTTCGAGCTTGCCCAGCCACAGCGTCATCTTGCCGGTGAAGGTCATGGTCGGCCAGGTCATGCCGGGCGGCACGGTCTCCACGCCCGCGAACAGGCGCGGGAAACGGCCGATCTCGCTGGCCTTGTCCTGCTCGCCGCGCTCGACGATCAGGTCGTAGGTGTCCTGGCTCGCCAGTATGTGCTCGGCCCCGTAGGCGCTCGCGCCCAGCACCCGCACCGCGTGGTAGTGGGTCAGCACCACGTACTTGATCGGCTTGTCGGTCACCTCGCGGATGCGGCGGATCACGTCGGCCGCCATCGCCGGCGTGGCCTGGGTGTCGGCCACCAGCACCGCGTCGTCGCCGATGATGATCCCGGTGTTCGGGTCGCCTTCGGCCGTGTAGGCCCAGGCATGCTCGGAAATCTGGCTGAAGCTGATCTTCTTTTCTTCGAGATCGGCCTGGCTGGCGAACTTCTTGGTCTCGGACATCGCGGGTCTCCTGATTTGTCTAAAGTGAATTGATTCGCATGGAACGAATGCACGGAGTGTAATTCGAGGATCAGTTAATGTCTAATGCCTTCTGTATCAACGAATGACAAAACACCATGGCGGCTGAGTCCGATCGCGCGCAGCGCGGCATCCAGAGCATCGAGGTGGGCGGCCAGCTGCTGCGCGCCCTGGTGCACCACGGCCGGCCGATGGCGCTCAAGGACCTGGCGCGCGAGGCCGAGATGTCCGCCGCCAAGGCGCATCCCTACATGGTCAGCTTCGGCCGCCTCGGGCTGATCGAGCAGGACCGCACCACCGGCCACTATCTGCTTGGACCGCTGGCCTTGCAACTGGGTTTGATCAGCCTGCAGCAGGCCAACCCGGTGCATATCGCGACGCCGCTGATCGCCGAGCTGGCGCAGCAGATCGGCCACACGGCGGCGATCGCGGTCTGGGGCGACCGCGGCGCCACCATCGTGCGGATCGCCGAATCGCCGGCGCCGCTGCACGTGAACATGCGCCACGGGACGGTGTTCTCGCTGACCAACACCGCGTCGGGCCGGCTGTTCGGTGCGTACCTGGACTCGGCCGTGGTCAAGCGCCTGCTCGAAGAGGAACGCCAGCGCGAACAAAAAGCCCCGGTGGCGCCGCCACAGCGCGGCATGCCGCCGGTGCAGCCGCTGCCGGGCTGGAAGGATTTCGAGGCGCAATTGCACGAGGTGCGCGCCCACGGGCTGAGCCGCTCGGAAGGCGAGATCCTGCCCGGCGTGTGCGCGATGTCGGCGCCGGTCTTCGACCACACCGGCGCGATCGTGCTCGCGGTCACCGCGATCGGGCCGGCGGCCATCTTCGACACGCGCTGGGACGGCGAGATCGCGGTGGCGCTCAAGGCTTGCGCCGACCAGGTGTCCGCGCGGCTCGGGGCTACCCTTTCAAGGCCTTGAACCGCTCGACGCTCTCCACCGGCCAGTACTCGGAGCGCCGGTAGTACTCCCTCACCGCCGCCGCGCCCGGCGGCAGCGGCACCCAGGGCTGCTTCGACATCGTGAAGATGTGGATGTCGGGCGGCAGCAGGTCCGGATCGTCGAGCGTGCCGACACGCACGAAGGCGACCGCCTCGCCGCTTCCCGCGTAGTGGCTCCACAGCGCGATGCAGCAGCGGGTGCAGCGCACCACCGTCTGGCCCTTGCCGCTGGCCGACGGGATGCGCAGGCGTTCGATCTCGCCTGCGAGCAGTTCGACGCGGTCGGCCTCGATCATCGCGTTGAGGGCGAAGGCGGAGCCGCTCTCGCGCTGGCACCATCGGCAGTGGCAGCAATGCACGAACAAGGGCCGCGTGGCCATGCGATAGCGCACCGCCCGGCAGCTGCAGCCGCCCTCGACCGGGAACGGATCCGATGCGCCGGTCCCGGATGCGCTCATCGCGAACGTCCGTCGTAGTGCTGCACCGGCACCGCATCGAGCGCGATGCCCTCCAGGCAGCGGATGTTGACCGCCATGGTCGGCTGGCCCTTGGGGTCGGTCGCCTCGGCGAAGGGATGGATGCCGCAGGTCTTGCAGAAGCGGTGCCGGATCGCGTGCTGGTTGAACAGATAGGTGCCGAGGTTGTCGTCCTCGGGCGTGTTCAGCGTGAAGCGCGCGCGCGGGACGAACCACAGCAGCGAGCCCTTGCGCTGGCACATCGAGCAGTTGCAGGCGAGCGCGCCCTGGATCTCGCCCTCGACGTTGAAGGCGATCCGGCCGCAATGGCAGCTTCCCTGGTAGATCATGGGGCGTCTCCGTGCATTGGCGCGACGGAGATTACACCGCCTCAGGCCATGAATCCAATGTTCTTCGGGTACTCGATGCCGTTGAAGTTGCCGCCGAAGTTCTTCAGGTTCGGCAGGATGCCCGGCAGGTCCGCGTCGGGCACGCCGAACCACTTGGCGAGCGTGGCGCCGTACTGGTCGACCGAGGTGCTGGGGATCAGCCGGCCCTGCCCCACGTGGCCTTCGTAGCCCGCGAGCTTGGAATCGTTGTCGATGCTCACCACCTGCGGCGTGCCGTAGATCTTCTTGCCGTTGACCGCGCCGCCGACGACGAAGTGGTGGCCGCCCCAGCCATGGTCGGAGCCGTCGCCGTTGCTGGCCAGCGTGCGGCCGAAATCCGAGGCGGTGAAGGCCGTGACCTTGTCGGCCATGCCCTGCGCGACCATCTGCCGATGGAAGGCGGCCAGCGCGTCGCTGAGCTGCTGCATCAGGTTGACCTGGTTGGAGATCAGGTTGTCGTGCAGGTCGAAGCCGCCCATCGAGACAAAGAACACCTGCCGCTTGGCGCCCAGCGTGGAGCGGCCGCGGATGATGCGCGACACCATCTTGAGCTGGTTCGCCAGGCCGGTGTTGAGGCCGGCGAAGGTGTCGGTGGCGAAGGTCGCGGGCGCGATCGCCGCGGTGACCGTGGTCTCGGCCTCGACCGCGCGCTTGGTGACCTTGTTGTACTCGTTCTCCATCGCGTGGCTGCGGGTCTCCTGGGCCAGCTGGGCCATCGCCGCCTTGACGCTGCTCGAGCCGAAGGTCGTCGTGTCCTTGATGCTCCGGATGCCGACCGCGCCGCCCGTGCTGACCTGGTATTGCAGCGCCTGGTCGCCCGACAGGAACACCGCGTTGCCCGCCACCGAGATGCAGGTGAACAGCGAGTTGGTGTTCTGCCGCTGGTCGATCATCAGGTCGCCCACGTTGCCGCCCCAGCCGACCGTCGAGCCCTCGGGCGAGGACGACTGCCAGGTCGACTGCTGGTCGTTGTGCGAGAACAGCTTGGGCGGCTGCGGATAGAGCTTCTTGTTGCTGTTGTTGTACTGGGCCCGCGTGAGCGGCACCACCAGCGGCCCGACGTTGAGCTGCACCGCCACCTTGCCTTCGTTGTTGAAGAGGCCGGCGAGCTGCGTCATCGCCGGGTGCAGCGCGTACTGGCGGCCGTTCGGCAGCGGCACGCTCGGCACCAGCAGCGTGCCGGCGAGCGCCTCCTTGGCGATCGCGATGCCGCCCGAGGCCTGCGGCAACCGGATCTGGCTGTAGGCGTTGTAGCTCGGGTCGTCATAGGTGACGACCGTGTTCGCATAGTCGTTGCCGCCGAACAGGAAGACGCAGACCAGCGCCTTGTAGTCGTCACCGGGCGCGGCCTGCGCCGCGGCTTCGCCCATCGCCGCGAGATTGAGGGCGAACGGCAGGGCGGTGCCGGCCATGGCGAGCTGGCCCGAGCGGCGCAGGAAGGCACGGCGCGTGTGCGCGGCGGGGTCGATCAGGTACATCGCGACGTCCCTTATTTCTGGATCAGGTAGGAGGGCGAAGCCATCACCAGCAGCACCGCGGCATAGACGCGGTTGAGCTTGACGGCGTCGGAGCTCCCGCCGTTCACCGGCGGGTTGGCCAACGCACTGGTGATCAGCGCCTGGGTGGCCGCGGACAGCTGGTTGCCGGTCAGCAGCAGGTTCAGCCGCTGCACCAGCGCCGCCGGGTCGAGCACCAGCGCCAGCTCGCTCGCGTAGGCCGCGTTGACGTCCCGGCCGGTGCTCTTGGGCAGCACGTTGCTCTGCAGGAAGTTCAGGTAGCCGCCCACGCTGGTCTCGTTGACCAGCTGGAATTCGGGTGCGACCAGCCTGGAGGCGGCGAGCGCGGTCGAAGGCGGCACGTAGCCGGGCCGGAAGAAGTTGAACACCGACGGCGAGCGCAGCGGGCTCTGGCCCAGCTGGTCATTGGGCCGGGACAGGTCGCCGACCTTCCAGTTGCCGCTGGTGGAGCCGGCACCGAAGGTCCGCGCCCATTGCGCCAGGCGCAGCATCGGCTCCCGCAGGCGGCCGAAGTTGGGGTCCGAGAGCCCGGCCGGGCTGCGCGCCTCGTTGTCGAGCAGCACCGCCGCGAAGACGCTCTTCATGTCGCCGCGCACGCCGCCGCCGTTGTCCGCGAACACATCCGACACGCGCTTCACGTAGGCCGGACTCGGATTGCTGGTGACCAGCCGCTGGATCAGCTGCTTGCAGATGAAGGGGCCGACATTGGGATGGCCGAAGAGCGTGTCGAGCGCGATCTTCAGCGCCGCCTTGCCTTCGGTGCCGCCCGGCACCGTGGCGCCGAGGAAGCGGGCCTCGAGCGTCGAGTGACGGGACGCGGTGAGCGCCATCGGCCGCGAGGTCCAGGCGCTGCTCTCGATCGTGCCGGTGCCGCCCGGCGGGGTGAAGGCACCCGGCGTTCCGTTCTTCTCGTCGGCCCGGATGTCGAGGTCGTAGCCGGTGAAGACGCGCGCCAGGTTGGTCACGTCGTCCTGGCTGTAGCTGTCGAGCGGCACGCCGTCGCTGCCGGTCTTCACGCTGCCGTCGGCCTCCAGCTGGTAGAGCCCGATGGTCATGAGCTGCATGACCTCGCGTGCATAGTTCTCGTCCGGCTGGCGGCCCTGGGCGTTCTCCTTCTGGTTGCCCTTGGTGTTGAGGTAGAAGCCCATCGCCGGATTGAGCGACACGTCTTCCAGCAGCTTGCGGAAGTTGGTCGTGACGCCGGCCACCAGCGTGTCCCAGTACTGGGCCATCATGTGCTCGGCCCAGTTCGAGCCGATGTCGTTGCGCGAGACCACGAAGATCTCGGTGAACACCAGCGCCATGCGCTTGCGAAAGCCGTCGGGCGAGGTCATGAGCTGGTTCCAGATCATGTCGTCGCTGTTGACCGTGTTGTAGGGCTTGCTCAGGATCCAGTCGCGCCCGCCCTGCTCGGCCGGGCGGTCGACCTGCTCGCCGAGCCAGGGCAGGTAGCCCTTGCTGCGAACGGCCGCGATGTCCGCTTCCGAGGCCGAGAACTGCGACTGCAGCAGGAAGCGCGCGGCCTCGTCGTCGGTCTTGGCCTGCGTGTAGACGTAGGTCTGCGCGGTCGGCGTGTTGGCCAGCGCGGTCAGCGAGCCGGCCTGTACCGTGCTCGAGCCGCCGAGCCCGGCCAGGCTCATGCCTGCGCCGCCGCTGCCGCCGCCGCCCCCGCCGCAAGCCGCCAGCGCGGCGGCCGATGCCGCCAGGGCCGCAGCCAGCGCGAACGGAGGGGACGCCTCCCCGCCGGGTGGCGCTGCCGCGATTTCGCGCGCGCGCAATGCCTCGTCGGCCGCTTCGGCGCGGCCGGTTGCGATGTCTTCCACCATGGGACTCCTCACTCCACGACGCGGACGCGCCGTTCCTGATGAGGCAAATGGCGTGCCCGCGCTTTGGCGTGGGCCCGAAGACCTTAAGAGAAACGTTTAGTACGACAATTGTGAGGAAATGTGACTTTTTTCGTCACATCGAGGCCACGAAGCGCTTGCAAACTGACGCGGAGTGTCTTTCAGGGCCTGGCGGCCTGAAGCGCGTCGCGGGTGCGGATGGCCTCGCGCCGGGCGGCCTCGGCGAAGTCCTCGCCGGCCGAGGCATAGCAGATGGCGCGTGACGAATTGACGATGATCGGCGCGTCCGGGCGCCAGCCGGCGCGGACGGTGGCAACCGCATCGCCGCCCTGGGCGCCGACACCGGGAATCAGCAGCGGCACCGTGGGCGCCAGGGTGCGCACGCGTTCGATCTCGGCCGGGTAGGTGGCGCCGACCACCAGTCCCAGCTGGCCGTTGAGGTTCCAGGGCCCCTGGGCCAGCTTGGCGACATGCTCGTACAGGAAGGGCTCGCCCTCGATGCCGGCCAGGCGCTGGCCCTGCAGGTCGGCGCCGCCTGGATTGCTGGTCCGGCACAGCAGGAAGGCGCCCTTGCCCTGGTGCCGCAGATAGGGTTCGACCGAATCGAAGCCCATGAACGGCGACAGGGTGACGGCATCGGCGCCGTAGCGCTCGAAGGCCTCGCGGGCGTATTGCTCGGCGGTCGAGCCGATATCGCCGCGCTTGGCGTCCAGGATGGTGGGCACGTGCGGCGCGTTGCGGCGCATGTGTTCCATGAGCTGCTCGAGCTGGTCTTCGGCGCGGTGGGCTGCGAAGTAGGCGATCTGCGGCTTGAAGGCGATCGCCAGGTCGGCCGTGGCGTCGACGATGCGGGCGCAGAAATCGTAGATCCTGCTGGCGTCGCCCTTGAGCGAAGCGGGGAATTTGGTCGGCTCGGGATCGAGGCCGACACACAGCAGCGAGCCGTTTTGGCGCTCGGCGGCGCGCAGCTTGTCCAGGAAGGTCATGGGCCGAATTTTAGGCGGCCGGCCGCTCACACTTGCGTTGCGGCCAGGCAGAGGTCGGCCCAGGCCCGGCCCTTGTCGGCCGGGTTGCGCAGCAGGTAGGCCGGGTGGTAGCTGGCGACCAACGGCAACGGCGGCAGCCCCGGGCGCTGCAACTGCACCACGCGGCCGCGCAGCCGGCCGAGCGGATCTGCGCTCTGCATCAGGCTCTGGGCGGCCAGCGGGCCCATGGCGAGGATCACGCGCGGCGCCAGCGGAGCGATGCCGTCCGCCAGAGCCTCGTCGATCGGGCGCGGGCTGTCCGGCTGGCCCGAGGCAACGCCGCGGTGCGTGCGCATCAGGTGCACCGGCGCTGCGCCGCCATGCAACTGCAGCGCATTCAGCATGGCGTGCAGCAGCCTGCCGGCCTCGCCCTCGAACGGCTCCCCATGCCGGCCGTCGAGTTCGGGCGGCATGTCGGCCACGATCAGCCAGCCGGCCTGCGACGCCGCCGGGTCGCCGCAGAGGCGTCGCGGCGCCTCGGCCAGCACGGCGGCCCCTTGCAAGGTCGCGGCGGTCGCCCGATGCACGGGCGGCGCGGGCGCTGCGACCGCCGGTGCCGCGATCGGACGCGTGGCGGCGGGCGGTTCGGGCGCGACGGCCTCGGCAGCTTCGGGCCGGGCCGCGGGGGGCTCCGTCACCGGTTCCGGCTCGGACTGGCGCCACCAGGGGAGTTTGATGCCCATCTCGTCGAGCATGGCGCGCTGGCGCGCGTCCAGCTTCATTCCCTCGGTCGTCATTTCAATGCGCCCCATGCACTTGGTGATTCGTTCAGACGCAGGCTCATCACGACCGCATCCTCGCGGGCGCCGCCTTCCGCGGGGTAGTAGCCCTTGCGGATGCCGACGCGCCGGAAGCCGTTGCGCTCGTAGACCGCCAGGGCGCGCAGGTTGCTGGCCCGCACTTCGAGCCAGAGCCACTGCGCATTCTGGCCGCGCGACCAGCCTGCCAGCGCCTCCAGCATCAGCGGCGCCCAGCCCTGGCCATGGAAGGCCGGCGCCACCGTGATGTTGAGCAGATGCACCTCGTCCACGCCCTTCATGGCGACGAAATAACCGATCAGCGTCTCGCCGCTCTCGCGCGTCTCGCGCAAGGTGACCCGGTTCCAGAGCGCCCGCGCGCCCCGCGGCGCATCGGCGGCGGCCGGCCCGCTGTCGGGCGCGGGAGCCACCAGGCACTGGCAGTGATAGCCGGCGGCCAGCGAATCGGTGAAATTCGCCGGCGTCCAGGGATGGGTGAAGGCGCTGCGTTCGATCGCGCAGACGGCGGGCACCCGCTCGATCGTCATCGGCTCGAGCCGCGCCTCGCGCGGCTGCTGCATCACGGCGCTCATGCAAGCCCCCACGCTCGGCACTGCGTGTCCTCGCTGCCCCCCGAGGGGGCGCGAGCTTGCTTGGGGCGGCCCGGCGCTGCGCTCCGGAGCCCCCTCGTTCGGCACTGCGCTGCGCTCATGACAGCCCTTTCAGCGCCGCGCGCTCCTCGGTGGTCTGCGCCACCTTGTCGCGCACGTAGAGCGGCCAGGCTTCGGCGGGAGCGACCGTGCGCTGCGCCGCCAGCAGCGCCGGCGCCAGGCGCAGCATCGCGCCGGCGGTGGGCAGCACCTCGTGGCGCGCCGCGGCCCGCGGCAGCCGGTCGCCGTAGGCGGCGAAGGCATTGCCGGCCAGCGCCCAGCCGTCCGGGACCACGACGCCCTCGGGCGCCAGCAGCTCGGCTTCGCTGGCGCTGATCTCGACCCCGAAGTCGTAGCCGGCTGCATAGACCTGGTCCATGCGCGCATCGAGGACCGCCACCACGCGCGTGCTGCCGAAGCGATGACGGGCTTCCTCGGCCACGGCCTGCAAGGTGTCGATCGGCAGCAGCCGGACGCCGGCCCCGAACCCGAGGCCCTGCGCCACCGAGCAGGCGGTGCGCAGGCCGGTGAAGGAACCAGGGCCGCGGCCGAAAGCGATGGCGTCGAGTTCGCCCAACGTCAGTCCGGCGGCAGCCAGCAGTTGCTGGATCAGCGGAATCAGGCTCGCCGACGACTGCGCGCCGCCCGCGCCGCTGTGCTCGAGCAGCAGTTCACCGTGAAGCACCGCGATCGACAGCGCCTCGGTGCTGGTGTCGAACGCCAGCAGCCTAGCCATCGATGCGCCCTCCCGGCGTGCCCGCCACCGCGACCGCCGGGACCGGCCGACCGCCGGCAGCGCCGCTGCGCTGGACGCCGAACAGGATCCCCGCCGTCACCAGGAGCACGCCCGCGACCAGGTTCCAGTAGAGCGGCTCGCCCAGGAAAGCCACCGCCCCGAGTGCCGACAGGCCAGGCACCAGCGCCGTGATCATGGTGGACCGCACCGGGCCGAAGTACTGGATCATCAGCGTGAAGGCGATGCCCGAGATCACCACCGAGCCGACGCCCTGGAACAGCATCTGGAACAGGATTTCGCCTGCCGGCGCGCTGGCCAGCCGGCTCGTGACCAGGCCGGCCGCGGCCAGCAGCGCATAGGCGGGTACGAAGGTGACGAAGGCGAACACGGTGATGGCGATGGTGGCCCGCACGGCCTCGAGCCCGTGGCGGCGGACGACGATGCTATAGCAGGCCCAGCTGAAGGCGGCGCCCATGAACAGCAGGTCGCCCTTCCAGACGGCGCCGCCGTCCAGCGCATGCAGGAGGCTGGCGCCGCCGACGAACAGGTCGCCGAGGACGATCAGCGCCAGCCCGAGCGCGCGCAGCGGCGTGATGCGGTCGCGCAGCACCAGCGCGGCCAGCAGGGTGGTCCACAACGGCAGGCTGCCCGGCATCAGCACCGCGGCGTGGCTGGCCGGCGCGAAGAAGAAGCCGGTATAGGCCAGCAGGGCGTAGGCGAGGCCGCCGAAGACCCCCGCCAAGGCCGTCAGGCGCAGCGGCAGCGGCGAGAGGCCGAAGAAGGAGCCGGCGGCCGATCCTTCGGCGCGCGCCCGCGTCACCAGCCAGGCACCCCAGGGCAGCAGCACCAGTGCGGCGCCGCAGATGCGGGCGAAGGCGATATCGAACGGCGCCAGCGAGCGCCCCGCGGACGCGCGCGCGATCACGATGAACGCGGTCCAGACCCCGACCGTGACGACGGCCGCGCCGATGCCGATCGTGCGGGCTGAGAAACGGGGGGCTGCGGGCATCGGGAGATTATCGACGCCCCCCGGGGCCGGGACCCGGGGCCGGGATAATCCCGCGATGTTCCAGCCCCTCGCCATGCGCCGCCTTTCCCTCGGATTCGTCCTCGCGCTCGCCGCTGCCCTGCCGGCCACGGCCCAGAGCCTGCCGAACGAGGTCGAGGCCGCGCTGGCGCGCGCCAAGGTGCCGCGCGAGGCGGTGACGATGCTGGTGGCCGATGCGGACGGCGTGCGCGCGCCGCGGCTCGCCTGGCGCTCCCAGGTGCCGGTGAATCCGGCGTCGATCATGAAGCTGGTCACCACCTACGCGGCGCTCGACCTGCTGGGACCGGCCTTCACCTGGACCACGCCGGTCTACGTCGACGGCCCGGTGCGCAACGGCATGCTCGAGGGCAACCTCTACATCAAGGGCCAGGGCGACCCCAAGCTGGTGATCGAGCGGCTCTGGCTGCTGCTGCGGCGGGTGCAGGGGCTCGGCATCCAGGGCATCAACGGCGACATCGTGCTCGACCGCAGCGCCTTCGAGGTGGCCGAAGCCGATCCGAACGCCTTCGACGGCGAGGGCCAGCGCCCCTACAACGCCGCGCCCGATGCGCTGCTGGTGAATTTCAAATCGGTGGTGATGAACTTCTCACCCCAGCGCGGAGCGCAGCTGGCCCAGGTCAGCTACGAGCCGCCGCTGGCCGGCGTCGCCATGCAGGCCACGGTGCCGCTGGCGGCCGGCGAATGCGGCGACTGGCGCAGCACCCTGGCCGGCGAGTTCGCCGATCCGGCGCGGCTCGGTTTCGCGGGCAGCTACCCGGCGGCCTGCGGCGACAAGACATGGGCGGTGGCCTACGCCGACCCGCGCGGCTACGCGGCCCGCGCGATCGGCGGCCTGTGGGCCGAAATGGGCGGCCGGCTCAAGGGCCAGGTGCGCGACGGCCGCGTCCCGGCCGAGCTGCGGCCGGCCTTCGAGGCGAGCTCGCCGCCGCTGGCCGAGGTGATCCGCGACATCAACAAGTACAGCAACAACGTGATGGCGCAGCAGCTTTTCCTGACGCTCGGGCTGCAGCAGAAGAAGCGCGGCACGCTCGACGCTTCGCGCGCGACGATGCGCCAGTGGTGGAACGACCGCATCGGCACCGGCGAGGGCCAGCCGGTGTTCGACAACGGCTCGGGCCTCTCGCGCGACGAGCGCATCAGCGCCGCCGCGCTGGCGAAGATGCTGCAGCAGGCCTGGCGCTCGCCCGTGATGCCGGAACTGGTGTCCTCGCTGCCGGCCTCCGGGGTCGACGGCACGCTGCGCAAGCGGGCGCTGCGCTCGGGCGGCGCGGCCCACCTGAAGACCGGCACCCTGCGCGATGCCGCCGGCGTGGCCGGCTACGTGCATGGCGCCAGCGGCCGGCGCTGGGTGGTGGTGGCGATCGCCAACCACGGCAATGCGGCCGCCGCGCGCCCGGCCTTCGATGCCCTGGTCGATTGGGCGTCGCAGGACTGAGCCGTTCGTGTAGGCCGGCGCCGCTTGCGCGGCGGCCGGGCGCTGCCCAGAATCTAGCGGCGCCCCGAAACCCGCAGGAGACATATTCCATGAAAAAACTCCCCGCCATCGCCCTGTCCGGCCTCGCCCTGGCCCTTGCGGCTTGCGGAGGCGGCGGGAACGACGGGTTCTCCATCAACGTGCCGGCCACGGTGGACAGCGGACGCGGCTCGGTCGTGACGATACCGCCCGAGCGGGTGCAGCGGATCTCGACCGACGAGTTCACGGCCCTGCTGCAGGCCAACCCGCAGGGCAAGGCGCTGCAGAACGTCGCCGGCGCCCCCAAGTGCGGCGTCGATGTGCGCTATCTCGAGTACCGCACCATCGGCGGCCAGGGCGAAGAGACCAACGCGACCGCCGCGATCATGGTGCCCTCCGGCACCGATGCCGCCTGCAACGGGCCCCGCCCTGTGGTGCTGTATGCGCACGGCACCACCGCGGCGCGCGACTTCAACATCGCGCGCTGGACCGATGCGACCCAGCCGGCCGCAGGCGAAGGCGTGCTGGTGGCCGCGATCTTCGCGGCCCAGGGCTACATCGTGGTGGCCCCGAACTACGCCGGCTACGACAAGTCGACCCTGGCCTACCACCCCTACCTCAACGGCGACCAGCAGGGCAAGGACATGGTCGATGCGCTGACCGCGGCACGCAAGACCTTCGCCCTGATCAACGCCGACGCAGCCGCCTCGCTGTTCGTCACGGGCTATTCGCAGGGCGGCTACGTGGCGATGGCGGCGCATCGCGAGCTGCAGGCCACCGGCAGGACGGTGACCGCCTCGGCGCCGCTGTCGGCGCCCTCCGCCATCAGCCTGCTGGCCGACTACAGCTTCAGCGGCTGGCCGGCGCTCGGCGCCACGCTGTTCACGCCGCTGCTGTCGACCAGCTGGCAAAAGCAGTTCGGCAATGTCTACACCGCCACCAGCGACATCTACGAAGCCCCCTACGCCAGCGGCATCGACACGCTGCTGCCGAGCCTGACGCCGATCAACACGCTCTACGCCACCGGCAAGCTGCCCCCGCTGGCGCTCTATCCGCCGAACGCGATGCCGGGGCCAGTCGATCCGTCGCTGGCGGTCTTCTACGCGCCCAACAACCTGGTCCGGCAGAGCTACCTGACGCAGGCCGCCAACGACATCCTGGCCAATCCCTGCGCCGGCAACGCGCTGCCGGCGACGGCGGCCTCGCTCAACACCAGTTCCCCGCTGGGCTGCCAGCCGCTGCTCGGCTTCCGCAAGGCGGCCGTGGCGAACGACTTGCGCAACTGGCTGCCGCTGCGGCCGATGCTGATGTGCGGCGGCGCCAACGACCCGACCGTGAACTTCCTGAGCACCCGCGCCACCGCCGGCTACTTCCGCGCCCGCGGCATGCCGGCCTCGGCGCTGGCCGTGGTCGACCTCGAGGACGTCAGTGCCAGCGACGCCTTCTCGACCGCACGCGCCGGCTTCGCCCAGGCCAAGATCAGCACCGCGACCAACGCCGGCGGCACCGCCGCGCAGCAGCAGCAGGCCGTGGTCCAGGCCTACCACGGCACGCTGGTGCCGCCGTTCTGCATGGTGTCGGCGCGAGGGTTCTTCGCGGGGGTGCTGGCGGCCGGCGGGTAAAGAGGGAGAGTAAGCGCCTGGGCCGGCGCAGCCGCGCCCATGTTGGTGAAACACCGCGGAACTGGCTCTGCCAGGCCGCTGGTGTTGCCCCCGGCAGGGGGTGGGCGCCCGGACACGAAGTGCCGGGCAACCTGGGGGCGAGCAACATCAAGCCGCCGCTCGCGAAAGGCGGTCGCGCACGCCTTCCCATTCGGGGTCGGGTGGCGGGGTCTCGACCCAGATCAGCTTGACGCCCTCGGCGTCGAAGGCCCGCAGCACGGCGAACAGCTGCTGCGCGGCGGCGGCGGCGTCGTCGGGCATGCGCCGCTGCACGATGCGCTGCGAGCGGCTGCTCAGCACCGTGCGCGACCAGACCGCGATGTTGGCTGCATTGGCCCCGAGCACGTCGAGGCCGGTCTGCAACGCCTTGGCGTCCATCAGGCGCAGCTTGGCGCTCGGCGCGTAGTGCGACTCCAGCGTGCCGGAGGCCTTGGGGTCGGGCGCGCCGAGCGTGTGCTTGTCGCGCAGCGGCTCGCCGCCAGCCGCCTCGATCTGCGCCCGCGTGATCGCGCCGGGCCGCAGCAGCACCGGCGCGCCGCGGCTGCAGTCGACGATGGTCGATTCGATGCCGACCGCGCAGGGGCCGCCGTCCAGCACCAGCAAGCTGTCGCCGAACTCATGCTGCACGTGCAGCGCGGTGGTCGGGCTCACGCGGCCGAAGCGGTTGGCGCTCGGCCCGGCAACGCCCAGCACGCCCAGTTCGGCGCAGGCCGCCAGCAGCGCCTGGGCCACCGGATGGGCCGGGCAGCGCAGGCCGATGGTGTCCTGTCCGCCCGCCGCCGCGGCGCCGACGCCGGGCTGGCGCTCGACGATCAGGGTCAGCGGGCCGGGCCAGAAGGCGCGCACCAGTTTCTGGGCGAAGGCCGGCAGCGGCCGCGCGAAGTGCGCCAGCGCCTCGGTGCCCCTGGCGCCGGCCGGCACGTGCACGATCAGTGGATGGTCGCTGGGCCGGCCCTTGGCTTCGAAGATGCCGGCCACGGCGGTATCGCTGCCGGCGTCGGCGCCCAGGCCGTAGACGGTCTCGGTCGGGAAGGCGACCAGACCGCCGGCACGCAGGACCTGCGCGGCCTCGGCGATCGCTTCGGGTGCGCTGCCGTCGCGAATCATCACTTGGGCTCCGTTCATTCCGACAGCGGAATCGGCAGCCCGAGCAGCGCGGCGGCGAAGTCGGCCGTGCTGCGGACCGTGTCGATCGCGTCGCCGGTGATGTTGAGGTGCCCCATCTTGCGGCCGCGGCGGGCCTCAGTCTTGCCGTAGAGGTGAAGGTGGGTGCCGGGCAGGGCCAGCACGTCGGCCCAGCGCGGCTCGCTCGGTACATCGCCGTCGACGAACCACAGGTCGCCCAGCAGGTTCAGCATGATCGCCACGCTGTGCTGGCGCGGCGGATTCAGCGGCAGGCCGGCCAGGGTGCGCACCTGCAGCTCGAACTGCGACACGTCGCTGGCGTTCAGTGTCCAGTGGCCGCTGTTGTGCGGCCGTGGCGCCATCTCGTTGACCACCAGCTGGCCGTCGCCGAGGACGAAGAACTCGACGCACAGCACGCCGACATAGGCCAGGCCTTCGGCGATCGAGCGGGCTGCGGCCACGGCACGGCGCGCGGTCGACTCCGGCATGCTTTGCGGATGGACTTCGGTGACGGCGAGGATGCCGTCACGGTGCAGGTTGCGCTGCACCGGGAAGTTGACCATCTGCCCATCCTCGCCGCGGGCGACGATCACCGAGCATTCGAAATCCAGCGGCAGCAGCTTCTCGAGCACGCAGGGCACGCCGCCGGCATCGTTCCATGCCGTGTCGAGCTCGGCCCGCGTCGCCACCCGGCGCTGGCCCTTGCCGTCGTAGCCGAGCCGCGCGGTCTTGAGGATGCCCGGCAGCAGGTCGGCCGGCACCGCCGCCAGGTGGGCGGCCGTCTCGATCACGGCGTAGGGAGCGCATTCGACGCCGCAGCGCACGAAGTGGGCCTTCTCGCGGATGCGGTCCTGGGCGATCGCAACCGCGTCGGCGGCCGGCGCCACCGGCCGCGCCGAAGCCAGGTGCTCCAGCGAGGGCGCCGGCACGTTCTCGAACTCGGTCGTCACCGCATCGGCCAGCCCGGCCAGCCGGGCGAGGCCATCGACGTCGGCGTAGTCGGTGTGGATGTGGTGGTGGCTCACCCGTCCGGCCGGACTGTCGGGATCGGGGTCGAGCACCGCGGTGAAATAGCCCATGGTCTGGGCCGCGTGGACGAACATCCGCCCCAGCTGGCCGCCCCCGAGCACCCCCAGCGTGGCGCCCGGCAACACGACCGTCATTTCGACACCTCCGCGCTGCGCGCTGCGGTGTTCGCCTTGGGAGCGGCCCGGCGGCTCACAATGCCCCCCCGCCCTGTGGCGAGAACGGCGACACCGGCTCGGCGTCGCCCGGCGGCAGGGTCATGGCCTCGGCGGCCTGGGTCTGCCGGAGCCGGAAGGCGTCGAGCTGCGCCCGCAGCGCCGGATCGCCGACCGCCAGCATGGCAACCGCGAACAGCGCCGCGTTGGCCGCGCCGGCGTTGCCGATCGCGAAGGTCGCCACCGGCACGCCCTTGGGCATCTGGACGATGCTGTAGAGCGAATCGATGCCCTGCAGGTGCCGGCTGGCGACCGGCACGCCGAGCACCGGCACCGTGGTCTTGGCCGCCAGCATGCCGGGCAGGTGGGCGGCCCCGCCGGCGCCGGCGATGATCGCGGACAGCCCGCGCGGCGCCGCGCTTACGGCGTAGGCGAACAGTTCGTCGGGCATCCGGTGGGCCGAGACCACCCGGGCTTCGTGGGCGATGCCGAATTGCTGGAGAATCTCGACCGCGTTGCGCATCGTCTCCCAATCGGAGTTTGAGCCCATCACCACGCCGACCTGAATTGCTTGCTTCATGGTTCCAATTTTACGTTTCACCCCCACCTTCCCGCGATGATCGACATCACCCTCGAAAATTTCCAGTCCGAGCTGATCGACGGCTCGATGACCACGCCTGTCCTGCTCGACATCTGGGCCGAATGGTGCGGGCCCTGCAAACAGCTCGGTCCGGTGCTCGAAAAGCTCGAAGTCGAGTACGCCGGCCGCTTCACGCTGGCCAAGCTCGATGCCGACAAGGTGCCGCAGATCTCCGAGCAGCTGAGCCAGATGTTCGGGGTGCGCAGCATCCCCTTCTGCGTGATGTTCAAGGACGGCCAGCCGGTGGACGGCTTCGTCGGCGCGATCCCGGCCGACCAGATCCGCACCTTCCTGGACAAGCACGTGCCGCCGGGCGACGACGAGAACGCGCCGCCGCTGGATGAAGAAGTCTCGGCCCAGCAGGCGCTGGCCGAGGGCGACACCGAGGGCGCGCTCGAGAAGCTGCAGCACGCGGTCGCCACCGACCCGGCCAACGACGACGCCCGCTTCGACTACGTCAAGCTGCTGCTGCAGGAAGGCCGCACCGACGACGCCGAGGTCGCGTTCGCGCCGGTGATCGCCAAGACCTCGCTGGTGCGCCGCTTCGATTCGCTGCAGCGCTGGATGGACGCGATCGACTTCGCGGCTCCGCCCACGGGCGCCGCGCCCGCGCTGGCCGACCTGGACGCCCGCATCGCCGCCAACAAGCGCGACTTCGAGGCCCGCTTCGACCGCGCCCGCCTGCTGATGTCCGACCGGCGCTGGACCGACGCGATGGACGAGCTGCTCGACATCCTGATGCGCGACAAGAGCTGGAACGAAGACCTCGCGCGCAAGACCTACATCGCGGTCCTCGACATCATCGAACCGCCCAGGGTCAAGGTCGCCGATGGCCAGATTCCGCCCGACGACCCGACCGTGGCCAGCTATCGGCGGCGCCTGAGCAGCGTGGTGCTCAGCTAGGGCGAAACATCCCCGGAGCGCCTTCGGTGCCGCGATTGAGTGCGCGGGCGCTGTCGAATACGATGCAGCGAATCTCAATTTGTTGCAGAAGGACACACAGGCCATGCGCTCCCGCCCTGCCGCCATCCCCTTTTTCACGGCCGCCCTGCTGGCGGCCGCGCTGACCGCCGGCTGCGGCAGCGGCATCCCGCTCGACGAGCCGATCGAGGGGCCGGTCTGGCGCCTCGACCAGCTCGGCGGCGAGCCGGTGACGCCGGGCAGCGACCCGCGGCGCGATCCGCAGGTGCAATTCGACCGCCGCAACGGGCGCGTCAGCGGCTCGGGCGGCTGCAACCAGCTGTCGGGCACTTTCGAGCGCAGCGGCAGCACGCTCAAGCTGAGCCAGCTGGCCTCGACCCGGATGGCCTGCACCGATCCGGCGCTCGGCACCAAGGAGCAGCAGTTCTTCGCCGCCCTGCAGGCCACCGCCAGCTACCGGCTGCAGAGCCCGACGCGGCTGGCGCTGCTGGACGCCGGCGGGCGCACCGTGGCGACGCTGAGCGCCTCGCGCTGACCGCCGCCTCCGAGCGCCTCGGCTACCAGCGCGCGGGCAGCTCCTTCAGCAGCACCAGTTGGCGCTGCGCCACCGCCACGTAGCCGCCCTGCTCCAGGTCCTTCAGCAGCCGGCTGACCATTTCGCGCGAACAGCCGATCTCGCTGGCGATGGCCTGGTGGGTCAGCCGCTCGGCGATATGCCGCGAGCCGTCGGGGTTCGGCGCCGAGCGATCCTCGAGCAGCCGCTTCAGGCGCGAATAGACGTCGAGCAGCGCCATGCTGCGGGCGCTCTCGGTCGCCAGCCGGGCGCGCTTGATCAGGCGCACGATCAGCGCCAGCGCGAAGTCCGGATGCTCGGCGATGTGATGCAGCAGGGTCTCGCGGGTGACGACCGCGCAAACCGTGGGCTCGACCGCCTCGACGCTGGCGGAACGCGGGCCGCCATCGAGCGACATCTCGCCGACGTACTCGCCAGGGCCGTGCAGGCTCAAGGTGATTTCGCGCCCTCGGGAATCGGACAGGAAGGCCCGCAGCCGCCCCGACAGCACGATGTAGACCGAGCCGCCCTGCTCGCCCTCCTCGATCAGCAGCGCCCGCGTGCGGTAGCGGCGCTGGACGCCGCGCTGCGCGAGCTGCAGCAGCGCCGTGGGCAAAGCGGGGGATTCGACGACGGATGCAAGGGGCATCCGTCGAATATACGGGCTCCGCCGGGACTCAATCGACCAGGCGCAGGGCAGACACGATCTGCGGCATGCGCGAGACACGGTGCACCACCTCGCGAATGCTGCTGCTGCCCGTCTTTTGCCGCACATTCTTGATGTGAGTGCGCACTGTGGACATCCGGATGCCCTCGAGGCAGGCGATCTCCTCGGCGCCATGGCCGGCGCAGAGCCGGGCCAGCACGTTCTGCTCGGCCCGCGTCAGGTGCCGGGCACGGGCGAACATCTGCATGGTCAGCATCTCGCAGCCGGGACGGCGGCTGCAGATCACCAGCACCGTATCGACCGTTTCGCTGCCGTGCACCGCGGCCAGCGGGATGAAGGCGACCGACAGGGCGTCGCTGCCATCCTCGAGTTCGACGATGCTGCGGCAGTCGCGCTCGGCGTCCTTCAGGGCCTGGCGGATCTTCGCCTGGGAGGCCGGGCTGCCGGCGCACAGCATGCCGTCGCCGCTGCGCAGCGCGCGCGCCGAGGACAGCTCGCGCCGGGCCGGGAAGTTCGCGTGGAGGATGCGGCCGGTCAGGTCCAGCAGCAGCAGGCCATGGTCGATCTCGTCGAGCACCCGCGCCAGCATCCCGGGCTGCAGGGCATCGGGCGGTGCGGCCGTGACGTCGCGGGCGAAGCCTTCGACGTAGGAAATCTGAAAGTCGGCTGCGGTTTCCATGGTGCTCTCCTCATCTGGGGGGATGAAAAGAGTGTGGAAGACTGCGACCCTGTCGTGCGGTGACTATTGCCGCGGAATTTGTGATCTATTTACATTCCGCGGGCCCGGGTGAGCCGGTCAGCCGGTCAGCCGGTCAGGCGCTGCAGCGCCTCGCGGTACTTGGCCGCCGTCTTCTCGATCACCTCGGCCGGCAGCCGCGGCGCCGGCGGCGTCTTGTCCCAGGGCTTGCCGTTGATCTTCGTGGCCTCCAGCCAGTCGCGCACGAACTGCTTGTCGTAGCTCGGCGGATTGGCGCCGGCGGCCAGCGCCGCCTCGTAGCCCTCGACCGGCCAGTAGCGCGAGCTGTCGGGGGTCAGCACCTCGTCCATCAACACCAGCGTGCCGGCCTCGTCGAGGCCGAACTCGAACTTGGTGTCGGCGATGATCATTCCCTTGGTCAGCGCGATCTCGGCGGCGGCCTCGTAGATCGCGATGCTGGTCTCGCGGATCTGCTGCGCCAGCGCCGGGCCGACCACCTCGACCACCTTGTCGTAGCTGATGTTCTCGTCGTGCGCGCCCGCCGCGGCCTTGGCCGCCGGCGTGAAGATCGGCCGCGGCAGCTTGCTGGCGTTGGTCAGGCCCTCGGGCAGCGGCACGCCGCAGACCGCGCGGTTCTCCTGGTATTCCTTCCAGCCGCTGCCGGCCAGGTAGCCGCGCACCACGGCCTCGACCGGGATCGGCGTCAGGCGCTTGACCAGCATCGAGCGGCCCTCGACCTGGGGCACCTCCTCGGGCGTCACCACGCTCTCGGGGGCGTCGCCGGTGAGATGGTTCGGGCACAGGTGGCCGAGCCGGTCGAACCACCAGAGCGCCATCTGCGTGAGGATCACGCCCTTGCCCGGAATCGGCTCGCCCATGATGACGTCGAAAGCCGAGAGACGATCGCTCGCGACCATCAGGATGCGGTCATTGCCGACCGCATAGTTGTCGCGCACCTTGCCGCGCGCCAGCAGCGGAAGGCTTTGGATGGAGGAGGTATGGACGGTGGTCATGGCGAAATGGATGAAGCGGGGCGGGTGACGCCGGAGATTGTGCGCGCCCTGCGGCCGGCGCAGAAAAAAGCCACCGCGAAGGTGGCTTTCAGGCGCAAGCGAAGGGTCAGACCACTTGTTGCGCGAGCTCGCCCTTGGCGTACTTGGCGGCGACCACCTGCAGGGTGTCGCCCTTGATCTTCGGGCCCTGGCCTTCGCAGCCGAACTCGAGGTAGCGCTGCTTGCAGATCAGGCGCGCGGCTTCGCGCGCCGGCTTGAGCCATTCGCGGGCGTCGAACTTCTCGGGGTTCTCGGCCAGGAACTTGCGCACCGCGCCGGTCATCGCCAGGCGGATGTCGGTGTCGATGTTGATCTTGCGCACGCCGTGCTTGATGGCTTCCTGGATTTCCTTGACCGGAACGCCGTAGGTTTCCTTCATGTTGCCGCCGTACTGGCGGATGATCGCCAGCAGCTCCTGCGGCACGCTCGACGAGCCGTGCATCACAAGGTGGGTGTTCGGGATGCGGCGGTGGATTTCCTTGATGCGGTCGATCGCCAGGATGTCGCCGGTGGGCTCGCGGGTGAACTTGTAGGCGCCGTGGCTGGTGCCGATGGCGATCGCCAGGGCGTCGATCTGGGTGCGCTTGACGAAGTCGGCGGCCTGCTCGGGGTCGGTCAGCAGCTGCTCGCGCGTCATCGTGTCGTCTGTGCCGTGGCCGTCTTCCTTGTCGCCCTTCATGGTCTCGAGCGAGCCCAGGCAGCCGAGTTCGCCCTCGACCGTGACGCCGACCTTGTGCGCCATGTCGGCCACCTTGCGCGTCACGTCGACGTTGTAGTCGTAGCTGGCGATGGTCTTGCCATCGGCTTCGAGCGAGCCGTCCATCATGACCGAGCTGAAGCCGAGGTCGATGGCGCCGCGGCAGACGTCGGGGCTCTGGCCGTGGTCCTGGTGCATCACCAGCGGCACCGTCGGGTAGGCCTCGATCGCGGCCTGGATGAGGTGCTTGATGAAGGCTTCGCCCGCGTACTTCCGGGCGCCGGCGCTGGCTTGCAGGATGACGGGCGCGCCGACTTCCTTGGCGGCCTCCATCACGGCTTGCACCTGTTCGAGATTGTTGACGTTGAAAGCCGGAATGCCGTAGCCGTTGGCGGCGGCATGGTCGAGCAGTTCGCGCATCGAGACGAGTGCCATGGAAATACCTCGCGGGAATCTAGGGATGAAGACAAAAGAACTCCCGGGATTCTACCGAGGGCCCCTGTAGGACGGCTCCGATGGCCCTGAGGAATCTGCGGCGGGCTAGCTGACGCGGCAGATTTTCAGCATGTTGGTGCCTCCCGGCGCCCCCATCGGCTCGCCGCAGGTGATCGCGTAGACATCCCCGGCCTGGACGAGGCCGCGCTTCTTCAGGTGGGCCTCGGCCTGTTCGAGCGCGGTGTCGCGGTCGCTCTCCGAGTCCATCAGCAGCGGCCGCACGTTGCGGTAGAGCGCCATCTTGCGCTGGGTCGAGAGGCGCGAGGTCAGCGCGTACATCGGGATATGGGCCCGGTGGCGGCTCATCCACAGCGGGGTGGAACCCGACTCGGTCAGCGCGACGATCGCCTTGGCGCCCAGGTGGTGCGCCGTGAACAGCGCCCCCATCGCGATCGACTGGTCGATGCGGCTGTAGCTCTTGCCGCTGAAGTCGGCGTCCAGCTGCAGGTCTTCGGCGGCTTCTGCGGCCTCGCAGATGCGGCTCATCTCCTGCACCGTCTCGAGCGGGTAGCGGCCGGAGGCGGTCTCGGCCGAGAGCATCACGGCGTCGGTGCCGTCGAGCACCGCGTTGGCGACGTCGCTGACCTCGGCGCGCGTGGGCACCGGGTTGGTGATCATCGACTCCATCATCTGGGTCGCGGTGATGACCACCTTGTCCATCTCGCGCGCCATTCGGATCATCTTCTTCTGCAGCGCCGGCACCGCGGCATTGCCGACTTCCACGGCCAGGTCGCCGCGGGCCACCATGATGCCGTCGCTGGCGCGCAGGATCTCCTCGAGCTTGGGGATCGCCTCGGCGCGCTCGATCTTGGCGATCATCCCGGGCTTGTGGCCGAACTCGGCCGCCGCCACGTTGCACAGCTGGCGCGCCATCTCCATGTCGGTGGCGGTCTTAGGGAAGCTCACGGCCACGTAGTCGGCCTGGAAGCTCATCGCGGTCTTGATGTCCTCCATGTCCTTGGCGGTCAGCGCCGGCGCGGTCAGGCCGCCGCCCTGCTTGTTGATGCCCTTGTTGTTGGACAGCTCGCCGCCCAGGCGCACCGTGGTGTGGACCGCGTCGCCCTTGACCGCGTCGACCGTCAGCACGATCAGGCCGTCGTTCAGCAGCAGGCTGTCGCCGGGCTTGACGTCGCGCGGCAGGTCCTTGTAGTCGAGGCCCACCGCCTCGACGTCGCCCAGCTCGGTGCGCGAGGCGTCGAGCACGAACCTGGCGCCGGCCTCGAGCCAGACCTTGCCTTCGGCGAACTTGCCGACCCGGATCTTCGGGCCCTGCAGGTCGGCCATGATCGCGACCTCGCGGCCGCTGCGGCGCGCCGCCTCGCGCACCATCGCGGCCCGGTCGATGTGGTCCTGCGCGGTGCCGTGGCTGAAATTGAGCCGCACCACGCTGACCTTGTAGTGGATCATCCGTTCGATCAGCTCGATCGTGTTGGTGGCCGGGCCGAGGGTGGCGACGATCTTGGTGGCATGGCGGGGCAGGCGGGGCGTGCTCATCTGTGTCTCCTTCTATTCAGTTGGGGACAGAGCAAAAATGACTGCGTCATTTCTTGGTCTGCCCCGCAAAGTATTTGTATGCCGTACTGTATACACTTTAAAGGAGTACCGGAAGAGGTTTATCCACCCGCCGCGCGCTTGGCGAGGATCTCGAAGGCCGGCAGCGTCTTGCCTTCGAGGATTTCCAGGAAGGCGCCGCCACCGGTCGAGATGTAGCCGACCTTGTCCTCGATGCCGTACTTGGCGATCGCCGCCAGGGTGTCGCCGCCGCCGGCGATCGAGAAGGCCTTGCTGGCGGCGATGGCCTGGGCGATGGTCTTGGTGCCGTTGGCGAAGGCGTCGAACTCGAACACGCCCACCGGGCCGTTCCAGACGATGGTGCCGGCTTCGCGCAGCTGGGCGGCCAGCAGTTCGGCGGTCTTCGGCCCGATGTCCAGGATCAGGTCGTCGTCGGCGACGTCGCTGGCGTCCTTGACGGTCGCCGCCGCATCGGCTGCGAAGGTCTTGGCCGTCACCACGTCGACCGGGATCGGCACCGCCGCGCCGCGCGCGCGCATGGCCTCGATCACGGCCTTCGCCTGGTCGATCAGGTCGGGCTCGGCCAGCGACTTGCCGATCTTCAGGCCGGCGGCCAGCATGAAGGTGTTGGCGATGCCGCCGCCGACGATCAGCTGGTCGACCTTCTCGGCCAGGCTCTTCAGGATGGTCAGCTTGGTGCTCACCTTGGAGCCGGCGACGATCGCCACCAGCGGCCGCTGGGGCTGCGCCAAGGCCTTGGTGATGGCATCGATCTCGGCCGCCAGCAGCGGGCCGGCCGAGGCGAGCTTGGCGAACTGGGCGATGCCGTAGGTGGTGGCCTCGGCCCGGTGCGCGGTGCCGAAGGCATCGTTGACGTAGATGTCGGTCAGCGCCGCGAGCTTGCGCGAAAGCGCCTCGTCGTTCTTTTTCTCGCCCTTGTTGAGGCGGCAGTTCTCGAGCAGCACGACCTGGCCCGGCGCGACCTGCACGCCGTCGACCCAGTCCGACACCAGCGGCACCTCGCGGCCGAGCAGCTCGCCCAGGCGGGCGGCGACCGGCGCCAGCGAATCCTCGGGCTTGAACTGGCCTTCGGTGGGCCGGCCGAGGTGCGAGGTGACCATCACGGCAGCGCCGGCGTCGAGCGCCGCGCGGATGCAGGGCACCGAGGCGCGGATGCGGGTGTCCTCGGTGATGCGGCCGCTGTCGTCCTGCGGCACGTTGAGGTCGGCTCGGATGAAAACGCGCTGGCCGGCGACTTTGCCTTGCGCACAGAGGTCGGTGAATCGAAGGACGTTCATGGGTGGCGATCAGGTAACGAAGAAAGGGGGCCTCGACGGGCAGCGCCCATTGTAGGTTTCAGCCCGCGATGCCCGGCTGGTGCGCGAACTGCTGCAGCCGCTCGACGAAGCTCGCCGCCGCCGGCGACAGCGAGCGCTTGGCGGCCCCGTAGACGCAGACCTCGCGATGGAAGTCCGGCTGGTCGAGCCGCACCATCTGCAGGCCGTGGGCCCGCACCAGCGAGGCCGAGTAGGTCGGGCAGACCGTCAGGCCGAGCCCCGAGGCGACCATGCCGAGCGCGGTGGTCATGTACGAGACCTCCTGCGTGGTCGCGCGCAGCATCAGCTCGCGCGCGTCGGCGGCCAGTTCGGGCAGCACGCGCTGGCGGAAGTCGCGGGTCGGCGCGATGAAGGTGTAGGGGCCGAGCTCGCTCCAGCGCACCTTGCGCCGGCGCGCGAGCGGGTGGCCGGGCGGGCAGATCAGCCAGTGGCGGTCGCGGAACAGCGTGCGGCGCTCGACCAGCGCGGCATCGACCGCCACGTCCTGGCCGACCGCCAGCTCGACCTCGCCCGACAACAGGCCGTCGAGCAAATGCTCCGGCAGCGTATCGGCCAGCCGGACGTCGATGTCGGGATGCGCCTCGCGGTAGGCGGCGATCACGCGCGGCATCAGCGTGCAGGCCATGAGCTGCGGCGCCGCCAGGCGCAGCACGCCCTTCTTCTTGTCGCGCAGGTCGGTGACGCCGGCCACCGCGCCGGCCAGATCGGCCAGCAGGCGCTGCACCGAGGGCTGGAACTCGCGGCCCGCTTCGGACAGCAGCACGCGCCGCGTGTGGCGATCGAACAGCTGCACGCCCATCTCGCGCTCGAGCTCCCGCACCAGCACGCTGAGCGCCGACTGGGTCAGGTGAAGCGTCGCGGCGGCGGCGGTGAAGCTGCCGGTCTCGGCCACGGCGGCGAAGGCGCGCAGCTGGCGCAGGGTCAGATTCATGGTCTTACTTCATCAATCGATGAATTTATTTCGATTGAATCATAAGAAGAATCGCGGCCCAATGCGCAGCTCGTGACCTTGCGGGACAGACCAACAAAACTGCGCAGCAGTTTTTTGCTCTGTCCTCGACCAACCTGAGACTTTGCGGGACAGACCAAGAAACTGCGCAGCAGTTTTTGCTCTGTCCTCAACTGACTAAAGAGAGACAGACCATGTCCCACCCTCCACCCGTACCCGTGCGCGGCCTGCACCATTTCGCCTGGCGCTGCCGCGACAGCGAGGAAACCCGCCGCTTCTACGAAGACCTGCTGGGACTGCCGCTGGTGCACGTGATCAAGAGCGACCACGTGCCGAGCACCGGCGAATACTGCCCCTACGTCCACATCTTCTTCCAGATGCGCGACGGCTCGTACATCGCCTTCTTCGACCTCGGCGACGACGTCGCCGCGCTGCCTTCGCCGAACACGCCGGCCTGGGTCAACCACATCGCGCTGCGCGTCGACTCGGAGGCCGACCTGCTGGCGGCCCAGGCCCGGCTCCAAGCGGCCGGGGTCGAGGTGCTGGGCCCGACCGACCACCACATCATCGAATCGATCTACTTCTTCGACCCGAACGGCATCCGCGTCGAGCTGACCACGCCGACAGTGCCGCAGGCCGAGATGGACGCGCATGCGCTGCACGCGCGCGCCGACCTCGATGCCTGGACGCTGCGCAAGGCCGGCCTGCGCGCCGCAGGAAAGGCGCCGCATGCCTGAGCTGCAACTCGCCGTCATCGACGTCAAGCCGGGCGCCTCGCTCGAGAGCCAGTCGGGCCTGCAGATGCTGCGCCCGCGCATCTACGGCGCCTACCAGCAGCCGGCCGGGCCAAAGAAGATCGCCGCGATCGTGATGCATCCGACCAGCAACTTCATGGGCCACTACCTGATCGGCCCGCTGGCCGCACGCGGCATCTGCTGCATGGGGCTCAACTCGCGCTACATGGGCAACGACACGGTGCTGCTGATGGAGCGCGCGATCCAGGACCTGGGCGCCGGTGTGCAGTTCCTGCGCGCCGCCGGCTACGAGAAGGTGCTGCTGGTCGGCAACTCGGGCGGCGCCGCGCTGGCGAGCTTCTACCAGGCGCAGGCCGAGCACCTGACCGCGCACGCCTTTCCCGATGGCGACCCGACCCACCTGCACCCGGACGACCTGCCGCCGGTGGACGGCATCGCGCTCTGCGCGGCGCACCTGGGCCGCTCGCGGCTGCTGCGCGACTGGATCGATCCGTCGGTCACCGACGAGCACGATCCGCTGTCGGTAGCTCCGGAACTCGACATGTACGACGCCCGCCATGCGGTGCCGTACAGCAGCGAGTTCCTGGCACGCTTCAGTGCCGCCCAGCAGGCGCGGCTCGAACGCATTGAGCACTGGGCGCTCGAGCGGCTGCGCCAGCTGCGCGGCACGCCGGGCGCACCGCGCGACCAGGCTTTCATCGTCTACCGCACGCATGCCGATCCGCGCTGCGTCGACCTGTCCATCGACACCAACGACCGCGCGCCCGGCAGCGTCTGGGGCGATGCGCGGCAGGTCAACTACTCGGCCAACGCGATGGGGCGCACGACCTCGCTGACCGCCTTCCTGTCGCAGTGGTCGTCGCGCTCGCAGGCCGATGGTCCGACCAACCTGGCGCGCACCACGGTGCCCAAGCTGCTCCTGACCTATACCGGCGACCAGTCGACCTTCCCGAGCACGCGCGATGCCTGGCTGGCCGCCGGCGGCGCACGCATCCGCAACGTCGACATCGCCGGCGGCAACCACTACCTGGCGGGCCAGCCGCAGCGGGTGCAGGAAGCCGCCGACGCGATCGCCGAATGGGCGCACGCGCTGTGAGCATCGAGATGGAAAGCTACCACTTCGCACCCGAATACGAACTGCCGAACTGGCCCTTCGTGGCGCCGCCCGAGATCGGCAGCGAAACGGTCGTGCGCCACCCGATCGTGATCGTCGGCGCCGGCCCCGCCGGCCTCACGCTGGCCTGCGACCTCGCGCGCCGCGGCGTGCGTGCCGTGCTGCTCGACGAGGACGACACGGTCGGCGTGCGCGGCGCTTCGTCGCGCGGCATCTGCTACGCGCAGAAGAGCCTCGAGATCTTCGCCCGCCTGGGCATCTACGAGCGCATCGCCGCCAAGGGCATCACCTGGTCCTTCGGCCGCACCTTCTCGGACCAGCAGGAGGTCTACAACTTCAACCTCAAGACCGACAGCGTCTCGGTGCAGCCGCCCTTCATCAACCTGCAGCAGTTCTACGTCGAGTGGTTCCTGGTCGATCGCATCCTCGAGCTGGGCCTGACCGACCTGCGCTGGAAGAACCGGGTGACGCAGGTGACGCCGCTGGCCGACGGCGTCCGCGTCGAGGTCGAGACGCCGGCCGGCAGCTACACGATCGACGCCGACCACCTGATCGACGCCACCGGCGCCAACAGCCCGATACGCACGCAGCTCGGCATCGACGCGCATCCGTCGCGCAGCACCGACCGCTGGTGCATCAGCGACGTACGCTTCAAGAAGCCGCTGCCGACCGAGCGCTGGACCTGGGTCGACGCGCCCTTCAACGAGGGACGCGCCGTGTGGCAGCACCTGATGGGCGACGGCGTCTGGCGCATCGACTACCAGATGCCCGAGGACTGCGACACGGCCCACATCAGCAAGCCCGAGGTGGCGGGCGCGCGGCTGCGCGAGCAGCTCGGGCCGGGCGTGGAGTTCGAGTTCGTCTGGATCGGGCCGTACGGCTACCGCGACCACCTGCTCGACGACTTCCGGCATGGGCGCATCCTCTTCATCGGCGACTCCGCGCATGTGGTGAGCCCCTTCGGCGCGCGCGGCGGCAACAGCGGGATCCAGGACGCGGCCAACCTCGGCTGGAAGCTGGCGCTGGTCGCGACGGGCCAGGCCGGCGACGCGCTGCTCGACAGCTACGACGCCGAGCGCCGCCCCGCCGCGGTGGAGAACCTGCGCGTCACCAGCCGCTCGGCGCGCTTCCTGGCGCCGCGCACGCCGGCCGAGCACACGCTGCGGCGCGCGGTGGTGGCGCTGGCCTCGCGCCATGCCTTCGCCCGCGCGCTGGTCAACACCGGCCGCATGTCGGTGGCCAACGACTATCCGGCAGCGCCGCACTTGCCCGAAGGCGCGCGGACCGTGCAGAACCTGCCGCTGCGCCAGCTCGACGGCACGCCGACCACGCTGATGGAACTGCTGGCCGAGGGCACGCGATGCCTCGGCCTCTGGTTCGCGCCGGGACGCGCCCAAGCCCGGGCGGCGGCCGACATCGAGGCCTCGCTGCCGCTGCGGCTCGTCGCCGTCGGCGGCGACAGCGGACTGCCGACGCTGCAGCCCGACACCAGCCTGGCGCGCCATCTCGGCGAGCCGCCGAACGGCAGCCTCTTGATCGTGCGCCCGGACGCCTACCGCGCCGCACTGCTGAAAGACCCCACGCCGGCATCGATCTCGGCCGCGGTCCGCACCGCGCTGGCGCATCGCTGACCGAAGAAGAGAAAGAACAGGACGACCTCGATGATCACCGAGCCCCACATCCCCGATCCGGACGGCTTCTACGCGGCCTGGGTCGGCGCCCACGAAGGCCTGACCGAAGCACAGAGCGCCGACTTCAACGCCCGCCTGGTGCTGCTGCTGGCCAACCAGTGCGGCGACCAGGCAGTCCTGCTGGACTGCATCGCCGCCGCGCGCGACAGCGGCGAGCCCTCCCTCCCCACGACCCAAGACCACGCATGAACGCACCCGTCTCCTTCGCCTCCGCCTCCGACACCCGCGAGCAGAAGCCGCAGCTGCGCGAACTCGCGCCCAACGTCTACGGCTACATCAGCGACTTCGATCCGAACTGCGGCTTCATCGTCGGCGACGAGCACGTGGTGCTGATCGACACCCGCCCGACACCGCGCATGGCGCGCGATTTCCTGGCCGACATCCGCACGGTCACCGACAAGCCGATCAGGTTCATCGTGCTCACGCACTACCACGCGGTGCGCGTGATGGGCGCCAGCGCCTTCGACGAGGTGCAGGCGATCGTCGCCAGCCGGGGCACGCTCGACTGGGTGCGCGAGCGCGGCCAGGCCGATTTCGATTCGGAGGTCGGACGCTTTCCGCGCCTGTTCGCCGGCGTCGAGGAGATCCCCGGGCTCACGGTGCCGACGATGAGCTTCGAGCGCGAGATGAGCCTGTGGCTGGGCCCGCGCGAAGTGCGCCTGATGTGCCTGGGCCGCGGCCACTCGGGCGGCGACACGGTCGCCTGGCTGCCCGACTGCGGCGTGCTGTTCTCGGGCGACGTGGTGGAAAACCGCTGCGGCGTCTATGCCGGCGACGCCTACATCCGGGACTGGGCCGGCACGCTCGATGCGGTCGCGGCGCTGAAGCCCGAGGTGCTGGTGCCCGGCCGCGGCGCGGTGGTGCGCGGCACGCCGGCTTGCCTCGAGGCGATCGAACTCACCAAGGCCTTCCTGTCGACGCTGCTGGCCAGCGTGCGCGCCGGCATCGACGCCGGCGACGGCCTGCGCGGCTGCTTCGAGCGCGCCGAGCAGGCGATGAAGCCGCGCTTCGGCGACTGGCCGGTGTTCCAGCACGTGCTGCCCTTCGACGTCTCGCGCGCCTACGACGAACTGCGCGGCGTCGAGCACCCGGTGGTCTGGACCGCAGAGCGCGACCGCGAGCTGTGGCAGACCCTGCGCGGCTGACTCACGAGATTCCCCTTTTCAACTCCGGAGACAAAGACGATGAAGCGATTTCTGCAACTGCTGGCCGCGGGCCTCACGCTCGCGCTCGGCAGCCATGCGCCGGCCCAGACCGCCTACCCCAGCCAGCCCGTGCGCTGGATCGTGCCCTACGTGGCCGGCGGCGGCACCGACAACCTGGCGCGCGCGCTGGCCGAGGCGATGCAGCCCTCGCTGGGCCAGCCTCTGATCATCGACAACCGGCCTGGCGCCTCGACCAACATCGGCGTCTCGGTGCTGATGCAGTCCAAGCCCGACGGCTACACGATCATGCAGGCCGAGAACGCGGCGCTGCTGTTCAACGAGTACATGTTCGCCAAGCTGCCCTACAAGCCGGCGAGCGACTTCACCTACATCGGCGCCATCGGCCGCTTCCCGGTCGCGCTGGTGGTCCATCCGGACTTCCCTGCAAAGACCGTTGCCGAGTTCGTGAGCTACGTGAAGGCCCATCCCGACAAGGTCAGCTACGCCTCGCCCGGCAACGGCTCGCCGCACCACATGGCGATGGAGCTGTTCAAGCAGAAGGCCGGCATCAACGTCCAGCACGTGCCCTACAAGGGCGCCGCGCCGGCAATGACCGACGTCATGGGCGGCCAGGTGCCGACCATGATGCTGGACCTGGCTTCGGGCCTGCCGATCATCAAGTCGGGCAAGGTGCGCGTGCTGGCGATCGCGCTGCCGCAGCGCGCCGGCGCGCTGCCCGACGTGCCGACCTTCGCCGAACTCGGCTTCAAGGACGTCAACGCCTATGCCTTCCACGGCCTCATCGGCCCGGCCGGCATGCCGCCGGAGGCGGTCAGCCGCATCAACAGCGAGCTCAACAAGGCCATGCAGGCACCGAAGGTGGTCAAGCTGTTCTCGGAGTTCGGCTTCGAGGCGCTGCCCGGCACGCCGCAGGACTTCTACAAGCTGTCGCGCGCCGAGAGCGAGCGCTGGGGCCGGATCATCAAGACCGCGGGCGTCCAGCTGGACTGACCGGGCCGGCGGCAGAACCGCTACCAGCCCAAGCCAAGATGCAGGGGCAGGTAGACCGCCATCCCCACCAGCATCGTTCCAAGCACGCCGCGCCGCCAGAAGAAATAGGCGGTGCCGGCGACGGCCCCGTAGAGCCGGGCGTCGTGCAGGGTCGAGATCAGGTGGCCCTGCGTCATGACGATCTCGGGCGCGATCACCGCCGCCAGCGCCGCCGCCGGCGCATAGTGCAGCGCCCGGTGGGCCCACTCCGGCAGGCCCCAGGGCCGGTCGAGGATGAAGAAGAAGCAGCGCGTGATCAGGGTGACGCCGGCCAGGCCGAGGATCACGGCCAGCGTCCAGAGATCCGTGCCGCCGAACAGGGCGCTCACTTCTGCCCCCACGCTCGGCACTGCGTGTCCTCGCTGCCCCCCGAGGGGGCGCGAGCTTGCTTGGGGCGGCCCGGCGCGGCGCTCACTTGTCGTCCTCCGCATCGACGTCCAGCCCGAACTGCTTCTCGAGCCAGAAGCAGGCCAGCACCGCGACGCCGATGGCGACCACGATGTTGAGCTTGAGCGGCAGCGCATAGGCCGCGACCGCGGTGGCCGAGGCGATCAGCACCGCCAGCAGCCGCAGCCGGGTGGTCGCCATCGAGCACACGATCGCCACCAGGCTCAACACGCCGGCGAAGCCCAGGCCCCAGCTCTGCGGGATCATGTTGGCCAGGCCGATGCCGAGCAGGCTCATGCTCATCCAGGCGCACCAGGTCACGCAGTAGTTGCCCGTGAGATAGGCCTCCTGCGCCTGCTCTTCGGCCCGCGTGGCAGGCGGCTGCGCGTACTTGCGCGTGAACAGCGCGTAGCTCATGTCGGCCGTGAGATAGCCGTGCGTGATGCGCCGCCAGCGCGGCATGTGCATCAGGTAGGGCCGCAGGTGCAGGCTGAAGACCACGAAGCGCAGGTTGACGCAGAAGCCCGTGGCCAGGATCACCCACGCCGGCGCGCCCGCGATGAGGAGCGGAATGGCGGCCAGCTGAGAGCTGCCCGCATACACCAGCAGCGTCATCGCGACCGACTCGAACACGCTCATGCCCGACTTGAGCATCGCCACGCCGGTCATCAGGCCCCAGGCGCCGATGCCGACCGCGACCGAGGACATGTCGCGCACGCCCTGGAGGAATTCCGGCTGGCGCCGTATCGCAGAGGACAGGAACATCAGGAACGGTGCATCAGCCGAACACCTGACCTGTCTTGACGTCGAAGCCCCGCAGGAAATCGGCGACCGCCAGGCGCTTGCCGCCGGCGCGCTGAAGTTCGGTGGCCCTCAGGACCGAATCCTTCGCCGCCACCTCGATGCCCGAAGGCGTCACCGCCACCACCGTGCCTGGCGCCGCGCCCGTCCCGCCGGACCTGGCCTCGGCCGCCCAGAACTTGATCGTCTCGCCGTCGAGCACGCTGCTGGCGCCTGGAAAGGGGTCGAAGGCGCGCACCCGGCGCGCCAGCGTGCCGGCATCGAGCGACCAGTCGATGTGGGCCTCGGCCTTCTCGATCTTGTGCGCGTAGGTCACGCCTTCGGCCGGCTGGGGCTCGGGCCGCAGCGCGCCGGCTTCGGCCTGGCGCAGCGCCTCGACGATCATCCGCCCGCCCATTTCGGCCAGCCGGTCGTGCAGCCGCGCGGTCGTGTCGTCGCCGATGTCGAGCGCCTCGCGCAGCAGCATGTCGCCGGTATCGAGGCCGGCGTCCATCTGCATGATCGTGACGCCGGTCCGGGCGTCGCCGGCCTCGATCGCCCGGTGGATCGGCGCCGCGCCGCGCCAGCGCGGCAGCAGGCTGGCGTGGATGTTGAGGCAACCGAGGCGGGGTGCATCCAGCACCCACTGGGGCAGGATCAGCCCGTAGGCCGCGACCACCATGACATCCGCCCCGGCGGCCTCGATCGCCTCGCGCGCGGCGGCCGCATCCTCCGGGTACTTGCCGTCCAGCCGCAGGCTGCGCGGCTGCGCCACCGGCCAGCCGCGGGCGACCGCGAACTGCTTCACCGGCGAGGCCTGCAGCTTCATGCCGCGGCCGGCCGGGCGGTCCGGCTGGGTCAGCACGAGGACGACCTCGAACCCGGCCGCCGCGATCGCCTCCAGGGCGACGCGGGCGAACTCGGGCGTGCCCGCGAAGGCGAGCTTCATGGCGTCCTCATTGGTCGGTCATCAGCCGCCGCTGGTCGTCGGCCGTGTGATAGTGGTCGACCACGCCGTCCGGATCGATGTAGATATGGAACAGGCGCGGGTTGTTCAGCGACTGGTAGTGCCAGGTCCAGATGTCGCCGTTGAACGCCAGCACCTGCGAAACCTCGAACGGCCGGCCGTAGCTGCGCAGCACGTCGTCGACGCGCCAGACGCCGGGCTTGACCGTGATGTCGAACATGCCGTCCTCGAGCTCCTGGCGGATCGAGACCACCCGGCCGCTGGCGTCGAGGTCGACGTTGTTGACCGTGACCCCCGCCGGCGCGCGCGAATACTGGAGCCGCTCGCCGCCGCCGGGCATCGCATAGGTGGCCGTCGGGTTGCCGAGCTTCTGCAGCGTTTCAGCCCGGGTGCTCCCGAGCGGCAAGCGAGTGGGGTCCAGTGCGCAGCCGGACAGCGCGAGCACCAGCGCCATCGCCACGGGCCATAGGCGCCGCATGCTCAACGCCGCCCTTCGCGCTGATCCGCCTTCTGATCTTCGCGCTGCTGCTTGAGCAGCTTGCTCTTGATGCGGTTTCGCTTCAGCGGCGACAGGTACTCGACGAACACCTTGCCCAGCAGGTGGTCCAGCTCGTGCTGGATGCAGACCGCGAGCAGGCCCTCGGCCTCGATCGCCTGCGGTTCGCCTTCGGCATCGAGCGCGGTCACACGCACGGAGGTCGAGCGCTCGACGCCGTCGTAGATGCCCGGCACCGAGAGGCAACCCTCTTCGTTGAGCACCTTGTCGTCGCTGGCCCAGACGATCTCGGGGTTGATCAGCACCAGCGGCTTGTCGCGCTCTTCGGAGATGTCGATCACGACCAGCCGCTCGTGGACGTCGATCTGGGTCGCCGCCAGGCCGATGCCGTTGGCGTCGTACATGGTCTCGAGCATGTCCGCGACCAGCGTCTTGATGCGCGCATCGACGCCCTGTACCGGCTTGGCCACGGTATGCAGCCGCGGGTCCGGGTAACTCAAAATGGTTCTTTTAGCCATGAAAGCGAGGAAAAGTTGTCGCTATTTTCGCCATTTCCGCGACGCTGCGCCGGCCAACTCCCCGAATACGTTGCCCTATCAAGGGCTTCAGCGCAAAATTCGTAGCAAATTGTGAGGATTCGTACATCCTGCGTGGCGTAGTGTGTGCACACCATAAACATGACCAAACTCCGAATCAGCGAAAGCCTGCGACCCAGCCTCCTGGCCACCCTGGCGACCGTGGCCCTGGGGGTTACCGGTGCCACCGCCAGTTTTGCGCAGAACTATCCGATCACGCCACAGCAGCGCGCCACGGCCCAGGCGACCGCCCAGACCGGCATTCCGATCAGCGAACTGGCCCCCAACGCGCCCGACGAGTACACGGTCAAGCCCGGCGACACGCTGTGGGCGATCTCGCGCCTGTTCCTGCGCAGCCCGTGGCGCTGGCCCGAACTCTGGGGCATGAACATCAGCGAGATCTCGAACCCGCACCGGATCTATCCGGGCCAGGTTCTCTATCTGGAAAAGAGCGGCGGCCGGGCCCGCCTCAGCGCCCGCCGCGGCGGTGCCTCCGACGGCACGATCAAGCTGTCGCCGCGCACCCGCTACGAGTCGATGGCAGGGATGGCGTTGCCGACCCTCAATCCGAGCCTGATCGAGCCCTTCCTGAGCGAGCCGATCATCGTCGACGAGAACACGCTCCAGACCGCGCCCCATATCGTGGCCGGCAACGACAGCCGCGTGCTGCTGGCCCGCGGCGACCGTGCCTATGCACTGGGCGACGCCAACTCGCCGCTGATCGAGACCGCCGGCCCGATCAAGACCTTCCGCATCTTCCGCAACGCGACGCCGCTGCAGGACCCCGCCACCGGCGAGCTGCTCGGCTTCGAGGCCGCCTACCTCGGCAAGGCCCAGCTCAAGCGCAGCCAGAGCATCGAGAGCCAGCTGGTCGACGGCAAGGAAGTCGCGAACGTGGTGCCTGCCACCATCGACATCGTGTCGGCGCGCGAGGAGATGCGGGCCGGCGACCGCCTGCTGCCCGAGCCCCAGCGCCAACTGCTGAGCTACGCGCCGCGCGCGCCCGAACAGGTCATCAACGGACGCATCGTCTCGGTCTACGGCAACGCGGTGCAGTTCGCGGCCCAGAACCAGGTGGTGGTGATCAACAAGGGCACCCGCGACGGCATCGAGGCCGGCCACGTGCTGGCCATCCTGAAGAACGGCGACACCATCGTCGATCGCGCCGGGGCGCCCAACAACACCGGCAAGGGAGTGCTCAAGCTGCCGAACGAACGCATCGGCCTGCTGATGGTGTTCCGCCCCTTCGACAAGGCGTCCTACGCGCTGGTGCTCGAGATCAACGACACCCCGCGGATCGGCGACCTGCTGGTCAACCCCTGACGCGAGCGTCATCTTGGCGTGGAACGTGAGGAACTCGCGAGCTGGCTCCGCCTCTCGCTGACGCCAGGCATCGGGAACGCCACCGCCCGCACGCTGCTCGCGGCCTTCGGACTGCCGGCCGCGATCTTCACGCAATCGCACGAGGCCCTGCTGCAGGTCGTCGGCAGCGCGCAGGCCCTGGCGCTGCAGCGCGTGCCGGCCACGCTGGCCCCGCTGCTCGAGCGCACCTTTGACTGGCTTCAGGGCAGTGACGACCAAGGTGCCGCCCGCCGCCTCCTGACCCTCGGCGACCCGGGCTACCCGGCCTCGCTGCTGGAAACGGCCGATCCGCCGCTGCTGCTCTATCTGCTCGGTGCGCCCGGCTTCGAGCTCGCGCAGCTGGATCGCAGCATCGCGATCGTCGGCAGCCGGAATCCGACGGCGCAAGGGACCCAGAATGCAAGGGCCTTCGGACGCGCGTTCGGCGAAGCCGGGATTCCCGTGGTCTCGGGGCTGGCGCTCGGCATCGACGGGGCCGCGCACGAAGGCGCGCTCGAAGCCGGCGGACCCGGCCGGCTGGCCACGGTGGCGGTGGTCGGCACCGGGCTCGACCGCGTCTACCCGGCCCGCCATCGCGAGCTCGCGCACCGGATCGCCGGGCGTGGCCTGATCGTGAGCGAGTACCCGCTGGGCACGCCGCCGCTGAACCAGAACTTCCCGAAGCGCAATCGGATCATTGCCGGGCTCGCGCGCGGCACCCTGGTGATCGAGGCCGCACTGCGATCCGGCTCGCTGATCACGGCCCGGCTCGCGGCCGAGCAGGGGCGGGAGGTGTTCGCGATTCCGGGCTCGATCCACTCGCCGCAATCGCGCGGCTGCCACGAACTGATCCGGCAGGGCGCCAAGCTGGTCGAATCCGTCGGCGACGTGCTGGAGGAGCTGCGGCTGGGGGATGAGCCTGCGCGACCCCGCCCCTCCGTCTCCGCCAGCCCCGCCGATTCCGGTGCCGATGCCGACGCCGACTCGGCCGAACCGGCGCTGCTGCGCGCTGTAGGCTTCGACCCGGTCAGCCTCGACGCCTTGTGCGCCCGCACCGGTTTCTCCCCGGCCACGCTGCAAGTCCGTCTGCTCGAACTCGAGCTTTCCGGCCATATCGCGCGGCTGCCGGGCGGATTGTTTCAGCGCATCGCGGTTGGTTGAATGGCGCCACGCGCGGCGAGAAAGAATCAAAAGCGATAACGAGCGCCAACATAAATCTCGTGGCTGACCAGTTTGGCCTTCATGTTTTCATCGCGCAAGCCACGGGCATTGGCAAAATTGTTCAAGCCGCTTTCAATGCGGCCCATATCGACATAGCGGTAACCCAGGTCGAGCGAGATTTTTTTCACCGGGGAATACGTCACCCCTGCGCCTACCGAGTAGGCCAGGTTGTTGACGGTTTTGCTTTCGAATTGACGGGCGACATTGCCCTGCCAACCGGAAGACTTGACTTTGGCCCAGCCAAGACCGGCAGAAGCAAACACGGCGATATTCTCCTTGACGGGCAAGTCGTAATAGGCATTGGCCATCATGCGCTGGGCATCCACTTCATGGTGATTAAGGCTGCCACGAAATCGCCCTGCGACGTCGCTGGTGTACTCCTGTTTCTGGGGCAAGGTGTATTCCACCTCGGCACGCCAGCCAGCGCCAAACTGGTAACCCAGCCCGAAGGAGCCATTGACAAATTCTTGCTTCGTCTCCTGCGGCAGCACCGCGCCTGCCGGACGCAACGAATCTTCCATGTCGCTGACGCGCTGGGAAGTTTGAGCGGCCTTGATGGAGCCATACAAACCCAACTCCTCGTTTGGCGTTGCGATGGCAACCGGAGCCGCCAGAATTCCACACATTGCGCTGATTGCGGACAGCGTCATTTTCACCTTCACGGAGATACCTTCCCTGTTTTCCGATTGAACATGCCATCATGGCCATGACCTTGCCGACGCATCGTCTTTTGAATGCAAGACGTCAAGGCCGATCAGAATTATTTCGAAGAAGGCGCTGCACCGATATTCGTGCGAATACGCGAAGAGTCCGTATTACTACGGAACGTCCGCAGGAATTGATCCCGACAGAATTGGCTGTTTCATCCGAATACCGAGCAGCAAGCGAAGGAAGTCTTGCACCATTTCCTGGGGCATCACCCGGCGCGGCCCCCTCGCGCTCCCTCCGCGTGTGCGTCGCAGCCCCCGAGGGGGCAGCCGGACGCCGGACCGGTCAACGTCGCGTCGGCGCAACGTTCTGCGGGCGACGCGTCCCGCTGGGCTATATTGAACCCATGTTCGAAGTGCTCGTGTATGTCTACGAAAACTACTGGCGCGGCGACGCTTGCCCCGAACCCGAGCAGCTGGGGCGCAAGCTCAGCGCGCAAGGCTTCGATGCCGACGAGATCCGCGAGGCGCTTCACTGGCTCGACGGCCTGAGCCTGGCGACACGGGGCGTCCAGCTCAGCCGCCACGCCGACGGCATCAGCGCCACGGTGCTGCCGGGCGTCGCCGCCGAGACCGCGATAGCGCAATCGGCCGATGCGATGCGCGTCTATTCGACCGCTGAGCAGGAACACATCGGCGCCGAATGCCTGGGCTTCATCAGTTTCCTCGAGTCCGCGGGCGTGCTGCCGGCAGGCATGCGCGAAATCGTGGTCGAACGCGCCATGGCCACGCCGGGGGAGCCGCTGGCGCTCGACGAACTCAAGATCATCGTGCTGATGGTGCACTGGAGCACCGGCGTCGAACCCGACGCCCTGGTGCTCGACGAGCTCTGCGACGATGCGACGCTTCGCGTCGCGCACTAGGCTCGCCCCCAGGTCGGGCTCACTTCGTGTAGCCCTCCCACCCCCTACCGGGGGCGCAGTCAGCGGCCCGGCAAAGCCGGTTCCGCGACTGCCCACCAACGGGCGGGCGCTGCGCGCCGCCGGAGCACAAACCATCGCGCCAGTATTCACCGGCCGGCGCAGCCAGGCCCGTTGGTGAAACACCGCGGAACCGGCTTTGCCGGGCCGCTGGTGTTGCCCCCGGTAGGGGGTGGGCGTCCGGACACGAAGTGCCGGACAACCTGGGGGCGAGCTAATTCAACAGGCGCTCGGGGTTGGCGTCCAGCTTGGCCAGCGCCTCGCGCGTGGCGCGCACGGTCAGGGTTTCTTCTTCGGCCGGCACCAGCAGTCCGGCCTGCAGGTAGGACGCCAGGCGCCCGACCTGGATCAGGAAGCTGCGGCCGTCGCTCGATGCGAACAGGTGCAGCTGCTTGCGGTCGCTGCGCCAGACGAACTGGACCTGGCTGACACGGTCGTTGTGGTCGAGCATGAACCAGGTGCCGACCTGGAGTTCGTGGGCCCAGGCCAGCATGTCCTCGCTGACCTTGGTGCCGGTGTCGGGCACCACCTCGATCGAGGCGGCATCGACGCCGAGCAGCAGTTCGATGCTCGCGGCGTCCAGCGGCAGGTCGGTCGTTCCCTCGTCGGAGACGAAATCCTCGAGGTTGGCCAGGCGCTTGGCCATGGCCTCGATCTTGGCCGGCGGGATCGCCTCGGTCTTCGACAGGAAGGCATCGGACAGGGTCACGCCGATAGTCTTGATGTGCGCTTCCTGCGGTTCGCCCACGATGCCCAGCAGCGTCATGCCCTGGCGCAGCCGCTGCAGCAGCTTGGGCAGATCCTGGATGACACGGGTGCGGTCGTTGCGGTTCGGCTTGGCGCTGGCAGCCCACACCAGGTCGGAGGCGACCCGCTTCAGGGTCACGGTCTGTTCGTCCTGGGCGCCATAGCGCAGCGCGGCGATGGCAAGCACCTCAGCCCAGACCTTGAACAGGAACTCCCGGATCTCCTCGCGCACCGGCATGTCGTTGAGCATCTTGCGCAACTCGATGGTGTACTGGATCGCCATCGTCTCCTTCTGCTCGACCTGCTGCGCCACGCTCATCACCCGCTGGGTGGTGTCGCTCTGCGTCAGGTACTTGTTGAGGAAGGCGACGAATTCGTCGAACACCAGCTTGAACACGCGCTGGCCGGTTTCCGGGTATTGCTCGATCACCTGGACCACGCGGCGGATCTCGCCCTCGAGGGCGCTGCCCGAGATGGCGGCGGCATCGAATCCCATCACGCAGGACCCCATGCGGTCGATCAGCATGCGCGCCGGGTGCTGCAAGGTGCCGAAGAACTCGGGCTCGGCGATGGCGACGCGCAGCACCGGCATCTGCAGCCGCGCGAACCAGACGCGGGCCGAGAACGGGATCCGCTCCTCGGCCAGGATGGCCTGGAACATCAGCGCCACGATCTCGACCGTGGCCTTGTCGGCGGTGGTGGGCGCCTTCTTCTTGAGTTCGCTGGTGCGCCGGCGAAGTTCGGCCGAGGCCTGATGGATGGCCGTGGCCTCTTCGCCCACGACGTACTGCGAAGCCGCGACCTGGTAGGCCGCCTCGGCGTCGGCGATTGCCGCGACGAAGGCCGGCGAAGCACCGCCAGCGCCCATGGCGCCGACTCCGACCCCGCCCGCCATCTGGCTGCCGCCCGGTGCGCGCGGCTGGGTGAAGTCGCCGCCGATGCGCGCAGTCACGAAGCGCTTGAGATTGAGCAGCACGCCCTGGGCCCGCTGGCGTGCCAGCAGCAGCGGCGAGCCGCCGGTGGCGACCATGGTGTCGCCGCCCGCCTGGCCGGGACCGGCCGTGCCGCGGCCGACGCCGATGGCGGCCGGAGCGAAGCCCCCGGCGGGCGCACCGTAGCCGCCCGGCGCCATCTGGGGCTGGCCGGAGAAACCCATGGAAGCACTGCCGCCCGCGAAGCTGCCGCCCAGGGCCGCACTGCCGGAAGCGACCGCGCCACCGGTGCGCCGGACGAAGCTCTTGAGGTCGATCTCGGGCATCACTTCCTTGCCGACCAGGAAGGCGTTGGCGTCCTTGTAGGCCTTGGCCACCGGCTCGACCATGTGATGCTGGACCTGGTCCTGGACCTTGGTCCAGAGGCCGCGGCTCAGACCGGTGGCGAGCCACTGGTCGACCAGGACCTTGGCCAGCGCCTCGGGCTTGAGGATGTCCTTGGCGCCCAGCTCCTGGGTGCCCTCGAGGTGCTGGATGCGCAGCCGCAGGTCATTGAGCTCGAAGCTGGCCTTGTCCTGGATGGCCTGCGCCAGCCGCGACGAGAGGATGCTGGTCTCGACCACCTCGTCGCCGATCAGTTCGAGGCGCGAGAGCGAATTGGAGGCCGGCCCCTCGGCCGTGCTGGCGGCCAGCGCCTTGCGCCAGGCCTGCTGCGACAGCGTCACCCAGTTGGCGCCCTGGGCCTGGAAAGCCAGGAAACCGTCGCGGTTCTCCTGCATTTCGCGCGCATTGCCGGTCTGCGAGGCCAGTGCCGTCAGGCGTTCGCGGATCGCGTGGCCGACCGGTGCGATCAGCGGTTCGGTGGCGGCGACGAAGCGCTCGCGCGTCTCGCGGGAGAGTTGAAGAGAGGCTGCGTGGGACCGCGGGGTCATGGATGGTCAGGACGGCAATTGTTTCGTTTTCGACGACAGGCGGAAGCTTGCATCGGGAAGCGTAACCGCACAAGGGCCCGCCATGCTCGGCTACCCCAAGATCAGACGGTCGCGCCCGCGTTCGGATCGTTCGGATCGCCGTCCCGCTTGACCGGTCCCTTGACCAGGTCCTCGCGCTTGACGCCCAGCCACATCGCGATCGACGCCGCCACGAAGGCCGACGAATAGATGCCGAAGCAGATCCCGATGGTCAGGGCCAGCGCGAAATAGTGCAGGGTCGGACCGCCGAAGAAGAACATCGAGAGCACCACCAGCTGGGTCGAGCCGTGGGTGATGATGGTCCGGCTGATGGTCGAGGTGATCGCGCTGTCGATCACCTCGGGGGTGCTCAGCTTGCGGTAGCGGCGGAAGTTCTCGCGCACGCGGTCGAAGATCACCACCGACTCGTTGACCGAATAGCCCAGCACCGCCAGCACCGCCGCCAGCACCGCCAGCGAGAACTCCCACTGGAAGAAGGCGAAGAAGCCCAGGATGATGACCACGTCGTGCAGGTTGGCCAGCACGGTGGCCAGCGCGAACTTCCACTCGAAGCGGAAGGCCAGGTAGATCATGATGCCGACCACCACCATGCCGAGCGCCTTGAGGCCGTTGGTCGTCAGTTCCTCGCCGACCTGCGGGCCGACGAACTCGTTGCCGCGGAGAACCGCGGTCGGGTCGACCGCCTGCAGCGCGGTCATGACCTGCTGGCTTTGCTGGGCCGAGGTCTGGCCCTTTTGCACCGGCAGGCGGATCTGAACGTCGCGCGAGGTGCCGAAGTTCTGCACCTGCACGTCCTGGTAGCCCAGCTTGGCGATGGTCTCGCGCACCTTGCCGACGTCAACCGACTGCTGGTAGGCGACTTCCATCACCGTGCCGCCGGTGAACTCCACCGACAGGTGCAGTCCGCGATGGAACAGGAAGAAGACCGCCAGTGCGAAGGTGATGAAGGACACCGCGTTCAGCACCAGCGCGTGGCGCATGAACGGGATCGTCTTGTGGATCCGGAAGAATTCCATGGCGCGTGCCCCTTATTTCGTCTCGGCCACGGCCGTGGTGTCAGGCCTCCAGACGGTGCCGATCGACACCGTCTTGAGCTTCTTCTTGCTGCCGTACCAGAGATTGACCAGCCCGCGCGAGAAGAACACGGCCGAGAACATCGAGGTCACGATGCCGATGCAGTGCACCACCGCGAAGCCGCGGATCGGCCCGGAGCCGAAGGCCAGCAGCGCGACGCCCGCGATCAGCGTGGTGACGTTGGAGTCGAGGATGGTGCCCCAGGCGCGCTCGTAGCCGGCGTGGATCGCCGCCTGCGGCGAGGCGCCGGCACGCAGTTCCTCGCGGATGCGCTCGTTGATCAGCACGTTGGAGTCGATCGCCACGCCGATGGCCAGCGCCATGGCGGCGATGCCGGGCAGGGTCAGCGTGGCCTGCAGCATCGAGAGGATCGCCACCAGCAGCAGCAGGTTGACCGCCAGCGCGATCGACGAGAAGACGCCGAACAGCGCGTAGTACAGGCACATGAACACCATGATCGCGGCGAAGCCGTACATCACGCTGTCGAAGCCCTTCTTGATGTTGTCGGCACCCAGGCTCGGACCGATGGTGCGTTCCTGGATGATCTCCATCGGCGCCGCCAGCGAGCCGGCGCGCAGCAGCAGGGCCAGGTCGGCGGCCTCGACCACGCTCATCGAGCCCGAGATCTGGAAGCGGTTGCCGAGTTCGCCGTTGATCGAAGGCGCGGTCAGCACCTCGCCCTTGCCCTTCTCGAAGATCAGCATCGCCATGCGCTTCCTGAAGTTCTCGCGGCTGACGTCGCGCATGATGCGCCCGCCCTTGGCGTCCATGGTCAGGTCGACCTTGGGCTGCTGGGTCTGGGAGTCGAAGCCGGGCTGGGCGTCGGTGAGGTTCTCGCCGGTGACCAGCACCTGCTTCTTGACGATCACCGGGCGGCCCTGGCGGTCGAGGAACTTCTCCGAGCCGAAGGGCACCGGACCGGTGCCCATCTCGGCCGCGCGGCCCTCGGCGCTCTCGTCGACCAGGCGCATCTCAAGGGTGGCGGTGCGGCCCAGGATGTCCTTGGCCTTGGCCGTGTCCTGCACGCCGGGCAGCTGGACCACGATGCGGTCCAGGCCCTGCTGCTGGATCACGGGCTCGGCCACGCCGAGTTCGTTGATCCGGTTGTGCAGGGTCGTGATGTTCTGCTTCAGGGCCGCGTCCTGCAGCCGGCGCACGGCTTCGGGCTTGATCGAGGCGACCAGCTTGAAGTCGGTGCCTTCCTGGCTTTCGACGCCCGTCAGGTCGGGGAACTGGTCCTGCAGCAGCCGCTTGGCGGCTTCCAGGCCGGCGGCATCGCGGAAGCGCATCTCGATGGTCTGGCCGTTGCGGCTGACCGCGCTGCCGCGCACGCTCTTGTCGCGCAGGCCGGTGCGCAGGTCGCTGGCAAAGGATTCGGCGCGCTTGTCGATGGCGCCCTTCATGTCGACCTGCAGCAGGAAGTCGACGCCGCCGCGCAGGTCGAGGCCCAGGTACATCGGGAAGGCGTGCAGCGCGGTGAGCCAGCTCGGCGAACGCGAAACCAGGTTCAGCGCCACCGTGTAGGGCGGGTCGCTCGGATCGGGCACCAGCGCGCGCTGCAATACGTCGCGCGCCTTGAGCTGGTCGTCGGTGGTGGCGAACCGGGCGCGCACCGAGGTGGCGTCGAGCGTCAGCAGGTCGGGCGTCAGCCCGGCGGCCTTGAGCGCCTCGCCCACGCGGACCTGCGTGCCGGCGTCGACCTTGACGGTCGACTTGGCAGACGACACCTGCACCGCAGGCGCCTCGCCGAAGAAATTGGGCAGGGCGTAGATCAGCCCCACGAGCAGCACGATCACGATGATCGCGTACTTCCAGACCGGGTAACGGTTCATCGATTCAACCTTCAGGGGCGCGCGGCGTCCGGCGCCCGTGTTGTGGCACTACTTACTTGATCGCGCCCTTGGGCAAGACCTGGACCACGGCGCTGCGCTGGATCTGGACTTCGACGCCCTTGGCGATCTCGATCGTCAGGTACTGCTCGCCGATCTGGGTGATCTTGCCGAGCACGCCGCCGGCGGTCGCGACCTCGTCGCCCTTGGCCAGGGCTTCGATCATGGCGCGCGCTTCCTTCTGGCGCTTCATCTGCGGGCGGATCATGACGAAGTAGAGGACCACGAACATCAGCACCAGCGGCAGCATGCTGCCGAGCGAGGACATCATGTCGCCGCCACCGGCAGCGGGCGCGGTCTGGGCGAAAGCAGAAGAAATGAACAAGGGAGTCTCCAACAGAGGGAAAGAAGAGGAGCGCCGGCCCTGGATGGAAAAGGGGCCGGCGGTTCCGCGGCCGCACCCAGCGGCCACGCAGCGCGGGGCATGGCCGCCGCGCACAGCACCGGGCATTGTATAGAGGGCAGACGACCCTATTCCGGGGCCGTGCTTGGGGTTTTCGGGGCTATGCAGGCCCCGCCGGGCTCAGGCCGCCGCCGGGCCGCCCCAAGGCGGACTGCCCCCCTCGGGGGGCAGCGAGTACACGAAGTGACGAGCGTGGAGGCTCAGGCCGCGGCGCGCGCCGCCCCGGGGTTGCGCCACTTGGCCATCAACTCGGCCCAGCGCACCCGGGCCGCGGCCAGGTTGCGCTCCTTGACATGGCCGTAGCCGCGGATCTGCTCGGGCAGGGCGGCGATTTCGAGCGCCGTGGCGTGGTTGGCGGCACTCAGGCCGGCGACCACCTCCTCGAGGCTGGCGCGGTATTCGCCGATCAGAGCGCGCTCGGCGCGGCGCTCCTCGGTGCGGCCAAAGGGATCGAGCGCCGTGCCGCGCAGGCCCTTGAGCCGGGCCAGCAGCTTGAAGCCGGTCAGCATGGCCGGGCCGAACTTCTGCTTCTGCAGCTCGCCCTTGGCGTTCTTTTTCGCGATGATCGGCGGCGCCAGGTGGTAGTTGAGCTTGAAGTCGCCCTCGAACATGCCCTCGACCCGGTCGAGGAAGCTGCGGTCGGTGTGCAGCCGCGCCACTTCGTACTCGTCCTTGTAGGCCATCAGCTTGAACAGGTAGCGCGCCACGGCTTCGGTCAGGCCGGTCTTGCCGAGCGCCGACTCGGCCTGCTGCACCTTGGCGACGAAAGCCTTGTACTCGCCCGCATAGGCGGCGTTCTGGTAGCCGGTCAGGAAGTCGACGCGGCGGGCCACCAGGCCCTCGACCGTGTCGCGCTTCTTGAACTCGATGACCTGGCCCGGCTGCACGCGTTGCCGCAGTTCGGTCGGACGCTCGGCGGCCTGGCGGCCCCATTCGAAGGCGGCCTTGTTGTTGTCGATGGCCACGGCGTTGAGCTCGATCGCCCGCATCAGCGATTCGTGCGCGAGCGGGACCCAGCCCTTTTGCCACGCGAAGCCCAGCAGCATCGGGTTGGCATAGAGGCTGTCGCCCATGAGCGCGGTCGCGGCGGCGTCGGCATCGAAGGAGCCGAGCGCGCCGGCGCCCACCACGCGAGCGATCTCGCCGGCGCAGTCGTCCTGCGGATTGACCCAGTTGGCGTTGCGCACGAAGGCCGCGGTCGGCGAGCTGTGGCTGTTGAGCGCAACGTGCGTGCGGCCCTCGCGCATGCGCGCAGTGGTCTCGGCGTTGACCGCCACCAGCGGATCGGCCGCCAGCACCAGGTCGGCCGCGGCGGTGCCGACGCGGGTGGTGCGGATCGCGTCCTGGGTGTCGCCGATCAGCACATGGCTCCAGGTGGCGCCGCCCTTCTGCGCCAATCCGGCCGCGTCCTGCGTGACGATGCCCTTGCCCTCGATGTGCGCCGCCATGCCCAGCAGCTGGCCGATCGTGATGACGCCGGTGCCGCCGACGCCGGCCACCACCACGCCCCAGACCTGGCCGTCGCCCAGTGCCGGCACCACCGGGTCGGGCAGCGCGCCGAGTTCGGCCGGCGAGGCGCCCTTGCTCTTCGATTTCTTCTTGAGCTGGCCGCCCTCGACCGTCACGAAGCTGGGGCAGAAGCCCTTCAGGCAGCTCATGTCCTTGTTGCAGGTGCTCTGGTTGATGGTCCGCTTGCGGCCGAATTCGGTCTCCAGCGGCTCCACCGACAGGCAGTTGCTCTTGACGCTGCAGTCGCCGCAGCCTTCGCAGACCAGCTCGTTGATGACCACCCGCACCGCCGGGTCGACCGCCGTGCCCCGCTTGCGGCGGCGCCGCTTCTCGGTGGCGCAGGTCTGGTCGTAGATGATGGCGGTGGTGCCCTTGATCTCGCGGAACTCGCGCTGGATCTCGTCGAGCTCGTCGCGGTGGCGCACCTTGACGTTCTCGCCCGGCACGTTGACGCCTTCGTACTTCTCGGGCTCGTCGGTGACCACCACCACCCTGACCGCGCCTTCGGCATGCAGGCTCTCGGCGATCTGCAGCACCGAATGGCCCTCGGGCCGCTCGCCCACCTGCTGGCCGCCGGTCATGGCGACCGCGTCGTTGTAGAGGATCTTGTAGGTGATGTTGACGCCGGCCGCGATGCTCTGGCGGATCGCCAGCAGGCCGCTGTGGAAGTAGGTGCCGTCGCCGAGGTTGGCGAAGATGTGCTGGTCGGTGGTGAAGGGCTGCTGGCCGACCCACGGCACGCCCTCGCCGCCCATCTGCGTGAAGCCGATGGTCGAGCGGTCCATCCAGGTCGCCATGAAGTGGCAGCCGATGCCGCCCATCGCCCGCGAGCCTTCGGGCACCACGGTGCTGGTGTTGTGCGGGCAGCCCGAGCAGAACCAGGGCTGGCGCGTGGCGTCGGCGGCACCGAGCGACTTGGGCGCGGCCATCGCGCGCTCCTTGGCTTCGAGGATCGCCAGCTGGGCGTCGATGCGGGCCGCCATGTCGGCGCCGGCCGCGGCCAGCAGGCCGGTCTTCCTGAGGCGCTGGGCGATCGCCTTGGCGATCAGCGCCGGGCTCAGGTCGGCGTTGGCGCGCAGCAGCGTGTGCTCGGTCGGGTTCGGCATCGACCATTCGCCGCCCGAATAGCCCTCGGCCTCGTGCACCTCGCCCTCGTCGAACTTGCCGACCACGTTGGGCCGGACGTCGCCGCGCCAGTTGTAGAGCTCTTCCTTGAGCTGGTATTCGATGACCTGGCGCTTTTCCTCGACCACCAGGATCTCCTGCAGGCCGGTGGCGAACTCGCGCGTGAGCTGCGCCTCGAGCGGCCACACCACCCCGACCTTGTGCAGCCGGATGCCGAGCTGGCGGCAGGCCGCGTCGTCGAGGCCGAGGTCGATCAGGGCCTGGCGCGTGTCGTTGAAGGCCTTGCCGCTGGCCATGATGCCGAAGCGGTCGTTCGGGCCCTCGATCACGTTGTGGTTGAGCCGGTTGGCGCGGATGTAGGCGAGGGCGGCGTACCACTTGTAGTGCATCAGCCGCGCTTCCTGCTCGAGCGCATGGTCGGGCCAGCGGATGTGCAGGCCGCCGGGCGGCATCTGGAAGTCGGTCGGGATCACGATCTCGACCCGCTCAGGGTCGATCATCGCGGTGGCGCTCGACTCGACGATCTCCTGGATCGTCTTCATGCCCGACCAGATGCCGGCGAAGCGGCTCATCGCGAAGGCGTGGATACCGAGGTCGAGGATTTCCTGCACGTTGGCCGGGAAGAACACGGGCGTGCCGCAGGCCTTGAAGATGTGGTCGCTCTGGTGCGCCGCGGTCGAGCTCTTGGAGATGTGGTCGTCGCCGGCCACCGCGATGACGCCGCCGAACTCGGTCGTGCCGGCCATGTTGGCGTGCTTGAAGACGTCCGAGCAGCGGTCCACGCCCGGGCCCTTGCCGTACCAGATGCCGAAGACGCCGTCGAACTTGTTGGTGCCCGCCGGCGAGAAGCCCAGCTGCTGGGTGCCCCATAGCGCGGTGGCGGCCAGTTCCTCGTTGACGCCGGGCTGGAAGACGATGTTCTGCTCTTTCAGGAACTTGCTGGCCTTCCACAGCGCTTGGTCGTAGCCACCCAGCGGCGAGCCGCGGTAGCCGCTGATGAAGCCGGCCGTGTTCTTGCCCTGCTGCTGGTCGCGCAGGCGCTGCAGCATCGGCAGCTTGACCAGCGCCTGGACGCCGCTCATGAAGGCGCGGCCGTAGTCGAGGCTGTACTTGTCGTCGAGCGTGACCGTTTCGAGGGCGCGGCGGATGTGCTCGGGAAGCGGGGCGTTCATCGTGTCTGTCTCCAGTGGCTGGGCCTTGTGGGCGTGGCGTGCAAGGCATCCGGGTCGGACACCCCTCGGCCATCATCACGCAAAGTGTATGCCTGCAGCCTCGACAGGTGTTTGCGTTCTCTGCCTTTCGAACCCTCCCTTTTGAAAGACTCTTGCTTAAAATGGCATGAAATGGAAAACATTGACAAGTTCGACCTCGCGATCCTGCAAGAACTGCAGGCCGACGGCCGCCTGACCAACGCCGAGCTTTCGCAGCGCGTGGGCCTGTCGGCGGCGCCTTGCTGGCGGCGGGTCCGTGCGCTCGAGGAAGCCGGCTACATCAAGGGCTACCACGCCGAGATCGACCGCCACAAGATCGGGCTCGGCGTGCTGGCCTTCGTGCGCGTCGACACCGAGCGCTCCTCGGGCGAGGCGACGCGCGCGCTCGAGGACGCGATCCGCAAGCTGCCCGAGGTGATCGCCTGCCACTACATCAGCGGTACCGGCACCTTCGAGCTGCAGGTGGTTTCACAGGACCTCGACAGCTTCTCGCGCTTCGCGCTCAAGCACCTGCTGAACCTGCCGAACGTGAAAGACCTGCACACCAGCTTCTCGCTCGGCGAGGTCAAGGCCAGCCGGTCGCTGCCGCTCGCGCACCTCGCGCCTGCGCGCCCGGCCGAAACCGGAGGCCGGCAGGGGCGCCGACAATAGACCGCGATGCCGATCTCGCCCCAGGAAAACCCCGTCGCCCCCAACCCGGTGCCCGCCCCGCGCGTCGGGCCCCTCGAACCGCTCCGGATTCCGGTGTTCCGCATGTTGTGGAGCACCTGGCTGATCGCCAACGTCTGCATGTGGATGAACGACGTCGCGGCGGCCTGGATGATGACCTCGCTGACCACCTCGCCGATCTGGGTCGCGCTGGTGCAGTCGGCCTCGACGCTGCCGGTGTTCCTGCTCGGGCTGCCGAGCGGCGCGCTGGCCGACATCCTCGACCGCCGGCGCTGGCTGGTCGCGACCCAGTTCTGGCTCGCCGGCTCGGCGGTGGTGCTGTGCGCGGCGGTGGTCTTCGACCTCATGAGCGCGCCGCTGCTGCTGGCGCTGACCTTCGCCAATGGCATCGGCCTGGCGCTGCGCTGGCCGGTGTTCTCGGCCATCGTGCCCGAACTGGTGCCGCGCAGCCACCTGCCCGCCGCACTGGGCCTCAACGGCATCTCGATGAACGCCTCGCGCATCATCGGCCCGCTGGTTGCCGGCGCGCTGATCGCGAGCGCGGGCACCGTGTGGGTGTTCGCGTTCAACGCGGTGCTGTGCGTCGCCTCGGGCTTCGTCGTGCTGCACTGGCGCCGCGAGCACACGCCCAACCCGCTGGGCCGGGAGCGCCTGATCAGCGCGATGCGGGTCGGCGTGCAGTTCGTGCGCCAGTCGCACCGCATGCGCGCGGTGCTGGCGCGAATCTCGATCTTCTTCCTGCATTCGACCGCCCTGCTGGCGCTGCTGCCGCTGCTGGCGCGCAACCTCAAGGGCGGCGGTGCCGGCACCTTCACGCTGCTGCTGGCAGCGATGGGGTCGGGCGCGATCGTGGCGGTGCTGTTCCTGCCGCGGCTGCGCCAGGCGCTGGTGCGCGACCAGCTGGTGCTGCGCGGCATGCTGCTGCAGTCGGGTGCCACCGCCGTCATGGCGGTCGCGCCGAATGCCTGGGTGGCGGTGCCCGCGATGTTCCTCGGCGGCATGGCCTGGATCACGGTCGCCAATTCGCTGTCGGTGTCGGCGCAGCTGGCGCTGCCCGACTGGGTGCGCGCACGCGGCATGTCGATGTACCAGATGGCGATCATGGGCGCCAGCGCCCTCGGCGCGGCGCTCTGGGGACAGGTGGCGGAACTCAGCTCGATCTACATCAGCCTGGGGATCGCAGCGGTCACCGGCGTGCTGGGCATGGGGCTGGCGCTGCGCTACGTGACCGACGGCGCAGGCGAGGACGACGACACCAGCCCGGCGCGGCACGGCTGGGCTGCCGGTCCGCCGGCCAGCGCGCCGGACGAGGCCGGCCGGGTGGTGATCACGGTCGAATACCTGATCGATCCGGCGCGCGCCGCCGCCTTCCACCTCGTGATGCACGAGACCCGGCGCGCGCGGCTGAGCCAGGGCGCGATCGGCTGGGAGCTGCTGCACGACATCGCCGAGCCCGGCCGCTACCTGGAGCAGATCGTCGACGAGTCATGGACCGAGCACCTGCGCCGCTTCCACCGCGCGACCGCGGCCGACATGGCGCTGCGCGAGCGGCGGCTGGCCTTCCACAAGGGCGAGACGCTGCCGGTCGTGACGCGCTATATCGTTCACCGCTGAATTTCGCAGGTCGAAAAAGGCTGCGAATGGTCCGGAAGCGAAACCTACGGTACAACCGGAGAACCGAACCACGCAATTCCCGGCAAGGAGCCTCTACATGGCCACCGTTCAAATCAATCTCCCGGACGCACTGGCGCAGCGGGCGCGCAGCGAAGGCTTGCTGTCCGACGACGCCATTCAGCGGCTGCTCGAAGACGCCATGCGTCGCCAAGCCGGCCGCAGGCTGATGCAGGTGGCCGAGCGCCTGCATTCGGCCGGCATCGAACCCATGACCGAGGAAGAGATCGACGGCGAGATCCAAGCCGCGCGCGCCGAACGGCGCGCAGCCCAAACCAGGCCACCGCATTCTCAGTGAAGCTCGTCCTGGACACCAACGTCATCGTCTCGGCACTGATCTGGGGCGGTGAGCCCTACAAGTTGATCCGAGCGGCCACTGAAGGCGATATCGAGTTGTACGCATCTCCAGCGTTGCTGGCCGAACTGCGGGACGTGCTCGGACGTGAACACCTCGCCCTGCGCCTGCAGCAGCAGCGCTCTTCGGTCGAGCAGGCCATCGACCTGTATGGCGAACTGGCTATCGTCGTCTCGCCGCTGGCCACTCCGCGCGCAGTGCCGGATGACCCGGACGACGACCACATCATCGCCGCAGCCGTCGCCGGCCGGGCCGACTTGATCGTCAGTGGCGACCGACACCTGCTGAGCATGGGCAGTCACGACGGAGTCGCCATCGTGACCGTCCGGGATGCAGTTGACCGAATCCCGCGCTGACGGGCCCTGAGAGAGGGTACATTCAGCAACTGTTCAGTGGAAGAACAGCAGCCGCGTCAGCAGCGTGTGCCCGGCCTCCGCGAACATCAGCCCGACCAGCACCAGCAGGCACAGCGGCGGCAGCAAGATTGCGTAGACCAGCGCCATCCGCTCCCAGGCCATGTGCATGAAGACCGCCACGATCAGCCCTGCCTTCAGCAGCATGAAGACGATGATCAGGCCCCAGCGCAGCAAGCCCTGGAAGTGGAAGTAGTCGACCAGGTACGACAGCGTGCTGAGCACGAACAGCAGCCCCCAGATCTTGAGGTAGAGGCTGATCGGATGTTGCTGGCCGGTGCCCGGATTCATGATCGACCTCACCACAGATAGAACAGCGCGAAGATGAACACCCACACGAGATCGACGAAGTGCCAGTACAGGCCGGCGATCTCGACGATCTGGTAGTTGCCGCTGCGGTCGTAGTCGCCGCGGATCAGCTTGAAGGCCACGATGAACAGGAAGATCACGCCGCCCGTGACGTGCAGTCCGTGGAAGCCGGTGATCATGAAGAAGGCCGAGCCGAACTGCGCCGCTCCCATCGGATTGCCCCAGGGCCGCACGCCCTCCTCGATGATCAGCTTGGACCACTCGAAGGCCTGCATTCCGACGAAGATCTCGCCGCAGGTGGCGGTCACGAGCATCAGCGTGGCGGCGTTCACGCGGTCGTGCCGGTAAGCGAAGTTGACGGCCATCGCCATGGTGCCGCTGCTGCTGATGAGCACGAAGGTCATGATCGCGATCAGCAGCAGCGGAATGTCGGCCCCGCCCACATGGAGCGCGAACACCTCGCTCGGATTGGGCCACGACGCGGTGGTCGACACGCGCACCGTCATGTAGCCGGTGAGGAAGCAGCTGAAGACGAAGGTGTCGCTCAGCAGGAAGATCCACATCATCGCCTTGCCCCACGAGACGTGGAAGGCCTGGCGGTCGGAAGACCAGTCGGCGATCAGGCCGCGCCAGCCGTCCAGGCCGATGCCTTGCAAGGGTGGGGGTGCCGCGATGGAAGCGCTGTGCATGGATGCCTCCTCAAGCCGTGCCGCAGATGAAGCGCGCCACCTCCGGCGTGACCCAGGCGAGCAGCGCGAACAACACGAGCCACACCGCCAGCATGAAATGCCAGTAGCGGCCACAGAGCGCGATCCGCCAAGCGGCCTCGGCAGGCCGGCGCCGGACGGCGCGCGCGATCCACGCCCAGGCGGCCAGGCCGCCGGCGAGATGAAGCCCGTGCATCGCGGTCAGCAGATAGAAGAAGCTTCCTGCCGGATTGCCGGCCGGCATCACCTGCGCGCTCCACAAGGCTTGCCAGGCCCACAGCTGCGCGCCCAGGAACATCAGCGCGAACAGGCCTCCGGCCCACAGCAGCCGGCGGGCCCGCGACGAGTCGGCGGCGCGCGCGGCGCGGCGTGCCTGTTCCAGCGCCACGCTGCCGGCGACCAGCAGCGAGGTGCTGAGCCACAGCTGCCAGGGCAGGGCGAGGCTCACGGCGTCGCTGCTGTTCATGCGCATCACGTAGGCCGTGATGAAGAGCGAGAACAAGGCGGTGGCGACGCCCATGAAGACCCACAGGCCGATGCTGGCCGCGCTGGCGCGCGCATCGCGCCGCGGGCTGCTGCGGTCGGCGCCGGCCAGGACGAGCGACGCCGTCATGCCGGAGCACCTCGGGTTTCGCCCGCGTCGCCCGGGTCGCCATGGGCCTCGGGTTCCAGGCCGCCGGCCTCGGGCGGCGCATTCTGCGGGATGAAGTCCTCCTTCGCGCCCGGCACGCCGTAGGCGTAGGCCCAGCGGAAGACCACCGGCAGCTGCGGCCCCCAGTTGCCATGGCCCGGGGGCGTCTCGGGCGTCTGCCATTCGAGCGAAGCGGCACGCCACGGATTGGCATCCGCGGGCCTGCCGCGCCAGGCACTCCATGCGAGGTTGACGATGAAGAGGGCCTGGCCCACGCCGACGATCAGCGCGACCACCGTGATGAAGGCATTGAGGCTGAATGCCGACGGCGGGATGAAGGCGTAGCCGTCGAAGTTGTAGTAGCGCCGCGGCATGCCCAGCACGCCGAGGTAGTGCATCGGGAAATAGATCGCGTAGGTGCCGAGGAAGGTGATCCAGAAATGCCAATGGCCGAGGCGGTCGTCGAGCATGCGGCCGGTGACCTTGGGGAACCAGTGGTAGATGCCGCCGAACACGACCAGCAGCGGCGCCACGCCCATCACCATGTGGAAGTGCGCGACCACGAAGTAGGTGCCCGACAGCGGGATGTCGACGCTCACGTTGCCCAGGAACAGCCCGGTCAGCCCGCCGATCGCGAAGGTGCAGACGAAGGCCAGTGCGAACAGCATCGGCACCGACAGGTGTATGTCGCCGCGCCACAGGGTCAGGAGCCAGTTGTAGACCTTGATGGCGGTGGGCACGGCGATGATCAGCGTGGTGGTCGCGAAGAAGAAGCCGAAGTACGGGTTCATGCCGCTCACGAACATGTGGTGCGCCCAGACCACCACGCTGAGTCCGCCGATCGCCACGATGGCCCAGACCATCATGCGGTAGCCGAAGATGCTCTTGCGCGCGTGCACGCTGATCAGGTCGGACACGATGCCGAAGGCGGGCAGCGCCACGATGTAGACCTCGGGATGGCCGAAGAACCAGAACAGGTGCTGGAACAGCAGCGGGCTGCCGCCCTTGTAGCTCGTCACCTGCCCCATCGACACCAGCGCCGGCATGAAGAAGCTGGTGCCGAGCGTCCGGTCCATCAGCAGCATCACTCCGCTGACGAACAGCGCCGGAAAGCCCAGCAGCGCGAGGATGGTGGCCACGAAAATGCCCCAGACGGTCAGCGGCATGCGCAGCAAGGTCATGCCTTCGCAGCGGGCCTGGAGCACGGTCGTCACGTAGTTGAGGCCGCCCATCGTGGTCGCCACGATGAAGATCACCAGCGACACCAGCATCAGCACGATGCCGCCCGAGTGGCCCGGCGTGCCGGGCAGGATCGACTGCGGCGGATACAGCGTCCAGCCCGCGCCGGTAGGTCCGCCCTCGACGAAGAAGCTCGCCATCAGGACCACCACCGACAGCAGGTAGACCCAGAAGCTCAGCATGTTGAGGTAGGGAAAGACCATGTCCCGCGCGCCGACCATGAGCGGAATCATGTAGTTGCCGAAGCCGCCGAGGAACAGCGCCGTGAGCAGGTAGATCACCATGATCATCCCGTGCATGGTCACGAACTGGTAGTAGCGCTCGGGGTTGATGAACTCGAACTGCCCGGGGAAGCCGAGCTGCAGCCGCATCAGGTTGGACAGCACCAGGCCCACGACGCCCACCGCGATGGCGGTGCAGGCGTACTGGATAGCGATCACCTTGTGGTCCTGGCTCCAGACGTAGTGCGTGAGGAAGGCCTTGGTTGCGGGCTTCATCGCTGGCCCCCCTGTCCGGTCGAGGCCTGCGCCGGCGGGCTGCCCAGGCTCTGGATATAGGCCACCAGCGCCGCCAGCTCTTCTTCGCTCAGCTCGATCTGCGGCATCACGGGCGCGAAGCCCTTGACGCGGCGGGCCTTCGGGTCGCGGATGAAGGCGCGCAGATAGCTTTCGTCGACCAGCGCGGTCGAGCCGTCCGCCATGGTTTCGGTCTTGCCGTAGAGCCCCTTCCAGGTCGGCCCGACGCGCGGGCTGCCGTCGATCGTGTGGCAGGCCGCGCAGCCCTTCGCGTCGGCCAGCGCGCGGCCCTGCTCGACCCGGGAGCCGGCACCGCCGCCGGCCGGGGCGGCCAGCTTGACCTGGGTGTCGGCGAAGGTGGGCAGCGCCGCCTGCCAGGCCTTGAAGACCGCGGCGTCCTCCACCACCACGAAGCCGCGCATGTTGGGATGGCCGACGCCGCAGAGCTGCGCGCAGAGCGCCTCGTAGCGTCCGGCCACCGTCGGCGTGAACCAGAAGCGGCTGACCTGCCCCGGCACCGTGTTCATGCGGGCGCGGAACGATGGCACGAAGAAGTCGTGCAGCACGTCGTGCGAACGCATCAGCACCAGCACCGGCTTGCCGAGCGGCAGATGCACCTCGTCGGCGCCGACCAGCAGGTCGTCCTGCCCGGCCGGGTCGGCGGGGTCGAGCCCGAACGGATTGCCGGCACTGACGAAGCGGGCATCCGTCGCACCCAGCCGGCCGTCAGGGCCCGGGAAACGGAAGCGCCATTGCCATTGCTGGCTCACGACCTCGAGCACCAGGGAATCGTGCGGCTCCCTCACGTAGTTCGCGTAGACCACCAGGCCGGGGGCCAGCAGCGCCATGATGCCGATCGTGGTGCCGCCGATCAGCCAGCGCTCCAGCCGCTTGCTCTCGGGCTGCGCCGGTGCCCGGCGACCTTCCGTGTGGCGGAAGCGGAGCAGCGTGTAGACCATGAACAGATTGATGGCGACGAAGAAGGCGCCGGTGATCACCAGCGTGATCGTCAGCGTGTCGTCCATCGGCTGCCAGTTCGACGCCAGCGGCGTGGTCCACCACGGGTTGAAGACGTGAAACAGCAGCGAGCCGATCACGATGAGCAACAGGGCGGCCGCCATGATCATGTGCGTGTCCCCGGCTCCTCATCGGCGTCCAGCCCCGCCCGCCCGCTTCAGCGGAACGCCGGGATCTGCCCTTCCTCGCCCTCGAAACGGGCCTCGGGATGGGCGGTCTGCAGCATGTCCTCGACCTCCCGCACGCGCGCGGCCGGCAGGTCCACCATGAGCAGGATCTGGCCTTCTGCGATCGCGCCCTCGAAGCGCTGCAGCCGCGGACTCGGGATCGATATGCCGACCATGCTGGCCGACCAGGCGCCGACCGCGCCGCCCAGCACGCCGACCAGCGCCGCAAACTCCCATTCGGGGCCTTCGCCGAAGAGCGGGAACACCAGCGCCGCCACGAGGCCGGCGGCGATGCCGCAGGCGGTGCCGAGCAGCCACCCGGTCTTGGCGGCATGGACGACATCCGAGGTCTGCCACACGTTCGCCGCGTGGAGGCCGGTCATGTCCATGCCCTCCGGGCCGGCGAAGTGGATGTGCGCGACGTCGACGCGGGCCTGCCGCAGATCGTGCATGGCTCGCCTGGCGCTCGCCAGGTCCGGCATCAGCCAGTAGATGCGTCTCTTCATGGCACCCTCCTTTTCGTCAGGCGACGGGTCAAGGAACCATGGATGACTTATAGGCCCATGGGGAAGCGTTATCAAGTGGGCGCCGCGCCGCCCTTCGGCCCGGGAGCGCCCCAGACGCAGTCATTTGACCGAATGCTCTGATTTCAGTTGTCGCTTGCGGCTTGTTGCAAAGTCCCGTTGCTTTTCTCGGGTAAACGATAGCTCGTCTTTTTTTACCGAATGGATAATTTAGCTTCCTTCACGATGCAGGAGCGCCCTTCATGCCATCCGCCCGCCCGCGCAGCCGCTACTGGTCCGACCTGACCAGCGAAGAATTCTCCCGCCTGGACCGCGCCAACCTGATCGCGGTGCTGCCGGTCGGCGCCACCGAGCAGCACGGCCCCCACCTGCCGATGTCGACCGACACCGCGACCATCGACGGCATGGTGCGCGCGACCCTCCCGCACCTGCCGGACGACCTGCCGGTGCTGTTCCTGCCCACGGTGGCCTACGGCAAGAGCAACGAGCATTCGCGCTACCCCGGCACGCTCACCGTGTCGGCCTCGACCTTGATCGCCCAGTGGACCGACATCGGCGCCTGCGTCGCCCGCGCGGGCGTGCGCAAGCTGGTGCTCTACAACAGCCACGGCGGCCAGATGTCGATCATGGACATCGTCGCGCGCGACCTGCGCGAGTCGCACCAGATGATGGTGGTGGCGGCCAACTGGTACACGCTGGGCCTGCCCGAAGGGCTCTTCACGGCCCACGAAGGCAAGCACGGGGTGCATGCCGGCGACCTCGAGAGCTCGGTGATGCTGCACCTGACGCCCGACCATGTGCGGCCAGAGAACTTCCGCAACTTCCACTCGCTGACCGAAGACCTGGCGCAGGAGAACCGCTTTCTCTCGATCACGCCGACCGGCAAGCTCGGCTGGCAGATGCACGACATCAATCCGGCCGGTGCGGCGGGCGACGCCACGCGGGCCACGGCTGCCAAGGGCGCGGCCGTGCTCGACCACGTCGGGCGCAACTTCGTGCAGCTGCTGCAGGAAGTCCACCGCTTCCCGATCGAGCGGCTGGCCAACGAACCGGCGTGGAGCTGAGCATGGCCGACGCCACGCCATCCGCCTCGCCGCTGGTCAGCCTGCGCCAGGTCAGCAAGCGCTTCGCCAACGGCACGCTGGCATTGCAGGGCATGTCGCTGGACTGCGGCGAGCACGACTTCATCAGCTTCCTCGGCCCCTCGGGCTGCGGCAAGAGCACGGCGCTCAGGCTGATCGCCGGCCTGACGCGCGCCAGTTCGGGCGAACTGGCCTGGTCGCGCGCCGGCAGCGGCACGTCGAGCAGCGACCGCGAGCTCGGCTTCGTGTTCCAGGAGCCCACGCTGATGCCCTGGGCCAAGGTCTTCGACAACGTCTGGCTGCCGCTCAAGCTGGCCGGCATGAGCCGCGACGCGGCGGCACCGGTGGTCGCGCAGGTGCTCGAGATGGTCGGCCTCTCGCGCTTCGCCGACGTCTATCCGCGCGAGCTCTCGGGCGGCATGAAGATGCGGGTGTCGATCGCCCGCGCGCTGGTCACGCGGCCGCGGCTGCTGCTGATGGACGAGCCCTTCGCGGCGCTCGACGAGATGACCCGCATCAAGCTCAACAACGACCTGCTGGCGATCTGGCGCGAACACCGCTTCTCGGTGATCTTCGTCACCCACAGCGTCTACGAGTCGGTCTACCTGTCGAACCGCATCGTCGTGATGGCGCCGCGGCCGGGCCGCGTGGTCGACGAGATCCGCATCGACGAGCCCTACCCGCGCGGCGAAGCCTTCCGCACCTCCACCCGCTACAACGCGCACTGCACCGCGGTGTCGCAATCCCTGCACGGAGCCCTCCATGGCGTCGACATCGATCACTGACAACCCGGCGCTGGCCGCACTCGGCGATGCGCCCTCGGCAGCCGACCTGCAGCGGCGCGACGAGCGGCTGCGGCGGCGCGAATCGCTGCTGCGCACCGCGGTGCCGATCGCGGTGGTGGTCGGACTGCTGCTGCTGTGGGAGGTTCTGGTGCGCGTCAACAACGTGCCGCACTACATCATCCCGGCGCCCTCGCTGATCCTCACGACGCTGGTCGACAACTGGGAGACGCTCTCGAGCGCCCTGTGGTTCACGGTCAAGCTCACGCTGCTCTCGCTGGCCGCGGCGATCGTCGGCGGCGTGCTGCTGGCGATCGCCTTCGCGCTCTTCAAGTGGGTCGAGATCGGCCTCTTTCCGATCGCCGTGATCCTGCAGGTGACGCCGATCATCGCGATTGCGCCGCTGATCCTGATCTACGTGTCGAGCACCACCGCGGCGCTGCTGCTGTGCGCCTGGATCGTGGCCTTCTTCCCGATCCTGTCGAACACCGTGATCGGCCTGAAGAGCGCCGACAGCAACCTGCGCGACCTGTTCCAGCTCTACAAGGCCTCGCCCTGGCAGACCTTCCGCTACCTGCTGGCGCCCAGCGCGCTGCCCTACTTCATGGCCGGCCTGAAGATCGCCGGCGGCCTGAGCCTGGTCGGCGCGGTGGTGGCCGAGTTCACGGCCGGCACCGCGGGCCGCGAGACCGGGCTGGCCTCGCGCATCCTCGAATCGAGCTTCCGCACCGAGATCCCGATGATGTTCGCGGCACTGCTGCTGGTGTCCCTGCTGGGCATCGTGATCTTCATCGTCTTCGCCGCACTGTCGCGGGCGGTGCTCGGCCACTGGCACGAGAGCGAGATGAGGAGGGAAAGATGAGCGCCGTGCTGAAACCACCGGCGCGGCCGGCTGCCGTCGACTGGGAGGCCGTGAAACGCGACCTGCACGGCTTGAACGTGATCGAGTCGCCAAACCAGCGCAAGCAGCTGTCGAAGGACTTCTACTGGTACAGCCCGATCCTCACCGAGCGGCTCGCCGGCTGCGTGGCCGACCTGGTGGTCAAGGTCTCGACCGAGGACGACGTCCGCCAGGCCGCCGCCGTGGCCGCCAAGTGGAAGCTGCCGCTCACGGTGCGCGCCGGCGGCACCGGCAACTACGGCCAGTGCGTGCCGCTCGAAGGCGGCCTGGTGCTCGACGTCACGCCGATGAGTCGCGTGCTGGAGATCGGCGACGGCCGCGTGCGGGTGCAGGCCGGCGCGCGCATGCACGACATCGAGCTTGCGGTGGCCGAGACCGGCCAGGCGCTGCGCATGTGGCCCTCGACCTGGCACGTGGCCTCGATCGGCGGCTTCATCGCCGGCGGCTTCGGCGGCATCGGCTCGATCCGCCACGGCATCCTGCGCGACCCGGGCAACCTGCTGCGGGCGCGCATCATGACGGTCGAGCGCGAGCCGCGCGTGATCGAGCTGCACGGCGACGAGATCCAGCAGGTGCACCACGCCTACGGCACCAACGGCATCCTGACCGAGGTCGAGGTGGCGCTGAGCCCGGCGGTCGAGTGGGTGCACTGCATCGCGCTGTTCGACAGCTACCGGCGCGTGCTCGATTTCGGCGTGGCGGCGAGCACGCCCGCGCTCGAACTTTTCCTGCTGTCGGCGGTCGACGCCCGCTTCTCGCCCTACTACGCGAACCTCGGCGACCACTTCCCGCCCGATCGCCATGCGATGTTCGCGATGGTCGCGCCGGACTCGATGCCGGCCTTCCGCGCACTGGTGGCGGCGCACGGCGGCACGGTCTCGCTCGCCGGCACCGAGGCCGAACTGCAGGCCGCCGGCCTGCCGCCGGCCTACGAATGCGCCTACAACCACACGACGCTGCAGGCGCTCAAGGTCGACCGCAGCTGGACCTACCTGCAGGTGGCCTATGCGCAGCCCTTCGACCCCGCGGTGGTCGATCGCCACATCGCGGTCTTCGGCGACGACGTGCTGCAGCACCACGAGTTCGCGCGCGCCGGCGGCGAGTACGGCACCTTCTCGATCCTGCTGGTGCGCTGGAAGGGCGAAGCCCACCAGTACGAGGTGATTCGCGAGCTCGAATCGCAGGACGGCTGCCAGGTCTTCAACCCGCATGTCGTGACCATCGAGGACGGCGGCATGAAGACCATCGACACGCAGCAGATCGACTTCAAGAAGCGCAGCGACCCGATGGGCCTCATGAACCCAGGCAAGACGCGCGGCTGGCACCCCGACATGGCGCTGGAATGCTAGCCCCCACGCTCCCCCACTGCGTGTGGGTCGCTGCCCCCCGAGGGGGCCGCAGGCCGCCTTGGGGCGGCCCGGCGCCGGCCTGATTCCGCAACCGATCAACAGAGACACAACCGAAGGAACCACGATGCGACTCGAATCCCGCTTCATCGCCCGCACCCTGCTGGCCAGCCTGCTCGCCGGCACCGCCCTGGCGGCCATCGCGCAAGACAAGGTGACCATCGCCACCAACTGGCGCGCCCAGCCCGGCCACGGCGGCTTCTACCAGGCGCTGGCCGACGGCACCTACAAGAAGTACGGGCTCGAGGTCGACATCCAGCAGGGCGGCCCGCAGGTCAACAACCGGCCGATGCTGCCGGCCGGCAAGATCGACTTCCTCATGACCGGCAACATGCTGATGGCCTTCGACAACATCAAGCAGAAGGTGCCGACCGTGGTGGTGGCGGCCTACTTCCAGAAAGACCCGCAGGCCATCATCGCCCACCCGGGCCAGGGCTTCGACAAGTTCGCCGACCTCGCCAAGGCCAAGACCGTGCTGCTCGCCAAGGACGGCCAGATCAGCTACTGGCAATGGATGAAGAAGGCCTACGGCATGCGCGACGAGCAGGTGCGCCCCTACAACTACAGCCTGTCGCAGTTCCTGGCCGACAAGCAGGCGGTGCAGCAGGCTTACGCCACCTCGGAGCCGCTGGCGGTCGAGAAGCAGGCCGGCTTCAAGCCGGTGGTGCTGTCGCTGGCTGACGCCGGATGGTCGACCTACGGCATGGTCATCGAGACCCGCCAGGACCTGGTCAAGACCAAGCCGGACGTGGTCCGCCGTTTTGTCGAGGCGACCAACATCGGCTACGCCAACTACCTCTACGGCGACCGCAAGGCGGCCGACGACCTGATCAAGAAGATCAACCCGGACATCAGCGACGACTACATCGAGAAATCGATCCCGATCCTGCGCGCCCACATCGACGTCGGCGATGCGACCACCAAGGGCATCGGCGCGATGAGCGACGAGCGCATGAAGGACTTCTACGACAAGACGGTCGCGGCTGGCCTCTACAAGCCCACCGATTTCGACTATCGCGACGCCTACACCACGCAGTTCGTCAACAAGGGCGCCGGCGTGGAGATCCGCAAGGCCGCCGCGAAGTGACGATCCGGCGATGACCGAGCGCAATCTCACCGTGCGGGTGGCGCGTATCGCGCGCCAGACGCCGGAGATCCTCTCCTTCGAGCTGGTGCATCCGGCCGGCCGCGCGCTGCCGGGCTACCAGGCCGGCGCCCACATCGACGTCCACATGCCGGGCGGCTTCTCGCGCCAGTATTCGCTGGCCAGCGATGCCGGCGCGGAAGGCGTCGACGCCTCGCGCTACCTGATCGGCGTCAAGCGCGAGGCCGCGAGCCGAGGCGGCTCGGCCTCGATGCACGGCCGCGTCCTCGTCGGCGACCTGCTGCCGATCAGCGCGCCCCGCAACAGCTTTCCGATCCGCAGCGAGGCGCGTCGCCACCTGCTGCTGGCCGGCGGCGTCGGCATGACGCCGCTGCTCGCGATGGCGCAGGCGCTGGCGCGCGCGGGGGCCGATTTCACGCTCTGCGTCTTCGTGCGCAGCGAGGAGCATCTGGCCTTCGCCGAAGCGCTGCGCGAGCCGCTGCTGGCGCCCCATGTCCGGCTGCACTTCGATGCCGGCACCGCCGCCCAGAAGATCGACCTGCGCGATCTGCTCGCAGTGCGCGCGGCTGGCACCCAGCTCTATGTGTGCGGCCCGGGCGGCTTCATGCAGGCGGTGCGCAGCGCCGCCGCGCACTGGCCCGAGGATGCGATCCACACCGAATACTTCGCGGCCCCCGCCGATGCGGCGGGCGCCCCGGGCAAGCCCTTCGTGCTGCGCCTCGCGCAGCGCGGCATCCGCGTGCCGGTCGCCGCCGACCAGAGCGCGGTCGATGCGCTGCATGCGGTCGGCATCGACATCCCGGTGTCCTGCGAGCAGGGCCTGTGCGGCACCTGCGTGGTCGGCGGCGAAGGCGAGGGCGCGGAGCATCGCGATTTCTGCCTGACCGGCAGCGAGCGTGTCCGCAAGGTGGCGCTGTGCTGTTCGCGGGCCCGTGGCGAGGAACTGGTGATCGACCTCTGAGCCGCCCGGGCGGCCACTCTGGCACCATGCAACGATGACTCCCGAAGCGAACAGCGACACGCCGAACGCGTTGGACGAGGTGCTCGACGCGCCCGCCACGCGCGGCCGGGCGCGCAAGTACACGCAGCTGCAGGCCGTGATCCACCGGGCCGCGGTCGAGGTGTTCGCGAGCGAAGGCCTGGCCGGCGCCTCGACCCAGGCGATTGCCGACAAGGCCGGCCTGTCGAAGGCGCAGCTGCACTACTACATCGAGAGCAAGGAGGCGCTGTACCGCCAGGTGCTGCAGGGCATCATCGACGACTGGATCGGCGTCTTCGGCTTCAGCGACGAGGCCTTCGGCCCGCGCAAGGTGCTCGGCGACCTGATCCGGCGCAAGATGATGTTCTCGTTCGAGCACCCGCTGCGCTCGCGGATCTTCACGGCCGAGATGATGCGCGGCGCGCCGGTGCTGCGCTCGATGATGAGCCACAGCCAGGAGCGCACCGACCAGGCCGCGGCGGTGATCCAGAACTGGATCGACCAGGGCCTGATGGACCCGGTGGACCCGATGCTGTTCCTCTTCCACCTGTGGGCCGTGACCCAGTTCTATGCCGACCACGCGATGCAGGTGGCGATGTTCAGGAAGGTCGCCGAAAGCGACGACAAGGACCGCCGCTACCTGATCGAGCAGGTGACGGAGTTCATGCTCAAGGGCGCGGGGGTTCGATAGGAGCAAGGACGGCGGCGCGTGCCGACGTGACCTCGGACACGTAGTGGAGGTTGACCGGCTTGACGCGGATGATGCCGCGCCCGGGCACGTCGATTTCGGAGATCACCAGGAACGACAGCGAGATCGTCATCGGCAGCACCAGGAACAGCCCCGCCCTGCGCCGCAGGTGACGGGCGTTGTAGCCCACGAGGGCGTTGCAGAACACCGCGATCGTGGTCAGCAGCAGCCAGGCCGCCAGCGGAATCTGGGCGCGCCAGCCGGCGTAGGTTTTCTGCTGCGCGCTCAGTACCTCGTTCACGCCGGCGACCACCAGCGACGTGATCGGATTCTTCTGCGCGACGGCGGCCGCGCTGGTCGCCGTCCACAGATCGTCCTGCAGTTCCTGCGCGGCACGGCGGCTTTCGGCGTAGGCGCGAGGGTCCGCGCTCTCGTAGAAGCGGAGACGCTCGCCCAGGTAGGCCGACAGCATGCTGCGCAGATGTTCTCCCTCGGCCTGGGGCAGCAGGTCGGCGCGCAGGTAAGCGGTGCGGATGGCCCCGGCCTCGGCCTCCTCGCCGGCCTGGCGGCTGTTGAAACCGCTGATGGCCATGGACAGCGTGAAGCCGATGATGAGGCCGAGCAGCGACAGCGTGGCCCCGAGGATCATCCGGAAATCCTCTCCGCCTTCCGCGCCGGCCGGCGTCCTCCTGCCCAGAATCCGCGCACCGAACTGGGTCGACAGCCACAAGAGGCAGAAACAGCTCAGAAAGAGCGCCAGCGACGCGGCGGTGATGCCGTCGAGCGCCTGGGCAAGGGAAGCACCGAAGGTCTTGAGTTCAGTCGGGAACATACGAAGATCAGGAAATTGCGAAGGCCGCGCGGCGCGCGGACGATCCGGCCGCTCCGGCCATGTCAGGCGGACGCAGCCGACGGACGCGCACACAAGGCATGCGCTTCACGCCACCGCGAGGGTTGTGGATGGGGACGGAGGCTGCCGCGCAGGATCGGCAGCATGGCGAACCGATCCCGGGAGATCGGTGCCGCGCGCGCCGCGCGGGGCGATTCGGGGTTCCGCCCGCAAGGAGCGCCGGAGTATACGAACGCCTGCCGGGCAGCCCCGCGCGTCGACCGGCCCAAGTGTGCGAAATTCAACGAAAGGGCCGACTGGCACGCTCCGCGCGAAAGCTTGACGCCACAGGGTGGTGCCGCGGCAGGCTTTGTTCGATCATCGGCCATGCCGAGCTCTTTCGATTTCGAGCATTCGCCCTTTGACTGCCTCACGGCCGAGGAGCGCGAGCGGGTGCGCGCCCAGGTCGACATCGCCTACTTTCGCGAGGGCGAAGCGATCCTCGAGGCCGGCATGGCGCCGACCCACCTGTTCGTCGTGATCAAGGGCTTCGTGCGTCAGTTCGCGCCGGGCGACAGCGAGCCAGTCGCCAGCTTCGGCCCGCACGACACCTTCGACGGCCGGAGCCTGGTGGCCGGGCAGGTCAGCGGCCGCTTCGTCGCCGCCGAGGAGGTGCTCGCCTACCAGCTCGCGCGCGAGGCGGTGAACGAGCTGATCGCGCGCAACGCGACCTTCGGCGCCCTGCTGTTCTCCGACCTGTCGAACAAGCTGGCCGCGATCGCGGGGCGCCGCGGGGAGCACGAACTGCAGTCGCTGGCACTGGCCCGTGTCGATGCGATTCCGATCCGGGCGCCGCGCTTCGTCGATGCTGATTGCGACGTGCTCTCGGCGGTGCGGCTCCTGCAGGCCGAGCGCAGCACCAACGTGCTGGTGCGAGATCTGTCCGGACCCACACCGCGCCTGGGCATCTTCACCGTCACGGCGCTGCAGCGCGCGGTGCTGCACGGCACGCCGCTCGACCGGCTGCCGGTGCGCGAGGTCAGCAGCTTCGGGCTGATCACTGTCGCGGCGACCGACCCGGTGGGCGACGCGCTGACCGTCATGGTGCGGCACAAGGTGCACCGCGTGGTCGTTGTGGCCGGCGACGGCGGCGCGGACATCCTGGGCGTGCTGGAGGCGCTCGACCTGTTCAGCTTCCTCTCCAACCACTCCTACCTGATCAACCGCGAGATCGCCGAGGCCCAGGACCTCGAAGCCCTGGCCCGGGCCAGCCGCCACGTCACGCAGCTGGTCGGCCTGCTGCACGGCGGCGGCACCCGGGTCGGCCAGATCGCCGCGCTGGTGCAGGCGCTCAACGCCCAGCTGTTCCAGCGTGCCTGGGAGCTGATCGCGCCGCCCGAACTGGTCGCCAACAGCTGCCTGTTCGTGATGGGCAGCGAGGGCCGCGGCGAGCAACTGCAGAAGACCGACCAGGACAACGGCCTGCTGCTGCGCGACGGCTATGCGCCGCCGGCCGATCTCGATGCGCTCTGCGCCCGCCTGACGCGCGCGCTGATCGATTTCGGCTGGCCCGAGTGTCCCGGCGGCATCATGGTCTCGAACCCGCAGTGGCGCGGCAGCCAAGCCGAGTTCGCCGAGCGCGCCTGCCAGTGGCTGCTGCAGGCCGACGGCGAGCAGCTGATGGCGCTGGCGATCTTCCTCGACGCCCATGCGGTGTGCGGCGATGCCGCGCTGCTGGCCGGCGTGCGGGCCCGGCTGTTCTCGCTGGCGACCGACAACGACGCCATGCTGGCGCGCTTCGCCGCGGCGATCGACGCCTTCGCCGAAGATCCGCGCTGGTGGCAGCGCCTGCTGAGCCTCGGCGAGCAGCCCGGCCAGCGCTTCGACATCAAGAAGCAGGGGCTGTTCCCTATCGTGCATGGCGTGCGCAGCCTGGCCCTGCGCGCCGGCCTCGGCGCCAGTTCCACCGCAGCCCGCCTGGAGGCCCTGGCCGCCGACGGCCACATCGAGCGCGGACTGGCGACCGATGTGCTGGAGAGCCTCTACTTCTTCATGGGCCTGCGGCTCAAGGCCGGCCTGGAAGAACAGGAAGCGGGCCACGAGGTGACGGGCCAGGTCGACCCGGCCCGCATGAGCAGCCTCGAGCGCGACCTGCTCAAGGACACGCTCGAGGTGGTCAAGCGCTTGCGCCGCATGCTGCGCATGAGTTTCCGGCTGGACGCGCTGTGACCCGCTGGCTCTCGGCCCTCAAGCGCGGGTGGCAGCTGCAGCACCTGGCCGATCCGCGCTTTGCCTTCATGTGGGACCCGCCGCCGGCCGACGAGTGGGTGGCGCTCGACTGCGAAACCACCGGGCTCGATCCGCGGCGCGACGAGATCGTGGCGATCGCCGCGGTGCGCATCCGCGGCAACCGCGTGATGTGCAGCGAGCGGCTCGAGCTGCTGGTGCGGCCCGAGCGCCGCAGCGTCGCGACCGGCAGCGTGCGCGTGCACCAGTTGCGCGAGCGCGATCTTTCGCAGGGCCTGGCGGCCGAGGCCGCGGTGCAGTCCCTGCTGCACTTCATCGGCAGCCGGCCGCTGGTCGGCTACTACCTCGAGTTCGACGTCGCGATGATCGACCGCGTCCTGTTCCCGATGCTGGGCCTGGGGCTTCCGCAACCGAAGATCGAGGTCTCGGCGCTCTACTACGACCACGTCAACCGGCGCCGCTCGCCGCATCTTCGCAACGGCGACATCGACCTGCGCTTCGCCGCCATCATGACGGCGCTGGACCTGCCGCAGCGCCCCGCGCACGATGCGCTGGACGATGCGGTGATGGCGGCGCTCGCCTTCGTCAAGCTGCGCGCACTGGACTGAAATCAGTGTCCCGATGCGCCCGAGGCTCCCAGCCCGGTCTCCGAGCGCACCTGCTGCGCCGGGAAGGCGGCCCGCTCCTGCTGCGCCTGACGGCTGCGGTCGGTGATCGAGAACAGCCAGATGCCGACGAACGCCAGCGTCATCGAGAACAGCGCCGGCGAGGCATAGGGGAACCAGGCCGAGCCGGCCGGATGACCCAGCGTGGCTTCCCAGACCGAGGGCGAGACGATGGTCAACGCCACCGACGACACCAGGCCGAGCGAGCCGCCGACGACCGCTCCGCGCGTCGTGCAATCCTTCCAGAGCACCGACATGAACAGCACCGGGAAATTGGCCGAGGCCGCCACCGCGAAGGCCAGCGACACCATGAAGGCGATGTTCTGCTTCTCGAAGGCGATGCCCAGCAGCACCGCCACCACGCCCAGCGTCAAGGTGGTGATGCGCGACACCTTGAGCTCGGCACGGCTGTCGGCCTTGCCCTTCTTGATCAGCGTCGCATAGAGGTCGTGCGACACCGCCGAGGCACCCGACAGCGTGAGCCCCGCCACCACCGCCAGGATGGTCGCGAAGGCCACCGCCGAGATGAAGCCATAGAAGACATTGCCGCCGACCGACTTGGCCACCAGCACCGCCGCCATGTTGGCCGCGCCGCCGCCGCCCTTGATGGTGCCGGTGGCGACGTCGGCGAACTCGGGATTGGTCAGCACCAGCGTGATGGCGCCGAAGCCGATGATGAAGATCAGCAGGTAGAAGTAGCCGATCCAGGTGGTGGCCCAGAACACCGACTTGCGGGCCTGCTTGGCATCGGGCACCGTGAAGAAGCGCATCAGGATGTGCGGCAGCCCGGCGGTGCCGAACATCAGCGCGATGCCGAACGAGATCGCCGAGATCGGGTCCTTCACGAAGCCGCCCGGGCCCATGATGCCCAAGCCGATGGCCGCAGCCTCGGCCGGGCTCTTGCCGCCGTTGGCCGCGATCTGCGTGCGCACCTCGACCGACCTGGCGAACAGCGCCTCGGGGCTGAAGTTGAAGGCCGCCATCACCATCAGCGCCATGAAGCTCACGCCGGCCAGCAGCAGCACCGCCTTGATGATCTGCACCCAGGTGGTCGCCGTCATGCCGCCGAACAGCACGTAGACCATCATCAGCGCGCCGACGATCACCACCGCCATCCAGTAGTCGAGCCCGAACAGCAGCTTGATCAGCTGGCCCGCGCCCACCATCTGCGCGATCAGGTAGAAGGCCACCACCACCAGCGTGCCCGAGGCCGCGAAGGCGCGGATCGGGCCGGGCCGGAAGCGGTAGCCGGCGACATCGGCGAAGGTGAACTTGCCGAGATTGCGCAGCCGCTCGGCCATCAGGAAGGTGATCACCGGCCAGCCGACCAGGAAGCCGATCGAATAGATCAGGCCGTCGTAGCCGGTGGCCATCACCGCAGCCGAGATGCCGAGGAACGAGGCCGCCGACATGTAGTCGCCGGCGATCGCCAGGCCGTTCTGGAAGCCGGTGATGCCGCCGCCCGCGGTGTAGAAGTCGGCCGCCGACTTGGTCTTCGAGGCGGCCCACTTGGTGATCCACAAGGTCAGCAGCACGAAGCCCGAGAACATCGCGATCGCGATCCAGTTGGTCGGCTGCTTGGCGGCCTGGCCGACATCGGCGCCGGCCGCCGCGGCGAGGGTAGAGGCGCCGCCCAGCAGCGCCGCCAGGGCGAGGTGACGCGCTTTCATCGCGTGGCCTCGCGGATGATCTCGGCCGTGAGCCGGTCGAACTCGCCGTTGGCGCGGCGAATGTAGAAGGCCGTGATCAGGATGGTGAAGACGATCACGCCGAGGCCGATCGGGATGCCGATGGTGGTCACGCCGCCGCCGATCGGCTGCGCCAGAAATGGCTTGTTGAACGCGATCAGTGCGATGTAGCCGTAGTACACCAGCATCATCAACGCGGTGAGCCACCAGCCGAAGCGGTTTCGCTTGCGTCGCAGCTCGAGGTACTTGGGATTGGACTGGATCTTGTCCACCACGGGGTCGCTCATGATTCGTCTCCTGGACTTCGGTCGGGACGATTCTGGGATGCGGCCTGCACGCGCGGGGCGCGCTGCAATCATTCGTCACATTGCGATGCAATGCGCGGATCTTTCGAGGCCGGATCGAGACCGATCGGCGGGCCTACTCCCACTGCACGTTCGCGGCGAACAGATAGCCGGCGCCGTACACGGTCTTGATGATGGCCGGCTCGTGCGGATCCCGTTCGATCTTCCTGCGCAGGCGCGAGATGCGCACGTCGATGCTGCGGTCGGTCGGCAGCAGGTCGCGCGCGCCCATGAGCTGTTCGCGCGTGAGGATCTGGTGCGGACGCTCGACGAAGCAGCGCAGGACCTGGGTCTCTGCGGTGCCCAGCAGATGCTCGCTGCCGTCGGGCGCGCGCAGCACGTTGGCGGCGCAGTCGATGCGCCAGCCCAGGAACGACGCATAGCGCCGCTGCCCCGTGGCCTGGCCCGGCGCCAGCCTGCGCCGGCGCAGGATGCTGCGCACCCGCGCCACCAGCTCGCGCGCCTCGAAGGGCTTGGTGACGTAGTCGTCGCCACCGAGCTCGAGCCCCATCACGCGGTCGGCCGGATGACCGCGGCCGGTGAGGATCAGCACGCCGGCGTTCGATGCCGCGGTGATGCGCCGCATGAGGTCGATGCCGTCCATGTCGGGCAGGCCGAGGTCGACGATGCAGAGGTCGGGCTTCTCGACCTGCAGCCGCCGCAGCACGCTGGCGCCGGTCGGGAAGCCTTCGCAGTTGAAGCCGAACTCGCCGAGCGTGGCGAGCACCAGCCGGGCCACGGCCGGGTCGTCCTCGATCACGAAGATCAGCGAGGGCGGGTGCGCCTCCTCGCCCGCCGCGCGGTGGGTGACGCCGGTGGTGCTCATGCTTCGCCCTCCTCGATCGCCTGCGCCAGCTGGGCGGTGTCGAAAGGCTTGGTCAGCATCGGGAAGTCGGCCTGCAGCGACAGGTCTCCCGGCGCATAGCCGCTCATGAGCACCACCGACCGGGCGCGGCCGCCATCGCGCGCCGCCCGCGCCACGGCACGGCCATCGACGCCGCCCGCCATCACGACGTCGGACAGCAGCAGTGCGATGTCCGGCGTGTGTTCGAGCAGGTTCAGCGCGCCGCTGCCGTCGTCGGCCTCGAGCACCGAGTAGCCCAGTTCGAGCAGGCTGCGCCGGATCACCCGCCGCACCTGCGCATCGTCGTCCACCAGCAGCGCCAGCCCCCTGGACACGGCCTGGGTCCCGGCGGCCTGGCCGCCGGCATCGTCGATGCCGTCGTCCGGCGCCGGGTCGGCCGCGGGCAGCCACAGCGACACCGTGGTTCCGCAGCCGGGCGCGCTGCGCACGTCGATCGCGCCGCCCGACTGCTTGATGAAGCCGTAGACCACCGCCATGCCGAGCCCGGTGCCGCGGCCCGGACGCTTGGTGGTGAAGAAGGGCTCGAACAGGTGCGCGAGGGTGTCGGCGTCCATGCCGGCGCCGTCGTCCTCGACCTCGATGCATACGCAGTCGCCCGCCGACAGCTGCAGCGGCGTGGCCACCGCGGCGTCGATGCGCGCGCGGCGCGCCCGCAGCACGATGCGGCCTTCGGCACCGGTGGCGTCGCGGGCATTGAGCACCAGGTTGAGCATCGCCTGCTCGAGCAGCGTGGCGTCGATCCAGGTCCACAGGTCCGGCGCGCCGACCTCGATGTCGAGCCGCAGGGTCTCGGGCAGCGAGCGCCGCACCAGCCGCGCCACGGTGTCGAGCAGCGCCCCCACATGCACCGCCGCGGCCTGCAGCGGCTGGCGCCGCGCGAAGCTCAGCAGGCCGCGCACCAGGCTGGCACCGCGCCGCGCCGCCTCGAGGGCGGGCTGCACATACTCGACCAGCGCCGGATCGGCGGGACGGGCCTGCTCCAGCGCCGCGAGGTTGCCGATGACCACCGTCAGGATGTTGTTGAAGTCGTGCGCCAGGCCGCCGGTCAGGTGGCCCAGCGACTCCAGCTTCTGGGCCCGCGCCAGCAGCGCCTGCGAACGGCGCTGCTCCGTGATGTCGAAGGTCAGCTCGAAGCAGCCGACCACGGCGCCCTCGGCGCTGCGCTGCGGAACCAGCGAGGTGCGCACCCACAGGCGCCGGGCATCGCTGGTCTGGAGCTCGTACTCGAGGCTCTGCGAATCGCCGGCCAGTGCGCGCAGCACCTGCGGCTTGACCCGGGCATAGACCGCATCGCCGAGGAAGGCCCTGGCGCTGACGGATTCGGGCCGGCTGGTGTCGACCCGGAACCAGTCGTGGTACCCGCGGTTGAGGTACCGGTAGACGCGCCGGTGGTCGAAGTAGGCCACCAGTGCGGGGATCGAATCCATGATCAGCCGCACCCGCTCTTCGCTGCCCTGCAGTTCGGCAGTGCGCGCCGCCACCCGGCTTTCGAGCTCGGCGTTGTGGCGGCGGATGATCTCCTCGGCGCGGCGCTGCTCGGTGATGTCGGAGTAGAGCGTGACGAAGCCATGGCCCGGCACCGGCTCGCCATGGATGCGCAGCACCCGGCCGTCGGGCCGCACCCGCTCGATCTCGTGCGGCGCGAAGTGGCGCGCCGCCGCCACGCGTTCGGCCACCAGCCGGTCGGGGTCGCCCGGGCCGTATTCGCCGCGCCGGGCGTTGAAGCCGATGAAGCTCTCGAACGGCGCGCCCAGGTAGGCCATGTCGTCGGTGAAGCCGAGCAGGCGGACGTAGGCCCGGTTCCATGCCACCAGCCGCAGGTCGGCATCGAAGATCGACAGGCCCTGGTCCAGCAGGTCGAGCCCGGTCTGCAGCGTCAGGTAGCGCTCCAAGGGGGCCGGCGCAGGCGCCGGCGTGCGGCTCACCGCAGCCTCCCGCAGAGCTTGCAAACATTCGTCATCTTTGAATGTGTCTCCTGCAACGTTCGTCGGACATCCTGTGGCCCTCATTGTTGACCACCCCGACGGAGACGAACATGACACGCGTCAACCCGCACCCGAATCAGGAGCCCGCCATGGACCCGACCGCTTCCCCCTCCGTGCCCGCCACGATGTACCAGCCCTCCGAGGCCACCGTGGGCCGCGCCCGGATCGCGGGCCGCGCCGCCTACGACCGGCTGGTCGCCGAGGCCGAGGCCGATCCCGGCGCCTACTGGGGCCGGCTGGCGCGCGAACTGCTCGCCTGGAAGCAGCCCTTCACGCAGGCGCTCGATGCGCGACGGGCGCCCTTCTTCGAATGGTTCGCCGACGGCACGCTCAACGCGTCGTACAACTGCCTGGACCGTCAGGTCGAGAACGGCCTGGGCGAGAAGACCGCGATCATCTTCGAGGCCGACGACGGCGCCGTCACGCGCATCAGCTACCAGGACCTGCTGGCGCGCGTCTGCCGCGCCGCCAACGTGCTGAAGTCGCTGGGCGTCGGCCGCGGCGACCGGGTCGTGATCTACATGGCGATGTCGATCGACGGCGTGGTCGCGATGCAGGCCTGCGCGCGCATCGGCGCCATCCATTCGGTGGTCTTCGGCGGCTTCTCGGCGCAGTCCCTGCGCGACCGCATCGCCGACACCGGCGCCGTGATGGTGCTCACCGCCGACCAGCAGGTGCGCGGCGGCAAGCAGCTGCCGCTGAAGGCGATCGTCGACGAGGCGCTCGGCCTCGGCGGCTGCGACAGCGTGCGCCATGTGCTGGTGACGCGGCGCACCGGCGGGGCGGTGCCCTTCCAGGCGCCGCGCGACCTGTGGATGGCCGATCTCGCGGCGGCCCAGGAGCCGGTCTGCAAACCCGAATGGGTCGATGCCGAGCACCCGCTGTTCCTGCTCTACACCTCGGGCTCCACCGGCAAGCCCAAGGGCGTGCAGCACGCCACCGGCGGCTACCTGCTGCACGCGGCCCTGACCTGCCAATGGACCTTCGACCTCGGGCCCGACGACGTCTTCTGGTGCACCGCCGACATCGGCTGGGTCACCGGCCATACCTACATCGCCTACGGACCGCTGGCGATCGGCGCGACCCAGGTGGTGTTCGAGGGCGTACCCACCTACCCGGACGCCGGCCGCTTCTGGAAGATGATCCAGGACCACAAGGTCAGCGTGTTCTATACCGCGCCGACCGCGATCCGCTCGCTGATCAAGATGGCCGAGGGCAACGACGCGGTGCACCCGCGCAACTACGACCTGGCGAGCCTGCGCATCCTCGGATCGGTCGGCGAACCAATCAACCCGGCGGCCTGGGAGTGGTACCACCGCCATGTGGGCGGCGGCCGCTGCCCGGTGCTCGACACCTTCTGGCAGACCGAGACCGGCGGCCACATGATCACGCCGCTGCCGGGTGTCACGCCGCTGGTGCCGGGCTCTTGCACCTTGCCCTTCCCGGGCATCGACGCCGCCGTGGTGGACGAGGCCGGCAACGAGCTGCCCTGGGGCCAGGGCGGCATCCTGGTCGTTCGCAAGCCCTGGCCCTCGATGATCCGCACGATCTGGGGCGACCCGGAGCGCTTCAAGGCCAGCTACTACCCGGAGGAATTCCAGGGCCGCTACTACCTGGCCGGGGACGGCGCCATGCGCGACAAGACGACCGGCTACTTCACGATCACCGGGCGCATCGACGACGTGCTGAACGTCAGCGGCCACCGCATGGGCACGATGGAGATCGAGTCGGCGCTGGTGGCGATGACCGACCTGGTGGCCGAGGCCGCGGTGGTCGGCAGGCCCGACGACACCACGGGCGAGGCGGTCTGCGCCTTCGTGGTGCTGAAGCGGCCGCTGCCCAGCGGCGACGAGGCGCGGCGCATCGCCGAGCAGCTGCGCAACTGGGTCGGCAAGGAGATCGGCCCGATCGCCAAGCCGCGCGACATCCGCTTCGGCGACAACCTGCCGAAGACCCGCAGCGGCAAGATCATGCGCCGGTTGCTGCGCACGCTGGCCAAGGGCGAGGTGGTGACGCAGGACGTCAGCACGCTCGAGAACCCGGCTGTTCTCGAGCAGCTGGGCCAGCCCTACTGAAGGGCCTCAGCGCTGCGGCAGGTACATCGTGCCCTCGACCTCCACCAGCACCTCGTCCCCGGGCAGGAAGCGCGACACCTCGACCACCGTGCTGACCGGCGGCTGGCCCGGGTAGAACAGGCCGCGCACGCGGTTGTAGGGCGCGTAGTCGGGCAGGCGGCGGAAGTACTGCACCAGCTTCACCACGTCGTCCATCGTGCCGCCGTGCTCGGCCGCGATCTGGCGGATGCGCTCGAGCACGAACCAGCTCTGGGCCACGATCGGCGCCTCGAAGACGTCGACCGACATCTGGCCGGTGGCGTAGCCCAGCGTGCGCAAGGCGGCGCGCGCCGCGTCGGGGATGTCGTCGTAGCCGGCCACCGCGCGCCGGGTCGACGGATCGACCGCGACCACGCCGCTCATGAAGACGAAATCGCCGACCCGTTTCGCGGCCGCGTAGTTGGCCATCGGCTTGCCCATGCTCATCGTTCGTTCTCCAGGGTGCGGCCGGCGCGGATGACGGTGCGCCGTCGGCCGCGCGGGTCCAGCAGTTCGTATTCGTCGGTCGCGGCCAGCAGCACCAGGTCGGCCGGGCTGCCCGGGGCGATGCGTCCGTCCCAGGCCAGGCCCAGCGCGCGCGCCGGGCTCACGGTGATGGCGTCGAGCCAGTCGGCGGCCGGCGCCAGGTGCGCCATCTGCACGCCGAGCCCGAAGGTCTCGACCAGGTCGTAGCCGCCGTAGGGATAGAAGGCGTCCTGCACGTTGTCGGTGGCAAGGCTCGGCCGCAGCCCCTCTGCCGCCGCTTCGCGCAGCCGCGTGATGCCGCGCTGCACCGGCGTGCGGTCCCAGGCGCCCTGCAGGTAGAGGTTGGTGCTCGGCAGGGCGATCAGGTGGATGCCGGCCTGCGCGCACAGCGCCAGCGTGTCGCGCGCAGCGGCGTCGTCCTGCACCGACAGCGAGCAGGCATGGCCGCAGCTGACGCGCCCCTGCAGGCCGCGCGCCAGCGTGAGCTGGGCGATGGTGCGCAGCCCGGTGGCGTCGGCGTCGAGCCCCTCGTCGACATGGAAGTCCAGCGCCAGGCCGTGCTCCTGCGCCTGATCGAACACCCGTCCGAGCTTGTGGGCGATGCCGTCGTTGCGATAGACGAAGGCGCCGAGCACGCCCCCGGCGCGTCGCACCGACCGCGCGATGCGCTCGCCGGCATCGCCCTCGGCGAACAGGTCGAGCGGCGTCAGCGCCACGAACTGCAGCTCGACGCGCCCGCGCCATTCGTCGCGCAACTGCTCGAACACCGCCAGCGAGACCGGCGCCTCGGCGCCGCCCCAGTCGAGGTGGCTGCGCAGCGCGCGCGTGCCGGCCAGCCAGGCCTCGGTGACGGCGCGCTGCATGCGCGGTCGCAGCGATTCGGCGGTCCAGGCCGCGCGGTGCGCCGCCATGCGCTCGATCGCCGCGAACAGGTTGCCCTCGGCCGCTCCGGCCTCGCGCACCGTGTAGTTCTTGTCGATATGGGCATGGGCATCGACCAGCGCGCTGAGCAAGGTGCCGCGTGCCGGCCGCGGGCTCGGGGCGATGGTCTCGATCCGGTCGCCGGCCAGCGTCACATCGAACACCTCGGCGCCGCCCGCCGCGAAGCCCCGCAGGCGCGGCGGGATGCGGACTGACTCCAGCCTCATGCGCGTGAGGTGCGTGGCAAGGCACGCAGCCAGCCGAGCCCGGCCGAGGTGCCGTCGGCAACCGCGCCGCGCCGCGGCCGGTACTCGCAGCCGACCCAGCCCTGCCAGCCGCATTCGGCCGACACCTCGTCGATGACGTCGAACAGGTAGGGATGGTTGAGCTCGCCGATGTCGGGCTCGTTGCGGTCGGGCACGCCGGCGATCTGGAAGTGGCCGACGCGGCCGGTCGGCAGGTACTTGCGGATCTTCATGGCCACGTCGCCCTCGACGATCTGGCAGTGGTAGAGGTCCATCTGCACCTGCAGGTTGAGCGCGCCGACCGCCTCGACGATCTCGTGCGCGTGATCCTGGCGGTTCAGGAAGAAGCGCGGGATGTCGCGCGTGTTGATCGGCTCGATCAGCAGGTCGCGACCGGCCTTGGCCGCTTCCACCGCGGCCCATCGCAGGTTCTCGAGGTAGGTCGGCTGCACCGTCTCGCGTTCCACGCCTTCGGGCACCAGGCCGGCCATGACGTGGATGCGCGGGCAGTCGAGCGCCGCCGCGTAGTCGATCGCCTTCAGGATGCCCTCGCGGAACTCGGCTTCGCGTCCGGGCAGGCAGGCCAGGCCGCGCTCACCGCGCTCCCAGTTCCCCGGCGGGCCATTGAACAGCACCTGCTTGAGCCCGTTGGCCGACAGGCGCGACGCGAGTTCGCGCTGCTCGTGCGCATAGGGGAAGAGGTACTCGACGGCGCCGAAGCCGTCCCTGGCTGCGGCCTCGAAGCGGTCGAGAAAGTCGAGCTCCGGATAGAGCATGGAGAGGTTGGCGGCGAAGCGGGGCATGGTTCGATGATAGGCAAGTCAGGCGGACTCGCCGCCGCGCGGCAGCTCGATGCCCGGGAAGATCTTGATCACGGCGCTGTCGTCCTCCTTCGCGAAGCCGGCGGTCGACGCCTGCATGAACATCTGGTGCGCGGTCGACGCCAGCGGCAGTGGAAACTTGCTGGCCCGCGCGGTGTCGAGCACCAGGCCGAGGTCCTTGACGAAGATGTCGACCGCCGACAGCGGCGTGTAGTCGCCGGCCAGCACATGCGCCATGCGGTTCTCGAACATCCAGCTGTTGCCCGCGCTGTGGGTGATGACCTCGTACAGCGCCTCGGCCGCCACGCCTTCGCGCAGGCCCAGCGCCATCGCCTCGGCGGCCGCCGCGATGTGCACGCCGGCCAGCAGCTGGTTGATGATCTTGACCTTGCTGCCCGCGCCGGCACGGTCGCCGAGCCGGTAGACCTTGCCGGCCATGGCGTCGAGCACCGCATCGGCGCGCGCATAGGCCTCGGGCCGGGCCGAGCTCATCATGGTCATCTGGCCGCTCGCGGCCTTGGCGGCACCGCCCGAGATCGGCGCGTCGATGTAGAGGATGCCCAGCGCGGCCAGCCGCTCCTCGAGCGCGATCGACCAGTTCGGGTCGACGGTGGAGCACATCACGAAGACGCTGCCGGGCTTCATCGCGGCGGCGGCGCCGTTCTCGCCGAACAGCACGTCCTCGGTCTGGGCGGCGTTGACCACGACCGAGATCACGACCTCCGAGCGGTGCGCGACCTGCGCCGGCGTGGCCCAGGCGACGCCGCCTGCTTCGGCGAAGCGCACCGCGGCGCCGGGGCGCGCGTCGCAGACGTGCATCTCGTAGCCGCGGTCCCGCAGCGTGGCCGCAATGCCCGCGCCCATGGCGCCCAGGCCGATGAGTCCTGCTTTGTTCATGAGGTGTCCTGGAAGGGTTCGCGCTTCGCGCGCGCCCATCATAGGGCCCTCAGCGCGATCCGAGCAGATGCCGCGCCGCGCGCACGATGCTCTCTGCATCGACGCCGAAGAAGTTGCGCAACGCGGCGCGCGTGTCGCTGCGGCCGAAGCCGTCGGTGCCGAGCGTGAGGAAGCGCCGGCCCTCCGGCAGGAAGGCGCGGACGCTCTCGGGCACGCTGCGCACGTAGTCGGTGGCGGCGATGATCGGCCCGCCGCCGGCGCCAAGCTGCCGCGCAATGAACGGCGTGCCCGGCTCGGCCTCGCCCGCCAGTGCCCGCGCCTCGCAGGCACGGCCGTCGCGGGCCAGCTCGCTCCAGCTCGTGACGCTGAAGACCTCGGCAGTGATGCCCTCTTCGGCCAGCATCTGCGCCGCCTTGACGACCTCGGTCAGGATCGCGCCGGAACCGAGCAGCGTGACCTTCGCCTCGGCGGATGCCGGCTGCGCGCCCTTCCAGCCGTCGAAGCGATAGCAGCCGCGCAGCACATCGGCCTCGGCGCCCGCCGGCAGGTCGGGCTGCGCGTAGTTCTCGTTCATCAGCGTGACGTAGTAGAAGACGTCCTTCTGCTCGACCGTCATCTCGCGGATGCCGGCGTCGACGATCACCGCCATCTCGCCCGCGAAGGCCGGGTCGTAGGCCTTGCAGTTCGGGATCGTCGCGGCAATGAGGTGGCTCGATCCGTCCTGGTGCTGCAGCCCTTCGCCGCCGAGCGTGGTGCGGCCCGAGGTGGCGCCCAGCAGGAAGCCGCGCGGCCGCTGGTCGGCGGCGGCCCAGATCTGGTCGCCCACGCGCTGGAAGCCGAACATCGAGTAGTAGATGTAGAAGGGCAGCATCGCCAGGCCGTGCACGCTGTAGCTGGTGGCCGCGGCGGTCCAGCTGGCGATGGCGCCGGCTTCGCTGATGCCTTCCTCGAGGATCTGGCCGTCGGTCGCCTCGCGGTACGAGAGCACCGAGCCGATGTCCTCGGGTGCATAGCGCTGGCCCACGCTCGAATAGATGCCGACCTGCTTGAACAGATTGGCCATGCCGAAGGTGCGCGCCTCGTCGGCCACGATCGGCACCACGCGCGGGCCGAGCGCCTGGTCCTTCATGAGATTGCCCAGCATGCGCACGAAGGCCATCGTGGTGCTCATCTCCTTGCCGGCGGGGCTGACCGCGAACTGCGCATAGGCACCGATGTCGGGCTTGGCGACCACCTCGCAGCCGGTCTCGCGGCGCGGCATGCTGCCGCCGAGCGCGGCCCGCCTGGCCAGCAGGTAGCGCATCTCGGCGCTGTCCTCGGCCGGCTTGTAGAAGGCCGCGGTGGTGGCCTGCTCGTCGGTCAGCGGCAGCTTGAAGCGGTCGCGGAAAGCGAGCAGGTCGGTGTCGTCGAACTTCTTCTGCGAGTGCGTGGTCATCTTGCCCTGCCCCGCGCTGCCCATGCCGTAGCCCTTCTTGGTGTGGGCCAGGATCACGGTCGGCCGGCCACGGTGAGCCGCCGCCGCGGCATAGGCGGCGTGGATCTTCACCAGGTCGTGGCCGCCGCGCTTCAGGTGGTCGATCTGCTCGTCGGTCATGCCTTCGGCGAGCCGGGCCAGCTGCTCGTCCTGGCCGAAGAAGGTGTCGCGGTTGTAGCGGCCGTCCTTGGCGGCGAAGGTCTGCATCTGGCCGTCGACCGTGTTGGCGAAGGCGCGCACCAGCGCACCCGTGAGGTCGCGCGCGAACAGGCCGTCCCAGTCGCTGCCCCAGACCAGCTTGATGACGTTCCAGCCGGCGCCCGCGAACAGCTTCTCGAGCTCGTCGATGATGCGGCCGTTGCCGCGCACCGGGCCGTCCAGGCGCTGCAGGTTGCAGTTGACCACCCACACCAGGTTGTCGAGCTTCTCGCGCGCGGCGAGGGTCAGCGCGCTCATCGATTCGGGCTCGTCCATCTCGCCGTCGCCGAACACGCCCCAGACCTTGCGCCCCTCGCAGTTCAGGAGGTTGCGGTGCGTGAGATAGCGCATGAAGCGCGCGTGGTAGATCGAGCTGATCGGCCCGATGCCCATCGAGCCGGTCGGGAACTGCCAGAAGTCCGGCATCAGGTACGGGTGCGGGTAGCTGCTGAGGCCGCGGGCGCCCTTGCCTTCGGTGAAGGCGGGCGCCGTGAGCTCCTGCCGGTAGTGGGTCAGGTCGTCTTCGCCGAGCCGGCCTTCGAGGAAGGCGCGCGCATACACGCCCGGCGCGCTGTGCGGCTGGAAGAAGACGAGATCGCCGCGGTGGGCGTCCGTGCGCGCATGGAAGAAGTGGTTGAAGCCGGTCTCGAACAGGTCGGCCGCGCTGGCATAGCTCGCGATATGGCCGCCGAGCTCGCCGTAGGCCTGGTTGGCGCGCACCACCATCGCGAGCGCGTTCCAGCGCATCAGCGAGGCCAGGCGCTCCTCCATCGCGAGGTCGCCGGGGAAGGCCGGCTGGGCCTCGACGGCGATCGTGTTGACGTACGGGGTCGACAGCTCGGGCTCCCAGCCGATGCGCTGGGCCCGCGCCAGCCGCGCGAGTTCGTCGAGCATCCAGCGCGCGCGCTCGGGACCGTGCGCCTCGGCCAGCGCGACGAAGGCGGCTCGCCACTCGGCGGTTTCGACGGGATCGGGGTCGTGCAGGGGCATATCGATCAGGGCGCGCAGCTGGTCGGGAGAAATCGGGGCGTTCATGGCCGCAATTTAGGCCGGGAGGCCTGAAATGAGGTGCTGTTTCAGGGCCTTCGACACCATTGCAGTGGCATAGAATTCTGCATTTTCGTCATTCGACGGCACTTCATGCAACTCGACGCGATCGACCTGCGCATCCTCGACGAACTCCAGCGCGACGGCGCCTTGTCCAACGTGGAGCTGGCGCGCCGCATCCACCTGTCGCCCTCGCCCTGCCTGGCGCGGGTGAAGGCGCTCGAGGCCGGCGGCGTCATCCAGCGCTACGTGGCGCTGGTCAACGCCGGAGCGCTGGGCCTGGGCCTCAACGTCTTCATCTCGATCAGCCTGAAGACGCAGAGCAAGCAGTCGCTGGCCGACTTCGAGCAACGCATCGCGGAGCATGACGAGGTGATGGAGTGCTATCTGATGACCGGCGACAGCGACTACCTGATCCGGGTCGCGGTGGCCGACATCGCGGCGCTCGAGCGCTTCATCCTCGAGCAGCTGACGCCGATCGCCGGCATCGAGAAGATCCGCTCCAGCTTCGCACTCAAGCAGGTGCGCTACAAGACCGCGCTGCCGCTGCCAGGAGCGCCGGAAGCCGTTCGCGCTCACTGATAATCCGGTCTCGTGCAGGCCGGTGCGCCAGCAAGGACGTCGGCTCTGTGGACATTTCTTTCGATCTCGTGTTCGGCTCGCTGACGCTGCTCGTCGCCGGCGCCGCCCTGCTCATCGCACCGCGCGAGCGACGGCTCGAATTCCTGCTTCACATCACGATCGTCACGACGCTGACCATCTTCGTGGTGAAGATGAACTGACCGCAGCGCGGAGACGCTACTTCGGCCAGAGGGCCCACAAGCGCAGCGGCTGGTTCACGCGCGCCGCCACCCGCCCCGCCTCCGCGCCGGTGCCCGCGAAGTAGTCGGCGCGCACCGCGCCGACGATCGCGCTGCCGGTGTCCTGCGCGATCACCAGGCGGGCCAGCGGCAGGGTCGGCCCCGGCGATGCGAGCCAGACCGGGGTGCCGTAGGGGATGCTGTCGCGGTCGACCGCGATCGAGCGCCCGGCCGTCAGCGGCACGCCCTGCGCCCCCACTGGACCCGACGCGGCATCGACCTCGTTCAGCGCCTCCTCGCGGAAGAACACGTAGCGCGGATTGCTCCACAGCAGCTGCGACACCCGCTGCGGGTTCTGCGCCACCCACATCTTGGTGTCGTCGGGCCACAGGCTGACCTTGGTCGCGCCCTGGCTCACCAGCCATTGCTGCACGCTGCGATAGGGCTGTTCGTTGGTGGCCGCGAAGGCCACGCGCACGGTTCGCTGCGAGCCGTCGGGCTCGGTGATGCGCAGCCGCCCCGAACCCTGGATGTGCAGCATCAGCACGTCGATCGGATCGGCCATCCAGGCGATCTCGCGGCCGCGCAGCGCGGCCTGGGCCTGCGGCAGCGTGTCGATCTCCTGGCGCGTGTACCAGGGCCGCTTGGCGACCAGGCCGGCGGGCACCTGGTAGAGCGGCACGGTATGGGTCGCGGTCGGGCGGCGGGAGGCGTCGAAGACCGGCTCGTAGTAGCTCGTGAGCTTGCCTTCGGTCGGCCCCACCAGCGGCTCGATGCGGAACGGCTGCAGCCGCTGCATCATCCATTCGCGCTGCTGGTCGGGCTCGGCCAGCGCGAGCTGGCGGACCTCGCGGCACAGCGGCGCGATGACGGCATTCGGCCGCGCGCAGTTGGCGACCATCGCCACCCAGCCCTCATGCAGCGCGTCCTCGTTGAAGCCCGGCAGTTCGGACCACGCCACCGGTGTCCAGCGGCTCTTGGGATGAGTCAGCGATCCGGTCAGGGGACCGAGATCGCGCGAGGGAGCCGGAGCCGGCGTCGCTGCCGGAAAATCGGGCTGTCGTGTGCTGACGCTGCAACCGGCGAGCGTTGCTACGATCGCGAGTCCCACCAGCCACCGGAGTCCTTTGTTCATGGGTCTGATTTTGCTTGAAGCCCTGGCGGCCGGAATCGTGCTGGTGCTGATCGTCTGGTGGACCATGTTCTCGGGCCGCAAGGGCGGCGAGCTCGACGACACGCGAGACAGCGACGGGCCTTCCAAGGGCGACTGATCCGAGGTAGTCCCGGGCCGCGTCGGGCTGTCGGCCGGCGCATTACAAGCTATGAAAACAATAGCGTCACAGCGATACTGGACGCCGCTTCCAAGCGAGCACCATGCCGTGAAGCGTTACATGCCGACACCGGCTTGACGGCGAATTGTCAAGTTTCGCTCGGGATAATGGTTCTCTTCGATTTGGATCACAAGAAGGGACCGACATGAAAAAATTCGTACTCGCCAGCTGCGCCGCAGCGCTCGTTCTCACCGGTTGCGCCGGCACCGGATTGACCGACACGCAACGCAACACCGGTGTCGGGGCCGGGGTGGGCGCGCTCGCCGGCGCGGCGATCGGCTCGGCGACCGGCGGCCGTGCGGGCACCGGCGCCGCGGTGGGTGCGCTCGCCGGCGCGGCGGGTGGCTACCTGTGGTCGCAGCGCATGGAAAACCAGAAGCGCCAGATGGAAGCCGCCACCAAGGGCACCGGCGTGGCCGTGACCCAGACCGCCAACAACGAGCTCAAGCTCGCGATCCCGAGCGACATCTCCTTCGACGTCGGCCGCTCGGCGATCAAGCCGAACTTCTCGCCGGTGCTCGACCAGTTCGCGAGCGGCCTGCGCAACAACCCGAATGCCGACGTGCGCATCATCGGCCACACCGACAGCACCGGCACCGACGCGATCAACAACCCGCTGTCGATCGAGCGTGCCGCCAGCACGCGCGACTACCTGGTGGCGCGCGGCGTACCGGCCGGCTCGATCCGCACCGAAGGCCGCGGCTCGCGCGAGCCGATCGCCGACAACAACACCGATGCCGGCCGGGCGCAGAACCGCCGCGTCGAGATCTACGTCGGCGAACGCCCGCAGGGCTGAGGCCCTAGACCCCTCGCAACAGGTTGGCCAGCTCCACGGCCGACTTGACCTCCATCTTCTCGAACACGCGCGCACGGTGGACCTCCACCGTGCGCACGCTGATCGCCAGCTGATCGGCGATCAGCTTGTTCGGCAGTCCCTCGACCACGCAGCGCATCACGTCGCGCTCGCGCTCGGTCAGCTCGTCGATGCGGCGCTTGAGCAGTTGGCGCGTGCGCCGGGCCTCGATGGCGCGCAACGAGGCGCCGAGCGCATGCTCGATGCGATCGACCAGGGCGTTGTCCGAAAAGGGCTTCTCGCAGAAGTCGAAGGCGCCGCGCTTGACCGCATCGACCGCAGTCGGCACATCGGCATGGCCGGTGAGGAAGATCACCGGCATGGTGTCGAGCAGGCCGCGTTCGGCCAGCCGGTCGAACAGCACCAGCCCGCTGGTGCCGGGCATGCGGACGTCGAGCAGCAGGCAATGCGGATGGTCGGTCAGCGGCTGTTCGGCCAGGCGGGCCTCGAAAGCCTCGGCGCTGGGGAAATGCTCGCTCACCAGCCGCCTCGAACGCAGCAGCCAGGCCAGCGCCTCGCGCACGCTGGCGTCGTCGTCGACGATGAAGATCAGTGAATCGATCAGGGGTTGCATGAGGTGAGAGTCAGCTGGCGGTCGCCAGGGTAAAACGAAAGATGGTGCCGCGCGGCCGCTGCGGCTCGTGCATCAGCACGCCGCCGTGCTGCTCGACCACCGTGCGGCACAGGCTCAAGCCCAGGCCCATGCCGTCGGGGCGGGTCGTGAAAAAGGGCGTGAAGAGGCGCGACGCCACTTCGTCGCTGATGCCGCAGCCCACGTCGGCGACCGAGAACTCGAGCCAGCGGCGCGCATCGGGGCCCGGGCTGCCGCTGGCGCGCACCACCCGCAGCCGCAGCACGCGCTCGCTCAGCTCGGGCATGTCCATCGCCTGCATGCCGTTGCGCGCCAGGTTCAACAGCACCTGCTCGACCAGGGTGCGGTCGCAGACCACGGCCGGCAGGTGATCCTCGAACGCAAGCTCGACGCGCACGCCCAGCTTGCGCGCCTGCAGCCGCACCAGCGGCAGCACCGCGTCGACCAGCGCCTGCGGCGTCACCGACTCGCGCGTGCGGTCGCGACGGCGCACGAAGTCGTGCACGCTGCGGATCACCTGGCCGGCACGATCGGCCTGCTCGGCGATGCGGCGCACCGCCATCGCGACCTCCTGGTGCTCGCCGGCCTGCGGTGCGCCGTCAGCGCTAAGCAGGTTGAGCGAACCGCTGGCGTAGCTGGCGATCGCCGCCAGCGGCTGCGTCAGTTCATGGCTCAGCAGCGAGGCCATCTCGCCGACGGTGGCCAGCCGCGCGCTGGCCTGCAGCCGCTCCTGGCTGGCACGCGAGAGCTCCTCGATGCGGCGCTGCTCGCTGATGTCGATGAAGGCGCTCATCCAGCCGGTCTGCGAACCCTGGGCGTTGATCAGCGGTGCCTCGAAGATCAGCACCGGGAAACGGCTGCCGTCCTTGCGCATGAAGACCGACTCGAAGCCTTCGCGCGGCGGCGTCGCGCCGGCCAGGCGGACCGCCTGCCGGCGCTGGTACTCGTGCGCCAGCTCGGTCGGCCAGTAGGGCACCTCCACATCGCTGTGCATCAGCTCCTCGGCGCTGAAGCCCACCATCTCGCAGAAGGCCGGGTTGACATAGGTGATGCGGCCCTGCAGGTCGCGCGCGCGCAGGCCCGTGATGACCGAGTCTTCCATCGCCTTGCGGAAGGCCAGCGCATCGGCAAGGTCGCGCTCGGCCCGCAGGCGCCGCCGCGTATCGCGCGCCAGCAGCACCAGCACCGACACCAGCGCGATCGAGATCGCAGTGACCAGCGCGGTCAGCATGTTGGGGAATAGGTCGGGCACGGCGCGCCAGCCGTCGATGCGCAGCATCAGGGTCACGCCCGGCAGGTCGATCAGCTGCTGCGAGGTGAACACCCGCGTGCCGATGCGCCGCGGCGCTCCGATCGCCACCAGCCGGGTTCCGTCGGCCTCGGTGAAGGCGACTTCCTGGCCGCGGCTGAGCATCGGCGCCAGCAGCTCCGTGAGCGTGTCGCGCAGCGAGTAGGCGGCCACCAGGTAGCCACCGCCTTCGACCGGCACGCACAGTTCGAGCACTTCGAGGCCGCTGCCCTGCAGCGCGGCCACGTAGTGGCTCGGCGAGTAGGCCGGCGCACCCAGCTTGCGGGCGGTCGAGCAGGCCAGCTCGACGTCCATCTGGTCGGGGCCGCGCTCGTTGTCGCTGAACACCCGCCGGCGATAGGGCGAGTCGACCGCGGCGAGCGGACGCAGCGCCGGGTCGCGCCATTCGAGGCGCAGCCACTCGCGATGGTCCCGCAGCAGGCCCGCGGCCCGGGTCTCCCACTGCTCGCGGTCGGCGCCGCCGGCCAGCGAGGCACGCAGCGTCTGCACGTTGCGCTGCAGGCCGTCGCGCAAGTCGGACACCGCATCGGCCGTGTCGCGGTCCAGCACGGTCTGGGTCTGCTCGACCTCGTGCCGGCCGGCCAGCCAGACCACCGTGACCAGCAGCGCCAGCACCAGGATCGCCAGCAGCACCCAGAGGAACCAGCGCCGCCAGACCGAGCGCAGGAATCGCAGCCGCGCGAACGCAGGACGCAGGACGCGGGCGACGGGCAATGCAGGCGTGGACACCGGCTTCAGATCACGCTGTGGGCCAGCGCGGGCAGCTGTGCGCGCGCAGCCTCGAGCCGGGCGGCGTCGATGTCGAACATGACCACGGCCTCGCCCTCGGCCTCTTGCGCCGCGATCGAACCCCAGGGATCGACCACCATCGACTGGCCCCAGGTCTGGCGGCCGTTCTCGTGGGTGCCGCCCTGCGCCGGCGCGACCACCCAGGCGAGGTTCTCGATGGCCCGCGCGCGCAGCAGCACCTCCCAGTGGGCGGCGCCGGTGGTGCGCGTGAAGGCGCTGGGCACGAGCAGCAGCTCGGCGCCCTGGCGGGACAGCGCGCGATAGAGCTCCGGGAAGCGCAGGTCGTAGCAGACGCTCATGCCGATGCGCCAGGCGTGGCCGTCGCGCGAGGGCAGGTCGAAGCACACCGGCTGCGTGCCGGGCGCGATCACGCGGCTCTCGTCGTAGCGCTCGCGGCCGTTGTCGAAGGAAAACAGGTGGATCTTGTCGTAGCGCGCGACGCGGGCACCGTCCGGCCCGTAGACCAGCGAGCTGTTGAACACGTGCTGGTCGTCGTCGGTCTCGATCGGCAGCGTGCCGCCGACGATCCAGAGGCCGAACTCGCGTGCCGCGTCGGCCAGGAAGCTCTGCACCGTGCCGGCGCCGGCGGTCTCGCGCAGCGCCAGCTTGTCGGTGTCGCGCCGTCCCATCATGCAGAAGTACTCGGGCAGCACCGCGAGCTCGGCGCCCGCCTCCGCCGCCTCGGCCAACAGGTCGTGGGCGCGCGCCAGGTTGGCCTCGCGGGCGATGGCCGACACCATCTGGATGGCTGCGACTTTCATGGCGTCTCCTGTTTGCCTGTTCTCAACGAGGGACCGTCGGCTCGGCCGGCGCACCCAGGGCCGCCGGCGACGAACGCCGCGGCACACGGGTGATCTTGGGGTCGGTCCAGGTGCCGTCGATCTGGAACTCCTGCGTGGCGGCGGCGATCAGCGGCCGGCTGAGCACCATCTGTGCCAGGAAGGTGCCGAGTCCGATCGCCGGGTTGATCGCGGTCGCCACCAGCGCCGCGGTGCCGGCGCTGATCTCGGGCACCACCACCACGCGGATGCTCTGGGTCTCGCGCGCGATGTCGGCCGAGCCATCCATCAGCACGGCGGCGTTGACGCCCTTCATCTGGAGATTGTTGGTGGAGGCCACGCCGCTGACGATCTTGGCGTCGCCGCGCAGGAAATCGAAGGCGAAGCCGGCACTGAAGACGTCGCGGAAGTCGAGCGTGAGGCGCCGCGGCAGGGCCTGCAGGCTCAGCACGCCGAGCAGCTTGGCGATGCCCGGGTCGGCCTTCAGGAACTGCCCCGATTCGACGTCGATCTTCAGCTGGCCGCCGAGGCTGGGGTAGTCGATCGAGAACGGGGAGCCGGTCCAGCTCACCTCGCCCTCGAGCCGGCCGCGGCCGCGCCGCACCACGTCCTTCATGCCGAAGCGGTTCAGCAGCGCCCCGGCATCCGCGATGTCGAGCTTGAAGTCCATGGCGGTGCGGCGCTGCTCGCGTGCGCCGCCGGCGCCGGACGGCGGCGCCGACCAGCTGCCCTGGGCATTGAAGGTGGCATCCGGGTTGCTGAGCGCGAGCTTGTTCAGCATCCAGTCGCGCCCGGCCCCGCCGCGGTTCACGGCGTCGATCTCCGCCCGCCCGAGCCGGCGACCGAAGAGTTCGAAATCGTCGACCACGATGTCGAGTGCCGGCAGGGTGCTCGGCTGCTCGTCGAGCAGCGACTCGACCGCGGTGGCTTCGCTGCGGGCGATCTTGAGCCGGGCCAGGCGCGCGTAGAGGCGCCCGGCCTGGGCATGGCGGTACTCGGCATAGCCGCTGAGCTCGACCGCATCGACGTTGGCGCGCCAGAGCTGGCCGTCGCGCGTGCCGCCGAGCACCACGTCGTGCAGCGTGCGGCCGCCGAACGCGAGCTCCTGCGCCCGCAGCGCGATCACCGTCGGCAGGTAGGCCAGCGCGTCGTCGGCGTTCTCGACATTCGCCACCGCCTCGGGCGCCTTGCCGGTGGCGGCGCTGAACAGCGACTGCCAGGCGCCCAGGTCGAGCCGTGCGAAGCGCATGTTGGCGAACACGCCGCGCTCGGGCGGCGGCGCGCTTTCGCCCGGCTCCAGCCCGATGCCGATGGCGCCGCGCAGCACGCGCGCCTCGCGGCCCGAGATGTCGCGCACGTAGCTGGCCGATCCGACCTTGCCGAGTTCGAGCGAGATCTGGTCGTGCACCAGCGGTGCGGCACCGGCCGCGCGGGCCTCGCGCAGCACCACCTTCTTCTCGACCCGCAGCGGCATCGCGTCCTCGGCCGCCTTGGCCATCGGCGCCGGCAATTGAAGTCCCAGGCCCTGCAGGCTGCTGGTCAGCAGGAACTCGGACGCGCCGTCATTCACCGAGAAGTTGGCCGAATAAGGCGTGCTGCCGCTCGCGTTCTTCGTCAGCCGGGCCAGCCAGTCGACCTCTTGGGCCGCGCGCAGCCCCTCGGCGGTCGCGGTGCCCTGGACGCGGATGTCCAGCGCCTGCTTGCCGACGAAGCGGCCGCTGCCGTCGATGCGCATCGCGCCGCCGAGCCCGCGGGCCTGCACGCCGGCCAGCGAGAACCCGCTCTCGGTGAAGTTCAGCGTGCCGCGCGCCTGGGTCAGGGCTGGCGCAGAGGCCGCGAGCTGCAGCTCGTTGTCGGCCAGCACGATGCTGGCCTGTACCTTGGTCTTGTCCATCGCCTCCAGCGGCAGCTCGAGGCGCAGCTTGTAGTCGGCGTTGCCGGTGGCGCGCATCTCCGCCAGGGTGCCGCCGACTTCGCCGGCGAGCGGCCCGCCGGCGCGCAGCAGTTCGCCGAGCGGGCCCCGGGCCTGCGCATCGACCTTGAGCAGCGGCGCATGGTGCGACATGTCGGCGATCTGGGCCTCGGCCCGGGTGACTTCGATCCCCTGGGCGCCGGCGATGCGGCCGCGGGCATTGCGCACCACCATGCCGGCGCGCTCGAACACCAGCTCGCCCGACAGGCCGGTGAGGGCCGGCCAGTGGGCGGTCGAACCCGGCATCGGCGGCGCGTAGGCATAGCTGACGTCGGCGACCTTCGCGGCGATGCGGAAGTCGCCGTGCTTCGGGTCCATGAAGGGCATGTCCCAGAGGTCGCCCCGGACCTTGAAATCGACCGAGCTGGCCGTGCCCTTGGTGATCGCGTCGCGCACGTAGTCGCGCGTGTGCTTCGGAATGTGCAGTGGCAGGTAGCGCCAGACGCGGGTTCCGTCGGCCCGCGTCAGCCGGCCCTGCAGGTCGAGCACGCCCGGATAGCGATCGGCGCCGCGCGAGGCCGCCGGGTCGCTGGTGCGCCAGCTGGCCTGGGCCTCGCCCTCGGCGTCGACGTTCGCGAAGCGCAGGTTCGACACCTGCATCTGCATCGCGCCGCGATCGACCTTCCATTGCAGCTGGGTCGACAGCCGTTCGAGCGGCACCACCGGGTCCTCGAACACGCCGGGCAGGTCGAGCGCGCCGTTGGCGATCGTCAGGCTGGCACTGCCGCCAGCTTGGCTGGCATCGAAGTCGACCGTGGCGCCGCGCACGCCGGGCCGGCCGGCCGGCTCGTGCGGCGTCGGCGCGGTCGTGCCGGCAGGCACTGGCGCCGCCGCGACCGCCTCGCCAGGTTGCGAGGCCACGCTGAACGCGCTCACGCGCCCCTTGGCTTGGTAGCTGGTGGGCTCGCCGGCCGCACCCTGCCAACTGGCCTCGATGCGCTCGACCAGGCCACGCGGCCGGTAGGCCTCGATCTGCTTGCGGATCGTGTCGCCCAGCGGCAGGCGGTCGGCGATCAGCGCCAGCGCCCCGAGATCGAGCCGGTCGGCACGCAGGGCGCTGCGCTCGGCGGTCCGGCCCTTGGCGTCCGTGCGCTGGAACCACAGGTTGCCGCCGGGCCAGCGCAAGTTGTCGGCGGTATCGAACTGCAGCCGGCTGGTGGCGAACTCCAGCAAGCCGTCGCCGCGCTTGCCGCTCAGGCGTCCGGTCACGTCGCGCAGCACCAGCGGCTCGAGCGCCTTGCCGAGCGAGGCATCGATGCGGGTCAGCGCCAGGTCGGCCGCGCCGCCCGTGAACTCGCCGTCGTTGACGTCGGCCCAGATGCGCAGGCCGCCCGAGGCTTCCCGGATCCGGGCATCGAGGTCGACATGGCGGCCCAGGCGCGTCATATCCATATAGGGCAGGTCGGCATAGATCTGGCCGTCCCAGGTGCGCCAGTTGCCGCTGCGCACCGACAGCAGCGGCTGGCGGAACTGGCCGCGCAGCGTGAAGCGCTCGCCCCAGCCGGCGGGCGGCGTGGCGTCCAGGCGCATCGCGTGGCGCCGGGAGCCGTTGCGGGCCACGAACTGGACGTCGGTCAGCAGCAGCGGCGCCGTCTTGCGCTGCTCGTCGGTCCAGCGCACGGTGCCGCCCTGCACCACCACCTCGCGCTGGGCGAAGAACCAGTCGGCGCCGTCGCCGCCGCCGCTGGTGTCGTTCGACATGTCGAGCCCGGCGATATGGAGCTTGCCGAGCGCGTCGCGCCGCACCTCGACCTGGGGCCGCTCGATGTAGAGCTGCTCGAAACTGAGGTTCCAGAGCGAGCGCGGCGACACGCTCGCCACCACCCGCTCGAGCCGCAGCGCCGCCTGGCTGCGCTCGTCCATGAGCACCACGTCGCGCACTTCGACAGTCGGAAAGAGGCTTCCCGAACGGGCGGCGATCGCGCCGATGCGAACGGGTACGCCGATGGCGCGTGAGGCCTGCGCCTCGAGCGCGCCACGGTAGTCGCCGATTCGCGGCACAATCCAGAAATGTAGGACAGCGACTGACAGCGCAAGCAGGAGCCATGCACCGATCAGCAAACCCAACAACCAGCGCGCCGTCGCAGCGGTGATCTTGAGCAGACGTGAAGGGGAAGACGTCGTGTCGTTCATTGAGGATCGCGCTGTGTCAGGAATTATGACCGCCAGCTCCCAGCCGGGTTCCACCGGCGCCGAAGCCGCCGCGCATCGGTCGCCATCATCATCCGAATCACCGCCGTTGTCGGACTCTTCGCGTTTCGTTCAGCGATTGCGCCGACGCTACGCGGGCGAGCTCTCGCTGCTGCCGCCGGGCGAGCCGCGGCGCACCCACATGACGGAGGCCTACCGCGCGCTGCGCGAGCGCGGCGATCCCGCCGCCGACGCGCTGCGCATCGTGCGCCAGCTGGTCATGGAGCGGCTGGTCACCCTGGACTGCGACCGGCAGGCCCCGCTGGCGGTGGTGACGACCGCAGTCACCGAGCTGGCCGAGTTCGCGCTCGACGTCGCCTGCCGCGAAGCCTGCGCCGAGCTCGACGAGGCGCACGGGGAGCCGCTCGCGGCCGATGGCCGGCGCGCGCAGCTGTGGGTGGTCGGCATGGGCAAGCTCGGCGCCCGCGAACTCAACGTGTCGAGCGACATCGACCTGATCTACCTCTACGACCACGACGGCGAGACCGGCGGCAACGCCGAGGGCCGTTCGCGGCTGGCCAATCAGGAGTACTTCGCCCGCGCGGTCAAGCGGATCTACGCGCTGGTCGGGGACACCACGGAGCACGGCTTCGTGTTCCGGGTCGACCTGGCCTTGCGTCCCAACGGCAATTCCGGGCCCAGCGTGGTCTCTCTCGACGCCCTGGAAGAGTATTTCCAGGTCCAGGGCCGCGAATGGGAGCGTTTCGCCTGGCTCAAGAGCCGGGTCGTCGCACCCGCGGCGGTGGTGGCGGACGGCTCGGCGCAGGCGCTGCGCGGTGTCGTGCTGCCCTTCGTCTTCCGGCGCTACCTCGACTACAGCGTGTTCGATTCGCTGCGCACGCTGCACCGCCAGATCCGCGAGCAGGCGGCGCGGCGCAGCGCCGGCCGGCCCGAGCGCGCCAACGACGTCAAGCTGTCGCGCGGCGGCATCCGCGAAATCGAGTTCACGGTGCAGCTGCTGCAAGTGGTGCGCGGCGGCCAGTTCCCTGAACTGCGCACCCGGCCCACTCTCGACGCGCTGCAGCGCCTGGCGCGCGCCGGCCTGATGCCGCAGGATACGGCCGATGCGCTGGCTGCGGCCTACGAGTTCCTGCGCCGGGTCGAGCACCGCATCCAGTACCTGGACGACCAGCAGACCCATGTGCTGCCGGTCAACGACGACGACCTGCGCTGGATCGCGCAGACCCTCGGCTATCCCGACTGCTGCGCCTTCCTGGCCCAGCTCGACACCCACCGCGAATTCGTCGCCCAGGAGTTCGACACCCTGCTGGGCGGCAAGAAGCCGTGCTCCGGCTGCAAGGGCGGAGCGCAGGCCGCTTCCCCGGTCGATCTGGCCGACCTGATCGAATCGCTGCCCGAGGCCTTCGCCGAGCGCATCAAGGCCTGGGCCGAGAACCCGCGGGTGCTGGCGCTGCGCGACGACACCCGGGCCCGCCTGCGCCAGCTGGTGCAGCGCACCGGCCAGTGGCTGCGCGAGCCCGACAGCGACGCCCAGGGCAAGATCAGCCGCCATGTCGACGCCGCGCTGCGCTGGGCCGACTGGATCGAGCCTCTGCTGCGCCGCGACAGCTACATCGCGCTGCTGGTCGAGCGTCCCGCGGTGCAGGAGCGGCTGCTGCGCCTGCTCGGTTCGGCCAAGTGGCCGGCGCGCTACCTGATGCAGCATCCCGGCGTGATCGACGAACTGGCCAGCAGCGCCATGCTGTCGGGGCGCTTCGTCGCGGCCGACTTCGAGCGCGAACTCGAAGACCGCCACCGTTCGCTGACGCAGACCGGCGAGGCCGACGAGGAGCGCCTGCTGAACCTGCTGCGCCACGCCCACCATGCCGAGCTGTTCCGCACCCTGGCGCGCGACGTCGACGGCCGCATCACGGTCGAGCAGGTGGCCGACGACCTGAGCGCGCTGGCCGATGCGGTGCTGCGCGTCACGTCGCGCTGGTGCTGGCCGCAGGTGCGCAATCCGCACCGCGAGCAGCCGCGCTTCGCGATCATCGGCTACGGCAAGCTCGGAGGGAAGGAGCTGGGCTACGGCAGCGACCTCGACATCGTGTTCGTCTACGACGACGAGGACGAGCGTGCCGGCGAGGTCTACGCGGCCTATGTGCGCAAGCTGATCAACTGGCTCACGGTCAAGACCCGCGAGGGCGACCTCTTCGAGATCGACACCGCGCTGCGCCCGAATGGCAACTCGGGCATGCTGACCACCAGCTTCGAGGCCTACGAGAAGTACCAGCTCGGCCGCGGCAGCAACACCGCCTGGACCTGGGAGCACCAGGCCATGACCCGCGCGCGCTTCGTGCTCGGTGCGCCGGCGCTCGCCGAGCGCTTCGACCGCGTGCGCGAGGCGGTCATCACGGCACCGCGCGACCGCGAGGCCCTCAAGGCCGAAATCGTCGCGATGCGCGAGAAGGTGCGCACCGCGCGCCCGGTCAAGGCCGAGCGCTTCGATGTCAAGCACAGCCCGGGCGGCATGGTCGATGCCGAATTCGCGGTGCAGTTCCTGGTGCTGTCGGAATCCAAGGCGCATCCCGAACTGGTGCCCAATGTGGGCAACATCGCGCTGCTGCAGCGGGCGGAGGCCGCCGGCCTGCTGCCGGCAGGCGTCGGCCAGGCGGCCGCATCCGCCTACCGGGAGCTGCGGCGCGTGCAGCACCGGGCCCGCCTCAACGAGGAACCGACCCAGGTGCCGATGAGCGCGCTGGTGGCCGAGCGCGAAGCCATGCTGGCCTTGTGGAGGGCCGTGTTTGGCTGAACCTGGCCCCCACGTCGTGGCGTCGCGGATCGCCGTCTGGATTTCGGCTGCGGCGCTGGTCCTCGTCGCCGGCTGCGCGAGCGGACCGCGCGGCGGGCGCGACGGCGCCGCCGCCAATCCGCCCTCCGGCCTCGGCCAGGTGCCCGACGCCGAACCCCGCGTGGAGGCGATCCGCAGCAGCGGCGGCACCAGCAAGCCCTACGTGGTGCTCGGCCGGTCGTACACGCCCATCGTCGACGACCGGCCGTTTCGCGAAAGCGGCCTTGCGTCCTGGTACGGCACCAAGTTCCACGCCCAGTCGACCGCCAGCGGCGAGCCCTACGACATGTACGCCATGACGGCAGCGCACAAGACGCTGCCGCTGCCCAGCTACGTGCGGGTGCGCAATCCGGCCAACGGACGCGAGGTGATCGTGCGCGTGAACGACCGCGGTCCGTTCCACGAAGACCGGGTGATCGACCTGAGCTACACCGCCGCGCTCAAGCTCGACCTGCTGCGCGGCGTCGCACCGGTGGAGATCGAGCGCCTCACCAACGAGGACATCCGCACCGGGGCCTGGCGGCGCGGCGATGCGCCGGCGGTGGCGCAGCGCACGCAGCCGCCGGTCGCCGGCGCCGCGGAGCCGGTCGCCGTGCCATCGACGATGACCACGCCGGTGGTCGCCAGTTCCCGCTTCGACGCCATGGAGATCAGCGCGCTGCCGCCGATGGCTCCGCTGGCGCTGCCGCCCGCCGCACCGGCGCCGGAAGCCGCGCCGCGCGCGTCAGGCAGCGCCGGCCCGGGGCCGGGCTACTGGGTGCAGCTGGGCGCCTTCAGCCAGCGCGACGGCGCGCAGCGCTTCCAGCAGCAGGTCGTGCGCGACATGCCGCTGCTGACCGGCACGCTCAACGTCTTCAGCGAAAACGGCACGCACCGCCTGCAGTCGGGGCCCTTCGCATCGCGTGAACTCGCGCGCGACACCGCCGAGCAGATCCGCAACGGATTGCAGCTGGCCCCGGTGATCGTCGAGCGGAGATAGAGGCGGCCGGCGCAACCGGGCAACCCGGGGGCGAGCTCAGGCCCCCTGGTATTCGGGCTTGGGACCCAGTGAAGCCGCCAGTTCCTTGCGGTAGCGGTTGAGCTCCTGCACGGTCTTGAAGCTGCGGTTCATCAGCAGGCTCAGGTTGTGCAGGATGCGGTCGCCGACCTTGTTCTCCCAGACGGCGTCGAACTTGATCTGCTTGTCGAGCCAGTGCTCGAGCCAGTCGGGATCGGGCACGCGGCTCTGGATGGTGTCGTTCGGGAACAGCGCCTTGTTGACGTGCAGGTTGGTCGGATGCAGCGCCTGCGCGGTGCGGCGCGCGCTGGCCATCAGCACGCCGACCTTGGTGAAGGCCGAGCGAGCCTCGTCGCCGAACTTCTCCATTGCGCGCTTCATGTAGCGCAGGTAGGCGCCCCCATGGCGCGCCTCGTCCTGGCTCAGCGTGGTGTAGATGTGCTTGATGACCGGCTCGGTGTGCCACTCGGCGGCACGGCGATACCAGTGGTTCAGGCGGATCTCGCCGCAGAAATGCAGCATCAGGGTTTCGAGCGGCGGCGCCGGATCGAAGTCGAAGCGCACCTCGTGCAGTTCCTGCTCGGTCGGCGCATGCTGGGGGCTGAAGCGCTTGAGGTATTCCATCAGCACGAGCGAGTGCTTCTGCTCCTCGAAGAACCAGATCGACATGAAGGCCGAGAAGTCGCTGTCATGACGGTTGTCGCGCAGGAACATCTCGGTGGCCGGCAGTGCCGCCCATTCCGTGATCGCGTTCATCTTGATGGTCTGGGCCTGCTCGTCGGTGAGCCGGGTTGCGTCGAAAGACTGCCAAGGAATATCCTTGTCCATGTCCCAGCGGACAGATTCGAGTTGTCTGAAGAGTTCCGGATAGAGCATCAATGTCTTTCTTAAGCCGACGGATTTTAGTCGGCCGGCCCGACAAGCACGTGACAGGCGCGCGATGATGCGAATCCGCACGTCCAATCTCGGCGAATTCGAGATCCATTTCACTCGGGGAAGACAGCCATGCGAATACCCTTCGGATCTTTACTGCCTTTATGCGCCGCCGCGGCACTGGCGGCGGTCCTGCCGTTGCGGGCCGGCGCCCAGGCGGCCGCCGCGCCCGGCTGCCCGGCCATCCTGCAACACACTTTCCCCCGGCTCCAGGATGAAAAGCCGCAGTCCTTGTGCCAGTACGCGGGCAAGGTCGTGCTGGTGGTCAACACCGCGAGCTTCTGCGGCTTCACCCCCCAGTACAAGGGCCTCGAGGCACTCGACAGCAAATACCGGGCGCGCGGGCTCGTGGTGCTGGGCTTCCCGTCGAACGATTTCGCCCAAGAGGCCGGCTCGAACAAGGAAATCGCCGATTTCTGCGAAAGCACCTTCGGCGTCAAATTCCCGATGTTCGCGAAATCCTCGGTCCGGGGGCCCGATGCCAGTCCGCTCTTCAAGCAGCTGGCCCAAATCTCCGGGACCACGCCGAAATGGAATTTCTACAAGTACCTGATCGGCCGCGATGGCAAGGTCGTGGACTCCTATTCGAGCATGACCGCACCGGACGACCGCGCCTTCGTCCGGGAGATCGAGAAGCAGCTCGGCGCAGCGCCGGTGGCGGCGGCGAAGCCTTCTTTTGAAACACGTTCGAACTAGTCACAAACGCTTACTTCTCTCTGGGAACCGGCCCACCGACCTCGCGCTCATACCGATTCCGGGCGCGATGGCCCGGTCGGTTTTCATGTTGCGAGGTCTTCCGGGCGCCTGTCGTCTGGTTGAAATCCCGAGGCGATTCTTCTCCTCCTCCCTCCCTCCCTCCTTCGCGTCGGGGCGCCTCGTAACATTTTTATGCCTGCCTTCACGAACGGGCTTGGCTGCGCCGGCCTCGGGAAGCAAAAAGCCCCGCGTGCGGGGCTTTTTCATTGGGCCGCTGGGGGCTCGGTCAGGGCTTGGTATCGGCGAAGCTGGGGCGCAGCATGAGCTTGTCGAACAGCTTGGCCAGATTGGCGTGGTCGGCACGCCAGTCGATCTCGGGAAACCGGAAATCGAGCCAGCCCAGCACGCAGCCCACGGCGATGTCCGACAGGCTCAGATGGATGCCACTGCAGAAGGGCTTGTCGCCCAGGCCCTTGGCCATCGCCGCGATGCCGTTGTCGATCTTGCCGCGCTGGCGGTCCATCCAGGCCTGGCTGCGCTCGCTGTCCGCGCGGTGCACCCAGGTGGCCTCCATGCGCAGCAGCAGGCCGGCGTCCATCACGCCATCGGCCAGCGCCTCCCAGGTCTTGACCTCGGCGCGCTCACGGCTCTGCTGCGGGATGAGCTTGCCGACCGGCGACATCGTGTCGAGGTATTCGACGATCACGCGCGAGTCGAACATCGCCTCGCTGCCGTCCATGATCAGGCAGGGCACCTTGCCGAGCGGGTTGGAACTGGAAATCGTGGTATCGGCAGACCAGACGTCTTCGATCACGAACTGGTAATCGAGCCGCTTCTCGGCCATGACCACGCGCACCTTGCGCACGTACGGGCTGGCAGCGGATCCGATCAGTTTCATGCAGGCACTCCCCCATCAGGGTCATCGTTGTAGCGCTTTGATTCTAGGGGAATGCGCGTCACGGAATGCTGAGCGAAGCCCTGCGAAATTGCTTCGGCCCTGCCGCAACCTAAAATTCGCCCATGAGTTTCTCCACCGTCTCCGCCCTTTCCCCCCTCGACGGCCGTTATGCGGCCAAGCTCTCGACGCTGCGTCCGCTGATGAGCGAACAGGGCTACATGCACCGCCGCGTGCAGGTCGAGGTGGCATGGTTCATCGCCCTCTCGGATTGCGGCTTCGCCGAATTCAAGCCGCTCACGGGCGGCGCCCGCAAGTACCTGCTCGGCCTAGTCTCCAATTTTTCCGAGGCCGACGCGATCGCGATCAAGCAGATCGAGAAGACCACCAACCACGACGTGAAGGCGGTCGAATACTGGATCAAGTCGAAATTCGAGGCCCGGCCGGAACTGCTGGCAGCCTCCGAATTCGTCCACTTCGCCTGCACCAGCGAGGACATCAACAACACCAGCCACGCGCTGCAGATCCAGGCCGCCCGCGAGAAGGTCATGCTGCCGGCCATCGACGGCCTGATCGCCACCCTGCGCGACATGGCGGCCAAGTTCGCCGACGTCTCCATGCTCTCGCGCACCCACGGCCAGACCGCCAGCCCGACCACCGTGGGCAAGGAGCTGGCGAACGTCGCGGTGCGCCTGTCCAAGGCGCGCGAGCAGATCGCCGCGGTCCAGTTGCTGGGCAAGATGAACGGCGCGGTCGGCAACTACAACGCCCACCTGGCCGCCTGGCCCGAGTTCGACTGGGAAGGCTTCAGCCGCAAGGTGGTCGAGACGCCCGCGCCGCTGGGACTGGGCCTGAGCTTCCAGCCCTACAGCATCCAGATCGAGCCGCACGACTACATGGCCGAGCTGTTCGATGCCGTGGCGCGCGCCAACACCATCCTGGTCGATTTCTCGCGCGACATCTGGGGCTACGTCAGCCTGGGCTATTTCAAGCAGCGGCTGAAGCCGGGCGAGATCGGCTCCTCGACGATGCCACACAAGGTCAACCCGATCGACTTCGAGAACGCCGAAGGCAACCTGGGCCTGGCCAATGCGGTGCTGCGCCACCTGAGCGAAAAGCTGCCGATCAGCCGCTGGCAGCGCGACCTGACCGACAGCACCGTGCTGCGCAACATCGGCGTCGCTTTCGGCTACGCGACGCTGGCCTATGCCAGCCTGGCGACCGGCCTGGGCAAGCTCGAGCTCAACGAGGAAGCGCTGGCCGACGACCTCGATGCCGCCTGGGAAGTGCTGGCCGAGCCGATCCAGACCGTGATGCGCCGCTTCGGCGTGCAGGGCGCCTACGAGCAGCTCAAGGAAGTCACGCGCGGCAAGACCGTGACCGCCGAGGCGCTGCATGGGCTGATCCGCTCGCTCGAGATTCCGCAGGACGAGAAAGACCGCTTGCTGGCGATGACCCCAGCCAGCTACACCGGCAAGGCCGCCGAACTGGCCCGGCGGGCATGAGGGCCCCCACGTTCGGCACTTCGTGTCCTCGCTGCCCCCCGAGGGGGCTGATTCGCCTTGGGGCGGCCCGGCGGCGAATCGACGCCCCCACGCTCGGCACTTCGTGTCCTCGCTGCCCCCCGAGGGGGCTGATTCGCCTTGGGGCGGCCCGGCGGCGAATCTGATGGCACTCAAATCCACGATCTTCAAGGCCAGTCTCGCGGTCGCCGACATCGACCACAACTACTACGCCGACCACGCGCTGACGCTGGCGCGCCACCCGAGCGAGACCGACGAGCGGATGATGATCCGCCTGGTCGCGCTGGCACTCAACGCCCACAAGCTGCAGGATGTGTGCAACGGCGACGGCACGCTGGCCTTCGGCGCCGGCCTCTCGAACCCGGACGAGCCCGATGTCTGGCTGCGTGATTTCACCGGCCAGGTGAAGCTCTGGATCGAGGTCGGGCAACCCGAGGACAAGCCGGTGATCAAGGCCTGCGGCAAGGCCGACGACGTGATCGTCTACTGCTTCAACCACGCGGCCGAGATCTGGTGGCGCGGGATCGAGAACAAGCTGACCCGGCCGCAGAACCTCAGCGTGTTCAGGGTGCCGACCGCGGCCTCGCAGTCGTTGGCCGCCCTGGCCCAGCGCTCGATGCAGTTGCAGGCGACGATCCAGGAAGGCGCGCTGATGCTGGGCGACGGCAGCCGCAGCATCGACATCGAGCCGGTGCGGCTGCGCTGAAGGGCCGGCTACGGCATCGGCGCGCCGCAGCGCCAGCACTGCTCGAAACCGCCTTCGACCAGTTCGCCGCAAGCGCATGCCCAGCGGCGCTGCGGCCGGTGGCGCAGTTCATGAAGCAGGCGCTCGGCGAGCGCGAACTGGGCCTCGTCCTCGACCCAGATCTCGGGCAGGCACTGGTCGGGCGGCAGCTGCCCGGCCGCGGCCCCCAGGTACTCGCGCTGCACCGAGGCGTCGATGCCGTCGTCGCGCAGCATCTGCACCCACAGCGTCGCGATCGCGAGGTTCGGGGCTTGGGCCAGGCGCCGCATCGCGTTCAGCCGGCCGGATCGGGCGGCGTGTTCTCAGGCCGCACCTGGCTGGCCTCGCGGGCGCGCTCGGAATATTTGTTGAAGCGCCAGGCGCTGTCCTGCATCGTGATGCGGCGCCAGGTCGAGCGCTTCTCGGCCGGCGTCATGGCGGGCCAATGCTGCACTTCGTCGAAGCTGCGGCCGCAGCCCTTGCATTCGTCGTCGCCCTGGCTGGTCGAACAGATCGCGATGCAGGGCGTGTCGGGCGTGCTCTGGTACCAGGCCATCCAGGCAGCCCAGGCAGCGGCCGGGAAGCCGACTTCGTCGACCTCATCCTCGTGGTGGAACACCATCAGCGCGTAGACCTCGGCCAGCGCCCGCAGCTCGGGCGCCAAGGTGATGCCGTCGGGCGAAGGCTTGCGTTCGCGCCAGAAGTTGATGGCGGCCTCGATGTCGGTGATGTGAATGGCGGCCATTGAAGTGACGGAAAAATGCGAGCGGCGATCATAGTCCGGGCAATGTCCCGCAACGGTTGAAGGAATTGAGTGCTATGAAATTCGTAGCAAAAAACCCTTCCATGGCAATGGATTCCAGCGCATTTCTTTCAAGAGGCACTTCGATCCGGGTTGCAACGCAGCGGCCTCGATGCTCTAATTCCGCCACGAAGGGGAGTAGCTCCCGCTTGCTCTTAAGGAGTGGGTTCGCCAGGTCGTCAATACGAAGCACAACACTTCCGGCCTGTCGGGCAGCCGCGTGCTGTCATGCAAGACCTTCGATATAAGCCCTCGCGGGTTTGATCGAAGCGTTGCAAGCCCCCGAGACTCCGTTCTCTCATACGACGCCTCAACCGATCCACGCGAGCGGGAGTGAAACGAAAACAGAGAGGACTTCATGGAGCAATTTCTAACCCCCGAATTCTGGGTCGCCGTCGGTCAGATCATCATGATCGACATCCTGCTGGGCGGCGACAACGCGGTCGTGATCGCGCTGGCCTGCCGCAAGCTGCCACCCGCGCAACGCACCAAGGGGATCCTGTGGGGCACCGCCGGCGCGATCCTGCTGCGCGTGATCCTGATCTTCTTCGCGCTGACGCTGCTGGCGATCCCGTTCCTGAAACTGGCCGGTGCCATCCTGCTGCTGTGGATCGGCGTCAAGCTGCTGGCCCCCGAGCATGACGACGCCCATGGCAACATCGCCGCCAGCGACAAGCTCTGGGCCGCGGTCAAGACCGTCATCATTGCCGACCTGGTGATGAGCGTCGACAACGTCATCGCGATCGCAGGCGCGGCGCAAGGTGCCGGTGAAGGCCACCAGATGCCGCTCGTGGTGTTCGGCCTGCTGGTCAGCATCCCGATCATCGTCTGGGGCAGCCAGCTGGTGATCAAGCTGATGGACCGCTTCCCGATGATCATCACGCTGGGCGGCATGCTGCTGGGCTGGATCGCCGGCACGATGGCGGTGTCCGACCCGGCGGTGGCCAATGCGGCTGCCTGGACCTGGGTGCCCAAGATTCCGCAGAGCGACGTGGTGCGCTACGCGGCCGGCGTCATCGGTGCCCTGCTGGTGCTGGTGATCGGCAAGTGGGTGGCCTCGCGCCGTCCGAAGCCGAGCGAAGCGGTAACCGCCTGATTCCCCTGTTCCGTCGATGTCTCTGCTACTCCAACCGATCCAAGAAGGAGCCAACATGGAAAAGGTCATTCTCTACGTAGACGACGCCGCCTACGCGCGCGAGTTCCTCGCGCGGGCGCCAGCCGACGCAGGGAGCGCCGGCGTTCAACAGTGGGTGCTGGTGGCCTGCGCACCGCGCATGACCCACCGCATCAGCAAGTGGGTCAGCCACAGCGCACGCGAGAACTGGCGCGCCAAGTGGTTCTCCAAGGTGCAGGAGCAGTTGCTGCCGGTGCTGGAGCTGGGCGGGTCGCAGGTGACGCCGGTGCTGGCCAAGGGCCCGCTGACGGAGCTGACGAAGCGCCTGAAGATGGAGCACGGAACCGCGCGGGTGGTCGATGCCCGCCGGCCGAAGATCGGGGTCGACCTCGAGCCGGTGGCGCCCGACGTTCCGCCGGCCGGCCAGTCGGGATGGGCGCTGCCCGGCGCGGTGATCGGCATGGGCGCGCTGCTGGTGCTGGCCAACGAGCTGTCCGAGTAGCCGGGGCGCACCCGCCGGATGCGACTTCTGCTCAAGTGGCTGCTCAGCGCGCTCGCGCTGTTGGCGGTGGCCTACCTCTACAGCGGCGTGCAGGTCACGAGCTACACCTCGGCGCTGCTGGCCGCGGCCGTCATCGGCCTGCTCAACATGTTCGTGCGGCCCGTGCTGGTGGTGCTGACCTTGCCGGTCACCATCGTCACGCTGGGCCTGTTCCTGTTCGTGATCAACGCCCTGCTCTTCTGGGCCGCCTCCGGGCTGCTGTCGGGCTTCCATGTCGACAGCTTCTTTGCGGCGCTGCTCGGCTCGCTGATCTATTCACTGCTCGGCGTGCTGATCGAGTCCGCGCTCGGCGGGCTGTTCACCAAGCCGCGCTGATCGCCGGCCTCCGCCCTCCCCCTATCTCTGCTGTTGCCTCGCCTCGGCGGCCTGCTCCCTGAGCAGCGCGTCGATGGCGCGGGCGCGGGTGTCGACGATCGACGCCTCGTAGTGGTCGATCTGCACCGAGCCGGGCTTGCGGATCAGGTCCTGCGCCGCCTTGAAGCGGTCGCGCGCCGCCGCGAGGTCGAGCGTGGCGACGTTGGATTCGGCATCGGCGCGGATCGCGCTGACCGGCTCGTTGTTGGCACCGTACAGGTTGGCGAGCGTGCGCCAGGCGCTGGCGTCGCGCGGATGGGTGGCGACCCAGTCGCGCAGCGGCGGGATCATCGGCGCCGGGTTGTGGGTGGCGACCGCGGCCTGCGCCGCCAGCATCATCTCGGGCCGCTCCCTGGCCTTCGGGTTGAGCAGCGCCGCAGCGGCCGGCGCCGCGCCCGCCGCGAGTTCGATTTCGGCCGACAGCAGCCGGGCAAGGCGCGCCGAGGGCGGATCGCCAGCGGTGCGCGCGACCAGTTGCTGGACCAGCCCGCGGGCCGCCTTGAAGTCGCGCAGTTCGCTGGCCGACAGCGCGGCAGCATAGAGCATGCCGGCCTGCTGCGGCGGCGAGCCGCGCGCGAATTCGCTGCCGGCGGGCGCATCGGCCCATTGGCGCAGCACGTCGACGCCGGGACGCGTGAGCACGCGAGCGCGGGCGGCGATCATCGCGTGGTCCATCACCAGCGGCAGCGCGGCCGAGGTCCCGGGCTTGAACTGGAACCGGCCCTGCATGTCGGCGATCCGCTCGCTGTTGAGCGGGTGGCTGCGCAGGTAGGGATAAGAGCCGTTGTCGTTGAGCCTGGAGGCGTACTGCAGCTTCTCGAACATCGCCGCCGCGCCCTGCGGCGCGTAGCCGGCCTGGGTCATGACGCCGAAGCCGACGCGGTCGGCCTCGCGCTCCATGTCGCGCGAGAAGCTCAGCTGGTTCTGCATGAACATCGCCTGGCTGCCCATGATCATCGCCTGGCCGGCGTCGCCGCTGCGGCTCTTGGTGGCGGCGATCGCGCCCAGCACCAGCGCGGCCAGCATCAGTGGCATCTGCTGGCTCTGCTTGGTCATGATGCGGGCGATGTGGCGCTGCGTGACATGGGACAGCTCATGGCCGAGCACGGTGGCCAGTTCGTCCCGGCTGCCGACCGCCGCCACCAGCCCCAGGTTGAGCCCGAGGTAGCCCCCGGGCAGTGCGAAGGCATTGATGTTGCGGTCGCGCCCCAGCAGGATGGTCCAGGCGAAGCGCTCGTCGAGTTCGGGCGTGAGTTCGCCGCGCACGCGCGCCGCCGCGAGCAGGCGCTGCCAGATGTCCTGGACATACTCGACCAGCACCGGATCGTCGATGTAGTCGGGGTCGCGGTACAGCTCGCGGGCGATCTGGTCGCCCAGGTGGCGCTCGGCGCTGGCGGTCATCTCGCCGCCGTCGCCCATGCCGGGCAGCTGGGCCTGAGCGCGCAGCGGCAGCGCGATCTGCGCGGCGACCAGCAGCCCGGCGCACAGGCCGCGCAGCAGCCGCCCGGCGCGGTGCGGCGCGGGGGAAAGGGGTTGGGGGTCGATGGGCGTCATCAAGCGTGGCATTCCTGGTCCATGGCTCGGCCTCGTATGATGCTGCACTCCGCGGAACGTTCACAGATGAGTTCACTCACCCATTTCGATGCCCAGGGCCAGGCGCACATGGTCGACGTGGCGGCCAAGCCGGCGACCCACCGGGTGGCCGTGGCGACCGGCCGCATCGAGATGCTGGCCTCGACCCTGGCGCTGATCGAATCCGGCACCGCCAAGAAGGGCGACGTGCTCGGCATCGCCCGCATCGCCGGCATCCAGGCGGCCAAGAAGACCAGCGACCTGATCCCGTTGTGCCACCCGCTGGCGCTGACCCGCGTGGCGGTGGCCTTCGCGCTGGCCGACGGCGGCACGCCGCAGGTGGCCTGCACCGCCACGGTCGAGACCGTCGGGCCGACCGGCGTCGAGATGGAGGCGCTGACCGCCGTCCAGGTGGCGCTGCTGACCATCTACGACATGTGCAAGGCGGTCGACCGGGGCATGCGCATCACCGACGTCCACGTGCTGGAGAAGCACGGCGGAAAGTCGGGCAGCTGGGTGGCGGGCACCGCACCCTGACTAGCCTGAACGCTTGAGCCTGCGCATGAAACGCCGCTCCCACAGCTTGTCGGCGAAGAACTGAAGGGTCTTGCGCACACGTTGACGACCGTTGCGGGCGTCGTAGGGTGACCGGATGTCCGCGCCCAACTGCCTCGCCCGAACGCTGAGCAGCGTCTCGGAAACCACGCAGCGCAGCTTCATGCGCATGTCCGCGAAGTTCTCGGCGCTCAGCGGGCTGGCCTTGTACCAGCCGCCGCGCCACTTGAACTTGCGCTTGTTCTCTTCCATCTGCGTCGGATCGGCCACCATGAAGACCAGCCGCGTCTCGGCGTAGCCGGGGTCGACATGGTCGCGGAACAGCTTGCGGGCCGGCTCGAAGCTGTCGTGCACCAGCGAATCCAGGAACTCGTTCCCCGGGGACAGCGTGACCAGGCCCTTGCGCAGCGTGTTGTTCATCGCGAAGCCGTAGGTCACGATGTATTCGAGCTGCGGCCCCAGGGGAGTGTTGACCGAGCGCACATAGTCGTTGACCTCGCCCAGGATCCAGGGGCCCGCGTGCGTGCTGAGCCGCTCGATCTCCTGGCCGAATCGCGCCGCCCGCTGCGGGCTCCAGCCCTGGTGGCGGGCCACCGTGTCGTTCGTGAAGATCCAGACCTCGGGTTCCTCGCTGTGGGCCAGAACGGCCGCAACGCCTGCGTCCCAGCCGGAGAACTCGCGGTTCGAGTTGTCGCCCGGGATGACCCGTGCCGTCTCGAAGCCGAAGCCGGTGTAGGTCTCTTCGCCGTCCGTCCTGGCGTTGTCGACGATGACCAGGCCGACGCGGTCGCCGGGCCTCGCGAAGGCCTCGCGAAACCGGGCCAGCAGCTCGATCGAAGGCTCCCGGCGCGCGTTGCCGAACTCTAGGTGGACGAACGCGTAGTGGGTCATGTGCACAAAGGCGAAAGGGTCGGTTGCAGCGCAGCAATTACAGCATAACCGTGTTAAATGAGTCGTTTTGTAATACGCGAAAGCAGCCATCGCCTGGCTCGGGAAATGCGACTTAGTTGTCAACTGCAAAAAACTTTCACGCCCAGCGGTCGCATTCGGAGGACGGACGGAAGGCGTATGCGCAGTCAGCCCGTTTAGCATTTGCATACATTTAGAAACGAGTAGAACGTTGAGCAGAATGCCTCGCCATCCTCATCGCATAGCGAACGCCGACCAACAGGGCGGGTTTACCCTTATCGAAGTGCTGGTCGCTATCGTGGTGCTCTCGTTCGGCCTCTTGGGCATGGTGGGTCTGCAGGCAGCCTCGTTGCAGGCGAACAGGGACGCGCGCCTCCAGTCGTCGGCGACCGTGCTGGCGCGGGAGCTGGCTGAAATGATGAGGGGCAACAAGAACCAGGCGATGCTCGCGACCGCCAATCCCTATCTCGGGCAATTCACCAGTCCGCTGGCGCCCGAGACTCCCTCGTATTGCATGAAGGTCGGGTCCAGTTGCGCCACGCCGGCAGACGTTGCGACCGCCCAACTGACCGAATGGCTGGCGCGGGTTGATGCTGAACTGCCTGGTGCACAGGTGACCGTCTGCAACGACGCCACCCCGTTCAAGGCTTCCGACCACCTCCCCCAGTGGACCTGTACCGATGTCGCCACCGACCCTGTCGTGGTCAAGATCGGATGGACGCGCGCGGGGACCAAGACGGGAGAGAACGTGGACGGCAAGGTGAAGATGGACAGGGCAACCAGGCCTTCCGTGGTGCTGTCGGTCACCGCAGGGAGCGACCAATGACTTACCGTTGGCAACCCAGGCGTGGACGCCTCGATACGATTCAACGGCTTCGAGCCGCCCGTTCGCGCGGCCTGACGTTGATCGAATTGCTGGTCGCCATGCTGTTGGGGCTGATCGTCGTCATGGCCACCGTGGCGGCGCTCACGGTGGCGCGGCGCGGCTTCACGACGGTCGACGCGGCATCGCAACTGCGCGACAGCGGCCGCTTCGCCAGCGACCTGATCCAGCGAATCGGGGTCCAGGCCGGCTACCTGGACGTGGCTTTCGCGGCCGTGCAGCGCAAGACTGCGGGCAACCCGGCGCCGAACGTCAGTGGCTTCAACAATGCCACGGTGGATGCCGCGGATCCTTTGGGTTCCTCGATCGCGCGCAGCACTTCCGTGGTGGGTTATGGAAGCGACATCCTGATCCTGCGCTATCAGGCCAGCCAGCTGCATACCTTCTCGGACGACGCCACCCTGAAGTCCGTTTCGGATCAGACCATGATCGATTGCGCCGGGAACCCGGTGGCGACCGTGGCAGACCTCGACAGCGCCGACGCCCGCGACCAAAAGATGGCCAGCATCTTTCATGTGGACCTCAAGCAAGGCGAACCCACGCTGATGTGCACCTACCCCGATCCGGCCGTGCCGGGCAGCTTCAAGACCGCGTCGCTGGTGCAGGGCGTCGAACAGTTTCAGGTGCTGTACGGCGTCGATGGCGTCACGCCGGGCACGGCCCCGGCGAGCGGAGCGCCCCATCCGGACCTGCCGACGGCCTACCTGAGGGCAGACCAGATGGTGGTGTCGGGAGATGCGGCCGGCACCAACGCCAACTGGCGTCGCGTGCGCAGCGTACGCATCGGCATGGTGCTTCGCAGTGCACCTGGTGCCACCCAGATCAACGAGGCAACCGACCTCTATCCCTTTGGCGTCGCCAAGGACGCCGCCACCTCCGGCAATGTGGGCGGAGTCTTCAAGTCGACCGATGACAAAGGCAGCACCTTCACGACCCCCGTCGACAACCGGTTGCGGCAGGTCGTGACCTTAACCATCCATTTCCGCAATGACCAGAGCCTTTGACATTCGGCCCGCCCGCCCCGCGGCGCGCGTTCCGGCGGCCGCCCGGCGCGAGACCGGTGCTTCCCTGATCGTCGTCCTGCTGATTCTTGTCGTCGTCTCGATCCTGGGCGTCGGCGGTGCCCAGATCGCATCGATGGCGGAGCGCGGCGCACGCAATGACCGCGACATGCAGATCGCGTGGCAGGCGTCGGAGGCCGGCTTGATGGACGCCGAATTCGACATCGGCCCGGGTACCTCGAGCCGCCGGGCGGTGTTCGGCTCCGGCAAGAACGTCACGGCCTTCGTCCCGAATTGCGGCAGCGATGCGTCGAGCAAGAACAAAGGCCTCTGCACGCTGGCCGACACGGGCAAACCGGCCTGGCTGACGGTCGATTTCGTGACCGGGACGAACGTCGCTCAGTACGGCGACTACACGGGGCGCTCGTTTGCGTCCGGCAACAGTGGTCCGCAGCCCTTTCACAAACCGCGCTACATCATCGAGCCGATTCGCGACCCCGGCAATCGCGACCTCTCCGACACCAGCTACATCTATCGCGTGACTTCCATGGGCTTCGGACCCCGCGAAGACATTCAAGCCGTCAGCCAGACCATCTATCGGAACTGAATCGTGAGAAGTGCAATGAACAACAAACAAGCTCGCACTTCCGGTTCCGGATGGTCGGTCGGGCACATGCTGGAGACCGCCACCCATCCCCGGCTGTGGTCGGGCCGCCAGCGGGTGTTCGCGATGGTCGCGCTGCCGCTGGTCTCGCTCGCCGTGGCCATGAGCGCCATGAGCGATGGAGCGCCGAAGGCCTTCCAGTCCATCGCGCTGTCCAGCGATCCGCTCTATGCCGCCACCTCCGGCGACAAGCCGGCTCTTGCCCTGGCCCTCTCCGTCGAATTCCCGACCGTGGGTGCCCAGTACGTACGCGGGCCGCAGGACTCGACCGACGACACCTACAGCAACGCCAACGAATACTTGGGCTACTACGATGCCGAGGCTTGCTACACCTACGTCAACGCACCGACCGAAACACCTGCCACCGGACTGACCGCAGCGGACTACAAGCGCTTCAATCGCAGCGGCGCCGCGGTCAACCGGAAATGCGCTGACGCCTTCAGCGGCAACTTCCTCAACTGGGCGAGCAGTTCCGCCATCGACATGCTGCGGCTTGCGCTCTCGGGCGGCGACCGCTACATCGACACCACGAACCTCACCATCCTGCAGCGCGCCGTCATCCCCAATGGCGATCCGACCTGCATGTGGAACAGCACCAACTTCCCGGCCAAGCAGCTGCAGCGTGCCGGCGGGACCAGCGGTTCGGCCTTCTGGGGCGCGGTGCCGCAGGCGATGGCCACGGCCGCAGGTGCCAACGACATCTGGGTCGGGAACGCCTTGAACCGCATCTATTTCGGGACCGCACGCGGCGGCAGTTGCGGTGACAAGAGCAGCTACAGGCTGGGGGTCGCCACGACGGGGACCGGCATCGGTCCGGTCAATGCCTCGAGCACCAAGCCGGCAGACGCGAGCAATGATTGCGCGGGGGAGAACGGCACCTGCAGCTTCACCGGCATCAAGCAGGTCTGGTATGGGGCTGGCTCGAACTGGAAATACGCGATGGCCAGCGGCGGCGTCCAGTGCACCAATGCCATCTTCGGCGACCCGATCGTCGGCACCGCCAAGCGCTGCTATACGCGCGACTTCAACGATGGCTCATGGACACCGACCGGAAGCTCTGCGGGCCTGAACTCGGACGGATTCTTCTATTCCCGCGTGGAGGTCTGTCAGCGCACGACTGATGGCGAACTGATCGACGATCGCGACTACAAGCTGTGCACCAAGTACCCGAGCGGCAACTTCAAGCCGGGCGGCGTGGTGCAGAAGTACAGCGACCAACTGCGGCTGGCGGCCTTCGGCTACGCGATGGAGCAGACAGCGAGCTACGACAACGGCCGCTACGGCGGTGTGCTGCGCGCCCCCATGAAGTACGTGGGCACGAAGACCTTCGACATCAACGGTCAGGAGAACACGCCAACGGGCGGTAACCCGAAGGCTGAATGGAATGCCACCACGGGGGTCTATTTCGCCAACCCGGAGGGCGACACGACACAAGCGACACCGATCTCCGGCGTGATCAACTATCTCAACAAGTTCGGCCGCACCGGGCCGGTTCCGGGGCGCTACAAGAAGTACGACCCGGTCAGCGAGCTCTACTACGAAACATTGCGCTACCTGCAAGGCCTGCAGCCGAGTACCGATGCGATCAGCGGCCTGACGACCGACATGTACGACGGCTTCCCGATCTACACCACGTGGACCGATCCCTACGGCGACGGAAGATCTGCCACCGGCAAGTACGGTTGCCTGAAGAGCAACATCGTCGTGATCGGTGACATCAACACGCACGATGGCAGTCGCTTTCCCAGAGCGAGCGTCAGCACGAACATTCCCGATCTCGGCTACTGGACGTCCGTCGTGGGGGACTTCGAGCGAGGCACGGTGAGGAACTACACAGACGGGCAGGGCGCCACGCGCCAGACCGGCAATCCCAACACCGCCAATGGCAACCCCAGGAGCGATGCCATCATCGGCTATTCCTACTGGGCCCATACGCAGGACATCCGTGGCGCAGGCTGGACCGACCAGCCCACCAAGCAACGCCCCGGCCTGCGCGTGAAGACCTTCGTCTTCGACGTCAACGAGTATGGCGAGCAGAGCGTCGAGGCGACTCGGCGCAATCGCAACCAGTTCTTCACCGCGGCCAAGTACGGCGGCTTCGAAGCCGACCCCTCGAACAAAGAACAGGCCCCATTCAACACCTTCGGCAACCCCTTCAAGCGCCAGGATGAGACCGTCGACAACAACGTCTGGCAGGACTCGACTCGCCCCGGCGAGGCCAGCGCGTACTACATGCAAAGCAATGCGCGGGGCGTGCTGAATGCGTTCGAGAACATCTTCGGCCGCGCCTCCAGCAGTGCCCGCAGCATCGCCGGCGGCGCCATCCAGTCCAAGGCGCTGACGCGCGAGGGCACCACGATCTACCAGGGCGCGTTCGACACCTTCGACTGGAGCGGCGACCTGTTCGCCATTCCGATCTCGGTTGACGATGGCAACAACGTTTCCATCGGTTCCACGCCGACCTGGACGGCAGCGTCCAGACTCTCGGCGCTGCCGGACCCGGCCGCGACGCGGAACATCGTGGTTGGCAACGGGTCTGGAGCGGCCACCGTCGCGTCCAACTTCGTATGGACCAACGGCATCTCGAGCGCCTTGCAGACGGCGCTGAACAAGCCCTCTCCGACTGCGGCCGAGGATGGTTTCGGCCAGGCTCGCCTCAACTATCTCCGGGGCGCGCGCGACGACGACGGCGGCAAGTTCCGCAACCGGAGGGGAAAGCTGCTGGGCGACATCGTCAACTCGAGCGTGGTCTACTCCGGCCCTCCTTCCTCGGTGATCAGCTCTACAACCTACGCCGGATTCCAGAAGGACTATCTCGCCCGCACGCCGGCCGTGTTCGTCGGCGCGAACGACGGCATGCTGCACGCGTTCAACGCCACCACCGGCGACGAACTGTTCGGGTACATCCCGAGCTGGGTCGGCCCGCACCTGCCGGCCCTGACGAGTCCCGACTACATCCAGAATCACCGCAGCTATGTGGACGGCCCCCCCACGGTTGGCGAGGCCGAGGTTGGCAACGCCGGGACCAAGGCCGACTGGCGAACCGTGCTGGTCTCCGGCACGGGCGCTGGAGGCCGCGGGGTGTTCGCCCTGGACGTGACGGATCCGACGGCCTTCTCCGCATCGAAGGTGATGTGGGAGTTCACGACGGCCGACGACGTCGACATGGGCTTCGTGGTGGGTCAGCCACGCATCATCAAGCTGCGCACGAGTGCCGCGGCGGCGACGCCGACCTACAAGTGGTTCGCCGCGGTTGCCAGCGGAGTCAACAGCTTCCAGCCCGACGCCGCCGGCACTTTCAGCGACACCGGAAAACCCGCCTTGTTCCTGCTCGACCTGTCCAAGGCGGCAGGCGAAGCCTGGGTCCTGGGTACGAACTACTACAAGATCTCGATCCCCGTGGACGAAACGCTCGCCGCCACACGTTCGCCGGGCGTGCTGAACTTCCGCGAGGTGTTGAACGCGAACCGTGTCACCACGCAGATCTTCATGGGCGACCTCCACGGCCGCATGTGGAAACTTGATTTCCGCACCCACGGCAGCGGCGAATGGACCACCGAGAAGCTCTTCGGCTTTTACAGCGGCACGACACCGCTGCCGCTGTTCATCGCCAAGGACGGTTCAGGCAACCCTCAGCCGATCAGCATGGCCCCCACGCTGGTGGCCAGCGAAGCGCCCAGCGGCATCTATGTGGCGTTCGGGACCGGCAAGTACCTCGAAGCCGACGACCGCACATCGACGGCGCAGAACTCCTTCTACGTCGTGTACGACAATGCGACCACCACGCCCGACAGCTCCAGCCCCACCAGCATCATCAGCGGCCGGGCCCGCCTGAAGGCCGGATCCTTCGATTCGTCCACGGGCAATGTGAGCGTGGACCCCTTCGTCTGGGGCCGACCGACCACCGACACCGACGCGACACATCGCTCGGGCTGGTACATCGACTACCCGACCAATGGCGAGCGCCAGATCAGCAGCGCCACGCTGGTGGGCGACACCCTAATCTTCGGCAGCCTGATCCCGGGCGCGACCGGCGGAGTGAACACCTGCGGCGTGGCGGGCGGCAGCGGACGCGAGTACCGGCTCAACGTGGACACCGGCGACGGCCAGTCCAGGGTTTCGACGGTTGGCATCTTTGGGCAGCCCCTGGTGACCGAGCTGGAGTCGGCCAGCCTGATCACCAAGAGCGACAACACCGGCCGTCGCACTCGAACCATCAAGAGCACAGTCTTCAACCAGGGCTCGAGCGGCATCGGGATATCCACCACCCAGACGACCACGATCATCGCGGGCCGGCTGAGCTGGCGGCAGATAAACAATTACCAAGACCTGAAGAACGCCACACCATGAGCAGCACAAGAAGGCATCGAACCGGCGCGCGGGGGTTCACGCTGATCGAGTTGATGATCGTCGTTGCAGTCATCGCGATCCTCGCGGCGATTGCTTACCCCGCCTACACCGACTCAGTGGTCAAGGGCAAGCGCGCCCAGGCTCGAACCGCGCTGCTGGATCTCATGCAGCAGCAGGAGCGCTACATGACCCAGAACAACACGTATCTGAAGTTCGCGGCTTCGGCCGACGGAAGCGCCACCTTCAAAGTTTTTTCGGGCGACAACGACGCGAGTCCGGCCTATTGGTTGACGGCGGTCGAGTGCGAGAAAGCGGGCGGCGGCAATTTTGGCATGAACGAGTGCGTCAAGCTCGTCGCGACACCCACGCATACCGATGCCGCCGTAACGAGCTTGAGTCTGACGAGCAGCGGCGTGAAAGAGTGCACCGGCACTGCAGTCACGAACAACAATAAGAAGCTTTGCTGGCCATGAGCACAGATCGACGGATACCGCGTGAGCGCGGTTTCACTTTCATCGAGCTGATGACAGTCATCGCTATCGCCGCCGTTCTGCTTTTTGTGGCAACTCCAAGTTTCGTCACGTTTCAGCGCAACTCCGAACTCACATCGGCAACCAATTCTCTCGTGGGCGCCATGAACGCAGCCAGAGGCGAGGCAATGAAGCGCGGCATGAGCGCGATGGTGATCCCCAATACCGGCACCGATTGGGACAGCGGATGGACGGTGTTCGTGGATTCCGATCGCAGCAACAACTACGACGCCAACACGGACATCACTATCTACAAGCAAGACCCTCTGCCCACCTACTTCACCACGACGGGGAAGACAGGATCGGGGGATGCTGTCGAATACGTCATGTTTGACCCATCGGGCTATAGCAAGACAGTTGGCTCGGCCGCTTTTCAGTCATTGACGATGTCGCTAGCTCGCAATGACCTCTCAGCGAACGACAAGGCCGAGCAGACTCGGATTCTGGTGGTGGCCGTGACCGGACGAATCCGGGCCTGCAGGCCTTCGACGGATACGACCTGCGTTTCGACCGCGACCGAGTAGCTTCGGTGCGACAGCCGCCGTCAGGCACACACGCCTAGCGAAGAGCCCTCGCTGCATCGCAGGCAGCCGAGCGATCCCCCTTCAACGCGGCGGGCGGTCCTTAGAGCATGTCTCCACGTAGCCAATAGGTGGACATCATGGACCCGTTCAGCCCGCTGCTCACCAGCGTCAAGGCATGGCCCTGAAGGCGCGTGTCTCACCATGTGCACCGCACATGCGACATCGGTCGCCGTGATCGCGATGTCGCACGGCCTCGCGCCAATCGAGTGCGCCCGCTGGACAGTCGGCGCCGCTTCGTGCCGCTTGGCAACCCGGTAACCCGGTGGCTCCGGCGAAGTTGGGAAGTTGGTCGCACCGCCTGGCGAGGAGCCGCACTTCCTCGCTTTGCCACGTTGCCACTTCCGACCTTGCGCGCCGCTTTGCGCAGCGCCATCGCAGTGCATGGCTGGCATGCATCGTTCAGACATTCGCGATCAATTGAAGGACGTGACTCAAGACGGCATGTCCTCGCTCGCTTCACGGGCCGATCCGCGCTACGGTGCGCCCACTGGCAATGAACCTCGCGGCTTTGAATCCAACAATTGGAGAGGCTTTGGCTCGAAGCTGCCGAGCAGTTGGATGTTGCTCTGCACCACGTCGCGCAGGACGTTCCCCTTGGGCGTGGAGTGTTCAAGGTAGAGATTCCGGTCCGTCGATACCAGAAGTTGCATGCTGGGGTCGAAGCTGGAGATCAAGTTGTCAACTCCGACCGGCGAGAGCACTAAGTGCGATTTGAGTTCATGCAGTTTCCGATCGCCGTTCGCGCCGAGTTTTGAATCAGCCAGTGGTTTCTCACCTGGCCAAAGCATGGATTCAGGATCGTTAGAGGCGACGATGATTCCTTGCCCGCCTCGCACGTACAACCATACGTACTTGAACTCCGAGCGCACCGAACCCAGCACGTAGGTCAGGTCGATCGGGGTCATGTGGTGCAACTGAACCCATTGTTGAAGAACTCCCGCAGGATTGAGGCGTGTTTTCGCAAGGGCATAGAAGTCCTTGTTGTACAGGTTTGCGGCGCCAGCGAACCAGATGCTCGTGATTTCAATACTGATTAAGTCGAAACGGCGTGATTGCGTCAGGAGAAAGTTGCGGCCGTCAGTGTTGTACAAGGAGACGCCATCTCGCTTTGTGACATGGTGATTGATGTTCTCAAAATACCGATCCGCCAACGACACGATGTCTTTCGAGGTCTCGGCAACGTCGATAAGTGCGAAGTTGGCCTCGTGCAGGACTCGGGTCGTCATACCCGTGCCATAGCCAATTACTAGGGCGGTATCCCGGCGCGCGGTATGCAGCAGCGGAAAAAGAGCGAAAGACTCTTGCGCCACCATTTCGCCGCCGGTCGCATTGTTACCTTGAAATTTTCCATTGGTAAGAAGCGTCAAGATGCCGTTAGGAGCTTGCGTTACCGACGTCATTCCGCCTTCGACGCTCTCAGCGTGGTCGATCACTTTGCCCCAACCCTGAGGTGCAAAATAAACGTTGCTTCCAGTCGACAGGTCGTCGTAGTTCCACTGTTTTGGGAAAAACAGGAGAGCGACCACTGCCAGGACCACCGGAGACCAGCGCCAAGGCGCAGCGCGCATTGACCGAAACGAGCGCCATGAACCCTCGTTGCGCACCGTCAGCGCCAACGCTCCAAGCACCAGTGCGACGAGTGCGAGGATCAAGGAACTGTTGTTCGACCCGAAGGTCGGCAACAGCCAGAAACCTACGAGCAACACCCCCCCGATATTGCCTAGAGTATTCAGTCCGCTGGCCACGCCGAGGCCCCGTGCGCCCCCTTTTGGCGAAAGCCAGTCCGAAGCCAAGCTCATGGCGGCTGGATAACTCATCCCGATGAATAGAGCGACAGGCAGCATGGCAGTCGCACACACCATGGCCCTGATTGTCTCCCTCGCAGCGAAGTCAAATTGAACCGGGTAAATGCTGAAGCTCGCGAAGTACGACGGAATATCGTCCCAAATCTGCGCTGTCGCTGCGATCGTCAGTGCAATCCCACATTGGGACCACGCGACCAGATCGAGCCTCTCGAACCTGTCCATCAAACGTTCGCCACAATAAGATCCTAAGCCTAGGCCGGCAAGAAACATCGCGAGCATGAGGGCAAATGCGTAGACGCTATTACCCGCGACGACCGCCAACAGATGCATCGAATTGACTTCGAGCCCCAGCGTAATCGCACCACCCACGAGAAGAACGCAGAGCGCCGTCATTCCGACTCGCCGGCCCACCGGCACGACGCTCCCGGGGTCGATCGTTGATTGTTCGACTTGGGATTCAGGCAAGTTCGATCGCTTCATGCGATCGATCACGTACAAGGCGATCATCAAGCTCATCACAGCCGCGATGTACGTACCGCCGTTGCGGCCGACCGCCGGCAGCAGCCAATAGCCGGCGATGATGGAGCCCGCGGCTGCCCCCGCGACATTCGCTCCGTACAGAGGTGCAATCGCGCTGCGACTCGACACGCCGAGACTCCGCAGATGCTTGAACATCAACGGCATCGTCGCGCCCATGAGCGTCGTCGGAATACCCAGGCAAATGACCCCCAAGCCGACTCGAAGCGCACTCAGCCAAGCCGCATCGGGAGCGGTATCCAAGGTCAATTCGACATAGATCCACTGGATAAGCACGAACAGCTGCGGCGTGATCGCGGCATACAGACCGATTAGTGCCTCGCAATTGGCATACACCTTCAGCGGATGACGCGATCGATCGGCAAGATGGCCCCCGATCCAAGCCCCCAGTGCCATGCCACCCATATAGGTCGCGAGAACCGTGTAGCTAGCCAATGCCGTGCTGCCAAATGTGACTGCGAGTGCCTTGGCGTAGACCACTTCGTAAATCAGGCCCGCCAGGCCTGACATGACAAAGACCCCAATGATCCAAAAGGGAGCTCTCACGGGTCCGGCAAGCTCCGAATGTGGCAACTGCCCATCAAAACCGCGCAGTTGCGTGGCCGGCATGCGAATAAGTCCCCAGAACACTGTCCCCGCGATCAAAACGCTCCAAGCCGAGAGTGCGCGGACGAAGCCGAAGTTCAGCGACAGCCATTCCGGCGCCACGCGAAGCAACACGGTCCATGCAAGAAATGTTGCACCGGACAAGTAAATTGGCATTGCCACGGACGAAGATTCTCGAAGACGTGTCGGCCAAATTAGGGAAGTTCCCAGAAAGGCGGCGAAAGGCAACGCTACGATCAAATCAAGTACGTAGTGCTCACCAGTCGCAAGAGTGGCCCATGCGGTCGCAGCCACTAACAGCGAGGAGAAAAATATGGCAATTCTGTGTCGCAAGCCAATCGACAGCAACCAGATCAAAAGCGCGCCGGTCAGATGCATTGACGGCATACCGTTTCTGTAAGCCGGTGGAATGACGACCTGCGCGGCTGCAACCTCCAGCGCACCGGGCATCTGACCCGGAAACCGGCCATCGAAAAAGGCGTAATGCGGACCACTCAAGGGCAGCAGTGCGTACAAGAACCAGGCAGCAGCGAACGGAAGCACCAAAGCTCGCCAGACATTGAGCTTGGCTATTGCGTCTTTCCTGATCGCGAGTCCAACAATGGCAAAAAAAGCAACAATCAGAATTGCGTACGATGTCGTTGTAAAGGTCTGAAGAAGTGGCACCCCCTTTGAATTGACGGCTGCAGGCCAAATACCAAACCCGCCAAATGCGCCATCAATGCGATAGACAAAATAATCCCAGGTAGCCGGAAATATTATCCGATTTGTCGAAAGTGCCGCATTGGTAGAAATAGACAGCGCGCCCAGCAATACCGATATGCGCAAGTAAATGGCACCCCAGGACTCGGTGCCGCGTGTATTCGGACGCATCACATCAAATATCGAACTGCAAAGAACCAGCGCACCCAGCGGAGCCAACGAAACACACACTACGGACATCGCCGAATGTACGCCCTGCCCATTTTCGAATCCCATGAGGTACCCGCAAATGGCGAATCCAAGTCCGAGCGCCAGTCCGAGCCAGACAGGACGTGGGTTGGTTATTTTTCCGCCAATCCAGAGTACGGCTGCGGGCACTCCCGCAAATGATCCGATGAAGTTGATCCAGTCCAGCCAGCTCGACGATGGCACGAAAGCCAAGAAGGCAGGTCTGCCCGTGAGCAATAACTGCATGGTTTCCGCGCCCACAGCCATTGCCAGAGCGACGGTTCGCCAATGGCGAAGACCGACTGTCACGTCTTGGGTCATCTGATCTCGTTTCATTTTTCGGCCGGATTCTTGTTGACAGAGCAGCTCGACCAACAAATATCAAAAAGAAAAAAAGGCGCCACAGGCGCCTTTTATGACTCGCGACTGCGCTTACTTGCGGCACTCCGCGGGCACGTACTTAGCCTGGATGCTGCCAGAGGTTCCGACGTAACCAGAGGTGGAACCACCGGACTTGCAGTTCCAGGAGATGCTGCCTGCGGTCGGAATGGTCGAAGAGGAGGCAGCGCCAGACAGTGCAGTGCCGGAGGTCGGGCTGCCGTCAACAGGGGAAAGGATCAGAGTTGCTCCGCTGTCAATGGCGCTTGCATAAGTGATGGTGATTGCGCCGTTACTCGGGGTGATTCCAACGCTGGCGACGTTCTTCGTAGCGGCCGGTGCAGTCCAGCCCGAATCGAAAGCAGCACCGTTTGCAGCGTTCTCCGCCACAGCGGTCTTGGCACTGGCGGCCAACGACAAACCTTCGCTCACTTTGGCGCGGACCGTATAGTCCTGATATGCCGGCAGCGCCACAGCAGCCAGGATACCGATGATCGCGACAACGATCATCAATTCGATAAGGGTGAAGCCGGCTTGTGCGCGGCGGGCGATGGTGCGATGGTTCATTTACTCACTCCAGGTTGGTTAAGAGAGCCCGAGGCGGCCCCCGGTGCGGTCGAGTAACCGCAGCATCTGTGCCATCCTTGAGTCCGCCGTGCCAGCCCGCTTTTCCTGCGCATTTGTTCACGTTCTAGTTACAACGTGTGACGAAAACTGTTGCAAGGTTCCGACGTGTGATGACATTTTTGTCATTCACCTGCCAAGCCTCGTCAGACCACCAGCACCTCGTTCGCCTTCAGCCAGCGGATATCCCATCCCGCCACGCCCGCGCCCTGCATCCTCGAGCCATGCGCGATGCTGTCGATCTGGCTCATGATCTCGCCCGTCTCTGCCGGCTTGGTGTGCGTGATGTAGATCGGGTAGTTGTGCCCGGGCGCGATCTGCGAGAGTTCGTCCGCCAGGGTGGCCGGCGACAGGTGCAGGCTGCGCTGCGCCAGCGCCTGCTCCCGGTTGCTGAACGCGGTCTCGATCACCAGCATCGCGACATCCAGCTGGTTCACGCGGGTCCAGAACTGCGCGTTGCGCTCGGTGTCGCCGCTGAACACCCAGTGCGCCCCGCCCTGCGCGCAGCGCACGGCAAAGCCGCAGGCCGGCACCGTGTGCACGGCCGGCAGCACCTCGATGTGTTTCAGCGCCCGCGAACCCAGCTGCAGCTCCTGGCCGATCACCAGATCGTGAAAGCTCACGAACGGGGCCTCGCGACTCGGAATGCTGGCGAAATCGGGCCAGATGACGTTGTTGAACACATGCGCCCGCAGCGCCTCGATGGTCGCGCGCAGCGCATGCACGCGCAGCGGCCGGGTGCGGCGGCTGGCGATGGCATCGATCATCAAAGGCAGGGCCGCGACATGATCGAGGTGCGAATGCGTCAGCACCACGTCGTCGATCTTGGCCATCTCGTCGAGCGTGAGGTCGCCGACGCCGGTGCCGGCGTCGACCAGCAGGTCGCAATCGACCAGGAAAGAGGTCGTGCGGCAGTCCTTGGCGATGGCGCCGGAGCACCCCAACACACGCACCTGCATTCGCGAGACCTTTTGACTTTCCAGCCCGCAGGCCGCTACTTCGAATCGAACCGGGTTGCGCCGTCCCACTCAGGGTCCACAGGCTGCAATGACATCGAGGCTAAACGCTGCGCATACAGCTGGTAAAGGACTTTTTTGGCATCCGCGGCGGCGAGAGGCGCGAGCATAGCCTGTCCTTGTAACCAATTTTGTCCGCGGTAAGCCGAAAGCACGCAATGCCAGCGCTCAAGGTCCAGCCGCGACTGCGCGCCCACATTTTCCGGTCTTCCGATGGGCGTGAAGACCCGCACGGTCCGGGCCTTGCCCTGGACTCGGACCGTGTCGAGCTCCTGCCAGACGAAGCCGGGCGCCGCGCGGCGGGTCGACTCGCTGGCGACGATGTCGACGCCGTAGTGCACGCCCAGGCCCTCGAGCCGCGACGCCAGGTTGACCGCATCACCGACCACCGTGTAGCTGCGGCGCACCGCCGAGCCCATGTCGCCGACGCTCATCACGCCGGTGTTGATGCCGATGCCGACCTGGATCTGCGGCAAGCCGCCCATGCGGCGGCTGGCGTTGAGCTCGCCCACCGCGGCCACCATTTCGACCGCCGCCTGGACGGCCAGCTCGGCATGGTCGGCCGCCTCGACCGGCGCGCCCCAGAACGCCATCACGCAGTCGCCCATGTACTTGTCGACCGTGCCGCGACGGGCGCTGATGATTTCGCTCAGCCGGCTGAAGAAGACGTTCAGGAAGGCCTGCAGGTCGGCCGGGGCCAGCTGCTCGGCCAGGCGCGTGAAGCCGCGCATGTCGCAGAACATCACGGTGAGTTCCTTGTTTTCCGCCCGCATGCTGTAGCGCTGCGGATCGGCGCGCATCTCGTCCACCAGCTGCGGCGGCACATAGGTGCCGAACAGCCGGGCCAGGCCGCGGCTCGAACGTCCCTCGACAAAATAGCCCCAGCTCATGTTGAGCACGAAGGACAGCGCGACCATCACCAGGGAGGCGGCCAGCGGCAGCACCAGGCCGGCGCCGAGGTAGAGCCAGGTGTTGAGGCCGATCAGCACCGCGCAGATCAATGCCGCCACCCCGACGGCGCGCGCCGCCGCGCTCAGCGAGAGGCCGAAGGCCAAGGCCAGTCCGGCCGCCAGCAGCATCACCAGTTCGTAGCCCTGCGCGTAGTCGGGCTCGGCGGGGATCCGCGAATCCAGGAGCCCCGAGATGATGTTGGCGTGCACTTCCACACCGGGGAAGTCGGCACCGACCGGCGTCGAGCGCAGGTCCTGCAGGCCCGGCGCGGTCGAGCCGACGAGCACGATCTTGCCCTTGAGTTCGCCGGGAGCGAGCGCGCCGTCGATCACCTCGGAGGCGGAAATGTGGCGGAAGGAGCCACCGAGCGGGCCGCCCGGGCCGCGGAACGGCACCAGCACGCTGGCGCTGCCGTCGACCGGCACGCGCGTGCGATCGGCCCCGGTCGAAAGCAGCAGCGCTTCCAGGGGCGGCGGGCCGGCGCCATGCCCGGCAGGCGCAAGGAGCGGCGCCAGGCCGGAATAGCCCAGCGCCAGGCGATGGACGACCAGCGCCAGCGATTCGTAGTAGCCGGGCTCGGCACTGGCCCCTTCGTAGCGCGCGATCAGCGGCACGGAGCGCACCACGCCATCCACGTCCCGATCCAGCACCACGTTCAGGAAACCGCCCGCCGGCGCCGCCTCTGCCAGGACCGGAATGCTGCCGACGAAGCCGTTCCAGCGCGTCGTGTAGTCGCGTCCTTCGGGGAAGGCGCCGGCCGGCAGCACCGGCGCCGGCAAGCGGCCCTTGGCGCGGGGCTCCGCGGAACGGGTGAAATAGAAGCCGAGGGCCACCCGCCGATCGGCGAGCGTCTTCGCGAAGACCGCGTCGCGATCGAGGAGGTGCGCGAGTCCCTCGATCTCCTGCGTGAGGCCCGGCCGCTCCCGCTGCGCCTCTTTGGCGAGCTGGCGCAGCGCCGCCAGCCCCGAGCTGGCATCGGGCTCGACGAACAGCACGTCGAACCCGAGCACCCGGGCCTGCTGGCGCTCCATGATCTCGGTGGTCAGCCGGGCCAGCTGGTCGCGGCCCCAGGGCCATTGGCCGAGCCGCTGCAGGCTGGTGTCGTCGATGTCGACGATGACGATGCGCGGATCGAGCGTGCCCGGCAGGGTGGCGCGCAGGCGCACGTCGTAGATGAAGCGGTCGAGCCGCTCGAGAAAGGGCAGCTGCCAGGCGCCCAGCACATGCGCCAGGGCCAGCAGCACCGGCAGCAGCGTGATCGCGATGCGCGCGCCATGGCGCCGCAGCGCTTTCATTCGCGCTCCCGCGGCCGGCACGTCGTGTGCTCGCCGCAGCGGCCTTGCGGGCGGAAGTTCAGGGCGCGGTCAGACGACGACGAACTGCATCCGCGTGCCGCCGAGTTCGAGCACGTCGCCGTCCTGGAGCGCCACGGCCTCGCTGCCGAGGGGTTCGCCGTTGAGCTGGGTTTCGCCGTCGATCGGCGCCACCACGTAGCCATGCAGCCGGCGCGTGACCGCGGCGACCGCCAGGCCGGGCTTGCCGATGGTGGTGACGACTTTCTGCAGCGAGAGCTCGCGCCCTGCCGCCGAACCGCTGAGCACCCGCATGACTGCAGCGCCGGCCGTGCCGCCACCAAGCGGGGACTGCACGGTGGGCGCGGACGAAAGGGGAATCGGGCCCGAGGGCGGCGCCGCTGCGGCACGGACCGGCAGCAGGCTCTCGGTCGCCGCGGCGGGGCCGGCGAGAAAGCGGATCTTGTACTTGCCGACCTCGATGACGTCGTTCTGCTCGAGCGCCTGCTTCTTGATGGCGCGGCCGTTGACGTAGGTGCCGTTGGTGCTGTTGAGATCTTCCAGGTAGACATCGCCGCCGATCATGTGCAGCACGGCATGCTCGCCGCTGATCGCCAGATTGTCGACCACGATGTCGTTGTAGGGCCGGCGTCCCAATGTGGTCCGGTCCTTGGCGAGCGTCACGTCCTTGATCACGACGCCGTCGATCGACACGATCAATTTCGGCATGGCCGACTCCTGGATCTCGTTTTTTTGTTCACAGCGGGGCCCTTGCAGCACAGGTTTCCAGACCTTTCTAGCCGGTTGCCCCGGGGGCCTTGGTCCCACCCGCCCGGGCCAGGACAACCGAAATGTTATCCCGTCCACCATTGTCGTTCGCAGTTGCAACCAAAAGTGTTGCTTTCTCAGGCAAACCGATATCTTGTAACAGAATCGTGAAAAGCTGCGCGTTCGAAACCATCTCGGACAGCCCGTCCGAACACAGCAGGAACAGGTCGCCGGGCCTGACGTCGTGCTCGTGCATTTCGAGGTCGACGTGGCGCTCGATGCCGAGCGCACGGGTCACCAGGTTGCGATGCGGCGACTGGATCGCCTGCTCGGGCGTGATCGCGCCGGCGTCGAGCTGCTCCTGCAGCAGCGAATGGTCGCGCGTGAGCAGTTCCAGTTTTTCGTCGCGCAGACGGTAGCAGCGCGAGTCGCCGATATGGCCGACGATGGCGCGCTGCGACCCGAAGGCCGCCAGCACCAGCGTGGTTCCCATGCCTTGGAGCTGCACATTCGCGATGCCCGCCTCGAGGATGGCCGCGTTGGCCTCGTCGGTGCCGGCCTGCAGGGCGCGCTTGACCGCCTTCGGATGCGCCTGCGGCCCGGCGTGCGCGAGCCAGCGTCCGAAACTGGCTTGCAGCAGCGCGATCGCCATGCCGCTGGCCACCTCGCCGCCGTTGTAGCCGCCCATGCCGTCGGCCAGCAGGACCAGACCCAGCGACGGCTCGAAGGCGATCGTGTCCTCGTTGTTGGCGCGCACCCGGCCAGGGTCGGTGAGTGCGGCGAACTCCCACCTCAGCACGCTGGGATCAATGGAAACTGAAGTGCCGGGATTCGCCATGGGTCAGGTTGTTGGTTGGCCGCCGCTCAGCCGGTGGCGTGGGATCGCTTCTGCAGCCATCTTCCCACGGCCACCACGAACGCCGCACCGGCCGCCGCGGCCGCGTAGTGCAGCCACGGATTGGCCGTGAGCATATCGCGCAGCACGGCATCGCTGACGATCGTCTCGCCCGCCACCCAGCCGATCAGCGCCGCGCCGAGCATGATGATGATCGGGAAACGCTCCATCAGCTTGATCATCAGGGTACTGCCGAAGACCACCAGCGGAATGCTGATCGCCAGCCCGAGGACCAGCAGCACCATGCTGCCCTGCGCAGCCGCGGCCACCGCGATCACGTTGTCCAGGCTCATGACCAGGTCGGCCAGCAGGATGGTGCGGATCGCGCCCAGCATGCTGCCGTATTCCTTGCCCTCCCCCTCGCCGTCCTCCTCGCCGCTGAGCAGCTGGGTGCCGATCCACAGCAGCAGCAGGCCGCCGACGATCTGCAGGTAGGGCAGCGCCAGCAGCTTGGCCGCGACCACCGTCAGGATGACACGCAACACCACCGCTGCACCCGAGCCGAACAGCACGGCCGTGCGCTGCTGATGGGGCGGCAGCGACCGGGCAGCCATCGCGATCACGACCGCGTTGTCGCCCGAGAGGATGATGTTGATCCATACGATCTTGAGCAGACCGATCCAGAAGTCCGAGGTTTGAAGGATTTCCATGTCTCTTTATTCCACTGTTATTGATTGAAAAAGCGCCCGCAACCATGTTGCGGGCGCCCTTCTCTTGTGTGGTCGAACGAGAAACGAAGCTTCTTACAGCAGTGCTTTGAGGCGCTTGGCCAGTTCCGAGAAGTTGCGCGTCACCGTGAAGCCGCTCTCTTCCATGATGGCCAGCTTGGCATCGGCTGTGTCGGCACCGCCCGAGATCAGCGCGCCGGCGTGGCCCATGCGCTTGCCCGGAGGCGCCGTGACACCGGCGATGAAACCGACGATCGGCTTCTTCATGTTGTCCTTGCACCAGCGCGCGGCTTCGGCCTCGTCGGGGCCACCGATCTCGCCGATCATGATCACGGCATCGGTGTCGGGATCTTCGTTGAAGGCCTTCATGACGTCGATGTGCTTCAGGCCGTTGATCGGGTCGCCGCCGATGCCGACTGCGCTCGACTGGCCGAGGCCGATCTCGGTGAGCTGGGCCACGGCTTCATAGGTCAGCGTGCCGGAGCGGCTGACCACGCCGATGCGGCCCTTGCGGTGGATGTGGCCGGGCATGATGCCGATCTTGATCTCGTCGGGCGTGATCAGGCCAGGGCAGTTGGGGCCCAGCAGCAGCGTCTTCTTGCCGCCCGCGGCTTCCTTGGCGTGCATCTTGTTGCGCACCTCGAGCATGTCGCGAACCGGGATGCCTTCGGTGATGCAGATCGCCATGTCGAGGTCGGCCTCGACGGCTTCCCAGATGGCGGCGGCGGCGCCGGCCGGCGGCACGTAGATCACCGACACGGTGGCGCCGGTCTGCGAGGCCGCTTCCTTGACCGAGGCGTAGATCGGGATGTTGAAGATCGACTCGCCGGCCTTCTTCGGATTCACGCCAGCCACGAAGCAGTTCTTGCCGTTCGCGTATTCCTGGCACTTTTCCGTGTGGAACTGGCCGGTCTTGCCGGTGATGCCTTGCGTGATGACCTTGGTGTCTTTGTTGATGTAGATCGACATGACTTGTTCCTTACTTGGCGACGGCCGCAACGACCTTCTGAGCGGCTTCCGCCATCGTGTCGGCGCTGATGATCGGCAGGCCCGAATCGGCCAGCAGCTTCTTGCCTTCGACTTCGTTGGTGCCCTTCATGCGCACCACCAGCGGCACTTGCAGGTTCACGGCCTTGCAGGCCGCGATCACGCCGGTGGCGATGGTGTCGCACTTCATGATGCCGCCGAAGATGTTGACCAGGATGGCCTCGACGTTCTTGTTCTTTAGCATGATCTTGAAGGCTTCGGTCACCTTCTCGGGGGTGGCGCCGCCGCCCACGTCGAGGAAGTTGGCCGGCTCGCCGCCGAACAGCTTGATGGTGTCCATGGTCGCCATGGCCAGGCCGGCGCCGTTCACCAGGCAGCCGATGTTGCCGTCGAGGCTGATGTAGGCGAGGTCGAACTTGCTGGCTTCGACTTCGGCCGCGTCCTCCTCGTCGAGGTCGCGCAGGGCGACCAGCTCGGGGTGGCGGAACAGCGCGTTGCTATCGAAGTTGAACTTGGCGTCGAGCGCCATGATGCCGCCCTTGCTGTCACGGTTGAGCGGATTGATCTCGACCAGCGAGGCGTCCGTTTCCATGTAGCAGGTGTAGAGCTTCTTGAAGACGTCCACGGCCTGGGCGGTGGAGTCGGCCGGGATGCCGATCGCGTCGGCGATCTTTTTGGCCTGGGCGTCGCCGAGGCCGGTCAGCGGGTCGATGAACTCGGTGACGATCTTCTCGGGCGTGGAGTGGGCCACTTCCTCGATGTCCATGCCGCCTTCGCTCGAGGCGATGAAGGCCACTTTCTGGGTGGCGCGGTCGGTCACGGCCGAGACGTAGTATTCCTTCTGGATGTCGGCGCCGTCCTCGATGTACAGGCGACGGACCTTCTGGCCTTCGGGGCCGGTCTGGTGCGTCTTGAGCTGCATGCCGAGGATGTCGCCGGCCAGTTTCTTGACGTCCTCGATCGACTTGGCGACCTTGACGCCACCGCCCTTGCCGCGGCCGCCTGCATGGATCTGGGCCTTGACGACCCAGACCGGGCCGCCAAGCTTCTGGGCGGCCTCGACCGCCTCCTGAACTGTGTACGCCGGGATGCCGCGGGGTACGGGCACGCCGAACTTGGCAAGAATTTCCTTGCCTTGGTACTCGTGAATCTTCATGAGGGTGTCTCTCGGAACGGGGTTGGGAGTCGGGAGAATGTGGTTGTTGCCCACGGGCCACGGCGCCTGGGGGGCGGGGGCGGCGGACAGCAGGGGACTGTATCATGGTGCGCCGCACCAACAATTGACCCCGCTTTGTGGTCAATACGTATTTACTCCCAAGGCACACGAGGCTTGCATATGCCCAAGGTCTTCATCGATGGCGAGGCCGGAACCACCGGCCTCCAGATCCGCGAGCGGCTTCAGACGATGCCGCAGATCGAGCTCGTGAGCATCGCCCCCGAGCTGCGAAAGGACGTCGCCGCCAAGCGCGAGCTGATGGCCGGCGTCGACCTGGTCGTGCTGTGCCTGCACGACGACGCGGCGCGCGAATCGGTGGCGCTGATCGACCAGCTCCAGGGCCGCCGCCCCAAGATCATCGACGCCTCGACCGCGCACCGCACCGCCGACGGCTGGGTCTTCGGCTTCCCCGAGCTGGCTGTCGGACACGCGGACGCGGTCGCCGCGGCCGAGCGCGTGGCCAACCCCGGCTGCTATGCCACCGGCGCCATCGCGATCGTCCGCCCGCTGGTCGATGCCGGCCTGCTGCCACCCGACTTCCCGATCGCCCTGCCCTCGGTCAGCGGCTACTCGGGCGGCGGCCGGACCATGATAGAGGCCTACGAAAAGGGCGAGGCACCGCTGTTCGAGACCTACGCGCTGGGGCTCAAGCACAAGCACATCCCCGAGATCATGAAGTACACCGGCCTCACCCGCCGTCCGGTCTTCATCCCCTCGGTGGGCAACTTCAAGCAGGGCATGCTGGTGCAGTTGCCGCTGCACCTCGACGACCTGCCCGACCGCCCGAGCGCCGCCCATCTGCACGACGCGCTGGCGGCCCACTACGCGAAGAGCAACACGCCGGAGCAGTTCGTGAAGGTGCTGCCGCCGACGGCCGACGGCAAGATCGACGCGCTGGCGCTCAACGACACCAACCAGCTGGAGATCCGCGTGTTCCCGAACGAGGATCACCGGCATGCGGTGGTCATTGCCCGGCTCGACAACCTGGGCAAGGGCGCGAGCGGCGCGGCGGTGCAGAACCTCAAGCTGATGCTGGGTTTGTAGCTCGCCCCCAGGTTGGGCTCACTTCGTGTAGCCCGCCCACCCCCTGCCGGGGGCAACACCAGCGGCCCGGCAAGCCGGTTCCGCGGTGTTTCAACAACAGGGCTGGCTGCGCCGGCCTATTCGTCCGCGTCGTACCGCAGCACCTTGGCGACGACTCCGCCGGCGAATCCGCGCGCCATCAGGAAGCGCACCTGCCGGGCGCGCTCGGTCGCATCCTGCGGCGGGACGCCGAAGCGGCGCTTCCAGACCTCGAGCGCACGTTCGAACTCACTGCCCTGCAGCCCCGCCACCGCCTCGGCGACCGCTTCGGGGGCGATGCCCTTGTGCAACAGCTCCTGGCGGACGCGGGCAGCGCCCAGCCGGGCCGCCCGCTGGTGCAGCACCGACTGCACCACCCTCGCCTCGCTGATGAAATCCTTGGCCGCCAGCTCGTCGAGGGCCTGGGCCAGGGTGCCGGGCTCTTCCTCGTATTTCTTGAGCTTGCGCTCGAGCTCGGCGCGCGAATGCTCGCGCTGGCTCAAGAGGCGCAGGGCGCGCCCCTTGAGCGATGGCGCACTGAAGGCCATGCGGGTGATTACTTCTTGTCGGCCTTGTCGGCCTTCTCCGCCTTTTCGGGCTTGTCGGCGTCGGCACCGGCGCTCTCGACCGCCCCGGCCAGCAGCGGAATGCCCAGCGACTCGCGCACCTTGTTCTCGATTTCGCGCGACAGATCGGGGTTCTCGCGCAGGAACTCGCGCGCGTTGTCGCGGCCCTGGCCGATCTTCTCGCCGTTGTAGGCGTACCAGGCACCCGACTTGTCGACGATCTTGGCGTTGACGCCCATGTCGATGATCTCGCCTTCGCGGCTGATGCCCTCGCCGAACAGGATGTCGAACTCGGCGGTCTTGAAAGGCGGCGACACCTTGTTCTTGACCACCTTGACCTTGGTCTCGTTGCCGATGGCCTCGTCGCCCTTCTTGATGGTGCCGATGCGGCGGATGTCCAGCCGCACCGAGGCGTAGAACTTGAGCGCATTGCCGCCGGTGGTGGTTTCGGGCGAGCCGAACATGACGCCGATCTTCATGCGGATCTGGTTGATGAAGATGACCATGCAGTTGGTCTTCTTGATGGTGGCGGTGAGCTTGCGCAGCGCCTGGCTCATGAGGCGGGCCTGCAGGCCGGGCAGCGAGTCGCCCATCTCGCCTTCGATTTCGGCCTTGGGCGTGAGCGCGGCGACCGAGTCGACCACGATCAGGTCGACCGCGCCCGAACGCACCAGCGAGTCGACGATCTCGAGCGCCTGCTCGCCGGTGTCGGGCTGGCTGATCAGCAGGTCGGACAGGTTGACGCCGAGCTTCTGCGCGTATTGCACGTCGAGCGCGTGCTCGGCATCGACGAAGGCGCAGGTGCCGGCCTGGCGCTGCATCTCGGCGATGACCTGCAGGGTGAGCGTGGTCTTGCCGGAGGATTCAGGGCCGTAGATCTCGATCACGCGGCCGCGCGGCAGGCCACCGACGCCGAGTGCGATGTCCAGGCCCAGCGAGCCGGTGGAAACCACCTGGATGTCTTCCAGGGCCTCGCCCTCGCCCAGCCGCATGATCGTGCCCTTGCCGAACTGCTTTTCGATCTGGGCCAGGGCGGCCTGCAGGGCCTTGGCCTTTTCGCTGTTGGGGACCGAGATGCTGGTGCCTTTGACGAGTGCGTCCATGTGGAAAACTCCTTGAATATCAATGGGTTGTAGAGGCCGCATCGATCTGCTTTTAATCACAGGCTGGATGCTTGAACAGTAGTGTAGCGAGAGATACCGGGCCGGGAAGTCATTTTTTGGTCAGTTTGCCTTACCATATAACGCCATGGAAATACCCTCCGACGCCTGGCGCCAGATCCACCTCGGCCGCCTGCTGGGCCACGCGATGCGCCGCTTCGACGAGCGGGTGCTGAGCCTGATGGCGCACGACGCCGAGGTGCCTTTGGCGCTGTCGAACCTGGCGGCCCGGGCCCAGGTGAGCGCGGCCCACATCCACATCACGCGGCACCTGGCGCGCGAGGGCTCGCGGCTGACCGAACTGGCCGAGCGCGCCGGCATGACCAAGCAGGCAATGGGCACGCTGGTCGACCAGTGCGAGGCCTGGGGGCTGGTCACGCGCGGGCCCGATCCCTTCGATGCGCGGGCGCGGCGGGTGCTGTTCACGACTGACGGGCTGGCCTGGCTGGAGGCCTTCCGCCGTGCCGTCGCGCAGGCCGAGGACGAGTTCCGCGCCAGCGTCGGCAGCGAGATCGCCACCGTGGTAACCATCGGTCTCGAGGCGTACACGGCGGCCTAGAATTCAAGGTTGCTCTGGAGGCAAGGCACCATGCGAATACTGATTGCAGAAGATGACCAGGTGCTGGCCGATGCCCTGCTGCGCAGCCTGCGCACCTCGGGCTCGGCGGTCGACCACGTCGCGACCGGCTCGCAGGCCGATGCCGCGCTGATGACCAACAGCGAATTCGACCTGCTGATCCTCGACCTCGGCCTGCCCAACCTGCACGGCCTCGAGATCCTCAAGCGCCTGCGCGCCCGCGGCTCGCAGCTGCCGGTGCTGGTGCTGACCGCCGCCGACAGCGTCGAGGAGCGCGTCAAGGGCCTGGACTACGGCGCCGACGACTACATGGCCAAGCCCTTCTCGCTGCAGGAGCTCGAAGCCCGCGTGCGGGCCCTCACGCGGCGCGGCATGGGCGGCACCAGCAACGCGATCAAGCATGGCCCGCTGGTCTACGACCAGGCGGGCCGGGTGGCGACCATCGACGGCAAGATGATCGAGCTGTCGGCGCGCGAGCTGGGCCTGCTCGAGGTGCTGCTGCAGCGTGCCGGCCGGCTGGTCAGCAAGGACCAGCTGGTCGAGCGCCTGTGCGAATGGGGCGAGGAGGTCAGCCTCAACGCGATCGAGGTCTACATCCATCGGCTGCGCAAGAAGATCGAGAAGGGGCCGGTGCGCATCGCCACGGTGCGCGGACTCGGCTACTGCCTCGAGAAGATCCCTTCCTAGCCTGGCCCGCACCAGCCCGCCCGTCGCTTGGTCAAACTCTTCCAGCGCGCCCAGCGCTCCCTGTTCGGCGAGATCCTCGACTGGATGCTCACGCCGCTGCTGCTGCTGGTGCCGGTCAGCATCGGCGTGACCTGGCTGGTCGCCCAGGGCATCGCGAATGCGCCCTTCGACCGGGCGCTCGAATCCAATATCCAGACACTGGGCCGGCTGGTCGACGCCGACAACGGCCGGATCAAGTTCGTGCTGCCGCAGCCGGCGCGCGAGATCCTCGGCGGCGACGACGTCGACCAGGTCTACTACCAGCTACTCGACGGCCACGGCACGCTGCTGAGCGGCGAGCGCGAAGTCCCGTTCCCGGGCACCGACGACCCGCCGATTCCCGGCGTGGTCTATCTGCGCGACGGCCAGATCCACGGCCAGAGGGTGCGCATCGCCTCGCTGTGGGTCGCCGGCAGCACGCCGGACGCGCCGCTGGCGCTGCTGCAGGTGGCCGAGACGCGCGAGAAGCAGTCGGTGCTGGCGACCGAGATCATCAAGGGCGTGCTGCTGCCGCAGTTCGCCATCCTGCCGCTGGCGGTGCTGCTGATCTGGCTGGCGCTGGTGCGCGGCATCAAGCCGCTGTCGGTGGTCGAGGCGCGGATCCGCGAGCGCAAGCCCGGCGACCTGAGCCCGCTGGACGAATCCTCGGTGCCGCTCGAGGTGGTGCCGCTGGTGCTGTCGGTGAATGACCTGCTGAGCAAGCTCAACGATTCGATCGGCACCCAGAAGCGCTTCCTGGCCGATGCGGCGCACCAGCTCAAGACCCCGCTGGCCGGCCTGCGCATGCAGGCCGACCTGGCGCAGCGCGAAGGCGCCAATGCCGACGAGCTCAAGAAATCGCTCAAGCAGATCGGCCGCGCCAGCGTGCGCGCCACGCACACGGTCAACCAGCTGCTGTCGCTGGCGCGCGCCGAAGGCAGCGGCGCCAACATCGGGCGCCAGCCCTGCGACCTGGCGCGGCTCACGATCGAGGTGGTGCGCGAGGCGGTGCCACGGGCGATCGACAAGCGCATCGACCTCGGCTACGAAGGCGCGGAAACCGGCTCGCCCGGCGTGGTGTTCGAGGGCAATCCGACGCTGCTGAAGGAACTGGTGCGCAACCTGGTCGACAACGCGCTCAACTACACGCCCTCGGTGCCCGAGCGGCCCGGCGTCATCACGGCGCGGGTGCTGGTCGACCCCTTCGGCCACGTGCTGGTGCTGCAGGTCGAGGACAACGGCCCGGGCATCGCCGAGCACGATCGCGAACTGGTGTTCCAGCCCTTCTACCGCGTGCTGGGCAACGAGGCCGACGGCTCCGGGCTGGGCCTGCCGATCGTGCGCGAGATCGCGCGCCAGCACTTCGCGACCGTTCGACTCGAGGACGCCCACCCGGGGCAGCAGCCGCCGGGGACACTGGTGACTCTGCGCATCGATGCGGGCCCCCACGCGCAGCCCGGGAAGGGCGCCGGCTAGGGCTTGGCCGGTGGATTCTTGCGGATCTGCAGCATCTCGGGCCGGACCTGCTGCTGCAGGCGCTGCGGCTCGGTCTCGCTGAAGCGGGCCGGCTCGGCGCCGAAGAGGGCGAGTGCGCCGCGGGTCCAGGCGAAGTAGCCCAGGTTGGCGATCAGGAGCGCAGCGACGAGCAGCCGCAGCATCATCGCGGTCCGGACTGCGGCCGGACGCTGACTTCGGCGCTGCTGATCAGCTGGACGCCGGCGGCCGTCCGCACCAGCAGCTCGCCGCCCCAGCCCACGCCCTCGCAGTGCCCTTCGGTGCCGTCGCTCAGGCGGACGTCGCGGCCGCGCAGGACGTCCCGCTCGGCAAACCGGGCCGCGAAGGGCACGAAGCCGCGGTCGTTGAAGAGCAGCACGTCACGCACCAGCGGCACCACGATCTCGCGCAGCACCTCGCCCGGCGTGATGTCGGGGCGCCATTCCTTCAGCCAGGCCGGCGGGGTGTTGAGGCCCACGGCCTCGCGTGGCCCGACATTGATGCCGATGCCGATCACGAGGTAGCGATCGCTGGCGTCAGGCTGGAGCAGGGCGGTCTCGATGAGGATGCCGGCGAGCTTGCGCTCCTCTTTCCATACGTCGTTGGGCCATTTGAGCTTCACGCCGGCGGCCTGCGTGGGGTCCAGGCTCTCGGCGACGCTGGCGCCCACCGCCAGCGACAGGCCGGACCAGTCGCGCGGCGCCAGCGGCAAGCCGAGGGAGAAGGTCAGCGAGGGCGGCTCGCCGGCGTCCTGCGCGCTCTGCCAGGGCCGGCCCATCCGGCCGCGGCCGGCCGTCTGCCGCACGGCCACGAGCAGCACCGGGGCATTGCGGCCATCGCGCGCACGGCGCATCAGTTCGCTGTTGGTGGAATCGATCTCGGCCACCACCTCGACCCGCAGGCCGGGCAGCATCGGCTGCAGGCCCTGCGTGATCTCGTCTTCGAACCAGGGGGCGGCCATGCTCAGTGCTTGTCGGACTTTTCGGCCTTGGCGCTTTTCTTGTCGGCTTTCTTCTTGTTCTTTTTCTTTTTCTTGCCGTTCTTCTTCTTTTTCTTCTTCTTGCCCTCGTCCTCGTCTTCCTTGGGCGCCAGCAAGGTGCCGCGGCAGTCCGAAGAGCCGCACCAGCAAGGGAACTCGGACAGCAGCTTCTCGGTGTAGGGCTCGTCGATGATCAGGCCGTAGTCGTAGCTCAGCTCCTCGCCGGCGGCGATGTTGCGCAAGGCCTTGATGTAGATCCGGCCGTCCTGCTCGTCGGCCTCGCAGCTCGGCTCGCAGGAGTGGTTGATCCAGCGAGCGGCGTTGCCGTTGACGTTGCCATCGATCACACGGTCGTCATCGATGTGGAAGTAGAAGGTGTGGTTCGGCTGGGCCGGGTCGTGCGGGTGGCGGCGCAGGGCTTCCTTCCACGAGATGACCTCGCCCTTGTACTCGATGAGCGTTTCTCCCTCTGCAATATCCTGCACGGCGAAGACGCCGTTGCCATGGACGCTGGAGCGCCGCGTCTGGATTCGGCGGCCGCCGGAAATGGGGGATTTTGAAGGCATCGCCGAAGTCTGTTAGTTTGAATATGTACGCATGCGCGTGCGCGTACGCACGCGAGAAGCGCCAGATTGTATGTGGCCCCCACGCTCCCCCACTGCGTGTGGGTCGCTGCCCCCCGAGGGGGCCGCAGGCCGCCTTGGGGCGGCCCGGCGGCGGCCTGGTGGCCCCCGGCCCTCGCCTGAGAGGCGAGAGGGAGGGGCGTTCCGGTCTGGTGCGGGCGGGTGAACAGAATGAATAGGATTGGTTGATGAAAACTTTGGTGATTGCAGAGAAGCCGTCGGTGGCGCAGGACATCGTGCGGGCGCTGACGCCGGTGGCCGGCAAGTTCGACAAGCACGACGAGCACTTCGAGAACGAGAAGTACGTCGTGACCAGCGCGGTCGGCCACCTGGTGGAGATCCAGGCGCCCGAGGAGTTCGACGTCAAGCGCGGCAAGTGGAGTTTCGCCAACCTGCCGGTGATCCCGCCGCGCTTCGACCTGAAGCCGGTCGACAAGACCAAGACCCGGCTCAACGCCGTGGTCAAGCAGGCCAAGCGCAAGGACGTGACGCAGCTGGTCAACGCCTGCGACGCGGGCCGCGAGGGCGAGCTGATCTTCCGCCTGATCGAGCAGTACGCCGGCGGCAAGGCGCCGCTGGGCAAGCCGGTCAAGCGCCTGTGGCTGCAGTCGATGACGCCGCAGGCGATCCGCGAAGGCTTCGACCAGCTGCGCAGCGAGCAGCAGATGCAGGGCCTGGCCGATGCCGCGCGCTCGCGCTCCGAGGCCGACTGGCTGGTCGGCATCAACGGCACGCGCGCCATGACCGCCTTCAACTCGCGCGACGGCGGCTTCTTCCTGACCACCGTCGGCCGGGTGCAGACGCCGACGCTGTCGGTGGTGGTCGAGCGCGAGGAGAAGATCCGCAAGTTCGTGAGCCGCGACTACTGGGAAGTGCACGGCAGCTTCCTGGCCGAGGCCGGCACCTACCCCGGCAAGTGGTTCGACCCGAACTGGAAGAAGCCGCCGCCCGGCCCCGACGGCGCGGCCGATCCCGAGCAGCGCGCCGACCGGGTCTGGAACGAGCGCGAGGCGCGCGAGATCGCCGACGCCGCGCGCGGCAAGCCGGCCACCGTCACCGAGGAGAGCAAGCCCACCACCTCGGCGTCGCCGCTGCTGTTCGACCTGACCTCGCTGCAGCGCGAGGCCAACGGCCGCTTCGGCTTCAGCGCCAAGACCACGCTGGCGCTGGCGCAGAGCCTCTACGAACGCCACAAGGCGCTGACCTATCCGCGGACCGACTCGCGCGCACTGCCCGAGGACTACCTGCCGGTGGTCAAGGACACGATGAACATGCTCGCCAACAGCGGCATGAAGCACCTTGCGCCCTTCGCCCGCCAGGCGGTCGACAACAACTACGTGAAGCCGTCGAAGCGCATCTTCGACAACGCCAAGGTCAGCGATCACTTCGCGATCATCCCGACCCTGCAGGCGCCCAGCGGACTCTCGGACGCCGAGCAGAAGCTGTACGACTTCGTGGTGCGGCGCTTCATGTCGGTGTTCTTCCCGAGCGCCGAGTACCAGGTCACGACGCGCATCAGCACGGTCGAGCAGGGCGGCAAGAAGTATCCGTTCCGCACGGACGGCAAGGTGCTCGTGAAGGCCGGCTGGCTCGCGATCTGGGGCAAGGAGGCCGAGGACGACGAGAAGGAAGACGACAAGGACGGCAAGCGGCTGGTGCCGGTCAAGCCCGGCGAAGTGGTGAAGGCTGAGACGGTCGACCTCAAGGGACTGAAGACCCGGCCGCCCGCGCGCTACTCCGAAGCCACGCTCCTCGGCGCCATGGAAGGCGCCGGCAAGACCATCGACGACGATGAACTGCGCGAGGCCATGCAGGAGAAGGGCCTCGGCACGCCGGCCACGCGGGCGGCCATCATCGAAGGGCTGCTGGCCGAGAAGTACATGCTGCGCGAAGGGCGCGAACTGATCCCGACGGCCAAGGCTTTCCAGCTCATGACGCTGCTGCGCGGGCTGGGCGTCGAGGAATTGTCCAAGGCCGAGCTCACCGGCGAGTGGGAATACAAGCTGGCGCAGATGGAGCACGGCAAGCTCAGCCGCGCCGACTTCATGGCCGAGATCGCCGAGATGACCGAGCACATCGTGCGCAAGGCCAAGGAGTACGACCGCGACACGGTGCCGGGCGACTACGCGACGCTCGCGACGCCGTGCCCGAACTGCGGCGGCGTGGTCAAGGAGAACTACCGGCGCTACAGCTGCACCGGCAAGCCGGGGCAGGAAGCTTGCGGCTTCTCCTTCGGCAAGTCGCCGGCCGGCCGCACCTTCGAGGTGGCCGAGGCCGAGGCACTGCTGCGCGACAAGCACATCGGCCCGCTGGAGGGCTTCCGCTCGAAGGCCGGCTGGCCTTTCACTTCCGAGATCATTCTCAAGTTCGACGAGGAAGCGAAGAACTGGAAGCTGGAGTTCGACTTCGGCGACGACAAGAACGCCGACACCGGCGAGATCGTCGACTTCAGTCAGCAGGACACCGTGGGCCCGTGCCCGGTCTGCGGCGCGCCGGTGTTCGAGCACGGCAGCAACTACGTCTGCGAGAAGTCGGTGCCGACCACCGCGCAGCCGACGCCGAGCTGCACGTTCAAGACCGGCAAGATCATCCTGCAGCAGCCGATCGAGCGGGCCCAGGTCGAGAAGCTGCTGGCCACCGGCAAGACCGATCTGCTCGACAAGTTCGTCTCGATGCGCACGCGCCGCGCCTTCAAGGCCTTCCTCACATGGAACAAGGAAGAGGGCAAGGTGACCTTCGAATTCGAGCCGCGGACCAGCAAGTTCCCGCCGCGCAAGACCTTCGCCAAGGCGGCGCCGGCGGCGGCCAAGAAGGCCGCAGCCAAGACGCCGGCCGCCAAGAAGGTCGCAGCGGCGAAGAAGGCCGCTGCGCCCAAGGCCCCGCGCAAGCCCGGCGCCGGACTCAAGCCCAGCGACGCGCTGGCTGCGGTGATCGGCGCCGAACCGGTCGCGCGCACCGAGGTCATCAAGAAGCTGTGGGACTACATCAAGGCCAACGGCCTGCAGGACGCGGCCAACAAGCGCGCCATCAATGCCGACGCCAAGCTCAAGCCGGTGTTCGGCAAGGACCAGGTGACGATGTTCGAGCTGGCCGGCATCGTCGGCAAGCACCTCAGCGCATGAAGGAGATCCGCATGAAGACACTGCTCGCGGTGGCGTTCGCCGCCACCCTCTGCCTGGCCGCGGGCTGCGCCTCGCGTGGCGCCTCGAGCGCCGACGGCGGCAATTCCGCGGGCAGCAGCAGCGGCATCACCGTGTTCGGCACGATCGACGCCAACGTCAGCAACGTCAAGAACCAGAGCCGCTGATGCCGGGCGCCGCGGCTTCGCTGGACTGCGCCTGGCTGCTGGCCGAGCCGGGCACCGAAGCGGCGCGGGCCGACGTCCGCATCACGATCGGCGGCGATCGCATCGCGGCCATCACGCCGCGCGATGGCGTCGCGGCGGGGCCGCGCCGGCTGGTGCTGCCGGCGCTGTCGAACGCGCACGATCACGCGCGCACCTTCCGTACCGCGACCCTCGGCGCCGGCGGGCAGCCGCTCGAAAGCTGGCTGCACTTCCAGGGCGTGCTGCCGGGCATGGACCCCTACCTGTGCGCCGCGACTTCCTTCGCGCGCTCGGTGCGGCATGGCGTCGCCAACCTGATGGTCCACTACACGCGCGTACAGGGCGGCATGAGCTACGCCGACGAGGCGCTCGCCGTGGTCCGGGCAGCGCGCGACGTCGGCGTGCGCATCGGCTTCGCGATCGCGATGCGCGACCGGCAGGGCATCGGCTACTGCGAGGATGCGCAGGTGCTGCAGGCGCTGCGGCCCGGCATCCGCGATGCGGTCGCCGGGCGACTGTCGGTCAGGCCGCAAGCGCCGGCGCAGCAGCTGGCGCTGGTCGACGAGGTCGCGCGGCGGGTGCGCGAAGAGGGCCTCGAGAACCACTGCACCGTGCAGTACGGACCCAGTGCCGTGCAATGGTGCGGCACCCCGCTGCTCGAGGCGATCGCCCAGGCCTCGGCCGACACGGGGAGGCCGGTCCACATGCACTGCCTGGAGACAAGCTACCAGCGGCAATGGGCCGACCGGGAGCATCCGGGCGGCATCCTTCGCTTCCTGGACGACATCGGACTGCTGAGCCCGCGCCTCACGCTGGCGCACTGCGCCTGGGCGCGCCCCGACGAACTCGCCCTGCTGGCCGAGAAAGGCGTGACGATCGCGGTCAACACCAGCTCGAACCTCGGGCTCAAGTCCGGTATCGCGCCGGTGCCCGGGATGCTGAAGCAAGGCTGCCGCATCGCGATGGGCCTGGACGGCGGCGCCTTCGACGACGACGACGACGCCTTGCGCGAGATGCGGCTGGCCCATGCGCTGCACCGCGGCTGGGGATTCGACACCACGATGACGCGCGCCCAGCTGTGGGATTTCGCCGCCCGCAACGGCCCGCGCAGCGTGCGCGGCGGTGCTGCGACGGGCGGCCGCATCGCGCCCGGCGAGCCGGCCGACCTGGTCGTGCTCGACTGGGACGCGCTGGACGACGACAGCCTGTTCCCCGACATCGACCCGCTCGACCTGCTGCTGGCTCGCGCCCACGGCGGCCACATCGCGCAGGTGCTGGTCGGCGGCCGCCGGGTGGTCGACCAGGGCCGTGTCCAGGGCATCGACGAGCCGGCGATGAAGGCCGAGCTGCTCGCCCGCATGCGGGCGGCGCTGGCAGCCGACGGCACGCCCGCGGCCTGGCTGGCCACGGCGCGCGCACTGGCCGAGGACCTGGCGCCGTTCTATCGCGAAGGCCGCTTCGGCTGCTGCTGAGCGGGCCGGCGCGCGGCGGTTTCGCTCAGCGCATCAGCAGTGCCTGCCGCAGCAGCCGCGCCGCGCGGTTGCGGATGCGGCCCGGCGCGCTGCGCAACGGCCCCTTCGGGCTCACCTTGGCGGTCGCGCAGGCCCAGAGGAAATCCTGCAGGATGGCCGTGTCGTCGACCGTGTCGGTGGCGCCATAGGTGTGGAACTCCGGATGCCACTGGGTGGCCGCGATGTAGCTGCGGCCGCGGTCGGCCTTGCGGCGGATGGCCTCCGGGATGCGGTCGGGGATGCTCCAGGCATCGACCTCGAAGCCGGGCGCCAGGTCCTTCACGCCCTGGTGGTGGATGCTGTTGACGCGGGCGCTCTCCATGCCCGGATAGAGCTTCGACAGGCGCGAGCCGGGCGTGATGCTGATCTCGTGGAAGTTCTGGTCGTAGGTCACGGCGTCGCGGTGCCGCATCGCGTTCGGGTGCTGCGCCTCGATGTCCTGGTAGAGCGTGCCGCCGAAGGCCACGTTGATCAGCTGCAGGCCCCGGCAGACACCGAAGATCGGCTTGCCGGCCTGCTCGAAGGCCTCGACCAGCGCCAGGTCGTAGAGATCGCGGATGCGGTCGCCGACCCAGGCGTCCTTGAGCGGCACCTCGCCGTAGCTGCCGGGCCAGACGTCGGCGCCGCCATGCATCACGACGCCGTCCAGCCACTCGGCGTAGTGCGACAGCTTGGTGTCGCCGCGCGCGGTCTCGCCGGTCGGGCAGGGCACCATCACCACCATCGCGCCGGCCGACATCAGCCAGTGCGCGATCGACTGCTCGACGTACTGGAGCGTCTTGTTGGTGAACAGCGAACGCGCCGGGTCGGCATGGGAGAAGCAGGCGGACAGGCCGATCTTGAGACGCCCGGAAACGGTTTGTGACATGACTCGAGGAGCGCGGCGGAACGCCCGCCGCTCCGGTTTGTAACCCAGCGACCATTGTGTCGCCTTCCGGCGCGACGTGCACTGCGACGGCCAGGCTGCCGCACTGTCGGACGGAATGCCGCGATGGCATCATCGATGCCCCACGACCCGGAGACAAGCACATGAAGACGATCAAGGGCCCGGCCATTTTCCTGGCCCAGTTCACGGCCGACACCGCGCCCTTCAATTCGCTCGACGCGATTGCGGGCTGGGCCGCGGGCCTGGGCTACAAGGGCGTGCAGTTACCGAGCTGGGACTCTCGCATCTTCGACCTCAAGAAGGCGGCGGAGAGCAAGACCTACTGCGACGAGGTCAAGGGCACGCTGGCGGCGCACGGCCTCGAGATCACGGAGCTGTCGACCCACCTCCAGGGCCAGCTGGTGGCGGTGCATCCGGCCTATGACGCCGGCTTCGACGGCTTCGCGGCGCCCGAGGTGCGCAACGACCCGGTCAAGCGCCAGCAATGGGCCGTGCAGCAGCTGCACGACGCGGCGCAGGCCTCGGCCCATCTGGGGCTGACGGCGCACGCGACCTTCTCGGGCGCGCTGGCCTGGCCCTACCTCTATTCCTGGCCGCCGCGTCCGGCCGGGCTGATCGAGGAAGCCTTCGACGAACTGGCGCGGCGCTGGAAGCCGATCCTCGACCGCTTCGACGAAGCCGGCGTCGACGTCTGCTACGAGATCCATCCGGGCGAGGACCTGCACGACGGCGTGAGCTACGAGATGTTCCTGGAGCGAGTCGGCAACCATCCGCGCGCCTGCCTGCTGTACGACCCGAGCCACTTCGTGCTGCAGCAGCTCGACTACCTGGCCTACATCGACCACTACCACGAGCGCATCAAGATCTTCCACGTCAAGGACGCCGAGTTCAATCCGACCGGCAAGCAGGGCGTGTACGGCGGCTTCCAGTCGTGGATCGATCGCGCCGGGCGCTTCCGCTCGCTGGGCGACGGCCAGGTCGACTTCGGGGCCATCTTCTCGAAGATGGCGGCCTACGACTTCCCGGGCTGGGCGGTGCTCGAATGGGAGTGCTGCATCAAGCACCCGGAGGACGGGGCGCGCGAAGGTGCGGAGTTCATCAAGAGACACATCATCCGGGTGGCGGAGCGGGCGTTTGATGACTTCGCTGCGGGGGGGGTGGACGGGGCTGCGAATCGGGCGATGTTGGGGATCGGGTCGGGGTCGGGGTCGGGGATCTAGACGGTTGGGGACAGACCAAAAACCGCTGCGCGGTTTGTTGGTCTGTCCCGCAAGGGATTCAGATGCCCTCCGGCTTGCGCAACCTCTGCATCCGGTCGATCGCATGCACCTTGACCCTGCGCACCTCCAGGCCCTGCCGCACCGTGAGCTCGACCTCGGCGTCGGCCGCCGGGCGCTGCCAGAGCTGCTTGTAGAAGGCTTCCAGGGTGTTGACCTCGACGCCGTCGATCGCCAGCACGACGTCGCCGGGCTGCAGGCCGGCCTCGAGCGCCGGCCCGGAGCGGTCGACGCGCACGATCTGCACATGGCCGTCGCGCACCAGCGACGAAAGCCCGAGCCAGGGCCGCACGCTGGCGCGGGTGCGGCCGGTGGACTGCATCTCGGCCAGCACCGGGCGCAGCAGCTCGACCGGCACGAACATGTTGCCTGGCAACACACGGTCCGGGCCGGCCGCCTCGCGCACGAGCAGGCTGCCGATGCCTAGCAGTTCGCCATCGCGGTTGAACAAGGAGGCGCCGCTGTGGTTGGCGATCGGCGGACTCGTGAAGAGGGCGACATCGATGTGGTACTCCCAGTTGCCCGAGAACGGCCGGGTCGCCACCAGGCGCGTGAAGGCAACCTCGGCGCCGCCGCTGCCGCCGACCGCCGCCAGCAGCGGTTCGCCCGGCTGCAGCTCGGCGACACCCGCCAGCGGCACCGGCTCGATCCCGCGCAGCGGCACCAGCGGGCGGACCAGGGCGAAGCCGGTCGCCAGGTCGTAGGCCACCTGCCGCGCCGGCAGCCGCCGGTCGTCCTGGGTCAGGACCTCGATGGTCTCGGCCTCCAGCAGCAGGTAGCCGATCGTGAGGATCAATCCGTCGGCGCCGATCACCACGCCCGAACCGCTGCGCTGACGCCCGAGGTTCTCGGCCGAGATGGCGCCCTCGGTGGCCGTTACCTGCAGCGCGACGACCGCGTCGCCGGCGCGCTGGAGCGCCTGCACCCGGGCGTCGGCGCGGGTGGCATCGACGGACGTGGCGACGCTGGCCGGGCGTGCCGCCTGGGCCGCGGGCAGCACCGCCAGCACGGCGAGCAGGAGGCCCGCACAGCCATCGCGCAAGCGCCGGACGAGTCGCGTCGACCGCTGGGCGAAGCTTGGGTTGTGCATGGCAGCGCTCCTTGGAACGATGGCCCCCATGGTGCGCCGCTCGCGCAGGGCCCGCAAGGTCACAAAACTGAAATAGCAACTGTCATGCCAGATCGGATATAATCCGGGGTTCGTTTCGATTTAACGACGAAGCACTTTCGTCATCTGCCGGCTCCGGCCTGGAATCTCCAGGCCCATCATTTGAAGCCGGCACCCACAGTGTGTTGGAGCGCCAGACCGGGCGCCCAAGATTTGCCACCACTGCCTTCGTACTTTGTTGAAGCGAACAGCGCACTGTCCGCTCCGGTGGGCGCCATTTCCGGCCGGCCTGCGCTCGTTTTATTCAAATTCAATTTCAGCATTCCGCGGCGTCGCGGGGTGCCAAGGCTTTCGATGGACATCATTCAACACAGCATCGCAGTGGGCAAGTACCTTGTCTCGCCGCTCATCAAGGACCTGGACGACGGCCGCTTCGCGGCATCGGTCTCGATCCGCTCCGGCCGCGGAAGCGGCACGCACGACCGCGTGATGCGTTTCACGCCCCGTTTTGCCAGCCATGCCGCGGCGGTCCGCTACGCGGTCGACCAGGGCCTGGGCTGGATTCGCGAACGCAGCGCAACGCCCGCGTCTTGCGCCGCTTGATTCCGCATACCGATTTCCTATCCAATTACGACAATCCCATTCAAAAGGTAATTCATGCCCAAGGAAGAACTGATCGAAATGAACGGCGCAGTGACCGAAGTGCTGCCTGACTCCCGCTACCGCGTCACCCTCGACAACGGCCACCAGCTGATCGCCTACAGCGGCGGCAAGATGCGCAAGCACCACATCCGCATCCTGGCTGGCGACAAGGTGTCGCTCGAGCTGTCGCCCTACGACCTGACCAAGGGCCGCATCACGTTCCGGCACCTGGAACGTCGCGGTCCCCCGCCGGTCGGCGGCAACAACTCGCAGCGTCGCTGACCTTTGCCGTGACCGGTCCCGCCACCGATTTCGCCACGCTGCCGCTTTCGCCGCAGGCGCTCGCGAACCTGACGCAGCTCGGCTACCTGCAGATGACGCCGATCCAGGCGGCCAGCCTGCCGGTGGCGCTGCTCGGCAAGGACCTGATCGCGCAAGCCAAGACCGGCAGCGGCAAGACCGCCGCCTTCGCGCTGGCGCTGCTGGCCAACCTCAATCCGCGTCGTTTCGCGGTGCAGGCGATGGTGCTGTGCCCGACGCGCGAACTGGCCGACCAGGTGACGACGGAAATCCGCCGCCTGGCCCGGGCCGAGGAAAACATCAAGGTGGTCACGCTCTGCGGCGGCGTCGCGCTGCGCGGCCAGCTGGCCAGCCTGGAGCACGGTGCCCACGTCGTGGTCGGCACGCCGGGCCGCATCATGGACCACCTCGAGCGCGGCAGCCTCGACCTCGAAGCGCTCAACACGCTGGTGCTCGACGAGGCCGACCGGATGCTCGACATGGGCTTCTTCGAGGACATCGTGAAGGTCGCCCGGCAGTGCCCGAAGGAGCGCCAGACGCTGCTTTTCTCGGCCACCTACCCCGAAGGCATCCAGAAGCTGGCGGCCCAGTTCATGAAGAGCCCGCAGCAGATCACGGTGCAGGCCCAGCACGACGAAGGCAAGATCGTCCAGCGCTGGTACCAGGTCAAGAACACCGAGCGCCTGCACGCGGTGAGCCTGCTGCTGAACCACTTCCGGCCGCAGAGCTCGCTGGCCTTCTGCAACACCAAGCAGCAGTGCCGCGACCTGGTCCAGGTGCTGCAGGCCCAGGGCTTCAGCGCGCTGGCCCTGTTCGGCGAACTCGAGCAGCGCGAACGCGACCAGGTGCTGGTGCAGTTCGCCAACCGCAGCTGCTCGGTGCTGGTGGCGACCGACGTCGCCGCGCGCGGACTCGACATCGCCGACCTCGAAGCCGTGATCAACGTCGACGTGACGCCCGACTCCGAAGTCCACATCCACCGCATCGGCCGCACCGGCCGAGGCGACGCCGAGGGCCTGGCGCTGAACCTGGCGAGCATGGACGAGATGGGCAGCGTCGGCAAGATCGAGCAGCTGCAGGGCCGCGAGTCCGAATGGCATCCGCTGGCCGAACTCACGGCCGATGCCGCCGGCCCGCTGCAGCCGCCGATGGCCACGCTGCAGATCGTCGGCGGGCGCAAGGAAAAGATCCGCGCCGGCGACGTGCTGGGTGCGCTGACCGGCGAAGCCGGCTTCACGCGCGAGCAGGTCGGCAAGATCAACGTCAACGAATTCTCCACCTATGTGGCGGTCGACCGGCGCATCGCGCGCGAGGCCGCACACCGACTTTCCACCGGCCGCGTCAAGGGCAAGACCGTCAAAGTGCGGCTGCTCGACGATGTGGCCTAATTACGTCCTTCGTTTTTCCAATCCACTGAGCTTTCCATGCCCAAGAAAATCCGCACCGAGGCAGACCGCATTGCCACCCCCAAGCCCGTTCCGCAACCCGGCTACAACGTCCCCAAGTCGGGCGGCGGCCAAAAGGTGAGCCTGGAGCGCGGCACCGCGACCCGCAGCAAGAAGAACCCCGGCAAGCGGGCCAAGAAGGGCGGCTGATCGCCCGCCGAGTCGTCTGCGCCCCACGGGCGCATTCACTCCCGAAACGCGCCTCCGGGCGCGTTTTTCATTGGATCCATCGCCAGCACCATGTCCGACGACTACCAGATCGACATCCCGCCCTCGTTCTTCGCGGTCTACACCGACGCGCGGCAGCGCCTCAGCGAGCCGATCGCGACCGTGCGCGCCCGCTACGAGGTCTGCGAGGACCTGGCCAGCCACCTGGTGCAGCACGCGCAGGTCCTGCACCACGTCGAGGTGCCATCGGAGGACGAGATCCTGCGCCGCATCCACGCCGGCCTTCAGTCGCCCGATGCGGGCGTTTCGCCGGCCGAGGCGCAATGGATCGTGCGCCGGCTGGCCGAGCTGCTGGGCTGGCAGTGCCCGCCGCTCGACGGGCCGGCGGCCGAATAGCCGGGCTCAGGCGCCGCTGCGCCGGGTGCGGGCAGGGGCCTTGCCGGCGACCGGCGCGGCGGCGCTCATGGCCGGAAAGGGCGGCAGCGGGCGGTGCGCCATCTCCTTGGCCTCGGCCCAGCCCATGCCCAGGCCCCGCAGCACGCAGGCCGCGACGTCGCGGCCGTGATGCGCGGGCGCTGCGCCATGGGCCACCGTGCGCATCGCCTGCGTCACGCTGCCGTTGATCAGGTCCATCGCCGCGGCCTCGCCGGGGATGCGGAAGGCCTTCTGCCTGACGCCCAGGCGCAAGTCGGCCAGCGCGTAGTGGCGGATCTCGAGCAGCAGCTCGGGCGCGGCCACCGACACCTCCATCATCATCAGCGCCCATTGCGGGCTGGCCTCGGCCAGCCAGATGTAGCGCCGCACGCCGATGGCCATGCGCTGGGCGCCTTCCGCGACACCCTGCTGGCTGTCCGTGATCCGGCGGCACAGCGTGTCGGCCAGCAGCAGCGCGACCGCGCCGGCGACTTCTTCCTTGGTCTTGAAATGGTTGTAGACCGTGGCGGTGGTCATGGCCGCGACCGAGGCGATCTCCTGCATCGTCGCCTCGGCGTAGCCGCGGGCGCTGAAGACCCTGATCGCAGCCTGCACCAGCTGCACCCGCGTGCGCTCGCGCTTGAGCAGCCCGGGCCGGGGCGGCCGCCACACACTTTCGGCCAGGTCCTCTGGCAAAGGTGATATGGACGGCAGGCCGAAACTTACGCCATCATCCATTTTTATACGCATCCACCATTTTTGATTCGATCGTCCATCTGAGAGAGAGTTTGCCATGCCGCCTGATCTCCGCCTCGGCTATCTGGTTTTCGAAGTCCGCCGCCCGTCGCACTGGACCGCGTTCTGCGCCCGGATGCTGGGACTTCCCGCACCGTCGTCCAACACCGATGGCAGCCTCGGCTGGCAGCTCGACGATGCCTGCCAGCGCCTGATCGCGCAGGAAGGGCCGGCCGACGACCTGGCGGCGATCGGCCTCGAATGCGCGAGCGACGAGGTGATGGACCGGATGGTCCGCCGCCTGCAGCAGGCCGGCCGGCGCGTGACGGCCGGCGACGCGGCGCTCTGCGGCGCTCGCCGCGTGCGGCGCCTGCATCGCTGCGCCGACCCCTGCGGCAATGCGATCGAGCTGTTCACGGGTGCGGCAGCGGCGGCCGCGCCCTTCGCCTCCGCGGCGTTCCCGCAGGGCTTTCGCACCGGCGATCTCGGCTTGGGCCATGCGGTGCTGGTCGCGCACGACCTGGAGGCGATGGAGGCCTTCTACGTCGGCCTGCTGGGCTTCGGCGTGACCGAGCGGCTGGCCACGCGCGTCGGTCCGATCGACATCCGCGGCACCTTTCTGCATTGCAACCAGCGCCACCATTCGCTGGCCCTGTTCGACATGCCGCTGGCCAAGCGCATCCACCACTTCATGCTGCAGGCCGAACGGCTCAGCGACATCGGCGTGGCCTTCGAGCGCGCCCGGCGCCACAAGGTGCCGCTGAGCCTGGAACTCGGCCAGCACCCCGATCCGGACGGCACCTTCTCGTTCTACGGCGTCACGCCCTCGGGCTTCGACTTCGAGATCGGTGCCGGCACGCAGACCATCGAGCCCGCGGGCTGGGAGACGCATCACACCGATGTGACCAGCGCCTGGGGCCACAAGCCGAAGCTGCGCCTGCAGCTCAAGATGGCGGCCGGGCTGATCGCCCGCAAGATGGGCGCCGCGTCGCAGCCCGCCAAGGAGCTGTCATGAGCGGCACCGGCAAGCGCTGGCTCAAGCGCATCGGGCTGGCGCTGGCGCTGCTGGTCGCGCTGGCGGCGGCGGCGCTGTTCGCCGGCGACCAGCTGGCGCGCCACAAGATGCAGCGCAAGGTCGACGTCAAGGTCGGCGGCGTGGCCTTTCGCGACGACCCGGCGGCGATCGAGCGCGGGCGCTATCTGTTCGCCTCGCGCGGCTGCGTCGACTGCCACGGCGCCCACGGCGGCGGTGCGATGTTCCTCGACGACGGCAAGGGCATGCGCATCGCCGGGCCGAACATCAGCCCCGGACCCGGCAGCGTCGTGGCCGGCTACACGGCGGCCGACTGGGAGCGTGCGATCCGCCATGGCGTCAATCCGGCGGGCCGGGCGCTGATGGTGATGCCAAGCGAGGACTACAACCGGCTGACCGACGACGACCTGGCCGCCCTGGTCGCCCACCTGCGCCACATGCCGCCCGCCAAGGGCGGCGGCCCGGTGGTCGAGCTGCCGCTGCCGGTGCGCGCCTTCTATGGCTTCGGACTCATGCAGGACGCCGCCGCCAAGATCGACCATGCGCGCCCGCCCGAGCAGCCGGTGGCCGAGGGCGTGACGCTGAAGCACGGCGCCTATGTCGCGAACATGTGCCTGGGCTGCCATGGCGCCAAGCTCAACGGCGGCAAGATCCCCGGCGGTCCGCCCGATTGGCCGTCGGCGGCCAACCTGACGCCCGGCGAAGGCACGGGCATGGCGCGCTATGCCGACGCCGAGGCTTTTCTGAAGCTGTTCAAGAGCGGCACGCGGCCGGACGGCACGCCGGTGCAGGTGATGCCCTTCGGATCGCTGCGCGAGATGAGCGACACCGACGTGCGGGCGCTGCACCTGTATCTCAAGAGCCTGCCGCCGATGCCGCACGGCTAGCGGCCAAGCGGACTCAGTCGACCTTGGCGCCCGAGGCCTTCACCACCGCGCCCATCGCGTCCCAGTCGGCCCGCAGCAGCTTCTGGAATTCTTCCGCGCTCTGGCTGCGCGGCTCGACGCCCAGGCGCTTGAAGCGCTCCTGGATCGCCGGATCGGCCAGCACCTTGTTGGTCGCCGCGTTGAGGCGGTCAACCTCGGCCTTGGGCGTGCCGGCCGGCGCCAGCAGGCCGATCCACGAATCGAAGGCGTAGCCGGGCAGGCCGCTCTCGGCCACCGTCGGCAGCGCGGGCAGGAAGGGGCTGCGCGTCTGGCCGGTGGAGGCCAGCAGCTTCATGCGGGCGTCGTTCTGGAAGCCGATCACGCCGATGCTCGACGAGATCACGGCCTGCACGCGGCCGGCCAGCACCTCGTTGACCGCCTCGCCGGTCGACTTGGTCGGGATGTGCGTCATCTGCAGGCCGGCCTTGGCGAGGAAGGAGGCCATCGCGAGGTGCGTGGCGCTGCCGTTGCCCGCCGAGGCGTAGTTGTATTTGCCGGGGTTGGCCTTCACCAGCTTGATGAAGTCGGCCGTGTTCGCGACATCGAGGTCGGCGGCCACCGCGAGCACATAGCCCGCGTTGCCCAGGTTCGCGACACCGACGAAATCCTTCTGCGGATCGTAGGGCAGCTTGCTGTAGAGAAAGCCCGCGATGTGATGGCTGGCGGCCGCCAGCACCAGCGTGTTGCCGTCCGGCGGTGCCTTGGCGACGATCGCCGCGCCGACCGTGCCGCCCGCGCCGGCCCGGTTCTCGACGATCGCCGAGGCGTTGAGCGCGACGCCGAGTTCGTTGTTGAAGGCGCGCGCCACGGTGTCCTGCACGGCGCCGGTGCCGAAGGGCACGACGATGCGGATCACGCGCTGCTGCGCCCGCACCGGCAGCGCGGCGGCCAAGGCGAGGCCGGCGGCAGCGGCGGTCACGGAACGGCGGGTCAGGGGAGTCGACATGGGTGGGCTTCTTCTGGGGTGGATGAAAAGGGAGCGCGCTCAGCGGCCGCCGACCGCAAGCCAGCGCTCGGCCAGCTTCACGAAGTAGCTGGCACCGATCGGGATGATCTGGTCGTTGAAGTCGAAGGAGGTGTTGTGGATGATGCAGGGCCCCGGGCCGTGGCCGTCGAGCCGGTGGTCGCCGTCGCCGTTGCCCAGGAAGGCGTAGCAGCCGGGCCGCGCCATCAGCATGTGGGCGAAATCCTCGGCCCCCATCACCGCCGGGAAGTCGTCGGTGACCATGTCGGCGCCGACCACCTCGCGCATCACCTCGGCGGCGAAGCGGGCCTCGGCCGGATGGTTGACGACCGGCGGCGAGGCGCGCACGAAGCTCACCTCGGCCGTGCATTCGTGGGCCGCCGCGATGCCCTCGGCCACGGTGCGCAGGCGCGCCTCGATGCGGTCCAGCGCATCGATCGAGAAGGTGCGCACCGTGCCGCCCACCGAGGCGACATCGGGGATCACGTTCGGCGCGTCGGAGCCCTGCAACTGCGTGACCGCGAGCAGCGCGCGCTCGGTGCTCGCGATGGTGCGCGGCACGAGCGCCGACAGCGCCTGGGCCAGGGCGACGACGGCGGCCACCGGATCGATGCCGGTGTGCGGCATCGAGGCATGCGTGCCGCGGCCGCGCAGCGTGATCTTGTAGGTGTTGCTCGATGCCATCAGCGCGCCCTCGTTGAGCGCGAAACGCCCGACGTCGCCGACCGGGAAGTTGTGCAGCGCGAACACCGCATCGCAGGGAAAGCGCTCGAACAGGCCGTCCTGGATCATCTTCCTGGCGCCGGCCTTGCCCATCTCCTCGGCCGGCTGGAAGATGAAATTCACGGTGCCGTCGAAAGACGCGCCCTGCTGCGCCAGGTGCCAGGCGGCGGCCAGCAGCATGGTGGTGTGGCCGTCGTGGCCGCAGGCGTGCATGCGGCCCGCGTGGGTCGACTTGTGGGCGAACTCGTTGGCTTCGTGCAGCGGCAGTGCATCCATGTCGGCGCGCAGCCCGATGCTGCGGCTGCCGCTGCCGCGGCGCAGCACGCCGACGACGCCGGTGCCGGCAATGCCGCGGTGCACCTCGATGCCCCACTCCTCGAGCAGGGCGGCGACCTTCTCGGAGGTGCGATGCTCCTCGAAGCCGAGTTCGGGATGGGCATGGATGTCGCGGCGGATGGCGACGAAACGGGAGACGTCCGCGAACGAGTCGGCAAGCTTCATGGAATCGGTGTGCGTCAGCTACGAGAAAACGATAGCAGCGCATTCTGACGCAGGCCGACTACGATCTGCGACACGATCTGACGGAGGCCCACGGATGAGCAACGAACTGCGCAACAAGCTGCATGAGCTGCAGCAGCTGTCGAACAACGCCCCCGATGCGCCGACCCGCGCGATCATCGAGGCGCTGCGACTGCAGACCGCGATCCTCAACGAGCGGCTGTTCCGCATCGAGCTGCAGTTGAGCGAGATGTCCAAGCGCACCGACACGGCCTGAGCGGGCCGCGAAGCCAGGCGCCGGAGGTCGGCCGTTCGGCCGCTTCCTACACGGCCGGCGATCCGCTACCTTTAAGCTCGATTCCCTATCGAGGAGCGAGCGTGAAGAGACAGCACATTGCAGCCTGCGCCGGCCTGGGCGTCCTGGTCGGCCTCGCGGCCGCCACGGCGGGCTACGCGGCCTTGGGGCTGCAGCGGTCGAAGCGGCTGGCGCGACGGGCCCGCCCGTTCGAAAGAAGCGCGCGCGCCGAAGGCGCGCGACTGCTGGTGGTGGGAGACAGCACCGCCGCAGGCGCAGGCGCCAGCGCACCGGAATCCAGCCTCCCGGGCCTGCTGGGGCGGGCCAACCCGTCGCTGACCGTGGTCAACAGGGCCGAACCGGGCGCCCGCTTCGCCGACATCGCGGCGCAGCTCGAGGGCGACGAACGGTTCGACGCGGTGCTGGTGCTGGGCGGCACCCACGACGTGCTCCACGGCACCCGCGACGCGGCCTTGCGCGAGAGCATCCAGCGCGTGGCGCAGCGGGCACGGGTCCGGTCGGAGGTGGTGGTCTTCGTGCCGCCCGGGAATCTCGGAAACCTGCGCATCTTCCCGCCGCCCTGGAGCTGGTGGATGACCTATCGTGCCCGCCGGCTGCAGGCCCTGGTGGCCGACCTGGCGCAGGCCAACGGAGCACGCCACGTGTCGCTCTTCCTCGAGCGCGACGACGATCCGTTCGCGCGCCATCCGCGCCGCCTCAGCGCCCGCGACGGCCTGCATCCGAACGACGCCGGCTACGAACTCTGGCAGCGCGAGCTCGAGACCCAGGCCCAGCTGTCGGCCAAGCTGCGCAAGATCGGCCGCGCGGCCGCAGTCCGCACCCCTCTGCCATAGGTCGGGGCCGGCCGCCGAGCCTCAGCGCGCGCCCGCGAACACCGGCTGCACCTCCCACCAGGCCGGCAGCAGCGCGCGGATCTCCTGCCGCGCGAAGCGGTCGTCGAGCAGGTACAGCACGCCCGCGTCGGTCTCGCTGCGGATCACCCGCCCGGCCGCCTGCACCACCTTCTGCAGGCCCGGGTACACGTAGGTGTACTCGTAGCCGTCGCCGAAGAGCGCGTCCATGCGCTCGCGCATCACCTCGTTGGGCTCGTTGTGCTGCGGCAAGCCCAGGCTGGCGACGAAGGCGCCGACCAGCCGGTCGCCGGGCAGGTCGATGCCCTCGCCGAAGGCCCCGCCGAGCACCGCGAATCCGACCCCCTGGCCGCCGGCCACGAAACGCGCCAGGAAGGCGTCGCGCTCGGCCTCGCGCATGCCGCGCGACTGCTGCCAGGCCGGCACGCCGGGGTGGCGGCGCTCGAAGGCGGCCGAGGCACTGGCCAGGTAGTCGAAGCTGCTGAAGAAGGCCAGATAGTTGCCCGGCCGCCGGCCGAACTGCGCCGCGATGACGTCGACCAGCGCGTCCAGCGAGCGGTCGCGGTCGCGAAAGCGCGTCGACAGGTCCATGGCGACCCGCACCGTGAGCTGCTCGCTGCGGAACGGCGAGCCGACGTCCAGCGTCGCGGTGTCTTCGGGCAGCCCCAGGGTGTCGCGATAGAACGAGAACGGCGCCAGCGTGCCCGAGAAGCAGGCGGCCGAAGCGGCATCCGCGAAGCGCGCCTGCAGGAAGGGCCCGGGAACCAGGTTGCGAATCGCGAGGGCATGCGCGCCCTCGGCACCCAGCGTGGCCTCGAACACCGAATGCTTGCCGAAGCTGTCGGCCAGCCGGGCGAACTGGAGCAGGTCGAAGAAGCACTGCTGAAGCGCGCCCGGCGGCTCGTCGGGCCGCGCCGCGAAATGCTCGGCCATCAGCGAGACCGCCTCCTGGAGCGCACGCGCGAAGCGCTCCGGAATCTGGTCGTGGGGCTGGTAGGCCGCAACCTGGTCGCGCTGCAGCAGCTGCCATTCGCGCGCCAGGCTGCCCAGCGATTTCCGGATCGGCGGCGGCGCCTTGGCGCGCACCGTCTCGAGCGCAGTCGCCTCCAGCTGCGCCGAATACATCCCGCGGGCCCGGTCCAGCAGGTTGTGGGCCTCGTCGACCAGCAGGGCGACGCGCCATTCCTCGTCCCTGGTGAGCGCATAGAGGAAGGCGCTGCCGTCGAAGTAGTAGTTGTAGTCGCCGACCACCACGTCGCTCCAGCGCACCAGTTCCTGCGCCAGGAAGTAGGGGCAGACCTCGTGCGCGAGCGCGATGCCGCGCAGCGCCTCGCGGTCGAGCCAGGCGGCCTGGACGGCCTCGCCGCGGGCCGCCGGCAGGCGGTCGTAGAAGCCGCGCGCCCGCGGGCAATCGTCGCCGTTGCAGGCCCGCCCGGGGTACTCGCAGACCTTCTCGCGCGCTGCCAGCTCGAGGACCCGCAGCGGCGCCTGCGCGCGGCCCAGGGTCTGCAGCGCGCCGAGCGCGACCGCGCGGCCCGAGGTCTTCGCGGTCAGGAAGAAGATCTTGTCGAGCTTGCGTGCCGGCCGCGCCTTGAGCAGCGGGAACAGCGTGGCGACGGTCTTGCCGATGCCGGTCGGCGCCTGGGCCAGCAAGGGCCGGCCGGAACTGGCCGAGCGGTACACGGCCTGCGCGAGTTCGCGCTGGCCGGGCCGGAAGCCGCCGTGCGGGAAGGCGAGGGCGGCCAGAGCCGGATCGAGTGCCGCCCGGTGCGCGGCCTCCTGCTCGGCCCACGCCAGGTAGCGCTCGCAGAGCGCCTCGAAGTGCTGCCGCAGGTCGGCCCGGGTCCAGCTTTCCTCGAGCAGCGTTTCCTTCTCGGTGCCGAGGTCGAGGTAGACCAGCACGACGTCGAGCGCAGGCAGCGCATCGCGCTCGCACAGCATCCAGGCATAGCTTCGGGCCTGGGCCCAGTGGAGCGCGCGGTGGTTGGCCTTGACGCGCGCGAAGTCGCCGCGATAGGTCTTGATCTCCTCGACCCGGCGCCGACGCGGATCGTAGCCATCGGCACGCCCGCGCACCGTCAGCCGGCCGAACCGGGCCGACAGCGCGAGTTCGCTCTCGTAGTCGAGGCCGCGGCGCGCCTGCACCAGCCGATGGCCCGCCTGGCCCTCCTGGGCGCTCGGGGCCGGCACGAAGCGCAGGTCGAGATCGCCGGCCTTGGCAGCGAAGGCGCACAGCGTGCGCACGGAGACCAGCAGCGGCGCGGCGGCGGAGGAGGAAGGGAGGGTGGCCATGGGGCTGGATGAATATACAGCGCCCGACGCTTCCCTAGATGAACGAAACCACCCCCAGCGCCACCGAAGCCGCCGCCATCGCCGCGGTCGCCAGCCAGCCGAGCACCTGCCACTTGCGCGGCAGCACCATCCGGCCCATCACCCTGGGACTGGACGACGCGATCATCACGGCGATCATCACCGGCACCGAGATGACGGCGTTGATCACCGCCGCCCAGTACAGCGCCGAGATCGGATTGAGCCCCGACAGGCTGATGCCGACGCCCAGCAGCATCGCCGCCGCGAGGATGGCGTAGAAGCTGCGGCCGCGCGCCAGCGGCAGGTCGAGCCCCTTGCGCAGGCGGAAGTAGCTCGCCACCGCCTCGGCCGCCGAGCCCGCGAGCACCGGCAGCGCGAGCATGCCGGTGCCGAGGATGCCGAGCGCGAACAGCCCGAAGGCCGCGTCGCCGGCGATCGGCTTCAACGCGGCGGCGGCCTGGGCGGTGGTCTCGATGCGGGTCTGTCCGCTGGCATGCAGCGTGGCCGCGGCGGCGGTGATCATGAAGAAGGCGATCAGGTTCGAGAAGCCCATGCCGACCGCGGTGTCCAGGCGCAGCCGGCGCAATTGCCGGTGCGCCTGCTCGGGCGCGATGCGCAGCGGATGGTCTTCGGCCACGCGCTTGATCTCCTGTACTTCCTGCGAGGCCTGCCAGAAGAACAGGTAGGGGCTGATGGTGGTGCCGAGGATCGCGACCACCGTGGTGACGTACTCGCGGCTCCAGTGGAAGTTCGGCGCCACGGTGCCCCGCAACGCCGCGGCCCAGTCCACATCGACCGCGAACACCACGCCCACGTAGGCGAACAGCGACAGCGTGAGCCACTTGAGCACGCGCACGTAGCGTTCGTAGGGCAGGAACACCTGCAGCAGCAGCGAAGCGATGCCGAAGCCGGCCGCGTACCAGGCCGGCCGGCCGGGCAGCACCAGCGCCGCCGAATCGCCCATGGCGCTCAGGTCGGCGCCGAGGTTGATCACGTTGGCGACCAGCAGCAGCAGCACCAGCGCCGCCACCAGCCATCGCGGACAGAAGCGCGCGAAGGTCTCGGTGAGGTTCTTGCCGGTGACGCGGCCGATGCGGGCACTGGCCAGCTGGATGCCCATCATCAGCGGATAGGTGAGCAGCAGGGTCCAGCCGACGCCGTAGCCGAACTGCGCGCCGGCCTGCGAGTAGGTCGCGATGCCGCTCGGATCGTCGTCGGCGGCGCCCGTGATCAGGCCCGGGCCGAGCTTGGACCACCACTGCTGTTTCGCGGGCGTGGCTCCGCCGTTTGCTGGCGCCGCAGGCGTGTTCATCGGCGGGCTCCGGAAGATGGGCGTGCGGCAGCATCGCCGCCGGCCCGGCCGCGACGCATAGGTCGCGGCGCCGACGCGCCGTCGGACTGCGTCGAGTCTGCGCCCTGCACGCGGTCCCGGACGACAAGGGCGGCACGCCGGGCAGCCTAGCTTGCAGCCATGTCCACCCGATTTCCAGGAGCCCTCCGCATGACTTCTTCCAGCGAACCCACCGGCGGCGTCGCCGTCGAGCACCGCAAGGTGCAGCGCGAACAGGACGCGAAGGATCGGTCCGCCGCCGGGCCGGCCAGCAGCAGGAAGGCGGTGCAGGCCGGGCACCGGCCCGAACCCGAGAACCCGATGCCCGGCCAGCACCTCAGGAAGCCCGGGCTCGAGGCCGACATGGACCTGCAGCCGCGCTTCAAGGCCTCGAGCTATCTCGGCAGCGGCAAGCTCAACGGCATGGTGGCGCTGGTGACCGGCGGCGACTCGGGCATCGGGCGCGCCGTGGCGCTGCTCTATGCGCGCGAGGGCGCCGAAGTGGCGATCGTCTACCTGCACGAAGAGCAGGTCGATGCCGAGGAGACCAAGCGCTGCATCGAGGCCGAGGGCAAGCATTGCGTGCTGATTCCGGGCGACGTGCGCGACCCGGCCTTCTGCCAGCGCGCGGTCGACGAGACCCTGCAGGCCTTCGGCAAGCTCGACATCCTGGTCAACAACGCCGCCTTCCAGCTGCATGCGGCGACCATCGAGGACATCACGGACGAACGCTTCGAGCTGACGCTGCGGACCAACGTCTTCGGCTACTTCCAGATGGCGCGCGCCGCGGTGCCGCACCTGCCGAGCGGCGGCTCGATCATCAACACCGGCTCGGTGACCGGGCTCGAAGGCAGCGCCGAGCTGCTCGACTATGCGACCACCAAAGGCGCGATCCACGCCTTCACCAAGTCGCTGGCCAGCAACCTGCTGCACTTGGGCATCCGCGTCAACGCGGTGGCGCCGGGCCCGGTATGGACACCGCTGAACCCGGCCGACCGGCCCGCCGACGAGGTGAAGGACTTCGGCAGGCACACCGACATGAGGCGGCCGGCGCAGCCCGAGGAGCTGTCGCCGGCCTACGTGTTCCTGGCGGCACCGTGCTGCGCCAGCTACATCACGGGGATCGTGCTGCCGGTGACCGGCAGCGTGGGCGCGGTGTAGATCAGAACTTCCACAGCAGGCTGGCCTTGATGCCGTTGTCCTTCACGCCGTCGCCGGCCTGTCCGATGTAGGAGACGCCGAGGGTCAGGTCGCGGCGCAGGGCAAAGTCGACGCCGGCCTCGATCACCGCGGCGTCCTTCGCGATCGGCACGCCGGCGACGACGAATGCGGGCTGCGCAAAGAGCGCCATCGACGCGTACTGGCTGGTGCTGCCGATGGCGTGGCGCCAGCCGAGCATGCCGCGCAAGGTCAGCGTGCTGCCGCCGAGCTCGATCTTGCTGCTGGCGCGCACGCCCAGCGTGCTGAAGCCGATGTCCTCGCTGCCGCCCGTGCCGCGCAGGGCCGCGAAGCCGCCGCGCTCGGTGAAGTCGTCGTTGTGCAGGTTCACATACGCCAGGCCGGCGAAGGGCTCGACGGTGGCGGCACCGGCGTCGATGCGCCAGCCCAGCTCGCCGAACACTTGCGCGGTCTGCGCCTTGTAGCTGGCGGTCGGCAGGTCGGCGAAGCTGCCGAAGAGCACGCTGCGACGCGTGTCGATGCTGCTGTCGCTGTAGCTGGCGCCGATCCGCAGCCCCAGCGCGCCCCACTGCCGGCCGCCGTAGACGCCCAGGTGCCAGCTGTCGCTGCTGGCGGACGAGGCGCGCGCGTCGGCGCTGCCGCTGCTGTAGCCGCCCATCAGGCCGACCCGCCAGTCGTCTCCGACGCGCGTGTCGCCGCCGATCAGCAGGCCGCCGGTCGAACCGTCGACCTGCGATGCATTGCCGTCGCCGCGAATGTCGCCGCGCGCGCCGTAGGCATAGGCCCAGACGCCGTCCTTCGCTGCCGTGTCGGTGCCGGTGGCGACGCCGCCGAGCGAGCGGCGCGCATGGTCGAGGCCGGCGTCGCGCACGTAGCGGCTGTCTTCGATCGCCAAGGTCTTGAGCGAGGCATGCAGCTCGCCGCCGAGCTGGGCGAAGGCCTTGCGCGCCGTCGCGGCATCGAGCTGGACCACCGCGTTGTAGAGCGGCCCCGCGCCCACGGCTTCGACCGCTGTGCCGGTCCGGCTCTCGTTCGGCGTGCCGCCGACCGACTCGAAGCTCACGTCGTTGCGCTTCAGGCCCAGCACCACGTCCTGGGCGTCGTAGCCGATCGTCGGGTCGAGGAACGCGAAGTTGGTCGTGACGCTGCCGAAGCGCCCGGTCACGCCGCCGCCGGCGACGAGCAGGGTGTAGCTGGCGGTCGGGTTCCAGTTGCCGTCGGCCACCAGTGCCAGCGTGCCGCCCTGCAGGGCGATCGTCCCGGTGGCGCGGATCTGGTCGCTGCGGCCGTCGGCCGCCACCTCGGCCTGGTAGGTCGAGCCCGCGGCCAGCGTGATATTGCCGGCCACCTGCAGGGTGCCGATCGAATTGCCGGGCGCCACGGTCGCGCCCGACTGCACCAGCGTCGTGCCGACGGTGCCGTTGCCCTTGAGCGTGGTGCCGCTGTCCATCGTCAGCGTGCCGCCGAGCGCTCCGTTGACCGCCAGCGTGCCGGCCCTGACCCGCGTGCTGCCGGCGAAGGCGCTGCTGTCGCCCGTGAGGTTCAGCGCGCCGGCACCGCTCTTGACGAAGCTGCCGCTGCCGGAGATCGCATTCGCGAAGCTGGCATCGGTGGCCTGCCGGACTTCGAGCGCGGCGTTGTCGACGATCGGGCCGCTGCCGAAGCTGTCGGCCGCACCGACCAGCGTGCCGGCCGTGATCCGGGTGCCGCCGATGTAGCTGTTGCTGCCGCTCAAGGTGGTCGTGCCGCCGCCGATCTGGCTCACGCCGCCGCTGCCGGAAATCGCGCCGGCGAAATTCACCGCATCGCTGCGGTTGAAGGCGAGGGTGCCGTTGTCGACCACGTCGCCGCTGATCGAGCCGCTCGTGCCGCCGGCGCCGAGCTGCAGCGTGCCGCCCGAGATCAGCGTGCCGCCGCCATAGCTGTTGCTGGCGGTCAGGATGGTGGTGCCGGGGCCCATCTGGTTCAGGCCGCCGTTGCCGGAGATGGCACCGGCGAAGGTCGCGACGTCGCTGCGGTTGAAGGCCAGCGTGCCGTTGTTGGCAACGTCGCCGAGGATCGAGCCGCTGGTGCCGCTGTTCCCGAGCTGCAGGGTGCCAGCCGAGATCGTCGTGGCGCCGGTGTAGGTGTTGTTGCCTGTCAGCACGGTCGTGCCGCTGCCGGTCTTGGTGACGGTGCCGCCGCCCGAGATCACGCCCGCGATCGGCGCCGCCGAGTTGGCGAAGACCAGTGCGGCGTTGTCCGTCACGTCGCCGGCGAGCGTGCCGGCCGTGGTCGCGTTGCCCACCTGCAGCGTGCCGGCCGAGAGGGTCGTGCCGCCGCTGTGGGTGTCGCTGCCGGTCAGCACGAGTGTCCCGCTGCCGGCCTTGGTCAGGCCGCCGCTGCCGGCGATGGCGCCGCCCAGCGTCAGCGTGTTCGCGTTGGTGTCGACCGTGCCGCCGCCCGCGTTCAGCGTCACCGCGCGGTTCGACGTGAGGTCTGCCGAGGTGCTCAGCGTGCCGCCGTTGAAGATGATGCCGCCGCTGGCGTTGCCGAGGTTGCCGTCGTTTGCCACCGACAAGGTGCCGGCCGTGATCGTGGTGCCGCCGCCGTAGCTGTTGGCGCCGCTGAGCGTGGTCGTACCACTGCCGATCTGGCTCACGCCGCCGCTGCCGCTGATCGCGCCGGCGAAGTTCACGGCGTCGCTGCGATGGAAGACCAACGTGCCGTTGTTCGCCACGTCGCCGGTGATCGAGCCGCTGGTGCCGCCATCGCCCAGCTGCAGCGTGCCGCCCGAGATCAGCGTGCCGCCGCTGTAGCTGTTGGCGCCGGTGAGCACGAGCGTGCCCGAGTCCGTCTTTTCGAGCTTGGCCGTGCCCGCGAGCTCGGCGCCGACCGTGGCGGTAATGGGCGCCCCGCTGCCGTCGCCGACACGGATGATCGCCTGCGTCCCGACCAGCTGGACCGGGCCGCCCTGCACCACATAGCCGTCGGTTGCGAACTGCATGCCGGTGACGGCGACTGCACCTTGCGCGTTGTCGACCGTGACCGTGCCCGGGGTCGCCTGGAACACCGCGAAACCGGGTTGCGGCGACATCGGGGCATTGAGGGTGCCGTTCTGGTTCGCCCAGTTGCCGGAGCTCGCCGTCCAGGTGCCGGTGCCACCGTCGACGGCGCCGTTGTTGAGGTTGGCTGCGCTGCCGCCATCCCAGAAATTCAGCGTCTGACCGGTCGTGTTGACCAGGTTGACCTGCTGTGCAACGGCGGTCTGGACCGACAGCGAAGTGCCGCTCGGCGTGCTGCCGACCAAGAGGCCGTTGTCGGTCAGCGCGCCGGTGTAGTTCATCAGCCGGTAGATGCCGGGGCCAAAGCCGCCGAGGTCGGTGACGTTGACCTGGCCGGCGAGCGTGAGGGCACCGTTGACCTGGAACAGCGCGGTGCTGCTCGGCACGCCGAGTGCCACATTGATGTTCGAGCTGCTGCCCAGCGTCAGCGCGCCCGTGGTCAGCGTCTGACCGCTGCGGCCTTGCAGCGTGCCGCCATCGGCGACCGTCACGGTTCCGGCGATCGAGCCGCTGCCCGCCAGCGTGGCATTGTTCGCGACGCTGACGGCGGTGTTGCCGAGCGCGCCGTCGACCTGCAAGGTTCCGGCTGCGACGCTGGTGGCGCCGGTGTAGGTGTTGGTGCCGGTCAGTACGGTTGTGCCGGTGCCGCTCTGCGTCACCGTGCCGGCGCCGGAGATCACGCCGCCGTAGGTGAGCGTGCCGGAACGGTTGATGACCAGCGCGCTGGCGTTGGCGACGTTGCCGGTGATCGCGCCGGTGTTGCCGCCATTGCCGACCTGCAGCGTGCCGGCCGAGATGGTCGTGTTGCCTGTGTAGGTGTTGTTGCCCGTCAGCACGGTCGTGCCGGTGCCGGTCTTGGTGACGGTGCCGGTGCCCGAGATCACGCCCGCGATCGGCGCCGCCGTGTTGGCGAAGACCAGCGCGGCGTTGTCCGTCACGTCGCCGGCGAGCGCGCCGGCCGTGGTCGCGTTGCCCACCTGCAGGATGCCGGCCGAGAGGGTCGTGCCGCCGCTGTGGGTATCGGTGCCGGCCAGCACGAGTGTCCCGCTGCCGGCCTTGGTCAGGCCGCCGCTGCCGCTGATGGCGCCGCCCAGCGTCAGCGTGTTCGCGTTGGTATCGACCGTGCCGCCGCCCGCGTTCAGCGTCACCGCACGGTTCGACGTGAAGCCCGCCGAGGTGCTCAGCGTGCCGCCGTTGAAGGTGATGCCGCCGGCCGCGCTGCCGAGGTTGCCGTCGTTCGCCACCGACAAGGTGCCGGCCGAGATCGCGGTGCCGCCGCTGTAGGTGTTGGCGCCGCTCAGCGTGGTCGTGCCGCCACCGATCTGGCTCACGCCGCCGCTGCCGTTGATCGCGCCGGCGAAATTCACGGCGTCGCTGCGATTGAAGGCCAGCGTGCCGTTGTTCGTCACGGCACTGGAAGTGCTGATCGCGCCGGTGGTGCCACCATTGCCGACCTGCAGGGTCCCGGCCGAGATGGTCGTCGCGCCGGTGTAGGTGTTGTTGCCGGTCAGCACGGTCGTGCCGGTGCCGCTCTGCGTCAGCGAACCGTTGCCCGAGATCACGCCGCCATAGGTGAGCGTGCCGGAACGGTTGATGACCAGCGCGCCGGCGTTGGCGACGTTGCCGGTGATCGCACCGGTGGCGCCGCCATTGCCGACCTGCAGCGTGCCGGCCGAGATGGTCGTGTTGCCTGTGTAGGTGTTGTTGCCGGTCAGCACGGTGGTGCCGGTGCCGGTCTTGGTGACGGTGCCGCTGCCCGAGATCACGCCCGCGATCGGCGCCGCCGTGTTGGCGAAGACCAGCGCGACGTTGTCCGTCACGTCGCCGGCGAGCGTGCCGGCCGTGGTCGCGTTTCCCACCTGCAGGGTGCCGGCCGAGATGGTCGTGCCGCCGCTGTGGCTGTCGCTGCCGGTCAGCACCAGCGTGCCGCTGCCGGCCTTGGTCAGGCCGCCGCTGCCGCTGATGGCGCCGCCCAGCGTCAGCGTATTGGCGTTGGTGTTGACCGTGCCGCCGCCCGCGTTCAGCGTCACCGCGCGGTTCGACGTGAAGCCCGCCGAGGTGCTCAGCGTACCGCCGTTGAAGGTGATGCCGCCGGTCGCGTTGCCGAGGTTGCCGTCGTTCGCCACCGACAAGGTGCCGGCCGAGATCGCGGTGCCGCCGCTGTAGGTGTTGGCGCCGCTGAGCGTGGTCGTGCCGCCACCGATCTGGCTCACGCCACCGCTGCCGGAAATCACCTTGCTGAAGGCGACGTTGTCGCTTCGGTTGAAGGCCAGCGTGCCGTTGTTCACCAAGGCGCCCGACCCGGTGATCGCGCCAATGGTGCCGCCGTTTCCGATCTGCAGGGTGCCGGAAGCGATCGTCGTCGCGCCGGTGTAGGTGTTGTTGCCCGTCAGCACAGTCGTGCCGGTGCCGCTCTGCGTCACCGTGCCGGCGCCCGAGATCACGCCGCCGTAGGTGAGCGTGCCGGAACGGTTGATGACCAGCGCGCCGGCGTTGGCGACGTTGCCGGTGATCGCGCCGGTGGCGCCGCCATTGCCGACCTGCAGCGTGCCGGCCGAGATGGTCGTCGCGCCGGTGTAGGTGTTGTTGCCCGTCAGCACGGTCGTGCCGGTGCCGGTCTTGGTGACGGTGCCGGTGCCCGAGATCACGCCCGTGATCGGCGCCGCCGTGTTGGCGAAGACCAGCGCGGCGTTGTCCGTCACGTCGCCGGCGAGCGTGCTGGCCGTGGTGACGTTGCCGATCTGCAGAGTGCCGGTCGTGATGGTCGTGCCGCCGCTGTGGCTGTCGCTGCCGGTCAGCACCAGCGTGCCGCTGCCGGCCTTGGTCAGGCGGCCGCTGCCGGAGAGAGTGCCGTTCAGCGTCAGCGTGTTGGCGTTGGTGTTGACCGTGCCGCCCGCGTTCAGCGTCACCGCACGGTTCGACGTGAAGCCCGCCGAGGTGCTCAGCGTGCCGCCGTTGAAGGTGATGCCGCCGCTCGCGTTGCCGAGGTTGCCGTCGTTCGCCACCGACAAGGTGCCGGCCGAGATCGTGGTGCCGCCGCTGTAGGTGTTGGCGCCGCTGAGCGTGGTCGTGCCGCCACCGATCTGGCTCACGCCTCCGCTGCCGGAAATCACGTTGCTGAAGGCGACGTTGTTGCTGCGATTGAAGGCGAGCGTGCCGTTGTTCGTCACGGCGCTGGCAGCGCTGATCGCGCCGGTGGTGCCACCATTGCCGACCTGCAGGGTCCCGGCCGAGATCGTCGTCGCGCCGGTGTAGGTGTTGTTGCCCGTCAGCACGGTCGTGCCTGTGCCGTTCTGCGTCACCGTGCCGGCGCCCGAGATCACACCGCCATAGGTGAGCGTGCCGGAACGGTTGATGACCAGCGCGGCGGCGTTGGCGACGTTGCTGGTGATCGCACCGGTGGCGCCGCCATTGCCGACCTGCAGGGTCCCGGCCGAGATGGTCGTCGCGCCGGTGTAGGTGTTGTTGCCGGTCAGCACGGTCGTGCCGGTGCCGGTCTTGGTGACGGTGCCGGTGCCCGAGATCACGCCCGCGATCGGCGCCGCCGTGTTGGCGAAGACCAGCGCGGCGTTGTCCGTCACATCGCCGGCGAGCGTGCTGGCCGTGGTGGTGTTGCCGATCTGCAGGGTGCCGGCCGAGATGGTCGTGCCGCCGCTGTGGCTGTCGCTGCCGGTCAGCACCAGCGTGCCGCTGCCGGCCTTGGTCAGACGACCGCTGCCGGAGAGAGTGCCATTCAGTGTCAGCGTGTTGGCGTTGGTGTTGACCGTGCCGCCCGCGTTCAGCGTCACCGCGCGGTTCGACGTGAAGCCCGCCGAGGTGCTCAGCGTGCCACCGTTGAAGGTGATGCCGCCGCTCGCGTTGCCGAGGTTGCCGTCGTTCGCCACCGACAAGGTGCCGGCCGAGATCGTGGTGCCGCCGCTGTAGGTGTTGGCGCCGCTCAGCGTGGTCGTGCCGCCACCGATCTGGCTCACGCCACCGCTGCCGGAAATCACGTTGCTGAAGGTGAAGCTGTTGCTGCGGTTGAAGGCGAGGGTGCCGTTGTTCGTCACGGCGCTGGCAGCGCTGATCGCGCCGGTGGTGCCACCATTGCCGACCTGCAGGGTCCCGGCCGAAATGGTCGTCGCGCCGGTGTAGGTGTTGGTGCCCGTGAGCACGGTCGTGCCGGTGCCGGTCTTGGTGACGGTGCCGCTGCCCGAGATCACGCCCGCGATCGGCGCCGCCGTGTTGGCGAAGATCAGCTCGGCATTGTCCGTCACGTTGCCGGCGAGGGTGCCGGCCGTGGTGGTGTTGCCCACCTGCAGCGTGCCGGCCGTGATGGTCGTGCCGCCGCTGTGGCTGTCGCTACCGACCAGCACCAGCGTGCCGCTGCCGACCTTGGTCAGGCGGGTGCTGCCGGTGATGGCGCCGCCCAGCGTCAGGGTCGTGGAGGCGTCGGTGTTGAACGTGCCGCCGCCCGTGCCCAGGCTGACCGCACGGTTCGACGTCACGTCGGCGGTCGTCTGGAGCGTGCCGCCCGCCAAGGTCAGGCTGCCGGCGATGGCGCCCAGGCTTTCGTCCGAAGCGATCGCCAGGGTTCCTGCCTGGATCGACCAGGGCGTGACCGCCGTCGTCGTGCCGGTCAGCGTCCAGGTGCTGGTGCCCGTCTTCTGGAAGGTCGCGAAATTGCGGTACTGGGCCGTGTTGCCGATCTGGCTGGCATCGAAGCTGCTGCTCGTGTTGCCGCCCAGGACCAGCCTGTCGCTGCCGCCTGCGGTCGCGACAACATTGCCCGTGATCGTGGAACCGGCCTGGAGCGTCAGCGTGTTGCCGACACCTGAGAACTGGATCGCATCGGCGCGAACCCCGGCAGCGCCGGCGCCCGTCCCCGCCAGGCCGCCGGTGATCGTCCCGCTGTTGATGACCGTCGCGCCGCCACTCGCCTTGATCGCAACGCCGCCCGCCCCGGCTTGGCCGAGGCTTCCGCCCTGGCTGGAAACGCCGCCGGCACCGCCGGCGCCGCCCTGGATCGTTCCCGAATTGGTGAGGGTGCGCGTGCCGGCGATCTCCACGCCGGTGCCGCCGGCGCCACCCGCGCCCCCCGAACCGAGCGTGGCCGCACCGCCCGCGCCGCCGCTCCCGCCGCTGACCGTCCGGGTCGCGCTGACCGTCACGGCACCGCCACTGGCCGACGACAGCCCCGCGCCGCCCTGGCCGCCACCGCCGCCGCCGCCCGCTCCGAAAGCGCCCGCGCCCATCGGCCCTGCGCTGCCGCCGTTGCCGCCCGCGCCCCCGGTCACGGCAGCGTTGACGGTCACCGTGCCCGTCGCGGTCGACACCACGCCGGCCGCGCCGCCGCCGCCGCCGCCGCCGCCGCCGTGGACATGGCCGCCAGCGTCCGCCGCGGTGGCCGCACCGCCGGCCGCGCCGCTGCCGCCCGTGGTGGCTGCGCTCACGGTGGCGGCGGCGGCGCCCGTGATTCGCCTCACCACAGTGCCGCCGGCGCCGCCCGCACCGCTGGCACCGCTCGCGAGGCCGCCGCTGCCGCCCACCGCGCCGTTGCCGGCGGTCGCGCCGCCGATCAATGCCGCGCCACCACCGCCGCCCCCGCCGATCGTGGAGCCGCCCGCCGTCCCCGTGCCTCCGACCACGCCCGCGGGCGCAGCCAGCGTCCCGCCGGCGCCGCCTGTCCCGGCGTTCTGGCCGTTGCCACCGGCACCGCCATCCGCCCTGGCGCCGCCCGCGGACAGGGCCGCGATGGCCAGAACGCAAGCAGAAGCGAGCACCGACAACCTCGGCAACGCCGCCGTACCGCCCATGCCCGGCGCACCGCCGGAAGCGGCGGTGGCGGTCTCGGAGACGGCCTGGCAAACGCCCTTGGCACGATTGAAGACCAGGCGGTGCACACGATTCATTCGATGTCTCTCGTCAGTTCTGACTTGCTGAAGGAGTCGAATTGTTGAGTGACCCGGCCGTTTATTAGTCCTTTTCAGTTCAATTCGGTCGGGCAAAGTGCGACTTAAGTTCGCGTATGAAGCACTACAAAATGCATCTTGTGGGCGAATCGCAACTGCGCCAGCTGGCCCCTCAGCCCAGCGCGCGCACCAGTTCGTCGTAGACCAGCCGCACGCGTGCGGGCACCGGCGCGCGCTGGGCGCGGTAGACATACATCGGCCACGGCTCCGGCGCCTCGGCGTCCAGCACCGACACCAGCTGGCCCGCGTCCAATGCCGCCTGCGCCATCGACGCCACCAGCTGTCCGAAGCCCAGGCCGGCCAGCACGGCGGCGAATTCGGCGTCCGTGTCGTCGGTGATGAACGCAGCCGGAGGCATCGGCAGCTGCCGCCCCCGGCTGAAGAGCCAGGGCCAGGGCCGGCCCGAGTTGCGGTCGATGAGCGCGGTGCGCGGCAGTGCGGACAGCGCCTCGATGCTGTCGGGCGCACCGGTGCGGGCGATCAGCGAGGGCGCGGCCACCACCCGGAACGGCACCTTGGCCACCGGGCGGGCCACGAAGCGGCTGTCGCGCAGCGGCCCGATGCGCACGCCGACATCGATCTGCTGGTCGACCACGTCTGCCAGCTGCTCGGACAGGCGCAGATCGAGCGTCAGTCCCGGATGGGCCACCAGCATCGGAGCCAGCGCCTGCGGGATCAGCCGGCGCCCGAGCACGCCCGGAGCCGCGACCCGCACGGTGCCGGCATGCTGCGACAGCGCCCGGCGATCGCTGCGGTGAAACAGGCCGTCGACGCCGTCGACCGCGGCCCGTGCCCGATCGGCCAGCCCGCGGCCGAAATCGGTGAGTTGCACCCCGCGCGTGTTGCGGTGGAAGAGCGGCTCGCCCAGCTCTTCCTCGAGTTCGCGCACGGCGCGGGTGACGACCTGCGGCGACACCGACAGCCGCACCGCGGCGTCGCGGAAATTCACGGCGTCGGCTGCGGTGCAGAAGACGCGCAGGGCGTCGAGTCGATTGGACATGGGGGCTCCGGGAGCGGCGAGGCAAAGGTCAGTATTCCGAATTCACGAATTCTGAACTCGCAAGAGTTCCATTTACGGAAACACGCGGATTTTCCACACTGCAGGCATCCCTTCAACCCAGTCCAAGGAAATGCCATGACAGCAAGCATCCAGAACCTCATCGCCGGCAAGGTGGCAATCATCACAGGCGCCAGCAGCGGGCTCGGCGAATCCGCCGCCCGGCACCTGGCTGCGCGCGGCGCCCGGGTCGTCCTCGCGGCCCGGCGCGCCGACCGGCTCCACCAGCTGGTCGCCGAGATCCGCGAGGCCGGTGGCGAGGCCATCGCCGTGGCCACCGACGTGTCCAGGCGCGAGGACCTCGAGCGCCTGGCGGCAGCGGCCGTCGAGGCCTTCGGCCGCATCGACGTGCTGGTCAACAACGCCGGCGTGATGCCGCTGTCGCCGATCGACAAGCTCCGGGTCGACGAGTGGGACCGCACCATCGACGTCAACATCAAGGGCGTGCTCTACGGCATTGCCGCCGTGCTGCCGCAGATGAAGGCGCAGGGCAGCGGCCACATCGTCAACATCGCGTCGGTCGCCGGCCTGAAGGTGTTCACGCCCATCGGCACCGTGTACAGCGCGACCAAGTTCGCGGTGCGCGCGATCTCGGAAGGCCTGCGCGCCGAGGCCGGCGACGGCATCCGCGTGACCATCGTCTCGCCGGGCGCGGTGGAGTCCGAGCTGCAGTTCGGCAGCAGCGACCCCGAGAGCGCGGCCGGCGTCAAGGCCTTCTACGACGCCAACCAGATCCCGGCGGATTCGGTGGCGCGGGCGATCGTCTACGCGCTGGAGCAGCCGGCGAACGTCGACATCAACGAGATCGTCCTGCGGCCGGTGTCGCAGGAGTTCTGACGCCGGGACGGCGGGCCTGCGCCGGCCGGTCGCGCGGCCCCGCCGTCCTTCCTTTATGCTGCCCGACGATCACAGCGCCCATTTCGAACCAGCATGAAGATTCAAAAAGACTCCGCCGTCACCCTGCGTTACAAGGTGACCGATGCCGCCACCCAGAAGCCGATCGACGAGGGCCGCGCCCCGATGGTCTATCTGCACGGCGGCTACGACAACACCTTCCCGAAGATCGAGGCCGCGCTGGAAGGCAAGGAAACCGGCTTCCAGGCGACGCTGAACCTGCAGCCCGAGGATGCCTTCGGCGCGCGCGACGAATCGCTGGTGCGCACCATCCCCAAGAGCGAGTTCCCGCCCGGCGTCAAGGTCGGCGGCCAGCTCGAGGGCCGCAACGACCAGGGCGAGCCGCAGGTCTTCACCGTGATGAAGATCAAGGGCCCGCAAGTGATCCTCGACGGCAACCACCCGCTGGCCGGCAAGGCGCTGAAATTCAGCCTGACCGTGACCGGCGTGCGCGCCGCTACCGAGGAGGAGATCGCCCATCGCCATGTGCATGGCGAGCACGGGCACCATCACTGAAGCCCGACTGCAGGCGCTCGGCGGCGCCGAGTTCCTCGAGCAGGGCGGTCTCGACCAGGACCAGGCGGGCGAAGCTCTGCAGGTCGGCCTCGGTCGGGCCCGGGCCTTCGCCCTGCAGCTGCTTGCGGAATTCGGCGACGATCCGGTCGTGAGCCAGCGCGCGGGTGCCGCCTGCCGTGGCGGCGACAGTCCGGAGGGTGCTCACTTCCGCGTCGAATGAAGCATCCATCGCTGGTTCTCGTCGAGGTGGGACAAGCCGGCGATTGTGTGGATCGACCGACCGGCGCGGTGTAGGCCGAAATCCCGGGTTGTCCCGGATTCGGCGTCGGCGCCTGCGGCGGCGTCCCATCGGCCGCGCCACTGTGTTGCAGCGCCGGGCCTTTTCGGGCGGCGCCGCCGACCCCATCTGGCAGATTCGCCCCATCGACAGACCCCACGAAAGCGCCGCATGACCACCCCCGCTGCCAGTCCCATCGTCCAGATCAAGGCCCTCGGCTTCCCCTGGGAAACGATCGATCCCTTCCTGTTCTGCGCCTACCACGACGACGCCTACCCGCGCGCCAACGCGCAGATGGGCCCGGACGCCCCGCTCGCGGGCCGCGACCTGGGCCAGGACTTCAGCCGCCGGGACGGCTGGAGCATGTACCACGGCGACCCGGTGCCGGGCTTCCCGGGACATCCGCACCGCGGCTTCGAGACCGTGACCATCGTGCGCAAGGGCCTGGTCGACCACTCGGATTCGCTCGGCGCGGCGGCCCGCTTCGGCGGCGGCGACGTCCAGTGGCTCACCGCCGGCAAGGGCATCGTGCACTCGGAGATGTTCCCGCTGCTGAACGCCGATGCCGCCAATCCGCTCGAGCTGTTCCAGATCTGGCTCAACCTGCCGGCCCGCAACAAGATGGTCGATGCGCATTTCACGATGTTCTGGGCCGACGACATCCCGCGCTTCACGGCCACGGATGGCGAGGGCCGCAAGACCGAGGTGGCGAGCGTCGCGGGCCGGATCGCGCCGATCGACGGCGCGCCGGGCGCCGGCGGGCCGCTGGCACCGCCGCCCGACTCGTGGGCCGCGCAGGCCGACGCCGACGTCGCGATCTGGACCCTCCGCATGGAGCCCCATGCGCGCTGGACGCTGCCCGCGGCCACGGGCGAGGGCACGCGCCGCAGCCTCTACTTCTTCAAGGGCCGTTCGGTGGCGGTCGCCGGTGAGCGGATCGACGGCCACGCGGCCATCGAACTGCGCGCCGGCATGGCGGTCGAGCTGGTCAACGGCGACGAGGTCGGCGAGTTCCTGGTGCTCCAGGGCCGGCCGATCGGCGAGCCGGTGGTCCAGTACGGCCCCTTCGTGATGAACAGCCAGGCCGAGATCGCGCAGACCATGGCCGACTACCGCCGCACCCAGTTCGGCGGCTGGCCCTGGGCCGATCCTGCGCCGGTGCACGGACGCGACCCGGCCCGCTTCGCGCGCCATCCGGACGGGCGCGAAGAACGACCGCAGGATCAGCCCGCGGCCAGCTGACGGCAGTTCCGGGCGGCGGCCTTACTCCGGCGCGATCCCGGCGCGGTGCGCCAGTGCCCGGTAGCGGGAGATTTCGCTCTCCATCTGGCTGCGGAAGGCGGCCGCGCCGATCATCACGGGCTCCATGCCCTGGGCGCGGAGCTGGGCCTGCAGCGCGGGATCGGCCATCGTCGCGCCGACATCGCGCACCAGCCGGTCGATCACCGGCTGCGGCGTCCGGGCCGGCGCGGCGAAGCCGTACCAGGCATCGAAGGTCGCTTCGGGCAGCTTCAGCTCGGCCAGGGTCGGCACCTCGGGCAGCAGGCTCGAGCGCGTGGCGCCGACGATGCCGAGCGCGCGCAGCTTGCCGGAGCGCACGTGCGGCGCCACCGATGCCACGGTGTCGATGCCCATCTCGATCTCGCCGCCAATGAGCGCGATCGCGCTCTGGCTGCTGCCCTTGTACGGCACGTCCTGCAACTGGACGCCGGCCGCCAGCGCGAGCAGTTCGCCGGCCAGGTGCGGTCCGGAGCCGGAGCCGAAAGTCGCATAGCGGATGCCCCTGGGCCTGGCCTTGGCCGCGCCCACCAGTTCGGCGACCGAGCGCCAGGGCGCATTGGCGTTGACCACCAGCACCAGGGGCGTGCGCGCGACGATGGCGATCGGTGCCAGGTCGTGCACCGGGTCGTAGGGCAGCTTGGCGCGCAGGGCCGCGTTGACGCTGTAGCTGGTCGAGCCCGACAGCAGCAGCGTGTAGCCGTCGGGCGCTGCCTTGGCCACCGCGTCGGTGCCGATGATGGTCGAGGCGCCGGGCTTGTTGTCGATCACCACCGGCTGCCTGAGCCGTTCGGCCAGCTTCTGGCCCATGGCGCGCGCCACGAGGTCGGTGCCGCCGCCGGGCGGGAAGGGCACGACCAGTTTCACGGACTTGGCGGGCCAGGCGTCCTGGGCCCGGCCCGGCAGGGCGAAAGCGGCGGCGGTGGCGGCGAGGGCGAGCGCGGACAGGCCGCGGCGGGAGATGGTTGCGTTCATGGAGGAGGATGGAAAGAGGTCAGTGGGAAGCGAGCGAAGCCGGCGCCAGGGCACCGGCCTGCCAGGGCGCCCGGCCGGGTTCGCCGAGGTCCCAGTACAGGCCGGCCATGATCTGCAGGCCCTCGCGGGCCAGCGGCGCCAGCAGGTGTTCGTTGGGCGCGTGCTGCGCGCAGGCCGGGTACGAGTGCGGCACCCACAGCGTCGGCAGGCCCAGGAGGCCGGCGAAGACGTCGTTGGGCAGCGAGCCCGCGAGATTCGGCAGCAGGTCCGCGCGCTGTCCGCAGCTGCCGGCGATCGAGCGCTGGGCCCACTCGACCCACGGGTTCTCTACATCGAGCCGGGTCGCGGCGCCGGCCAGCGTGACCTCGACCTCGACCTGCCCGAAGCCGCGCGCATCCAGGTGCGCACGCACGATCTGCGCGAGATCCTGCCAGGGCGTACCGACCACGAAGCGCAACTGGCAGTGGGCCACCGCCGCGCCCGGGATCGCGTTGACCGGCCGCTCGGCCGAGCCGGCGCCGAGCGCCAGCACCTCGATCGTGTTCCAGGCCATCAGGCGCTCGGCCGGACTCAGCCCCGGCTCGCCCCAGCCGGCATCCAGGGCCGGATCCTCGGCGTCGCCGCCGATGGCGATGTCGGCCAGCGCCGAGCGCACCGCCTGCGGGATGGGCGGCGGACGCAGCGCGTCCACCAGGATGCGGCCCTTCGGGTCCGCGAGCGACGCCACCGCATGGCTCAGCACGGTCGCCGGGTTGGCCAGCACGCCGCCCCAGTTGCCCGAGTGGTAGCCGCGCGGCCGGGCCCGCAGGCGCAGGCTGAAATTGACCGCGCCGCGCGAGCCCAGGAAGAGCGTCGGCCGGCCGGCGTTCACGCGCGGCCCGTCGCAGGCGATCAGCAGGTCGGCGCGCAGCTTGTCGCGCTGCTGCTCGCACACCGCCTGGAGGCCGGGCGACGCGGCCTCCTCGCCCATCTCGATCAGCCAGGTCAGGTTGAAACCCAGCCGGCCGCCGCGGGCGCGCAGCGCGGCAGCGAGACCGCCGAGATTGATCGAATGCTGGCCCTTGTTGTCGGCCGTGCCGCGGCCGTACCAGCGATCGCCGCGCACGGTCAGCAACCAGGGCCCGAGCCCCTCGGCCCAGTGCGGGTCCTGGCCGCTGACCACGTCGCCGTGGCCGTAGCTCAGCAGCGTGGGCAGCGTGGCGCCCTCGATGCGCCGCGCGATCAGGAAGGGGCCGCCGCCGACCACCGGATTGGCGATCACTTCGCAGGCGAAGCCGAGCGCCTCGAGCGGCGGTATCAGCTCGTCGCGCAGGTAGGCCTCGAGGGCCGGGGTGGCGGCGCCGGTGTCGCTCTCGGTGCGAAAGGCGATGCGGCGCTGCAGGTCGGCGAAGAAGGCGCCGTCGTCGAAATAGGCGGCGGCGGCGGCCAGGGCGTCGGTTCGTGTGGTCATGGATGGTGCTTCGCGTGTCGTGGGAGAGACGCAAGTACAAGGCCTGGAAGGCTTTGCTTCCATTACCGATTTGGCACACTCCCATTGCCTTTGAGGCAATACTCGAAGTTGCCATGACACCCTCCCTGCTCAGCATCCCGATGCGCCACTTCCTCGAGGTGGCGCGCAGCGGCTCGGTCAACCAGGCCGCGGCGCGGCTGTTCGTCGCGCCGTCGGCGGTCAGCCGCCAGATCGCCAAGCTGGAAGATGCCCTGGGCACACCGCTGTTCGAGCGGCACGCGCGCGGCATGTCGCTCACCGCCGCGGGCCGGCAGCTGTCGGCGCATCTGCACAACGCGGTGCTCGACGCCGAGCAGGTGATCGAGCAGGTCCGCGACCTCGGCGGCCAGCAGGCCGGCCGCGTTCGCATGGCCTGCACCGAGGGCTTCGCCTCCCACTTCATGCCGGGGGTGGTGGGCGGCTTCAGGGACGCGAATCCCGGCAGCCGGATCGAGCTGCACGTGGGCTCGCCCGACGAGGTGAGCCTGCTGCTGGCGCGCGGCGAGACCGACCTGGTGCTCAAGTACGTCGTGGCGCCCGAGCCCGGCCTGAAGATCGAGCACGCCGCGCCGGCGCCGGTGCACGCGGTGATGCGCCCGGACCATCCACTGGCGCGCCAGCGCCTGTTGCAGGTGGCCGAGGTGGTGCGCTATCCGCTGATCGTCGGCAGCAAGGGCGTCACCACGCGCCAGCTGTTCGACCAGGCCTGCAGCGTGCTGGGGCTGCAGTACCGGCCGGCCTTCGTCAGCAATTTCTCGTCGGCGCAGCTGCCGCTGCTGCGCACGCCCGACGTGCTGCTCTCGGGCCACCTGACCGTGATGCACCTGATCAACGAGGGCCAGGTGGTGGCGCGGCCCTTCGCCGATGCGCCGCTGCAGCAGCGCCGGCTGCAGCTGCTCTCGCTCGAAGGGCGCACGCTGACGCCGCCGGTGCAGGCCTTCGTGCAGCACCTGGTGCGCGCCATCACCCAGGCGAGCCGGCGCCGGCTCGGTCGCGCCAGGGCGCCCTGAGGGCGCCGCCCTCAGGCCTGTCGCGCCGCGACTTCGCGGATCAGCGCCCAGACCCGCTGCGCCAGCGGCGCCGGCGCCCGGTTGCGCCGGTGCGCCAGCATGATCGAACGCTGCACGCGCGGCAGCAGCGGCCGCATGACCAGCTTCGCCAAGCCGCTCGGCGGCGCCGCCAGCGCCGGCATCACGCTGATGCCGATGCCCCGCTCGACCATGCGGAAGGCGGTGGTCGGATGGCCCACCTGTTGGCGCACATCGCAACGCACGCCGTGCCGGGCCAGGGCCTCGTCGATCAGGCGCCGGCTGCCCGAGGAATGGTCGAGCAGCACCAGGGCCTCGCCCTCGAGCGCCGACCAGCGCAGCGAACGCCTGGCCGCCAGCCGGTGGTCCGGCGGCAGCACCAGGCAGAACGGGTCGTGGAGGATGGCCTCGCAGTGCAGGTCATCGGCATCGGGCGGCTCGACCACCACGCCGAAGTCGACCTCGCCGGCACGCACGCTGTCCAGCGCGTCCTGCTGGATGCGGTCGAGCAGCACGAACTCGATCTCGGGTTCGCGCTGCGCACATTCGGCGATGCAGGCCGGCATCAGGTTGGCCGAGAGCGTCGGACTGGCGGCCACCCGCACCTTGCCGCGCCGCGCGCCCGCCATGCTGTGGACCTCGGCCAGCGACTGGTCGAGCTCGTCGAGCATCCGGGCCAGCCGCAGCGCCAGCGACTGGCCGGCGTCGGTCAGCACCACCTCGCGCGTGGTGCGGTCGAGCAGCTTCAAGCCCAGCTGGCCTTCGAGTTCATGGATCGAGCGGCTGACCGCCGGCTGCGACAGGCCGACCTGGTCGCCGGCCCGGCTGAAGTTGCGGGCATCGGCGATGGCGCGGAAGACGCGCAGCTGGCGCAGAGTCACATTCATGCGTTGCAATCATATATCTATCCGATAAATCCATTTCTCTTTTGAATCCGGTCGCGGTCCAATCGGGACCATGTCTCGTTCACGCTATCTCCCCGACAACTTCACGCTGGCCCTGGTCGCCACCGTCACGCTGGCCAGCCTGTGGCCGGCGGGCGGCGCCACGGCCCATTTCTTCGAGCGGCTGACCACGGTCGCCATCGGCCTGCTGTTCTTCCTGCACGGCGCCAAGCTGTCGCGCGAGGCGGTCATGGGCGGCATCACGCACTGGCGGCTGCACCTGCTGGTGTTCGGCGCCACCTTCGCGATGTTTCCGCTGCTGGGCCTGGCGCTCAAGCCGGTGCTGGCGCCGCTGATCACGCCCGAGCTCTACACCGGCGTGCTGTTCCTGTGCGTGCTGCCGGCCACGGTGCAGTCGGCCATCGCCTTCACCTCGATGGCGCGCGGCAACATCCCGGCCGCAGTCTGCAGCGCCTCCGCCTCGACCTTGCTCGGCGTCTTCGTGACGCCCCTGCTGGTCAACCTGATCGTGGTGCATCACGGGGCCGCCGGCGCATCGCTCGACGCCATCGGCCGCATCCTGCTGCAGCTGATGGCGCCCTTCGTCGCCGGCCACCTGCTGCGGCGCTGGATCGGCGGCTGGATCCAGCGCCGCGCCTCGATGCTGACGCTGGTCGATCGCGGCTCGATCCTGCTGGTGGTCTACACCGCCTTCAGCGCGGCCGTGATCGAAGGCCTGTGGAAGCAGGTGCCGATGTCCGCGCTGGCCGGCCTGCTGCTGGTCTGCGCCGTGCTGCTGGTCCTGGCGCTCTGCATCACGACCCGCGCCAGCCGGGCCCTCGGCTTCGACCGCGCCGACGGCATCACGATCGTCTTCTGCGGCTCGAAGAAGAGCCTCGCCAGCGGCATTCCGATGGCCAAGGTGCTGTTCGCCTCGCACGCGGTCGGCGCCATCGTGCTGCCGCTGATGCTGTTCCACCAGATGCAGCTGATGGTCTGCGCGGTGCTGGCGCAGCGCTGGGCGCGCCGGCCCAGGTCTATCGAGGCCAAACCGGCAAACGCCCCGGCCTGACCAGCACGCCCGCCCAAGAAGCCACGGCGGTTGCCCATGGCCTCCCTCCGAACGGGCGAGCAACTTTCCTTGCGGTCAGGCATCACCTGATTCGGCCGGAGATGGCGCGTAGCCAGGAGGAAACGCCTCATGCTGCGGCAGTGCGTCTGAGATCTCGTACCACGGTGCCTTCGAGCCCACGAACAGGTGGCACGCGGGGCGGCCACCGGGATCGTCGTCCAGGATTCCGAGCGCAAGACCCAATTCTTGCGGCCGGGCATCGAACTTGGTGAAGATGTTGGAGCCACAGACTGAACAGAAGCCTCGATGTTCGCCCGGCGAGGACTCGTAGAACCGCATCAGATCCTCGCCACGCGTCCATCGAAGATCGGCGGTTCTGACGCGGCCTCGCGCCCTGAACGCCGTGCCATGCGCCTTGCGGCACATCGAGCAGTGACAGAACAGCATGTTGTGAACGGGACCGTGAATCTCGAGAGCGATGCCTTGGCACAGGCAGCTGGCGCGAAGAGCCACAAGACCTCCTGGAGCGGCGAACGAAGAATGAGTGCGAATCGTTGAGCGGACGATCGGCGACAACCACACGTCGGCAAGCTACCTTGGAGCGTCGCCCTTGCGGTACTCGGCAGTGAGTTCGTCGAGTTTCTGCTTGAGTCCGGCATCCAGCTTGTACTCGGCCGCGGCCAGAGTCGCATCGAGCTGATCGGGCCGGCTGGCGCCCAGCAGCGGCGCGGTGATCAGCGGGTTGGCCATCACCCACGCCACCGCCAGCGTCGCCAGCGGCACGCCGGCTTCGTCGGCCAGCTTGTGCAGCTGGGCGACGGTGCCGAAGCTGCGCTCGTTCCAGTAGCGGTCCTGGTACATGCCGCCGGCGGTGCCGAGCGTGAAGCGCGTGTTCTGCTCGGGCTTGGCCTCGGGCTTGTACTTGCCGGTCAGCAAGCCGCCCGCGAGCGGGTTGTAGGGGATCACGCCCAGCCCTTCCTCGCCCGCCAGCGGCAGCAGTTCGCGCTCGATCTCGCGGAACAGCAGGCTGTAGCGCGGCTGCACGCACACCAGCCGCGTGAGCCTGTGCAGCTCGGCGCGGCCGATCGCGCGGGCCAGCCGGTAGGCCAGGAAATTGGAGACGCCGATGTAGCGCGCGCGGCCCGAGCGGACGATCACATCGAGTGCTTCCAGGCTTTCGTCGAGCGGCGTGTCGCGGTCGTCGGAGTGCAGCTGGTAGAGATCGACGTGGTCGGTCTGCAGCCGCTTGAGCGAGGCATCGATGGCGTCGAGCAGGTGCTTGCGCGAGGCGCCCTGGTCCCAGGCATGGGGGCCGACCTTGCCGACCGCCTTGGTGGCGACGATGAAATCGCCGCGACGGCTGGCGCCCTTGGCGCGCAGCCAGCGGCCGACGATCTCCTCGGTCCGGCCGGCGGTGTCGATGGTCCCGCCGAGCGGATAGACATCCGCGGTGTCGAGGAAGTTGATGCCGCCCTCGGCGGCGCGGTCGAGGATCTGGTGCGACACCGCCTCGTCGGTCTGCAGGCCGAAGGTCATGGTGCCGAGCGCGAGCCGCGACACGGTGAGGCCGGTGCGGCCGAGGCGGGTGGTGGGGACGGTCATCGAAAGACTCCGAGTGCAGCTGGGCGGTCGAGAATCTTAGCCAGCCGGGCGGAATCGCGCTGGCGCCGCCTCAGCGGTAGGTGGCCAGATGGATGCTGGTCTCGGTGCTGCGGATCCCCTTCAGCAGCCGGATCCGCTCGAGCACCTGCGACAGCTCGGCCATCGACGCGGCGCGCAGCTCGGCCAGCAGGTCCCAGCGGCCGTTGGTGTCGTGCAGCGCGGCGACGCCGGGCTCGCCGAGCAGGTTTGCGATCACGGTGCGGGTCTGGTTGCCTTCGACCAGGATGCCCATCCAGGCGCGAATCTCGTCCGAGCGCGATTCGGGCCGCAGTTGCACCGCATAGCCGACGATGACGCCGCCGTCTTCCAGCTTGCGCAGCCGGTTGGTCACCGTGCCGCGCGACACGGCGAGCTTTTGCGCCAGCGCCGCCACCGGCAGCCGGGCGTCGTGGCGCAGCAGAGCGATCAGGCGCTGGTCGAGCGCATCGATGTCCATATCGTCAAGAAACCCTGTCGATTCGCCACATGGCGGCTCATATTGCCAGCAATGTTGACACTTCTTTCTGTCCCCGAACAGTCGCAGAGTCAAGACCAGACTTTGTTGACGGACCGGGAGCATCCTTCATGGCCAGCACTCTTCACCTCGGCGCGCGCGACGTCGCGCGCATCGTGGCCCGCAAGGGCCTGTCGGCCTGCTTCTCGGGGATCGCGGCGCGCATCGAGCAGGACTTTTTGCGCTGGCCCGAGTTCGACAAGACGTCCCGCAGCGCCAGCCACTCGCGCGAGGGCGTCATCGAGCTGATGCCGGTGTCCGATGGCACACGCTACGCCTTCAAGTACGTCAACGGCCATCCGAAGAACACGCGCTTCGGGCTGCCGACCGTGATGGCCTTCGGCGTGCTGGCCGATGTCGCGACCGGAGCGCCGCTGCTGCTGGCCGAGCTGAGCCTGGCGACCGCGATCCGCACCGCCGCGATGTCCGCGCTGGCAGCGCGCGCGTTGGCGCGCCGCGACAGCCGCACGATGGCGCTGATCGGCAATGGCGCGCAGAGCGAGTTCCAGGCGCTCGCCTTTCGCGACCTGCTCGGCATCCGTCGTTTGCGGCTGTTCGACACCGACCCGCGGGCCACCGCCAAGCTGGTGCGCAACCTGCGCGGCGAAGGCCTGGAACCGGATGTCTGCACGAGCACCCGGGAGGCAGTGCGCGGCGCCGACATCGTCACCACGCTCACGGCCGACAAGCAGCGGGCGGTGATCCTGGCGCCCGACATGATCGAGCCCGGCATGCACCTGAACGCCGTCGGCGGCGACTGCCCCGGCAAGACCGAGCTGCATGCCGAGGTCCTGCGTCGGGCCTCGGTGTTCGTGGAGTACGCGCCGCAGACGCGCGTCGAGGGCGAGCTGCAGCAGATGCCGGCCGACTTCCCGGCCACCGAGATCTGGCGCGTGCTCGCCGGCGCGCATCCAGGGCGCGAGGATGCGGCGCAGGTCACGCTGTTCGACTCGGTCGGCTTCGCGCTGGAGGATTTCGCGGCGTTGCGCTTCCTCGAGGGCGCCGCGCGCGAGCTGGGCATCGGCGAGCCGCTGGACCTGGTGCCGTCGATGGATGATCCCAAGGACTTGTATGGGCTGGTGGGGGCGCAGCCTGTGCGGCTGGGGGCCGAGTTGGTCGCAACACTCTGATCAGTTGAGGACAGAGCAAAAACTGCTGCGCAGTTTATTGGTCTGTCCCGCAAGGTCTCAGTAGGACCCAATCAGCTCGGCCAGCCGCGACCACGGTTCCGACGACAAGGCCTGCCGGGCCGCCTGCGCCTGCGCCGGCGTGAGGTCCTCCAGCAGTTCGACCTGGCCGGCCACCTGGCTGGCGATCGGCACGCCGTCGCGGTACAGCACGCGGGAACCGGCCACGCGCGCGGCCTTCGGTCCCGGCATGACGGTGCCGAGCAGGTTCGCAGGATCGGCTGCGGCCAGGCAGACCAGCGCGCCATCCAGAGGCCGGCGCCGCACCTCGCGCATCAGGCCGATCGCCTCGGGCAGGGCGAACTGCTCGCCCGCGACGGCGGCGATGAAGCGTCCGCCGCGGATGTCGCCGCGCGCCTCGAGCCGGCGCCAGGCACGCACCAGGTCGCGCCACGGCGGCAGCCATGCGGCCTCGCGCTCGAGCAGGCGCCAGCAGACCACGCCGTAGCGGCGCAGCAGGATGCGCGCGACCTGCTCGATGGCTTCGGGCGCGGTTCGTGCCGGCGGCTCGGACGGCGCCGGCGCACGCGCGCGGACCATCGACCAGCGCCCCGCGTCCTCGATGCCGAACAGCGCCGTGCGCCGCTGCCGTCGCCCGTGCGCCGAAGTGCGCTTGGACGGCGGCACCAGCAAGGCGCGCAGGCCGGCGTAGCTGTCGCAGTGCGCGCGTCCGCGCATGACCAGCTCGCTCAGCGCGTCTTCGACCTCGGCGCCCAGGAGCCGCGTGCCCTGCACAATCTCGTCGAAGAAGGACGCGCCATGGCCGGACAGGAAGTCGGCGACCCGCCGTGCGCGCGAACCGAGCTCGGCGTCGCCCGCGGGTGCCGGGGCGAGCCCGGTCCACAGCGCCGCCGAGCGGCGCGGCAGCAGCAGGATCGGCGCCGACCGCAGGGAAAGGCTGCCGCCGGCGGCACGTCCCTCGACCGCCGCCGGGCGCAGCCGCGTCCACAGCGTGCGGCCGGCGGTGCACAGCTCGTCGAGCCAGGCCGGCGCATAGTCCTTGACCCGAGCCGGCAGCAGCTCGGACTCCCAGACACCAGCGGCCGCCTCGTAGCCTTCGAGCTGCGCCAGGATGCCCGCCAGCGCGTCGGGACCGCTGACACGGCTCGCGGCCGCCACGTGCTGCCACTCGAACAGGAAGCGCGCGAAGTCACGCGGCTCGACCGGCTCGATCTCCTGTCGCAGCCGCTTCAGCGTGTAGCGATGGATGCGAGCCAGCAGATGGCGCTCGCACCATTCGATTTCGCTGGTGCCCGGCGTGAAGCGGCCCTGCAGCACGCAGCCTTCGGTCTGCAGCGCCGCCAATGCGGCGTCGATCTCGCCGGGCGCCAGCCGCAGCTGCACCGCGAGCCGAGGCGCAGCGACCGGGCCCAGCCCGCCGAGCCGCGATCGCAGCAGCTCGCGCAGGGCATCGCCGCCCGCTTCGGATGCGGCTGGCTCCGCCGGCGGCTCGATCGGCGCTGGCGTGGTGGCCGAGGGATACAGCGCCCGAAGCTGGGCCAGGCGCTCCGCCGCCACCCACAGGCCGTGGCCGGACGCGCCACCCTCCGTCTCGAGCCGGTTCGCCCGGCCCGCGCCTGCCAGCACCTCCAGCCAGCCGCGCCAGCCTTCATGGGCCGAGGCCTCTTCGTCGGTGATCACGCCGAGCCCGTTCAGGGCCTCGTGCATCTCGTCGGCATGGCGCGGCTGCGGCCAGGCTTCCCGGCGCACGCTGGCGATCGCTTCGGCGTCGAGCTGGCCGAGGTCGTCGGCGCTTTCGGGGTCGACGTAGCGCCGGTTCTGGACCGCCTGGGTGCGGCGCTCCTCGATCGGCGCGTCGTCCAGGAAAGCATAGGGCCGCGCGTTCAGCGCCTCGGCCGCGAGCGGCGAGGGCGCCGGCAGGTCGCGCACCAGCAGCTCGACTTCGCCGGCCTCGAGCTTCTTCAGGAGCCGCAGCCAGCCCTCGGCATCCATGGCCTCGTAGAGGCAGTCGCGCAGGGTCTGCGCGACCAGCGGATGGTCGGGAATTTCGCGCGCGCCCGCCAGGTTCTCGGCGCATGCGACCTGATCGGGAAAGACGGCCGCGAGCAGATCCTCCGACTTCATGCGCTGCAGTTGCGGCGCGACCTTTCGCCCGCCCTGGAAACGCGGCAGCGCCAGCGCCGTGGTCGCGTTCCAGCGCCAGCGCACGCCGAAGAGCGGCGCATCGAGCAGCGCCTGCACCAGCACGTCCAGGGCCGAGGCCGAATGCAGGTAGCGCGCGACCTCCTCGAGCGGGAAGCTGTGGCTGGTCGACAGCGACAGCACGATCGCGTCCTCGGTCGCCGCGGCCTGCAGCTCGAAGTTGAACTGGCGGCAGAAGCGCTTGCGCAGCGCCAGTCCCCAGGCCCGGTTGAGCCGGCTGCCGAAGGGCGAGTGGATCACCAGTTGCATGCCGCCCGACGCGTCGAAGAAGCGCTCCATCACGATGCGCCGCTGAGTCGGCAGCGCACCGAGCACGCGCAGCGCGCGCGCCAGGTGCTCGACGGTCTGGCGCGCCGCCTCGGTGTCGAGCCCGACCGCACGCGCCAGCTGCTCGACGGCACCGTCGACGCCGTGCAGGGCCAGCGCCTCCTCGATCCCGGCGCGCAGCCGCGAGACGCCGAGCGACAACTCGTCGCTGCGCCCCGGCGCCTCGCCGAGCCAGAACGGGATGTTGGGCGCGGCGCCATGGGCGTCTTCCACGCGCACGCGGCCGGGCTCGATCCGCAGGATGCGATAGCTCGCGTTGCCGAGCTGGAAGATGTCGCCGGCCAGGCTCTCCACCGCGAAGTCCTCGTGGACCGTGCCGATCTTGTGCGCCTGCGGTTCGAGCATCACGGTGTAGTCGCCGGCCTCGGGAATGGTGCCGCCCGAAGTCAGCGCGGTCATGCGTGCGCCCCGGCGCTCGCGCAGCAGGTGATGCACCGCATCTCGATGCACATAGCCCGCGCGCGGGCCCTGGCGGGTCGTGAAGCCTTCGGAGACCATGCGCACCACGGCCGCGAAGTCCTCCCGCTTCAGCTCGGCGTAGGGCCAGGCGCGCCGCACCAGCGCGAAGAGTTCGTCTTCCCCGCATTCGCGGCAGGCGGTCTCGGCCACGATCTGCTGCGCCAGCACGTCGAGCGGCGCCGGCAGCACATGCAGCGCATCGAGCTCGCCGCGGCGCACGCAGTCGAGCAGGGCCGCGCATTCGACCAGTTCGTCGCGCGACTGCGGAAAGAGGCGCGCCTTCGGCACGCCGCCGACCGCATGGCCCGAGCGCCCGGCGCGCTGCAGGAAGGTCGCGATCGAACGCGGCGAGCCGAGCTGGCAGACCAGGTCGACATCGCCGATGTCCAGGCCCAGCTCGAGCGAGGCCGTAGCCACCAGCACCTTGAGCTCGCCCCGCTTCAGGCGCCGCTCGGCATCGAGGCGCGCTTCCTTCGCGAGGCTGCCATGATGGGCCGCGACCGCCTCCTTGCCGAGGATCTCGCCGAGCTGCCGCGCCGCGCGCTCGGCCATGCGGCGCGTGTTGACGAACAGCAGCGTGCTGCGGTGCGCGTGCACCAGCCCCGCGATGCGCGCATGGACCTGCTCCCACTGCTCGTTCGACAGCACGGCCGCGAGCGGCGTCGGCGGCAGCTCGAGCGCGAGGTCGCGCTGTTTCGCGTAGCCGATGTCGATGATCGCGCAATCGGCCTCGCCATCGACCAAGGCGCCGGCGCCGACCAGGAAGCGCGCGATCTCGGCGATCGGCTTCTGCGTCGCCGACACGCCGATGCGCGTCAACGGCCTCCCGCACAGCGCCTGCAAGCGCTCGAGCGACAGCGCCAGATGGCTGCCGCGCTTGCTGCCGACGACCGCATGGATCTCGTCGACGATCACGGTGCGCACCGTCGAGAGCATCTTGCGCCCCGAGACAGAACCGAGCAGCACGTAGAGCGACTCGGGCGTGCTGACCAGCACGTGGGGCGGTCGCCGCAGGGCCTGCTGACGCTCACGCGCCGGCGTGTCGCCGGTGCGCACCGCGGTGCGGATCGCGACATCGGGCAGGCCCAGCTTCGCGAGTTCGGCGCGGATGCCGGCCAGCGGCGCCTGCAGGTTGAGGTCGATGTCGTTCGACAGCGCCTTCAAGGGCGAGACGTAGACCACCGTGGTCTGGTCGGGCAGGCCGCCCGGCTGCAGGCCCTGCCGCACCAGGCCATCGAGCGCGGCGAGAAAGGCCGTGAGCGTCTTGCCGGAGCCGGTCGGCGCCGCGATCAGCGTATGGCGGCCAGCCGCGATCGCGGGCCAGGCGGCCGCCTGGGCTTCGGTCGGCCCGGGGAAAGTCGCTTCGAACCAGCGGGAGACGGCGGGGTGGAATTCAGCGTGCACGAAGTGCATGAGATCAGGCCGCGCGGCCCGATGTCAAGGCGCGGCGCCCGCCGAAACATCCAGGGTCTGTTCAACCTAGGCCCTCACATCCACCACCACCCGACCGCGCACCTGGCCCGCGAGCAGCCGCGGCGCCAGCGCGATCACCGCGCCGAGCCCGATGGTCTCGGTATTGGCATCGAGCAGGTCGCGCGGCAGCTCGGCCGCGAGGCGATCCCATGCCGCGACCCGGCGTGCCTGCGGTGCGTGGACGCTGTCGATGCCCGCCAGCGTCACGCCGCGCAGGATGAAGGGCGCTACGCTGGCCGGGAAATCCAGGCCTTGCGCCAGCCCGCAGGCCGCCACCGTGCCGCCGTAGCGCAGGCTGGCGCAGACGTTGGCCAGGGTGTGGCTGCCGACGCTGTCGACCGCACCGGCCCAGCGCTCCTTCTGCAGCGGCTTGCCGGGTTCGCCGAGCGCGGCGCGGTCGATGACCTCCCGGGCGCCGAGGCGCTGCAGGTGCGCGGCCTCGGCAGTGCGGCCGGTCGAGGCATGCACCTCGAAGCCGAGCCGCGCCAGCAGCGCGATGGCGATCGTGCCGACGCCGCCGTTGGCGCCGGTGACCAGCACCGGGCCCGAGGCCGGCGTCAAGCCGTGCTGCTGCAGCGCCATCACGCACAGCATCGCGGTGTAGCCCGCGGTGCCGATCGCCATCGCCTGGCGTGCATCGAAGCCCGGCGGGATGGCCACCAGCCAGTCGGCCTTGACGCGGGCCTGCTGCGCGAGGCCGCCCCAATGCGTCTCGCCCACGCCCCAGCCGTTGAGCAGCACCGGGTCGCCCTTCTTGTAGCGCGCGTCGCTGCTCTCGGCGACCGTGCCCGCGAAGTCGATGCCCGGCACCATCGGGAACTTGCGCACCACCGGCGACTTGCCGGTGATCGCCAGGGCGTCCTTGTAGTTGACGGTGGAGAACGCCACGTCGACCCGCACCTCGCCCTCGGGCAGGGCGCTCGGGTCGAGCGCGGTCACGGCGGCGCGGGTGGTGCCGTCGTCGGCCTTGGTCAGCAGCAGGGCATCGAACATCAGAGCGCTCCTTGTTGGATCGGCGTGGACAGGCGGATCGCGCGAGCATCGCACAGCGACCGGATGGCTTCGGCGCCCCATCCCATTTCCGCCAGCAGCGCGTGGGTGTCCTGGCCGAGCCGGGGCGCGCCGGTGGCCGCGGCGACGCCGTCGAAGCGATAGCGGAAGCCGAGGCCCGGCGTGCGCACGGTCGATGCGCCCTGCGCGAAGGCGACGGGCTGCAGCGCGGCGCCGCCTCGCGATTCCATCTCGTCGAGGAATTCGCCGAGCTTGCGCACCCGCGCCGCCGGCACGCCGACCGCATTGAGCCTTTGCTCCATCTCGACCGCCGACCGGCTCGCGAAGGCGTCGCGGAAGCGCTGCTGCAGATAGGGCAGGTCGCGGGCGACGACGAAGCCGCCGCCCGGTGCATGGAAGGCCTCGAGGTCGAGTGCCGCCGCGTCGTCGCAGAGCGACTCGAGCGCCAGCACCGCCGTGAGCTTGCGAAACTGTGCCGGCGTGTTGGCCGCGGTGGCCAGCCAGCCGTCGGCGCAGCGGTAGGTGTCGGCCGTGGGACTGCCGGTGTAGCCGCGATTGCCGACCCGCTGCGGCTCGACGCGCCCGGTGAGGAAGCTGCTCGCGTTGGGGTACATCAGCATCAGCGAGGCCTGCACCATCGAGGCATCGATGTACTGGCCCAGGCCCTCGCGCTCGCGGCGATGCAGGGCCGCCACGATCGACAGCGCGCCGAGCATGCCGACGGCGACGTCGATCACCGGGAAGCCCACCTTGAGCGGCGGCGCCTCGGCGCTGTCGCCCGACATCATCATCATGCCGGTCAGGGCCTGCACCACGTGGTCGTAGGCGCCGCGCCGCGACCACTCGCCTTCCTGGCCGTAGCCGGAGATCGAGCAATACACGATGTCCGGCCGCTCGGCCTGGATGGCGGCGTAGTCGAGCTCGTACTTCGCGACCACGCCGGGGCGGAAGTTCTCGATGAAGACATCGGCCGTGCGGGCCAGCGAGCGCACCAGCGCGGCACCTTCGGCCGTCCGGATGTCGGCCGCGAAGGAGCGCTTGCCGGCGTTCAGCGCCGCGAAGCCGGCCGGCGTGTCGCCGTCCTCCGGCGCGGCCTTGCTGGCGCGCATTACCTCGCCGGACTGCGGCGGCTCGATCTTGATCACCTCGGCGCCGAGCTGGGCGAGGTAGAGGGACGCCAGGGGACCGGCGATCACGTGCGACATGTCGATGACGCGCACACCTTCGAGGGGTTTGGACATGGTGCCTGTTCTCCTGTTCGGCTTCAGCTCGCCGTGACGCCGGCCAGCTTCACGATCTCGGCCCACTTGCGGTTCTCGCTGCGCACGAAGGCGGCGAAGGCCTGCGGACTCTCGCTGATCGCGGCCTCGTTGCCGGCCGCCTCGAAGGCGGCTTGCAGGGCCGGCGTCTTCAAGGTCCGGGTCGCGGCCGCGAACAGCACCGCGACCACGTCCTGCGGCGTGCGGGCCGGGGCCCAGAGGCCGAACCACGACTCCTGCACCGCGAGCTCGTTCTTCAGCCGCTCGTGCAGGGTCGGCACCTCGGGCAGCTGCTTCAGGCGCTGGCGGCTGGTGACGGCCAGCGCGCGCAGCTTGCCGCCCTTGACCTGCGGCACGCCGGTGCCGGCCACCGGAAACGCGAACTGCGTGTCGCCGCGCAGCAGCGAGGCGGCGATCTCGACCGAGCCCTTGAGCGGAATGTGCGTGACCTTGAGGCCCGCGAGCGAGGCCAGCGTCGCCCCCGCGAGGTGGGCCGAGGTGCCGATGCCGCCGGAGCCGTAGTTCATCTGGCCCGGCTTGGCCTTCGCATCCGCGATGAGGTCCTCGAGCGTCTGGTAGGGGCTGTCGGCACGCACCACCAGCACGGTGGGCGAGGATGCGAAGTTGCTGACCGGCACGAAGTCGGCGATGGGATCGAACTTGAGATCGGGCTGCAGGATCTTCTGGATCAGATGCGTGTTGGAGCCCATCAGCAGCGTGTAGCCGTCGGGCGCCGCCTGTGCCACGTACTGCGCGGCCAGCACGCCGGCCGCGCCGACCTTGTTCTCGATCACGATCGACTGGCCCAGCGCCTCACCGAGCGCCGGGCCGGCCTGGCGCAGCTGCACGTCGGGGCCGCCGCCCGCGGCGTAGGGCGAGATGACGCGCACCGGCTTGCCGGGAAAGCCGTCGGCGGCGCGAACGGCCAGCGGCACAAGAGCGAGGGCCGATGCGGCCCGGCAGAAACTGCGGCGATCCATGGTGAATGTCTCCTTCTGGTGTGGCATCAGCATAGGTCGGGACAGCGATATCCAACAGTGATATGTTTTCATTGCGTGCAAACTTTTTGGAAAGCGACTCGATGCCTTCAGAGCCCTCCTGCGAAGCGCGCAGACTCATCGCGCGGCTGCGTTTCCGCCACCTGCAGCTGCTGGTCGAACTGCAGCGCGGCGGCAGCCTGCGCGCCGCCGCCGCGGTGCTGAACCTCACGCAGCCAGCGTTGAGCAAGGCCCTCGGCGAAGTCGAGGCGAGCTTCGGCTTCGCGCTCTTCACGCGCAGCGCGCGCGGCCTGGCGACCACGCCGCGCGGCGAGATCGTGGTCCGCGGCGCCGCCATGCTGCTCCAGGAACTGGCGCACCTCGGCGCCGAGGCCTCGGCCGAGCCGGCCGTCACCCTGCTGCGCATCGGGGCGCCGCCTTTCGTCGCCCAGGGCTATCTGCCGGAGGTGTTCGCCCGCCTGGTCGGCGAGCAGGCCCGGGTGCGGGTCCAGTTGATGGAGGAGCGCGTCCCGCTGCTCGTGCAGGCGCTGCTGCAGGGGCGCCTCGATGCGCTGGTCACGAGCTATCCGACCGAGATGCCCGAAGCCGCGGGACAGCCGCTGCACTACGAGAGGCTGTTCGACGCCGATTTCACCGTGATCGCGCCGCCGGGTCATCCGCTCGGCCGGGCCCGCCGGGTCGACTGGCCGCGCCTGTGCCGCGAGCGCTGGATCATGCCGGCCCCGACCTCGATGGTGCGACGCATGATGGACGAGGTGTTCCGCAGCGCGGGCCTGATGGCGCCGGTGCCGGTGATCGAGTCGACCAGCCCGGTGACCAACCTGCGCCTGGTCGCGGCCGGCCTCGGCCTCAGCGCGGTGCCGGCGTCGACCCTGGACAGCGCGGGCGCCAGCGGCGTGATGCGGGTGCGCGTGCATCCGCCGATCCCGGCCGGGCCGGTGGCGCTGATCCACCGCACGGGCACGGACAACCCGCGGCTGGGCCTGCTGCGGGAGGCGCTGGGATTGCCGGCCACCGTTTGACGTCGACCGGGGATGGGCGTACGGTTCTCGCCCGGCCCGATCGCGGGGCGCGAACGAAGGAGACACTGGACATGACCGATCTGTCGAACCATCCGACGCAGGTCGCCGGCGCCTGGCTGGCCGATTTCCAGTCCGCGCTGGAGCGCGGCGACATCGACGCCGCAATCGCACTGTTCGAGCCCGACTGCTACTGGCGCGACTTGGTCGCCTTCACCTGGAACATCCGCACGCAGGAAGGGCCCGAGGCGATCCGCGCCATGCTCCAGGCGCGGCTGGCCGACACGAAGCCGACGGCCTTCGCGGTCGAGGGCGATGCCACCGAGGCCGATGGCGTGGTCGATGCCTGGTTCACCTTCGAGACCGCGGTGGCACGCGGCCGCGGCCACCTGCGGCTGCGCGGCGGCAAGGCCTGGACGCTGCTGACCACCATGACCGAACTCAAGGGCTTCGAGGAATGCAAGGGCGCGCAGCGGATCAAGGGTGCGGAGCACGGCGCCAATCCGCAACGCAAGACCTGGCTCGAGCGGCGCCAGCAGGAGGCCGAGACGCTGGGCTTCACCGAACAGCCCTACGTCGTCATCGTCGGCGGGGGGCAGGGCGGCATCGCGCTCGGCGCGCGGCTGCGGCGCCTCGGCGTGCCGACGATCATCGTCGAGAAGAACGCACGCGCCGGCGACTCCTGGCGCCGGCGCTACAAGAGCCTGTGCCTGCACGACCCGGTCTGGTACGACCACCTGCCCTACCTGCCGTTTCCGGAGGACTGGCCGGTGTTCTCGCCGAAGGACAAGATCGGCGACTGGCTCGAGATGTACACCAAGGTGATGGAGCTCAACTACTGGGGCTCGACCACCGCGAAGAAGGCGCGCTTCGACGAGTCGAAGAAGGAATGGGAGCTGGTGGTCGAGCGCGACGGCCGCGAGATCACGCTGCGGCCGAAGCAGCTGGTGTTCGCGCTCGGCGTGTCGGGCTATCCGAACCTGCCGAAGATCCCGGGCGCCGAAAGCTTCGAGGGCGAGCAGCACCACTCGAGCGCACACCCCGGGCCCGAGGCCTGGCGCGGCAAGAAGTGCGTGGTGCTGGGCTCCAACAATTCGGCCCACGACATCTGCGCCGCCCTGTGGGAGAACGGCGCCGACGTGACCATGATCCAGCGCAGCTCGACCCACATCGCGCCCTCGGATTCGCTGATGGAACTGGCGCTCGGCGGGCTCTACTCCGAGGCCGCGCTCAAGGCCGGCGTGACCACCGACCGCGCCGACCTGATCTTCGCCTCGGTGCCCTACAAGATCATGGCGCCGATGCAGGTGCCGGTGTATGACGAGATGAAGCGCCGCGATGCCGACCTCTATGCGCGGCTCGAGAAGGCCGGCTTCCTGCTCGACTTCGGGGTCGATGGCTCGGGCCTCTTCATGAAGTACCTGCGCCGCGGCTCGGGCTACTACATCGACGTCGGCGCCTCGGAGCTGGTCGCCAACGGCAGCATCCGGCTGCGCAGCGGCGTGACCATCGAGCGCATCAATCCGAAGTCGGTCACGCTGAGCGACGGCAGCGAGCTGCCGGCCGACCTGATCGTCTACGCCACCGGCTACGGCTCGATGAACGGCTGGCTGGCCGACCTGGTCTCGCCCGAGGTGGCCGACAAGGTCGGCAAGGTCTGGGGGCTGGGCTCCGACACGCCGAAGGATCCCGGGCCCTGGGAGGGCGAGCTGCGCAACATGTGGAAGCCGACGCAGGTGCCGCAGTTGTGGATCCACGGCGGCAACCTGCACCAGTCGCGCCACTATTCGCAGTTCCTGGCGCTGCAGCTGAAGGCGCGCATGGAGGGCCTGCCGACGCCGGTGCACGGGCTCGCGCCGGTGCATCACGCGCGCTGAGCCGGGCGGCGGGCTTCAGACCAGGCCGCCGCGCTCGCTCATCAGGCGCACGCTGTCCTCGGCGATGGTCTCCTGCTCCGGAGCCAGGAAACGCATCCAGTAGCCGGCGATATCGATGTTGTCGCCATGGGCCAGCACCTGCAGTTCGACCCGCTTGCCGTTCACGAAAGTGCCGTTGCGGCTGCCCAGGTCGCGCAGGATCACCAGCGGCCCCTGGGTGCTCAGCCTGGCATGGAAACGGCTGACCCGCGGCGAAGCCAGCACCACGTGGTTCTGCTCGGCCCGGCCGATCGTCACCCCGAGCTCCGATATCGGCAGCTGGGTGGTCTGGCCGGTGGGGGTCATCAGGATCAGCATGGCCATGTCGTCGACGCTCTCGTTTGGGCGTTCGACGGTAGCCGGACGAATACTAAAGTTCAAGGTTGTTGAAGTTACAGCCTGTGTTTCACAGTCCTTTCTCGACCATGTCGAGCAGCCGCTGCCCCAGCGCCTCGGCCTGCGGGGCCGGCAGGCCGCGCAAGGGGCCGTCGATGATCAACAGCGCCAGCCCGTGCACTGCCGACCAGGCCAGGAACTCGGCGCCGGGACGCCGTTCGGGCGCCATGCCGCCGGCCGCGACCAGGCGGTCGAGCGCGGCGCCCAGCAGTTCGAAGGGATTGAGGCCGCTGGCCCCGCCCTTGACCTCCCCGGGCGCATCGTCGATGTCGACCGGTGTCGCGAACGCGGTGCGGAACAAGCCGGTCTCGGCCTGGGCGAAGCGCAGGTAGCCGGTGCCGACCGCCCGCACGCTGGCGCGAGCCCGGGCCAGCGGATCGCCCGCCGCGCCGGCGCCCGCCAGTTCTTCTTCCATGGCCCGGGCCACCGCCGACAGCGCCGCGGCGCGCACCGCTTGCAGCAAGGCAAGCCGGCTCGCGAAATGCCGATAGGCGGCATTCGGAACCACGCCCGCGCGCCGTGTCGCTTCGCGCAGCACCACCGCTTCGGGTCCGCCGGCGCGCGCCAGCTCGACCCCGGCATCGAGCAGCGCACGGCGCAGGTCTCCGTGCCGGTAGGTGCTGCGCGCAGGAGGGCTGGGATCAGGCAGAGAGCTCATCGATTCCTTCATGTGGACAGCGTCCATTATCTTTGCTATTGTCTTGTGGACGTTGTACACAACCAATCGACGCTGAAAGGAAGCACGATGCAAGTCCACTCCTACCTCTTTTTCGATGGCCGCTGCGAGGAGGCGATCGAGTTCTACCGCAAGGCGGTCGGCGCCAAGCTCACGATGCTGATGCGCTTCAAGGAGAGCCCCGACCCGATCCCGGCCGACAAGGTGCCGCCGGGTTCCGACGACAAGGTGATGCATGCGAGCTTCGACATCGGCGACACGATGGTGATGGCGTCCGATGGCTGCGCCCCGGGCGAGCCGGCATTCAAGGGCTTCTCGTTGTCGCTGACCGCCGCCGACGAGGCCGAGGCCCGGCGCCTGTTCGACGCCCTGGCCGAAGGCGGCCAGGTGCAGATGCCGATGGGCAAGACCTTCTGGTCGCCGGCCTTCGGCATGCTGGTCGACCGCTTCGGCGTCTCGTGGATGGTGCAGGTGCCTGGACCCATGTGACAGCGGGCGCGGCGCTTTGCTCTTAAATTCGACGGTTCATTCCAAAGGAGCCATCGTCCATGATCCATGTCGTCGCCGTCATCACCGCCAAGCCAGGCCAACGCGATCTGATCCTCGAGGCCTACCGGGCCAACCGGCCCGCGGTGCTGGCCGAGAAGGGCTGCATCGAATACACCGCGACCATCGATGCCGTCGGCATGCCGGCCTCGCGCGGCAGCTTCGGCGCCGACACCTTCGTCGTCGTCGAGAAATGGGAAACCCTGGCCGACCTGCAGGCGCACGCGGCGGCACCGCACATGGCCGCCTATGGCGCCAAGGTCAAGGACTGGACCGAGAGCCGGCTGATCCACGTGCTCGAGCCGGTCTGAACAAGCCCCCAGGCCAAAGAAAAACGCGCCCGAGGGCGCGTTTCTTCATGGCGTGGCGAGAGCCTTACTTGGCCATCACCCGGACCATCTCGAGGCACTTGTTCGAGTAGCCCCACTCGTTGTCGTACCAGCTCACCAGCTTGACGAAGGTGCCGTCCAGCGCGATGCCGGCCTCGGCGTCGAAGATCGAGGTGCGCGGGTCGCCGCGGAAGTCGGTGGCGACCACCTTGTCCTCGGTGTAGCCCAGCACGCCCTTGAGCGCGCCTTCGCTCTGCGCCTTCATCTCGGCGCAGATTTCCTTGTAGGTGGCTTCCTTGACCAGCTCGACCGTGAGATCGACCACCGAGACGTCGGAGGTCGGCACGCGGAAGCTCATGCCCGTGAGCTTCTTGTTGAGCTCGGGAATCACCACGCCCACCGCCTTGGCCGCGCCGGTGCTCGACGGGATGATGTTCTCGAGGATGCCGCGGCCGCCGCGCCAGTCCTTGTTGCTCGGGCCGTCGACCGTCTTCTGGGTCGCGGTGGCGGCGTGGACGGTGGTCATCAGGCCGCGCTTGATGCCCCACTTGTCGTTCAGCACCTTGGCCAGCGGCGCCAGGCAGTTGGTGGTGCAGCTGGCGTTGCTGATGATGGCTTCGCCGGCGTACTTCTTGTCGTTGACGCCGTAGACGAACATCGGCGTGTCGTCCTTGCTCGGGGCCGACAGCAGCACCTTCTTCGCGCCCGCGTCGATGTGCTTCTGCGCCGTGTCCTTGGTCAGGAACAGGCCGGTGGACTCGAGCACGATGTCGGCGCCGACGTCGCTCCAGTTGAGCTTCGACGGATCGCGCTCCTGCGTCAGGCGGATCTTCTTGCCGTTGACGACGAGGGTGTTGCCCTCGACCGTGATCTCGCCCTGGAAGCGACCGTGCACCGAGTCGTACTGGAGCATGTAGGCCAGGTAATCAGGCTCGAGCAGGTCGTTGATCGCGACGATCTCGATGTCGTTCTTGAAGTTCTGAACCGCCGCGCGCAGCACGTTGCGCCCGATGCGACCGAAACCGTTGATGCCGAGTTTGATAGCCATGTCTGATGCTCCTGGAAGGTTGAAAACTACTGAGAAGGCGTGGCCGAGACCTCAGCGCGCGAGCGCTGCCTCGACCGTGGCAGCGACGTTCTCTGCCGTGAATCCGAAATGCTTGAACAGCACGCCGGCAGGTGCCGACTCGCCGTAGGTGTCGATGCCGACGACGGCGGCGACGCCGTACTTCCACCAGCCGTCGGTGCAGCCCATCTCGACCGCGATGCGCGGCGTGCCCTTGGGCAGCACGCTCTTCTTGTAGGCCACGTCCTGGCGGTCGAAGGTGGTGGTGGAGGGCATCGAGACGACGCGCACGCCGATCTTCTTCGCCGCCAGCAGCTCCTGGGCCCGCAGCGCCAGCTGCACTTCGGAGCCGGTGGCGATGATGACCGCCTTGAGCTTCTTGTTCTTGAGGCCCACGTCTTCGGGCTCGGACAGCACGTAGGCGCCCTTGCTGATGTCGCTGAGGTCCTTCTTGGGCGAATAGGGCAGGTTCTGGCGCGACAGCAGCAGCGCCGTCGGGCGGTCGGCGTTCTGCAGCGCCACGGCCCAGGCCACGGCGGTCTCGGCGGTGTCGCCGGGACGCCAGACGTCGAGGTTCGGGATCAGCCGCAGCGACGCCGCGTGCTCGATCGACTGGTGGGTCGGACCGTCCTCGCCGAGGCCGATCGAGTCATGCGTGAAGACATGGATCACGCGCTGCTTCATGAGCGCCGCCATGCGGATCGCGTTGCGGCTGTAGTCGCTGAAGGTCAGGAAGGTGCCGCCGTAGGGAATGAAGCCGCCGTGCAGCGCGACGCCGTTCATGATGGCCGCCATGCCGAACTCGCGCACGCCGTAGTTGATATGGCGGCCCAGCAGGCCGTCGGGGAACTGCTCGTTGCCTTCGCTGCGGACCACGGCGCCGTGGCTGTCGAAGCGCAGGCTGGGCGTGCTCTTGGTGTTGGTCAGGTTCGAGCCGGTCAGGTCGGCGCTGCCGCCGAGCAATTCGGGCAGCGCGGCGGTGAAGGCTTCCAGCGCCAGCTGGGAGGCCTTGCGCGAGGCCACGGTCTCGGCCTTGGTGTGGGCAGCCACCACCGTGTCGAAGGCGGTCTGGTGGAAGTTCTTCGGCAGCTCGCCCTTCATGCGGCGGGTGAACTCGGCGGCCAGGTCCGGGAACTCCTTGGCATAGGCCTCGAACTTGTCGTTCCAGGCGGCTTCATTCTTGGCGCCGGCGGCCTTGGCGTCCCATTCCTCGTAGACCGCGGACGGCAGTTCGAAGGGCGCGTGCGACCACTGCAGCGCGCTGCGGGTCAGGCCGATCTCGTCGGCCCCGAGCGGCTCGCCGTGTGCCTTGGCGGTGTTGGCGCGGTTCGGACTGCCCTTGCCGATCTGGGTCTTGCAGATGATGAGGGTCGGCCGGTCGGTGTTCTTCTTCGCCTTCTCGATGGCCTTCGACACGTCCTTGGCGTCGTGGCCGTCGATCGGGCCGATCACGTGCCAGCCGTAGGCCTTGAAGCGCTCTTCGGTGTTGTCGATGAACCAGGGCTTGACCTGGCCGTCGATCGAGATGCCGTTGTCGTCGTAGAGTGCGATCAGCTTGCCGAGCTTCCAGGCGCCGGCCAGCGCCGCGGCCTCGTGGCTGATGCCTTCCATGAGGCAGCCGTCGCCGAGGAAGGCGTAGGTGTGGTGGTCGACGATCTCGTGGCCCTTGCGGTTGAACTCGGCCGCGAGCAGTTTCTCGGCCAGCGCGAAGCCGACCGCGTTGGTGATGCCCTGGCCCAGCGGACCGGTGGTGGTCTCCACGCCGGGCGTGATGCCGGTTTCGGGATGGCCGGCGGTCTTGCTGTGCAGCTGGCGGAAGCGCTTGAGTTCTTCGACGGGGAGCGCATAGCCGGTGAGGTGCAGCACCGAATAGATCAGCATCGAGGCGTGGCCGTTCGACAGCACGAAGCGGTCGCGGTCGAACCACTGCGGATTGACCGGGTTGTGCCTCAGATGGTCGCCCCACAGCGCGACCGCCATGTCGGCCATGCCCATCGGTGCACCGGGATGCCCCGAGTTGGCGAGTTGAACGGCATCCATTGCCAACGCGCGGATCGCGTTGGCCATCAAGGCTTGGTTGGCCATCTGTGGCTTTCTGGGGGCAGGTTAGGGGGAACCCGGTATTTTAACGGGCGGGGTGGGACGGCCCCGGAATGGGCTCGGATCAGGCCCGCGCCAACAGCGACTTGCACCCAGCGGGGCAGCGTAGGGGCCACCCAGGCCGGCGCCGGGCCGCCCCAAGGCGGCCTGTGGCCCCCTTGGGGGGCAGCGACCCACACGAAGTGGGGGAGCGTGGGGGCCACATTCAGCTAGAGTGCCGGTCCATGCAAGGGCTTCACCTGACTGCCGACCTCCTCGACTGCCGCTGCGACACGCGATGGCTGGTCGACGCCGACACCCTGGGCTCTGCCTGCGTCGCCGGCGCCGAAGCGGCCGGACTGCAAGTGGTCGGCCGACTGTTCCATGCCTTCCCGGCGACGCCGGACGGTGCCGGCGGGGTCACGGCCGCGGTGCTGCTGGCCGAGTCGCACCTGTGCGTCCATACCTGGCCGGAGCAGCGCGGCGTCACGATCGATGTCTATGTGTGCAACTTCGGTGCCGATCACTCGGCCAAGGCGAGGGCGCTGATGGCATCGCTGGAGGCGCTGTTCATGCCGGCGCAAGCCCAGCGGCACCAGTTGCAGCGCGGCCGGATGGGAGCGGTGCCCGCATGAGCGACATCAAGGCGATGATCCTGGCCGCCGGGCGCGGCGAGCGCATGCGGCCGCTGACCGACCGCACCCCCAAGCCGCTGCTGGAAGTCCATGGCAAGCCGCTGATGCAGTGGCCGCTCGAAGCACTCGCCGCCGGCGGCTTCACCGACGTGGTGGTCAACACGGCCTGGCTCGGCGAGCAGATCGAGGCCCGCTTCGGCGCCCGGCATGGCGGCTCCACGCTTCACTATTCGCACGAGGGCCGCGACTTCGGCGGCGCGCTCGAAACGGCTGGCGGCATCGTGCGTGCGCTGCCCGCGCTGGGCGAGGTGTTCTGGGTGGTGGCGGGCGATGTGTTCGCGCCGGACTTCGAGTTCACGCAGGCCGCGGTCGACCGCTTCCTGGCCGGCGGCCTGCTCGCGCACTTGTGGCTGGTGCCGAACCCAGCCCACAACCCGAAGGGCGATTTCGGACTGGACCCCGCAGGCCGCGCCACCCTGCAGGACCACGCCGGCATCCGCCACACCTTCTCGACCATCGGTCTCTATCGAGCGGCACTCTTCGCGCCGCCCCTGTGCGGGATTGCCACCGGCAACCCCGGCGGCATCAAGGCGCCGCTGGCGCCGCTGCTGCGCGCGGCCATGGAAAAGGCCCAGGTCAGCGCGGAGCTGTACCTGGGCCCTTGGACCGATGTCGGCACCGCCGAACGGCTGACGGCGCTGAACGCGGGTTGACCGCTAGGGGATGTTCGAGCTGACGACGTGGAACGGGCCGCCCGGCAGCGGGAAGCTGCCGCCGTACTCGAACTTGCCCGACGCGATGGGGCAGCCGTTGGGCGGCTGGCAGCTCCACCCCGGGTTGGTCGTGAAGATCACCGGGCCATAGCGGTAGTTCGACACCTTCGATCCGCCATAGTCCGCCACCGACACCACCGCGTGCTGCGTGCCGTGGACGTCCGCGTCCTCCGCCGAGATCGGGTCCACCAGGCTGGAA
>NZ_JASZYT010000007.1 GCF_030316765.1 Variovorax saccharolyticus
TGTCGACAACGCCAACAACAGCCGGCTGGGCGGGCGGCAGAGCATGAACGACTGGCTGTTCTCGGTCGGCCTGCAGATTCCCTTCGGGGCGGCGCCGCGCGTGGCACAGGCAGCCCCGCCGCCGGCCCCGCCCGCGGCGATGCCACCGCCGCCGCCGCCGCCACCCCCGGCGGTGCGCAACTTCGAGCTCAAGGCTGACGGCACCTTCGCGTTTGCCAAGTCCGACCTGACGCCGGCCGGGCGCACCCGCATCGAGAACACGCTCAAGGAACTGAGGGCCTCGGGCATCCGGCTGCGGGAGATCTCCATCGTCGGGCACACCGATCCGATCGGCAGCGCCGAATTCAACCAGCGCCTGTCCGTGGCACGGGCCAACTCGGTGCGCGACTACCTGGTCAGCCAAGGCGTGCCGGCCAACATCATCCGGGCCGAAGGCCGTGGCTTCAATGAGCTGAAGGTCACCGAAGCCGATTGCAGGGCCCAGGGCAAGGCGAGGAACCGCACCGCGCTGATCGCCTGCTTCGAGCCGAACCGGCGCGTGGATATCCGCGCCACCGGCGAGCAGATGCTCTAGACGCAATCGCCAGGCTTGCAGCCCAGCCCAGCCCAGCCCAGCCGGGCTGGGCTTGGGCGCTGTCGCTCAACGTCCCCAGAACGCATCCTCCTGATCTTGATGGCTGGAGAACAGCCGGACTTCAGCGATCTTGCCGCCTTCGATGCGGATGAGGTCGACGCCCGGCTGCCTGAGTTCGATGCCATTCGCCTCGCCAGCGAATTCCAAGGTGATGGCCACCCAGTCACCATTGGCCATGTAGTGGTCGGCGCGGGTGATCGCGAACGTTCCCTTGGACACTTCCATCATCCTGCCAAGCAGCGCTGCGACCGCTGCGATGCCGCGATGCGTGCCAGAAAACTGGTTGTTGCCCGGCTGGTGCCAGACCACTTCGGGCGAAATGATGTTGCCCAACGTGGCTTGGTCGCCGGTTTGTACGGCCTTGATGTAGGCCTTGGTGATGTCGATGTTGTTCATGGTGCGCTCCTGCGTCGATGCGTTGTGAATATTGGCCTGTCCTTGGTTATTATTGGACGATGTGAGCCAAATTGAACGATAGAAACAGGCCAATGGCTGATACTTTCAAGACATCGAGGGCAAAGAGGGGAGCGTACAAGACATCGAGGTCGGCTCGTTCCGCGGCAGGAAGCTCGAAATCGAGTGCCAACATTCAGCCTCTGGGCTATAGCCCGCGAGCGAGCTACGCTCTGGATCTGGAAGTCTTCACGGTCTCCGACCTCAGGCATCGAGGCAGCAAGGCCAAGGTCCGGACCACGCATCGGTACGAGTTCCACACTTTGGTGTGCGTCACGCAGGGGGCATGCACCCAGGTGGTCGACTTCAAGTCGATCTGCTGCCAGCCGGGGTCGCTGCTCGTGCTGCGACCGGGGCAGGCCCACAACTACGGAAGTGATGAGGATTGGGACGGCTTGAACGTTCTGTTCCGCCCCGAATTCGTGCTGCCCGTTTCGGCCACGATGCGCGACTCCAAGCTCGCGGTCGATCTGGCGAGGCTGCCGGAACATGTGCTCCTCGGCAGCGATGACCTGCGAAGGGTGACCGACTCGATCCAGCAGATGCGGGAGGACACGCTGATCGACGCCCCTCTGGAAGACGTGCATGCGCTGCTGCGCCACCAGCTCCATGCGCTCTTGACGCGGCTGAGCATTCTGCAAGGCCGGCAACAAGCGCAAGACCCGCTGATCTCTACGGCATCCCAACGCTTCAAACGTTTCCAGCAGCTGGTGGAAGAGCGCTTCTCTCGGTGGCACCAGGTGGCCGACTACGCCAGCCAGCTCGGCTACACCGAGAAGAGCCTGGCACGCGCAGTGACAGGGGCGATGGGCATGACAGCCAAGGCCTTCATCGCGGCGCGGGTCAACCTGGAAGCGAAACGTCTGCTGGTGCATACCGACATGCCCGGCGTCGCCATCGCAGAGAAGCTGGGCTTCGAGGAAGCCACCAACTTCAGCAAGTTCTTCAAGCGGGAAGTCGGCTGCACGCCAGCAGAGTTTCGGCGACGGCAAAGGCTTCCCGTCGCCCCGGCTACTCGGGCTTGAAGTCAATCGACTTCAGCACCGAACCCATGCGCTGATAGTCGGCGCTGAGCGACTTGGCCAGCTCTTCGGGACTGCGCGGCTGGCCGGGCTCGAAGCCGATGTCCTGCAGGCGCTCGCGGACCGAGGGCATGGCCAGCACCTTGAGCGCGGCTTCGCGAACCCGGGCCTGCTGCGCGGCAGGCACATCGGGCTTGATCCACAGGCCCATCCACCCCGTGGCCTCGAGCTGCGGGTAGCCGAGCTCGGTGAAGGTCGGCACCTCGGGCAGCAGCGCGGACCGCTTGGGCGTGCTGACCGCGAAGGCCTTGATCTTGCCGGCCTTGACCAGCGGCAGCGAACTCGGCATGGCGTCGAACATCAGCGGCACGTGGCCGCCCATGACGTCGGTCAGCGCAGGCGTCGAACCCTTGTATCCCACGTGCGTCATGTCGATGCCGGCGGCCTTGTTGAGCTGGAGGCCGAGGACGTGCGAGAGCGTGCCGGCCGTGTAGGAGGCGTAGCTGACCGTGCCGGGATGGCTCTTGACCCATCCGAGCAGTTCGCCGAAATTTTTCGCCGGCACCGACGGCGCACCGACCAGCACCAGCCCGCCGCGGCCGAGCTCGGCCACAGGCTTGATCTCCGCCGCCATGTCGACGCGCAGCTTGACGATATGGGGAATCTCGCTGACCAGCGAATTCACGGCGACCAGCACCGTGTAGCCGTCGTGCGGTGCCTGCGAGAGTTCGTTCACCGCGAGCACGCCGCCGGCGCCGGGCCTGGGATCGACCACCACCGGCTGGCCGGAGTCCCGCGACAAGTTGTCGGCCAGCAGCCGCGCGACGATGTCCGCCGAACCGCCCGCCGGACCCGCTGCAATGATGCGCACGGTCTTGTCAGGCCACTTGGGCGCCTGCGCCTGGGCATGGCTCGCGGTTGCCGCGAGGCAGGCGGCCGCCACGCAGGCCAGCGAGGCGGCGCGGGCGGCCTGCCGCAGGGTGTTCTTCGATCTCATGCTTCGTCTCCTGTGTCCGGATTCTTGGGGGGTCAGGGCGCCCGGCGCAGCAGCGCGGACGCCAGTATGGCGAGAAACAGGGTCTCGCCGCTCATTCGTCGGCGCTGTCATGGCTGGGCCGCCAGCAGGTGGTCCTGGAAGGCCTCGCGCAGCTTGTTCTTCTGCACCTTGCCGGTCGGGCCGAGCGGAAGCTGGTCGACGAAGACCACGTCGTCGGGCGTCCACCACTTGGCGATGCGGCCGTCGTAGAAACCGAGCAGTTCGTCGCGCGACAGCTGCTCGCCGGGCTTGGTGGTCACGACCAGCAGCGGGCGTTCGTCCCATTTCGGATGGCGGGCGGCGATGCAGGCGGCCAGGGCCACGGCCGGATGGGCCATCGCGATGTTTTCCAGGTCGATCGAGCCGATCCATTCGCCGCCGGACTTGATCACGTCCTTGCTGCGGTCGGTGATCTGCATGAAGCCGTCGGCGTCGATGGTCGACACGTCGCCGGTGGGGAACCAGCCGTCGACCAGCGGGCCCTCGCCTTCCCCCTTGAAGTAGTTCGAGATGATCCACGGGCCGCGCACCATCAGCTCGCCGGCGGCCTTGCCGTCGTGCGGCAGCGCCTTGCCGTCCTCGCCGACGATCTTCATGTCGACGCCGAACACCGACCGCCCCTGCTTGGCCTGGATCGCCATGCGCGCCTCGGCGTCCAGCGCACGGTGCGCGGGCTTGAGCGTGCAGACCGTGCCCACCGGGCTCATCTCGGTCATGCCCCAGGCGTGCAGCACCTGGACGTCGTAGCGCTCCTGGAAGGCGCGCATCATCGCCGGCGGACAGGCCGAGCCGCCGATGACCGTGCGGCGCATGGTGCTGAACGCGAGGCCGTTGCCCTCCACGTGGGCCAGCAGGCCCTGCCACACCGTGGGCACGCCGGCCGACATGGTCACGCCTTCGGCTTCGAACAGATCGTGCAGCGACTTGCCGTCGAGCCAGGGTCCGGGGAAGACCAGCTTGGCGCCGACCATGCAGGCGGCGTACGGCAGCCCCCAGGCGTTGACGTGGAACATCGGCACCACCGGCAGGATCACGTCGTTGGCCGAGCAGTTCAGCGCATCCGGCAGTGCCGCGGCGTAGGTGTGCAGCAGTGTCGAGCGATGGCTGTAGAGCGCTCCCTTCGGATGCCCGGTCGTGCCCGAGGTGTAGCAGAGCGACGAAGCGGATTTCTCGTCGAAGCTGGGCCATGTGAAATCGGGCGAATGGGCTTCGACCAGTTCCTCGTAGCACAGCAGGCCGGGCAGCTTGGCCGACACCGGCATGTGCGCCCGGTCGGTCATCGCCACGAAGGCCTTGACCGTCGACACGCGCGAGGCGATCGCCTCGACCAGCGGCAGGAAGCTCAGGTCGAAGAACAGGACCTGGTCTTGCGCATGGTCAGCGATCCACACCACCTGGTCGGGGTGCAGCCGGGGGTTGAGGGTGTGCAGCACGGCGCCCGATCCGGAGACCGCGTAGTACAGCTCCATGTGGCGATAGCCGTTCCAGGCCAGCGTGGCGACGCGATCGCCGAACGCGATGCCGCGCGCCGCCAGTGCGTTGGCCAGCCGGCGCGAGCGCTCGGCCAGTTCGCGATAGGTGCTTCGATGGATGTCGCCCTCGACGCGGCGCGACACGATTTCCTGTTCGCCGTGGTGGCGTTCGGCATGGGTGAGCAGCGTCGAAATCAGCAACGGCTGCTCCATCATCAATCCGTTCATGGAGATTCTCTCGGTTTCGGTGGGTGGGGGATCGGCCCGGTTCAGGCCATGGCTTTGCGCGCCGGCTGCACGGCGGCCGGCATCGGCGCTTCGGCCGGGAGTTCGGTGGCTTGCGCGGCCTGGCAGGCCCGCTGGAGGTCCGCCTCGTAGGTCCGTGCGGCCACCAGCAGCGCGCCGGCAGCCAGCAGGCTGAAGGCGGGCACCGCCGTCAGCGCGAATTCGAGCGTCCAGGCATCCGACAGGAAGCCTGCGACCAGCGGTCCGGCAGCCAGGCCGAAGAGGTTCTGGAACAGCGAGATCACGGATGCGCCGGTGGCGCGGATGCCGGGGTGGACCACGTCGATGACCGCGGCCGGCAGCGGGCCGACCGTGCAGGTCATCAGGAAGCCGCCTGCCGCCAGCAGCGCGAACTGGGCCTGGGCGTCGATGGCGAGCCCGAGGCGCGCACCGCCGAAGCCCAGCATCAGCACCAGCATGGATGCCACGCACAGCAGCGCCACGACATAAAGCCGGGCGCGCGGCCGGCGCAGGCCGGCGCGATCGGCTACCGCACCCCAGACCACGCTGCCCAGCGCGCCGCAGAACACCACCAGCGCCGCGCTCATGGCCGCCTTTTCCGGCACGACGCCGTGGACGCGGTTCAGGAAACTCGGCAGCCAGGACCAGATCGCCGACACCACGACCAGCTGGGCCGCGCCGGCAATGCACAGCCACAGCAGGGTCCGCGTGCGGATCAGCGCCTGGACGATGGCGCCGGCGGCGCTGCGCGTGGATCGGGTGGCCCGGTCCAGCCTCGGCGTGAGCTTCACGGTCGGGTAGTCGCGGACCTTGAGGTACAGCAACGCGAGGACCAGGCCCGGCACGCCGACGATGCCGAAAGCCGCCTGCCAGCCGAAGCGCGCCGCGATCACGCCGCCGAGCAGCACGCCCAGCACCGAGCCGACCGAGGCGGAGGCGAAGAAGCCCGCCAGCAAGGCACCGCGCAGCCGAGCCGGGAAATGGCTCGCGATCAGCGCAGCGCCCACCGAGCCGTAGCCCGCCTCCCCGAGGCCGACCAGCGAGCGCGCCGCCAGCAGCTGGCCGTAGCCGCGGCTGAACATGCAGGAGATCGACGCCAGGCTCCAGACCAGGGCCATCACGACCACGCTGCGGACGCGGCTGCCGCGGTCGGCGAGCAGGGCCACCGGAATCGCGCCCAGCGCGACCGTCACCGACACCGCCGACACCAGCCCGCCGAGCTGCTTGTCCGACAGGTTCCATTCGGCCTTCAGGTACGGGAACAGCGACACGATGACCTGCCGGTCGATGTAGTCGACCATCATCAGGCCGATGGTCATCGCGAAGGCGAACCAGGCCTGGCCCCGGCTGAACAGATAGCCGTCGTCGCGGCCCGGCGCCGCTTCCCGAAGCGCAGCGGTGTTCATGGCCGGATCGCCAGCACCGTGGCGCCGATGGTCCGGCGCGACTCGATCGCGATGTGCGCCTCGGCGGCATCGGCAAGCTCGAAGACCTGCTTCGGCTCGCTGACGATGTGGCCCTCCAGCACATGGCCGAACAGCTCCCGGGTCATGTCGAGCATGTGGGCGCGCGGCATGATGTAGTGCATCATCGCGGGCCGCGTGACCCACAGCGAGCCCTTGGCGGCGAGCGCCATCGTGTCGATCACGACCGGACCCGAACTGGTGCCGTTGCTGACGAGCACGCCGCGCGGGCGCAGGCTGTCGAGCGAGGCCTCCAGCGTGTCCTTGCCGACCGAGTCGTAGACCACCGGCACGCCCTTGCCGTCGGTGATCTCGCGCACGCGCTCGGCGATGTTCTCGCGCGAGGTCACGATGGTGTGGGCGCAGCCGTTCGCGCGCGCGGCCTCGGCCTTCTCGTCGGTGCTCACGGTGCCGATCATCGTCACGCCCATGGCGCGCGCCCACTGGCAGGCGATCAGGCCCACGCCACCGGCGGCCGCGTGGTACAGGATGGTCTCGCCGCCCTGCAGCGGGAACACCTGGCGGAACAGGTACTGCACCGTCATGCCCTTCATCATCAGGGTCGATGCGGTGCTGTCCGATACGCCGTCCGGCAGCGGAATCAGCACGTCGGCAGGCATCAGGCGGACTTCCGAATAGGCGCCCTGCGGTCCGATCAGATAGCCCACGCGGTCGCCGACCTTGACCTCGGTCACGCCGGCGCCGACGGCCTCGACCACGCCCACCGCATCGGAGCCCAGCCCGTTGGGCTTGGGCAAGGGATAGCGGCCGGTGCGGAAGTAGATGTCGATGAAGTTGACGGCGACGTAGGTGTGGCGCACGCGCGCCTGCCCCGGTCCCGGCTCGCCGATGTCGACGCTTTCCAGCTTGAGCACTTCCGGGCCACCGGTCTCGTGCAGGCGAATGGCTTTTGCCATGATTTGTCTCCTTGAATTGGGGGATGACCGGCGATCAGCCGGTGGTCGTTTCCGAAGCGGCGAGCTCGTCAACGAACTGTTCGGCCCGGCGCCACTCGCCGAAGCCGGAGGCCGGGTTGAGGTGGCCGACCTCTCCCAGGTCGACCAGACGGCTGTCCCAGCCCTGCGCCAGTCGCGCGACCGCGTCGAAGGCAGCGAGCGGATCGTTGCGGCTCGCCGCCACGATGCTCGGAAACGGCAGCGGCTCGCGCGGCACGGGCAACCAGCCGCCGGCGCTCAGGTCGGCCAGCGTGGGATAGCCCTCGGGCAGCGCCTGCTCGAAGTCCGGCGGCGTGGCCATCAACGCGCCGTGGACGGCACGCCGGGTCCGGCGTGCCCAGTGGGCGACCATCACGCAGCCCCCGCTGTGGGCGACCAGGACCAGCGGGCCGTCGATGGACTGCGCCTCGCGTTCGATGGCCTCCACGCGCGCGGCGCAGTCGAGATCGCTGCGGCCCATCGGCGGCACCGTGCGCACCTTGCGGCCGCGGGCCCGCAGCCGGGCGTCCAGCAGCGTCTGCCAGTGCGCGTCCACGCGGTCGCGCAGGCCGGGCACGATCAGGACGGTGGGAGCCGAGGCGAAGCGCATGTCGGTCTCAGGCCGCCTTGCGCAGGAAGCCCTGGTGCGCCCCGTTGCGATTGGGCGCGAAGCCGTTGGCCAGCAGCGACTCCTCGACGGTGTCGTAGAAGACGCCGATCTTGCAGATCTCGCGCGCCTGCCGGGCGGTGGCCACCTCGCGGCCGAACTCGCGCGAGATCCGCACCAGCTGCTCGATCTGCTCGACCGTGCTCATCTTCCGGGTGCGGGCCTGGTTCCAGAGGTTGTCCTCGGTGCCGCAGCGAACGTGCAGGCCCATCGCGATGCCCATCATGTTGACCGGCAGCACGTTGCGCATCGAGCTTTCCACCGTCAGCACGGCGCCGTCCGGCGTGGCGCGCACGAAGTTCGACAGGTTGTAGATGTTCGGCGCATCCATGCCGCCGCTGATCGCCACCCAGTTCATCACCAGCGGGCCCTTGTAGACGCCGCGGCGCATCAGCCGCTCGACCGACTCGAAGCTGTTGATGTTGTAGCACTGGAAGGCGCTCTGGATGCCGGCATCGTTGAGGCGCCGGATGTGCTCCTCGGCCCAGCCGGGCTGGGCCGGCACCGTCATCTCCTTGTAGGCATTGAAGACCGCCGGGTCTTCCATCGAGGTGCCCTTGTAGTCCTCGTACTCCCAGTGCTCGACCACGTTCATCTGCGAGGTGTTGATGGTCACCGTGACCTGGTCGGGCTTGGGGTCGAGCTCGGCCAGCATGTGGCGCGTGTCATCGCTCAGCCACTTCGCGGCCGCGCCCTCGGACTCCGGTGCGAAGCTGATCGAGCCGCCGACCTGGATGACCATCTCGGGCACCGCGTGGCGCACGCCGGCGATCAGCTCGTTGAACTTGGACAGGCGCTTGCTGCCCTTGCCGTCGAGTTCGCGCACATGCAGGTGCAGCACGGTAGCGCCGGCGTTGTAGCAGTCGACCGCCTTCTGGATCTGCTGATCCATCGTCACCGGGATGTCCTCGGGGAAGTCGGAGGGCACCCACGACGGCGCATAGGGCGCGGCGGTGATGATCAGGGGCTGCTGGTTCTCGGGATAGAGGGAGCCGTCGAGAAAGTTCATGGTGAGGACCTGGTGGGAAGAAGGGTCAAGAAAGGGATGGGTCTCTGCTCAGAAGGTCGCTTCGCCGACGATGCCGGCGCGCTCCATCTTTCGCACCGCGGGCCAGTAGTCCTGCACCGCGTAGTGCTGGGTGCAGCGGTTGTCCCAGAAGGCGACGCTGTTCTTCTGCCAGCGGAAGCGCACCTGGAACTCCGGAATGGCGGCCTGGCTGACCAGGTAGTTCAGCAGCTGGCTGGCGCCGGGTGCGAAGTCCTGGCCGTAGCGCACGTTGTCCGGCGTGTGGAAGTTCACGAAGTGCGTCGTGAAGGCGTTGACGAAAAGGATCTTCTCGCCGGTCTCGGGATGCGTGCGCACCACGGGGTGCTCGGCATCGGGGTACTGCGCCTGGAGCTTGCGGCGCTGCTCGATGGGCATGGCGGCGCCGAAGGTCGAGCCGATGCTGTGGCTGGCCCGCAGGTGGACGATCTGCGCCTTGATCGTCTCGGGCAGGTTCTGGTAGGCCGCGGCCATGTTCGACCAGATCGTGTCGCCGCCGACGGCGGGCGTCTCGACGCAGCGCAGCACGCAGCCGAACGGCGGCTGCTCGCGCCAGGTGGCGTCGCAATGCCAGGCGTTCTCGTAGTGCTCCTTCTTGCTGTCGAGGTCCTTGTAGATGCGGACCAGGCCCGGGTTCTCGGGATCGCTGCCTGCCACCGGGTGGTCCTCCAGCTCGCCGAAGCAGCGGGCGAACGCCACGTGCTCGGCGCGCGTGATGTCCTGGTCGCGGAAGAACAGCACCTTGTGCTTGAGCAGCAGGCCGCGCAGCTCGGTCATCAGCGCGGCGTCGCGCGAGGCTGCGCCGAGGTGCACGTTGCGCAGTTCGGCGCCGATCGTGCAGGTCAGCGGCTCGACCTGGATGGATGTCTTCAGCGCGGCGGCCGACACGACGGCGGGCGCGGCCTGCGGCGGCTTCGAAAGGGTCTCTGGAATCATGGCCTTGTTGTCTCCGTGGTGCGTCCCGGCCGTCGGCCGGGCTCGTTGCATGGGAGCGGGCCCTGGTTCGTGGGCTCCGCAGGCACCGAGAATAGGAAAATGCGCCCTTCGGCGCCCCCTCCTTGCGGGAGGGGCACCCCTCCTTTCCCAGGGACCGGCGGGCGCCACGGCGCCGCGCAGGCGAGTCAGGCCGCGGGCTTGATCAGCCCGAGGATGCGGGCCCGGACGACGGCCTGCTTGCGGGTGCCGGCGTCGAGCTTGGCGAAGAGATTCTTCACGTGCCACTTGACGGTGGTCTCGCCCACCTGCATGGCACGCCCGATCTCCTTGTTCGACAGGTTGCGCGCCAGCAAATCCATTACCTCGCGCTCCTTGGGCGTGAGCACCATGCCGTAGGCCGTGGCCGGCCGCGGCAGCTCCGGCGCCTCCGCCGGCCTGGGAGCGGGCGACGCCGGCGCAGTCACCGGCGCCGAGCGCCGGGGCCCGCCGGCCGCGACCCGATCCACCCAGTCCCCGAGATCGGGATGGGCGTCCGCGAAGACCCGCCGCAGTCCGTAGGTGTCGGCCAGGTCCACCGCTTCGCGCAGGCGGGTCTGCGAATCCTCGCCGCAGCGGTCGAGGGCGAAGGCGTGCAGGCCCAGGAGTTCGATGCGCAGGCGACCCTGCTTGAGCCCCCGCGCCAGCTCGTCGGCTCGCGCCAGCGGTTCGAGCGCGTAGCGCCAGTCTTTCGCCGCGATCGCCGCATAGCCCTGCGCCACCTCCCGCAACAGCGCCACGCCCTGGCGCCACAACGGCCCCTGCGGCAAGCGGTCGTCGCGCCACAGCGCATCGATCCGCTCGCAGAGCTCGCGACAGCTTTGCGAGCGGTAGCGCCCGGCATGCAGGCGGACCTGCTCGGTCAGGCTGGCGATGCGCAAGCGCGGCAGCCGCCGGGCCGCGCCGACCGCATCGAGGGCTTCGAGCAATTCGAGCGCGCGGTGTTCGGCGCCCTCGGCCGCGGCCATCCGCGCCAGGGTGCGGTAGGCCAGCAGCAGGGATTCGGGCAGTCCGCTGTGCTCCAGGATGTCCAGGCGATCGGCCAGCACGGTGGCCGCATCGTGCGGGCGATCGCACTCCCAGGCCGCGGCCGCCTGCAGGGCCGCCAGCATGCAGCTGAAGCGGTTGCGCCGCCCCAGTTCGGCGTCGGCGCTGGCCACGGCCGGGCGCAGCAGGCCGTCGGCCAGCCGGACCTGGCCTTCCCAGAGGTAGCTGAGGCCGACGATCAGCTCGCCCCAGCGCCGGGTGTAACCCGCGCCGCGACCGAAATCGCCGCGCGGCGCCTGTTGCTCGCGCAGGCGTGCCAGCGCCGGCTCGCCTTCGAGCAACGCGCGGTAGGCGGTGCGGTTGGCATGCACCTGCAGCAGCATGGGGTCGTGCAGCGGCACCGCGCCCGACCAGGGATCGTGCAGCGCCGCGAAGCGGTCCGGATCGTCCGCGAAGACCGCCGCGCCACCGAGGATCAGCGCGCACTCGCAGCGCAATTCGTCGCGCACTTCGGGCTGGGCGAGGATGCGCGCCACCAGCCGCCCGGCTTCCTCGTGCCGCTCGCTGACCGCCAGCGTCCAGGCGGCGGCAAGCAGCAGCCGTGGCCTGCGGTCCAGTTCGTCGGCAGGCAGCTCCGCGAGCCAATCGAGCACCGCACCCTGCCGGCCGTGCCGCATGATGGACTCGTAGAGGCTGCGTTCGGCCAGTTCGTAGGCCTTCTGATGCTCGCCCGCGGTCAGGGCATGCCGGGCCGCGTCTTCGAGCAATCCGTGCTCGGCCAGCCATTGCGCCGCTCGCGAGTGGGCCAGCCCCTGTTGCACGGGAGGCAAGTCCAGGAAGAGCTTGCGCAGCACCTCGCGCGCCAGGGTGTGCATGCGCAGCCAGTCGCCGCGCTCGGAGGCGGCGAAGACCGGCGTGTCGCGCCCGAGCCGCGCCAGCCGCTCGCTCGCGCCCGGGTTTTCCGTGACCGCGCTGCACAGGGCCGGATGCAGGTGGTCGAGGATCGCGATGCGGACCAGGAACTCGCTGTCGCCGGGGTCGAGGCGGGCCAGCAGCAACTTGACGAGGTGGTCATGCAGCTCGGCGCCCAGCATGTCGATGCCGGCGACATCCGCACGCGCGTCGACGCCCCGGGCGATCAGCGTGAGCGCCAGCTGGAGCCCCAGCGGCCAGCCTTCCGTCATCTCGTGCAGCCGCGCGGCCGTGTCGTTGTCCACGCGGGCGCCCAGCCGGCTGCGCACCAGCTGCATGGTCTCGTCGAGCCGGAACCGCAGCGAGGACGGGCCGATCACCACGCACTGGCCGTAGGCGACGAGATCGTCGATGTCCAGGTGCACATCGGGCCGCGCCGCCACGATCACCCGCAGGTTCGGCGGCGCGTTGCGCAGCAGGTAGGCAAGCGCCTCGCGCGATGCCGCCGGCAGGCGTTCGGCCTCGTCGACGATCAGCACCACATCCAGCGCCGACTGCGCCAGCTCGGCGAGCCACACCGTGATGCCTTCGAGACCGCCGGGGCCGACGGCTTCGAGCAGCGTGTGGCCGAAGGTCGATCGCCCGGCGCCGCGCCGCACCGCCAGCGCGAGGCTTTGCGCGAGGCGCTGGGGCTCGTCCTGCGGCTGCGCCGACAGCCAGGCGACCACAGCGCCGTGCGACAGGTGCTCGAGTCGCCACTGGGCCAGCAGGGAGGTCTTGCCGAAGCCCGCCGGCGCCTGGACCAGGATCGCGCGGAGATCGCGGATCGAGGCTTCGGTCGACAACAGCCTCGCGCGCGAGACCAGGTTGCGCGGGACCCGCGGGGGCGAGACCTTGAGCAACAAGTCATCGTCGACTTCGCCGGAACCACGCGCCACGAAAGCTTCCTCCATGAGCACGCATGCGATCTGCGGCTCGCGGAATTCTAGCTTCGGCCCGATCAAGGAAAGCGGACGAAGTTCGCCCCTCGATTGAGGAATGTCAATCGCCCCGGTGCCGGGCGGATGCAGACTGCCTTGGGTCGTTCGGGCAGCTCCGCCTCGGCGAGGCAGTCCTGCGGCAAGGTCATCCACAGCGCAAGGAGACAGACATGGCGGTCAATCCGGACTTCGCGAGCGAGCGGTGGGATATCGCATGGCGGGGCTTCGCGCCCGGCGCCTGGCGAAGCCGCGTCAACGTGCGCGAATTCATCCAGCAGAACTACACGCCCTACGAGGGCGACGGCAGCTTCCTGGCGCCGGCCACCGAGCGCACGCGCGGCATGTGGAAGACGCTGCAGCCCCTGCTGGCGCAGGAGCGCGAAAAGGGCATCCTGGACGTGTCCCAGGTGCCCTCCAGCATCCTGGCGCACGAGCCGGGCTACATCGACCGCGACAACGAACTCATCGTCGGCCTGCAGACCGACGCGCCGCTCAAGCGCGCGATCATGCCCAACGGCGGCTGGAGGGTGGTGGCGGCGAGCCTCGAATCCTACGGCAAGGTACCGGACGAAAGGGTCGGCGAGATCTTCACCAAGTACCGCAAGACCCACAACGACGGCGTGTTCGACGCCTACACGCCGGACATCCGCAAGGCGCGGTCTTCGGGCGTCGTCACCGGCCTGCCGGACGCCTACGGACGCGGCCGGATCATCGGCGACTACCGGCGCGTGGCCCTCTACGGACTGGACTTCCTGCTGGCCGACAAGCAGCGCGAGAAGGCCGAGCTGGACGACCGGCATTCGACCGAGGAAGTGATCCGCCTGCGCGAGGAGCTCTCCGAGCAGATCCGGTCGCTCAAGGAACTCAAGGAGATGGCCGCGAGCTACGGCTACGACATCTCGGGGCCGGCATCGAATGCGCGCGAAGCGGTGCAGTGGACCTACTTCGCCTACCTCGGCGCCATCAAGCAGCAGAACGGCGCGGCCATGTCGGCCGGGCGGCTCTCGACCTTCTGGGACATCTACTTCGAGCGCGACCTGCGCGAAGGCACGCTGACCGAATCGCAGGCGCAGGAGCTGATCGACGACCTCGTGATCAAGTGGCGCATCGTGCGCTTCCTGCGCGCGCCCGAATACAACCAGCTGTTCTCGGGCGACCCGGTGTGGGTCACCGAGACGCTGGGCGGCATGGGCGAGGACGGCCGCACGCTGGTCACCAAGTCGGCCTTCCGCATGCTGCACACGCTGTACAACCTGGGGCCGGCGCCGGAGCCCAACCTGACCGTGTTCTGGTCACCGCGGCTGCCCGACGGCTTCAAGCGCTTCGCGATCAAGTCGTCGATCGACACCAGTTCGATCCAGTACGAGTCCGACGACCTGATGCGGCCCAAGTGGGGCGACGACTGCGCCATCGCCTGCTGCGTCTCGGCCATGCGCCTGGGCAAGCAGATGCAGTTCTTCGGCGCCCGCGTGAATCTGCCCAAGACCATGCTCTATGCGCTCAACGGCGGCCGCGACGAGGTGAACGGCGAGCAGATCGGGCCCAATCTCGCGCCCGTGACCGGCGACCTGCTCGACTACGACGAGGTGATGAAGCGCCTGGACCCGATGATGGACTGGCTCGCCAAGACCTACGTGAACGCGCTCAACGTCATCCATTTCATGCATGACAAGTACTGCTACGAGGCGATCGAGATGGCGCTGCACGACCGCGACGTGCTGCGCACGCTGGCCTGCGGCATCGCCGGGCTCTCGCACGCGGCCGACAGCCTGTCGGCGATCAAGTACGCCAAGGTGCGCCCGGTGCGCGACGAGCGCGGCCTCATCGTGGACTTCAAGACCGAGGGCGACTTCCCCTGCTTCGGCAACAACGACGACCGCGTCGACGACCTGGCCAAGCTGCTGGTGTCGATGATGATGAACAAGATCCGGCGCTACCCGAGCTACCGCGACTCCGTCCACACCCAGTCGGTGCTGACCATCACGTCCAACGTGGTGTACGGCAAGTCGACCGGCAACACGCCGGACGGCCGCAAGAAGGGCGAACCCTTCGCACCCGGCGCCAACCCATCCAACGGCCGGGACGAACACGGTGCCCTAGCGGCGCTGCTGTCGGTGGCGAAGATTCCCTACGACGACGCCGAGGACGGCATCTCGCTCACGCTCTCGGTGGTGCCCTCGGCGCTTGGCGAAGAGGCAGACCGCATCTCGCGCGGCGTCGACGCGCTGGACGCCTATTTCTCCAGCGGCGGCTTCCACGTGAACATCAACGTGCTGAACCGCGAGACGCTGCAGGACGCGATGAAGCATCCGGAGAACTACCCGCAACTGACGATCCGGGTGTCGGGCTACGCGGTGAACTTCGTCAAGCTCACGAAGGAGCAGCAGCTCGACGTGATCAACCGCACCTTCCACGGCGCCATGTAGGGACGCGCACCGTGAGCGAACCACGCACCGGCAGCCGCTACGAGCTGCTTCTCGCGCGCGAAGGGGTGGCCGAGAGCCGGGCCGCGCGTGACTACTACGCGATCTATCCGGCCGACGAGGCGGAGGTGAAACAGGAAGGCAAGGAGGAGAAGGACCTCGTCGGCTATGTCCATTCGTACGAAGTCGGCAGCACGGTGGACGGGCCCGGCCTGCGCTTCGTGGCCTTCCTGACCGGCTGCCTGCTGCGCTGCCAGTTCTGCCACAACCCGGATACCTGGCACCTGCACAACGGCCACCCGATCACCGTCTCGCGCGCCATGGCGCAGATCGCCAAGTACGCCAAGGTGCTCAAGATCAGCAAGGGGGGCGTCACCCTCTCGGGCGGAGAGCCGATGGTGCAGAAGCCCTTCGTCACCCGGATCTTCCGCCACTGCAAGGAGCTCGGGCTCCATACCTGCATCGACACTTCAGGCCGCCTGGGCGACCGCATGACCGACGCCGAGCTGATGGACATCGACCTCCACCTGCTCGACATCAAGTCCGGCGACCCCGACACCTACAAGAAGATCACCAACCAGCCGCTGCAGCCCACGCTGGACTACGCGCGGCGCCTCTCCGCGCTGGGCCGGCCTATGTGGGTCCGCTTCGTGCTCGTGCAGGGGCTGAGCGACGACTACGACAACGTCGAGAAGGTGGCCGACGTCTGCGCCGAACTGAAGTCGCTGGAACGCGTGGAGATCCTGCGCTTTCACCAGATGGGGCGCGAGAAGTGGCACAAGCTGGGCCTCACCTATCCACTGGAAAACGTGGAACCGCCGGACGCGGCGCTGACCGAGCGCGTGCGCGGACAGTTCCGCAGCCGCGGCTTGACCGTCTACTAGGGCGCTGCCTGCGTGCCGTCTGACCAGAAGAAGAGAAAAGGAGACGACAGTGGAATTCATCAAGACGCTTCTGGAACAGCAGCCGCTGATGGCGCTCTTCCTCACGATCGCGATCGGCTACATCGTCGGCGAGATCAACATCAAGGGCTTCTCGCTCGGCGTCGGCGCCGTGCTGTTCGTGGCGCTGGCGGTGGGCTGGTTCGCGCCCAAGTCGGTGCCGGCCGGCATGGTCGGAACCCTCGGCCTCGCGCTGTTCCTCTATGCGGTGGGCGTGCAGTACGGCAAGCAGTTCTTCCTCGGCCTGACCAGTCCTGCCGGGCAGAAAGCCAACTTCATCGCGCTCGTGGGGGTGCTGGCGGCGGGCGCGGTGAGCCTGCTCCTGATGAAGACATCCGGTCTCAGCATCGGCCATGCGATGGGGCTGTTCGCCGGTTCGGGCACCAGCACGCCGACCTTGCAGGCCGCCATCGCGACGCTCGGCAACGACGACCCGGCGGTGGGCTACTCGGTCTCCTACCCGTTCGGCGTCGCCGGGCCGATCCTGTTTCTCTACATCGCCTTCATGGTCCTCAAGCCGAAGATCGAGGCCTCGACCGTCGCCGGCCTGGAACTGCTGGAGGTCGTGCTGCGCAACCAGGATCACTACGGCCGGACGCTGGGCGAGGTGATCGGCGGGCTGCCCGCCGGGGTGCAGATCGTGGCGCTGCGCAGGGCGCATCACAACCAGCCGCCATCGCCCGGCCATGTGGTCGCCGAGGACGATGTGGTGCTGGTGGTCGCCACCAGCAAGGAGGCGATCGAGCTGGCCCGCAAGTTCCTCGGCGAAGCGGCTCCCGGCCGCGTCTTCAAGGACCGCTCGGACCTGGACTACGTGCGCGTGTTCGCCTCGCGCGCGGCGGTGGTCGGGCGCACCATCGGCGACCTGCAATTTCCGGGCGACAAGGCGGTCGTCGTGGCCCAGGTGCAGCGCGGCGACGCGAACATCGTGCCGCGCCCCGACCTCGTGCTCGAGTTCGGCGACCGCGTCGGCATGCTGGCCCACCGCAACGACTTCGCGTCGCTGCGCAAGTTCTTCGGCGACTCGATCAAGGGCACGGCGGAGTTCAGCTACATCTCGATCGGCCTGGGCATGGCGCTCGGCTTCCTGATCGGCGCCATCCAGCTTCCGATACCGGGCATCGGCAAGCTCTCGATCGGCCTGTCGGGCGTGCTGGTCGTGGCGCTGATCCTCGGCCAGCAGCGGCGCACCGGCGGGATGAACTGGACCATCCCGCTGTCGGCCAACCTGGTGCTGCGCAACCTGGGGCTGACGCTCTTCCTCGCGCAGGTCGGCATGTCATCGGGGCCGAAGTTCGCGGCCACCGTTTCGCAGAACGGGCTGCTGATGCTGGGCCTGGGCGCGCTGGTGCTGGTGGCGCTGGTGCTGCCGATCCTGATCCTCGGCCTGTTCGTCTACCGGATGCCCTATGACGAGGTCGCCGGCATCGTCGCGGGGGCCTGCGGCAACCCGGCGATCCTGGCCTACTCGAACAAGCTCGCACCGACCGACCGGCCGGACATCGGCTACGCGATGATCTTTCCGGGCATGACGATCATCAAGATCCTGTTCGTCGACATCGTGCCCGCGTTCTTTCGCTAGCCGGAAAGCACCCGGTCCACTTCGGCGATGGCCGACTCGATCACCTGCTCCAGAGGCTGGGCGGCGTCGATGACGACGAAGCCTTCCGGGTCCGCATTCGCCTGCGCCAGGTAGCCCTCGCGGGCGCGCTTCAGGAAGTCCAGCTCCTGCAGCTCGATGCGGTCGAGCGGGCCGCCGCGCGAGCCGACCCGCTCCAGTCCCAGGGCCGGGTCGAGGTCCAGCACGATGGTCAGGTCGGGCTTGAAGCCTTCGGTCGCGAAGGCGTTGATCTGCGTCACCAGTTCGAGCGGCAAGCCCTGCGCGTAGTGCTGGAAACTGATGGTTGCGGAGTCGAAGCGGTCGGAGACCACGACCTTCCCCGCCTCCAGCGCCGGCCTGATCTTCTCCCTGACGTGCTGGGCCCGGGCCGCCGCGAACAGCAGCAGCTCGGTGATGCCGAACATCTCCGGGGTCTCGGGGCTCAGCAGGATGCCGCGCACCTTCTCGCCGATCGGCGTGCCACCGGGTTCGCGCGTCATCACGGGATCGCGACCTTGCCGGCGAAGGTGCTGCTCGATGGCGGCAAGGACGGTGCTCTTGCCGGCGCCGTTGCCGCCATCGCAGACGATCATCCTGCCCTTGCTCATTGCCCGCTCCGCTGGTTGGGGTCGGTGCCGCCGCCGCGCTGGTAGCGGTTCACGGCCCGGTTGTGGTCGTCCAGCGAAGTGCTGAACTGGCTCGTCCCGTCGCCTCGGGAAACGAAATAGAGCGACTTGCTCTGCGCCGGCTGCACCGCCGCCAGCAGCGCGGCCTTGCCGGGCATCGCGATCGGGGTCGGCGGCAGGCCGTTGCGGGTGTAGGTGTTCCAGGGCGTGTCGGCCTGCAGGTCGCGCTTGCGCAGGTTGCCGTCGAAGCGCGTGCCGAGGCCGTAGATCACGGTCGGATCGGTTTGAAGCGGCATGCCGAGTCGAAGCCGGTTGGTGAAGACCGCGGCGATCTCGGCCCGGTCCTGCGCCTTGCCTGTCTCCTTTTCGACAATGCTGGCGAGGATCAAGGCTTCGTCGGGCGTCTTGAGCGGCAGATCGGCGGCCCGGGCGGACCAGGCGGCGTCCAGCTTCCTGTCCATGGCGCGCATCGCCCGCTGCAGCAGCGCGATGTCGGTCGAGCCCTTGGAATAGGTGTAGGTGTCGGGGAAGAAGCGGCCCTCGGGATGCACGCCCGGCCGTCCCAGCAGCGCCATCAGTTCCTCGTCGCTGCGCCCAACGGTTTCGGGCTTGAGCTGTTCGGCCTTGGCCAGCGCGGCACGGACCTGGCGGAAGTTCCAGCCTTCGACCAGCACCAGGCTGCGCGTGGCCTCCTCGCCGCGCACCAGGATGCTGAGCAGCAGCCGCGGCGTGATGCCGCGGTCGAGCTCGTAGCTGCCGGCGCGCATCTGGCGGTCCTGCCCCGAGAAGCGGAACCACAGGTAGAGCAGCTGCGGCGGCACGTCGACGCCGGCATCGGCCACCGCCTGGGCGATGCCGCGCGGCGTGGTGCCGGGCTCGACCGACAGGTCGACGCTCGGAGCGGGCAGCTTGAGGGGCTGGTTGACCCACCAGAGGCCCGCGGCGCCGGCGCCCAGCACAATCAGGGCGGCCAGCAGGAAAAGGGTGAGGAAGAAGCGGCGCACGGGTTCCGGGAAGGGAGGAAAGACGGTAGCAAGAATGGCTAAGCCCTGCGGGCCGAACGGAACTTGGCCGGCCATGATAATTCAGCGATGACCTCTGTCGTTCCGAATGGCGTCACCGCCCTCTCCCACCTCGGCGTGATCCGCGTCGAAGGCCCCGATGCCGCCAGCTTCCTGCATGGCCAGCTGACGCAGGATTTCGCCCTGCTCGGCGCCTCCGAGGCCCGCCTGGCCGCCCTGTGCACCGCCAAGGGCCGGGTGATCGCGAGCTTCATCGGCATTCGCCCCGAACCCGAACGCGTCCTGCTCGTGTGCAGCCGCGACATCCTGGCGGCGACGCTCAAGCGGCTCTCGATGTACGTCTTGCGCGCCAAGGCCAGGCTCAGCGATGCCAGCGCCGAGTTCGCCCTCTACGGGCTGGCCGGTACCGCCCTGACCGCCAATGGGCTCGACGCCGGGGCATTACCGGGCTTGGCCCGCGCGGTCGGCGAGGCGCATGCGGTCACGCTCTACCCCTCGGACGGCGTGCCGCGCGCACTGTGGATCGCTGCGGCCGGCAGCCCCGCACCCGAGGGCGCGGCGATCGACCTGGCGACCTGGCAATGGAGCGAGGTGCGCAGCGGCATCGTGACCTTGACCACGCCGGTGGTCGAGGCCTTCGTGCCGCAGATGATCAACTACGAGTCGGTGGGCGGCGTGAACTTCAAGAAGGGCTGCTACCCGGGCCAGGAGATCGTCGCGCGCAGCCAGTTCCGGGGCACGCTCAAGCGCCGCACCTACCTCGTGCAGGCCAGCGACGAGATCGCGGCCGGCGAGGAAGTCTTCGCCGCCAACGATCCCGAGCAGCCGGTGGGCACCGTGGCACAGGCCGCGCCGGCGCCCGGGGGTGGCTGGGCGGCGCTGATCTCGATCCAGATCGCGGCCATCGACGCCGGCGGGCTGCATGCCCGGGCCGCCGACGGGCCCGCGCTGACCGTCGAGCCGCTGCCCTACCCGCTACTCGAAGACATCTGACGACGTGCCGCGCTACGTCGCCTTCCTTCGGGGCGTCAGTCCGATGAACGCCAGGATGCCCGAGCTCAAGCGCTGCTTCGAGAACGCGGGGTTCACCGAGGTCAGGACCGTGCTGTCGAGCGGCAACGTGGTGTTCGATTCGCGCGCCATGGCGCGGGCCACGCTCGAGCGCCGGGCCGAGGCGGCGATGCAGCAGCAGCTCGGGCGGAGTTTCCCGACCCTCGTGCGTTCCGCCGAGGCCCTGCGCCAGATGCTCGCGGCGGATCCCTGCGCGGCGCACGAGGTGCCGGCCGGCGCCAAGCGCGTCGTGACCTTCCTTCGCACGGCGCCCGAAGCGAAGCTCTCGCTTCCCATCGAGCTCGATGGCGCGCACATCCTCGCCATGGAAGGCCTGGAGGTCTTCACCGCCTATGTTCCGAGCCCCCGCGGCCCTGTCTTCATGTCGCTGATCGAGAAGACCTTCGGGAATGGGGTGACGACGAGGACCTGGGAAACGGTCAGGAAGTGCGCGGTGGCTTGATCGGCGCGCCGAGCGCGCCGGCATTTCATGCCATCGCCAGGAACGCGTTTCGCATAGACTGTTCAAGTTGGCTACTTCTGAAGAACATCATGATGAAGGTATCGTCGGTGGAAGCTCAGAACCGGTTCGGGCAACTGCTCGACAAGGCCCAGCGCGAGCCGATCGTCATCACGCGCCACGGGCGCCCTGCCGCGTATCTCATTTCTCCTCAGGACATGGAAGCGCTTCAACGCGCGCGTGTCGCCCTTGGCGAAGGCCGAGGCCATCGGGAGTGGGCCGTTGCCTGCGCGGAGGCATGGAACGCGGTGGAGGGAGATCTGGGATCTTTCGCCGACGAACATTCCACGCTGTAGCCGAAGACGTGCCGCAGTTCGACGTCCATCGCAACAAGGGCAGGCAGAGCGCCAGCATTCCCTTCGTGGTGGTGGTTCAATCGGCCCAGTTCGACCGCTATCGCCGTCGCGTCGTGATTCCGCTGGTCCTGCGCAGCGCGCTGCCAGCGGGAGCGCAAGTCGCCGGCAACCGCATGAACCCCATCTTCGTGCTCGATGGTTCTGATCTGGTACTGCATCCGCTCGACACCGTCTCGGTGGCCATCGACGAACTGGGCCCCTGCGTCGCTTCCCTGGCCGAGCATGGCCAGCAGATCGCCGACGCCATGGATGAATTGCTGACGCGCTCGTGGGGATGAGGCGCTCGGGGGCTGTGCCGTTGTAGTGACGCGAGGCCTTGGGTATCGGGACCAAGCGGCGTGGCGAACGGTTGGAGAGTGCATGGATGTAGCTTTTAAGCTACTATCGATTCATGATCGAGCTCTTCCGGTATCAGCGCGACGACGGGCGCGAACCGTTTACCGAGTGGCTCGACGGGCTGCGAGACAAGGTGGCGCAGGCGCGCATCCGGGTGCGGCTGCGTCAGGTCGAGGCCGGCATATTTCGGCGATCTGGAACCGGTGGGCGGCGGCGTTCTCGAACTCCGGGTGCATGTGGGGCCTGGATATCGCGTGTACTGCGGACGTCACGGACGGCGAATAGTCCTCTTGCTTTCCGGCGGGGACAAGGGCAGCCAGAGCGCGGACATTGACCGGGCCAGGGCGATGTGGAGCGAATGGAAACGAAGGCAATCATGAGCAAACTCAAGGGCGTGGTGTCGCATCACGACAAAGAAGTCGCGGAGCTGCGCGGCGATCGCGAACTGGCGGTCGCGTACATGAAGGCAGCAATGCAGTCGCTGGAAGACCCCGAGGACCGCGCGGCCGGGCTGCTGGCCCTGCGAACCGTCGTGGAAGCCTACGGTGGCCTGGGCGCGGTCGCCGCCGAGGCCGGCATCAGCCGCGAGACCCTTTATCGCACGCTGTCGCCTAGGGGCAATCCCACCTTGAAGACCTTGCTGGCGGTGCTCAAGACAGTGGGCATGCGGCTTTCGGTGGAATCCGAGCAGCAGGTGCACGCCTGAGTTCGTTCGGTGCATTGCAGGCAGAACTGCGCTGCGGATTGCGACGAATTCGGACCTTTCCGATAGTTCCATCATTCCCGGTCCCCTAGCATCGCCGTCTGCGGGTTCCTCACGGAGTGGTCGAGCCGTCCATCAAGGCCGATGCGCCAATGGCGACCTGTACTTCAAATGACCCAGGGTACTCCCATGATCTTGTACGTCGACTCGCAGTTCGCATCGCCCTATGCCAGTCCGTCTTCGTGGCATTGACCGAGAAGCAGCTTCCGTTCGAGATCGAGCCCCTCGATCTCGCGGCTGGCGCGAATCGCAGCACGGCATTTTCGAGGACCTCCCTCACGCAGCGGGTGCCGACTTTGGTGGACGGGGATTTCGCGCTTTCCGAGTCTTCCGCCATCACCGAATACCTGGACGAGGCATATCCCCGCCCGCCCATCTATCCTGCCGAGCCGAGGGCTCGCGGGCGAGCGCGACAGGTTCAGGCTTGGTTGCGAAGCGATCTGATGTCGCTCCGCATGGAAAGACCGACCGAACTCATCTTCTACCGGCCTGTGCCGGAGCCTCTTTCCCTGGCTGCGCAAACAGCGTCGCAAAAGCTGTTCGCAGGCGCCCAGGAACTGCTTCGACACGGACATCCCAACCTCTTCGACGAATGGTCGATTGCGGATATCGATCTCGCTGTCATGTTGAACCGGTTGATCCTGAACGGCGACGACGTGCCTGCGGATCTCGTCCGTTATGCGGGAGGGCAATGGCAACGCCCATCGGTGCAGCGCTGGGTGCGAATGGAGCGTCCGCCTCTACCGAAATAGGCGAACCCGCCCAGAATCATGCTCACTGCCCTGCGCACCTCGGACAACGGAAAAGTCCTGGCGCGGTCCAGCGCGAAGGCCGACTCGCCGTTCATGTGTCCGGCGTGCAACCGTGAAGTCGTGCTTCACAAGGGCCTCATCCGCATCCATCACTTCGCACACAAGGCCCGTGTCGCATGCCGGCTCGGCGCCGGCGAATCCGAAGACCATCTGCTGACCAAGCTGAGCCTCTTCGACGCCCTTCGGACCGAGCCCAACGCGCAGGACGTGGAACTCGAGAAGCGCTTCGGCAACTGCGTCGGCGATGTCTTCGCGATCATCTCGGGCGTGCCTGTGGCGATCGAAATCCAGCGCAGTGCGCTGGCGGTCCGTGAGATCACGGACCGGACGGAGCACTACCACCGGCTCGGCATCGCGGTCCTCTGGATCGGCATCCCGAACGGCGACCTGGGCCTGTCGAGATACAGTCCGGCCGCCTGGGAGCGCTGGTGTCACGCCGCCTATTTCGGCCGCGTCTATTGCTGGTCTGGCGGGCAGACACTGCGCCCCGTTCACTACGCGCCGTTTGCCCTGCGCGTGGAGGAAAGCAGTTGGCGCAAGAACGGGCAAGTCCACTCGAGCGGTGGCTACGACAGGCGTTCAAGACGCTGGCGAAAACCTCAACCCGGCCAACCCGTGCTGGTGTCGAACGGATTCAGAAGGACTCCGCGCCAAGCCTGGACGGGCGGTTCGGTGCATGTCCCGGAATGCACGCTCTTCATCGACCGGCAGCCGAACTGGTGGGATCAATGAGGCCTGCCCCTCAGCAGCACCGCCCCTTCCCACCCCCATACCGCGCCTCCAGCCGCTCCCTGAAAAACGCTTCGTAGCTCATCGCCTCCTGTCCCGGGTGGGTGTGCGCCATGTGGCTCAGGTAGGCGTCGTAGTCGGGCAGTCCGACCATCAGGCGCAACGACTGCGTGAGCGAGCGCCGCAGGTAGCGCCCGGTCTCGGCCAGGCTGGCGCCGCTGGTTCTCATGCGACCGCCATCGGCTCGAACGGCGTCTCGCGGGCGGTCGGATGGTTGGCGCGGCGCGCCGCCAGGCAGGCCCGCACGCTGTAGACCAGCACGCTCAGCACCACGAAGATGAACAGCGCGCACAACCCGGCGTCGAGGCGGTCGTTGAAGACGATCCGTGCCATGGCCTCGGGCGTCTTCGCCGGGGCGATCAGCACGCCCTGCGCCAGTCCGTCGGCGTACTTCGCGGCATGCGACAGGAAGCCCACCTTCGGATCGGCCGAGAAGATCTTCTGCCAGCCCGCGGTCAGCGTGCAGACCAGCAGCCAGGCCGCCGGCGCCGCCGCCACCCAGGCATAGCGCTCGCGCTTCATGCGGAACAGGACCACCACGCCGAGCAGCAGCGCCACCGCAGCCAGCATCTGGTTGGAGATGCCGAACAGCGGCCACAGCGTGTTGATGCCGCCCAGCGGATCGACCACGCCCTGGTACAGGAAGTAGCCCCAGGCCGCGACGCAGAGGAAGGTCGCCGTCAGGTTCGCCGGCAGCGAATCGGTGCGCTTGAGCGCCGGAACGAAGCTGCCCAGCAGGTCCTGCAGCATGAAGCGGCCGGCCCGCGTGCCCGCGTCGACCGCGGTCAGGATGAAGAGCGCCTCGAACAGGATCGCGAAGTGGTACCAGAAGGCCATCATGGCCTGGCCGCCGATCACCTGGTGCAGGATGTGCGCCATGCCGACCGCCAGGGTCGGGGCGCCGCCGGCGCGGCCGAGGATGGTGCTTTCGCCGACGTCCTTGGCGGTCTGCACCAGCATCTCGGGCGTCACGGCGAAGCCCCAGCCCGAGATGGTCTGCGCCACCGCTTCGGGCGTGCTGCCGACCAGCGCGGCCGGGCTGTTCATCGCGAAGTACACGCCCGGGTCGATGCAGGCCGCGGCCACCAGCGCCATCACGGCGACGAAGGATTCGGCCAGCATGCCGCCGTAGCCGATGAAGCGCGCATGCTTCTCGTTGTCCAGCATCTTCGGCGTCGTGCCCGAGGAGATCAGCGCATGGAAGCCCGACACCGCGCCGCAGGCGATCGTGATGAACAGGAACGGGAACAGGTTGCCCGACCAGACCGGGCCGTTGCCTTGCGCGAACTGGGTCACGGCCGGCATCTGCAGGGTCGGCGCGACGAACACGATGCCGATCGCCAGCGCGATGATGGTGCCGATCTTGAGGAAGGTCGACAGGTAGTCGCGCGGCGCCAGCAGCAGCCACACCGGCAGGCTGGCGGCGACGAAGCCGTAGCCGATCAGCATCCAGGTCAGGGCCTTGCCGTCGAAGGTGAACATCGGGCCCCAGGTCGGGCTCATGCTCACGGCTTGGCCGCCGAAGATCGCCGCCATCAGCAGCACGAAACCGATCACCGACACTTCGCCGATGCGGCCCGGGCGGATGTAGCGCAGGTAGACGCCCATGAACAGCGCCACCGGAATCGTCGCCGCGACCGTGAAGGTGCCCCAGGGCGACTCGGCCAGCGCCTTGACCACGATCAGCGCCAGCACCGCGAGGATGATGATCATGATCATGAAGGTGCCGAACAGCGCGATCATGCCGGGCACCGTGCCCATCTCCTGCTTGATCAGGTCGCCCAGCGAGCGGCCGTCGCGGCGGGTCGAGATGAACAGCACGATGAAGTCCTGCACCGCGCCTGCGAACACCACGCCGGCCAGGATCCACAGCAGGCCGGGCAGGTAGCCCATCTGCGCCGCCAGCACCGGGCCGACCAGCGGGCCGGCACCGGCGATGGCCGCGAAGTGGTGGCCGAAGAGCACGTTCTTGTCGGTCGGCACGTAGTCCAGGCCGTCGTTGTGCCGGTGCGCGGGCGTCTTGCGGTTGGCGTCGAGCCCGAGCACGCGGGTGGCGATGAACAGGCTGTAGTAGCGGTACGCGATCAGGTAGGTGCAGATGGCTGCGACCACGATCCAGAGAGCGTTGATGGCTTCGCCGCGCGACAGGGCCACGGTGCCCAGCGCGAAGGCGCCGACCACCGCCACGACGAGCCACACCAGGTGGCGACGGATGCTGTGCATTGGATTGTCTCCGGGAAATGAACCCCGGGAGTTTCGCGAGCCTGCGCCGCGTCGGCATCGGTTGCACCGCGCGAGTCGCCCGCGTGGCATCACCTAAGGGATAACCCTGAATTCCGATCTCAGCTGTTCTTGAATTCGCGGGCGTGCTCGACCGCGTACTTGATCAGCGCCGACTGCCCTTCGAGCCCGAGCCGCCGCTTGATGCTCTGCCGGTGCGCCTCGACCGTGCGCACGCTCAGGCCGAGGTCGCGCGCGATCTGCTTGCTCGAATCGCCGCGGCCCAGCGCCGAGAGGATCTCGCTCTCGCGCGGTGTCAGCAGGGGCCGCGGCTGCTGGTTGTGGAACAGCCGATGCGACACCGCCGAACTCAGGAAGGTTCCGCCGGCCGCCACCGCCTCAATCGCGGCGACGATCTCGGCCGCCGGCGCATCCTTCAGCACATAGCCGCGAGCGCCGGCCTGGAGCGCCTGCTGAACGTACTCGGGGTTGTCGTACATGCTGAGCATCAGCACCCTCACCTCCGGCTGCCGTGCATGCAAGTGCGATGCCAGTTCGATGCCGCTCATGCCCTTCATGCCGACGTCGGCCAGCACCAGATCCGGCCGGACCCCGGCGATCAGTGTCAGTGCCTCGTCGGCGCTGCCCGCCTCGCCGACGATCTCGAGGCCGGGCAGCGGACCGAGCCGGGCCCGGAGGCCGTCGCGCACCAGCGGGTGGTCGTCGACCAGGAACAGCCGTATTGCCGCGGGTGCCGTCATGCGCGCTCTTCCTTCGCTTTCGCCAGGGGCACCTCGGCCACGATCGAGGTGCCGTCGCCATCGGAACGCACCTCGAGCCTGCCGCCGATGGCCGCCACCCGCTCGCGCATGTTTCGCAAGCCGATGCCGCGCTTCGGATCAAGCTCCAGCGCGGCCTGGTCGAAGCCGCTGCCGTCGTCGCCGACCTCGAGTTGCACGCCGACGCGCTCGAAGGCCAGCACGATGCGAACCTGGCGTGCCTTGGCGTGCTTTCGCACATTGGTGAGTGCCTCTTGCGCGACGCGGAACAGCGCCGTCTTGACGTCCTGCGGCAGTTCGCGCGGCGTGCCCTGCAGCGTCACCGACGCGGCCACGCCGCCCTCTTCGCCGAACTCCGCGCCCAGCCGCTCGAGCGCTGCCGGCAGGCCCAGGGTGTCGAGCAGCGCCGGGCGCAGGCGGTGCGAGATGCGGCGCACTTCCACCAGCGACTCGTTGAGCCTCTGGAGCGCCTTGCCGAGCGACGGCGGCACCTGCTCGCGGGCGCGTTCGAGGGCATCGACCGCGGATTCGATCAGCAGCTTGGCCGACACCAGCGTCTGGCTGGTGCCGTCGTGCAACTCGCGCGCCAGGTGGGCGCGCTCGTCCTCCTGCGATTGCACGACCTGGCGCGCCAGCAGCCGCAGCCGGGCCTCGGAGACACGGTGCTCGCTGAGGTTCAGCAGCAGCCCGGTCGCACTGACCACGGCCAGGCACAGCGCGGCGATGCCGGCGATCCACAGCATCGTGGTCGTGACGTTGGTGTTCATCTGGCGGTCGAGCGCCTGCATCGCGGACTCGATGTCGTCGAGGTAAAGGCCGGTGCCGAGCATCCAGTTCCAGCGCGGCAGCGCCGTGACATAGCCGAGCTTGGGCGCCAGCTGTGCGCTCGATGGCTTCTGCCACTGGTACTCGACATAGCCGCCGCCCTCGCGGGCCCGCGCGATCAGGTCCTGGATGGTGGTGCGGCCCTGCGAATCGCGCAGTTCCCAGAGCGACTGGCCGACCAGTTCGGGCTGGCGCGAGTGCATCAGCGAGCGGCCCTGCAGGTCGTAGACGAAGAAATAGCCGTCGTTGCCGTAGTCGAGCGCGGCCAGGCGGCGCAGGGCCTCGGCGCGCGTGGCCTCGTCATCGAGCCCGGCGTCGTACAGCGGCCGCACGGTGCTGACCGCGAGATCGACGTAGCTGCGCAACTCGCTGCGCCGCTGCGTCATGTAGGTCTTCTCGATCAGCGCCCGCTCGCGCTGCGCCAGGTCGCGCTCCTGGTGACGCACCGCGAAAGCCACCAGCATCAGCGCGACCAGCAGCGGCGCCACGGCGAGCGCGACGATCTTGGTCCTCAGGTTCATGGGGCGGCAAGACTAACATTTGGCGGTGCGGGGTGCTGTCTTCGGGGGCGCCGCTCTTCCGTTGAGCGGACCCGGCGTCTCCAACGCCGATGCAACCCCGACGTCTCAGCGGTGGCGGGCGGTATGCCCTGGGCCAGCCGTTGAGGCACCGCCGAGCAGCGCAGCGGTGCGCGGAAAAAGGGCCGCGCGTGTTTGAGTGGAGCGCAGCGGAGCGAGTTTGCGCGGACCCCGCGTACCGCGAGCAGCGCAGGGCAGCCGCGAAGCGGCCGGTGACGTCGGCCGGCCCAGGGCATACCGCCCGCCGCCGCCGCCCCAGCCGCAACCAGGCCGCCACCCAATCCAGCCCCAGCCGCCAGTCAAGCAGCCAGCTTCACCAACTCCGCAGCAAGTTCCTTGGGCATATCAACCATCACGTCATGACTGCACGCCATCTTCACCACCCGCCAGCCGGCCGCCTTCTCGGCCTCCGCGGCGAAGTAGCGGAACGGGCTCGGATCCCAGCCATCGGCCAGGATGTAGAGCCGGCTCGCGACCTTGTCTCCCGCGCCGGTCAGCAGCAACGGCATGTCGAAGGTGGCCAGCGCCTGCGGCCGGCACAGGCGGTCGACGCGCTCCCGGTTGGCCTGGGCGATGTTGAACATCTCGGCCGGGATGGGCTGCATCAGCCCGCTGTGGTCCTGCAGCGCCGTGCCGCGAAAGGCGCCGATGAACTGCGCCGCCACCTCCGGCACCAGCGCCTTCGACAGCAGCCCGATCAGTGAATCGCCATGCGCCGGAACGAAGGCATCGAGGTACACCAGCGAGCGGATGCGATCGCTCAGGCGGTCGGCCACGCCCGTGATCACCATGCCGCCATACGAATGGCCGACCAGGATCACGTCGTGCAGTTCTTCCCATTCGATGCAGCCGCAGACATCGCGGATGTGCGTCTCCAGCGTGATGTTCTCGGCCGACTGATGAAAGCGCTCGCCGACCCCGGTGTGCGTGGGCGTGAACACCGTGTGCCCTGCCGCCCGCAGCGCCGCCGCGGTCTCCCGGTAGCACCAGCCGCCATGCCAGGCGCCATGAACCAGAACGAAATTGGCCATCGACGTGTCTCCAAAGATGATGCGAGGCGCACATCTTGGGCGTGCCGCGCAGCGGCGGCCATCGGGTAATCCCGGCGCCGGCTCAGAGCTTGCGGCGCATCTCGATGTGGCCGATGCCGGCTTCGTCGAAAGGCTTGCCGTGCGGCAGATAGCCCAGCCGCCGGTAGAAGGATTCGGCATTGCGCTGCGCATGCAGCATCACCTCGGTGTCGCCGCGCACCGCGGCCGCGGCCTCCAGCGCCCGCAGCACCGCCTCGCCATGGCCGCCGCCGCGCAGCGCGCGATGCACCGCCATCCGCCCGATGCGCCCCAGCCCCGGCGCCTCGGCCACCAGCCGGCCGGTGGCGATCACCTGGCCGAGCCGGTTGCGCGCCACCGCGTGCACCGCGGTCGCATCGTGCTCGTCCCATTCGAGCTCCTTGGGGATGCGCTGCTCCTCGATGAACACCTCGCGCCGCACCTTGCCAGCGCCGTCGCCCCACTGCAGCCAGTCGCCCGTGGCGACCTCGCGCATCGGCTCGCCGGCCTCGTAGCCGGCGAGGATCTCGCGCAGCAGCGGCGGCACCGGCTTCGAGGTCTGCGTGGCCGGGTCGGCGAACACATAGACCAGCTCGCAACTCACCAGCAGATCGTCGCCGCGGAACAGTCCGCCATGGAAGATGATCGACGAGTTGCCCACGCGCAGGCACTTCATGCCGACGTCGAGCACGTCGTCGACCCGCGCCGAGGCATTGAACTCGATGGTCGCCTTGCGAACGTAGAGATCGCCTTCGAGCGACAGCATCGCCTCCTCGTAGGGCAGCGCCATCGCACGCCAGTAGTCGGCGATCGCGGTGTCGAAGTACATCAGGTAGTGGGCGTTGAAGACGATCTTCTGCATGTCCACTTCGGCCCAGCGCACGCGCAGGCGGTGGAAGAAGCGGAAGTCGGATTTGCGATGGAGTTCGGTCATGGCTCGGTCAGGGTTGCAAGGCTTGTCGGAGGGCCAGCGCGGCATCGGCATGGGCCTGCAGCGCCTCGGGAATGGCGCGGCCCATCTTGACGAATTCATGGATCACGCCGCGATAGATTTCAAGGTCGACCGCGACCCCGGCGGCACGCAGCTTGTCGGCGTAGGCGATGCCCTCGTCGACCACGGGATCGATCTCCGCCAGCCCGATCCAGGCCGGCGCGACGCCTTCGACGTCCTCCGCGTTGAGCGGCGCGAAGCGCCAGTCGTCGCGTTCGCTGCTCGAGTTCACGTAGAGGCCGAAGAAGAAGCTGATCAGCGCCTCGCCGAGCAGCGGGCCCTCGGCATAGCGCCGGTGCGAGTCGGTGTCCTGGTGGGCCGCCATGCCCGGATAGATCAGCAACTGCAGCGCCAGCGGCAGCCCCGCGTCGCGCGCGAGGATCGCGCAGACCGCCGCCAGCGTGCCGCCGGCGCTGTCACCGCCGACAGCGATGCGGCCGCCGTCCAGCCCCCAATGCGCGGCGTTTCCCGCGATGGACGCCAGCGCGTCCCAAGCATCGTTGGTGGCGGTCGGGAACTTGTGCGCCGGCGCCAGCCGGTAATCGACCGAGAGCACGGCGCAGCCGCTGCGCTCGCTCAGCACGCGGCACAGCGTGTCGTGGGTCCCGATGCTGCCGACCGTGAAACCGCCGCCGTGGAAGAACAGCAGCCAGGGCAGCACATCGTGAGAAGGCGCGTACAGCCGTACCGGCAGCGCATGGCCGTCGCGCGCCGTCACGCTGAAATCCTCGACCCGCGCCAGCTGCGGCTTCGGGACTTCGAGCACGCCGGCGCCTTTCTCGTAGGCGGCCTTGGCCTCGTCCGGCGTCAGCAGGTGCAGCGGCGGGCGCCCGGCGCGGGCCATGCGCTCGACCACGCCAGCCATCTTGGGGGTCAGCGCTGCCATGGCCGGAGTGTGCCGCGCGTGACAAGCGCAAGGGTTTTTTTCGTGTCCAAGGGCGTCGGTGCTTGTTAGATTCGAAGGTCCGCATCGTACCGTCCGCCGCACCGGCGTCCTCCCATGGCCCTCATCCAGTACCTGACCCAGATCCAGTTCGACTTCGGCGCCATCCGGCTGCTGCGCAGCGAATGCGAGCGCATCGGCATTGCACGGCCCCTGGTCGTCACCGACGCCGGCGTACGCGCCGCCGGCATCCTGCAGAAGGCGCTCGACGCGCTCGGCGACCTGCCGGTCGCAGTGTTCGACCAGACCCCCTCGAATCCGACCGAAGCCGCGGTGCGGCTGGCCGCGGCCCAGTACCGCGAGGCGCGCTGCGACGGCCTGATCGCAGTCGGCGGCGGCTCCGCCATCGACTGCGCCAAGGGGGTCGCGATCGCCGCCACCCACGAGGGCCCGCTCAAGACCTACGCCACCATCGAGGGCGGCTCGCCGAAGATCACCGAGCGCGTGGCGCCGCTGATCGCCGTGCCGACCACCAGCGGCACCGGCAGCGAGGTCGCGCGCGGCGCGATCGTGATCGTCGACGACCATCGCAAGCTCGGCTTCCACAGCTGGTTCCTGATGCCCAAGGCGGCCATCTGCGACCCCGAGCTCACGCTCGGCCTGCCGCCACGGCTCACGGCCGCCACCGGCATGGACGCGATCGCGCATTGCATGGAGACCTTCATGTCGGCGGCCTTCAACCCGCCGGCCGACGGCATCGGCCTCGATGGCCTGGAGCGCGCCTGGGCCCACATCGAGCGCGCCACCCGCGACGGCAGCGACCGCGAGGCCCGGCTCAACCTCATGAGCGCCTCGATGCAGGGCGCGATGGCCTTCCAGAAGGGGCTGGGCTGCGTGCACTCGCTGAGCCACAGCCTGGGCGGCATCGATCCGCGACTGCATCACGGCACCCTCAACGCCCTCTTCCTGCCGGCCGTGATCCACTTCAACGCCGGTGCCGAATCGGTGCAGAAAGAGCAGCGCCTGCAGCGCATGGCGCAGGCCATGCATCTCGACTCGGCCGGTGACCTGGGCGACGCGATCCGCGACATGAGCGCGCGGCTGGGCCTGCCCAAGGGCCTGGCCGAGGTCGGTGTCACGCCGGCCGTGTTCGAGGCCGTGATCGACGGCGCGATGGCCGACCACTGCCACAAGACCAACCCGAGGCTCGCGAGCCGTGACGACTACCGGCAGATGCTCGAAGCATCGATGTAGGCGTCATCAGCCCGCCGGCAAGGCCGCGGCAGTCGCCTGTGCGAGCAGCCAATCGCGGAACAGCCCCATGGCCGGACTCACCGGCCGCGAGCGCAGCCGGGTGAGCCAGTAGCTGCCGGTCGCCACCTCGATGGACAGGGGCCGCAGCAGCCGCCCTTCCTGCAGCTCACGCTCGAACATCGAGGCTGGCGCCAGCGCGACCCCGGCGCCCTGCAAGGCCGCTTCGACCATCAGCCGCGAGGAGTCGAATACCGGCCCCCGGATGGCGGGGCAGTCCAGCCCCGCCGCCGCGAACCAGCCTGGCCAGTCTTCCACCCGGTAGGAGCGCAGCAGCGTCTCGTGCGCCAGGTCCTGCGGGCGGCGTACGCGGGCCGCCACCAAGGGCGCGCACAGAACCGTGAGCGGCGCCTCGACCAGCGCCTCGACCTGCAGTCCCGGCCAGTTGCCGTCGCCGAAGCGGATCGCGAAGTCCAGCCCCTCGGCCGCCAGGTCGACCACGTTGTTGTGGGTCATCAGGCGCAGGTCGATGAAAGGACAGCTGTCACGGAACAGGCGCAGCCGCGGCATCAGCCAGCCGACCGCGAAGGTGCCGACCACGCCCACGCTCAGCACCTCGAAGAAATGGCCGTTGTCGAACTGCTGGATCACCGATTCGATGCGGCCGAAGGCGTCGACCAGCACCGGCAGCAGCGCCAGGCCTTCGTCGGTGAGCGCGAGGCCGCGCGGCAGGCGCCGGAACAGGGCGACGCCCAGCCGGGCCTCGAGCCCGCGCACCTGCTGGCTGACCGCCGCCTGCGTGACGCTGAGTTCAGCCGCCGCCAGGGTGAAGCTCAGGTGGCGGGCGGCGCATTCGAAGGCGCGCAGGGCATTGAGCGGCAGGTGGGGTCGGGCCATGAATTCGACGATAGATTTTCTTTTGCGAAGCAGAAAATACCATCGTTTGTCCTGTCGCCCGCGATCGCGCAAAGTACGCCGCATTCAAGGAGACTTTGATGATGGATCGCCGACATTTTTCGGCCGCCCTGCTCGCCGCGCTGGCCAGTTCGTCGGCCCTGGCGCGGTCCGACGGCAAGACCGAGTTGCAACGGCAGCTGGCCGAGATCGAGACGGCCAGCGGCGGCCGGCTGGGGGTGTGCATCCTCGACACCGGCAGCGGACTGCGTGTCGGCCATCGCCCGGACGAACGCTTTCCGATGTGCAGCACCTTCAAATTCCTGGCCGCCGCGGCTGTCCTGAACCGCGTCGACCAGGGAAAGGAGCGGCTGGAGCGGCGCATCGTCGTCACCCGGCGCGACCTGATTCCGCACGCGCCCGTGACCGGAAAGCATGTCGGCGAGCCCGGCCTGACCATGGCCGAGCTCTGCGAGGCGGCAGTCACCCTGAGCGACAACCCGGCCGCAAACCTGATGCTCGCGAGCTTCGGCGGCCCGGCCGGCCTGACGCGCTATCTGCGCGGCCTCGGCGACACGCAGACGCGGCTCGACCGCAACGAGCCCGGACTCAACGAATCGCTGCCCGGCGACCCGCGCGACACCACCACGCCGGCCGCGATGCTGGGCACCATGCAGAAGATCCTCTTGGGTGATGCGCTACTGCCCGCCTCGCGCGCGCAGATTCAGTCCTGGCTCGACGGCTGCCTGACCGGCGACAAGCGCCTGCGCGCCGGCGTCCCGGCGGACTGGCTGGTCGGCGACAAGACCGGCACCGGTCCCCGCGGCAGCACCTGCGACATCGCCATCCTGCGCCCGCCGCGGCGCGCGCCGATCCTGGTGACGGCCTATCTGACCGGCACGCAAGCGTCGATGGAGGCTCGCGATGCCGCACTGGCGTCGGTCGGTGCCGTGGTCAATCGGGCTTCACGCCCGCAGTCTTGATCACCTGCGCCCACTTGGCCGTCTCGGCCGCAATGAAGGCATCGAACTCCTCCGGCGTGCTGCCGGCCGGGAAGGTGCCCATGGCCTCGAGCTTGGCCCGGGTCTCGTCGCTCTTGATGATCCGTGCCACCTCCTCCGACATGCGCTTGACGATCTCGCGCGGCGTGCCGGCGGGGGCCAGCATGCCGGCCCAGGTGCTGCCGGTGAATCCCGGGAAGCCCTGCTCGATGAAGGTCGGCACCTCGGGCAGCACCGGCAGACGGCGCTCGCTGGCGACCCCGATCAGCCGCACCTTGCCGGCCTTGCCCTGGTTGATGAGCCCCGTCGGCGCATCGAAGAAGAGCTGGATCTGCCCGCCCATCAGGTCGGTCAGCGCCGGCACCGCGCCGCGGTACGGGATGTGGATCATGTAGGTCTTGGTGAGCGACTTCCACAGTTCGCTCGTGAGGTGCGCCGCCGAGCCGTTGCCCGACGAGCCGAAGCTCACCTTGCCCGGGTTCGCGCGCGCGCAATCGATCAGTTCCTTCGCGGTCTTGAAAGGCGCGTCGTTGTTGACCGCGGCGAGCAACGGCGAGACGCCCATCAGCGACACCCCGACCAAGTCGCGGCGCGGGTCGTAGGGCAGCTTGGGATAGAGCGTGGTGTTGGCGGCATAGGCCGCGATCACGACGCCGAAGGTGCTGCCGTCGGGTGCCGCCTTGGCCACCGCGTCGACGCCGATCAGGCTGTTGGCGCCGGGCTTGTTGTCGATGACGACGGTCTGGCCGAGCCGGCTCTGCAGGCCGGGCTGGATCAGCCGCGCCATCTGGTCGGTGAAGCCGCCCGGCGTGTAGGGCACGACGATGCGAATCGGCTTGCTCGGCCAGGCCGTCTGGCCCAGCGATGGGGCCGCGACCGTGACCGCCGCGGCGGCGGCCGAGAGGTTGAAGACGCGACGAGACAGGCGGGCTTGCGGCATGAAATAGGCTCTCCAGGATGTTCGAACCATTCTCAAAGGCGGCAGGCGGACCGAGGCTCAGGGTTTGCCCGCCAGCCCGGGTGGCAGCCAATTCACGCAAGACGGAGCGATGCGGCCTCCCTATGGTCGCGGCACAAAAGACAGGGAGACAAGCCATGCTTGAACAGGAGACGGCCTCGCCGAGCGCGCTCGAGCGCAACCTCATCGAACGGGTCTGCGTGGGCGACGTGCTCGCCCGCAGTGCCGACCTCCATCCTGACCGGGTGGCCATCGTCGACGGTCCGCGCCGGCTGCGCTATGCGGACTTCGATCGCCAGGTCGACCGACTCGGCCACGCCCTGCTCGGCCTCGGACTCGCGCGCCAGGACGTGGTGGCGGTGATGGCGCGCAACAGCACCGAACTGCTGCTGAGCTACTTCGCCTGTGCCCGCGCCGGACTGGTCTGCGCGCCGGTCAACCTCGGGCTGCGGCCCGCCGAGATCGCCTGGTGCCTGCGCGATGCCGGGGCCCGCGTGCTGATCGTCGAGGCGGCGCTGAGCGACACGGCCCGGAGCGTGCTGGCCGAAGCGATTCCCTCGCTCGCGCATCGCTTCCACACGGGCGACGAGTTCGATGCCCTGATCGCCAGCGCCAGCCCCGAGCCGCTCGAGGTCGAGATCGGCGACCGCGACGCCGTTCAGATCCTCTACACCAGCGGCACCACCTCGACGCCCAAGGGCGTGCTGACCAGCCATCTCGCGGTGACGATGGCGGGTCTGAGCGGCGCGTTGCCGCTGCACGGCGGACCGGGCTACACGGCGCTGGTCGCCTTGCCGCTGTTCCATTGCGCCATGCTCAACGGCACGGTGCTGCCGCTGATGATCCTCGGCGGCACGCTGGTGCTGACCCAGGGCTTCGAGCCGCGGCAGGCGGCGACGCTGATCGAGTCCGAAGGCGTCCACCTGATGGTCCTGCTGCCGATGATGTACGGCCTCCTCCTCGCCGATCCCGCGCTGCGCAGGCGCAGCTTTCCGACCATGCGGCGCGCCATGTATGCGATGGCGCCGATGCCGCACGAGCGGCTGGCGGACATCCACGCGATGTTCCCGAACGCCGACGTGGTGCTCGCCTCGGGCCAGACCGAGTTCACGCCCGCGACCTGCATGCAGCGGCCCGAGCACCAGTGGAGCAAGTCGGCCACCTGGGGCACGGCCACCGCGATGACGCGCGTCGCCGTCATGGACGAGCATGGCCGGCTGCTGCCGCGCGGCCAGAGCGGCGAGCTGGTCTACCGCGGGCCGCAGGTCATGAACGGCTACCTGAACATGCCCGACGAAAGCCTTGCCTGCCTGCGCCACGGCTGGTTCCACAGCGGCGACGTGGCCCGCATCGACGAGGACGGCGCGATCTGGTTCGAGGATCGCTTCAAGGACGTCATCAAGACCGGCGGCGAGAACGTGGCTTCGGTCGAGGTCGAGCGCTGCCTCATGGCGCATCCCGAGGTGGCCGAGGCCGCGGTGGTCGGCCTGCCGCACCCGCACTGGGGCGAGGCGATCACCGGCGTCGTCGTGCGCAGGCCCGGCTCGGAGCTCGACGAAGCCACGCTGATGGCGCATTGCGGCGCGCGGCTGGCGGGCTTCAAGGCGCCGAAGGCGATCGTCTTCGTGGCCGAGTTCCCGCGCACCGGCACCGGAAAACTGCAGAAGCACCTGATACGCGACCAGCACAAGGACTGCTACCAGCCCTGAGCCGCGCTAGCATGCGCGCATGGCACACGAGCACGACCACGACCATGCCGACGACCACAGCGAACTCGGCGAGATGGACCTGCGGGTGCGCGCACTCGAGACCGTGCTCACGCAGAAGGGCTACATCGATCCGGCGGCCCTGGACGTCCTGATCGATACCTACCAGACCCGCATCGGCCCTCGCAACGGCGCACGCGTCGTCGCCCGAGCCTGGGTCGACCCGGCCTTCCGCGACTGGCTGCTGGAGGACGCCACGGCGGCGATCGCCTCGCTCGGCTACAGCGGGCGCCAGGGCGAGCACATGGTCGCGGTCGCCAATACCGACACCCAGCACCACATGGTCGTCTGCACCTTGTGCAGCTGCTATCCCTGGCCGGTGCTGGGCCTGCCGCCGACCTGGTACAAGTCCGCGCCCTATCGTTCGCGCGCCGTGAAGGATCCGCGCGGCGTGCTGGCCGAGTTCGGCGTGCAGCTGCCCGCATCGACCGCGATCAGGGTCTGGGACTCCACGGCCGAGCTGCGCTATCTCGTGATTCCCCAGCGCCCCTGCGGCACCGAGGACTGGAGCGAGGAAGCCCTGGCCGATCTCGTGACCCGGGATTCGATGATCGGCACCGGACTGGCCCGCAGGCCGGAGGCGGCGCCATGAGCTACGTCTCTCATGCCGACCTCGGCGGCCGCGACCTGCCGGGCGCCATCGTCCCCGAGCCCGAGGGCGAGCCTTTCCATGCGCCCTGGGAGGCGCGTGTGCTGGCCCTGACCCTGGCGATGGGCGGCACCGGCTCCTGGAACATCGACGCCAGCCGCAGCGCCCGCGAGACCCTGCCCGGCTACGCCCGGCTGAGCTACTACCAGATCTGGCTGGCGGCGCTCGAGGCGCTGATGGTCGAACGCCTGCAACTGCTGCCCGACGAGCTGGCCGCCGGCCGCATGCTGCATACGCCGCAACCGGTCAAGCGCGTGCTGCAGGCGGCCGAGGTGCCGGCCGCGCTGGCCCGCGGTTCGGCCACGGAACGTCCCGCCACCGCGGCGGCACGCTTCGCGCCCGGCCAACGCGTTCGCGCCCGCGCCGGCGCGGTCGATCACCACTCGCGCCTGCCCGGCTACGTGCAGGGCAAGGTCGGCCGCATCGAGCATCTGCACGGCATGCACGTCTTCGCCGATGCCCATGCCCAAGGGCTGGGCGAGCAGCCGCAATGGCTCTACACGGTGGTCTTCGATGGCGCGGCGTTGTGGGGCGCCGAGGCCGCGCCCGGTCTCAGCGTGTCGGTCGACGCCTGGGAGAGCTACCTGGAGCCTGCCGCATGAACGAAACCCAGCAACCGCTGCCCGGCATGACCAGCGACGATGGCGCCGGGCCGGTGTTCCGCGAGCCCTGGGAGGCGCATGCCTTCGCGCTGGCGGTGTCGCTGCATCAGCGCGGCCTGTTCAGCTGGCCCGAATGGGCCGACGCGCTGGCCCGGCAGATCGGCGCCGCCCAGGCCGCCGGCGATGCCGATCTCGGCGACACCTACTACCGCCACTGGCTGGCAGCACTGGAGACCCTGGTCGCGGCCAAGGGCGCGAGTTCGGCAGCGGAACTCGAACGCTACCAGCAGGCCTGGGACCGGGCCGCCGACCGCACGCCGCATGGGCGCGCGATCGAATTGCGCGAGCAGGATTTCGGCTGAGCCCGACCGGGCTTCAGCGCTTGCGCCCACCCATCACCACCAGCACGCCGCCCACCACGATCGCGCCGATGCCGGCCCAGACCGGCAGCTCGATGTCCTGCTTCTCCTTGACCGCCAGCTCGACCGGTCCGATCTTGATCTGGTGGGTCGACTTGGTGAAGCTCACGCGGCCCAGCGCGAGCGACAGGATGCCGGCGAAGATCAGGAGAAGGCCGATGATTCGGAATGCGTTCATGGAGGGCTTCGAAGAAGGCGGTGCGGGCGTCGACTGTAGCGCCGTCGTGCCCAGGGCGTGTTCACGCTACAGCGGCTGCACCTCTTGCACGCTGCAGCCCGCCTCCAGCCATTGCGCGAACTCGTCCGCCAACTGCCGCGACGCCGCGGCCGCGGCGCTCCAGGCCTTGATGCGTCCGGCCAGGTCGTTGCCATAGCGGATGAAGTCGTTGCGATCCGGCAGCTTTCCGTTGGGCAGCGAGCGCACCCACGCCGGGTCCGGTGCCAGCACCACCATGCGGTCCAGAAAGCCGGTCGGCTTGTGGCGCCACTTGAGCCCCTTGTCCAGCCAGCCCGGCACCACCGCCCGCTGGAAATGCGGATACAGCACCAGGCCTTCGGCCTGGCCGTAGTCCAGGTGCAGGTGGTAGTCGGTGATGCCGCCGTCCCAGTAGGCACCCGCGGGCGCGCCGGGAATGTCGTGCACCGCCTCGAGCATGAAGGGAATCGAGCACGAGGCCTGCAGCGCAAGCTCGAAATTGGCCTCGATCAGGTCCACCTGCCGGGTGCGGAAATCCCGCGTGCCGAAAGGCAGCGCCGCGCCCGGGGTCGAGAACACCACGCGCTCCAGCCACGCGCCAAGGCTTCTGCGGTGCACGCTGTTGGTGATGAAGGCACCCAGGTAGCCCACCGGCGTGCGCGCCGGGCCTTCGCGACCGAGGATGTGGCGCCCGCGCGAGGTGATCACGTGCAGCCGGTAGCGCGCATGGCCGAGCACTTCAGACGTGCGGCCCCCATAGAAGCTGCGCAGCCCTTCGCCGAACTGCCGGCTGACCTGCTTCGCACTCAGCCGCTTCTGGCCAGCCGGCACTTCGAAATGCTGGTGGATATAGCCCTGCTCGAACTGCTCGAAGGCGGTCCTGGTGTCGCCCAGGCAGGCATTGGCCAGCCGCCAGGCGCCGATCGAGGCGCCGACCAGGTCGATCGGCTGCGTGCCTTGCGGCAGCCAGTCGGCAAACAGGAAACGGTCGAGCGGGCCCAGCACCAGCCCCTTGGGGCCGCCGGCCGCGCCAGGGACCGTGCGCACGTCCTGCGGGCTCAGGCCATTCGCGGCGATGTGCTCGCGGGCCGCCGGGCCGGCGTAGATGCGAAGCGCCTTCATGCGATGCTCACTGGCAAGAATCGTGCGCCCGCGGCCGCCACCTACTTGCGCAGCCCCTGCAGCTTCGCGAAGGCCGAGGCCATCTGCCCGGCCGGCTGCGGCGAGTTGTCGCGGCGCGGGCCCTGCTGGCCCCGCCCTGCCCCTTCGAAGCGGTTGTCGCGCGGGCCGTCGCGCCGCGCCGGCGCGGCGTCGAGCTTCATCGACAAGCCGATGCGCTTGCGCGCCACGTCGACCTCCATCACCTTGACCTTCACGATGTCGCCGGTCTTCACGACCTCGCGCGCATCGTTGACGAACTTGTGCGAGAGCTGGCTCACGTGCACCAGGCCGTCCTGGTGCACGCCGAGGTCGACGAAGGCGCCGAACTGCGCCACGTTGCTCACCGTGCCCTCGAGCACCATGCCCTCGACCAGGTCCTTGATGTCGTCCACGCCGTCGTTGAAGCGCGCCACCTTGAAGTCCGGGCGCGGATCGCGGCCCGGCTTCTCGAGTTCGCCGAGGATGTCCTTGACCGTGATGACGCCGAACTTCTCGTTCGCGAACAGCTCGGGCTTGAGGGTCTTGAGCATGTCGGCGCGGCCCATGATCTCGGCCACCGGCTTGCCGGTCTTCTCGATCATCTGCTCGACCACCGGATAGGTCTCCGGATGCACGCCGGTCATGTCGAGCGGGTTGCTGCCGCCGCGGATGCGCAGGAAACCCGCGCTCTGCTCGAAGGTCTTGGCGCCGAAGCCGCTCACGTCCAGCAGCTGCTGGCGGCTGGCGAAGGCGCCGTTGGCCTCGCGCCAGCGCACCACCGCCTTGGCGACGCTGCCCGACAGGCCGGAGACCCGCGACAGCAGCGGCACGCTGGCCGTGTTGAGGTCGACGCCGACCGAGTTCACGCAGTCCTCGACCACCGCGTGCAAGGTGCGCGCGAGTTCGCTCTGGTTGACGTCATGCTGGTACTGGCCGACGCCGATCGACTTGGGGTCGATCTTGACGAGTTCGGCCAGCGGGTCCTGCAGCCGCCGCGCGATGCTGGCGGCGCCGCGCAGGCTGACGTCGACATCGGGCATCTCCTGCGAGGCGAATTCGCTCGCCGAATAGACCGAGGCGCCGGCCTCGCTGACCACCACCTTGTCGACATTCACCGCCGGCGCGCCGGCCTGGGCCGTCATCTTGGCCAGCAGCTTGATCAGGTCGGCGGCCAGCTTGTCGGTCTCGCGGCTGGCGGTGCCGTTGCCGATCGCGATCAGGTTCACGCCGTGCTTGGCGCAGAGCTTGCCGAGCGTGTGCAGCGAGCCTTCCCAGTCCTTGCGTGGCTCGTGCGGGAACACGGTCGCGGTCTCGACCAGCTTGCCGGTCGCGTCGACCACCGCCACCTTGACGCCGGTGCGAATGCCCGGGTCCAGGCCCATCACGACACGCGGGCCGGCCGGCGCCGCCAGCAGCAGGTCGCGCAGGTTGTCGGCGAAGACCTTGATCGCGACCTTCTCGGCATCCTCGCGAAGCCGGGTGAACAGGTCGCGCTCGGTCGACAGCGCGAGCTTCACGCGCCAGGTCCAGGCCACGCACTTGCGCAGCAGGTCGTCGGCCGCGCGGCCGGCATGGCTCCAGCCCAGGTGGAGGGCGATCTTGCCTTCGGCGATCGAGGGCTTGCCCGGTTCGGGCTCGACCGGCAACACCAGCTTGGCGTCGAGGATTTCCAGCGCGCGGCCGCGGAAGACCGCCAGTGCGCGGTGCGAGGGCACGCGGCCGATCGGCTCGTCGTAGTCGAAGTAATCGCGGAACTTGGCGACGTCGGCGTTGTTCTCGTCCTTGCCCGCCATCAGGCTGGACTTGAGCAGGCCTTCGGCCCAGAGCCATTCGCGCAGCCGTTGCACCAGCGGCGCGTCCTCGGCCCAGCGCTCGGAGAGGATGTCGCGCACGCCGTCGAGCACCGCCGGCACAGTCGAGAAGTCGGGGCCCGGCTTGCCGTCGTCCAGCGTGGTGGCGGGTTGCAGGAAGGCCTTGGCCTCGATCGCGGGGTCGAGCGTCGGATCGGCCAGCAGCTTGTCGGCCAGCGGCTCGATGCCGAATTCGCGCGCGATCTGGCCCTTGGTGCGGCGCTTCTGCTTGAACGGCAGGTACAGGTCTTCGAGCTCCTGCTTGGTCGGCGCGGCGTCGATCGCGGCGCGCAGCTCGGGTGTCAGCTTGCCTTGTTCGTCGATGCTTTTCAGCACCGCTGCGCGACGGTCTTCCAGCTCACGCAGGTAGGACAGGCGGGCTTCGAGTTCACGCAACTGGGTGTCGTCGAGGCCGTCGGTGGCTTCCTTGCGGTAGCGGGCGATGAAGGGCACGGTGGCGCCGCCGTCGAGCAGATCGACGGCAGCCTTCACCTGGTGCTCGCCGACCTTGATCTCGGCCGCGAGCTGGCGAATGATTTTCTGCATGGATGAGGAGGAAAGTCCCGTGGACGACGGCGCGCGGGGCGCGGGGCGAATGAACCGCGGAAGTTTGCCATAGGCCCCGGGCGGACAATGGCGACCCATGCGTATCTTGAAGCAACTCCTGGGCAGGCTCGGCGTGGCCCTCCTGGTCCCGGTGCTGCTGTTCGAGGAATGGGGCTGGGAACCCCTGTCGCGCGGCGCGGCGCGGCTGGCGCGGCTGCCGGTCTGGGCGCGCATCGAAGCGGCGGTGCGCACGCTGCCGCCCTGGGGCGCGGTGCTGGCCTTCTTTCTGCCGGCGCTGATGCTGCTGCCGGTCAAGCTTTTCGGACTCTTCCTGTTGGGCGAAGGCCACGCGATGAGCGCCCTGCTGCTGCTGCTCGCAGCCAAGCTCGTGGGCACGGCCATCCTGGCCCGGCTGTTTCAATTGGTCGAGCCGGCGCTGATGCAGCTGCCGTGGTTCGCACGCTTCTACCCGCGCTGGAAAACCTGGAAGGACGCTGTCTTCGAGCGCGTGCGCCTGTCCGCACCCTGGCGCGCGGCCCGGCGCTTGAAGAACGGCGTTCGACGCTGGTGGCGGGCGGCACGGCGCACCTCCTGACATTTCGCAGGCAAATTTTGCCCGGGTAGATTGCGAATTCTTTTTCGCCCGGGTATTATTCGCGCCCCATGCCTTCATCCACCCCCGAATCCACCGTGACCGTGTTCGCCGGCTTCCGCCGCATCGCCTCCGGCCCGCGCCCCGAAGTGATCGCGCGGCTGCGCGAGATCGAGTCCAGCGCCGACGGCGCGCCCCCCTTGGTATTCGACGACCTCACCGGCGAGCGCCTCGACCTCGACCTGCGTGCAGGCGCGCAAGCAGCGTCGGCCTCCGGGCACTGCGACGACCCGGTGGCCCGCGGCGTCGGCCGTCCCAAGCTCGGCGTGGTCGCACGCGAAGTCACGCTGCTGCCGCGCCACTGGGATTGGCTCAACCGCCAGCCCGGCGGCGCTTCCGTGGCCCTGCGCAAGCTGGTCGACGAGGCCCGACACGTGCACGCCGACCGCGACGCCCAGCGGGCCGCACGCGAAGCCGCCTACCGTTTCATGACCGCGATCGCCGGTGACCTGCCCGCGTTTGAAGAAGCCGCCCGTGCCCTGTTCGCGGGCGAAGAAGCTCGCTTCGGCAACCTGATCGCCGACTGGCCCGAGGACGTGGTCGCGCAGCTTCGGCGGCTCTCCGCCTCGGCGTGGAGCGAAGCATGAGCCCCCACCCGGCCGCTCCGAAGGGGGCTCGCACCGCAATGCGAAGCATGGAGGTTATGCAATGAGCAGCCGAGATCCGGCCCTGCTCGCCGACCCGGCGCCGCTGCAGAAGGCGCCGCCCGTCAACCCGCGCCTGGCCGCCATGGCCTCGAAGCCGCTCTGGAAGGTGTTCCTGCTGTTCCTCGCGCCGATGCTGCTCAGCAACATCCTGCAGTCGCTGTCGGGAACGATCAACAACGTCTACCTGGGGCAGATGCTGGGCGTGCGGGCGCTGGCGGCGGTGTCGGGCTTCTTCCCGGTGATGTTCTTCTTCATCGCCTTCACGATCGGCCTGGGCGCCGGCGCCTCGGTGCTGATCGGCCAGGCCTGGGGCGCCCGCGAGCCCGACAAGGCGCGCGCCGTGGCCGGCACCACGCTCACGGTGGGCATCCTGTTCGGCCTCGGCGTCGCGATCTTCGGCGGCGTCTTCACCGAGCCGATGCTGAAGCTGCTCGGCACTCCGGCCGACATCCTGCCCGATGCCACACGCTACGCGCGCATCATCCTGATCGCGATGCCCGGGCTGTTCGTGTTCCTGCTGTCGACCGCGATGCTGCGCGGCGTCGGCGACACCGTGACGCCGCTCTACACGCTGATGATCTCGACCGCGATCGGCCTGGTGATCACGCCGGCGCTGATCAAGGGCTGGTTCGGCCTGCCGCAGATGGGCGTGGCCAGCGGCGCCTGGGCCACGGTGATCTCGTTCGTGATCGCGACCGGCTGGCTGGCCTTCCATCTGCGGCGCAAGAAGAGCCCGCTGGCGCCCGACGCCGATTTCATGCGCCATCTGCGCATTCGCCCGGCGCTGCTCAAGGCGGTGCTCAAGGTCGGCGTGCCGACCGGCGTGCAGATGATCGTGGTCTCGCTCGCAGAGATCGCGCTGCTGTCCTTCGTCAACGCCTACGGCTCGGATGCCACCGCGGCCTATGGCGCGGTCAACCAGGTGGTGGCCTACGTGCAGTTCCCGGCGATCTCGATCGCGATCACGGCCTCGATCCTCGGCGCCCAGGCCATCGGCGCCGGCCAGGTCCAGCGCCTGGGGGCGATCACCCGCACCGCGCTGCTGATGAACCTGGTACTGACCGGCTCGCTGGTGTTGCTGGGCTACCTGTTCTCGCGGCCGCTGATGGGCTTCTTCATCACCAGCGAGCCGGTGATCGAGGTCGCGCAGACGCTGCTTCACATCATGCTGTGGAGCACCGTGATCTTCGGCATGGGCGCCGCGCTGTCGGGCATCATGCGGGCCAGCGGCTCGGTGCTGGTGCCGACCGCCATCTCGGTGTTCTGCATCGCGCTGATCGAGGTGCCGGTCGCCTGGTGGCTGAGCCATCGATTCGGGCTCAATGGCATCTGGGTCGCCTACCCGGTGGCTTTCAGCGCCATGCTGACGCTGCAGGCCTGCTACTACCGCTTCGTATGGCGCAAGAAAGCGATCCGCAAACTGATCTGAGCGCGGCCGCGCTGCCGGTGCTGTACTCGTTCCGGCGCTGCCCCTACGCGATGCGGGCGCGGATGGCGATCGCCGTCAGCGGCCAGCGCTGCGAATTGCGCGAGGTCGTGCTGCGCGACAAGCCGGCCGAGCTGCTGGCCGCTTCGGCTAAAGGCACGGTGCCGGTGCTGGTCGACACCGAAGGCCGCGTGATCGACCAGAGCCTGGACATCATGCTGTGGGCCCTGGAGCGCAACGACCCCGAAGGCTGGTTGCGACCCGCTCGGGGGACGCTGAACGACATGCTCGCACTGATCGCGGAATGCGACGGCGGCTTCAAGCGCCACCTTGACGGCTACAAGTACCCCGATCGGCAGCCCGGCGGCGATGCCTCGGCGCATCGCGCGCGAGGCGCCGTCTTCCTCGAGGAGCTCGAGGCTCGTCTTCGATCATCGTGCTGCCTGCACGGGGATCACGCGGCGCTGTCGGATATCGCGATCGCGCCCTTCGTGCGCCAGTTCGCGCAGGTCGATACCGCATGGTTCGATGCCCAGCCTTGGCCGCGCCTGCGCGCATGGCTCGCGCAGCGCCTGGGTGCCACGGTCTTCACGCGGGTGATGGACAAGTACCCGACTTGGCGTAGCGGCGAAGTCGGGGTCGGATTTCCAGCGGATTGATGCCGGGCGAAGCGGCCGTGACGGCCGCCTCTCCATTCTCTGGCGCGGGCTTACCAATTGAACGACGCACCGGCGCCGACGGTGGTGCCGGCTGCGCTGATGCCCACGCCTGCCTTGATCGTGACGCGTTCGTTCAGGCGCGCGCTGGCGGCAACGGCCATGGCGGCATAGTTCTTGAAGCTGCCCACGCCCATGCCCATCGCGAACTTCTTGCCCGGATCGACGTTGGGAATCATCGTCAACGCGGTGGCTGCGGCGACACCGCCGTAGGCATTGCGCGCGACGCCATCCACCGCTTGCTGGACCTGGTTCACACGCTGGTCGGTGTAGGCCTTCGCGTTGTCGGCCACGTTGTCGAGCTGTCCCTTGTTGACGGCGTCATGCGTCATGACGCCGTCGGCGACATTGGCGATGGCGCGCTCGTTGCCAGCCGATCCGACGGAGACGGTGTCTTCGCGATCGCTGACCGACCCCGCCCCCAAGGCGACGCTGTTGCTGGCCGATGCGGGCGCGCCGGCGCCAAGGGCCACGGCGTTGTCGCCGCTGGCCGCAGCCGCGCGGCCATCGTCGCCGCTGGTTGCCAGGTGCGAGTTCGCCTGGACCGTGGTCTTCTCGATCACGTTCTGCTTGGCATCGCCGATGGCGCCGATCTTGCCCGCGAGGCCGTTGAGCGCGTCGCCGACGTTGTTGTACGTCGTGTTGTTCACGGAGTAGCTCGGGGCCGAGACCGTGCCGTCGGCGTTGACCGTCGAGCCGCCACCCAGGGCGCCGGCCACCGAGTTGCTCACGTCGTACAGCTGGCTGCCGTTGATGGCATCGAGGCTGGTCGCGTTGACCGCGCCGGCGGCCACGCCTGTGAGCGTGCGGGCACCGGCGGTGCCGGTGAAGTCGACCACCGTGCCGTCCTTGCCTGCAGCGACCGTGATGTTCCTGGTCGCCGCATCTTGCTTGACCAGACCAACCGAGCCGCTGTCCAGGTTGTTGGTCAGGTTGTCGATCTCAGTCGTGTTCTGCGCCACGCGGCCATCGAGGTTGGTCACTGCGTCGCCCACGTTGTCGACCGTGGCGCCGCCGACCGTGTAGCTCGGCGCGGAGACCGTCCCGTCGGCGTTGACCGTGGAGCCACCGCCCAGAGCCCCGGCGACCGAGCGGCTCACACCGTGCAGTTGGCTGCCGTTGATGGCATCGAGGCTGGTCGCATTGACCGCACCGGCGGCCACGCCGCCCAGCGTACGAGCACCTGCGGTACCGGTGAAGTCAACGACGGTGCCGTCCTTGTCGGCAGCCACCGTGATGTTCCTGGTCGTCAGATCCTGCTTGACCAAGCCGATCGAGCCGCTGTTCAGGTTGTTGCTCAGGTTGTCGATTTCGGTCGAATTCTGCGTCACGCGGCCGTCGAGGTTGGTGACTGCGTCACCCACGTTGTTGACCGTCGAGCCACCCACGCTGTAGCTGGGTGCCGAGACCTTGCCGTCCGCGCCGACCGTCGAGCCGCCGCCCAGGGCGTTGGCCACCGAGCTGCTCACGCCGTGCAGCTGCGAGCCGTTCACCGCCTGCTGGCTCGTTGCGTCGATCGCACCGTCGGCCACGCCTTCCAGCACGCGTGCGCCGGCCGTGCCCGTGAAGTCCACCTTCGCTCCGTCGGTGTCCTTGGCCACCGTGATATCGCGGCTGGTCGCATCCTGCTGCACCAGACCCACCGTACCGTTGGCCAGGTCGTCCGTGATGCCGTCGATCGCGCTCTTGTTGTCATCGATCGCGCTCTTGTTCACCGTCACGCGGCCGTCCAGGTTGGTGACTGCGTCACCCACGTTGTTGACCGTCGAGCCGCCCACGCTGTAGCTGGGCGCGGAGAGCTTGCCGTCTGCACCGACCGCCGAGCCGCCGCCCAGGGCCTTGGCGACCGAATCGCCCACGCCGTAGAGCTGCGAGCCGTTGACGGCGTCCATGCTGGTCGCATTGTCCAGATTGGCGATGGCGTTCGTGTTGCCGGCGATGTTGGTCGTGTTGGTCGCAATGTCGGCCGTGTTGCCGGCCACGTTCTGGTTGGTCGCAACAGCTGCGAGCCGTTCACCGCTTCGGTGCTGTCGGCCGCCAGCGTGCCGTCCTTCACGCCGGCATCGGTACTGGCGGAGCCGACCGAGCCTGTGGCAAGACCCGTGATCTGGCCGTTATTGAGCCGGATGCCCGCGCCAGCAGCCGTGATGTTGAGGCCAACGCCATTGCCGTTGGTGGTTCGGACACCCGTCGTGATGCCGTTGATGTATTGGTAGCCGCCAACGGACATGTTGTTATTGGCAATTACCACATTGTTCGTTTGGCTGATGTTGTTGTAGCCAGAAAAATTGCTACACGCAGACCACGTAGGATTGGAAGAGGTTCCATCCATATATTGGCAACCACCCGGATCGACACTGCCAAAAGCAACGTCGTTGACAACAAAACTCGCAAAGGCGCTCTGTGGCATGCTGAAACTGGCCAAGCCGGCCAAGGCCATTGCCGCCGCCGCCAGCACCGAACGGCCGAAGCCTGAGCGCGCCGCACCACGCGCGCCCTCTTGCGCCTGCGCACGCACCACTGCGCCCTTCGAAGCCTTGCCTCGTGCCGAGACGGCCTCACTGGCGGCCACCCATGCTCCAAGGGCTTCATTCCAAATACTGGTATACGACTTGTTCATCAGACAGATCCTTCAAGTTCAAATTGATGCCATTCGCGCAGACCGTCTGGGCGACAAGGGCTTTCGATTGCCCTCGACTCCGAATGCATGAACCCAGTGGATGCGCAGTACAAGGACTTGGAATCAATGATATTGAAGCGTCTTTGCGGCGTATATGAGAATTGTCTCAGTCAAAATGAAAATCTGACGAGGAAAAAATGCATCACCGACCCATATCTGGGTCGTTGAAAATTCCCGGAAATTGGCGCCCTCAACTCGTTTTCAGGCTCTTCGATCTATTTGATTTCAGCCTGCGCGATTAGGCTCAATACTTTTTCAAGGAGGTTCAGCCGCGGCGTTATTGCGTAAATGCAGATTGACTCCCGGAGGAGCATTAATTGCTCGTCGGCGCAAAGGCACCGCCGTCCGCGACGGTGCTGGCACCGCTTCCGATCAGTTCCCCTGCCGGCTCGCTTCGGCGGCCGCCCAGCGCCAGACGGCCTGGATCGCGGGTTCCCGCTCGCGGCCCTTCGCCGCCGCCAGGAAATAGCCACCCGTCGACAGCGAAGGCCCGAAGGGTTGCAGCAAGGCGCCGCTGCTCAATTCGTCGGCGGCCAGCGTCAGGCTGAGCAGCGCGATGCCATGGCCCGCCAGCGCGGCGAGCATGGCGTGTGATTCGTCCGAGAAGGAAAGATCCTTGCCCTCACTGCCCTTGCCGCGCCGTGCCGGTGAAGCAATGCCCGCCTCGTCGAACCAGCGCGCCCATGACGCGGGTGCGTTCGCGCTCGGCTGCCAGTCGAAATGGATCAGCGGGTGCTTCGCGAGATCCCGCACACGGCTTAGGCCGAGAAGCGGGCTGCACACGGGTGCGTACCGCTCTGCGATCAGTGGTTCCGTGCTCAGGCCGGCCCACTGCCCCGTGCCCGAGCGGATCGCGAGGTCGACCTCATCCCGCGTGAGATCGACCACTGCATCGCTGGCATGCAGACGCAGTTCGACGCCGGGGCACGCGGCGCGGAAGCTCGCCATGCGAGGCAACACCCACCGGGCCGCGAAGGCGGCATGGGTCGTCAGGGTGACGGTCTCGCGTGCGCTCCGCGCACGAACCACGCGAACGCCCGCCTCCATCACGTCCAGCCCTTCTCGCACTGCCGCGAACAGGCGCTCGCCGGCCGGCGTCAGCGCAAGCTGGCGGGTGAGCCGACGAAACAGCGGCTGACCGAGTGAGTCCTCGAGTCCACGCACCTGATGACTGATCGCGGTCGGCGTGACGGACAACTCGCGCGCGGCGCGTTGAAAGCTCTGATGCGCCGCCGCTGCCTCGAAGGCGCGCAGCGATGAGAGCGGCGGCAGGCGGCGGGGTCTTCTGCCGCCTTCGATAGATGAAATCACATCATCCATCAAAGAAGAATCATCGTTCGTCATTGCCTCACCTACTTTAGACAATCCAATCATGCCAGTCCTCTCGGTCTGATACGAGAGATTGATTCATCCATTATCTGCAACGAAGGTACGCCATGACAAACATTCTTCACATCGACGCCAGCGCCCGCCCGGGACGTTCGGGAATCGATCCATACGGTTCGCATACGCGCCGGCTTTCCGCACGCTTCATCGAACGCTGGCGCGCTTCGAGGCCGCACGACCCGGTCGACTACCTCGACGTCGGCCAGTCGCCCCCCGCGAACGTGACCGGCCGGTGGATCCACGCCGCATTCACCCCGCCGAAAGCCCGCCAGCCCTGGATGCACGAGGTGCTCGCCGAAAGCGACCGGCTGGTGGACCAACTGATCGCCTCCGACCTGATCGTGGTTGGACTGCCGATGTACAACTTCAGCGCGCCGGCGCAATTCAAGGCCTACATCGACAACATCGTGCGCGTCGGCCGCACTTTCGGCTTCGACCGCTCGCGCGGCGACGTGCCGTACTGGCCGTTGCTAGGCGATGCGGGCAAGCGCGTAGTGCTGCTCGGTTCGCGCGGCGACTTCGGCTACGACAAGGGGCAGCGCATGGCGCACATGAACCACACGGAGGCCAGCGTGCGAACCGCGCTGGGCTACATCGGCATCACCGAGGTCCACGAGGCAGCGGTGGAGTACGACGAGTTCGGTGACGAACGGTTGGCGCAGTCGATCGACCAGGCGGAGCGTGCCGTCGATGAACTCGTGGGGCGGTTGATCGGAGCTCCTGAGGCCATTTCGAGGGCGGATGCCCTTGCTGCCTGATTGCCCGGTCGCCCGCCTCTACGCTCCTGCGGCGGCATCGCTCGCGCTGCCCGGGTCAGGCCGACGCCATATCGCGCTCCGGCCAATACTGCCGCAGCATCCGCTGGTGGTTGCGCACCAGGTTTGCCCGGTCGGCGACCACCTGTTTCTGCGGCGACTCGAACGGCGGCAGCAGCAGGGTGTGAAGGCCAGCACGCTGCGCCGCACCGCCTTCACTGCCAAGGCGCGCGCGAACGCGGGCACCCCCAGCGCGCCCATGTAGTCGGCCATGACCGGCCTCAGGATCGCGAAGTTCGGCTCGGGCACCCAGCGTTGGTAGTAGGCAGCGAAATAGAGATCGGTCTCGAACAGCGACCGCCAGGCGCAGGCGACCGCCTGCTCGGCGGGGCTCCAGCGCTGCTCGTCCAGAGGGTCCTGGTGCAACTCGCGCAGCAGGTCGATGATCTGCTGCGAGTCGTTGACGAGCTGGCCATCGTCCAGCGTCATGGCCGGCAGCTTGGCGTTGCTCATCTTCCGCACGTTGGCGACCTGCGTGGTGCACGGCAGCTGCGCCATCCGCAGCCAGGTCAGGAGCTTGACGACGAAGGGACTGAGGTCGATGGTGTTCCAGGCGGGGCCGAAGGCATGGACGATCATTGGATGCAAGCACTCCCCGCCTACTCGAACACCTCATCCCCCGTCGGCTCGTAATGCGGCACCGCGTTCATCGTGTGCCGCAGCTTCGCGAGCTCCCAGTACATCCGCCTGCGCGCGCGGCTCTGGTTGCCGAGCGGGCGATGTTCGGCGATCGTATGCCACGGGTTGAAGGAAAGCCGCTTGGCGAACTCCATCTGCGACGGCGAATCGAAGCGCTGCCGCGGCAGCCGCAGCGTCGCCACGCTCACCCGCGGCGACAGCTTCTCCGGCCACAGCACGCCGGCGTTCTCGATCGGCATCAGGTGCGGGTCGGTCTGCATCTGCACCCGGAAGTCGAGCTCGACGTCGTCGTTGGCCAGCGCCGACACCATCGCCTGGCGCAGGTACTCGTCGGGCGGACGCAGCGGCAGCCGCGGGATCGGCGTGCGCTTGTTCGACTTCGGCCAGACCGAATACTGCATCGCCTGGCCCTCCCCCATCAGGTACGGCACGCAGCTGAAGTACGGCGCCTCGAAGGGGCTGCTCTGGGTCTTGATGAAGAGCGACTGCATCACCAGGTCGAGCACATGCGGATCGTGCAGGTTCACGAAGTAGAAGATCTGCGCGTTCTTCACGCTCTCGCGCTGCAGCGCCGCGTTGCACTTGGTGTCGGGCGTGACGAAGGTCGGCGTCGACACGGCGAACATGTCCAGCGTGTGCTGCTCCTCCTCCATCAGCTTAGGCCCCGGCACGCCCAGGAGCTTGATGCTGATGCTCATGAAGCCGACGTCGTCGATGTCCGGCGTGACGTAGGGCCCGGGCCCCGAGAAGCGGACCCAGCAGCGGAAGGTCTGCGGCGTCGCGTAGATGCCGCGCTTCATGTGCGCGGGAATGTTCTCGTGCACCGTGAACTCGCCACGCACGAGTCCTTGCGTCTTGGTGTTGCCGCCGCGCTCGAAGCCGCCGGGCTTCCAGAGGTCGGTCATCTGGCGCGTGAAGCTCTTGACGATCGAGTCGGTGAAGCTCTCCTCGTCGGGCAAGGGCCGCTCTTCGGCGATCGCGAGGCCTTCGTCGCTGCGGCGGCTGTTGATCAGCGCGGTCGTGAGGCGCGCCAGCGGATCGCGCAGGAAGGCATCGAAGGCCGGACGCAGCAGGGGATCGAAGCGGCGTTCCAGCCGGATCAGCGCCATGCCCGAATCGCTCACGAAGTTGCGCCAGGCGGAGCCGGTGTTGGCCCGCGGCGTCGGACGGCTGGCATTCGAGTTCATGGCTGCACCTTCGACAGGTAGCGCAGGGCCCGCAGGCCGGGCAGGAAGAAGTACGCGCCGCCGCGCACCGTGACGAACTGCGGCAGGCCGCAGACGCGGCGGTCGGGGCCCGACTCGAGCGGGATCGAGAAGCCGTCGGTCGGCGTGCCGTCGTCGCGCGGCAGGTGGGTGGCCGTCAGCGGATCGCTCTCGTCGGCCATGCCGTCGAAGCGCAGGCCCGCGAGCCAGGCCGATTGCACGAACTCGAACTGGCGCGCGATGTTGGCGCCCAGGCAGATGAAATGCAGGCCGGTGGCATCGCCGCCGGGTGCGAACGACAGCGCCTGCTCGATCGACATGCCGGGTCCGTACTCGCGGCCACGCCGCAGCAGCCGGTGGAAACGGGTCGACGAGACCTTGTCCACCGCCAGCGCCTCGGCATCGAAGCCCAGCGTCCGCCGGGCCCAAGAGACCAGGCCCGGGCGCCCCGGCGGCAGGTCGGCGTTGCGCGGATTGCTGCGCCGGATGTGGGCCCCGATCGGGCAGCGCAGGCCCTCGCGATCGCTCGCATAGGTGAAGCTGTTGCGCGGATCGTCCTCGCCGGGGATGCGCTCGCCGGTGTCGCCGACCAGTGCCTCGCCTTCCATCGTCCGACCCACCAGCGTCTCGGCCAGCTGCTTGCGCAATGCGGGATCGCCGTCGACCTGGGCATCGATGAAGCGCCAGAAACCGGCGACGTCCTGCTGCAGCTGGCGCAGCACCAGGTAGCTGCCATTGCGTCCCAGGTCGACCTTGTCGGGCGCGTCCTCGGCGCGCGGCAGCACCGCGCCGGGATCGCGGTCGGTGTCGAGCAGGGGCCGGTCGGTGTAGGCGCCGTACTCGTTCGGATAGCCGAGGAGGTATTCGCCCAGGCACGAGACATTGCTGTAGTCGCCGCGCTCCTCGTCGCGCACCGCGCGCTGGCGCTGCCAGTCGACCGTCGGCTCCGAGATGCCGTCGGCGAAGCCGAAGGGCTCGGTGCCGTCCATGTCGGAGGTGTCCAGACAGGCCATCAGCTCGAAACCCAGCTCGCACTGCGCGAGCACGGTGCGCTGCCAGTCCTCGAGCCCGCCGGGCACCGCATAGAGCATCAGCAGCACGTGCGGCAGCTGCTCCGGCGTGCCGCCCCATTGCCAGGCAGCCGGATCGTTCGGCCCGAGGTCGCCGAGCCGCCGCGCCCGGCTGGCATCGCTCGCCATGCCGACGATGAACTCGTGCGAAAAGAACTCGACGACGTCCGGGCGCAGGCCCAGCGCCTGCAGCCCGCTGCTGGTGAAGGCGACCTGCAGCGCCGTGGCCGGCGGCGGCTGCTGCGTCGTCGCGCTGCTGACCGGCGCCTGCGCCAGCCAGCCGCGCGCGGCGGCGGGATCGGTCACGCGCAGCAGGAGGAAGCAGGCCTGGGTCAGGCGCTTGTAGCCGAAGCGCACCAGGCCCTGGATATCGTCGTACTCGACCGCGCTCATAGCAGCCTCAGCCAGGCCAGCGCCTGGGCGTCGCTCATCTGGTGCATGTCGAAGCCCTCGCGAATGCGCCGGTTGCGCTCGAGGTCGGTCAGCGTGAGGCCGGGGTAGGCCCTGTACCAGACCTGGGTCGGAAGCTGGTGCCGGCGCTGGTAGTACTTGAAGCGCAGCTCGTGCCGCGCCCCGCCCTTCAGCAACCAGTCGGTGCGCGGCCAGCCGAAGCCGTTGCTGAAGGCCAGGTTCAGGCCCCAGGCGGCCTTGTTGATGAAGTCGTCCATGTAGCTCTCGTGGCTGCCGTCGTAGTTGCTCGCGAACAGCACGCGCGCCTTGCCGTCGATGAACACCCAGCGCGCGAAATGGATGGTCTGCACCCGCGCCAGGTGGCCGCGGCCGAAGACATGGCGGCAGGCGTAGTCGATCGCATAGAGGATGAGCTGCGTGAGCCAGCGCCTGAACAGCCCCGGCTTGACCGCACCCAGCGCCGTGAAGCTGTTGGTGAGGTCGTGGTCCTCGAGCCGCTGCATCTCGAGCAGCGCCGGGCGGTCCGGCCGCGGACAGAACTCCGGGTCGCTCTTCTCGTGGCGGCGCAGTGTCCAGACCAGGTAGGCGGCGGCCAGCAGCAGCAAGGGCAGCAGGAGCGGCCAGCGCAGCACGAGCAGCACCAGCACCAGCAGCGCGATCAGCGGCGCGATCGCATGCAGGAAGTTGCGCAGCATCCAGCCCGAGGGCGTGCGCTCGGGCGAACTCAGCAGCAGCCGGCCCTCGAGCTGCTCGGCCTGCACGAAGGCCAGCAGGAGGCGCCGCAGCGCCTGCGGGTCTTCGGCTTCGGCCGCGATGTCGCGCGGCACCTGCGAGGCCAGCGCGCGCTGCAGCGCACTGTCCTCGCGCACCTGGCGCACGGTGCGGCCGATGCGGTTGACGTAGCCCGCGGTGGCGGGCACCGAATGCGACTTCAGCCAGGCGCGCAGATCGAGGTCGGCATCGAAGCCCTCGCAGTGCGAGAAGATGCGCCGCAGACCGTCGCCCGCGGTCTGCGCGAACTCGGCCAGCTGGATGGCGCCCGGCCCGTCGCATTCGCCGAGGAAGACGAGGTACAGCGGCGGCACGCGGGGCCGCGGCAGGTCGAAGGCCTCGAGGTCTCCGAGCGTGGTGTCGGGCAGCAGCGCCAGGCGGGCGAAATGCAAGCGTTCGAAGCGGCCGAACGGAACCAGCGCGTTGTCGGGATCGGCCATGCCGGGTTGCAGGTTCATGGTGTCCAGCAGCTTGCGCAGGCTGGCCTCGCGGCCGTCGGCAACCGCCGCGATCACCATGAAGTGCGATTGGGGAGTCACCGCATCAGAACTTGAGGCAGAAGTCGATCAGCCGTTCCTTGCCCCAATAGACCTTGCCAAGGTAGAAGCCGGGTCCGATGAGCCGGATCTCGTCGCGGATCCATTGCGCGACGAAGGAGGTGTCGGAGTAGTCGAGCACGATGCAGGGCTTGTGGTCGAGCCAGCTCTCGCCCTGGTAGACCTTGGCGACGATGGCCTGCACGCCGAGGATGCTGACCTTGTTCTTCAGCACGCCCTTCTCGGCATCGAACACCTTCCCCTGCCAGCCGAAGAAGTTGATGATCTTCGCGATCGACTCGGTGTAGTGCGTTCCGGGCGCGATGATCGCGGTGCCCTCGGCCTCGCCGTGGGGGATCTCTCCGGGCGGGCTGGCGCGGAACAGGTCGTCGAGTTGCTGCTGCGACATGTCGAGCAGCTGCTGCACGTCATAGGCCATGGTCTCTCTCCTCCGGGGAAGCCCCGTCGTTCACAAAGTCTCAGCTCTTCGGAGGGCTGCGTCAACTTGCCGAAAGAGGTGTGCGCCGCGCCTCGTCGAGCAACGCATCGGCCGCTTTCTCCGCGATCATGTAGATCGCCGCGGCGACGAAGAAGCCCGGGATCTGCGGGAACACCGAAGCGTCCACCACGCGCAGCCGCTTGACGCCGTGCACCGCGAAGGCGCTGTCGAGCACGCCGCCCTGGTCCGGCGCGCCGATCGCGCACGAGCACGAGGCGTGGTGCCCCCAGGCGGTATCGCGCACGTAGCCGGCCAGGGCTTCGTCGCCGTCGATCGACGGACCCGGGGCGATCTCCTCGGCGATCCATCCGCTCGCGAGCAGCGGCGCCGTCATGCGCCGCACGAAGCGGATGGCCTCCACCACCGCCTTCAGGTCCTCGCCGGCGGCATCGCTGCCCTCCTCGAAGTAGTGGAAGTTCACCAGCGGCATGTCGCGCGGATCGGCCGAGCGCAGCCGCACGGTGCCGGCGCGGTTGCGCGTGTGGGCCTTGAGCACGGCCCAGGTCAGCTGGTCGGGCTGGTCGCGGATCCAGCTCGAGAAGCCGCTGAAGTAGCCCTCGAAGCGGGCCAGCAGTGCCATGCAGAAAAGATCGGGCTCCTCGTGCGGCGCCGCCGCGGCGCTCGAACGCCGGATCACACCCAGCGCCGCGCCATTGGACGCATACATGCCGCTGCGGCGGCGCTGCCAGCGGCGCCACAGCGGGTCGTCGCGCGCAAAGCGCGCGCCCTCCAGCACCTCCCACGGCGCCCGCATGCGGTGCGTGACCGCGATCTCGTAGCGATCCTGCAGATTGCTTCCGACACCCGGCAGATCGAGGCGCACCGGAATGCCGTGCGCCTGCAGCTCGGCCGCCGGCCCGATGCCCGACAGCATCAGCAGCTGCGGCGTGTTGAAGGCCCCGCCGCACAGGATCACCTCGCGCCGTGCGCGCACCTCGTGCCCGGTTCCCGGCGCAGCGCTCGGCGCCGCGTGCGCGCGGTAGAGCCGCGCACCCTTCAGGTACGCGACGCCGCAGGCCCCGCCATCGGCATCGAAGAGCACGCGCGTGGCCAGCGCATCGAGTTCGATGTGCAGCCGCTCGGGGTGGCGCGCCGCCAGTTCCAGCAGCCGCTCGCGCACGCCGCGGCGGCGATGGCCCGAGGTGGCCAGCGGCGTGTAGCAGATGCCTTCGAAGCTGCCGGGCCGCCAGCGCCGCGCGTTCGGATCACCCAGGCCGCCGCGCAGCCAGCGCAGCGTGCTGAGCAGCGGGGTCGGCAGGCTGCGGGTGAAGCTGCTCGCGGTGTCGCGCAGCACCCGCACCAGGCCGTCGTCGCCCAGCACCGACAAGGGAATCGATTTCTCGGTCTGCAGCCAGCCGCGCCAGCCGTGGCCGGTCGGGTCGAGGCCGATGTGCCGCAGCGCGCGCCAGAGCGGCCGGTGCCGGCAGTCCTCGATGCGGTGGGCGTAGCGGCGCATCGAAGTCGCGTGCCATGACGGGTCGCCCGTGAGTTTCGCGATGCGATCCCAGTCCGAAGGGTGCGGCAGCATGAAGATCATCGCGTTGTGCGAGGTGCAGCCGCCGAGTCCGGCGGCGCGCGGATAGAGCACGCCCTGCCCCTCCCGGTGTTTCCAGTCCCTGGCCTGCTGCGTCTCGCCGGCGTAGTGGCGAACCCGGAAGTCCCAGCGCAGCGCGGGGTTCTCGCATGCGAAGGCATGGAAGGCCGGCACGTCGTAGTCGTCCGGCAGGCGCTCGTCGCCGCTGCGCGGATCGCCGCCCGCATCGAGCAGGAAGACCCGCATGCCCGACTCCGCCAGCCTCGCCGCCAGGGTGCCGCCGCCCGCTCCCGAACCGACGATCACATAGTCCCAGTCGGTCGCGTCGGCTCCGGGCATGCGCGGCGTTTCGATGTAGCGGTCAGAAGGTCTTCAGGAAGGCGATCAGCGCCCGCTTGTCGTCGTCGCTCAGTTCGGGCTCGCGGCCGAAGGCCTTCTCGTCGGCGCTCAGCCCATCCTGCCGGTTGAACTCGGCGGTGCCGAAATAGTGGCCGCGGTTGACCACGAAATCGCGGCACTTGCTGAGTTCGAGCATCGGCTCGCGCAAGCTCGAGAAGTGCTTGCGAAGCTCCTCGTCGGTGGCGCCGGCCGGCGCGCTCGCGAGCGCCAGCTTGAGCTTGACCAGCAGCGCCCCGGCATCCTTCACATGGACGGCCTTGTCGCCGAGGCCGTCGCTTTCGGCGCGCAGCTTGAGATTGGCCAGCAGGTTCACCGGCACGCCGGCGGGGATCGGGCCGATCACGATGTCGCCGTCCTGCTGCACCAGCCAGGGCAGCCAGCGCTGCAGCGCACCCTGCAGCGGCTGCAGCGCCTCGGGCGCATAGCCGGTCGGGATCGTCACCACGCTGCGCTCGGTGGTGCGGTCGATGGTGCCGCCGACCTTGGCGCCCAGCACCGCGTCGGGCGTGCGCTTCTCGGGCCAGAGCATCTGCTCGATCGACTGGTCGAAGACCTTCATCCGACCTTCGACCGAGGGGTCTCCGTTGGCATCGCCGACCGTGTTGTTGAGCAGGAAGGGCGCGGTCGACCAGACGCTGATCAAGGACGGCACGCGGGTATAGCCGCGTCCGCCCGCCGGCATCGCGTAGGGCTTGCCCTCGCCCGTGAAGGGATCGGCGAGCGTCACGGTGCCGACCGACGGCAGGTTCTTGTAGGTCTGCGACGAGAAGTTGTCCCAGATGTTGCCCTCGAGCGCGTTGGTCGCCAGCGGGCTGCAGGCGTTGGTGCGCAGCAGCGTGACCGGGATCCGCGCCTCGGTCGACAGGTAGTTGCTCTTCAGGAAGTCCGGCGCCTGCACGATCTTGCGCATCTGCGCCTTGTAGTCCGCGGTCTGGGTCCAGCCCCAGTAGCGCTTGAAGCAGTCGACGTAGCCCGGGCCGGCGCAGCGCGCCGGATTGAGCTCTAGCGCGGCCGGCAGCGGCGGCGCCTTGCTCGAATGGCAGCGCGCGCAGGTATCGGCGAAGGCCAGCTTGCCGCGTTCCAGCGTCGCGGCATCCGCGCCCAGGTGCTTGTCGCCGCCGGGCGCGTCCTTCAGCAGGTCGGGCTGCGCCGCCTTGAGGAAGAACAGCGCCGTGTTCGGCGTGCCGGCCTCCGTCGCCTGCCAGTAGCTCGAGTTCTTCTGCGCCGTCGCGATCTTGATCGGCGTGATGGTCTTGCCGCCGATCACCGGATTGAAGTGCAGCAGCCACTCTTCGCTGAACAGGCCGATGTTGAGATACACGCGGTTCAAGGCGCCCAGCAGCCCGACCGAATCGGCGCCGTCCTTGAGCACGTGCGGCGTGTAGACCACCGAGTCGGCCTTCGAGAAGAACTCGGTCAGCGGCCCGCTGGTGATGAAGTCGTTGAATTGCTTGTTGTCGAGTTCGCCGCCCGCGAGCTTTTCGCGGCCGATGCGACGGGCCATCTCGAGCCGCGACGGGAAGTCGTAGACCGCATTCATGGTGCGCGGGTTGTTGATGCCGTCGGTCGAGACCAGCGAGGTGTCCATCGCGCCCGGCCGGTAGGTGTGGGCCAGCTGGAACATGTAGTTGGTCCGGCCCTCGGGCTTGTTGGCGTTGTAGATGAAGAGCCGGTCGACCCACATGTACTGCGCGCCCACCGAGGAACTGAGGTTCTCGAACTTCGGGTTGTTCGGATCGGCCGGCGGCTTCACCGGGCTCGGCCCGATGTGGCAGAAGCCGCAGGACATGCCGACCCGGTAGGGGCGCACCAGGTCCTTGCGGTTGTAGTAGCTCGGATCGGTGTAGTACTTCTCGGCGTCCCAGGCCTTGGCCGCCTTCTCGTCGAAGGCCGGATTCGGAAACAGGCGCAGGCCCGCGATGCCGGTGCCCCAGCCGTAGAACGAGCCCACCGGCTGGGTCGTGCCGTCGCCCAGCGCCTTGCCGCGCGAGCCGATCGCGACGCCCGGGTACTTGCTCTCGTTCTCGAACGGATCGGGCGCACAGTCCTTGCTGCGGACATCGAGCCAGAGGCCGCGGCGCTCCTTGTCGGGCCCGGTGGCGTTGCCGAAGCAGGGTTCGTTGACGAGACCGAAGTACGACCAGCGATTGGTGCGCGAATAGCCCAGGCTCGGATGCGAGCTGATCACCTTCAGCAGGTCGAAGGCTCCGAAGGTGTAGTCGGACATCTGGGTCCAGAAGCGGTCGTTGCCGCCGCTCCAGACCAGCCACATGTTGCGGCCCTTGATCTCTTCCGGCGACAGCGCGACGCCGTTGTCCATGTCCTTGAAGTAGTCCTCGCCGGCATGCGGGAACGAGGCGGCATCGCGGCCGGCGATCTTCGCCTCGTCCTGCACCTCGCCGGGCTGCGGGCCCTTCGAGCAGGCCGCGAGCAGCAGGCCGGCGAGCAGCGGCAACCATCGAGCGCCGCGGCGAATACCCTGGTTCATTGCCATTCCTCCTGCGGCTAGGGCCTGATCACCCTGCTTCCGGGGTCGCGAAGGTGTGCCAGGACGGGCCATCGAGTGCGCAGTTTGGAGGGGGGCCCCTGCATTGCCTATCGGCCATGCGACGTATGGCGATCGTTGGCCCTGGCGCGGCCGATCAGCAGCCACGCACTCAGCGCGCTCAGCAATGCGAGGCCGGCGCACAGGAGCATCACCTTGCGGAAGCCGCTGACGAAGGCCGCGTCGATGGCATGCCGCAGCGCCGCGGCGGCCGCCGCATCGACGCCCGCCGGCAACGCAGCGCCGGCCAGCCGGCTGCGCTGCTCCTGCAGGAAGGCGACGCTCTCGGGCGCCGCGCCGATCTCGCGCAGGCCGAGTTCCAGCCGGGCATCGAAGGCCGCGGCCATGACGACGCCGAAGACCGCGATGGCCAGCACCGCGGCCGCGCGCGACACGGCGTTGTTGACGCCCGAGGCGATGCCCGCGAGATCCGGGCCGACCGCGTTCATCACGGTGGTCGTGAGCGGCGCGACGGTCACCGTCATGCCGAAGCCGAGCACCACCACCGCCGGGAAGAAGGAGGTCCAATAGCCGGCGCCGACGCCGGGCAGCGCGAACAGCGCGAAGCCGGCGGCGGCGATGCCCGGACCGACCACCAGCGGAAGCCGGGGACCGAAGCGATCGACCAGTTGCCCGGCCCATCCCGACAGCGCGAACATGATGAGGATGAACGGCAGCAAGGCGGCACCCGCGGCGGTGGCCGAGTAGCCCTGCACCTGGATCAGGTTGAGCGGAAAGAAGAACAGGCCGCCGCCGAGCGCCGCATAGAGCAGCAGCGTCAGCAGGTTGGCGCCGCCGAAATTGCCGATGCGCAGCAGCGACAGCGGCAGCATCGGCGAGCGCACCCGCAGTTCGACCGCGACGAAGCCGACGCTCGCCGCGATGCCGCCCAGCCAGGCGGCCCGCACGGCCGGTGCCTGCCAGCCCTGCGTCGGCGCCTCGATGAACGCATACACGATGCCGCCGAGCGCCAGCGTGGCGAGCGCCGCGCCCCAGAGATCGAGCCGCTCCCCCGTGGCTGCACCGCCGCGGCTCTCGGGCACGTGGCGCCAGCAGATCCACAGCACCACGGCGGCCATCGGCAGATTGACCAGGAAGGCCCAGATCCACGAGTAGTGATCGACCAGGAAGCCGCCCAGCACCGGCCCGATGGCAGCCGTGATGCCGCTCGCGCCCGACCAGGTGCCGATCGCGCGGCCCCGCTCCTTCTCGGGATAGGCGGCGCTGATGAGCGCCAGGCTGCCCGGTACCAGCAGCGCGGCGCCGACGCCCTGCACCGCGCGCGCCAGGATCAACTGCTGCACATCGCCGGCCAGCGCGCAGGCCGCCGAGGCCAGCGCGAACAGCGCGACCCCGAGCGCGAAGATCCGCCGGCGCCCGAAGTGGTCGCCGAGCGAGCCCCCGACCAGCAGCAGCGCCGCCAGGAACAGCGCATAGGACTCCACCACCCACTGCGCCTGGAAGGCGCTCGCCTGCAGGTCGGCCTGGATCGCCGGCAGCGCGACATTGACCACGGTGCCGTCGATGAAGGCCATGCTCGAACCGACGATCGCCGCGGCGAGCACCCAGGGCCTGGAGCCCGGCGGGCAGTCCGCGGCGTCGCAACCGTGGCGGATCAGGCTGTCGTCGCCCGGTGGTTTGCCGATCTGGGGCATGCGGCAGTATGCGGCCGCCGGCGGTGCCGGACAATCGCGGCTTCATGACACGTTACGAAGCCCTGGCCTCCGAGATCGCCGAATCGATACGCACCGGCGTGCTGCATCCCGGCGACCGCCTGCCGTCGGTGCGCCAGGCACGCGCCAGCCGCGGCGTCAGCCCGTCGACCGTGTTCCAGGCCTACTACCTGCTCGAGGCCCAGGGCCTGATCCGGGCCCGCGAACGCTCCGGCTACTACGTCGCCGAAGGCGCCCGCCATTTGCCCCCCGAGCCCGAGGCCGCCTCCCAGCCCGAGAACGACGCGGTGCCGCTCGACGTCAGCGAGCACGTGTTCGAGATCCTCGAATCGACCATGGTGCGCGACGTGGTGCCGCTGGGCTCGGCCTTCCCGAGCCCGCTGCTGTTCCCGCTCGAGCGCCTGGGCCGCATCATGGCCTCGAGCGTGCAGAACCTCGACCCCTGGAGCACGGTGGACGACCTGACGCCCGGCAACGCGCGCCTGCGCCGGCAGATCGCCCTGCGCTACCTGGCCGACGGCATGCAGGTCCACACCGACGAGATCGTCATCACCAACGGCGCACTGGAGGCGCTGAACCTGTGCCTGGCCAGCGTCACGCGGCCGGGCGATGCGGTACTGATCGAATCCCCCACCTTCTATGCCGCTCTGCAGGCGCTGGAGCGGCTGGGCCTGGAGGCGATCGAGGTGCCGACCCATCCGCGCGAAGGCATGGCGCTCGACGCACTCGAGCGCGCCATCGAGCGCCATCGGCCCAAGGCCTGCTGGCTGATGACCAACTTCCAGAACCCGCTCGGCAGCCTGATGCCCGAGACCCGGAAGAAGGCGCTGGTCGAACTGCTGGCGCGCCACGAGATTCCCCTGATCGAGGACGACGTCTACGGCGAGCTGTATTTCGGCGACAAGCGGCCGCTGCCGGCCAAGGCCTTCGACACCCAGGGTCTGGTGATGCACTGCGCCTCGTTCTCCAAGTGCCTGGCGCCGGGCTATCGCATCGGCTGGGCCGCGCCCGGACGCTTCACGCGCGCGGTGGCACGCGCCAAGCTCACGACCACGCTGGGCGCTTCTGCCCCGACGCAGAACGGACTCGCGACCTATCTCGAGAAGGGCGGCTTCGACAAGCATCTGCGGCGGCTCAGGCGCACGCTGGCGGAGCAGCAGACACGGCTCGCGCAGGCGATCGGGGAGCACTTCCCCGCGGGCACCCGCGCCACGCGGCCGGCCGGCGGCTACTTCCTGTGGGTGGAGATGCCCAGGGAGATCGATGCGCTGGAACTGCATCGGCAGGCGCTCGCGCAAGGCATCAGCATGGCGCCGGGGCCGATCTTCTCGGCCCAGCGCGGCTTCGCGAACTGCCTGCGCCTCAACTACGGCCACCCTTGGGATGCGCGCACCGAGCAGGCGGTCGCGACGCTCGGGCGGCTCGCCCACGGCCTCGGGCAGCGATCGGCCGCGTGATAGATTGCACGCCAGTTGGTTTACCGGGCCCGCGTGCTCGAACAAGAACGGAAAAGGATAGCAATGGGACCCTGGCTGGCCAGGATGCTGAAGCGCACCGCGCTGTTGCTGGGCATCGTCTTCGTCACCCTGATCGCGGTGCGCACCTACGACGTGCAGCGCGGCCCCGCGCTCGAGCCGTGGCACACCCACGTGCCCAAGGAGCTGTCCGGCGACGAGATCCGCAAGGCCGACTGGCCGACCTGGCTGGCGGCCGAGAACGCCGCCTTCGACGAGGTCCGCCGCGAGGTCACCGAGAAACTCCCGCCTGAACTGAAGAACCCGTCGAACCGCTATTTCGACGGCAGTCCGATCTATCCGGGCCACTTCCGGCAAGACTGGAACCGCTCCTACACGCTCGACCCGCAAGGCCCGCCCAAGGGCGCGGTGGTGCTGCTGCACGGCCTGACCGACTCCCCCTACAGCCTGCGCCATGTCGCGACGCTCTACCGCGATCGCGGCTTCTCGGTGGTCGCGATCCGGATGCCGGGCCACGGCACCGTGCCCGCCGGCCTGACCCATGTGCAGTGGGAAGACTGGTCCGCCGCGACGCAGCTCGCAGTGCGCGAGGCCCGGCGCCGCGTGCCGGCGCCGCTGCCGCTGCACGTCGTCGGCTTCTCCAACGGCGGTGCGCTCGCCACCAAGTACGCGCTCGACGCGATCGACGATCCGAAGCTCGCGCGGCCCGATCGCCTGATCCTGATCGCGCCGATGATCGGCATCACGGAACTCTCGCGCTTCGCCGGCGTGTTCGGCTGGCCGGCGATCTTCCCGGCCTTCGCCAAGGCGGCCTGGCTCGGCATCGTGCCGGAGTTCAACCCCTTCAAGTACAACTCGTTCCCGGTCAACGGGGCGCGCCAGTCGTCCCTGCTCACGCGCGACCTGCAGGCCCACGTGGCGCGCGAAGAGCGCGATGGCCGGCTCTCGCAGCTGCCGCCCATCCTGACCTTCCAGTCGCTGATCGACTTCACGGTCAGCACGCGCGCGATCGTCACCGCCCTCTATGCGCGCCTGCCGGCCAACGGCAGCGAGCTGGTGCTCTTCGATCTCAACCGCAGCGTCAAGTTCGGGCCGCTGCTGCGCTCCGGCAGCGACCTGCGGCCCGAGCGGGTGTTCCCGCCGGCGCCGCGCAACTTCCGCACCACGCTGGTGACCAACGTCGACACCCACAGCCGCCAGGTCGTGGCGCAGATCACCGAGGCCGGCAGCACCCAAGTGGACACCAAGGAGATCGGGCTCGAGTTCCCGCTCGAGGTGTTCTCGCTGTCGCATCTGGCGCTGCCCTTCCCGATCACCGATCCGCTGTACGGCATCCGGCCGGACGACAGCGACGACTTCGGCGTCAACCTCGGCGCGCTGGCGGTGCGCGGCGAGCGCGGCGGCCTGATCGTGAGCCTCGATTCGCTCACGCGGCTGTCCTCGAATCCGTTCTACGACTTCATGGCCGAACGCATCGCGGCGGTGATCCCGGCGCGTTGAGCGGGTCGGGCGCATCAGCACCCGCGCCGCGCCATGCCGCTCAGGCGTGAATCCAGAACGCGCTTTCCGCGAACTCCTCGCCGTTCCACCAGCCGGGCTTGCCGGTGCCCCGGCCGAAGTTGCGCGCGCCGGCCTGGCTCTGAAGCGGCGCGATGACCTCGCCGGCGGCGTTGCGTCGCGCGCTCGCGCCCTCGGTCTCGGGGATCACGGCGACGATGTGGCCCGATCGGCCATCTTCTTTTCTTCGCGCCACGATCAATCCGACGGCGCCCTGGTTCGCAGCCTGCTGCAGCCCGGTCAGCGTCCCGGTCTGGCGCCAGCCGAAGCCCGCGCCGAAATCGCGCAGCCAGCGGAACAGGTCGTTGGCACGCATCTCGACCAGGGTGTTGCCGATCAGCGGTGCGACCTGCGCGCCGCCGGCCATCGAGACGATGGCCGGCGTGCTCCACCAGACCCGCGGCAGGTAGACGCCCGCGAGATGGCAGTAGTCGTGGCTGTAGATGTTGCAGAAGGTCAGGCCGGCGCGCGGCTGGTAGCGCTTGTGGCTGGGCTTGTCCACCGCCAGCCAGTCGACGATGGCGCCGAGTTCGGCCCGCAGCGCCTCGGCCGTGGTGCCCTGCCGGCCCGGCTGGCCCGCCTCGTTGAGCGAATGGGCGTTGGCCAGGTCGCGCCGCCGCGTCACGCTGCCCGGTGAACGCGGCATGCTCGCCGCCGGCGGCGTGAAGCCCGGCACCGGCGCCGCGCGCGCCCCCCGGGGCAGCGCCGCGCGCCGCGGCACCGGTGCCGGTGCCAGGAACTTCATCGACGCGAAGCCATGCAGCAAGGCGCCGAAGAGCTCGGTCTCCACCTCCATGAAGCCCTTGACCGCGGTGCCCGTGACCGCGCGCACCCCATGCCCGGCCGGCAGGTTCGCGACCACGTTGGCCTGGGGCGGCGAACTGATGAGCGGCGCGCTGCGCAGGCGCAGCATGCCATCGGTCGTCGTCACCACCAGCGCCTGGCCCCGGGCGCTCGGCGGCGTCGGCGGCGGGACGATCGCAACGCCCGGCGGCGGCTCGGCCAGCGTGTTCGTGTCACCCGGCAGCGCGACGGTGCGGGACAGCCGGATGAAGTCGAACAGCAGTTCGCCGTAGAAGCTGGTGCCGTTGAAATGGCCTTGCTTGAGACCCTTGGCCGGCTTGAAGCCGCCGGTGTTGTACGCGATGCCGACGGCAGCCAGTTCGAGATCGCTGAGCGCTGTGCGATTCTGAAAGCCCAGCTTGCGCAGCGCGTTGCGCAGTTCGTCCAGGCACTGGCCCAGCGTCTCCTCGAACTGCTCGTAGCGCCGTTCGAGGAAGTAGTCGGGATCGGAGACGAAGAACTGGAGGTCGCGCTGGAACATGCCGTAGCCGTGGCAGAACTTGTCGGGCCGCGCCGCCACGGCCGCGTAGCCCGGCACCTTGGCCGCCATGTCGACCAGCGCCTGGTGCGCGATCGCGAACATCTGGTCGCCGCGCGGGCGCGACAGCAGCTCGGCCTTGGTCCGCGGGAAGGCGCGGCGCCCCTTGTCGGCGTCCAGCGTGTCGCCCACGCACAGCGCGAGGATGCGCGGCGTCGGGATGTTCTTGCGGCGCAGCACCGGCCAGATGTGGCCGGTCTCCTGGCAGGCGATGGCGGCGATCATGTCCACCGTCAGCGCTGTGCCGGCCAGCAGCGGAGCAATCCTCGACTGGAATTCGGTCTTGAACCACAGGATGTCCGAACGATCAGGCATGGGGCCCCCTTGGCTGCGCAGGGCCTGACGATAGGAGCCGGCTCCGCGGCCGGCAATCGGCCGTCGGAGATAGGACGGCTTCAGCCGTGCCGTGCGATCGGCTGCCGGGTGCGCAAGCTGCTGCAGACCGCGGCCACCGCGGCGCAGCAGGCAGCCAGCCCGAGAGCGATCACCTGGCCACGGCCGTCGTGCGGGCTCCAGAAGCTGAAGATGCCGGCCAGCATCACGGCGCCCAGCGTCTGCCCGGTCAGCCGCGCCGTGCCCAGCATGCCGCTCGCGGCGCCGCTGCGCTGCGGCGGCGGCGTGGTCACGATGGTGTGGTTGTTGGGCGACTGGAACAAGCCGAAGCCCAAGCCGCACAGCACCATGCGCCAGACGATGTCGGCGTTGCCCGGATGGGCCGGAAGCGCGGCCAGCAGCGCCAGGCCGGTGGCCAGCAGTGCCAGCCCGATGCCGCCGAGCAAGCCGTCCGGATATCGGCCGATCAGCCGACCGGCGATCGGTGCCATCACCACGATCGCCAGCGGCCAGGCGGTGATCAGCAGCCCGGCCTCGAAGTGCGAGCGGCCATAGGTGTCGAGCAGCAGGAAGGGCAGCGCGATGAAGGACAGCATCTGGGCGCAGAAGGCGCCGACCGATGTCCCCATCGAGAGCGCGAACACGGGGATGCGCAACAGGTCGACCGGGAACAGCGGCACCGCCTGGGCGGCCTGCCGCCGCAGGTAGAAGAAGCCGACCGCGATGCCCGCCAGCAGCAGCCCCCAGGCCATCGGCCCGGCGCCCTGCCCGGCTTCGCCGCGCACGCCCAGCCGGTCGGCGCCGATGAAGATCAACGCGAACATCGCGATGTTGAGCGCCACATCGAGCAGCGAGAAACGCAGTCCGGATGATTTCGCTTCGTTGGCCGGCAGCGCGCGCAAGCCGAGCACCAGCACCAGGGCCCCCAGCGGGACGTTGAGCGCGAACAGCCAGGGCCAGGAGGCCACCGAGAGGATTCCGGCCGCCACGGAGGGGCCCGCCACCGAGGCGGTGGCGACCACCATCGAGTTGATCGCCATGCCGCGCCCGAGCTGCGACGACGGATAGATCAGCCGGACCAGCGCCGCATTGACGCTCATGATGCCGGCGGCGCCGAGCCCCTGCAGCGCGCGGCCCGCGATCAGCATGCCGAGCGAGTTCGACAGGGTGGCGATCAGAGAAGCGGCCGCGAACAGCGCCATGCCGGTCAGGTAGACGCGCCGGTAGCCGATGCGATCCCCCAGCGACGCCAGTGGCAGCAGCATCACCAGCGTGGCGATCTGGTAGGCGTTGACGACCCAGATGGCATGCGCCGGATCGGCCTGCAGTTCGCGCGCGATGCCCGGCAGCGCGAGGTTCACGATGGTGCCGTCGAGCACCGCCACCGCGATGCCGAGGATCACCACCACCATCGCCTGCCGGCGCTGCGGCTGCGGCAGCCCGTCGGCGACGATGGCTGCGGCCGCAGGCGCGGGAATCGCCGACACCGCGTCAGCCCGCCTGGCAGGCGGCCTGGCGCCGGCCATCGAGCGTGAGCCAGGTCAGCACGACCGCGATCAGGGCGCCGCCGGCCATGCCGGTCACCATCGGCAGCGGCCGGCCGTCGGTGAACAGGCCGACCACCGCCATCACCACCGCGCCGGTCAGCATCTGCAAGGTGCCGAGCAGCGCCGAGGCGGTGCCGGCGATGGCGCCGTGCTTCTCGAGCGCCAGCACCGAGGTGGTCGGGATCACCAGGCCCATGAGGCCGCTGGCGATGAAGTACAGCACGATCAGCACTGCCAGCCGGTCGCCGCCGCTGGCGAAGTAGGCGAACATCGCGAGCATCACCGCGCCGCAGGCGCAGACGCTGGTCTTGACCACGCGCTCGATGCCGAAGCGCTCGCACAGCGGGCCGTTGAGCTGCGCGGCGGCGAAGAAGGCCGCAGCGTTGACGCCGAAGGCGATGCTGTACATCACCGGCGACAGGCCGTAGTGGTCGATCATCACGAAGGAGGAGTTCGCGAGGTAGGTGAAGAAGCCGGCCATCGCGAAGGCGCCGATGAAGACCAGCCCGAGGTAGTGCGTGTCGCGCAGCAGCACGCCGTAGGCCGCGAGCGCGCTGCCCAGGCTGCTCTCGACGCGCTGCTCGGGCGGACGGGTCTCCTTGAGCACCGAGGCGATGGTCGCCAGCCCGATCGCGGCGGCCAGCGTCACGGCCCAGAACACGCCGCGCCAGCCGGTGAAGGCGATCACCGCGCTGCCGGCCAGCGGCGCCAGGATCGGCGACACGCTGAAGACCAGCATCAGCAGCGACATCAGGCGCGCGGCGTCGTTGCCCGTGTGCAGGTCGCGCACCACGGCGCGCGGGATCGCCATGCCCGCCGCGGCGCCGAGCCCCTGGACGAAGCGCAGGGCGATCAGCATCTCGATGCTGGTGGCCAGCGCGCAGCCGATGCTGGCCAGCGCGAACAGGCCGAGGCCGAAGTACAGCGGTGGCTTGCGCCCCACCATGTCCGACACCGGACCGTAGAGCAGTTGCCCGACGCCGAGCGAAATGAAGAAGGCCGTGAGGCTCATCTGCACCGGTCCGATGCCGGCCTGCAGGCTGCTGCCGATCTCGGGCAGGGCCGGAAGATACATGTCGATCGCGAACGGGCCGATGGCCGACAACAGGCCCAGCACGAGCGCGATCTTGAAGAAGCGCGAAGAAGTCATGGCCCGATTGTCGCCAAGGCGGCGATGAACCGTCCGGAGCGCGATCGGACGAGCTGTGCTAGGCCTCAGAAAAGATCAGCGCTCTCGCTTGCCGGCCGCGCCCCTTCGATCGCCAGCAGCCGCAGCTTCGAGGCCGCTCCGCCGTGCGCAGAGAAGCCGCCCCACTTGCCGCCCGCGCCCAGCACGCGATGGCAGGGCACCACCGGGGCGAAGGGATTGAGGCCCAGCGCCTGCCCCACCGCGCGCGCCAGGCCCTTGTCGCCAAGCTCGGCCGCGATCTCGCCGTAGCTGCGGGTCTGGCCTGGCGGGATGCGGCGCGCGATCGCGTAGACGCGCTGGTGGAACTCGCTGACGCCTTCCATGTCGAGCTCGATCTCCGCCAGGTCGAGCGCCTCGCCGGCCAGCAGCGCGCGGATGCCCGCGACCGCCGGCCCGACCTCCGCCGGCGCCTCGGCTGCTTCGACCCAACCGGGGAAACGCCGCCGCATGCGCTCGCGCGTCGCGCCCTCCCCGCCCTCGGGCAACTGCACGCCGACGATGCCGCGCGGACCCCAGGCGATGCCGCAGGCGCCGATCGGCGTTTCGAAGAGCGCGAAGCCGCCGGGGCCCATCTCAGGCTCGCTGCATCAGGCGGCGCAGGACGCCACCGGCTGGCCCTGCAGCGCAGGGACGCTGGCCGCGATCGCATCGGCCAGGCGCGAAGCCACCCGCTGGCTGCCCTGCGCCAACGCCTCGATACCGCCGCCCACGGGTTCCGTCAACACGATCCGGCAACCGACCGACGGACCTTCGTCGGTTCGCCGCAGGGTCCAGCTGAAGGCGGCGTCGACCCGGCTGCCCTCGATGGCGTCGAACTGCCCCATCTGCACGCCGATGCGGACCGCCGGCTGGCCACGCTGGCGGCCGGTGCGCGTCAGGTCGACGGCGCCCAGGCGCACCGCGACCGCGCTGCCCAGCGCGTCGCGCAGCTCGCTTTCGAAGGACGAAGACCAGCGATGCTGCTCGAGGATCTCGACCTGCGGACCGGCCGCCGAACCCTTCTGCCGCACCACCAGCTGCGGCCGCACGAAGCGCTCGGGCATCGCGATCGGCGCGAGCTCGATGTAGAGCGGCGCAGCCGCGGCGGACGGCGCGCGCGGCACCGGCGCGCTGGTCTCCGCCAGGCTGTAGAACTGCGTGCGCGTGCTGCCGCATCCCGCCACCGCCAGCAGCGCCGCCGCCAGGAGCCATGCGCCCGGGCGCAACTTCGTCGTTCTCATTTCTGCTTGTCCTCCGGCTTGCCGCGGATCAGGGATTCGGGATGGCGCTCCAGGTAGTCGGTCAGCACGCGCAGCGAACCCGCGGCGCGCGTGACCTCCTGCAGCGTCTGGCGCAGGTCCTGCTGCAGCGGCGAGTCGTCGGCGATGGTCTTCTCGGCCGAGTTCAGCGTCCGCCGCACGTCCTTCATGGCCGCCGCCATCTCGGGCGTGACGTCGTTCTGGATGCTCTTGACCAGCTGCTCGCTGGTGGCCAGCGTCTTGTTGAGCGAAGCCAGTGCGCGGCGCAGGTCGGCGCTGATCTCCTCGAACGGCACCTTGTTGATCTTGCGCGCGATGTCCGACACCTGCGACTGCAGCTCGTCCAGGCTGTTGGGCGCGGTCGGCAGTTCGAGCGGCGTGCGTTCGATGTCGAGGACGACCGGCTTGGCATCGGGGAAGAAGTCGATCGCCACATAGACCTGGCCGGTGAGCAGGTTGCCGGTGCGCAACTGCGCGCGCAGCCCCTTGCCGACCAGGAAGCGCCAGCGTTCGAGCTGCGACAACTGCCCTTCGCGGGTCCGGTCGGAACCCTGGCGCCGCAGGCGGTCCGGGTAGATCTGCACCACCACCGGCATCTTGAACTCGCGCTCGGCGCGATCGAACTCGACCCCGATCGACTTGACCTCGCCGATCACGACGCCGCGGAAATCGACCGGCGCCCCGGGCGACAAGCCGCGCAGCGACTGGTTGAAGTACAGCAGCATGGTGCGCGACGGGCCGTCCGGCTCCTTCATGGCGGCGGTCTCGTCGGTCGCCAGCGCGAAGGCGGTGTTCTCCTGCGCCACCGGACCGTTCAGGTCATCGGGCGACTGGAAGGCGATCCCGCCCAGCAGCACCGTGACCAGCGACTGGGTGCGCACCTTGAGGCCGCTGGCATTGAGGTCGACATCGAAGCCGCTGGCGTGCCAGAAGCGCGTGTTGATGCCGACGAACTTGTCGTAGGGCGCATTCACGAAGACCCGCAGCGTCACGCCGCGGCCGTCGCCGTCGAGTTCGTAGGCCGCCACCTGGCCGACCTTGACGCGCCTGAAGTACACCGGCGAACCGATGTCGAGCGAGCCGATGTCGCGTGCCTTGAGCAGGAACTGCCGGCCCGAAGCGTCTCGCGTGACGATCGGCGGCGTCTCCAGGCCGGTGAACTCTCCCGCGGTCTCTTCGGAAGTCCCGGCATCGGCGCCGATGTAGGCGCCCGACAGCAAGGTGCCGAGGCCCGAGATGCCCGAGGTGTCGAGCCGCGGCCGCACCACCCAGAAGCGGGTGTCCTGCGCGGTGAAGGCGCTGGCTTCCTTCTTGAGCTGCACGAGCACCCGCACATGCGAGCGGTCGGAGGCCAGGCGGATGCTCTGCACGGTGCCGATCTGCACGTCCTTGTACTTGACGGCGGTCTTGTTGGCCTCCAGCCCTTCGGCGGTCTTGAAGGTCAGCACGATCTCGGGGCCGCGGTCCATCAGGATGCGCGCGACCAGGAAGACGCCGACCAGCGCAGCCACGATCGGGATCAGCCAGATCAGCGAAGGCAGCCAGTTGCGGCGCCTGACGACCTTCGGCGCGGCCCGCGGCGGCTGGGGCTCGGGTCGGATGGCTTCGTCATTCATATCGGTTCATTGTCCATTTTCAGTTCTTGCGGGCCGGCGTCGGCCTCGGTGTCCCAGGTCAGGCGCGGATCGAAGCTCAGCGAGGCCAGCATGGTCAGCACCACCACGGCCCCGAAGGCCGCGATGCCGACCCCGGCCGTGATCTCGGCGAAGCCGTGGATGCGCACCAGGCCAGCCAGCAATGCGACCACGAAGACGTCGAGCATCGACCAGCGGCCGATCACCTCCAGCATGCGGTAGAGCTTGGCCCGCTCCAGCTGCCGCCAGCTGCTGCGGCGCTGCGCCGTGATGGTGAGCAGGATCAGCGCGCTGAGCTTGAACAGCGGCACCAGGAAACTGGCGATGAAGATCAGCGCCGCCAGCCCATAGGCGCCGGAGACCCAGAAGTAGATGACGCCGCTCAGGATCGTGTCCTGCTGGGTGCCCAGCAGGCTCTTGGTGATCATCACCGGCAGCATGTTGGCCGGCAGGTAGAGGATCGCGGCGGCGATCAGGTAGGCCCAGGTGCGCTTGATGCTGTCGGGCTTGCGCGTGTGCAGGTGCGTGCCGCAGCGGGCACAGGGCTCGCCGTCGACGGCGCCTCGCCAGGTGGTGCCGCAATGGTGGCAGGCCATGAGGCCCTGCGCCCCGGCGGTTTCGGTCGGCAGCGCTTCGCTCGCTGCTTCGGGGCGGCCCGGCGCTGCGCTCATTCCTGCTGCCCCGGCCGCGGCTCGAAGGCCATTTCCCAGAAGGTCCGGGGGTTGAAGGAGAGCACTGCCGTCAGCAGCACCGTGAGCCCCATGAAGGCCCAGAGCGCCGGTCCGGCGATGACCTGGGCCATGCTGCTGAGCTTGATGATCGCCACCAGCACACCGAGCAGGAAGACCTCGATCATGCCCCAGGGCCGCAGCGCCACGAGGGCGTTGACCAGCACGTCGAAGCCGGCCGGCCGGCGCTCGTAGCGCATCGGCACCAGCAGGTAGAACAGGATGCACAGCTGCAGCAGCGGGAACAGCAGCGTGGTCGCCAGCACCAGCAGCGCCACCGGCGACATGCCCTCGGTGCTGAGCGCCACCACCGCGCCGACCAGCGTGGTCTCGCTGCTGAGACCCTGCAGCTCGATCTCGACGATCGGGAACAGGTTGGCGATCGCGAACAGGATCAGGCAGGCCACGGTCAGCGGCAGCGCCCGGGCGTTCTGATCACCGGCGTGGCGGTCGAGCTCGGTGCTGCAGCGCGGACAGTGCGACACCTCGCGACGGCGCAGCCGCACGCGGCGGTAAACAGCGTCGCAGCCTTCACAGACGATGGCGTCGGGGACTTCTTTCATGCGTTGAAGCGGCGATTGTGGGGCAAGCCGAGCGCCGCGGCGCCGGCTTATTCGCCGGCGTTCTCTTCGACCGGCTCGCGCCCGTTGAGGGGCTGCACCGGCCGGTGGTTGTCGGGGAAGAGCCGGCGGAAGGCGGCGATCTGCCCAGCCGACATCTCGATCGGCTGCTCGAGAACCATCCAGTGCACCTGCTCGGTGCACGGCGGCGTGGTCAGCGAGCCGGTGTAGCGCAAGGCCTTGCGGTCGGCGGGCAGCAGCGCGGCCAGGTCGATCTGCAGGTCGCGGCCGGCGGCACCGGCCTTGGGCGGCCCGGCAAAGATCGGCGCCAGTGCCCCGTTCTTCCGGCCCTCCCTGATCAGCACGCCGACCACCGCGATGCCGCCATCGGCGCTCTTGTTGACCAGGTGCAGTTCCATCGGGAACGCACGGCCGTCCAGGCGGTGCTCGCTCGGCGTGTGGAAGTGGAACTGGGCCAGCCGATGCTCGACGCCCTGGTGGACCACGAGGTTGTCGGACGGCCCGGCCAGGTCCAGTTCGAGCGTGTGCCCGTTGTTGACCAGCCGCCCGGCTGCCCTGCCATAGCGGATCGCGACGTCGTGCGACGCCGGCGCACGCGCCTTGGCGGCGTGCAGGTCGATCGGCGACTGCTGCTGCCCGGTCTTGCAGAGCTGGTTGTCGGGCGCGAGGGCGGCCCATTCGGCCGGTCCGGTCTTGCCGGCATAGGACCAGTGGGCGTGTTCGAGCGCCGAGGCTGCGTTGCAGAGGCCCAAGGCCAAAAGCCCCGCTAGAGCGGGGCGCGAAAGATTACTCATGGTTGTCGTCGGGAGTTTGGGGGAGCTGTCGGCTCCGGGAACGGAGCGCAGGCGCCGGGGCGCAGAGCGATTCTCGAACCGGCGCTGGCCCGGCGCGCGAAGAGAGCCGAACGATCATTCCCTTCAACTACTCGGAAAATTCCCGAATTCACGGCAGGGGACGCGGCCGGCCGTCCTCCCCCACATGGGCCGCGAGGAAGTCCAGCACGGCCCGCACGCGCGCCGGCAGGCGCCCCGGCTTGCCCAGGTAGACCGCATGGATCGGCGCGCTGTCGCCCGGGTTGAAGGCCTCCAGCACCGGGACCAGGCGGCCGGCGTCGATGTCCGGCTGCAGCTGGTAGAGCGACAGCCGGCCCAGGCCCACGCCCGCCAGCAGCAGCGCGCGCAGGGCCTCGCCGTCGCCCGCCCGCACGTTGCCGTTGACCGGCATGTCGATCACCCGGCCGTCGACCGAGAGCGGCCAGTCCGGCACGCTGCGCCGGTAGGTGAAGCCGAGCCGGTTGTGGGCTTCGAGTTCTGCGGGCGTGTGCGGCGTGCCGCAGCGTGCCAGGTAGGCCGGCGCGCCGACGATCGCCTGGCCGGTGGCGCCGAGCCGGCGGGCCACCAGGTCGGACGGCGGCAGTTCGCCCCACCGTATCGCGACGTCGGCGCGTTCCTCCATGAGGTCGACCACGCGATCCGTCAGCACGATGCTGAGCGTGACCTGCGGGTGCAGCGCCAGAAAGCGCGGCACCAGCGGGATCAGCACCTGATGGCCGAAGGGGACGCTGGTGTTGATGCTGACGCGCCCGGCGGGCGCGGCGCCGGACGCGGCGCAGCGCTCGGCCTCGTCGAGGTCGGCCAGCACGCGCACGCTGCGCTCGTAGAAGAGACGGCCCTCGGCCGTGAGCTGCAGCCGGCGCGTGGAGCGCAGCACGAGCTGCGTGGCAAGGCGCGCCTCGAGCCGGCCGATCAGCTTGCTGACCGCCGAGGGCGTCATGCCGAGGGCCCGGGCGCCGGCCGAGAAGCTGCCGCGGTCGACCACCTGCACGAAGGCTTCCATTTCGCCGGAGCGGTTGATGTCGATCCTCGGCATATGTGACTTCAATTCATAGCATCATGTAGAAATGGCATTCTATTCATGAGTCGAAGAAGCCGGCACAGTCGTGCCATCATGCCCATCGCCCTTCTTGCTCTCACCGCCGGTGCCTTCGGAATAGGCACCACCGAATTCGTCATCATGGGCCTGCTGCTGCAGGTCTCGGCCGATCTCCAGGTCTCCATCGCCGCCGCCGGGCTGCTGATCTCGGGCTATGCACTCGGGGTCGCGGTCGGCGCGCCGCTGCTGACCATCGCCACCCGCCGGGTGCCACGCAAGACCGTGCTGCTGGCGCTGATGGCGATCTTCACGCTCGGCAACATCGCCTGTGCGCTGGCCCTCAACTACGAGATGCTGATGACGGCGCGGGTCGTGACCTCGCTCGCGCACGGCACCTTCTTCGGCGTCGGCTCGGTGGTCGCCACCGGCCTGGTGCCGCCGGAGCGCCGGGCTTCGGCGATCGCCATCATGTTCACCGGCCTCACGGCCGCGACCCTGCTCGGCGTGCCGGCCGGCGCCTGGCTCGGCCTGCACTTCGGCTGGCGCTCGACCTTCTGGGCCGTGGCGCTGATCGGCGTCGCCGCCTTCGCGGTGCTGGCGTTCTTCGTGCCGCGCAGCCAGGCCGATGCCGAGGCGTCCTCGCTCCGCGACGAACTCGCCGTGCTCGGCCGGCCGCAGGTCCTGCTCGGGCTCGCGATGACCGTGCTGGGCTTCGCCGGCCTGTTCGTGGTCTTCACCTACGTCCAACCCCTGCTGACCCGCGTGACCGGCGTGCCGGAGGCCGCGGTGTCGCCGATCCTGCTGATCTTCGGCGGCGGACTGGCCGTGGGCAACCTGCTCGGCGGCCGACTGGCCGACCGCGCGCCGATGCCCGCGGTGCTCGGCACCCTGCTGGTGCTGGCCGCGGTCCTGGGGGCCATGCAACTGGCGATCCACACGCCCTGGACCGCCATCCTCTTCCTGCTGCTGCTGGGCATCGCATCCTTCGCCACGGTGGCGCCGCTGCAATTGCGGGTGCTCGACAAGGCCGCGGGCGCGGGTCAGAACCTCGCCTCCAGCCTCAACATCGCCGCCTTCAATCTGGGCAACGCACTGGGCGCCTGGGTCGGCGGCGTGGTGATCGAACACGGGCCGGGCCTGCAGGGCCTGGGCTGGGCCGCGGCGCTGCTGACGCTTGCTGGCCTCGCGATCGCGCTCTGGAGCCGGGCCCTGGACCGACGCCGTCCCGCGCCGGCGACGGCAGCGGCCTGCGCCTGATCCCTGTTCATCCTGGACCCAGCTTCATCTCTCCAAAGGACTCGTCATGGAATACCGCTATCTCGGCAACTCGGGCTTCAAGGTCCCGGCCCTCGGCTTCGGGGCCGGCACCTTCGGCGGCGAGGGCCCGCTCTTCAGCGCCTGGGGCAACACCGACGTCGCCGGCGCGCGCCGCATCGTCGACATCTGCCTCGATGCCGGCGTCAACCTGTTCGACAGCGCCGACGTGTACTCGGGCGGCGCCTCCGAATCGATCCTCGGGGCCGCGATCAAGGGCCGGCGCGACCAGGTGATCGTCTCGACCAAGCTGTCGCTGCGCGCGGGCGAGGGGCCGAACGAGGTCGGCTCCTCGCGCCACCATCTGATCCGGGGCGTCGATGCCGCGCTCCGGCGCCTGGGCACCGACACCATCGATCTGCTGCAGCTGCATGCCTTCGACGCGATGACGCCCGTCGAGCAGGTCCTGCGCAGCCTCGACGACCTGGTGCGCGCCGGCAAGGTGCGCTACATCGGCGCCTCCAACTTCTCGGGCTGGCAGCTCATGAAGTCGCTGGCCGCAGCGGACCGGCTGGGCCTCTCGCCCTACGTGGCGAACCAGACCTACTACTCGCTGGTCGGCCGCGACTACGAGTGGGAGCTGATGCCGCTCGGTCTCGACCAGGGCGTCGGCGCGATCGTCTGGAGTCCGCTGGGCTGGGGCCGCCTGACCGGCAAGATCCGGCGCGGCCAGCCGCTGCCCGCCGGCAGCCGGCTGCACGAGACAGCCGGCTTCGCACCCCCGGTGGAGGACGAGCGCCTCTACCGCGTGGTCGACGCGATGGACCAGGTGGCCGAGGAGACGGGCAGGACGCTGCCGCAGATCGCGCTCAACTGGCTGCTGCGGCGCCCGACCGTGGCCAGCGTGCTGATCGGCGCCCGCGACGAAGCGCAGCTCAAGCAGAACCTCGGCGCGCTGGGCTGGGAGCTGACCCCCAGGCAGGTGGCACGCCTCGATGCCGCAAGCGCCGTGACGCCGCCCTACCCCTACTACCCCTACTGGAACGGGCAGTTCGCGGAGCGCAGTCCGGTCGCGGTGCCGTCGCGCTGAGCTGCGCGGCGGCGTTCAGGGACTCAGAGCGCGACCAGCGGCTCGAAGCCGCCCCAGAACATGCGCTTGCCGTCGAAGGCCATCTCGGCCGGGTTCATCATGCCGGCCAGTCGCGGGTCGCTCATCGCCAAGGCGTTGACCTCGTCGCGGTGGTCGCGTGACTCGAACACGATCCACGAGAACACCACGATCTCGTCGTCCTCCAGCTTCACGGCCTGCGGAAACGAGGTGTGCTCGCCGGACTTCACATCCTCGGCGATCCACTCGCGGTACTCGAGCGCGCCGTGCTCGCGCCAGACCGTTCCGGCGAGCGTGGCCATCTGGCGGTAAGCCTCGACCTTGTTCTTCTTGATCGGCAACACGTAGCCATCGACATAAGCCATGGGGGTCTCCTGAAGGTGAGCAAACACAGAACCGAGTAGTTCAGTATATGCATCCCGGCTGCCGGCTCAAAGCCCCCGGCCGAGGGTGTGGGCATCGAAATCGAACGCCGCCGACGCTGCATCCCTCAGAATCCGGACTCCCTTTCCAGCGGAACTTCGCATGTCCCTTGAGCTGGCCCAGGTCCTCGTGCTGCTGGGCATCGCGATCGCCATGTTCGTCGCCGGCCGGCCGCGCCTCGATGCGGTGGCGCTGATCATGATCGTGCTGCTGCCCGCGACCGGCGTGCTCGACATGAACGAGGCGCTGGCGGGTTTCTCCGACCCGAACATCGTGCTGGTCGCTGCCTTGTTCGTGATCGGCGAAGGCCTGGTGCGAACCGGCGTCGCCCAGGGCGTCGGCGACTGGCTGGTCCGGCACGGCGGCAGCAGCGAGACACGCCTGCTGGTCCTGATGATGCTCGCGGTCGGCCTGATGGGCTCGTTCATGAGCTCCACCGCGGTGGTCGCGATCTTCATCCCGATCGTCATGCGCATTGCCCAGCAGACCGGCATCGCGGCCAGCCAGTTGCTGATGCCGGTCAGCGTGGCGGGCCTGATCAGCGGCATGATGACGCTGGTCGCGACCACGCCGAACCTGGTCGTCAACGGCGAACTGATGCGCCATGGCGAAGCCGGCTTCAGCTTCTTCGTCTTCACGCCGATCGGCGTGCCGGTGCTGGTCCTCGCGATCGCCTACATGGCGGTGGCGCGACGCTGGCTGCCGAGCCAGCGCCCATCGGCCGGCAGCGGACGGCCGAGCCTCAACGACTGGGTCGACCAGTACCAGTTGCACGACCGCGCCTTTCGCCTCGCCGTGGAAGCGCAGTCCCCGCTGGTCGGCCGCAGCCTCGCCGGCCTGGGCCTGGGCGACAGTTCCGCGGCGCGCGTGATCGCGCTGGAGCGCCAGCACACGCTCAGGCGGGAAGTGCTGCGGGTCTCGGACGACACCGAGATCCGCGCCGGCGATATCCTGCTGCTCGATGTCGAATCGAAGGACTTCGACCTGCACCGGCTCTGCGAGCGGCATGCGCTGCACGTGCTGCCGATCTCGGGCGCCTACTTCACCGACCAGTCGCGCGATGTCGGCATGGCCGAGGCCATCATCCCGGTCGATTCGACGCTGGTCGGCACCACCGGCTGCGAGTCGCGCCTGCTGGCCCAGCACGGACTGACGGTGGTGGGCCTGCGCCGCGGCCGGGTGACGCATGCGCACGGTCTTGAAAATGCGCGGCTCCAGGTTGGCGACACCTTGCTTCTGGTCGGTCCCTGGCAGGCCATCCGGGTGCTGCAATCCGATGGCCACGATCTGGTCGGCCTGAGCCTGCCGCTCGAAGGCAAGTCGCTGGTTCCGGCGCCGCGGCGGGCGCCGCACGCGGTGTTCTGCCTCGTTCTGGTGATCGGCCTGATGATGTCGGGCCTTCTTCCCAACGTGCAGGCCGCGCTGCTCGGCTGCCTGCTGATGGGGCTGTTCCGCTGCATCGACCTCGACACCGCCTACCGCGCGATCCACTGGCGCAGCCTGATCCTGATCGTCGGCATGCTGCCCTTCTCGCTGGCCCTGCAGCGCACCGGCGGCATCGACCTCGCCGCCGATGGCCTGCTGGCGCTGGTCGGCGACTTCGGCGTGCGCACGGTGCTGGCCAGCCTGTTCGTGCTCTGCACGCTGATCGGGCTGGTGATCCCGAACACCGCGACCGCGGTGCTGATGGCGCCGGTGGCGCTGGCGCTGGCCACGCACCTCGGCGCCTCGCCCTACCCGTTCGCGATGATGGTGGCGCTTGCAGCGTCCTCGGGCTTCCTGACGCCGATCTCGTCGCCCGTCAACACGCTGGTCAGCACGGCCGGCAACTACAGCTTCGGCGACTTCGTCAAGGTCGGCCTTCCGCTGGCCACCATGGTGCTGCTGCTCAGCGTGCTGCTGGTGCCCTGGCTGCTGCCGCCCTGATCAGCCGGCGCGCAGCTGCTCGCGCAGCTTGACGCCGATCTCCGGCCGCTCCAGGAAGGGATCGGCGGGGTTGGTGATCGACACGATGTTCTCCATCCGGCTCTTCACGTTGCCGAGCGCCTTCGGGTGGCTGAAGACGTAGAACTGGTTGGCGCTGATGGCGTCGAACACCATCTGCGCGACCTCGGCGGCGCTGACCTTGCCGCTGCTGACCGCCTTGTTGCTCATCGCCTGGCCGATCAGCTGGCTCCTGGTGAGCTCGCCGCCGGCCAGCGCGCCGGGGCGGTTGCGTTCGCTCTGCGTGATGCCGGTGGGCACGAAATACGGGCACAGCAGGCTGGCGCCGACCTGGTCGGTGACCAGCTTCAGGTCCTGGTAGAGGGTTTCGGTGAGGCTCACGACGGCCGCCTTGGCGGCGTTGTAGATGCCCATGTTGGGCGGCGTCAGCAGGCCCGCCATGCTGGCGGTGTTGACGATGTGGCCTCGGTACGCCGGGTCCTTCGAAGCGGCCTCCAGCATCATCGGCGTGAACAGGCGCACGCCGTGCACCACGCCCATCAGGTCGACGCCGAGCACCCACTCCCAGTCGGCGACGCTGTTCTCCCACACCAGGCCGCCGGCACCGACGCCGGCGTTGTTGAAGACGAAGTGCGGCGCGCCGAAGCGCTGCTGCACCGCGCGCGCGAGCTCGTCCATCTGCGCGGCGCTGGCGACGTCGACCTTGCGGGCCAGAACCTGGGCGCCGGCGGCTTCCATCTCGGCCTGCGCGCGGTCGAGCGCATCCTGCTGCACGTCGACCAGCACGAGGTTCATGCCGCGGGCCGCGCCGATGCGCGCGCATTCGAGGCCGAAGCCGGAGCCGGCACCGGTGAGAACGGCCGTCTTGCCCTTGAAGTCCTGGATCATTTGCGCGTGTCCTTTCGTCTCTTGTGTTGGCGGTGAGGCGCTATTGAAATACGAAACCGGCGAGATCGGAGTCGCCTAGGTGCTTCAGGGAGACAGCGCCCGCAACACATAGCCGATCCGCGGAAAGTGCACATGCACCGTGCCCGCGCGCGGGTCGCTGCGGCGCAGCGTGTAGTGGGTGCGCGTGGCCGCGACCAGTTCGCCCTCGGTGGTCTCGGGCCCGAAGCTTTCGGCGGCGATGCTGACACGCGAGCCGAGCGCGATGTCGTGCTCGTCCTGGAAGGTGCTGTCCGACAGCAGCGTGTGGGGCGTGGCCGCCGCCGCGACCTCGATCGCACGGGCGGCGTCGAAGACTTCCATCGTGCCGTGGCCGATGGCCGCCATGCGGTCCATCCAGTCGCCCACGGCGGGCGTCAACTGCAGGATGCCGGCCATCGAAGGCGTGCGCTTGCGCGTGAACCACAGCGAGTGGTAGCAGGCGAAGTCGGCCACGGTCGGAAAGGCGCCGAGCAGGTAGTCGGTGTCGTCGAGCATGTCGGACAGGCGGCGCAGGTACGACTTGTAGGCCGCGGCGGCATCGGCCGGCCGCAGCCGCACCATGTTCCCGCTCATCGCGCGGCGATCGTCGGCAAAGGCCTTGGCCAGCTCCGGCGGCGCCTTGCCGAACATGTCGGCCGCGCCCTTGGGGCTGAAGTTGTAGGCCATGGCGGCCCAGAACAGCGTGCTGTCGGCCCATTGCGCGACCAGTCGCGACAGGCCCTTGCCCGGCTCCGGATAGATCGACGGCAGCGGCGCCAGATGCTCGAGCACGTCGCAGATGAGCGCCGTGTCGCAATAGATGTCGGCACCGATCTGCAGCACCGGCGTGCGGCGGTAGCCCCCCGTGAGCGCCACCAGCTCGGGCTTGGGCGCGATCTGCGGAATGATCACGGACTTCCAGGCCAGCTTCTTGTAGCCCAGGATCAGCCGCAGCTTCTCGGAGAACGGCGAGGTCGCGTAGTGGTGGAGGATCAGGTCTGCCATGGGGTCCTTCGAGGGTGGAGTTTCACTGGGGCCGGGCGCGGGAAATGATCGCATCGAGGTCGACGCCGGCCCCGAGCGTGCCGAAGGCATGGCCCCAGTCGCCGCCCAGGCGCGAGGCGCAGAAGCCGCCGACCACCGCGGGCGGTGCAGTCTGCACCAGCAGCGCGGCCTGCACCGCGAGCGCGACATCCTGCGCCAGCCGGCGCGCCTCGACTTCGGTCGCCATGGCCTCGATTCGCGCGGGCAGCGCATCGGCCAGGTGGTCGAGCGCTGCATCGCTGCCGCGCGCCGGCGCCAGTTCGCGCGCCAGCGCAGCAACCGCGTCGCCCTTGCGCAGGCCGCGCAGCAGGTCGAGCGCCATGATGTTGCCGGCGCCCTCCCAGATCGAATTGAGCGGCATCTCGCGGTAGACGCGGGCCATCACGCCCTCGCCGCCTTCTTCCACGTAGCCGTTGCCGCCCAGGCACTCCATGGCCTCCTGGGCGAAGTGGCTGCCGCGCTTGCAGATCCAGAACTTGGCCACCGGCGTCAGCAGGCGAGCCATCAGGCGCTCGTGCTCGTCGCCGGGATGGTCGAAGGCGCGCGCCAGCCGGATCGCCAGCGCGGTCGCGGCCTCGCTCTCGAGCGCAAGATCGGCCAGCACGTTCTTCATCAGCGGCTGCTCGATCAGCGGGCGGCCGAAAGCCTGGCGCTGCGCCGTGTGGTTCAGCGCCAGGCTGAGGGCCTGCCGCATCAGCCCGCTGGTGCCGAGCGCGCAATCGAGCCGGGTCATGGTGCCCATCTCGAGGATCTGCGGAACGCCGCGCCCTTCCTCGCCGACCAGCCAGGCGCTGGCGCCATGGAACTCGACCTCGGAGCTGGCGTTGGCCTTGTTGCCGAGCTTGTCCTTGAGGCGCTGGATGCGGATCGCATTGCGGCTGCCGTCCGGCAGCACCCGCGGCAGGAAGAAGCACGACAGGCCGGCCGGCGCCTGCGCGAGGATCAGGAAGGCATCGCACATCGGTGCCGAGAAGAACCACTTGTGGCCGGTGATCTCGTAGCGCTCGCCCCAGCCGTCGCTGCCGGCGCGCACCGCCTGCGTGGTGTTGGCGCGGACGTCCGAGCCGCCCTGCTTCTCGGTCATGCCCATGCCCATCGTGAGGCCGGGCTTGTCGCGCCACAGCCTGAGCGCCGGGTCGTACCAGCGGCTCGCGAGCTTCGGGCCCCAGTCGGCATACACGCCGGCGTTGCTGCGCAGCGCGGGCGTGACCGCGTAGCTCATCGAGATCGGACACAGCATCGACGGTTCGAGCTCGGTGAACAGCATGAAGCCGGCCGCGCGCTCCACATGGGGCGACTGCGACTCACCGCTCCAGGGTGCGCCGTGCAGTCCGGCACCGACCGCGGCCGCCATCAGCACGTGGTAGCTCGGGTGGAACTCCACCTCGTCGATGCGGCGGCCGAAGCGGTCGTGCGTGTGCAGCACCGGCGTGTGGATGTTGGCGAGCCGCGCATGGGTCTGCATGCCGGCGCTGCCGATCTCGGCGCCGAGGCTGCGCAGCGGGTCGAGCTGCAGCTGCGGCGCGTTGTGCTTCAGCGCGTCGCCGAGCGGCCGGTTGGTCTCGAACAGGTTGTAGCCGGCCAGCGGCGCCGGCTGGTTGAAGACCTCGTGCGTGGTGTCCATGCCAGCCTCCTGTTCAGTTCGACGATCAGATCAGCTTGACCAGCTGCTTGCCGAAGTTCTTGCCTTTCAGCAGGCCGAGAAAGGCTTCGGGTGCCGCTTCGATGCCCTCGGCCACCGACTCGCGCGGCCGGAGCTTGCCGCTGGCGACCAGTGCGCCCAGTTCGGCCAGCGCCTCGGGCCAGACCTCCATGTGCTCGCTGACGATGAAGCCCTCGAGCTTGAGCCGGTTGATCAGGAACAGCGCCGGGTTGGCGAGCGGCAGCGGCTGGCCGTCGTAGCCGGCGATCATGCCGCATAGCGCGATGCGAGCGAAGGCGTTGGTGCGCAGCAGCACCGCATCGAAGATGTAGCCGCCGACGTTCTCGAAGTAGCCGTCGATGCCCTGCGGGCAGGCTTCCTTGAGCGCCGCGCTCATGCTCTTGACGTCCGGATGCTGGCGGTAGTCGATGCAGGCATCGAAGCCCAGTTCGTCAGTCACGTACTTGCACTTGTCGGGGCCGCCGGCAATGCCGACCACGCGGCAGCCGCGCGCCTTGGCCAGCGCGCCGAAGGCGCTGCCGACGGCGCCGCTGGCGGCCGTGATGACCACGGTCTCGCCTGCCTTCGGCGCGATGATCTTCACCAGCCCGTACCAGGCCGTGACGCCGGGCATGCCGACCGCGCCCAGGTAGTGCGACAGCGGCACGTGCGAGGTGTCGACCTTCTTGAGCGCGCCGGGCTGCGAGGCATCGACCACGCTGTATTCCTGCCAGCCGCCGAAGCCGACCACCTTGTCGCCGACGGCGTACTTGGGGTGCTTGCTCTCGACCACCTCGCCGACTGTGCCGCCCTGCATCACCTGCCCCAGGGGCTGCGGCTGGGCGTAGCTCTTGGCATCGTTCATGCGGCCGCGCATGTAGGGGTCGAGGCTCATGTAGTGATGGCGCACCAGCACCTGGTTGTCCTTCAGCGCCGGGGTCTCGGTGCTGACGAGCTTGAAGTTGCTGGCGACGGCTTCGCCCTCGGGGCGGTTGTCGAGGATCTGTTGTCTGTTGGTGGGCATGGAGGTCTCCGGGAAAAGGGGTCAGTCGGTCGAAGGCGGGCGCATCGCGTTGGCGCTGGCCGGCCCCGTGGGCAGGCGGCGCTTCACGTACTTGAAGGTGCCGGTGGCGTGGGCGCAGACGCGTTCCTGGGCGTCGTAGATCTTCGCCTCGGTGAAGCCCATCGTCGCGGTGCGATGCAGCAGGCTGCCGCGCGCGATCAGCGGACCGACCGAAGGCGCCATGAAGGTGGTCTTCATCTCGATCGTGACGACGCCGGTCTCGGGCGTTTCGCTGCGCGCGGCGGCGGCCATGGCGATGTCGAGCATCGTCATGACGGCGCCGCCGTGCGTCACGTCGAAGGTGTTCAGGTGCTCGGGCTTCGCGGTGTAGCGCAGCTCGGATTCGCCGCCCTCGAACTTCGTGATCTCGAAGCCGAGATGGCGCGCGAACGGGATCTGGTCCGTGTAGGAGCGCAAGTTGATGCTGTCGTCGGAATCGGTCATGTCAGGCGCCCAGAACCACGCTCACGCCGCCGTCGATCGCCAGCCACTGGCCCGTGATGTGCTTGCCGGCGTCGCTGGCGTACAGCAGCGTGATTCCCTTCAGGTCCTCGTCGTCGCCGAGCCGGCCGAGCGGCGCGTGGGAGGCCATCTTGTCCTCGCCGATGGACTTGATCAGGCCCGCCGCCATCTTGGTCATGAAGAAGCCCGGGCAGATCGCGTTGACGTTGATGTTGTACTTGCCCCATTCGGCGGCCAGCGTGTGGGTGAAGCCGATCACCGCGCTCTTGGAGGTGTTGTAGGCGATGGTCTGCATCTCGGGCGGATTGCCGTTGAGGCCCGCGATCGAGGCGATGTTGATGATCCGGCCGGCCTTCTTCGGGATCATGTAGGCGCGCGCCACCTGCTGCGCCAGGATGAAGTAACCGCGCACGTTGAGGTTCATGACCTTGTCCCAGGCCTCGACCGGGTGGTCTTCGGCGGGCGCGCCCCAGCTGGCGCCTGCGTTGTTGACCAGGATGTCGACCGCGCCCATGCGCTCCAGCGTCTCGGTGGCGAGGCGGCGGGTGTCCTCCTCTTTCGAGCAGTCGGCCGCGATCCAGCGGGTGTCGATGCCGGCCGCCTGCAGCTCGGCCGCGGCCTGCTCGAGGTCCTCGGCCTTGCGCGAGCTCAGCATGATGCGGGCACCGGCCTCGCCCAGCGCGTGGGCCATCTGCAGGCCCAGGCCGCGCGAGCCGCCGGTGATCAGCGCCGTCTTGCCGCTGAGGTCGAAAAGTTTCTGGATGCTTCTGGCAGTCATGGTGTCTCCGGGAATTTCAGGGGGTTGGGTGGTCGGGCATGCTGCGCGACCGGCGCAGGCTCACGGCGAATCCTTTTTGTCCGGGAGTCGGGAGCGGACGTAGATGAGCACCACGCCGACCACGACCAGCGCCGCACCGGGCACGGCCATGGCCCAGCCCAGGGCTTCCTCGGTGCGGCCGGTCACGATGCCGAGAATGATCGCGAAAAGGCCGCCGTAGATCAGGATCCAGATCCACTTTTCCAGCCTCGCATGCGGCTTCGCCGGTGGGTTGGCGGCCATCAGAAGGCCTCCTCGGGCAGCGCGGCGCAGGTCGGATCGCGGCTCTCGACGACGTTGAGCCAGGCGCCGATCTTCGGCAGCTCATAGTGGAAAAAGAAGTCGGTGGCGCCGACGCGGCCGGCGGTCGCCGGCTGGGCCCTGTCCGCATCGCGTTCGAGCGCACGGTGGGCGACGTCGAGCCAGATCCAGGACAGCACCACGTGGCCGAAGGCCTGCATGTAGGGCACCGCATTGGCAAGCGCCTCCTGTGGATTGCCGGTGGCCCAGGCCTTCTTCGTCGCCGTGCCGATGCGCTGCAGCGCGTCGCCGAGCGCGGCCGCATGGGCGGCCAGCGCCGGCACCTTGCCGGCGCGCGCCATCGTCTCGGCGATGCGTCCGGCCAGCAGTTGCAGGCCGCGCCCGTCTTCCATCAGCACCTTGCGCCCGAGCAGGTCGGCGGCCTGGATGCCGTGCGTGCCCTCGTGGATCATGTTGAGCCGGTTGTCGCGCCAGTACTGCTCGACCGGGAAGTCGCGCGTGTAGCCGTAGCCGCCATGGATCTGGATCGCGAGCGAGTTGGCCTCCAGGCACCACTCGCTGGGCCAGCTCTTGGCGATCGGGGTCAGCACCTCGAGCAGCAGCCGGGCGTCGTCCGCGGCCTGGGCCGCGCCGGTCTTCTGCTCGTCGACCAGCCGCGCGCAGTAGAGCTCGAGCGCCAGTGCGCCTTCGCAGTACGCCTTCTGAGCGAGCAGCATGCGGCGCACGTCGGCGTGCTCGATGATGCGCACCTGCGGCTTGGCCGAATCCTTGCCGGCCGGGCCCGCGGGCCGGCCCTGCGGTCGCGCCTTTGCATACTCCAGGGAGGCGTGGTAGCCGGCCATGCCGAGCATGGTCGCCGCCGTGCCGACGCCGATGCGGGCTTCGTTCATCATGTGGAACATGCAGAACAGCCCCTTGCCGGGCTGCCCCACCAGGTAGCCCACGGCGCCGGCCTTGCCGCCGACCGGGAACTTGCCCTCGCCGAAATTCAGCAGCGTGTTGGTGGTGCCGCGCCAGCCGAGCTTGTGGTTGAGGCCGGCCAGCGCGACGTCGTTGCGCTCGCCGGTGAGCCGGCCCTCGGTGTCGACCATGCGCTTCGGCACGATGAACAGCGAGATGCCGCGCGTGCCCGGGATCAGCTTGCCGTTCTCGTCGGGAATCTTGGCCAGCACGATGTGGACGATGTTCTCGGTCAGCTCGTGGTCGCCGGCCGAGATCCACATCTTGTTGCCGGTGAGCCTGAAGCGCGGGCCCAGCGGATCGTCCTGGAAGTCGGCGCCGTCGGGCACGGCGCGGGTGGCGACGTCGCTGAGGCTGGAGCCGGCCTGCGGCTCCGACAGGCACATGGTGCCCGACCAGCGGCCGGCGAATTCGTTCTTGGCGAACACCTCCTTCTGCATCTCGGTGCCGTGCACCATCAGCAGGTTGGCGTTGCCGCTGGTGAGCATGTTCGAGCCGATGCTGACCGAGGCCATCGCGAAGAAGCTGTTGGCCGCCGCCGACAGGGTGTAGGGCAGCTGCATGCCGCCGATGTCGTAGTCCTGCGCGGCGCTCAGCATGCCCGATTCGACGAAGGCCTTGTGGGCATCGTGCGTGGCCTGCGGCAGGATGACGCGCTCGCCGTCGAAGTGCGGCTCCTGGGTGTCGACGATGCGGTTGCTCGGCGCGTATTTCTCGCGCGCGATGCGCTCGCAGGTGTCGAGCACGGCATCGAAGGTCTCGCGCGAGTGGTCGGCGAAGCGTTCGCGCTCGGCGAGCGACTCGGCGTGCAGCCAGTCGTAGAGAAGGAAGTCGAGGGTGGGACGAAGGCTCATGGAGAGGATCGCTGGGCTAGGGGTTGGAATTCGATTCTGCCGCAGCAAGCGATGCCGATGGCAGCCGTGCAATGGTGTCCTGGGCGAGCGCCCAGGACTTGTCTCGCCGTCATTGACCGCGCCGATATCGCCGCGACGGCCGCGTCTGCGCGCGGGCCCCGTCCGCCGCCCGGGCGCCGGCGATCAGCTGCCTGCCGATCGCCGGTCGCCAGGCGGCGCATTGCGCTCTCGCGTCAGAGAATCTCGAACACGCCGGCTGCGCCCATGCCGCCGCCGATGCACATCGTCACGACCGCCTTCTTGGCGCCGCGGCGCTTGCCTTCGATCAGCGCGTGCCCGGTGAGCCGCTGGCCGCTGACGCCGTACGGGTGGCCGACCGCGATCGCGCCGCCGTCGACGTTGAGCAGCTCGGCCGGGATGCCCAGCTTGTCGCGGCAGTAGATCACCTGCACCGCGAAGGCTTCGTTGAGTTCCCAGAGGTCGATGTCGCTGACCTTCAGGCCCAGGCGGTTCAGCACCTTCGGGATCGCGAACACCGGGCCGATGCCCATTTCGTCGGGCTCGCAGCCGGCGACCGCGAAGCCGAGGAAACGGCCCAGCGGCTTCAGGCCCTTCTGCTCGGCGTACTTCTCGTCGACCAGCACGCAGGCACCGCCGCCGTCGGAGAACTGGCTGGCATTGCCGGCCGAGATCAGGCCGCCGGGGATCGCCGGGCGGATGCCGCTGATGCCTTCCTTGGTGGTGCCGGCGCGGATGCCTTCGTCGTTCTCGATCGTGACTTCCTTGGTGCGCAGGCCCAGCACCGCGTCGGCCACGCCGGCCAGCACGGTGATCGGTGCGATCTCGTCCTTGAAGCGGCCGGCTTCCAGCGCGGCGGTGGCCTTCTGCTGGCTGGCGGCGCCGTATTCGTCCATGGCGTCGCGGCCGATGTTGTAGCGCTTGGCGACCTGCTCCGCGGTCTGCAGCATGTTCCAGTAGATCTCGGGCTTGTGCTTGACCAGCCAGGGGTCGGCCAGCATGTGCTTGTTGGCCTCGTTCTGCACGCACGAGATGCTCTCGACGCCGCCGGCCACGTAGACCTCGCCCTCGCCCGCGATGATGCGCTGGGCCGCGGTGGCGATGGTCTGCAGGCCCGAGGAGCAGAAGCGGTTGATGGTCATGCCCGAGGTCGTGATCGGCAGGCCGGCGCGCAGCGCGATCTGGCGCGCGATGTTCGAGCCGGTGGCGCCTTCGGGCGTCGCGCAGCCCATGATCACGTCATCGACCGAGGCCGGATCGATGCCGGCGCGCTGCACCGCATGCTGCACCGCGTGGCCGCCGAGCGTGGCGCCGTGCGTCATGTTGAAGGCACCCTTCCAGCTCTTGGCGAGCGGCGTGCGGGCGGTGGAGACGATGACGGCGCGGGTCATGATGAGGTCCTTTGAGAAAGAGGAATGGCGGTTACTGGGGCTGTGCCGTGTTGAGCAGCAGCTGCTGATAGAACTGGATCATCTCGCCGTAGTTCGAGATCGAGAGGCGTTCGTTGTTGCCGTGGAAGCGCGGCAGGTCCTCGGCCTTGACGCGGAACGGCGAGAAGCGATAGACCGCGTCGCTGATCAGGCTGAAGTGGCGCGAGTCGGTGGCTGCCGTCATGAGGCCCGGCGCGACCACCGCATCGGGAAAGCTCTGGCGCACCGCGTGCTCGATCGAGCGGTAGCCGGTGCTGTCGGTCGGCGACACCGGCGACGGCTCGGAGTTGCCCGGATAGCGCTTGACCTGGATCGCGTCGTTGCCCAGCGCGCTCTTCAGGTGCTTCTCGACGCTGTCGATGCTGTCGCCAGGCAGGATGCGGAAGTTGACCGCCGCCTCGGCACGCCCCGGCAGCACGTTGTCCTTGTTGCCGGCGCGCACGATGGTCAGCGCGGTGGTGGTGCGCAGCATCGCGTTGCTGCTCGGGCTCTTCTCGAGCTGGCCCTGGACCAGCGGCCCGGTGAGCCACAGGTTGGAGAGCATCACGCGGTTGAGGCCGCTCATCTCGGGCGCCAGCGTGCCGAACATCTGCGCCGCCACGCCCTGGATGCCGCCAGGCATCGGTGTCGCCTCGAGCCGTGCCAGTGCGGCGCTCATGCTGCCGATCGCGCTGTGCTGCGGCGGCATCGACGAGTGGCCGGGTGCGGTGTCGAGCGAGAGGAAGAAGGTGCCGTAGCCCTTTTCGGCCAGGCCGATCAGCGCCGCCGGCTTGCCGAGGCCCGGCAGCACGCCGTCGAGCACCAGCAGGCCTTCGTCGAGCACCCAGTCCAGGCGCACGCCGCGCGACTTCAGCAGCTCGGCGATCGGCAGCGCGCCGCGCAGGCCGCTGACCTCCTCGTCGTCGCCCATCACCAGATAGATGGTCTGCGGGGGCTTGAAGCCCTGCCCGATCAGCAGCTCGATGGCCTCCATCTGCGCGAACAGGTTGCCCTTGTTGTCGAGCGTGCCGCGGCCCCAGACGAAGCCGTCCTGGATGGCGCCGCTGAAGGGGTCGACCGACCAGGCCTTCTCGGTGCCCGGCGCGATCGGCACCATGTCCTGGTGCGCCATCAGCGCGATCGGCTTGGCGGCGGGGTCGCTGCCGGCCCAGGTGTAGAGCAGCGCCTTCTGGCCCACCACCTCTTTCTTGAGGGTGGCGTGGACCTTCGGGAACTGCTCGGCCAGGTAGGCATGCAGTTTGTCGAACTCGGCGTCGTTGCCGCTCGGGTTGTCGAGGCTGGACACCGTGCGGAACGGGATCGCGCCGGCCAGCCGCATGGCGGCCGCCTGCACGTCGATCGAGAGCTTCGGCGCCGGCGCCACGGCCAGTTGCCGCGACGGCGTGCGCCAGGTATTGACCGCCACGGCCGCTGACAGGACCACCAGCACCAGCAGCAAGGCCAGGAAAACGCGTTTCACCATGGAGCGGTCTCGTTCCCGGTTCAGCTGAAGCTCTTGCCTTCGGCCACCAGCTTCTGGATCAGCGGGGCGGGCTGCCAGAACTTCGCGTCGTCATGCGGATTCCGCGCAAAGCGCTTCATCGACTCGGCCACGTTGAAGAGGCCGACCTGCGACGCATAGTGCATCGGGCCGCCGCGCCAGATCGGGAAGCCGTAGCCCGTGAGGTAGACCATGTCGATGTCGCCCGACTTCGAGGCGATGCCGTCCTCGAGGATGTGCGCGCCTTCGTTGACCAGCGAATAGACCAGGCGCTGGACGATCTCCTCGTCGGAGATCTTGCGCGGCGTGATGCCGATTTCCTTGCGGTGGTCCTCGATCATCTTGTTGACGAGTTCGGACGGGATCGCATCGCGCTTGCCGGCCTGGTAGTCGTACCACCCTGCCCCGGTCTTCTGGCCGAAGCGGCCCAGTTCGCAGAGCTTGTCGGCCGTGCGGCTGTACTTCATGTCGGCGATCTCGGTCGCGCGGCGCTTGCGGATCGCCCAGCCGATGTCGTTGCCGGCCAGGTCGCCCATGCGGAACGGGCCCATCGCGAAGCCGAACTTCTCGATCGCGCGGTCGACCTGCTGCGGCGTCGCGCCTTCGTCGAGCAGGAAGCCCGCCTGGCGCGAGTACTGCTCGATCATGCGGTTGCCGATGAAGCCGTCGCAGACGCCGGAAACCACGGCGGTCTTCTTGATCTTCTTGGCCACCGTCATGACCGTGGCCAGCACGTTCTTGGCGGTCGCCTTGCCGCGCACCACTTCGAGCAGCTTCATGACGTTCGCCGGGCTGAAGAAGTGCATGCCGACCACGTCCTGCGGACGCTTCGTGAAGGCGGCGATCTTGTCGACGTCGAGCGTCGAGGTATTGGAGGCCAGGATGGCGCCGGGCTTGGCGACGCGGTCCAGTTCCTTGAACACCGCTTCCTTGACGCCGAGCTCTTCGAACACGGCCTCGATGATCAGGTCGGCGTCCTTCAGTTCGTCGTAGCTCAGCGTCGTGCTCAAGAGCGCCATGCGCTGCTCGTACTTGTCCTGCTTGAGCTTGCCCTTCTTGACCTGGGCTTCGTAGTTCTTCTTGATGACGGCCACGCCGCGGTCGAGCGCTTCCTGCTTCATCTCGAGGATCTTGACCGGGATGCCGGCGTTCAGGAAGTTCATCGAGATGCCGCCGCCCATGGTGCCGGCGCCGATCACGCCGACCGACTTGATCGCGCGCTGCGGCGTGTCGTCGGCGACGTCGGGAATGCGCGAGGCGGCGCGCTCGGCCATGAACAGGTGGCGCAGCGCCGCGGACTCGGGCGTGAACATCAGCGCGGTGAAGAGGCGGCGCTCCTCGGCCATGCCTTCGTCGAACTTCAGCTTGGTGGCGGCCTGCACGGCATCGACGCACTTCAGCGGTGCCGGGTAGTTCTTCGACATGCCGCCGACCATGTTCTTGGTGAACTGGAAGTAGGCGTCGCCCTGCGGGTGCTTGCACGGCAGGTTGCGCACCAGCGGCAGCGCGTCGGCGGTCTTGCCGGCCACGGACTTGGCGAATTCCAGCGCTTCGTCGAACAGCGACTCGGCCGATCCGGAGAGCTTGTCGAACAGCTTCTGGCCCGGCAGCGAGGCCAGCACCTCGCTCTTGACGGCCTCGCCGCTGACGATCATGTTGAGCGCGGTCTCCACGCCCAGCACGCGCGGCAGGCGCTGCGTGCCGCCGGCGCCGGGCAGCAGGCCCAGCTTGACCTCGGGCAGCGCGATGCTGGTGCCCGGCGCGGCCACGCGGTAGTGGCAGCCCAGGGCCAGTTCGAGGCCGCCGCCCATGCACACGGAATGGATCGCCGCCACGATCGGCTTGGTCGAGGCCTCGAGCGCCAGGATGACGCTCAGCAGGTTCGGCTCCTGAAGCGCCTTGGGCGTGCCGAATTCCTTGATGTCTGCGCCGCCCGAGAAGGCCTTGCCCTCGCCGGTGATGACGATCGATTTGACGGCCGGGTCGTCGATGGCCTTGGAGAGCCCGTCGGTGATGCCGACGCGGGTCGAGAAGCCGAGGCCGTTGACCGGGGGATTGTTCAGCGTGATCACGGCGACATCGCCGAGCACTTTGTATTCAGCCGTCATGCTGCGTTCCTTTGGGATGGGAGAGGATCGAAAAAACGGGTTCGAGGGCATGGCGCCCCTCGGCGCCCTGCCCCCGCACATAAAAAGCACGAGTGTTCTTTTTTTACCGAATTCTAGGCGTTTCGGATGACCGGGCAAGCCGGCCAAGTCGCTGCCGAGACAAGGGTGGGCAGGAGATTAAACCTCCAACCATTCCTTGCGGGTAGTGGCATCGGCCCTGAGGCTGTCGGGCGTGCCGTCGAAGACGATGCTGCCGTGCCCCATCACCAGCGCGCGGTCGGAGATCTGCATCGCGATGGTCAACTTCTGTTCGATCAGCAGCACCGAGATGCCCTTGTCCTTGAGGGTGCGCAGGTACTGGCCGACCAGTTCGACGATCTTCGGCGCCAGGCCTTCGGTCGGCTCGTCGATGATGATCAGGTCGGGGTCGCCCATCAGCGTGCGGCACAGGGTCAGCATCTGCTGCTCGCCCCCCGACAGCACGCCGGCCTCGGTGTGCTGGCGCTCCTTGAGCCGCGGAAACATGCCGTACATGTCGTCGAAGGACCAGCGGCTGCCCTTCCCCGTCCCCTTCTGCCCCAGCAGCAGGTTCTGGTGCACCGTGAGCTTGGGAAAGATGTCGCGGTTCTCGGGCACGTAGCCGATGCCGAGGTGGGCGATCTCGTAGGCCTTGCGGCGCAGGATGTCCTTGTCCTTCCAGCGCAGCGTGCCTTCGGCATGCACCAGGCCCATGATCGCCTTGGCGGTGGTCGAGCGGCCCGAGCCGTTGCGGCCCAGCAGCGCAACGATCTCGCCGGGGCCGACGTCGAACGAAACACCATGCAACACATGGCTCTTGCCGTAATAGGCGTGGATGTCTTGTAGCTTGAGCATGTCAGTGTCCTCCGCCCTGGGCATCGGCAACGGAGGAGCCCAGATAGGCCTCCTGCACCCGCGCATTGGCGCGCACCGCGGCCGGCGTGTCGAAGGCGATCACCTCGCCGTAGACCACCACCGCGATCTTGTCGGCCAGGCCGAACACCACGCCCATGTCGTGCTCCACGGTGAGCAGCGTCTTGCCGACCGTGACCTGCTTGATCAGCGCGATGAAGTGCGAGGTCTCGGTCTTGCTCATGCCGGCGGTCGGCTCGTCGAGCAGGATCACATTGGCGCCGCCGGCGATCGTGACGCCGATCTCCAGCGCCCGCTGCTCGGCGTAGGTGAGGTTCACGGCCTGCACGTCGCGCTTGCGGTCCAGGCCGACCTGGTGGATCAGCTCCTCGGTGCGCGCGTTGGCATCGTGCAGGTTCGACAGGAAGCGCAGGAAGCTGTAGCGGTAGCCCAGGCTCCACAGCACGCCGCAGCGCAGGTTCTCGAAGACGCTGAGCTTCGGGAAGATGTTGGTGATCTGGAAGCTGCGCGACAGCCCGAGCCGGTTGATCTCGAACGGCTTCTTGCCATCGATGCGCTGGCCATTGAGCAGCACCTCGCCGCTGCTGGGCGCGAGCCGGCCGCTGATCAGGTTGAACAGGGTCGACTTGCCGGCGCCGTTCGGGCCGATGATCGCGATCCGCTCACCGGCCTCCACGGCCAGGTCGACGCCGCGGATGATCTCGGTCTTGCCGAAGTTCTTGCGCAGCGACTTGAGTTCCAAGGCGTGGGTCATGCGTGTTCCCTCCGCTTGATCTCGGCCTCGATCTGCTCCTGCGCGGTGCCCCAGGCCCGCACGAAGCGCCGCCGCACGAACTCGAGCGCGATGAGCCCGACGACCATGATCAGCGAGGCGCCGAACCAGCTGGCCATGCCGGAGGTGTCGAGCGAAACGCCCATGAACGGGAGGTTCGGCCCCAGGGCCGAATTGAGCTGGATGTGATAGATCATTTCGATGAGGGCGGCGGCGCCGATCACCACCGGGATGATCGTCACCAGCAGGCCGCCGTAGAGCGGCCAGAATTGCTTGAACTTGCCGAACTTGGCCACGCGCAGGTTCATCATCACCAAGCTGGCGATGCCGCCCGGCGCGAACATCACCATGAAGACGAAGACCAGCCCGAAGTACAGCTGCCAGGCCTTGGAGAGCTCCGACAGCAGCACCGCGGCGAACACCAGCAGCACGGCGCCGATGATCGGCCCGAAGAAGAAGATCGCCCCGCCCAGGAAGGTGAACAGCAGGTAGCTGCCCGAGCGCAGCGCATTCAGGCTGTCGGCCGCGTTGACGATCTCGAAGTTGATCGCCGCCAGCCCGCCACCGACGCCGGCGAAGAAGCCGGCGATGATGAAGGCGAAGTAGCGCACCCGCTGCGTGTTGTAGCCAATGAACTCGACCCGCTCCGGGTTGTCGCGCACCGCGTTCAGGATGCGGCCGAGCGGCGTGCCCGTGAAGGCATACATCAGCGCGGTGCAGACGAAGCAGTAGACGGCGATCAGGTAGTAGACCTGGATCTGCGGCCCGAAGGTGACGCCGAAGAAGGGCTTGCCGTAGACGCGGTCGGTCGTGATGCCGCCCTCGCCGCCGAAGAAGCCCGGGAACATCAGCGCCATCGACGCCACCAGCTCGCCGATGCCCAGCGTGATCATCGCGAAGGTGGTGCCCGACTTCTTGGTCGTCACGAAGCCCAGGATGATCGCGAAGAACATGCCGGCCAGTCCGCCCACCACCGGGATCAGCACCAGGGGAATGGGCAGCACGCCCTTGCCGGCGAAGTTCATCGCATGGATCGCGATGAAGGAGCCGAGCCCGACATAGACCGCATGCCCGAAGCTCAGCATGCCGCCCTGCCCGAGCAGGATGTTGTAGCTCAGGCAGATGATGATGAGATAGCCCATCTGCGAGAGCATCGTCAGCGCCAGGCTGGTCTTGAAGACCATCGGCGCCACGATCAGGACGATCGCGAACAGCGACCAGACGAGGAAGCGCCCGATGTTCAGGGGCTTGAAGCGGTAGTACTGCGTGGTCATGCCTTGGCTTGCACTCATGTCAATCCTCCCGCGTGCCGAGCAGGCCCTTGGGCCTGAAGATCAGGATCAGGACCAGGAAGAGATAGGGAAGGATCGGAGCCACCTGCGAGATCGTGAGCTTGAGCAGCGGGTAGCCGAAGGTGCTTTCGGTCACCGCGACGCCGAGCGCCTGCAGGCCGGTGGCCAGCGACTGGTCGAGCGCGACCGCGAAGGTCTGGACGATGCCGATCAGCAGCGACGCCAGGAAGGCGCCGGCCAGCGAGCCGAGGCCGCCGACCACCACGACCACGAAGATGATCGAGCCCACCGAGGCCGCCATGGCCGGTTCGGTCACGTAGGTGTTGCCGCCCACCACGCCGGCCAGCGCGGCCAGCGCGGCGCCGCCGCCGAACACCAGCATGAAGACGCGTGGCACGTTGTGGCCCAGCGCCTCGACCATCTCGGGATGCTTGAGCGCGGCCTGGATCACGAGGCCGATGCGGGTGCGCGTGAGCAGCAGCCAGACCGACAGCAGCATCAGCAGCGCGACCAGCATGATGAAGGAGCGCGACTTCGGGAACTGGGTTCCGAACAGCGTGAAGAGCGGCCCCTGCAACTGCGTCGGCAGCGCGTAGGGCACGGTGGAACGGCCCCAGACGAGCTGCACCACTTCGAGGATCAGGAACGAGAGGCCGAAAGTCACCAGCAGTTCGGGCACGTGGCCGAACTTGTGGACGCGGCGCAGGCTGTAGCGCTCGAAGGCGGCGCCCAGGGCGCCGACCAGCAGCGGCGCGATGAACAGGGCCGGCCAGAAGCCGATGATGCCGGAGAGCGTGTAGGCCACGTAGGCCCCCAGCATGTAGAAGCTGGTGTGCGCGAAATTGAGCACACCCATCATGCTGAAGATCAGCGTCAGGCCAGAGCTCAGCATGAACAACAGCAAGCCGTAGCTCACGCCGTTGAGCAGCGAGATGACGAAAAATTCGACGTTCATCGTTCCTCGGAGTCGCAAGGGAAAAGAAAAAGGCCCGAGTGTTGAAGTCGGGCCTCGACCGGTCAGCGGAGGATCAAGGGCTCAGGGGCTGGGCCGCTTCATCTCGCAGGAGGTCGGCGTGCTGGCCACGTAGGGCTCGTAGTACTTGACCGGCACGAAGGTGTAGCCGGTGTTCTCGGAGTCGATCGGGAACTTGCCGCCGGCCTTCTCCCACTTGGACACGTAAAGGCCCTGCTGCAGCTGGTGGTCGGTCTTGCGCATCTCGACGTCGCCGTTGAAGCTCTTGAAGCGCATGCCCTCCAGCGCCGCAGCCACCTTGACCGGGTCGGTCGACTTGGCCTTGACGAAGCCGTCGACCAGCATCTGCAGCGAGGTGTAGGCGGCCGAGGTGTAGAGGTCTTCCTTGAACTTCTTGTTGAACTCGGTGCTCAGGCGCTGGATGTCGCCACCCATGTTGTAGTGGCCGTAGCCGACCTGGAACACCTTGCCGGCCGAAGCCGCACCCATCGCGGTCGGCGTGCCGCTGACCGTGCCGTAGTAGGTGTAGAACTTGACGTTGTTGAGGCCGGCGTCGTTGGCCGCCTTGATCAGCAGCGCCAGGTCGGAGCCCCAGTTGCCCGTGATCACGGTGTCGGCGCCCGAGGCCTTGATCTTGGCGATGTACGGCGAGAAGTCGCGCACCTGCGCCAGCGGGTGCAGGTCTTCGCCGACGATCTGGACGTCGGGCCGCTTGCGCGCCAGGTTCTCCTTGGCGAACTTGGCCACCTGCACGCCGTGCGAGTAGTTCTGGTTGAGCAGGTAGACCTTCTTGACGTCCGGCTGCTCCTTCATGAAGGTGGTCAGCGCTTCCATCTTCATGGAGGTGTCGGCGTCGAGGCGGAAGTGCCAGTAGCTGCACTTGCTGTTGGTCAGGTCGGGATCGACCGCCGCGTAGTTCAGGTAGAGCACTTCCTTGCCCGGGTTGCGGGCGTTGTTCTTCTCGAGCGCGTCGATGATGGCCAGCGCGGGGCCGGAGCCGTTGCCTTGCACCACGTAGCGTGCGCCCTGGTCCATGGCCGAGCGCAGCGCGCTGGTGGTCTCCTGCGGGCTGAGCTTGTTGTCGATGCCGATGATCTCGAACTTGACCCCGGCCGCATTCTTCTTGTTGAACTCTTCAGTCAGGAACTGGAAGGTCTTGAGCTGGTTGGTGCCGACGGCAGCCATCAGGCCCGACAGCGGGTCGAGCCATGCGATCTTCACGGTCTCGCCCTTCTGGGCGAAGGCGCCCGTGGCGCTCGCGACGAGGATGGCGGCGGTAGCGATTTTGAGAGCGAATTTCAATCTATGTCTCCTAGGTCAAGCGGTCAAGGCTGGGCGAGATTACAAGTGTTTGTAGGCCCGCCCGTCAGGGAATGCCCGTAAGGATTGCGCTTGCGGGCCGGTTTCTATCACCCATGCGACAGCCTGCATTCGATGGGTGCTACTCGCGGGTAGGATCTGCCGGTTTTCAGGCCCCCGGAAGCTTGTAGTCGCGCAGTTGTTCGCGCAACCGTGTCTTCAGGATCTTGCCGGTGGCGCCGAGCGGAATCGCCTCCACGAACACCACGTCGTCAGGGATCTGCCACTTGGCCGTCTTGCCCTGGTAGAAGGCGATCAGTTCGTCGCGCGACACCTCGGCGCCCGGCTTCTTCACCACGACCACGATCGGCCGCTCGTCCCACTTGGGATGCGCCACGCCGATGCACGCGGCCATGGCGATCGCCGGATGCGCCACCGCGACGTTCTCGATGTCGATCGAGCTGATCCATTCGCCGCCCGACTTGATCACGTCCTTGCTGCGATCGGTGATCTGCAGGAAGCCGTCGGCGTCGATGGTCGCGACGTCGCCGGTCGGGAACCAGCCGCGGTCCTGGGCATCGGCGACCAGCGGGTTGCCGCCCTCGCCCTTGAAGTACTCCTTGACCACCCAGGGCCCCTTGACCAGCAGGTCACCGTAGGCCTTGCCGTCCCAGGGCAGCTCCTCGCCGCTGCCGTCGACGATCTTCATATCGACGCCGAAGATTGCACGCCCCTGCTTCATGCGGATCGCGGTCTGCTGCTCGGCGCTCTGCGTCAGGTGCTTGTTCTTGAGCGTGCAGAGGGTGCCCAGCGGCGACATCTCGGTCATGCCCCAGGCGTGCAGCACGTCGACGCCATAGAGCTCCTGGAAGGCGTGGATCATGGCCGGCGGACAGGCCGAGCCGCCGATCACCGTGCGCTTGAGGCTCGAGAACCTGAGGCCGTTGGCCTGCAGGTGGCCCAGCAGCATCTGCCAGACGGTCGGCACGCCAGCCGCGAAGGTCACCTTCTCGGCCTCGATCAGGTCGTAGACCGACTTGCCGTCCAGCGCCGGGCCGGGGAACACCACCTTGGCGCCGACCAGGGCCGCCGAGTAGGGGATGCCCCAGGCATTGACGTGGAACATCGGCACCACCGGCAGCACCGAGTCGCGCGCCGAGATGCACATCACGTCGGGCAGGGCCGCAGCGTAGGCATGCAGCAGGGTCGAGCGATGGCTGTAGAGCGCGGCCTTGGGATTGCCCGTGGTGCCGCTCGTGTAGCACATGCTCGACGCCGAGTTCTCGTCGAAGGTCGGCCACGCATAGACGTCGGAGCGCTGGCCCATCCAGGCCTCGTAGCTCACGAGATTTGGCACGCCGCTGTCGGCCGGCAGCTTGTCCGCATCACACAGCGCAATCCACTTCCGGATCGTGGTGCACTTGGCATGGACTGCCTGCACCAGCGGCAGGAACGAAAGATCGAAGCAGAGGATCTGGTCCTCGGCATGGTTGGCGATCCAGGCGATCTGGTCGGGGTGCAGCCGCGGATTGATCGTGTGCAGCACCCGGCCGGAACCGCTGACCCCATAGTAGAGCTCCAGGTGGCGATAGCCGTTCCAGGCCAGCGTGGCGATGCGGTCGCTGAAGAGCAGCTGCTCCTCTTCCAGCGCGTTGGCGACCTGTCGTGAACGCGCGGCGACCTCGCGCCACGTCGTGCGGTGGATGTCGCCCTCGACCCGGCGCGAGACGATCTCGGCGTCGCCATGGTGGCGCTCGGCGAACTCGATCAGCGACGAGATCAGCAACGGTTGGTCCTGCATCAAACCCAGCATCTATCAGCTCCTTGCGTAAGTATTCTTGGTAATTCAGAGAGGAAAGCCAATGTAACCACCGGCGCCCCGCTGCTGCCGAGAATCCTTCAAATCCGTGTTGCAGTGCAATGCCGCAAACCCGCAGTCCGGTCCCCGAGGAGACCGCTGCGCGGCCGGCTACAGGGTCGAGATGCTCGCCGCGGCGGGGGTGGCGTCGAGCAGCAGCCGCGAGGGCCACGGCGCCCAGGTCGTGCCGAGTGCCGCGCTGTTCGGATCGCCGGTGCGCATGAAGGCGGCGATGCTGCCGATCATCGCGTTCGACAGCGCCTCCCTGCCGGGCCGGTTGGCGGCGCTGAAGCTCGCGTTGGAGAACAGCGAGGGCCCGAAATTGCCGAACACGAAGCCCAGGTCGAAGGCATGGGCGGCGCCGTAGACCTCGTTCCAGGGCGGCGGCAGCTGGGCCCAGTCGAACTGGTAGTGCCACAGGTTCGACTGCTGCGTCTTCAGGGTGTTGAGCAGGTTATCGCGGCTCGGCACCATGAAGGCGTTGGTGATGCGCGCGGTCATCGCGTCGTAGCCCGAGACCGCCGTCGTCACCGGCAGGTACACACCATCGATGATGTCGGCCGAGCTCAGCGTGGTGGCCGCGTCCGGGTCGAAGTTCTGCATCATCGTGAAGCGCGTCGCGTCGTCGATCTTGATGCCTGGCTTGGGGCCGCCGACCAGCGGCAGGAAGGGCGTGAACAGCTTGCCCTCGTCGCGCGTGACGCCCACCACGGTCGGCACCTTCAGGTACTGGCCGGCGGCCATCGCCGCGATCGGGTCGGTCGGCAGCACCGCGCCGTCCGGGATCGGGCCCGAGCCGGTCAGGCCCTTGGCCAGCACGGTGCCCAGGATCGTCCTGCCGTCCTTGGCCCGCAGATAGTCGGCGACGTCGGCAGCGCTCATCCCGGCGGCGTAGGTCGCGGCAGCGGCCAGGTCGGCCGCCTTGCCATCCGCCACCAGCAGGTTCAGCAGCAGGCCGTTGCCCTGCGCCAGGTAGGCCGAGGCCGGATTCAGCGTCGGCAGGCTGCCGGGCGGCAGGTTGCTCGCCAGCGAGATGCCGCCCGACAGAGGCATCGCCTTGTGGAACAGCCCCTTGGACATCGGCGACGCCATCAGGGCCAGCAGGTTGATCGCGCCGGCCGACTGCCCCATCACCGTGACGTTGCCGGCGTCGCCGCCGAAGCCGGCGATGTTCTTCTGGATGTAGCGCAGCGCCGCCAGGTTGTCGAGCAGCGCGAAGTTGCCCGAGTCGTCGCCTTCGGTGCCGCCCACGCGCAACTGCGGCAGGTTCAGGAAGCCCAGCACGCCGAGGCGGTAGTTGGCCGTGACGATCACCGCGTTGGCCTTCTTCGCCAGGTTGGCGCCGTCGTAGACCGGGTCGGCGGTGTAGCCCGAGATGTTGCTGCCGCCGTGGATGAAGAGCAGCACCGGCAGCTTCTCGTCGGTGCTCGCGGGACGCCAGATATTGAGCGTCAGGCAGTCCTCGCTGCCGACCGGGGTGTTCAGCGTGCTGGCGATGGTGGCGTCGTAGGTGTTGTTGGCGCCGGGGCCGTAGATGCGGCCGTTCTGCAGGCAGGGGTTGCCGAACTGCCTGGCCGGACGGATGCCGGCCCAGGCTTCGGGCTCGGCCGGAGCCCGCCAGCGCAGCGCGCCGACCGGCGGCCGGGCAAACGGCAGGCCCTTCCAGGACCAGGTGCCCGAGCGGGCGCTGTCGTCCACGCCTTCGACCTTGCCCTGGGCGGTGCTGCGCACCGTGGGCGCTTCGGCGGGTGGCGTCGTGGGAACGGTGGTGGCGGTCGTCGGCGTCATGGTCGGTGTCGTGGCCGCCGCGGACGGCGGAACGTTGAAAGTGGGATCGGACGATCCGCCGCAAGCGGCGATCAAGGCGCACAGTAGCACCAATCCCGCGCCCCATTTCCGGGTTGTCGTGGTCATGTCTTGTCTCCTCGTCGGGTTATCCGGAATGCGCGCGGCCGGGGCTGGCCGCGATACTTCTGGGCTTCTTCGCGAGCCCGGAAAAATTCTAGGAACGACCCGTCCCATGCCTGCTATCGCTAGCGCGCCAAACCAGTGACTTCAGAGACGCCAGCATCGGAATCGGTGCGAACTGCGCCCCCGGCGGCCCTGCCGCGCACCAGTTCGGGCGCCTGGCTGCGGGGCGTGCTCGACATGTTCGCGGCCGAAGGTCTGGATGTGCCGTCACTGCTGCGCGACTGCGGCTTCGACGCCACCGGGATCGAGCGGTCCGAAGCCCGCTTTCCGGCCGACGACATCAGCCAGCTGTGGCAGCTGGCCGTGGCCCGCTCCGGCAAGGCCACGCTGGGCCTCTCGCGCGAACTGGCCGCCCGCCACGGCAACCTCGACATGCTGGGCCACGCGATGACCTGCAGCCCGCATTTGCACGCGGGCCTGGAGCGGCTGGCGCGCTACCTGGCGGTGGTCTCGGATGCCGCCACCTTCGAGCTCGAAGCCGAGCCGCGCGGCCACTGGCTGGTGCTCGGCCACGTCGGCAGCCGCCGTCCGGTGCCGCGGCAGCGCGTCGAGTACGGGATGCTGACCATGCTGGTGCTGTGCGGCTGGCTGACGCGGCGCGAACTGCAGCCGCTGGCGGTCGAGTTCGTGTACGCGGCGCCACCGAGCGATGCGCCGCACCGGGCCGCCTTCGGCTGCGCGATCCGCTTCGGCGCCGCCGCCAACCGGCTGCTGCTGGCCGAGACCGACATGCGCGCGGCGATCCCTTCGCAGCACCCGGCACTGGCGGCGCTGCACGAGCGCCTGCTCGACGAGCAGTTGATCACCTTGGCCGACAGCACGATCAGCCGGCGGGTCTGCACGGAGATCGCGCGCCGGCTGCCCGCGGGCGAGCCGCGCCGGCAGGATGTGGCCGCCGGCCTCGGCATCACCGAGCGCACCCTGCAGCGCCGGCTGCAGGCCGAATCGAGTTCCTACCAGGCCCTGCTCGACCAGACCCGGCGCGAGCTGGCCCAGCAGTACCTGGCCGACCGGCGCCACACGCTGACCGATGTCGCCGACCTGCTCGGCTTCGTCGACAGCAGCAACTTTTTCAGGGCTTGCAAGCGCTGGTTCGGATTGCCGCCGGCGCAGTACCGGGCTCGATGCCTTGATGGCGGCACGGTGCCGAGCTGAGTGCGGTGCCTTGGCGCCTCAGGGCTTCCCGACCAGCACCAGGATCCTGGCCCTGACATCCGACAACTCTCGCGCCGAAACCTGCCCCTTGCGGGTCGCCCTCCGAAGCTTCCAGTCCAGGCTCTTGACTTGGTCCGCGAGCACCGCGGTCGCCCGGCTGCCGGCAATCGGGACCTCGAAGGGATAGCCCTTGATCTGCGTCGTCATCGGGCAGCACAGCATCAAGCCGGTCTTGCCGTTGTAGGCGGCCGGGCTCAGCACCAGTGCCGGGCGATGGCCGGACTGCTCGTGCCCGGCTTGCGGATCGAACTGCAGCCACACGATGTCCCCGGTTTCGGGCACGTAGCGGCTCGCCATCACCATTCCTTGCCGACCGCCGGACCGAACTCGGCCTCGCCGTGCAGGTTCTCGGGCGTGATCCCGGCCAGCAGGTCCGCCAGGTCGACCGCGTCGCGCACCGGCTCGATCACGATGCGTCCACCTTCGTCGCGCACATCCACCGTCTGATCGAGTTGCAGGTTGAGCGACTTCATCACGGACGCCGGAAGCCGGACCGAGGCGCTGTTGCCCCACTTCTTGATCACCACGTGCATGACACCCCCATGTATCGACAATGTATATACTTTAACCGACTTTGCCACGCCCGGGATGGCCTCTCCTGTCCGGGGTCTCGCCCGCTGCGGGACAATCGCCCCCATGAGCATGCTTGCAGACGAAGCGGACCTGGTCGACCTGGGTCTGCGCTGGGCCCCGGGCTTTTCGGCGCTGGGCCCCGCCTTCTTCACCGAACTCCAGCCACGTCCCCTGCCCGACCCCTACTGGGTCGGCGTCAGCGCCCGCGTGGCCGACGAACTCGGCCTGGACCCGTCCTGGCTGCAATCCGACGATGGCCTGGCCGCCTTTGTCGGCAATTCGCCAGTTGCGGGCACCCGCCCGTTCGCCAGCGTCTACAGCGGCCACCAGTTCGGCGTCTGGGCCGGACAACTCGGCGATGGCCGCGCGATCTTTCTGGGTGAAACCGCCGGGGGGCTCGAGGTGCAACTCAAGGGCGCCGGCCCGACGCCCTACTCCCGCATGGGCGACGGCCGGGCGGTGCTGCGCTCGAGCATCCGCGAATTCCTCTGCAGCGAGGCCATGCACGGCCTGGGAATCCCGACCACGCGGGCCCTGTGCGTGACCGGCTCCGACGCCCATGTGGCCCGCGAGCAACTCGAAACCGCCGCCGTCGTGACGCGGGTCGCCCCCAGCTTCATCCGCTTCGGCCACTTCGAGCACTTCGCGGCCAACCAGCGCAACGACGAACTGCGCGCCCTGGCCGACTACGTGATCGACCGCTACTACCCGGAGTGCCGCACGAGTTCGCGCTTCGACGGCAACGCCTATGCCGCGTTGCTCGAGGCGGTCAGCGAACGCACCGCCGCCCTGCTGGCCCAATGGCAGGCGGTCGGCTTCTGCCACGGCGTGATGAACACCGACAACATGAGCATCCTCGGGCTCACGATCGACTACGGGCCGTTCCAGTTCCTGGACGGCTTCGACCCGCGCCACATCTGCAACCACAGCGACACCTCCGGCCGCTACGCCTTCAACCAGCAGCCCAACGTCGCCTACTGGAACCTGTTCTGCCTGGCCCAGGCCCTGCTGCCGCTGATCGGCGACCAGGAGGTCGCGGTCGCCGCGCTGGAGTCGTACAAGACCGTGTTCCCGCGCGAGTTCGAGGCCCGGATGCGGGCCAAGCTGGGCCTCGCCGAGGCCGCCGAGGGCGACCGCGCGCTGATCGAAGGCGTGCTCAAGCTGCTGGCCCCGGAAAAGGTCGACTACACGATCTTCTGGCGCCGGCTGTCCCACGGCGTGGCGAGCGGCGACCTCGAGCCGGTGCGCGACCTGTTCGTCGACCGGCCCGGCTTCGATGCCTGGCTGCAGACCTACGCCGAGCGCCGCGCCGGCGCGCCGGCCGCGGAAACTGCCGCCCGGATGCTGCGCAGCAATCCAAAATTCGTCCTGCGGAACCACCAGGGCCAGCAGGCGATCGAAGCCGCCGGACAAAAGGATTTCTCCGGCGTCGCCACCTTGCTGAGCCTGCTCGAAACCCCATTTGACGAACATCCCGGCCACGACGCGTTTGCCGGCTTCCCGCCCGACTGGGCCTCCACGATCGAAATCAGCTGTTCATCATGACTTCACCCGTCCAGAAAACCGATGCCGAATGGAAGGCCCTGCTGGCCGAAAAAGGCGCCGAGCGCGGCGCCTTCGAGATCACCCGGCACGCCGCCACCGAGCGCCCCTTCACCGGCAAGTACGAGGCCCACTGGGGCGACGGCACCTACCATTGCATCTGCTGCGGCGCCAAGCTGTTCGAATCGGCCACCAAGTTCGACGCCGGCTGCGGCTGGCCCAGCTTCTCGCAGGAGGCCGTGCCCGGCGCGATCCGCAACATCGTCGACCGCTCGCACGGCATGGTGCGCACCGAGAACGTCTGCGCCAACTGCGGCGCCCATCTGGGCCATGTGTTCCCCGACGGACCGACCGAGACCGGCCTGCGCTACTGCATGAATTCGGCTTCGCTCGAGTTCAAGGATCGCGAAACCGACTGAACCCGAACATGAAACTCATCCTCGACTTCTTCCCGATCCTGCTGTTCTTCGGCGCCTTCAAGCTCTACGACATCTACACCGCGACCGGCGTGCTGATGGCTGCCACCGTGGTGCAGATGTCGATCATCTGGTTCACCGAGCGCCGCTTGCAGCCGATGCAGAAAGCCACGCTGGTGCTGATCCTGCTGTTCGGCTCGCTGACGCTCGTGTTGCACGACGATCGCTTCATCAAATGGAAGCCGACCGTGCTCTACGGCGCCATGGCGATCGCGCTGGCGGTCGCGCTGTGGGGCTTCAAGAAGAACTTCCTGAAGATGCTGCTGGGCGGGCAACTCGAACTGCCGACCCCGGTCTGGGGCAAGCTCAACGTCGCCTGGATCGCCTACTGCCTCTTCATGGCGGTCCTCAACGGCTACGTCGCGGCCTATTTCACGACCGAGGCCTGGGTCGACTTCAAGCTCTGGGGCTATGTCTTCCCGATCGTGTTCCTGATCGCGCAGGGGCTCTACATTTCGCCCCATCTCAAATCGGACAAGCCCGCAGCATGAGCCTCCCGACCGCCAGCGACCTCGAAGCGCGGCTGCGCGAAGTGCTGCAGCCCACGGAGCTCGAAGTCATCGACGAAAGCGCCGCCCATGCGGGCCATGCGGGCGCCGGCGCCGAGGGCTACGGCACCCATTTCCGGGTCCGGATCGCCTCGCCGCTGTTCGCCGGCAAGCCCCGCGTGGCGCGCCATCGGCTTGTGTATGATGCGCTGCAACTTTTCATCGCACAGGGCCTCCACGCGCTTGCCATCGAGACGCTTTAAAGCGTCGATCCCATCACCCGCACGGTCGTGCGGCGACAACCCCCTCCCCTTATGAAGAAAAACATCCTGAAGGCCGTCGCGCTCGCCACCCTGGTCGGCGCCATTCCGTTCGCCGCCCTGGCGCAGAACGCCGCCATCGTCAACGGCAAGGCCGTGCCGAAGGCGCGCATGGACGTGCTGGCCCAGCAACTGGCCGCTGCCGGCCGCCCGGTCACGCCTGAAATGCAGGGCCAGCTGCGCGAGGAAGTGATCACGCGTGAAATCTTCATGCAGGAAGCCCAGAAGCAGGGTCTCGATGCCACCGACGACTACAAGAACCAGCTCGAACTCGCGCGCCAGGCGATCCTGATCCGCCAGCTGTTCGATAGCTTCCGCAAGACCAACCCGGTGACCGACGCCGAAGTGCAGGCCGAGTACGACAAGTTCGTCGCCGCCAACAGCGGCAAGGAATTCAAGGCCCGCCACATCCTGGTCGAGACCGAGGACCAGGCCAACAAGATCCTGGCCGACCTCAAGAAGGGCGCCAAGTTCGAGGACATCGCCAAGAAGCAGAGCAAGGACCCGGGTTCGGGCGCCAACGGTGGCGACCTCGACTGGGCCTCGCCGGCGAGCTTCGTGCCCGAATTCTCGGAAGCCATGATCAAGCTCAAGAAGGGCGAAACCACGGCCGTTCCGGTCAAGTCGCAGTTCGGCTACCACATCATTCGCGTCGACGACATCCGCCAGGCACAACTGCCCAAGCTCGAGGAAGTCAAGCCGCAGGTCACGCAGCAACTGCAGCAGCAGCGGCTGCAAAAGTTCCAGGAAGACCTGCGGGCGAAGGCGAAGGTGGAGTAGTAAAACGCTGCGGGCCCGGCGAAGCCGGCTCCGCGTGTTCCACGAAAGGGCCGGCATTCGCCGGCCTTTTTTGCTTTCAGCCCCAGACCACCGAACGCATCGAGATCGATGCCGACTGGAAGTCGGCGTTGAAGAAGCGCGGCGCTTCCTTGCCATCGACCGCACCGGCGGCATAGAGCAGCGGCAGGTAGTGATCGTGCGTGGGATGGGCCTGCGCCGCGATCGGGCCCAGGCTCTTGAAGTCCGGCAGGGCAGCGAGCTGGCCGTTCCCGATCTGCTCGCCGACGATGCGGTCGAACTCGATCGCCCAGTCGTAGGCCTGGCGCGGGCTGGCGTCGCGGCGCGTGGCGCGCAGGTTGTGCACGATGTTGCCGCTGCCGACGATCAGCACGCCACGCTCGCGCAGCGCCCGCAGCTGCTGGCCGAGCTGGTAGTGCTGGGCCGGCGGGCGGCTGTAGTCCATGCTGAGCTGCACCACCGGGATGTCGGCGCGCGGGAACATCGGCTTGAGCACCGACCAGGTGCCGTGGTCGAAGCCCCACTCGGCCTGGTCCAGGCCCAGCGCGGTGCCGCCTGGCGGCTGGCGCACGCCCTGCGCGATCTGCGCTGCCGCTTCGGGCGCGCCGGGCGCCGGGTACTGCTGGTCGAACAGCTCCTGCGGAAAGCCGCCGAAGTCGTGAATGGTCTTGGGCCTGGCCATGCCGGTGAGGAACCAGCCGCCGCGTGTCAGCCAGTGCGCCGAGACGCACAGGATCAGCTGCGGCTTCGGGTAGCGGGCGCCGAACTCGGCGCCGAGCGCCTGCCAGCTCCTTCGATAGGCGTTGTCGCCGATGGCGTTCATCGGGCTGCCGTGGCCGACGAAGAGCAGCGGCATGCGCGGCGATTTCTTCAGCGCGCCGAAGGCTTCGGCCGCGCCGGACAGAGGCATCCTTCCGAGCAGCGCGCCCCCCATCACGGCGCTGGCGCCGAGTACCGAACGTCGCCGCACGGGGCTCAGCCCACCCACTTGCGCGCGTTGCGCCAGATCCGCATCCAGGGGCTGAGCTCGCTGCGGTCGCCCGAGGTCCAGCTCATCTGGATGTTGCGGAAAACGCGTTCCGGATGCGGCATCAGCGCCGTGAAGCGGCCGTCGGCGGTGGTCACCGAAGTCAGGCCGCCGGCGCTGCCGTTCGGGTTGAAGGGATAGCGCTCGGTCGCCTGGCCGTGGTTGTCGACGAAGCGCATCGCCGCGATCGCCCGGGCCGGGTCGCCGCGGTGCTTGAAGTTGGCGTAGCCCTCGCCGTGCGCGACTGCGATCGGCATGCGGCTGCCGGCCATGCCGGCGAAGAACAGGCTGGGCGAATCGAGCACCTCGACCATCGACAGGCGGGCCTCGAAGCGCTCGCTCTGGTTGGTCGTGAAGCGCGGCCAGGCCTCGGCGCCCGGGATGATGTCGGCCAGTTCGGCGAACATCTGGCAGCCGTTGCACACGCCCAGGCCGAAGGTGTCGGCGCGGCCGAAGAAGCCCTTGAACTGCTCGGCCAGCCTCGGGTTGAAAGTGATGCTGCGGGCCCAGCCGATGCCGGCGCCCAGCGTGTCGCCGTAGCTGAAGCCGCCACAGGCGACCACGCCCTTGAAGTCGGCCAGGTCCGCCCTGCCCGTCTGCAGGTCGGTCATGTGGACGTCGAAGGCCTCGAAGCCGGCCTCGGTGAAGGCGTAGGCCATCTCGACGTGCGAGTTGACGCCCTGCTCGCGCAGGATCGCGACCTTGGGGCGGGCCAGATTGAGGAATGGCGCGGCCACATCGTCGGTCGCGCCCGGCGCCAGCAGGACGTGGGCGCCCGGGTCCTGCGGATCGCCGGCGGCGGCGTGTTCGGCATCGGCGCAGTCGGGGTTGTCGCGTTCGCGGCAGATCTTCCAGCTGACCGAATCCCAGACCTGGTGCAGGTCGGCGAGGCTGGCGCTGAAGACAGCCTTGGCGTCGCGCCAGATCTCGACCTTGCCCTTGCCCGCGTCCATCGGCGAACTGGCCGGCCGGGTCTTGCCGACGAAGTGGCTGTGGGCGCTGAGCCCGTGCGCGCGCAGGGTCTGCATGACCTCGTTGCGCTCGGCGGTGCGCACCTGCAGCAGCAGGCCCAGCTCTTCGTTGAAGAGCGCCTTGAGGGTGAGCTCTTCGCGCCGCGCGCTGACCTGGCCGGCCCAGTTCTTGGCGTCGCCGTATTCGGCGCGGCTGTCGCTGATGCCGTCGCCCTCGGTGACCAGCAGGTCGACATTGAGCGCCACGCCGACATGGCCGGCGAAGGCCATCTCGCAGGCGGCCGCGAACAGGCCGCCGTCGCTGCGGTCGTGCAGCGCGAGGATCTTGCCCTCGGCGCGCAGCGCGTTGACCGCGGCGACCAGCTTCACCAGGTCTTGCGGATCGTCGAGGTCGGGCACCGTGTCGCCGCTCTGGCCCAGCGTTTGCGCCAGGATGCTGCCGGCCATGCGCTGCTTGCCGCGGCCGAGGTCGACCAGCACCAGCGTGCTGTCGGGCTCGACGGCGTCGAGCTGCGGCGTCAGCGTGCCGCGGACGTCGGCCAGGGTGGCGAAGGCGGTGACGATCAGGCTCACGGGCGACGTGACCTTCTTCGCCTCGCCGCCGTCCTGCCACTGGGTGCGCATCGACAGCGAATCCTTGCCCACCGGGATCGAGATGCCGAGCGCCGGGCAGAGTTCGAGGCCGACGGCCTTGACGGTCTCGTACAGCGCCGCATCCTCGCCCGCTTCGCCGCAGGCGGCCATCCAGTTGGCCGACAGCTTGACCCGCGACAGCTCGATCGGCGCCGCCAGCAGGTTGGTGATGGCCTCGGCCACCGCCATCCGGCCCGAGGCCGGGGCGTCGAGCGCGGCCAGCGGCGTGCGCTCGCCCATGCTCATCGCCTCGCCCGCGAAGCCGCGGTAATCCGCCAGCGTGACGGCGCAGTCGGCCACCGGCACCTGCCACGGGCCGACCATCTGGTCGCGGTGGCTCAGGCCGCCGACGGTGCGGTCGCCGATGGTGATCAGGAAGCGCTTCGAGGCCACGGTCGGGTGCGCCAGCACGTCGATCGCGGCCTGCTGCAGGTCGACGCCGGTGAGATCGAGCGGCTTGAAGCTGCGCGCCACGGTCTGGACGTCGCGCAGCATCTTCGGCGGCTTGCCCAGCAGCACGTCCATCGGCATGTCGACCGGCTGCGCCTCGGCGCCCTCGTCGGCCACCAGCAGCTGGCGCTCGTCGGTCGCCACGCCGACCACCGAGAACGGGCAGCGCTCGCGCTCGCAGAAGGCGCGGAACTGCGCCAGCGACTCCGGCGCGATCGCCAGCACATAGCGCTCCTGGCTCTCGTTGCACCAGATTTCCTTCGGCGCCATGCCCGACTCCTCGAGCGGCACCGCCCGCAGGTCGAAGCGCGCGCCGCGGCCGGCGTCGTTGGTCAGCTCGGGGAAGGCGTTGCTCAAGCCACCGGCGCCGACGTCGTGGATCGCCAGGATCGGGTTGGCGTCACCCTGCTGCCAGCAATGGTTGATGACTTCCTGCGCCCGGCGCTCGATTTCAGGGTTGCCGCGCTGGACCGAATCGAAGTCGAGTTCGGCCGCATTGGCGCCGGTCGCCATCGAGCTGGCGGCGCTGCCGCCCATGCCGATGCGCATGCCCGGCCCGCCGAGCTGGATCAGCAGCGCGCCGGCCGGGAACTGGATCTTCTTGGTCTGGCCGGCATCGATGCTGCCGAGGCCGCCGGCGATCATGATCGGCTTGTGGTAGCCGCGCTGCACCGTGTCCCGGTCGCTTTCGATCGCCTGTTCGTATTCGCGGAAGTAGCCCAGCAGGTTGGGCCGGCCGAACTCGTTGTTGAAGGCGGCGCCGCCCAGCGGGCCCTCGGTCATGATCTGCAGCGGGCTCGCGATATGGCCGGGCTTGCCGTAGCTGCCCTCGGCGGGCCACAGCTTCGACACCGTGAAGCCGGTCAGGCCGGCCTTCGGCTTGGAGCCGCGCCCGGTGGCGCCCTCGTCGCGGATCTCGCCGCCGGCGCCGGTGGAGGCGCCCGGGAACGGCGAGATCGCGGTCGGATGGTTGTGGGTCTCGACCTTCATGAGCACGTGGCTCAGCGCCTCTTTCTTGCGGTAGCCGCCGGATTCGGAGGCCGCCACGAAGCGCTCGATCTGCGTGCCCTCCATGACCGAGGCGTTGTCGGCATAGGCGATCACCGTGTGCTGCGGGCTCAGGCGCTCGGTGTTGCGGATCATCGAGAACAGGCTCTGCGGCTGCGCCGCGCCGTCGATCACGAAGTCGGCGTTGAAGATCTTGTGGCGGCAGTGCTCGCTGTTGGCCTGGGCGAACATCATCAGCTCGACGTCGCTCGGGTTGCGGCCCAGGCGGGTGAAGGCATCGACCAGGTAGTCGATCTCGTCCTCGGCCAGGGCCAGGCCGAAACGGCTGTTGGCCTCGACCAGCGCCGCCCGGCCGCCGCCCTGGACGTCGACCTGCGCCATCGGCTGCGGCGGCAGTTCGGCGAACAGCTCGGCGGCCTGCTCGATCCGGGCCAGCACCGATTCGGTCATGCGGTCGTGCAGCAGGTCGGCCACTGCGGCCAGCTGGTCGCCTTCGAGCACCGGCGCCTTGCCGAGCAGGGGCGCCTTGAGCACCAGGTGGTACTCGGTCACCCGTTCGACCCGGCGCAACGCCAGGCCGCAGTTGTGGGCGATGTCGGTGGCCTTGGAAGCCCAGGGCGAGACGGTGCCCAGGCGCGGCGTGACGATCACGGTCGGGCCGGCCTTGGCCGGCGCGGCGAAGGGTTCGCCGTAGCCCAGCAGGGCCGCAAACCGCTCTTTCGCGGCCTGGTCGAGGGCGTCGTCGGTGACCACCAGGTGGACGAAACGGGCGCTCAGGCCCTCGATGCGCGGCTCGACCGCCTGCAGGCGGGGCAGCAGCTGCCGGGCCCGGAAATCGCTGAGGGCGCTGCCGCCCTCGAAGAAGCTCACCACGGGGGCGGCATGGACAGCACGGGGGGAAGACGGGTTCACGGGCAGCGTCACGTTCGGGTCGGCCGCAGGGGCCGCGTTGGGATTCATGAGAATGAGGCGGCGGCCGCTGACTGGGGCCATCCGCGCTAACCCTGAATTTTAGCGGCTCGGATGGGATAATTCCGGCCATGAGCATTACCTACAAAGACGCCGAGGGCGTGGCCGGCATGCGCGTGGCGTGCCGCCTCGCCTCCGAGGTGCTGGACTACATCACCCCCCACATCGTCCCCGGCGTGACCACCAACCAGATCGACAAGCTCGCCCACGACTACATCACGCAGGTGCAGGGCGCCATTCCGGCGCCCCTGAACTACATGGGCGCCAGCAGCACGCCCTACCCCAAGTCGATCTGCACCTCGGTCAACCACGTGGTCTGCCACGGCATTCCGAACGACAAGCCGCTCAAGAAGGGCGACATCGTCAATTGCGACATCACGGTCATCAAGGACGGCTGGCACGGCGACACCAGCCGGATGTTCGTGGTCGGCGACGCCTCGATCGCCGCCAAGCGGCTGTGCGCCTTCACCTACGACGCCATGTGGCACGGCATCGTCAAGGTCAAGCCGGGCGTCCACCTGGGCGACATCGGCTTCGCGATCCAGCGTTTTGCCGAGAGCAACGGCTTCTCGGTGGTGCGTGAGTTCTGCGGCCACGGCATCGGCCGCGGCTTCCACGAAGAACCCCAGGTGCTGCATTACGGCCGTCCGGGCACGCTCGAGGAGCTCAAGCCCGGCATGACCTTCACGATCGAGCCGATGATCAACGCTGGCAAGCGCGAGATCAAGGAAGACGCCAAGGGCGGCCAGTACGACGGCTGGACCATCGTCACCCGCGACCACTCGCTGTCGGCGCAGTGGGAGCACACGGTGCTGGTCACCGAGACCGGCTACGAGGTGCTCACGCTCTCGGCCGGCAGCCCGCCGCCGCCGGCCTTCGTCACCGCCGCGGCTTGAAGCCGCGGCTGCTTCAGGCGCCGGTCGTGGACATTGCCTCGCTGCGCGACGCCTATCGCACGCACAAGCTGGCGCTGTTCGACCAGCTGCGCAGCGCGCGCGCGCCCACGCGCAGCGTGCACACCGTGCTGCGGCAGCTGGCGGCGCTGGCCGACGAGACTCTCGGCGCGCTCTGGCAGGACGCCGGCTTCGGCCAGGAGCTGGCGCTGGTGGCGGTCGGCGGATTCGGGCGCGGCGAGCTGTTTCCGTACTCCGATGTCGATGTGCTGCTGCTGCTGCCCGAGGGCGACGGGACCGGGATCGAGCCGGCCCGCCTCGAAGCCTTCATCGGCCGCTGCTGGGACGCCGGCCTCGAGATCGGCTCCAGCGTGCGCACCGTCACCGAATGCCTGGCCGAGGGCGCCAAGGACGTCACGGTCCAGACCTCGCTGCTCGAGTCGCGGCTGGTGATCGGCGACAAGAAGCTCTACACCACCTTCCGCAAGAGCTTTCTCGCGGCCATCGACCCGCAGGCCTTCTTCGCCGCCAAGTCGCAGGAGATGCGGCACCGCCACCAGAAGTTCGACAACACGCCCTACGCGCTGGAACCCAACTGCAAGGAATCCCCGGGCGGCCTGCGCGACCTGCAGACCATCCTCTGGATGACCAAGGCGGCCGGCTTCGGCAACCGCTGGGACGAGCTCGCCAGGAATGGCCTGGCCACCGCGTTCGAGATCCAGCAGATCAAGCGCAACGAGGCGCTGCTGAGCCTGATCCGCGCCCGCCTGCACGTCACGGCCAACCGGCGCGAAGACCGGCTGGTGTTCGACCTCCAGACCGCGGTGGCCGCCACCTTCGGCTACGTGGGCGAGTCGCAGCGCAAGGCCAGCGAGGCGCTGATGCGGCGCTACTACTGGGCCGCCAAGGCGGTGACCCAGCTCAACCAGATCCTGCTGCTCAACATCGCCGAGAAGCTGCAGCCGCAGGCCGACGAGCCGACACCGATCAACGAGCGCTTCTTCGAGAAGGGCGGCCTGATCGAAGTCGCGAGCGACGACCTCTACGTGAAGGATCCGCACGCGATCCTCGAGACCTTCCTGCTCTACCAGAAGACCATCGGCGTCAACGGCCTGTCGGCGCGCACGCTGCGGGCGCTCTACAACGCGCGCCACGTGATGGACAGCAAGTTCCGAAACGACCGCGTCAACCATGCGACCTTCATGCGCATGCTGCTGGAGCCGCGCGGCATCACGCACGCGCTCAGGCTGATGAACCAGACCTCGGTGCTGGGGCGCTACCTGCGCGTGTTCCGCAGCATCGTCGGCCAGATGCAGCACGACTTGTTCCATGTGTACACGGTCGACCAGCACATCCTGATGGTGCTACGCAACGTGCGGCGCTTCTTCATCGCCGAACATGCGCACGAATACCCCTTCTGCTCGCAGTTGGCGGCCGGCTGGGACAAGCCCTGGATCCTCTACATCGCGGCGCTGTTCCACGACATCGCCAAGGGCCGCGGCGGCGACCACTCGACCCTGGGCGCACGCGACGTGCGGCGCTTCTGCCGCCAGCACGAGATCCCGCGCGAAGACGCCAAGCTGATCGAGTTCCTGGTCTCGGAGCACCTGGTGATGAGCCAGGTGGCGCAGAAGCAGGACCTGAGCGACCCCGAGGTGATCGGCGCCTTCGCCAAGCGCGTGGGCAACGAGCGCTACCTCACGGCGCTCTACCTGCTGACCATCGCCGACATCCGCGGCACCTCGCCGCGGGTCTGGAACGCCTGGAAGGGCAAGTTGCTCGAGGACCTCTATCGCCTGAGTTCGCGCGTGCTGGGCGGCCGCATGCCCGACCCGGGCGCCGAGATCGAGGCCCGCAAGCGCGAAGCGCTGGTGCTGCTGGCACTGCATGCCGAGCCCCAGGATTCCCACAAGTCGCTGTGGCAGACCCTCGACGTCGGCTACTTCATGCGCCACGATGCCTCCGAGATCGCCTGGCACGCCAAGCAGCTGTCGCGCCATGTGCCGCATGCGGGCGTTCCGATCGATCCGCACACGCCGCCGATCGTGCGGGCACGCCTGTCGCCCGTCGGCGAAGGGCTTCAGGTGGTGGTCTACACGCCCGACCAGCCCGACCTGTTCGTGCGCATCTGCGGCTATTTCGACCAGTCGTCCTTCAGCATCCTGGATGCCAAGGTGCATACCGCAAGCAACGGCTTCGGCCTGGACACCTTCCAGGTCGTGACCACCTTCATCCCCGAGCACTACCGCGACCTGATCAACATGGTCGAAACCGGACTGGCCAAGACGCTCAACGAAGCCGGTCCGCTGCCGCCGCCGAGCAAGGGCCGGGTCTCGCGCCGGGTGCGCAGCTTCCCGATCAAGCCGCGCGTCAGCCTGCTGCCCGACGAGAAGGCGCAGCGCTGGCTGCTCAGCATCTCGGCCAGCGATCGTGCGGGACTGCTTTATTCGGTGGCACGGGTGCTGGCCCGCCATCACCTGAATCTGCAGCTGGCCAAGGTCACGACCCTGGGCGAGCGCGTCGAGGACACCTTCCTGATCAGCGGGCCCGAGCTCCAGGGCCAGCGGGCCCAATTGGCGATCGAGACCGAACTGCTCGACGCGTTGGCCGCCTGATCGGCGGCGGCAGCTCGAGCATCACGGTCGTCTCGATCGGCACGCTGCTGCGCAATACCCGGAGCCACTGCGCCAGCAGGTACGCGAACTGGCCGGCATCGATGCGCAGCGAGCCGAGCCCCGTGACCTCGTGCTCGATCCTGACAAGGCTGGCTTCGAAGACGATCGACAGCGCGTTGTGGCTCGCGACTTCGAGCCGGTAGTCGGGGCTGGCCTGGGCGCGCGTGGCGAACTCGATCGCCATTTCGCAGGCCATCGCGTCGCGGAGGTTCCGGTCGAGATACAGCGCCAGCAGGAAGGCAAGGCGCCGACCGGTGGACTCCGCACCGGGTCGAAACCCCGGCGGGGTCCGCCACATCCGTATCGCACTCATGGCCGCAGTTTGCGACTTCGCCCGGGCCGTGAACAGGGTCGGCGCGCAGGTCGTCGCGGCGAAGTATCCCGGTGTTTCGTGGGTCTTTTCTCTAGCCGGCGGCGAGCCTTCGCTCGAGCCACGCGCTGTAGCGCGAGAGCCCGAAACACATCGCCCAGTAGACCGCGGCGATGAACAGATAGCCTTCGAGGTAGAACGGCCGCCAGGTCGGATCGCCGCCGAGCGCCAGGCCGAGCGCGCCGGTGAGTTCGAATAGGCCCACCACGGTCACCAGGGAAGTGTCCTTGAGGGTGCCGACCACGTTGTTGGTCAGCGCCGGCACCACCAGCCGCAGCGCCTGAGGCAGCACGATGTCGCGCTGCACCGGCCAGCGGCCGAAGCCCAGCGCCATCGCGGCATCGACCTGGCCGTGCGGCACCGCCTGCAGGCCACCGCGGATGATCTCCGCCAGGTAGGCCGCGACGAACAGCGACAGGCCGGCCAGCACCCGCACCAGCACGTCGGGCTGCCATCCCGCGGGCCACAGCAGCGGCAGCAGGAACGAGGCCATGAAGAGCACCGAGATCAACGGCACGCCGCGCACCAGTTCGATATAGGTGGCGCAGAGCGTGCGGACCGCGGGCCACTGCGAGCGCCGGCCGAGCGCGAGCGCCAGCGCCAGCGGAAAGGCCAGCGCCAGGCCGACCACCGCCAGGCCGATGGTGAGCGGCAAGCCGCCCCAACGGTTGGTGGGGACCATCGCGAGTCCGAGAAAGCCGCCGCGCATCAGCAGCACGAACAGGCCCAGCGCCACCAGCCAAAGTGGCAGCAGCCACCAGCGCCAGCTGCGCGGCCAGGCGCTCAGCAGCGTGGTCAGCGACAGCAGGGTGACAGCGACCGCCGGCCGCCACTGGTCCTCGTAGGGATAGCGCCCGAACAGGATCGGCCGCCACTTCTCGGCCACCACGCCCCAGCAGGCGCCGTGATGGACCGCCCGGCAGGCTGGCGCGTCGGCACGGAACACGGCCTGCAGCACGGCCCAGTCCAGGGCATGGAAACCGGCCCAGCCGAACAGCAGCAGCAGCGCCAGCGTGAAGGCCGCGCGGAGCGGCGAACCCCACAGCTCCTTGCGCAGCGCCCCGCTCATCGCCAGCCCCTGAGCGCGACGCGCGCGTTGTAGCGGTTCATGGCCCAGGAGATGACCAGCGACAGCCCGAGGTACACGGCCATGATGACCGCGATGCATTCGAAGGCGCGGCCGGTCGAATTGAGCGATGTGTTGGCGATCGACACCAGCTCCGGATAGCCCACGGCCACCGCCAGCGAGGAATTCTTGGTCAGGCTCAGCAACTGGTTGGTGAGCGCCGGGACGATCACGCGCAGCGCCTGCGGCAGCACCACGATGCGCAGCTGCTGCCATCCCGTGAGGCCCAGCGCCTGGGCGGCCAGCTTCTGGCCCTGCGCCACCGAGACGATGCCGGCGCGCACGATCTCGGCGACGAAGGAAGCCGTGTAGAGCGCCAACGCGATCACGACCGCCAGGTATTCGGGGCTCAGGGCCGCGCCGCCGCTGACGTTGAAGCTGCCGCGCTCGGGCCATTCGAGCCGGGAGGGCCAGAAGGCACCCTCCTCCCGCACCGGCCAGGGCAGCGAAAGCCCGCCCTTGCTGAGCCAGACATCGGGCAGCAGTTCGAGCGGTTCGGTCGAATCGGGCAGCAGCTGCGTCAGGGCGAAGTACAGCATCAGCAGCTGCACCAGCAGCGGCACGTTGCGCAGCGTCTCGACATAGGCGCCGCAGAGGCCGCGCACCAGCACGTGCGGCGCCAGCCGGCCGATGCCGATCAGCGTGCCGAGCAGGACCGCCAACGCCGCGGCGGGCACCGCAGCCCGCACGGTGTTGATCAGGCCGGCGAGAAAGGCGCGCCAGAAAGGCTGGCCGGCATCGAAGTCGAGCCAGCCCTCGGAGATGTCGAAGCCCGCCGGCTGCAGCAGGAAGTCGAAGCCCGACTGCACGCCCCGGGCGCGCAGCGTTTCGAGCGCATGGTGGACCAGCCAGAAGACGCCGAAGGCGATCGCCGCGATCAGCAGGGCCTGCAGGGCCCAGGCGAGCCAGACGGCACGGCGCCGTTCGGGCGGCCGGGCAGCGCTCACCGAACCGGCAATCCGTACATCAGCCCGCCCTTGTTCCACAAGTTGTTCGAGCCGCGCGGCAGCTTGAGCACCGACTTCGGCCCGACATTGCGCTCGAAGACCTCGCCGTAGTTGCCCACCGCCTTGATCGCGCGGTAGGACCAGTCCTTGTCGAGGCCCAGCAGCTTGCCGAGGTCGTCGCCGCTGCCGACCAGGCGCTGCTGCGCGGGGTCCTTGCTGCTGGCCTTGAGTTCGTCGATGTTGGCCTGGGTGATGCCGAACTCCTCGGCCTCGATCAGCGCGTTGGGCACCCACTTGGCGATCGCGAACCATTCGTCGTCGCCGCGCCGCACCAGCGGCGCCAGCGGCTCCTTGGAGATCAGCTCGGGCAGGATCACGTAGTCGTCGGGGTTCGGCGCCTCCTTGTTGCGCAGGCCTGCGAGCGCCGAGGTGTCGGTCGTGAAGGCCTGGCAGCGGCCGGCGAAGAAGGCCTTGAACGAAGCCTCGAAGCTCTCGAACACGACCGTCTTGACCGGGATGTTCTGGGCCTTGAACCAGTCGGCCACGTTTTTCTCGTTGGTGGTGCCGGACTGGGTGCAGATGGTGGCGTTCTTGAGTTGCTTGGCGCTGTTCACCTTGATCTTCTTGGGCACCAGGAAACCCTGGCCGTCGTAGTAGGTGATGGTCGTGAAGTGGAAGCCCAGCGAGGCATCGCGGGTCAGCGTCCAGGTGGTGTTGCGCGCCAGGATGTCGATTTCGCCGGCCTGCAGCGCCGAGAAGCGCTGCTGCGAGTTGAGCGGCACGAACTCGACCTTCTTGCCGTCGCCGAGCACGGCGGCGGCAATGGCGCGGCAGGTGTCGACATCGAGCCCGGACCAGTTGCCCTGCGTGTCGGGGGCCGAGAAGCCGGCGACGCCGTTGGTCACGCCGCACTTGACGCTGCCGCGCTGCTTGACGGCATCGAGCGTCTTGCCGGCGAAAGCCGGCGCGGCCGTGAGGGCCAGGGTGGCGGCGACAGCGGCGAGCGCCGGACGGATGCGTGGATTCATTCGGTGGTCCTCTTCTCTTCTGAACGATTTGACGGCAGGCGGCAGTTTACGTGCGGTCCGGGGCGAGCGACGTCGGCGCCATCCGAAGGGGCACGGACAAGAAAACACCGAATGCTGTCTCAAATCGAAACACTTGCAAAAATAAAAGCAGCAAATCACCATGAAACGATCGACGTTTCAAGGAGTTCGACATGGGGAGACGCACAGGATGTCCGGCGAGACTTTCCCTCGCTTCAGCCGTTGCCGGCTGCCTCTTCGCTTCGGTCGCCAACGCGGCGGGCGGCGGGATCATGTTCTCGGGCGCCATCGTGCCGTCGTCGTACGGCATCCGGCTTTCATCCACCGCCCCCGGGGCCGGGACCGAGCTGCGCTTCGTCGCCTCGCCTTCCGGCCCCCAGAGCGCCACGGTGCGTGTCGAACGGCCGAACCGGGAGCCCGTTCCGATCCGCTGCAGCGACGGACTGCAGCCCGCGCCGGCCCGCGGCTGCCCGCTCGGCGCCCAGGGCGGCAGCCTGAGCCTGGTGGCGCTGGACGGCGGCCGGCCGGCGGCGGCCGTGGTCATCACGAGCTACGACTGAGGTCCGCGTCTATCCGCTTCTATTGATAGTCGATCGTGAAGATGATCGAGGCGTTCGCCTCGCCGGGCGTCACCGCCGCCTCGGTCTGGACATAGCGCGCGGCCAGCGGGATCGCATAGCCGGCACCGGGTTCGGAATGAGGCACGATGCCCGAGGGATGGCGGCTGTCGAAGCCGTGCGGTGAACCGTCCGGACGCCCGAGCTGCAAGCCGATGCCGCCGGCCGTCGACCCGCCCCGCCGGGCCGCACCCAGCGCCACGATCCCCTGCGCCGGCGCGCCGATCATGCGCGTCGTGCTCGTCAGGGCGTAGCCGATCTGGTTGCTCGCGGTGGTGCCCGAGAACACCCATCCGGAGCCGCCCGTGTGGGTGTTCGTCGCCGATGCCGACGCCCCGTGGAAGGCCGGACAGTTCTCGAGGCGGATCTCGAACGGCTTCCACGCCGTGGCGCTGCCCAGACCCGAGAACTCACTGGTTCGATGCGTGCCCATCGAGACGTTCACATCCGGCGTGGTGCAGGTCTGCGAGACGATCTGGAGCCCCCCCAGGAACTGGAGCCGCAGCAGCGGCAGCTGGGCGATCGCGACCTCGGCGCTCGGCAACTGGCTGCCGCCGACCGCGCCGGGCGACACCGGCCCGATCTTGATCAGGTTCAGGCGCAGTTGAGCCTGCTTTCCGGTCACGGAAGCCGGCAGCGAGGCGATCGGCAGGTTCCGCACCGCCGGCAGCGCAGCGCCGGAGGACAGGTCCTCGATGAAGACCCCGATGCCCGGCAGGCCCGATTCGTAGACCTTCCCGGCATAAGGGCCCGTGTTCCATGAAGCCAGTGGCCGGGGATTGGCAGCGTAGCTCGACCGCAGCTCGACATTGCCGGTGCCGCCGTCGCAGCTGAGGCTGAACGGCTGCAGGTCGGTGAGTTGCTGGTAGATGACCGTGCCGTCCGGAACGTCCCGCCCGACGGTCAGCGCCTGGACCAGCAGCGACTGCGGCAGCACGGCGGGCGCCGGACCATAGGGATTGTCGAAGCGGTAGTCGCAGCGGATCGCGGCCTGGGCCGCCGCGGAAAGAGCCAGCAATGCGAGGCCGGCGCAGAACCGGACGGCCGCGGCCCTGGCCGGAAGTTGAAGTGCTTGCATGGATGCTCCAGGTGGTTTCATTCGATGGCGCCAGCGGCACCGGGCTCGCGACCGGCCGCCGCCTGCGCCACCGTACAGGGACCATCGAAGCGCTCGAGCTTCGCGCCGGCGCCCGCCACGCGCGCCGGCAACGCCGACAGGTCGATGCTGCACGCGAGTGCAGCCTGCTCGCCCCATCGTACGGTCAGCAGGCGGTTGGATTCGGGCATCCGCACGAAGATGCGGCCGCCCTGCCCGACCGTGCCGACGCTGTGGCCGGCGGCGTCCCTGACATCGGCGCCGAACGGCAGCCTCGCGCCATCGGCCAGGCGGCTGTCGACCAGCAGGGCACGGCCGGTCGTCGTCTTGTACTGGAGCCGCACCACCGCGCCGGCGCGCGGCGCGACTTGCTGGCTCGTGGCCTGCAACTCGACGTCGGCGGAGATGCCCTTGGGATCGATCGCCACTTCGTTGAGGCGGTACGGCGTCATGTAGGGCACGACGCCGAAGCCCTTGCCGTCGAGCACCACGCCGGAGTAGCCCTCGATCCGCGCCCCGGCCGCGTCCGGCGCCTCGACCAGGCCGATCGTCTCGCCGAGGTAGGGCGACAGCGTCAGGCCACCCGCATGGAGCACCGCCGAGCCGTTGACGCCCAGCGAGCCGCTGCGGTAGTCCCGGCCCTGCCCGTAGAAGGCCTGCAGGTTCGCGTAGCGGCTGCGGTACTGGGCATTGAGCGAGCCGCTGGCCCCCTGCGTCTCGGCGTGGCCGGCCGCCACGCCCCAGCCTAGCTCGTTGCTGGCGCCAGCGGTGCCGCTGAGCGAGGCCTGGCTGCTCATCCGGCCGTCCGCATCGCGGCTGACGTTGAGCATGGCGGTCATCGGCGGCCTGTCGCTCCTTCCGAGGGGAATCGACAGGCTCGCCATGACCATGTTCGCCATCCGGCCCGCGGCATCGCGCGTCCGGTTGATCGACAGGGTGTAGCTCATCGAGCGGAAGCGGTTGGTGTAGCTGAACTGGTATTGCAGATCGCGCTGATCGCGGTTCCAGTAGTCCTGCGCGAAGCCGCTGAGCGACAGGTGGCCGCCGTTCTCTCCGAGGGCCTGGCTGAAGCTGAGGGACAGGCGATTGCGCGGACGCCAGACCGAATCGGCCGAGAGGCCGCGCCGGACCGCATCCGCGGCGAGCGCCGCATCGCTGAAGCCGAAGAAGCCGTCGGTCGAGAAGCGCGCCGCCGAAACCGAGACGTTGCTGGCGAACTGCTCCAGGAACTTGCTGTAGCCCAGCCTCAGGCTGTGGCCGGACAGGTGGTCCTGCCCGATCTCCGACCGGGCCGCGCTCAGGTCGGCCGACAAGGCGCCGATCGGCGACGCCACCGCGGCGCCGAGCAGCGCGGCGGCGTAGTGTTCCGCGGCCTGCACGCCGCCGTAGCCGGTCAGTCTGTTGGTGAAGCCCCGCTGCAGCGTGCCCTGGAAGAAGCCCGGCTCGTCCAGCAGCGCGGGATTGCGGAGGCGGCCGCCGGTCGCGCTGAACCGCATCGTGTCCGGACGCAGCAGCTGTGGCACCGCCGCATAGGGCACCGAGAAGACCCGCTGGCGGCCATCGGACTCGGTCACGGTCACCTCGAGATCCCCGCCGTATCCGGCCGGGAAGAGATCGTCGATTTCGAACGGGCCCGGCGCCACCGGCGTGTCGTAGATGATCACCCCGCTCTGGCGGATGGTGACCCGCGCCTGGGTGGTGGCGATCCCGCGCACGACCGGCGCATAGCCGCGCTGCGAATCCGGCAGCATCCGGTCGTCCGAGGCCACCTGGGCGCCCAGGAAGGGCACGGTGTCGAAAATCTCGCCGCTGGTGTTGGCCTCTCCGAGCGTGAGGCGGCCGCGCAGCGCGCTGAGGTCCCGCTGCACGTAGGTGTTCTGGGTCTGGTAGGTCGAGCCGCCGCGCACCGGCCACGACATGCCGCCGTTGTGGCGGAAGTTCCAGCCGCCGGCATTGAAGCCGAGGTTCAGCCCGAGGTAGGACGAGTCGAAGGACTGGCCGGCGGTGCGATTGCGATAGCTATTGAAGGCATAGCCGAGCACGGCCGCGGTCACGCCCGAATCCCAGGCGGCCGGATCGACGTAGCCGCGCGCCGTCCGCCGCAGCAGGGCCTGCGGGATGCTGGCTTCGAGCGACAGGGCCGAGGTGTCCAGGGTCAGCGAGGCGTCCGGGATCAGGTCCTTGATCGACAGGCAGGCCGGCCCGGCCAGCGCTAGGACGGCGGGTTCGCCCAGCTTCTCGAAGTCGACCCCCAAGCGCTCGAGCAAGGCCCGCGTGACGCAGAACCGGCCCTCTTCCTGGCCCGGGCTCGCCTTGACCGAGACCTCGGTGCGCCCGAGCGCCTTGCCGTTGACCGACAGGTCGACACGGTAGTCCCCGGGCAGCAAGGGGTTGCCCCTGGAGAAGCGCGAGAAATCGACCTTGGAGCCCGCCGCATCGGCGGCGAAGTCTTCGTTGAACTCGATGTCGACCAGGCTCTCGGAAGCGGAGGCCGCCGAGGGCGGGGCTGCCGGCGCCGGCGTCTCCTGCGCCATCGACATCGAAGCCGGGCCGAACACCAGGATCAGGGCCACGCTCAGCCGGCTCAACGGCCATGACGGTCTGGCGTCGCGGGAAAAAACTCGCATCGTTGTCTCAGTTCCATCGCTTGGCAGCCGGAAAGGCTGCGCCACGCCAAGCCCCTCGGAGGGTGGCGCCAGGTGAAGATCGGAATGGGTGCTGTCGCCGGCAGGCGGGCGAGCAGGACCGGATCAGGTGTTGGGGGCCGCCTCCGACGGCGGCGCGACCTGTTGTTCGCCTCGAATTTCCGGGCCGGCTTCCCTGTCGACCAGGGCGCCGTAGTCGTTGATCGCGGTGAACCGGATCCGGGGGGCGGCAGCGGGCTTCGCGGCCAGTCCGGCCAGCGGAAACCGCTGGCTGCCGCGCGGTGCGACCATTCCGCTGCCGGCTTCGTACGCCTGCTCGCCGAAGGAGACCGAGGCCTTGGAAATGCTGACGTGGAAGGCCGAGGGATTCTCAGCCTCCAGGTCGTAGCCGGTGCCGGCTTCGTTGGTGGTCAATTGCCAGCGCAATCCGGCCGCCGCCGCGTCGGCGTCGCCAGGCAGGCCCTGGGGCCGGAAGAATATCTTTATCCTCGATCGGAAAGCCATCTGCAGCAGATTCCGGCTCTCCCGGGTTTCCGCATCGGGCCGCGGTGGAATTTCGAGCACATTGAGCCAGAAGACCGACTCGCGATCCTGCGGCAACGGCTCCTGGGTATAGGACATGCGCAATGTCTGCGCCTTGCCCGGATCGACCCTGAATACCGGCGGCAACAGGGAGAACGGCATTGATTTTTCCTGGGCACTGGTTTTTTCATTGCCGTCGTCGATCCAGCTTTGAACCAGGGCCGGCAATGTTCCGGTATTGTTTATTTTTATCGTGACCTCGCGCTCTTGGGCCGGATAGACGACGCGCGTGCCGGTAATGACGATGCCGGCTTGCGAAAACCCGAAGCCGAACGCGGACACGGCAACCGCCCAGCGCAGGTATTTGCGAAAGTGATTTTTCATTGCGTCTTTTTGCTTGGCCCGAGCCGGCGCGCCGCAAAGGCGCGCCGGGGGCGCCCGCACGCACACGGCGCGCGGGCGCTGTCGACCTTATTGGTAGTCGATCGTGTAGGTCACCGAGCTGACCACGTTGCCGGGCGTGGTCGCGCCGGTCGCGTAGTACTGCACGCCGTACGGCAGGCTCAGCGCGCCGCCGACGATGGTGCCGTGGGTGTTGTTGGTGCGCTGCGACGAGTCGCCGGCCACGATCGCGGCATTGCTGCCGCTGTCCACGAGCTGGAGCTGCACGTTGCCGGCGCCGGCGGCTGCCGTGTTGATCAGGCGACCCGAGGTGTGCACCGTGGCGCCGTTCTCGAAGTAGGCAGCGGCGGTGGTCAGGGTGCCCACGCAGTTGTTCAGGCCGATGGTGAAACGCGTCTGACCGGCCACTTGACCGGCGGCGGTCAGGGCGGCCACGCTGACATGCGGCAGCGAGACGGTGGCGATCGACGGCGTCGGGACGCCGTTCACGTTGGTATCGCAGGTCTGGGCGACCAGTTCACCGTCGAAATTGATGGTTCCCGATGCATGGGCAGAAACAGCAAAGACCGAGGCGCCGGCAACGAGAGTCGACAAAAGGATTTTCTTCATGGTAATTCCAGATTGAAGTCAATGAACGTGCAAGGGGCGGCTGCAGCCGCCCCATCTGATAATTGATTTGAAAATCAATTGTCAATGCCACCCGGCATTGATGCACGGCGTGGATTCTAAGCACGGCATGGCAAGCCGGCAGCCTGAGAAATTTCCGACAAAAGCAGGAGAAATCGGAAATCCTGACAAATCATCAATTAAAAGCCCATTAGTGTAAGAGTTTCGGATTTTCCTAACCGTCCGTAACAAAAAAGCCAGCACCCAATTTGTCATCAATTGAATGGGACTGGAAATTCAACGGCAGCCAGAGCCATTGGTAAAATCAACGGCTCCGATACTTCAATTTGTAACTGTCATCAATTTGTCAAGATTAAGGCGGCTACATTAATAGAAACGCACAATTAAAAATATGAAGGCCGATGTACGCACTGAAGGAGCACCAATGGACACTGATCAAGGACCTGCTGCCCGGGCGCCCCGGGCATGTGGGCGTCACGGCGAAGGACAACCGGCTCTTCGTCGAGGCCGTGCTCTACCGTTATCGAGCGGGCATTCCCTGGCGCGACCTGCCGACGCATTTCGGTGATTTCCGCGTCGTGCACCTGCGCTACTCGCGCTGGCGACGCAGCGGTGCCTGGTCTCCCGTGGTGGAGGCCCTGGCTCAGGATCCCGACAACCCCTTTCGCGCCATCGACGCCACGCTCATGCAGACCCGCAGGCGCCGATCGGCCGCGCCAGGCTTGCCCCCACAAGCCGGGCAGCATCGAGCCGATGAGGCGGTCCCGGATCGACCACAATCGCGCCTGTCTTTAGCAACGAAAGGTATTTCTCATGATCCGTTCCGATGACACCGGCAAGCTGGTGCTGCGCTTGGCCCTTGGCATCCTGATCCTGCTTCACGGGATCGCGAAACTCAGCAACGGCGTCGGCTTCATTTCGAGCACGCTGGCCGCGAACGGCCTCCCGGGCGCGCTCGCCTACCTGGTCTATGTCGGCGAGATCCTGGCCCCGGTGCTGCTGATCGTCGGCATCTACACGCGCCCTGCGGCGTGGATCACGGTCATCAACATGCTGGTCGCCATCTGGCTCGTGCACCTCAAGGATCTCTGGGTCATCGGCAAGACCGGCGGCTGGGCGCTGGAACTGCAGGGCATGTTCCTGTTCGCTGCGCTCGCCGTGGCCTTCCTGGGTGCCGGCCGCTTCAGCGTCGGCGGCACCAGCGGCAAGTACAACTGATTCAGTCGTCGTCGCCCGCATCGAGGCCTGGAAACAGGACCTCGGTGAAGCCGAAGCGCGAGAAGTCGCGCACCCGCATCGGATACAGCTTGCCCAGCAGGTGGTCGACCTCGTGCTGGACGACGCGGGCATGGAACCCGCTCACCGTGCGGTCGATCGGATCGCCGTACGGGTCGAAACCGGTGTAGCGGATGCTGGCGAAGCGCGGCACCACGCCGCGCAGGCCCGGCACCGACAGGCAACCCTCCCAGCCTTCTTCTTCCTGGTCGCCGATCGGCGTGATGACGGGATTCAGCAGCACCGTGCGCGGCACGATCGGCGCATCCGGGTAACGCGGATTCACCGTGTCGGTACCGAAGATCACGAGTTGCTGGTCGACCCCGATCTGCGGCGCGGCCAGGCCGGCACCATTCACCGCGTGCATGGTCTCGAACATGTCGCGCACCAGCAGATGCAGTTCGTCGGTGTCGAAGGCGGCAACCGGCTGCGCGATGCGCAGCAGCCTGGGGTCGCCCATCTTGAGGATTTCGCGGATGGCCATCGCTCGATTATCGAGGCGGCCGGGGCCGGCGCTATCGGCGGCCGTATCCGCGTCCGTAGTAGCCAGGCCGGCCGTAGTAACCCGGGCGCCCGTAGTAGCCGGGCCAGCCGCCGTATCGATAGCCGCCGTAGAAGCCCGGCCGCCCGTAATACCCGGGCCAGCCCCCGTAGTAGCCGCCCCACCCGTAATACCCGCCGGAAATGTAGAGCGAAGGCGACACGACCACCGGGCCGGGTTCGACATAGTAGGGATAGGTGGCCCCGGCGTAGTAGGGACCCGGTGCCACGCAGCCCCCCAGCAGGGCGGCACCACCGACCGCGATGGTGGCCGAGAGGGAACGGATTCGCTTCATCGGGACCTCCTGAGCTCTGACTGCGTTTCAACGGCCAGCGCGGCGGGCTGTTGACCGGGAAAACTCAGGTGCTCAGGATAATCCCTGCGCGAGGATCTCCAGCATCTGCGCCTCGTCGATCACGGCGACCCCCAGGTCGCGCGCCTTGTCGAGCTTGCTGCCGGCCTCGGCGCCCGCCACCACGTAGTCGGTCTTCTTGCTCACCGAGCCGGCGACCTTGGCGCCGGCTTCCTCGAGTTTTTCCTTTGCTTCGTCGCGGCTCAGTGTCGGCAGGGTGCCCGTGATGACGAAGGTCTTTCCCGCCAGCGGCCTGGGCGCCCGGGCGGCGGGTTCGCCCTCTTCCCAGTGCACGCCGCAGGCGCGCAGCTGCTCGACCACTTCGCGGTTGTGAGGCTGGTCGAAGAAGGTGCGCAGGCTGGTCGCCACCACCGGCCCGACATCGTTGACTTCGAGCAGCTGCTCCTCGCTCGCATCCATGATCGCGTCGAGCTTGCCGAAATGCTTCGCCAGGTCCTTGGCCGTGCTTTCGCCCACGTGGCGGATGCCGAGGCCGAACAGGAAGCGCGGCAGCGTGGTCTTCTTCGAGGCTTCGAGCGCCTCGACGATGTTGCCGGCCGACTTGTCGGCCATGCGGTCGAGGCCGGCCAGGGTCGTGAAACCAAGCTTGTAGAGATCAGGCAGCGTGCGGATCAGGTCGGCGTCGACCAGCTGCTCGACCAGCTTGTCGCCCAAGCCCTCGATGTCGAGCGCCCGCCGGGCCGCGAAATGCAGGATCGCCTCCTTGCGCTGCGCCGCGCAGAACAGCCCGCCGGTGCAGCGGTAGTCGACCTCGCCCTCCTCGCGCAGTGCGTCGGAGCCGCAAACCGGACACTGGTGCGCCATCGTGAAGACCGGACCGCGCTCCGCCTCCGGCCGGGCGGCGCTCTCGGGCAGCACGCCGACCACCTCGGGAATCACGTCGCCGGCGCGCCGCACGATCACCGTGTCGCCCACGCGCACGTCCTTGCGGCGGGTCTCGTCCTCGTTGTGCAGGGTGGCGTTGGTCACGGTGACGCCGCCGACGAACACCGGCGCCAGCTTGGCGACCGGCGTCAGCTTGCCGGTGCGCCCGACCTGGACCTCGATCGCGAGCACCTCGGTGAGCTGCTCCTGCGCCGGGTACTTGTGCGCCACGGCCCAGCGCGGCTCGCGCGAGACGAAGCCCAGCTGCCGCTGCAGCTCGAGGCTGTCGACCTTGTAGACCACGCCGTCGATGTCGTAGGGCAGCGCATCGCGCTGACGGCCGATGGTCTCGTGGAAGGCGATCAGCTCGATCGCGCCGCGCGCCCGCGCGGTCTGCGCCGCCACCGGGAAGCCCCAGGCGCCGAACTGCTGCAGCCAGTCGAACTGCGTCGGATGCGAGGGCCCGCCCTGCTCGGGGGGCGTCACCTCGCCGAGGCCGTAGGCGAAGAAACTCAAGGGCCGCTGCGCCGCGATCGCCGGATCGAGCTGGCGCACCGCGCCCGCTGCCGCATTGCGCGGATTGACGAAGACCTTCTCGTTCTTCTGGCCGGCGGCGATCTTCTCGCGCTGCCGTTCGTTGAGCGCATCGAAGTCGTCGCGCCGCATGTAGATCTCGCCGCGCACCTCGACCACCGGCGGGATCGCCGAGGCCTCGCCGTGCAGGCGCAGCGGGATCTGCTGCACCGTGCGGATGTTCTGCGTCACCTCCTCGCCGATCTCGCCGTCGCCGCGGGTCGCCGCCTGCACCAGCACGCCGTGCTCGTAGCGCAGATTGAGCGCCAAGCCGTCGAACTTGAGCTCGCAGACGTATTCGACCTGCGGTCCGTCCTCGGCCAACCCGAGCTCCTTGCGCACCCGCGCATCGAAGGCGCTGGCACCGCCGGGCGTGATGTCGGTCTCGGTGCGGATCGACAGCATCGGCACCTTGTGGCGCACCTTGGCGAAGCCGTCGAGCGGCTTGCCGCCGACGCGCTGGGTCGGCGAATCGGGGCTGCGCAGCTCGGGGTATTCGGCCTCCAGGGCCTGCAGCCGCTGGAACAGGCGGTCGTACTCGGCGTCCGGCAGTTCGGGCGCGTCGAGCACGTAGTAGAGATGGGCATGGCGGTGCAATTGCCCGCTCAGCGCCGCGGCTTCCTTGGCCGCGTCTTCACGCGTGGTCATGGGGGTCTCCGGCTAGCTGAACAGGCGGCGCGCCAGGGGCGATCCGGCCGACAGGTCGCGCGCATCGAGCGTGTCGTAGAGCTGTTCGAGGTCGATGCCGATGGCGTCCATGGTCTCCTCGCGCAGCGGCTGGCCGTCGCTGTCGGTGACCACGCCGTCCATCTCGCGCACCAGCGCCGCGGCGGCCTCGCGCATGCGCTCGAAAGGCCGCTCGATGCGGTCGACCTGTGGCACGTCGAGGCTCAGGGTCAGCTCGCGGATCGCCGATTGCGCCGGATCGTCGGCCAGCGCGGCCTGGGTATCGAAGGACAGGCCCAACAGCGGCGGCAAGCCCTGCTCGCCCGCCGGCAGCACCATGCGGCCCGGGATGATGCCGGCGACGAAGCCCAGGCGCGCGGCGTTCTGCTGCACGTAGCCAGGGCTCCATGCGGCATGGCGCGCACGCAGCACGAAGCTCAGCTGGGCATCGTGCGAGCTCGCGAACTGGTCGAGTTCGCGGGCCCGCGCGACCTCGTCGAGCATCTCGGGAAACTCGGGCGCGCCGTTGACCGCATCGGCGAAGGCCTGGGCCTTGACGACGAACTCCGAATATTCGATCTCGTTGAGCGCGCCGGTGCGGTTGGCCATCTGCACGCCGACCTGGAAGGCGCCGTAGCGCTGGCCGGCCACCGCCGGCTCCCATTGGCCGGTGAACTCGTTGAGCCCCTCGACCGCCACGGGCTTGCTGCCGGCACGCCGGGTTGCCGGCATGGCCGCGATCGCGGCGTCGCCCGACGCCAGGCCGTCGAGCGACACCGGGGCGATGACGTCGATCAGCGGATCGAGGCCGCCGCGCCGTTCGGCCGAAGGCACGGCCAGGGCGCTGGGCGCCGGCAGGTCGGGATCGAACAGCGGCTCGTGCCGCTCGTTGCCCGGCACCTGGTGCGGATCGACGTGCAGCACGGGTTCGAGTTCGCCCGCGGGCGCGGCTTCGGGAGCGGGCGCTTCGCCGACCGGCGCGTCGGGCTGCTTCGGAGCGTTGCGGCGCGACATCCAGGCGTTGTAGCCGACCACGGTGGCGAGAACCAGTCCTCCGAGGATGGCGAGGGCGACGGTGAGATTGCTCATGGGCCGCCGGTGCTCAAGCGGCTTCGACCATGGAAACGGCAGACTCCATGTCTACTGCGACGATGCGCGACACGCCCTGCTCCTGCATGGTCACGCCGATCAGCTGCTCGGCCATTTCCATCGCGATCTTGTTGTGGCTGATGAAGAGGAACTGGGTTTCGCGGCTCATGGCGGTGACGAGTTTGGCATAGCGCTCGGTGTTGGCGTCGTCCAGCGGCGCATCCACTTCGTCCAGCAGGCAGAACGGCGCCGGGTTGAGCTGGAAGATCGCGAACACCAGCGCGATGGCGGTCAGGGCCTTCTCGCCGCCCGACAGCAGGTGGATGGTCTGGTTCTTCTTGCCCGGCGGCTGCGCCATCACCTGGACGCCGGAGTCGAGGATCTCGTCGCCGGTCATCATGAGGCGCGCATTGCCGCCGCCGAAGAGCTCGGGGAACATGCGGCTGAAGTGCTCGTTGACGATCTTGAAGGTGCCGCCGAGCAGGTCGCGGGTCTCGGCGTCGATCTTGCGGATCGCGTCCTCGAGCGTGCCGATGGCCTCGTTCAGGTCGGCCGACTGGGCATCGAGGAAGGTCTTGCGTTCGCTGGCCACGGCCAGCTCGTCGAGCGCCGCGAGGTTGACCGCGCCGAGCGCCGCCACTTCGCGGTTGAGCCGGTCGATCTCGCTCTGCAGGCCGGTGAGCCGCACTTTGTCGGTCTCGATCGACAGCGCGACCGCCTCGAGATCGGCCTCGGCGTCGGCCAGCAGTTGCTGGTACTGCTCGAAGCCCAGGCGCGCGGCCTGCTCCTTGAGCTGGAAATCGGTGATCCGCTGGCGCAGCGGATCGAGCTCGCGCTCGAGCTGCAGCCGGCGTTCGTCGCTGGCGCGCAGCTTGATCGTGAGGTCGTCGTACTGGCTGCGGGAGGCGCCCAGCGCGGCCTCGCGTTCGAGCTTGAGGGAGAGCGCGTCCTGCAATCCGGCTTGCGCCGCGGCATCGGACAGGCGGCCGAGTTCGGCGCGCGCACGCTCGTCCTCGTCGGTCAGCGCCACGGTCTGCTGCATGGCGGTCTCGATGGCGCGGCTCAGCTCGGCGCGGCGGGCCTCGAGGGTGCGCTGGGCGAAAGTCGCCTCCTGCGCCTGGCGTTCCAGGCTGCGGTGCTGGTCGCGGCTGGCGGCGAGCGCGCGGCCGGCCTCGATGACGCGCTCGTCCAGTTGCGCGTGGCGCTCCTGGCTGTCGGCCAGCTGCATGTCGAGCTCCTCGAAGCGCGATTCGGCGGCGATGCGCCGCTCCTGCAGCTCCTCGAGTTGCGCCACGACCTCGCCGAGGTCGTTGGACAGCTGTTCGCTGCGGGCCCGCGTCTGCTCGGCCAGCTGCTGCAGGCGCAGCGTCTCGACCTGCAATTCGTGCGCCCGGGACTGGCTGTCGGCGGCTTCGCGACGCGCCGTGACGAGCCGCTGTGCGGCATCGGCATAGGCCGCTTCGGCACGGGCCAGCGCGGTGCGCGACTCGTCGGCGATCAGGGTCTGGGCGCGCAGCTGGCGCTCCAGGTTTTCCATTTCCTGCTGGCGCGCCAGCAGGCCGGCCTGTTCGGAGTCCTGCGCGTAGAAGCTCACGCTGTGGGCCGTGACCGCGTGCCCGCTCTTGACGTAGACCGCCTCGCCCGGCTGCAGCTTGTCGCGCTGCGCCAGAGCCTCTTCGAGGGTCGCAGCGGTGAAGCAGCCGTGCAGCCATTCGGCCAGCAAGGCCTGCTGGCCGGCATCGGCCAGGCGCAGCAGGTCCGACAGGCGCGGCAGCGCCGACGGGCCTTGCGGCACGGCGGCCAGCGGCGGCGTGTAGAAGGCCAACTTGGCTGGCGGCGCATCGCCGCCGAAGGCGCGCACCATGTCGAGCCGGCTGACTTCGAGGGCGCCGAGCCGCTCGCGCAAGGCCGATTCGAGCGCGTCTTCCCAGCCGAGTTCGATGTGGATGCGGCTCCACAGACCCTGCAGGCTCTCGAGCCCGTGCTTGGCGAGCCACGGTGCGAGCTTGCCGTCGGTCTTGACCTTCTCCTGCAGGGCCTTGAGGGCTTCGAGCCGTGCCGAGAGATCGGCATGGCGCGCCCCTTCGGTGTTGACCGCCTGCTGCCGCGTGCGCCGGTCGTCGTCGAGCTGCGGCACGGCTTCCTGCAGCTCCTGCAGTCGGGCATCGGATTCGGCGGCGGCCTCCTGCGCCATCGCCAGTTGCTCCTGCTGGTCGCGCAGGCGCGCCTCGTCGGGCGCCGCGAGCGCGTTCTGGTCGGTGCGCAGGCGCTCGGCGCGCTGATTGAGCTGGCGGCTCTGTTCCTCGATGTTGCGCTGGTCGGCGGCGAGCACCTGGATCTGCTGCTGCACCTGGACCACCGTGGCGCGCTGCGCGTTGGCCTCGTTCTGGGCCCGCTGCTGCGCGTCCTCGAGCTCGGGCATGCGGGCGTCGTGCTCCTCGAGCTGCGCGGCCAGCAGTTCGGCCTGCTCCTCGGCGTTCACGCCCTGGCCGGCCAGGGTCTCGATCTCGGCCTCGGCATCTTCGCGCCGCGCGCCCCACTGGCCCATCTGCTCGCGCAGCTGAACCAGCCGCTGCTCGACCCGCTGGCGGCCTTCGACCACGAAGCGGATCTCGCCCTCGAGGCGGCCGACCTCGCCGCTGGCCTCGTACAGCTTGCCCTGGGCCTGGTTGACCTGGTCGCCGGCCGCGTAATGGGCCTGGCGCACCGTCTCGAGCTCGGCCTCGATGTGGCGCAGGTCGGCGGTGCGCGATTCGAGATCGTTGATCGCGCGCTCGGCATCGGCCTTGACCTTGGCCTGGTCGGCCTCGCTCTCGGTGCGCTTCAGGAACCACAGCTGATGCTGCTTGCGGGTGGCGTCGCCGGTGAGCTGGTTGTAGCGCGCCGCCACCTCGGCCTGCTTCTCGAGGCGCTCGAGGTTGCTGTTGAGCTCGCGCAGGATGTCCTCGACCCGCGTGAGGTTCTCGCGCGTATCGCCGAGCCGGTTCTCGGTCTCGCGGCGGCGCTCCTTGTACTTCGAGACGCCGGCCGCCTCTTCGAGGAACAGGCGCAGTTCCTCGGGCTTGGATTCGATGATCCGGCTGATCGTGCCCTGGCCGATGATCGCGTAGGCGCGCGGGCCCAGGCCGGTGCCGAGGAACACGTCCTGCACGTCGCGCCGGCGCACCGGCTGGTTGTTGATGTAGTAGCTGGAATTGCCGTCGCGCGTCAGCACGCGCTTGACCGCGATCTCGGCGAACTGGGCCCACTGGCCGCCGGCCCGGTGGTCGGCGTTGTCGAACACCAGCTCGACGCTCGAGCGGCTGGCCTGCTTGCGGGTGGTGGTGCCGTTGAAGATCACGTCCTGCATGGACTCGCCGCGCAGTTCGGAGGCACGCGATTCGCCGAGCACCCAGCGCACCGCATCCATGATGTTCGACTTGCCGCAGCCGTTGGGACCGACCACCCCGACCAGTTGGCCGGGCAGCAGGAAGTTGGTGGGTTCGGCGAAGGACTTGAAGCCCGAGAGCTTGATGGAATTGAGACGCACGTCAGGTCGGCCCTAAGCCAGTTGTTTTGCCAAGGTTGGGTGCCAAGGTGTTGATTTGTAAGCAGATTCCGGCGGCAGGCACCGCCAGGCCAGGCCGCCACCTGAGGCGAGGATGATAACGTGCAGGCCATGCGCGTTTCCCCTCTTTCCCTGCCCCTCGCCCGTCGCGCGTGGCTGGTCGGCGCCGGCGCCGCAGCCCTGGCACTGGCAGGCTGTTCTTCCACCGAGCGGGCCGAGCCCTACGCCAACAACGAATGGCTGCAGACCGGCGCCAACCGCATCGCCAACCTCGCGCTGCGCGACAACCTGCTGTCGGTGCGGCGGGTGCAGCTCTCGCTCTACCGCCGCAATCCGCGCGAATGGCGCAAGTGGTGCGCCAGCGCCGACGAGGCGATCAAGCGCACCTGGGATTCGATTTCGCAGAACGAGCCGCTGCCCCAGCTGCACGGCGCCTATGGGATCGATGCCGTCCGGCTGGCCTTCGAGACCGCGCCCAAGCCCTTCGAGGGCGATCGCGTCGCGGCGCTGGTGGTCGGCTGGGCGGCGCTGCTCAAGCAGGCCAACGGCGACACCTGGGAGCAGAACATGCTCGATGGCGTGAGCGCCGAGAACAGTTTCAGGGCGGCGCGCAACTTCGAGATCTCGCTGTGGCTGATCGGCTCGAAAACGGGGCCCGACGGGCAGCCGCTGCTGCTGGCCACCGAGATCAGCGATCGCGGGCGCAACCTGCTGGTCGACCGCGAGTTGTCGAAGGTGGTCGCCCGTCTGGATCTGCTGGCGGCGCAGGCCGACGAGAAGTACCGGCGCGCGGCGCTCGACTTCGGCCAGAACTGGTTTCTGGGCAGCCTCGGGCCCTTCTTCTCGATGGTGCCCAAGAACTGAGCGCGGTGCGCCAGATGACGGCCAGGACGCTCTCCCGCACGCTTCGCCTCGCACTGCTGGCGCTTTGCCTGCTGGCCGGCGGCTGCGGCCTGCTGCAGGCCGACCGGCAGATGAAGCGGCTCGATGCCGCGGTCTATTTCACGGGCATCGTCGAGACCGAGAACGCGGCGCGCGGCCCGATCGTGGTCGTGCTGTACAAGCTCGACGGCCCTCCCGAGCCGGTCTTCCTGGACGTGGTGCCGAGAACGCGGGGCGTCTACCACCTCGCGGCGCCGCCGGGCCGCTACGGGATCCTGGCCTTCGAGGACGTCGAGCGCGACCTGCGCTATCGGGCCGGCGAACCGGCGACGCTCTACGAGGGCGTCGCACTGGGCATGGAGGCCGTCGACCAGCCGCCTTCCGCGGCGAGCGGCCTCGGCCGGATCAGGATCCCGGCCGCGCCTCCCGCCAAGGTGCTGCCGGCCGTCTTCGACGAAGCCTACGAGGCCCTGGTGCGCCGGCGCAACGAGGTGTTCGGCGCCTCGGCCACCATCGACGAAGGGCGATTCGCACCGGAACAGGTACGCGCGGGCCTGTTCCGGCCGCTCGGATTCATCGCGGAGGGCCGATCGGGGCTCTTCTTGCTGGAGCCCTACGATCCGCAGCGGATCCCGGTGATCTTCGTGCACGGCATCGGCGGCTCGCCTCGCGACTGGGCGCACGTCATCGACAAGCTGGACCGCACGCGCTTCCAGCCGTGGGTCTTCTTCTATCCGTCGGGAGTTTCCATCGGCCTGTCGGCTCTGCTGCTCAACAACGCACTCGATGAACTGCATCACCGGCACGGATTCGCCACCAGCATCGTGGTTGCCCACAGCATGGGCGGCCTGGTGGTCCGGGGGGCGCTGAACATCGTCCTGCGCGAAGGCCGCACGCCGCCGGTGCATCACGTGGTGACGATCTCGACGCCGTGGCTGGGCCATGCGGCAGCACGCTGGGCGGACATCGGGCCGACACGCGTGCCCGGATCGTGGCTCGACATGGCGCCCGATTCTGCGTTCCTGAGCGATCTGATGGTGGTGCCGCGGCCTGCCGACATCCGGTACACGCTTTTCTTCGGCTACGGCGGCGCGTCGCGCTGGGTCTCGGGCAACAACGACGGCACCGTCTCGCTGCAGAGCGTGCTGCCGGCCGGCATCCAGTCACGCGCCGACTCCGTCTTCGGCTTCGACGAGGATCACGCCTCGATCCTCCGGTCGGACGAGATGGTCGACAAGCTCATGCAGCGCCTGCGGGCGGAGGCGGACCCGCTGCCGGCGTCGCGCTGAGGTCGTCCTGGAACCACTCGGCGCCGGGGTGGCGCTTGCGCCATGAAGAAACGCTGGCATTGGATTCGATGTACGCGGCCAGCCGCGCCCGGTGGGCCGGCGAGAGCGGCAGCGTCTTCAACAGGCCGGGCCAGCTTCGCATCGCCCGGTCGATGCAGTCCGCCACGACCTCGCGCAACTGCTTTTCGGGTATGTCCCAGGCGTTGGCGAGTTGCCGCAGCGTCGCGGGCGTGAGCAGCGTCCTCGGCTTCTGGCCCGGAAAGAACTGCAGGCCGTGCCCAGAGCCCTTGAAGTACACGCCGTAGGCGACGATGTCGTAGGCCTTCGACAGCTCGGGCCTGGCCTGACCCGGCAGGTAGACGAGGCTGAAGTTCTTCAGGTGGGCGTCGTAGTTGCCCAGCAGCTCCGAGACCTTGATGCGCCGCAGCAGTTCGGCCACGTCGGCCTCGCCCCTGGCCGAGCGGCGCTTGAGCAGCAGGCCGATGGCCGCGTAGGTGCCCGAGTACTTGTACTCCGAAGGCGTTCCGGTGACCTGCGCGAAGTCTTCCATGTGCAGGCGCCGCGTCTCGGTGTCGACGTCGCGATCGAAACGGGACACCAGCAGGAAGTTGCGCTCGTCCTTCTGGAGCGCGTAGGGCAATTGATCGGCGATGGCCGACAGCGGCTGCAAGGAGGCATCGCAGGTGTTCACGCCGGCGGCCGCGGCCAGCCTCAGTGCGCTGTACTCGACTTCGGGAAGCCGGTCGTATTCGGCCGTCGGCAGCTTGCCGATGAAGTGCCGGCCGCCCGACCGCCTGGAGCGCATCACGTAGCGCCCCGCAGCACCCTGGACCAGCGCCACCTTGGGCTGGACGCCCGAGATCGACGTCTGCTGGGGCGTCGGCACCTGGCCCGAGCTCATCTCGTAGCTGTCGCGGCTTTGCCCGATCAGGCGCCCCAGCGCGGAGTCCTCGAGCGTCTCCGCATCGGCCCAGACGTCGCCCGGCAGGTCGCCTCCGCAGGCCGCAAGAAGGCCCAGTTCATCGTTCACCTCGAGCCCCAGGTCGCCGATCAGCTGCTTGCGCAGCGGGCCTTCGGGAAGCAGGTTCTGGAAGAACGGCGGCAGGCCGAAGCTGCCGTCGCCGCGGTTCGCGTCGAGGGCCGGGTCCAGCAGCTGCGCCACGGTGGCGGCCTCGGCCTCGGCAACGGCCTGCGCCACCCTCTCGGCGCTGCCCTCGGTCGCCGGCGCCACCACGTAGAGCTGCGACTGCACGGGGCGCGACGGGTTCTTGGCATAGGCGTCGTCGAAGCGGAAGTACACCCGCCCGTCGTCGAGCCCGAACAGCGAGCCGACCTCGGTCCTGCCGAGCCGGATGCGCAACGAACGGACCACGCTCACGGCAGGCGCCGCCGCGGGGGCGACTGCATCAGGCCGCGAACCTCGTCTTGCAGGCCCGTCCGCTTGGTGTCGGTGCCGAATCGCGCCAGGTCGGCCACCGCCTGCGGCACGAACTGCAGCTCGAGCTCCAGGCAACGCAGCAGGGCCAGCAGCGTATTGAGTTCGACATTGCCCCGGCCCGCTTCGAGCGCGCCGAGCGTGTTTCTGGATATGCCGGCCTTCGCCGCCAGTTCGGACACGGTCATGGCGCGATCCTTGCGCGCCTGGCGCAGGAAGCTCCCGATGGCGGCGAGCGTCGTCATGCGCAACATCCTGGGCAAATCGTCCACATGCAAAGCATGTTGCGCAATGCGGCTCTCAAAGTCAATGGAAATGACCAACATACTGAGCATTTTTTAATTTTGCACAACTTGATGATCACCCCTCTGCGGCCGCCTGGCCTTCGCGCCCGCGCAACCCGGCCCCCTAGAATGATCCGGATTTTTCACCCCACTCTGGCAGGAACCTCATGAGCTCCATCAATTTCATCGGCGGCGAAAAAGGCGGTGTCGGCAAATCGGTCACGGCGCGGGTGCTGGCGCAATATTTCATCGACCACAGCCGGCCGTTCGTGGGTTTCGATACGGATCGTTCGCACAGCTCTTTCACCCGTTTCTATGAAGGCTTCGCCTCACCCGTGGTGGTGGACAGCTTCGAAGGCCTCGACACGGTGGTCAACGGCTTCGAGACGAACCCGCAGCAGAGCGTGATCGTCGACCTGGCGGCGCAGACCCTGGCGCCGCTGTCGCGCTGGATCAAGGAGTCCGACCTGTTCGACGTCTTCGCCGAACTCGGCGTGGCGGTGAACTTCTGGCACGTGCTCGATGACGGCAAGGATTCGAGCGATCTGCTGGGCACCTTGATCGACACCTTCGGCGACCGGCCGAACTACATCGTGGTGCAGAACTATGGGCGCGGCAACGACTTCGGCCTGCTGCTCGGCTCCCAGTCGCTCAGCAAGGCCACCGCGCACGGCGCCCGCGTCATCGCCCTGCCCCGGCTGCACGACGCCAGCATGCGCAAGATCGACGCGCGCAACACGAGTTTCTGGAAGGCGGTCAACGACCGCGAAGGCCCGCACGCGCTCGGGCTGCTCGAGCGCCAGCGCGTGAAGACCTGGCTGGCGACAGCCTACGCCGCCTTCGACACCCTGCCGTTGTAGGCTCGCCCCCAGGTTGCCCGGCACTTCGTGTCCGGGCGCCCACCCCCTGCCGGGGGCAACACCAGCGGCCCGGCGAAGCCGGTTCCGCGGTGATTCGCTCGCCCCCCAGGTTGCCCGGCACTTCGTGTCCGGACGCCCACCCCCTGCCGGGGGCAACACCAGCGGCCTGGCAAAGCCAGTTCCGCGGTGTTCCACCAACGGGCCTGGCTGCGCCGGCCGACGCGAATCAGTGGGCGGTGGCGAATGTCGGGCGCGGCGCGGCGCGGCGGAACAGCAGCACCAGCAGCAGCACCGAGAAGCCCGCGAACGCGATGAACGACCAGTTGGCGATCGACAGGCCGAGGAAGGTCCAGTCGACCTGCGAGCAATCGCCGGCGCCGCGGAAGATCATCGGCAGCGCGCGCTGCAGCGGGAAGGTCTCGATCATTCCATAGATGTCGCGGCCGCAGGTGACGACTTCGGGCGGATACCACTGCAGCCAGCTCTGGCTGGCCGCCGTGTAGGCGCCGCCCAGCGCGGCCACCAGGGCCAGCAGCATGCCGGCGACGCGCAAGGCCTTGCCGCCGCTGGCGGCGCCCAGACCGGTGAAGACGGCCACCAGCACCAGCGCATAGCGTTGCACGACGCACATCGGGCAAGGCTCGAGGCCGACCACGTGTTGCAGGTACATGCCGAAGGCGAGCATCGCGATGCAGGCCAGGCAGATCAATGCCAGTGCACGCCGCGGCGCGCCGAAATACCAGTCGATCACATTCAAGGTGAAACCCAATCCTCTACGAACACCCTCGCCTTGCGCGGCGTGGCGACCACCTTGTCGCCTTCGTGCAATGCGAGGTCCCGGAACTGTTGCGCAGGGAGTTGCGCCTCGATGATGGTTCCGGAGCCCGGATTATCTGGATTCGATTCGACCGGTTCGAGTTCCAGCCGCGCGATCGGTCCCACCACGATGGCACGGGTCAGGGTCGCGACGATGCCGCTGGCGCCCGGGGCGTAGCGCTCGACGCCGAGGTCGTGCGGCCGCACATAGGCCAGCGCCTTGCCGTCGCGCAGGCCCTGCTGGTCGCGCGTATCCAGGCGGATGCCCTCGACCTGCACCTCGCCCTCGAGCGAGCGGCCGTGGAACAGGTTCACGTCGCCCAGGAAGCCGTAGACGAAGGGGCTGGCCGGGTGGTCCCACACCTGCTGCGGCGAGCCGACCTGCTCGATGCGGCCGCTGTTCATCAGCACCACGCGGTCGGCCACTTCGAGCGCTTCTTCCTGGTCGTGGGTGACGAAGATGCTGGTCACGTGCAGTTCGTCGTGCAGCCGGCGCAGCCAGCGGCGCAGTTCCTTGCGCACCTTGGCGTCGAGCGCGCCGAAGGGTTCGTCGAGCAGCAGCACCTTGGGCTCGACCGCCAGCGCCCGGGCCAGCGCGATGCGCTGGCGCTGGCCGCCCGACAGCTGCGACGGATAGCGGTCCGCGAGCCAGTCGAGCTGCACCAGCTTGAGCAGGTCGTGCACCTTGGCCTTGATCTGCGCCTCGCTCGGGCGCAGGCCGCGCGGCTTGACGCGCAGGCCGAAGGCGACGTTCTCGAACACCGTCATGTGGCGGAACAGCGCGTAGTGCTGGAACACGAAGCCGACCTGGCGCTCGCGCACATGGACGTCGGTGGTGTCCTCGCCCGAGAACAGGATGCTGCCGGCGCCCGCGGTCTCCAGGCCCGCGATGATGCGCAGCAAGGTGGTCTTGCCGCAGCCCGAGGGGCCCAGCAGCGCGACCAGCTCGCCCGAGGCCACGTCCAGGCTGACATCGCGCAAGGCGTGGAAATCACCGAATTGCTTGCTGACGTTTCTGATTTCGATGCTCATGATTTCTCTTTCTCAGGTCGCCGGCGTCGGACGCTCGGGCGGCAGTTCGGCAATCGCCTTCATCTCGCGCTCGTGGCGCCACTCGATGACCGACTTGATCACCAGCGTGACCAGCGCCAGGATGGCCAGCAGCGAAGCCACCGCAAAGGCGGCCACCGACTGGTATTCGTTGTAGAGCACTTCGACGTGCAGCGGCATGGTGTTGGTCTGGCCCCGGATGTGGCCCGACACCACCGACACCGCGCCGAACTCGCCCATGGCGCGCGCATTGCACAGGATCACCCCGTACAGCAGGCCCCACTTGATGTTGGGCAGGGTGACGCGCCAGAAGGTCTGCCAGCCGGTGGCGCCGAGCACGATCGCGGCCTGCTCCTCGTCGGTGCCCTGCGCCTGCATCAGCGGGATCAGTTCGCGCGCGATGAACGGGAAGGTCACGAACACGGTCGCCAGCACGATGCCGGGCACGGCGAAGATGATCTTGATGTCATGCGCCTGCAGCCAGGGTCCGAACCAGCCCTGCGCGCCGAACACCAGCACGTAGATCAGGCCCGCCACCACCGGCGACACCGCGAACGGCAGGTCGACCAGGGTCGTGAGGATCGCCTTGCCGCGGAACTCGAACTTGGCGATGGCCCAGGCCGCCGCCACGCCGAAGACCAGGTTCAGCGGCACCGCGATCGCGGCCGTGAGCAGGGTCAGGCGGATCGCCGCCCAGGCGTCGGGCTCCTTGAGCGCCTCGAGGTAGGCCGTGAAGCCCTTGCGCAGCGCCTCGGCCGCGACCGCGGCCAGCGGCAGCACCAGGAACAGGAACATGAAGACCAGCGCGATGCCGATCAGCGTGCGCCGGACCCAGGCCGACTCGGTGGTGCCGGCCTGCACGCGGCCGATGGTTTTCGAAGGTGCGTTCATGGTTCAAGCCTCCGAACGGCGCCGCTTCCACCCCTGCAGGCCATTGATGACCAGCAGCAGCACGAAGGAAATGACCAGCATCACCAGCGCCACCGCAGTGGCGCCCGCGTAGTCGTACTGCTCGAGCTTGCCGATGATGATCAGCGGCGTGATCTCCGAGATCATCGGCATGTTGCCGGCGATGAAGATCACCGAGCCGTACTCGCCGATCGCCCGCGCGAAGGCCATCGCGAAGCCGGTCAGCAGCGCCGGCATGATCGACGGCAGGATCACCTTGGTGAAGGTCTGCAAGCGCGTCGCCCCGAGACTGGTCGCGGCCTCTTCGAGCTCTTTCTCGGTGTCCTCGAGCACCGGCTGCACCGTGCGCACCACGAAGGGCAGGCCGATGAAGATCAGCGCGATCACCACGCCCGCGGGCGTGAAGGCCAGCTTGATGCCGAGCGGCTCCAGGAACTGGCCGACCCAGCCATTGCCGGCCAGCAGCGCGGTCAGCGAGATGCCGGCCACGGCGGTCGGCAGGGCGAAGGGCAGATCGACCAGCGCATCGACGATCCGCTTGCCTGGGAACTTGTAGCGCACCAGCACCCAGGCCACGAGCAGCCCGAACACCAGGTTGACCAGCGCCGCGAGCAGCGAGGCGCCGAAGGTCAGCCGGTACGAGGCCATCACGCGCGGCGAGGTCACCGCCACCCAGAACTGATCCCAGCTCATCGTGAAGGTCTTGAAGACCAGCGCCGACAGCGGGATCAGCACGATCAGACTCAGGTAGAGCACGGCGTAGCCGAGCGTGAGGTGAAAGCCCGGCAGCACGCGACGCGACACGCCGCGGCTCGCGCCAGACGCAAGCGGCGCTGCCGCGGACGGCAGCGCCGATGTAGCGGCACCGCTCATCGTGCCCCCACGCTCAGCGCTGGCGCGTCATCGCTGCCCCCCGAGGGGGCGTTCGCTCGCTTGAAGCGGTTCTGCGCCGAGCTCATTACTTGGCGCCGGGCGTGTAGAGCTTGTCGAACTGGCCGCCGTCGTTGAAGTGCACCTTCTGCGCTTCGCCCAGGCTGCCGAACAGTTCCTGCACCGTGAACAGCTGCAGCGGCTTGAAGGTCGCGGCGTTCTTCTTGAGCACCGCCTCGGAACGCGGGCGCAGCGCATGCTTGGCGGCGATCTCCTGCGCTTCTTCCGAATAGAGGTAGTCGAGGTAGGCCTTGGCGAGTTCGCCGGTGCCCTTCTTGTTGACCGTGCGCTCGACGATCGCAACCGGGTTCTCGGCCAGGATGCTGATCGACGGGTACACCGCGTCGACCTTGCCCGAGCCGAACTCGCGATCGATCGACACCACTTCGGATTCGAAGGTGATCAGCACGTCGCCGATGTTGCGCTGCAGGAAGGCGGTGGTGGCATCGCGGCCGCCGCGCGCCAGGATCGGCACGTTCTTGAACAGCTTGCCGACGAACTCGGCCGCCTGGGCATCGGTGCCGCCCTTCTTCTTCACGTAGCCCCAGGCCGCCAGGTAGGCGTAGCGCCCGTTGCCGCCGGTCTTCGGGTTCACGACCACGACCTGGACGCCGGGCTTGATCAGGTCGTCCCAGTCCTTGATGCCCTTCGGGTTGCCGTTGCGGGTCAGGAACAGCATCGTCGAAGTGGTCGGCGAGGCGTTGTACGGGAAGCGCTTGGGCCAGTCCTTGGCAACCACGCCGGCATTGGCCAGGAAGTCGATGTCGGTCGAGGTGTTCATGGTCACGACGTCGGCGTCGAGGCCGTCGGCCACCGCCCGCGCCTGGGCGCTGGAGCCGCCGTGCGACTGGTCGATCTTGACCTCCTTGCCGGTGGTCTTCTTGTAGTTGGCAACGAAGGCGGCGTTGTAATCCTTGTAGAACTCGCGCGCCACGTCGTACGAGGCGTTGAGCAGGGTCTGGGCCGACGCGGCCCCGCTGGCGGCGAGCACCAGCGTGCCGATGAGAGTCTTGATTCTGGAGGTCATAGGGTTGCCAAAGGTACGAAATCTTGACGGCCGGCCATCAGCGTGGTCGGCTCGTCGGTCAGCGATTGGAGCAGTGCAAGGCCCAGCGGCCAGTCGCCATGTCCGGATTCGATGTTGATGTGGCCGGCATTCTGCATCCGAACGAATTCGCTGCCCCAGGCGCGGGCATAGGCGCCGGCCAGCCGGACCGGGCAGAAGGGATCGTTGCTGCTCGCCACCACGATGCTGCGGTACGGCAGGCGGCCGAAGGGCACCGGAGCGAAATCGCTCAGGACGGCGCGCCGCTCGGGGTCCGCGGGCGCCACCAGCAAGGCGCCGCTGATGCGCGCGGCGGCGGCTTCCGACAGGTGCGTGGTCGCGATGCAGCCCAGGCTGTGGGCGGCGATCACCACCGGGCCCGGGCTTTCGAGCACCAGCTTTTCCAGCGCCGCGACCCAGGCCGCCCGGCTCGGCGTGATCCAGTCGTCCTGCACCACCCGCACTGCGCCCTGCATGCGCTCGGCCCACAGGCTCTGCCAATGACCCGGCCCGGAATCGCGCCAGCCCGGCACGATGATGATGGTCGCCTTGCTCATGCGCGGCTCGCGGTTCGGATCGGCAGCAGCTTGCCGGCGCGGCGACCGGAAATCGCCGGCTGGCAGAGGGTGATGCGGTTCATGGCCGCCATTTTGCAAACCAACGCTTAATCGGCAAACGAATATCTACTTGTTTGAATATGAGCTTTTCGACATAAGCAGCCTATTCCGCCAGGTGATGCGGCTCGGCGCCGTCGAGGTTCTCGACCAGGAAGTCGATCAGGCGGCGCACCGCCGGCACCAGGGCGCGACGCGCCGGGAACACCGCGTGGCAGATGCCTGGCGCCGGCCCCCAGCCGGGCAGCACTTCCACCAGCTTGCCGGCGTTGATCTCCCGGCGGCACATGTAGTCCGGCAGCACCGAGGCGCCAACCCCCTGCACCACCGCGAACTTGAGCGTCAGCAGGTCGTCGGCGACATAGCGCGGCGTGTGGGCATGGACGATCACCTTGCCGCCCGCGCCTTCGAGCCTGAAGCTGGCGCGGCCGTCGCCGGTCGACATCGCCACCGTGTCGAGCTGGCCGAGATCGGCCGGCGTCGAAACCGGGCCCTGGCGCTCGAGCAATTCCGGGCTGGCCACCAGGATGCCGCGGCTGTCGCCGAAATTCCTGGCCACCAAGGTGGCGCTGTCCTCGATCGTCGGGCGCACGCGCAGGGCCACGTCGACGCCCTCCTCGACCGGGTCGACCGGCCGGTTCAGCACCCGCATCTCGACCCGGACCTGCGGATAGCGGCGCATGAACTCGGGCAGCAAGGGCCCGACGCTGCTGTGCGCCAGCGTCACGGGGCAGCTCAATCGCACCGTGCCGCTGGGCTCGGTCTGGATCTGCGCCACCGCCTCGGACGCCGCCTGCGCGGCATCGCGCATCGCCGCGCAGTGCTTGAGGTAGATCTCGCCGGCGGGCGTCAGCGACAGCCGCCTCGTGCTGCGCTGCATCAGCTGGACGCCGAGCTGGGCCTCGAGGTCGGCGACCCGCCGCGAGAGCCGCGACTTGGGAATCCCGAGCGCCCGACTGGCGGCAGCGAAACCGCCACGCTCGGCGACCTCGGCAAAAAACACCATGTCGTTGAGGTCCTGCATGAGTCACTGTCCTATATTTGGAACGAACTAAGCCATTTTTGCAGACTTATCAATCAATCGCTACAAAAATAGAATTCATCCCACGCCGACCGATTCCAGTGCCGGCGCTTTCAAAGAAAGCAATGATCATGAAACTCCTGCACGTCGATTCCAGCGTCCTCGGAGGCAACTCCGTCTCCCGCCAGCTCACCGCCGAAATCGTGGCCGACTGGCGCAACGCCCACCCGAACACGAGCGTCGAATACCTCGACCTCGCGGTGGACACCCCGAACCATTTCAGCGCCGACGCCCTCGGCATCAAGGTCGGCGTCCAGGCCGAACCGACCGAAGCACAGCGCCGCGAGAACGAGGTCTCCGAGCGCCTGGTGACGCAATTCCTGGCTGCCGACGTGATCGTCGTCGGCGCACCGCTCTACAACTTCACGGTGCCGACCCAGCTCAAGGCATGGATCGACCGCCTGGCACAAGCCGGCCGCACCTTCAAGTACACCGACAAGGGCCCGGTCGGCCTGGCCGGCGGCAAGACCGTGATCGTCGCCTCGACCCGTGGCGGCCTGTACTCGACCAGCGAAGGCGGCCAGGCGATGGAGCACCAGGAGAGCTACCTGAAGGTGATCTTCGGCTTCTTCGGCATCACCGATGTGCGCTTCGTGCGCGCCGAAGGCGTCGGCATGGGCGATGCGGCCAAGGCTGCCGCGCTGAGCGCCGCCCGGGCCGACATCGCAGTCGCGACCGCCGGCAAGGCGGCCAACCAGGACCAGGCTGCCCTGGCGGCCTGATCCCGAACCGGACGCAGCGCGCGTCCAGGCCTTGAAAGGGGCGGTCCGCATCGAGCGGGCCGCCCCTTTCGCGTTCTCACTTGCCGCTGTGGGTCTTGATCCAGGCGACGTACTTGTCGACCCAGCCCTGCAGGAACTGCTTGCTGCCCTCGGCAATGTGGCCCTTGTCGTCGAACATGCCCTCCTTGTTCTGGATGTAGACCTCGGGCTGGGCGAGCGTCGGCATGTCGAGATAGGCCAGGATCGGGCGCAGGTGCTGCTGCGCCGCCGCGGTGCCGATCGGCCCCACCGAGACGCCCACCACACCGGCCGGCTTGCCGGCCCAGGCGCTCTGGCCATAGGGCCGGGAGGCGTTGTCGAGCGCGTTCTTGAGCACGCCCGGAATCGAGCGGTTGTATTCGGCCGTGACGAACAGCACGCCGTCGGCAGCCGCGATCTCGGTCTTCAGGCGCCGCACGGAGGGAGCCTGATTGCCGTCGTCGTCCTGGTTGTAGAGCGGCAGGTCGTCGATGCGCACATGCTCGAAGGTGAAATCCTCCGGTGCGAGGTGGGCGATCGCGAGCGCGAGCTTGCGGTTCAGCGAATCCTTGCGCAGGCTGCCGATGACGACGGCAATCTTTTTCTGGGCCATGAAGACTCCTTGGGACGGGTTGAGGATGAGAAGGACGATAGCTCAGGCGCGCTGCCGCTGCGGCGCGTTCTGCAGGCTGGCCTGCGACACGTTCGCACCGGGCGGCACATCGTCGGTGATCCAGACGTTGCCGCCGATGGTCGCTCCCTTGCCCAGCCTGACGCGCCCGAGGATGGTCGCGCCGGCGTAGATCACGACATCGTCCTCGACCACCGGGTGCCGTGGCAGGCCCTTCTGCAGGTTGCCCTCGGTGTCGGTCGGAAAGCGCTTGGCGCCCAGCGTGACCGCCTGGTAGATGCGCACCCGCTTGCCGATCACGGCCGTCTCGCCGATCACCACGCCGGTGCCGTGGTCGATGAAGAAGCCGGCGTCGATGCGTGCGCCCGGGTGGATGTCGATGCCGGTCTGGGAGTGCGCCAGTTCGGCCGCGATGCGCGCCAGCAGCGGCAGCCCCAGCCCATAGAGCTGATGCGCCAGACGGTGATGGATCATCGCCAGGATCCCCGGATAGCACAGCAGCACCTCGTCGACGCTGCGCGCCGCGGGGTCGCCCTGGAAGGCGGCCAGCACGTCGCCGTCGAGCAGGCGCCGGATGCCCGGCAGTGCAACGGCGAACTCGCGCACCGCACTGCCGGCCTGGGCGTCGATATCCTCGGCCGCGCGCGGCTCGTGGCGCGCCGTGTAGCGCAGTTCGAGCCGCGCCTGGTTCAGCAGCGAATGCAGGGCGGTGTCGAGGGTGTAGCCGACATAGAAATCCTCGCTCTCGTGGCGCAGTTCCGGCGGGCCCAGGCGCATCGGGAACAGCGCCCCCTTGAGCGACTCGACGATCTCGGCGACCGCTTCGCGCGACGGAAACTCGCGGCTGCCGGGTTCGCGCGAACGCCGCTGCGAATCGCGCCATTCATCGCGCGCCTCGTGCAGCGCGCTGACGATGTCGCCGACATCGAATAAGGACATGCGAACTCCTCCAGTCGTGGGGCATCGACGATGCACCATCGCGCAAGACCCCACGACCTGCGGGTCTTGTCGCTCGGAACGTTCTCCGAGCGAGACCGCCGCGGGCGCAGTGCCTTCGAGGAGCAAAGTTCACAGCTTGGCGATCGATACCTCGGTCGACTTCACCAGCGCGACCACGTCGGAGCCGGGCTTCAGTTGCAGTTCGTCGACCGAGCGCGTGGTGATGACCGAGGTCACGATGCCCCATGCGGTTTCGACATCGACTTCGGAGACGACATCGCCGCGGATGATCTCGCGCACCTTGCCCTTGAACTGGTTGCGCACATTGATGGCCTGGATGGACATGAAAACTCCTTCGGATTGGAAAATGAACCTGGACTCACACGGCCCAGCGCAGGACGTGCGCGGGCCCATCGGTCCAAGGGGTGTCGTTGGCGGGTTCGGCGTCGGGCTTCTGCAGCACGCGATCGAGGATGCGTTTCTCGATCGCCGCGAAGGCCGGATCACCCTGGGAGCGCGGCCTCGCCAGCGCGATGTTCTCGTCCAGCGCGATGCGGCCGTCCTCGATCAGGATCACGCGATCGGCCAGCGCCACCGCCTCCTGCACGTCGTGCGTCACCAGCAGCGCGGTGAAGCGATGACGCAGCCACAGGCTCTCGATCAGGCGGTGCATCTCGATCCGGGTCAGCGCATCGAGCGCACCCAGCGGCTCGTCGAGCAGCAGCAGCTTGGGCTGGTGCACCAGCGCCCGGGCCAGCGCCACGCGCTGGCGCTGGCCGCCCGACAGGCGCGCCGGCCATTCGCCGCTGCGCTCGGCCAGGCCGACCTGCGCCAGCACCTCCCGGCCACGGGCGCGGTCGGCGTCGGGCAGGCCCAGCGCGACGTTGTCGATCACCCGGCGCCATGGCAGCAGGCGTGCCTCCTGGAACATGATCCGGGTGTCGTCGTGCAATCCCTCGACCGGCTTGCCGTCGGTGAAGAGCGCGCCTTCGGAAGCCGGCTCCAGACCGGCGACCAATCGCAGCAGCGTGCTCTTGCCGCAGCCGCTGCGGCCGACGATGGCGATGAACTGGCCGGGCTCGATGGCCAGTTGCGTGTTGCGCAGCACTTCGCGCTCGCCATAGCGCTTCGACAGGCCGCGGATGTCGAGCCGAACGCCCCCGCTCATTTCGCCGCTCCGTAGGCCGGGTGCCAGCGCAGCCAGCCGCGTTCGAGGCCGCGCGCCAGCAGGTCGGCCAGCTTGCCGAGCAGCGCGTACAACAGGATGCCGACCAGCACGATGTCGGTCTGCAGGAACTCGCGGGCGTTCATCGTCAGGTAGCCGATGCCCGACTGCGCCGAGATCGTCTCGGCCACGATCAGGATCACCCACATGAGTCCGAGCGAGAAGCGCAGTCCGACCAGGATCGAGGACATCGCGCCGGGCAAGATGACCTCCTTGTAGAGCTGCCAGCGGGTCAGGCCATAGGTGCGCCCCATCTCGATCAGCTGCGGATCGACATTGCGGATGCCGTGGAAGGTGTTGAGGTAGATCGGGAAGAAGACCGACACCGCGATCAGGAACAGCTTGGCCGACTCGTCGATGCCGAACCACAGGATCACCAGCGGAATCAGGGCCAGCGCCGGAATGTTGCGCACCATCTGCAAGGTCGAATCGAGCAGCGTCTCGGCCACTTTCACGGAGCCGGTCAGCAGGCCCAGCACCAGCCCGAGGCCGCCGCCGATCGCCAGCCCGGTCAATGCCCGTGCCGCGCTCACCTTGACATGGGTCCACAGTTCGCCCGATGCAGCCAGCCGCCACGCGGCCTTGACCACGTCGACCGGCGCCGGCAGCACGCGCGTCGACAACCAGCCGAGCGACGAGGCGATCTGCCAGACGACGATGAGCCCGACGGGCACCAGCCATGGCAGCAGGCGCCGGGCGACGCCGAAGGCGAAGCCGCGGAACGCGCCCAGCGACGGCGCGGCCACCGGCAGGCTTTGTACTTGTTGATTCATGGGGAGTCCTTCAACTCTGGGAAGCGAGGCGCGAAGGCGCGTCGAGATTGGCGACCACTTCACCGAAGGGCCCGCTCAGCACCTGCCCCGGCAGGCCCGGCCGCTGCTTGCGCGGCAGCAGCGGGAACACCAGTTCGGCGAAGCGATAGGACTCCTCCAGATGCGGATAGCCCGACAGGATGAAGTTGTCGATGCCCAGCGCTGCGTACTCCTCGATGCGCGCCGCGACGGTCTTCGCATCGCCCACCAGCGCCGTGCCCGCGCCGCCGCGCACCAGGCCGACGCCGGCCCACAGGTTGGGGCTGATCTCGAGCTCTTCGCGCGTGCGCCTGACACCGCCCGCATGCAGCGCCGCCATGCGCCGCTGGCCCTCGGAATCCATGCGAGCGAACGCGGCCTGGGCACGCGCCACGGTCGCGTCGTCGACCCGGCTGATCAGCGACTCGGCGGCGCGCCAGGCTTCGTCCTCGGTATCGCGCACGATCACGTGCAGGCGGATGCCGAACTTCGGCGCCCTGCCCTTGCGCTCTGCACGCTGGCGCACGTCGGCGATCTTCTTCGCGACTTCGGCGGGCGGCTCGCCCCAGGTCAGATAGGCATCGACCTGCTCGGCGGCGAGCTCGTGGGCCGCGGCCGACGAGCCGCCGAACCACACCGGCGGATGCGGCTTCTGCGTCGGCGGGAACAGGAGCTTGGCGCCCTTCACGCTCAGGTGCTTGCCCTCGAAGTCGAAACTCCCGCCGTCGTGGCTGCGCGCGATGATCTCGCGCCAGATGCGGATGAACTCGGCCGACTGCTCGTAGCGCGAAGCATGGTCCTGGAACACGCCGTCGCCTTCGAGTTCGGCCTGGTCGCCGCCGGTGACCAGGTTCACCAGCACCCGCCCGCCCGAGAGCCGGTCGAAGGTCGCCGCCATGCGCGCGGCCAGGCTGGGCTGGTGCAGTCCGGGCCGCACCGCGACCAGGAACTTGAGCCGCCGCGTGGCGCCGATCAGGCTCGATGCGATGACCCAGGGGTCCTCGCAGGAACGGCCGGTCGGGATCAGCACGCCCTCGTAGCCGAGCGAGTCGGCGGCGCCGGCGATCTGCTGCAGATAGTCGAGATCGACCGCGCGCGCGCCCTCGGTGGTGCCGAGGTAGCGGCTGTCGCCGTGGGTGGGGAGGAACCAGAAAACTTGCATGGGCACCTCAGACGGCGGCTTCGAGCAGATTGATCTTCCTGGGGATCAGGCCGAGCGCGAGGAAGGTGTCGGCGATCTGCTGCTGCTCGCCGAGGATCGCCTTGGTGATCGGCCCGGTGCCGAACCGGGTGCGCGACACCGACAGGTCGACCACCGGCTGCGGCAGGCCCCAGAGCGCTGCGAGTTCGGCCGCGAAGGCACCCTTGTTGGCCTCGCCCCACTGGTCGACCTTGTCGAGTTCCTCGATCAGGACCTTGATCACATCGGCGTTCTTGCCCGCATAGTCGAGCGACGAGAAATAGAAGGCCCGGTTGCCGACCACGCCGGTGGCGTCGACCAGCAGCCTCGCATCGAGCGTCTTCTGCGCCGCCGCCAGGAACGGGTCCCAGATCACCCAGGCGTCGATCGAGCCCTTCTCGAACGCCGCGCGGGCATCCGCCGGCGGCAGGAAGACGACGTTGACGTCGCCGTAGGCAAGGCCGTGCTTCTCGAGCAGCTTGACCAGGAAGTAGTGGACGTTGCTGCCCTTGTTGAGCGCGACCTTCCTGCCCTTGAGGTCCTTGACCGACTGGATCGTCGACGCCTTCGGCACGATCACCGCCTCGGACTGCGGACGGGTCACGGTCGCCGCCACGTAGGCCAGCGGCGCCCCGGCGGCCTGCGCGAAGATCGGCGGCGCCTCGCCGACATCGCCGAAGTCGATCGAGCCGACATTGAGTGCCTCGAGCTGCACCGGGCCGGCGCTGAACTCGGTCCACTTGATGGCCACGCCCAGCGGCGCGAGGCGCTTTTCGAGCGTGCCGCGGCCCTTGAGCAGGCTCAGGTTGCCCTTCTGGTGGCCGATGCGCAGGGTGCGAGCGGGAGCCTGGGCGAAAGAGGAAAGCGCCGGCAGTGCCAGCGCGGCTGCGCTGACTTGAAGAAGCCGTCGGCGGATCGAGGAATGCGGGTTCATGAGAGTGCTTTCATTCAGGCTGCGCAAATCACAGCGGCGCGAACGGGGTCGCCAGCAAGCCGGTGACGAGCGCGAGCGCGGCCACCACCAGCAGGCTGATCGCGAGGTCGGCGAGCGCCTGGCGCAGCGGGCGCGGGGCTTGGAAGTCGTCGGTGAGAACGGGCGGCATGCGTTTCTTTCGGGCAAAGAAAGTCCCGCGCCGCGAGAGCGGCGTTTCGAATCGGGATCGGGGTTGTTGAATGGAGGCGGCGCCGCGCGGGGCCGGCGCCGGACAGTCAGACGCTACATCGGACGCGCGAGAAATCGACCGGCTCGAAGCCCCAGGCCGGCGGCAGCCGGAGGCCTTCGCTGGCCAGCGTCTCGACCGCATCGTCGAGCCGCTGGGCCAGCTCGGATTGCAGCTGGTAGGCGCCTTCGGGCTGCAGCGTGACCTGGCCATCGGTCGCATAGACGCCCGGCAGGATATGGCGCGCCGCCAGCGACTGCAGCACCGGGCGCAGCGCATAGTCGAGCGCCAGCATGTGGTGCGGACTGCCGCCGGTGGCCAGCGGAAGCACGGTCTTGCCCTTGAGCGCCGACTGCGGCAGCAGGTCGAGAAACACCTTGAGCACGCCGCTGTAGGCGGCCTTGTAGACCGGCGTCGCGATCACGACCACGTCGGCGCGCCGCAGCTGTTCGACGGCGCGCTGCACCGAAGGATGCGAGGCCTCGCCGAGCAGCAGCGCATGGGCCGCGAGTTCGCGGATCGCGAGCCGCTCGACCGGCACATCGCGCTCGGCGAGCCGTGCCGCCACCGCGTCGAGCAGCACGGCGGATCGCGAGGGTGCCGAGGGGCTTCCGGCTATCAGGAGAACGGACATCGGCAACCTTGGGTGCGGCTTACTTCTTGGCCAGGTAGATCTGGTCGAAGGTGCCGCCGTCAGCGAAGTGCGTCTTGTCGGCCTGGGCCCAGCCGCCGAAGGCGTCGTCGATCGTGAACAGCGTGAGCTTGGGGAACTGGCTCGCGTACTTGGCCTTCGCCTTCTCGGAGGTCGGGCGGTAGAAGTTGCGGCCCGCCACGTCCTGGCCTTCGTCGGAGTACAGGTACTTGAGGTACTCCTCGGCCACGGCGCGCGTGCCCTTCTTGTCGACCACCTTGTCGACCACGGTCACGGTCGGTTCGGCCAGGATGCTGATCGAAGGCGCCACGATGTCGAACTTGTCGGCGCCGAATTCCTTCAGCGCCAGGTAGGCCTCGTTCTCCCAGGCCAGCAGCACGTCGCCGACGCCGCGCTGGACGAAGGTGATCGTCGAGCCGCGGGCGCCGGTGTCGAGCACAGGCACGTTCTTGTAGAGGTTGCCGACGAATTCCTTGGCCTTGGCATCGCCGCCGTACTTGCGCTTGGCGAACTCCCAGGCCGCCAGGTAGTTCCAGCGCGCGCCGCCCGAGGTCTTCGGGTTCGGCGTGATCACCTGCACGCCGGGCTTGACCAGGTCGTCCCAGTCCTTCAGGCCCTTGGGATTGCCCTTCTTGACCAGGAAGACGATGGTCGAGGTGTAGGGGGCCGAGTTGTGCGGCAGGCGCTTCTGCCAGTCGGGCTTGACCAGGCCGCCATGCGTGACGAGCGCATCGGTGTCGCCGGCCAGCGCCAAGGTCGCGACATCGGCGTCGATGCCGTCGATGATCGAGCGCGCCTGCTTGCCCGAGCCGCCATGCGACTGCTTGATCGTCACGTCCTGGCCGGTCTTGGCCTTCCAGTACTTGGCGAAGACCTGGTTGTAGTCGACGTAGAGTTCGCGCGTCGGGTCGTAGGAGACGTTGAGCAGGGTCACGCTTTGGGCGAACGACGGCATTGCCGTCAGGGCGATGCTGGCTGCGGCGGCGGCACCGAGGGAAAGCTTGATAAAGTCGCGGCGAAGGCTCATGGTCTTGTGCTCGTAAATGGCATAACGCTGAAGTCACGTATTCTGGATACGGCATATGGAATAGCGAACGACTGAGTTCTCACTTCCAAATAACGAAATCAACTAAGACACCCACAAAGGCATCCAAATGGCACGCATGGTCCAGTGCATCAAGCTCGGCAAAGAGGCCGAAGGCCTCGATTTCCCGCCCTATCCGGGCGAACTCGGCAAGCGCCTGTGGGAGAACGTCAGCAAGGAGGCCTGGGCCGCCTGGCTCAAGCAGCAGACGATGCTGGTCAACGAGAACCGCCTGAACCTCGCCGATGCACGCGCCCGCCAGTACCTGGCGCGGCAGATGGAAAAGCACTTCTTCGGCGATGGCGCCGACGTCGCTCAGGGTTACGTGCCGCCGCCCGCCGCCTGAGCCCCGGGTTCTCGCGCGCGATGGCCGAGCCCGTCGACTGGCGCGCCGACGGCATTCCGCGCAGCGCGCGCTTCGATGACATCTACCACTCCGAGAGCGGCGCGCCGGCACAGGCCCGCCATGTGTTCCTGGGCGGCTGCGGACTGCCTGCGGCCTGGGCCGGCCAGGCGCAATGGCGGATTCTCGAAACCGGCTTCGGTTTCGGCCTCAATTTCCTGACAGCCTGGCACGCCTGGCGCGAAGACCCGCAGCGGCCGCGGCTGCTGCATTTCGTCTCGATCGAAGCCTTTCCGGTCTCGCGCGAGGATCTGCTGCGCGCGGCCGGCGCCTATCCGGATCTGCTGCCGCTGGCCGAAATGCTGGCGGCGCAATGGCACGGCCTGCTGCCGGGCTTCCATCGCCTTGGCTTCGCTGGCGGACAGGTGCTGCTCACGCTGTGCATCGGCGACGTGCAGCCGATGCTGCGGGCCCAGCGCTTCGAGGCCGACGCGATATTCCTCGACGGCTTCAGCCCGCAGCGCAATCCGGCCATGTGGTCGGCCGACACGCTGAAGGCGGTGTCGCGCTTCGCACGGCGCGGCACCCGCATCGCCACCTGGACGATCGCCCGGTCGGTCTGCGACGCGCTGGCGCAAAGCGGGTTCCGATTGACCAGGTCACCGGGGCTGCCGCCCAAGCGCGACTGCCTGCAGGGCGTTTTCGAGCCGGCCTGGGAGCCGCGGCGCCGCGGGCCGGCAGCGCCGCCCCCTGCCACGCCAGGCCGCTGCGCGGTGATCGGTGCCGGGCTGGCCGGCGCCGCAGTGGCCGCGAGCCTGGCGAGGCGCGGCTGGCAGGTGCGGGTGCTCGATGCCGCGCAGCGTCCCGCAGCGGGTGCGTCGAGCCTGCCGGCCGGCATGCTGGCGCCGCATGTGTCGCCCGATGACGCGCTGCTCTCGCGGCTGACCCGGGCCGGCATCCGCCTGACCTGGCAGCAACTCGAGGCGCTGCTCGCGGAAGGCGTCGACTGGCGCGCCAGCGGCGTGCTCGAGCGGCGTGCCGCCGGCGACGCCCGCCTGCCGTCCGGCTGGAGCGAAATGGGCCCCAATGAATCCTGGCGGGCCGGCGAAGCGCGGTTGCGCGCGGCGGGCCTGCCCGCCGACGCCCTCGCGCTCTGGCATGCGCGCGCCGGCTGGGTGCGCCCTGCGCGGCTGGTCGAGGCCTGGCTCGCGCAACCGGGCGTGCTTGTCGAAACCGGCTGCCGCGTGGCGCGCATCGAAGCAACGGGCGAACCGGCCGCCGGCTGGGCGCTGCGCGACGCCGGCAACCGCTTGCTCGCCGAGGCCGATCGCGTCGTGATCGCCGCCGGCTTCGAGAGCGGCGCCCTCGCGCCCGCCTATCCGCTGCAGCCGGTGCGAGGCCAGGTCGAATGGGGCCGCATGGCGGACACCCAACGCTTGCCCGAGGCGCCCGTGAATGGCGATGGCCATCTGATCGCCGGCGTGCCCACCGCCGACGGCCGGCTCTGGCTCGCCGGCGCCACCTTCGATCGCGACAGCACCGATGCCGCGCCGCGCGCCGCCGACACGGCCTTCAATCGCGAGCGGCTGGCCCGGCTGCTGCCCGAGGCAGCGGCGCAGCTCGATGCCGCCTTCGCATCCGGCGCGACCGGGACCTGGACCGGCGTGCGCTGCGCTTCGGCCGATCGCAGGCCGCTGGTCGGGCCGCTGTCATCCGGATCGGCCGATGGCATCTGGCTGTGCACCGCGCTCGGATCGCGCGGCCTGAGCTTCGCCACGCTGTGCGCCGAGTTGCTGGCGGCGCAGTGGCATGCCGAGCCGCTGCCGCTGCCGATCAAGCTCGCCCAGGCCCTCGATGCGCGCCGGGCGACCGAGCCGGGATCGGCGAGTGCAATGTAGTCGAGCAGCGCGGGGCGCCCGAGGGACAATGCCCCATGGCCATCCGCTACGACATCACCCACACCACCGTCTACCGCTACAAGACGCCCGTCACCTTCGGGCTGCATCGCGTGATGTTCAGGCCGCGGGACAGCCATGACCTGCGGGTGCTGGCCACCGACCTGGAGGTCAGCCCCCAGGCCTATGTCCGGATGATCCAGGATCCGCATTCCAATTCGGTCGCGCTGGTCCAGCCGATGGGCGAGGCGACCGAGTTGCGCATCGTGTGCTCGTTCACGATCGAGCATGTGCCGACGCCGATCGACGAACTCGCGCTGGACCCTGCGGCCGAAGTGCTGCCCTTCGCCTACTCGCTGGAGGAGCGGCTCGACCTCGAGCACTACCTGCGACCGCATCACGACGATCCGGACGGCACGCTGATCCGCTGGGCACACCAGTTCCTGCACACCGACCAGCCGAACAACACGCGCGACGTGCTGACGCGCATGAACGCGCACGTCGGCCAGAGCCTGCGCTATGTCGCGCGCGACGAGGAAGGCACGCAGACACCGCTGCAGACCCTCACGCTCGGCAGCGGCAGCTGCCGCGACTACGCGCTGCTGATGATGGAAGCCGCGCGCCGGCTCGGCATCGCGACGCGCTTCGTCTCCGGCTATCTCTACGACGCGGCGCTCGACACCGGCGAGGCGGAGCCGGGCCAGGCGGTCACCGGTTCGGGCAGCACCCACGCCTGGCTTCACGCCTACCTGCCGGGCGCCGGCTGGGTCGCCTTCGATCCCACCAACAACCTGATGGCGAGCAGCCAGCTGATCCGGGTCGGCGTGGCGCGCGACCCGGCCCTGGCGGCGCCGATCTCGGGCAGCTGGTACGGCGATGCCGAAGCCTATGAAGGACTCGAAGCAACAGTGGTGGTGCGCCGGCTCCCGGGCTGAGCGCCGTTCGGCGCCGCCAGCACCGGATTCAGCAGCCGTAAAAGCGCGCTTGCGCAAGCGCCACGAAGACATTGCCGCAACGACCACCGCTCACTTAAAGTGGCGCATCGCGCCTCCTGGGCGCACTTCTTGCTGCTGACACCGTGCGGACACGGCACCGCCCGACACTCTCGCCACTCGATTCGCGACGAGGAAACGGCTCAGCAGCGGCAACGCTTCGCTTCGGAGGTTCTGATTGAAGACTTTTCCCATTGACCTGGCCTTGCAGGGAGGCGGCTCGCACGGCGCCTTCACCTGGGGCGTCCTCGACCGCCTGCTCGAGGAGCCGTGGCTGCGCCTCGATGGCATCTCCGGCACCTCGGCCGGCGCGATGAACGCCGCGGCCCTGGCTTCGGGTCACGCGGTGGGCGGGGCCGAGGGCGCACGCGAGTCGCTCGACAAGTTCTGGCGCGGGGTTTCCGACGCCGCCAGGTTCAGCCCCTTCAAGCGCAGCTGGATGGACATGCTGACCGGCACCTGGACCCTCGAGAATTCGCCGGCCTTCGTTGCGGCCGACCTGGCGACGCGCCTGTGGTCGCCCTACGACATCAATCCGCGCGGCATGAATCCGCTGCGCGGCATCCTGGCCGACCTGATCGACTTCGACCGCCTCACGGCCTCGCCGATCAAGCTGTTCGTCACCGCCACCAACGTTCGCACCGGCCGCGGCCGGGTGTTCCGCAATGCCGAGCTGACGCCCGAGGTACTGCTGGCATCGGCCTGCCTGCCGACCATGTTCCACGCGGTGGAGATCGACGGCGACCCGTACTGGGACGGCGGCTACGCCGGCAATCCGACCATGACGCCGCTGATCCGCGAATGCCAGTCGAGCGACACGCTGCTGATCCAGATCAATCCGGTCGAACGGGCGGGCATCCCGCGCAGCGCCACCGAGATCAACAACCGGCTCAACGAGCTGTCCTTCAACTCGCCGCTCCTCAAGGAGCTGCGCATGATCGCGCTGCTGCACCAGGTGGCCGATCCCGGGCACGGCGAAGGCGCGGCCTGGGCCCGGATGCGCATCCACCGCATTGCCACCGACGCCATGCTCGCGCTCGGGGCGTCCTCGAAGATGATCTCGGAGTGGCCCTTCCTGTGCCAGCTGCGCGATGAAGGGCGGCGCTCGGCGCAAGCCTTCCTCGACGCCCACAAGGGCGACATCGGCAAGCGCTCGACACTCGACCTCGACGCTCTGCTCGAAGGGGTCTGAGGCATGGGACTCGCAGGGATCTTCCTCGGCCTCGGCCTCCTGATCTGGCTCTCCTACCGGGGCTGGAGCGTGCTGGTGCTGGCACCGGCCGCGGCGCTGATCGCCGCGCTGTTCGCGGGCGAGCCGCTGCTGGCCCACTGGACCCAGACTTTCATGGGGTCGGCGGCCGGCTTCCTGGCCCAGTTCTTCCCGCTCTTTCTGCTCGGCGCGGTGTTCGGCAAGCTGATGGACGACAGCGGCTCGGTCCAGACCATCGCCCGCTTCATGACCGAGAAGCTGGGGCCCAAGCGGGCCATGCTGGCCGTGGTGCTGGCCGGTGCGCTGGTCACCTATGGCGGCGTCAGCCTGTTCGTCGCCTTCTTCGTGCTGGCGCCGATGGCTCAGGCGCTGTTCCGCGCCGCCAACATTCCGGCGCGGCTGATGCCGGCCGCGATCGCGCTCGGCACCTCGACCTTCACGATGTCGGCGCTGCCCGGCACGCCGGCAATCCAGAACGCGATCCCGATGCCCTTCTTCGGCACCACCGCCTTCGCGGCGCCCGGGCTTGGCGTGATCGCCTCGGCGATCATGCTGGGCTTCGGCATGTGGTGGCTGCGGCGCGCGGAGGCCAAGGCCCGCGCGGCCGGCGAGAGCTTCGGCATCCAGAACGCCGACGCCCACGTAGACGCCGCGGAAGATCCGGTGGTGCGCGAGCGCGCCACCACCGCCGGCAGCTTCGACCCGTCCGAGGTCCAGCAGGGCCAGCACGGCAGCAGCCAGCCCGGCATCGTGGTGGCGCTGATGCCGCTGGTGGTGGTGGTGGTGGTCAACCTGCTGATGGCGCTGGTGGTGCTGCCGCGCATGGACACCGACTACCTCGCCGAGGCCCGCTTCGGCGGCATCGGCCTGGCCAATGTCGGCGGCGTCTGGGCGGTGCTGGTGGCACTGGCCGCGGCGATGGCGGTGCTGGTGGCGCTGAACTGGAAGCGCCTGCCCTCGCTGCGCGCCACGGTCGATGCCGGGGCCAACGCCTCGGTGCTGCCGGTGGTCTGCGTGGCCAGCCTGGTGGGCTTCGGCGCCGTGGTGGCCGCGATGCCGGCCTTCGAGATCGTGCGCGAATGGGTGCTCGGCATCGGCGGCGGACCGCTGGTGTCGCTGGCGCTGTCCACCAACATCCTCGCCGCCCTCACCGGCTCGGCCTCCGGCGGCCTGACGATCGCGCTCGACGCCCTGGGCGGCACTTTCATGGAACTGGCCGCCACCACCGGCCTCGATCCGGCGCTAATGCACCGGGTGGCCGTGATCGGTGCCGGCACGCTCGACAGCCTGCCGCACAACGGCGCGGTCGTCACGCTGCTCGCGGTCTGCGGCACCAAGCACCGGGAGAGCTATTTCGACATCGTGATGGTCGGCATCGTGGGCGCGCTGATCGCCCTGATCGCGGTGATCGTGCTCGGGACGGCGTTCGGATCGTTCTGAAGCTCTGTCAGCCCACCCGCCGCCGCAAGCTCCCGAGATGGAGCTCGGACGGGGCCGCGAGGCGGCGCGCATAGGCCGCCTCGGCCTCTTCCAGGGCTTCGCAAAGGCAGTTCAAGGCCCGCACGTCCTCCAGGCCCGGCGGCGTCCCGCTGCCGCACATGAAGTCGCCGAGGGCCTCGATCATCTCCTCCCGGGCCGCGGCCACCGCCAGACGGCAGCGCACCATCTCGCCCCGCAGCTTCGCCAGCTCTCCTCTTTTCGACCGATGCACGGAATCCCCCGTTTGCCAATTGGAGTACTTAGGTATTAGCAAACGATACGGCCATCAGGGGCCGGGGTCCATATGGCTTAGGCCCTATCCGTTACGTGCAGTAGCAGTTTGTTTCAATTCAAGCGCACTCCTTGCCCTGCGGGGCCGCCGCCGCGCCGAGGTAGGCGCGCACCCGTTCGTCGCCCATCAGCGCATCGAAGTCCGGCAGCTGCGTGACCCTGCCCTTCTGGACGAAGATGAAGCGCTCGCAGCTCTGGCGCAGGATGTCGATGTGATACGGCTCGTTGGGATGCAGGCACAGGAACACCAGCCGGCCGCGGGACTTGAGCGAGCGGAAGAAATCCAGCATGAAGCCGATATAGCCGTCCTGGGTGTTGAACTGCGGCTCGTCGAACAGGTGCACCAGCGGCGAATCGCTCGCCGCGCGGTCGAGCATGAAGTTCGGCCGGTTGCGCTGGAACGAGCGCAGCTGGTAGGACTGGTGGTAGTGGATCGCGAGCCGGTCGCGCTCGCGGGTTCGCACGCGGTGGATGTCCTGGCCGTTGACCAGCACCCGGCCGGCGCTCGGCAGATTGCTGCCGGTCATCAGCTCGAACAGCGTGGTCTTGCCCGAGCCGTTGGGCCCCAGCACGCCGACCACCGCCGGCCGCGCGACCTCGAAGTCGGCGTTGAGATCGAAGGTGACCTGCGGCCGCAGCAGGCCGCGGACGTATTGCTTGGCGATGTTCTCGACCCTGAGCAGCGGTGGGTTCATGCCGTCATACCCCCAACAGTCGAAGACGCAGCGCGGCGTCGCGGCGCAGCGCCTCCGCCGGGCCCTCGTGGACCACCGTGCCCAGGTTCATCACATAGACGCGGTCGGCCACCTCGAGCGCGCTCTGCACGTTCTGCTCGACCACCAGCACCGCGACGCCCTCGGCCTTCAGCCGCGTGATCGTCTTCATCACGTCCTGCACCACCTTCGGCGCCAGGCCCTGGCTGGGCTCGTCGAACAGCACCAGTCCCGGCGAGCCGAGCAGCGCGCGCGAGATCGCGACCATCTGCATCTCGCCGCCCGAGAGGTTCTCGCACTCGCGGTGCATCAGGTACTCGAGCGCGCTGAAGATCTCGAAGCACTCCTTCTCGCTCCAGGCGCGAAAGCGCGACTTCTTGCGCGCGATCGCGAGGTTGCGCGCCACGGTCAGCGTCGGGAAGATGCGCCGGTCGTCCGGCACCCAGCCGACGCCGGCCCGCGCGATCTCGTGCGTCGAGGCCCGCGTGATCTCGCGCCCGTCGAAACGGATGCGGCCCGCGCGCGCCGGCGTCAGGCCGAGGATCGAGCGCAGCGTGGTGGTCTTGCCGGCGCCGTTCGGCCCCAGCAGCGCCACCACCTCGCCGGCGCCGACCCGCAGCGAGACGTCGAAAAGAGCCTGGGTCTCGCCGTAGAAAGTGTCGATGCGGTCGATGGACAGCAAGGCCTGCGCCGGGCGATCGAGGGCGGCAGGCGGTTCGCGCAGTTCGGATACGACCGCGTTCATGCGAGCACCCCGAGGTTGGACCGTGCCACCCATTCGTTCTGCCGCAGTTCGTCCGGCGTGCCCTGCGCGATCACCTGCCCCCAGTGGATCACCGAGATCCGGTCGGCCAGGCCGAACAGGAATTTCATGTCGTGCTCGATCACCATGATGGTCAGGTGCCGGCGCAATTGCGCCACCAGCTCGGTCAGGCGTGCGGTGCCCTCGGCGCCGAGGCCGGCGGTCGGCTCGTCGAGGAACAGCATGCGCGGCTCGGCGGCCAGCGCGACGCCGATCTCGAGCGCGCGGCGCTCGCCGTACGACAGGCTGCGGGCCTGCGCGCGCTCCTTTCCGGCCAGCCCGACGCGCGCCAGCACCGCCGCCGCCAGTTCCTGCGCCCGGCTGTCCGCGCCCAGGTCGCGCCAGGGATTGAAACCTTGCCGGCGCACTTGCGGCGTCGCGATCAGGACGTTGTCGAGCGCCGAGTAGTCGTCGAACAGGTTCATGATCTGGAACGAGCGCGAGATGCCCCGGCGCGCGATCTCGCGCGGCGCCAGGCCCGTGATGTCCTGGCCCGCGAAATGCACGCTGCCGCGGTCGGGCCGATAGCGCCCGGTGAGCACGTTGAAGCAGGTGGTCTTGCCGGCCCCGTTGGGGCCCATGATGCCGACCAGCTCGCCTTCGTCGCAGCCCAGCGTGATGTCCTCGAGCACCACCTGGTCGCCGAAGCGCTTGGACAGGCCCCGGGCTTCAAACAGCTTCATCTGCGCCTCCCTGGACCAGTGGCACCGGGCCGCCGACCGCGGCGTTCGGGCTCCTAGACGCCGGCGGCGGCCGTCGCCGTCGCGCTTCCATCCAGCCCTGCCAGATGCCCGCGATGCCGTCGGGCTTGAAGATCACGAGCGCCATGAAGAGCAGGCCATACCAGAGCAGCCAGGTCTCGGTGTAGACCCCGAGCAGGTCGCGCGCCAGGATGAAGAAGGCGGCGCCGATCACCGGTCCCCAGAAGCTCACGAGCCCGCCGCCCACCAGCACCATCATCACGACGAAGCCCGAGTTGTGCAGGCTCATCACGTTCGGGTAGGCCGACTGCTGCGCCATCGCGAACAGCGCGCCGGCCAGGCCCGCCACGCCGGCCGACAGCGTGAAGGCGAGCCACTTGTAGAGCCAGACGTCGTAGCCCACGAAGGCGGCGCGGGTCTCGTTCTGCTTGATCGCGCTGAGCACCCGCCCGAGCGGCGAATGCACCAGCCGCCAGAGACCGACGAGCACCAGCCCGAACACCGCCAGGCAGAAATAGAACAGCGCGTTGTTGTCCGCGAGGCTGAACGAGACGAAGCCGAAGTCGGCCGGCAGGCGCTTGATGTTGAGCAGGCCGTCCTCGCCGCCGGTCACGGTGTGCCACTTGTTGGCGATGAACCAGAACACCTGGCCGAAGGCGATGGTCAGCAGCGCGTAGTAGATGCCGCGCCGGTGCGAGATGAACAGCGCCACCAGCGCGCCCAGCGCGGTCGCCACCAGCACCGCGCCGACGAGGTCGAACCACAGGTTCGGCCAGACCTTGAGCTGCAGCAGGCCGAAGGCATAGGCGCCGATGCCGAAGTAGGCGCCGTGGCCGAAGGAAGGCAAGCCCGTGAAACCGAGCAGCAGGTTGAAGCCCAGCGCGAACATCATCCAGATCATGATTTCGAGCGCCAGGTACTGGTAGAGCCCGACCTGCGCGACCCACAGCGGCGTGGACAGCAGCAGCCCCAGCGTGAGGACCAGGGGCGCGGGGAACAGGGCGGCGCGGCCGGCGGCGAGGTGCATGAAGTTCCGTCTCCGAATATTTTCAAGGACCGTTGGACAAAACAGAATGTACGTTCTATTATTTAAACATTCAAGAACATTCATTCTATTTCTTGCACATGGACCCGATCGCGAACTACGAGCAGCTGAAGACCCGCATCGCCGATGCCTACCCCGGCATGTCCAAGCAACTGCAGCGCATCGCGCGCTATGCGCTGGAGCGCCCTGACGATCTCGCGCTGGGCACGGTGGCGGCCATCGCCGAGAACACCGAAGTCCAGCCCTCGGCCATGATCCGCTTCGCCAACGCGGTCGGCTATGGCGGTTTCTCCGAGATGCAGCAGGTCTTTCGCGGCCACCTGGTCGAACGCTCGTCCAGCTACCGCGAACGCATCGTCGAGATGCGGCGCAAGCAGAACCACGATGCGCAGGCACCGGCGGGCGTGCTGCACCAGCTGGCGAGCGACTCGGTGGCCGAGCTGGGCCAGCTCGAGGACATGGTGCGCGAGGCGGAGCTCAAGGCGGCGGTCGAGCTGATCGCCGGCGCACCCCATATCCACGTGCTGGCGCAGCGCCGTGCCTTTCCGGTCGCCGGCTACCTGGCCTACGCGCTGAGCCAGCTCGAACTGCGCACCCACCTGCTGGACGGCGCCGGCGGCATGCTGCGCGAAAGCCTGCGCTCGGTGGCGCCGGGCGACCTGCTGCTGGTCGCCAGCTTCAGGAACTACTCGCCCGAGGTGCTCGAAGCGGCCCGTCAAGCCAGCGCGCAGGGCACGTCGGTGGTCGCGATCACCGACGGGCCGCTGTCGCCGCTCAAGGCCTCGGCCACGGTCTGCTTCGAGCTCGCCGACGATTCGTCCAAGCCCTTCCGCTCGCTGGTCGCGCCGCTCTGCCTGGCACAGGCGCTGGTCGTGAGCACCGGGCACCTGCTGGCCGAGCAGGCCGGGCGCAAGCCGGCTCCATCGAGAAAGAGGAAAGCATGACGCGTCCCTTCGATCTGGTCTGCATGGGCCGCGCGGCGGTCGATCTCTACGGCGAGCAGGTCGGCGGCCGGCTGGAGGACATGCTGAGCTTCACCAAGTACCTCGGCGGCTCGCCGGCCAACACCGCGGTCGGCGTGGCCCGGCTGGGCCTCAGGCCGGCGATGCTGACCCGCGTGGGCGACGAGCACAACGGCCGCTTCGTGCGCCAGGCACTGGCCGCCGAAGGGGTCGACGTGAGCCAGGTCAGGACCGACCCGAAGCGCCTGACGGCGCTGGTCTTCCTCGGCATCCAGGACAAGGAGACTTTCCCGCTGGTCTTCTACCGCGACAACTGCGCCGACATGGCGATCGACGAGGCCGACGTCGACGCGGCGCCGATCGCCTCGGCCACCGCCCTGCTGCTGTCGGGCACGCACCTGTCGCAGCCGCAGAGCGATGCCGCCTGCCGAAGGGCGGCGCAGCGCGCGAAAGAAGCCGGCACCCGCGTGGTGCTCGACATCGACTACCGGCCGGTGCTCTGGGGATTGACTTCGCCGGGCATGGGCGAGCAGCGCTTCGTGCCCTCGCATCAGGTCAGCGCCCACCTGCAGACCCTGATTCCCGCCTGCGACCTGGTGGTCGGCACCGAAGAGGAGATCCACATCGCGGGCGGCAGCTCCGATACGCTCGCCGCACTGCGGCGGCTGCGCGAACTCACGCGGGGCACGCTGGTCGTGAAGCGCGGGCCGATGGGCTGCGTGGTGTTCGACGGCCCGATCCCCGATCGGCTCGACGACGGCCTGCGGGGCCCGGGCTTCCCGGTCGACGTCTACAACGTGCTGGGCGCCGGCGATGCGTTCATGGCGGGCTTTCTTCGCGGATGGCTCAAGGACGAGCCGCTCGAGCGCTGCTGCGCCTACGCCAACGCCTGCGGCGCGCTGGTGGTGTCGCGCCACGGCTGTGCGCCGGCGATGGCCAGCTGGGAGGAGCTGCAGCACTTTCTCGCAGTCGGCTCGCACACCCGGCGCCTGCGCGAGGACCTGGCGCTCGAACACCTGCACCGCACGACGACCCGCACGCGGCACTGGGGCGAGCTCGGCATCCTGGCCTTCGACCACCGCGTGCAGTTCGACGAGCTCGCCGAGCGCCACGGCGCCGACGCGCAGCGCATCGAGGATTTCAAGCGCCTGGTGGCCGAGGCCGCACGGCGCGTGGCGCAGGCCGACACCGGACCCGCCCGCGGCCTCGAGGCCGGCATGATCCTCGACAGCCGCTTCGGCAGCGACATCCTGCCGACACTCACCGCCAGGGGCTGGTGGGTGGCGCGCCCGGTCGAACTGCCGGGCTCGCGGCCGCTGCGTTTCGAGCCCGAGCTGCCGCTGATGCAGGAATTGCGCAGCTGGCCGGGCGAACACGTGGTCAAGTGCCTGGTCAGCTACCACCCGGACGACCCGCAGCCGCTGCGCGCGCAGCAGCTGCTCTACCTCGACGAGCTGCAGTGCGCGAGCGTCGCCACCTTCCACGAGTTCCTGATCGAGGTCATTCCGCCGCGCGAACAGCCGGCCGACGACAGCACCCTGGCCCGCGCCCTGCAGCAGATCTACGAGGCCGGCATCCGTCCGGACTGGTGGAAGCTGCCGCCCGCCGGCTCGGCCGAGGCCTGGGAACGCATCGCCGAGGTGGTCCGCAGCCACGACCCGCATTGCCGCGGCGTGCTGCTGCTGGGCCTGGAGGCCAGCGAGGACGAGCTGCGCAACGGCTTCGAGGCCGCGGCCCCGCATCCGGTCTGCCGCGGCTTCGCGGTCGGCCGCTCGATCTTCGCCGAGGCGGCGGCCGGATGGTTCGCCGGCCGGCTTTCCGACGCCGCGGCGATCGACGACATCGCGCAGCGCTACGCGCGTCTCATGCGGCTCTGGCGCGAGGCGCGCGCCGGCCACACCACCAGCCTGGCTTGAACTCTCGGAGACATTCAAATGACGACCAAAAAAATCGGCTTCATCGGCATCGGCATGATGGGCCACGGCATGGTGAGGAACCTGCTTGCCAAGGGCTATCCGGTGAAGCTCAAGGCGCATCGCAACCGCGCCAGGCTCGCCGACCTGCTGGCGGCCGGCGCGACCGAGGCCGACACCCACGCGGCCACCGGGCAGGACGTCGACATCGTCTTTCTCTGCGTCACCGGATCGCCGCAGGTCGAGGAGATCGTCTACGGGGTCGACGGCCTGCTCGGCGCCGCGCGTGCGGGGCTGATCGTGGTCGACTGCTCCACCGCCGAGCCCTCGTCGAGCGCCCGGGTCCGCGCCGATTTCGCGGCTCGCGGCGTCAGCTTCATCGACGCGCCGCTGGCGCGCACGCCGAAGGAAGCCGAGGAAGGCCGCCTCAACACCATGGTCGGCGCCGATCCCGAAGACTTTCGCACCATCGAGCCGGTGCTCAAGGCCTTCTGCGAGAACATCTTCCATGTCGGCCCGCCGGGCCACGGCCACGTGCTCAAGCTGGTCAACAACATGATGGCGATGAGCTTCGCCAGCTGCATCGCCGAGGCCTTCGCCGTGGCCGCCAAGTCGGGGCTCGACCTCAAGCGGTTCTACGACGTGGTGTCGGCCGGCGGCGTCAACTGCGGCATCTTCCAGATGATGACCGCCAAGACGCTGACCGACGGCACGGTCGACGGCTTCAAGTTCGGCATCGCCAACGCGCAGAAGGACTTGCGCTACTACACCCACCTGGCCGAAAGCCTGCCGGTCTCGAGCTTCATGGGCGAGGCCACGCACCAGAGCCTGGTCCAGGCCGTGAACCTGGGCTTCGGCGACAAGCTGATCGCCTCCCTGTTCGAGGCCCAGGAAAAGATCAACGACGTGAAGATCGTTCCGCGCTAGACCCATCCACCGCAGGAGACAAGCACCATGAAAAAGATCGACCCCGCCTCCGATTCACGCCGCGCGCTCCTCAAGGGTGCCGGACTCGCGCTGACCGGCGCCGGCCTCTACGGCGTGGCGCCGTTCATGGGGCCCTGGAAGCACAACCGCGTCTGGGCCCAGGCGGCCCAGAAGAAGCCGCTCGTGATCGGGCTCACGATGGACACCTCGGGCATGTATGCCGCCTCGGGCGGCGAGGAACGCCTGGGCGCGATGATGGCGATCAAGGAATTCAACGACCGGGGCGGCGTGCTGGGACGGCGCATCGAGGCGATCCACATCGACACCGAGACCACGCCGGCCACCGGCTCGCGGGTGGCCGAACGCATGATCACGCGCAACGAGGCCGCCTTCCTGATCGGCGCGGTGCACTCGGGCGTGTCGAACGCGATCTCGCAGGTGGCGCAGAAGTACGGCACGGTGTTCTTCAACACCAACTCGAGCTCGCCGACCGAGGCCGGCAAGGACTGCCACCGCACCAAGTTCGTCTGGGACGGCAACGGCACCAATTTCTCGAACGCGATCGTCAAGAACGCGATCGCCACCAGCGGCCGCAACTGGGTGCTGCTGACCAACGACTACGTCTGGGGCCACAACACCTCGAAGGCCACGCGCGCGATCGTCGAGGCCAACGGCGGCAAGATCGTCGACGAACTGCTGGTGCCACAGAACACGCGCGACTTCTCGTCCTACCTGCTGAAGCTGCAGCAGCTCAAGCCCAACGTGGTGGCGACGGCGGTGGGCGGCGACGACATCAAGGCGCTGCGCCAGCAGGTGGTGCAGCTCAAGCTCAACGAATCGATGGCCTGGATCAACAACCAGCAGGACTGGCCCGATGTCTACGGCCTCGGGCCGGAAGCGATCTTCGGCGTCTTCGGCACCACCTGGTACTGGCGCCTCGACCTGCCGGGCGTGAAGGAGTTCGTCGCCGCCTACCAGAAGCAGTACCCGGGGATGGCGATCCGGGTGCCCGGCAACGTCTATCACAACACCTACATGGCGACGCGCGAACTGCTGCGCTGCTGCGAGGAGGCCGGCACGGTGCAGAACATCGCGGTCATCAAGAAGCTGGAGGGCCGCAAGATGACGGCGGCCGACCGCCTGCAGCACTACGACGCCTGGATGGACGCCGACACCCACCAGTGCCAGCAGACCATCTACATGGCGCGCTACAACGACAAGCCGGCCGAGAAGGACGACATCTTCAAGATCCTGACGCAGGCCAACCCGAAGGACGTGATGGACAAGGATGCACCGGCCGCCTGCAAGCTAGAGAGCTACGAGGCCACGCCCAGCTACGACGTCTGACGCCGCGGCACGCACCCGATGGACTTCCTGTTCCAGCTCCTTCCCCACCTGGTCAACGGCATCTCGCTGGGGCTGCTGTTCGCGTTGATCGCGCTGGGCTTCATGCTGATCGTGGGCGTGATGGAGACCATCAACCTCGCGCACGGCTCGCTGTTCGCGCTCGGCATGTACGTGGCCTTCTTCATCGTCGCGCCGACGCTCGGGCTCCTGCCCGAAACGCAGGCCGCCTACATGGCGCTGCCGATCGAGCTGCGCTATTTGTTCGCGCTGGTGCTGGCGCCGGTCTTCGTCGGCCTGTTCGGCATGCTGCTCGAGCTGTGCATGCGGCGCACCTACGGGCGCGACCCGCTCTACGGGCTGCTGCTCACCTTCGGCGCGGCGCTGGTGATCGAGGAAGGGATCCGGCTGCTGTGGGGTTCGTCGGAAAAGCAGCTGCAGCTGCCGCAGGCGATCTCGGGCGCGCTGCTGGTGGGCGACCTGATCTACTCGCGCTACCGCTTCTTCGCCAGCGCCTTCGCGGTGCTGATGATCTTCCTGCTCTGGCTGTTCCTCCAGAAGACGCCCTACGGCGCGATCATCAAGGCCGGCGCCCACGACAGCGAGATGGTGCGGGCGCTGGGCATCAACCTGAAGCGGCTGCGGCTGTTCGTCTTCGGCCTGGGCGTCGCGCTGGCTGCCATCGCGGGCGTCGTGATGGCGCCGATCTGGGGCATCCGGCCGCACGTCGGGGTCGATGCGGTGGTGCCGGCCTTCCTGATCATCGTGCTCGGCGGCGTCGGCTCGCTGTGGGGCGCGGTGATCGCCGGGCTGATGGTCGGCATGGTGGTCGGCCTGACCGGCTCCTACGCATCGGAGTGGTCGCTGATGTCGATGTACCTGCTGTTCATCGCGGTCGTCACCTTCCGCTCGCGCGGACTGTTCGGAAAGAAGAGCGTGCTCGATGTCTGAAGCCTCGAACAAGCCCTTGCAGGGCAAGGTGGCGCTGGTCACCGGCGCGGCCGGCACCATGGGCCTGGCCGCCACCCGGGCGCTGCTCGACGACGGCTGCACGGTGGCGCTGGTCGACTCCCACCACGAACGCACGCTGGCCATCGCCGAGAGCCTCGGCGGCGACGCCCTGCCCTTCTGCTTCGACATCAGCGACCCGGACGCGGTGCGACAGGGCCATGCGCGCATCGCGGCCTCGGCCGGGCCGGTCGACATCCTGGTCAACAACGCCGGCATCCTGTCGAACAACAAGGTCGAAGCCACCGATGCGGCCGAATGGCGCCGCGTGCTGGCGGTGAACCTCGACGGCGCCTTCTACCTGTCGCAGCAGGTGGTGCCGGCGATGAAGGCGCGGCGCTCGGGCCGGATCATCAACACCTGCTCGCTGGCCGCCAAGACCGGCGGCCTGACCGCGGGCACCGCCTATTCGGTCTCCAAGGGCGCGCTGACCTCGCTCACTTTCTCCCTGGCGCGCGAACTGGCATCCTTCGGCATCACGGCCAACGGCATCTCGCCGGCCTACGTGAGGACGCCGATGATCACCGAACAACTCAGCGAGGCGCAGCGCCAGGCGCTGCTGAAGGACATCCCGGTGGGACGCTTCTGCGAGCCCGAAGAATTCGCGCACGTGGTGCGCTTCCTGGCTTCGCCGCTGGCCGGCTTCATCACCGGCGAGGTCATCGACCTCAACGGCGGCCTGCTGATGGACTGACCCGCATGGACAACCCGACGCCCCGCACCCTGTCCAGCCTGTTCGGTCTCGAAGCCAAGGCCGCCTTCGTCCCGGGCGGCTATGGCGGCATCGGCGAGGCGATCGCCTGGGCCATGGCGCAGGCCGGCGCCCGGGTGGCGGTCGCCGGGCGCGACGGCGACAAGGCTGAAGCGCTGGCGGCCTCGCTGCGCGCGGCGGGCCACGACGCGCTCGGGCTGGCCATGGACGCGCATTCGGTCGCTGCCACGCAGGAGGCGGTGGACGCGGCGGCCCGGCATTTCGGGCGGCTGGACATCCTCATGAACTGCATCGGCATCCAGCGCGAGCAGAGCCTGCTCGAGGTCACCGAAGAAGCCTTCGACGAAGTGACGCAGGTCAACCTGAAGGCGGCGATGTTCCTGGCCCAGGCAGCGGCCAGGCACCAGATCGCGGGCGGCCGGGGCGGCGCTCAGGTGCACTTGCTGTCGGTGCGCTCGCGCTTCGGCCTGCGCGGGCGCGGCTACTCGGCCTATGCGAGCACCAAGGGAGCGCTGGTGATGCTGATCCGCCAGCACGCGGCCGAACTGGCGCCGCACGGCATCACGGTCAACGGCATCGCGCCGACGGTGGTGCGCACCGGGATGGCGCGCCATTGGCTGGACAACCCCGCGACGCACGAGCAGCTGCTGGCGCGCATCCCGCTGGGCCGGGTCGCGGAACCGGCGGACATCGCCGGCACGGCGGTCTATTTCTGCGCCCCGGCGGCGGCCTATGTGACCGGACAGGTGCTGTACCTCGACGGCGGCATCACGGCCACCCAGTAGCCGCGGCGCCGGCGCCCTGCAGGGGGCCGCGCCCTTTCCTAGAATCAACCGGTTCGCGCCGGTTCCGCCTTATCCGGAAAAGCCCGCCAATCGCCCGCAAACCCGCATGGGGACTGGTGAATAAGCTTATCCGCATAAGGCGCGAACCAAAAAATAGTTTGTTTCCATAAGGCTGGCTTTTACATTCCACGCTCGCTTTGACGTGCGGTGGACGCGCCGCCTTCCAGCAACTGACACACGATGTACCAATACACTGATTTCGACCGCCAGTTCGTGCACCTGCGCGCCGCGCAATTCCGCGACCAGCTCGAGCGCTGGCAGAGCGGCAAGCTTGCCGAGGACGAGTTCCGTCCGCTGCGCCTGCAGAACGGCTGGTACGTCCAGCGCTACGCGCCGATGCTGCGCGTGGCCGTGCCCTACGGTGAACTGTCGAGCCGCCAGCTGCGCGTGCTGGCCAAGATCGCCCGCGAGTACGACGAGCCCGAGGCCGAGGTCTACAAGACCGCGCTGGCGACGCAAGGCAAGCTCGGCACGCACAAGCTGCCGACCCACTACGCGCACTTCACGACGCGCCAGAACGTCCAGTACAACTGGATCCCGCTGGCCAAGTCGGCCGACGTGATGGACCTGCTGGCCTCGGTCGACATGCACGGCATCCAGACCAGCGGCAACTGCATCCGCAACATCACCAGCGACGAGCGCGCCGGCATCGCGGTCGACGAGATCGCCGACCCGCGCCCCTTCGCCGAGATCATGCGCCAGTGGAGCACGCTGCACCCCGAGTTCGCCTTCCTGCCGCGCAAGTTCAAGATCGCCATCACCGGGGCCAAGGAAGACCGCGCCGCCACCGGCTGGCACGACGTCGGCCTGCACCTGGTCAAGAACGAGGGCGGCGAGCTCGGCTTCCGCGTGCAGGTGGGCGGCGGCATGGGCCGCACGCCGATCATCGGCACCGTGCTGCGCGAGTTCCTGCCGTGGAACCAGATCATGAATTACCTCGAAGCGGTGATCCGGGTCTACAACCGCTACGGCCGGCGCGACAACATCTACAAGGCGCGCATCAAGATCCTGGTCAAGGCCGAGGGCCAGCGCTACATCGACGACGTCGAGGCCGAGTACAAGCAGGTCATCGAGCACGACGGTGCGCCGCACACCATCACGCAGGCCGAGCTCGACCGCGTCGCCGCCTCCTTCGTGCCGCCGCAGCTCGCCACGCGCGTCTTCCGCAGCGCCGAGGCCACCGACGCCGATCTGCGCGCGCAGGCCGCCGACGACGTCATGTTCGCGCGCTGGCTGCAGCGCAACGTGGCGCCGCACCAGAACCCCGCGCTGCGCGCGGTCACGCTGTCCTTCAAGCGCCGCCTGCAGGCGCCTGGCGATGCCTCGGCCGACCAGCTCGACACCGCTGCCCGCCTGGCCGACCGCTTCAGCGCCGGCGAGGCGCGCGTCACGCACGACCAGAACCTGCTGTTGCCCTGGGTCCATGCCGAAGACCTGCACGCACTGTGGCTCAACGCCCGCGAAGCCGGCTTCGCCAGCGCCAACGTGCACCTGCTGACCGACATGATCGCCTGCCCCGGCGGCGACTTCTGCGCCCTGGCCAATGCGCGCTCGATCCCGATCGCCGAAGCCATCACCGAGCGCTACCAGGACCTGGACGAACTCGACGACCTCGGCGAGATCGACCTCCACATCAGCGGCTGCATCAATTCGTGCGGCCACCACCACAGCGGCCATATCGGCATCCTCGGCGTCGACAAGGACGGCAAGGAGTGGTACCAGGTCACGCTCGGCGGCTCCGACGGCTCGCTGCTCAGCGGCGCGCCGCAAGCCGGCAAGGTGGTCGGCCCGTCGTTCTCGGCGGCCGAAGTGCCCGACGTGATCGAGGCCGTGCTCAACACCTACCGCGACGCCCGCGAAGCCGGCGAGACCTTCATCGACGCGCTGCGCCGGCTCGGCATCGAGCCCTTCAAGGCCGCCGCCAACGGCGCCCGCTTCAAGGTCGAGGTGGCCGCATGAACCGCACCCTCACCCTGATCGCCGCCGAGGACCATGTCGACAACGGCGAGCCGAACGTGCTCCAGCTTCCCAATGACGCCGATCCGCTGGCGATCGAGGTCTGCCTGGATGACGTCGAGCGCATCGATCTCGACTTCCCGAAGTTCACCGACGGCCGCGCCTACAGCCAGGCCTTCCTGCTGCGCCGACGCCTCGGCTTCAAGGGCGACATCCGCGCCACCGGCGACGTGCTGATCGACCAGCTGGTGCAGATGCAGCGCACCGGCTTCTCGAGCGCCGTGCTCAAGGAAGGCGTCGATGCGTCGGCCGCACAGCGTCAGTTCGACCGCTTCGCCGCCTTCTACCAGGGCGATGCGGTGCAGGCCGCGCCGCACTTCGTCGCGGCACCCGAGACCGCAACGGAGCCCTCGGCATGAGCATCGACCTCGCACGCATCAACGCCGAACTCGGCCGCAACGCCGAGGGTCTGGTGGACTGGGCCATCGGCCTCGGCCAGCCGACCATCGTCACCACCAATTTCCGCCCCTTCGAGGCCGTGATCCTGCACATGGTCGCGCGCGCCAGGCCGGACGTGCCGGTGATCTGGATGGACAACGGCTACAACACCGAGGCCACCTATCGCTTCGCCGACGAAGTGACGAAGCAGTTGGGCCTGGATCTGCACATCTACCTGCCGCGCCGCTCGCGGGCGCATCGCGAGGCGGTGGAGGGCCCGACGCCGGCACTCGACGATCCGCGCCACGCCGCCTTCACGGAAGAGGTCAAGCTGGAGCCCTTCGCCCGCGCCCTGCGCGAGACCGCACCGAAGGTCTGGTTCACCGCGCTGCGGGCCACCGACACGGCCGTGCGCGCGCAGATGGACCCGGTCAGCGTCAATCCGGACGGCCTGATCAAGGTCGCGCCGCTGCTGCACTGGTCGTCGAAGGACCTGTACGCCTACTGCGAGGCGCATGGCCTGCCCAACAACTTCGACTACGTGGACCCGACCAAGGGCGAAGACAACCGCGAGTGCGGACTGCATCTCGCGCACTGAGCGCCAACGCCCGACCGATCCCCCGCCTGCAAGACCCACCCGATGAACGCCCGAACCGAACCCGACCTGCTGCTGTCGACCGCACAGACGCTGGCCCACCTGTCCAATACCCAGCTCGACGCCCTGGAAGAAGAAACCATCTTCATCCTGCGCGAGGTCGCGGCCTCGTTCGAGCGGCCGACCCTGCTGTTCTCGGGCGGCAAGGATTCGCTGGTGCTGCTGAAATGCGCCGAGAAGGCCTTCGGCGTGGGCCGCATCCCGTATCCGCTGCTGATGATCGACACCGGCCACAACTTCCCTGAAGTGACGGCCTTCCGCGATCAACGCGCCAAGGAACTCGGTGCAGAGCTGATCGTGCGCAACGTCGAGGACTCGATGAAGCGCGGCACGGTGCGCCTCGCCCATCCCGGCGAATCGCGCAACGTGCACCAGTCGGTGACCCTGCTCGAGGCGATCGAGGAATTCCGCTTCGACGCCCTGATCGGCGGCGCCCGCCGCGACGAGGAGAAGGCACGCGCCAAGGAGCGCATCTTCTCGCACCGCGACAGCTTCGGCCAGTGGCAGCCGAAGGACCAGCGGCCCGAGCTGTGGACGCTGTTCAACACGCGGCTGGCACCGGGCGAGCATTTCCGAGTCTTCCCGATTTCGAACTGGACCGAACTCGACGTCTGGCAGTACATCGAGCGCGAGCAGATCGCCTTGCCCTCGATCTACTACACGCACAAGCGCGAAGTGGTCGAGCGCCGCGGCCTGCTGGTGCCCGTCACCGAGCTCACGCCGCCGCGCGATGGCGAGCAGGTCGAAGTGCGCGACGTGCGCTTCCGCACAGTCGGCGACATCACCTGCACCTGCCCGGTCGACAGCCTGGCGGCCGATGCCGGCGACGTGGTGGTGGAGACGCTGGCGGCTGACGTCAGCGAACGCGGCGCGACCCGCATGGACGACAAGACCTCCGAAGCCTCGATGGAAAAACGTAAAAAGGACGGGTACTTCTGATGACCGCCGCAACTTCGATTCCGGCGGCCTCCGCCCTTCACGCCGAGACCGGCGCCGCCCTGCGCTTCATCACCTGCGGCAGCGTCGACGACGGCAAGAGCACCCTCATCGGCCGCCTCCTGGTCGACAGCAAGACCGTGCTGCAGGACCAGCTGGCCGGCGTGCAGCGCGGCGGCGAGACCGACCTCGCGCTGCTCACCGACGGTCTCTCGGCCGAGCGCGAGCAGGGCATCACGATCGACGTCGCCTACCGCTACTTCTCGACCGCGCACCGCAAGTTCGTGATCGGCGACGCGCCGGGCCATGAGCAGTACACGCGCAACATGGTCACGGCCGCCTCCAGCGCCGACGCCGCCGTGGTGCTGGTCGACGCCACCAAGCTGGCCTGGGCCGGCGAAGTGGGCGACGGCGAAGTCGTCAAGCGCGAACTGCTGCCGCAGACCCGCCGCCACACGCTGCTGTGCCACCTGCTGCGCGTGCAGTCGATCGTCTTCGCGGTCAACAAGCTCGATGCGATCGACGATGCCGAGCTGGCTTTCGAACGCATCTCGGAGGCGCTCGCGAATTTCGCCGAAGCCGCCGGCGTGCAGGTCGCCGCCACGGTGCCGATCTCCGCCCTCAAGGGCTGGAACGTGGCCTCGCGCCACGCCGACTGGGCCGGCTACAAGGGCCCGAGCCTGCTCGAACTGCTCGAGCAGCTGCCGGTCACCGCGCAGGACGAGTCCGTGCCCTTCGCCTTCCCGGTGCAATGGGTCGAGAAATTCTCGGCCTCGGCCGACACCTCGCGCGGCCGCCGCGTGTTCTGGGGCCGGGTCGCCAGCGGCCACATCGAGCCCGGCCAGCGCATCACCGTGCTGCCGAGCAACCAGCACGCCACGGTGGCCCAGGTACTGAGCCACACGCGCGAGCCCAAGGCCGTGCATGCCGGCCACAGCGCCGGCATCGTGCTCGATCGCGAACTCGACGTCTCGCGCGGCGACTGGCTGCTGGCACCCGATGCCTTCGAGCCGGTGCGCGAGATCACCGCCACGGTGGCCTGGCTCGACGACGAGCCGCTGGTGGCCGGCCGGGTCTACTGGGCGCTGCAGGGCCATCGCTGGGTCAAGGCCAAGGTGGCGCGGATCGTCGACCGGGTCAACATCACGACCCTGGACGCCGAGCCGACCGACCAGCTGGAGGCCAATGCGATCGGCGACGTCGTGCTGTCGCTGCAGCAGCCGCTGGCCGTGCTGCCCTTCACCCAGTCGCGCACGCTGGGCTCGCTGATCCTGGTCGATACCGCCTCGCATCGGACCTCCGCGGCCGTGCTGGTCCGGCCCGCCGCCACAAAGGCCTAAAATTCGGGGTTTTCCCGATCCTTCCTCCCGATAGCCAAAGACCATGACCCACGTCGTCTCCGAATCCTGCATCCGCTGCAAATACACCGATTGCGTCGACGTCTGTCCGGTCGACTGCTTCCGTGAAGGGCCGAACATGCTGGTGATCGATCCCGACGAGTGCATCGACTGCGCGGTCTGCATCCCCGAGTGCCCGGTCAACGCGATCTACGCCGAGGAAGACCTGCCGGCGAACCAGCTGGCCTTCATCAAGCTCAATGCCGAACTGGCGCTGGCCGACGGCTGGAAGAGCATCACCAAGCGCAAGCCGGCGCTGCCCGACGCCGAAGATTGGAAAGACAAGACCGACAAGATCGGGGAGTTGGTGCGCTGAGCACGACGGCAGCCCTCATCGAAACCGATGCGCTGATCATCGGCGCGGGCCCGGTCGGCCTGTTCCAGGCCTTCCAGCTCGGCCTGCTCGAAATCTCCTGCCACCTCGTCGACGCCCTGCCCCGGGCCGGCGGCCAGTGCGTGGCGCTCTATGGCGACAAGCCGATCTACGACATTCCCGGCACGCCCGTGACGACCGGCCGCGGCCTCGCCGACTCTCTGCTGCAGCAGATCGCGCCGTTCAAGCCGCAGTTCCATTTCGCCGAGCAGGTCGCCACGCTGGACCGCCAGGACGACGGCCGTTTCCTGCTGGGCACCTCGCGCGGCAGCAGCTTTCTCTGCAAGACCGTCTTCATCGCGGCCGGCGTCGGCGCTTTCGTGCCCCGGCGGATCGCCGTCGACGGCATCGAGCGACTCGAGGGGAGCCGGCTCTTCTATCACCCGGACGCGCTCGAGCGCTTCGCCGGCCAGTCGGTGATCGTCCATGGCGGCGACGATGCCGCGCTGGAAGCCGCGCTGGCGCTGGCGTCCCTCGCGAAAACGGTCACGCTGCTGCATCGCCGCGATGTCTTCCAGGCCGAGGACGCGACGATCGCCGCCGTGCGCGAACGCATCGCGGCCGGGACGATCCGGCTGCGGGTCGGCCAGCCCGCGGGCTTCGACGACACGCAGCTCCAGGTCGCCACGCCCGATGCGCAGACCGTGTCGCTGCCCTTCGACGCCCTGATCGCCTGCCTGGGCATTTCGCCGCGCCTCGGGCCGATCGCCGACTGGGGCCTCGCCCTCGAGCGCAAGCAGTTGCCGGTCGACACCGAGAAGTACGAGACTCGCGAGCGCGGCATCTTCGCGGTGGGCGACATCAACACCTACCCGGGCAAGAAGAAGCTGATCGTCTGCGGCTTCCACGAGGCCACCCTGGCCGCCTGGGGGGCGGCCGCGGTCGTGTTCCCGGGCAAGTCGATCCCGCTGCAATACACGACCACCAGCACCCGGCTGCACGCGCTGCTCGGAGTGGCCCACGGACCCGGCGCCTGACCCTGGGCGCTCCACGAAGGCATTGCTTTCAACCCTGAACCGTATGTGAACGGGGTGTTCATGCTTGTGACACCCGGGGGCCGTAGGATCGACCGCATGCAGTCAGTCAACCACGCCCTTTTTCAATGGATCGGGGCGGGCCACGCACCCCACGCGCATCTCCTGTGGTTCGCGACGCTGGTGGCCGAAGGGTCGTCCTGGCTTTGCCTGGCCCTTCTCGGCTGGGTCGCGTGGCGCCGGCCGGCGCAGCGCGCCTATGCGATGGCGACGCTGGTCGCCGCGGCGGTCGCTGCCGTTGCTGCGCATGCGCTGGCCGATGCCCTCAACATGCCGCGCCCCTTCGCATCCGGCATGAGTCCCAGCTACATCGAACACGGGGCCCGGGGCTCGCTGCCCAGCACCCATGCATCGGTGATGTTCACGGTGGCGCTGGTGATGGCCCTGCGCCCGGCCCTCAGAAACTATGGCTGGGCGGTGTTCGCGGTCGCGCTCCTCACCGGCTGGGCCCGCGTCTACGTGGGCGTGCATTTCCCGCTCGACATCGCAGCCGGCCTCGCGCTCGCGCTGGTGATCGCTGCCCTGTTCCAGGCCCTGGCGTTCGTCGTCAGGCGCTTGATCGTCCCGCTGATCGCCCGCGACGACGCACGCACGGCGCAGGCCGCCGGCTCCTTCGGCGCCTGAAACGGCGCGCCTGCCGGCCGACCGCCGCCGGCCCTACAATCCGACCTGCTTCGCCTGACGGAAGCAACGCTAGGGGTGCCGGCCCGCAACACAGTTGCAGGCTGGCTGAGAGAGTCCCTTTGAACCTGACTGAGGTAATCCTCGCGCAGGGAAGCTGGTCCGGCGGCCGCCACGTTTTCTCGCGGGGCGGTCCGACTGCCGGCCTCGCCCACCTGCCAAACACTTTGCATGGAGCAAATGGATGGCACACACCACGAACGAACCGGCATCGGCCCCCGCCAACGAGGCCTTGACACCGCTGGCCGAAGCCGGACGCGTCTTCCAGTGGCATGACCACATGGCGCTGTGGTTCAGCCTCGGCGTCGGCCTGCTGGTGATGCAGATCGGCGCCTACCTGGTGCCGGCGGTCGGAACCCGAGACGCGATGCTGGCGATCGTGCTGGGGTCGTGCATCGGCGCCGGCCTGCTGGCGTGGACCGCACGCGTCGGCTGCGAGAGCGGCCTGGCCAGCGCAGGCCTCATGAATGCGACCTACGGCAGCGCCTTCGCCCGCCTGCCGGTGGTGCTCAACATCGTCCAGCTGATCGGCTGGACCACCTTCGAACTGGTGATCATGCGCGAAGGCACCCAGGCCATCGGCAGCCAGGCCTTCGGCGGGGCGCTCGGCGGCCCGCTCGGCACCATCGTCACCACGCTGCTGTGGGGCGCCGTGCTGCTGGCCCTGCTCGCCGGCTCGATGGTCAAGCTGGTGCGGCGCTTCGTGACCCGCTTCGGCCTGCCGCTGGTGGTGCTGTCGCTGGCCTGGCTGACCTGGCAGTTCGCGACCCGGCTCCAGGCCAAGGGGCTGGACGCCTTCTGGGCCCGGCCGGGCGACGGCTCGATGGGGATGTTCAGCGCCCTCGACCTCGTGATCGCGATGCCGGTCTCGTGGCTGCCGCTGGTGGCCGACTATGCGCGCCACGGCAAGCGCAGCACGGGCGGGCTGGGCGGTGCCTTCGGCGGCACCTGGATCGGCTACGTGCTGGCCAACATCTGGTGCTACGCGCTCGGCGTGATGGTGGTGAGCGTGGCCGAGCCCGGCACCAACCTGGTCACGGCCCTGCTGCTGGCGCAGGGCGGCCTGATCGCCCTCGGCCTGATCCTGATCGACGAACTCGACAACGCCTACGGCGACGTCTATTCAGGCTCGGTGTCGGCCCACAGCCTGCAGCCGCGCTGGAGCGTGCGGCGCTGGGGACTGTTGCTGGCATCGGTCTGCATCGCCTTCGCGCTGGTGCTGCCGATGCACTCGCTCGAGCCCTTCCTGCTGCTGCTGAGTTCGGTCTTCGTGCCGCTCTACGGCGTCATCCTCGGGCGGCTCGGCAGCGGCAGCACGCCGGTGGCCGTCGGCACCCGCCGCGTGGACCTGGTGGCTGCCGGCCTCTGGATCGGCGGCATCGCGATCTACCACGCCTGCGCAGCCTGGGCGCCGCATCTGGGCTCGGCGCTCCCGACCCTGGTCACCACCTTCGTGCTGGCCTGGATCACGCGCCCGGCGCCGGCAAACGGACGCTCGGCACTGGCGCAAAGCCGTGGTTGAGCGGACCGTGGCCCGCACCGATCTGGATGTCCGCCCCGGCCGCCATGGCGGCGACCACGTAGCCACGGGCCCGCTCCACCGCCTCGGGCAGCGCGTAGCCCAGCGCGAGGTGGGCCGCGATGGCCGACGACAGCGTGCAGCCCGTGCCGTGCAGGTTGCGGCTGCGGATGCGGGTCGACGACAGGCGCAGCCTCTCGCCATCCGCTTCGGCCAGCAGGTCGACCACGTCCTCGCCGGGCAGGTGTCCGCCCTTCAGCAGCACCGCCCGGGCGCCGAGCGCAAGCAGTTCGGAGGCCGCGTCGTCGAGCGCCTCGACGCCGGCGATGCCATGGCCGATGAGCAACGCCGCCTCGTCCAGGTTGGGCGTGACGACCACCGACCGCGGGAACAGCTCGCGCACCAGCACCGCCACGGTTTCCTGCGCGATCAGCCGGTCGCCGCTGGTGGCGACCATGACCGGGTCGAGCACGACGTTCGGCAGCTTGTAGTGGTCGATGGCCCAGGCCACCACCTCGACGATCTCGGGCGCATGCAGCATGCCGAGCTTGACCGCATCGACGCCGATGTCCTCGACCACGGCTTGGATCTGCGCCTTCAGGAAGGCCGGCGGCACGCCGTGGATGCCCGAGACGCCGAGCGTGTTCTGCGCCGTCAGCGCGGTGATCGCCGTCATCCCGTAGCAGCCCAGCGCCGAGAAGGTCTTGAGGTCGGCCTGGATGCCGGCGCCGCCGCCGCTGTCGGAGCCGGCGATCGAGAGCACGCGTGCGTAGCGGGAAAATGCAGTGGTCATGCTCAAAATTATCAGCCACGCGCACCCTGGCCCCATCTGAACCCGCGATGAGCCTGCCGACCGAACTTCCTTTCCGCTCCGCCGCCGTGCTCGGCGCCGGGCTCATGGGCCGCCTGCTGGCACTCGCGCTGGCACGGGCCGGCTGCGAGGTCGACGTGTACGAAGCCGGCGGCCCGGAGGCCGAGGGCGCCGCCGCGCGCGTCGCGGCCGCGATGCTCGCGCCACTGGCCGAATCGGCCGTGGCGCCGGCATCGGTGGTCCGCATGGGCCATCACGCGCTCGACCGCTGGCCGGCGCTGATCGCCTCGCTGGCCGCGCCGGTGTTCTTCCAGCGCGAGGGCACGCTGGTGCTGTGGCACCGCCAGGATGCCGCCGAAGCGGCCCGGCTGCGGCGCGTGCTGGCGCGCACCGGCGAGGCCGTGCCCGAGCTGCCCGCGATGCAGGTGCTCGACGTTGCCGGCATCGAGGCCCTCGAACCCTCGCTGGGACGGCGCTTCGCACAGGCGCTGCTGCTGCCCGACGAAGGCCAGCTCGACAACCGGGCCCTGCTCGCGGCGCTGCGCGACACGCTGCAGGCGCAGCCGAAGGTCCGCCTGCACTGGCACGCGCCGCGCAGCACCGACGACTTCGCACCCGGTGAGCCGGGCCAGCCCGAGCGCGTGATCGACTGCCGGGGCCTCGGCGCCAAACCCCAGTGGAACGCGCTGCGCGGCGTGCGCGGCGAAGTCATCCGCGTGCACGCGCCCGAGGTGACGCTGCAGCGGCCGACCCGCCTGGTGCATCCGCGCTATCCGATCTACATCGCGCCCAAGCCCGACCATCTGTTCGTGATCGGCGCCACCGAAATCGAGTCGGACGACATGTCGCCGGCCAGCGTGCGCTCGACCCTCGAGCTGCTGAGCGCGGCCTACGCGGTGCACAGCGGCTTCGCGGAAGCACGCATCGTCGAGATCGCGACCCAGTGCCGCCCGACCCTGCCCGACAATCTGCCGGCCCTGCGTCAACTGCGTCCGCACGTGATGCAGATCAACGGCCTCTACCGCCACGGCTTCATGATCGCGCCGGCGATCCTCGACGTGGCGATGGAACTGCTCGCCACCGGCCGCTCCGCGCTCGCGGCGCGCTTCGGCCTGGCACCGAATCCATGAACCTGCTGATCAACGACATCCCCCACACGCTGCCGCCCGGCGCGAAGCTCGCGGATGCGCTCGTGCTCGTCGATGCCAAGCCGCCGTTCGCGGTCGCGGTCAATCGCCAGTTCGTGCCGCGCTCCAGCTACGGCTCGCACCTGCTGCAGGACGACGACCGCATCGAAGTGATCCGCCCCGTGACGGGCGGCTGAAGGAAAGCCATGAACTCCCTGCCCGACAACGACCCGCTCGTCCTCTACGGCCAGCGCTTCGAGAGCCGCCTCTTGCTCGGCACCGCGCGCTACCCGTCCCCCGACGTGCTCGAAGCCGCGGTGCGGCGCGCCCGGCCGGCGATGCTGACGGCCTCGCTGCGCCGCCAGACCGCGACGCCGGGCGGCACCGGCAGCGACAACGGCTTCTGGGACCTGCTGCGCCGGCTCGGCGTGCCGGTGCTGCCCAACACGGCCGGCTGCCACAGCGTGCAGGAGGCGGTCGCCACGGCGCAGATGGCGCGCGAGCTGTTCGACACGCCCTGGATCAAGCTCGAGCTGATCGGCGACGACTACACGCTGCAGCCCGACACGCTGAACCTGGTCGATGCGGCATCGCAGCTGATCCGCGACGGCTTCCAGGTGCTGCCCTACTGCACCGAGGATCTCGTGCTGTGCCAGCGGCTGGTCGACGTCGGCTGCCAGGCCGTGATGCCCTGGGCGGCGCCGATCGGCACCGGTCGCGGGCCGGTCAATCCCTATGCGCTGCAAGTCCTGCGCGAGCGGCTGTCGGTACCGCTGCTGGTGGATGCCGGCCTCGGCCTGCCGTCGCATGCCTGCCAGGTGATGGAATGGGGCTACGACGGCGTGCTGCTGAACACCGCGGTGGCGCTGGCGCAGGACCCGGTCGCGATGGCCGGCGCCTTTGCCGATGCGGTCCAGGCCGGCCGCAGCGCGCACCATGCGGGCGCGATGGCGGCACAGGATTCGGCCCAGCCGAGCACGCCGGTGCTGGGCACGCCCTTCTGGCATCACGCAGCATCCCAATGACCACCATGAACGCCATGACCGACGCCTCCACCATCGCACGGGCCATCGTGGCGGCCCACGCTGCGCGCTTCGGCGCGACGAGCCCCGCCGCGGATTCGTTCAGCTCCGACGACCCGATCTACCGCGGCGCGAAGCAGGCCTGCGGCACGCTGGGCTTCATCGACATCGATGCCGAATGCCTGGCCCGCGCATGGCGGGCACAGAGCGAGCGCAACGGCCGCTTCGATGCCGACGCCTGGCCCGACACCCCGGCCGATTTCGGCCTGCGCTCCTTTCCGCCGATGCACCGCGACGACGCATTTCCGCCCTGCCCCGAGAAGCTGGGCCTGTATGCGGTGCTGCCCGATGCCCAATGGGTCGGCCGCATGGCGCGCGCGGGCGTGCCGACGGTGCAACTGCGCTTCAAGTCGGACGATGCCGGCGCCATCGAGCGCGAGGTGCGGGCGGCTGTCGAGGCGGTACGCGGCACGGGCGCCCTGCTCTTCATCAACGACCACTGGAAGAACGCCATCGCCGCGCGGGCCTACGGCCTGCATCTGGGCCAGGAAGACCTCGACGCGCTGGCTCCCGAAGAATTGCGGACGATCCGCGACTCCGGCATTCGCCTCGGCGTCAGCACCCACGGCTACGCGGAAATGCTTCGCGCCGATCTTGCAAGCCCGAGCTACATCGCGATGGGCGCGGTCTACCCGACCACGCTCAAGCGGATGGCGACCGCGCCCCAAGGCGTGGCGCGCCTGGCTGCGTATGCGCGGCTCATGTGCGGCTATCCGCAGGTCGGCATCGGCGGCGTCGATGAAGAGCGCATGCCCGAGGTGCTGGCCACGGGCGTCGGCTCGGTGGCCGTAGTGCGCGCGCTGGTGGCCGACCCGCAGCCCGAGGAGGCGGCAAGGCGGCTGATGGCGATCTGCAAGCGCGCCGCCTGAGGCATCGCTGCGCGGCGGCGCAGGAATGTCCGGCGCCGTCCGAAGAGGGCCAAAAACCACGCTATAATTTAAGGCTTGTTCCTCGATAGCTCAGTTGGTAGAGCGCCGGACTGTTAATCCGTAGGTCCCTGGTTCGAGCCCAGGTCGAGGAGCCAGAATCAAGCCGCAGCGAACCTGTTCGCCGCGGCAAAGCAACAAGAGCTTCGGCTCCGCATTCAGCCGCCACGGCGAGCTTCGAGTGCCTCTACACAACGCGCCCTTGTCGGCGCGTTTTTTTTGCTTCGGCGGCCTGACTTTTGTGGCGAGTCGCATGCGTGCCCGGGGATTCGGCCCGTTCACTCGATATATAATTTAAGGCTTGTTCCTCGATAGCTCAGTTGGTAGAGCGCCGGACTGTTAATCCGTAGGTCCCTGGTTCGAGCCCAGGTCGAGGAGCCAGATCAAGCCGCAAGGCCACTGGATGCCCCGCTACCCCAAAGGTAGCGGGGCATTTTCTTTTCCGGTCGCCAGTTGCCAGCGCGCAGGCGCAGACGAGGCCTAGTCTGTCAACGATGTCGGACAAAGTCTCACGTGAAGCCGCAGACCGCGCAACGAGCATGCGCGATGCGCCGGCCCACGAGGAGCCGCGTGTCCCCCTGCAGGAGGCACCGATGGCAGACGACTCCAAGAAAACCGCCCACGACCGCAAGCTGATTTCCCTGCGCGAGCCGCACGAGGTGCGAAGTTGGACCGAGTCCCTCGGCGTCAGCGAGAAGGACCTGAGGAGCGCGGTCGCGGCCGTGGGCCACTCGGTGGAGAAGGTCCGCAAGTATCTGCGCATCGACCTGGGTCAGCCCCCATCCATGTCGCGCCATTGAGCCTCCACGCCCAGCGCGGGAGATCAGGGAACGATCAGCGATGCAAGCTCGCGCGCCGACCCCGCGCGCTCCAGCGACAGATGGCGGATCAGGCTGTGCCGATCGGCTTGCGTTCGCTGCTGCGACAGGAAGCGCTTGCCAGCCAACTGCTCGACGTCGATCTCGAATCCGACCAGTCGCCTGGCTGCCTCCTCGACGAACGATGGCGATGCGTCCTCCAATGACCAGGGCGCCTCGCGCTGCGCCTCCTGAAAAGCCGTGAGCGCCCTCAGGTGGCGCAGCAGCCATTGGCTGTCTTCGATGAACCGGATGCAGCCCCTGGCTTCCACCGCGGCATAGTTCCAGCTCGGCGCCAGCCGCCCGCTGCGCTGGCCGTTCACGTACCAGCGCGGCGAGATGTACGCATTCGGGCTCTGGAAGACGGCGAGCACCCGGCAGCCGTCCGCGCAGCCCTGGGACATCGAATGCGCACGCGCCACGTGGCCCCTGAGTCGGACGCGCTCGCCGTCGTCGCTCCATTCCAGCGGAAGCAGGTTCGCCTCCAGTCCTCCTGACGTCGACGCGATCAGGGTCGCCAGCGGGTAGGCGCGCACGAGGCGCTCGATCTCCTTCGGGTCTTCGAGTTCGAACAATGGCTGGGTATGCATGGCGACTGGCGAAAATGCGCGAGTCTGCGGCTGCCGTCCTCGCAGGTCTTGAACGTTTCGGCCAGCCTCAGCGCGACGCCGGCGCCAGGCGAACCAGGGGCACCGGCTCCGGCAGCGCTGGCGTGAAGCCGCCGAACCTGCGAAACGCCCGCGTCATGTGCGCCTGGTCGGCATAGCCGGCAGCGACGGCAAGCTCGCTCAGCGACGCGGCGCCGCCGTCCAGCAGGGCCATGGCCCGCTGGAATCGGAGGATGCCCGCCAAGGTCCGCAGCGGAAGTCCGGCGGCGGCCGCCACGTCGCGGCGCAATGTCCGGGACGACCATTCGGCCCGGGCTTGCGGTGCCGCACCCGTTTGCGCCAGCGCCTTCATGCGCTCGATGGCGCCGAGCGCCCGGCGATGCGCTTCGGTGACGCGCGTTCTCGCCGCCAGTGCGCTGGCGACCGTCCTCAATGCGGCCAGGGCCTCGTCCAGGCTGCTCGCGCGCGTGACCCGCTGCGCCAAGGGCGCCAGCAGCAGTTCGACGCGGCTTCCCACGAGCGTGCGATTGCACAGCGCCATCGGATCGACGCCGAGGACTGCGCCGCCCCAGCCGATCTGGAAGCGCACGCCGAGCAGGATGGTGCCGGGCCGGACGGGCACCAGCGAAGGCCGGTCGGCCGGACCTGCGATGACCAGGCGCACCGCGTCGACCTTGCCATCAGGCTGCGCCGCGCAATGCGCAAGAAGATCCATCCTGCCGTCCGGCAGCACGCGTTGGGTGCCCGCTGCCACAGGCTCGTAGCGCCACGCAGCCTCGATGCGCGCGCTGTCCAGGGATTCGAGCGGCAACTCGACATAGCCCGGCTGCGCCGCTTCGTTGGGTTCTTCACTGCCAAGCATGGGGAGCCAGTCTGCCGGCTGCCGCCTCGGGCGGCTATTCGCGGACACCCCAATGGCTGAGAACCTGCTCGCGATCTCCCTGGGGTCGCGCAGGCGTCTTTTCGGGAGGGGATGCAAGGCGCAGTGCGCCGCCCATAGCATGGCTATGGGCAAGCGCTGCAACGCCGCAGACCGCCCGAAAAGACGCCTGCCCTTCGGGTTGGGGCGAAATCGGGCGATTTCTGCGTGCCGCTGCTTGCATGGGCATGAGCCCATGCGGCGCAACGTCACTTCGAACTCATCCCGATTGCGCCCCAACGCGACCCCAGGGAGATCGCGAGCAGGTTCTAAGATCGGCGCCTCATCCAATCTCGGCGCGCATGCAGTTCCTCTTCGCCCTTTTCTGTCTTCTGTTCCCGATCCTCTCGCACGCCGCGCAATCCCCCGACAACTGCGTGATCGTCGGCGTCATCGACGGCGACACGGTCACCGCCCGCTGCGGCGATCGCGGCGCCCACGAACAGATCCGCGTGCGCCTGCACGGCATCGACGCGCCCGAGAAGCGCCAGGCCTACGGCATGCGCGCCAAGCAGGTCCTGTCCGGCATGGTGTTCGGCAAGCCGGCCAGGCTCGACTGCCTGAACATCGACAGGTATGCACGCCGCGTCTGCAAGGTGATGGTGGCGCCGGCATCGGCGCCCGGCGGTCCCCAGACCCTCGATGCCGGCCTGGCCATGCTGACCGTCGGGATGGCCTGGTGGTATCGCAGCTACGCCGGCGAGCAATCGCCCGAGGAGCGGGGGCGCTACGAATTCGCCGAGTTCGAGGCGAAGTCGAGACGGGCCGGTCTCTGGCGCGATCCGCAACCGCTGGCGCCCTGGTCCTGGCGCAAGGCCGAGCACGCGGGACCGCGTTGAATCCGGCGGCGCGTTCATGCGCTGTTCAGCCTGGGCTTGAAAAATACGTGCTTTCCTCCGGACCCCCAGGTCCTTCGCCCGCTTCGGCGGGCGTTTTTGCGCCTGTGTCGGACAAGCCCTCGACCCCGAGGGGCTGGCCGCCTACGCGGCCGAATCGACGCGCGGCTACCCTGTGCCGGATGAGCAAATCCGCTGCCGCGCTGCTGGGCCTCGCCCTCTGCTGCGCCCCCGCCTTCGCCGAGTCTCCCAAGCTGCCGCTGAAGAGCGACGACGGCGGGACGGTCTACGTCAATCCGAACCTGTCCCCGACCGAGAAGTCGATGGACTCGAATGGCGCCACGGTCGGCGTGGAACGCCCGGACGGCAGCAGCAAATACATGGGCGTCGAGACCACCGGACCGCGCCCGACCTACTCGCTGGGCGGCAGCACCGCCGGCGACCTCTCCTACTCGGCTGGCGTCTTCTCGGACGGCAAGGAAAAGAAGGGCGTGAAGGCCGGCGTGACGATCAAGTACTGAGACCTTGCGGGACAGACCAAGAAACTGCTCAGCAGTTTTTGCTCTGTCCTCAACTGATCAGACTTGCGGGACAGACCAAGAAACTGCGCAGCAGTTTGTGCTCTTTGCTCAACTGACTGAGACCACGCCCCGACTCAGCCTTCGGCCACCTGCGCCAGCGCGGCGTCGACGCGCGCCACCTCGCGCGCCAGCAGGTCGGCGGCAACCTGCACCGTCTCCCAGTCGCCACCCTCGCGCCAGGCGCTCTCGAGCTTCTTGGCCAGCTGCGCCGCCGGCTGGGCGCAAATGCTGGCCAGCGCGCCCTTCAGCGCGTGGACTTGTTCCTTGCCGGCTGAGGCATCGCGCTCGGCCAGCGCCTTCTCGATCGCCAGGCGGCGCACTTCCATGTCGCTGCGCATGGCGACGGCAATCTCGCGCACCATCTCCAGGTCGCCGCCCAGGGTCCGCACCAGTTGCCGCATGTCGACCGGCGTCGACTCCATCACGGCCCCGAACAGGTCGTCCACATCGTCCGGCCCGGCGGGCTCCCAGCCGCTGTCCGGCGCCCGGCGCGCGGCCCGCGCCTCCTGGATCGCCTGCGCCAGCAGCGCCGGCGACACCGGCTTGGACACGTAGGAGTCCATGCCGGCCGCTAGGCAGCGCTCGCGATCGCCGGCCATCGCGTGGGCGGTCAGCGCCACCACCGGCGTATGGCCGCGGCCCGGCTCCGCCGCCTCGAGCGCGCGCATCCGCGCCACCGCATCGAGACCGCTCAGCACCGGCATCTGCACGTCCATCAGCACCAGATCGAAGCGCTCGCCGGTCCAGCAGCGCAGCGCCTCTTCGCCGTTGCGCGCCACATGGAAGGTGCAGCCCATCTGGGTCAGCAGCTTGCGCATCAGCAGTTCGTTGACCGCGTGGTCCTCGGCCACCAGCACGTGCAGGCCCTGCAGCGTCACGGCTTCGAGCGGGGCCGGTTCGGTCAGCACGCTCATCTCGTCGGCGGCCTGCTCGAACACCGCGGTGAAGCGGAAGGTGCTGCCCTCGCCCGGCCGGCTCAGCAGGTGCAGCGCGCCGCCCATCATCGACACCAGCCGCGCGCAGATGGCCAGGCCCAGGCCGGTGCCGCCATAGCGCCGCGTGATCGATGCATCGGCCTGGGTGAAGGCCTCGAAGATGTGGGCCTGCTTGTCCTCCGGGACGCCGATGCCGGTGTCGCGCACCGTGAACAGCAGGCGCAACTGGTCCCGCCGCAGTTCGCTCTGGTTCGGGGCCATGCGCGCGGTCACCGAGATGCGGCCGAAGTCGGTGAACTTCACGGCGTTGGAGACCAGGTTGGAGATCACCTGGCGCAGCCGCCCCGGGTCTCCGGCCACCTTCCAGGGCACGCCGTCGGCGATCTCGACCTCGACCTTCAGGCCCTTCTTCGCCGCCGCCGGCCGATGCAGCGCCACGGCCTCGCGGACCCAGCGGCCGACATCGAAGCGGACCTGCTCGAACACCAGCTTGCCGGCCTCGATCTTGGACAGGTCGAGCACGTCGTTGAGCAGGGCCAACAGCGAGGTGGCGGCGGTGTCGATCAGCTCCAGGTGCTGGCGCTGCTCCTCGTTGAGCGGCGACTGGTGCAGCAGCCTCGTCAGGCCCATCACGGCATTGAGCGGCGTGCGGACCTCGTGGCTCATGTTGGCGAGGAATTCGCTCTTGGCGCGGTTGCTGGCCTCGGCCTGCGCACGCGCCTGCTCGATCTCCGCATGCATGGTGCGCCGGGCCGTGACGTCGGAATTGAAGCCCGTGAGCCGCAGCGGCTTGCCCTCGGCATCGCGCTCGGTGACCATGCCGATGCTCTCGATCCAGATCCAGCCGTGGGCGGTCGAGACGCGGTGCTCGGCGATGTAGCGGTCGGACTTGCCGCTGAGCGCGTCCTTCAGGGCCTGCCGCACCGTCGGCAGATCATCGGGATGCACCCGCGCTTCCAGGGCGCCCAGCTCCCAGCGGCGGTCCTCGACCACCTCGCCGATCATCTGGTCCCAGCGACGGCCCAGCAGCACCTTGCCGCCCGTCATGTCCCATTCCCATTGCGCCACCCGGGCGGCCTCGGACACCATCAAGTGGCGCTTGGCAGCCACCAGGACCTTGTGCGAAGCGCCGAGTTCTTCATCCTGCTGGCGCACGCGGGCAGCCAGCTTGTCGCGCTCGGCGGTGAGCGCGACCACCCGGCGAACCAGTTCGAGCTGGCGCTGGCTCGAGGCCTCGAGGCGCGACAGCGCGTCCTGCAGGTCGGCATCGGGTGCCGGGTGTGTCATTTCATCTGCTGCCATCCGGGGCGCCTTCGTCGGGACATCGTGGCGAGCCCTGATAATGACGCCGATCGCCATCCGGGCGACCGAGCGTCTTGCTGCAATTGTTCCAGGCCTCCATGGCACTTCCGCTGATCACCGCCAAGCCCACCTGCACCTCCATGGCGTTCGTCGTCCGATGAGTATGCCCGGGAAAACGGCGCCGGAAGACCCGGAGACCGACGTCCAGGAGACGGTCACGGTGCTGCTGGTGGACGACCAGCCCGTGATCGCGCTGATGGTGCGCAAGATGCTCGCGGTCGATCCGGCGATCACCCTGCATGTGTGCACGCAGGCGACCGAAGCGGTGGCCCAGGCGCGTCAGGTGCACCCCACCGTGATCCTGCAGGACCTCGTCATGCCCGAGGCCAACGGGCTCGATCTCGTCGTGGCCTACCGGTCGATGCCCGAGACCCGGAACATCCCGATCATCGTGCTGTCCTCCAACGACGAGCCGGAGATGAAGAAGTCGGCCTTCGCGATCGGCGCCAACGACTACCTGGTCAAGCTGCCCGAGCCGATCGAGCTGGTCGCGCGCATCCGCTACCACTCGCGCGCCTTCATGGCGCTGGTCGAGCGCGACAACGCCTACCGGGCGCTGCGCCTGAGCCAGCAGAAGCTGCTGCTGAGCAACCTCGAACTGCAGCGCCTGACCCACTCCGACGGGCTCACCGGACTGCCGAACCGGCGCTCGTTCAACGATTACCTCGCGCGCGCCTGGGCCACTTCGCAGGAGCAGGGCTCGCCGCTGTCGCTCTTAATGATCGACGTCGATCATTTCAAGTCCTACAACGACCGCTTCGGCCACCTGGCCGGCGATGACGCGCTCAAGTGCGTGGCGGAGGCGATTCGCGAGTGCTGCCCCGACCCGTCCTGCCTGCCGGCCCGCTTCGGCGGCGAGGAATTCGCCATGGTGATGCCCGGCCTGACGGTGGCGCAGGCGTCCGGCATCGCCGAAGCGATCCGGCGGCAGGTCGAAGGCACGGCCCTGCCCCATGCCGCGCCGACGGCGACCAGCGTCACGGTCAGCATCGGCGCGGCCACGATGGCGGCGCCCCCCGATGCTTCGTCCGACCTGCTGATCGCGGCCGCCGATGCCCGGCTGTACCAGGCCAAGTGCAATGGCCGGAACTGCATCGTCGGAGACTGATCGCGAAATCGCATCCACGCGACAACCGGGCTTCGCTTTGTTGTCAATCCGCGGGCCCGCCGTGACAATCGAAAGCTGTTGCCCATGACAGACAAAGACATTCTTAGTTACTACGAACGCAGTACTTGCTCTGTCCAGTGGCTGGAATTCAACAGAGCTTTCGCCGCCGAACTGAGCGCCGGCCTTCCGCCTGAAGAGATCCGCCAACTGTTCCGCCGAATCGGCGAGCGCGTTGCCGTGGCGCTTCCGATCGAGCGCTGCGACACGGTCGAGCAGCTCCGCGCCGGATTCAACAGCCGATGGAAGTCCATCGACTGGGGCTTCGCCACCTTGCAGGAGCAGTCCGACCACCTGGGCATCGTGCATGCCTGCAGCCCGCTCGCGATGGCCTTCGGACCCGATGCGACCGACTGGGCAGGCGGCTTCTTCGAGGGCGCCTACCAGACCTGGTTCGCGGCACAGGGCACGCCGGCGGATCTGAAGGTGCGCGCCGACAGCAGCGGCGCCGACGGCTTGCCCCAGGTGGTGTTGCGCCTCGAAAGGGCCCCGCAATGAGCCGCCCGGCAGAAGGGGTCGACGCATGAGTGAAGACGACCGCGAAGCCGAGGACGTGGCGGGGCTGTTCCGCAAGTTCGGCGGCGACGTCAAGGGATACCGGGAATTCGAGCCGGCGCCGGTGGCCGGACAGCCGCCGGCAGCCTGGACCTTGATCCCGGGTGCGGGCACGCCGACGCAGGCGGCCGAACCGGCACCCGCGCCGGTCGCCGCGACCCCGCAGCCCACGGCCCCGGCTCCAGTTCCGGCCCCAGCCCCGGCGCCGTCGATCCCCGCACCCCGGCACGCCGAGCCCGCCGCGCCGCCGGCCGTTGCAGCCCCGGCCTCCGCCTTCGCAGCGCCACGCGAGCTCGACCTCCTTTTCGCCCGGCTGGCCGGCCAGCCCCCCTCCACGCCCACAGGCAGCCACGGTCTGATGTCCCGATGGCGCAAGCCGTCCTGACGATGCCCGTGATCGCTGTCATCGGCGCCAAGGGCGGGGTCGGCAAGACCACCGTGGCCGCCAATCTCGGCACCACGCTCGCGGAATCCGGCCACGCCGTGCTGGCCGTCGACCTCGACCCCCAGAACGCCCTGCGCTTCCACCTGGCGCTCGATCGCGAAGCCTGCGAAACCGGCCTGGCCGGCGTGCTGGCCGGCCGCGCCAACTGGACCCAGGCGATGCAGCCGGGCCGGCGCGGCGTGGTGCTGCTGCCCTTCGGGGCGATCGATGACGAGCACCAGATCGACCTCGAACGCCACCTGGCAGACCATCCGGGCTGGCTGGCGGAAACCCTGGCGCGCTTCCAGCTGCCGCCCGACACCCTGGTGCTGCTCGACACGCCGCCCGGCCCCTCGGTCTACCTGCAGCAGGCGCTGCGCGTGGCCCAGCTCTGCGTGGTCACCGTGCTGCCCGATGCCGGTTCCTTCGCCACCCTGCCGCTGGTCGACCGGATGATCGACAAGTACTGCCGCGGGCGCGCCGATTTCGTCGCCGACCTCTATCTGGTCAACCAGGTCGATGCCGGCAAGCGCCTCAACCGCGACGTGCTGCAGGCACTGCGCCACGAACTCGGCGACCGCCTGCTCGGCGTGGTCCACCAGGACCAGGCCGTGTGCGAGGCGCTGGCCTCGGCGGTCGACGTGCGCCGCTACGCCCCCTTCAGCGAGGCCGCCGAAGACTTCGCCCAGTGCGCCCGCCAGATCCTCAGACGCCTCGCGCCGCCGGCGCCCCTCGCAGAGAACCGCCGCCCATGAGCACCTCCACCGCCCCGCACCGCGAGGCCCCGCCTCCCCCGAGCCATCGGGTGCCTCGCCTGGTCGCCTGGGCGATCACGCTGGTCGTGCTGCCGATGCTGGTCATCACGCCGCTGACGCTGCACCAGCAGCTGACGCTGTCGATCGCGATCTTCATCGCCGCGCTGGTGCTGAACCGCTTCCCGGGCCGGATCCCGACCCTGGCGATGATCTTCCTGTCGGTGATCGTCTCCTCGCGCTACATGTACTGGCGGATCACCGAGACCATGTACATGGACAACCTGCTGGATCTGGTGCTGGGCACCGGCCTGCTGGGCGCCGAGATCTACGCCTTCGTGGTGCTGCTGCTCGGCTACATCCAGACCGCCTGGCCGCTCGAGCGCAAGCCGCACCCGCTGCCCGAGGACACCAGCCTGTGGCCCACGGTCGACGTCTTCATCCCGACCTACAACGAGCCGCTGTCGGTGGTGCGGCCGACCGTGCTGGCGGCCCAGTCGATCGACTGGCCGCCCGAGAAGATCAACATCTATGTGCTGGACGACGGCCGCCGCGAAGAGTTCCGAGTCTTCTGCGAAGGCGTGGGCGTGCACCATGTCACGCGCGACAACAACCGCCACGCCAAGGCCGGCAACATCAACGCGGCGCTCAAGAACACCAGCGGCGAATTCATCGCGATCTTCGACTGCGACCACACGCCGACGCGCTCCTTCCTGCAGATCGCGATGGGCTGGTTCGGGCGCGACCCGAAGCTCGGCATGGTGCAGACGCCGCACTACTTCTTCTCGGCCGATCCGTTCGAGAAGAACCTCGACACCTTCGGCACGGTGCCCAACGAGGGCGAGCTGTTCTACGGCCTGATCCAGGACGGCAACGACCTCTGGAACGCGACCTTCTTCTGCGGCTCCTGCGCGGTGCTCCGGCGCACCATCTGCGAAGAGGTCGGCGGCATCGCGGTCGAGACCGTGACCGAGGACGCCCACACCGCACTCAAGATCCATCGCAAGGGCTACAACACGGCCTACCTGGCGCTGCCGCAGGCCGCCGGGCTGGCGACCGAGAGCCTGTCCGGCCACGTCGGCCAGCGCATCCGCTGGGCCCGCGGCATGACGCAGATCTTCCGCGTCGACAACCCGCTGTTCGGCCGTGGCCTCAGCTGGCCGCAGCGACTTTGCTACATCAACGCGATGCTGCACTTCCTGTACGGCCTGCCGCGGCTGATCTACCTGACGGCGCCGCTGGCCTACCTGCTGTTCGGCGCCAGCGTGATCCACGCCTCGGCGCCGATGATCTTCGCCTACGCGCTGCCGCACATCTTCCATGCCAACCTGACCAACAGCCGCATCCAGGGGCGCTTCCGCTACCTGTTCTGGAACGAGGTCTACGAGGCCGTGCTGGCCTGGTACATCTTCCGGCCGACCTTGGTGGCGCTGATCAATCCGAAGCTCGGCAGCTTCAACGTGACGGCCAAGGGCGGCCTGATCCAGGAGCAGTACTTCGACACCCAGATCGCCAAGGCCAGCCTGTTCCTGCTGGCGCTCAACTTCATCGGCGTCGGCTTCGGCCTGTGGCGGCTGACCTGGGTCGACGCGGACAACATCGCGACGGTCTGGCTCAACCTGGCCTGGACCTTCTACAACCTGATGATCCTCGGGGCCTGCGTGGCGGCGGCCAACGAATCGCGCCAGGTGCGAGGCGCCCATCGCGTCACGCTCAAGGTGCCGGCCACGCTGCACTTCGCCGACGGCCACTCGATGCGCTGCCACACCTCCGACTTCTCGAGCGGCGGCCTGGGCATCGAGCTGCCGGCCGAGGTCGCGCTCGCGAACGCCGCGCCGCTGGAGGTGTCGCTGTACCGCGGCGAGACCGAGCATCGCTTCCCGGCCACGGTGCGCTTCAACCGCGGCAAGCGCATGGGGCTGCAGTTCGCGCCGCTCGACTTCGCCCAGGAGCGTGCGCTGGTCCAGTGCACCACCGCCCGCGCCGACATCTGGGCGGCGCGCTGGGGCAACCATCCGCGCGTCGCCGCCCACAAGGTGATCGGCCATATCGCGCGCATCAGCCTGGTCGGCTTCCGCGACATGTTCGCCCACTACGCACGCGCCGCCGGACGCAAGCTGCGCCCGGCGCCGGCCGCAGCGCGCGCCGTCAACGCAAAGGAACCTACGTGACATCGGCCCGACATCGACAACAAGCCGGCGCCATCGCGCTGGCGCTGCTGGCCTGGGCCGGTGGCCCGGCAGCGCAGGCGCAGGGCAAGGGCGCGGCCGCAACGCCGCCCGCGGCGGCACAGCCGGCACAACCCACGGGCACGGCACGCGATCTGACCCTGACGCAGCTCGGCATCGACTACGCGATCAACCTGCGCGGCACCAGCGGCACGGTGGGCATTCCGTTCAGCGTGCGGGCCGACGAGCTGGTGACCAGCGCATCGCTCAAGCTCAACTACGCCTACTCGCCGGCGCTGATCCCGGAGCTCTCGCACCTCAAGGTCAGCGTCAACGACGTGCTGGTGACCACGCTGCCGGTGGTGCGGGGCGAGGCCGGCAAGCCGCAGAGCGCGGAGATCCCGATCGACCGGCGCCTGATCACCGATTTCAACCGCATCAACATCGAGCTGGTCGGCCACTACACGCGCGAATGCGAGGACCCGACCCACAGCAGCCTGTGGGCCACGGTCGATGCCTCGAGCACGCTGCGCCTGAACCTCATCCCGCTCAAGGTGGCGGCCGATCTCGCGACCCTGCCGCAGCCCTTCTTCGATCGGCGCGACGTGCGCCGCGCCAGCGTCCCCTTCGTCTTCGGCAATGCCGTGGGCACGCCGACCCTGGAGGCGGCGGGCATCGTGTCGTCGTGGTTCGGCGCGCTGGCGGGCTACCGCGGCGCCGTGTTCCCGGTCAGCAACGGCGAACTGCCGCCGGCGGGCCATGCGGTGGTGCTCGCCACGCCCGAGACCGCCATCGCCGGCCTCGCGCTGCCTGCCATCCAGGGCCCGACGCTGGCGGTGGTCGACCACCCCCGCGATGCCACCTACAAGCTGCTGCTGGTGATGGGCCGCAATCCGGCCGAGCTGCGCACCGCCGCCGCGGCGCTGGCGGTCAACAGCCGGGCCTTCACGGGCACCACGGCGAGCCTCGGCAATTTCCAGGAGCCGCCGCCGCGCCGCCCCTACGACGCGCCGCGCTGGCTCGCGGACGACCGCCCGGTCAAGCTCGGCGAACTCGCGCCCGCCAGCGATTTCTCGGTCGCGGGCTATACGCCCGACGTGGTCAAGGTCAACTTGCAGCTGCCGCCCGACCTCTTCACCTGGCGCAGCCGCGGCATCCCGCTCGACCTGCGCTTCAACTACACGCCGCGCGTGCGGGCCGACCAGTCGACCCTCAACCTGAGCCTGGACAACAGCTTCATCGCCTCGCTGCCGCTGCGCGCCGCCAACCCCGCCGGCGACCACTGGTGGAACCCGCTGGCGCTCAAGCTGCTGCCCGACGGCACCATCTCGCAGAGCAAGGACATCCTGCTGCCGCCGCTGCTGCTGAGTTCGCGCAGCCAGCTGCGCATGCACTACTACTTCGAGCCGCCGGCGGGCGACTGCAAGCCGCTGGTCAACAACGTGCGCGGCAACATCGACCCGGCCTCGACCATCGATGTCTCGCGCTTCCCGCACTACATCGCGATGCCCGAGCTGGCGGCCTATGCCAACAGCGGCTTTCCGTTCTCGCGCCTGGCCGACCTGGCCGAGACCGTCGTGGTGCTGCCCGACCAGCCCGAGACCAGCGACACCGAGACCTACCTGGCATTGCTGGGCCACCTGGGTAACGCCACCGGCTATCCGGCGCTCCGGCTCACGGCCGGCCGGGCCGCGAACGTCTCGCAGTTCGCCCAGAAGGACCTGCTGGTGATCGGCAGCCTGCAAAGCCAGCCGCTGTTCACGCAGTGGGCCGACCGGATGCCGCTCAGGCGCAGCACGGACGCCAGTGAATTCAAGCTCGGCAGCTGGATCGAGGACACGCTCAACCTCATCACCGGCACCCGCCAGCGCGAGGACTTGCCCGCCACGACCCAGATGACGGTCGCCCAGGACGGCTCCGATGCGGTGCTGGCCGGCTTCGAGTCGCCGCTGCAGAAAGAACGCAGCGTGGTGGCGGTGGTGGCCGGTGCGGCCTCGCAGCCGGCGCTGCTCAATGCGCTCATGAGCCCGAGCCTGGTGCGCAACATCCAGGGCAGCACGGCCTTCGTGCGCGGCAACCAGGTCAGCAGCCTGCTGGCCGGCGGCACCTACTATGTCGGTCGCCTGCCGCCGGTGATGTGGCTGCAGTGGAACCTGTCGCGCAGCCCGCTGCTGCTGGCCGCGGCGGTGGTCGCGCTGGCCTTCATCGGCGCCGCGGCGGCCTACCTGAGTCTTCAACTGCGTGCCCGTCGCCGACTGCGCTGACACGAACCCGAGAGCGCCCTGGCCATGACCCGAAACCTTCCGACCGTCCCGCCCGCGTCGAGCGCCGACAGGGGCCGTCGCCGCTGCCTGGCCGGGCTGGCCCTGATGCCGCTGGCGACCGTACTGCCGGCCGCCGCGCAGGCGGCCAACGGCGCCTGCCTGCCGGCGACCGACTGGACCTCCTTCGCCGCCCGCCATGTCCAGGCCGATGGCCGCATCGTCGATTTCGATACGCCGAAGCAGCATTCGACTTCGGAAGGCCAGTCCTACGGGCTGTTCTTCGCGCTGGTTCACAACGACCGCGCGGCCTTCGCCCGCATCCTCGAATGGACCGAAAAGAACCTGGCCGCCGGCAGCCTCGCGCAGCGCCTGCCCGCCTGGCAGTGGGGCCACAAGCCGGACGACAGCTGGGGCGTGCTCGACGACAACCCGGCCTCCGATTCCGACCTCTGGATCGCCTATTCGCTGCTGGAGGCCGGCCGGCTCTGGAACGAGCCGCGCTACCAGAACCTGGGCCGCACCGTGCTGGCGCTGGCCGCACGCGACGAAGTGGCAACGCTCCCCGGCCTCGGCCGCATCCTGCTGCCCTGGCCCAAGGCCATCGCCAAGGGGCCGGCCTGGCGCCTCAACCCGAGCTACCTGCCGCTGCAGCTGCTGCGCCGCTTCCAACAGGTCGACGGCAAGGGCCCCTGGGGCGAGATCGCCGACAACACCGTGCGCATGATCGCCGCGGTGTCGCCCCACGGCTTCACGCCCGACTGGTGCGCCTGGTCGACCCAGGAGCAGGCCTTCGTCGCCGACCCCGAGAAGGGAGCGGTGGGCAGCTATGACGCGATCCGCGTGTACCTCTGGGCCGGCATGCTGAACGCGTCGGACCCGGCGCGCCAGCCGCTGCTCAAGTCGCTCTACGGTCCGCGTCGTCTGCTCGAACAGAAGAAGCCGATGCCGGAGTTCGTCGACACCGACACCGGCGTCACCCGCGGCACCGGTCCGGTCGGATTTTCGGGCGCCCTGCTGCCCTACCTGAAGGCGCAGGGCCTGGCGCCGCAGCTCGATGCCGAACTGGCCCGGGTCCGGGCCCGCGTCGGCAGCCCGGCGCAGCCCGCGCCCACGCCCCTTCCCTACTACGAGCGCATGCTGCTTCTCTTCGGACAAGCCTGGCTCGATGGCCGCTACGCGTTCAGCCGGACTGGCCAGTTGCAAACCCATTGGAGACTGCTATGCCCCGCCACTCAACTCGCCTGAGGGCAACCACGGCGGCCAGCCGCCTGCTGACCTGCCTGGGCCTGGTCGGCGCGCTCTATGCCGGCGGGCCGGCGCAGGCACAGGGCGATGCCAAGGCGGCGCTGGTCGAGCAGGGCAACTACTGGCAGAGCATGGGCCGGACCGACCTGGCCGAGGAAAGCTGGCGCAAGCTGCTGAGCATCGATCCGCAATCGGCGGATGCGATGTACGGCATGGCGCAGGTGGAACTGGCGCGCGGCAAGGCCGAACCCGCGCGCAGCTGGATCACGCGCCTGAATGCCGCCCATCCCGGCGACCCGCGCGGGTCGCTCCAGGCGCAGCAGCAGTCCGGCACGCCGCAGACCGACCTGCAGCGCGCGCGCGCCGCCTCCAAGGCCGGGCGCACCACCGAGGCGATCCAGCTCTATCGCGCGATCTTCGCCAACCGGACGCCCCCGGAACCGCTCGCGGTCGAGTACTACCAGCTGCTGGGCGGAACCCAGCAGGGCTGGGAGGAAGGACGCAAAGGGCTCGATCAGCTGGTCAAGGACAAGCCCGACAACCTCAACTACAAGCTGGCGCTGGCCCAGTTGCAGACCTACCGCGAGCCGACCCGGCGCGAAGGCATCCGCACCCTGGCGGAACTGGCGAAGCAGCCGGGCGTCGGCGTTGCCGCCACCGCGAGCTGGCGCCAGGCGCTGATCTGGCTCGATGCGCGCGAGCCCGATGCGCCGCTCTACACCCAGTTCCTGGCCAGCCATCCCGACACGGCGGTGCAGGCCAGGCTCGACGGCTTGAGCGCGGCACGCAGCGCCGCCGCGCCGGCTTCGCCGGCTGCGCAGCCGCTCGGCGAGGGCTTCAAGGCCCTGGACCGCGGCGATGCCGCGACTGCCGAACAGCGCTTCCAGCAAGCGCTGAAGCTGCAGCCCGGCGACGCCGAGGCGCTCGGTGGCCTGGGTCTGATCCGGCTGCGCCAGGAGCGCTTCGCCGAAGCCCAGCAACTGCTCGAACAGGCTTCCAAGGCCGCCGGCGGCGGCAAGTGGGCCTCGGCCCTGCAGAGCGCCACCTACTGGAACCTGATCGGCCAGGCCAATGCGGCGCGCGCCAGGGGCGACACGCGCACGGCCCAGGGCCTGCTCGAACGCGCGGTCAAGATCGATCCGCGCGAAACCGTCGGCCAGGTGGCGCTGGCCGATTTGCGCCTGGCCGCCGGCGACTTCGCCGGTGCCGAGCAGGGCTACCGGCGCGCGCTCGAGAGCAAGCCCAACGACACCCAGGCGCTGCGCGGGCTCATCACCGCCTACACCCGCCAGGGCCGCAGCGACGAGGCGATGGCGCTGTCGCAGCGGCTCACGCCGGAGCAGGCGCGCCAGATCGGCAGCCTGCAGGACGTCAAGGTCGAAGCGACCCGCGCCACGGCGCGCTCCCAGATCGAGGCCGGCGACACCGCAGGCGCCCAGCGCACGCTCGAGGACGCCATGCTGGCGGCGCCCGACAGCCCCTGGGTCCGGCTCGACCTGGCCAACATCTACCGCCGCCAGGGCATGATGGCCCAGGCCCGAGGCGTGATGGACGGTCTGCTGATGTCGCAGCCCGACATGCCCGACGCCCTGTACGCCAGCGCCCTGCTGGCTTCCGACGCCGGCGATCCGGTGGCCGGGCTCCAGTACCTCGAGCGCATCCCCGCAGCCTCCCGAACGCGCGACATGACGCAATTGCAGCGGCGCCTGTGGGCCGCTGGCCAGGCGCAGCAGGCCCAGGCGCTCGCGCGGCAGGGCCAGGTGGCGGCGGCGCGCGGCGTGCTGGCGCAGACCGAGGCGACGCTCGGTGCCGACATGCCGCCCGAGCTGTGGGGCCAGCTGGCTATGGCCTATGCCGACATCGGCGACGCGCCGAGGGCGCTGGCGATGAGCCGGCAGCTGCTGGCGCGCAGCCCGAACCCGGGAGTCGGCGATCGCCTGCTGTATGCCTCGGTGCTGCTCAAGACCCAGCAGGACGTCGAACTGTCCGCGGTGCTGCGGCAGCTCCAGTCGGCCAACATGACCAGCGCCCAGCGCGCCGACTACGAGCGCCTCACGATCGCCTTCAGCCTGCGCCAGGCCGACGCCCTGCGCGAAGCCGGCAACCTCGAGGCCGCCTACAACGCGATGGCACCGGTGCTGGCCGCCCGCCCCGAAGATCCCCAGGTGCTCGCCGCGCTGGCCCGTCTCTACGCGGCGGCTCGCGACGAGAAGCAGGCGCTGGCGCTGTACCAGCGCATCCTGCAGCGCAGCCCGACCGACCTCGACACCCTCCTCGCCGCCGCCGCCAGTGCGAGCGCGCTGCGGGCCCACGGCGAGGCCGAGAGCTACGTCCAGGCCGCCCTGAAGCAGGCGCCGGACCAGTCGCGCGTGCTGGCGGCCGCCGGCCGCGTCTACCGCAATGCGGGCGACAACGCGCGGGCCGAACAATACCTGCGCGCCGCCGTGGCGTCGGACAGCCGCGCCGCCGGCGGCGGTGGGTTCGCAGCCGGCCAGCCGGCCGCACCCGTCAACCCCTTTGCCGGCATGACCGGCGGCGCGGCCAGCGCGGCCTCGCCCTTCGGAGCCGGCCTGCAGCCTGTCGGGCTGCCGGCGGCGGGCTACCCGGCGGCCGCCACCGCCCCGGGCCTGCAGCCCTCGCCCTTCGCCGGCATGCGCGGCGGCGCAGCACCGGTCGCGGCGCTGCCGCCGCTGCCCGCTGCCGTGCCGCCGGCCTATGCAGCCAACGCGGGCCTGCCGGCCGCCAGCATGCCCTGGGGCAGCGGCGCCGCGGCGCCGGCAGCGGCCGCCGGCGCGAGCAGCCGCAACAGCGCCGAGGCACGCAAGCGGACCGCCGCTGCCGGCCAGACTCCATCCGCCGCGTCCGCCAGCGCCTTGCCGCCGGTACCGCTGCCTGCGGCCACGCCACAGTACGCGCAGGCCTATCCGCTGCCGCAGCCGGCCGGCCAGCCGGTCTACCCGCTGCCAGCCCCGGTGGCCGGCAGCAGCCTGTCGAGCGAAGGCAGCTGGAACGCGCTGCCGCGGGCCGGCGCGGCGCCGGTGAACCCGCTGCTGAGCGAACTGCAGGACCTCCAGTCCGAGCGCAGCACGACGATCGACATCGGCAGCGTCTACCGCAGCCGCGACGGCGAATCCGGCCTGAGCCGGCTGCAGGACCTGCAGGTGCCGATCGAAGCCCGCATTCCGGCCGGCAACGGCAAGGTGGTCCTCACCGCCACCCCGACCGTGCTCGAGAACGGCGCGCTGGCCCAGGACTACGGCACGTCGAGCCGCTTCGGCGCCGGCCCGCAGGCCGCGATCGACCTGCTCGCGGGACGGGTTCCCGCGGTCGACGGCCAGCACGCCAGCGGCGTCGGCCTCGCGGTCGGCTACGAGGGCAAGAACCTCAGCGCCAGCATCGGCACCACGCCGCTGGGCTTCCAGGAGACCAACGCGGTGGGCAACATCACGTACAGCGGCGCGATCTCCGACACCGTGTCCATGAAGGCCGACCTGTCGCGCCGCGCCGTCACCGACAGCCTGCTGTCCTTCGCCGGCACCGAGGACACCCGCACCGGCGACCGCTGGGGCGGCGTGGTCGCCACCGGCGCGCGGCTGGACGTGACGCGCGACGACGGCACCTACGGCATCTACGGCTACGGATCGGGTCATTCGATCACCGGCCGCAACGTGGCCGACAACTCGCGCTACGAACTCGGCGGCGGCATGTACGTCCACCTGCAGAACAAGCCCGGCTCGACGCTGACCGCGGGCATGAACCTCGACCTGCTGAGCTACGACAAGAACTTGAGCTACTTCACCTATGGCCAGGGCGGCTACTTCAGCCCTCAGTCCTATGTCAGCGTCGCCTTCCCGGTCGACTGGAGCGGCCGCGACGACCGGCTCTCGTGGCGCCTCAACGCCTCGCTCGGCGTGCAGTCGTTCACCCAGGACGCGACGCCCTGGTTCCCGACCGATCCGGCGCGCCAGGCGGCCGCAGCAGGCGCGGTCGCGACGGCCACCGGACTGGGCCTCAACAAGGCGCCCTTCACCGGCTTCTATCCGTCGACCAGCCACACGGGCGTGGCCTACAACCTGGCCGGCGTCGTCGAATACCAGGTGGCGCCGCAGCTCTTCCTGGGCGGCGCCATGGCCTTCAACAACGCGCAGAACTACCGCCAGGTCACGGTCAGCGCCTACCTGCGCTACATGCTCGGGAACACGGGTCGCTTCGGCGCTCCGACCGGGGCGACGCTCAAGCCGCTGAGCTCGCCGTACACGCCGCTGCTCTAGCAGGCGCAGGCAGGGCCGCTCAGCAGCCCTCGGCCCGGCCCCAGGGCGGCGCCCGCTCGAACTCGGTGATCCAGGGGGGAACCTCGGCGGCCGGCAGCGGCTTGGCGATGCCGTAGCCCTGGCCGAGGGTGCAGCCCAGCGCCAGCAAGGCATCGCCATGGGCCACCGACTCGACGCCCTCGGCGATGGTCTTGCGTCCGAAGCCGCGCGCCATCACGAGGATGCCGCGGATGATGGCCTCGTCCTCGGGGTCTTCGAGCATGCCTCGCACGAAGGACTGGTCGAGCTTGAGCGCGGTCACGGGCAGCCGCCGCAGATAGGTCAGGGACGAATAGCCGGTGCCGAAGTCGTCCATCACGACCGGCACGCCAAGGGCCTTGCAGGCGACGATGAAATCGGCCACCGCGGCGAAGTCCTTGATCGCGGTGGTCTCGAGGATCTCGAGCTCGAGCACGCCCGCATGCAGCTGCGGGAAACGGCCCAGGTGGAAGCTCAGCCGTTCGATGAAATCCGGCCGCAGCAGGTGGCGCGGGCTGATGTTGACGCTGACCGATGTCTTGACGCCGGCCGCCAGCCAGTCCGCCGCCTGCCGCACGGCCTCGCCGATGGCCCAGTCGCCGAGCTGCTCCACCAGCTCGTGGTCCTCGATCATCGGCACGAAGGCGGACGGCTGCAGCAGGCCGCGCTCGGGATGCTGCCAGCGCACCAGCGCCTCGAAGCCGATCACCCGGCCGCACTGCATGTCGACCTTGGGCTGGTAGGCCAGCAGGAATTCGTGGTTCGCCAGTCCGCTCTGGATGCGGTCGCGGATCAGCAGTTCCTGCTGCTCCTCGAGCGCCTGGCCGGCATCGAAGAAGTGGACCTGGCTGCCGCCGGCCCGCTTGGCGAAGAACACCGCGTGCTGCGCCTGCTGCAGCATCACTTCGGTCGGCTGCTCGCCGAGCCGCATCAGAGAGACGCCGACGCTGGTGCGCAGGCGCGCCGAGCGGTCCTGCAGCCGGAACGGATGCGCCAGCCGCGCCAGGATCTGCTCCAGCAGCGATTCGCTCTGCGCCGCGTCGTTGACGAACAACAGCAGCGCGAACTCGTCGCCGCCGACCCGGGCGACGCTCGCATCGTGGGGCACCGCGGCCTTGAGCCGGCGGGCCACCTCGCGCAGCACCGCATCGCCGCCGACCGGGCCGAAGTTGTCGTTGATGTCGCGGAAGCGGTCGAGGTCGAGGTAGCACACGGCCAGCAGGCGCTCGCCATCGCCGTCCCGCCCGGGCGCCGGATTCAGCTCATCCGCCGACGGCACCCGGTTGGGCAGCCGCGTCAGCGCGTCATGCCGCGACAGCAGATCGAGCCGCTCGCCCCGCACGCCGCGCGCGGACGGGGTGAAGGACCACAGCGCGCAGCGGTCGTCCATGCGCTCGCCGCGCACGTCGGCCTGGATGCTGTGGCCGTGGCCGGCCCGCAGCACGATCCCGTTGCCATCGACCGCCCCGCGCGCAGGCAGTTGCAGCGCCTGGGCCAAGGCCGGCGCCAGCACGTCGCTGAAAGGCATGTCGGTCAGGGCGCCCGAGGGATAGTCGAGCAGGGTGTGTGCGTCTTCGTCGGCCCAGAGAATCAATCCGTCGCAGATCTTGAGGTGGCCGACGAGGGTGCGAATGGGCATGGACGCTATTGTTCACTCAAATCGAAGCCTCCTGCGTCCCGCCGCAGCAACAGCTTCAGGACAGGGGTGCGCCCCGGATGGTCTCGGCCGATTTCTTGATCTGGCTCGCCATCCGGCGCTGCAGCGGCGACGATCCTCGATGGCTGAGGACGTCGATCAACCAGCCGCCGGCCACCAGGATCGCCAATGCGCCAAGGGTCATGACCTCTGAGTCCATGCTGTACTCCCGAAAATCGTCGAAGCGTCACTTTGCGCTGCAAACGGGCGGAGGTGAATCAGCCGAACGGCGTGTCTGCCTTGTGATTTAGTGCCATTTTTCCAGGCTTGCGCGTCAGGGTCCGGTCAGGATTTGGTACCGAGCCTTTGCAGGTCGATGTCCGCCAGCCGGCCCGGCACGGTGACCAGCCGGAGCGCCTCGGCCGGTGCGATCGGGCCGCCCTGCGAGAGAAAGCGGATCTGGTAGCCGCCGATCTTGACTTCGTCGCCGGAGCGCAGGGCGGCGCTCTCGACCCGCTGGCCGTTGACGTAGGTTCCGTTGTGGCTTTGCAGGTCGCGGATCGTCATCGCTTCGCCAACCGCCTCGAACACCGCGTGGGAGCGACTCACGAGCGGGTTGTCGAGCACCAGGTCGCAGCTGTCGGCGCGGCCGACCACAAAAGGCATGTGGGTCATGTTGACCTGCTTTGCAGAGCCATTCTTCTGCAGCACGATCAGTCTCGTCATTCTTGCTTCCTCTCCATGTTGACGCTGAAATGCAGCGGCCGCCCTTCCGGTCTATGCCGCTTTGGGGGTGCCATGCCTCCTTCGGAGAGATGGGCGAAAGTGCGGCGGCCGCGTAACTTCGAGATCATGCAACATCCCACCACGCTCGCTGCCAGATTCCGGCTGCCGTTCGCGGCGGCCGGCTTCCATCGAAGCGCCCCGGCGCCCTGCCGCACGCCGGCGCCGCCGCTGCTGGTGCTGCGTGGCGTGTCCCAGCAAGGCACCATCCGTTCGCGGGCCGCCCGCGTGATCGCCGTCACGGCGATGCACTTCGACGCCCAGGGGCGCTGAAGCTACAGGATCGAGTGGTCGGTCGTGAAGAGGCAAGAGTCCGGGTCGGTGCTGGAGGCCGTGGTCGCCGGGCCCGTATCGGACAGGGCGGCAGCCGTGCTTTCACCGATGCCGACGGGTGTCTTGGGCTTGCCGAAAGGTGCGAGGCCCTGCAGCACGCGAAGTGCCGAGGCGCCCTGGATGAGGGCTTCCGAGTAGTCCGGAACGCCCTGGGTCGAGCAGTCGATCGGCCGGAATCCCAGGCAGTCCTCGGACTCGGCCTGGACTGCCTCCATCAGGACCCAATGAAACTCATTGGGTTCCAGTTCAAGAACAGTCAGCGCAATGTCGCGAAGTGCCACCGGGAAACCTTTCGATCTTAGAAGTCTGGATTGTTACTTCGCGGACATTTCATCGCCAAGGCACTATTGCACGCTGCCTCGACGCCGCGGCCCGCGAGACCGGCACTATGTCGCAATCGGCCGGCTTCGCGGGCGGGGTGCATCAGCCGAGGCGCACCGGCACGAAGATCTTGTTGCCGTCGCGCTGGATCAGCAGGGCCACCGACTTGTCGGCCTTGGCCACCACCTCGCGGACCTGCTCGATGTTCTTCGCCGGCGTGCCGTTGATCGCCAGCAGCACGTCGCCGGTCTGCACGCCAGCCAGTGCCGCCGGGCCACCGACATCGGCGATCAGCAGGCCGCCGTCGACCTGCGCCTCGCGCTGTTCCTGCGGCTGCAGCGGACGCAGCGCCAGACCGAGCTTGCCCTGGGTCGCAGCGCCGCCCTCTTCGCTCTTCGCCACGGCAGTGCCCTTCTCGGCGGCATCGCCGAGCTTGGCGGAGATCTGCTCGCGCGCACCCTGGCGCCAGATGTCGAGCGTGATCTTGCTGCCCGGCTTCTTCTGGCCGATCAGGGCCGGCAGGTCGCCGGAAGCGATCACGGCCTCGCCGTCGACCTTGCGGATCACGTCGCCCGAGCGCAGGCCGGCCTGGTCGGCCGGGCCGCCCTTCTCGACGTTCGACACCAGCGCGCCCTCGGGCTTGTCCAGCTTGAACGAATCGGCGAAGGCCTGGTTCACTTCCTGGACCGCGACGCCGAGGCGGGCATGGGTGGCCTTGCCTGTGGCGACGATCTGGTCCTTGACCTGCATCGCGACCTCGATCGGGATCGCGAAGGACACACCCTGGTAGCCGCCGCTGCGGCTGTAGATCTGCGAATTGATGCCCACCACCTCGCCGCGCGTGTTGAGCAGCGGGCCGCCCGAGTTGCCCGGGTTGATCGCGACGTCGGTCTGGATGAAGGGCACGTAGCCGTCGTCCGGCAGCGAGCGGCCCTTGGCACTGACGACGCCGGCGGTCACGGTGTTCTCGAAGCCGAAGGGCGAGCCGATCGCCAGCACCCATTCGCCGGCCTTCAGGTCCTTGGTGCTGCCGACCGACAGCACCGGCAGGTTCTTGGCCTCGATCTTGATCACGGCGACGTCGGTCTTGGCGTCGGAGCCGAGCACCTTGGCGCTGAATTCGCGGCGGTCGGTCAGCTTGACCGTGACTTCCTTGGCGTCCTTCACGACGTGCGCATTGGTCAGGATGATGCCGTCGGCGCTCAGGATGAAGCCCGAGCCCTGGCCACGCACCGGGGTTTCACGCTGCGGCTGCTGCTGGCCGCCACGCGGGCCCTGGCCGCCGCCGAAGCGGCGGAAGAATTCGTACATCGGGTCGTCCGGATCCATCTGCGGGCCGCCCTGCGCGCCGGCGGTCTTGCTGCTGCCGGTGACGCTGATGTTGACCACTGCCTGGCCATCGCGGGCGGTGATGGTGGAGAAGTCGGGCATGGTCACCGTCGGGGCGGTGGTGCCGGCCACGGCAACGGCCTGCGCCGGCGGCGCGGCCACGGCACGGGCGCTGGTGTAGGCGCCGGTGCCGACGGCACCGATCACGCCGGCGGCTGCCAGCGAAAGCACGAGCGCGCGGGGCGAGGTCAAACCGGTTTTCATCAGGAATCCTTTCGAGTGTTGGAAGAGAGCACGAAAGGAATGTCGGGCCGACGGCTTAAGCAATGCTTAAAGCGCGCCCCTCGGGCTGCCCCGCAGTGCCAGCCGGGCGTTCAGGACGGGAAGCGGATCAGGACGCGCAGGCCGCCGAGGGCGGAGCGGTCGAGCGCCACGGTCGCGCCGTGCAGGTCGGCGATCGACTTGACGATCGACAGGCCCAGGCCGCTGCCGGGGGCCTGGGGTTGGCCCGCGCGGTAGAAGCGGTCGAGCACGCGCTCGCGCTCGCTCTCGGGCAAGCCCGGTCCGCTGTCGTCGACGCTCAGTTCGACGCCGGCCGCGGCGGCGGCGATCGCGATGTCGACCCGGCCGCCGGGCGGCGTGTACTTGACCGCGTTGTCGATCAGGTTGCGCAGCAAGGTGCGCAGCGCCTCGGGCTGGCCCTGCACCGTGGCCGGGTCGGCCCGCACGATGCCGATGTCGATGTCGCGCGACTGGGCCGCGGCCACGGTGTCGGAGATCGCCAGCCGCGCGACCTCGGGCAGGCTGACAGGTTCCGGCTGCGCGCCGGCCGCCGCGCTGGCCTCGTGGCGCGCCAGGGCCAGCATCTGCTCGACCAGCCGGGTCGCCCGGTCGATCCCGGCCGCCAGCCGGGCCACCGCGAGCTCGCGCGTCGCGTCGTCGGAGGCTCGCTGCAGGCCCTGCACCTGGAGCTTGAGCGCCGCCAGCGGCGAGCGCAGTTCGTGCGCCGCATCGGCGACGAAGTGCTTCTGGGCCTCGAAGGCCTGGCGCACGCGGACGAAAAGAAGATTCAGCTCGTGCACCAGCGGGCGCACTTCCTCGGGCAGGTCGGTCTCGCTGAGCGGAGACAGGTCGTCGGCCTGGCGGGTCGCCACCTGCCGGCGTACCCGCGACACCGGCGCCAGAGAGCGGCTCACGACCCACCAGACCACCAGCATCAGGAGCGGCGCCGCGAGCACGATCGGGCCGACGGTGCGCAAGGCCAGGGTGCCCGCCATGCGGCGCCGCGCCGCCATGTCCTGCGCCACCTGGATCACCAGCGAACGGGTCGCCAGCGAGAACACGCGGTAGGTGGTGCCGCGCGCCTGCACATTCGAGAAGCCCAGCACCGCGCGCTGCGGCAGTGCCGCCTGGGCCGCCGATTCGAAGATCCGGATGCCGTCCAGGGTCCAGATCTGGACGATGAATTCGAAGTTCTCCTCGCCGCCGCCGAGGCCGCCCACCGCGGAACTGGGCGGCAGTCCCGCACGCAGCGACAGCGCCATCTGCTGCATGTGATGGTCGAAGATGTCGTCGGCCTCCTGGAGCACGGTCCGATAGGCAATGAAGGCCTGCGTGCCCGCCGCCAGCACGATGGCCGCCAGCAGGAACCACAGCAGGCGCGCCCTGAGCGACCTCATGGATGCCCCCACGCTGCGCCGATCATTCCTTCGGCACCATGTAGCCGACGCCGCGCACATTGCGGATCAGGTCGGCGCCGAGCTTCTTGCGCAGCCCGTGCACGTAGACCTCGACCGCGTTGCTGCTGATCTCGTCCTTCCAGCTGTAGAGCTTCTCCTCGAGCTGGGCGCGCGACAGCACCATGCCGGGGCGGGCCAGCAGCGGCTCGAGCACCGCCCATTCGCGCGCCGACAGGATCACCGGCTGGCCCGCCACCGTGACCTCGCGCGTGGCCGGATTGACGCTTACGCCCATGTGCTCGTACACCGGCTCGGCCCGCCCCGAGGCCCGCCGCAGCAGCGCCCGGATGCGGGCCAGCAGTTCGTCCAGGTCGTAGGGCTTGAGCACGTAGTCGTCGGCGCCGGCGTCCAGTCCCTCGATGCGCTGCGCCACCGAGTCGCGCGCGGTCGCGATCAGCACCGGCATGCGCTGCTTGCGGGCCCGCAGCGCGCGCAGCACCTCGAGTCCGTCGCGGCGCGGCACGCCCAGGTCGAGCAGCACCAGGTCGTACTGCTGGGTGCGCAAGGCCGTGTCGGCGGCATCGCCGTCCTTGACCCAGTCGACCGCGTACTGCTCGGCGCGCAGCAGGTCGAGCACGGCTTCGCCGATCATCACGTCGTCTTCGAGCAGCAGCAGTCGCATGGTTCGGTCATCCCCGGTTGGACTGGTCGGGATGGTAGCGGCTCACAGCAGCGCCCGGACCTCGCGGGCCGCCTCGAATAGCAGCGGCAGCAGGTCGCGGCGCAGCGCCTCTTCCTGGTAGCGGCCGCCGGACAGCACGACGTTGAGCGCCGCCACCGTGCGCCCCTGCATGTCGCGCAGCGGCACCGCCAGCGCCTGCACGCCGAGTTCGTGCTCCTCGCTGGCGAAGCAGAAATCGTCCTTGCGGGCCTGGGCGATGCGTTGGCGCAGCACCCGCGCCTGGGTGATGGTCTGGGGCGTGAGCCGCGACAGCCGGCGGGCCTTGAGCCATGCGGTGAGCTGGGCCGGACTCAGCGCGGCCAGCAGCACCCGGCCGGTGGAGGTCGCATGCGCCGGCAGCCGGGCCCCGAGATGCAGGCCGTAGGCCAGCACCCGCGTCGGCGCGCCATAGCTGCCGCTGCGGGCGACGATCACCACCTCCTCGCCGTCGAGCACCACGGCCGAAAACGACTCCTGGGTCTGGGCCGCCAGCCGGTTCAGGGTCGGCTGCAGTGCGCGCGGCAGCCGCGACGACGCCAGGTAGCTGCCCGAGAAGCGCAGCACCTTGGGCGCCATCCAGAAGTAGCTGCCGTCCGTTTCCAGGTAGCCCAGGTGCGCCAGGGTCAGCAGGTGGCGCCGCGCGGCGGCGCGGGTCAGGCCGGCGCGCTCGGCGGCCAGGGTGGCGTTGAGCCGCTGGCGCTCGGTGTCGAAACTCTCGAGCACCGCCATGCCCTTGGCGATGCCCTCGATGAAGTCTGCTTTGGCGATGGTCATGGTCGGAACTGTTTGCGCGATGATCGCGCAACTGCTTTCATGATCGCACACAGCGTGCCGTTCGGCCCCCCCGAAACGGCGCCTGAGCCCTACGCTTGCGAAAACTTCAGGAGACTCGCATGCGAACACAGGTTGCCATCATCGGCGCAGGCCCCGCCGGCCTCTTGCTCGGCCAGCTGCTGCACAAGGCCGGCATCGACAACGTGATCGTCGAACGCCAGACCGGCGACTACGTGCTCGGCCGCATCCGCGCCGGCGTCCTCGAGCAGATCACGATGGACCTGCTGGCCCGGGCCGGCGTCGATGCCCGCGCCAAGGCCGAGGGCTTGCCCCACGACGGCATCGAGCTGCTGTTCAAGGGCGCGCGCCACCGGATCGACCTGCACGGCCTGACCGACGGCAAGCAGGTCACGGTGTACGGCCAGACCGAGGTCACGCGCGACCTGATGGAAGCACGCCAGGCCGCGGGCCTGCCGACGATCTACAGCGCCGCATCGGTCAGCCTGCACGACTTCGACGGCGCCCGCCCCCGCGTGCGCTACCAGAAGGACGGCGCCACGCACGAGATCGAATGCGACTTCATCGCCGGCTGCGACGGTTACCACGGCGTCAGCCGCGCCAGCGTGCCGGCCGACGCGCTCCACACCTACGAGAAGATTTATCCCTTCGGCTGGCTCGGCGTGCTGGCCGACGTGCCGCCGGTGTCGCACGAGCTGATCTACGCCAACACCTCGCGCGGCTTCGCGCTGTGCAGCATGCGCAGCGCCACGCGCAGCCGCTACTACGTGCAGGTGCCGACCGAGGAAAAGGTCGAGAACTGGAGCGACGAGGCCTTCTGGAACGAGCTGCGCCTGCGGCTCGACCCCGAGGCCCGCGAGCGCCTCGTGACCGGCCCTTCGCTCGAGAAGAGCATCGCGCCGCTGCGCAGCTTCGTGGCCGAGCCGATGCGCTTCGGCAGCCTGTTCCTGGCCGGCGACGCGGCCCACATCGTGCCGCCGACCGGCGCCAAGGGCCTGAACCTGGCCACGGCCGATGTCGGCTACCTGTCGCGCGCCCTCGAGATCTTCTACGCCGACAAGACCGCGTCGGCCCTCGACCGCTACTCCGACCTCTGCCTGCGTCGGGTCTGGAAGGCCGAGCGCTTCTCGTGGTGGTTCACCTCGCTGATGCACCGCTTCCCGGACACCGGCGAGTTCGGCCAGAAGATCCAGGAGGCCGAGCTCGACTACCTGGTGCATTCGCGTGCGGCCTCGACCTCGCTGGCGGAGAACTACGTCGGGCTGCCGATGGAGGAGTTCTAGCGCCAGAGAGCTGCGTCCAACCGGACCCCCCCTTCCAGGGATACCGCGGAACCGGCTTCGCCGGGCCGCTGGTATCGCCCCCTTGAGGGGGGCGCCGCAGGCGCTATCGGGGGTGGTTCAAGCCTCCGGCTGCATCAACCGCCAGACCCGGTCCGGCGTCAACGGCATGTCCAGATGCGGCGTGCGGCCCGCCAGCCCGTTGCGCGCCAGCGCATCCGCCACCGCATTCACCACCGCCGGCGTGGCGCCGATGGTCCCCAGCTCGCCCACGCCCTTGACCCCCAGCGGGTTGTTCTTGCACGGCGTCGACTCGTCCATCTCCATGCGGAACATGGTGGCGACGATGTCGGCCCGCGGCGCCGCGTAGTCCATCAGGCTGCCGGTCAGCGGCTGGCCGGTCTCGCGGTCATAGACCACGCGCTCGCACAGCGCCTGCCCGATGCCCTGCACCGCCCCGCCCTCGAGCTGGCCGCGCACGATCAGCGGGTTGACCACCCGGCCGACGTCGTTGACCGACGCATAGGTCAGCACGCTGACCTCGCCGGTGGGCGGATCGATCTCGACCTCGGTGATGTGGCAGCCGTTGGGCCAGGTCGGCCCCGACACCGTGCTGGTCGAGTCGACGAAGATCTGCTGCTCGGCCTGCTTGCCGGCCAGCGTGAACAGGTCCAGCTTCAGGTCGGTGCCGGCGACCTTGAACACGCCGGCGGCGTATTCGACGTCGGCGGCCGCCACTTCGAGTTCCTGCGCCGCGAGTTCGCGCGCCTTCTCGATGGTGCGCTCGGCCCCCACCCGGACCGCCGAACCCCCGGTGAACAGCGATCGCGAGCCGGCGCTGCCGAAGCCGTCGCCGCGGTCGGTGTCGCCCAGCACGATGTGCACCTGCTCGATCGGCACCCCGAAGGCATCGACCACCAGTTGCGCCAGCGTGGTCGCGATGCCCTGCCCCATCGCGTTGACCGCCGAGAAGACCTCGATCACGCCGTCGGCGCGCACCGCGACCGTGACGCGCTCCTCGAACACGTTGCCGCCGGTCCATTCGAGGAAGGTGGCGATGCCCAGTCCGCGCATCCGCCCCTGCCGCTTCGATTCGGCCGCCCGGGCGTCGAAGCCCTGCCAGTCGGCCAGCGCCAGCGCCTGGTCCATGACCGATTCGAAGGCCCCCGTGTCGTAGACCTGCTGCATCGGATTCTTGTAGGGCATCTGCGCCGGCCCGATGAAGTTGCGCCGGCGCAGTTCGATCCGGTCGATGCCGGTCTGCCGCGCGGCCTCGTCCATCAGCCGCTCGATCGTGTAGATGGCCTCGGGCCGGCCGGCGCCGCGGTAGGCGCCGGTGGGTGCGGTGTTGGTCAGCACCGCCTTGAAATGGAAATCGATGGTCTGGATGTCGTAGACGCTGGTCTGCACCCAGGGGCCGATCAGCAGCTGGATCGCGACCCCGGTGCCGGTCGCGTAGGCACCGACGTTGGCATGCGTCCTGATCCGGAGGCCGAGGATCCGGCCCTGGGCGTCGAGCGCGAGTTCGGCCCGCGCCTCGATGTCGCGGCCGTGCGAGGTCGAAAGAAATTCCTCGCTGCGGTCGGCCACCCATTTGACCGGGCGCCGCAGCGCGCGGGCGGCGTAGGCGACCGCGATGTCTTCCGGATAGGCGCCGGTCTTCATGCCGAAGCCGCCGCCGACGTCGCCCACCACCACGCGCACCTTTTCCTTCGCGAGGCCGATCGCGTCGCACACCGAATCGCGCACGCCCGAGGGCATCTGCGTGCTCATCCGGATCGTGATGCGGTCGGTGGCCGGATCGAACGCGGCCAGCACCGAACGCGGCTCGATCGTCAGCGCGACCACGCGCTGGTTGACCACATCGAGCGCGACCACGTGACTGGCCTTGGCGAAGGCCGCCGCGGTGGCCTCGGCGCTGCCGTGGCGCATCTCTGCTGCGATGTTGCCGCTGCCTTCCTCGCAGATCAGCGGCGCGCCTTCGGCGGTCGCGCTGGCGATGTCGACCATCATCGGCAGCTCTTCGTAGTCGACCATCACGGCTTCGGCGGCGTCGCGGGCCTGCGCGGCGGTCTCGGCCACCACGATCGCCACCGGCTCGCCGACGAAGCGCACTCGGTCGAGCGCCAGCGCGCGGCGCGCGGGCGTCGCGCAGTCGGCGCCGTCGGCACGCTTGAAGCCGGCCGCGCCGGGCATCGGCTTGACGCCGGCCCGGTCCAGATCGGCACCGGTGAAGATGCCCAGCACGCCGGGCATGCCCTGGGCCGCCGAAGTGTCGACCGACGCCAGCCGCGCATGCGGATAGGGTGAACGCACGAAGCAAAGCCAGCTCAGGCCTTCCGGTGCGACGTCGTCGGTATAGCGGCCGGCGCCGGCCAGCAGCTTTTCGTCTTCCAGCCGCCGGACGGCTTGGCCGCTGCCGAAGCGCGCGGGGTTCGTTTCAGTGGTCACCGTGGTCCTTTTATGCGTATGTCCTGATGATTTTTCTCGGGCGCAGGAACGACTATAGGGTTTTAGCGATCATTCGGCTTGAGGCGGAACCACCCCGTCCGAAGCCGTGTATACCTCCCACCATGCAACTGCCCTGGCTCGATCCCGGTGACCCGCTGCCCGACGCGGCCCTCGCGTGGGGCGAGTCCGACCCCGTGCCCGGCTTGCTGGCGGCCGGCGGCCGGCTCGACGTCGCCAGCTTGCTGCAGGCCTACGGCAGCGGCATCTTTCCGTGGTTCAGCGATGGCCAGCCGATCCTCTGGTGGAGCCCCGATCCGCGCATGGTGCTCCAGACCGCAGACTTCAGGCTGCACCGGTCGCTGCGCAAGACCCTGGCCGCCTTCCGTGCCAGCGGAAGCTGCGAGATCCGCATCGATCACGCCTTCGAGAGCGTCATCGCCGCCTGCTCGCAGGCGCCCCGGGTCGGCCAGTCGGGCACCTGGATCCTGCCCGAGATGGTGGCCGCCTATGTCGCCATGCACCGCGAGGGCCATGCCCACAGCGTCGAGACCTGGATCGACGGCCAGCTGGCGGGCGGCCTCTATTGCGTCGCGATCGGCCGTGCGGTGTTCGGCGAATCGATGTTCACGCGCCGTCCCGACGCCTCCAAGATCGCACTGGCGGCGCTGGTCGCGTTCTGTCGCCGCCATGGCATCGCGATGATCGACTGCCAGCAGAAGACCGGCCATCTCGCCAGCCTCGGCGCCCGCGAAATGCCGCGCCAGCGCTTCGTGTCGCACGTCGCCCACGCACGGCGGGAGCGCAGCCCGCAGTGGCGCTTCGAGCCCGTATACTGGACCGAACTCCTGCCTGCGCGAACTTCCACCCCGACGTGACGCACCTCAAGGATCTCCCGCTCCACACGCTGCAGTTCTACGCAACGGCACCCTATCCGTGCAGCTACCTGCCGGACCGGCAGGCGCGCTCGCAGGTCGCGACGCCGAGCCACCTGATCCACAACGACGCCTACTCCGACCTGGTCCTGAGCGGCTTCCGGCGCAGCGGGATGTTCACCTACCGGCCCTATTGCGACGGCTGCTCCGCCTGCGTGCCGCTGCGCGTGCTGGCCAACCAGTTCAAGCCCAACCGCAGCCAGCGCCGCGCCCTGGCGCGACACGCCGACCTGCAGGCGCGGGTGCTCAAGCTGTGCTTCGTGCCCGAGCACTACCAGCTCTACCTGCGCTACCAGAACGGCCGCCATGCGGGCGGCGGCATGGACCACGACAGCATCGACCAGTACACCCAGTTCCTGCTGCAGAGCCGGGTCAACTCGCGGCTGGTCGAGTTCCGCGAAACGCTCGCCGACGGCAGCGCCGGCGCGCTCAAGATGGTCTCGATCCTCGATGTGCTCAACGACGGGCTGTCCGCTGTCTACACCTTCTACGAGCCCGAGCCGGGTGCGGGCTACGGCAACTACAGCGTGCTGTGGCAGATCGAGCAGGCGCGCAAGCTCGCCCTGCCCCACGTCTACCTCGGCTACTGGATCCAAGGCAGTTCCAAGATGAACTACAAGGCCCTCTACACACCGCATGAAGTGCTGATCGACGGCCGCTGGCAGGCGCCAACCGATTTCACCAAGTAAAATGGCGACCGGTCTCCCACCGCGTTGCACATGAGAAAACCACAATCAGACGTTCCCGCCACTCCCGTCATCCAGGTGATCGAGCGGATGTTTTCGCTCATCGACGTGCTGGCGTCCCGTGAAGAAGCGATTTCCCTCAAGGAGATCAGCGAAAAGACGGGCCTGCATCCGTCCACCACGCACCGGATCCTCAACGACCTGGCGGTAGGCCGCTTCGTCGACCGCCCCGAGGCCGGCAGCTACCGGCTCGGCATGCGCCTGCTGGAGCTCGGCAACCTGGTCAAGGGACGGCTCAACGTGCGCGACGCAGCCCTGACCCCGATGCGGGAGCTGCACAAGCTGACCCAGCAGCCGGTCAACCTCAGCATGCGTCAGGGCGACGAGATCGTCTACATCGAGCGCGCCTACAGCGAGCGCTCGGGCATGCAGGTGGTGCGGGCCATCGGCGGCCGCGCCCCGCTGCACCTGACCTCCACCGGAAAGCTCTTCCTCGCGGTGGACGAGCCGCAGCGCATCCGCAGCTACGCCACGCGGACCGGACTGGCCGGCCACACGCGCAACAGCATCACGCAATTGCCGGCACTGGAGCGGGAACTGTCCAAGGCCCGCCAGTACGGCATCGCACGCGACAACGAAGAGCTCGAACTCGGCGTGCGCTGCATGGCCGCCGGCATCTACGACGACCAGGGCAAGCTGGTTGCGGGACTGTCGATCTCGGCGCCGGCCGATCGGCTCGACGAGGGCTGGCTGCCGAAGCTGCAGGCCACCGCCAACGAGATTTCAGGCGCGCTGGGCTACAAGGCCGACCAGGCGGGGACGTCGTGAGACCTTGCGGGACCTCTTGAGACCTTGCGGGACAGACCAAGAAACCGCGCAGCGGTTTTTGCTCTGTCCTCAACTGACTAGAACCCCCCGCCCTCAACTGGCAGCATGCACAAACGCCTGCTGCAGATTCTGATTGGGCCTGGCCATGTGGGTTGCCTCGACCCAGCGGCGCACGCGCTCGGCGTCGCCGATGCGGCTGAACTTGCCGGCGGAATCCAGGAACACCATGATCAGCTTGCGGCCGGCGATCTTCGCCTGCATCACGAGGCATTGGCCGGCTTCCGAGATGTAGCCGGTCTTCTGCAGGCCGATGTCCCAATCCGGGCTCTTGACCAGCCGGTTGGTGGTGTTGAACTGCAGCGTCCGGTTGCCGACCTCCACCTGGTACTCGGGCGAAGTCGACAGCTGGCGCACCGTGGCGTCGGCATAGGCGGCGTTCACGAGCAGGGCCAGGTCCTGGGCGCTCGACTGGTTGCGGCTCGACAGGCCGGTCGGCTCGACGTAGCGCGTGTCCTTCATGCCGAGCATCTTGGCCTTGGCGTTCATCACGCTCACGAAGGTCGACAGCCCGCCGGGATAGGTACGGCCCAGGGCGTGGGCGGCCCGGTTCTCGCTCGACATCAGCGCCAGGTGCAGCAGTTCGCCGCGCGGCAGGGTCGCCCCGACCATCAGGCGCGAGCGGCTGAATTTCTCGGTGTCGACATCGTCCTGCGTGATGGTGATCAGTTCATCGGAGGGCAGCTTGGCCTCGCTGATCAGCAGGCCGGTCATGAGTTTGGTCAGCGAGGCGATCGGCAGCACGGCGTGGTCGTTCTTGCTGAACAGCACTTCCTGGGTGTCCTGGTCGATCACCAGGGCGACGCTGGACTTCAGGTCGAGCGCGTCCTCGGTTCCGTGCAGGCCGGCCATCTGGCCGAAGGATTGACGCGCAGGTGCGGATTCCGTCACACGCACGACCGAGCGGCGTTGCACTGCCACCACGGTCTTGCCATTCTTTTGCCGGATCGAAGCCACGACATTGCGGCCACCGCTCACGGTCTTGTCGGCTTTGTCAACCTTTGCGACCGGCTTGGCAGCTTGGCGCTTGGTGGCGCTGGCCTTGCTTGCAGCGGGCTTCGGGGTCGCGGCGGCCTTCTTGGAGGCCGTCGCGGCATTCGCGGCGGGCAACAAAAACGCCGTGGCGCAGAGCGCGACGGCGACCAGGCGAAGGGCGGGAAGGAACCGCTGGCTTGAAACTCGGTAGGAACGGGCTTCGGGCATTGAAAAACTCTCCAGCGGCGAAAAAGGTGTCCGCAGTGTAAACGAAATCAAAAAAGACACGCAATATCAGTTACTTGCACCCTCTTCTTCAAATCGAATACAAGGAGCACCAAATACCTAACCTTGTGCAGCTACTCTCTCAGCTTGGCTCTGTAACTTGTTGAGAGCACTTAAGTATGCTTTTGCCGACGCGACCACGATGTCGGGATCGGCACCGACCCCATTCACCACCCGGCCGGCATTCTGCAGGCGCACTGTCACTTCCCCCTGGCTCTCCGTCGATCCGCTGATCGCATTGACCGAATAGAGCACCATCTCGGCCCCGCTCTTGACATGGGCCTCGATCGCCTTGAGGGACGCATCCACCGGCCCGTTGCCGTCGGATTCGCCCGTGACTTCCTTGCCTTGCACCGTGAAAACAATGCGTGCCTGGGGCCGCTCACCTGTTTCACTATGTTGCGACAAGGATACAAAGCCGAACTGCTCACCAACGTGCGAGAACTCTCCTTCGCTGACCAGCGCGAGGATGTCTTCGTCAAATATTTCACTTTTTCTGTCGGCCAGTTCCTTGAAGCGGGCGAAGGCGGCGTTGATGTCGGCTTCGCTCTCCATCGTCACGCCCAGGTCCTGCAGCCGCTGCTTGAAGGCGTTGCGGCCGCTGAGCTTGCCCAGCACGATCTTGTTGGCGCTCCAGCCGACATCCTCGGCACGCATGATCTCGTAGGTATCGCGCGCCTTGAGCACGCCGTCCTGGTGAATTCCGGAGGCGTGGGCGAAGGCGTTGGCGCCGACCACCGCCTTGTTCGGCTGCACCACGAAACCGGTGGTCTGGCTGACCATCCGGCTGGCGGCCACGATGTGGCGGGTGTCGATGCCCATTTCGAGACCGAAGTAGTCCTTGCGAGTCTTGACCGCCATCACGATCTCTTCGAGCGAGCAGTTGCCGGCGCGCTCGCCCAGCCCGTTGATGGTGCACTCGACCTGGCGCGCGCCGCCGATCTTGACGCCGGCCAGCGAATTGGCCACGGCCATGCCGAGGTCGTTGTGGCAATGGACCGACCAGATGGCGCGGTCGCTGTTCGGGATGCGCTCGCGCAGGGTCTTGATGAAGTTGCCGTAGAGCTCGGGAATGGCATAGCCCACGGTGTCCGGCACGTTGATCGTGGTCGCGCCTTCATTGATGACGGCTTCGAGCACCCGGCACAGGTAGTCGGGATCGCTGCGGTAGCCGTCCTCGGGGCTGAACTCGACATCGGCCACCAGGTTGCGGGCGAAACGCACCGCCAGCTTCGCCTGCTCGAACACCTCGTCGGGCGTCATGCGGAGCTTCTTCTCCATGTGCAGCGGCGAGGTCGCGATGAAGGTGTGGATGCGCCCGTTGGCCGCGCCCTTGAGCGCCTCGGCGGCGCGCGAGATGTCGCGGTCGTTGGCTCGCGACAGGCCGCACACGGTCGAGTCCTTGATCGCGCCGGCGATCGCCTTCACGGCATCGAAATCGCCGTTCGAGCTGGCCGGGAAGCCGGCCTCGATGACGTCCACCCGGAGCCGCTCGAGCTGGCGCGCGATGCGCAGCTTCTCGTCCTTGGTCATGGAAGCACCGGGTGACTGCTCGCCGTCGCGCAGGGTGGTGTCGAAAATGATCAGTTTGTCAGTCATCGTGGGTCTCCTTTGCGGCGACGCGCCCCTGGGGCGCGCCGCTCGTTCGCCTCAAGCGGATTCAGCCATGGATTGTGCGCTCCGCGCGCCGCGTGCCCGCGCCCGGGACAGGCCGGAAACGATCGCCTTGAGCGAGGCTGAGATGATATTGCCGTCGATGCCGACCCCGAACAGCGTCATCGCCTCGTCGACGCGCAGTTCGAGGTAGGCCACCGCCTGCGCGTCAGCGCCGGCGCCGATCGCATGCTGGTGATAGTCGATCACGCGGATCGCGTGGCCGGTGGCGCCGGCCAGCGCGTGGATGAAGGCGTCGATCGGCCCGTTGCCGCGCCCTTCGATGCGGCGGATCTCGCCCTCCCAGGGCAGGTCGGCGCGCAGTTGCACCGAGGCGCCGGCGCCCTCGCCCTGCTCCTCGAGCACCTGGTGCTGGGGACCGTTGTCATCGCGCACGCCGTACTCGGACTCGAACAACGCGTAGAGGTCGGCGGCGGTGAGCTCCTTGCCTGCGACGTCCATCACACGCTGCACGGCCTGGCTGAATTCCATCTGGAGCCGGCGCGGCAGCTCGAGCCCGTACTCGCTCTCGAGCAGGTAGGCGATGCCGCCCTTGCCCGACTGGCTGTTCACGCGGATCACCGCCTCGTAGCTGCGCCCGACGTCCTTCGGATCGATCGGGAGATAGGGCATGTCCCAGATGTCGCCGTCCTTGCGGTCGCTGAAGGCCTTCTTGATCGCATCCTGGTGCGAGCCCGAGAACGAGGTGTAGACCAGGTCGCCGACATACGGATGCCGCGGGTGCACCGGCAACTGGTTGCAATGCTCGACGGTGGCGCGGATCTCGTCGATGTTCGAGAAGTCGAGTTCGGGCGAAACGCCCTGCGTGTAGAGGTTGAGCGCCACGTTGACGAGGTCGAGATTGCCGGTGCGCTCGCCGTTGCCGAACAGGCAGCCCTCGATGCGGTCGGCGCCGGCCATCAGGGCGAACTCGCCGGCCGCCGTGCCGGTGCCGCGGTCGTTGTGCGGATGGACCGACAGCACGATCGCATCGCGGCGCGCAAGGTGGCGGTGCATCCACTCGATCATGTCGGCGAAGATGTTCGGCGTCGAATGCTCCACCGTCGACGGCAGGTTGACGATGCACTTGCGTTGCGGCGTCGGCGCCCAGACCGCGGTCACGGCATCGACCACGCGCTTGGAAAACGCGAGGTCGGTGCCCGAGAACATCTCGGGCGAATACTGGAAGGTCCACTGCGTGGCGGGCTGCTTCGCGGCGCAGTCGTTGAACATGCGCGCATGCGTGGTCGCGAGTTCGACGATCTGGTCTTCGTCCATGCCGAGCACCACGCGCCGCATGATCGGCGCCACCGCGTTGTACAGATGCACGATCGCGCGCGGCGCGCCCTGCAAGGCTTCGAAGGTGCGCTCGATCAGGTGGTCGCGGGCCTGCGTGAGCACCTGGATCGTCACGTCGTCGGGGATGCGGTCTTCCTCGATGAGCTTGCGCACGAAGTCGAATTCGACCTGCGAGGCCGATGGAAAGCCGACCTCGATCTCCTTGAAGCCGATCGCCACCAGCGTCTCGAACATCTTCATCTTGCGGGCGATGTCCATCGGCTCCACCAGCGCCTGGTTGCCGTCGCGCAGGTCGGTCGACAGCCAGATCGGCGCGCGGGTCAGCACGGCGTCGGGCCAGGTGCGGTCCTTCAATGCGATCGGGGCGAAGGCGCGGTACTTGCGGTCGGGTTGCTTCAACATCTTGGATTTCTCGCTGTGGTTGGGAGTCCACCAGCAACCCCAAACAAAACGGCCCGTTGCTGGTGCGAACGGGCCGTGGTGAGGGATTTGCGCGCGCGCTCTACCGTCTCCGCCCGAAGGGGATCAGTAGTAGGGCCAGCGAAATCTTGTTCATGAGGGTTTCGAATGTAGCACAGTGCGGCTCAATTGTGGAGTCCGCGTTCGTCGGGCTCGTCCGTCGAAATGCTGATCACGCTCACCTGCTGCCCCTTGGCCTTGCGCCACGCGTACACCACGTAGCCGCTCAGGCCGTAGGCGACGAAGAGGCCGAACAGCACCGTCGGAGGATGAATGTTGATAACCGCGATGCCGAGCGCGATCAGCACGATCGCAGCGAAGGGCACGCTCTTCTTCATCTGGATGTCCTTGAAGCTGTAGAACGGCGCGTTGGTCACCATCGAGAGGCCCGCATACAGCGTGAAGCCGAAGGTGATCCAGGTGATCTGGCTCCACGACAGGTACAGCACCTCGCCGCCGCGCTTGCCCCACTCGGTCATGAGCCAGATGAAGCCGGCCACCAGCGCTGCCGCGGCCGGCGACGGCAGGCCCTGGAACCAGCGCTTGTCGACCACGCCCGTGTTCACGTTGAAGCGCGCGAGGCGCAGCGCCGCGCAGGCGCAATAGACGAAGGCAGCGATCCAGCCCCAGCGCCCAAGCCCCTTGAGCGACCATTCGTAGGCGATCAACGCCGGCGCGGCGCCGAAGGACACCATGTCCGACAGCGAATCCATCTGCTCGCCGAAGGCACTCTGCGTGTTCGTCATGCGAGCCACGCGCCCGTCGAGGCTGTCGAGGATCATCGCCGCGAACACGCCGAGCGCCGCCAGGTCGAAGCGCGCGTTCATCGCCATCACGATCGCATAGAAGCCTCCGAACAGCGCCGCCAGCGTGAACAGGTTCGGCAGGATGTAGATGCCCTTGCGGCGCTTGCGCGTGGGCAACTCTTCGGGCAGCGTGTCGTCATGCATGGGTTCGGCCTCCGGCATGAAGGGGAGTCGGATTCGCGGCAGGACGGGGGGTGGCAAGCATCGGTGGCAGTGTAGTTCAGGCGCAACGCGCGCCTCCATGAAAAAGGGCCACCGCATGGTGGCCCTTCCGGCATCGGATCGATCCGATCAGTTGCGGGTCTGGTCGACCAGCTTGTTCTTCTTGATCCAGGGCATCATCGCGCGCAGCTGTTCGCCCACGACTTCGATCTGATGCTCGGCATTGATGCGGCGGCGGCTGATCAGCGCGGGCTGGCCGGCAGCGGCTTCGAGCACGAAGCTCTTGGCGTATTCGCCGGTCTGGATGTCCTTCAGCACCTGCTTCATGACCTTCTTGGTCTCGTCCGTGACGATGCGCGGACCGGTCACGTACTCGCCGTATTCGGCGTTGTTCGAGATCGAGTAGTTCATGTTGGCGATGCCGCCTTCATAGATCAGGTCGACGATCAGCTTGAGCTCGTGCAGGCATTCGAAATACGCCATCTCGGGCGCGTAGCCGGCTTCCACCAGCGTCTCGAAGCCGGCCTTGATCAGTTCGACCGTACCGCCGCACAGCACCGCCTGCTCGCCGAACAGGTCGGTCTCGGTTTCTTCGCGGAAGTTGGTCTCGATGATGCCGGCCTTGCCGCCACCGTTGGCGGTGGCGTACGACAGCGCCAGGTCACGCGCCTTGCCGCTCTTGTCCTGGTGCACGGCCACGAGGTGGGGCACGCCGCCGCCCTGGGTGTAGGTGCTGCGCACGGTGTGGCCCGGTGCCTTGGGAGCGACCATCCAGACGTCGAGGTCGGCGCGCGGCTGCACGAAGCCGTAGTGCACGTTGAAGCCGTGGGCGAAGACCAGCGAAGCGCCTTCCTTGATGTTCGGCGCGACGTCGTTCTTGTAGACGCTGGCGATCTGCTCGTCGGGCAGCAGGATCATGACCACGTCGGCGGACTTCACCGCGTCGGCCACTTCGGCGACCTTGAGGCCGGCCTTGCCGACCTTGTCCCACGAGGCGCCGCCCTTGCGCAGGCCGACCACGACCTTCACGCCGCTGTCGTTCAGGTTCTGCGCGTGCGCATGGCCCTGGCTGCCGTAGCCGATGATCGCAACGGTCTTGCCCTTGATGAGGCTCAGGTCCGCGTCCTTGTCGTAATAGACTTTCATGAGAGTGCTCCTTCGTTGATTCGGTGGGTGTGGATGAGGGGGTTCAGACGCGCAGGATGCGCTCGCCGCGGCCGATGCCGCTGGCGCCGGTACGGACGGTCTCGAGGATCGCGCCGCGATCGATGGCTTCGAGGAAGGCGTCGTTCTTGCCGTGGTCGCCGGTGAGCTCGATGGTGTAGCTCTTGTCGGTCACGTCGATGATGCGGCCGCGGAAGATCTCCGCCATGCGCATCATCTCTTCGCGCTCCTTGCCGACCGCGCGCACCTTCACCATCATGAGCTCGCGCTCGGTGTAGGAGCCTTCGGTCAGGTCGACGACCTTGACGACCTCGATCAGCCGGTTCAGGTGCTTGGTGATCTGCTCGATCACGTCGTCCGAGCCGGCGGTGACGATGGTCATGCGCGAGAGGCTAGCGTCCTCGGTCGGCGCGACAGTCAGCGATTCGATGTTGTAGCCGCGGGCCGAGAACAGGCCGACGACGCGGGAGAGTGCACCGGGCTCGTTCTCGAGCAGCACGGCAATGATGTGTTTCATGTCAGCAGGACTCCTCTTTTCGCCGCCCTCCCCCGTGCACGGTAATGCGCGGGCTCGGCGGACAATAGATTCGTCAATTAAGAGTTGAAACCCGGTCCTTCGGACACGGGGACTTGTGGCTTCGCTTTAGCTCGCGTCAGAGGTCTTCGGAACCCAGCAGCATCTCGGTGATGCCCATGCCCGCCTTGACCATCGGGAACACGTTCTCGGTCGGGTCGGTGCGGAAGTCCATGAACACGGTGCGGTCCTTGAGCTTCCGCGCTTCCCGCAGCGCCGGCTCCACGTCCTGCGGGCGTTCGATCAGCAGGCCGACATGGCCATAGGCCTCGGCGAGCTTCACGAAATTCGGCAGTGCGTCCATGTAGCTGTGGCTGTAGCGGCCCGAATACTCGATCTCCTGCCACTGCCGAACCATGCCGAGGTAGCGGTTGTTCAGCGAGCAGATCTTGATCGGCGTGTTGTACTGCAGGCAGGTCGAGAGCTCCTGGATGCACATCTGCACCGAGCCTTCGCCGGTGATGCAGAACACCTCGGATTCGGGCTTGGCGAGCTTGATGCCCATCGCGTACGGAATGCCCACGCCCATCGTGCCCAGGCCGCCGGAATTGATCCAGCGCCGCGGCTCGTCGAAGCGGTAGTACTGCGCCGCCCACATCTGGTGCTGGCCGACGTCGGACGTAATGTAGGTGTCGGCGTCCTTGGTCATGTTCCACAGCGTCTCGACGACGTACTGCGGCTTGATCACTTCCTTGTTGCCGCGGTCGTACTTGAGGCAGTCCTTGCCGCGCCATTCCTCGATGGTGCTCCACCAGCTGGCCAGCGCGCCGGCGTCGGGCCGCGTCGTGCTCTCGCGGATCATCGAGATCAGCTCGGTCAGCACGTCCTTGACGTCGCCGACGATCGGGATGTCGACCTTGACGCGCTTGGAGATGCTCGACGGGTCGATGTCGATGTGGATGATCTTGCGTTCGTTCTGCGCGAAGTGCTTCGGATTGCCGATCACCCGGTCGTCGAAGCGCGCGCCCACGGCCAGCAGCACGTCGCAGTTCTGCATGGCGTTGTTGGCCTCGATGGTGCCGTGCATGCCCAGCATGCCGAGGAACTTGCGGTCGCTGGCCGGATAGGCGCCCAGGCCCATCAAGGTGTTGGTGACCGGGTAGCCGAGCATGTCGACCAGCGTGCGCAGCTCGTTGGTGGCGTTGCTCAGCAGCACGCCGCCGCCGGTGTAGATGTAGGGCCGCTTGGCGTTCAGCAGCAGTTGCAGCGCCTTGCGGATCTGGCCGCCGTGGCCCTTGCGCACCGGGTTGTACGAGCGCATCTCGACCTTGTCGGGATAGCCCGCGTAGGGAATCTTCTTGAAGGAGACGTCCTTGGGCACGTCGACCACCACCGGGCCCGGACGGCCGGTGCGGGCGATGTGGAAGGCCTTCTTCATGGTCATCGCCAGGTCCTTGGGATCCTTGACGAGGAAGTTGTGCTTGACGATCGGCCGCGTGATGCCGACGGTGTCGCATTCCTGGAAGGCATCGAGCCCGATCGCCGCGGTCGGCACCTGGCCCGAGATGATCACCATCGGGATCGAGTCCATGTAGGCGGTCGCGATGCCGGTCACGGCATTCGTCAGGCCCGGCCCGGAGGTGACCAGGGCCACGCCGACATCGCCGGTGGCGCGGGCATAGCCGTCGGCCGCGTGCACCGCGGCCTGCTCGTGGCGCACCAGCACGTGCTGGATGGTGTCCTGCTTGTAGAACGCGTCGTAGATATAGAGAACCGCGCCGCCCGGGTAGCCCCAGACGTACTGGACGCCCTCGGCCTGCAGTGCCTTGACCAGCACTTCGGCGCCCATGAGTTCTTGGGGTTGATTGCCCATCCCTGAGGATGCGGCTGCTGCGGAAGCGAGTTCCGCTTTCGAGATTTCCATGATGAACCTTTGCGTTTTTTCGGGAACGAAAAACCTTGGGTGCCCCTTCGCCAGCTCTTGTGAAGCCGCGTCAGGACTTGAGGCCAAAGCCATGGGCGTATCTGTATACCGCCGGACCTTGACCCGTTTGCCTTTTGACTTGCAAGGCGGATTATGACACGCGCCAATGGCACCCGGCGGCCGGAGGCGCCAGATCGGGTGCGGAGGCATAATCCGCGGCGACAAAAAGACAAACGTCCCAGAGACACTTCCCCACGAGGCGCAGCTTTTGGCGCCGGATCCGCTTGGCCACTGACAAAGAACTTTCCGACTTCCTGAAGAGCGTCGAACGACGGGCGTTCAAGCGTTCCGTCTACCACGTGCGGGACGAGGAGGCGGCGCTCGACATCGTGCAGGACAGCATGATGAAACTGGCCGAGCACTATGGCGACAAGCCCGCCAACGAGTTGCCGATGCTGTTCCAGCGCATCCTGTCGAACTGCACGCTCGACTGGTTCCGCCGGCAGAAGACGCGGCGGGCGCTGTTCTCCAACCTGAGCGACTTCGAATCGATCGACGACGACGGCGATTTCGACCTCCTCGAGCATGTCCAGGCGCCCGCCGACGCACGCGAGAGCGAGAGCGCGGAAGACACCACCCGGCGGACTCAGATCTTTCACGAGATCGAAGAAGAAATCGCCGCGCTGCCAGGGCGTCAACGCGAGGCCTTCCTGATGCGTTACTGGGAGGAAATGGACGTCGCCGAGACGGCCGCCGCGATGGGCTGCTCCGAAGGGAGCGTCAAGACCCACTGTTCGCGGGCGGTTCACGCCTTGAGCAAGGCGCTCAAAGCCAAGGGAATTTCGCTATGAAACCATCGAACTCTGCACCGTCAGGGTCTGCCGCAGCCATCGAAGAGCAATTCGGTCGCCGGGTTGCTGCGCGCTTGTCCGCCGGCAACCTCGAGCTCTCGCACGATATCGGCGAACGGCTCCGCGCGGCCCGCGTCCAGGCGGTGGCTCGACGCAAGGCGGTGCCGCAGCTGCGGCCGGCGCCCGTCGCGCTGTCGAACGGACCCGCTGCGGCCCTCGGTGGCGGCTGGTGGACCCGCATCGGCTCGGTGGTGCCGCTGGTCGCGCTGGCGGCGGGCCTGATGGCGATCAGCGTCATCCAGGATGAACGCCGCACCAACGAACTGGCGGAGGTCGATTCGGCCCTGCTGACCGACGACCTGCCGCCTGCGGCCTATACCGACCCCGGCTTCGCGCAGTTCCTCAAGACCAGCGACGCTGCCGAGCGCTGATACCCCGCCACGAATGCCGCGTCCCCTCCTTTCTCGTGTGCCGGCGCCCCGCAAGGTGCGCGCCCATCCGCTCATGGCCGGCGTGCTCGTCGCCGCCCTGCTGACCCTGGGCGGCCTGATGTCGGCCCAGGCCCAGACTGCGGCGAAGACCGCGGTCGCGAAGCCGGTGCCCGTCGCCAAGCCCGCGTGGCGCGAGCTGAGCAGCCAGCAGCAGCGAACGCTCGAACCCCTGGCATCCACCTGGGACGATCTGAACGAGCCTCATAAGCGCAAATGGCTGGCGATCGTGCGTGATTACGAGGAGATGTCGGCTGCAGACAAGGAAATCCTCAACAGCCGCATGAAGGAATGGGCCAAGTTGAGCAACCGCGAACGCGCCCAGGCGCGTCTCAACTTCGTCGATGCCAAGCGACTGCCTGCGGGCGAACGCAAGGCCAAGTGGGAGGCCTACCAGGCACTCAGCGACGAGGAAAAGGGTCGACTGGCGGCCAGCGCGCCGAGCGCAGCGCCCGGCGCCGCCGCCACCATCCGGCCGGTGCCGGCCCAGAAGCTGGTGCCCTTGCCGGCGGTCGGATCCGATTCGCAGCACACACCGCGCATCCAGCTCGCGCCGCCCACGGTGCCACCGACGGCATCGGCGCGCCCTGCTGCGCCCGCCGCCCCGTCGGCCCCGGTGTCCGCAGAGGCGCAGGTGCCGGCACCCGCCGCCCCGTCGACGCCGGAACCCTCCATGGCTTCATCGCCCCCGGTTCGCCTGACCGACCAGCCCTCTTCGGCGCCCTGATCGACGCATGGTTTCCAGCTCTTCCGGCCAGGCCGGGCCGCAGGCCGCCGCGGCCGCAGCATCCCCGCTCCAGCCCCTGACCACACCCGGCCTCTGGCGCCGCATGGCCTGCTGGCTCTACGAGGGCATGCTGCTTTTCGCAGTGGTGTTCGTCGCCGGCTGGTTGTTCAGCACCCTGGGCCAGATGCGCGATGCGATGGATTCGCGCCGCCATCTGCTTCAAGCCTTCCTTTTTGTCGTCTTCGGCGTCTATTTCGTCTTCTTCTGGGCCAAAGGCCAGACTTTGGCGATGAAGACCTGGGGCATCCGGGTGGTCGACCGCCAGGGCGCCCCGCTGACCCAGGGCCGCGCCCTACTGCGTTATCTGCTGAGCTGGGTCTGGTTCCTGCCTCCTCTGGCCGTCATCGCCCCCTTCAAGCTCGGCGGCGGCGAAGCCACCGTCCTCCTCCTCGGCTGGGTCGCGGTATGGGCCCTGCTCGCGCGCTTCCATCCGGAGCGCCAGTTCTGGCACGACGCCTGGGCCGGCACCCAGTTGGTCAGCTCCAGGCCGATGAGCCGCCGATGAGCCGCCGATGAGCGACTCCGACCCGGTCAACCCGCAGGCCCTGCGGCGCGGTCTGTCCCGCATCTGGCATGCCGCGCTGATCTCGGTGAACGGTTTTCGGGCTGGTTGGCGCGAAGCCGCCTTCCGCGAGGAGGTGGTCTGCGCCATCGTGATGATCCCCGCTGCCTTCTGGGTCGGCCGCAGCTGGGTCGAGATCGCACTGCTGATCGCCACGGTGGTGCTGGTGCTGATCGTCGAACTGCTCAACAGCGCCATCGAGAGCGCGATCGATCGGATCGGGCCCGAATGGCATTCGCTGTCGAAGGCGGCCAAGGACCTCGGCAGCGCCGCGGTGCTGCTGTCCATCCTGCTGTGCAGCGGCGTCTGGGTGGCGGCCCTGTGGCAACGTTTCATCTAGGCGCGGCATGATCGGGGCATGACTCCCTCTTTTTCGATTTGCGTCTATTGCGGCTCGCGTCCCGGCGAGCGTCCTGAATTCACCGCCGTGGCGCAGGCGGTCGGCCGCTGGATCGGCGAGCGTGGCGGGCAGCTGGTCTACGGCGGCGGCCGCACCGGCCTCATGGGCGCGGTGGCCGAAGCCACGCGCGAGGCCGGCGGCCGGGTGGTCGGCATCATCCCGAAGGCGCTGGTCGACAAGGAACTCGCCAACCGCCTGAGCGACGAGCTGCACGTGGTCGACACCATGCACGAGCGCAAGGCGATGATGGGCGAACGCGCCGACGCCTTCCTGGCGCTTCCGGGCGGCATCGGCACCTTCGAGGAGCTGTTCGAGATCTGGACCTGGCGCCAGCTCGGCTACCACGACAAGCCGATCGGCATCCTGAACGCCGGCGGCTACTACGACGGCATGCTCGCCTTCCTGGCCGAGAGCGTCCGCGCGGGCTTCATGAACGACTGGCAGATGACCCTGGTGCGCACCGGCACCGATGCCACCCCCCTGCTCGAGGCATTGGCCGAAGAAGCCAGGCAGCACCCCAAGGGCGACAAGCTCGCAGAAGTTCTTTGATCGCGAAGGGGCCGGCGCAGCCAGGCCCTTGTTGGTGAGACACCGCGGAACTGGCTCTGCCAGGCCGCCGGTGTCGCCCCCGGACGGGGGTGGGCGCCCGGACACGAAGTGCCGGGCAACCTGGGGGCGAGCCTACACAGCGGCTTCGTCTTCTTCGCCGGTGCGGATACGCACGACGCGCTCGACGTTGGTGACGAAGATCTTGCCGTCGCCGATCTTGCCGGTGCGCGCCGCGCTGACGATGGCGTCGACGCAGCGCTCGACGTCGGCCTCGTTGACCACCACCTCGACGCGCATCTTCGGCAGGAAGTCGACCACGTACTCGGCGCCGCGGTAGAGCTCGGTGTGGCCCTTCTGCCGGCCGAAGCCCTTGACCTCGGTGACGGTGAGCCCGGTGACGCCGACCTCGGCCAGGGCCTCGCGCACGTCATCGAGCTTGAACGGTTTGAGGATGGCGGTGATTTGCTTCATAGGGACTTTCTTCCGGCGGTTTCGTTGAACTTGCTGGTGATAGGGTAGCGCCAATCCTTGCCGAAGCTGCGGTGGGTGACACGGATACCCACCGGCGCCTGGCGTCTTTTGTACTCGTTGATCTTGATGAGGCGAGCCACCCGCTCGACCACGGCGCGCTCGTAGCCCGCCGCGATGATCTCGTCGATGCCTTCGTCGTCCTCCATGTAGCGCGCCAGGATGCCGTCGAGGATGTCGTAGGGCGGCAGGCTGTCCTGGTCGGTCTGGTCGGGCCGGAGTTCGGCGCTGGGCGGTCGCGTGATGATGCGTTCCGGGATCGGCGCGGCGCCGGTGCCGTAGGGATCGTGGGCATTGCGCCAGCGCGCCAGGGCGAACACGGTGGTCTTCAGCAGGTCCTTGATGACCGCGAAACCGCCCGCCATGTCGCCGTACAGCGTGCAGTAGCCGGTCGCCATCTCGCTCTTGTTTCCGGTGGTCAGCACGATCGAGCCGAACTTGTTCGACAGCGCCATCAGCAGGGTGCCGCGGATGCGCGCCTGCAGGTTCTCCTCGGTCGTGTCTTCGGCCAGGCCCTCGAACTCCCCGGCCAGCGCGCCCCGGAACGACTCGAAGGTGTCCCGGATCGAGATCTCGTCGTAGCGCACGCCGAGCCGCCCTGCCATCTCGCGGGCGTCGATCCAGCTGATGTCCGCGGTGTAGGGCGACGGCATCATGACGGCGCGCACGCGGTCGCGGCCGATAGCATCGACCGCGATCGCCAGCACCAGCGCCGAATCGATGCCGCCGGACAGGCCGAGGATCGCGCCGGGAAAGCCGTTCTTGCCGATGTAGTCGCGCACGCCCACGACCAGCGCATCCCAGAGCTGGGCCTCGGCCTCGCGCGGTGGTGCCAGGGCGGCTTCGTCGCGCACGAATCCGATGCCTCGCTCCCGACGCTCCAGCTGCGCGAACACCAGCTGCTCCTTGAAGCTCTCGGCCTGCAGCGCGGCGGAGCCGACGGCCTCGAGCGCGAAGGAGGCGCCATCGAAGACCACCTCGTCCTGGCCGCCCACGAGGTGCGCGTAGACCAGCGGCAGCCCGACCGTCCGGGCGCGCTCGGCCATGCGCACGGTGCGCTCGCCTTCCTTGCCGACATGGAAGGGCGAGGCATTGATCACCGCGAGGATCTCGGCGCCGGCTTCCCTGGCCAGCCGGGCCGGCGCGTCGAACCAGGCGTCCTCGCAGATCAGCAGGCCGACCGAGACACCGCCGGCCTCGAACACGCAGACACCCTCGCCCGGCGTGAAATACCGGCGCTCGTCGAACACCTGGTAGTTCGGCAGTTCGCGCTTGGCGTAGGTGTCCAGAATGCGGCCCTCGCTGAGCACGCTGGCGGCGTTGTGGCGCAACTGAACGGCCACCGAGCGGCTGCGCAGGCTGCGGCCGGTGGGATGCCCCACCACCACCACCATGCCATCGAGATCGGCCAGTTCGGCTGCCACGGCCCGCACCGCCTCGTCGCAGGCCGCCACGAAGGCCGGCCTCAGAAACAGGTCCTCGGCCGCATAGCCGCAGATCGACAGCTCGGGAGTCAGCAGCAGGCGCGCGCCCTGGCTGTAGGCGTCGCGCGCCGCGTCGACGATCTTGCGGGCGTTGCCGGTGAGATCGCCCACCACGAAATTGAGCTGCGCGATGGCGAGTTTCAGGGTCATGTCACTTACAGGAAAAGGCCTGGACGATTATGTCATCGGCCTTCGAAGGCCATGGCTTGCGGCGCGCGTTCCACGCCCGGCGACGCGGACTGTTACCCTCGGTGTCGATGCGCACGGGCTCTTCTCTCCATACTTTCTTCGACTCCGTTCTCCCGCGGCCCCAGGGGCAGGCCTACGTGCTGCTGGTGCTGGCGACGCTGACCTGGGGCGCCAACGCGGTGGCCGCCCGGCTGGCGGTAGGCGAAGTCTCGCCCATGATGCTGACCTTCTCGCGCTGGTTCGTCTGCTGCGCCGCGCTGGCCCTGAGTTCGCGCCACGAGATCGCCACCCACTGGCGCGCACTGCGGCCGTCCTGGCTGCCCATCACGCTGATGGGCACGCTCGGCTTCACCGGCTTCAATGCGCTCTTCTACGCCGCCGCGCACCACACGACGGCAATCAACATCGCGATCATCCAGGGCACCATTCCGGTGCTCGTGCTGGTCGGCAGCTTCATCTTCTTTCGCAGCCGGATCGGCGCGCTGCAAGTGGTCGGGGTGGCGCTGACGCTGGGCGGCATCGTGGTGGTGGCGTCGCGCGGGCGGCTGGCGCTGCTGGCCGACCTTGCCTTCAACATCGGCGACGTCTGGATGGTGCTGGCCTGCCTGCTGTATGCCGGCTATGCGCTCGGCCTGCGCAACCGGCCGAAGGTGCCGGCGATCGTCTTCTTCGCCGCAACCGCGGCAGTCGCGGCCCTGACCTCGCTGCCGCTGCTGGCTGCCGAGGTGGCGATGGGGGATTTCTTCATGCCGACGCCGATGGGCGTCGCCCTGATCGTCTTCATCGGCCTGCTGCCTAGCTTCGTTTCACAGGTCTTCTTCATTCAGGCTGTCGCAACGATCGGCCCGGCGAGGGCCGGCCTGTTCCTCAACCTGGTGCCGATCTTCGGGCCGCTGCTGGCGGTCTTGATCCTCGGCGAACCGCTGTCCGGCTACCACGCGGTCGCACTGGCCCTGGTGCTCGGCGGCATCACCATCGCCGAGTCCTTCGGGCCCGGCAAGCGCTGAGGTCCACGCCCTTGGCCACCCCGATCGTCCGCATCCACCGCTCGCCCGCCGAGATCGACGCCGCCGCCTGGGACGCGCTGCTGGCGGTGCAGGCCGCGCCCTCGCCTTTCATGCGGCACGCCTACCTGGCGGCGCTCGACGCCAGCGGCAGCGCCTCGCCGGCGAGCGGCTGGTCGCCGCAGTTCATCACGCTGTGGCGCGGCAAGACGCTGATGGCGGCCTGTCCGCTCTACACGAAGGACCATTCGTACGGCGAGTACGTCTTCGACTGGGCCTGGGCCAATGCCTACGAGCAGCACGGACTGGCCTACTACCCGAAGGCGGTCTGCGCCGTTCCCTTCACGCCGGTGCCGGGGGCCCGGCTGCTGGCGCGCGACGCCGACAGCCGCACCCTGCTGGTGCAGGCCCTCGTGGCCTGGTGCAAGGAAGAGGAGTTGTCTTCGCTGCACCTGCTGTTCGGCGCCGACGAGGACATCGCCGCCTGCTCCGAAGCCGGCCTGATGCTGCGCCACACGGTCCAGTTCCATTGGGACAATGCTGCCCCCACGCTCGGCACTGACGTGTCCTCGCTGCCCCCCGAGGGGGCGCGTTCCGCCTTGGGGCGGCCCGGCGGCGGAACCGCAGCCCCCACGCTCGGCACTGACGTGTCCTCGCTGCCCCCCGAGGGGGCGCGTTCCGCCTTGGGGCGGCCCGGCGGCGGAACCGCAGCCCCCACGCTCGGCACTGACGTGTCCTCGCTGCCCCCCGAGGGGGCGCGTTCCGTCTTGGGACGGCCCGGCGGCGGAACGTGCTGGCCCGACTTCGACACCTTCCTCGCAAGCCTCTCCCACGACAAGCGCAAGAAGATCCGCCAGGAGCGTCGCAAGGTGCATGAGGCAGGCGTCCGCTTCCGCTGGTCGCGGGGCCGCGACATCAGCGAGGCCGACTGGGATTTCTTCTATCGCTGCTATGCCCGCACCTATCGCGAGCACGGCAATCCGCCCTACCTGAACCGCGACTTCTTCCATCGCATGGCCGCCGGCATGCCCGAGGCCTGGCTGCTGTTCATCGCCGAACGCGAGGGAAAGCCGATCGCGAGCAGCCTGATCGCGCTGTCCGCCGGCCCAGGGGGCGAGCATGACTCGGCGGCGCCACTGATCGCCTACGGCCGCTACTGGGGCGCGCTCGAGCGCGTCGACTGCCTGCATTTCGAGGCCTGCTACTACCAGCCGCTGCAATGGTGCATCGAGCACGGCGTGCGTCGCTTCGAAGGCGGCGCACAAGGCGAACACAAGATGGCACGCGCGCTGATGCCGGTGCGCACCACCAGCGCGCACTGGCTGGCCCACCCCGCCTTCGCCGATGCGGTGGAGCGCTTCCTGGAGCGCGAGGGCGCGGGGATCGAGAACTACCTGGACCACCTGGGCGAACGCAGCCCCTTCCGTCATTCCGAGGCCCCATGAAAAACGCCTCGCGGCACAGCGCGAGGCGTCGATCGGGAGCGGCGTCGGCTACTTCTTGAAGTTGGCGATGCCGTCCATGATTTCCTTCTTGGCGGCGTCGATGCCTTCCCATCCCAGCACCTTGACCCACTTGCCGGCTTCGAGGTCCTTGTAGTGCTCGAAGAAGTGCGTGATCGCCTTGAGACGCATCGGGTTCACGTCTTCCACCTTCTTCCAGTGGCTGTAGATCGGCAGCACCTTGTCGGTCGGCACGGCCAGCACCTTGCCGTCGACGCCGGCCTCGTCTTCCATCATCAGGATGCCGATCGGGCGGCAGGGCACCACCACGCCGGGCACCAGGGCCCAGGGCGTGATCACCAGCACGTCGACCGGATCGCCGTCGCCCGACAGCGTCTGCGGCACGTAGCCGTAGTTGGTCGGGTAGTGCATGGCGGTGGTCATGAAGCGGTCGACGAAGATCGCACCCGATTCCTTGTCGACTTCGTACTTGATCGGGTCGGCGTTCATCGGGATCTCGATGACGACATTGAAGGCTTCGGGGGCGTCTTTGCCGGGGGAAACTTTGCCGAGGGACATGGTCTGTCTTTGGAGTAGTTGAAAGTGTTATCGGGATGCGGACAAACCCGAAGTTTACTTTCCATGTCACGGGACAGTCGCACACAAACACGTTTTTGCCTGTAAATTGCCCACGTTGGCCAATCGGTCCCTGCCCCTCGCGGCACCGGGGCTTCGAGGAAGCAACGCGGCGGAAGCACTGTCCCGTACGCGTTGCGCACAGGGTTGGGCTTTCGTCTCCATTAGTCACAACGAACGACTGGAGAAGCAAAGGCATGACTGGCAACACCCCTCTCGTCCTGGCCATCGTCTGCGGCTTGGTGGCCGTGGCGTACGGCTTCTGGGCGCGCAGCTGGATCCTCGCTAAAGACCCTGGCAACGCCCGAATGCAGGAAATCGCCGCGGCGATCCAGACCGGCGCGGCAGCCTACCTGGCCAAGCAGTACCGCACCATCGCGATCGTCGGCCTGGTGCTGGCGATCCTCATCGGCATCTTCCTCGACGTCACGACGGCAGTGGGCTTCGTGATCGGCGCCGTGCTGTCGGGCGCCTGCGGCTTCATCGGCATGAATGTTTCGGTGCGTGCCAATGTGCGCACTGCGCAGGCCGCGACCCAGGGCATCGGCCCGGCCCTCGACGTCGCCTTTCGCGGCGGCGCCATCACCGGCATGCTGGTGGTCGGCCTGGGCCTGCTGGGCGTCTCGGCCTTCTACTGGTTCCTGGTCGGCAACGGCAACCTGACGCCCGACAAGAGCCTCGCGAGCCTGCTCAACCCGCTGATCGGCTTCGCCTTCGGCTCCTCGCTGATCTCGATCTTCGCCCGGCTCGGCGGCGGCATCTTCACCAAGGGCGCCGACGTCGGCGCCGACCTGGTCGGCAAGGTCGAGGCCGGCATCCCCGAGGACGATCCGCGCAACCCGGCGGTGATCGCCGACAACGTGGGCGACAACGTCGGCGACTGCGCCGGCATGGCCGCCGACCTGTTCGAGACCTACGCCGTGACCTTGATCGCCACGATGGTGCTGGGCGCGCTGATGGTTGCGGCGGCGCCGGTCAACGCGGTGCTCTATCCGCTGGCGCTGGGCGGCGTGTCGATCATCGCGTCGATCATCGGCTGCTTCTTCGTCAAGGCCTCGCCGGGAATGGTCAACGTGATGCCGGCGCTCTACAAGGGCCTCGCGGTGGCGGGCATCCTGTCGCTGATCGCCTTCTGGTTCGTCACCGCCTGGCTGATCCCGGACAACGCGATCGCCGCCAGCGGCAGCCAGCTGAAGCTCTTCGGCGCCTGCTTCGTCGGCCTGGCGCTGACCGCGGCGCTGGTGTGGATCACCGAGTACTACACCGGCACCCAGTACAAGCCGGTGCAGCACATCGCGCAGGCCTCGACCACCGGCCACGGCACCAACATCATCGCCGGCCTCGGCGTCTCGATGCGCTCCACCGCCTGGCCGGTGATCTTCGTCTGCATCGCGATCCTGGCCTCCTACATGCTGGCCGGCCTCTACGGCATCGCAATCGCCGCCACCGCGATGCTGAGCATGGCCGGCATCGTGGTCGCGCTCGATGCCTACGGCCCGATCACCGACAACGCCGGCGGCATCGCCGAGATGTCAGATCTGCCGGCCAGCGTGCGCGACATCACCGACCCGCTCGACGCCGTGGGCAACACCACCAAGGCCGTGACCAAGGGCTACGCGATCGGCTCGGCCGGCCTCGCGGCGTTGGTGCTGTTCGCCGACTACACCCACAAGCTCGAGAGCTACGGGCTCAACATCAGCTTCAACCTGAGCGACCCGATGGTGATCGTCGGCCTCTTCATCGGCGGCCTGATCCCCTACCTGTTCGGCGCCATGGCGATGGAAGCCGTGGGCCGCGCGGCCGGCTCGGTGGTCGAGGAGGTGCGCAGGCAGTTCCGCGAGATCCCCGGGATCATGGAAGGCACCGGCAAGCCCGAGTACGGCCGCGCCGTGAGCATGCTGACCGGCGCGGCGATCAAGGAAATGATGATCCCGTCCCTGCTGCCGGTGGTGGTGCCGATCCTGGTCGGCCTGCTGCTCGGACCGAAGGCATTGGGCGGCCTCCTGATGGGGACCATCGTCACCGGCCTGTTCGTCGCCATCTCGATGTGCACCGGCGGCGGCGCCTGGGACAACGCCAAGAAGTACATCGAGGACGGCCACCATGGCGGCAAGGGCTCGGAGGCGCACAAGGCCGCGGTCACCGGCGACACCGTGGGCGATCCCTACAAGGACACGGCCGGCCCCGCGGTGAACCCGCTGATCAAGATCATCAACATCGTGGCGCTGCTGATCGTGCCGCTGGTGGTCAAATTCCACGCCGGCGATGCGGGTGCGATGACGGCGCCCGCCGTGGCCCCGCCGCCGGCCAGCGCCCCGGCAGCACCGTCCGCGCCGTCCGTGGCACCCGCCGCCGCAGCGCCTGCCGCGGCACCGGTGGCCGCAGCCGACGCGGGCGCCTCGATCAAGAGCGAGGGCGGCGTGGTCAAGTTCTACTTCGCGACCAGCAGCGCCGAGGTGCCTGCCGGTTCCAGCGCTGCGCTGGCAGACATCGTGAAGTCGGTGCAGAGCGGTGGCCGCGTGCTCGTGAGCGGCTATCACGACGCCAGCGGCGACCCCGAGAAGAACGCGGAACTCGCCAAGCAGCGCGCCATGGCGGTCGGCGCGGCGCTCAAGATCGCCGGCGTGCCCGACGACAAGGTCGAACTGGCCAAGCCCGCCCAGGCGCAGGCCGACGGGCCGCCGGCCGAAGCACGCCGGGTCGAGGTCAAGCTCCAGTAGCGATGCCTTCCGCCGCAACGCTCGAGGCCTTCGTCGCCGCGGTCGAGAGTGGCCAGCATGCGCAGGCCATCGAGGACTTCTACACCGAGCAGGCCTCGATGCGCGAGAACAAGGCCGAGCCCCGGCGCGGCCGCGCGGTGCTGGTCGCGCACGAGCGTGCCGTGCTCGCGCGAACCGCCTCGGTGGCTTCGCAATGCGTGCGCCCGGTGCTGGTGAACGGCGACCATGTCGTGATCCGCTGGATCTTCGATTTCACCGGCACGGACGGCCGCCGGATGCACATGGAAGAACTCGCCTGGCAGCGCTGGGAGGGCGAGCGCATTGCCGAGGAAGAGTTCTTCTATGACCCGGCACAGATGAAGCCGGCGTGATCGCAGGGGGCGCCGCGCGGCGCCCTGCCCTCAGTCCGCCGCCGGGCCGCCCCAAGGCGGACTGCGCCCCCTCGGGGGCAGCGAGTACACGAAGTGACGAGCGTGGGGGCTCAGTTCAGGCCGACGCGCGGCGACGGCAGCGCACCCTGCTCGGTACGCAGCGGCACGCCCTGCAGCGTGTCGAAGTCGGAGGGCGCCTCGGGCACCCGCATCTCTTCGAGTTCATGCAGCGAGGCAACCCAACGACCCGCGGCGGATTCGGCCGGCTCGTCGTTGGTGAAGATGCCGTCGCGGATGTAGAAGGTCTCGCCCGCCGGCCGTTCCAGGTGGAGTTCGATGAGCCGCGCGATCGGGAAGGTGTAGGTCACCAGCTTCTCCTTGGTCTTGCGGTCCTTGGCTCCGCAATTGAAGAAGCCCTCGGCGGCGATCACGATGCAAGAGCCCTCGACCGAACTGTCGATGTCGCCGCCGCAGCGCCAGATGGCGGTCGGCAGCCGGACCCGCACCTTGTCGATGACCAGGTCACGCTGCTTGTTGAGCGCATTGAGAGGCGGGACGAGCGAACGCAGTTGCCGCAGCCGCTCGGCAAAGTTGTCGTCGATGCAGAACTCGACATGGTGCGTGGCACCACCCGAGCGCTTGACGACCTGCATGATCACGTGACGCGGTTGGCTCACAGAGGCCGTCCTTTCGCATGCATTCGACCCAGTTTCGACCAGACGCGGGCCAGGGTCTTCATTGGGATCATTGGAACTACTGAATTAGAACTTAGGTATTGGCGAAATCATTTGCACCAATTGTTTCTAACTGTAGTTCGAATTGACCTCAATGGATAGGCAACACGAAGTATTAAATCAACTCAATCAATTGAATGGGCGGGGTCGATAGCCCCACGCCCGCGGGCGCCGCGTCAGGCAGCGCCGGAGGCTTCGACCAGCTCGTCGAGCGCCTTGCAGGACGGCGCGCACACGGTCTGCGACTTGCCGAGCAGCTGACGGGTGCGCATCTGGGAGCGCACGCGATGCTTGCCGCACATGAAGCAGGACATGGTCGCGCCGCTGAACGACGCCGACGCGCGGAACGGGGAACCGGGTGCCTTGGCCTTGTAGCGCAGTCCGTCGGCCACCACCGCGGTCTTGACCTCGCCCTTACTCATGGGCGGATTCCGGTCCGGCAGCGTGCATGGCGCGCTCGATGGCCTTCTTCGCCGCCATCTCGGCGGCCAGGGACGCGTCCAGCGCGGAACGGCACAGGCCGGCGTGCTGGTAGTTGAGGTTTTCGTAGAGCTGCGAGGCCGCCGGATAGGCATCCAGGAGCTTGCCGAGGTCGGCGCCGGGCTCGGCATCCCGGAACTGCTCGACCAGGTGCATCACCACCGACCGGTATTGCTCGGGGCCTACCGGCACGGCGCTGTGTTCCAGCCGCTCCAGAAGCTGGGCCAGGACATGCGTCACGGCCAGATCGGCCTTGTGCGCGGGGGTGTGGGTAGCGTTCATGCAGAGCATGTGGGGCGGCGCCAACGGATTGCAAGAGCGTGAAAGGACCATCCCCCGAGCCTACAGCAGCATTTCGGGCACGATCGGCGCGATCAGGGAGTTGTAAAAACGCTTGAAAAAGCCGGATTCGGGCTCCGAAGTCAGGATGATCTCTTTTTCGCCGTCCGTCGTGAGCCACTCGAGCGTCCCGGTGCCCGGGTCCAGCCGCAGCCGGTAGGAGTTCTGGAATTTGCTGATGTTGATCACCCGCAGCATTTCGCGCGCCAGTTGCGGGCTGTCGACCACCACCCCCATTTCGGTGTTCTGGGTCGCGGAGCGGGGGTCCAGGTTCATCGAGCCGACGAAGATGCGGCGCCGGTCGATGGCGGCGGTCTTGGCATGCAGGCGGCCTAGCGACTTGCCGAACATGTCGAAGCGCGTGTTGGCCGTGGTGCGCTGCGGACTCAGTTCGTACAGGTCGGCACCGCTGGCCAGCAGGCGCTCCCGGTAGCGCGCATAGCCCGTGTGAACCAGCGGCTCGTCATTGGCGGCCAGCGAATTGGTCAGGAGCGTCAGCTTGACCTTGCGCCGGGACAGGTCCTCGAAGGCGGCCATGCCTTTCTCGCCGGGCACCAGATAGGGCGAAGTCAGGTCGACCTCGGTCCTGGCATCGAGCAGCAGAGCCCAGACCTTCATGGTCACGCTGGTGGCGAATGCCTGGTCGGCGGTCATGGTCGCCGGCTTGGTGGGCGGATCGGCGATCGCGTGCGCCTCTCCCCACAGCAGCCCCATGCGGCCGCCGTCCAGCTCTTCGGCGATCGGGCCGTAGCCGAGCACGTCCGAAGGCGGCAGTTCGATCTTCGGCGGCGGCGAGCTCATGCCGATCCAGGCGTCGAAGGCGTCCGGGGCGGGCAAGCGGCCATCGGCGCCGCGCACGATCTCGGCGATCGGCCAGGCCTGCTCGGCATTCCAGTATTCGTCGAAGATCGCCTCGAGCTCGGCCACCACCTTGCCCACCACCAGAGCGTCCATGTCGATGAAGTTCTGCGCCTCGCTGAGCACGAAATACTCGTCCGCGATGTTGCGCCCGCCGACCACCGCCATCACGCCGTCGGCGATGAACAGCTTGTTGTGCATGCGATGGTTGAGCCGCACGATGTCCTGCGGCGACGCCACGAAACGCGACAGGAAGCCGTCCCGGCCGCAGCAGAAGGGATTGAAGAGGCGGACTTCGACGTTCGGCGTCTGCGCCAGGGCCAGCAGCGGCTGCTGGCTCTTGGCCGTGTAGAGGTCGTCCACCAGCACCCGCACCTTGACGCCGCGCGAAGCCGCCTCGCGCACCGCGCGCATCAGCAGCCGCCCGGTGGCGTCGTTCTCGAGCTGGTAGTACTGGATCACCAGCGACTGCTGGGCCCGCTGGGCGAGCTGGATCCGTGCATCGAGCGAATAGACGCCCAGGGGCATCAGCCGGAAACCGGAATGCTCGTCGGGCGGCGTCGAGTCCGCGACGATCTTCGCGAGGCGGCTCGAGCGGTCGGGCGCGGCGGCGTAGTCGGCCGGCCGGTCGCGGGAAATCGGCAGCGAGCCGCAGGCAGCCAGCAGCGCGATGCCGGCGCAGGCCAGCGCCAGGCGGACCCGGCGATCCAGGGCAATCCTCATGTCGTTCATTTCCTTGCTCACGGCCGAAACGGCGCCGCACGGCGTGCAGACCTAGAATTCGAAGCGCTTCCAACCGGAGTTACATCATGACGCCCTCGATCGCCGTGCGCGCAAGTTTCATTGCCATCGCCGCGGCGCTGGCCGCGCCGGCCTTTGCAGCACTCGACATCGGCGACCCGGTGCCGAAGTTCACCGCCACCGCTGCGCTGGGCGGCAAGACCTTCCGCTATTCGCTCGCCGACGCGCTGGCCAAGGGTCCGGTGGTGGTCTATTTCTTTCCGGCTGCCGACTCGCGCGACTGCTCGCTCGAGGCTCACGCCTTCGCCGAGGCGATCGACCAGTTCGCCGCCCTCGGCGCCACCGTGATCGGGGTCTCGGCCGACGATATCGACACGCTGGCGAAGTTCTCGGTCAAGTCCTGCCAGAGCCGCTTTCCGGTGGCCTCCGACGAATCGAAGACCGTGATCGAAGGCTTCGACGCCCTGATGCAGACGCGGCCGGATTTCGCCAACCGCCTGTCCTATGTGATCACCCCCAACGGCAAGGTCGCCTACTTCTACCAGAACCTGAATCCGGACAAGCATGTCGAGCGCATGCTGAACGCGGTGCGGGCGCTGCCGAAGGCGACGGCGGCACGCTGACCCATCCAGGAACAAGCCTTGAACATCTTCATCGCCGGCTTCCAGCACGAGACCAACACTTTCGCGCCGAGCAAGGCCGATTGGGCCGCGTTCCAGCTCGGAGAGTCATTTCCGCCCTACCGCGAGGGTCCGGAAGTCATCGAGGCCTATGGCGGGCAGAACATCCCCATCGGCGGCTTCATCGATTCGGCGCGCGAGCGCGGATGGGGTCTGATCGCTTCGGCGTGGGCCGGCGCCACGCCGTCGGCGCATGTCACCGAGGACGCCTTCGAGCGTATTGCCGGCGTCATCGCCCGCGACCTGTCGCAGGCCCATGCGCAAGGCAGCGTCGACGCGGTCTTTCTCGACCTGCACGGCGCCGCCGTGGGCGAGCATCTGGAAGACCTCGAGGGCGAACTGCTCGGTCGCCTCCGGGCGATCGTCGGCCAAGCGGTGCCCATCGTCGCCACGCTCGACCTGCATGCCAACGTCAGCCGGCGCATGCTCCATGAAGCCGATGCGCTGGTGGCGTACCGGACCTATCCGCACGTGGACTCGGCCGACACCGGCCGCCTGGCCGCCGAACTGCTCGCCCGCCGCATCGCGCGCGGCGTGCGCGAATCCCTGCAGGTGCGGCGGCTCGCCTTTTTGCTGCCGCTCAACGTCCAGTGCACGATGGTCGAGCCCGCCGCTTCGGTGTACCAGCTGCTGCGGGATCTGGACGCGCAGCACGGCACGGTGCTGAGCTTCGCCACCGGATTCCCGGCCGCGGACATCGCCGAATGCGGCCCGGTGGTGTGGGGCTACGGCGATGCCGCCGATGTCGCGGTGCAAGCCTTGTTCGCGCGCATCGACAGCCCGCGGGCGCAATGGCGCCTCGATGTGCTGCCGCCGCGCGAAGCGGTCGCCGCGGCCCTGACCATCGCCGAAGGCGCCGACCGGCCGGTGGTGATCGCCGACACGCAGGACAACCCGGGCGCGGGCAGCAACAGCAACACCACCGGCATGCTGCGCGCCCTGCTGGCCGAAGGCGCCGGCGAGCGCCATCCCGGACGCGTCGCGCTGGGCCTCCTGTTCGATCCGGCCGCCGCCGCCGCCGCGCATGCCGCCGGCCTGGGTGCCCGGATCGAGATCAGCCTGGGCACCGAGGTTGCGACCTGGGCCGGCCAGCGCAGCGATCCGCCGGTGCGAGGCGTCTTCACGGTGCGAGCGCTCAGCGACGGCGATTTGCTGCTCAAGGGCCCGATGAGCTGGGGCTCGGTGGTCTCGGTGGGCCCGAGCGCCTGCCTCGAGATCGACGGCGTGCTGGTGGCGGTGGCCAGCGGCAAGAGCCAGATGCTCGATCGCGAACTGTTTCGCTTCGTCGGCATCGAGCCCGAGTCCATGAAGCTGCTGGTCGCCAAGAGTTCGGTCCACTTTCGTGCCGACTTCGCGCCGATCGCGAGCCGTATCCTGGTTGCCAAGGCAGCCGGGCCGATGGCCGCCGACCCGGCCGACCTGCCCTGGACGCGCCTGCCCGCGACGATGGCGCTGCGCCCCTGAAGCCCCTCGCCCGGCCCTGCGCCGGGAGCCTTAAGATTTCGCCCCATGCAACTCAACTACATCGGCAACGAAAACGTTGCTTCCTCGTCCGGCCGCACGCTGCCGGTGATCGACCCCTCCGACGGCCAGCCTTTCGATGAACTGCAGCGCAGCAATGCCGCCGACATCGATGCCGCGGTGCGCGCCGCGCGCCATTGCTTCGACACCGGCTGGCACAAGGTCAGCGCGGCCGAACGGGGCCGCCTGCTCTACAAGCTGTCGCAGAAGATCGCCGAGCATGTCGACGAACTGGCGCTGATCGAGCAGCGCGACTGCGGCAAGCCGGTCAAGCAGGCCCGCGCCGATGCGCTGGCGCTGGTGCGCTACTTCGAGTTCTACGCCGGGGCCTGCGACAAGCTGCATGGCGAGACCATTCCCTACCAGGACGGCTACAGCGTCTTCACCTGGCGCGAGCCGCACGGCGTCACCGGCCATATCGTGCCCTGGAACTACCCGATGCAGATCTTCGGGCGCAGCGTCGGCGGCGCGCTGGCCGCGGGCAATGTGTGCGTGGTCAAGCCCTCGGAAGATGCCTGCCTGTCGCTGATCCGGGTCGCCAAGCTGGCGGCCGAGGTCGGCTTTCCGCCGGGCGCGCTGAACATCGTGACGGGCTTCGGCCACGAGGTCGGGGATGCGCTGGCGCGGCACCCGGGCGTCGACCACATCAGCTTCACCGGCAGCCCCAAGGTCGGCACGCTGATCCAGCAGGTGGCGGCCGAACGCCACTGCCCGGTGACGCTCGAACTCGGCGGCAAGAGCCCGCAGATCGTGTTCGCCGACGCCGACCTCGGCGCGGCGATCCCGGTGCTGATCAACGCCATCGTGCAGAACGCCGGCCAGACCTGCTCGGCCGGCTCGCGGGTGCTGATCGACCAGGCCATCTACGAGCCGCTGCTGCAGCGCCTGGGCCATGCCTTCGAGGCGCTGCGGGTGGGCCCGGCCGCGATGGACCTCGATGTCGGCCCGCTGATCCGGCAGACCCAGCAGCAGCGCGTGTGGGACTTCCTCTCGGACGCGCACGTGGCCGGCATTCCGATGGTGGCCCAGGGCGTGGTGGTCGATGAAGCGCCCGAGGCCGGCTTCTACCAGGCGCCGACCCTGCTGCGCGACGTGCCGGTGGACCACCGCCTGGCGCAGGAGGAAGTGTTCGGGCCGGTGCTGGCCGCGATGTCCTTCCGCGACGAGGACGAGGCCGTGGCCCTGGCCAATGCGACGCAGTTCGGGCTGGTGGCCGGCATCTGGACGAACGACGGCGGACGCCAGTTCCGCATGGCCAAGCGGGTCCGCAGCGGCCAGGTGTTCATCAACAACTACGGTGCCGGCGGCGGCGTGGAACTGCCCTTCGGCGGCGTCAAGTCCTCGGGCTACGGGCGCGAGAAGGGCTTCGAGGCGCTGTACGGCTTCACCACCCTCAAGACGGTGGCCGTCAAGCACGGCTGAGCGCCGGAACCGGGCCGATACACTGCCCGGCTGCAAATTCATTTCTCAGGAGACACCCGTGCGCGTCAAGGACAAATCCATCATCGTGACCGGTGCCGGCGGAGGCATCGGCGAAGGCATCGCGAAGCGGCTGGCGGCCGAGGGCGCCCAGGTCGTCGCCAACGACATCAACCAGGCGCTCGGCGAGCAGGTGGTCGAGGCCATCCTGCGGGCTGGCGGCCGCGCCTCCTTCTTCGCCGCCGACGTCACGAAGTCGGACCAGGTCAAGGCGCTGGTCGAGGCCGCCGTGCAGCGCCACGGCAAGCTCGACGCGGTGGTCAACAACGCCGGCTGGACGCACCGCAACCGGCCGGCGCTCGAAGTCGGCGAAGACGAGTTCGACCGCTGCTACGCGGTCAACGTCAAGAGCATCTACCTGTCGACGATCCATGCGGTGCCGGCTTTTCGCGCCAACGGCGGCGGATCCTTCATCAACATCGCGTCGACCGCGGGGGTGCGCCCCCGCCCCGGCCTCACCTGGTACAACGGCTCCAAGGGGGCCGTGATCACGACCAGCAAGTCGCTGGCCGCCGAACTCGGCCCCGACAACATCCGGGTCAACTGCATCAACCCGGTCTTCAATCCCGACACCGGCCTGGCGGCCGAGTTCGCCGGCGGGCCGCTCACCGAAGAGCGCAAGGCGAAGTTCCGCGCCACCATCCCGCTCGGCCGATTCTCGACCGCGCTCGACGTCGCCAATGCGGCGCTCTACCTGGCGAGCGACGAAGCGTCCTTCATCAGCGGCGTCTGCATCGAGGTCGACGGCGCGCGCTGCGTCTGACCCGGCGCCAAGGCCTTGCTGGGACATCGCGCCCGTCGATGCGGTAAATTGGCCTTCCCCATGAACCAGCACGTCGTCAGAGTCTCCGAGATCGGTCGCGCGCCGCGCGCGGCCTCGGGCGCGCACGCCGTGCCCGCCACCGGCGTGCTGCTCGACCGGCTGGCCCGTCCGCTGACCGACCTTCGCATCAGCGTGACCGATCGCTGCAACTTCCGCTGCAGCTACTGCATGCCGAAGGAAGTGTTCGACAAGGATTACCAGTACCTGCCGCACAGCGCACTGCTGAGTTTCGAGGAGATCACGCGGCTGGCGCGCCTGTTCGCCAGCCACGGCGTACGCAAGATCCGGCTCACCGGCGGCGAGCCGCTGCTGCGCAAGAACCTCGAGGTGCTGGTGGAGCAGCTCGCCGCCCTGCGCACGCCGGACGGCCAGCCGCTGGACCTCACGCTGACCACCAACGGCTCTCTGCTCGCCCGCAAGGCCCGGGCCTTGAAGGCCGCCGGCCTGAATCGCGTGACCGTGAGCCTCGACGGCCTCGACGACACGGTGTTCCGCCGCATGAACGACGTCGATTTCCCGGTCGCCGAGGTGCTGGCAGGGATCGAGGCGGCGAAGGCGGCGGGCCTGGGTCCGATCAAGGTCAACATGGTGGTCAAGCGCGGCACCAACGAGCAGGAGATCCTGCCAATGGCGCGCCACTTCCGCGGCAGCGGCGTGGTGCTGCGCTTCATCGAGTACATGGATGTCGGCGCCACCAACGGCTGGCGCATGGACGAGGTCCTGCCCTCGGCCGATGTGGTGAGCCGCGTCGGCGCCGAATTCCCGCTGCAGCCCCTGGAAGCCACTGCTGCCGGCGAAACCGCGCAGCGCTGGGCCTACGCCGACGGCGGCGGCGAGATCGGCGTCATCAGCAGCGTGACCCAGGCCTTCTGCCACGACTGCAGCCGGGCCCGCCTGTCGACCGAAGGCAAGCTCTACCTGTGCCTGTTCGCAAGCCAGGGCCACGACCTGCGGCCGCTGCTGCGCGGCGACGCCGACGACGCACAGATCGCCTCCGCGCTCGGCCACATCTGGCAAGGCCGCAGCGACCGCTATTCCGAACTGCGCGCGCAGCGCGTTCCCGACACCGATGCGGGTGCGCCGCGCCGGGTCGAAATGAGCTACATCGGCGGATGAGCGCCCTGGCCTCGATCACCGCCAGCGAGATCACCGGCCTCGTGCTCGCCGGCGGGCGCGGCTCACGCATGGGCGGCGTCGACAAGGGCTTGCAGAATTTCAACGGCACGCCGCTGGCGATGCATGCGGTGCTGCGGCTGGGCATGCAGGTCGGCGAAGTGATGGTCAACGCGAACCGCAACCTGGCGGCCTACGAGTCCTTCGGCGTGCCGGTCTGGCCCGATGGCCTGGCCGACTATGCGGGCCCGCTGGCCGGCTTCCTGACCGGGCTGGAGCGCTGCGAGACGCCGTACCTGCTCACCGTGCCCTGCGACACGCCGCTGTTCCCGCTCGATCTCGCCAGCCGCCTGGCAACCGCCCTCGCGTCGGAAGACGCCGATATCGCGATGGTCAGCGCACCCGAGGCCGCCGACGCACCCGACACCGCACCGGTGCTGTTCCCGCAGCCGGTGTTCTGCCTGCTGCGCGCCACGCTGCTCGAAAGCCTGGTGCTCTTCACGCAGGCCGGCGGCCGCAAGATCGACAAGTGGACCGGCCAGCACCGCACTGTGCTCGTGCCCTTCGACCGCCCTGGCGACGCCGCCGATGCGTTCTTCAATGCCAACACGCTGGCCGAACTGCACCATCTCGAGCGCCAGCGGTCCTGATGCCTTTACTGCCATGAGCCGAATCGCCGAAATCGCCGCCGCACTGGCGGGCTACGACCCCAAGGCGCTGGGCGTCGACGCCGTGCAGGCGTTTCTGGCGCAACTGGCCGAGCCCGCGATCGTCACCGAGGTCGAACGGCTGGCCCTGCGCGATGCGCTCGGTCGGGTGCTGGCCGAGGACATCGTCTCGCCGGTCAGCGTGCCGCCGCACGACAACTCCGCGATGGATGGCTTTGCCTTCGACGGCACGCTGCTCGACGCCGCCGGCGATGCCACGCTGACGCTGCGCGTGGCCGGAACGGCGCTGGCCGGCGCCGCCTGGCGGGGCACGCTGGGTGTCGGCGACGCGCTGCGGATCATGACCGGTGCGGTGATGCCGGCCGGCCTCGACACCGTGATCCCCCAGGAATTCTGCACCGTCGAGGGCGAACGCGTGAGCTTCCCGGCCAAGGCACTGCGGCGCGGCGACAACCGGCGCTTCGCCGGCGAAGACCTGATGCAGGGCGAGCCGGCCCTGCGGCGCGGCCAGATCATCACGCCGGCCGCGCTCGGCATGGTCGCCAGCCTCGGCCTGCCGATGGTGCCGGTGCTGCGGCGGCTGCGCGTGGCCTACTTCTCCACCGGCGACGAGATCCTCAGCCTCGGCGAACTGCCGCGTGAAGGTGCGGTTTACGACAGCAACCGCTACACCGTGTTCGGCCTGCTCACGCGGCTGGGCTGCGAGGTGATCGACCTCGGGCTGGTGCCCGACGATCCGGCGGCGCTCGAATCGGCGCTGCGCCGCGCCGCCGCCGAGGCCGACGCGATCATCACCAGCGGTGGCGTCAGCGTCGGCGAGGCCGACCACACGCGCGCAGTCATGCAGCGGCTCGGCGACATGGCGTTCTGGCGCGTCGCCATGCGGCCCGGCCGGCCGATGGCGGTGGGCCTGATCCCGGCGCCGGACGGCCAGCGCGGACCGGCCGTGCTGTTCGGACTGCCCGGCAATCCCGTCGCCGTGATGGTCACTTTCCTGGCCTTCGTGCGACCGGCGCTGCTGAAGATGATGGGCTGCAACGCCAGCTGCGCCGCACCGCCGCCGCTGTTGCGCGCCACCAGCGTGGAAGCGATCCGCAAGAAGCCCGGCCGCACCGAATACCAGCGCGGACGTGTGGAGCCCGTGGCCGGCGCCTTGCCGCAGGTGCGCATCGCCGGCAACCAGGGCTCGGGCGTGCTGAGTTCGATGGTCGAGGCCAACGGCCTGGTGGTGCTGCACCACGACCAGGCGAGCGTGGCGCCGGGCGACACGGTGGACGTGATGATCTTCGACGGCGTGGTGTAAGGTCTGTCCCCGCCCTGGCCTCACCGGAGTTGCGCATGGCAGCCAGCAGGATCGAACTGATGCAGCAGATGCCGATCTTCGGCGCCATCGCGGCCGACACCGTCGAATTCATGCTGACCGCCGCGCGAGTGATCGAAATGCCTTGCGGCGACTATTTCTTCCGCGAAGGCGAGCCGGGCCATGGCATGTTCGTGCTCGAAGCGGGCAGCGTGACCGTCTCCAAGAGCTGGCAGTCGCATGAACTGCTGATCCGGCGCCTGGTTCAAGGCGATTGTTTCGGCGAGATGGCGCTGCTCGACCTTTTTCCACGCAGCGCCTCGGTGCGCGCCGACGCCGACTGCATTGCGATCGAACTCACCTCGGCCAACCTTTACCGGCTGTTCGAGCGCGATGTCGAGCAGTTCGCGCTGATCCAGATGAACATCGCCCGCGAAATGAGCCGGCGCTTGCGGATCACCGACGACTTGCTGTTCCGCGCCCGCATGGGCGAGGTGCCGCAAGCGCACGAGAAGCTGGCCCGTTAGATGCGGCCCAGCGCGCGCTCGACGCCCTTGTTCGCCAGCGCGTCCGCGCGCTCGTTGCCCGGATCGCCCGAATGGCCCTTGACCCAGCGCCACTCGATCTGATGGCCGCCCTCGGCCACGAGCTTGTCGAGCTGCTGCCAGAGTTCGACGTTCTTCACCGGCTGCTTGGTCGAGGTGCGCCAGCCCTTGGCCTTCCAGCCCCGGATCCATTCGGTGATGCCCATGCGCACGTACTGGCTGTCGAGGTAGAGGACGACCTTGCACGGGCGCTTGAGCGCGCCGAGCCCCTCGATCACGGCCTGCAGCTCCATGCGGTTGTTGGTGGTGTTGAGTTCGCCGCCGAAAAGCTCCTTCTCGGTGGCGCCCGACTTGAGCCATGCGCCCCAGCCGCCGGGACCGGGGTTGCCCTTGCAGGCACCGTCGGTGTAGATCTGTACTTCGTTCAAGAACCGTTTCCTTCTTCTAGCTGGCCGCCATTGTCGCGCCCCCGGTGCATCTTGCCGGCGATCGGCACCGGCGCGCTGGCACGCGAGGCGGCGCGGCGCCAGTCGGCGCTCAGCAGCCGCAGCCCGCGCACCCTTTTCACCGCCACCAGGAAATAGACGGCGCCGAAGATGGGCCACCAGCGCTCGCCGGCGGCATCGAACCAGCGGCAGCGCTCCAGCCAGGCCTCGCTGCGCACCGCGGGTCTGTAGACGCCGAAGCGCCCCGATTCGACCTCGAAGCTGAGCAGGCGCAGCCAGTCGCGCATGCGCCGGTAGCCGATGAAATCGCCGGCCTCGGGCAGGAACAGTTCGCCGAAGCCGAGCCGGCGGTAGAGATGGGCGCGCCGCTGCCGCATGCCCCAGAGGCTGGCCGGGTTCAGGCCGCAGATGACCACCCGGCCCTCGGGCACCAGCACCCGCTCGACCTCGCGCAGGGTGGCGTGCGGGTCGGGGCTGAGTTCGAGCGCGTGCGGCAGCACCACGAGATCGAGGCTGTTGGCCGGAAAAGGCAGGGCCGAGAAGTCGGTCAGCAGCGCGGCGGCGCCGGGCTGGGCCGGGTCGGACAAGGCCAGCCAGCGGTGCGGCATGCGGTTGGCGCGCAGTCCCGCGACCTCTCCGAGCCCCAGTTGCAGCGCGTGATAGCCGAAGATGTCGGCCACGGCCTGGTCGAACTGGGCCTGTTCCCAGGCCAGCAGATAGCGGCCCGGGGGGGTCTCGAACCAATCGTGCAAACCTATAATTTGACCGCTCATGACCCTCGTTCCGCTGCCCGCCTTCGCCGACAACTACATCTGGATGCTGCAGGATGGGCACAACGCGATCGTGGTCGACCCCGGCGACGCCGGGCCCGTGTTCGATGCGCTGGGCCGCGGGAATCTGCAACTGGCCGCGATTCTAGTCACGCACCACCACGCCGATCACACCGGCGGCGTGGCGGCGCTGCACGCGGCCACGGGCGCCAAGGTCTTCGGCCCCGCCCGCGAGCGCATACCCGAGCCCAGCACGCCGCTGGCGCAAGGCGACCACGCCGAAGCGCTCGGCCTGCGCTTCGAGGTGATCGACATTCCCGGCCACACGGCAGGCCACATCGCCTTCTTCCTGCCGGCCGATCCGCGCAACGCCGCCGCCGGCGGCCTGGCGCCGCTGCTGTTCTGCGGCGACACCCTGTTCTCGGGCGGCTGCGGGCGGCTGTTCGAAGGCACGCCGGCGCAGATGCTGGCCTCGCTCGAGGCGCTGGCCGCATTGCCGGGCGACACCCGCGTCTGCTGCGGCCACGAATACACACTTGCTAACCTGAGATTCGCGCAAAGCGTGGAACCCGGCAACGCGGATCTCACTCACTACATGGCGCATTGCGAAGCCTTGCGCGCGCGCGGCGAACCCACCCTGCCCTCGCAGCTGGCGACCGAACGCAAGATCAATCCTTTTCTTCGCAGCCGCGAAGCCACTGTCAGCCGGGCGGTCCACGCTCATGCCGGCCTGCCCGCGCAAGCAGCGCCCGCCGAAGTGTTCGCCGCGCTGCGCCAATGGAAGAACGACTTTCGATGAAATTCCTGCTAGCCGCCTGCCTCGCGGGCTCCCTGTTTCTCGCGGGCTGTGCCACTGGCACCGGTTCGGCGCCCGGCTCCGCACCGGGCGCCGCCTCGGGCGACGCCTCGCCCGTGTACCCGCGCGGCAGCCTGACGCCGATCACGTCGGGCGACACCAAGTCCCGGCCGGTGGTCACGCTGGCCCCGCCCACCGACATGTGGGACCGCATTCGCCGCGGCTTCAAGATGCCGAACCTGGAAAGCGACCTGGTGCGCGACCGCGAGCAGTGGTATGCCACCCGGCCCGACTACATCCAGCGCATGACCGAGCGCTCGAACCGCTACATCTTCCACATCGTCGAGGAGCTCGAGCGTCGCGACATGCCGACCGAGATCGCGCTGCTGCCGTACATCGAGAGCGCCTTCAACCCGCAGGCCGTCTCGAGTGCGCGCGCCGCCGGCATGTGGCAGTTCATGCCGGCCACCGGCACCGACTACGACCTGAAGCAGAACATCTTCCGTGACGACCGTCGCGACGTGGTCGCCTCGACCCGTGCCGCGCTCGATTACCTGCAGCGGCTCTACGGCATGTTCGGCGACTGGCAGCTCGCGCTGGCGGCCTACAACTGGGGCGAAGGCAACGTCGGCAAGGCGATCGCGAAGAACCAGCGCGCCGGCCTGCCCGCCACCTACAGCGACATCTCCATGCCGGCCGAGACCCGGCTCTACGTGCCCAAGCTGCAGGCGGTGAAGAACATCGTCGCCGACCCGGCGCGTTTCAACGTCGATCTGCCGCTGATCGCCAACCACCCCTACTTCCAGACCGTCACGCTCAAGCGCGACCTCGACGTCGCCCTGGCCGCGAAGCTGGCCGACGTCCAGATCGAGGACTTCCGGGCCCTCAATCCCTCGGCCCACAAGCCCGTCCTGCTGGCCGCCGGCACGCCCGAGATCCTGCTGCCGTGGGACAACGCCGCGGTCTTCCAGCGCAACTTCGAGGCCTACAGCCAGGGCCAGTACGCCAGCTGGACCGCCTGGACCGTGCCCGCGACCATGACCGTCGCCGATGCCGCGCAGCGCTCGGGCATGAGCGAGGCCGACCTGCGCGCGGTCAACAACGTGCCGCCGCGCATGCTGATCAAGGCCGGCTCGACCCTGATCGTGCCGCGCAGCGCAAGAGTCCAGGAAGACGTCGCGGCGCTGGTCGCCGACACCGGCCAGCTGAGCTTCCAGCCCGAGATCGTCACGCGCCGCACCGTGGTCAAGGCGGGCCGCCAGGACAGCGTCGCCAGCATCGCGCGGCGCTACCGCCTGAGCCCGGCCAGCGTCGCCGAATGGAACGACGTCAAATCGAACCACACATTCCAGCGCGGCTACGAAGTCGTGGTGTTCCTGCCGGTGCGAGCCGCGCGTGGGGCGAGCGTCGGCTCGGGTGCCAGCCCCGTGCGCGGCGGCCCGCCCGTCATCAAGAGCGCCGGCGCGCTCAAGAGCAGCAGCGTGACGAGCAAGAGTGCGCGCAACGCGCCGGCACCTGCGGCCAAGACGTCGAAGTCTTCCGCCAGCAGCAAGCAGGTCGCGCGCGAGCCGCGCGGCGGCACGCCGTCGAAGAAAAAGCGCTGAGCCGGCGCCCGGCGAGAGCGCTCAGAGCTTCTCGGTCTCGCCGCTGCGCGGCTGCCATTTCATCAGCCGCTTCTCGACCACGCCGACGATCGCGTCCAGCAGCAGCGCGAAGGCGGTCAGCACCACGATGCCCGCGAACACCGTGTTGACATCGAAGGTGCCCTCGGCCTGCAGGATCAGGTAGCCGACACCGCGCGCCGAGCCCAGGTACTCGCCCACCACCGCGCCCACGAAGGCCAGCCCCACCGAGGTGTGCAGGCTCGAGAACACCCAGCTGGTCGCGCTCGGCAGATAGACGGTGCGCAGCAGCTGCCGCTGGTTGGCGCCCAGCATGCGTGCGTTCGCCAGCACCACAGGGCTCACCTCGCGCACGCCCTGGTACACGTTGAAGAAGACGATAAAGAACACCAGCGTGACCGCCAGCGCCACCTTGCTCCAGATGCCGAGGCCGAACCACAGCGCGAAGATCGGCGCCAGGATCACGCGCGGCATCGAGTTCGCCGCCTTGATGTAGGGGTCGAAGACCAGGCTTGCGGTCGGTGCCAGCGCCAGCCAGAGGCCGCAGGCCAGGCCCAGCACGGTGCCGATCACGAAGGCCAGCACGGTCTCGAGCAAGGTGGTGCCGAGGTGCAGATAGATGTCGGCGTTGCCCGGCAGGCCCTCGGGGAACAGCGGATTGGGCGGAATCGCGAACGGCATGAACCAGCGCCAGATCCGCCCGGCGACCTCGATCGGCGCGCCGAGAAAGAAGGCGAATTGCGGGTTGCGCGAAGCCAGATGCCAGGCCACGAGCAGCAGCACCAGCACCGCCACCTGCCAGAAGCGCGCGTTGCTCTCGCTGGGCCTGATGCGCATCGTCATCGGGGTGCCGCTCTCATGCGGCCTTCTTCAGCTGTTGCGCATAGCCCTTCAGCACCTCGTCGCGCAGCACGTTCCAGATCTGCGTATGGAGCTCGACGAAGCGCGGATGCGCACGCACTTCGGCGACGTCGCGCGGGCGCGGCAGGTCGATCGTGAACTCGCCGATCGGATGGGTCGCCGGCCCGGCCGACAGCACCACCACGCGATCGCTCATCGCGATCGCCTCGTCGAGATCGTGGGTGATGAAGAGAACGGCCTTTTTTTTCGCCGCCCAGAGCTCGAGCACCTCGTTCTCCATCAGCTGCCGGGTCTGGATGTCGAGCGCGCTGAAGGGCTCGTCCATCAGGATGATGTCGGGATCGAGCGCCAGCACCTGGGCCAGCGCGGTGCGCTTGCGCATGCCACCGGAGAGCTGGTGCGGATAGCGGTCGCCGAAGCCGGCGAGGCCGACGCGCGCGAGCCACTGCTCGGCCTGCCGGCGCGCCTGGGCATCGGCCACGCCGCGGTATTGCAGGCCCACCATCACGTTGTCGAGCGCGCTGCGCCAGGGCATCAGGGCTTCGCTCTGGAACATGTAGCCGGCGCGGGCATTGATGCCCGTGAGCGGCTGGCCGAAGACCCGCACCGTGCCCGACGACGGCTCGAGCAGGCCGGCCCCGACATTCAGCAGCGTCGACTTGCCGCAGCCGGTCGGCCCGACCACCGAGACGAACTCGCCCTCGCCGATCCGCAGCGTGGTGTCGGCCACCGCCGTGTAGCGCTGGCTGCGGTCGTCCTTCGAGCGGAAGGTGCAATGGATATCGATCAGTTCGAGCGCGTGGTCGGCCATGGGATCGGAAGAAAAAACCCGGCCGAGGCCGGGTTGCAGGGACGCCGCGGTCAGGCTTTGAACCTGTCCTTGGCACGCCGCGCAAATTCGTTGGTATAGAGCTTCGCGAGATCGATCTTGTCGGCCTTGACCGTCGGGTCGAAGCTCGCGATGGCATTGAGCGCGGTCTTGGGTCCGTCGGCCGGCACCAGGCCATCGATCGCGATGGCTTCGCGCACCTTGTCGAAGGACGCCAGGTACAGGGCCCGGTCGCCGAGCAGATAGGTCTCGGGCACGGTCTTGATGATGTCGCCGGGCCCCGCGGTCTGCAGCCACTTGAGACCGTGCACGATGGCATTGGCGAGCGCCTGGCAGGTGTTCGGATGCTTCTGGATGAACTCGGTCGAGGCATAGAGGCAGGCCGCCGGCATCAACCCGCCGAAGACTTCCTGCGTGCCCTTCAGCGTCCGGGTGTCGCTGATGATCTTCACGTCGCCCTTCTGCTCGAGCATGGTCATCACCGGATCGGTGTTGCTGATGGCGTCGATCTGCCCCGAGCGAAGCGCCGTGAGCGCACCGGCGGCGACGCCGACCCCGATGAAGCTGACGTCGCTGGCCTTCAGGCCGCCGCGTGACAGCACCAGGTTGGCCACCATGTTGGTCGACGAACCGGGCGCCGAGACTCCGATCTTCTTGCCCTTGAGATCGGCGATGCCGGCATAGGTGGGCATGTTCTTGGTCGACACGCCGATCGCGATCTGCGGTGCCCGGCCTTGCAGCACGAAGGCCTGGAAGAACTGGTTCTTGGACTGCAGGTTGATGGTGTGCTCGAAGGCACCGGAGCAGACATCGGCCGAGCCGCCGACCACCGCCTGCAAGGCGCGTGCGCCACCGGCGAAGTCGGAGATCTCGACATCGAGGCCCTCGGCCTTGAAGTAGCCCAGTTGCTCGGAGATCGTGAGCGGCAGGTAGTAGAACGCGGCCTTGCCGCCGACCGCGATCGAGACCTTGGTCTTCTCGAGCTTGGGCTGGCCATGGACCAGCGGTACGCCGATGGCGGCGGCGCCCAGCGCAGCGGCGACGGAGAAGGTTCGGCGATTGAGCATGAATGGGGCGCCTGCGGGCTCTCTGATCGTGTGATTCGAATCGAGCTTAGGGGCGCCCCCCTGCCCCTGCATCGGGAACATCCCGTGCGGGTTTTCACGTAAGCACGAAGGCCTCTATCGACCCGCGAACAGGATCGCGATATTGACCACGAAAGCCAGTGCCCAGACCGCGCTGCGCAGCGAGCTGCGGTCGGCGATGTACAGCGCGACGTAGACGATGCGCAGCAGCACATAAGCCGCTGCCAACAGGTCGAGCATCGGCTGCGCCGCACCGAGCTGGTGGGCGATGATCACGGCGCCGATGAAGAAAGGCAGCCCTTCGAAGCCGTTGGCCTGCGCGCTGTTGGCCCGCGCCCGCCAGCCGCTCAGGTGGGTGCTCCATTGGCGCGGCGAGCGGTTGTCGCCGGGCTTGAAGGCGCCGGCCTTGGCGATGTAGGAGGACAGGTAGGGCAACAGCGCGGCGACCAGCACGCACCAGTAGGCCCAGCTCAGCGAAGGAAGGTTCACATGCGTCTTTCGGATCGAGCGTGTCGTCAGCGACGGTCGACCAGCGCGTGGGCGATGGTACCGAGGTCGACGTATTCGAGTTCGCTGCCGGCCGGCACGCCCCGCGCTAGCCGCGTGACCGACAGGCCCCGCTGCTTGAGCGCATCGCCGATCACGTGCGCCGTGGCCTCGCCCTCGGCCGTGAAGTTGGTGGCGAGGATCACCTCGCTCACGCTGCCGTCGAGGGCGCGCTCGAACAGCTTCGAGAGCCCGATGTCGTTCGGCCCGATGCCGTCGAGCGGGCTCAGCTTGCCCATCAGCACGAAGTAGTAGCCGCGGAAGACGCCGGTGCGCTCGAGCGCCGCCTGGTCGGCCGGCGTCTCGACCACGCAGAGCTTGCTGGCGTCGCGTCGCGCATCCTGGCAGACGCTGCAGATCTGTCCTTCGGTGAAGGTGTTGCAGCGTTCGCAATGGCGCACGTTGCCGGCCGCCTGCTGCAGGGCGCGCGCGAGCTTCTGGAGCCCGTCGCGGTCGTGCTGCAGCAGATGGAAAGCCATGCGCGAGGCCGACTTGGCACCGACGCCGGGCAAGCGGCGCAGTGCTTCGACCAGCGCTTCGAGCGAACTGGAATCCGCCATCGAGGGCTGATGGAAGCTCAGAACGGCAGCTTCATGCCGGGCGGCAGGCCGGGCATGCCGGCAGTCAGCTTGCCCATCTTCTGCTCGCTGGTTTCCTCGGCCTTGCGCACGGCGGCGTTAAAGGCGGCGGCCACCAGGTCCTCGAGCATGTCCTTGTCGTCGGCCAGAAGGCTGGGATCGATGGTGATGCGCTTGACGTCGTGCTTGCAGGTCATCACGACCTTGACCAGTCCGGCGCCGGATTCGCCCTCGACCTCGATGGTGGCCAGTTCTTCCTGGGCCTTCTTGAGGTTGTCCTGCATTGCCTGCGCCTGCTTCATGAGGCCGGCCAGTTGTCCTTTGTTGAACATGTGGGTCCTGTCGATCGTTGAAAAATCAGTGTCAGTTTAGTCAGTTGGGGACAGAGCAAAAACTGCTGCGCAGTTTCTTGGTCTGTCCCGCAGGGGTCTAGTCAGTTGAGGACAGAGCAAAAAACTGCTGCGCAGTTTGTTGGTCTGTCCCGCAAGGTCTCAGGCTGGGCGCAGCGTCCCCGGAACGATCTTCGCGTCCCAGTCGCGCATCATCGACTGCACCTCGGGGTCGTTGCGAATCGCTTCCTCGGCGACGCGCTGGCGCTCTTCGGCCGCCTGCTTGTTGCGCCGGGCCGGACTGTCGACCACGCCCCCGATCTCGATCGCGATCTTGACGCCATGGCCCATCGCCGCCAGCGCCACCTGCAGCTTCTCCCGGCTGCTGGTCTGGTTGAGCGACTCGCGCTCCACGCGCAGCAGCCATTGATCGACGTCGCGCGCCACCAGCTGCGATTGCAGTGCGAGTTCACGCGCCAGCGCCGTGATGGCTTCGGCCACCACCATCTGCGTCACGGTCGCGTACCAGAAATCGCCCTCTTCGCTGGGCGGTATGGGCGCCGAGGAGACGGAGGCTTCGGCCTCGCGGGCGCCGGGCGGCGGCTGAACCCGCACCGGCATCGCCATGACCCTGGCCGGCGCGGGAGCGGAAGCCGAAGCGGGCGCCGGCCTCGGGGGCGACGCTGCGCTCAGCGCCGGCCCGTCGACCACCGGCAGGCGCTGGCCCGGCGGCGCAGGCGCCAACGCTGGCGCTGCGGCCAGCGCGCGCTCGGCGTGGACCACGGCCCGCGGGGCTTCCTCGACCGCCGGCATGGAGCGCGGCGCATCCGCGACCGGCCGCGCCGCTTCATTCAGAGTTTTTTTTTCCGCTCCGGCGGCGCCGATGGGCTTGAACGCCAGCAGCCGCAGCAGCACCATCGTGAGCGCCGCGTACTCGTCGGGCGCCAGTCCGAGTTCGCCGCGGCCGTGCAGGCAGAGGCTGTAGAGCAGCTGGGTTTCATCGGCCGGCAGCAAGGCCGCGAGGCGTGCGGTCTCGACCGCCTCGGGATCGGCGCCGTCGCGCGGCTCGGCCCGCGAGGGCACCGCCTGCAGCACCGCCATGGCTTGAAGCACGGCGGTCATTTCTTCCAGCGTCGAGGCCGCCGACAAGCCGTCGCGACGCAGCCCCTCGGAGGTCTCGACCACCGTCTTGCCGTCACCCTGCGCCAGCGCCTCGATCAGCCGGAACACATGGCCGCGGTCGACGCTGCCGAGCATCTGCCGCACGCCGGCCTCGAGCAGCTCGCCGTTGCCGAAGGCGATCGCCTGGTCCGTCAGCGACAACGCATCCCGCATCGAGCCACGGGCAGCGCGCGAAATCAGTCGCAGCGCGGGCGCCTCGGCCGGCACGGCCTCGGCCTGCAGCACCTGCGTGAGGTGTTCGAGCACGGTCTCGGGCGCCATCGGGCGCAGGTTGAACTGCAGGCAGCGCGACAGCACCGTGACCGGCACCTTCTGCGGATCAGTGGTGGCCAGCACGAACTTGAGGTATTCGGGCGGCTCCTCGAGGGTCTTCAGCATCGCATTGAAAGCGTGCCCGGTGAGCATGTGCACTTCGTCGATCATGAAGACCTTGAAGCGCCCCTGCACCGGCTTGTAGACCGCCTGCTCGAGCAGCGCCTGCACCTCGTCGACCCCGCGGTTGGAGGCGGCGTCGAGTTCGGTGTAGTCGACGAAGCGGCCGGCGTCGATGTCCTTGCACGCCTGGCATAGGCCGCACGGCGTGGCCGTGATGCCGCCCTGCCCGTCGGGGCCCTGGCAGTTGAGGGACTTGGCCAGGATGCGCGAAACCGTGGTCTTGCCGACGCCACGGGTGCCGGTGAAGAGATAGGCGTGGTGCAGCCGCTGCGAGGTGAGCGCGTTCGCGAGCGCCTGGACGACATGCTCCTGGCCCACCATCTCGCTGAAGGTTCGGGGACGGTGTTTGCGAGCGAGCACGAGATAGGCCATCGGCGCATTTTAGGTCGACGCGGGCCTGCCCCCGCGCGGCGGCCTAGTCCATCTTGCAGATGGATTTCGCGCCGCCCGCGCCTAGCATGAAAAACCTACCGAGGAGACCGACATGCCCACTGCGACCCGCAAGGCGGCCCGCCCGGCCGTGGCCCGCAAATCCAGCCAGCCGGCAGTCAACGCCCCCCGGCGCTATTGCGTGCAGCCGGTGCAGCAGATCCGCCAGTTCGACGTCGGCGTCGCCGCCGGCCGCGCCCGTGCCATCCTGTCGGCGAGCAAGAAATGGGTGAACGGAACCCAGCTCACCTTCTACTGCTTCAAGCGCGGCGACAGCGTCCCGGCGGCGTGGCAGGGCAGCACGGCGGACATTGGCGTCGTCGCCGATTCCTTCGAGGCCTGGGCCAAGCTTGGCATCGGCATCAGCTTCCGCCGCGTGGAGGCGCCCGAGGACGCCATGGTGCGCATCGGCTTCGACCAGCAGGACGGCTCCTGGTCTTATGTGGGGCGCGACGTGCTCAACACCCGGTCGCCACAGGAGCGCACCATGAATTTCGGCTGGGCGCTGACCACGACCTACGGCCGCGACACGGCACTGCACGAGATCGGCCACACGCTCGGCCTCGAGCACGAGCACCAGAACCCGAACGCCGGCATCGCCTGGAACCGCGACGCGGTGCTGACCTACTTCAAGGGGCCGCCGAACAACTGGGAGGAGTCGCAGATCGAGTGGAACATCCTGCGCAAGATCCCGGTGTCGCAGATCAAGGGCACCACCTGGGATCCGGATTCCGTCATGGAATACCAATTCGATGCCGGCCTGATCGTCGCGCCGGAAAAATACCAGGCCGGCCTGCAGCCCAAGGGCGGACTGTCCTTTGCGGACAAGGCCTGGGTGGTGGAATCGTATCCGGGCGTCCGAGCACCGTCGGCGGCAACCCTGAAGGTCGGCCTGTCGCAGCTCTTGAAGCTCAAGGCCGGCGAGACGCGGACCTTCGATTTCACGCCGCCCCGCACGCGGACCTACAACATCGGCACCTTCGGAGCCTCGGACACCGTGCTGGTGCTGTTCGAGGTGACGCCGAACGGCAACGTGCAGATCGCGGGGGCCGACGACAGCGGCACCGACCTCAACGCCCGGGTCAGCATGCGGCTGCAGAAGGGCCGCAACTACCAGGTCGGCGTGCGCCTCTACTACGCCGATGCCGCGTTGGAAACCTCGTTGTTGGTCTGGTGACAGCCGGGGCCTTCGCCGTCGCCTACAATCGGAAGCTGACGGGCCTCCCCGCATGGTGAAGCGGCCAACCGGGTCAGGTGGGGAACCAAGCAGCCCTAACTGCGTAGTCAGTGCCGGGGGTAAGGCTCGTCAACCTAACATCAAGCGACATCAGGCCGTGCGCGAGCCGCCCTGCTGCTCGGCGGCCATGATCTCGAGTTCGTCCAGGATGGCCCAGCCCTCGCCTTCCTCGCCCTCGAGGCACTCGGCCAGCAATTCCTGCGCAAATTCCATCTGCATCGGCGTGAAGTACGGCGCCACGGCAGCCATCACGTGACCGGCCTCGCGCAGCGGGCGGCCCGTGGCGGTCTCCGCCAGATGCATCGCGCGGATCAGGTTCAACTGCGAGAAGCTCAGCGACTGCTCGCCGCACGTGGCCAGGTACGCGTTCAGCGCGCGCGCCGCGCGCTTGCAGGCGCCCAGGATCGCGGGATCCAGGCCGGTGGCATCCGCATCCGCGAGCACACCGCGCGCCAGGATTCGTGCGGCCGTCGTTGCCTTGTCCTGCGTCATGCTGCCGTGCCCGATGGGGACCCAGGGACGCTGCAGGCCTCCCTGCAGATGGACGAAGGGCGGCGCGAGGCCCTGGCGCGGAGAGCGCCCGAGTGGGGGAGGAAGGGTCTGGACGTGAACATTCGACGAGCTTCGACGATCTCGCTGAAGACACGCTTAAGCCTCCCGCCGGCTCGAATAAATACTGTATTTTCATACAGTCATTCTTGTAGAATGGCCTGCCACCATCCACCCGCGCGCAACGAGACCATGACTTCCCCCACGCCATCGTTCAGCGCCGCCCGGGTGCTGCCCTTCAGGCCTCGGCCGAGCGTCCAGAGGCGCTCGTCCTGGCCGTTTCCCGTGGCCCGGGAGCCAGCACCGGCGTCGCAGATCAGGAACCGGGCAGCCGAGGTCATCGCCACCACCGCGCGGCATTGGCTGCGGGTCCGGGACTGAGGCGAACCCAGCCGGCGCCCTACTTCCAGCTCGCCAGCACGCCGCGCGCGGCAACCACGCCGCTCGCCATCGAGGCGGTCAGCAGGTAGCCCCCGGTCGGCGCCTCCCAGTCGAGCATCTCGCCGGCGAAGAAGACGCCAGGCAACGCGTTCGCCATCAGCCCCGGGTCCAGCGCATCGAAACGCACGCCGCCACCGGTGCTGATGGCCTCGTCGATCGGCCGCGCCGCCTGCAGCCGCAGGGGCACCGCCTTGATGGTCTCGGCGAGCTTGTCCGGCGCATGCATCTCGTCGCGCGTCAGCACCTCGTGCAGCACGCCGGCCTTGATGCCTTCGAGGCCGAGACGGCTCTTCAGGTGGCTGGCCAGCGAACGCGCGCCGCGCGGATGCAGCACCGCGGCGCGCACCTGCTCGGCGCTGCGGTCGGGCAGCAGGTCGAGCATCAGCGTGGCGCTCCCGCGCTCGGCGATCTCGTCGCGCAGCAAGGCGGAAGCCGCATAGACCAGGCTGCCTTCGACGCCGGTGGCGGTGGCCACGAACTCGCCCTTTCGCGTGAAGCGACGACCTCGCCCATCGGTGCATGCGATCGCCACCGACTTGAAGGGCATGCCGGCGAAGCGTTCCGCGAAATGGGGCGTCCATCCGATGTCGAAGCCGCAGTTGGCCGGCACCAGCGGTGCCACCGCCACGCCGCGCCCCGACACCCACGGCACCCAGGCGCCATCGGAACCGAGCCGCGACCAGCTCGCACCCCCGAGTGCCAGCACGACGGCATCGTGCGCCTGCGTGATCTCGCCCTCGGGCGTGGCGAAGCGCAGCGTCGCGGCCGGCGTCGCAGCGTCCGGCCAGCCGAGCCAGCGATGGCGCATGTGAAAGCGCACGCCGGCCTGCCGAAGCCGATGCAGCCAGGCGCGCAGCAGCGGCGCGGCCTTCATGTCCTTCGGGAACACGCGCCCCGAGGTGCCGACGAAGGTCTCGATGCCGAGACCATGCGCCCAGGCGCGGATCTGGTCCGGACCGAAGGCCCGCAGCAGCGGCTCGATCTGCGCATTGCGTTCGCCGAAGCGGGTGGCGAAGAGCTCGCCGGGCTCGGAGTGCGTGAGGTTGAGACCACCGCGGCCCGCGAGCAGGAACTTGCGCCCGACCGAGGGCATGGCGTCGTAGACGTGCACCTCGGCGCCCTCTCTTGCGAGCACTTCCGCGGCCATCAATCCGGCGGGGCCGCCACCGACCACCGCAACATTTCTTGTCTGATTCATGCGTCGAGTGTCACCGCTTTGGCTATCGGCGCCATAGCGTCCGCGCCGGGCACGTCGCTACTTGGTTTCTGTCACAATGACCTGCACTTTGGCAGCACCCAAAACTCTCCGCGCAGAAGGACACAATTCCATGGCCAGCGACCTCATCAAACACATCTCCGACTCCTCCTTCGAAGCCGACGTGCTCAAGTCCGGCAAGCCCGTGCTGGTCGACTACTGGGCCGAATGGTGCGGCCCCTGCAAGATGATCGCGCCGATCCTCGACGAGGTCTCCAGCACCTACGAAGGCAAGCTGCAGGTCGCCAAGATGAACGTCGACGAGAACCGCGACATCCCGGCCAAGTTCGGCATCCGCGGCATCCCGACCCTGATGCTGTTCAAGGACGGCCAACTGGCCGCCACCAAGGTCGGTGCCATGAGCAAGGCGCAACTCACGGCCTTCATCGATCAGCAACTCGCCTGAAGCCTTCCCCGGCTGCCCGCGCGCAACGCGCCGGCAGCCGCCGATTTTCCTGTCATAATCTCCCGCAGATCACCGGCCCTTCCAGGGACCCGGTTCGAGTTCCCCGGTTTGTGAGGCATCTCTCGCCTCTCACCAAACCTCCCCCTCCTGGTTCTAGACAGATTTCCCCTCGCGGGGTCATTCCATGCACTTAAACGAACTCAAGGCACTCCACGTGTCCGAAGTCCTCAAGCAGGCCGAAGCCCTTGAGATCGAAAACGTCGGCCGCATGCGCAAGCAGGAGTTGATGTTCGCGATCATCAAGAAGCGCGCGAAGGCCGGCGAGCAGGTTTTCGCCGACGGCGTACTCGAGATCCTGCCGGACGGCTTCGGCTTCCTGCGCAGCCCCGACACCAGCTTCACCGCCAGCACCGACGACATCTACATCTCGCCGAGCCAGGTGCGCCGCTTCAACCTGCACACCGGCGACATGATCGAAGGCGAAGTGCGCACGCCCAAGGACGGCGAGCGCTACTTCGCGCTGACCAAGCTCGACAAGGTCAACGACGGACTGCCCGAGAACAACAAGCACAAGGTCATGTTCGAGAACCTGACGCCGCTGTTCCCGAAGGAGCAGATGAAGCTCGAGCGCGACGGCTTCAAGGGCGAAGAGAACATCACCGGCCGGATCATCGACATCATCGCCCCCATCGGCAAGGGCCAGCGGGCCCTGCTGGTGGCACCGCCCAAGAGCGGCAAGACCGTGATGATGCAGCACATCGCGCACGCGATCAGCGCCAACTACCCCGAAGTGCACATGATGGTGTTGCTGGTGGACGAGCGGCCTGAAGAAGTGACCGAGATGCAGCGCACCGTGAAGGGCGAGGTCATCGCCTCGACCTTCGACGAGCCCGCCGCGCGCCACGTGCACGTCGCCGAGATGGTGATCGAGCGCGCCAAGCGCCTGGTCGAGCTCAAGAAGGACGTCGTGATCCTGCTCGACTCGATCACCCGCCTGGCCCGCGCCTACAACAACGTCGTGCCCTCGTCGGGCAAGGTGCTGACCGGCGGCGTCGACTCCAATGCGCTGCAGCGCCCGAAGCGCTTCCTCGGCGCGGCGCGCAACGTCGAAGAAGGCGGCTCGCTGACCATCATCGGCACCGCCCTGATCGACACCGGCAGCCGCATGGACGAAGTGATCTTCGAAGAGTTCAAGGGCACCGGCAACTCCGAAATCCACCTCGACCGCCGCCTCTACGAGAAGCGCGTGTTCCCCTCGATCCAGCTCAACCGCAGCGGCACCCGCCGCGAAGAGCTGCTGCTTGCGCCCGAGATCCTCCAGAAGACCCGCATCCTGCGCCAGCTCATGTACAACATGGACGAGATCGAGTCGATGGAGCTCATGCTCAAGAACATGAAGGCGACGAAAACCAATGTCGAGTTCTTCGACATGATGCGTCGCGGAGGCTGAGAAAGCCTCCTCGCGCTGACGCCTTGTCAGCGCGCCGCCAGGGCCCGGCCTTCCGCCGCGCTCTGGCGACCCAGGTCGAGCAGTTCCATCAGCTCGACCGCCTGCTCCGGCGTCACCGGATTCGGGCCCTTCCCCAGGATCGCATCGCGCACCGCCGCGTAGTAGCCCACGTAGTTCCCCGCTTGCGTGGGCAGCTTCTGCGTGCGCGCGCTGCCGTCCAGCCCCACCAGCGTGAGTTCGCCGTCGACCGGGTCGGCGCCCCACTGCGCATCGCCGGGCCGGCCGCCGGCGCGCAGCGCGTCTTCCTGCGGATCGACGCCGCGCTTGATGAAGCTGCCGCGCGTGCCGTGCACGATGAAGCGCGGCGCCGCGAAGGCCGCCAGCGTGGTGGCGTGCAGCACCACCCGCAGCGGCGCGTGCTCGCCGCTTTCGTAGCGCAGCACGGCGTGGAAATAGTCTTCGACCTGCGCCCGCTCGCGCAGCGCGGCGGTGTCGAGCTGCAGCGTGTCCGGACGGCCGAAGAGCTGCAGCGCCTGGTCGACCAGGTGCGACCCGAGATCGACCCACAAACCGGCGCCAGGCACCGGCTGCTCGCGCCAACGCTCGCGCACCTGCGGCCGGAAGCGGTCGAAATGCGATTCGAAGTACACCGGGCGTCCGAGTTCGCGGCGCTCGAGCAGTCCGCGCAGGCTCAGGAAGTCGGAGTCGAAGCGACGGTTCTGGTAGACCGAGAGCAGCCTGCCCTGGCGCTGCGCGAGCCCGGCCAGCTCGCGCGCCTGCGCCGCATCGAGCGTGAAGGGCTTGTCGACCACCACGTGCTTGCCGGCCTCCAGCGCAGACCTCGCCAGCGGATGGTGCTGGGCGTTGGGAGCGGCGACCACGACCAGGTCGATGTCGCCTCGGCGCAACAAGGCGTCGACGTCGGGCACCACGTCCACCTCGGGCCAGTCGGCATGGACCTTGTTAGGCTGCGAGCTGGCGACGGCGGCGAGTTCGAGGCCCGGGACCGCCGACAGCACCGGCGCATGGAAGGTCTGGCCGGCGAATCCGTAGCCGACCAAACCGGCTCTCAGGGTGGGAATTGGCATCTTGAACGGACCTCTGGCGCTGAAACCGCTCAGTATGCGATAATCAACGGCTAAGCGAAAAGTGCTTCGAGGGCGTTCTGCCCCGCTGTGGCTCTCGCATCGACCCACAAGGAAATGATCATGGCTAAAGAAGGCATTCACCCCAACTACCGCGAAGTTCTGTTCGTGGATCTCTCGAACGGTTTCAAGTTCGTGACCCGTTCGTGCGCGAACACCAAGGAAATGGGCAAGACCGACGACGGTCGCGAACTGCCTCTCTTCAAGCTCGACACCTCGAGCGAGTCGCACCCCTTCTACACCGGCACGCAGAAGTCGGTCGACAACATGGGTGGCCGCGTCGAGAAGTTCCGCAACCGCTTCGGCAAGACCACCGGCGCCGCCTCCAAGTAAGGCGGGCGCTTCCGCGTCGAGGGCAGCCCGGTTTACCGTGCTGCCCTTTTTTTCTTTCGCATCCACGCTCCACTCCCGACCCTTGAACCAGCCGACGCCAGCGATCGTTGCCCAGAGCGCCGTGCGCCGCCTGCCGCGGATCGCATTGCTGCTGCTGTGCGCCGCCTACCTGATGCCGGGGCTGCTGGGCCGCGGCCCCTGGAAGAGCGCCGACATCGCGGCCTTCGGCTTCATGGCCGAGCTCGCCAAGGGCGGCGGCGGCATCGCCCGCTGGCTGGACCCGATGCTGCTCGGCCTGCGGCCCGAGACCCCCGCGCTGCTGCCGTACTGGATCGGCGCCTGGGCGATCAAGATCGCGCCGGCCTGGATCAGCCCCGACCTCGCGGTCCGCATCGCCTTCGCGCTGCTGCTGTGGGGAACCTTCAGCGCCACCTGGTATGCCGCCTACTACCTGGCGCGCACGCCGCGGGCGCAGCCGGTGGCCTTCGCCTTCGGCGGCGAAGCGCAGCCTACCGACTATGCGCGGGCCATCGCCGATGGCGCCCTGCTGGCCATGATCGCCTCGCTGGGCCTGGCGCAGCTCGGACACGAAACCACGCCGGCACTGGCGCAGCTGTTCTTTGCCTCGCACCTGTTCTACGGCGTCGCGGCGCTGCCCTACCACCGCGTCGGCGCGTTCGTCGCGCTCTTGGTCGGCAGCGTCGGCCTGGCGCTGTCCGGCGGGCCCACGGTGGCGCTCGGGCTGGGCCTCGGCTGCGTCGGGGTGCTGGCGGCGGAGCGCCTGCGCAGCGCCGCCGACGAGCCTTCCGAATCCGAACCGACCTACAGCGTCGCGGCCATCGCCGCCGTGCTCGGCGCGACCGTGCTGGCCGCGGCACTCTCGGCCGCGATGGGCCTGTTCCAGTGGAAGATCGACTTCGGCGGCAGCGACCCGCATCCGCGCGTGCTCTCCGAAGTGCGCAGCCAGGCCAAGCTGCTGCTGTGGTTCACCTGGCCGACCTGGCCGCTGGCGGTCTGGACGCTGTGGCGCTGGCGCCGGCAGCTCATGGCGCGCCACGTCGCGCTGCCCCTGTGGTTCGCGCTGATGCCTTTGCTGGCCACCTGGACGACGGATTTCTCCGAGCGCTCCCTGCTGCTCGGGCTGCCGGCCTTCGCGACGCTGGCCGCCTTTGCGCTGCCGACGCTGCGGCGCAGCGTGGCAGCCCTGATCGACTGGTTCACGCTGCTGTTCTTCACCGGCTCGGCGATCATCATCTGGGTGATGTGGGTGGCGATGCAGACCGGCGTGCCGGCCAAGCCAGCCGCCAACGTGGCCAAGCTCGCGCCCGGCTTCGTGCCGCATTTCTCCGCCGTCGCCTTCGTGTTCGCGCTGGTCGCGACCCTGGCTTGGGCCTGGCTGGTGCGCTGGCGCACCGGGCGCCATCGCGCCGCGCTCTGGAAGACCCTGGTGCTGCCGGCCGGCGGCGCCGCACTGTGCTGGATGCTGCTGATGACCCTGTGGCTGCCGCTGCTGGACTACGCGCGCAGCTACGTGCCGCAGGTGCGCGCGATCGCCGACAAGGTCGGCCAGCCCGAATGCATCTCCGAGCTCGCGCTCAGCCGGCCGCACATCGCCGCGCTGCGCCACCACGGCAACTTCAAGCTCCGGTCGCTGGGGTCCGAGCCGACCTGCCCCTGGCTGCTGGTCAGCCCCGAGGCGATCGCGCGGCTGCACGACATCGTGAGCCTCGAGCGCTGGCGCCTGATCGGCACCCTGCGCCGCCCGACCAGCCCGAGCGACGACCTGCTCCTTTTCCAGCGCATCGGTGGCTAGCAGCGAACGCGGGGTGATCGCGCGCCACGCCGCGACGGTGCTGGTCGGCCAGCTCGCGGTGATGGCCTTCGGCGTGACCGACACCATCGTCGCCGGCCGCTATGCCGAAGGCGCACTGGCGGCGCTGTCGGTCGGCTCGGCGATCTTCATCAGCGTCTACGTCTCGCTGATGGGCGGGCTGCAGGCGCTGCTGCCGGTGTGGGCCGAACTCCACGGTGCCCGGCGCACCTCCGAGGTCGGCCGTTCGGTGCGGCAGTCGCTCTACCTCTGCGCCGCCGCAATCGCGCTCGGCATGGCGCTGCTGCTGTTCCCGGCGCCGCTGCTGCGCTGGACCGAGGTGCCGCCGGCGATGCGCGACGAGGTCGAGGCCTACCTTCAGGTGCTGGCCTTCGCGCTGGCGCCGGCGCTGCTGTTCCGCCTCTTCAGCACCCTCAACCAGAGCCTGGGCAAGCCGCAGCTCGTGACCTGGCTGCAGCTGGCCTCGCTGGGCTTGAAGCTGCCGCTGTCGATCTGGTTCACCTTCGGCGGCGCCGGGCTGCCGGCGATGGGGCTGGTCGGCTGCGGCTGGGCCACCCTGGTGGTGAACTACACGATGCTCGGCGCCGCCGTCTGGCTGCTGCGCAGCGACCCGTTCTACACCGGCTACCGCTTCTGGCAGCGGATCGAGCCGCCCGACTGGCAGCAGCTGCGCCGCTTCGCGCGACTCGGCGTGCCGGCCGGCCTGTCGGTGCTGGTGGAGGTGACCTCGTTCACCCTGATGGCGCTGTTCATCGCCCGGCTCGGCACCGCGGCATCGGCCGCGCACCAGATCGCGTCGAACCTCACGGCGGTGGCCTACATGATGCCGCTGTCGCTCGCCATCGCGACCAGTGCGCGCGTCAGCTTCTGGCTCGGTGCCGGCGACGCCACCCAGGCGCGGCGTGCCTGCCGCCGCGGTTTCGAGCTGACCGTGTGCTTCGCCCTGCTGTTCGCCGGCGGCATGGCGGCCCTGCGCTGGCAGCTGGCCGGGATCTATTCGGCCAACCCGGCGGTGGTGGCGCTCGGGGCGACACTGCTGCTGGCGACCGCGGTCTATCACTTCGCCGATGCCCTGCAGACGCTGTGCGTCTTCGTGCTGCGCTGCTACCGCGTCACCGTGGCGCCGCTGGTGCTCTACTGCGGGCTGCTCTGGGGCCTGGGGCTGGGCGGCGGCTACCTGCTGGCCTATCGCGGCTTCGGCCACTGGAGCGCGATGCCTTCGCCGCTCGCCTTCTGGCTCATGGGCGCGCTGGCGCTGGCAGTCACCGCCGGCCTGTTCATCGCCCTGCTGCTGTCCACGCTCAGGCCGGCGCCGGGCCGCCCCAGGCTGGCCTGAGGCCTCGTCGGCATTTTCAAGCGATGGCGCTGAGCGGCGCTGCCTGACGCAGGCGGGCCACCGGGAACACCAGCGCGAAACGCGAGCCCTTGCCGGGCGTGCTCTCGATGCGCAGTTCGGCGCCGTGGCGCTGAGCGATGTGCTTGACGATCGCCAGACCGAGCCCGGTGCCGCCGGTCTCGCGAGAGCGGCTGCGGTCGATGCGGTAGAAGCGTTCGGTCAACCGCGGCAGGTGCTCGGCGGCGATGCCCGGGCCGCTGTCGCGCACCGCGTATTCGCCGCGGCCGTCGGGCAACAGGCGCCAGCTCACGGCGACTTCGCCCCCGCCGGGCGTGTAGCGGATGGCGTTGCTGAGCAGATTCGACATCGCGCTCTGCAACTCGGTCGGCGCACCGGCGATTTCCGAGTCGGCCTGCAGCGTGAACGACAGCTGATGCCCTTGCGAACTCAGCCGGCTCGAAAGCCCTCGCCCTTCGTCCTCGCATTGCGCCATCAGCGCCCGCATGCGGGTCCAGCGGGTGGCCGGCGGCGCTGCGCTGCCTTCGAGCCGCGACAAGGTCAGCAAGTCGTTGACCAGGGTCTCCATGCGGTGCGACTGCTGCGCCATCAGGCCGAGATAGCGCGCGCGCTCCTGGGCGTCGAGCGGCAGGTTCTGCAGCGTCTCGACGAAGCCCGCCAGCACCGTGAGCGGCGTGCGGATCTCGTGCGAGACGTTGGCCACGAAGTCTCGCCGCATCGCCTCGGCCTGCTCGAGCGAGGTGATGTCGCGCGTCAGCAGCATGCGCCGGTTGCCGGCGTAGGGATGCACCTGCACCGACAGCCGCGCCGGATGATTGCGCTGCTGCGGGCCCTGGGCATCGATCACGACGTCGCGGCTGTAGTGCCAGGAGGCCAGGTAGGCCACGAAGGCCGGATCGCGCACCAGGTTCGCCATGTGCTGCAGCAGGTCGCGTTCGGCATCGATGCCGAACTGGCCGGCCGCGGTCTGGTTGCACCACTCGATGCGGCCCTGTTCGTCGAGCAGCACGACGCCGTTCGGCGACGCCTGGATGGCAGCCAGGAACTCCTGCAGCCGGTCTTCGGCATGGCGGGTCTGCTGCTCGCGCTCGCGCAGCAGCTTGCGGATGCGTTCGGACAGCTCGCCCCAAATGCCGGGCCCCCGCGAGGGCAGCCCCGCGGCATCGCTGCGCAGCACGTTCAGCAGTCGCTGGGCGCGCCAGGCATCGAGCAGCAGCCACAGCAGCGCGCCCAGCCAGGCGCCGAGGCCGGCGTAGTGCCAGTTCAGCAATGCCGTGGCGATGCCGCCGCCCAGCGCGGAAGCCATCAGGAAGGTTGCGATACGAAACGGCATGCCGGGCGATTATCCCGCCCGCTCGCAGGCGGAGCCTGCCGGGCCTCTTGCACGAAGCGTGTTCAGACTGTCGCCTGGGCGGTGAGCCGGTAGCCGGCGCCGCGCACGGTCTCGACCATCGGCGCGGCGGCGCCGAGCGATTCGCGCAGGCGCTTGACGTGCACGTCGACCGTGCGCTCCTCGATGTAGACGTGGTCGCCCCACACCTTGTCGAGCAGCTGGGCCCGGCTGTGGACGCGCTCGGCGTGCTGCATCAGGAAGCCCAGCAGCTTGAACTCGGTCGGCCCGACCTTCAGCGGCGCCCCCTGCCAGGTGACGCGATGGGTGGCGGTGTCGAGCACCAGCTCGCCGATCTCGACCCGCTCGGCCACGGCCTCAGGCGCCCGGCGGCGCAGCACGGCGCGGATCCGCGCCAGCATCTCCTGGGTCGAGAAAGGCTTGGTGATGTAGTCGTCGGCGCCGGCATCCAGCCCGGCCACCTTGTCGGGTTCGTCGCCGCGCGCGGTCAGCATGAGGATCGGGATGGCCTTGGTGCGCGGGTCCTTGCGCCACTGGCGCGCCAGCTGCAGGCCGCTCTGGCCCGGCAGCATCCAGTCGAGCAGCACCAGGTCGGGCAGGAAGGCGTCGATCTCGCGCTGGGCGGCGGCACCGTCCTCGGCCCAGATCGGCTCGAAGCCGTTGTGGCGCAGGTTGACCGCGATCAGCTCGGCGATCGACGACTCGTCTTCGACGATCAGGATCCTTGGTTTCTTCATGAATTCAATGTCTGCCGGTCACTGCAATGCCGACTCGATGGCTTCCATCGAAGTGTGCCGCACATCGGCCCCCTTGACGATGTAGATGATGAACTCGGCGATGTTCTTGGCGTGGTCGCCGATGCGCTCGATCGCCTTGGCGAGGAACAGCAGGTCGAGGCTGGCGGAGATCTTGCGCGGGTCTTCCATCATGTAGGTGACCAGCTTGCGCACGAAGCCGTCGAACTCCTTGTCGATCAGGTCGTCGTCCTTGAGGATCGACAGCGCCGCCGCGGTGTCCAGGCGCGCGAAGGCGTCGAGCGCCTTGCGCAGCAGGCCGGAGGCCAGGTCGGCGGCGATGCGCAGTTCGGTCGAGGGCAGCGCCCGGGCCGATCCGCTCTCGATGATCGACTTGACCATGCGCGCGATCTTGTTGGCCTCGTCGCCGACGCGCTCGAGGTTGGCGGTGGTCTTGGAGATCGCGATCAGCAGGCGCAGGTCGCGCGCGGTCGGCTGGCGCCGGGCGATGATCGACGACAACTCGCGGTCGATCTCGATCTCCATCGCATTGACGCGGTGCTCGGTCTCCGTGACCCGCTCGGCCGCCTCGGCGTCGAACTCCTGCAGCGCATAGACCGCCTGGTGGATCTGGGCCTCGACCATGCCGCCGAGCTCCATCACGCGCGAGGAGACGGTGTTGAGTTCGCTGTCGAACTGGCTGGAAAGGTGCTTCTCGGTCATTTTGCTGTCCCTTTAGCCGAAACGGCCGGTGATGTAGTCCTCGGTCTCCTTGCGCTTCGGCTTGAAGAACAGGTCTTCGGTGGCGCCGAACTCGATCAGGTCGCCCAGGTACATGTAGGCGGTGTAGTCGCTGCAGCGCGCTGCCTGCTGCATGTTGTGGGTCACGATGACCACGGTGTACTCGCTTTTCAGTTCGGCGATCAACTCCTCGATTTTCGCCGTGGAGATCGGATCGAGTGCCGAGCAAGGTTCATCGAGCAGGAGCACCTCGGGCTTGATCGCGATGCCGCGGGCGATGCACAGGCGCTGCTGCTGGCCGCCCGAGAGACCCGAGCCGCTCTGCTGCAGCTTGTCGCGCACCTCGGTCCAGAGGGCGGCCTTCTTGAGCGCCCATTCGACCCGGTCGTCCATCTCCGATGCGCTGAGGTTCTCGAACAGCTTCACGCCGAAGGCGATGTTGTCGTAGATCGACATCGGGAACGGCGTCGGCTTCTGGAACACCATGCCGACCTTGGCGCGGATCAGGGCCACGTCCTGCTTGGAGGTCAGGAGGTTCTCGCCGTCGAGCGCGATGGTGCCCTCGGCGCGCTGTTCGGGATAGAGCTCGAACATGCGGTTGAAGGTGCGCAGCAGGGTCGACTTGCCGCAGCCCGACGGGCCGATGAAGGCGGTCACCTTGTTTTCGGGAATCTCGAGGTTGATGCCCTTGAGCGCGTGGAACTTGCCGTAGTAGAAGTTCAGGTCCTTGACCGAGATCTTCGAGCGCGTCGGCTGTGCGAGAGTGGTGGTAGGCATGGTTTTTCTTAGAGCTTGTTGCGCGTCAGGACCCGCGCGAGGATATTGAGTGCCAGCACGGCGACGGTGATCAGGAACACGCCGGCCCAGGCCAGCTGCTGCCAGTTCTCGTACGGGCTCATCGCGAACTTGAAGATGGTCACCGGCAGGCTGGCCATCGGCTGCGTCACGTCGGAGGTCCAGAACTGGTTGCTGAGCGCGGTGAACAGCAGCGGCGCGGTCTCGCCGGCGATGCGGGCCACGGCCAGCAGGATGCCCGTGACCACCCCGGCGCGGGCGGCGCGCAGCGTGATGCTCAGGATCACCTTCCACTTCGGCGTGCCGAGCGCGTAGGCGGCTTCGCGCAGGCCCGGCGGCACCAGCTGCAGCATGTTCTCGGTGGTCCGGATGACGACCGGAATCACGATCAGCGCCAGCGCCAGCGCGCCGGCCAGGCCCGAGAAGGACTTGAAGTAGGCCACCACCACCGCGTAGACGAAGAGGCCAATGACGATCGAGGGCGCCGACAGCAGGATGTCGTTGACGAAGCGCACGATGGTCGAGAGCCAGCCCTTGACGTTGTACTCCGCCAGGTAGATGCCGGCCATGATGCCGATCGGCGTGCCGACGAAGGTCGCCAACAGCACCATCACCAGCGAGCCGAAGATCGCGTTGGCGATGCCGCCGGCCTCGTTCGGCGGCGGCGTCATCTCGGTCAGGGTGCTCAGCGCCAGGCCACCGATGCCCAGGCGCAGTGTTTCCCAGAGGATCCACACCAGCCAGAAGACGCCGAAGGCCATGGCCGCCAGCGACAGGGTCAGGGCAACGAAGTTGAGCCGCTTGCGGCCGGCGAAGCGCGCCGCGCGCGTCTCGTCGAGCGTCTTGGCGTTCAGGAGTCGTTCCGCAGTGGTCATGATTTCGTGCCCTCGCTCTTCTTCATCTGCGCCAGCAGCAGCTTGGACAGCGACAGCACCACGAAGGTGATGAAGAACAGCACCAGGCCGAGATACATCAGCGAAGCCTGGTGCAGGCCGGCGCCGGCCTCGGCGAACTCGTTGGCCAGCACCGAGGTGATGCTGTTGGCCGGCTCGAAGACCGACAGGGAGTTCAACTGGTTGGTGTTGCCGATCACGAAGGTGACCGCCATGGTCTCGCCCAGTGCGCGGCCGAGGCCGAGCATGATGCCGCCGATGACGCCGGCCTTGGTGTAGGGCAGCACCACCTTCGACACCACTTCCCAGGTGGTCGAGCCCAGGCCGTAGGCCGACTCCTTGAGCAGCGGCGGCGTGACCTCGAAGACGTCGCGCATCACCGAGGCGATGAACGGGATGATCATGATCGCCAGGATGATGCCGGCCGACAGGATGCCGATGCCCACCGGCGGGCCGGCCACCAGCGCGCCCAGATAGGGCACGCCCTCGAACAGCTTCTGCAGCGGCTGCTGCACGTAGGTCGAGAGGATCGGGCCGAACACCAGCAGGCCCCACATGCCGTAGACGATCGAGGGCACCGCCGCCAGCAGTTCGATCGCGGTGCCGAGCGGCCGCTTGAGCCAGGCCGGCGACATCTCGGTCAGGAACAGCGCGATGCCGAAGCTCACCGGCACCGCGATCAGCAGCGCGATCAGCGAGGTCGCCAGCGTGCCGTAGATCATGACCAGGCCGCCGTACTCGTCCTTGACAGGATCCCAGACGCTGCTGGTGAGGAAGCCGAGGCCGAACTTGGAAATGGCGGGCCAGGCGCCGTACAGCAGCGACAGCAGGATGCCGATCAGCATGGCCAGCGTCAGCAGCGCGGCGCCCTTGGCGGCCCAGCCGAACAGCCGGTCGGTGGCGGGGCCACTGCGCGGCCGCTTGGCCGGCGGCGGGCCGGCCTTGGAACGGGCGCGCTCGGCCTGAAGGTCGAGCGGCGTGGGGCTGGCGGGGAATGTGGATGACACGTGTCGCTCCGGATTCGGCGCGCGATCAAGCGGTGTACTCATACGCGCGCCGAGGGGTCTTACTTGATCGCGACGGGCTTGCCCGAAGCGTCCTTGATCTCACCCCAGGCGGTGGCGATGGCGCCCTTCACCTTGTCGGGCATCGGCACGTAGTCGAGCTCGCCGGCGGTCTTGTCGCCGTTCTTGTAGGCCCAGTCGAAGAACTTGAGCGTGGTCGTGGCCTGCGTCGGCTTGTCCTGCGACTTGTGCATCAGGATGAAGGTGGCGCCGGTGATCGGCCACGAATCCTTGCCCGGCTGGTCGGTCAGCACCTGGTAGAAGCTCTTGGACCAGTCGGCGCCCGCGGCCGCCGCCTTGAAGGCGTCATCGTCCGGCGAGACGAAGCTGCCGGCCTGGTTCTGCATCTGGGCATACGTCATCTTGTTCTGCTTGACGTAGGCGTACTCGACGTAGCCGATCGAGTTCGGCAGCCGGTTCACGAAGGCCGCGACGCCTTCGTTGCCCTTGCCGCCCGCGCCGGTCGGCCAGTTGACCGCGGTGCCGTCGCCGACCTTGGCCTTCCAGTCCGGATTGACCTTGCTCAGGTAGTTGGTGAACAGGAAGGTGGTGCCCGAGCCGTCGGCGCGGCGCACCGGCGCGATCGCGGCGTCCGGCAGTGCCAGCGAGGGGTTCAGCGCCTTGATCGCCGGGTCGTTCCACTTGGTGATCTTGCCGAGGTAGATGTCGCCGATGACCGCGCCGCTGAGCTTCAGCTCGCCCGGCTTGATGCCCTGGATGTTGACCACCGGGATCACGCCGCCGATGACGGTCGGGAACTGGATCAGGCCCTTGCTCTTGAGCTCGTCGTCCGACAGCGGCATGTCCGAGGCGCCGAAATCGACCGTCTTGGCGTCGATCTGCTTGAGGCCGGCGCCCGAGCCGACCGACTGGTAGTTGATCTTGGCGCCGGTGGCCTTGTTGAAATCGGCGGCCCACTTCGAGTAGAGCGGTGCCGGGAAGCTGGCGCCGGCGCCGGTGGCGGCCTCCTGGGCCAGTGCCGGAACTTGGGCGAAGGCCGCGGCGATCAGGCCGGCGGCTGCGAATTTGAACGTCGTTTTCATGTGCTTCCTTTGAACTGCAAGAAGGACCCCTCAGGGGGCTTGGCAGCGACTCTAGAAAGCTTGTGTGACAACGTCGTGACACTTGCGTACAGAGGAGAAATCGCCCATTGCAGCGCCTGCTTGCGTGTCACTGTCACATATTCGTCACACGGCGCGCCTAGCCTTGCGAGCCCGCCCGGCTACGATCAGGTCCCGACACCCACAACCCTCTATGAAAAACGGAACCCGCCTCGCGGCGGTCGATCTCGGTTCGAACAGCTACAGGCTCGAAATCGGCCAGGTCGACCATGGCCAGATCCATCGCACCGAATACCTCAAGGAGACCGTGCGCCAGGGCAACGGCCTCGACAGCGCCCGCAACCTCACGCCCGAGGCGATGCAGCGCGGCTGGGACGCCCTGGCCCGCTTCGGCGAACGGCTGGCCGGCTTCGACCGCTCCCAGGTCCGCGCCGTGGCCACCCAGACCCTGCGCGAGGCACGCAACCGCGACGAGTTCCTGCTGCGCGCACGCACCGTGCTCGGCTTCGGCATCGACGTCATCACCGGCCGCGAGGAGGCCCGGCTGATCTACCAGGGCGTGGCCCACACCCTGCCCCACACCGACGCTTCGAATCGCGAGCGGCGGCTGGTGGTCGACATCGGGGGCCGCTCGACCGAGATGATCATCGGCCGAGCGCTCGAGGCCGAGGTCATGGAGTCCTACCGGGTCGGCAGCGTCGCTTGGTCGATGAAGCACTTCCCCCAGGGCCTGTTCACCCAGGCGGCGTTCCAGGCCGCCGAGGTGGCAGCCAAGGCGGTGCTCGACGATGCGCTCGGCACCTATGTCCCCGACCGCTGGGATGTCGTCTACGGCGCCTCGGGCACCATCGGTGCGGTCGGCGACGTGCTGGCCCTGGCCGGCGGCGAGCCGGGCCTGATCACGCGCGACGGCCTCGACTGGCTGGTCGACCGGCTGCTGCGGGCCGGCAGCGCCGACCGGCTGCGCATCGAGGGCATGCGGGAGGACCGCAAGCCGGTGATCGGCGGCGGCGTCAGCGTGCTGCGGGCGGTGTTCGACCTGCTCGAGATCGAGGAGATGCGGGTGGCCCAGGGCGCGCTGCGCCACGGGGTCCTGTACGAGTTGCTGGAGCGCGACGACACGGTCGCCGACCTGCGCACCGCCACCGTGGCCCGGCTCGCGGCCCGCTTCCCGGTCGATGCGGCCCAGGTCAAGCGGGTCGGCGAGACCGCGGCCTCGCTCTACGTGCAGCTGAATCCGGCGGCGCGCGGCGGCAGCACCACCAACCGCGCCGGCCGGGCCCTGCGCAAGCTCGGCTGGGCCGCGCAGCTGCACGAGATCGGCGCCCAGATCTCGCACAGCGAGTACCACAAGCATGGCGCCTACATCCTGGACAACGCCGATGCGCCGGGCTTCGCGGTCAACGAGATGCACGCCCTGAGCCAGCTGGTGCTGGGACATCGCGGCAAGCTGCGCAAGCTGGAGAACGCGCTCGAAGACGAGACCTTCGTGTCGCAGCTGATCGCGCTGCGGCTGGCCGTGATCCTCTGCCATGCGCGGCGCGATCCGGACCTGAAGGGTTTCACGCTCGAGCGCCCGGATGCGCGGCGCTTCATCGTCGGCTGCCGCGCCGACTGGTCGGCCCTGTTCCCGCAGTCCGCGCACCTGCTGCGCGAGGAAGTCGTGGCCTGGCAGAAGACCGCCTGGCGGGTCGAGACCGCGGGACTCTGAGGCCGCTCGAAGCGGCCGGCCTCGGCCCCTAGAGCAGCTCGGGAGCCTGCACCGTGACCACCACGGTCTGGACGTCGCCGTCGCGCTCGCGCGTGCGGATCCACCACACCGCGCCCTTGCGCACCGGGCAGCTGTCCTGCTGCAGCCCGAGCAGCAGCGAGATCGCCTGCCCCAGCGAAGGCTGGTGTCCGATCATCAGCACCACCGACTTGCCGTTCGGCCAGCCGGCGGCGGCCAGCAGCGCGTCGGGCGTGGTGTCGGGTGCGAGCTCGGTGCGCATCTTGAACTTGCGCCCGAGCGCCAGCGCGGTCTGCTCGCAGCGGCGCGCCGGGCTGCAGACGATGCGGGTGCCCTCGGGCAGCTGGCGGTCGAGCCAGGCGGCCATGCGCTTGGCCTGCTTCTCCCCGCGCGCGGTCAGCGAGCGCTGCAGGTCGTCGCAGCCTTCGGTCCAGTCGTCCGCCTCGGCGTGGCGCCAGAAAATGAGGTCCATGGTTCAGTCTCTCGATGCGGCGCGGCTGCGTCCGCGCGATGCGTAGCGGTTCATGAGCGCGGTCTGGGCGCCGTGAGCCTCGATGGCCCGGGAAGCGCCCTCCTCGCCCGCATGCGTGTCCTTGTAGACCCGATGGTAGACACCGTCGGCACCGAGGTCCCAGGCGTCGCGGCCGTCGTGCAGGTAGGCCACCAGGCACTCGTCGATGAGCCGCTGGCGCAGCCCGGGATCGGTCACCGGCCAGGCCAGTTCGACGCGCCGCAGCATGTTGCGGTTCATCCAGTCGGCGCTCGACAGGTAGAGCGATTCGTCGAGCGCCTGGCGGAAATAGAAGACCCGCGAATGCTCGAGAAAGCGGCCGATCACCGAGCGCACGCGGATGTTGTCGGTCAGCCCCGGCACCCGGGCCGGCAGCGTGCAGGCGCCGCGCACGATGAGGTCGATCTTGACGCCGTTGCGTCCCGCGCGGACCAGCGCGGCGATCAGGGCCTCGTCGGTCAGCGCGTTCATCTTGGCGACGATGCGGGCGGCTTCCCCAGCCGCCGCCGCCGCGCCCAGCGCATCGATGCGTGCGATCAGGTTGCGGTGCAGGTCGAAGGGCGCCAGCCACATGCGGTTGAGCTTGGGCAGCCGGCTCTGGCTGGCCAGGTGCACGAAGACCGCCTCCATGTCGGCGGTCAGCAGCGGATCGGCCGTCAGGTGGCTGATGTCGGTGTAGAGCGCCGCCGTGCGCGGGTTGTAGTTGCCGGTCGACAGGTGGCCGTAGCGCTGCAGCTTCTTGCCCTCGCGGCGCGTCACCAGCAGCATCTTGGCGTGGGTCTTGAGGCCGACCACGCCGTAGACCACCTGGGCGCCGATCGACTCGAGCATCTCGGCCCAGTTGATGTTGGCCTCCTCGTCGAAGCGCGCCTTGAGTTCCACCACAACGGTGACTTCCTTGCCGCGCCGCACCGCTTCGCGCAGCAGGTCCATGAGCTCGGAGTCGGTGCCGGTGCGGTAGATGGTCTGCTTGATCGCCAGCACCTGCGGATCCTGTACCGCTTCCCGCAGGAAGGCCAGCACGCCGCCGAAGCTCTCGAAGGGCTGGTGGATCAGCACGTCGCTGCGCTGCAGCCGGTCGAAGAAGGACTGGCCCGGCGACAGCGTGACCGGGTAGGAGGCCAGATAGGGCGGAAAGCGCAGCTGCGGCTCGTCGAGCAGGTCGATCAGCTGCGTGAGGCGCGCCAGGTTCACCGGCCCGTGCACGCGGTAGAGCGCCAGCGGCGGCAGCTCGAACTGCGCCAGCAGGAAGGCCGACAGCGACTCGGAGCAGCTCGCCGACACCTCCAGCCGCACGGCTTGTCCGTAATGGCGATGCTGCAGCCCCTGGCGCAGCGCGGTGCGCAGGTTGCGCACGTCCTCCTCGTCCACCGCGAGATCGGAGTGGCGCGTGACGCGGAATTGCGAGAACTCGCTCACCTCCCGGCCCGGGAACATGCTCGACAGGTGGGCCCGCACCACGCTCGACAGCGCGATGAACAGCGTCTTGCCGCCCGACAGCTTGGCCGGCATGCGTATCACCCGTGGCAGCACGCGCGGCACCTTGAGGATCGCGATCGGGTTCTCGCGCCCGAAGGCATCCTTGCCGCCGAGCCGGACGATGAAGTTGAGCGACTTGTTCGCGACCTGCGGGAACGGATGGGCCGGATCGAGGCCGACCGGGATCAGCAGCGGCCGAACCTCGCGCTCGAAGTACTCGTTCACCCATTTGCGCTGCGCCGGATTGCGCTCGCCGTGCGAAATGATCTGGATGCCCTGGCTCGCGAAGGCCGGGATCAGGCCGTCGTTGTAGAGCGCGTACTGGCTCGCCACGAGCGCATGCGCCGCCTGGGCCAGGCGCTCGAACGAATCGACCGTGTAGTTGCCCTTCTGCTCGCCGGCCACGCCGGCCGCGAGATGGGGCGCCGCGCGCACCTCGAAGAACTCGTCCAGATTGGAGGACACGATGCACAGGTAGCGCAGCCGCTCGATCAGAGGCACCTCGGTGCGGTAGGCCCAGTCGAGCACGCGCTCGTTGAAGCCCAGGATGGCATGGTCCCGATCGAGCAGGGTCAGGGGCGCTTCGGTGATGGCAGGCGTAGTGTCGGAAATGGCTGGCGACATGAAGGAGGATTTTGTAACAACCGTCGCGGGAATGCTCCACGATTGCAGCATGCCAGTGTCGAGTCCGAACATGACACTTTTGTGACGATTGCGTGACGAATTCCAACAGGCCGGCAGCGCTCAGCGGCCCGAAAAATGACGCCTGTAGCGGGCCGGCAGCTCGTCGATGCGCATCAGCATGGGCAGGTCGGCGCTGTTGAAGTCCGGGTCCCAGGCCGGCGGGCCCAGCACCTTGGCGCCGACGCGCAGATAGCCCTTGATCAGTGCCGGCGGCTCGACCTCGAGCGCGTCGTCCAGCTGCTGCACCGGCAGCGGCAGGCGCGGCTGCACCTGGTACTGGATCGGCGCCATGTGCGTGGCCGACAGCTGCCGCCAGATGCTGGCCGCCGCATCGCCGCGGGTCACGCCGTGGTGCGACATCGGGATGCTGGCGCAGCCGATCATGGTGTCGAGCTTGTTGCGGTTCATGAAACCGGCCAGCGCACCCCAGAGCGCCAGGATCACGCCGCCCTGGCGGTGCTCGGCGTGCACGCAGCTGCGGCCCAGCTCGACCATGCGCTCGCGCAGGTCGCGCAGCCGCGTGAGGTCGAACTCGATGTCGCTGTAGGTGCTGCCGACGCGCCGGGCCTGGGCCGGCGTCAGCACCCGGTAGGTGCCGATCACCTGCCCGCTGGCCGCGTCGCGCACCAGCAGGTGCTCGCAGAAGTCGTCGAAGAGGTCGATGTCGTGGCCCGGGATCGGCGTTGCCAGCCGGGCACCCATCTCGCCCGCGAACACCTCGTAGCGCAGGCGCTGGGCGGCGCGCACTTCGTCCAGGTGACGGGCCCATCTCACCTCGATGCCGGCGCTTGCGGCAGCGTCGGCAGGCGCGCGCGGCACGGCTATTGCATCGGAACGGCTGGCCGGAACCGGCGCAGGCCACAGTGCACCGCGCAGGTCCAGCTGGTGGAACGGGAAGGTCGGTGTGGGCAGTTCTTTCATGGGGACCCTTTCTGCGGTGGCAGTCTGGTCAGCAGCCATGAAAGGCGCATGTCGGTTCGAAGTCATTTGAATGACGCGGCCCGGCGCCGGCCGCTTCGGCGTTTAATGCCGCAGTTGCGATCCATGGAGTTTTGATGGCCACCGAAACAAGAATCGAAGTCGAGACCCGCCGCCACCAGATGTTTCCGGTGCTGGGCGCCGCGGACATCGGGCGCATCCGGCGCTTTGGCAGCGTGCGGCGCTACGCCCTGGGCGACTGCCTGTTCCGGGCCGGCGAGCCGGGCCCGGGGATGTTCGTGGTGCTCGAAGGCCTGGTGGCGATCACCCAGCGCGACGGCCTCGGGCACGTGGTGCCGATCGAGCGGCAGGGGCCGGGCCAGTTCCTGGCCGAGATCGCCCAGCTGTCGGGCCGCCCCGCGCTGGTCGACGGCCACGCCGAGACCGAGGTCGAGACCCTGCTGGTGCCGCCGGACCAGTTGCGGGCGCTGATCATCGCCGAGGCCGACCTCGGCGAACGGCTGGTGCGCGCGATGATCCTGCGCCGCGTGGCCCTGATCGAATCGGGCGCCAGCGGGCCGGTCCTGATCGGGCCGCCGGAATCGGCCGGCGTGATGCGGCTGCAGAACTTCCTGGGTCGCAACGGCCACCCCTACCACGTGGTCGACGCCACCCAGGACGCCGATGCCGCGGCGCTGCTCGAGCAGTACGGCGAAGCCGAACTGCTGGTGGTCTGCCCCGACGGCAGCGTCATGACGAACCCGACCGAGCACGCGCTGGCCCGCTGCCTGGGCATGGTCGACAGCCTCGCGCGCGACGACGTCTTCGACGTCCTGGTGGTCGGCGCCGGGCCGGCCGGCCTGGCGACCGCGGTCTACGCGGCTTCCGAGGGCCTGCGCGTGATCGTGGTCGATTGCCGCTTCTTCGGCGGCCAGGCCGGCGCCAGTGCGCGGATCGAGAACTACCTCGGCTTCCCGACCGGCATCTCGGGCGGTGCGCTGGCCGGCCGCGCCTATGTGCAGGCGCAGAAGTTCGGCGTCGAGATGCTGATCCCGGCACAGGTCGAGTCGCTCGACTGCACCGATGCCGAAACCCGCGGTGAAGTCTCGGTGCTGCTGGCGGACGGCCGGCGCCTCAAGTCGAGGACGCTGGTGATCGCCAGCGGTGCGCGCTACCGCCGGCCCGAGGTGCCGCGGCTCGCCGATTTCGAGGGCCGGGGCATCTGGTACTGGGCCTCCGCGCTGGAGGCCAGGCTCTGCGCCCGCCAGGAGGTCGCGCTGGTCGGCGGCGGCAACTCGGCGGGCCAGGCGGCGGTGTTCCTGTCGCAGCACGCGGCCAAGGTGAACGTGCTGGTGCGCGGCCCCTCGCTGGCCGCCACCATGTCGCGCTACCTGATCGATCGCATCGAGGCCACTGCCAACATCGAGCTGCATCCGCACACCGAACTGGTGTCGCTGCACGGCGAACCCGGCAGCGGCCTGAACGGCGCGACCTGGCGCGACCGCCAGAGCGGCCAGCTCGAAGATTGCCCGGCGCGCAACATCTTTCTCTTCATCGGCGCGGTGCCCGAGACCGACTGGCTCGAAGGCTGCGGCGTCGCCCTCGACAAGCACGGCTTCGTGCTCACGGGCCAGGTGGCGCGCGGCGGATTTCCGGCCAAGACCGCCGCTCCGCTCGAATCCAGCGTGCCGGGCGTGTTCGCGGTCGGCGACGTGCGCTCGGGCTCGGTCAAGCGCGTCGGCGGCGCCATCGGCGAAGGCGCCGCGGTGGTTGCGCTGATCCATCAACACCTGGCGGCCGCCGCGAAGACGGCCGCCTGACACGCATCGCTGCCCGCAAGGAGAAGCCCCCGATGTCCGTCTATCCCTGCTCCCACGTGCCGAACGTGATCGTGCCGCCCTCCTCGGAGGGCTGCGAGGAATGCCTCGCGCTCGGCGACGAGTGGGTTCACCTGCGCCTGTGCGTCCATTGCGGCCACGTGGGCTGCTGCGATTCATCGAAAAACCGGCACGCCACCCGGCATTTCCATGCCACCGGGCACGCGGTGGTCGCATCGCTGGAGCCCGACGAGGACTGGATGTGGTGCTACGCGCACGGGAGCCAGGTCGGATAGGCCGAACCCGGGGGCGGCCTGCAGGAAACCGCGGCCGCGGCTATGCTGGCCGGCCTCGTCATCACCCCTCGGATTTCCCAGACATGAGCCAAGCACCCATCGACGTCTATTCGTGGCCCACGCCCAATGGCCACAAGGTCCACATCATGCTGGAGGAGTGCGGCCTGCCCTACCATGCGCACCCGGTCCACATCGGCAAGGGCGACCAGTTCGAACCCGCATTCCTGAAGATCAGCCCGAACAACAAGATTCCCGCGATCACCGATCCCGAGGGGCCGGACGGCAAGCCGATCTCGCTGTTCGAGTCCGGCGCGATCCTGGTCTACCTGGCCGGCAAGACCGGCAAGTTCCTGCCCACCGGCGACCGCGCGCGCTACGAGGTGCTGCAGTGGCTGATGTTCCAGATGGGCGGGGTCGGCCCGATGCTCGGCCAGGCGCACCACTTCCGCATCTACGCGCCCGAGAAGATCGGCTATGCCATCGACCGCTACAGCAACGAGGCCAAGCGGCTCTACGGCGTGATCGACAGGCAGTTGTCGAGCAACAAGTTCATCGCCGGCAAGAGCTATTCGATCGCCGACATCGCGATCTTCCCGTGGCTGCGCAGCTGGGAGAACCAGGGCATCGTGCTCGACGACTATCCGCACCTGAAGAAGTGGTTCGAAGGCATCGCCGAGCGGCCCGCGGTGCAGCGCGGCGTCAAGGTGCTGGCCGACCTGCGGCAACCGATCACGGGCGACAAGGAGCGCGAAATCCTGTTCGGCAAGACGCAATATCAACGCCGATGAACGCGGTCCGGCTGCGACCCCTCGATTCGCAGGTTAGAATCGAAGGCTCGTCGGGGTGTAGCGCAGCCTGGTAGCGCATCTGGTTTGGGACCAGAGGGTCGAAGGTTCGAATCCTTTCGCCCCGACCATCAAAAAAGTGAACGCCTGCAAGGACTTCGGTGCTTGCAGGCGTTTTGCTTTCCGCGTGATCCGGCCCTTACTTCCTCACCAGCACCACCTGAGCCTGGATCTTCCCCTCGACCGGCCCGGCACCGAAGCGCTTTTCGAGCGCCTGCGCGCAGGCCTGGGTCGCGGCGGCCATGCCGTCCGGGGAGCGCGCCTCGATTTCGTTGCGCAGCGGGGTGCCCTGGCAGTAGGCGATGGCCGGCAACATCGGCGTCGCAGCACGGCTGCGTCCGGTCACGGTCTCGAACTCGGGCGAGGCGCCGAAGCCCCCGGCAGCCAGGTCGCGCGCGATCAGGTCGCGATCGAAGTAGCCGTGCGGCGTGCGTGCCATGAAGCGCGGCGGATCGGCGGGAAAGAGCAGGCCGAGCGCGCCAGTCACCACCGCGGCGAATTCGTTCTCCTCGATCCGGTCCCAGGCATTGAACAGCAACGCCCCGCCGGGCCGCAGCACGCGGCGCGCCTCGGCGAAGGCGGCCGCCTTGTCGGGAAAGAACATCACGCCGAACTGGCAGGCCACGAGATCGAATGCGGCGTCGCCGAACGGCAGCTGCAAGGCGTCGGCCTGCTGCCAGGTCACGGGCCGGGCGGTGCCCACGGCGGCGGCGCGCGCCAGCATCGGCGGGTTCAGGTCGGTGGCGACCAGTTCGACCGATGCAGGCAGCGCCTGCGCCAGGGCGCGGGTCAGCACGCCGGTCCCGGCGGCGGTCTCGAGGACGCGTGCCGGTGCCGTCGCTTGCGCCCTGCGCGCAAGGTCGAGCGCGTAGGGCTCGAAGATCAGCGGCACCAGGTAGGTCTCGTACAGCTCGGGGATCGAGCCGGCGAAGAGCGCGTCGGTAGAGGACAAGGTCACGGCGAACCTCCTGCCCGGGGCAGCTGCGCCCCGACGGGCAGAAGTATGGCCCGTCCTTGCGGGGCCCGCACGGCGGCGTCGCGGGTCACCGTAGAATCGCAAACCCCCAGCCGCTGCCCCGCGCAGGCCCGGTCGGGGCCTTTTTTCTCTGCGCGGCGGTAGCTCAACCGGATAGAGCACCAGCCTTCTAAGCTGGGGGTTACGGGTTCGATTCCTGTCCGCCGCGCCATCCCACATGATTTCCGCAACGGGGCCATGAAGCGCCCCCGCCCCGGCAAGGCCGATCGATCAGGCCCGCAGCAGGAAGCCGCTGCGCAGCGCCAGCCATTCGACCTCGATGCCGGCAGGCGCCGGCATCGAATCCGCCTCGGCGGCGAACAGCATCCGCTCCTCCTCGAGCAGGAAGCCTTGCTCGAGCCGGCGCAGCCTGCAGCCCCCGAGGTCGATGCCCTCGCCGGCCACGGACGGCGGCTCGCGCAAGGACAGCACCCAGCGCACCGGTCCCGGCGCCGACGCCATCAGCATCGACCGATGCCGCTCGTCGCCGGCATCGAGGTCGATCAGCGCCCATTCGTTGCGCTCGCCACCGACCAGGTAGCCATTGACCAGCGCGCCGGCCCGGCGCGCGGTCACCCGCAGCACCCGCGGCGACAGGAACATCGCGAGCCCATCGGCCAGTTCGCAGCGCGCGTGGCCCTCGCCTTCCGGATCGAGGCGGGCGATCTCCGCATAGGCCGGTTCGCCCGGATTCACGGCACGAAGGCCGTCCGCGGCCAGCGCCCGGCGCGGCATGACCAGCGGGATCTGCTGCAAGGCACGGGCATGCGCCAGGCAAGCCTCGGCGCTGTCGAAGGCGTCGAGCTGCTGAAGGACGCGGCGCTGCACGTTCATGAGGCGCAGCCCGCGCGCCGGGGCCAGCGCCTCGGCCGGCCGCAGCCAGAAGTGCTCCACGGTCTCACGCCCGTCGGGGCGGGCCTGCTGGCCGGCCGGTGCCAGCGCGACGAAGAAACGGGTGTCGAAGCGCCGCGGCATGCCCGGTGGCGTGAGCCAGTGGGCGAAGTAGGCGAGCCGGTCGGCCGCCAGCCGCCAGCCGTGCTCGACACACAGCCCGAGCAGCGATTCGGCGCCCTCTTCCGTGGTTGCCCGGAGCGCCGAGATCTGGTCGTCGGCCAGGTGGTCGAGCGTGACCGGAAGGCCATCGGCGCCGCAGGCGAACAACAGGCCGGCTTCCTCGAAGCACTCCCGGATCGCCGCGGCGTAGAAGTCGAGTCCAGCGGCCGGCAACGCCAGCCGCCGGCTCGCCATCGCGTCGTCCAGACCGGCGCAGCGCGGATGCAGCAGCCGGTCCCGAGGATCCACGCCGCCGCCGGGAAAGACGCTGGCGCCGCTGTTCTGGTCGCCTTCCTTCTCGGCGCGGCGCAGCATCAGGACCTCGAGGCCATCGGCCCCGTCGCGCAGGACGATCAGCGTGGCCGCGAAGCGGATCGGGCGCGGCGGCGCCGGCGAGGGGGATGTGGAGGCTGGATTCATTCGAGGTCGGCTGCCGTTTTACCAGCTTCGCGCCTCGTCTGGAGGGGGGAGGAATCGGGCCGCCGTTTGCGCCACACTCCGGCGCGTCGACGGAGATTCATTTGGTCAAGAAGATTCAGCTCAACGAGGAACAATGGCGCACGCTGCAGGCCCTGCTCGAGGCCCACGCGCGGCGCTCGCCGACCGATTCGATCAGCGTGTCCGAGCGCCTGCTCTCGAACGGCCTGGTCGGCCGTGACCGCGACGGCGGCAAGTTCCTGACCGAACAGGGCCTGGAACGCCTCAACCAGGGCCGCTGAGAAGCGCACGCAGTGGCGTGCGGGGGCTTCAGTCGGCCAGGCGCAGGCCCTGGCGGTCGATGCTGTCGACGATCTCACGCAGCGAATTGCGGCCCAGCCGCGACAGCGCGAACAGCTTGCGCGCCGGCAGCCGGACCAGGTCGCGCACGGTGTTGAGTTCGTTCACGCGCAGCAGGTTGGTGGTGCGGTCGCACAAGCGCAGCACCGCGATGTCGGCGTCGAGGATCGGGTCGGCGGAGAAGGCAGGATTGGGGGGTTGCATGGCGAGGCCTCCTGAATACATTGGCTGGAACTTGCACAGTTCATGCCACCCTTCGTCGCATCGTTTTCGCAGGGAATCTTCTTCAAAATCAATGCTTCGCCTGAAACGAAAACAACGCGACTGTATTTTTTTCAGGCAGTTGATCTCATTTCATACAGGGTTTTCCAGAACCCCGCCGCCGCCCAGGCGCTCCCCGATGAAGTCGAGGAAACAGGTGATCCGCGCGGTCAGCTGGGTGTTGCGGTAGTACACGGCGTTGATCGGCTGCCGCACCTCCACCGTGTCGCGCGCGAGCAGCTGCACCAGGTCGCCGCGGGCGCAGTCGGCGGCGGTCATGAAATCGGCCAGGCAGGCGATGCCTGCTCCGGCGAGCGCCAGCTGGCGCAGGGTCTCGCCGCTCGACGCGGTGAGCGCCGGCGCGATCGGCCATTCGTCGCCATGCGGCCCGCGCAGCGGCCAGCGGTTGAGCGACTCGGGCTGCGTGAAACCCAGCAGCGTGTGGCGCGCGAGGGCCGCCAGGTTCTTCGGCCGCCCGTGCTCGGCGACGTAGCCTGCGCTGGCCAGCACCCGCAGCCGGCTGGTGGCGATCGGGCGGGCGTGCAGTGTCGAGTCGCGCAGTGCGCCGATGCGGATCGCGATGTCGGTGCGGCGCTCCAGCAGGTCGATGTTGAGTTCGTCGCTGTCGAGTTCCAGCTCGATCTGCGGGTAGGCGCGCCGGAAGGCCGGCACCAGCGGAACGATGGCATGCAGCATGAAGGGCGACGCCGCGTTGACGCGCAGCCTCCCGGCGGGCTGCTGGCGTCGCGCGGCCATCTGCTCCTCGGCGTCGTCGATCGCGTTCAGGATGGCGCGCGCATGCGCCAGGAAGGCCCGGCCCTCCTCGGTCAGCTCGAGTCGGCGCGTGGTCCGCCGCAGCAGGGTGGTGGCCAGCTTGCGCTCCAGCCGGCCCAGCGCCCGGCTGATGCCCGAGACGGTCTGGCCGAGCTGCTCGGCAGCGGCGGTGATCGATCCGCCATCGACCACCGCGGCGAAGGCCTGCAGTTCTTCCACCGTCGTCTTCAAGTCCCGGCTCCTTTTGATTGTTGCTTTTCAGTCAAATATATTCTGCTTGAGCTGGTGTTTTTCTGCAAAGGTTCCGCCGCCACACTCGCACCCTGATTCCAAGGAGTGCATTCATGCCCATTGCTTTGCTGGCGCTGACCCTCAGCGCCTTCGCCATCGGGACGACCGAGTTCGTGATCGTCGGCCTGATCCCCACCATCGCGGCCGACCTGCAGATCGGCCTTCCCTCGGCCGGCCTGCTGGTGAGCCTCTACGCGCTCGGCGTCGCCATCGGCGCGCCGGTGCTCACCGCGCTCACCGGCAAGCTGCCGCGCAAGGCGCTTCTGCTGGGCCTGATGGCGCTCTTCACGCTCGGCAACCTGCTGGCCTGGAAGGCGCCGGGCTACGAGACGCTGATCGCGGCGCGCATCCTGACCGGGCTCGCGCATGGCGTGTTCTTCTCGATCGGATCGACCATCGCGACCGGCCTGGTGCCCAAGGACAAGGCCGCCAGCGCGATCGCGATCATGTTCACCGGCCTCACCGTGGCGCTGGTGACCGGCGTGCCGCTGGGCACTTTCATCGGCCAGCATTTCGGCTGGCGCGAGACCTTCCTCGCGGTCTCTGCGCTGGGCGTGGTCGCCTTCGTCGGCAGCGCGCTGTTCGTGCCGAAGGACATCCGCCACACGCCGCCGGCCTCGCTGGCGCAGCAGTTCCGCGTGCTGGGCGAGCCGCGCCTGCTGCTGGTGTACGCCAAGACCGCGATCGGCTACGGCGGCTCCTTCATCCCGTTCACCTTCCTGGCGCCGATCCTGACCGAGGTGTCGGGCTTCAGCCCCGGCGCGGTCGGCGGCGTGATGCTGGTCTACGGCCTGTCTGTGGCGGCCGGCAACATCTGGGGCGGCAAGCTGGCCGACCGGCTGGGCCCGATCCCGGCGCTGAAGATCATCTTCGCGCTGCTCGCGGCCGTGCTGCTGCTGCTGAGCTTCACGGCGCCGCACAAGTGGCTGGCGCTGGCCACCGTGCTGCTGTGGGGCGCGGTCGCCTTCGGCAACGTGCCCGGGCTGCAGGTCTACGTGGTGCAGCAGGCCGAGCGTTACACGCCGGATGCGGTCGATGTAGCCTCCGGCCTCAACATCGCCGCCTTCAACCTCGGTATCGCCGGCGCCGCCTGGGCCGGTGGCCTGGTCGTCACGCACCTGGGCCTGATCCACGCCGGATGGATCGGCGCCCTGGTGGTGCTGGTCGCGCTGGCCCTGACCGCCTGGAGCGGTCGGCTGGACCGCAGGCGCCCCGCTTCTCCCTCCATCGATTTCAACCACCCCAGGACAAGTTCATGAACAACAGCAAGATTCCTCCCTTCGGCCTCGGCACCTTCCGCCTCAAGGGCCAGGCGGCGATCGATTCGGTCGCGACCGGCCTCGAGCTCGGCTACCGTGCCGTCGACACCGCGCAGATCTACGGCAACGAGGCCGAGGTCGGCCAGGCGATCGCCGAGAGCGGCGTGGCGCGCGACGCGCTCTTCGTCACGACCAAGATCTGGACCGACAACTACGCCGCCGACAAGCTGGTCGCCAGTCTCGAGGACAGCCTCGAGAAGCTGCGCACCGACCATGCCGACCTGGTGCTGATCCACTGGCCCTCGCCGGGAGGCGCGGTGCCGGTGGCGGAGTTCATGGGCGCGCTGGCCGAAGCCAAGTCGCGGGGACTCGCCAGGCAGATCGGGGTGTCGAACTTCAACATCGCGCTGCTGCGCGAAGCGATCGCGGCGGTCGGTGCCGAGGAGATCGCGACCAACCAGGTCGAACTGCATCCCTATCTGCAGAACCGCAAGGTGGCGGAGTTCGCCAGCAGCCACGGGATCGCGATCACTTCGTACATGACGCTGGGCTACGGCGCGGTGCTCAAGGACCCGGTGATCGAGCGCATCGCTGCAGCGCATGGCGCGACCCCGGCGCAGGTCACGCTGGCCTGGGCCATGCAACTGGGCCATGCGGTGATCCCCTCGTCGACGCAGCGCGTCAACCTCGAGAGCAACCTGCGCGCGCAACAGCTTCGCCTCGGCCAGGAAGACATGGCGCAGATGGCGGCGCTGGAGCGCAACGGCCGGTTGGTGAGTCCCGAGGGCCTGGCCCCGGCCTGGGACTGAGCTCACATAGCCTTGACTTCGAGCGCGTTGTCGACCGTGGTGACACCCTGGACGCTGCCGGCGAGTTCGCTGGCGCGGGCCTTGGCCGCGGCGCTCGGCGCCGGGCCGCGCAGGTGCACCACGCCGCGCCGGGTCTCGACATCGATGCGGCTGGCGCTCAGTTCGGTGTCGCGGGCCAGGGCCTTGCTGACCGACAGGGTGATCGCGGCATCGTCGATCCCGGCGACGGCGGCGGTGCCGGCGTTCTTGATGGCATCCTTGACGGCCGCGGCATCCTGCCGGGTCTCGGGCGAGGTCACGAAGGCCCGGGTCTTGTCGCGTGCGGTTTCGGCCAGTTCGGCGGCCTTGTTGCCGGCCGCGGCGGCGGTGCGTTCGGCTTCGTTCGCCGATCGCTCGCTGCAGGCGGCGAGGGCCATGAAGGCCAGGCCGAGCGCGAGCGTTTTCAGTCGGAAGTGCTTCGAGGAGTGCATGCCGGCAGTCTATGCCGGCGGGCCGGAGGCGGGTCGCCGATGGCGCCGCGAATGCCTGTAGGCCGACAGCGCATCGCCTCTCAGCGGCAAGGGAAGCGCTTCAACATCGTCCTGCCGAGCGAGGTGATCTCGTTGACCATGGCCGGCGGCTGGGTGTAGCCGTCCAGCGTGCGCAAGGGCTTGGGGATCGTGGCCCTGATGTGCCCCGCCATGCTGAGCACGCGCACGGCGTCGACCTCCGCACCTGCGGTGACGGCGACGGGCAGTTGTTCGGCTGCCAACCGATGGAGTAGGTTCATGGCCACGGCGACAGTATGCCGTTTGTGTCCTTACGCCCTGCTTAAACTCGCCCGACCACTTCTAAGCGAACACCATGCAGATCCAGGAAGCCGTCGCCAGCCGCCATTCCATCCGGGCCTTCCTGCCCACGCCGGTCGACGGCGACACGATCCGCCGGGTCCTGAGCGCAGCGGCCCGCGCACCTTCGGGCGGCAACCTGCAGCCCTGGCACATCGACGTGGTCGCCGGCGATGCGCTGGCGGCGCTGAGGGCGACCCTGCGCGAGAAGCTGTCGCGGGGCGACGAACCCGAAGCGACCGAGTACGACATCTATCCGCCGTCCTTGCGCGCACCCTGGCGCGACCGCCGCTTCCAGGTCGGCGAGGCCATGTACGCGCGGCTCGGCATCCCGCGCGAGGACAAGGCCGCCCGGCGCCGCTGGTTCTCCCGCAACTTCGACTTCTTCGGCGCCCCGCTGGCCCTGTTCTGCTCGGTCGATCGCAGCATGGGCCCGCCGCAGTGGTCGGACCTGGGCATGTACCTGCAGACCGTGATGTTGCTGCTGCGCGGCGAGGGGCTGGACAGCTGCGCGCAGGAGTGCTGGGCGATCTACCCGCAGACCGTCGGCGCGGCGATCGAGCTGCCGGCCGGTCGCATGCTGTTCTGCGGCATGGCGATCGGCCATCGCGATCCGGACCATGCGGTCAACGGCCTCGTGAGCGATCGCGCGCCTGAAGCCGAATGGCTGAGCTTCAAGGGGATCTGAGGCAGCGCCTCAACGCGCGGGCTGCGGGTCGCTGAAGCGCGGCGCCCGCCGCTCGACGTTGGCGCGCACCGCCTCGGTCTGGTTGGCGCTGCCGATCAGCGCCTTCTGTTCGAGCGACTCCGCCAGCAGCAGTTCGGCCGCGCCCGGCACCATCGCCGCGTTGAGCAGCCGCTTGCCGGCGCGGATCGCGTGGGGGCTCTTCAATGCGATCTCGTGCGCCATCGCCAGCGCCTCCGACAGCGGATCGGCCGCGACACGGGTCGCGAAGCCGAGCGCCACCGCCTCCTGGCCCGAGAAGATGCGGCCGGTGAAAGTCAGCTCGCGCACCACGTCGTCGCGGGCCAGTTCGCGCATCAGCACGATGCCGCCCATGTCGGGCACCAGGCCCCACTTGATCTCCATCACCGACATCTTCGTGTCCGCCGCGACCAGCCGCACGTCGGCACCCAGCGCCACCTGGAAGCCGCCGCCGAAGGCCACGCCATGCACCGCGGCGATCACCGGCACCGGCACCTGGCGCCAGACCATGGCCACCTGCTGCGCCGCATTCGAGATGCCGTGGGTGCGCGCCATGATGTCGGCGCTGGCAGCGCCCTCCCCGATCACCGACGACGCGGCGCCGTCCCCCATGCGCTCGAAGGACTTCATGTCGAGCCCGGCGCAGAAGGCCTTGCCGCGGCCGGCCAGGACCACCGCCCGCACCGTCGGGTCGTCGCGCAGGCGGGTGCCGGCGTCGATCAGGGCGTCGAACATGGCCGGGTCGAGCGCGTTCATCTTGTCTGCGCGCGCCATGTGGAGTTCGACCACGCCGTCGGCGTGGCGGATGGATTCGATGCGGTCGTTCACGGTGTCTCCTGGTGTTCGGTTGGGCTACGGTGGAGCGAGTATGGAGGCTCGGCGATGATGCGGCTGTCGCCCAGTCAACAGAGAGACAGAGAGAGAAGCCCTCATGCCGATCGCCCGCCGCCAGTTCCTTCGCTCCGGGAGCGCTGCCGCCCTCGTCGCCCTGGTCGGCGAGGCGCGCGCACGGCCGGCCGGCGACGGCCGACTCGGCTTCGAATCCGTGCCCGCCACCCTTCGCGATGCCGTCACGGTGCCGCCCGGCTACGAGGCGAGGCTGCTCTATCCCTGGGGCGCGCCGACCGGCATCGCGGGTGCCATGCCGGCCTTCGCGCCCGACGCCTCGAACAGCGCCGCCGAGCAGGCGCTGCAGGCCGGCATGCACCACGACGGCATGCACTTCTTCGCGCTGGACGGCCGCGCCGATCGCGGCCTGCTGGTGATGAACCACGAGTACACCGACGAGCAACTGCTGCATCCGGAGGGCGCCCGGCCGATGACTGCCGACAAGGCCCGCAAGTCGCTGCATGCGATGGGCGTCTCGGTGATCGAGGTCGAACTCGGCCCCGACGGCTGGCGCCAGGTCCTGCCGTCCCGCTTCGCCCGCCGGATCCACGGCCACACGCCGATGCGCATCGCCGGCCCCGCCAGAGGCAGCCCGCTCCTGCGCACCGCCGCCGATCCGGCCGGCGAACGGGTCTACGGCACCTTCGCCAACTGCGCGATGGGCGTCACGCCCTGGGGCACCTACCTGAGCTGCGAGGAGAACTTCCAGGTCTACTTCGGTGCCTCGAAGGAGGCGCTGCCGACTGCCGGCGCGGCGCAGCAGCGCTACGGGCTCGGCGCCGGCTCGTGGGTCGACTACTGGCGCGTCGACGAACGCTTCGACCTGGCGAAGAACCCGAACGAATCGAACCGCTTCGGCTGGGTGGTCGAGATCGATCCCTTCGACCCGGCGTCCACGCCGGTCAAGCGCACCGCGCTCGGCCGCAAGCACCAGGAGAGCGCGACCTGCACGCTCACGAAGGACGGCCGGCTCGCGGTCTACATGGGCGACGACTCGAACTTCGAGTACATCTACAAGTTCGTCAGCCGCGACAAGGTGCGGCCCGGCAGCGATGCGGCGGCCCGGGCCGCCAATCGCGACCTGCTCGACCGGGGCACGCTCCACGTCGCACGCTATGACGACGACGGCCGCGGCCGATGGCTCGAACTGCGGCACGGGCTCGGCGGCGTCGATGCGGACAGCGGCTTCGCCGGCCAGGCCGAGGTGCTGATCCATGCGCGGCGGGCGGCCGACATCGTCGGCGCCACGCGCATGGACCGGCCCGAGTGGATCGCGATCGATCCGGCGAGCGGCGAGGTCTATGTCACGCTGACCCACAACGTGTCGCGCGGCCGGCCCGGAATGCCGGCGGCAGATGCCGCCAACCCCCGAGCCGAGAACATCTTCGGCGGCATCCTGCGCTGGCGCGAGGCCGGTGGCGATGCGGCCGCCACCTCCTTCGCATGGGATCACTTCGCGCTGGCCGGCGACCCCGATCTGCCGGGCGCCGGCGCGCGCTATCCGAGCGCCGAGGCCGACGCCTTCGGCTGCCCCGACGGCCTGCACTTCGACAGCGGCGGCCTGCTGTGGATCCAGACCGACATGAGCGGACGCGCGATCGGCCAGGGGCCGATGGCCGCGCTGGGCAACAACCAGATGCTGTGCGCCGACCCGGCGAGCGGGCGCATCAAGCGCTTCCTGGTCGGGCCCAGCGGCTGCGAGGTCACGGGCTGCGTGCTGACGCCCGACCGCCGCAGCCTGTTCGTCAACATCCAGCACCCGGGCGAGACCCGCGAGGGCACGAGCGGCACGCCCAACAGCGCCTGGCCCGACGGCACGCTGCCCGGCAGCGCGCGGCCGCGTTCGGCGACCGTGGTGGTGCGAAGGCGCGACGGCGGTATCGTCGGCACCTGACAGTCCAAGAAGGAGGAACAAGAAAATGCCCATCCGCATCGTTCGCCTCGGCAGCGACCGCGCACCCGGCGAGGGCCTGCGCATCGGCACCGTGCGGCGCCCGCCGCGCGGCGTGCCCAAGGCCGAGTTCGCGTCGCAGAACTGGTACGACGTCTGGTACCCCAACCTCGCACCCTCGGTCGAGACCATGAAGCAGGCGCAGGCCGCCATCGCCTCGGGCGTGCCCGCGCAGTGGGCTGCCTTCGGACGCAAGTACAAGAGCGAGATGGCCGAGCCGGATGCGAGCCGCAGCCTGGACCTGCTGGCCGCGCTGTCGCACCAGAGCGCCCTCTCGGTCGGCTGCTATTGCGAGCAAGAGTCGCGTTGCCATCGCTCCTTCCTGCGTGCGCTGCTGATGGAGCGCGGGGCCGAGATCGCGGATTGAGCACGAACGCCGGCGGACTCACTCCGGCTGGATGCCCGCCTCCTTGACGACCTTGCCCCACTTGGCGAGGTCGGACTTGATCAGCGCGGCGTACTCCTGCGGCGTTCCGCCCTGGATCTCGATGCCCGCAGCCTCCAGCTTGGCCCGCACATCGGGCAGCTTCAGCGCCGCGTTGATTTCGGCATTGAGCTTGGCGACGATCGCCTTGGGCGTGCCGGCGGGCGCCAGGAAGCCGCCATTGGTGTTGGCGTCGTAGCCCTTGAGCCCCTGTTCTTCGGCGGTCGGCACATCGGGCAGCGAGCTGCTGCGCTTGCGCGTCGACACCGCGACGGCGCGGACGTTGCCGGCCTTCACCTGCGACTGGATGGCGCTGACCGTGTCGATGTAGAGCGCGGTGCGCCCGGCCAGCAGATCCGGATGCGCCGCCGAGGAACCCTTGTAGGGCACCAGCAGCATCTGCGCGCCGCTGGCCATGCGGAACATCTCGGCCGCCATCTCCTGCGCGCTGCCGCGACCCGAGGTCGCCACCTTGGCCTGGTCCGGATTGGCCTTCATCCAGGCCACGAATTCGGGCAGCGTCCTGGCGGGAATCTGCGGGTAGATGGCGAACACCAGCGGCACCTCGTGCGTGTAGACGATCGGCTCGAAGCTCTTCTCGGGATCCCAGCCCAGGTTCCTGAACAGGAACTTGTTGGTGTTGTGGCTGCCGCCCACGATGCCGATCGTGTAGCCGTCGGGCGCCGCTTTCGCGAGCACGTCGGTGCCGAGGTTGTTGGAGGCGCCGGGCCGGTTGTCGACCACCACCGGCTGGCCCATCGACAGCGCGAGCTTGTCGCCGACCACGCGGGCGATCGTGTCGATCGCGCCGCCCGGCGGGGCGGGCACGATGATCTTGATCGCGTGGTTCGGATAGGGCTGGGCCTGGGCCGATGCCAGTGCCGGCACCATGGCCAGCGAAGCCGAGACGGCAAGGACCTTGACGAGGGAAGCAAGTTGCATGGGAGTCTCCTTTTTTTACTGGTATCGATGGGTCTAGCCGCGCCCGACGAAGGGCATGGCGCTGGCCATGACGGTCATGTTCAGCACGTTGGCGCTCAACGGCAGCGCGGCGATGTGGCGCACCGCGTCGGCCACGTGCCTGGCGTCCATCATGGGTTCGGGCGCGACTGTGCCGTTGGCCTGCAGGACCCCGCGCGTCATCCGCTCGGACAACTCGGTCAGTGCATTCCCGATGTCGATCTGGCTGGCCACGATGCCGAATGCGCGGCCGTCCAGAGCCAGGGCCTTGGTCAGGCCCGACACCGCGTGCTTGCTGGCGGTGTAGGGCGCGGTGAAGGGACGCGGCGTGTGCGCCGAGATCGAGCCGTTGTTGATGATGCGTCCGCCCTGCGGCGACTGACGGCGCATCAGGCCGAAGGCAGCACGCGCGCACAGGAACACGCCGGTCACGTTGGTGTCGAGCACGCTGAACCATTTCTCCAGCGGCAGTTCGTCCATCGGCAGCGCCGGGGCGTTGACGCCGGCGTTGTTGAACAGCAGGTCCAGCCGGCCGAAGCGGCCTTCGATGGCGGCGAACAGCGCCTGCACGCTGTCGGGGTCGGTGACATCGGTGGGCACGGCCATGGCGATGAGGCCCCGCGTCTCGGCCTCGGCCGCCAGCGCCTGCAGGGGCTCGGCCCGACGGCCGGCCAGCACGACGGCCCAGCCGTCCTCCAGCAGTCCGAGGGCGGCGGTGCGGCCGATGCCGCTGCCGGCGCCGGTGACCAGGGCGATCTTCTTGGAAGTGGTTGCGCTCAAGGGAAAGTCTCCTGATGGGGTGATGCGGATGGGTGGACGGCAAGGATGGGCGCAGGCGCGCGGTCCACGGTCATGGCGATGCGGCCGATGTCCGCGACACCCGCGCTCAGGACATCGCCGGGCGCAAGCGGGCCCACGCCCGCAGGCGTGCCGGTGAAGATCAGGTCGCCGGGCGCAAGCGCGATCGACCTCGACAGCATGGCGACCAGTTCAGGCACCGGCCACAAGAGTTCGGACAAGTCGGCGCGCTGGCGCTCGATGCCGTTGACCGCCAGCCACACGGCCCCCTGCCTCGGGTGGCCGCAGGTCGCAGCCGGCACGATCGGCGTGCAGGGGGCCGAGTGGTCGAAGGCCTTGGCGGCCTCCCAAGGACCACCGGCACGCTTGGCCTGCTGCTGCAGGTCGCGCCGCGTGAGATCCAGTCCGGCGGCATAGCCCCAGACGTGATGCGGCTCCACCTGCGCCGGGGCGATGTCCCGTCCGCCGCGTCCGATGGCCACCACCATCTCGATCTCATGGCAGAAATCGCCGGTCCCCGGTGGCCAAGGCAGGAGGCCGTGCGCGGGCACGACGGCGGTGGCGGGCTTCATGAACCAGGCGGGCATCTCCCGCGGCTTCGGCTCGCCGACGGCCCAGCTGTAGTTGCGGCCGATGCAAAACACGCGGCCCACCGGAAAGGCCGCCGAGCTGCCCGCCACGGGCAGGCGCGTCGGTGCCGGCGCGGGGAAGACGAGATCGCTCATGTGGGCTCGCCCTGCGGCTCAGGTGGTGAGACTCATCGCGGGGCGTTCGCCTGCGAGGGCCTGGGCGATACCGGCCAGCACCATTTCGCCCATGGCGGTCCGGGTCTCCCAGGTGGCGCTGGCGCGGTGCGCCTGGAGGGTCACGCTGTCGGACTGGCGCAGCGCGAGCGGCACGCGGGGTTCGTCGACGAACACGTCGAGGCCCGCGCCGGCGATGCGACCGGCGGCAAGCGCTGCTGTCAGGTCGGCCTCGTTGACCAGGCGGCCGCGGGCGACGTTGACCAGGAAGCCGCGCGGTCCGAGCGCATCGAGCACCGCGGCGTCGACGATGCCTTCGGCCGAGTCCGCCGCTGCGCACAGCACCAGCGCGTCGGAGTCGCGCGCGAGGTCCACCAGGCTGGGCACGAAGCGGTGCGCGATGTCGTCCATGGCGCGCAGGTCGGTATAGCCGATCGGGCAGCCGAAGGCCGCCGCACGCAGCGCGACCGCACGCCCTACCCGCCCCATGCCGACGATGCCGACCCGCATACCGCTGAAACGGCGCGCCAGCGGGATGGCGCTGGGCTGCGGGAAGCGCTCCCATTGGCCGTCGCGCACGAAGCGGTCGCCGGCACACAGGTTCCGGCAGGCGGCGATCAGCAGGCCGATGGCAAGGTCGGCGACATCTTCGGTCAGCGCACCCAGGGTCGCGGTGACGGGCAGGCCGCGCTCCCGGCAATACGCGAGATCGACCGCGTCGGTGCCGACGCCATTGACCGCCACGACCTTGATGCCGGGCAACTGCTCCAGCATGGCGCGCGAGATCCCGGTGTGGCCGCCGGTGATGACGGCATCGATGGATGCGCCATGTTCGCGCAGCCAGCCTTGCGGGTCGCTGGCCTCGAAATACCTGTGGACGGTGTAGCGCGCGGCGAGTTCTTCGTTGATCTCGGGGATCAGGATCGGGTTGAGTTGCAGGACCTGGGGTTTCATGCCTGCATGCTAGTTAATCGTTGATTTAATCGTCAATCTTGATGTATAAAATCAACATAAAACTTCTTCCCCGGCCATGGCATCCTGGATTTCGATGAGCGAGGCATGCGAGCGCCTCGGCGTGCAAGCGCAGACCGTCTACGCCTACGTGAGCCGCGGCAAGCTCGAAGTCATGCCCGACCCGACCGACACCCGCCGCAGCCTCTACCGCGCCGAGGATGTCGCCGGCCTCGCCCGGCGCAAGCAGGCCGGCCGCAAGCACGAGACACTGGCCGCCAACACGCTGTTCGGCTCGGAGCCCAGCATTCCGACCGCGCTCTGCGCCTTCTTTCGCGGCCGCCCCTACTACCGGGGCCAGGATGCCGTGGCCCTCGCCCGGTCGGCCGACCTGGAAGACGTGGCCCAGCTGTTGTGGGACGCCGGGCAGGCCGTCGACTTCTCGTGCGCGACGCCGATGCGCGCCGACAAGCCCGGGCGCGTCGCCGCCTTCACCTTCCTGGCCGGCATGGCGGCCGCGGGGCATTCCACGCGGGGACGCCTGACCCGGGTGCTGCACGCCGAGGGCCAGGGCCTGGTGGGCCAGCTGGCAACCGAGTTCGGTGCCCGGCCCGGACAGCAGCCCCTGCATCTGCGCTTCGCCAAAGGCTGGAAGCAATCGGCCCAGGTGGCGGAGCTGCTGCGCACGGCGATGGTCTTGCTGGTCGACCACGAGCTGACCAGTTCGGCATTCGTGGCCCGCATCGCGGCCTCGACCGGCGCCTCGCTGCCGGCCTGCCTTCTGGCCGGCCTCACCACGCTGTCGGGTCCCCTGCATGGCGATGCCTCGGGCCGGGTCCAGGCGCTCTTCAGCGAAGTGGAGCGCCTCGGCGATGACCAGGTGGTGGCCCACTACCTGTCGACCGGCCTGCCACTGGCAGGATTCGGCCACCACCTCTATCCCGACGGCGATCCGCGCGCGGCCGCCCTGCTGGCGTTGTTCGAACCTCCGGAGGCGATCGCGCGCTTCATCGAGAAGGTCACGCAGCTGACCGGCCTGCAGCCCAATATCGACGTCGCCCTGGCGGCCCTGGTGGCGCACCATCGGCTGCCCGCCGATGCGGCCTTCGGCCTGTTCGCCACGGCGCGCAGCGTGGGGCTGCTGGCACACAGCCTCGAGCAGTTGGGCGTGGCGCAGGTGATCCGGCCGCGCGGGCGCTATGTGGGGCCGATGCCCGATACGGCGCAGGCGGCCGCCACCTGAGCGCGGGGCGCGCTCAGTAGTTGAGACTGGGGTACCAATCGCTGCCGCGCCCCCCGGGCGTCAGGTCGAGCACCGACCACAGCGAAGCGATGTCGGGGGCGTCCCGCGGGTCCTGTCCGGGGTCCGCCATCTCGCGGGTCATCTCGGCCGCCCAGAAAAGCCGCACCTCGTCGCCTTCGCGGCGGTAGACCACCAGGGCCGGGTATTCGCTCCCGTCGGGGGTCAGCAGGCCGAGGTCGTTGGCGTAGTCGTCGCCGATGGTCTGCACGAAGTTCAGGTCGCGCCAACCGCGCTCCTGCGCGAACGCGAACTGACGATCCACCGGCGAGCGACCCAGGATCTTGAGCGCCACCCGCTGCTTGATGTCGGCCGCATTGCCGTTCACCGCGCCGAGCCAGTTGGTGCACATGGGGCACGGCCTTTCGCGCTGCGGCCCGTACATCCAGAAGTAGGTGACGAGCGTGTCCTTGTCGCCGAAGAGATCGCGCAGTCCCACCTCGAACGCCTGCTCGTCCTTGAAGCGGTAGTCCTTCTCGATCACGGGCCCGGGGGGCAGCGCGCGGCGCTGCTCGACCAGCCGCGTCATGTGGCGGCGAAACTCGATCTCTTCGGCCAGCAGGGCCTTGCGCGCGGCGTCGTAGGCGGCGGACGCGCCGGGGAATGGCGTCCTGGCCTTCTGCGCGAGTTCTGCCGCAGGGATGAGGTGGTCTTGCATGCATTGCTCCTGGAATCGTTTTGCGTGGGACGCGCCCGATCAGCAAAGTGCAGCAGGCGACTGCGGATGCGGGTAGGCCAAGCCGCGTGAGGCATGCAGGCGGCCTCCTGCAAGGCCTCTGTTTAGAATCCGCGCTGGCGTTCTCCACGCCTCCCGTCCGCGGAAAGGGCTGCGCCCAGGTTCGAACCCGAATCGCATTCCATGCGACTCCCGGCCTCCAGCGGACACGGCCGACACCGGAGATCGTATGTCCAGCGAACATCGCAGTTCGGCCCACAGCGGCCACATCAACCTCGAGCAGCAACGCAAGCGCGCCAAGGAGCTTCTGCTGCGGCTCAAGGACGGCTCGGCGCTCGCCGAGCTGGCCCTCCTCGCACGCCAGGCGCCCCTGCCAGCGGTACCTCGACTGGCCGACGCGCAATGGCTGATCGCGCGCGAGCACGGCTTTGCGAGCTGGCCCAGGCTCAAGGCCCATGCCGATGCGGTCGATTTCGCGGCCCGGCATCCCAGCTTCGCGGCCGACGACGAGGCCGGCACGCAGCACTGGCGCTGCGGCAACGACATCGCCCACTCGCTGCAGCTCGCCGGCTTTCGCGGCGAGTTCCACATGTTCGCGGATCCTCTGTGCATGGGGCCGGCGCCGGAGCTGCCGGAGGCCGAGTTCCTGGCCCTCCGCAGCGCCTTCGTGAGCAGCGCTTTCGGCATGCCGATCGCCGACGCGCAGCGCCGCATGCAGGATGAATATCGCGGCCTGGCGCGCATCGGCGAAGCCAGGCGGGCGGTGCTCTGGTGCGACGCCGACGCCTACGACCAGTTGTTCCTGATCGCGGTGCTGGCCGGACTGACGACGCCGCCCGAGAAGCTGGAGCTGATCGAAGTCGACCGCATCCCCAGCGTCGAACGCTTCATCGGCATCGGCCAGTTGGCGCCCGATCTGCTCGCTTGGCTGTGGCCCCAGCGCCGTCCGCTCGGCGCCGATGCGCTGGCACTGGCGCGCCGCGCCTGGAAGGCCTACCGCGCGCCCTCGCCAGAGGCCTGGGCCGAGATCGCCGCGGGCGAAACGCCCTCGCTGCCGTTCCTGGCACCGGCGTTGCGGCGCCAACTGCTGGAGCTGCCTTCGCTGCGCGATGGACTGTCGCTGACCGAACGGCTGGTGCTGCAGATCGTCGACGAGCTCGGCCGGCCCACGCTGGGCCAGGTCTTCGCCGAGTCGCATGGCCACCGCGAACCGCTGCCCTTTCTCGGGGACCTGATGTTCCATGTGCTGGTGCGCGCCTTGATCGACGCACCCGCGCCGCTGCTGCGCGAGTTCGATGCTCACCTGGACTGGCCCCGGCGGCCGCTCGAACTGACTGCGCTGGGCCGGCGCATCCTCGCCGGCGAGGCCTGCTGGACCGACCATGCAGCCGCCGCGCGCTGGGTCGGCGGCGTGCGCATCGAGCCCGGCCGCCCCCACTGGGCGATCGACGAGCGGCTGGTGCCGAGGTGGCGTTCATCCGGCGCTCGATGACGTCACGTTCTTGATCTTGCGCCGAGGCGGGCTATCCTCCGGTGCCTTCAAAGGGACTCCACGGAAATTGCAAGGCGGACACATGACCCAGTCGGACAAGAACCCAGGCCAGTCGGCATCGGAACTCATCTCCCGAAGAATCGCGGAGCTCGGGGATTGGCGCGGCCAGACCCTGGGCAGGATGCGCAAGCTGATCCACGAAGCGGTGCCGGAAGTCGTCGAGGAGTGGAAGTGGATGGGCACGCCGGTGTGGTCGCACGACGGCATCCTGTGCACCGGCGAGTCCTACAAGGACAAGGTGAAGCTCACCTTCGCCAAGGGCGCGGCGCTGAAGGATCCGAGCCATCTCTTCAACGCCAGCCTCGACGGCAATGTCCGCCGCGCGATCGACATCCACGAAGCGGACGAAGTCGACGAGCCCGCCTTCAAGGCCCTCATGCGCGAGGCGGCCGCACTCAACAGTGCCGGCAAGGCGAAGGCGTCGAAGAAGCCGAAGTCCTGAAGCCTGCGGGTGCGGATTCACCAGAAGGCGTCGTCTTCGCGTTCCGCCACGACCCGGACACGGTACGTGGCGATCCTGCGGATCAGGTCCTCGGGCAGGCTCTGGGCGTAGGGAATCTTCAGCATGCCCTTGGTGGTCTTGTGCGCTTCCAGTTCCTTGCCGAACGCCGCCAGGCCCGACTCGGTGGGCGCGAAGTTGAGGTGCGCCTTGTGCGCCGAGAACGCGAACAGGAAGCGCGGCTCGACGAAGAAAGGGGTTCCCCACTTGATCGCCTCCTCGGCTTGCGGCGCGACCTCCTTGAGGATCGCGTACAGCCGGCGCAGATGCGGCTGGCCCTCGCGCGGCGCAGCCCGGATGTAGGCGGCGATGGAGGTCGGATGCTTGACTGCCGCCTTCTTGGGTTGAACACGGACGCCTGGCGTCATCGGCTGTTGGTTGCTCATGCTCGTATCAGCGCATCGCGCGCGCAATCCCCTGCGCCGCGATGCGCAGCTTGTCCAGCTGCTGCAGCGCCTGCGGCAGCGGCATGCGCACCGCCGGCGCCTGAAGCGCCACGGCGCAGCGCACCGGGCCGTGGGCGTCGTCGCGCACCGGCACCGCGACGCACACGAGGCCGTCGATGAATTCCTCGGCATCGACCGAATGGCCGTCCTGCCGGATGCGCTCGAGTTCGCCCTCGAGCGCCTCGCGCGATCCGAGCGTGTGGGCGGTGTAGCGCTGGTAGCCGAGCCCGTCGAGCAGCCGCTCGCGCTGCGGCTTCGGCAGGTGCGCCAGGAACAGCTTGCCGCTGGCCGAGCAATGCAGCGGCACGCGCGAGCCGGGCCCGAGCTCGAGCCGCAGCGGGAAGGCGGTCTCGACGCGGTCGAGGTAGATCACCTCGGCGCCCGACAGCGCCGTGAGGTTGCAGGTCTCGCCGACATCGGCCACCAGCTGGCGCAGCACCGCGTGCCTCACGCCGGTCGAGGAACTGCTGCGAAGCACGGTCTCGGCGAAGCGCATCAGGCGCGGCGTGATCGCATAGCGCCGGCCATCGCCTCCGCGCGCCAGCAAGCCGCCGACCTCCAGCTGCTGCAGCATCCGGTGCACCGAAGGCTTGGGCTGGCCGCTCAGGCGCACGATGTCGACCAGGGTCTGCGGCTCGGACGCGGAGCACACCAGTTCCAGCAATTGCAGCAGGCGCAGCCCCGGAGTGGCAGCCTGTTCGGTCTCCTCGGAGGGAGGAATCTCTGAATAAACCATCATAAATCTCGAAAAACGAGACGATCGAAACAATAATTCCGAGATTTTGCCGCAGATTCGCTAAAGTACCCAGCGGTGACATTGCGATTCCGATGAATTTTCCTCTAGACAACCTGGTGATCACAGGCGCCTGCGGCGGCCTGGGCCGCGCCTTGGCGGCGCAGGCGCTGGGCCGTGGGGCCAAGGTCGCGCTGGTCGGGCTCGATCGCGCCACGCTCGAAACGCTGGCCGCGACCGCGCCGGGGCGCTGCATCGTCTATACGCCCGACGTCAGCGACAGCGTCGCGATGCAAGCCATGGCCGAAGACTGGGCCAGCCGCTTCGGCACGCCCGACGCCGTGATCGCCAACGCCGGCGTGGCCGGCGGCTTCGACACCGCGCAGGCTTCCGACCTGGCGGTGTTCCGCCGCATCCTCGAGATCAACCTGCTCGGCGTCGCCACCACCTTCCAGCCCTTCGTCGCGCCGATGCGCGAGCGCGGCCGGGGCATGCTCGCCGGCATCGCGAGCCTGGCCGGCCGCCGCGGCCTGCCAGGCAACGGCGCCTACTGCGCCAGCAAGGGCGGCCTGATCCGCTACCTCGAGAGCCTGCGGGCCGAACTGCGCACCAGCGGCGTCGGCGTCTGCACCGTGAGCCCGGGCTACCTGCGCACCGCGCTGACCGCCGGCAACCGCTTCGCGATGCCGGGACTGATGGCGCCCGAAGCCGCGGCCAGCGCCATCCTGCACGCGCTCGCGCAAGGGCAGGAGCAGCTGGTGCTGCCGCGCCGCCTGGGCTGGCTGTCGAGTGCGCTCGGCCTGCTGCCCGACGCCTGGCACGACGCCCTGCTGCTGCGCCAGCCGCGCAAGCCGCGCGCGGGCGATCCCGGCGCGACGCCGATCCCGGGCCTGTCCGCCGATGCGGCGCCCCGCGTGCCCACACCCAACGAACCCAGCGCGCGCTGAGCGCTGTCCCCCTTTTCCGCCGGAGTCTTCTTTCGTGAGCCAACCCGTGTCCGCACCCGTGCCTTCGCACCAGCAAATCGCCCTGATCGGCGCCGGCCCCTCGGGGCTCGCCGGCGCCCGCAACCTGCAGAAGCTCGGCATCCCGTTCCAGGGTTTCGAGGCCTACGCGGATGTCGGCGGGCTCTGGAACATCGGCAATCCGCGCAGCACGGTCTACCAGTCGGCGCATCTGATCTCGTCCAAGCGCACCACCGAGTTCGCCGAGTTCCCGATGGCCGACAGCGTGGCCGACTATCCGAGCCATACCGAGCTGAGCCGCTACTTCAGCGACTTCGCGGACCACTTCGACCTGCGCCGCCACTTCCGCTTCGGCACCCGCGTGATCCGCGTCGAGCCGGTGACCGAGAGCGCCTCGACGCTCTGGCGCGTGAGCGTGGACGCCGGCGACGGCCGCATCGAGAGCGCCGAATACAAGGGCGTCATCATCGCCAACGGCACGCTGTCCGAACCCAGCATGCCGCGCTTCGAGGGCCGCTTCGACGGCGAACTGCTGCATACCTCGGCCTACAAGCATGCGCGGCTGTTCGAGGGCAAGCGCGTGCTGGTGGTGGGTGCCGGCAACAGCGGCTGCGACATCGCGGTCGACGCGGTGCACTACGCGAAGAGCGTCGACATCTCGGTGCGCCGCGGCTACTACTTCGTGCCGAAGTACATCTTCGGCAAACCGGCCGACACGCTCGGCGGCAAGCGGCCGCTGCCGGCCTGGATCAAGCAGAGGCTCGACGCCAAGGTGCTCAAGTGGTTCACCGGCGACCCGGTGCGCTTCGGCTTCCCGAAGCCCGACTACCGCATGTACGAATCGCATCCGGTGGTGAACTCGCTGGTGCTGCACCACATCGGCCACGGCGACATCGGCGTGCGCGCCGACATCGCGCGCTTCGACGGCCACACGGTGCAATTCAAGGACGGCAGCGCGCGCGACTACGACCTCATCCTGTGCGCCACCGGCTACAAGCTGCACTACCCCTTCATCGACCGCACCTGGCTCAACTGGCAGGGCATGGCGCCCAAGCTCTACCTCAACATCTTCGCGCCGGGCTTCGACAACCTGGCGGTGCTCGGCATGATCGAGGCCAGCGGCATCGGCTGGCAGGGCCGCTACGAGCAGGCCGAACTGGTGGCGCGCTACTTCAAGGCCCAGTCCGAAGGCCGTCCGCAGGCGGCCGCGATGAAGCAGGCCAAGGCCGGCCCGACACCCGACCTCTCGGGCGGCTACAGCTACCTGAAGCTCGAGCGCATGGCCTACTACGTCAACAAGGACGCCTATCGCCGCGCCGTGCGTGAAGCCGCCGCGACGCTGGCCTGAGAAAGCCGAACATGCTGCCTGTCGACGAAATCCGACTCAACTTCAACCCGGCCTCGCTGATCGCGCTCAACGCGGTGCTCGGCTTCCTGATGTTCGGCATCGCGCTGGACACCCGCGTCGCCGACTTCAAGCGCGTCGCGCGAATGCCGGTGGCGATGGCGGTCGGCATCGCGGCGCAGTTCATCGTGCTGCCGGCGGTCACCTTCGGCCTCACGCTGCTGCTGAACCCGGCGCCGAGCATCGCGCTGGGCATGATCCTGGTGGCCTGCTGTCCGCCGGGCAACGTGTCGAACATCCTGACCCACCGCGCCAACGGCAACGTGGCCCTGTCGGTGTCGATGACCGCGATCTCGAACCTGATCTCGATCGTCGTGATGCCGCTCAACTTCGCCTTCTGGGGCGGCCTGCATCCCGCGGCCGCACCGCTGCTTAAGACCATCGCGCTCGACCCGGCCGAGATGGTGCTGCACATCATCGCGATCATCGGCGCGCCCTTCGTGATCGGGCTGGCCTGCTCGCACTGGCTGCCGCGGCTCACCGAACGCATCAAGAAGCCGGCGCGCATCCTGAGCTTCGTCTGCCTGATCGGCTTCATCCTGGCGGCGATCGCCGGCAACTGGCGCTACTTCCTCGACTACGTGGGCCTGGTGCTGCTGGCGGTGGTGCTGCACGACACGCTGGCCTTCGCCACCGGCTACGCCTGCGCCAGCGCCACCGGCCTGGCCGAGTACGACCGCCGCGCGGTCAGCTTCGAGGTCGGCGTGCGCAATGCCGGCCTCGGCCTGGTGCTGATCTTCAGTTTCTTCGGCGGCCTCGGCGGCATGGCGGTGGTCGCCGGCGTCTGGGGCTTCTGGGACATCATCGCGGGCCTCGGGCTCGCCGCCTGGTGGGCGCGCCGCCCCCTGACTTCACCGGCCGCGCGTTCGGCCTGATTCCCCATGGTTGCAGTTCTGCCCATCGCGGCGCGGCGGGTGCTCGTCACCGGCGCCGACGGTTTTCTCGGCCGCACGGTGGTGGCCGCCCTCGCCTCGCTGCCCGACATCGATTGCGTGGTCGCACTCGACGTCCGCGAGGTGCCGGCGATGCGCCGCGTGCCCGGCGTCGGCTATGCCGTGCAGGACGTGCGCGACGCCGGGATCGGCGCCACGCTGAAGCAGCACGCGATCGACGCCGTGGTGCACCTGGCCTCGATCGTCACGCCCGGCCCCGGCAGCACGCGCGAGTTCGAGCATTCGGTCGACGTGCTCGGCACCCGCAACGTGCTCGAGGCCTGCGTGGCCCATGGCGTGCGCCACATCGTGGTGTCGTCGAGCGGCGCCGCCTACGGCTACCACGCCGACAACCCGGCCTGGATCGACGAGAACGATGCGCTGCGCGGCAATCCCGCCTTCGCCTACTCTGACCACAAGCGGCTGGTGGAGGAGATGCTGGCCGAGTACCGCGCGCGGCATCCAGCGCTGCAGCAGACGGTGCTGCGCATCGGCACGATCCTGGGCACGCAGGTGCACAACCAGATCACGGCGCTGTTCGACAAGCCGCGCATCCTTGCGATCCGCGGCAGCGACAGCCCCTTCGTCTTCATCTGGGACGAGGACGTGACCGGCTGCGTGGTGCACGCGATCAAGACCGGCCACACCGGCTGCTTCAATGTCGCGGGCGACGGCGCACTGACCCTGCCGCAGATCGCAGCCTTGCTGCGCAAGCCGCTGCTGTCGATCCCGGCGCCGCTGCTCCGGCTCGCGCTCGCAGTCGGCTCGCGGCTCGGCATCAGCCGCTACGGCCCCGAGCAGCTCGACTTCCTGCGCTATCGCCCGGTGCTGTGCAACAAGCGGCTCAAGACCGAGTTCGGCTACGTGCCGAAGAAGACCAGTCTCGAGGCCTTCATGGCCTTCAAGGCGGCCCGCGCCCGGCGCGCGCCCTGATGAGCACGAATCCGCCTCTGGCCCTGAGTCGCGCCGACCTCGCCCGCGCGCTGTGCGTGGTGCTGATCTGGGGCCTGAACTTCGTCGTCATGAAGCTCGGGCTGCAGGGCCTGAGCCCGATGCTGCTGGGCGCGCTGCGCTTTGCTGCCGCCTCGCTGCCGCTGCTGATGTTCGTGGCGCGTCCGGCGATGCCCTGGCGCTTCCTCGCGGCCTACGGGCTGGCGCAGGGCGTGGGCCAGTTCGGGCTGTTGTTCCTCGGCCTGCAACTCGGCATGACCGCCGGCATGGCCTCGGTCGTGATGCAGACCCAGGCCTTCTTCACGCTGCTGCTGGCCGGGCCGCTGCTCGGCGAACGGGCCCAACGCAACCAGTGGCTCGGTCTCGCGGTGGCGCTGGCGGGCCTGCTGGTGATTGCCACGGCGCACGGCGACGGCCCCGGCCAGATGACGCTGATCGGCTTCATCCTCACCCTCTCGGCCGCCTTCATGTGGGCCGCCTCGAACGTCGTGGTTCGCTTCGCGGTGCGGACCGCGCCGGGCTACGACCCCTTCGGCTTCATCGTCTGGAGCAGCCTGGTGCCGGTGCTGCCCTTCACCCTGCTGGCAGTGGCGATGGACGGCCCGGCGCAGGTGCTGCGGCAGATCGGCGGGCTCGACCTGCGCGCGCTGCTGGCCGTGCTGTTCCTGGCCTGGTTCGCGACCCTGCTGGCCTACACGCTCTGGACCCGGCTGCTGCAGCGCCATCCGGCCGGCCGCGTGGTGCCGTTCTCGCTGCTGGTGCCGGTGGTCGGACTGGCGGCCGCGGCGCTGGCCTTCGGCGAGCAGCCGAGCCCGGCGCAATGGCTCGGTACCGCGGCGGTGCTGGCCGGGCTGGTGATCAACCAGGGCATGGCCGGCCGGGCCTGGGGCCGGTTGACCCGCCGGCCGGCGGGCGTTCGACCTCAGCGCTGAGCCTTGTCCTTCGAGTTCTGTGCCTCGATGCGCTCGCGTGCCGCGAGCCAGTCGGCATCGCTCCACTGCCGCAGTTCGTAGAAGTTGCCGCCGGTCGCCAGCGCGCTGCCGCCATCCATCATGATGCTCTGGCCGGTGAGCCAGTCGCACTGGCCGCGTGCCATCAGGAAAGTCGCGAGGTTCTGCAGTTCGCTCATCATCCCGGTGCGCGCCATCGGGTTGAGCGCCTTGCTGCGTGCCCCGGGCTCCTCGCCGGGATTCAGCCGCTTGCTCATGCCCTCGGTCGGGATCTCGCCCGGGCCGACCGCGTTGAGCCGGATCCCGTAGCGCGCCCATTCGACCGCCAGCGACTTGGTCATCACCTCGATGCCGGCCTTGCTCATCGCCGACGGCACCACATAGGGGCTGCCGTTGTCGACCCAGGTGACGATGATGCTCATGACGCTGCGGAAAGGATCGCCGGCCTTCCATCGGCCCTCCTTCGCCTCCGCCACCCAGCGCTTGCCCACCGCCTGCGTGACGTAGAAGCTGCCGTGAAAGACGATGTTGGCGACCGCGTCGAAGGCGCGCGGCGACAGCGCCTCGGTCGGCGAAACGAAGTTGCCCGCCGCATTGTTGATGAGCCCGGTCAACCCGCCCGACTGCCAGAGGCTCTCGATCATCTCGTCGACCGCCTGGGCATTCCGGATGTCGACGCCGAAGGTGTCGACGCGCCTCCCCGGAAACCGGGTGCGCCAGTCGGCTGCGGTCTCCTCGCAGACGCTCTGGCGCCGGCCGCAGATCGCCACATCGGCGCCGAGGTCCAGGAAGCGCTCGGCCATCGAGCGGCCGAGGCCGGTGCCACCGCCGGTCACCAGGATGCGCTGGCCGGCCATCAGATCGGTTTGAAACATGGATGTCTCCTTGTCGGGGTGTTGCTGAACGGATCGCAAGGTGCATCGTAGGCCGGCGGCGGCAAGCCGGTAAGCTCCGAGGCGACACACTCCCAAGGACGCCCTCATGCCGAATCCCGTCTCTCCCGAACCTGCATTCGCGCCGCTGGCCGGCGTGCGCGTGCTGAGCCTGGCGCTGAACCTGCCCGGTCCGGCCGCCCTGCTGCGCTGCCGCAACATGGGCGCGACCTGCCTCAAGTTCGAGCCGCCCGCGGGCGATCCGATGGGCCTCTACAACGCCGCCGCTTATGCCGCGCTGCACGCGGGCGTCACCGTGGAGGTCGTCGATCTCAAGGCCGACGCCGGCCGCGCGCGCCTGCACGAGGCGCTGGGCCAGACCGATGTGCTGCTGACCTCGTTCAGGCCCTCGGCACTGGCCAAGCTGGGGCTGGGATGGACGGCGCTGCAGGCCCTGCATCCGCGGCTGTCGCAGGTCGCGATCGTCGGCGCGCCCGGCGAGCGCGCCGAGGAGCCCGGCCACGACCTGACCTACCTGGCCGAGAGCGGCCTGGTCACCGGCACCGCGCTGCCGCCGACCTTGTTCGCCGACATGGGCGGCGCGCTGCTCGCGAGCGAAGCCGTGCTGCAGGCGGCCCTGCGCACCGGGGCTTCGCACACCGCCGGCGTCTATCTGGAAGTCGCGCTCAATGCGGCTGCCGACTGGCTCGCACTGCCGCGGACCTGGGGCCTGACGACGCCCACGGGCGCGGTCGGCGGCGCCCATGCGGGCTACCGCGTCTACCCCTGCGCGGATGGCCGGGTGGCGGTCGCGGCGCTCGAGCCGCACTTCGCGGCGCGCCTCTGCGAAGCAGCCGGCCTGGCGCCGGCGAACATGTTCGCGTCCGGGACGCACGAAGCGCTCGCCGGCTGGATCGGCACCCGCACGCGCGACCAGCTCGAGGCCATGGCGCGCGAGCGCGACGTGCCCCTGCTCACGCTCGCCGACTGATTCGGCCTACTTCGGCGCCTTGGCGGTCCGCAGGTAGGGCAGCTTGATGTCGATGCTGCCGTACTTTTCGCGCGCCTGGTCGTCATTGAGCGCGAGCGCGACGATGACATCCTCGCCCACGGTCCAGTTGGCAGGCGTCGCCAGCGGAACGTTGAAGGTCAGCTGCAAGGCATCCAGGGCGCGCAGCACCTCGGCGAAATTGCGGCCCACCGACATCGGGTAGGTCATCGAGAGCTTGAGCTTCTTGTCCGGACCGATGATGAACACCGAGCGCACCGTCGCGGTGTCGGCGGGGGTGCGGCCATCGGGCAGGTAGGCTTCGGCCGGCAGCATGTCGAAGGCCTTGGACACCTCCAGGCCTTCGTCGGCAATGATCGGGAAGCCGGCCTTGACGCCGGCGACGCCTTCGATGTCGCCCTTCCATTTCTGGTGCGAAGCCACGCCGTCGACGGAGACCCCGACCACCTTGGTGCCGCGCTTGGCCCACTCGTCGGCCAACTGCGCGACCACGCCGAACTCGGTCGTGCACACCGGCGTGAAGTCCTTGGGGTGGGAGAAGAGGATCGCCCAGCCCGAGCCGATCCAATCGTGGAAGTTGATGGGTCCCTGGTCGGTATCGGCCGAGAAATCGGGAACGAGATCGTTGATGCGCAATGCCATGGCAGTGTCCTCCTAGGTTGTCGAAAACCCATCGAGTTTGCCACTATCGCGACCGGCCGGACACTCAGGGAACCCGCGCGACCGCATCGACCCCGAGCCTCAGAGCTTGATGCCCGCCGCCTTCACCGTCGGCCCGAGCACGCCCACCTGCTCCTTGACCATGGCCTCGAAACGGGCCGTGCTCTCGGGCTTGGCGACGATCCCCAGTTCGATCAGCTTCTTCTGCACCTCGGGCATCACCAGCACCTCGTTGCAGGCGTCGTGCAGCCGCACCACCATCTCGGGCGGCAGCTTGGCCGGCGCACTGAGGCCGAAGAAGTTCTCCAGCACCAGCTTGGGCTGGCCCAGTTCGACGATGCTCGGCACTTCGGGCATCAGCGGCGAGCGGGCGCTGCCGGTCACGGCCAGCGGCACCAGCTGGCCGCTCTTGAAGAAGGGCACGTAAGCGGTGATGACATCGATGCCGACCGGGATCACGTTGGCGATCAGGTCGGTGGTCATCGGGGCGCCGCCGCGGTAGGGCACGTGCACGAGGTTGGCGCCGGTGGTCTTCTTGATCAGCTCGCCGTGGATGTGGCCGATCGACCCGGGCCCGCCGGAGCCGAAGTCCAGCCGGCCGTCCTTGCGGGCCCGGGCCTCGAGATCCGCGAAGCTCGCGATGCCCGAGGGCTTGCTGGCCATGATCACCAGCGGCGCAGAGCCCAGGTAGGCGATGTGGGTGAAGGCGGCGACCGGGTCGTAGGGCTGCTTGTCGAGCGTGAAGGGGCCGAGCGCGACCGGCGTGGTGTTCGACAGCATGAAGGTGTAGCCGTCGGGCGCGGCGGCCGCGACCTGGGCGCCGCCGATGGTGCCGCCGGCGCCGGGCTTGTTGTCCACCACCACGGCCTGGCCCAGCTTCTTGCCGAGCTGCTCGGCCATCACGCGCGCCAGGATGTCGCTCGATCCGCCGGGCGGGAAGGTGACGATGATCTTGATCGGCTTGTCCGGCCACTGGGCGAAGGCGGGCAGCGCGAGCGTGGCGGCGCCGGCGGCCAGCATCTGGAGTGCGCCGCGGCGCGTGGGGGTCAGGGTGGTGGTCATGTTGTGGTGCAGCAAGAGGAATGCCCGACTTTAGGAAGGCAACCATGGCACGCCAATCGCTAGGCAGCAATCAGCGGCATAGCAAAGCGCCGCCCCGGAGCCCGCCGGCGACTGGCGCCGGTGCCCCGGGGCACCAAAGTTGTGCAGGAGACAAGCCATGTCACGCTCCAATGATCCCTTCGACACCTATTTGCTGCGCGTGTTCAGCATGCTCATGAACGAGCGCAGCGTCTCGCGCGCCGCGACCCGCCTGAACCAGTCGCAGCCGGCCATCAGCACCGCGCTGAAACGGCTGCGCGAGATCTTCGACGACCCGCTCCTGATCAAGGACAAGCAGCGCATGGTGCCGACCGAGCGCGCCTTGCAGCTCGAGGCCTCGGTGCGCGTGGTGCTCGGCGAGATCGACGCCCTGCTCTCGCCCGGCGACGTCTTCGACCCCGCCACCACGCGCCAGACCTTCCGCATCGGCACGCCCGACTACCTGGCGCCGCCGCTGATGGCGGCGGTGGTGCACTACCTGCGCACCACCGCGCCCGGGGCCCGCATGCTGCTGCAGCCGCTCGGGCCCGACTACGACTACGACGGCGCCCTGGCCGACGGCGAGATCGACGTCGTGATCGGCAACTGGCCGCAGCCGCCCGAGCACCTGCGCACCACGCTGCTGCTGGAGGACGAGATCGTCTGCCTGGTCGACCGCGACCATCCGGCCGCCGGCGGCATGGTCGCCAGCGACTACCTGGAGGGCTCGCACGTGGTGCCGCTGCTCTACAGCGGGCTGCAGCGCGGCGTGGTCGAGACCCACCTGGCGGCCCAGCGGCTGCAGCGCAAGCCGACGGTGACCGTGCCCTACTTCGCGATGGCTCCGCACCTGCTTCCCGGCACCGACCTGATCTTCACCACCAGCCGGCATTTCGCGCTGCACTTCGCGGCCATGCTGCCCCTGGCGGTGGTGCCGGCGCCGATCGACTTCCCGCCGATGCGCTTCTACCAGCTCTGGCACGGCCGCAACCAGCACGCGCCGGGCCACATCTGGTTCCGTTCGCTGCTGTCGGCCGTGATGCGCACCGCCAGCGCGACGCGCCATCTGCGGGTCAGTCCGGCGCCGCTCGCCGAAGTTCGCCTGGCCGCCTGAGCCACGCGGCCGGCGCCTCGGCCGCTTGGCGTAGGCCGTCCGCAAAACGGACGGCGGCGGGACTTTGAATCACAATGCCGCATCCCGCCGACCGGCCCTGCCCCATGTCCGCCGCCCCTGCCCGCCCGCTGCTGAGTCCCGATCACATCGCGATGATCGACAAGGGCGTCTCGGCCATCGTCGCCTCGCGCAACGCCGACCACCGGCCCAGCCTGATGCGCGCGGTCGGCACCGGCATCGCGGCCGACGCCAGCGAGGTCACGGTCTACGTCTCGCGCAGCCAGTCGCGCCAGCTGCTGCAGGACGTCGCAGCCACCGGCCACATCGCGGTGGTCTTCAGCCAGCCGATGAGCCATCGCACGGTGCAGGTCAAGGCCCGCCGCGCCGAACTGCGCGCCGCCGTCGAGAGCGACCGGCCGCTGCTGGGCCGCTACCTGCGCTCGATGGAGGACGAGGTCGCCTGCGTCGGCTACGACGCCCGCTTCGTGCGCGCGATGCTGGCCTTCGACCTGGCCGACGTGGTGGCGATCCGCTTCACGCCGACCGAGGCCTACGACCAGACGCCCGGGCCCCGGGCAGGCAGTGCGCTGCCCGCGGCCTGACGCGATGAGCGCCCACCCGCCGCCACCGTCGCTGGACGCGATCCGCGCCTGCTTCGAGGGCGCCATTCCGGCCATGATGGCGACCTGCTCGGAAGACGGCACGCCCAACGTCGCCTACATCTCGCAGGTCTGGTACGTCGACCAGCGGCATGTCGCGCTGTCGTTCCAGTTCTTCAACAAGACGCGGCAGAACATCCTGGCCAACCCGCGCAGCACGGTGCTGGTGATGGACCCGGTGACCGCCGCCTTCTATCGCCTCGAGCTGCGCTACCTGCGCACCGAGACCGAGGGACCGCGCTTCGAGGGCATGAAGGCGCAGCTCGCAGGCATCGCCTCCCATTCGGGCATGGCGGGCGTGTTCCGCCTGCTCGGCGCCGACCTCTACGAGGTCGAGGCCATCGAGGCCCTGGAGGGCGAGCGCCTGCCCCTGCCGCCGCCCCGCCATGGCCTGCTGGCCGGCGTGCGCCGCTCGGCCGAAAGGCTGGCCGGTTGCTGCGCGACCGACGAGCTGCTGCAGGCCGTGCTGGCGGTGCTCAACGACCAGCTCGACATCCGCCACGCGATGGTGCTGATGCGCGACGGCGCCAGCGACCGCCTCTACACGGTGGCGAGCTGCGGCTATGCCAGCTCGGGCGTCGGCTCGGAGATCGAGATCGGCCATGGCGTGATCGGCGTCGCCGCGCGCGAGTGCACGCCGGTGCGCATCAGCCACATGACGAACGCGGCGAGCTACAGCCACGCGATGCGCAGCAGCATGCGCGAGATCGAGCCCGGCCTGGTGCTCGACACCGAGATCCCGTTCCCGGGCCTGGCCGAGCCGCACAGCCAGCTGGCGGTGCCGATCGTCTCCAGCGGCCGCCTGCTCGGCGCGCTGTTCGTCGAGAGTCCGCTCGACCTGCGCTTCGGCTTCGAGGACGAGGACGCGCTGGTCGCGATCGCCGGCCACCTCGGCGCCGCGCTGGAGCTGCTGCGAACGAGCGACGAAGCCGCCGCTGCCGCAGAACCGCCCAGCCGTGCGCCGCCACCCTCCGGCGCACCGATCGCGGTGCGCCACTACCTCGCCAACAGCAGCATCTTCATCGGCGACAGCTACCTGATCAAGGGCGTGGCCGGCGCCATCTTCGGCAAGCTCCTGCGCGAGCACACGCAACAGGGCCGCAGCGAGTTCAGCAACCGCGAGCTGCGGCTCGATCCGGCGCTGAGGCTGCCCGACCTCTCGGACAACCTCGAGGCCCGGCTGGTGCTGCTGCAACGCCGACTGCAGGAGAACAGCCCGCACATCCGGATCGAGAAGACCGGACGCGGACGCTTCCTGCTGCGGGTGGAGCGTCCGGTCGCGCTGACCGAGATCGCGGGCTGAAGCGGGGCTTCAGCCCTGCCCCAGCCCCAGGGCGACACCGAGCTTGGCCCATTCGCGCTCGCCCAGATGCGGCCGCACGAGATCCAGCGCGGCAGCGAAGGCCGGCGCCGGCGCGTGCGCGCGCATGTCGCCCAGCATCGCGGCGCGCTCGGCCGGGTTCATGAAGGGCACCATCCAGCGCAGCACGAACATCATCTCCTCGGGCGGGATCGAGGCGACCAGCGCGTCGTGGATCGCGATCAGCTCGGCATCGGTGTAGCGGGCCCAGAGCACCGCGTTGTGCGCCGTCTCCTCGACATGCATGTGCTCGAAGTTGTGGGCGACGAACAGCGACAGCGCGCGGTACAGCGCCAGCGCGCGCGCGGCGCGGAACGCGGGCTCGCACTGGAGCAGCGCCGTGGTCTGCGCCGCCAGCGCGACGATGGCCTGCAGGTGCTCCTCGTGCTCGTGCGCGATCTGGCCGCTGGCACCGGGCGCGCGCGCCTCCATCGCAGGGTGGATGAAATCGTTCTCGTGCTGCAGGTGCGAGCGGCAGAAGTCGAGCAGTTCCAGCACGCGCTGCGTGACCTGCGCGAGTTCCAGCGCGTCGTCGCTGTCCATGCGCCCGACAGCCAGCAAGCTGTCGGCCATCAGCGCACGCAGCGCCTTGTGAATGCCGGCGTACAGGTCGACGCGGGGCGCTGCGGCCTCCGCGACATGGCGAAGTTCGCGCTGATCGATGTTCATGGGGTCCTTCTTTCCGGGTTCGGCGGCAAGCGCACCATGCGCCTGCCCACTCGGAATGAAGTCTAGGAATCGACAGCTTCGCGCGCCGCTAAGAATTGCTTAAGCAATCCCTCACCGAACCTTAAATTTCGCCCGCCGGCGCCGTCCTCAAGGCGTCGGCAATCTCAGCTCGGTCAGCTTGCGATCGAAGCGCAGCAGCCACAGCCGGGTCGGCCGTTCGAGATCGCTGCCGCGCGTGAGGCGCGCGCCGACCACGCCCGCCGGGCAACCGCTGACGATCGCGCCGGCGGCGTCGACGGTGCAGTCCTCGACGCTGCCCGCAACGCGCTGGCCGTTGGCATCCAGCAGCGTGGTGGCGAGGCCGAAGTCGTTGTCGTTGACCAGTGCCAGCGTGTTGTCGTCCACCAGCGTCAGGCCCTCGGCCTTCTCGGCCATCCAGCCGAGCGCGTTGAGATCGAGCAGATCGGTCTTCCTGAGCGTCACGACGCCCGACCAGTCCGCGCCGTTCGAAGGCGCCTGCGTGATGCTGCTGATCTCGAGGTTGTGGTCCAGCGCCGCGATATCGGTCGCGTCGGCCGGGATCTCGACCAGCACCAGCTTGTTGAACACCTTGGCGTCGCTCTTGCGCGCACCCTGCTCGATCACGATGAAGCGGCCGTTGCCCAGGCTCACGACGTCGCCGAGCTTGGCGTTGCCGGTGCGATCCTTGTCGTACTGGCTGCCGTCGATCGGATAGGCGTAGAGCTTCGAGCGCTCGGTCGCCGGATCGAATTCGAGCCAGCGCGTGAACTTCGCGATGTGGCGCACGTCGGTGTTGCTGCCGCCGGGCGGCTTGGCCTTGATCGACTTGCCGGCGCCGTCGCGCGGATCGATCGGGCTTTGCAGGAAGCCGTGCAGCCGGCCGCTGGCGGCGTCGAGCGCGAGGCCCTCCATGCCGCGGTTCGGCCGCCGCTGCGCCAGCACCGCCGGCAGGTCGGCCGCGCCGGCACCCGGCGCGTAGCGCTTCTCGATGACGCCGGTCTCGATGTTGATGCGCACGATGAAGGGGCCGTACTCGTCGCTGCTCCAGAGCACCTTGCGGGCCTTGTCGAGCACCAGCGTCTCGGGGTCGAGGCCGTTGGCATCGAAGTTGGCCTTGGCGGCGTCGAAGACGTAGGCGTCGTTGAGCGGCGTCTCGCCGGTCGAGCCGACGCCCGATTGCGGCGGCAGGCCGCTGATCTTCGTCGTGGCGTCGAGCTTCAGCGCAACGCTCGACTGCAGCACCGCGCCGCCCTTGCCGATCGTGACCAAGCCGAAGCTGGGCGCGAATGACGGCGCCGGGAACACCTTGCTGATGTTGGTGCCGGCGCCGCCGGGCACCGGGGCGGTCGGTCCGTCGCCGTTGGGGCCGCGGTCGGTGATGGCATAGAACTCGAGCGTGCCATCGGCGGCCTTGCCCTTGAAGGCCAGGCCGGAGCCATAGGCCGGCAGGAAGCCGTCCGGGAAGTCGGCCTTGATCTTCTCGTTGGCGCCTTCGTACGGGACGTAGAACTTCTTGTCGGCCTGCAACTGGTTGCGCGTGACGCTCACCGCGATGGCGCCTAGCGCATTGTTCTGGGTCGAGGTCTCGACCACCGGCGTGCCGAGCTGCGATGCCAGCGTGTTCTCGAAGTGCTCACGCGCGAGGGCGCGGCGGCCGGCATCGGACACGCGCGTCGCGTACGGGGCCGGCAGTGCCGCGAGCAGCGTGTTGAGCGCGCTGTCGAAGCTCGCGGCCGGGGCCGAGAAGTCGAGCGCACCGGCCTTCAGCGTGGCCTTCAGCGCATTGGTGATGCGGATGCCGTTGCTCGGGTCGCCGTCCTCGTCGAAGCTCTGCAGCGCGATCAGCCGATTGACCACCGCGTCGGCACCGAGCCCGGCGGGCGTGGCCTGCTGGCCGGCCAGCGAGAGCGGCGTGATCTGGGCGCCGCAGGCGGCGCTGCCGATGACGAGCCCGCCGAGGCTGAAGCTCACGGTCTCGCCGGTCTTGCAGGCGAACTCGCCCTTGGCCGAGGTGACGGCCTTGGCTGCCGTGCCGGCCACGTAGTCGAGGCCCTCGACCGCGGCATCGAGGAAGACACCGGCCACGCTCTGGCCCGTGCTCGTGCCGCCGCCGGTTCCCGCAGTGCCGCCGGTTCCACCGGCCGCGCCCGTGGGCAGCGTGAAAGTGCCGCCGCCGCCGCCACCGCCGCATGCGGCCACCACGAGTCCGGCGCCCACCACCGCCAGCCACGTCATCCTCGATCGCTCGTTCATTGTTGTTCCTGCAGAGTGATGCCCGCGCACCATGCGCGAGCCCCCGGCATTAGCGCGGATGCATGTGACAGCCGCGTGAAAACAATGCGAGGCCAGGCCCCCCGATTCGATCGGCGTGCGGGTCAGGCGCCGAAGCGCGCGGCAAGACGCAGCCCGGTGATGAAGCCGATCTGGCGCATCGCCTCGTCGAGCTCCTGCACCGGATCGCGGGCCGAACGCGATGCCAGTTCGGCGAAGATGCCGGCCCGCGTGTAGTGCCGAACGCAGACGATGAACGGGATGCCGTGGCGCGCCTCGTAGTCGCGGTTCATTCTGGCCAGGGTTTCTTCTTCGCCGACCGACAGCGATTCGAGGCCGGCGCTTTTCTGTTCCGCGATCGAGTCGGAGGTCATCGCGCCGGCCCGCACCGCGGCGCCCGACAAGGGCGGGTGGCCGCGCAGGAACTCGATCTGCCGGCTCCTGCCGCTGGCCCGCACCGCGGCCATCATGGCCGCGTGCAGCGCCGCCACCGAGGGAAAGGGCCGCCCGACCCAGGCCGCTTCGGCCACCCAGGGCGAGTGCTCGAAGATGTCGCCCAGAGCGGCGGTGAATGCGCTGCGCTCCATCGCATTGACGGCGCGCAGATCGAGAGTGGTTTGCAGCGTGGACATGCGGCCAGTGTAGGAACGCATCGGCCCGGCACGAAGACCTGCGCAGCTATACGGCGCATAGCAAAGCGCCGAAGGCGGCGCGGGCTCAGTCCGGCCGCGCGGGCGGCGCGACCAGCGTGCGCGCCGCGGCCGTCAGCACGCCGCGCAGCCAGGCATGCGGCGCCGCGCGGTGCTGCGACTCGTGCCAGAGCTGGTAGAAGCGCATCGCGGGGAACGGCATCGGCGACGGCACGATCGCGATGGCGTGCCGTTCGGCGTGGTACTGCGCGAAATGGCGGCTGGTGGTCATGATCAGGTCGGTGCCGGGCAGCAGGCTGGGCGCGACGCTGAAGTACGGGCACTCCACGCGCCGGTCGCGCTGCATCCGCAGCGTGTTGAGGCTGGCCTCGACCACCCCGCGCTGGCCGCTCGAATAGGGCATCGGCACCAGGTGCGCCGCTTCCAGGTAGCGCTCGGCCGTGAGCGCGCCCTCGCGGGCCAGCGGGTTCTCGCGCGCCAGGATGCACACCACCTCGTCCTCCAGCAGCGTGGAGCTGTGCAGGTGCTCCGGCGGACTCGGCCAGTTGCCGATCACGATGTCGACCGCGCCGTCCTGCAGCGCGCGCTCGTAGTCGAACTGAGGGCCCAGCGGCATCGCGCTGAGCCGCGCTCGCGGCGCCACCGAGCGGAAGACCCGCACCACCTCGGCCAGGAAGGGCGGCGCCAGGTAGTCCGGCGTCGCGATCGTGAAGCCCAGTTCGGTGGTCGCCGGCTCGAACAGGTCGCCGCTGCTCACCAGGCCGTCGAGCAGGGCCAGTGCGGCCCGGGCCTGCGCCGCGACCGTGAGCGCGCGCGCGGTGGGCACCATGGTGTTCTTGTCGCGCACCAGCAGCGGGTCGCCGAAGATCTCGCGCAGCCGCTTGAGGGCGGCGCTGATCGCCGGCTGCGACTGGTCCATGCGGATCGCGGTGCGCGAGACGCTCTGCTCGGCGATCAGGACGCACAGCACCCTCAGCAGGTAGGTATCGAACGGATCGTCGGCGCGGGACACGGGTTTCAGCCTCCGGATATCGACATTGCTATGCGCTCTATTGCGGCTGCCCAGTTTCGCACGAAGGCGCGAGCCGCCACCATTCGTCCAGCCACAAACAAGGCCCAAGACAAGGAGCGAGACATGAGTGCACACGATATGGCGCTGCCCGGCGCCATCGCCCCCCGGGACCAGGTCGATTCGACCTACGCGAAGATTTCATGGCGATTGCTGCCCTTCCTGGGCGCGCTGTGGGTGCTGGCCTGGCTCGACCGCGTCAACATCGGCTTCGCCAAGCTGCAGATGCTCGACGACCTGCGCTTCAGCGAGGCGGTCTACGGCCTTGGCGCCGGCATCTTCTTCCTCGGCTACTTCTTCTTCGAGGTGCCGTCCAACATGCTGCTGCAGAAGATCGGCGCCAAGAAGACGATCATGCGCATCACGATCGGCTGGGGCGTGATCTGCATGCTGCAGGCCTGGGTCACGACCCCGACCCAGTTCTACGTGCTGCGCTTCCTGCTCGGCGCCTTCGAGGCCGGCTTCTATCCGGGCGTGATCCTCTACCTCACCTACTGGTATCCCTCGCAGCGGCGCGCCAAGGCCTTCGGCACCTTCATGTCGGCCTCGGCCATCGCCGGGGTGCTGGGCGGGCCGCTCGCCGGCTGGATCATGACCTCGATGGGCGGCGTCCAGGGCTGGCATGGCTGGCAGTGGCTGTTCGTGCTCGAAGGCATCCCCTCAGTGCTGGCCGGCGTAGTCGCCTGGTTCTACATGACCGACCGGCCCGAGCAGGCGCGCTGGCTCAGCGACGACGAGAAGAAGGTGGTGCGCCACGAGCTCGAACTCGACGCCCGCCGGCAAGGCGAACGCGACAGCGACTGGCGCCGGTTGTTCACGAACCCCAAGGTGTGGCTGCTGATCGCGATCTTCTTCTGCCTCCTGTGCGCCAACTCGACGCTGACCTTCTGGATCCCCACGGTCATCAAGGAGACCGGCTTCACCACCCCGATGGCGATCGGCTGGATCGCCGGCGCAGCCTACCTGTTCGGCGCCGCCGGCATGATCCTCAACGGCCGCAATTCCGACCGTCGCGGCGAGGTGCGCTGGCACTTCAGCGGGGCCGCGATGTGCGGCGCCGGCGGCATGCTGCTGCTGGCCGTGGCGCTCGGCGTGCCGGGCCTGCCGGCCTTCGTGCCGCTGCTCGCGATGGGCCTGGCCCTGGTCGGCACCATGAGCGCGATTCCGGTGTTCTGGCAGCTGCCCAACATGTTCCTGAGCGGCGGCGCGGCGGCGGTCGGCGTGGCGCTGATCAACTCGATCTCGAACCTCGCCGGCTTCGGAGCGCCCTACGCCATGGGCCTGATCAAGAACGCGACCGGGCAGGTCGCCCCGGGCCTCTATATCGTGGCCTTCATCGAACTGCTGGCGGCGGTGCTGGTGATCGTCTTCATCGCCCGCCGCCCGCGCCGCCAGGTGGACTGACATGCACAGCCAAGCCTTCCCTTCGCTCGCCCGCCGCCGCTTCGCGATGTCCGGTCTGGCCATCGGCGCCGGGGCCCTGGTCGGCAAGGGCGCGCAGGCCGGCGATGCGGCCGCGCCGGCCCGCGCCAGCGGTCCGATCGTCCTGCACGGCCAGAGCCCGCGGCTCACGGTGCACGCGCTGAACACCTTCCACGGCGAGGCCGCGACCGGGTTGCGCATCGACTTCCATTCCTTCGACGCCGAGGACTACGCGTTGCTCGGGTCGTTCACGCTCAACGCCAACGGCCGCACCGACGAGCCGCTGCTGGTCGGCGACAGCTACCGCACGGGGCGCTACCAGCTGCTGCTGCACGTCGACGACTACTTCGCGCAGAAGAAGGCGCCGCTTCCCGGGCGGCCCTTCCTCACGAAAGTGCCGATCCGCTTCCAGGTCGCGAATGCGCAAGAGCGCATCCACCTGCCGATCCAGTTCGGCCCCTGGAGCTACACCTATTCGCGCGGCAGCTGAAGGCCGCAAAGGAAGACACCCATGGCAGGCATCACCACGCACGTGCTCGATATCGCGACCGGCCGGCCGATCGCCGGCATGCAGGTCGAACTGTTCGATCTCGCGGTCTCGCCGCCGGCCCTGCTGCGGCGCAGCCAGACCAATGCCGATGGCCGCACCGATGGGCCGATGCTCGCCGCCGGGGCAGCCCGCACGGGCCATTTCGAGCTGCGCTTCCAGGTCGGCGCGCATTTCAAGGCCAGCGACGGACTGGTCGATGAAGTGCCGCTGCGCTTCACCCTCTTCGACGCCGCGCAGCACTACCACGTGCCGCTGCTGTGCTCGCCCTGGTACGTCTCGACCTACCGCGGCAGCTGATTCATCACTAGCGAAAACTCACATGACACACGACAAAGACGCCGAAAAATACCTGCTCGAATCCATCCGGCTCGCGATGCAGAACGTGCGCGAACGCAAGACCTGGCCCTTCGGCGCAGTGATCGCGCGCGAGGGCCGGGTCGTCGCCACCGGCGTCAACCAGGTGGAGGCGCTCTTCGACCCCTCGGCCCATGCCGAGATGCAGGCCCTGCGCGCCGCCGGCCAGGCGCTGCGCAGCACCGACCTCTCCGGATGCACGGTCTACGCCAGCGGCTATCCGTGCCCGATGTGCCTCAGCGCCATGTACCTCGCGGGCGTGAAGGAGGTCTTCTACGCCTACTCGAACGAGGACGGCGAGCCCTACGACCTGTCGGCGGCACGCGGCTACGTGGAGCTGGCCCGTCCCGTGGAAGAGCGCGAAATGAAGCTGCTGAGCCTGCCCGTGCGGGCCGAAGGCGAGGACCTGTACGAGGCCTGGCGCCACTGCCGCTAGGCAATCCCGTCTAGAACGCAGGCGGCGGCTTGCACAGCGACCGGGCGCGCACTAAATTGAAACCGGGGGCGGGCCCCCGTCCGCCCGGGAGCTCCGCATGTACCAACGCATCCTCGTCGCCACCGACGGCTCGGAGTTGTCGGAACAGGCCGTGACCAGCGCCATCGACCTGGCCCTCCTGACGCAATCGGAATTGTTCGCAGTCAAGGTCTCTCACCACCAGAGCGCAGGCTACTTCGAAGGCTCGCTGCTGTTGAACCAGATGGACGCGGCGCGCCTGCGCGACGAGGCCGACGCCGAGTCGCAGCGCGTGGTCGATGCCGTCAAGGACAAGGCCGATGCCCGGGGCGTCAAGAAGACCACCGGCATCGTGGTGCGCTCCGAAGGCGTGTCGGAGGCCATCATCGACGCCGCGCGGGTCCACCAGTGCGACCTGATCGTGATGGCCTCGCACGGCCGACGCGGCATCCGGCGCCTGCTGATGGGCAGCGAGACGCTGCACGTGCTGACGCACTCGCACACGCCGGTGCTGGTGCTGCGCTGACGCGGCGACCGCGACCGTGCCCCTGGTCAGCGGGCCGGGGCCGCGTCGCGCTGGCGATCCTCGCGCTTGACCCCGAGGTAGGTCGCCAGGTCGATCTCGTGCAGTTGCGCCGGATAGCGCTCGCTGCCCTCGAACCAGCGGCGCAGCCGCTTGTCGGCACGATTCGCCGCCGGCACCGGCAGCCCGTCGAGGTAGGCCTCCAGCGCGAGAAAATAGCGCATCGCATTGCGCTCCACCAGGCCGCGCAGGCCACGGATGTACTCCGGATCGCCGCCCGGCTTCTTGTCGACCACCGTGAATCCCACCTTGTGGCTGCCGAAGGTCGCCAGGTAGGCCATGGTCGCGAGCCGGGCCACCATGTTGTGGTCGTAGGAATAGGCGAAATGCAGGAAGCTCTGCTGCTCGCCGAGCGGGATGCCCTCTACCAGCACGCGGTACCGGCTGGTGCCCATCGGGCCCTCTTGCGCCGCCAGCTCGATCTGCAGGTAGTCGCGCCCCGATGACACCGTGCGATGCGTGAAAGACAGCTCGAAGGCCTGGTCGATGGGCTTGTCGTAGCGCGGCACCACGCTCAGCGTGAGCGTGTCGCCGGCCACTCGGCAGCGCCGGTTGTTGATGTGCAGCAGCAGCATCTCGCACCACTGCGACGATTGCTCGAGGGCCTGCCGCACATCGTCGAGCGAGTGGTCGACGACGGCGTACACGTCGCCCTGCAGCCCGCCGTCGGTCTCCGCCGAGTCGAGCACGATGGGCCGCTTCAGGGGACTGTGGGCCAGCTTGTCGCCCAGCTTGCCGTGCAGTTCGCGCAAGGCCTGGGCGGAGCCCGCCGCGAGCGAGGCCTGGGCGCCAAGAGCCATCGCCCAGAGCATCAGGCCCAGGCCGACACGCAACCACGGGAACGAGACGGCCGGCAATGTGTTCATGCCGACACGATACAGCGACCGCGCCGCCGGCCGCTCAGCGTCCCTTGCGGATCGGCTTGCCGGCCGCGGGCTTCGGGCGCCCCGCGCCGGTGTCGCGCGGCGGCAGGCCGGTGTGCTGCGTCAGGATGCGGCCCTTGACCGGCGCCGCCGTTTTCGCCGCCACGGTGGTCGAGTTCTTGCGCCGGGCGCTCTGGTAGCTGCCGTCGGTCAGCGGCTGCCAGGTCGGGATCAGGTGATGCTTGCCGTTGCCGATCAGGTCGGCGCGGCCCATGGCCTTGAGTGCTTCGCGCAGCAGCGGCCAGTTGTTGGCGTCGTGGTAGCGCAGGAAGGCCTTGTGCAGACGGCGGCGCTTGTCGCCGCGCACGATGTCCACCGTCTCGCTCTCGCGCGTGATCTTGCGCAGCGGGTTCTTGTTGGTGTGGTACATCGTGGTCGCGGTGGCCATCGGCGACGGATAGAAGGTCTGCACCTGGTCGGCGCGGAAGCCGTTCTTCTTGAGCCAGATCGCGAGGTTCATCATGTCCTCGTCGCTGGTGCCCGGGTGCGCGGCGATGAAGTACGGGATCAGGTACTGCTTCTTGCCCGCCTCGGCCGAGTACTTCTCGAACATCTGCTTGAACTTGTCGTAGCTGCCGATGCCGGGCTTCATCATCTTGGTGAGCGGGCCCTGCTCGGTGTGCTCGGGCGCGATCTTGAGGTAGCCGCCGACGTGGTGCTGCACCAGTTCCTTGACGTACTCGGGCGACTGCACGGCCAGGTCGTAGCGCAGACCCGAGCCGATCAGGATCTTCTTGATGCCCTTGAGCGCGCGCGCCCGGCGGTAGATCTTGATCAGCGGGTCGTGGTTGGTGTTGAGGTTCGGGCAGATGCCCGGATACACGCAACTGGGCTTGCGGCAGGCCGATTCGATCTCGGGCGACTTGCAGCCAATGCGGTACATGTTGGCGGTCGGCCCGCCGAGGTCGGAGATGGTGCCGGTGAAGCCCTTCACGCTGTCGCGGATGGCTTCCACTTCCTTGATGATCGAATCTTCGGAGCGGCTCTGGATGATGCGGCCCTCGTGCTCGGTGATCGAGCAGAAGGTGCAGCCGCCGAAGCAGCCGCGCATGATGTTCACGCTGAAGCGGATCATCTCCCAGGCCGGGATCTTCGTTGCGCCGTCGTGGCTGCCGTGCTCGTCGGCATAGGTCGGATGCGGGCTGCGCGCATAAGGCAGGTCGAACACGTGGTCCATCTCGGCCGTGGTCAGCGGGATCGGCGGCGGATTGATCCAGACGTCGCGCGCGGTCGTGCCTTCGCCGTGCGCCTGCACCAGCGCGCGGGCGTTGCCCGGATTGGTCTCGAGGTGCAGCACGCGGTTGGCATGGGCGTAGAGCACCGGGTCGGCGCGCACCTGCTCGTAGGAGGGCAGCCGGATCACCGAACGATCGCGCGGCGGCACCTTGATGCGCTCGCGGCTCTGCAGCGCCGGATTGGGCACGAAGTTGAGCGGCTTGATCGACAGGTTGACCGAGCCCGCAGCCTCGGCGGCCTGGGCCACCGATTGCGCCTCGTCTTCCTTGGCGCAGGTCGCGCCGTTGGCCTTGGCCTGCTCGGACACCATCAGGTACGGGTTGACGTGGGCCTCGACGCGGCCGGGCTCGTCGACGCTGGTCGAGTTGATCTCGAACCAGCCTTCGGGCGTTTCACGGCGCACGAAGGCCGTGCCGCGCACGTCGGTGATCTGCGCCACCGGCTCGCGGGCGGCCAGCCGGTGCGCGATCTCGACGATGGCGCGCTCGGCGTTGCCGTACAGCAGCAGATCGCACTTCGAATCGACCACGATCGAGCGCCGCACCTTGTCCTGCCAGTAGTCGTAGTGCGCGATGCGGCGCAGCGAACCCTCGATGCCGCCGAGCACGATCGGCACGTCGCTCCAGGCTTCCTTGCAGCGCTGCGAATAGACGATGGCCGCGCGGTCGGGCCGCCGGCCGCCGATGTCGCCGGGCGTGTAGGCATCGTCGCTGCGCACCTTGCGATCGGCCGTGTAGCGGTTGATCATCGAATCCATGTTGCCGGCGGTGACGCCGAAGAACAGGTTCGGGCGGCCCAGCACCTTGAACGGGTCGGCGCTCTGCCAGTCGGGCTGGGCGATGATGCCGACCCGGAAGCCCTGGGCCTCGAGCATGCGGCCGATCACGGCCATGCCGAAGCTCGGATGGTCGACATAGGCATCGCCCGTGACCACGATGACGTCGCAGCTGTCCCAGCCCAGGGCTTCCATCTCGGCGCGCGAGGTCGGCAGGAACCTGGCCGTGCCGAAGCGGGCCGCCCAGTACTTGCGGTAGCTGGTCAGCGGCTTGGCGGCGCGCGCGAAAAAGGAGACGTCGACTGGGGCGTTCATCGGGATATGCGGCAAAGGGATTGCCGCGCAGGCCTGCGGGCCGGGTGGGCCCGTGGTGGGCAACCCGTGATTTTAGGGTTTTCCATTGGATCTGTCGCCCTAAAGGGCAAACCAGCAGCGACAACAGTCGATCATTTGATTGCTTTAGTCAATCAATTACATGACAATGGCAATCATGTCCAGCATTCCCACCCCTTCTACGGAAGTTGCAGAGGTCAAGGCGATCCGCCGTTTCAACCGCTTCTACACGCGCCGCATCGGCGTTCTCGATCCCTACCTCGACAGCGACATGTCGCTGACCGACGTGCGGGTGCTCTACGAACTGGCGCATCGGGCGGAAGCGGTGGCCAGCGAGATCGGCCGGGACCTGCACCTCGACGGCGGCTACCTGAGCCGGATCCTGCGCCGCTTCGAATCCCTGGGCTGGCTGCGCCGCCAGCCCCATCCGCGCGATGCCAGGCAGAGCCTGCTGGCGTTGACCGAAGCCGGCCACGCGGCTTTCGCGCCACTGCAGCAGAAGTCGCGCGACGAGGCGCTCGCGCTGCTGGCACCGCTGGCGCCGGCCGAGCGGCGCCGGCTGATCGAGGCGATGGACACGCTGCAGGACCTTCTGGAGCCGGGAACGCGGCCGCCGGCCCGCACGCAGGCGGCGGTGCTGCGCGACCCGGCGCCCGGCGACATCGGCTGGGTGGTGCAGCAGCACGGCGAGATCTACGCCCGCGAATACGGCTGGAACAGCGAGTTCGAGGCGCTGGTGGCCGACATCGCGGGCCAGTTCCTGCGCAAGTTCCAGCCCGCCTGGGAGCGCTGCTGGATCGCCGAGCTGAACGGCGAGCGCGTGGGCGCGGTGTTCGTGGTGCGCAAGTCCCCCACCACCGCGCAGCTGCGCATGCTGATCCTGAGTCCGAAGGCCCGCGGGCTCGGCCTCGGCGCGCGGCTCACCGACGAGTGCATCGCCTTCGCCCGCGCCAAGGGCTACCGGAAGATGGTGCTCTGGACCAACAGCTGCCTGGCGGCCGCGCGCGGCATCTATGCGGCGCGCGGCTTCAAGCTCGTCAAGTCCGAGCCCTACGAGGGCTTCGGCCAGCAGCTCGTCGGCGAGACCTGGGAGCTCAAGCTCCCCCATCTTCCGCCTGAAGGCCCAGGCCGGCGCCGGGCCGCCCCAAGGCGGCCTGCGGCCCCCTCGGGGGGCAGCGACCACACGCAGTGAGGGAGCGTGGGGGCTCCAATCAATCAGCAGAGATCTTGCGCTCGCGCACGATGCCGCCCCACTTGGCATCCTCCTTGCGCATGAACGCCGTGAGTTCGGCCCGCGTGGTGGGCTGCGGCGTCAGGCCGTGCTTGTCCAGCGCCTCCTTGACGCCCGGGTCGTTCAGCACCTTGACGATCTCCAGGTTCCAGCGATCGAGGATCGGCGCCGGCGTCTTCCCGGGCGCGACGAAGGCATACCAGTTGAGCGCCTCGAAGCCGGGATAGCCCGACTCGGCCACCGTCGGGATGCCCGGCATGTAGGCCGGCCGCGTCGATCCGGTGGTGGCGAGCGGGACCAGCCTGCCGGCTTCCACCTGCGGCAGCGCCGTCGGCGGCGCCGAGAAGTACGAGGCCACCCTTTCGCCGATCAGGTCCTGCATGGCCGGTGCGCCGCCCTTGTACGGCACGTGGACCATGTCGATGCCGGCGCGCTGGTTGAACAATTCGCCCGCCAGGTGCGAGGCCGAGCCGGCACCGGTGGAGGCGAAATCCACGCCGCCGGGCCGGGTCTTCGCGAGCGCCACGAACTCGGCCAGGGTCTTCACGCCAAGGCCCTTGTGGACCACCAGCACGTTCGGAAAGTTGACGCCGCCCGACACCGCCGCCAGGTCCTTGAACGGGTCGTAGCGCAGCTTCATCACGTGCGGCGCGATGGTCAGCGGCCCGATCGAGCCGAACAGCAGCATCGTGCCGTCGGCCGGCCCGCCGGCCACCAGCTGATGGGCGATGTTGCCGCCGGCTCCGGCCTTGTTGTCGATCACCACGCTCTGGCTGACGTTCTCGCCCAGCTTCTTGGCGATCAGTCGCGCCGCCGCATCGGCCGCACCGCCGGGCGCGAAGCCCACCACCAGCGTCACCGGCTTGGCCGGCGGAAAGTCCTGGGCCTGGCCGATCGCGGCCAGCAGCAGGGTGGATGCGGCCAGCGCAGCGGTGCGCAGCAGCAGTCGTCTCTTGTTCATCGAGGGTCTCCTTTATCTCTGTCTCATGGAACCTGGTTGCGCAGCGACCCGCCGGCCAGCCAGTGCCCGAGGTTGTCGATGAAGAGCGCTGTCACGCGCGCCTCGTTGCCGTCCGAGAACCCCGCGCTGTGGGGCGTCGCGATCACGTTGTCGAGCCGCCAGAGCGGCGAGTCGGGCGGCAGCGGCTCCTGCGCGAAGACGTCGAGGAAGGCGCCGCCCAGCCTGCCGCCGGCCAGCGCCTCGACCAGCGCCGGCTCGTCGAGCAGTTCGCCCCGCGCCACGTTGACCAGGTGGGCGCCGGGCGGCAGCAGCGCCAGCGCCTCGGCATCGATCAGCCCGCGCGTGCGCTGCGTCAGCGGACAGGCCAGCAGCACCCAGTCGGCCTGCGGCAGCACGCGGCGGATGTCTTCGAAGGCCAGGGTCTGCACATCCGCCGCGGCGGCGGCGGCGCTGCTGCGAACCACGACGATGCGCAGGCCCAGCAGTTGCAGCGAGGCCCCCAGCTGGCGGCCGATCGGGCCCCAGCCGACGATCACCGCGGTCTGGCCCGCCAGGTCGCGCGGCAGGCCGCTGCCGATCAGCGGCGCCCAGCTGCCGGCGCGCTGGGCCCGCATGAGCTGCGGAAAGCGCCGGGCCAGCGCCAGCAGGCCGGCCAGCGCGGTCTGCGCCACCACGGCGGCATTGGCGCCCGACGAGCTGCTGATGGCGACGCCGCGGGCACGCAGCTCCACATAGACGGGCCGGTCGGCGCCGGCCGAATGCACATGCACCCAGCGCAGGCTGCGCGCCCCGCGCATCGCGTCGTGGAAGGCCTGGGTGGCCGGCAGCACGGCATGCTTGGTCGACAGGCCGGTGACATCGCGCGACACGAAGGCGATGTCGGCATCCACACCCGGCGCCGGGGCGACGAAGCGGTGGCCGCGCGATCCCACCGTCTCGGCGATCGCGGCGCCCGCCGCTCGCCGGGCGGCCTCCGACAGCAGGATGCGCAGCGGCGCCTGGCTCACCGGACAGCCTCCCGGCTGCGCACGGCGCTCATTCCGGCGTCGCGCCGGAGTCGCGCACGATGATCTTCCACTTCTCGTACTCGCGCTGCGTGAACTGGCCGAACTGGGCCGGCGAGCCGCCGACCGGATCGGCGCCCTCGCGGATCATCTGCTCCTCCAGCGAGGGCAGGATGTCGTTGACCGTCCTGTTGATCAGCGCGACCACCGGCTCCGGCGTGCCCTTGGGCGCGAAGAAGCCGAACCACGAGCCGGCGGCGAATCCCGGGAAGCCCTTTTCGGCCACCGTCGGGACGCCCGGCAGCGAGCGCGACGGCTTGTCGCTCGACACCGCCAGCGCGCGCAGCTTGCCGGCGCGGATGTGCGGGATCACCGAGGGGATGGTGGCGAACATGAACTGCAGCCGACCCGACAGCAGATCATTGAGTGCGTTGGCGCCCTTGTAGGGCACATGCGTGGTCTCGGTGCCGATGCGCTTGCTGAGCATGTAGCTCGACAGGTGCGACGAGGTGCCGGTGCCGGTGGAGCCGTAATTGAGCACGCCGGGATTGGCTTTGGCGTAGGCGACGAACTCCTCGAAGCTGTTCGCGGGAACCGAGGGGTGGACGACCAGCACGTTCGGCACGTCGGCGATCTGCACGATCGGCACCAGGTCCTTCAGCGGGTCGTAGGACAGGTTCTTGTAGAGCGTCTGGTTGACCGCGATCGGCCCCACCGAATTGACGATCAGCGTGTAGCCGTCGGGCGCCGATCGCACCACCGACTCGGTGCCGATGTTGCCGCCGGCGCCCGGCTTGTTGTCGATCACGAAAGACTGCTTGAGCTGCTCGCCGAGCTTCTGCGCCACCGAGCGGGCCAGGATGTCGGTGGTGCCGCCGGCCGAGAAGGCGATCACGATGCGCACCGGCTTGGCGGGGTAGGCCTGCGCGAACGCGGGCGGGGCGATCATGGAGGCGCCCAGCGCGACCAGGGCCAGCGTCGCCCCTCGCCGGTTCGGCTGCCGCGCGAAGGGGCTCGCGGCCGTGCAAGCGCCGCCAGAATGTGCATGGCTCATGTCTTGTCTCTCGTTCTTGTGGTGGGTGAATCAGTCGCGGTAGCCCGGGTCCATCCGGTCGAGCTTTCGCAGCAGCGCCGGCCACTCCATGACGCCGTAGGGGCGGCGGGTGCCGGGCTGGTAGTTTTTCCAGGTCGCCTCGAGCACAGCCGGCGGCACCGCTTGCAGCGGGCTGTTGCAGGCCATCGCGGCCAGCTGCGAACGACAGGCCAGCTCCAGCCGGTGCATCCAGTTGAAGGCCTCGCCCACCGTGTTGCCGACCACCAGCGCTCCGTGGTTGCGCAGGATCAGCGCTTCGGACTGGCCGAGATCGGCCACCAGCGAAGCCTGCTCCGCGGTGTCGAGCACGACGCCCTCGTACGCGTGATAGCCGACCTTGAGGAAGCGCATGGCCGTTTGCGTGAGCGGCAGCAGCCCGCACTCGAGCGACGACACGGCCATCGAGGCCCAGCTGTGGGTGTGGATCACGCAGGCGACCTCCGGCCGCGCCGCATGCACCGCGCTGTGGATCACGTAGCCCGCCTTGTTGATGCCGTAGCCCAGGTCGCCGAAGTCCGGCTTCGACAGCACGTTGCCGTCGTGGTCGACCTTGACCAGGCTGGAGGCGGTGATCTCCTCGTACATCATCCCGTAGGCATTGATCAGGAAGGCACCGTCTTCGCCCGGCACCCGCGCCGAGATGTGGTTGGCGATCATGTCGGCCATGCCGTAGAACTCGACCAGCCGGTAACAGGCGGCCAGGTCGACACGGGCCTGCCATTCGGCCGGCGTGCACTGGTGCTTCATCGAGGGAATGGCGAGCGTGCCGGGGGTCGTCATGCGCTTCTCCTGGGGATGGATCGTGGTGGTCGATTCAGTCGTCGGCACCGAGGCCGATCGGATTCGGCTCGCGCTTCTCGACCGCGTGCCGCAGCAGCGCCGCAGTGCGGAAGATGCCGTGCGCGAACTTGCCGTAGGGCAAGGTGGCGAAGAGCGCCATCACCGCGCCGAGGTGCAGGCACAGCAGCAACGCCAGCGCCGGCGTGCCGCGCCCGAGCCACAGCGCGAGGCCGCTCGCACTGGTGAGGAACAGCAAGGCGATGAAGCCCAGGTCCATCGGCTTCTGCGCCGCATCGCCATGCAGCGGATGGCGCCGCCGGTTGAGCCGCCAGAGGCCGGCCGTGCCGATCATGAGGCTGACACCGCCCACCGCCCCCAGCAGCTTCGGCAGGCTCGGGAACTCGTAGGGCGCCTGCCAGCCGAGCAGGTAGTGGTAGAGCGTCGCCACGCTGGTGGCCGCGAAGCACAGCAGGAAGCCGTAGAAGGTGAAGTGGTGGAAGCGCCGGCGCGATTGCGTCCAGGCATCGTCTTCGTTGGGACAGCCCTCGCCATGGCCGCCGTCCAGGTACTTCAGGCGCAGCACGGCATCGGCCGCTTCGGCCGCGGCCGGCGCCCGCAGCGGGGCGCCGCTGGTCACCGGCGTGATCTCGCGCCAGAAGCGCGTCACGCCCATGCCGAGCGCGAACACCACGAAGCCGAACACCGGCGCGAACAGGCCGACCAGCAGGTTGTGCGGGAACAGGCTGTAGAAGTTGCCCCCCAGCGCCCCGCCCCACAGCGAGCCCTTGAGCACCACCGCGAGCAGCAGGAACAGCGCCAGCCCGGCCGCGAGCGCGAGCGACAGCGTCAATCCGTTGCGCTGATAGAGGCGGCCCAGCGCCGGCGGCCAGGCGTAGTCGGCATAGGTCCGGCCGCGCACCTCGGCCATCGCTTTCGGCACGTTGACCGCGAACTCGTGCGGCGGCGCGTACTGGCAGGCATGCAGGCAGGCGCCGCAGTTGTGGCACAGGTTGGCCAGGAAGTGGATGTCGGCGCGGCCGAACTCGAGCCGCCGCGTCATCGCCGGGAACACGGCGCAGAAGCCCTCGCAGTAGCGGCAGGCATTGCAGATCTGCATCTGGCGGCCGACCTCGGTCTCGCGCTCGCCGAGGATCGGGATCACGCGCTGCCCGCCGGTCGCGAGCGACACCGCCTCGCGCGTCAGGGCCTCAAGCTGCTGCATGCGCGTGCTCCCTGCTTGCGGCCCTGGCGGCCTGGGTGCCCGCGATGCGGCCGAAGGCGGTTCCGATCGCCATGCCGACGCCCGCCGTGTAGCCCTTGCCGAGCACGTTGCCCGCCATCATCTCGCCGGCGACGAACAGGTTCGGGCTCGGCCGGCCGCCGAAGTGCACGGCCGACTCGTCGTTGACCCTCAGGCCCAGGTAGGTGAAGGTGACTCCGGGCCGTAGCGCATAGCCGTAGTACGGCGGCGTGTCGATCGGCCGCGCCCAGTGCGTCTTGGCGGGAGCCAGTCCTTCGGTGTGGCAATCGTCGAGCGTCGTGTGATCGAAGCTGCCGACCCGGCAAGCCGCGTTGTACGCGTTCAAGGTGCCGACGAAGCTGCCTTCGGGCAAGCCCAGCTTGCGCGCCAGCTCGGGCAGCGTGTCGGCCACGGTGCCCGGGAACACCGGCGGCATGAAGCGTCCGATCGCCTTGCGGTCGATGATCGAGTAGCCGATCTGGCCCGGCTGCTGGGCCACCAGCCGGCCCCAGATCGCATAGCGCTTGGGCCAGAAGTCCTCGCCCTCGTCATAGAAGCGCTGCCCTTCGCGGTTGACCACCACGCCGAGCGACACGCAGTCGATGCGGGTGCAGATGCCGCCGTCGTACAGCGGCGCCCGGGCATCGATCGCCACCATGTGGGCCTGCGTCGGATCGCCGATCGAATCGGCGCCGGCGTCGATCAGCGCCTTGAGCAGCACGCCCTGGTTGAAGCGGGTGCCGCGGATCAGGAAGTTCTCCGCCGGACGCTCGCCACGCTCGTTCTCGCCCCAGGCCTCGATGAGCCAGTCGCGGTTCGACTCGAAGCCGCCGGCCGCGAGCACGCAGCTGCGGGCCTCGATGCGCTCCCCGCCCTCGGTGAGCGCCGCCACGAAGCGATCGCCGTCGAGTTCGACCGAGACGATCGGCGTGTCGTAGCGCACCGCGACGCCGAGCCGCTCGGCGCTGCGGTAATAGGCGTTCACGAGCGCCTTGCCGCCCCCCATGAAGAAGGCGTTGGTGCGTGCCACGTGCAGCGCGCCCGACAGCGGGGGCTGGAAGTGCACGCCGTGGCTGCGCATCCAGTCGCGGCAGCTCGAGGAGGCGCGGATCGCGATGCGCGCCAGGTGCTCGTCGGTCAGGCCGCCGGTCACCTTCAGCAGGTCCTGCCAGTACTCCTCTTCGGGATAGGCCTCGACCAGCACGTCCTGCGGCGCGTCGTGCATGCAGCGCAGGTTGCGCGTGTGCTGGGAGTTGCCGCCGCGCCATTCGCGCGGCGAGGCTTCGACCAGCAGCACGCGGGCGCCGGCCTCGCGCGCCATCAGCGCAGCGCACAGCGCGGCATTGCCGCCGCCGACGACCAGCACATCGATCATTTGCGTTGTCTCCTATCGTGGTGGGCACGACTGTAGGCAACGGGGGCTCCGAGCGACAGTCCGCCCGCGGCAAGGGGTCTTCAGTTTTCGTGAAGGGTGGCGCCGGCCCAGCGGCCTTCGCGCACCAGCCGGCGCGCGACATCGGACAACACCACGCGGGCCGCCAGCGCCGCCGGCGACAGCTCGTCGTCCGACAGGCTGGCCAGCAGGTTGAGCCGCCCGACCTGGGCATCGGCGATGCGCACCTGCACCAGACGGTCGTCACCGAGGCGCGCGGTGGCCGCGCCGGGCTGGATGGTGGCCCCCAGGCCGGCCCGCACCGCATCCATCAGCAGCGCCAGGCCATCGATCTCGGTCACCACGCGCGGCGCCACCCGGGCCCGCGCGAAGGCCGCGGCCAGCGTGGCGCGCAGTCCGTGCGAGGCGCTCGGAAGGATCAAGGGCAGCGCGCCCAGCCGGGCGATGCGAACCTGCGGCCCCTTCGGCAGGCCGGGCAGGTCGGCCCTGGCGATCACGAACAGCTTCTCGTCCAGCAGCGGCAGCACGCTCCAGCGCCGTGCGGTGTCGGTCTGGAACAGCACCGCGAGGTCGAGCTGGCGCGCCCCGAGCATCACCCCCAGATGGCCCGACAGCGCCTCCACCAGATGCAGCCGGACTTCGGGGTAGCGCTCGGCCATGGCCTGCATCAGCGGCACGCCGAGCACCGACGAGGTGGTCGGCGGCAGCCCGATGCTGACGTGGCCCGCGAGCCGCGCCTGCTGGGCCGCCCGCACCGCCTCGTCGGCGTGGCGCAAGGTGAGCTGGGCCTGCTGCAGGAAGGCCAGGCCGGCATCGGTCGGCGTCACGCCGGTCGAGCTGCGCTGCAGCAGGCGCGTGCTCAGTTCGCTTTCGAGCCGGCTGATCTGCTGGCTCAAGGCCGAGGTCGCCAGCTGCAGTTCGAGCGCCGCGCGCCCCATGCTGCGCAGCTCGCAGGTCTTGACGAAATAGCGCAGCTGCCGCAGTTCCATCGCGGCTTCAGCGGGCGGTGATCGGCTCGAGGCCGGTCTTGGCGATGGTCGGCGCGGCGGCCGGCGAATTCAGGTAGCGGATCAGTTCGCGCGCCGCCTCGGGCTGCTTCGAGCCGGTGGCGACGCCGGCCGAGAACACGGTGACGCGCTGGACCTCGGCCGGCAGCGGGCCGACGTAGTCGATGCCTTCGATCGGCAGCAGTTCGCTCACCTGCTGCAGGCCGAGCGCCGCGTCGCCGCGCGCCACCACGGTGCCCACGCGCTCGCTCAGGATGCGCTTGCTCTTGGGCTTGACCTGCGCCTCGATGCCGAGGTTCCGGAGCAGTTCGGTCTCGTAGTAGGTGCCGCTGGCGCTCGCCGAATAGGCGATCGAGGGCGCGGCGAGCAGCGTTCGCTTGAGCGCGTCGACGGTGCCGATGTCGGGCTTGGGCGCGCCCTTCTTGACCGCGAAGCCGATGGTCGAGCGCACCAGGTCGACCTGGCTGCCGGGCACGACCTTGCCCTCGGCGACCAGCGCATCGAGCGCCGGCCGCGCCAGGATCACGACGTCGGCCGGCTCGCCGCGCCCCAGCCGGCTCGGGATCGAGTCGCTGGCATTGCCCATCGAGGCGCCGTAGGCGGTCTTGACCGCGCGGCCGCTGGCCTTCTCGAAGCCGGGCCGCAGGTCGTTGTAGGCGGCCGTGAAGCCGCCCGAGGTCATGACATGGATGTCGGTGGCAGCCGGCTTCGGTGCGATGCTGCTGCAGCCGGCGAGCGCCAGCGCGGCCGCGAGCAGCACTGCGCGGCGGCCGAGAGCGGGAAGGGATGCAGTCATGGGCGGGGTCTCCGGTTCGTGGCGGGCGCCGGGTGCGCCGCTGCTGCGATCCTAGGCCGCCAAGCTGTCATTCAGCCCGCATCGAACACAGGGAAACTACCGTGCCGCTCACTGCATGAACCAGCCGTGGCTCACCACCAGCGACTGGCCGGTCAGCGCATTGGTCGGGAAGGCCGCGAACATCAGCGCCACGCGGGCGACGTCGTCGGTGGTGGTGAATTCGCCGTCCACGGTCTCCTTGAGCATCACGTTCTTGATCACCTGCTCTTCGGTGATGCCCAGGGTCTTGGCCTGCTCGGGGATCTGCTTTTCGACCAGCGGCGTGCGCACGAAGCCGGGGCAGATCACGTTGGCCCGCACGTTGTGCTTGGCGCCTTCCTTGGCGACGGTCTTGGCCAGTCCGATCAGGCCGTGCTTGGCGGTCACGTAGGGCGCCTTCAGCAGCGAGGCTTCCTTGGAGTGCACCGAGCCCATGTAGATCACGCTGCCGCCGCGGCCCTGCGCGTACATGTGCTTGAGGCAGGCCTTGGTGGTCAGGAAGGCGCCGTCGAGATGGATCGCCAGCATCTTCTTCCAGTCGGCGAAGCTGAACTCCTCGACCGGATGCACGATCTGGATGCCGGCGTTGCTGATCAGGATGTCGATGCCGCCGAAGGCCTTGGCGGCCTCTTCGACCGCGGCATCGACCTGTTCCTCGCTCGTGACATCGACGCCGACGCCGATGGCTTCGGCGCCGCCTGCCTTGAGCTCGGCCGCGGTGGCGTCGGCGGCCTGCTTGTTGAGGTCGGCGATCACGATCTTCGCGCCCTCCTGGGCGAAGACGATGGCGATCTCCTTGCCGATACCGCTGGCCGAGCCGGTGATGAAAGCGACCTTGTCCTTGAGCTGCATGGGTTTTCCTTGGGATGAGGGGGATGGGGGAATGCGTGCAATCTGCGTGCCTGTGCGGCGGCTAGCGGGCGGCCGGAATCTGCGGCAGCTTCATCGGATGGCGGACCCGGCGCGCGTTCGGCTCGCTCAGGTCGAAGGTGGTGACGCCGTTCGACAGCGAGGCGGCCTGCAGCCACTCGGGATGATCCAGCGTGTTGCAGATGTCCCGCATGCCGGCTTCCCAGTGGTCGTCGACCGAGGCGCGCGAGAACTCGTAGTCCTTCGAATCGAGCTCGTAGGGCTTGTCACGGTAGATCAGGTGCACGATCTCGACCGGCTCGTGGTTGAGCTGGTCGCAGACGGCCTGCACGCTCGGGTCCTTGCGCAGCGGTGCCGGCAGCTTGCCGATCAGGTCCGCGATGGCCTGCTGCAGGTTCATGTTGGAGGCCAGCGCGTCGGTGTTCATCCGGGTGCGGCTCGAATAGGTGATGTCCTTCTGCCGTTCGAGGGTCTCCGCCAGCGTGCTCGGCATCGCGCCGCGGGCACTGAACAGGTCGACCTGCAGCACCATCAGCGGCTCGCTGCGCGGGTGCATGTCCAGCACGTACTGCAGCGGCGTGTTCGACACGATGCCGCCGTCCCAGTAGTCCTCGCCGTCGATGTGGACCGGCGCGAAGCCCGGCGGCAGCGCGCCGCTGGCCATGATGTGCTCGGGCCCGATGCGCTGCACCGTGTTGTCGAAATAGATCGAGTTGCCGGTGCGCACATTGACCGCGCCGACGCTGAAGCGGATCTCTCGATGGTTGATGCGGTCGAAGTCCACCAGGCGCTCGAGCGTGGACTTGAGCGGCGCGGTGTCGTAGTAGCTCAGCAGCGGCGCCGCCCCGCCGAGCAGCAGCGCGGGCGAGCGGCGCGGCTCGAAGAAACCCGGCACGCCGAACATCGCGACCGCCGTGGCGCTCCACTGGTTCAGGGCGGCCCGGTCGCCGCCCCACCAGGCCGGCAGGCGCTGCGCCGGCCCCGACGACACCAGGTTCCAGAATTCGCGCAGGCGCTGCACCCGCAATTCGGGCGGGTTGCCTGCGATCAGAGCCGCATTGACCGCGCCGATCGAGACGCCGGCGACCCAGTCGAGCGTCTTGTGCTTCTCGAGGACACCGGCGTACACACCGGCCTGGTAGGCGCCGAGCGCGCCGCCGCCCTGCAGCACCAGGGCCTTGCGGGCGGTCGTGATGTCGACCCGCGGGCCGGCAGGGGTGGAGACGGGGGATCGGGGTTTTCGAGCGGCGGACATGGCGCCATTTGACACCAGCCGCCGCCGATCCTCGCGCCGGTCCGCCGCATCGGCCTACATCTTCGGCAGCATCTGGCCGCGGATCTCGCCGCCCGGGTTGGCCGCCGTATGGATGTTGGCGTACCACTTGCCGGCCATCAGGTCCGCCGCCTGCGCCGGCGTGAGGGTGGCCTGGCCCTCGATCGGGCTGGCCGGCGATGCAAAAGGCAGGACCACACCGGCGTTCGCGCCGGCCGCGGCCGGGCCGTGGAAGTGCGCCGCGGTGGCCGGCCCGCTCAAGCCCTCGTAGGTGATCTTGTACTTGAGCACATTGGTGTCCTTGTTGAGCCAGGCCTCCGCCGTGCCGCTGCCGCGCGTCATGTTGGGCGGCACTTCGCTGGCCGCGTTCATGGCACCGCTGAAGCTCGCGGTGCTGGACTTCGACATCATTCCGCAGCCCGCGAGCGCCGCGGTCGCGACGCCTGCGACGAGGGCCAGGCGCAGTAGTTTTCCGTAACGGGTCATGAGGACCTCCATCGAGTGGTGACCCGTTCAGCTTAGGCAGCGCCAAGCCGCAGCGATGTCGGCCACCGCCGCGACTTTCGGGCCCGATGGCATCATCCGGCGCATGAACACCCTGCCCTCCCCCGGCGACGTCGCTGCCTTCTGGCGCGACGCCGGCCCGAGTCGATGGTTCGCCAAGAACGATGCCTTCGACGCCGAATTCAAGACCCGCTTCGAGGCCGCGCACCACCTCGCCGCCAGCGGCGCCCTCGACCACTGGGCGGCCGACGCCGAAGGCGCGCTGGCCCTGCTGGTGCTGCTGGACCAGTTGCCGCGCAACGCCTGGCGCGGCAGCGGCCACATGTTCGCGACCGACGGCAAGGCGCTCGCGATCGCGCAGGCGGCGGTCGCGGCCGGATTCGACCGCCAGGTCGAGCCTGGACTGCGGCCGTTCTTCTACCTGCCCTTCATGCACTCCGAGTCGCTGGCCGAGCAGCAGCGTTCGGTCGAGTTGTGCAGCCCGCTGGACGACAACACCCAGCGCTTCGCCGTGCTGCACCGCGATATCGTGGCGCGCTTCGGCCGCTTCCCGCATCGCAACGCGGCGCTCGGCCGGCGCAGCACGCCCGAGGAGCAGCAATTCCTCGATCAGGGCGGATTCGCGGGCTGATCCTGGCGCGTCGGCGACCGTCCGGGCGCCGGCCGCGGCACCGCCTTGAGCGAGCCGTAGGCATGGGCATAGACCCAGGTGAACTCGACGCCCAACAGGAAGATCTGCGCCGAGTAGTAGACCCACACCAGCACCACCACCAGCGAGCCGGCCGCGCCATAGCCCGAGGCGACGCCGGTGGTGCCGATGTACAGGCCGATCAGGTACTTGCCGACCGTGAACAGCACCGCCGTGACCGTGGCGCCCACCCAGACGTCCCGCCACTGCACGCTGACGCGCGGCATGACCTTGTAGATCATCGCGAAGCCGATCGTCACGGTCACGAAGCCGAAGACCGAATTGACGTGCTGCGCCAGCGTGGCCCAGCCGCCGAAGAGCGGCGCCCACCATTCGCCCAGGGCCGCCAGCGCCGCGTTGACCACCAGCGAGACGATCAGCAGGAAGCCGATGCCCATGATCATGCTGAACGACAGCAGGCGGGTCCGCACCAGCGACAGCACGCCGCCGCCCTCGTCGCGCACCGGCGCCCGCCAGATGCGGTCGAAGGCGTCCTGCAGCTCACCAAAGACCGTGGTGGCGCCGATCACCACCAGTCCGACGCCCACCACGGTGGCGACCACGCCCTGGGTCGGCCTGTTGAGGGCTTCGAGCATCGACTGCACCGCCCGCGCGCCGTCGGCGCCCATCAGCCCCGAGAGCTGCTCGAAGATCTCGCCGCGGGCCGCCTCCTGGCCGAACACCAGGCCGACCACCGAGATCACGATGAGGATCAGCGGCGCGACCGAAAACACCGTGTAGTAGGCCAGCGCGGCGCCCATGCTGGGGGCGTAGTCGGCCCGCCACGAGGCGACCGAATCCTTGCAGAGCTGAAAGAGCGAGCGAGCGTTCATGGGCGGGAGTTTCGCAGCAAGCTGGCCGGCGGCGCGTGGGACGGTGCGCCGGGGTGGCGGCAGCGCCAACGATAATCGCCGCACATGCACCCGGCATCCTCCCCTGCGGCGGCGTCCGACCGCCCGCGCCCCAAGTCCCCGCGCGACCTGTTCGTTTCCTGCACCTGGCTTGCCCTCCAGGGCTTCGGCGGCGTGCTGGCCATCGTGCAGCGCGAGATGGTCGAGAAAAAGCGCTGGCTGACGGCCGACGAATTCCTCGAGGACTGGGCCGTGGCCCAGGTGCTGCCGGGCCCGAACGTGATCAACCTGGCGCTGATGATCGGCGACCGCCACTTCGGCCTGCGCGGCGCGATCGCCGCGGTGGCCGGCATGCTGACGGTGCCGCTGGCCGTGATCCTGGCGCTGGCGGTGCTCTATGCCCACTACGCCGGCAACCCCCAGGTCGCGGGCGCGCTGCGCGGCATGGGCGCAGTCGCCGGCGGCCTGATCGCCGCCACCGGCATCAAGCTGATCCCCCAGCTGCGCAGGCATCCGCTCGGCTTCGCCACCTGCCTGGTGCTGGTCGCCGTGGTCTTCGCCGCGATCGCCTTCGCCCGCATCCCGCTCGGCTGGGTGCTGCTGGCGGTCGGCGGCGTGGCCTGCACCTGGACCTGGCGAAAGATCGCGCCATGAGCGACGCCCGGCCGCCCGAAGGCGCTCGCACCGCAGTGCGCAGCACGAAGGTTGCTTCATGAGCATCGTCATGCACTGGCAGGACTGGCTCGCGCTCTTCGCCCAGTACCTGATGCTCTCGCTGCTGTCGATCAGCGGCGCCATCACCACCGTGCCCGACATGCACCGCTACCTGGTCAGCGACCACGGCTGGCTGACGGACGCCCAGTTCAGCTCGTCAGTGGCCATCGCCCAAGCGGCGCCGGGCCCCAACGTGCTGTTCGTCGCGCTGATGGGCTGGAACGTCGGGCTCAATGCCGGCGGCGGCATCGAGGCCGGTCCCCAGGCCTGGCTGCTGGGCCTGCTGGGCCTCGCCATCACGATGGTCGGCATCATGCTGCCGAGCACCACCCTGACCTGGTTCGCAACCCGCTGGGGCCATCGCAACCGGAACCGGCGCGGCGTGCGCGCCTTCAAGCAGGGCATGGCGCCGATCGTGATCGGCTTGCTGATCGCCACCGGCTGGGTGCTGGCGGCCGGAAACCATGCCGGCAACGCGCCCGCCTGGCACCTGTGGCTGCTGACCGGCGTGGCCGCGTTTATCGTCTGGCGCACCCGCATCCACCTGCTGTGGCTGCTGGGCGCCGGGGCGCTGCTGGGCGCTCTCGGTTTCGTCTGATCCTCCCAACCAAGGTTTCTCCATGCAACTCCGACCCCTCGGCCGCTCGGGCCTCCAGGTTTCGCCGCTCGCCTTCGGCGGCAACGTCTTCGGCTGGACCGTCGACGAGAGCCTGTCGTTCCGGCTGCTCGACGCCTGGCTCGACGCCGGCTTCAACTTCATCGACACCGCCGATGTCTATTCGAGCTGGGTGCCCGGCCACAGCGGTGGCGAATCCGAGACGATCATCGGCAAGTGGCTGCGGCAGACCGGCAAGCGCAATCGCGTGGTGCTCGCGACCAAGCTCGGCAAGCCGATGGGCGAAGGCAAGAAGGGCCTGTCGCCGGCCTACATCCACGAGGCCGTGGACGCCTCGCTCAGGCGCCTCAAGACCGACCACATCGACCTCTACCAGTCGCACGACGACGACCCGGAGACGCCGCTGTCGGACACGGCCGAAGCCTTCGCCGCGCTGATCAAGGCCGGCAAGGTGCGTGCGATCGGGGCCTCGAACTTCAGCGCTCCCCGCCTGGCCGAGGCGCTGGACCTGGCCGAACAGCGAGGCCTCCCGCGCTACGAGAGCCTGCAGCCGCTGTTCAACCTCTATGACCGGGCCGTGTTCGAGGATGCGCTCGAGCCGCTGTGCCTGGCTCGCGGCGTCGGCGTCATCAACTTCTACGCACTGGCGGCCGGCTTCCTGACCGGCAAGTACCGCAGCGAAGCCGATGCCGCCAAGAGCGCACGCGGCGCCAACACGACGAAGAAATACCTGAATCCGCGCGGGCTGCGCATCCTCGATGCGCTCGACGCCGCAGCGCGTACCCACGCCGCGACGCCCGGTCAGGTGGCGCTCGCCTGGCAGATCGGACGCCCGGCCATCACCGCGCCGATCGCCAGCGCGACCTCGATGAAGCAGTTGCAGGAACTCACTGCGGCGGCCGCGCTGCGCCTGGCGCCCGAGACCATCGCTGCACTGGATGCAGCGAGCGCTGAAGCCGCCGACCCGGCCGGACGGTAGGTTCCCTCCGACACGCGATGGCGGCCATGGCCGCTGCGCCCTGGGCGATGCGCAGGCAGACTGGGCCGAATCCAAGTCCCGGAGAGAGAACCATGTCCTTCGCCCTCTACATGATCGGCTTCCTGATCTTCCTGGCCGGCCTCGGCTGGGCGGCCACGGTCGCCGGCGTCCCCTCGCTCTACATCGGCATCGGCGCCCTGATCCTGCTCGGGATCGGCATCTTCAGCGGCGTCGGCCGCACGCGCGGCAAGGACCCGTCCTGAGCCCGGCGGGCGACGACCGCGTTACGCTCGGGGGATGAATCCGCAAGACCCGCTCGCCGCGCCCGCGCTCGCCTATTTCGCCGACCTCCGGGTGGAGGTCGGCAAGCCCGAAGTCCTGAGTCGCGGCCCGCGCGGCATGCGCCGCCTGGTGCCGATCACCGGCGGCACGGCCCGCGGCGACGGCTGGACCGCCCGCGTGCTGCCCGGCGGCACCGACTTCCAGTTGATCGTCAGCGACACCCTGTCCGAACTCGACGCCCGCTACGGCCTGGAGACCGACGCCGGCGACCTGATCTACGTCCAGAACCACGCGGTGCGCGCGGCGCCGGCCGAGGTCATGGCCAAGCTCTTGTGCGGCGAGCCTGTGGACCCGTCGCAGGTGTATTTCCGCTGCCATCCGCGCTTCGAGACCGCCTCGAAGGCGCTGGGCTGGATCACCGACCGCATGTTCGTCGGTGTCGGCGTGCGCCATCCCGCCGAGGTCGTGATGCGCTTCTTCAGCCTCTAGGGCTTTTCAGACCAGCCGCTGCCGCATCGCCTCGTAGAGGCACACGCCGCTGGCCACCGACACGTTGAGGCTCTCGACCGCACCCGCCATCGGGATGCTGATCAACTCGTCGCAGGTCTTGCGCGTGAGCTGGCGCATGCCCTCGCCCTCGGCGCCGAGCACCAGCGCGAGCGGCCGCCTGAGGTCGCTCTGGTAGAGCGTCCCGGGCGCATCGTCGCTGGTGCCCACGCACCAGATGTTGCGCTCCTTGAGCTCGCCCAGCGTGCGCGCCAGGTTGGTGACCATGAAGTACGGCACGGTCTCGGCCGCCCCGCTCGCCACCTTGGCCACGGTGGCGTTGATGCCGGCCGCGTGGTCCTTCGGTGCGATCACCGCGTGCGCGCCGGCGCCGTCGGCCACGCGCAGGCAGGCGCCCAGGTTGTGCGGATCGGTCACGCCATCGAGCACCAGCAGCAGCGGCACCGTGCCCGCCGCTTCCAGGCCTTCGAGAAGCTCGTCGATCGAATGGGTCTGGGCCACGGGCTCGACCCGCGCCGCCACCCCCTGGTGGCCGTGGCTGCCGCTCAGCTTGGACAGGCGCAAGCCGTCGGCTTCGACCAGCCGCACCCCGGCCTCCTGCGCGCGGGCCACGAACTGACGCATGCGCGCATCGCGCCGGCTGGCATCGAACAAGACCTCGATCACCGATTTCGGCGCGGTCTTGATGCGCACGCCCACGGCATGAAAGCCGAAGATCACTTTGGGAGAAGACATGCGGTGATTATCGAGCCACCAGCTGGAACACGATGGCGACCACCAGGCCCAGCACCAGGAGCACGCCGACCACCAGCCCCCATCGGCTCGGTTTGCGGGCCGCGGGCTCGGCCTGCGGCCCGCTGCGCGGCGCCAGTCCTCCGAATGCAGTGTCCTCTTCGTCGTCGCCGTCGGATGAAGGTCCAGGCATGGGAAATCCCCCTGCTTCAGTTCAGCTCCCGCCCTCGTCGAGCGCCACGCGCCCTGCCTCGATCGTGATTTTGCGCTCGCACTGCGCCGCGATGCCGCGGTCGTGCGTCACCAGCACGAGTGTGGTGCCCAGTTCGCGATTGAGGTCGAACATCAGCCGCATGACCTGCTCGCCGGTGGCGAAGTCGAGGCTGCCGGTGGGCTCGTCGGCCAGCAGCAGGGCCGGCTGGACCACGAAGGCCCGGGCCAGCGCCACCCGCTGCTGCTCGCCGCCCGACAGCACCTTGGGATAGTGGCCCAGCCGCTGGCCCAGGCCGACGCGGCCGAGCATCTCGGTGGCCGCCTTGCGGGCGTCCTTGCGATCGGCCAGTTCGAGTGGCAGCATCACGTTCTCGAGCGCGCTCAGGTTGCCGAGCAGCTGGAAACTCTGGAACACGAAGCCGACCTTCTGGGCCCGCAAGGCCGCCCGCTCGTCCTCGTCGATCGCGAACAGGTCTTCGCCACCGAGCTTCACGGTGCCGCGGGTCGGCGTGTCGAGCCCGGCGACGATCGACAGCAGCGTGCTCTTGCCGGAGCCCGAGGCGCCGACGATCGCCGCCGTTTCCTTCGCACCCAGGGTGAAATCGATGTCCTGCAGAATGTCCAGCGTTCCGGTGGAATCGGTGACGGACTTGAACACATGCTGGACGGCAACGATGGCGTCGGCTCGGCCATCGGATCGGAGTGAGGACATTGAAAGGTTTCGCGTGGTGAATCGACGGCACTTTATCTTGAGCGGCACCCTGGCCGCGATTTCAGGGGAATGTCTGGCCGCCGATGCGCGTGCCGCGCCCGGCAAGCAGCCCCTGATCCTGGTGGTCGGCGACTCGCTGTCGGCCGAGTACGGCCTCAAGCGCGGCGAAGGCTGGGTGCCGCTGCTCGACAAGCGGCTCGGCGAACAGAAGGTCCCGGCCACGGTGGTCAATGCGAGCATCAGCGGCGACACCACCTCGGGCGGCCGCGCCCGGCTGCCGAACCTGCTCGCGCAGCACAAGCCGACGCACGTGGTGCTCGAACTGGGCGGCAACGACGCCCTGCGCGGCCTGCCGCTGGCCAGCACCGAGGACAACCTGCTGCAGATGACCAAGGCGGCGCAGAGCGCAGGAGCCCAGGTGCTGCTGGTCGGCATCCAGGTGCCGCCGAACTACGGCAGCGACTACACGCGCCGCTTCGAGGCCATCTTCGCGAAGGTCGCGGCGGCGACCAAGACGCCCGTGGTGCCCTTCCTGTTGAAGGGCATCGCCGACGGGCCCGACGCTGCGGCCCTGTTCCAGGCCGACCGCATCCATCCGACGGCGGCCGCGCAGCCGCGCATGCTCGACAACGTCTGGCCGACGCTGCGCAAGATGCTGCCGAAATAGGGCTGGCGGCCGCCGCGGGGTTCGCGGATCACGCAAGCAAAAAGCCGCCGCGGCGCTCGGCCGCGGCGGCTTTTTCAACGAGATTCGGTGCCGGAACGGCTCAGCCGTTCTTGGTGGGCAACTCGGGCGCCGTCGGCGGATCGCGTTCCAGCGATGCGACATCGGTTTCCGGATCGCCCGGCGCCAGGCCGTCGCTGCTTGGGCTGAGCTTGCGGTTGGCTTTCTCCCTCAGCTTGTCTTCCTTCTTCTTCTTCTTGGCCAGTTCCTTCTGGCGCTTCTCATAGCCGTAATTTGGTGTTGCCACTGCTTCTCCTTCGCGCGAGACAGTCACCGTGACTGCACATGGGCAGACTGTACGCGATAAAGGGGGGCCCTCAGAGAGTTGCAAGGGCCTGTTCGAGGTCGGCGCGCAGGTCGTCCGCATCCTCCAGGCCGATCGAGAAGCGCACCAGAGTGCCCTTGTGCGGCCAGCGGGCGACAGCGGCATCGCGCATCAGGCCGATGTCGTAGGGCACCACCAGGCTGATCGGCCCGCCCCACGAGTAGCCGAGCCGGAACAAGGCGAGGCTGTCGCAAAAACGATCGACTTGCTCGGTGCCATAGCGGGCATCGAAGACCACCGAGAAGATGCCCGCCGCGAGGTCGCTCGCGCCGCACAGGCGCAGCCAGTGCGCGTGGCCGGGCGAGCCTTCGAGCGCCGGGTGCAGCACCTGGGCGATCTCGCCGCGGCCTTCGAGCCAGCGCGCCAGTTCGCGGGCGCTCTGGTCGTGTGCGCGGTAGCGCAGCGCCATGCTCGGCAGCGAGCGCAGCAGGGTCTCGACATCGCCCACGCCGATGCCGAAGCCCATGCGCATGTGGGTCAGCTTGAGCGCCCGGTGCAGGCGCTCGTCGCGCGTGACCACGCTGCCCATCAGCACGTCGCCGCCGCCGCTCGGGTACTTGGTGAGCGCATGGACCGAGATGTCGACGCCCTGCCCGGTGCCATTGAAGTCGAAGGGCGCGAAGGCCAGCCCGGCGCCCCAGGTGTTGTCCAGCGCGGTGATCACGCCGCGGTTGCGGCAGGCGCCGACCAGGGCCGGCAGGTCCGGGAATTCCATCGTGACCGAGCCGGCCGCCTCCACCCACACCAGCTTGGTGCGGTCCGACAGCTTGGCCGCCAGATCGGCCGGGTTCATGGCGTCGTAGAGCCGGTGGCTGATGCCGAAATTGGCCAGCTCGCCGGTGGCCAGCGCCTTGTTCGGGCCGTAGGCATTGTCCGGGATCAGCACCTCGTCGCCGGCCTTCAGCAGCGCGAACGAGACCAGCGAGATCGCCGCCAGGCCGCTGGGCACCAGCAGGCATTCGGTGCCGCCTTCCAGGGTCGCGAGCCGCTCCTCGAGCGTGAAGGTGGTCGGCGTTCCGTGCAGCCCGTAGGTGTAGCCGGCCTTGGTCTTCCAGTCCCGCGCGCGCATGGCGGCGACGTCGGCGAAGAACACGGTCGAGGCCTTGTAGACGCCTGGCTGGGGCGCCGCGAACCGCGCCGGCGGGCTGTAGGGATGGTGGATCAGTTCGGTGATGGGCTTGGGCATCCCTCGATGCTAGTCGACCGGATCGGCGCCGGTGCGCACAATGGCGCATGCTGCTGACGCGCGCGCCGCCCCCCTGCCTGCGGCCCTTCGTTCGATCGATGTGGGCGAGCGCGCCCGGCCCCGAGCGTGCGGACCCGCGGCGGACGCCGCAGCGCCAGCACGTGCTGCCGACCGGCGACATGCACCTGGTGTTCAGGCTGTCGGCCGAGCCGCTGCGGCTCTTCGCCGATGCCGCCGACACGGCCGGCTGGGCCGTCGGCCATGCGATCGTGGGCGGTGCGCGCTCGGCCTTCTACGCGCGGGAGCTGTCGCTGCCGAGCGCATCGGTCGGCGTGCAGCTGCACCCGGGCGCGGCCTGGGCGCTGTTCGGCATGCCCGCCTCGGCGCTGGCCGAGCGGCACACGCCGCTCGACGTCCTATGGGGTACGAAGGCGGCGGAGGCGCTCGAACGGCTCCACGGACTGCCCACGCTCGAGGAGCGCCTGGCGGCGCTGGCCGCCCTGCTGGCCGAGCGCCTGGCGCGGCGGCCGCAGGCCCTCCATCCCGCCGTGGCGATGGCCCTGCGGGGCGTGGCCGGCGGCACCCCGGTTCGCGAGCTGGTTCGCGCCAGCGGCTACAGCCACCGGCATTTCGTGGCGCTTTTCAAGGAGGCCGCAGGGCTGCCTCCCAAGCGCCTGCAGCGCGTGCTGCGCCTGCAGCAGCTCCTGGCCGCCGCACCCAGGAGCGGGCCCCTGCCCTGGACCGACCTGGCCCTGTCGATGGGCTACAGCGACCAGTCGCACTTCATTCGCGAGTTCGGCGACATCGCCGGCATGACGCCCGAGGCCTATCGCCGCGCCTCGCCGAGCGCGCCGAACCACGTCGCGGTCGAAGGCGGCAGGTCAAATTCGTCCAATACGGCTGCGTCGGACAGGCTCAGAATCGCGCCGACACCCGCTTCATCGAGGACTCCAGCATGACCGTCCATGAACTGTTCCCCTATCTCTGCGTGAAGGACACGGCCGCCGCCATCGCCTTCTACGGCGAGGTCTTCGGCGCCACCGAGAAGTTCCGGCTGACCGAGCCCAGCGGACGCATCGGCCACGCCGAACTCGACTTCGGCGGCACCACCGTGATGCTGTGCGACGAGTTTCCGGAATACGGCATCCGCAGCGCAAGCACCCTGGGCGCGACGCCGGTCACGCTGCACCTGCATGTCGACGACGCGGACGCGCTGGTCGAGCGCGCGCTGAAGGCCGGCGCGACACTCGAGATGCCGCTCGCCGACCACTTCTACGGCGAGCGCTCGGGCACCTTCCGCTGCCCTTTCGGCCACCGCTGGAACGTCGGCCACAGCATCGAAGAAGTGAGCACCGAGCAGATGCAGCAGCGCTACACCGACGAACTCAAGTGAGTGCCGGCTGCCCAGCCGGGATCAGACGGACCACTTCTCGATGAGCTTCTCGACGCCCAGCGAGTCGTAGCCCTCGAAGGGCTGGTGGATCCAGGGGTTGGTCTGCAGGAACTCGACCGAGTAGTCGGGCGTGAAGGTCGACAGCGCCTTGGTCCAGAGCACCGCGCTGCGCAGCTCGGTGATCGGCTTGTAGTTGCTCTTGAGCTGCTCCACCACCGCATGCAGCGTGTGGCCCGAATCCGCGAGGTCGTCCACCAGCAGCACCTTGCCCGCGATCTCCCCCTTGGGCGTGGTGATGAAGCGCGCGATGTCCAGGTGGCCCTGCACCGTGCCGGCATCGGCGCGGTACGAGCTGGTCGACATGATCGCCAGCGGCTTGTCGAAGATGCGCGACAGCACATCGCCGGGCCGCAGGCCCCCGCGCGCCAGGCACAGGATGGTGTCGAACTGCCAGCCAGACTGGTGCACCTTGATCGCGAGCTTCTCGATCAGGTTGTGGTACTCGTCGTAGCTCACGTAGAGGTGCTTGCCGTCTTCGGTCAACATGGTCATGGTGTTCCTGCGGGGTGGTTGCGTTCAGTCGGCCAGGTAGGGATGGCGCATCATGATCGTGTGGTCGCGATCGGGGCTGGTCGACACCATGTGGATCGGCACGCCCGTGACCTGTTCGATGCGCTGCAGGTAGAGCCGCGCATTGATCGGCAGCTTGTCGTACTGGGTCACGCCCACGGTGCTGTCGCTCCAGCCCTCGAGCGTCTCGTAGACCGGCGTGCAGCGCTCGATCTCGTCGGCGCCCATCGGCAGGATGTCGGTGTACTCGCCGTCCAGCTCGTAGCCGGTGCACAGCTTCAGTTCCTCGAGGCCGTCGAGCACGTCGAGCTTGGTGATGCACAGGCCGGAGAGGCCGTTGACCTGGGCCGAGCGCTTGAGCAGCGCGGCGTCGAACCAGCCGCAGCGGCGGCTCCGGCCCGTGGTCACGCCCTTCTCGGCGCCCACGTTGCTCAGGTGCCAGCCGACCGTGCCGGGCTTTTCCCAGTCGAGTTCGGTCGGGAACGGGCCGCCGCCGACGCGCGTGCAGTAGGCCTTGGTGATGCCGAGCACGTAGTGCAGCATGCCCGGGCCGACGCCCGAACCGGCGGCCGCATTGCCGGCCACGCAGTTGCTCGAGGTGACGTAGGGATAGGTGCCGTGGTCGACGTCGAGCAGCGTGCCTTGCGCGCCCTCGAACAGCAGGTTGGCGCCGGCGCGATGGGCGTCGTTGAGCTCGCGCGAGACGTCGGCCATCATCGGCTTGAGCAGTTCGGCGTGACGCATCGCCTCGTCGTAGACGGTGTCGAAATCGATCGCCGGCGCGCTCAGCACCTGGGTCAGCACGTGGTTGTGCAGGTCGAGCAGCACGCGCAGCTTGGTGGCGAAGCGCTCGGGATGCTTCAGGTCCTGCACGCGCAGCGCGCGGCGTGCGATCTTGTCCTCGTAGGCCGGGCCGATGCCGCGGCCGGTGGTGCCGATCTTCTCGATGCCGCCCTTCTCGCGGTAGGCCTCGCGGGCGATGTCGAGCGCCGCATGGAACGGCAGGATCAGCGGGCAGGCCTCGCTGACGCGCAGCCGCGACCGGACTTCGACCCCGGCCTTCTCGAGGCCTTCGATCTCCTCGAACAGCTTGGCCGCCGAAACGACCACGCCGTTGCCGATGTAGCACTTGACGCCCGGCCGCATGATGCCGCTCGGGATCAGGTGCAGCGCGGTCTTGACGCCGTTGATGACCAGCGTGTGGCCGGCATTGTGGCCGCCCTGGAAGCGCACCACGCCCTGCGCGCTTTCGGTCAGCCAGTCGACCAGTTTGCCCTTGCCTTCGTCGCCCCACTGGGTGCCGACGACGACCACGTTTCTTCCGGTGGTAACGCTCATGATGTCTCGCTTCTCAAGATTCAGATGACTTGCACGCGCCATTGGCCGCCGGCTTCGACAAGCTCGCGGTCGCAATGGAATTCGTCGATTTCGTTGCCGTGGCCCGGCAGCACGCAGACCACGGTCTCGCCTTCGCCGCGCAATGCGGCGATGGCCTTGTTGAGCGTCTCGGAGTCGCTCCAGGGCGCGCGGATCGCGGCCCGCAGCGGCCGCGCCGGCAGCGCCGCGACCAGTTCGCGCAGGTCGAGGCTGAAGCCGACCGCCGGACGGTTGCGGCCGAACACGGCACCCACCTCGTCGTAGCGGCCGCCGCGCACCAGCGAGTCGCTGGCGCCCTCGGTGTAGATGCCGAAGCGCATGCCGCTGTAGTAGGCATAGCCGCGCAGGTCGGCCAGGTCGAAGCTCACGCGCGCGCCCTCGAGGCGGGCGGCGAGCTGCTTCAGGTCGGACAGCGCGGCGCGAATGCCGGGCGCGTCGGGCAGCACTCGGGCCGCCTCGTCGAGCACGGCGGCGTCGCCGTAGAGCTGCACCAGGGCCAGCAGGCCTTCGCGCGACGGCGCCGGAAAGGCGGCCGTGAGCTCGCGCAGCGAGCTGGCGTCCTTGGCCGCCAGCGCCGCATGGACCCGCGCGATGGCGGCCGCATCGACCGGCACGCCGGCGAACAGCGCACGCACGATGCGGGCGTCGGCCAGGTCGACGATCACGGGCGACTGCGCGAATCCGGTCACGCGCAGGCAGTCGAGGGCCAGCCGGAGGACCTCGGTGTCGGCCTCGAGCCCGGCGTGGCCGTAGATCTCGGCCCCGAACTGCAGCGGCTCGCGGGTCGCGTGGGGCCGGTCGGGCCGGGTATGGACCACCGGGCCGCAGTAGCACAGCCGCGCCACGCCCGAGCGGTTGAGCAGATGGGCATCGATGCGCGCCACCTGGGGCGTGGTGTCGGCGCGCAGGCCCATGCTGCGCCCCGAGAGCTGGTCGACCAGCTTGAAGGTCTGCAGGTCGAGCGCTTCGCCGGTGCCGGACAGGAGCGATTCGAGATGCTCCAGCAGCGGCGGCATCACCAGCTCGTAGCCATAGCCACGGGCGGTGTCGAGCAGCTGGCGTCGAAGTTCTTCGATGTGGCGCGCCTCGGAAGGCAGCACATCGGCAATGTGATCCGGGAGGACCCAGGCGGACATGGGGATCGGGGGCGTGGTTAAACCGGGATTCTACCGGGAGCGCGCAGGCAGGCGCCGTGCCGCCGGCTCAGGCCGGGGTTCAAGCGAGCAGCCAGAGCAGGGCCAGGCCGAGAAGAATGCTGCAAAGGCCGAAGAAGCGCAGCTGGCCGTCGCGCAGCTGCATGAGCTGACCGAAGCCCCGCCGCCATCCTCCTGGAGACAGGAAAGGCAGCAGGCCCTCGATCACCAGGACCAGGGCCAGCGCGCTCCAGAAGGTGTCGCCGTCCACGACGCTTGCGGCCGTCCTCAGCGACGCGGTGCGTTGCTGGTCGAGCCGGAGCCCTGCATCGCCCGGAAGAATTCCGACGACGGGTCGAGCACCAGGACGTCGCTCTTCTTGTTGAAGCTCTGCTTGTAGGCGTCCAGGCTGCGATAGAACTGCGCGAACTGCGGGTCGCGGCCAAAGGCCTCGGCATAGATGCCGGCGGCGCGGCCATCGCCCTCGCCCTTGATCTTCTGTGCATCGCGGTAGGCATTGGCGACGATCACCTCGCGCTGGCGGTCGGCGTCGGCGCGGATCTTCTCGCCTTCGGCGAAGCCGGTCGAGCGCAGCTCGTTGGCGACCCGCTTGCGCTCGGCCTCCATGCGGCGGTAGACCGACTCGGTGATCGCCTCGACATAGTCGACCCGCGTGATGCGGACGTCGACGATGTCCACGCCCCAGGGCTTGTTGGCGCCCTTCACGACCGCCAGCACTTCGCGCTGGACGTCGGCCATCAGCTGGTCGCGGCGGGTCGAGATCAGGTCGCGCACGGTGCGCTTGTTGATGTTTTCCTGGAAGGCGTTTCGCACCACCCGGTTGAGCTGCACCGCGCCGGCGTTCTCGTCGAGGCCGACGTTGCGGATGTACTCCGAGGGATTGGTGATGCGCCAGCGCACGTACCAGTCGATCACCACCCGCTGCTTCTCGGCCGTGAGCATCGGCTCCGGGTCGAGGCTGGACAGGGTCAGCAGCCGCTTGTCGATGTACGACACGTTCTGGAACGGCGGCGGCAGCTTGAAGTTCAAGCCGGGCTCGGTGATCACTTCCTTGATCTGGCCGAGGGCGTAGACGACGCCGAACTGGCGCTGGTCGACCACGAAGAGCGTGGAACTCAGCAGCGCGAGCGCCACCAGGACCGACGAGACGATGAATCCGATTCTGTTCATGTTTTTCTGGTCCTCAGCGCACGTCGCGATCGCGGGAACGGCCGTCGCGGGCCCGGGCATCGCCGGCGGACGGAGCGACCGGGATCACCGACGACTGCGGCGCGGCGGTGCCGGCGACGTTGGGGCTCGCGGCATCCGATGGCGTGCCGGCGGCATTGGCGCCGGTCTGCTGCATCAGCTTGTCGAGCGGCAGGTACAGCAGGTTCGAGTTCTGCTTGGAATCGACCAGGATCTTGCTGGTGCTGCTGTAGATCTGCTGCATGGCATCGGTGTACATGCGGTCGCGCGTCACTTGCGGTGCCTTCTGGTATTCGGACAGCACCGAGCTGAAGCGCTGCGCATCACCCTGCGCCTGGGCCACGATCCGCGCCTTGTAGGCCTCGGATTCTTCCTTCAGGCGCGAGCCGGTACCGGTCGCGCGAGGCACCACGTCGTTGGCGTAGGCCTGGGCCTCGTTCTTGGCGCGCTCGCGTTCCTGGCCGGCCTTGAGCACGTCGTCGAAGGCCGCCTGCACCTGCTCGGGCGGACGCACGCCGCCCTGCTGCAGGTTGATCGCCACGACCTCGACGCCGAGGTTGTAGCGGTCGAGGATGGTCTGCATCAGGGTGCGCACGCGCGGGGCGATCTGGTCGCGTTCGTCGGCCAGCGCCGCATCCATGCGCATCTTGCCGACCACTTCGCGCACCGCCGTCTCGGCCACCTGCACCACGGTGTCCGTGGGCGCCTTGCTTTCGAAAAGGAAGGCGCGGGCGTCGTTCAGGCGGTACTGCACCGCGAACTTGATCTCGACGATGTTCTCGTCTTCGGTCAGCATCGCCGACTCGCGCAGGCCGGTGGAGCGCACGATGGTGTCGCGGCCGACGTCGACCGAACGGATCTGCGTCGTCACGACCATCTCATGGCGCTGGATCGGGTACGGCAGCCGCCAGTTGAAGCCGGCGCCCACGGTCGCCTTGTAGCGGCCGAACTGGGTGATCACGGCCTGCTGGCCTTCGTTGACGATGAAGAAGCCGGTGCCGAGCCAGATCAGGACCGCGACCACCGCGATCAGCCCGAGCCCGAAGCCCGCGTTCTTCATGTCGGGGCGCATGCCGCCGCCGTTGCCATTGCCGCCCGGCGGACGGTCGCCGCCGCCGCGCCCGCCGCCGAACAGGCCGCCGAGCTTGCGGTTGAAGTCGCGCCAGAGTTCGTCGAGGTCGGGCGGTCCCTGGTTCGGGCCCTGGCCCCGCGGGCGGTTGTTGTTGCCGGAAGGCGGTGGCGCGGGCGGCTCGCCGTCGGGCCGGTTGGCGGCCGGACGGTCGCCATTGGGCGAGGAATCGTCGCCCCGGCCCCAGCGGCCGTCGTTCAGGTTGAACATCGCCGGAAACCGTCTCCACACTGGCTTTGAATTCATTCGAGTCTGTTCTTTGGTCAGTGAAGTGGGATTGTGCACAAACTCAGTCGGCCGCCTCGTGCAATTCGGCTCCGCCCTCTAAGGGCATCTCCTCGGCCACCGACTGCGAGCGCAAGGCCAATTCGGCCCGCAGCGCCGGAAGCCCTTCTGCGGTATGCGCGCTCAGGAAGATCCGCGACACCTGCACGCCGTCGATGTCCATTTCGTCCTGCAGATTGAGGGGCCGCTGCGTGCTTTCAAGGGCGTCGAGCTTGTTGAATACCAGCAATTGCGGCACGGCGTCGGCGCCGATGTCCCTGAGCACCGACTGGACCTCGGCCATCTGCTCGGGATGATGCGGATTGGAGGCATCCACCACGTGCAGCAGCAAGTCGGCGTCGACCGCCTCCTGCAGGGTCGCCTTGAAGGCATCGATGAGCCCGTGCGGCAGGTCGCGGATGAAGCCGACGGTGTCGGAGATCGACACCTTGCGGCGCGCATCGCCGAGGTAGAGCTGCCGCGTGGTGGTGTCCAGCGTCGCGAACAGCTGGTCGGCGGCATATGCGCGGGCCTTGACCAGCGCATTGAACAGCGACGACTTGCCCGCGTTGGTGTAGCCGACCAGGGAGATGTTGAAGGTGTCGCGCCGCTCGCGCTGCCGGCGCTGCGTGCCGCGCTGGCGCTGCACCTTGACCAGGCGCTCGCGGGTGCGCTTGATGGATTCGCCGATCATCCGGCGGTCGAGTTCGATCTGCTTTTCACCCGGGCCGCCGCGCACGCCGGCACCGCCGGTCTGACGCTCCAGGTGGGACCAGCGCCGCACCAGCCGGGTGCTCAGGTACTGCAGGCGCGCCAGTTCGACCTGCAGCTTGCCTTCATGCGAACGGGCGCGCTGGGCGAAGATTTCGAGGATCAGGAAGGTGCGGTCGTAGACCGCGATGCCGAGCTGGCGCTCGAGATTGCGCTGTTGCGCGGGACTCAGCGACTGGTCGAAGACCACCTCGCTGGCGCGATGCAGTTCGGCCAGTTCGCGGATCTCGTCGGCCTTGCCGCTGCCGACGAAAAGCGCCGCGTCGGGCGCCTTTCGCTTGCAGACCAGGCGCGCGACGGGCTGCAGGCCCGCGGTCTGCGCGAGCAGGCCGAGTTCCTCGAGTTCGCCGTCGAAATGGGGCAGTCCGAAATCCACGCCGACGAGAACGACGGCGCCTTCAATCCGGGGGATCAGTTCAGACAAGCGGAATCACATGTGAAAAAGCGCGGCGGATGAACCGCCGCGCTTCGCGCCGATCAGGCGGCGGTGTCGTCGTTCTCGGCAGCCGAGAAGTTGACGGCCCGACCCGGCACGATGGTGGAGATGGCGTGCTTGTAGACCATCTGGGTCACCGTATTGCGAAGCAACACGACGTACTGGTCGAACGACTCGATCTGGCCCTGCAGCTTGATGCCGTTGACCAGATAGATCGAAACCGGCACATGCTCGCGACGCAAGGTATTCAGAAACGGGTCTTGAAGAAGCTGCCCTTTATTGCTCACGATATTCTCCGTGTTCAAGAGTTGTTGTTGGACCGGTCACCTTAACACAGCGATTCTGCATCGCAGCAAATAAGTCCAAAGGCCTTTGAAAAATAACGGCACCGAAAGCCGGAACTTCCGTGCTCGACGCCGGTCATCGGCTCTCATTAGAGCTCAAAAGCGCCCGGGCCTGCCAGCCATCGGAGCCCTATTCGTCCTTGTCGGCATACGGATTGCTGGAGGTCTTGAGCTGGATGCGCAGCGGCGTGCCGACCAGGTCGAATTCCTTGCGGAAGCGGCCTTCCAGGAAGCGCTTGTAGGCCTCGGTGACATGCTCCAGCGAATTGCCGTGGATGATGATGATCGGCGGATTCATCCCCCCCTGGTGCGCATAGCGCATCTTCGGGCGGAACATACCCGAGCGTTTCGGCGCCTGGAATTGCACCGCCTCCAGCAGCAGCCGCGTCAGCACCGGCGTCGACATCTTGCGGGTGGCCGACTTGTGGGCCTGCACGATCGACTGCCACACGGGCCCCAGGCCCTGCCGCTTGATGGCGGAAATGAAATGCAGCGAGGCGAACTTGAGGAACGGGAGCCGGGTCTCGATCTGGCGCTGGATCTGCTCGCGCTGGTAGCTGTCGACCGCGTCCCACTTGTTGATCGCGATCACCACCGCCCGGCCGCTCTCGAGGATGTAGCCGGCGATGTGGGCGTCCTGGTCGGTCACGCCCTGGGTGGCGTCCAGCAGCAGCAGCACGACATTGGCCGATTCGATGGCCTGCAGCGTCTTGACCACCGAGAACTTCTCGATCGCCTCGAACACCTTGCCCTTGCGGCGCAGGCCGGCGGTATCGATCAGTTCGAAGCGCTGGCCATTGCGCTCGAACGGCACCGAAATCGCGTCGCGCGTGGTGCCCGGCAGGTCGAAGGCGACCAGCCGCTCCTCGCCCAGCCAGGTGTTGATCAGGGTCGACTTGCCGACATTCGGGCGGCCGGCGACCGCCAGCTTGATCGGCTTGTTGGGGTCTTCTTCGGCATCTTCCTCGGGTTCGGGCAGCGCGAGCGGCTCGAGCGCGAGTTCGACCAGGTCGCGGATCCCCTGCCCGTGCGCCGCCGAGATGCCGTGCACCTCGCCGAAGCCGAGCTCGTAGAAGTCGACCAGCCTGGTGCCGTCGTGCATGCCTTCGGCCTTGTTGGCCACCAGCACGCAGGGCTTGCCGAGCCGGCGCAATTCGTTCGCGATGTCATGGTCCTGGGCCGACAGCCCTTCCCGCGCATCGACCACGAAGATCACGACATCCGCCTCGGCCACGGCCTGCCGGGTCTGCTTGGCCATCTCCTTGAAGATGCCGCTGCCGGCGTCGGGTTCGAAGCCGCCGGTGTCGATGACGATGAACTCGTGCTTGCCGATGCGCCCGTTGCCGTAGTGGCGGTCGCGCGTGAGGCCGGCGAAGTCGGCGACGATGGCGTCGCGCGTCTGCGTCAGGCGGTTGAACAGGGTCGACTTCCCGACGTTGGGACGCCCGACCAGCGCGATGACCGGCTTCATGGAAGGCGTCCTTTCACTTGATTACTCGGGCCGATAGCCGAACACGCCGCCATTGCGGGTGACGACCACGACCGTGTTGCCGGCCAGGACCGGTGTCGCCGCGATGGCGGAGCCATCGGGCGTGAGGCGGTTCAACGGCTTGCCATCGTCGCGCGAGAGCACGTGCACCAGGCCGGTGGTGTCGCCGATGATCAGCGAACGGCCGACCGCCAGCGGCGCCGTCAGGATCCGGTACTTGAGCAGGTCGGCCTGCTGCCAGGCGCGCTCGCCGTCGGTGCGCCGCCAGGCGAGCACGGCGCCGCTGTCCTCGGTGCCGTAGACGAAGCGGTCGTCGCCGCCGACGCCGTCGGCGCCCACTGCCGGCTTGGTCCAGAGCAATGCGCCGCGTGCGGTGTCGACGCAGCCGACGTTGGCGAAATAGGCCCGCGCGCAGACCACCTCGCCCTGCCGGCTCACGGTGCCGGTCAGGTCGACCAGGCGCTCGACGTCGTTGGTGCCGCGCGGCGCCGCGATCGGCGACTCCCAGCGCGACTGGCCATTGGCCGGATTGATGCCGACCAGGCGGCCGCCGACGCCCGCGATGAGGGTGTCGCCCACGGCCAGCAGCACGCCCGGCTTCTTGAGCACGAGGTTCTCGGCGGTGCGCTGCTGCGACCAGAGGCGGCGGCCGCTCTGGCCGTCCCAGGCGCTGGTCGTGCGATCTGCGGCCTGGACGAAGATGCGGCGGCCCGCCACCAGCGGCGGCGTGTAGGCCTGCGCCGTGAGGCGCTCCTTCCAGAGCACCTTGCCGGCCTCCAGCGCCACCAGTTCGCTGTTGGCCGTGACCACCGCGACCGTGCGGCCGTCGCTGCCGACGCCGGCCGCGAGCGGCGCACCGACGCTGGCGCGCCAGAGTTCGGTGCCGGCCCGGGCATCGATCACGACCACGGTTCCATCGGCCCCGGCGACCGCGATCTGGTCGCCGTTCACGACGGTGGACAAGGGGAACTCGACCTTCGGGATCTTGATGGTCCAGGCCTGCTTGATGCCCATCAGCGCAACGTTGGGCGGCAGGTCGGCGGGCTTCGGCCGCGGCGTGCCGGAGCAGGCGGCCAGCGCGGCGACCAATGCCGCGGCGGTCCCGATGCGCAGGGCGGGCGCCAGAGTCAGGTAACGCTTCAAATTCATGGTGTGGTCTTGGCTGGGGATGCGGCGCCGGCGGCCGCCGGAGCCACGCTCTTCGGGTCGACGCCGACGGCGTTGAGCTTGATCTCGACCAGGCGGCGGTAGTCGGCGCCCGGTTCGAAGGCGGCCAGGGCCTTGAGGTACTCGGCCTTGGCCTCGTCGCGCTTGCCCTGCGTGAGGTAGATGTCGCCCTTGCGATCGGCCACCAGCGCATCGAATTCCTTCGGCACGCTGCTCGAAAGCGCCTTCAGGGCCTCGTCGTACTGCTTGGCCTCGAGCAGTTCGCCCGCCAGCCTGAGCCTGGCGACCGCCTGGTAGCCGGGGTCGACCGCGTGCTCGGAAACCCAGGCCAGCGCACCGCGCGAGCCCTCGGCATTGCCCTTGTCGTACAGCGCGCGGGCCGCCAGCAGGCCGGCCTGCTGCGCATAGGCGGTGCCTGCGAACTTGTCCTTCATGTCGGCCAGCGCCCGCTCGATGCGGGCCGTGTCGCCAGCCTGCGCACTGCGTTCGACTTCGTCATAGAGCGCCGAGGCCTGCAAGGCCTTGGTGCGCTGGAAATACTGCCAGCCGTTCCAGGCCACGAAGGCACCGGCCGCGAGCAGCACGACCCAGGTGATGAGGGTGCCGTAGGTGTTCCAGAAATGCTTGAGCTGGTCGAGCTGTTCCTGTTCTTCGAGATCGAGATGGGTGGCCATGCGCTATGAATGTTGGGGAGCCGAGGATTGTAGGGTGGCGGCCCAGGCAGCCACGTCGGCCAGCGGCCGCGTGGTCTGGGCGCCGCTGCCGTCGCGCAGCGCCTTGACCGTGACCTCGCCGCGGGCGAGCTCGTCGGCGCCGAAGACCAGCGCATGCGCCGCGCCGCTGGCGTCGGCCTTCTTGAACTGCGACTTGAAGCTGCCGAGGCCGTCGGCCGTGGCCGCATGCATCTGGGCCCGCAGGCCGGCATCGCGCAGCTGCTGCAGGGTGCGCAGCGCGACCGGCATGGCGGCGGCGTCGGGCACCACCGCGTAGACGTCGGGGACCGGCAGCGGGATCTGCGTGCCCTGCTCCTTCACCAGCTCGAGCACGCGCTCAACGCCCAGCGCCCAGCCGACCGCCGGCGCCGCCTTGCCGCCGATCTGCACGATCAGGTCGTCGTAGCGGCCGCCGGCGCAGACCGTGCCCTGCGAGCCGAGCCGGTCGGTCACGAACTCGAACACGCTGAGGTTGTAGTAGTCGAGGCCGCGCACGAGCCGCGGATTGATCGTGTAGCCGATGCCGTTGGCGTCCAGGATGGCGCGCAGACCGTTGAAATGCGCCAGCGATTCCTCGCCCAGGAAGTCCATCAGCCTGGGCGCCGATTCGACCACTTCCTTCATGGCCGGATTCTTGGTGTCGAGGATGCGCAGCGGGTTGCTGTGCAGCCGGCGCTTGCCGTCTTCGTCGAGCTTGTCGGCGTGCTGCTCGAAATGGGCGATCAGCTGCGTGCGGTGCAGCGCCCGCTCGGCCGGCTGGCCCAGGCTGTTGAGTTCGAGCCGCACGTCGGTGAGGCCCAGGGCCTTCCAGAGCGCGCTGGCCAGCAGGATCAGCTCGGCATCGACGTCCGGACCGGCGAAGCCCAGGGCCTCGGCACCGATCTGGTGGAACTGGCGGTAGCGCCCGCGCTGCGGCCGCTCGTGGCGGAACATCGGGCCCATGTACCAGAGGCGCTTGCCACCGTCGTAGAGCAGCGAATGCTCGGTCACGGCGCGCACCACGCTGGCGGTGTTCTCGGGACGCAAGGTGAGCGCCTCGCCGTTGAGCTTGTCTTCGAAGGAGTACATCTCCTTCTCGACGATGTCGGTGACCTCGCCGATGCCGCGCACGAACAAGGCCGTCTGCTCGAGGATGGGCGTGCGGATATTGCGGTACGCGTAGCGGCCCATCAGGTCGCGCACGATGGCTTCGAGCCATTCCCAGCGCGCCGAATCGGGCGGCAATATGTCGTTCATGCCTTTGACGGCACTGATTTTTTCAGCCATGGATGGAGCTCAGGCGACCTCGGAAGCGATGCCGCTGCCGAAGCGTTTTTGGATGTAGGTTTCGACCAGCTGGTGGAACTCGTTGGCGATGTTGTCGCCACGCAGCGTGAGGGCCTTCTGGCCATCGATGAAGACCGGCGCCGCCGGCGCCTCCCCGGTGCCGGGCAGGCTGATGCCGATGTCGGCGTGCTTGCTCTCGCCCGGCCCGTTGACGATGCAGCCCATGACGGCCACCTTCATGGTCTCGACGCCCGGATATTTGTTGCGCCAGACCGGCATCTGCATGCGCAGGTAGTCGTCGATCTGCTTGGCCAGCTCCTGGAAGGTGGTGCTGGTGGTGCGCCCGCATCCCGGGCAGGCCGTGACGCTGGGCACGAACACGCGCAGGCCCAGCGCCTGCAGGATCTCGTTGGCGATCAGCACCTCCTGGGTGCGCGATTCGCCCGGTTGCGGGGTCAGCGAGACGCGGATCGTGTCGCCGATGCCTTCCTGGAGCAGGATCGACAGCGCGGTCGCCGAAGCCACCGTGCCCTTGGTGCCCATGCCGGCCTCGGTCAGGCCCAGGTGCAGCGTGTAGTCGCAGCGGCGCGCCAGTTCGCGGTAGACCGATATGAGGTCCTGCACGCCGCTCACCTTGCAGCTCAGGATGATCTGGTTGCCGGCCATGCCCATCGACTCGGCCAGCTTCGCGGAATCGATCGCCGAGGTGACCAGCGCCTCGTACATGACCGACTTGGCGTCCCAGGGTTCGGCCCGGGCGCTGTTGGTGTCCATCAGGCTGGCCAGCAGTTCCTGGTCGAGGCTGCCCCAGTTGACGCCGATGCGCACCGGCTTGTTCCAGCGCATCGCGGCATCGATCATCTGGCCGAACTGCTTGTCCTTCTTGTCGCCCTTGCCGACGTTGCCGGGATTGATGCGGTACTTGCTGAGCGCCTCGGCGCAGGCCGGATAGTCGGTCAGCAGCCGGTGGCCGTTGTAGTGGAAGTCGCCGATCAGCGGCACGTCGACGCCCATGCGGTCGAGCTGCTCGCGGATGTAGGGCACTTGCGCCGCGGCCTCGGGCGTGTTGACCGTGATGCGCACCATCTCGGAGCCGGCGAGCGCCAGTTCCTTGACCTGGATCGCGGTGCCGATGGCGTCGACGGTGTCGGTGTTGGTCATCGACTGGACGCGCACCGGCGCATCGCCGCCGACCGTGACCGTGCGCGGTCCCCAGACCACCTGGGCCTGGCGCGAGCGGCGCGCCCGGGGCGCGGCGGGTTCGATCGGCAGGCAGCCGAGGGGATTCGGGGCATCGGTCATGAGGGGCTCGATCAGGGTTTGACTTCGAAGCGTGCCACGCCGCCGGAACGCGCGAGCGGCGTGAGGTCAAAGGCCTGACCGCGCACGCGCACATCGACCGCCGCCGCACGGCCGACCACGACCGAAAGCGGCAGTGCACCGGTCAGTCCGACGGTCTCGCCGGCCTTGACCGTGCGCCGGATCAGCTGCTTGCCGCCGGCTTCGGTCACCGTGATCCAGGACTCGTCGCGAGCGACGAAGACGATCAGGTCGTTGCCGACAGCCGCCTCCGCTGCGGGCGCGGCCGCCACGGGCTCGGCGGGAGCAGCCGGCGGCGGCAGCACCGGCAGCGCATTGGGCGCGGCCGAGGGCTCGACCGCCATGCCGGCCGCAGCCGGCGTACCCGCGGCCAGCGTGGATGGCGGCGCGGCCTCCTCGCTGGACGAACTCAGGCGCGAGAAAGCCGCGCCGACGTGGTCGAAGGCCGACTGCGGGAGCCAGAACAGGACCGCTGCGCCCAGCAGGAGCAGCACCACCACGGTCAGCAGGGCACGCGAAGGCAGTCCGCTGGCGCCTGCGCCGGAACGCGGCGCCGCCGACTTGAGGCTCCTGCTGATGGTGCGGTCGGCATCCGCCAGGCCGGGCCGCTGGGCGCCCGGCAGCTTGGCCAGGACCGGCGCCGGATCGATGCGGAGCGCGCGGCAGACGCTCGCGGCCAGCGCGCGCGCGAACACCGCGTCGGGCAGCGACTCGATGTCGTCGGCCTCGAGGGCGGCCAGTTTCTGCGGCGTCACCTTGAGCGCCGCCGCCACCATGTCGATGTGCAGGCCGTGGGCCTCCCGCGCCTCGCGCAGCATGTCGCCGGCCGTCATGTTCGTGCTGTCGCCCCCGACCAGGGGCACGGCGGCCGAAGCCCCGAATTCACTCGCTCGCTCAATCATTGAAATTTCCGCGCTCGTACGCAATCGCCTCCCGCGACTGGGGGAAGCGCCGTTGCAGCTGGCCCGCCAGCTGCGCCACCGCTTCTCGGTTGTTGAGCTGGCGTTCGATCTTGATGCCGAGCCACAAGGTCTCGGCGCTGGCCGCCGGGCTGTTGTTGACGCGGCGGATGTAGAACTGGGCCCGCTGCCAATCGTTGCGCTGGACCAGGATCGACGCCAGGTTGAAGCCGATCACCGGATTGCCGGCGTCGATCTCGTAGGCCTGCATCAGGCTGCGCTCGGCTTCGGCGCGCTGGCCCGCCTTCAGCTGGCAGACGCCCTGCGTCATGAGGGTCTTGGCGCGGTCCGTGTAGGTGGGCACCGCGAGCGCGGCGCTGAACTGCTGCTGGGCATCGGCGAAGCGGTTCTGCTGGCACAGCAGCCAGCCGTAGTTGTGCAGCACGTTGGGTTCGCGCGGATCGAGCGCGATCGCGCGGCGGAAGCTGTCTTCGGCCTGCGCCGGATCGTCGAGCCGCATGTAGACCAGGCCGCGCAGGTTGTAGGCATCGGCGAAACTCGGGTCGGCCGCCAGCGCCTGCTTGATCTCGTCGAGGGCGATCGTGGTCTGGCCCTGCTGGAAATAGCCGATCGCCAGTTCGATGCGCAGCTTGGCCCGCTTGCGTCCGTTGCTCTCGTCGGAGTCGGTCACGATGGCCGCGTCCTTGTTGGCCGAAGTCTGCAGCACGCCATTGCGGGTGTTGATGCAGCCTGCCAGCAGGAAGACTGCAGCGAGGCCGCAGGACACCTGCAGCATCAGCGTGCGTGCATTCGAAAAGGCCTTGCTCATCGGATCATTGCTCCTCGGCAGTGGGGGTGGCGGCCTTGCGAGGGGCCGGATGCAGGATCACGGTGCGCCGCTGAGCCATGCGCTCGGCCGCATGGGTGCGGTCCTTGACGTCGCCGGCCAGCTGCCCGCAGGCGGCGTCGATGTCGTCGCCGCGCGTCTTGCGCACGGTGGTGACGATGCCCGCCTCGCTCAGCACCTTGGCGAAGGCCAGGACCCGGGGCTGCGGCGAACGCAGCAGGCCCGACGCCGGAAAGGGATTGAAGGGAATCAGGTTGAACTTGCAGGACACGCCGGACGAACGCACCAGCTCGAGCAGCTGCCGCGCATGCTCGGGCTGGTCGTTGACGCCGTCGAGCATGCAGTACTCGAAGGTGATGAAGTCGCGCGGTGCGTGCGCGAGGTAACGCTTGCAGGCCTCGAGCAGTTCGGCGATCGGGTACTTGCGGTTGAGCGGCACCAGGTCGTCGCGCAGCGCATCGTTGGGCGCATGCAGCGAGACGGCGAGCGCCACGGGGCAATCGCCCCCGAGGCGGTCGATCATCGGAACCACGCCCGAGGTCGACACCGTCACGCGGCGGCGCGAAAGGCCGTAGGCGTTGTCGTCGAGCATGGTGCGCAGCGCCGGCACCAGCGCCGCGTAGTTCTGCAGCGGCTCGCCCATGCCCATCATCACGACGTTGGAGATCACGCGCTCGGCGCGCCCCAGGTGCTTGCGCAGGAAATGCTCGGCGAACCACAGCTGGGCCGTGATTTCCCCGGTCGTCAGGTTGCGGCTGAAGCCCTGGTGGCCGGTCGAGCAGAAGCGGCAGCCGACCGCACAGCCGGCCTGCGACGACACGCACAGCGTGCCGCGATCGTCCTCGGGAATGAACACGGCCTCGACCGCATTGCCGTCGCCGACATCGAACAGCCACTTGATGGTGCCGTCGGCGGATTCGTGCTGCGTGATGACCGGCAGCGCCTCGACCCGGGCGGTGGTCGCGAGTTTTTCGCGCAGCGACTTCGCCAAGTCGGTCATCTGCGCGAAATCGCTGGCGCCCCGCTGGTGGATCCAGCGGAACAACTGCGTCGCGCGAAAACGCTTCTCGCCCAGCCGTTCGCAGAACGCGGCCAATCCCTCCAGATCGAAGTCGAGCAGGTTGGCCGAGGTCATTGCGTCAGGCGGGCTCGCCCTCAGCGGGCGTAGACGTTGAGGCCGGCGAAGAAGAACGCGATTTCGACCTGCGCCGTCTCGGGCGCGTCGGAGCCGTGCACCGCGTTGGCATCGATGCTGTCGGCGAAGTCGGCGCGGATGGTGCCGGGAGCGGCCTTCTTGGGGTCGGTGGCGCCCATCAGGTCGCGGTTCTTGGCGATCGCGTTGTCGCCTTCGAGCGCCTGCACGAACACCGGGCCGGAGATCATGAACTCGACCAGATCCTTGAAGAAGGGACGCTCCTTGTGCACGGCGTAGAACTGCTCGGCTTCGGCGCGCGACAGGTGGATCAGCTTGGCGGCCACGATCTTGAGGCCGGCGGCCTCGAAGCGGGAAACGATCTTGCCGATGACGTTCTTGGCGACTGCGTCGGGCTTGATGATGGAGAGGGTGCGTTCGATGGCCATTGAAGTGCTTTCCTGAGAGCTTGAATCTGAATGAGTTCCGCCAGGGCCGCAACATGCGGGTTGCAAGCCTTGACAAAGCCTCTGATTTTAACCGGCGCGAGAGCGTTCCCTCGCCATCGGCGAGCGAAAGGCCGTGCCGGGGTACCGAAAATCAGCGGCCGCGGCGCCGACCGCCGCCCGACCCGCCGAAGTTGCCGCCACCGCCGCCGCCCCCCGGGCCGCCGCGACGCGGGCCCTGGCGCTGCTCCTTGCGCTGGCGCGAGAAGCTGTCGGTGCCGATGTAGCCGAGCGACGTCTTCATCGGGTCGGGCTGGCTGGCGCCGCCGGGTGCGCGGTCCTCGCCTTGCCGATTGCGCCCCTGGCCCTGCTGCGCGGCGCCGCCCTGCCGGTCGCCGCCGCGGCTGTTGCGGCGCCCTTGCGGCGGGCCCTTGCCGCCGCCGCGATCGGAGCGCGCACCCGGACCATGGGCCAGCGGATTCGGGATCGCCTCGCGCCCTTCGCCCTGCGGGCCGGCGGCACCGGCACCACTCCCGTTGCGGTTGCCGCGGCGCTTGCGATTGCGGTTGCGCCCGCCGTTGTCCTGGCCCGGCCCCTGGCCCCTGGGCCCGGCACCCTGCCGGGGCGCCCGCTCGCCGCCGCCGCCGGCGGCCTGGAACAGGGCCTGGATGTCGCGCTCGTCGAGCTCCATCCAGGCGCCGCGCTTGAGCCCGCGCGGCAGCACCATGGCGCCGTAGCGGATGCGGATCAGGCGGCTCACCGCGTGGCCGACCGATTCGAACAGGCGCCGCACCTCGCGGTTGCGGCCTTCCGAGATGGTGACGCGGTACCAGCAGTTGGAGCCCTCGCCGCCGCCTTCCTCGATGGTGCCGAACTGGGCCATGCCGTCGTCCAGCCGCACGCCTTCGAGCAGGCGCTTCTTCTCCTCGGCGCTCAGCGCACCGAGCACGCGCACCGCGTACTCGCGCTCCAGCCCGAAGCGCGGGTGCATCAGCTGGTTGGCCAGTTCGCCCGAGCTCGTGAACAGCAGCAGGCCTTCGGTGTTGAGGTCGAGCCGGCCGACCGACTGCCACTTGCCCTGCTGCAGGCGCGGCAGCTTGCGGAACACGGTCGGGCGGTTCTGCGGGTCGTCGTGCGTCACGACTTCGCCGACCGGCTTGTGGTAGGCGATCACGCGCGCCGGCGGTGGCGCGATGCGATAGCGGATCGGCTTGCCGTTGATCTTGACCTGGTCGCCGTACTGGATGCGCTGGCCGATGTGGGCCGGCTCGTTGTTGACCGAGATGCGCCCCTGCAGGATCAGCTGCTCCATCTCGAGCCGGGAACCCAGGCCCGCCTGGGCCAGCACCTTGTGCAGCTTGGGCGAATCGGCCTCGGGCAGCAGCACCCGCTTGAGCGGCGGCACCTCGGGGCTTTCCTCGTCGGCATCGAACTGGCCCGAAATGACGTCGGCGAAGCGGATCGGCTCGGGCGGCGGCGCATTGCGCTGCTCGCGCTCGGCGGCCCGGCGGGCGCGGTCGAGATCGTCCTCCTCCTCGTCCGGCTCCTCCTCCTCTTCATCTTCCTCGTCGTCGTCCTGCGCCGCGGCTTCGGCGCTGCGGGCCTCCACCGGCGGCTCGGTGACCGGCTCGGCGACGGCGGCCGGCTCGGAGACAGCTACGGGCTCGGCGACGGCCGCCGGTGCGGCAGCCGGCTCGACCGGCTCCATAGCCTCGGCCAGCGGCTCTGCGGGCACTTCCGCCAGCACCTCCTGCGCTACCGCCTTCGGCTTGCGGGGGCGGCGCTTGCGCGGGGCTGCGGCTCCTTCCACGGCCTCGACCGGGGTCTCGCCCGCAGGCAGCTCGGAAACGGTGTCGGCCGGCAGCGCGGCTGCATCATCGGGTTCAATGGGGCTCATGGTCGGGTTCCGGAAGAGACAGCGGTGGTGTCGGCCTCGTCGGGCGCGGATTCGGCGTCGACGGGCATGGGGGTTGCGGTTTCGGCGACCTCGGCGGCGGGCTGCGCCACCGGATCGGACGTCGCCAGGGCTTCGGCCGACGGTTCCGTGGTCGACGGTTCCGTGGTCGACGGCTCCACGGCCGGCGGCTCATCGGCCGGCGAGTCGTCCATCGGCAGCGCCGGCTGGTCGTCGCCCGCGGCCTGGCCGAGCGCGTCGATCAGCGCGCCCTGCTGCGCCGGCGTCTCGATCAGGGGCAGCTGGTCCAGCGACGCCAGGCCCAGATCGTCGAGGAACTGGCGCGTGGTCGCATAGAGCGCAGGCCGGCCCACCGTTTCGCGGTGGCCGATCACCTCGACCCAGTTGCGGTCTTCGAGCTGCTTCAGGATCAGCGAATTGATCGTGACGCCGCGGATGTCTTCCATGTCGCCGCGCGTGACCGGCTGCCGGTAGGCGATGATCGCCAGCGTCTCGAGCACCGCACGGGTGTAGCGCGGCGGCTTCTCGGGGTGCAGCCGGTCGAGGTGGTCGCGCAGCTCGGGGCGGCTCTGGAAGCGCCAGCCACTGCCCACGCTCACGAGCTCCAGGCCGCGCTGCGACCAGTCTTCCTGCAACTCGAGCAACAGCGACTTGATCGTGTCGGCGCCCAGTTCGTCGTCGAACAGCACGCGCAGTTCGCGCACCGGCAACGGCTGGGTCGAACAGATCAAGGCGGTTTCGAGAATGCGCTTGGCATCCGCCGTATTCATGGTTCGCGTTATCCGGGAAAAGGCGCCTCGAGGACGCTTGTTCAGAAGGATGGATGGAGCGCTGCCTGCACGCGGCGAAAAGCAACGCAAAGCCGGCATCAGGTGGCCGGCGCGGCCCTCGGGACCGTCATCCGGGATTGTAATCCAGCCCCCACTCGGAGAAACCCTGAAGCAGATCCGGCGGCGGCGGCGATCGAAACTCCATCGGCTCCCCTGTCACCGGATGCGCGAATCCCAGCCTGAAGGCATGCAGCGCCTGCCGCGTCAGGCCGGCCGCCGGCGCACCGCCGTAGAGCGTGTCGCCGACCAGCGGATGACCGATGGACGCCATGTGCACGCGGATCTGGTGGGTGCGGCCGGTTTCGAGCGTACAGCGCACTGTGCAGCCCTGTTCGTTGCTGTCGAGCGCCTCGATCAGCGTGCGCGCCAGCTTGCCCGAATGACGCTCCAGATCGACCACCGCCATGCGCAGCCGGTTGCGCGGATCGCGCCCGATCGGGGCATCGACATGGCGCGCGCGGGCGCCCTGCCAGCTCCGGTGGGCGAGCGCCAGGTACTGCCGCTTGACCTCCCGTGCCGCGATCAGCGCCACCAGGGCATCCATCGTCTGGCGGCTGCGCGCCACCACCATCAGTCCGCTGGTGTCGCGGTCGAGCCGGTGCACGATGCCGGCGCGCGGCAGCAGGGCCGCCCGCGGATCGAGCGCCAGCAGGCCGTTGAGCAGGGTCCCGCTCCAGTGGCCGGGGGCCGGATGCACCACCAACCCGACCGGCTTGTCGATGATCCGCAGGTGATCGTCCTCGTACACCACCCGCAGGTCCATGGGCTCGGCCTTGAAGGCCTGGCTTTGCGGCGTCGGCCGCAGCTCGATGCGCCCGGCCTCGCCGGCATGCACCGTGGCGGAGGCCTTGGTGAGCACCCGCCCCTGGATCTCGACCATCCCGGCTTCGATCAGCTGCTGCAGGTAGCTGCGCGAGAATTCCGGCACCAGCGCCGCCAGTGCACGGTCGAGCCGCTGGCCATGTTCGGCCGGCCCGATCAGGAAATCCCGGACTTCGCTCGCGGCGGAGAGCTCGGCGCCCTCCTCGTGCTCGGCCGCCTCCGGGGCGTCCGCCAGGGGGTCGGTCGATATAATCGGGGGCAACTGTTTCACGAAAGCCTTATCTGATGTTTCGCGCCAAATTATCGGTCGTCCCCGGCTGGCTGGCCCTGTGCGCCACGGCCTGGCTGGTGGCCGGCTGCTCGACGACCGAAGCCGACAAGACCGCGAACTGGAGCCCGAACCGCATCTACTCCGAAGCCAAGGACGAAACGAACTCGGGCGCCTACGACAAGGCCGTGCCCCTGCTCGAGAAGCTCGAGGGCCGCGCCGCCGGCACGCCGCTGGCCCAGCAGGCCCAGCTCGACAAGGCCTACGCCCAATGGAAGGCCGGCGACAAGGTGCCGGCCATCGCCACCCTCGATCGCTTCATGAAGCTCCACCCGGCCAGTCCGGCGATCGACTACGCGCTCTATCTGAAGGGCGTGATCAACTTCAACGACGACCTCGGCATGTTCGCGTGGATGACGCGCCAGGACCTGTCCGAACGCGACCAGAAGGCGGCCAAGGAATCCTTCGAGTCGTTCAAGGAACTGATCACCCGCTTCCCCGAGTCGCGCTACACGCCGGATGCGCGGCTGCGCATGAACTACATCGTCAACTCGCTGGCGCAGTACGAAGTGCACGTGGCGCGCTACTACTACACCCGCGGCGCCTACCTGGCGGCCATCAACCGCGCGCAGCTGGCGCTGGCGGACTACCGCGAAGTGCCGGCGCTCGAAGAGGCGCTGTACATCATGTACTTGTCCTACGACAAGCTCGGCATGAACGACCTGCGCGACGACACCCAGCGCGTGCTGACCAAGAACTACCCGCAGAGCGAGTACCTGTCGCGCGGTTTCCGCGCCAAGGACGATCCGTGGTGGAAGCTCTGGTAAGCGGTCGGCCGGTCAGTCGCGCGTAGGCGGCACGAGCGCGGCGATCTCGGCGTCCAGCTCGGCTTCGCCCTCGATCCTTCGCATCGGCGGCAGCGCCGCCAGCAGGCGCTTGCCGTAGCCCATCGCGACCAGCCGCGTGTCGCAGATCACCAGCACGCCCCGGTCGGATTCGCGCCGGATCAGCCGGCCCGCGCCCTGCTTGAGCGACACCGCAGCCTCCGGCAGCGAGTAGTCGCCGAAGGCGCTTCGGCCCTGCGACTCGAGACGCTGCGATCGTGCCTCGACCAGCGGGTCATTGGGTGGCGGGAACGGCAGCTTGTCGATCACCACCAGCTGCAGCGCGTCGCCCGGGGCGTCGAAGCCCTCCCAGAACGAGGCCGAGGCCACCAGCACGCAGCCTGCCCGCCCGGCGCTGGCGCCTTCGCGAAAGCGGTCCATCAGCACCCGCTTGGGCAACTCGCCCTGGACCAGCACCTCGGGGCGCTCGCCCGACTCCAGACGTTCGAATTGCGCCTTCATCGCGTCACCGATGGTCCGCAGCGCGCGCAGCGTGGTGGTCAGCACCAGCGTGCGTCCGCCGAGGGCAGCGGCGCCGCGAGCCGCCAGCAGCGCCACCTGCTGGCTGTGCGCAGGGTCGTTCGGCTTCGGAAAGGCGCGCGGCACGTAGAGCGCGGCCTGCTGCGCATAGTCGAAGGGGCTCTGCACGCGCAGCACTTCGGCTTCTTCGAGGCCACAGGGCTCGGTGAACCAGCGCAGCTTCGGGTCGTCGCCCAGCGTCGCCGAGGTGAACACCCAGGCGCGGCCCTCCTCCACGGGCTCGGACTCGGACCCGGCCGCAGCGGATGACTTGAGCACGCGGGTGCGCACCGCCTCGGCGATGTCCAGCGGCGACTCGACCAGCCGCAGCTGCGAGCCGACGTCGACCCAGCGCACCGAGCCGATCGCACAGGGCTCGGCGAAGCGCTCGGCGCGCTGCGCCAGCTGCTGGGCGCGGTCGTGCAGGCGGACGAAATCGGGCGACAGTTCGCTCACCGTGTCGAGCCCGCGCGCAGCGCCCGCGAAGGCCTCCTGCAGGGCATCGAGCGCCTGCTGCCAGTCGGGGCCGGGAACCCCTTCGGGCGCCTCGCCCGCCCAGCGCAGCTTGGCGCCCGGCCACTGCTTGCCGACCGCCAGGCGCAGCTCGCGGGCGCCGCGCTCGACCGCGGCCGCCAGCTGCTGCCAGTCGACCAGGCCGCGCGCCTGCTGCAGGCCGGCTGCCAGCAGGTCGCGCGCGAAGTCCAAGGCCTGCCCGGTGCCGATCTGGACGCCGAGAAACTGCACACCGGTCTCGTTGAGCTGGTGCGCCTCGTCGAACACCACCACGCGCACGCTCGGCAGCAGTTCCGCCATGCCCGACTCGCGCACCGCGAGATCGGCAAAGAAAAGGTGGTGGTTGATCACCACCACGTCCGCCGCCATGGCCTCGCGCCGCGCCAGGTTCACGTGGCAGGGCTTGAACTGCGGGCATTGGGCACCGAGGCAGTTCTCGCGCGTGGAAGTGACCAGCGGGATCAGCGGCGAGCGCTCGTCCAGCCCCGGCAGCTCGGCCAGGTCGCCGGTGCGCGTGGCCTTGGACCATTGCTCGATCTTGGCCAGCGTACGCAGCGAACCGCGCTCGGGCAGCGAGGCGTCGTGGCGTGCGAGCTCGAGCCGGTGCAGGCAGAGGTAGCTGGCTCGGCCCTTGAGCAGCGCCGTGCGCACCGGCAGGCCCAGCGCCGCAACCAGCCGCGGCAGGTCGCGGCCGAAGAGTTGGTCTTGCAGCGTCTTGGTGGCGGTCGACAGCAGCACCCGCTCGCCGCTCAGCAGCGCCGGCACCAGGTAGGAGAAGGTCTTGCCGACGCCGGTTCCGGCCTCGACCACGAGCTGGCCGCCGTTCGTGATGGTGCGCGCGACCGCGACCGCCATCTCGGTCTGGCCGTCGCGCTCCCGGAACTGGTCGGCCGCATGCGAGAGCACCCCGCCCTGCGCGAAGACCTCGCGCACCTCTTGTTCGAGCGCCATCAGGCGGGCTCTTGCGGGTCGAGCAGGTCGACCAGGCGCGCGATCTGGTCGCGCAGGGCCAGCCGCCTTTTCTTCAGGCGGCGCAGCAGCAGCTCGTCCTGCGGCACGACATCGCCGAGACGGTCGATGGTGGCATCGAGGTCGGCATGCTCGATCCGCAGTTCGATCAGCTGGCGGGAAAATGAGTGAAGATTGGAGTCCAAGGGGGCGCAGTAGGGAAAGCGATGCCGCGGCGGTCCGGCCGCGGCTTGTGTTCGCTCGATAATACGTCTTCGCTCCGTTTGCAACCTCATCCTCAACGACCGCGCCATCGGCGCAACCGCGCCACATGACCCGAGGCTTTCGACTCGCTGCAGCCACCGGCCTCCACAAGGGAGATCGCCCCTACCAGCAGGACCAGGTCCTGGTCATCACCCATCCGCGCGTGGCGGGCTGCGTGCTGGCGGTCGTGGCCGACGGCATGGGCGGGCGCAGCGGCGGCCGCAAGGCCTCCGACCAGGTGCTGCTGACCGCTCGCCAATTGTTCTCCCGCTACAAGCCGGGGCGCGACGAGCCGGTCGGCATGCTGCGCCAGCTGCTCGAGGACGCACACACCGTGATCAAGCTCACGGCGGTGTCCAGCGAACAGGAGCCCCACAGCACGCTCGCCGCCTTCCTCATGAACCCCGAAGGCGACTGCGCCTGGATCCACGCCGGCGACTCGCGCATCTATCACTTCCACGAAGGCCGGCTGATCAAGCGCACCAAGGACCATTCCTATGTGCAGGTGCTGGTCGATCGCGGCGAGATCGACGAGGACGAGGCCAGCGTCCACCCCCAGGGCAACATCCTGCTCGGCTGCCTCGGCATGAAGTCGACGCCGCCGCCGGTCGATGTCCACCTGATCCCGCGACTCAAGGCCGGCGACGTGCTGATGGCCTGCAGCGACGGCCTGTGGCACTACTTCAGCCCGATCGAGATGGGCGAACTGCTGGCCGCGAAGCCACCGCGCGAGGCCGTCGAACTGCTGGTGGCCGAAGCCCGCAGGCGCGCCCATGGCGGCGGCGACAACATCTCGATCGTCGTCGTGAAGCTGGAAGACCTCCCGAAGGAGGATTGAGAGCCCCCCGGGCCGCGCTGATCAGGGCGCGGCCGAACGCTCCGGGTCCGGCAAGGGTGCCGAACGCGGCTTGGTCTTGGCGGCATTGCGGCGCTCGTTCTCGGCGCGCTGCTGCTCGGCCCGCTGCAGCTTTTCATCGTAGGCCTGCCGGGCCGCCGGAGCCTCCGCGCGGCGACGCGCCGCCTTCTCCTGCTCTTGGGCGTGCGCCCGCTGCTTGTCGTCGAACTGGCGCTGCTTGTCGGCCGCCTCGGCGGCCGCCTGGGCGCGGCCGGCCGCATGGTCGGCGGCGCGCTGCTCGCGCTCCTGCTGCGACTTGACCGACTGCTCGCGCTCTGCATCGGCCTCCTTGGAGCGGGCGCTGCTGCCCTTCTCTTCGAGCTTGTCGAGCGCGGCGGCGCCGCGGCGCTTGCGTTCGAATTCGTTGATCGCCGCCTCCTGGCGCTTGATGTCGTCGGTGGCGAGCCGGCGCCGGCGCCGGCTGTCTTCCAGGCAGCCCTCGACCGCGAACTTCTTGTAGCAGGCGGCCCGCTCGGCGTCGTAGCGCTCGCTGATCACCTTGCGCTCGGCGCTCAGCCGCGCCCGTTCGGCGTCGAGGTCGGCGCCGCCGGTGGTCGCGCCCGACTGCGCCCACAGGGGCGCAGCAGCGAGACCGATCAGCAGGGCAAGGACGATGTTCTTCATGTCAGGCGGGTGTCGACGGTGCGGCGTTCCAGCGCCAGGAATTCGGCCGACTGCATCTCGTTGAGACGCGACACGGTGCGGGGAAACTCGTGGGCCAGAGGACCCTCGGTGTACAACGCCTCGGGCGCCACTTCGGCGGACATGATCAGCTTCACGCGACGATCGTAGAACACGTCGACCAACCAGGTGAAACGACGTGCTTCAGAGGCCATGCGGACCGGCATGTAGGGCACGTCGGACAGCAGCACGGTATGGAACTGGGTCGCGATCTCCAGATAGTCGTTCTGCGAGCGAGGGCCGCCGCAGAGCGTCTTGAAGTCGAACCACACCACGCCGCCGGCCTTGCGCCGGGCGTGGATCTCGCGCGACTCGATGTGCAGCACCGGGTTTTCGTCGGCGCTTTCCGCCAGCCGCTCGAAGGCCTTGCGCATCTCCTTGTCGGCCGCCGCGCCGTTGGGCGTGAGGTAGAGCCGCACCTGCTCGAGCGTGCGGCGCCGGTAGTCGGTGCCGTTGTCGACGCTGAGCACCTCCAGCCGCTGGTTCAGCAAGGCGATGGCCGGCAGGATGCGGTCACGGTGCAAGCCCCCCGGATAGAGATCGTCGGGCTTGAAATTGGAGGTGGTGACGAAGCCCACGCCGTTGTCGAACAGCGCCGCCAGCAGCCGATGCAAGATCATCGCATCGGTGATGTCGGACACGTGGAACTCGTCGAAGCAGATCAGCCTGTAGCGCTTGGAGATCCGCAGGCCGAGTTCGTCGAGCGGATTGACCGTGCCCTGCAGATCCGCCAGTTCGCGGTGCACCTCGCGCATGAACTCGTGGAAGTGCAGGCGCGTCTTGCGCCTGAGCGGGACCGCGTTGTAGAAGCAGTCCATCAGGAAGCTCTTGCCGCGCCCGACGCCACCGTACATGTAGACCCCGCGCGGGATCTCGGGCCGGTTGATCAGTTTCTTGAAGGCGTTCGAGCGCTGCGCCTTGTACTCGCCCCACTCCCGCGCGCAGCGGTCGAGGGCCTCGACGGCGCGCAACTGCGCGGGGTCACTTTGATAACCCCGCGCAACCAGCTCGGCGTCGTACGCTTGCCTGACGGTCGTCACGTACTCAGAAGTTCAGCGTACGCTTGTCGACGGCGAGCGCAGCTTCCTTGGTGGCTTCCGACAGCGACGGGTGGGCATGGCAGATGCGTGCGATGTCTTCCGCGCTGGCCTTGAACTCCATCGCCACCACGGCTTCGGAGATCAGCTCGCTCACCATCGGGCCGACCATGTGGACGCCGAGGATCTCGTCGGTGGCCGCGTCGGCCAGGAACTTGACCATGCCGGTGGTGTCGCCCAACGCGCGCGCCCGCCCGTTCGCGAGGAACGGGAAGGTGCCGGCCTTGTAGGCGCGGCCGCTGGCCTTGAGCTGCTGCTCGGTCTGGCCGACCCAGGCGATTTCCGGGGAGGTATAGATCACCCAGGGAATCGTGTTGAAGTTGACGTGCCCATGCTGGCCGGCCATGCGTTCGGCCACCGCCACGCCCTCTTCCTCGGCCTTGTGCGCGAGCATCGGGCCACGCACCACGTCGCCGATGGCCCAGACGCCGGGCAGGTTGGTGCGGCACTCTTCGTCGACCTCGATGGCGCCGCGATCGTCGAGCTTCAGGCCCACGGCTTCGGCGTTGAGGCCGATGGTGTTGGGCACGCGGCCGATCGAGACGATCAGCTTGTCGACCTCAAGCGACTGCGCGCCGCCCTTGGCATCGGTGTAGGCGATCGAGACGCCCTTCTTGCCCGACTTGACCTCGCCGACCTTGACGCCGAGCTCGATCTTGAGGTTCTGCTTGGTGAAGGCCTTGAGCGCCTCCTTGGCGATCTGCTCGTCGACCGCGCCGAGGAAAGTCGGCAGTGCTTCGAGCACCGTGACCTCGGCACCGAGGCGGCGCCAGACCGAGCCCATCTCGAGGCCGATCACGCCGGAGCCGATCAGCGCCAGCTTCTTCGGCACGGCGCCGATGCGCAGCGCGCCGTCGTTCGAGAGGATGTTCTCCTCGTCGAACGGCGCACCCGGCAAGGGACGCGCGTTGGAGCCGGTCGCGACGATGACCTGCTTGGCCGTGATGCTCTCTTCGGCAGCGCCCTCGACCTTGATCTCGTAGCCGGCGTCGGAGGCCTTCACGAAGGAGCCGCGGCCATGGAAGAACGCGACCTTGTTCTTCTTGAACAGGTAGACGATGCCGTCGTTGTTCTGCTTCACGACAGTGTCCTTGCGGGACAGCATCTTGGCGACATCGAGGCCCAGGCCCTCGACCTTGATGCCATGGTCGGCGAAGCTGTGGCCAGCGTGCTCGTAGTGCTCGGAGGACTGCAGCAGCGCCTTCGAGGGGATGCAGCCGATGTTGGTGCAGGTGCCGCCGAGTGCCGGACCGCCCTTGGCGTTCTTCCACTCGTCGATGCAGGCCACGTTGAAGCCGAGCTGTGCCGCGCGGATCGCAGCCACATAGCCGCCGGGGCCGCCGCCGATGACGACGACGTCGAATTGCTTTTCAGACATCCGGTGCTCCTCAGATGTCGAACAGGAGGCGCGACGGATCTTCCAGCGCTTCCTTCATGGCGACCAGGCCCAGCACGGCTTCGCGGCCGTCGATGATGCGGTGGTCGTAGCTCATCGCGAGGTAGTTCATCGGACGCACCACGACCTGGCCGTTCTCGACCACTGCGCGGTCCTTGGTCGCGTGCACGCCCAGGATGGCCGACTGCGGCGGGTTGATGATCGGGGTCGACAGCATCGAGCCGAAGGTGCCGCCGTTGGAGATCGAGAAGGTGCCGCCGGTCATCTCTTCGATGCCCAGCTTGCCGTCCTTGGCCTTCTGGCCGAACTCGGCGATCTTCTTCTCGATGTCGGCGAAGCTCATCTGGTCGGCGTTGCGCAGGATCGGCACCACCAGGCCGCGCGGCGAACCGACCGCGATGCCGATGTCGAAGTAGCCGTGGTAGACGATGTCGTTGCCGTCGACCGAGGCGTTGATCACCGGGTACTTCTTGAGCGCATGCACAGCGGCCTTCACGAAGAAGCTCATGAAGCCGATCTTGACGCCGTGCTCCTTGGTGAACGCGTCCTGGAACTTCTTGCGCATCTCCATGACCGGGGCCATGTTGACTTCGTTGAACGTGGTCAGGATCGCGTTGCTCGACTGCGATTGCAGCAGGCGCTCGGCGATGCGCGCGCGCAGGCGGCTCATCGGCACGCGCTCTTCCGGACGGTCGCCGAGGTCGGGCGCGCGGGTCGGCGCAGCAACCTGCGGCAGCGCCGCCTTGGGCGCGCCGGTCGGCACCGGCACGGGTGCAGCCACCTTCGCGGTGGTGCCGGCCGCCACGGCGCCGAGCACGTCGCCCTTGGTGACGCGGCCATCGCGGCCGGTGCCGGCAACGTCGCCGGTGCTCAACTTGTTGTCCGCCAGCAGCTTGGCGGCCGCCGGCATGGCGACGTCGGACTTCGAACCGCCGGTGGCAGCGGCTGCGGCCGCAGCCGGCGCGGGGGCCGCGGCCGGCGCGGCGGCCGGTGCAGCGGCGGCAGGCGCGGCGGCGCCGGCCTTGCCCTCGGTGTCGATGCGGGCGATCAACTGCTCGGCGATCACGGTGGCACCGTCGCCCTGGACGATCTCGGCCAGCACGCCCGCCGCGGGGGCCGGCACTTCGAGCACGACCTTGTCGGTCTCGATCTCGATCAGGATTTCATCGATGGCGACGGCATCGCCGGCCTTCTTCTTCCACTGCAGCATGGTGGCTTCGGCCACGGACTCGGACAACTGGGGGACTTTGACTTCTACGATGGACATTTCTATGTGCTCGCTTCGTGTTTCTTTGGAGTTGGGTCAGAGCGCTCTCGGCGCTCTTTTGTTTACTTGGTCAGCACGAAGCCTTTGAGCTTGCCGAACGCGCCGTCGACCAGCGCCTTCTGCTGTTCCTGATGGAGATGCGAGTAGCCGACCGCAGGCGATGCCGAAGCGGCACGGCCCGAGTAGCCGAGCTTCTGGCCTTCCTGCATGTTCTCGTGGATGTAGTGCTGCACGAAGAACCAGGCACCCTGGTTCTGCGGCTCGTCCTGCGCCCAGACCACATCGACCAGATTCGGGTACTTCTTGAGCTCGGCGCCGAAGGCCTTGTGCGGGAACGGATAGAGCTGTTCGACGCGGATGATCGCGACGTCGTCGATGCCCTTCTCCTCGCGCTTCTTGGCCAGGTCGTAGTAGACCTTGCCCGAGCAGGCGACGACGCGCTTGACCTTGTCGGCCTTCAGTTCCTTGTTGTCCGGAATGACGGTCTGGAAGGCGCCCTTGGTGAACTCGGACAGCGGCGAGGTCGCGTCCTTGTTACGCAGCAGCGACTTCGGCGTCATGATGATCAACGGCTTGCGCAGGTTGCGCACCATCTGGCGGCGCAGCACGTGGAAGATCTGGCTCGCCGTGGTCGGCTGCACCACCTGCATGTTGGTGTCGGCCGCCAATTGCATGAAGCGCTCCAGGCGCGCCGAGCTGTGCTCGGGGCCCTGGCCTTCGTAGCCGTGCGGCAGCATCAGCGTGATGCCGTTGACGCGGCCCCACTTGACCTCGCCCGAGGCGATGAACTGGTCGATCACGACTTGCGCGCCGTTCACGAAGTCGCCGAACTGCGCTTCCCAGATCACCAGCGTGTTGGGGTCGTTCGAGGCGTAGCCATATTCGAAGGCCAGCACCGCTTCTTCGGACAGGATCGAGTCGATGACGACGAAGGGAGCCTGGTTGTCGGCCACGTTCTGCAGCGGCACGTAGGTGCCTTCGTCGAACTTCTCGCGGTTCTGGTCGTGCAGCACGGCATGGCGGTGCGTGAAGGTGCCGCGACCGCTGTCTTCGCCCGAGAGGCGAACCGGATAGCCGCTCGCCACCAGCGAGGCGAAGGCCATGTGCTCGCCCATGCCCCAGTCGACGTTGACGTCGCCACGGCCCATCGCGGCGCGGTCGTCGAGCACCTTCTTGACCAGCGGATGCACCGTGAAGCCTTCGGGCGCCTTCGTGATGCGCTCGGCCAGCCGCTTCCATTCGGCGGTCGGAATCGCGGTGTCGCCGGCGTCGGTCCACTTCTTGTTGAGGAAGGGGCTCCAGTCGACCGCGTACTTGCTCTTGAAGTTGGTGAGCACCGGGTCGGAGGTGTTCTTGCCGGCATCGAAGGCGGCGCGCTGGGCCTTGACCATGTCGTCGCCGAGCGTGGCGCCCAGGCCCTGGGCCGCCAGCTTGTCGGCATACAGCCTGCGCGTGCCGGGATGCTGGGCGATCTTCTTGTACATCAGCGGCTGGGTCAGCGCGGGCGTGTCCTGCTCGTTGTGGCCGAGCTTGCGGAAGCAGATGATGTCGACCACCACGTCCTTCTGGAATTCCATGCGGAACTCGAGAGCGAGCTGGGTGGCCAGCACCACGGCTTCGGGGTCGTCGCCGTTCACGTGCAGCACCGGCGCCTCGATCATCTTGACGATGTCGGTGCAATACAGCGTCGAGCGGCTGTCGCGCGGGTCGCTGGTGGTGAAACCGATCTGGTTGTTGATCACGATGTGCACCGTGCCGCCCGTGGAATAGCCACGGGTCTCGGCCAGCGCCAGCGTTTCCATCACGACGCCCTGGCCCGCGAAGGCGGCGTCGCCGTGCACGATCACCGGCAGCACCTGCTTGCCGAGCGGGTCGGCGCGGCGGTCCATGCGCGCGCGCACCGAGCCTTCGACCACCGGGTTCACGATTTCGAGGTGCGAGGGGTTGAATGCCAGGCTCAGGTGGACCGGGCCGCCGCCCGTGGTCACGTCGGAGCTGAAGCCCTGGTGGTACTTGACGTCGCCGCTGGGCAGGTCTTCAGGGGCCGTGTGGTCGAACTCGGCGAACAGGTCGGCCGGCAGCTTGCCGAGCGAATTGACCAGCACGTTGAGGCGGCCGCGGTGGGCCATGCCGATCACGATTTCCTGCACGCCGGCGATGCCGGCCTGGTTGATCAGCTCGTCCATCGCGACGATGAAGCTCTCGCCGCCTTCGAGCGAGAAGCGCTTCTGGCCGACGTACTTGGTGTGCAGGAAACGCTCGAGGCCTTCGGCGGCGGTGAGCCGCTCGAGCACGCGCTTCTTCTGCTCGGCACCCAGTTGCGGATTGGTGCGCGCGCTCTCGAGCTTCTGCTGCCACCAGCGCTTCTGGCCCTGGTCGGTCATGTACATGTACTCGGCGCCGATGGTGCCGCAGTAGGTCTCGCGCAGCGCATTCAGCAGATCGCGCAGCGACATCGTCTCCTTGCCGAAGAAGGTGTTGCTGGTGTTGAACACCGTCTCGAGGTCGGCATCGGCGAAGCCGTAGAACGAAGGCTCGAGCTCGGGGATCGCCGGACGCTCGGTGCGCTTGAGCGGGTCGAGGTCGGCCCAGCGGGCGCCGACGTTGCGGTAGGCGGCGATCAGCTGCTGGACGGCGGTGCGCTTGCGGCCGAGTTCGGAGTCGGCGCCGCTGGCCACCACGACCTTGGTGGTGCCCTGCTTGGCGCGCTCGGCGAAGGCGTTGACCACCGGCAGGTGGGGCACGTCCTTGGCGTTGCTGCCGTCGGTGGCGGGCACGTTCTGGAGCGCGTCGAAATACGCACGCCAGTTGTCGGGCACGCTGCCGGGGTTCGAGAGGTAGTTTTCGTACATCTCTTCGACATAGGGCGCATTGCCGCCGAAGAGGTAGGTGTTGCCTTGGTAGGCGCTGTAGACGGAAGAACCCGTCGACGAGGAATCGCTCATATTCCGCTGACCTTCGCTTCCCTGAAGGAAGCACTAGCTGGTTAAGAAACCTTCCGCGACACGGCTGGACCGATTGGCGGATGCGACTGTGGCTGGGGAAGGGCCTGAGTACACCCAGGATTGTGCCATGCCAGCTATCTGGAGGCGCACCCGGACTTTCTCAATGCGCGATTGCACTTGTGTCGAACCGTGCATAGCTCTGTGCACCGCCCCCTGGGCGGCGCAGCCGCGAGCGCATAATCGCATGCCCATGCCGCTCGAGCGGACACGCAAGGAACTGCATGTCTCCCAACGCGTCGATCCATGCCATTCTCGGTGCCGTGTCGCTTTGCGCGGTGCTGATCGCGCAGGCCGCCCCTGCGGGCGCGCCTCCTCCGGTCATCTCGGGCCCGGTCGAGACCGACCCGTACGGCGGGGTTCTGCAATCGACCCTCATCCCCGAAGGCCCCGAGGCGCCAGCACTGCCCGAACCCTCTCCGACGCCCTCCTCGACGCCATCCGCCGGCCAGACGCCGGTCGAAGAGGCCGGCCCCGGCGCAGCGATCTACAGCCCATTCGCCAGTCTGCCGCGCGACCATCGGTCGACGCCGCCGGTTGCCGCGACCGCGGCCGAGCGCAGCGAGAGCACCGACCTGACGCTCGCCCTGACGCTGTCGGTGGCCGGCGTGGCGGCGCTCGGTTGCTGCTGGGTGGTGGTCGGACTGCGGGGTGATCGAGGCTCCGGCCCGTCGAAATAAAGTCAGGCGACGGTCAGCATTCCCAACCTGCCGCTGGTCGCCGGGTTCGCTCAGCGAATCGTCGACAGCCTGCCGAAGGCCGTGCCGCAACCCATGCTGGTCGAGCATTCCCTCACCAGCGCGGCCGAGCGCGTGGCATGGTCCGCCATGCGGTCGTTCAGGGGCTTCCAGTTGCGGCACAGCGGCATCACCAGCAGCCAGGCCACCGCCATCACGGCGGTGGCGACCACGATCAGTATCCATTGCGCGATTTCCATCATCGACCTCCTCGTCGTTCGGGTGCTGCGAGTCTGCCCGGTCTGGCGGTCCAGGGGCATACGCCATCTGGTGAACGCCGTGAACTTGCACACGCTTGCGCGCGGACGGATTTCACGCTGAGCGGCTAATCTTCATGCACCTGCAGCCCAGGCAGTGCGGCGGCGGCGCATCGGCGCCGTCCTGCACGAAGACGGAGGCTTTTCCGCCAAGCCGGCGCCCGGGCGGCTGCCAAGCTCTTCCCACCGTTTTGGAGAGAGCGATGGCCGAAGACCTCAAAGCCCCTGATTCCCAGCGTCCGATCGACGTCAACCGGGTCGACGAAGTGCAGTACTGGTGCGAACGCCTTGGCGTCAGCGAGCACGCGCTGCGGCAGGCAGTGGCCGATGTCGGCGCCTCTGCCGAGCAGGTCGCGGTGCACCTCGGCAAAGGCTGAGCATGGTCACGCGCTCCGCCGCCAGGACGCTCTGGAAGGGCGCGATCACCTTCGGCCTGGTCCACATCCCGATCGGCCTGCACCCCGCCAGCAGCGAGCAGGGTATCGATTTCGACTGGCTGGACCGGCGCAGCATGGACCCGGTGGGCTACAAGCGCATCAACAAGAAGACCGGCAAGGAGATCGACAGGAAGGACATCGTCAAGGGCGTCGAATACGAGGACGGCAAATACGCCATCGTCTCGCCGCAGGAGATCGAATCGGCCTATCCGCGCACCACCCAGACGATCGAGATCCTGCGTTTCGTGAACGCGGGCGAGATCCCTTTCGTCTACCTCGAACGCCCCTACTACGTGGCACCGAGCAACCGCGGGCAGAAGGTCTATGCCCTGCTGCGGGAAGCCCTCCTCAAGACCGGCAAGGTCGGTCTCGCCAAGGTGGTGATCGCGACCCGGCAGCACCTGGCCGTGCTGGTGCCGTCCGGCCGCGCGCTGGTGCTCAACCTGATGCGCTGGGGCGACGAAGTCCGCAGCATGGAAGGGCTCGATCTGCCGCCGGAAGGCACCAGGGGCGCGAAGATCAGCGCCGCCGAGATGAAGATGGCCGAGCAACTGGTGAAGGACATGACGGGCCCCTGGGAGCCGGATGAATTCAAGGACGAGTTCAAGCGGCAGGTCATGAAGCTGGTCGATCGCAAGGTCGAGGCCGGCGACACCGAGACCGTCGTCGAACCCGAGGAGGAAGCGCCCGCGGCCGGGGCCAGGATCCTCGACCTGACCGAATTGCTGGCGCGCAGCCTCAAGGGCGGCAAGGCCGCAGGGACCCGGACGGCTGCCAAGGCAACCGCGAAGAAGACCGCAGGCAAGAGGCCTGCGAGCAAGGCGCGAAAGCGTGCCTGAAACATGCGGCCCCTTCTCGAAGCCTCTGGAAAGTGGCATTCTGCGCACCCCGGGTGTCCGTCGCACCCGCGTTGGAGATAGGCATGGCAGCTCGTTCGATCGCGTCCCTGTCGCTGGGCTTCGGCCTGGTTTCCATTCCGGTCAAGCTGTACTCGGCGACCGAAAGCAGCGGCACGGTCCGGTTCAACCTGCTGGCCAGGGACGGCTCCCGGGTCAAGCAGCAATACGTCTCCGAGAAGGACCCGAGCACGGTCGTTCCGCGCTCCGAGATGGTCAAAGGCTACGAATTCGAGAAGGATCGCTACGTGCTCTTCACGCCCGACGAACTGAAGGCGGTCGAGGAAAGCGCGAGCCACGCGATCGAGATCGTGAGCTTCATCCCCGAGAAGGCGGTCGACCCGATCTACTACGACAAGGCCTACTTCCTCGCCCCCGACAAGCGCGGCGCGAAGTCGTACTCACTGCTGCGAGCCGCGATGCAGCAGAGCGGGCGCTGCGCCCTCGCCAAATGGGCCTGGAAAGGCAAGCAGTACGTGGTCCAGGTCCGGGCGGCCGAGGACGGCCTGGTGCTGCAGCAGTTGCTCTATGCCGACGAGGTCCGGTCGCTGAAGGAACTCGAGATCGAGCAGGTCGCGCCTTCCGACGCCGAAGTGAAGCTGGCGCTGCAACTGATCGACCAGATCGCGCAGGACAGCTACGACCCGACGCAGTACGTCGACGAGGAGAAGCAGCGCATCCTGGCCGCGATCGACGCCAAGATCGCCGGCAAGCAGGTGGTCGCCGCCGAGGCCCGCGAATCCGAATCGGGCGGCCAGATCATCGACCTCACCGAGATGCTGCGTGCCAGCCTGGCCCGCGGTGGCCAGCGCGCGGCCGCCGGCAAGCCGACCGAGAAGGTCACGCCGCTGGCGTCGAAGGAACGCAAGGGCGTCAAGCGGGCCACCTCGAAGCCGCCCGAAGTCGCGGCGCCGGCGCGTGCGCGGTCCAGGAAGTGAACGCGCCGCCGGAGGCTCCGCACACCTTGCGCGGTATCCAGGAGATGCTGGGCCTGTCCCGCAGCGCGGTCTCCAGGCTGATCGCCCACGGCTTCGTCAGCCCCTCGCGCGGGCCGCGCAATGAATATCGCTTCTCGTTTCGCGACGTCGTTCTGCTGCGCACGGCCCACAGGCTTCAACAGGCCGACATCCCGACGCGCAAGATCGTCCGGGCGCTGCAGCGCCTCAAGGCCACGCTGCCGGCCGAACTGCCGCTGAGCGGGCTGCGGATCACGGCCATCGGCAGCGAGATCGCCGTACACGAACGCGAGAGCCGCTGGGAGGCGGAGTCGGGCCAGTTGCTGATGGATTTCGACGTTGCGCCGGTGCGCGGTGCGGTCGCCTTCGTCGAACGCGGACCGGCCGAGGCGCCGGCCCTGGTCGAGTCATCGGCCGAGCTCCTGTTCGCACGGGCCGAGGCCCTCGAGGCCAGCGATCCCGGCGCCGCCGAGCGAAGCTACCGGCGACTGCTCGACATCGCGCCGGCACACGCCGACGGCTACCTCAACCTGGGCGCCTTGCTGTGCGAATCGGGCCGCTGCGCAGAGGCCGTGGCGCTCTACGACACGGCCCTCGGGCACTGCCCCGATACCGCGTTGCTGCACTTCAACCGCGCAGTGGCACTCGAAGACCTCGAGCGCTTGCGCGATGCGCTGCTGGCCTACGACCGTTGCCTCACGCTCGACCCCCGGCTCGGCGACGCGCACTTCAACGTGGCGCGGCTTCACGACCATCTCGGCGACAAGCAGAAGGCGATTCGGCATTTCAGCGCCTACCGGCGTCTTCAAGACAAATAAACGGTTCTGGCTATTTCGACCGGGAAATCGCCATTGAGAACTATTGGCCGAACTCGTGGGGGCAAGCCGTTGCCCGGGCCCGACGATGTGACCGACAGACACCTGATTCGCTTGCTGTCAAGCGCCAAAAGCAGGACTCTGCCGGCAAAATTACCGATCTATGAAAACGATTCTCGAGTCCGGGCCCGACGCGGCGGCCGATTGGGCGATGCACCTCGCCACCGTGACCGCCAACGCCGACCTGCGGGACTGCGACATGATCGAGGTCTCGATCGGCAGCCTGCTTCGCGTGGTGCGCGAGCAGCTCAAGCTGGAGGTCGTGTTCATCGGCGAGTTCGTCGGCGCCAGCCGCGTTTTCCGCCACATCTCGTCGAGCAGCGACGACCCGGTCATCAAGCCGGGCGAGTGCCACGGTCTGGACGAAACCATCTGCCAGCGCATCGTCGATGGCCGGATGCCATCCCTCACGCCCGATGTCGCCCGCGTGCGCGCCGAACATGGGCTGCCCCTCTACTACGATGCGCTCGGCGGGCATATCGGCGTGCCGGTGCGCTTCTCGGACGGCACGCTGTACGGCATGCTGTGCGGATTCAGCTTCGAAGCCTGTCCCCATCTCGACGAACGCGACGTGCGGCGGCTGGAGATGGCCGCCAATGCCACCGCCCGCCTGATCGCGCAGGCCGAGGGACGCAACGTCGAGCCGCTGGCCGCGCCCCACTGAAGCCGCAGCTGCGCCGGGGCCCTCTTCCTTCTGGCGGATACCCACGAGCACGCGCTTCGTCCAGACTGGGGCCAGTGACACCTCACCGTTCCGCCGCCATCGTCTCGGTTCGCCGCAAGTCGACACTGCTCGCAGCCGTCTCACTGCTGCTGGCGGCATTCGCGCTGCAGGGCTACGCGGCGGGCTATCCGATGGGCATGTCACTGCTGGCGGCGTCGACGGTGCAGGCCGGCATCTGCTCCGCCATGTTCGGCAGCCGGCTGCTGAAATCGGTGGTGGCAACGAATTTCCTGCTTTTCGTGTTCCACGCCCTGGTCCTCAGCCACTACCTGGCCCAGGACGGCACGCCGGCCATCTTCCAGCTCGGCGACTTTGCCTCGGCCGTGCTCGGCGGCGCCTCGCTGGTCTTCACGCCGGTCGAAACCATGGCCCTGATCGTGCGCGAGGCCTATCTCAAGCGCTTGCGGCGACCGCGGCGCGGCACGCCGCCCTGAGCCCCGGCCCTCGGAACCCGGCAATCAGCGGATCAGCGCCAGGAAGTCCCTGAAGCGCGGGTGCTCGGCCGTGCGCAGCCATTCGAAACCGACCATCTCCGTGGTCACCAGCTCGGCGCCCGCGCCGGCCAGCCGGTCGAAGGCCGCATCGCGATTGCGCTCGGTGCGCGAACTGCAGGCGTCGGTCACGACCCAGACCTCGAATTCGTCCTCGAGCAGGTCGAGCGCGGTCTGCATCAGGCATACGTGGGCTTCGCAGCCGGCCATCACGATGGTGTTGCGCTCCTCGGCCGCGGCCGGTTTCTGCAGGTGCTTCGGCAGGCTGCGGGCGTTGCCCTGCGGCGCCTTGGCGGGTGCCCGGAGCCACTCTCCGAGCCCTTCCTCGACGCCGCTGAAATGCATCTTGGCAAGGGTGCGTTTGCACAGGGCACGGATCTCGGGCAGGTTCTCGCCGAGCTTCGACGGCGCCTGCTCGGTGCCCCAGGTCGGGACGTCCACCAGCCGGGCGATCTCGCCCAGGCGGACCGCGTTCTTCGCGACGGCATCGGCCTCGAAGATCGCCGGCATCAGGCGGGCCTGATAGTCGACCAGGACCAGTTGGGATTGCGAAGCGTCGAGCAGCATGGAAAGTCTTTCGGGGAAATGCGGTTTGAGGCCAAACCGTACCACCGATCGGACGCCGCCCGGACCGCTCAGTCGGGCAGCAGCCGGATCAATTTGCCGTTGGACTCGTCGGTCAGCACATACAGAAGCCCGTCCGGCCCCTGCTTGACGTCGCGGATGCGCGCCCTGCCGTCCTCTAGCAGCCTGTGCTCGGCCGCGACCTTGCCGTCCTTGAGTTCGATCCGGTCCAGATAGCCGAACTTCAGCGAACCGATGAAGAGATTGCCCTTCCAGGCCGCACCATAGCGGTCGCTGCCGAGGAAGGCCATGCCCGATGGCGCGATCGACGGAACCCAGTAGTGCAGCGGCTGCTCCATGCCGGCCTTCTGCGTGAGGCCGTCACCGATCTTGCCGCCACCGTAGTTCTCGCCATAGGTGATCACCGGCCAGCCGTAGTTGCGGCCGGCCTGCGGGATGTTGATCTCGTCGCCACCCTGCGGTCCGTGCTCGTGCATCCACAGCGCGCCGTCGGGACCCAGCGTGGCGCCCTGGCCGTTGCGGTGGCCGTAGCTCCAGATCTCGGGCAGCGCACCCGCCCTGCCGACGAAGGGATTGCCCGCGGGCACCGAACCGTCCTTGCCGATGCGCACGATCTTGCCCAGGTGGTTGTCGAGCTTCTGCGCGTCCTCCTTGCGGCTGAAGCGATCGCCCAGCGTGAGGAACAGCGTGCCGTCCTTGGCCTCGACGATGCGGCAGCCGAAGTGGTTGCGGCTCGCGACCTTGGGGCGCTGGCTGAAGATCACCGCGAGATCCTCGAGGCGGCTGCCATCGACGGACAGCCGCGCCCGCGCCAGCGCCGTGCCGTTGGCCGATCCGCCCGCCTCAGGTTCGGAGTAACAGAAATACAGCGTGCGGCTGCGCGCAAAGTCGGAGTCGGCCAGCACGTCGAGCAGGCCGCCCTGCCCCCCCGCCGCAATGGGCGGCAGCCCGGCCAGCGGCGCCCCGAGCTTGCCGTCGGCCCCGATGACGCGCATCCGGCCGGGTTTCTCGGTCACGACGAAGCGTCCATCGGGAAGAAAAGCCACGCCCCACGGGTTCTCGAGTCCGGAGGCGACGACCTCGGGCCGCGGCGCGGCGTGGGCGATGCCGATCGCCGCCGAGGCCGTGATGAGGAGACGGCAGGCCCGACTGAAGGCCATCCGGCAGGGCAGGACTTTCATGCTTTCCTTCGAAACGACGAGTTGGAGATCAACGCCATTTCAACCCGAATTGCAAATCTTTTGCATTACATCGAGCAAAGCACTTATCAGGCATAACGGTGACTTTTACATTTGGGTATGTGAGAAAAGGAAAAAATCCTTTTCCCGACAATCATTTACGTGCAAAATCCCGAATCCGCATGAAATTGACACCCCGAGGTGTCATCCATATCCTACGCGCCATGCGACTTTTTCTCCTCACCGCCACCATGCTGTTCGCCTTCGCGGCCCACGCCGCGCCGCAGCAGGATCGGGCCGACGACCATCACGCCGACACGCTGGTGGTCGACAAGGGACTGATGAGCCAGTTCCATCAAGTTCGCCAGACCGTCGTCGACCGCACCTCCGATCTGGTGGTCACGGCGATCGGTTTCCTGGGCGTTCCCTATCGCCGCGGCGGCAACACGGCCGAGACCGGTTTCGACTGCAGCGGCTTCGTCCGCGCCATGTACACGCAGACCGTGGGCCACCTGCTGCCGCGACGCGCCGAAGAACAGGCCGCCGCCACCCAGAAGATCGACCGCAGCGAGCTCAAGCCCGGCGACCTCGTGTTCTTCAACACCATGCGCCGCGCCTTCAGCCATGTCGGCATCTATGTCGGCGAAGGCAAGTTCATCCATTCGCCCAAGCCCGGCGCGCAGGTCCGGGTCGAGGACATGAGCGGCAGCTACTGGTCGCGCCGCTTCAGCGGCGCCCGGCGCGTGGCGGCGGTGCAGGACGAGATCAAGGCCTCGGGCGACTGACACTCCCCGCTCGCCGGACGCAAAAAATCCCGCTCCAGGCGGGATTTTTTGTGGGCGCCGCGACCGACGACGCTCAGCGCTTCACGGGCGGCAGGTCGGTGCAGTGGCCATGGACCGCCTCCGCAGCCAGGCCGATGCTCTCGCCCAGCGTCGGATGCGGGTGGATGGTCTTGCCGATGTCGTAGGCATCAGCGCCCATCTCGATCGCCAGCGCGATCTCGCCGATCATGTCGCCCGCATGCGTGCCGACGATGCCGCCGCCGACGATGCGGTGCGACTCGGCATCGAACAGCAGCTTGGTGAAGCCCTCGTCGCGGCCGTTGGCGATCGCCCGGCCCGAAGCGGTCCAGGGGAACAGGCCCTTCTCGATCTTCACGCCTTCGGCCTTGGCCTGGTCTTCGGTCAGGCCGACCCAGGCCACCTCGGGATCGGTGTAGGCCACGCTCGGGATCACGCGGGCATTGAAAGCCGCGCTGGCCAGTTCCTTGTCGCCCTTCTGCTCGCCGGCGATCACCTCGGCCGCCACGTGCGCCTCGTGCACCGCCTTGTGCTCCAGCATCGGCTGGCCGACGATGTCGCCGACCGCGAAGATGTGGGGCACGTTGGTGCGCATCTGGATGTCGACCGGGATGAAGCCGCGGTCGCTGACGCTGATGCCGGCCTTCTCGGCACCGATCTTCTTGCCGTTGGGGCTGCGGCCCACCGCCTGCAGCACCAGGTCGTACAGCTGCGGCTCCTTGGGCGCCTGCTCGCCCTCGAAAGTCACGCGGATGCCGTCCTTGGTGGCTTCCGCGCCGACCGTCTTGGTCTTCAGCATGATGTTGTCGAAGCGCGGCGCATTGAGCTTCTGCCAGACCTTGACCAGGTCGCGGTCGGCGCCCTGCATCAGGCCGTCGAGCATCTCGACCACGTCCAGGCGTGCGCCCAGGGTCGAATAGACCGAACCCATCTCGAGTCCGATGATGCCGCCGCCGAGGATCAGCATGCGCTTGGGCTCGATGCCGAGATCGAGTGCGCCGGTGGAATCGACCACGCGCGGATCGTCCGGCATGAACGGCAGGTGCACCGCCTGCGAACCGGCCGCGATCACGCAATGGCGGAACTTGACCGTCTGCGCCTTGCCCGTGGTGGCCTGGCCGTCGCCGCTGGTCTCCTGCACCTTGACGTGGAAGGCATCGATGAACTCGCCGATGCCGCGCACCGTCGTCACCTTGCGCATCTTGGCCATCGCGGCCAGGCCGCCGGTGAGCTTGCTCACCACCTTGTTCTTGCGGCCCAGCAGCTTGGCGCGATCGATCTTCGGTTCGCCGTAGCTGACGCCAAGGTCGGCGAAGTGCTTGACCTCGTCGATCACCGCGGCGACGTGCAGCAGCGCCTTCGACGGGATGCAGCCAACATTGAGGCAGACGCCGCCGAGCGTCGCGTAGCGCTCGACCAGGATCACCTTGAGGCCGAGGTCGGCGGCGCGGAAGGCGGCCGAATAGCCGCCGGGACCGGCGCCGAGCACCAGCAGGTCGCAGTCGAAGTCGACCGAACCGGTGTAGCTCGATGCGGCGGCAGGTGCCGGGGTCGCGGCTGCCGGGGCCGGCTTGGGCGCCGGCGCCGGGCTCGCAGCAGGAGCCGCCGGTGCCGGCGCAGGCGCCGCGGCGGCGCCTTCGGCCGCCTCCAGCGTCAGCACCACCGACCCTTCCTTGACCTTGTCGCCGACCTTGACGGCCACCGCCTTGACCACGCCGGCCGCGGACGACGGGATCTCCATCGATGCCTTGTCCGACTCCACCGTGATCAGCGACTGCTCGGCCTTCACCGTGTCGCCGGCCTTCACCAGCACCTCGATCACCGCGACTTCATCGAAATCGCCGATATCCGGCACCTTGACTTGTACTTCGCTCATTTGGACACCTTCAGTTTGAGTGTGAGAACGTCGACCGGACCGGCCGAATTGCGATCGAATTCGCAGGCTGCGGCAACGCCGGCCTCGGCGACGTCGCGCGCCGAACGCGCCTTGTCGTAGACCGCGTGCATCGCGCCGAGTGCGAAGCTGCGTCCCGAGCCGATGCTCCAGAACTGCTTGAACTCGAACACCTCGCGGTAGCTGTAGATGCCGTAGATGCCGCTGGCATTGGCCAGCAGCATCGTGAACTGGCTCGACTCGTAGGGCTCGTGCTCGTCCTCCTTGGTCTGCAGGAAGAACGAATCCTTCAGCACCGGATGCAGCAGCGTGAAGGTGCGGAAGATCTCGTCCTTGCTGCCGAAGCGCAGCGCCTCGGCGGGCTGCGCCGCCAGCGCGTGCTGCAGCACCAGGAAGTGCGCCGCCGCGCCGGCCACCGCGAAGATGCTCTGGCCCGCCGCATCGTTGACCATGAACAGCTTCTGGTTGGCTTCGGCGCGGTGCGACAGGCGCGTGTCGCCGAAGGTCACGAGCGAATCCGCCGCCATCACGACCTGGCCGCCCTTGCGGACGGCCACCACCGTCGTCATAGCAGGACGCGTCGGAAGTCGGCCAGCACCTGGCCCAGGTAGGCGTTGAATCGCGCCGCCGCGGCGCCGTCGATCACGCGGTGGTCGTAGGACAGCGACAGCGGCAGCGTCAGGCGCGGCACGAACTGCTTGCCGTCCCACACCGGCTTCATCTGGCCCTTCGACAGGCCCAGGATGGCCACTTCGGGGGCGTTGATGATCGGCGTGAAGTGCGTGCCGCCGATGCCGCCCAGCGAACTGATCGAGATGCAGCCGCCCTGCATGTCGGCCGAACCGAGCTTGCCGTCGCGCGCCTTCTTGGCCAGATCGCCCATTTCCTGGCTGATCTGCAGAACGCCCTTCTTGTCGGCGTCCTTGAGCACCGGCACCACCAGCCCGTTCGGCGTGTCCGCCGCGAAGCCGATGTTGTAGTACTGCTTGTAGACCAGCTGGTCGCCGTCCAGGCTGGTGTTGAAGTCGGGAAACTTCTTCAGCGCCGAGACCATGGCCTTGATCACGAAAGCCAGCATCGTCACCTTGACGCCCGACTTCTCGTTCTCCTTGTTGGTCGCCACGCGGAAGGCCTCGAGCTCGGTGATGTCGGCCTCGTCGTTGTTCGTGACGTGCGGGATCATCACCCAGTTGCGGTGCAGGTTGGCACCGCTGAGCTTCTTGATGCGCGACAGGTCCTTGCGCTCGACCGTGCCGAACTTGGTGAAGTCGACCTTCGGCCACGGGATCAGGCCGAGCGCCTCGCCGCCGCCGCCGCCCGCGGGCGCCTTGGCGCCTGCAGCCTTGGTGCTGGCCGCACCGCTCATCACCGAGCGCGTGAAGCTCTGCACGTCTTCCTGGGTGATGCGGCCCTTGGGACCGCTGCCCTTGACTTCCTCGAGCGGCACGCCGAGTTCGCGCGCGAACTTGCGCACCGAGGGCGAGGCGTGCGGCATCTTGCCGCTGGGCGCGACGGTCGGGTCGTGCGCAGGCGCTGCAGCTGCCGGTGCGGCGGCCGCGGGTGCCGGCGCGCTCGCCGTCGCCGGCGCTGCGGCCGGGGCCGCTTGTGCCGGGGCCGCGGCGGGCGCTGCAGCGGCGCCGCCACTGCCTTCGATCACCGCGATCAAGTCGCCGATGTTGACCGTGTCGCCGACCTTGACCTTGAGTTCCTTGAGCACGCCCGCCGCCGACGACGGGATCTCCATCGAGGCCTTGTCGGACTCGACCGTGATCAGCGACTGCTCGGCCTTGATCGTGTCGCCGGGCTTGACCAGCACCTCGATCACCGCGACGTCCTTGAAGTCGCCGATGTCGGGCACCTTGACGTCGATCGGGCCGGCCGCTGCCGCGGGTGCCGCAGCCGCCGCGGGCGCTGCCGCCACGGGCGCTGCCGCGGGTGCGGGCGCTGCAGCCGGTGCCGAGGCCGCTGGCGCAGCCGCGCCCTCGCCTTCGAGCACCAGCACCACCGAGCCTTCCTTGACCTTGCTGCCGACTTCGACCTTGAGTTCCTTGACCACACCGGCCTGGCTCGACGGAATCTCCATCGAGGCCTTGTCCGATTCCACCGTGATCAGCGACTGCTCGGCCTTCACCGTGTCGCCGACCTTCACCAGCACTTCGATCACCGCGACCTCGTCGAAGTCGCCGATGTCCGGCACCTTGATTTCCACTGTTGCCATGTCGTGTCTCCCGCCCTTCGGGCGCCGTTGATTGGTTTTATGCGTAGAGCGGGTTGATCTTCTCGGCGTTGATGCCGTACTTCTTGATCGCGTCTGCCACCTTCTGCGCCGGCAGGGTGCCGTCCTCGGCCAGCGCCTTCAGCGCCGCCACCACGATGTAGTGGCGATTGACCTCGAAATGCTCGCGCAGCTTGTTGCGGAAGTCGCTGCGGCCGAAGCCGTCGGTGCCGAGCACCTTGTAGTTGCGGCCCTTCGGCACGAAGGGGCGGATCTGCTCGGCGTAGGCCTTCATGTAGTCGGTCGATGCCACCACCGGGCCGGTGCTGGCCGCGAGCTGCTGCTCGACGAAGCAGGTGCGCGGCGTCTCGGTCGGGTGCAGCAGGTTCCAGCGGTCGGCTTCCTGGCCGTCGCGGGTCAGCTCGTTGAAGCTCGGGCAGCTCCAGACCGCGGCGGCGACGCCCCAGTCCTTCTCGAGCAGCTCCTGGGCCGCGAAGCTCTCGCGCAGGATGGTGCCGCTGCCCAGCAACTGGACGGTCGGCGACTTGGCCTTGAGCGCCGGCGCCTGCTTGCACAGGTACATGCCCTTGATGATCTGTTCCTCGGTGCCGGGCTGCAGGCCGGGCATCGGGTAGTTCTCGTTCAGCAGCGTGATGTAGTAGTAGACGTTGTCCTGCTTCTCGACCATGCGCTTCAGGCCGTGGTGCAGGATCACGCCGACTTCGTGCGAGAAGGTCGGGTCGTAGCTCACGCAGTTCGGGATCGTGTTGGCCAGGATGTGGCTGTGGCCGTCCTCGTGCTGCAGGCCTTCGCCGTTCAGCGTGGTGCGTCCCGAGGTGCCGCCGAGCAGGAAGCCGCGCGCCTGCATGTCGCCAGCCGCCCAGGCCAGGTCGCCGATGCGCTGGAAGCCGAACATCGAGTAGTACACATAGAACGGCACCATGATCCGGTTGTTGGTGCTGTACGAGGTGGCCGCCGCGATCCAGCTCGACATGCCGCCGGCCTCGTTGATGCCTTCCTGCAGGATCTGGCCGGCCTTGTCCTCGCGGTAGTACATCACCTGGTCCTTGTCGACCGGCGTGTACTGCTGCCCCGCGGGGTTGTAGATGCCGATCTGGCGGAACAGGCCTTCCATGCCGAAGGTGCGCGCCTCGTCGACCAGGATCGGCACCACGCGCGGGCCCAGAGCCTGGTCGCGCAGCAGTTGCGTGAGAAAGCGCACGTAGGCCTGCGTGGTCGAGATCTCGCGCCCTTCGGCGGTGGGTTCCAGCACGGCCTTGAAGGTCTCCAGCGCCGGCACGGTGAAGCTCTCGTCGGCCTTCACTCGGCGATGCGGCAGGTAGCCGCCCAGCGCCTTGCGGCGCTCGTGCAGGTACTTCATCTCGGGCGTGTCGTCGGCCGGCTTGTAGAAAGGCAGGTCGGCGATCTGGCTGTCGGGAATCGGGATGTTGAAGCGGTCGCGGAAGGCCTTGATGTCCTCGTCGCCGAGCTTCTTGGTCTGGTGGACCGTGTTCTTGCCTTCGCCGATCTTGCCCATGCCGAAGCCCTTGACGGTCTTGATCAGCAGCACCGTCGGCTGGTCCTTGTGCTTGACCGCTGCGTCGAAGGCCGCATAGACCTTCTGCGAATCGTGGCCCCCGCGGCGCAGGTTCCAGATATCGTCGTCGCTCATCTTGGCGACCATCTCGAGCGTGCGCGGGTCACGGCCGAAGAAATGCTTGCGCACGTAGGCGCCGTCGTTGGCCTTGAACGACTGGTAGTCGCCGTCGTTGGTGTCCATCATGATCTTGCGCAGCGCACCGTCCTTGTCGCGCGCCAGCAGCGGATCCCAGTTGCTGCCCCAGATCAGCTTGATCACGTTCCAGCCCGAGCCGCGGAACTCGCCCTCGAGCTCCTGGATGATCTTGCCGTTGCCGCGCACCGGGCCGTCCAGGCGCTGCAGGTTGCAATTGATCACGAACACCAGGTTGTCGAGCTTCTCGCGCGCCGCCAGGCCGATGGCGCCGAGCGACTCGACCTCGTCCATCTCGCCGTCGCCGCAGAACACCCAGACCTTGCGGTTCTCGGTGTTGGCGATGCCGCGCGCATGCAGGTACTTGAGGAAGCGCGCCTGGTAGATCGCCATCAGCGGACCCAGGCCCATCGACACCGTCGGGAACTGCCAGAACTCGGGCATCAGCTTCGGATGCGGGTAGCTCGACAGGCCCTTGCCATCGACTTCCTGGCGGAAGTTGAGCAGCTGCTCTTCGGTCAGCCGCCCCTCGAGGTAGGCGCGGGCGTAGATGCCGGGCGACACATGGCCCTGGATATAGAGGCAGTCGCCGCCGTGGTTCTCGCTCTCGGCGTGCCAGAAGTGGTTGAAGCCGGCGCCGAACATGCTGGCCAGCGAGGCAAAGGAGCCGATGTGGCCGCCGAGGTCGCCGCCCTCGGCCGGATGGTGGCGGTTGGCCTTGACGACCATCGCCATGGCGTTCCAGCGCATGTACGAACGCAGGCGCTCTTCGATCTCGGCATTGCCCGGGGAACGCTCTTCCTGGTCGGCCTCGATCGTGTTGACGTAGGCCGTGTTGGCCGAGAACGGTTTGTCGATGCTGTTCTGGCGCGCATGCTCGAGCAATTGCTCGAGGAGGAAGTGCGCGCGATCGGGCCCCTCGCTCTCGATGACCGCCGACAGGGCGTCCATCCATTCACGCGTTTCCTGCGCGTCCAGGTCGTTCGCAGCCGAGCCGAAGAGGTTCTCGGGATTTGCCGACATGCTTGTCTCCTTGTGAGGGTTGTGGCCGTAATTTAGTGCCGTATCCAGCGGCGCGCGGAGTTTCGCACAGAATTATCTAAATTTCAAATGGTGCCTGTCGATTTCTTATTATGAAATTGCCTCGATGATGCGGCCCTGCTCGGGCTCATGACACCCGAACGAACCCGTTCGTCGCCAGGGGCCATCCCCTAAACTTCGCCGATGCCCCTTTCCTCACCGATCGCCGTCGCGCGCAACGCCGCATCGCCGCTCTCGTGGCTGCGCCGCTGGTGGCGCCGCCAGACGCCGGTGCTGCAGGACGCGGTCGCCATGCTCGCGCCGCTGGCCGCCGTGCTGCTCTTCCTCGCGGCCATCGTCTCGGCCTTCTGGTACCTGCGGGCCGAAGAAGTGGAGCGGGTCCAGGAATCGGTCAAGCGCGACGTCGAATACGCCCAGCAGCGCGTGCGGCTGCGACTGCTGGAGCGCCAGGAGCAATTGATGCGCCTCGCGCGCGACGCCTCCAACCGGGAGATCGATGCAGCGGAATTCACCAGCCGGGCCGAGTCGCTCGTGAGCCAGTTCCCGGAACTGCAATCGGTCAGCTGGATCGACGACCGCCGCGGCTTCAAGGCCAACTACGCGGCGCCCAGCGTCCATCCGGCGCTGCAGCACGCGGTCGGTGAAGTGCTCCGGCCGGGCGACATCGAGAGCAACTACGCGCTGGCGCGCGAACTGCGCCAGCCGGTGTTCTCGCAACCCCTGGCCGGCGGCGAGCCGCCGCCGATGCTCGGGCTCTACATCCCGCTGTTCGACCAGGGGCTGTTCGCCGGCATGCTGCTCGGCGAATTCTCGATCGACGGCCTGCTGCGCTACGGCATGCCCTCCGAGGTCTCGGCCCGCTATGCGGTCTCTCTGCTCGACGCCAAGGGCGGCCTGCTCGCCGGCAACACGGTCGCCAACCCGCGCGGAGCCGGCACCCGGCTGCTGCCCTGGACGGTGCGCACCAACGAGTACGAAGTCCCGGTGTCGCCGGTCGGCAACGCGCTGGTGCTGCGGGCGCAGGCCTATCGAACCTCCCAGGGCGTGGTCGGCAACGGCCTGTTCTGGCTGGTCGGCGCGCTCAGCGTGCTCACCAGCTGGATGCTGATCGGCACCTGGCGCCACACGCGGCGCCGGCTGCAGGCGCAGCAGGCGCTGGTGGCCGAGACCAATTTCCGCCGCGCCATGGAGAACTCCATGCTGACCGGCATGCGGGTGCTCGACCTCGAAGGCCGCATCACCTATGTCAACGCCGCCTTCTGCGCGATGACCGGCTGGAGCGAGAACGAGCTGGTCGGCCAGACGCCGCCCTTCCCCTACTGGCTCGAATCCGACCGCGAAGTCATGAACGAGCGGCTCGAGGAAGAGCTCCACGGGCGCGCCCTGCCCGGCGGCTTCCAGGTCCGGGTCAAACGCCGCAACGGCAGCGTCTTCAATGCCCGGCTCTATGTCTCGCCGCTGATCGACGCCCGCGGCCATCAGACCGGCTGGATGACCTCGATGACCGACATCACGGAGCCGACCCGGATCCGCGAGCAGCTGTCGGCCTCCTACGAGCGCTTCACGACCGTGCTCGAGGCGCTGGATGCGTCGGTGTCGGTGGCGCCGCTGGGCAGCGAAGAGCTGCTGTTCGCCAACAAGCTCTATCGGCTCTGGTTCGGCTCGAACACCGTCGGCCACCTGGGCATGGTGGCGCAGGCCGGCGTGCCGGCCACGCAGGCGCGCGACGAGGAGATGGACGACGTCGACTCCTTCGCCGGCCTGCCGATCGACCAGCTGACCACCGCCCAGCCGGCCAACAACGAGATCTTCGTGCCCGAACTCGGCAAGTGGCTGGAAGTGCGCTCACGCTACCTGACCTGGGTCGACGGCCGGCTGGCGCAGCTGGTGATCGCCACCGACATCACGCCGCGGCGCGACGCCGAGGACCTGGCGGCGGCCCAGGCCGACCGCGCCCATGCCGCCAGCCGCCTCATCACAATGGGCGAGATGGCCTCCAGCGTGGCCCACGAACTGAACCAGCCGCTGACCGCGATCACCAACTACTGCAACGGGATGGTGTCGCGCATCAAGGGCCAGCAGATCGACTCGGAGGCCCTGCTGGCGGCGCTCGAAAAGACCTCCAAGCAGGCCCAGCGCGCCGGCCAGATCATCCAGCGCATCCGCTCCTTCGTGAAGCGCAGCGAGCCCAACCGCACGCCGGCCGAGGTCTCGACCATGGTCAGCGAGGCGGTCGAGCTGGCCGGCATCGAGTTGCGTCGGCGCAACGTGCGGCTGAACCACTACGTCGCGGCGCGGCTGCCGATCCTGCGGGTCGACCCGATCCTGATCGAGCAGGTGATGGTCAACCTGCTCAAGAACGCGGCCGAGTCGATCGACCTCGCGAACCGGCCGCTGGCGCGGCGCAGCGTCGAGCTGCGGGTGCTGCCGAAGACCATCGACGGCCAGCCGGCGGTCGAGTTCTCGGTCCAGGACACCGGCATGGGCCTGGCGCCCGAGGTGATGGACCGCCTCTACGAGGCCTTCTTCTCCACCAAGCCCGAAGGCATGGGCATCGGGCTCAATCTCTGCCGTACCATCGTCGAATCCCACCGCGGCCGGATGCAGGCAGAGAACATCTACAATGGCCCCGATGTCGTCGGATGCCGTTTTTCCTTCTGGTTACCGGTGTTGGACGCTATCGATTCCGTAGCAAGCAACGAGGCGAAAGTACCTGCATGAGTTTGATTCCGAAGAAGGGCACTGTGTATGTCGTCGACGACGACGAAGCGGTCCGCGATTCGTTGCAATGGCTGCTCGAGGGCAAGGACTACCGCGTCCGCTGCTTCGACTCGGCCGAATCCTTCCTGTCGCGCTACGACCCGCGCGAGGTCGCCTGCCTGATCGTCGACATCCGCATGGGCGGCATGTCGGGCATCGAGCTGCAGGACCGGCTGATCGAGCGCCGCTCGCCCCTGCCGATCGTGGTCATCACCGGCCACGGCGACGTGCCGATGGCGGTCGACTCGATGAAGAAGGGCGCGATGGATTTCATCCAGAAGCCCTTCAACGACGAGGCCCTGGTGGCGCTGGTCGAGCGCATGCTCGAACACGCCCGCGGCGCCTTTGCCCAGCACCAGCAGTCGGCCAGCCGCGACGCGCTGCTGTCCAAGCTGACCGGCCGCGAAGCCCAGGTGCTCGAACGCATCGTCGCCGGCCGCCTCAACAAGCAGATCGCCGACGACCTCGGCATCAGCATCAAGACGGTGGAGGCGCACCGCGCCAACATCATGGAAAAGCTCAACGCCAACACCGTGGCCGACCTGCTCAAGATCGCCCTCGGCCAAGCGGCCACGCCCGCCAAGGCCTAGCGACCTCCCGCCACCGATTGCAACCTCACGCCTGCGCAAGCGGGCGTTTCCATTTCTGAAGTTCGAAAAGCAATGACAGCCCAACTGATTGACGGCAATGCGCTCTCCAAGACGCTGCGCGCCGAGGTCGCCACCCGCGCCGCGGCGCTCAAGGCCCGCGGCGTGGTGCCCGGCCTGGCCGTGGTGCTGGTCGGCGAGAACCCGGCCAGCCAGGTCTACGTGCGCAACAAGGTCAAGGCCTGCGAGGACAGCGGTCTGCACTCGGTGCTCGAGAAGTACCCGGCCGACCTCTCCGAAGCCGACCTGCTGGCCCGCGTCGAGGCCCTCAACAACGACCCGGCCATCCACGGCATCCTGGTGCAATTGCCGCTGCCGGCCCACATCGATGCCCAGAAGGTGATCGAGGCGATCGCGCCGGCCAAGGACGTCGACGGCTTCCACGTCGCCAGCGCCGGCGCCCTCATGACCGGTTCGCCCGGCTTCTGGCCCTGCACCCCCTACGGCTGCATGAAGATGCTCGAGTCGATCGGCTACGAGCTGCGCGGCAAGCACGCGGTGGTCATCGGCCGCAGCAACATCGTCGGCAAGCCGATGGCCCTGATGCTGCTGGCCAAGAGCGCCACCGTCACCATCTGCCACAGCGCGACCGCCGACCTGGGCGCCATGACCCGCCAGGCCGACGTCGTGGTGGCCGCGGTCGGAAAGCGCAACGTGCTGACGGCCGACATGGTCAAGCCCGGCGCCGTCGTGATCGACGTCGGCATGAACCGCAACGACGAAGGCAAGCTCTGCGGCGACGTCGATTTCGCCGGCGTGCGCGAGGTGGCCGGCTGGATCACGCCGGTGCCGGGCGGCGTCGGCCCGATGACCATCACGATGCTGCTGGTCAACACGATCGAGGCCGCAGAACGCACGGCCGCCGCCAGCGCCACTTGAACTCGCGCCCCCCGTCCGCCATCTGAACAAGACCATGACCAATCCGCTCCTCGACTTCAACGACCTCCCGCTGTTCGACCAGATCAGGCCGGAGCATGTCGCCCCGGCGGTCGACGCCCTGCTCGCCGGCGCCGAGTCGGCCCTGCAGGAAGTGACCGCGCCGGCCTTCCCGGCCGACTGGACCGCGATCGCGAAGGTGCTGGACGTGGCCTCCGAGCGCTTCAGCCGCGCCTGGGGCGCGGTCGGTCATCTCAACGCAGTGGCCGACACGCCCGAACTGCGGGCCGCCTACAACGAGGCCATGCCGCGCGTCACCGCCTTCTGGACCCGCCTGGGCTCGGACGAACGGCTGTACGCCAAGTACAAGGCCATCGATCCCGCGACCCTGAATCCCGAACAGCGTCAGGCGCACCGCAACGCGATCCGCAACTTCGTGCTGGGCGGCGCGGAGTTGCAGGGCGCCGCCAAGACGCGCTTTGCCGAGATCCAGGAGCGCCAGGCCGAGCTGAGCCAGAAGTTCAGCGAGAACGCGCTCGACGCCACCGACGCCTTTGCCTGGTACGCCGTGCGCGAAGACCTCGACGGCGTGCCCGAAGACGTGATCGGCGCCGCCCGCGCGGCCGCCGAGGCCGAAGGCAAGGACGGCTACAAGCTCACGCTCAAGATGCCCTGCTACCTGCCGGTGATGCAGTTCGCCCGCAGCAGCGCGCTGCGCGAGCGGCTCTATCGCGCCTACGTGACGCGGGCCAGCGAATTCGGCGACCCGGCTTTCGACAACACCGCGCTGATCCGCGAGATCCTGGCGCTGCGCCAGGAAGAAGCCAGGCTCCTCGGCTACCCCAACTTCGGCGAGCTTTCGATCGTGCCGAAGATGGCCGAGTCGGCCGACCAGGTGATCAAGTTCCTGCGCGACCTCGCCGCCAAGGCCCGGCCCTACGGCGAACGCGACCTGGCCGACCTGCGGGCCTTCGCCACCGAGCACCTGGGCCTCGCCGACCCGCAGCCCTGGGACTGGACCTACATCGGCGAGAAGCTCAAGGAAGCGCGTTACGCCTTCAGCGAGCAGGAGGTCAAGCAGTACTTCACGGCACCGAAGGTGATGGCCGGGCTGTTCAAGATCGTCGAGACGCTGTTCGAGGTCTCGATCCGCCGCGACTCGGCGCCGGTGTGGCACCCCAGCGTGGAGTTCTACCGCATCGAGCGCGCCGGCCAGAAGGTCGGCCAGTTCTACCTCGACCCCTCGGCCCGCGCCGCCAAGCGCGGCGGCGCCTGGATGGACGACGTTCGCGCCCGCTGGCTGCGGCCCGACAACGGCGCCCTGCAGACGCCGGTCGCGCAGCTGGTCTGCAACTTCGCCGAAGGCGTCGACGGCAAGCCGCCGCTGCTCACGCACGACGACGTGACCACCCTGTTCCACGAGTTCGGCCACGGCCTGCACCACATGCTGACCCGCATCGACGAACGCGACGTCTCGGGCATCAGCGGCGTCGAGTGGGACGCGGTCGAGCTGCCGAGCCAGTTCATGGAGAACTTCTGCTGGGAATGGGACGTGCTCGCGCACATGACCTCGCACGTCGACACCGGCGAGCCACTGCCGCGCACCCTGTTCGACAAGATGACCGCGGCCAAGAACTTCCAGAGCGGCCTGCAGACGCTGCGCCAGATCGAGTTCTCGCTCTTCGACATGCTGCTGCACACCGGCTACGACGCCGCCACGGCCCAGCCGGGCGACGTGATGGCGCTGCTGGCCAAGGTGCGTGACGAGGTCGCCGTGATGCCGTCGCCGGCCTTCAGCCGCACGCCGAACACCTTCAGCCACATCTTCTCGGGCGGCTATGCGGCCGGCTACTACAGCTACAAGTGGGCCGAAGTGCTGAGCGCCGATGCCTATGCGGCCTTCGAGGAGACCGCGGGCGCCAATGGCGAGCCGAGCGTGGAAACCGGACGCAAGTACCGCGAGGCCATCCTCGAGGCTGGCGGCAGCCGCAGCGCGATGGAATCCTTCAAGGCCTTCCGCGGCCGCGAACCGCAGATCGATGCGTTGTTGCGACACCAGGGCATGGCCGAGGCCCAGCCGGCCTGACATACTCCGCAGCATCGGATTTCGGGAACCATCGATGAAGCTCAACACCGCCCTTGCGGGTCTCGCCCTGCTGCTGGTCGCCAACGCCGCGTTGGCGCAAGCGGTCTACCGCAATGTCGACAAGAACGGCAAGGTCACCTTCTCCGATCAGCCGCCGAGCGCCAATGCGCCCGCGGCACCGGTGCGGGCCGGCAACACGGTGAGCGCCCGCACGGGCCTGCCCTATGAACTGCAGCAGGTGGTCCAGCGCTACCCGGTGACGCTCTACACCAGCGACGACTGCGGCCCCTGCGTTGCCGGCCGTGCGCTGCTGGTCACGCGCGGCGTGCCTTTCGACGAGCGCACCGTCAAATCCAACGAGGACATCGCTTCGCTGCAGCGACTGAGCGGCCAGAACGGGCTGCCGCTGCTGACCATCGGCACCCAGCAGCTCAAGGGCTTCGGCGACGCTGAATGGTCGCAGTACCTGGACGCGGCGGGCTATCCCAAGAGCGCGCAACTGCCGGCCGGCTGGCGCAATCCGCCGGCCCAGCCGCTGGTGGCCTTGCAGCCCGCGGCGGAACCTGCACCTGCCGCAGCGGCCCCCGCCCCGGCCGCGGCCGACATTCCCGCGGCCGCCAACGGGCCGACCCCGAGCAACCCCGCCGGGATCAGGTTCTAACCGAAGCGCATCGTCCGCACGCCGGAGGAGGTCGCCAGCAGGCAGACGCTGGCGCGCTGGTGGGCAAAGACGCCAACCTCGACCACGCCTGGCCATTGGTTCACTTCGGCCTCGAAGCCCAGCGGATCGGTGATCCGCAAGCCGGTGACGTCGATGATGTGCTGGCCGTTGTCGGTGACCAGCGGCGCGCCGTCCTTCTCGCGAACCTGCGCCAGGCCGCCCAGCCGGGCGAACTGCCGCATCACGCGCCGGGCCGCCATCGGAACCACCTCGACCGGCAGCGGGAAGGCACCCAGCGTGTTCACCAGCTTGGAGGCATCGGCGATGCAGACGAAGCGCCTGGACTGCGCCGCGACGATCTTCTCGCGCGTGAGCGCGGCGCCGCCGCCCTTGATCATGTAGCCGCGGCCGTCGATCTCGTCGGCGCCGTCGATATAGACCGCCAGTTCCTCGACCGCATTGCTGTCGAAGACCTCGATGCCGAGCGCCTTCAGGCGCTCGGTCGATGCCTCCGAACTGGAGACGGCGCCGCGGATCTGGTCCTTGATGCCGGCCAGCGCCTCGATGAACTTGTTGACCGTCGAGCCGGTGCCCACGCCAATGATCTCGCCCTTGACCACGTAGTCGAGCGCGGCGCGGCCGACCTGTGCCTTGAGTTCGTCCTGTGTCGGGGCGGAAGCGGGAGCAGGGGAAGTCATCGGGGAGAATCCTGGGCTGATTGAAGTCTGAAGCCGAGAATTATCCGATGCTCCTGCCGTTGCCCTCCTCTCTTTACGGGCTTGCCCGCCCCTTCCTGTTCGGCGTCGACCCCGAGCGCGCCCACGAACTGACCCTCGATGCCCTGGCACGGACCCAGAACACGCCCCTGGCCTGCGCCTACGCGGCGCCGCGCGTGGCCGATCGCATCACGCTCGCCGGGCTTTCGTTCCCGAACCGCGTCGGCCTGGCGGCAGGCCTCGACAAGAACGCCCGCTGCATCGACGCCTTCGGCGCCATGGGATTCGGTTTTGTCGAAGTCGGCACGGTCACGCCCAAGCCGCAGCCCGGCAACCCGAAGCCGCGCATCTTCCGCCTGCCGCAGCGCGACGCGCTGATCAACCGGCTCGGATTCAACAACGAAGGCCTCGAGGCCTTCATCGCCAACGTGAAGCGGGCCCGCTTCCGGCGCGACACCTCGAAGCCGCCGATGCTGCTGGGCCTCAACATCGGAAAGAACGCCGCCACCCCGATCGAGCGCGCGGTCGACGACTACCTGATCGGCCTCGACGGGGTCTACCCGCACGCCGACTACGTGACGATCAACATCTCGAGCCCGAACACCGCGAACCTGCGCTCGCTGCAAAGCGACGAAGCGCTCGACGCACTGCTCGGCGCGATCGCGGACAAGCGCGAGGCGCTGGCGGCGCGCCAGGGCAAGCGGGTGCCGCTGTTCGTCAAGATCGCACCCGACCTCGACGAGGCCCAGGTCAAGGTGATCGCAGCGACCCTGCTGCGCCATCGCATGGATGGCGTCATCGCCACCAACACGACCCTGGCGCGCGACGCAGTCGCCGGGCTGCCCCATGCCGAAGAAGCCGGCGGCTTGTCGGGTGCGCCCGTGCGCGAAGCCAGCAACCGGGTGATCGGCCAGTTGCGTGCGACGCTCGGCAAGGACTTTCCGATCATTGGCGCCGGCGGCGTGATGAGCGCAGCGGACGCCCTGGCCAAGGTCGAGGCCGGTGCCGACCTGGTGCAGATCTACACCGGGCTCATCTACCGCGGCCCGGCGCTGGTGCGCCAGGCTGCCCAGGCACTGCAGGAACGCAGGGCCTGAACGGCAGCGGCGGGCGGCCGCCGGGCGTCAGCCGCGCATGCGCCAGAGTACCGGCGCGATCACGGTGGCCCAACGGACCACGCGGCGCGGGCCGAGCACCGCGATCACCGCGGCGGTGGCGACACCGGTAGCCACCGGATGCTCGCGCGCGATGCGCAAGGCAGTGGCCGTGGCGCTCTCGTTCGCGACCGGTGCTTCGCCGACGCTCGCCGCAGCGGCTTCGAGCGTCGCGATGCGCTGCCGCTGGCGCTCGATGCGAGCCATCAGCTGCTCGCTGCTCAGCGTGACCGCGAGGTCGGGGAGGTCCTCGTCCTGGCGATGGGCGCCGAAGCGCTCATGGAACCACTCGAGGTCGCGCTCGAAAGTCTGACGCGCCGAAGCGAAGGCCGAGGACTTGCGCATCGTGCCCAGGAGCGTCAGCACGGCCGCGGCCCAGAGCCCGATCCAGAGCAGCGCCAGCACCCAGGCAGCCGTCGCCCGATGGGGCGTATCCCAGAAATGCACCACGATCGCGACCGACAGCAGCGCGATGGCGACAGTGGTCAGGCCGATCACCGCGACCGCCAGGCCGAGCATCATGCCCAGGCGCCTTTTTTCTTCGTCCCAGGCCAGCCTCAGCAGCTGGGCGCGGTCTTCGGCGGCCAACGCCCCTTCGCCGGCCAGGATGCGCAGGCGCCGCAGGCGCGACTTGAGGCCGAACAGGTCGCTGAGGCTCATCGCATCAGCTCCCCCGCACGGCGGCGGCCCGAATCAACGGCGCCCAAGCAGCAGGCCCACCAGCACGCCCACGGCCAGTGCGGCACCGGCGATCTGCCAAGGCTCGTCATGCGCGTAGGCATTGGCAGTATTGGCAGCTTCACGGGCCTTCTGCGCGGCCACCCGGCTCTTCTCCGCCGCGAGTTCGCGCGCGATCGCCAGCTTGCTGTCGATGCGCTGGCGCAGCGCCTTGATATGCGGTACGGAATCGAGATCCTTGCTGGCGAGCACGCCACGGACGTCGCTGGCGATGTCTTCGGCCACGGCGTTGGCCGCGGCTTCGAGGTTGGTGGAAGCAGTCATCGAAAAAGGTCCTCCTCAGTCCAGCCGGCACCGCGCCGGCGACACGGCGCCGACAAATTGGCGCGCCGTTCCATGGTACATGCCTGCGCGGCTCTATGACAGAAGATCACCCACGCGCCGGGCGATCGCGAGGCTGCTGGTCAGCCCCGGCGACTCGATGCCGAACAGATTGACCAGGCCCGCCACGCCGTGCTGCGCCGGCCCTTCGATCATGAAATCGGCCGCGGCCTGGCCGGGCTCCGAGATCTTGGGCCGGATGCCGGCATAGCCGGGCACCAGCGCATCGTCCGGCAGTGCCGGCCAGTACTTGCGAACCTCGGCGTAGAACCCGTCGCCGCGCGCCGGGTCGACGACCAGGTCGTCGGGCGCATCCACCCATTGCACGTCGGGGCCGAACTTGGCCTGCCCCCCGAGATCGAGCGTCAGGTGCACGCCCAGCCCGGCGGCTTCGGGCACCGGATAGATCAGGCGGCTGAAAGGCGCGCGGCCGGCGAGCGTGAAGTAGCTGCCCTTGGCGTACCAGGCGCCCGGCACCGATGCGGCAGGCAGTCCGTCGAACCGGCGCGCCAGCAGCGGCGCGGCCAGACCGGCTGCATTGACGACGCTGTTGCAGCGCAAGGCCGTGCCGTCCGCGGAATTCAGCACGATGCCGCCGGCACCGCATTCGGCGCCGACGACCGCCGATTTCAGCGCGACCACGCCGCCGGCATGCTCGAGGTCGCCCTGCAGGCTCAGCATCAGCGCATGGCTGTCGACGATGCCGGTGCTCGGCGAATGCAGCGCGGCCAAGCATTCGAGCTGCGGCTCCATCGCGAGCGCCTGCGCCCGGGTCAGAGGCACCAGATCGTCCACCCCGTTGGCCCGGGCCTTGGCCGCGATGGCCTCGAGTTGCCCGACCTGCGCCTGGCTGGTGGCGACGATCAGCTTGCCGCAGCGCCGGTGCGGCAGCGCGCGCTCTTCGGCGTACGCATAGAGGCGCCGCTTGCCCTCGACGCACAACTGCGCCTTGAGGGACCCTTGGGGATAGTAGATGCCGGCGTGGATGACTTCGCTGTTGCGCGAACTGGTGCCGGTGCCGATCGCGCCTTCGGACTCGAGCACGATGACCTCGCGCCCTTGCAGCGCGAGCGCGCGTGCCACTGCCAGACCCACCACGCCGGCGCCGATGACGGCGCAATCGAATTCGTCCATGGCCCGAGCTTAGCGCTCCGGACGCACTTCGCCCGTTGCCGCGCGCGGCACGAAAAAGAAGGCAAGTGAATGGTGGGCGGTGGAGGCTTCGAACCTCCGACCCCAGCAGTGTGAATGCTGTGCTCTACCCCTGAGCTAACCGCCCCTGGCGCGCGGCGCCTGGATGAATCCCAAGCTGCGCACCGTCTGGATGTCCGCGCTGTGTTGCGCGAAGCCTCAGATTATGCCACAGCTTTTTGGTCCGCCTGGCGAAAAAGCGTGCGCCCGTTGCTCGACTTGTCGAGCTGCACCAGGACTTCCTCGTGGGCCGAGAGTTCGTGCTCGGTCGCGACCAGCACCGGCAGCTCGAAGGCGCTCACGTCGATCGACACCACCGTTCCGTGCTCGGGCTCGTTCGACGCGATGTCGATCAGGAGCGCATCCTGCCCGCGCGTCAGGTTGATGTAGACATCGGCCAGCAGTTGCGCGTCGAGCTTGGCGCCGTGGAAGGTGCGGTTCGAGCGGTCGACGCCGAAGCGGTCGCACAGCGCATCGAGCGAATTGCGCTTGCCCGGGTAGACCGCCTTGGCCATCGCAAGCGTGTCGGTCACCTCGCCGACGAAGCTGGCGAGCGGCGGCAGGCCGGCGAGCTCGAACTCCTTGTTGAGGAAGCCGACGTCGAAGGCCGCGTTGTGGATGATCAGTTCGGCATCGCGCAGATAGTCGACGATGTCCTTTGCGAGCGTCGCGAACTTCGGCTTGTCGCGCAGGAAGTCGGTGGTCAGCCCGTGCACCTTGAGCGCATCCTCGTGGCTCTCGCGCTCGGGGTTGAAGTAGATGTGCAGGTCGTTGCCGGTGAGCTTGCGGTTGAACAGCTCCACGCATCCGAGCTCGATCACGCGGTCGCCGTTCTCTGCCGACAGGCCGGTGGTCTCGGTGTCGAGGACGATCAGTCGGCTCATCAGTGGTTCTCTTTGGCGTGGTTGATCGAGTACTTCGGGATCTCGACCGTCAGGTCGGCCTGCGCGAGGATCGCCTGGCAGCTCAGCCTCGACTGCGGCTCCAGGCCCCAGGCGCGGTCGAGCAGGTCTTCCTCGCCCTCCTCCGCCTCGTTGAGCGACTCGATGCCCTTGCGGACGATGACATGGCAGGTGGTGCAGGCACAGCTCATCTCGCAGGCGTGCTCGATGTTGATGTGGTTCTCGAGCATGGCCTCGCAGACCGAGGTGCCGGCCGCCGCCGTGATCTCGGCGCCTTGCGGACAGTACTCGGGATGGGGAAGGATCTTGATCGTGGGCATGTTCTAGAGAGATTCGATCTGTCGGCCGGCGAGCGCGCGCGCGATCCCGGCATTCATCCGCGCAGCTGCGAAGGCTTCGGTGCCGTCAGCCAGGGCCTTGGTGGCGGCCTCGACGACCGCAGCATCTTCGGCCGAGCGCGCGCTGCGCAGCGCGGCCATGAGTTGTTCGATGACGGCGTGCTCTTCGGCCGACAGCAGCGACGCATCGGCATCCAGCGCGCTTTGCGTCGCCATCAGCATGCGATCGGCATCGACCCGCGCCTCGACCAGTGCGCGGGCCTGCATGTCCTGCTGCGCGGTCGAGAAGCTGTCCTGCAGCATCGCGGCGATCTGCTCGTCGGAGAGCCCGTACGAGGGCTTGACCGTGACGCTCGCCTCGACGCCGCTGCCCTGCTCTTTCGCGCTCACGCTGAGCAGGCCGTCGGCGTCGACGGTGAAGGTGACGCGGATGCGCGCAGCACCGGCGGCCATCGGCGGAATTCCGCGCAGCTCGAAGCGCGCCAGGCTGCGGCAGTCGGCGACCAGGTCGCGCTCGCCCTGCACCACGTGCAGCGCCAGCGCGGTCTGGCCGTCCTTGTAGGTGGTGAAGTCCTGGGCCATCGCGGTCGGGATGGTCTGGTTGCGCGGCACGATCCGCTCGACCAGCCCGCCCATGGTCTCGATGCCGAGCGACAGCGGAATCACGTCGAGCAGCAGCAGGTCGTCGGCACCGCCGTTGCCAGCCAGTTGATTGGCCTGGATCGCGGCGCCGAGCGCCACCACCTGGTCCGGGTCGAGATTGGTCAGGGGCTCGCGGCCGAGGCAATCGGCCACGGCGTGGCGGATCTGCGGCATGCGCGTGGCACCGCCGACCAGCACGATCCCCTGCAACTCGCCGGGAGCCAGCTTGGCGTCGCGCAGCACGCGCCGCACGGCCGTGATCGTGCGCGCGGTCAGCGCGGCCGTCGCGGCCTCGAACTGCTCGCGGCGGACCTCCAGCTGCAGGGCCTCGCCCGACAGGGTGGCGCCGAAAGTCGCCGATTCGGCCTCCGACAGCGCCTCCTTGGCGGCCCGGGCGGCCACCAGCAGGGCCGACCGGTCGGCGTCGCTGTGCGCCTTGAGCCCGCGCTGCAGAAGCACGAACTCGACCAGCGCATGGTCGTAGTCGTCGCCGCCCAGCGCCGAATCACCGCCCGTGGCGATGACTTCGAACACGCCCTGCGTCAAGCGCAGGATCGAGATGTCGAAGGTGCCGCCACCGAGGTCGTAGACCGCATAGACGCCTTCGCTGGCGTTGTCCAGGCCGTAGGCGATCGCCGCGGCCGTCGGCTCGCTGATGAGGCGCAGCACGTGGAGGCCGGCCAACTGAGCCGCATCCTTCGTGGCCTGCCGCTGGCCTTCGTCGAAGTACGCGGGAACCGTGATGACGGCACCGTGGAGTTCGTCGTCGAAGGTGTCCTCGGCGCGGTAGCGCAGGGTCGCCAGGATCTCGGCGCTGACTTCGATCGGCGATTTCTCGCCGGCCGCAGTCTGAACCTTGACCATGCCGTCATCGCCCGTCAGGTGGTAGGCCATCGCATCGCGGTTCGCGATGTCCGACAGGCCGCGGCCCATCAGCCGCTTGACCGAGGTGACAACGTTGGACGGATCGACGGTCCGCGCGGCCAGCGCGTCATGGCCGATTTGGCGGCGCTCGGCGTCGAGGTAGCGCACGGCCGACGGCAGCAACACGCGGCCCTCGGCGTCGGGCAGGCATTCGGCGACGCCGTTGCGCACCGCGGCCACCAGCGAGTGGGTGGTTCCCAGGTCGATGCCGACGGCGATGCGGCGCTGGTGCGGATCGGGCGCCTGGCCCGGTTCAGAAATCTGGAGCAATGCCATCAGGCCTCCTCGAGGTGATGGACGTGGGGTTGAATCATCCCGCTATTGTCCCCATTGATCGGCCTTGGCCTCGATGTCCTCGGCAAAACGCTCGATGAACATGAGGGCTCTCACTTGCCGGGCGGCTTCGGGGTAGTCGCCCTTCTCGTCGATCAGCCAGTCGAGCGTGGACAGTGCCCGCGCACGCCCGGCCTCGACCTCGGCGCGCAGGCTGTCGAGCGCCGCGGCATCGGCGGCGTCGTCGAGTTCCTCGCGCCAGGCCATCTGCTGCATCAGGAACTCGGGCGGCATCGCGGTATTGGTATGGGCCTGGATGCCCGCGCCATGAAGCTCGCACAGGTAGGTGGCGCGCTTGATCGGGTTCTTGAGGCGCTGGTAGGCCTCGTTGATGCGAACCGACCACTGCATGGCGATGCGCTGCGCCGCGGGGCCCTGGGCGGCAAAGCGGTCAGGGTGGGCCTCGCGCTGCAGTTCCTTCCAGCGGGCGTCGAGCGCGGCGCGATCCTGGGCGAAGGTGGCCGGCACGGCGAACAGCTCGAAATCGGTGTCGTTCAGGTTCATGACATCAAAAAGCCGCCATAGCGGCGGCTCGCTCGGGGGCCGGGCAGGCTCAGATCCGGAAGCTCTCGCCGCAGCCGCAACGGTCGCGTTCGTTCGGGTTGTTGAACTTGAAGCCCTCGTTGAGGCCCTCGCGCACGAAGTCGAGTTGCGTGCCGTCGATGTAGGCCAGGCTCTTCGGGTCGACCAGCACCTTGACGCCATGGTCCTCGAACACCACGTCCTCGGGCGCGAACTCGTCCACGTACTCGAGCTTGTAGGCCAGGCCCGAGCAGCCCGTGGTCTTGACGCCCAGCCGAACGCCCACGCCCTTGCCTCGTTTGCCGAGGTAGCGGGTGACGTGGCGCGCGGCCGATTCGGTCAGAGTCACAGCCATGGTCAGTGAGTGCTTTCCGTCGCTGCGGCAGCCACGCCGTGCTTGGCCTTGTAGTCGCTGACCGCCGCCTTGATCGCGTCTTCGGCCAGGATCGAGCAGTGGATCTTGACTGGCGGCAGGGCCAGTTCTTCGGCGATCTGTGCGTTCTTGAGGGCCGCCGCTTCGTCGAGCGTCTTGCCCTTGACCCATTCGGTCACGAGCGAGGACGAGGCGATCGCCGAGCCGCAGCCGTAGGTCTTGAAGCGCGCGTCTTCGATCACGCCGGTTTCGGGGTTGACCTTGATCTGCAGCTTCATGACGTCGCCGCAGGCCGGTGCGCCGACCATGCCGGTGCCCACCGAATCGTCGCCCTTTTCGAAGGAGCCGACGTTGCGGGGATTTTCGTAGTGGTCGATGACCTTGGATGAGTAAGCCATGGTGGGGTACCTCTTTGAGTTGTCAGTGGGCCGACCACTGGATCGTGCTGATGTCGATGCCGTCCTTGAACATCTCCCACAGGGGGCTGAGTTCGCGCAGCTTGGCGACGTTGTGCTTGATGGTCGAGATCGCGTAGTCGATTTCTTCTTCGGTCGTGAATCGGCCGATGGTCATGCGCAGGCTGCTGTGGGCCAGTTCGTCGCTGCGGCCGAGCGCGCGCAGCACATAGCTGGGCTCCAGGCTGGCCGAGGTGCAGGCCGAGCCGCTGGACACCGCCAAGCCCTTGATGCCCATGATCAGCGACTCGCCTTCGACGTAGTTGAAGCTGATGTTCAGGTTGTGCGGCACGCGGTGCTCGAGATTGCCGTTGATGAAGACCTGCTCGACGTCCTTCAGGCCGTCGAGCAGCCGCTTCTGCAGCGCCGCGGCCTTGGCGATGTCTTCCTTCATCTCGAGCTTGGCCAGGCGGAAGGCCTCGCCCATGCCGACGATCTGGTGCGTCGGCAGGGTGCCCGAGCGCATGCCGCGCTCGTGGCCGCCGCCGTGCATCTGGGCCTCGAGCCGCACGCGCGGCTTGCGGCGCACGTACAGCGCGCCGATGCCCTTCGGGCCGTAGGTCTTGTGCGAGGCCAGGCTCATGAGGTCGATCGGCAGCGTCTTGACGTCGATCTCGACCTTGCCCGTGGCTTGTGCCGCGTCGACGTGGAAGATCACGCCCTTCTCGCGGCAGATGTTGCCGAGCGCGACCACGTCCTGGACCACGCCGATCTCGTTGTTGACGAACATCACGCTGGCCAGGATGGTGTCAGGGCGGATCGCCGCCTTGAACACCTCGAGGTCGAGCAGGCCGTCTTCCTGGACGTCCAGGTAGCTCACTTCGAAGCCCTGGCGCTCGAGTTCGCGCATGGTGTCGAGCACCGCCTTGTGCTCGGTCTTGACCGTGATGAGATGCTTGCCCTTGCCCTTGTAGAAGTGCGCCGCGCCCTTCAGGGCCAGGTTGTTCGACTCGGTGGCGCCGGAGGTCCAGACGATCTCGCGCGGATCGGCGCCGATCAGGTCGGCCACTTCGCCGCGCGCCTTCTCGACCGCTTCCTCGGCCTCCCATCCCCACGCGTGACTGCGCGACGCCGGATTGCCGAAATGCTCGCGCAACCAGGGAATCATCGCGTCGACGACGCGCGGATCGACCGGCGTGGTGGCGCCGTAGTCGAGGTAGATGGGGAAATGGGGAGTGACGTCCATGGCTGGCTCAGGCTGGCGTGGGGTTGATCTTTGTTGGAGTGTTGCAACCGGGGCGCCCGAAGGCGCCGCCGGATCAGGATTTGGCGAAGGCGTTGCCCAGTGCGAAGACCGAGTTCGGCGCATTGACGCGGATCGGCTTGACCACCGGCTGCGCCGAGATCGCGCGCTTGACGGCCGGCTTGTTCTCGATCTGCACACCCTTGGCGATCTGGTCGTCGACCAGCTTCTGCAGCGTGACCGAGTCCAGGAACTCGACCATGCGCTGGTTCAGCGAGGCCCACAGCTCGTGGGTCATGCAGCGACCCGCTTCGCCGAGGCAGTTTTCCTTGCCGCCGCACTGGGTGGCGTCGATCGGCTCGTCGACCGAGACGATGATGTCCGCCACGGTGATGTCGGCCGCCTTGCGGCCGAGCGAATAGCCGCCGCCGGGGCCGCGCGTCGACTCGACCAGCTCGTGACGGCGCAATTTGCCGAACAGCTGCTCGAGATAGGACAGCGAAATCTGCTGCCGCTGGCTGATCGCGGCCAGCGTGACCGGACCGGTGTTCTGGCGCAGTGCCAGATCGATCATGGCCGTAACCGCAAAGCGGCCTTTGGTAGTGAGACGCATCGCAAGCTCCTTGAGTGCTTACCGTGGAAATGACACCGAACCTCAAGGGCTGCGGTGACGTCGTCTCCGCCCTGCACGACCCTCGCCCGGCTGGTGAACCAATCGGTTGGAGTCGCCCTTCATCGCGAAGTTCTTTTGTTCTTGAGTGTTTCGGTCAAGTATAGCAGAAGCCCCTCAGCTTTGCTGGGGTAAACCCGATTGCGCTGCAACGCACCTGGTCTGTCCCGCAAAGTCTCAGAGGGCGACGTTGTCGTGCCCGGACGCCCCGAAGGCCCGCTCCCGGAGCTCGGCCAACTGGTCGCGAACCCGGGCGGCCTTCTCGAATTCGAGGTTCCGGGCGTGCTCGAGCATGAGCTTTTCGAGCCGTTTGATCTCGCGCGCCACGTCCTTTTCGGACATGTCCTCGACCTTGGCGCGCTCGAGCTCGCGCTTGGCCGCCTCCTTGCCCGATTTCTCGCTGTAGACGCCGTCGATCAGGTCGCGCACCTCCTTCAGGATGCTGCGCGGCGTGATGCCGTGGGCTTCGTTGTGGGCGATCTGGCGGGCCCGGCGCCGCTCGGTCTCGTCGATCGCCTTCTTCATCGAGTCGGTCATGCGATCGGCGTAGAGGATCGCCTTGCCGTTCAGGTTGCGCGCCGCCCGGCCGATGGTCTGGATCAGCGAACGCTCGGCGCGCAGGAAGCCTTCCTTGTCGGCGTCCAGGATCGCCACCAGCGAGACCTCGGGGATGTCCAGGCCTTCGCGCAGCAGGTTGATGCCCACCAGCACGTCGAAGCTGCCCAGCCGCAGGTCGCGCAGGATCTCGACCCGCTCGACCGTGTCGATGTCGCTGTGCAGGTAGCGCACCTTGACGCCGTTGTCGCTCAGGTAGTCTGTGAGTTGCTCGGCCATGCGCTTGGTCAGCGTGGTGATCAGCACGCGCTCGTTCTTGTCGACCCGCAGCCGGATCTCCTGCAGCACGTCGTCGACCTGGTGGGTGGCGGGACGGATCTCGACCTCGGGATCGATCAGGCCGGTCGGCCGCACCAGCTGCTCGACCACGTTGCCGGCGTTGTCCTTCTCGTACTGCGCCGGCGTGGCCGAGACGAAGATGCACTGGCGCATCCGGGTCTCGAACTCCTCGAACTTGAGCGGCCGGTTGTCGAGCGCCGAGGGCAGCCGGAAGCCATACTCGACCAGCGTGGTCTTGCGGGCGCGGTCGCCGCTGTACATGCCGTTGAGCTGGCCGATCATCTGGTGGCTCTCGTCGAGGAACATCAGGGCGTCCTTCGGCAGGTAGTCGGTCAGCGTCGCCGGCGGCTCGCCGGGCGCGGCGCCCGAGAGATGCCGGGTGTAGTTCTCGATGCCCTTGCAGTGGCCGATCTCGGCCAGCATCTCGAGGTCGAAGCGGGTGCGCTGCTCGATGCGCTGCGCCTCGACCAGCTTGCCTTCGCCGACGAAGAACTTGAGCCGCTCGTCGAGTTCGAGCTTGATGGTCTCGACCGCGCTCAGCACCTTGTCGCGCGGCGTCACGTAGTGGCTCGACGGATAGACCGTGAAGCGCGGGATCTTCTGCCGGATGCGGCCAGTGAGCGGGTCGAACAGCTGCAGCGACTCGATCTCGTCGTCGAACAGCTCGATGCGGATCGCGAGTTCGCTGTGCTCGGCCGGGAAGACGTCGATGGTGTCGCCGCGCACCCGGAAGGTGCCGCGCGAGAAATCCTGCTCGTTGCGCGTGTACTGCATGCGGATCAGCCGCCCGATCACGTCGCGCTGACCGATCTTGTCGCCCTGGCGCATGATGAAGCGCATCTGCGTGTAGTCCTCGGGCGTGCCGATGCCGTAGATGGCGCTCACGGTCGCCACGATCACCGTGTCGCGCCGCTCCAGCACGCTCTTGGTGGCCGACAGCCGCATCTGCTCGATGTGCTCGTTGATCGAGCTGTCCTTCTCGATGAACAGGTCGCGCTGCGGCACGTAGGCCTCGGGCTGGTAGTAGTCGTAGTAGCTGACGAAATACTCGACCGCGTTCTTCGGGAAGAACTCGCGGAATTCGCTGTAGAGCTGCGCCGCCAGCGTCTTGTTGGGCGCAAAGACGATCGCCGGCCGGCCGAGCCGGGCGATCACGTTGGCCATCGTGAAGGTCTTGCCCGAGCCGGTGACGCCCAGCAGGGTCTGGAACACCTCGCCGTCCTGCACCCCCTCGACCAGGCCGGCAATGGCCTTGGGCTGGTCGCCGGCCGGCGGATAGGGCTGGAAAAGCTCGAACGGCGACCCCGGAAAGCTGACGAATTCGCCCTGCTTGTGCGGACCCACCGGGTCGGAGTGTTGCGGTTCGGGAATGACTTCTGAGGTTTCTGGCATGGCGTGGACGGCTGAAGCTGGTGGCGCGGCCGGTAAAATTCAAGCTAACCGGGCAGCGTAACGCAGGACCCGGCTTCACGTGAACCGATCATCCAAAGGACTTTCCATGTCAATGTTCACCGCCGTCGAGATGGCGCCTCGCGACCCGATCCTGGGCCTCAACGAGCAATATGCAGCCGACGGCAATCCGAAAAAGGTCAATCTCGGCGTGGGCGTGTACTACGACGACAACGGCAAGCTGCCGCTCCTGAAGTGCGTGCAGGCCGCGGAAGAAGACATGATGAAGGCGCCCAGCGCCCGCGGCTACCTGCCGATCGACGGCATCGCCGCCTATGACAACGCGGTCAAGGGCCTGGTCTTCGGCGCCGACAGCGAACCGGTGAAGTCCGGCCGCGTCGCCACCATCCAGGCCATCGGCGGCACCGGCGGCCTGAAGGTCGGCGCCGACTTCCTCAAGAAGCTGTCGCCCGGGGCCAAGGTGCTGATCAGCGACCCGAGCTGGGAAAACCACCGCGCGCTGTTCACCAACGCCGGCTTCACGGTCGAGAGCTACCCCTACTACGACGCCGCCAAGCGCGGCATCGACTTCGAAGGCATGCTGGCGGCGCTGAAGGCAGCGCCAGCGGGCACCATCGTCGTGCTGCATGCCTGCTGCCACAACCCGACCGGCTACGACATCACGCCGGCCCAGTGGGACCAGGTCATCGCCGCGGTCAAGGCCGGCGGCCTGACCCCCTTCCTCGACATGGCCTACCAGGGCTTCGGCCACGGCATCCAGGAAGACGGCGCGGTGATCGGCAAGTTCGTCCAGGCCGGCCTGACCTTCTTCGTCTCGACCTCCTTCTCGAAGAGCTTCAGCCTGTACGGCGAGCGCGTGGGCGCCCTGTCGGTGCTGTGCGAGAGCAAGGAAGAAGCGGCCCGCGTGCTGTCGCAGCTCAAGATCGCGATCCGCACCAACTACAGCAACCCGCCGATCCACGGCGGCGCGGTGGTGGCAGCCGTCCTCAACGACCCGGCACGGCGCGCCGTCTGGGAAGAAGAACTGGCCGAAATGCGCGTGCGCATCAAGGCCATGCGCCAGAAGCTGGTCGACGGCCTCAAGGCCGCCGGCGTGAAGCAGGACATGGGCTTCATCACCTCGCAGATCGGGATGTTCAGCTATTCGGGCCTCACCAAGGACCAGATGGTGCGCCTGCGCGAAGAGTTCGGCGTCTACGGTACCGACACCGGCCGGATGTGCGTGGCCGCGCTCAACAGCAAGAACATCGACTACGTTTGCGAGAGCATCGCCAAGGTTCTCTGAGCCCGGCAAGCCCGGCCCTGGCCGGCCGCTTCATCGAGGACGCGCTGCGCAACCCGCACAACCGCGCGCTCCTCGCCGGCCTGCCGGCGCTGGCGCTGCCCGACGCCTGGCTGGTGGCCGGCTGCCTGTTCCAGAGCGTCTGGAACCTGCAGGGCGGACGGCCGCCGGAGGCCGGCATCCGCGACTACGACCTGTTCTATTTCGATGCCAGCGACCTGTCGGCGGAAGCCGAGCGGCGGGTCGACGAGCGTGTCCGGCGGCATTTCTCGGGTCTGCCTGTCACCATCGAGACAAAGAATCAGGCCCGGGTCCACACCTGGTATGCCGAGTATTTCGGCGCCAGCTACGCCGCCTCGCTGTGCGCGCAGGACGGAATCGACCGCTTCCTGGTCGATTGCACCTGCGTCGGGCTGCAGCCTGGCGATGGCCTGCCGACGCTCTATGCGCCCTATGGGCTGCAGGCGCTGTACGAGGGGGTTCTGAGGCCCAATCCGCGCTGCCACCAACCGCGGCTCTATGCCGCCAAGGCGGCCGACTACCAGGCCCGCTGGCCCTGGCTCAGGGTGCTTGATTCGTTCGCCGTTCCGGCCTGAAACGGCGAGCGGAACGATGTCACGCAGAAGGCACTGAAGTGGGGCGCGCCCCCTACTTTGACGGGGAAGCTGCTGATATATTGCATCGCAACAACTTTCAGGCCCTCCGATGCTCTACCAACTCTACGAAGCCCAACGCTCCCTCATGGAGCCGTTCGCCGACTTCGCTCAGGCGGCCTCCAAACTCTACGGCCAGGGCGCCGCGCTCGGTCAGACGCCGATGGCCCAGCGCATGGCCGCCGGCTACGACCTCCTGTACCGGCTGGGCAAGGACTACGAGAAGCCCGAATTCGGCATCAAGACGGTCAAGGTCGACGGCCACGAGGTGGTGATCCACGAAAGCGTCGAGATCGAGAAGCCCTTTTGCCAACTGCGCCGCTTCAAGCGCTTCACCGACGAGCCCGACACCCTGCAG
>NZ_JASZYT010000008.1 GCF_030316765.1 Variovorax saccharolyticus
CTCAGCGCCGATGATAGTGCGGGTTCCCGTGTGAAAGTAGGTCATCGTCAGGCTCTTACAGCCCAAACCGCCCAGCCCCTCAAAAGGCTGGGCGTTTTGCTTTGGGGGACCCGATTCAGCGATCGCGAATTTCAGCGATTGTGGATATGCGTGCCGTCGATTGCCGCGGCTCCGACGCCCACCAGTTCCTGCAGGATCTCCCCGGCCAATGCGTCGACAGATGCGCCTTCGAAGAAGCGGGCCTGGATGGTCGCGAAATAGGGCGTTCGCGCGAGCCATGCGCTCCAATCGGCCAGCCGAATGGTCTGCAATTCGAGCAGCTTGAACTTCAGCAGCACCTTCAGCGCATGGCGTGCATGCTTGGCTGGATCGCGCTGAAAGCCCTCGAGCCGGCTTCGGGCCTTGCGCAGTGCGGCGGGGGCGTCATGGAAGACGCTTCCATGCCCCGGAATGACATGAAGCGGTGCAAGCGCGTCGATCAGATCCAGCGTTCCGGCAACTTCGTCGAACGAAGGCTCGCCCAGCAGTTCGGGAAAGACGACACCGAAGCCGTTTTCCCATAGCGCATCCGCAGACACCAGCGTCCGGGAGTCGGGCTCGAACAGGATGATCGAATGCGGATCGTGGCCCTTCGCGGCATGGATCTCCCAGCGCAGATCGCCGAGCCGGACCTCGTGGCCCGGCTGCAGCAGGCCGTCGACACGGAAGCGGTCGCAGAGCTGGCCGGTGGCGCGATAACTCAAGGCTTCTTCGTCCCAGGTCCTGACCGCCTCGGCCTCGCCAGGCGGGATGAGGCAGCACAGCGCCGGGTAGCGCTGCTGCAGCGCGGCGTTGCCGCCGCAATGGTCGCTGTGCAGATGCGTGTTGAGCAGCAGATCGAGCGGCCGTCCGTCCAGTGCCCCTTCGATCAGCGCCACGGTTTGCGGGGCGTGGGTCAGGTAGCCGGTATCGATCACCGCCGTCTGGTCGCTGCCCTTGAACAGCACGTTGTTGGCCGAAAGCCAACCGCGCTCGAAGACCTGCAGCTGCGCCGGGAGTCCGTCGGGAGGCGTCAAGCGTTGGCACTCGTTCGCAGTTCGCGCCGCAGGATCTTGCCGACGTTGGTCTTGGGCAGCGCATCCCTGAACTCGATCTGCTTGGGCCGCTTGTAGCCGGTGAGCTGGTCGTGGCAATAGCGCAGCACCGCCTCTTCGGTGAGCGCCGGGTCCTTGCGGACGACGAAGACCTTGATCGCCTCGCCCTGCTTCTCGTCGGCCACGCCGACAGCGGCGCACTCCACGACGCCAGGGCACAGAGAAATCACGTTCTCGAGCTCGTTCGGATAGACGTTGAAGCCGCTGACGATGATCATGTCCTTCTTGCGATCGACGATCCGGCTGTAGCCGTCTTCCTGCATCACAGCGACATCGCCGGTGCGCATGAAGCCGTCGGCGGTGAAGGCGGCCGCGGTCTCGGCCGGCTGGTTGTAGTAGCCGATCATGACGTTGGGGCCCTTGATGCAGAGCTCGCCGGCTTCACCGGCGGGCAGCGAGCGTCCCTCGTCGTCCTTGATCGCGATCTCGATGCCCGGCAGGGGCAGGCCGATGTTGCCGCTGTAGGCGGTGTTGGTGACCGGGTTGTTGGTGCCGATGGCGCAGGTCTCGCTCATGCCCCAACCTTCGATCATCGGGCAGCCCGTGACCTCGAACCAGCGCTTCGCGGTGCCCTCGGAGGCCGCCATGCCGCCGGCCTGCGAGACGAACAGTTTCGAGAAGTCCAGGGACTTGAACTCCGGATGGACCAGCATCGCGTTGAACAGCGTGTTGACTGCGGGGAACATGTGGAACGGACGCTTCTTGAGCACCGCGATGAACTTGTCGATGTCGCGCGGATTGGGGATCAGCGTCAGGTGCGAGCCCTGTCGGATGGCCAGCAGGCACAGCGTCAGCGCGAAGATGTGATAGAGCGGCAGCGCGGCGATGCTGTTGACCTTGGACAGGTCTCCCGCCCGCGCCAGCGCCGGCGTGAACCAGGCCTCGGCCTGCAGCGTGGCGGCGACGATGTTGCGATGCGTGAGCACCGCGCCCTTCGACAGCCCGGTGGTGCCGCCGGTGTACTGCAGGAAGGCGATCGAGTCGAGCGTGCTCGGGTCGGCCGCCAGGCTGCGGCCGCGGCCGGCCGCGAGCGCCTGGGCAAACGGCGTGACGGTTCGACCTTCGGTGAGCGCGATCTTGTAGGGCGGCACCATCTTGGCCAGATGGCGCACAGCGAACGTGATCCAGGCCCCGTACATGCCGCCCAGCAGGTCGCCCATCGAGGTGACGCACACATGCTTGATGGCCGTGTGCTCGATCACCTGCTCCAGCGTGGTCGCGAAGTTCTCGAGGATGACGATGGCCGTCGCGCCCGAGTCCTTGAGCTGGTGCTCGAGTTCGCGCGCCGTGTAGAGCGGGTTGACGTTGACGCAGGTGTAGCCGGCGCGCAGCACGCCGCAGATCGTGACCGCGAACTGGGGAATGTTGGGCAGCATGACCGCGACGCGCGCGCCGGGCTCGAGCCCCAGGGACTGGAGCCAGGCACCCATCGCCTTGGACAGCGTGTCGAGCTCGCCATAGGACATCCACTGTTCCATGCAGACCGAGAAGGGGCGCTCGGCATAACGCGCGAACGATTCGTCGAACAGCTGGCCGAGCGAGCGGTACTGTTCGGGGTGGACTTCGTGCGGCACGCCGGCCGGGTAACTCTGAAGCACAGATGACTGCATGCGATCTCCTTTGGCGCGGATTGTCGGAGCGACCTGCGTGCCGCCGCCAGCGGGCTTGTCCTAGTGTGCGCTCCGCCCGGTGCGAGGCGCGTGAGATAGTCGACACATGGTTGCACGTGTTCAGCGCTGGTTGGTCTTCGGATGGTTGCTCGTCGCCGTGGCGTGGACGGCCTGGTGGGGCAGTCGCTCGCCCGCGATCGCGATCGCCGGCCTGCTGGTGCTGACCTGCTCCCATGCCGCCTTCCTGGCGCTCGAATTCGTGCTGTGCTTTCGCGTCGGCGCGAGCGACCCCTTGCCGCGCGCCAGCGCCTGGCAGTGCTTCAAGGCCTGGCTGGCCGAGAGCGCGGTGGCGCCGCGCGTGTTCTGCTGGCATCAGCCTTTTCGCTGGCACGCGCAGCCCGACCACCTGCCGAATGCGCCGCGCCGCGGCGTGGTGCTGATCCACGGCTTCGTCTGCAATCGCGCGTTCTGGAACCCGTGGCTGCGCGAACTGCGCGCCGCCGACCGTGCCTTCGTGGCGGTCGATCTCGAGCCCGTGTTCGGCTCGATCGATCGCTACGTGCAGACCATCGAGGCCGCCATCGTCCGGGTGACCGAAGCCACCGGTCAGCCGCCGCTGCTGATCTGCCACAGCATGGGCGGGCTCGCGGCCCGGGCCTGGCTGCGCGATGCCGATGGCGCGCGCGTGCATCGCATCGTGACCCTCGGAACGCCGCACCGCGGCACCTGGCTGGCGCGCTTCGGCCGGACGGCGAATGGCCGCCAGATGCGCATGGGCGGCGAGTGGCTCCAGCGCATCGACGGCGAAAGCGACAGCGTGCGGCAGGTGCCCTTCACCTGCTGGTACTCGAACAGCGACAACATCGTCTTCCCGACCTCGGTGGCGACCTTGCCGGGGGCCGACAACCGGCTCGCCGACGGGCGCGGCCACGTGGAGATGGCCTTCGACGACCCGATCAGGCGCGAGGTGCTGGCACTGCTCGAAGACTGACCGAGCGCGCAGGCGGCCGGCTACTTGAGCCAGCGGTCCATCACGCGCTGGAATTCGCCGCTGGCCAGCGACAGGTGCAGCCACTGGTCGACGTAGGCCTTGAAGGCCACGTCGTCGCGCGGCAGCAGCCAGGCCATCTCGCCGTACTGCAGCGGCTTGTCGGGGTTGATCGCGCAGAGGCCCGGCTTGAGCTTCTGCTGAGTGATGGCCTCGGCCGATTCGGTCACGAAGACATCGGCGCGGTTGGCCAGGAGCTCGTCAAAGATCGTGACGTTCTCGCCATGCAGCGTGAGCTTGGCCTGCTTGAAGTTGGCGCGGGCGAAGCGCTCGTTGCTGCCGCCCGGATTGAAGATCACGCGCACCTCGGGCTTGTCGATCTGGGCCACCGTCTGGTATTTGGCGACGTCGGCGCAGCGCGCGATCGGGGTCTTGCCGTTGACCATGTAGGCGGTGCTGAAGAAGGCCACCTTCTGGCGGTCGGTCGATACCGAGATGCCGCCGACCGCCATGTCGCATTTCCCGGCCCGCAGGTCGGGCAGCAGATTGGCCCAGGTGGTCTTGACCCATTCGGGCTTGACGCTGAGGCTGGCGGTGAAGCCCGCCATGAGATCGACGTCGATCCCTTCGTAGCTGGCGTCGGGCTTCTGGAAGCTGAAGGGCTTGTAGTCGCCCGGCGTGCAGATGCGCAGCACGCCGGCCTTCTGGACGGCATCCAGGCGGGACGTCGCGGCCCCCTGGGGCGGCGCCATCGCGCAGCCTCCGAGCGTCATCGCCGCGACGGCGATCCAGAGCAAGGAACGAAGCGGGGGCGTCGGGCGCATGGAGGCTCCAGAGTGAAACGGAGCGCCTATTGTGCGGCGGCAAGCACCCCGCGGCGGATCTGGTCGAGCTCGATGCTCTCGAACAGCGCCTTGAAGTTGCCTTCGCCGAAACCATCGTCGCCCTTGCGCTGAATGAACTCGAAGAAGATCGGCCCCAGCTGGTTCTCGCTGAAGATCTGCAGCAGCAGCGCGCCCTTCTTGCCGTCGACCAGGATCTTGCGCTTCTTGAGCTCGGCCACGTTCTCGCCGTGGCCCGGGATGCGCTTGTCGACCAGCTCGTAGTAGGTGTCGATGGTGTCGAGCAGCTTCACGCCCGAGGCACGCAATGCGTCGACCGTGTGGAAGAGCTCGCGCGAGCCCATCGCGATGTGCTGGATGCCCTCGCCGTGGTAGTTGTCGAGGTACTCCTGGATCTGGCCGGCCTTCTCGTTGCCTTCCTCGTTGATCGGGATGCGGATCTTGCCGCAGGGACTGGTCATGGCCTTGCTCTTGACGCCGGTGACCTGGCCCTCGATGTCGAAGTAGCGGATCTCGCGGAAGTTGAACAGGCGCTCGTAGAAGTCGGCCCATTCCTTGAGGCGGCCGCGGTGCACGTTGTGCGTGAGGTGGTCGATGTAGGTGAGGCCATGGCCTTCGGGCGCCAGCGCCTCGGCCGCCGACAGGCCCGGCAGCGCCTCGAAGTCGACGTCGTAGAAGCCGATGTTGCCGATGTCGCCGGGCGCCGCGCCGTTCTTGCCGCGCCAGCGGTCGACGAAGTAGATCAGGCTGTCGCCGATGCCCTTGGTGGCCGGGATGTTGAGTTCTCCCGGGCCCGCGCCCGGCGCGAAGCCCCAGGCACCCAGGCCGATCGCGCGCTCGTAGGCCGCCTTGGCATCCTGCACGCGGAAGGCGATCGCGCAGATGCTCGGGCCATGCTGGCGGGCGAAGCGCTGGGCGAAGGAGTCGGGCTCCGAATTGATGATGAAGTTGATCGTGCCCTGGCGGTAAAGCAGCACGTTCTTGTGGCGATGCCGCGCGATCGGGCGGAAGCCCATCTGCTCGAAGACCTTGCCCATCGCGGCCGGATCGGGCGCGGCGTACTCGATGAATTCGAAGCCATCGGTGCCCATCGGGTTCTCCCAGGGCGTGAAGGCGGCGGTGTCGGTGGTGCTCATGGTTGGATCTCCGTGGGATTCAGTGTGCGGCCGCGTCCGGGCGGCGTCCGTATGGAACTGTAAAAGCGCAGGAACTCATGATTTCGGCGTTTTTGGGCATGAGGTCGCCATGCGATGCAGGAAAACTGCAAAATGTCGTTCATGGATGCACTTGACAAGATCGATCGGCAAATTCTGCGCACGCTTCAGTCGGATGGGCGGGCCACCTACGACGAACTCGCCGAGCAGGTGAGCCTGTCGCCGAGCGCGGTGCTGCGGCGGGTCAAGCGGCTGGAGGAAAGCCGGGTCATCGACCGCTATGTGGCCCTCGTCAAGCCTGAGGCGGTGGGCCTGGGGCTCACCGCCTATCTCAACGTGCGGCTCGAGAAACTGACCGAGAGCCACAAGCGAAATCCGATGGACTTGTTCCGGGCCAGCGTGCAGACTTGGCCCGAGGTGGTCGAATGCGTGGCGCTGACGGGCGAGATGGACTACCTGCTGCGCGTGGTGGTGGCCGACATGGCGCACTACAGCCGTTTCATCATGAACACGCTGCTGAAGCACCCGAGCGTCCAGGATTGCAAGACCAGCTTCGTGCTCGACCGGGTCAAGGCGACGACGGCCGTGCCCCTGTAACAACGTGCGTCGGCTGCCGATAAGGCAGGAGCGGAATTTCGTCACTGAATCGTCCGGGAGCAGACCCCGTGCGCTTGAAGGTTTAGGGAAAACCCTTATATTCCATGCATGCTTACCGCCAAGGCCCTCTTTCTAGCCTCTCTCGGCGTCGGCTCGTTCCTGAAGGCGCCGATGGTTGAGGCGCAGCCGCGCGCCGCCGCGCCGCACCCCGTCATGGTGCCGATCCGTTCGATCGGCCCGCGCGAGCGCGAGCGCATCGCCCAGCACCTGCTGGCGCTGCCGCAGCACGACCGCTATCTGCGTTTCGGCTACGCCGCCTCCGATGAACAAGTCCAGCGCTACGTCGACGGCCTCGATTTCGAGCGCGACGAGCTGTTCGGCATCTACAACCGCCGCCTCGAATTGATCGCGATGGCCCACCTGGCCTTCGCGCCGGCCGACCAGCAGCAGGACTGCGCGGAATTCGGCGTCTCGGTCGCGGTACATGCGCGCGGACGCGGTTACGGCGCGCGCCTCTTCGAGCGCGCGGTGGTGGTCGCCCGCAACGAAGGCGTGGGCATGCTGTTCATCCATGCCTTGAGCGAAAACGCCGCGATGCTGAAGATCGCGCGCAATGCCGGCGCGACCGTGGTGCGCAGCGGCTCCGAGTCCGAGGCCCATCTCGAATTGCCCGCCGCCACCTTCGACAGCCGCATGAGCGAGATCGCGCTGCAGCACTTCGCGCAGGTCGACTACCAGCTCAAGACGCGCGCCAAGCAGTTCTGGTCCTTCCTGGGCGAGCTGCAGGAAATCCGCAGCGGCGTACGCGCCGCGCGCGACAAATCCGCGGCTTGAAACAGAACTCCCCCGAAGCGCCTGCGGCGCCGGGCGATACCAGCGGCCCGGCAAAGCCGGTTCCGCGGTATCCCTGGCATTCGGCTGTGCCAGTGGGGGTGGGTTATCCTTGCGTTTCCCAAACTCCGCCTCCCGCAGTGGCCGACCCTCACCCTGATCGCGCGCCCGTCGAACGCGAAGACAAGCGCAGCTTTCTCCAGAAGCTCGCCGAATTCATCCACCCCGGGCCCGATTCCCGCGACGAACTGATCGAAACGCTCGCCGATGCCGAGGACAACGATGTCATCGGCGCCGAATCGCGAGTGATGCTCGAAGGCGTCTTGCGCATGGCCGACATGACCGCGGGCGAGGTGATGGTGGCCGCGCCGCGGATGGACCTGGTCAACATCGACGCGCCCTACGACGCGCTGCTGCACCTGGTGATCGACACCGCCCACTCGCGCTTCCCGGTCTACGAGGGCGAGAAGGAAAACATCATCGGCATCCTGCTCGCGAAGGACCTGCTCAAGCTGCAGCGCGCGCCGGGCCTCAACATCCGCGCGCTGCTGCGTCCGCCGACCTTCGTGCCCGAGAGCAAGGGCCTCAACGACCTGCTGCGCGAGTTCCGCGGCAACCGCAACCACCTGGCGGTGGTGATCGACGAGTTCGGCCGCGTGGCCGGCCTGATCACCATCGAGGACGTGCTCGAGCAGATCGTCGGCGAAATCGAGGACGAGTTCGACATCCCCGAGGACGAGGGCGACATCTTCGGCCTCGCCGACCATACCTACCGCGTGGCCGGCGACACGCCGATCGAGCGCGTCGCCGAAGCCTTCGGCATCACCTTCGACGACGAGGCGCTGAGCGAGGAGTTCGACACCATCGGCGGCCTGATCGCGCACAAGATGGGCCACGTGCCCAAGCGCGGCGAGCACTTCGGGCTCGGTGCCTTCGACTTCGTGGTGCTGCACACCAAGGGCGGCGCGGTGCGCTGGTTCAAGGTCTCGCCGGCGCGCGGCGACGACGCTTCCGATTGAAAACGCTGGCGCGGGCGCTGGGCTTCGGGCTCGCGGGGCTGGCCCAGGCGGCGTCGATCGCCGCCCCCTGGGACGGACGGCCGCAGTGGTGGCTGCAGTTGCTGTCGCTCGCCGCGCTGGTGTGGCTGCTCGACGCGCTGCGCCCCGCCGGCGCCGCAGCCGACGCTTCGCCCAGGCCCTGGCGCGCCGCGGGCCTGCTCGGCTGGGTCTTCGCCACGGCCTGGCTCTGCGGCACCTTCTGGTGGCTGTTCATCTCGATGCACACCTACGGCGGACTGGCGGCCCCGCTGGCCGCGCTGGCGGTGTTCGCGCTGGCTGCGGCGCTGTCGCTCTACTACGCGGCCGCCTGCGCGCTGTACGCGGCGTTCGCGCCGTCGAATCCCTTGCGCTCGGCGGCCTTCTTCGCCGCGCTGTGGACCCTGGCCGAACTGCTGCGCGGCAGCTGGTTCACGGGCTTTCCGTGGGGTGCGGGCGGCTATGCGCACGTCGATGGGCCGCTTGCGGTCTATGCGCCGTGGATCGGCGTCTACGGCATCGGCGCCGTGGCTGCCGCCATCGCGACCCTGGTGCCGCTGGCCTTCCGCCATGCGCGCGGGCGCGCCTTCGCGCTGCCGGTCGGGCTGGCGCTGGTCCTGTTCTGCGTGCCGGCATTGATCGCGCTGGCGCGCGGCCTGCCGGCCGACGATGCGGCGCGGTCGCGAGGGCGCATCGCGGTCGAGCTGCTGCAAGGCAACATCCCGCAGGACGAGAAGTTCATTCCGGGCGGCGGCATCGCGACCGCGCTGCAGTGGTACGGCGAGAAGCTGCGCGATGCCGACGCGCCGCTGGTGATCACGCCCGAGACCGCCTTGCCGCTGCTGCCCTCGCAACTGCCTCCCGGCTATCTCGATGCGATCGCCGCGCGCTACGCGAGCGGCAAGCAGGCGGCGATCGTCGGCCTGCCGATGGGCGACGGCCGTTCCTACAGCAATGCAGTGCTCGGTTTCCGGCCCGGCGAGCCGGCGCCCTACCGCTACGAGAAGCATCACCTGGTGCCTTTCGGCGAGTTCATCCCGGGCCTGTTCCGCTGGTTCACCGACATGATGAACATCCCGCTCGGCGATTTCCGCAGCGGCGGACTGGCGCAGCCGCCGTTCCTGTGGCTCGGCCAGAGGATCGCGCCGAACATCTGCTACGAGGATCTGTTCGGCGACGAGATCGGCGCCAACTTCCGCAGCGAGGAGTCGGCGCCCACGGTGCTGCTCAACGTCAGCAACATCGCGTGGTTCGGCGACTCGATCGCGATCGACCAGCATCTGGCGATCTCGCGCATGCGGGCGCTGGAGTTCCAGCGCCCGATGGTGCGCGCCACCAACACCGGCGCCACGGTGGTGATCGACCATCGCGGCCGCGTGACGCACGAACTGCCGCGGCTCACGCGCGGCGTGCTGAAGGCCGAGGTCGAAGGCCGGGGCGGACGCACGCCCTACGCCGTGTGGGTGTCGCACCTCGGGCTCTGGCCGCTGTGGGGATTGGCCTTGGCCGTCGTTGCGGCGACCCTGGCGCTGCGCCGGCGTCCAGGCTAGGGCTTCACCGGCCAGTCGCGCAGCTTGCCCGGGTTCAGCAGTCCGCGCGGATCGAAGCGCGTCTTCATCTCGACGATCTCGGGCGGCAGCGCGCCGCCGGCCTTGCCGTCCTCGACGATGAAGACATGCGGGTTGTTGATGCGCACGCCACGCTCGCGGTGCATGCGGATGATCTCGTCGAGTCGCTCCTCGGTGGTGAAGCGCACCAGCTGCAAGGCGCTGCAGGTGAGGAGGCCGTCGAGATTGCGCAGGAACTCGACGTGCATCAGCACCTCGCCGGCGAAGAGTTGCTCCATCTCGGTGATCTGGGCCACATGCCGGCCCGGCACGAAGCTGCTCTGCAGATAGGTCAGCGACTTGTCGACCTTGAGCGCATGCAGCGTCGTGTGGTTCCAGGTGAACTCCATCAGCGTGCGGTTGCTCTTCTTCACTTCCTCGGCGGTCTTGCGGTAGGTCATGCGGCCGCCGTGCGCCTCGGCGAGCGCGCGCATCGGGTCTTCGGAGGATTCCGCCACCAGCGAGAGCACCGCGTGGCAGCCCTGAGGCAGATGCTCGGCGAGCTGCGCCAGGTGGTCCGGCACCGGACTGGCGAAGAAGGCCACTTCGCGCTTCACGATGCCGGGCGCATGCGCCAGTGCGTCGGCGAAGGCCAGCGCCGGGGCGAAGGCGTCGAAGACCACCAGGCTTTCGAGCCACGGATGGGCCGGCGCCAGCGCCACCTCGAGTTCGAGCACCAGCCCGTTGGTGCCCCACAGGTGGTGCATGCGCATCGCCTCGGCGCCGCGCAGTTCGACGATCTGCGGCTCGGGCTCGATGGTCATCGCGCGCAGGCCGAGCACGTTGCCCGGGGCCCCGAGCGGGCCGTAGTTGATCGAGCCGACGCCGCCGAAGCCGCCGCCGAACAGGCCGCCGAGCGTCGCGCTGCGGTAGGTCGACGGAATGCAGCGCAGCTCCTGGCCGGAAGGGCGCGTGTGTTTCTCGAGTTCGCCGAGCCGGATGCCGGCCTGCGCCCGCGCGACGCCGGGACGCACCCATTGCAGCGCGTTGTAGCCGGTCATGTCGAGCACCACGCCGCCGGCCAGCGGCGTGGTCTGGCCGTAGTTGCCGGTGCCGCTGCCGCGGATCGTGATCGGCACGCCGAGCCGGGCGCAGGCGCCGACCAGCGCGCGGATCTCGTCCTCGGTGCGCGGCCGCACGACGGCGTCGGCGCGCTTGTCCTTCAGCTGCCGGTCGAGCACCGGGCTGAACCAGGCGAAGTCCTGCGACAGCCGTGCGATGCGGCTCGGGTCGGTGATCCAGTCGAGTTCGGGCAGTTCGAGGTGCAGGCGCTCGATCGAGGTCATGGGTGCATTCATCGGAATCAGTCTTGGGAGAGTTCGCTCGCGTGCCAGGAGCCGAGCGCGAGCTTGGTGAGCCAGGCCATCAGCACGAACAGCGCGACGCCGGTCAGCGAGATCAGCAGCAGCGCCGCGAACATGCGCGGGATGTTGAGCTGGAAGCCGGCCTGCAGGATCTGGTAGGCCAGCCCGGCGCCCGAGCCGCCGGTGCCGGCGACGAACTCGGCCACCACGGCGCCGATCAGCGCCAGGCCGCTGGAGATGCGCAGGCCGCCGAAGAAGTAGGGCAGGGCGCTCGGGATGCGCAGGCGCACCAGTTGCTGCCAGCGGGTCGCGCGGTTGAGCTTGAAGTAGCTCTGCAGGTCGGGCTCGATGCTGCGCAGGCCCAGCGTGGTGTTGCTGATGATCGGGAACAGCGCGACCAGCGCCGCGCAGACCACCATCGCGGCGGTCGGGTTCTTGACCCAGATGATGATCAGCGGCGCGACCGCGACGATCGGCGTCACCTGAAGCAGCACCGCGTACGGGAACAGCGCGGTCTCGATCAGCTTGCTCTGCACGAACAGGAAGGAGATCAGCACGCCGGCGACGGTGGCGGCCACGAAGGACAGCACCGTGATCTTGAGCGTGACCAGCAGGGCCATGCCGAGCGGCACCCAGTCGGTGACCAGCGTCTGCATCATCAGGTACGGCGAGGGCACCAGGTAGGGCGGCAGCTCCAGCGCCGTGACCAGGCCCTGCCAGAGCGCGATCAGCACCACGCCGACCAGCAGCGGGTAGATCACGCGCTGGACGCGCGGCTGCTGCAGCAGCGGCGTGCGGGCCGGCTGCTTCTTCGGTGTCGGCTGCGGCGCGGGGCGTGGCCTGGCTGGCGTTGCGGAGGGGGTCATCGTGGTCGTTCCCGCGGCGGTTGTCGGTGCCAGTGCGCTCATGGAGAAACCTCCGTGCTGCGCACTGCGGTGCGAGCGCCTTCGGGCGGCCGGGCGGCGCTCATGCTTGAACCTCGTCATGCGCGCTGCTGGCGCGCAGCAGGCTGTCCTGCAGCGTCTTCGCATAGCGGCTGAACTGCGGCGACACCATGAAGTCGGCGCTGCGCGGATAGGGCTCGTCGATGCGGAACTGCTCGACCACGCGGCCCGGGCGCGCGGCCATCATGACGACGCGGCTCGACAGGAACACCGCCTCGTGGATCGAGTGGGTCACGAAGATGACCGTGAGCTTCTTCTTGCGCCAGAGGTCGAGCAGTTCGGCGTCGAGCTTGTGGCGCGTGATCTCGTCGAGCGCGCCGAAGGGCTCGTCCATCAGCAGCAGGTCGGGCTGCGTCACCAGGCCGCGCGCGATCGACACCCGCATCTGCATGCCGCCCGACAGGGCGCGCGGCAGGGCCGAAGCGAACTTGTCGAGGCCGACCAGTTCGAGCGCCTCGGCGACGCGCTCCTCGGCCTCCTTGCGCGGCACGCCGGCGAGGTCCAGCGGCAGCCGCACGTTGGTGCGCACGCTGGCCCAGGGCATCAGCGTCGGCGACTGGAACACGAAGGCCATGCGGCGGCCGCTCTCGTCGATCTGCGCCACCGGCTTGCGCCAGACCAGCAGGCGGCCGTCGGTCGGCTCGAGCATGCCCGCGACCATCTTGAGCAAGGTGCTCTTGCCGCAGCCCGAAGGCCCGAGCAAGGTGACGAATTCGCCTTCGGCGATGCTCAGGTCGACCGGCAGCAGCGCCTGGGTGCCGTTCGGATAGGTCTTCTCGGCGGACAGGACCTCGACCGCCGGGACGGTGAAGCGCGGCTGCGGCGGCAGCGTGTAGGAGGCGGATTCGGTGTCGTTCATGCGGAGCCTTTCGAGAGGGCGCCGAAGCGCCCGGTGTGTCAGGGCAGGACCTTGGCGTCCTTCACGAAGTCGGTCGTGTAGGTCTTGGCGATCTCGACCTTGGTGGGGTCGAGCAGCTTGGCCGAGACCAGGAAGTCGTAGCTGGCCTTGGCGCGCGCGTCGGTGATGACGCCGATGCCCTGGGTGGCCGCGTCGCCGCCGGTGACCATGCCCATCTCCTTCAGCTTGGCGACGCTGTAGGCGAGCTGGTCGTCGGTCATGTTGGGGTTGTCCTTCTTGATCAGCGCGTTGGCGGGCGCCGGATCGTTGAGGTAGCTCTTCCAGCCCTCGGCCGAGGCCTTGACGAAGGCCGCCACCTGCTTGCTGCGCTCCTTGACGGTCTTGTCCATGCACGAGACCGTGGTCGCGTAGGCCGGGAAGCCGTGATCGCTGAACATCAGCACGGTGCTCTTCACGCCGGCCTTCTGGATCGCGTAGGGCTCCGAGGTCAGGTAGCCCTGCTGCGCGGTGTTCTTGTCGGCGACGAAGGGCTGGATGTTGAAGGTGTAGGGGCGCGTCTGCTCGTCGGTGAGCCCGAACCTGGCCTTCAGCCAGGGCCAGTAGCCGCGGTTGGCCTGGGCGCCGATCAGGATCGTCTTGCCCTTGAGGTCCTCGAACTTCTTGACGTCGTCATGCGCGATCAGCACCTGCGGGTCCTTCTGGAAGAAGGCCGCCACGTTGACCACCGGCACGCCGCCTTCGCGCACCTGCATCATCTGGATGTCGCTCGAGCCCATGATGCAGTCGGCCTGGCCGGCGGCCATCATCTGCGTGATGTTGACCTGCGGGCCGCCCATCTTGATCGTGACGTCGAGGCCGTGCTTCTTGTAGATGCCCTGGGCGACCGCCTGGTAGAAGCCGCCGTGCTCGGCCTGCGCGTACCAGTTGGTCATGTAGGTGAACTTGTCCTGGGCCTGGGCCGGCGCGGCGACGGCCAGCGCGAGGGCCGCGGCCAGGGGGGCGAGACGAAGGGCGTGGGGAAGGCGCATGGTGAGGACCTCTCTGAGGGGTTGGAAGCGAAACGGGAACGGATGCAAGGAGCGGGCCTCTCAGGCGCCGGCTCCGGCGGACGACTGGATGAAGCCCTGCTCGTGGCCGCGGCCCCAGGTGGGCTCCTCGCGCACCACCCAGCGCAGCGCGTGCAGCTCGGTCAGCGCCTGCACCCAGCTGGCGGAGAGCGTGTCGAGGATCTCCTCGCCCTGCTCGCGGGTGGCGCTGGTCGGGTCGCCGATGACGCCGCTGGGGCCGAAGTCGCGTGCGGTCCATGCGCAGGCCGGACGGCCGTCGGGCGACAGCAGCTTGATCGGGAAGGGCGGCGGGAAATTGGCGGCGGCGCGTTCCATGTGCACCGTGTCGGGCGCCAGCGCGAGCATCAGCGCGGTCTCCGAATGGCCGGCGTGCATCGACAGGCGCTTCTCCTGGTCGCTGATCTGCCTGCTCGAGGCGTTCGGCAGCCGCGACACGCCGTGCGGCACGACCACGAAGTCGCCATGCCGCAGGCGCAGCTCGCGCGCCGCCATCTCGAGCACCTGCGGCTGGCCGCCGTGGCCGTTGGCGAACAGCAGCTTGCGAAAGCCCGAGCGGTAGACCGACTCGCCGATCTCGATCACGGTCGCGAGCAGCGTGGTGCCGGTGAGCGTCATCGTGCCGGGGAAGTGCAGGTGCTCCTCCGACTTGCCGTAGGTGATGGTCGGCAGCGCGAAGGCCCGAACCTCGGCCGGCAGGCGTTCGAGCGCCTTGCCCATCACGCCCGAGGCGATCACGCTGTCGACCGAGCAGGGCAGGTGCGGGCCGTGCTGCTCGATCGCGCCGCAGGGCAGCACGATGACCGTGTTCTCGCGGTCCGGCAGTGCGTCGATCTCGGTCCAGCTCAGGTAGGGCAGGAAGCGGTGGGGCGGGATGTAGCCGTGGAGCATGGGAGTCCTGTAGCGGGAAGGGTTCAGGCGAAGCGCGCCATGGCCTGGCCGACGCGCTGCATGAAGCGCTTCAACTGCGGCTCGGTCGCCACGTTCATGTGGTAGTGGGCGTGGTAGTCGACGCGCGCCTGCTTGCCCGTGAGGCGCAGCATGTAGCGCGTGACGATCTTGCGCGGCGGGTCGCCCATGTACCAGGCGACCCAGCGCGGGCGGCCGTAGGTGACGACGGCCGAGATGCGCTTGATGTGGGTGAGCATCGGCTTGACGTTCTTCGGGTCGCTGAGATCGAAGGCGACGCCGGGCATGAAGAGCCGGTCGAAGTAGCCCTTGAGCATCGCCGGCAGGCCGAAGCACCAGGTCGGGAAGCAGAACACGATGCCTTCGGCCCATTGCAGCCGCTCGACATGACGCTTCAGCGGCAGCTGGTTGCTCGGCACCTCGTGGTAGCCCAGGCGCTCCTCGCGCGAGAGCACCGGGTCGAAGCCCTCGGCATAGAGATCGCAGTCGTCGACCTCGTGGCCGGCCTCCCGCAACTGGCGCAGCACCTCCTGGTGCAGCGCCGCATGGAAGCTGGTTTCGACCGGATGGCAGTAGACGACGAGCACGCGCATGGTGTGTTTGACCGCTTAATCAGAGCAAGTGGTCAGGTTATGCAAGCGACGTGCCAAGGCCGCCGCACCAAAAGCGGGAGGTGCGCGCTCGCGCAATGCAGTCGTGGAAGGGGCGATCAGGCCGGCGCCGGGCCGCCCCAAGGCGGCCTGCGGCCCCCTCGGGGGGCAGCGACCCACACGAAGTGGGGGAGCGTGGGGGCTATTTGATCCCGCAGCCGCTTAAGACGAAGGCGACGAGTTCGCGCGCGATCGGCTCGCGCTCGATCGGCGCATCGGGCGGCAGGCCGAGCATCACGCGCGTCTGCAGCGCGTAGTCGGCGTAGCTCTGGGTCATGGCCCAGATGTGCATCAGCAGCAGCCGGGCATCGAGCGGCCGCATCAGGCCCCGCGCGATCCAGCCGTTGATGATGTCGACCTTCTTTTGCGTCCAGAGCCGGGCGTTGGGCCAGTAGCGCTCGAGGTTGCGGCCGCCGTCGAGCACCTCGCGCGTGAAGATGCGCGAGATCTCGGGATTGTCGAAGGCGTGGTCCAGCTTCTTGCGGATGTAGTCGCCGAGCACCGCGCCGGGGGCGCCGGCGTGGTCGTCGAAGGAAAACACCACCTTCCAGTCGTGCAGCACCTGCATCAGCAGTTCTTCGTAGAGCTCTTCCTTGCCGGCGATGTAGTAGTGCAGCTGCGGCTTGGTCAGGCCGGCGCGGGCCGCGATCGCCTGCGTCGAGGCGCCCTTGAGGCCGTGCAGGCTGAATTCGGCGATCGCCGCGCTGCGGATCGCGGCCAGGATGCGCTCGCGCCCGGGCCGCGCCCGCGACAGCGGACCGGTGGGAGCCGGCATCTGCTGCGCGGCCGGGGGCTCGGAGGAAAGAATCTCGGAAGTCATCTGTTTCGGCGGCGGGCCGCTTCGCGATGGTAGCGCTTGCCCGGATCTTGCAGCGCCACCGTGCCCGTCCGGCCGGCATGACCGCATGCGTGCATGGCATCGGGGGGCCGTGCCGAAGCGCCCGCGTTCCGGTATCTTTTCGCCCCTGCGCACCACACCCCAAGGAGTCCCTGATGTTTATCGCTTCCCGATTCCGCGCCATGGCAGGCGCCGCCGCTTTGCTGGCGGCCGCCACCGTCGCGCATGCCCAGTCGCTGCCGAACGTCGTGATCCTCGCCACCGGCGGCACCATCGCCGGCGCCGGTGCGTCGGCGGTCAACAGCGCCACCTATTCGGCGGCCAAGGTGCCGGTCGACAAGCTGATCGCGGGGCTGCCCGAACTGTCCAAGGTGGCCAGCGTGCGGGGCGAACAGGTGTTCCAGATCGCCTCCGAGAGCCTCACCAACGACAACCTGGTGACCCTCGCGAAGCGCGTCTCGGCCTTGTCCAAGCAGGCCGACGTCGACGGTATCGTGATCACCCACGGCACCGACACGCTCGAGGAGACCGCCTATTTCCTCACGCTGACCGTCCATACGCCGAAGCCGATCATCGTGGTCGGCTCGATGCGCCCGGGCACCGCGCTGTCGGCCGACGGCGCGCTGAACCTGTTCAATGCGGTCAATGTGGCGGCCAGCAAGGACGCGGGGGGCCGCGGCGTTCTGGTGACCATGAACGACGAGATCCAGAGCGGCCGCGATGTCAGCAAGACGGTCAACATCAAGACCGAGGCCTTCAAGAGCCAGTGGGGCCCGCTCGGCATGATCGTGGAAGGCCGCAACTACTGGTTCCGGGCGCCGGTGAAGCGCCACACGATGCAGTCGGAGTTCAACATCGACAGCATCGACGCCCTGCCGCCGGTCGAGATCGCGCTGGGCTACGAAGGCGTGACGCCGGTCGCCATCAACGCGCTGGGCGCGAGCGGCATCAAGGCGCTGGTGCATGCGGGCACCGGCAACGGCTCGGTGGCCGACCGGATCGTGCCGCACCTGCAGAAGGTGCGCGCCGACGGCATTCCGGTGATCCGCAGCTCGCGCGTGCCCGACGGCTTCGTGATCCGCAACGCCGAGCAGCCCGACGACAAGTACGACTGGGTGGTGGCGCACGACCTGCGGCCGCAGAAGGCGCGGATCCTGGCGATGGTGGCCTTGACCAAGACGAAGGACACCAAGGAACTGCAGCGCATTTTCTGGGAGTATTGACTCGCCCCCCAGGTTGCCCGGCACTTCGTGTCCGGGCGCCCACCCCCCTGACCGGGGGGCAATACCAGCGGCCCGGCGGAGCCGGTTCCGCGGTATTTCACGAACACGCCCCGGCTGGCGCGGGGCGAATCCTGCGGTCGGGTTGTGGCTCTTAAAATGGCCGGTTCGCCGCCTCGGCGGGCGCTTTGCCCTCCTGCGGCCACCAGGCCAAACATGCTGACTTTCCAACAGATCATCCTCAAGCTCCAAGCCTACTGGGACGCCCAGGGCTGCGCCCTGCTGCAGCCCTACGACATGGAGGTCGGCGCCGGCACCTCGCACACCGCGACCTTCCTGCGCGCGCTCGGCCCCGAGCCCTGGAAGGCTGCCTATGTGCAGCCGAGCCGCCGCCCCAAGGACGGACGCTACGGCGAGAACCCGAACCGGCTGCAGCACTACTACCAGTACCAGGTGGTGCTGAAGCCGGCGCCGAGCAACATCCTGGAGCTCTACCTGGGCTCGCTCGAGGCGCTCGGCTTCGACTTGAAGAAGAACGACATCCGCTTCGTCGAGGACGACTGGGAGAACCCGACGCTCGGCGCCTGGGGCCTGGGCTGGGAGGTCTGGCTCAACGGCATGGAGGTGACGCAGTTCACCTACTTCCAGCAGGTCGGCGGCATCGACTGCAAGCCGATCACCGGCGAGATCACCTATGGCCTGGAGCGCCTGGCGATGTACCTGCAGGGCGTGGACAACGTCTACAACCTCAAGTGGACCGAAGGCCTCAGCTACGGCGACGTCTTCAAGCAGAACGAGGTCGAGCAGTCGACCTACAACTTCGAGCACAGCGACGCCGAGTTCCTGTTCACCGCCTTCGCCGCCCATGAGAAGCAGGCGAAGCACCTCATGGAAGCCCAACTGGCGCTGCCGGCCTACGAGCAGGTGCTCAAGGCGGCCCACAGCTTCAACCTGCTGGACGCGCGCGGCGCGATCAGCGTGACCGAGCGCGCCGCCTACATCGGCCGCATCCGCAACCTCGCGCGCAGCGTCGCGCAGAGCTACTACGAGAGCCGCGAGCGGCTCGGTTTCCCGATGGCGCCGCGCGAGTGGGTTGCACAGATGACGAAGAAGGCGGCCTGAGCGATGACCACGAACAACAACCTGCTGGTCGAACTTTTCGTCGAGGAACTGCCGCCGAAGGCGCTCAAGAAGCTCGGCGAGGCCTTCGCCACGGTGCTGCGCGACCAGCTGGTCGCGCAGGGGCTGGCCGATGCCGGCTCGGTGCTCACCGCCTATGCGTCGCCGCGCCGGCTGGCGGCCCACCTGACCGACGTGCTGGCGCAGGCGGCCGACAAGGCGGTGTCGCAGAAGCTCATGCCGGTGAGCGTGGGCCTCGACGCCGCGGGCCAGGCCACGCCCGCGCTGCTCAAGCGGCTGGCGGCGCTGGGCGCCGATGCGAGCGCGGTGCCCGGGCTGCAGCGCGCGATGGACGGCAAGGCCGAGGCGCTGTTCTTCCAGAGCACCGCCAAGGGCGCTACCCTGGCCGAAGGGCTGCAGAAGGCGCTGGCCGAGGCGATCGCCAAGCTGCCGATCCCGAAGGTCATGAGCTACCAGCTCGAGGCCAACTGCGAGCTGCCGGGCTGGAGCAGCGTGAGCTTCGTGCGGCCGGCGCACGGGCTGGTGGCGCTGCACGGCGATGCGGTCGTGCCGGTCGGCGCGCTCGGACTGACGGCCGGCCGGCAGACGCACGGCCATCGCTTCGAGGCCGCGGTCGACCCGATCGAGCTGCGTGACGCCAACAGCTATGCCGAACAGCTGAGCGAGCAGGGTGCGGTCATCGCGGGCTTCGAGGCGCGCCGGCTCGAGATCGCCCGGCAACTCGCCGAGGCGGCCGTGACCGTCGGTGGCGGCACGCAGGCCATCCACGACGATGCGCTGCTGGACGAGGTCACGGCGCTGGTCGAGCGGCCGAACGTGCTGGTGTGCGAGTTCGAGCGCGAGTTCCTCGACGTGCCGCAGGAGTGCCTGATCCTCACGATGAAGGCCAACCAGAAGTACTTCCCGCTGCTCGACGCCGCGGGCAAGCTGACCAACAAGTTCCTGGTGGTCAGCAACATCCGCCCCGACGACGCCAGCGCGGTGATCGGCGGCAACGAGCGCGTAGTGCGCCCGCGGCTGGCCGATGCCAAGTTCTTCTTCGACCAGGATCGCAAGAAGTCGCTGGCCTCGCGGGTCGAATCGCTGGCCAAGGTGGTCTATCACAACAAGCTCGGCACCCAGGGCGAGCGCGTCGAGCGCGTGATGCGCATCGCGCGCGCGCTGGCCGAGCAGCTCGGCGACACCACGCTGGCGCGCCAGGCCACGCAGGCCGCGCAGCTGGCCAAGGCCGACCTGGTGACCGACATGGTCGGCGAATTCCCCGAGCTGCAAGGCACGATGGGCCGCTACTACGCGCTGCACGACGGCCTCGAGCCCGCGGTGGCCGACGCGATCGAAGACCACTACAAGCCGCGCTTCGCGGGCGACGACCTGCCGCGCAACCCCGTGGGCATCGTGGTTGCCCTGGCCGACAAGCTCGAGACCCTGGTGGGCATGTTCGGCATCGGCAACCTGCCGACCGGCGACCGGGATCCCTTCGCGCTGCGCCGCCATGCGCTGGGCGTGATCCGCATGCTGATCGAGCGCCGGCTGCCGCTCGAACTGCGCGCCGTGCTGGGCAGCGCTTTTGCGGTTTTCGCAGGCCACAAGGCCGGCGAGATCGCGCTCAGCGACCCGACCGACGCGCTCGAGGCCTTCGTCTACGACCGTCTCGCCGGCAGCCTGCGCGAGCAGGGCGCCAGCGCGCAGGAAGTCGACGCCGTGCTGGCGCCGCGCCCGCAGCGCCTGGGCGAGGTGCCGCAGCTGCTGGCGGCGGTGCGTGCCTTCGCCGCCCTGCCCGAGGCGCCGGCGCTGGCCGCGGCCAACAAGCGCATCGGCAACATCCTCAAGAAGTCGCCCGAGGCCGATGCCCACGTCAGCGAACTGCTGCTGCACGAGCCGGCCGAGAAGGCGCTGCATGCCGCGATGCGGCAGATCGTGCCGGTGGCCGACGCGCAGTTCGACAAGGGCGACTACACCGCTTCGCTGCAGACGCTGGCCGCGCTGCGCGATCCGGTCGATGCCTTCTTCGACGGCGTGATGGTGAATGCCGAACAGGCCGACCTGCGGCTCAACCGGCTCGGGTTGCTGATGCTGCTGCATGCGGCGATGAACCGGGTGGCGCAGCTCGAGCGGCTGGCGACCTGATCGGGACACCATGAAACTCGTCATCCTCGACCGCAACGGCACGCTCAACGTGCACCGCGAAGACTTCGTCAAGAGCGACGTCGAGTGGACGCCGCTGCCCGGGGCGCTCGAGGCCGTGGCGCGGCTCAACCATGCGGGCTGGCACGTGGTGATCGCCTCGAACCAGTCGGGCCTGGGCCGCGGGCTGTTCGACGTCGCCTCGCTCAACGCGATGCACGCCAAGATGCACAAGATGCTGGCGGCCGTCGGCGGCCGGGTCGATGCGGTGTTCTATTGCCCGCACAGTCCCGACGAGGGCTGCGACTGCCGCAAGCCCAAGCCCGGCCTGTTCCTGCAGATCGGCGAGCGCTACGGTGTCGACCTGGCCCACGTGCCGACCGCAGGCGACAGCCTGCGCGATCTGCAGGCCGGCGCCGCCGCGGGCTGCGAGCCGCACCTGCTGCTGACCGGCATGGGCCAGGCCTGCCGCGGCGTGCCGCTGCCCCCCGATTACCCGTCCAACACCCAAGTCCACGAGGACCTGGCGGCCTTCGTCGATTTCCTGCTGGAACGCGAAGAGCGCGCGACCCTGAAAGTAGCTGTCTGATGGCCTTTGTCCGATCCGTGATCCACGCGCTGTGGATGCTTGTCACCGTGGTTCCGTGGGGAATCATCATGTGCGTCAGCTCGCTCTGGAAGCGCGGCATCCCGCTGTACTGGATGGCCGTGACCTGGCTCAGCTGGGCGATCGGCGGCGCGCGGGTGCTGCTGGGCATCCGCACCCGCGTCAGCGGCATGGAGAACCTGCCGACCGACAAACTCGCCGGCTGCGTGCTGCTGGTCAAGCACCAGTCGACCTTCGAGACCTTCCTGATGCCCACCCTGATGCCGCATCCGCTGGCCTTCGTGTTCAAGAGGGAGCTGATCTACGTGCCGTTCTTCGGCTGGGCGATGGCGCGGCTCGACATGATTCACATCGACCGCAGCCAGCGTACGCAGGCTTTCAACAAGGTTGTGGTGCAGGGCCGCAAGCTGCTCGAGCAGGGCATCTGGATCATCATGTTCCCCGAAGGCACGCGCATTCCCCGCGGCCAGAAGGGCAACTACAAGAGCGGCGGCACGCGGCTCGCCTGCGAGACCGGCGTGCCGGTGGTGCCGATCGCCGTGACCTCGGCCAAGGTCTGGCCGCGCAAGGCCTTCATCAAGCGTCCGGGCGTGGTCGACGTCTCGATCGGCCCGGCGATCTCGAGCGTGGGCCGCAAGCCCGACGAACTGATGCGCGAAGTCGAGGCCTGGATCGAGTCCGAGATGCGCCGGCTCGATCCCGAGGCCTACGCGCCGGACGCGACCCCGGCGGCATCGACCGCTGCCTGAAGCTCGATCATGCGCGGCCTGCTGCAGTTCACGCTCGACCTGTTCGACGCTCCTGCGGCCGCCCCCGATCCGCGGCCGCCCGCCGGACCGCACACGCCGGCGATCCCGCTGGCCGACGCGCTGAGTCCCGCGAGCTTCACCCATCCGCGGGCCTCGCGCGAAGTCACGCTGGGCAATGCCCGCGTGGCCTACGAGTTCACGCGCGGCAAGCGCCGCACCATCGGCTTCGTGGTCGGGGTCGAGGGGCTTTCGGTGCGGGCGCCGCGCTGGGTGGCGCTGCGCGACGTCGATGCCGCGGTCAAGGAGAAGGGCGACTGGATCCTGCGCAAGCTGAACGAGACCCGGCAGCGCCATGCGCGGCTGGAATCGGCGCGCATCGAATGGAAGGACGGCGTGGCCTTTCCTTTCCTGGGTCAGCAGGTGACCGTGCAGCTCGATCCGCATCATGCCTTCGATGGCGTCGGCGGGGTGCTGGACGCCGGCGCCGCCGGCAGCGATGCGCCGGTGCTGCGGCTGGCGCTGGCGAAGACCGCCAGCGCGGCGCAGATCCGCGATGCCGCGCAGGCCTGGCTGATGCGCCAGGCGCGACGCATCTTCATCGAGCGCCTGGACCATTTCGCGCCGCGCCTGGGCGTGGCCTGGAAGAAGTTGTCGCTGTCGAATGCCTCGACGCGCTGGGGCAGCGCCAGCGCCGACGGTGCGATCCGGCTGCACTGGCGGCTGGTGCATTTCCGGATGTCGGTGATCGACTACGTGGTCGCCCACGAACTGAGCCACCTGCGCGTGATGGACCACAGCCCGCGCTTCTGGGAGACGGTCGAGAGCGTGATGCCAGACTACGAGCAGCTGCGCCGGCAGCTCAAGGACGAGCCGGTGCCGCGCTGGTAGCTGGAGTCAGGCTGGCACCGGCCGCCCAGGCGTGATCTACCTCGCGTGGGTGACGCCGCCGTCCACCACCAGGGTCGAACCCATCACGTAGTCGCCGGCCCGCGAAGCCAGGTAGATCGCCGCTGCCGCCATGTCCTCCGGCTCGCCGATCCGACCTGCCGGGATGCGCGCCTTGACCTCTTCCCCATGGTCGCGCGCATCCTTGTTCATGTCCGATGCGAAGGCGCCCGGCGCGATCGCGCTGACCACGATGCGCTCCTGCGCCAGGCGCAGCGCCATGCGGCGCGTGAGCTGGATCAGGCCGGCCTTGCTGGCGGCGTACGAATAGGTTTCCTGCGGGTTGACCGAGATGCCGTCGATCGAGGCGATGTTGATGACCTTGGCCAGGTGGTCGGTGGCCGCCTTCTTGAGCATCGGCGTCAGGGCCTGGGTCAGGAAGAAGGGCGTCTTGAGGTTCAGGTCGACCACCTTGTCCCAGCCGCTTTCGGGGAACTCGGCGTAGGGCGCGCCCCAGGCCGCGCCGGCGTTGTTGACCAGGATGTCGAGCGAGCCTTCGTGCTTCGCATAGGCATCGACCAGCGCCTGCGCGCCCTGCAGCGTCGAGACGTCGGCCGGCAGCGAGACGCAGTGGCCGAAGACCGACAGCTCCTTGGCGGTCTGGTCGCAGGCCGCGGCCTTGCGCGCCGAGATGTAGACGCGGGCGCCCTGGGCCAGGAAGCCCTCGGCGATCATCCGGCCGATGCCGCGCGAGCCGCCGGTGATGAGCGCGGTGCGGCCCTTGAGCGAGAAGAGTTGGGTGGTGTCCATGCGGTGTGTCTCCTGGGTGTTCGGTGCGGGTGCCGGACGATGCGGCTTCCGGGAGCTTAGTGCGGCCCGGCGTCGGCGGGCGTCACCTTGGTGCCAGTTCAGGCCGGCAGGTCCAGCGAGCGCAGGCTCGTGAAGCACCGCTCGGCGCCGGTCATCGGGTCGACGAAGGAGATCTCGCGCGCCAGCAACTGCAGCGGATGGTCGAAGTCGTCGCTGCCTTCGGGCAGCAGCACCGGATAGATCGCGTCGTTGCGGATCGGCATGCCGAGCGCCGCGCAGTGCACCCGCAGCTGGTGTCGGCGGCCGGTGAACGGCGACAGGCCCAGCCGGGCCCAGCCCTCGCGCGCCTCCAGCAGTTCGAAGTGGGTCTCGGCGTTGGGCTCGCCATCGACCTCGGCCATGCGCATGAAATGCCGGTCGGGTGCGAGCCGGCTTTGGCGGATGGCCGGCAGCACGCGGCCGGGCCGCCAGGGCACGATGGCCTCATAGCGCTTGTGGATGGCGCGCTCGGCGAACAGCGCGCTGTAGGGGCCGCGCCCCTCCGGCTGTACCGAGAACAGCACGATGCCCGCGGTCTCGCGGTCGATGCGGTGCAGCGGCGCGAGATGGTCGAGGCCGAGCTTGCGCTTGAGCCTCACCAGCAGGCTCTGCTGCACGTACTTGCCGACCGGCGTGACCGGCAGGAAGTGGGGCTTGTCGACCACCAGCAGGTGTGCGTCCTGGTGCAGCACCTGTTCGTCGAACGGGATCACGGGCTCCGTGTCGAGCGAGCGGTAGTAGTAGACCCGAAGCCGGGGCTGGTACGGCCGTCCGGGGGTGACACGAAGGCCATGCTCGTCGACCACGTCGCCGGCCTCGATGCGGGCTTCCCAGGTGGCGCGCGGGATCGCCGCGAAGCGCTGCAGCAGGAAGGCCGCGATCGTCGGCCAGTCGCCGCCCTCGGGCAGCGCGACGCAGCTCGGGCCGACGCCGTCGCGCACGGGCAGCGGCAGGCGGCTCATGTCAGGGGCCGCCCGGCCGCCCGAAGGGCTCTGAGCACCCCCTCGGGGGGCAGCGATACACGAAGTGATGAGCGTGGGGGCGATTCATCTCAGGGGCCGAGGGCCGCGGCGATCTCGTCGAACAGCGGGCGCGCGGCAGCGTTGTCGTCGAGGCAGCGCGAACGCATTTCGTCGAGCGAGGCCTGCGCTGCGGGATCCGCCGGCGCGCAGCGCTGCAGCAGTTCTTCGAGCAGGCAGCCGAAGGCGCGCGCCTCGAGGCGCTGCAGCGCGCGTGACTGGGCGTCGTCGTCACGGGGCAGGAACGAGGCCGCGCCGAAGTCGCCGAGCAGGGCGTCGCCCCGGCGGTTCCAGAGGATGTTGTGGCCGTAGAGGTCGCCATGCAGGATCCCGCGCGCGTGCAGCCGGGCGACCGCTGAAGCCAGTCCGCGGGCCATGCGCAACGCGGTCTGCGGCGTCCAGCGGGCATCGTCGGCGTAGACGTCGCGGGTGCACGACTGCAGGCTCGGCGGGCCGGCCAGGTTGCCGAAGCTGGCGTCGACCAGTTCGAGCACCAGGCCCGGGGTCGCATCCGGATGGTTCCGGACCCGGCCCAGCACCGGGATCAGCCCGGGGTACTCGCCGGCCGCGATGCAGGCGGCCATCTCGCTGTGCGGCCAGCCATCGCTGGTCACGGCGCCCTTGAAGAGCTTCACCGCCACCGGCCGGAGGCTGCCGTCCGGCTGGCGCCAATCGGCCTGGTGGATCACGCCCGAGGCGCCTTCGCCCAGCTTGCGCCCGGGCGAGAGCTGCTGCCAGTCGATGGCCGGCGTCGGCTGCGCATCCATCGCCATCGCTTCCGGCCCGTCGTCGAAGGGATTGCCCGCGAAGGCCAGCCAGGACAGCCGCGGCAGCGACCCGAGCCAGCCCGGCAGCGCCTCGAAGCGGTTGGCCGAGATGCGCAGCAGTTCGAGCGCATGGCAGGCCGCCATCGAATCCGGCAGGGCCTGCAGCTGGTTGCCCGCGAGCATGAGCTTCTGCAGCCGCGGGCGTTCGCCGATCTCGGCCGGCAGCATGCCGACCTGGTTGTCGGTCAGGATCAGCCAGCGCAGTGCCGGCGGCAGCGCGGTGGCCGGCACGCGGGCGATGCGGTTGGCCTTGAAGCCGACCATCTCGAGCCCGTCGCACCGGCCGACGGCCTCGGGCAGTTCGGTGAACCGGTTGTCGGAGCAGAAGAGGACCCGCAGGCGGTGCAGCCGGTGCAGGTCGTGCGGCAGCGCGCTCAGCGCATTGCCCGAGAGGTTCAGCACCTCGAGCGAATCCGCCAGATCGAAGATCTCTGGGGGGAACTCGGTGAGGCCGCAGCCGAGGTCGAGCCGCCGCGCCCCGGCCAGCTCGCCCGCGCGCAAGCGGCCCAGTTCGTCCATCAGAAGACGCCGAAGCGGTAGATGCCGTCGGTGCCCAGCCGCCGCTGCAACTGGCCCGAGAACCACAGCAGGTGCAGGTGGGCCACGGTCTCGCCCATCGCGAAGGTCATCTGGTGCAGGTCGAGCGCGCGCTTGAACAGGATCGGCAGGCCCTCGGACGCGCTGTGCGGCCGCGCCGTGCAGGCTTCGAGCAGTTCGGCCAGGCGGTCGCGGTGGTGCTCCTGGAGCTGCTCGACCCGGCGGTGGATGCCCGTGAAGGGCTTGCCGTGCGAGGGCAGCCCCAGCGTGTCGACCGGCAGCGACTTGAAGCGCTCGATGCTGTCGAGGAAGAGCCGCAGCGCATTCGCCTCGGGCTCGCCCGCATGCACGCTCACGTTGGTGGAGATCCGCGGCAGCATCATGTCGCCGCCCAGCAGCACGTTGAGCTCTTCGCAGTAGAGCGCGATGTGCTCGGGCGCATGGCCGTAGCCGCTGATGCAGCGCCAGGCGCGGCCGCCGATCAGGACGTCGTCGCCGTCGAGCATGCGCACGAAGCTCGCCGGCACCGAGGGCACCATGTTGGCGTAGTAGCTGGTGCGGGCGCGGATCTTGGCGACCGCCTCGGGGTCGGTCAGGCCGTGCGAGGCGAAGAAGTCGGCCGCCGCGTCGCCGCCGGCCAGCGTGTCGCCGGCGGTGGTGAGCACGCGTGCCACGTGGTAGTCGGTCGAGCTGATCCACAGCGGCGCCTTCCAGCGCTCGCACAGCCAGTGCGCCAGGCCGATGTGGTCCGGGTGCATGTGGGTCACGATGACGCGCAGGATCGGCAGGCCCTCGAGCTGGGTCTCGAAGATCTGTTCCCACTGCGCGCGGGCCGCGTCATGCGAGATGCAGCAGTCGACCACGCTCCAGCCCTCGACGCCGTCGATGCGGTCGCGCAGCAGCCAGAGGTTGATGTGATCGAGCGCGAAGGGCAGCGCCATGCGGATCCAGCGGATGCCGGGCGCCACTTCGACCGTCTGGCCGGGTGCCGGCAAGGTGTCGCCGAGGGGGTAATGGAGTTCGCGTTCGAGAAGGTTCATGTACGATTGACGTTAACGTAAACGTCATGGCTTTGAGCCCACATTGTAGGCAGTGCCGCCCGAACCTGCTGTCGCAAAGCTTCCAGCCCCCAACCATGCCTTCGCAGACCTTCACCATCGGCGAGCTCGCCAAGGAGTTCGATCTCACCACGCGAGCCATCCGCTTCTATGAAGACATGGGCCTGCTGGCGCCGCGCCGCGCCGGGCTGCAGCGCATCTACACCTCGCGCGACCGCGCCCGCCTGACGCTGACGCTGCGCGCCAAGCGGCTCGGCCTGAAGCTGACCGAGGCGCGCGAGATACTCGACATGTACGACAGTCCGCGCGACACCGCCGTGCAGCTGGAGCGCTTCCTTGGCGTGCTCGGCGCCCACCGCGAGCAGCTCGAGGCGCAGCTGGCCGAGCTGCAGTCGAACCTGGAGGAGGTTCGCGCCCAGGAAAAGCAGGCCCGGACCGCGCTGGCGCGCGCCTCGAAGCCGAAAGTACGCTGAGCCCTGACGGAGCCCCACAAACCCCTTCATCACGGAAATAGACCATGGAAAAATCGCCCGATTCCCTCGAGGACCTGTTCGCTCACAACCGCTCCTGGTCGGCGCGCATGGAGCGCGACCGGCCCGGCTTCTTCACCAGCCTGGTGAAGCAGCAAACCCCCAAGTACATGTGGATCGGCTGCTCCGACAGCCGGGTGCCCGCCAACCAGATCACCGGCCTCGAGCCGGGCGAGGTCTTCGTGCACCGCAACGTCGCCAACATCGTGGTGCATTCCGACCTCAACGCGCTGTCGGCGATCCAGTTCGCGGTCGAGCGGCTCAAGGTCCAGCACATCATGGTGGTCGGCCACTACGGCTGCTCCGGCGTGCAGGCCGCGCTCGAAGGCGCGCGCATCGGCATCGCCGACAACTGGCTGCGCCACATCCAGGACGTGCGCGACCGCCACCACGTGATGCTCGACAGCCTGCCCGAGGCCGCGCGCGCCAACGCGCTGTGCGAGCTGAACGTGGCGGAGCAGGTGGTCAACGTGGCCGTCAGCACCGTGATGCAGGATGCGTGGAGCCGCAACCAGTCGGTCACGATCCACGGCTGGGCCTTCGGCGTGCACGACGGACTCATCCAGGACCTGGAGCTCACCGTGGACGGCACCAAGCCGATGGAGAACCAGTACCGCGCCGCCGTGCAGCGCATCCGCTACAAGTGGAGCAAGCCGGCCGACACGGGCACCTCCGAATACATCAAGTAGTCCGGCATCGGCCCATGTTCCCGCAGCGCCTCGATTCGCCGCTCGCCTATGACATCGCGCGGGCGATGCGCGACGGCTTCGATCGGCACTATCGGCTCTTTCGCGCCGAGTCGGCGCGCGCCAAGCACCGCTTCGAGACCGCCGACTGGCATGGCCAGCAGCGGGCCCAGCGCGAGCGCATCGAGTTCTACGACCTGCGGGTGGGCGAGGCGGTGGCCCGCCTCGAGAAGGAGTTCAAGGCCGGCGAGCAGTCGATGGAGGTCTGGCACCAGGTCAAGCTCCACTTCATCGGCCTCCTGGTGGACCACCACCAGCCCGAACTGGCCGAGAGCTTCTTCAACTCGGTGACCACCAAGATCCTGCACCGGGCCTATTTCCAGAACGACTTCATCTTCGTGCGGCCGGCGATCAGCACCGAGTACATCGAGCCGCGCGACGCGCCGACCTACCGCGCCTACTACCCCGAGCGCGAGACGCTGGCCGACACGGTCGAACGCATGCTCGAGGACTTCGCGCTGCAGGGCCGCCATGCCGATCGCCGGCGCGATGCCGAGCGGGTCGCGGCCGCCATCCTGGGGCGCTTCCACCAGGTCAAGCTGCGCGCCAATTTCCAGCTGCAGGTGCTGTCGGGGCTGTTCTATCGCAACAAGGGCGCCTATGTGGTCGGCAAGATCAACAACGGCTTCGTCGAGATGCCGTTCGCGCTGCCGATCCTGCACGACGAGCAGGGCCGCTTCTACGTCGACGCGGCGCTGTTCGGCGAGGAAGACCTGCAGATGCTGTTCAGTTTCGCGCGGGCCTACTTCATGGTCGACATGGAAGTGCCCTCGGCCTATGTGCAGTTCCTGCGTTCGCTGATGCCGCGCAAGCCGCGGGCCGAGATCTACAACGCGCTGGGCCTGGCCAAGCAGGGCAAGACGCTGTTCTACCGCGACTTCCTCTCCCATCTGAACTATTCGACCGACCGCTTCCGCATCGCCCCGGGCATCAAGGGCATGGTGATGCTGGTGTTCGACCTGCCGTCGTTCCCGTACGTGTTCAAGGTCATCAAGGATTTCTATCCGCCGCAGAAGGACACCACGCGCGAGCAGATCAAGAGCAAGTACCTGCTGGTGAAGCAGCACGACCGCGTGGGCCGCATGGCCGACACGCTCGAGTACAGCGACGTCGGCTTTCCGTTCGACCGCTTCGAGCCCGAACTGATCGAGGAGATCCGCCGCTTCGCCCCGAGCCAGCTCGAGATCGGCGACCGCGACGGCAACGGGGAAATGGAGATCGTGGTCAAGCACGTCTACATCGAGCGCCGCATGATCCCGCTGAACCTCTTCCTGCAGGAGTCCTTCGACCTGCTGGCGCAGCCCGAGCACGCGAGGCGCGCGAGCAAGCAACTGGAGCACGCGGTGATCGAATACGGCAACGCGATCAAGGACATGGTGGCGGCCAACATCTTCCCGGGCGACATGCTGTGGAAGAACTTCGGCGTCACGCGCGGCGGCAAGGTGGTGTTCTACGACTATGACGAGATCGAATACCTCACCGACTGCAACTTCCGCAAGGTGCCGGCGCCGCGCACCGAAGAGGACGAGATGAGCGGCGAGGTCTGGTACTCGGTCGGGCCCAAGGATGTGTTCCCCGAGACCTTCGAGCCCTTCCTGCTCGGCAATCCGGCGGTGCGCGAGGCCTTCATGGCCCACCATGCGGACCTGCTCGACGCCGCTTTCTGGCAGAGCCACAAGCAGCGCATCCAGGCCGGGCAGATGCTCGATGTCTTTCCCTACGATGAGTCCCAGCGCTTCAAGCACGACAACGCGACCCCGTATTTCTGATTTCTGACTGACAACCACTGAAGGAGCAATTCAAATGAGCGAATCGATCGTGATCGTCGGCGCCGCCCGCACCCCGATGGGCGGCTTCCAGGGCGACTTCTCTTCCCTCTCGGCCCACGACCTGGGCGGCGTCGCCATCAAGGCCGCGGTCGAGCGCGCCGGCATCCCGGCCGACAGTGTCGGCGAGGTGCTGTTCGGCAACTGCCTGATGGCCGGTCAGGGCCAGGCACCGGCGCGCCAGGCGGCCTACAAGGGCGGCCTGCCCGACAGCGCGGGCGCGGTCACGCTCAGCAAGATGTGCGGCTCGGCCATGAAGGCCGCGATGCTGGCGCACGACATGCTGCTGGCAGGCACCCACGAAGTCATGGTGGCCGGCGGCATGGAGAGCATGACCAATGCGCCCTACCTGATGCTCAAGGGCCGCGGCGGCTACCGGATGGGCCACGACCGCATCTTCGACCACATGATGCTCGACGGCCTGGAAGACGCCTACCAGCCGGGCCGCTCGATGGGCACCTTCGGCGAGGACTGCGCGGCCAAGTACAAGTTCACGCGCGAGCAGCAGGATGCGTTCGCGATCGCCAGCGTCGAGCGCGCCAAGGCGGCGACCAGCTCGGGCGCCTTCAAGGCCGAGATCGCGGCCGTGACGGTCAAGGGCCGCGGCGGCGAGACGGTCATCGACATCGACGAAGGCCCGGGCAAGGTCAAGCTCGACAAGATCCCGACGCTCAAGCCGGCCTTCAAGAAAGACGGCGGCACCATCACCGCGGCCTCGAGCTCGTCGATCAACGACGGCGCCGCGGCGCTGGTGATGATGACCGCCAGCGGCGCGAAGAAGAACGGCGCCAGGCCGATCGCCCGCCTGGTCGCCCATGCCACCCACGCGCAGCAGCCCGAGTGGTTCTCGACCGCGCCGGTGGGTGCGGTCGCCAAGCTGTTCCAGAAGACCGGCTGGAGCGTCAAGGACGTCGACCTCTGGGAGGTCAACGAAGCCTTCGCGGTGGTGCCGATGGCGCTGATGCACGAGCTGGGCGTGTCGCACGACATCGTCAACGTGCACGGCGGCGCCTGCGCGCTGGGCCACCCGATCGGCGCCAGCGGCGCGCGCATCATGGTCACGCTGATCCACGCGCTGCAGCAGCGCGGCAAGAAGCGCGGCGTCGCCACGCTGTGCATCGGCGGCGGCGAAGGCACTGCGGTGGCGATCGAGCTGCTCTGAAGCGCTGCCTAGAATCGGAATTTGTCCTGTTTCCACTGGAGCTACTGTTGAGTCATTCGGCCTTCCCCCGCAGCGCGCTCGCCGCGCTGCTCGTCAGCGCTTTCATCACCCCCGCCGCCTGGAGCCAGACCCGCGACCAGGCCTTGTTCGACGCCGCCACGGCCGAGAAGCCCGCCGTCATCAAGACGCTCGAGGCGCTGGTCAACATCGAGACCGGAACCGGCGATGCCGAAGGCCTCGCAGCGGCCGGCAACTATCTCGAGTCGCAGCTCAAGTCGCTGGGCTTCACGGTCACGCGCAGCAAATCGGCCGGCATCGTGGTCGGCGACAACATCGTCGGCACGCTCAAGGGCAAGGGCGGCAAGAAGCTGCTGCTGCTCTCGCACATGGACACCGTCTACCCCAAGGGCATCCTGGCCAAGGCGCCGTTCAGGGTCGAGGGTGACAAGGCCTATGGCCCCGGCATCGCCGACGACAAGGGCGGCAATGCGGTCATCGTGCATGCGCTCAAGGTGCTCAAGGCGCGCGGCTTCCAGGACTTCGGCAGCATCACGGTGCTGTTCAACACCGACGAGGAGAAAGGCTCCTTCGGTTCGCGCGACCTGATCCAGGAAGAGGCGGCCAAGGCCGACTACGTGCTCTCCTTCGAGCCCACCGGCGCGGGCAAGGAAGACCTCTCGCTCGGCACCTCGGGCATCGCCTACGTGCAGGTCAACATCACGGGCAAGGCCTCGCATGCGGGCGCGGCCCCCGAACTCGGCGTGAATGCGCTGGTCGAGGCTTCCGACCTGGTGCTGCGCACCACGGACATCGACGACAAGGCCAAGGGGCTGCGTTTCAACTGGACCGTCGCCAAGGCCGGCGCGGTGTCCAACATCATCCCGGCCAGCGCCACCTTGAATGCCGATGTGCGCTACGCCAGAAACGAGGATTTCGACGCCGCCATGAAGACGCTCGAAACCCGGGCCCAGCAGAAGAAGCTGCCCGATGCCGAGGTGAAGGTGCTCACCACGCGCGGTCGCCCGGCCTTCAACGCCGGCGACGGCGGCCGCAAGCTGGTCGACAAGGCGGTGGCCTACTACAAGGAGGCCGGTGGCGAGCTCGGCATCGTCGAGCGCACCGGCGGCGGCACCGACGCCGCCTACGCTGCGCTGGCGGGCAAGCCGGTCATCGAGAGCCTGGGCCTGCCTGGCTTCGGCTACCACAGCGACAAGGCCGAGTACGTCGACACCAGCGCGATCCCGCGTCGGCTCTACATGGCCAGCAAGCTGATCATGGACCTGGGCCAGGGCAAGTAGGCCCATGATCCGGACGCTCGACGATCTGCGCGCGATCTACGCAGCACCCGGCGAGCGGGCGCTGCGCAAGCAGCTCGCCCAGCTCGATGTGCATTGCCGGCGTTTCGTCGAGCTGTCTCCGTTCTGCGTGATCGCCAGCGCGGGTGCGCCTGATCGATTGCTCGATGCCTCTCCGCGCGGCGGGCCTGCGGGCTTCGTCAAGGTCGCCGACGCGAACACGCTGCTGGTGCCGGACAGTGGCGGCAACAACCGTCTCGACACGCTCGAGAACCTGCTGGTCGATTCGCGCATCGGCCTGCTCTTCATGATCCCCGGCGTGGAAGAGACCTTGCGCGTCAACGGCATCGCCCGCCTGCGCGACGAAGCCGACTTCGTCGGTGCATTCGCGCAGGAGCGCCAGCGGCCGAAACTGGTGATCGAAGTGCAGGTGAGGGAAGCCTACCTGCACTGCCCCAAGGCCTTCATGCGCTCGGACCTCTGGCAGCCCCGGAGCTGGCCGCCGCGCACCGTTCTGCCGACCTTGAACCAGATGATCCACGACCAGACCCATGTGACGGAAGCGCCCGAACCGGTCGCCGACATGGTCGCCCGCTACCGCGACCAGATCGCGCAAGAGCGCAAGCCCACGCCCTGAAGCCCTCAACGAGGCCACCATCATGCTGCTGACTCCCGACCAAGAAGCCATCCGCGACGCCGTGCGCGCCTTCGCCCAAGCCGAGCTCTGGCCCCACGCGCCGTCGTGGGACCGCGAGCACAGCTTTCCGAAGGCCGCCCACGAAGGCCTGGCGGCGCTCGGCGCCTACGGCATCTGCGTGCCCGAGGACGACGGCGGCGCCGGCCTCGACTACCTGACGCTGGCCCTGGTGCTCGAGGAGATCGCCGCCGGCGATGGCGGCACCAGCACTGCGATCAGCGTCACCAACTGCCCGGTCAATGCAATCCTGATGCGCTACGGCAACGCGCAGCAGAAGAAGCAGTGGCTGCAGCCGCTGGCGCAGGGCCGCATGCTGGGCGCCTTCTGCCTGACCGAGCCGCAGGCCGGCAGCGACGCGTCGTCGCTGCGCACCACGGCGCGCAAGGACGGCGACGGCTGGGTGATCGACGGCGTCAAGCAGTTCATCACCAGCGGCAAGAACGGCCAGGTCGCGATCGTGATCGCGGTCACCGACAAGGCTGCGGGCAAGCGCGGCATGAGCGCCTTCATCGTGCCGACCGATGCGCCCGGCTACAAGGTCGCGCGGCTCGAGGACAAGCTGGGCCAGCATTCGAGCGACACCGCGCAGATCAATTTCGACGCCTGCCGCATCCCGCTGGAGAACCTGATCGGGCAAGAGGGCGAGGGCTACAAGATCGCGCTCGGCGCGCTCGAGGGCGGGCGCATCGGCATCGCCGCGCAGAGCGTGGGCATGGCGCGCAGCGCCTTCGACGTGGCGCTGGCCTATGCCAAGGAGCGCCAGGCCTTCGGCGGCAGCATCTTCGAGCAGCAGGCGGTGGGCTTCCGGCTGGCTGACTGCGCCACCCAGCTGGAGGCCGCGCGCCAGCTGATCTGGCATGCGGCCAGCCTGCGCGACGCCGGCCGGCCCTGCCTCAAGGAGGCGGCGATGGCCAAGCTGTTCGCCAGCGAGATGGCCGAGCGCGTCTGCAGCGCGGCGATCCAGACGCTGGGCGGCTATGGCTACGTCAACGACTTCCCGCTCGAGCGCATCTACCGCGACGTGCGCGTTTGCCAGATCTACGAAGGCACTTCGGACATCCAGAAGCTGCTGATTCAGCGCGCCTTGGGGTGAGCCGCCACGCTCCGCTGCGTGGGGGTCCTCCGGGGTCTGCACAATACCCCCTGGGAACTTTCCCCCACCTACCCCTCCTTCATGTCCGCATCCCCCTCCAGCCCCGCCCGTGTTCCCTGCCCTTGCGGGCGTCGTGACCGGAGGGAGCTGCCGCTGGTCTACGCCCAGTGCTGCGGGCGCTACGTGGACGATTTCGAGAACACGCCGGCACCGGACGCCGAGTCGCTGATGCGCTCGCGCTATACCGCCTTCGTGCGCGAACAGGCCGGGTACCTGCTGGCCACCTGGCACGCCTCGACGCGCCCGGCGACGCTGGATTTCGAATCGGGCGTGAAATGGCTTGGGCTGGACGTCCGGTCGCGCTCGGTACTCGACGCCGACCATGCGGAGGTCGAGTTCGTGGCCCGGCAGCGCAGCAGCGCCGGCGTGGCGACCCGCTTGCACGAGCGCAGCCGCTTCGTGCGCGAGGAAGCCGGCCTCCACAATCGTTGGTATTACGTCGACGGCGATCTGAACTGAGCGCGCAGGCGGCCGGAAGCAGCTTTCAGCCATGTGGGGCTTGGCTCGGTTGCTATTTATTTGGTAGCAATCGAGGTCGATTGTGTCCGAAGGGGAGACAGTGCGATTCCTTTTGGCCTATTTATTTCGGCGCCCGCCGGCCTCACACTTCGTGCCAGTCGGTAGAGCGTCCAAGGCGTTTCGTCCGGCCCCCAACCCAGGACGAAAAGGTCACCCATGCACAGCAGGACGATGCCGAAGACAGGCTTGCGGCGCCGGGTCGCCGCCTTGGTGTTGCCGGCCCTCGCGGCGCTGCTGTCGATGGCCGCTCCGGCCGCCGCCAGCGCCGACGATGGCATGGTCCTGACGCCGTTCTCCAGCGCCCGCGGCAGCGAAGCCCCTGCGCCCTGGCGCTTCACCACCTTGCCGAACAAGGCCGCCACCCGCTTCGAAGTGGTGCAGCAGGACGGCCAGCGGGTGCTGAAGGTGGACGCCGACCAGTCCTACGGGAATCTGGTGCATCCGACCCAAACGGTACTGAACGCCAACACGACGCTGGCCTGGCGCTGGCGCGTGGAGGCCTTCGTGCAGGACGCCGACCTGCGGACCCGCGCCGGGGACGATGGTGCGGCCAAGGTCTGCGTCTTCTTCGATTTCCCGACCGACCGGCTGCCGGTCGGCGAGCGCACCCGGCTCGCCCTGGCGCGCCGCACGACCGGCGAGCAGGTTCCGAGCGAGGCCCTGTGCTATGTCTGGGACAACAAGGAGCCCAAGGGCAGTTCGCTGGTGAACGCCTTCACCAAGCGGGTGCGCATGGTGGTGCTCGAATCGGGGCCGGCCGCGCGTCCGGGTGCCTGGGTCGCGGAACGCCGCAACCTGCTGGCCGACTACAAGCGCGCCTTCGGCGACGAGGCCGGCGACGCCACGCCCGACGTGGTGGCGGTGGCGATCTCGGCCGATGCGGACAATACGCACGGCCACGGCATTGCCTATTTTTCCGACCTGGTGCTCCTGGGCAGCGCCTCCGCGCAGCAGGCCACGACCGCGCCCGAGCGGCCCACCCAGGGGGAATAGCGCAGTTCTTGCCCACACTCTGAAGCCATCGGTTCCGTTTCCCATGAACGACTTCGTCGCACTCCTCGCCAGCCAGGGCGCCTTGCTGGTGTTTGCCGCCACGCTGGCGACGCGCCTCGGCGCGCCGGTGCCGGCGGTGCCTTTCCTGATCGTCGCCGGCGGGCTGACGGTCGGCGGCCAGCTGTCGGTCGTCGCGGTGGTGCTGGCCGCGGTGCTCGGCAACATCCTCGGCGACGGCGTCTGGTTCCTGGCCGGGCGGCGATGGGGCTATCGCGTGATGCGGCTGCTGTGCCGGATCTCGCTGTCGGCGGACTCCTGCGTCAAGCGCAGCGAGTCGATCCTCGGGCGCTGGGGCGGCCTGTCGCTGATCGCGGCCAAGTTCGTGCCCGGCGTGTCGGTGGTGGCGCCGCCGATGGCCGGTGCGCTCGGCATGTCGAACCTGCGCTTCCTGTCCTATGAAACCGTGGCGGCGCTGATCTGGACGCTGGGCTTCTTGTTCGTCGGCCGGATCTTTCACGCGGCGATCCAGGACGTGCTGGCGGTGATCTCCAACATCGGCCTGGGCGCGCTGGCGATCGGCGTGCTGCTGCTGGCGGCTTTCATCGGCTGGCGCTATCGGCAACGCCGGCTGGCGCAGCAGGCCGACGACATCGAGCACATCCAGGTCGAGGCCCTGCGCGAAGCACTGGCGGCGGGCGCCGGCCCGACGCTGATCGACGTCCGCTCCGACGAGGCGCGCGCGCTCGATGCACGGGCCATCCCGGGCGCGATCGGCATCGGGCTCAAGCAATTGCCCAAGCGGCTCGGTGCCTTCGCCGACGGCCGCGAGCTGGTGGTCTTCTGCGACTGCCCCGACGACGCCTCGGCGATCGCGGCAGCCCGTGTGCTGACGGCTGCCGGGCTGCCGCGCGTGCGCGTGCTGGCCGGCGGGCTCGACGCCTGGATGGCGCTGCATGCGGTCGAGGCGCCGGAGACCGAGCCGATCCGGGTGGTCGCGCCGCTCGCGGCCGCACACTCCACTTGATCCCGCGCCGGCAGGCGGCCTAGAATCGGCCCCGCTCCGGGGTGTACGCAGTTGCGTGCTGAGATGGCCAAGTGGCCGAACCCGCGAACTTGAACTGGTTCATACCAGCGTAAGAAGAGCTGCGACTCCCGGCACCCCCATTCCCGTTCGAGGAAGGATGCCGTCCAGAGGCATCGCGGAGCACCCGTTGTTTTTCCAAACAGGAGTGCCCCGCATGAATGCCATCGACAAGTTCGCTTCCCTGCTCACGCTCACGCGCGAGCCCTTCCCGGCCTCGACCAAGGGCGCCATCGCCGGCAGCCGGCCCGACCTGCGGGTGCCGGTGCGCGAAGTGGCGCTGACCAACGGCGAGCAGGTCTCGCTCTACGACACCTCGGGCCCCTACACGGATCCGGCGGCCGACATCGACGTCCGCCGCGGTCTGCCCGGCGTGCGCGACGGGTGGATCTCCGAACGCGGCGACACCGAAAGCTACGAGGGCCGCGTGCACCTGGCGCTCGACGACGGCGCCACGCATGCCGACCGCGATGCCCAGCGCATCGCCGAACTGCGCGCCGGCGCCGCCGCGCTGCAGCGCACGCCGCGGCGCGCCAAGGCCGGTGCCAACGTGACGCAGATGCACTACGCACGCCGCGGCATCGTCACGCCCGAGATGGAATACGTCGCCCTGCGCGAGAACGGCCGCCGCGAATGGATGGCCGAGTACATGGCCGACGAGGCGCGCGAGAAGCGGCTGGCCGGCAACCCCATGGGCGCCCGCATCCCGAAGATCATCACGCCCGAATTCGTGCGCGACGAAGTGGCGCGCGGCCGCGCGATCATCCCGGCCAACATCAACCACCCGGAAGTCGAGCCGATGGCGATCGGGCGCAACTTCAAGGTCAAGATCAACGCCAACATCGGCAACTCGGCGGTCACCTCGAGCATCGAGGAAGAGGTCGAGAAGCTGGTGTGGGCGATCCGCTGGGGTGCCGACAACGTGATGGACCTGTCGACCGGCCGCAACATCCACACCACGCGCGACTGGATCGTGCGCAACAGCCCGGTGCCGATCGGCACCGTGCCGATCTACCAGGCGCTCGAGAAGGTCGGCGGCGTGGCCGAGGACCTGACCTGGGAGATCTACCGCGACACGCTGATCGAGCAGGCCGAGCAGGGCGTCGACTACTTCACCATCCACGCCGGGCTGCGCCTGCCCTTCATCCACCTGACGGCCGACCGCCGTACCGGCATCGTCTCGCGCGGCGGCTCGATCATGGCCAAGTGGTGCATCTCGCACCACAAGGAGAGCTTCCTCTACACCCACTTCGAAGACATCTGCGACATCATGAAGGCCTACGACGTGAGCTTCTCGCTCGGCGACGGCCTGCGCCCGGGCTGCGCCTCGGATGCCAACGACGAAGCCCAGTTCGCCGAGCTGCGCACCCTGGGCGAGCTGACGCAGATCGCCTGGAAGCACGACGTCCAGACCATGATCGAAGGGCCCGGCCACGTGCCGATGCACCTGATCCAGGCCAACATGGACGAGCAGCTGAAGCATTGCCACGAGGCGCCGTTCTACACGCTGGGCCCGCTGACCATCGACATCGCGCCCGGCTACGACCACATCGCCAGCGCGATCGGCGCCGCGATGATCGGCTGGGCCGGCACCGCGATGCTGTGCTACGTCACGCCCAAGGAACACCTGGGCCTGCCGGACCGCGACGACGTCAAGCAGGGGATCATCGCGTACAAGATCGCGGCGCATGCGGCCGATGTCGCCAAGGGCCATCCGGGCGCGCGCTCGCGCGACGATGCGCTGTCGAAGGCGCGCTTCGAGTTCCGCTGGCAGGACCAGTTCAACCTCGGCCTCGACCCCGACACCGCACGCGAGTTCCACGACGAGACCCTGCCCAAGGACAGCAGCAAGGTGGCGCATTTCTGCTCGATGTGCGGACCGAAGTTCTGCTCGATGAAGATCACGCAGGAGGTGCGCGAATACGCGGCGCAGCGCGGCATCGAGGCGACCGATGCGGTCGAGGACGGCATGGCCGGCAAGTCGGCCGAGTTCAAGGCCGCGGGCGGCGAGATCTACATTCCGATCCAGCCGGCGTAGCTTGAAGCACTGAGTCGTCATGCTGCCGTGGGGCGAGCTTGTTAGGATCGCTCCCATGAAAGCACCTCCCTTCGACGCCGTCCTGTTCGACTGCGACGGCGTCCTGGTCGATTCCGAACCCATCACCAACCGGGTGCTCGCCGAGATGCTCGGCGAGCTCGGCTGGAAGCTCAGCACCGAGGAGTCGATGCGGATCTTCACCGGCAAGGCGGTCAAGGACGAGGCCGCGCTGATCGAGGCCAGGACCGGCTTCGCGATCACGCCCGAGTGGCTGCACGGCTTCCGGGGCCGACGCAACGAGGCGCTCGAGCGCGACCTCGTCGCCATCCCGAACGCCGCGCCGGCCGTGCGCGCCCTGCATGCGGCGCTGGACGGCCGCATCGCCTGCGCCTCGGGGGCCGACCGCCACAAGGTCGAACTGCAGCTGGCCAAGATCGGCATCCTCGACTGCTTCGAGGGCCGCATCTTCAGCGGCCACGAAACGCCGCGCTCCAAGCCGGCGCCCGACGTCTACCTGGCCGCGGCCGCCGCGCTGGGTGTAGCCCCGGCGCGCTGCGCCGTGGTCGAGGACACGGTCACCGGCGCCATGGCGGGCGTTGCGGCGGGCGCCACCGTCTTCGGCTACAGCCCGACCGACCTGGGCCACAGCGGGCCCGAGGCGCTGCGTGCGGTCGGCGTGGCGCAGATCTTCACCGACATGGCGCAGCTGCCGGCACTGCTCGCCGACTGGCGCCCCGCCTCCGCCTGAGAGCCGTGCACGGCTTGCGCGCGCTCTGTGGTCTCTTGATCGCTGCCTGCGTGGCGGGCTGCTCGTCGCTGCGGCCCTGGCTCAACGAGCCCCTGACCGAGCGGGCGCCACCGGCCTCCGTGATCATGGCGCCGGAGTCGGGCCGCGACCCGACGATCCTGGTGGCCGTTGCGCTGTCCGGCGGCGGTGCGCGCGCCGCCGCCTTCGGCTACGGGGTGCTCGAGGAGCTGCGGCGCACCAAGTTCGACCTCAACGGCCGCCACTCCGACCTGCTCGACGCCACCGACGTCATCAGCGGCGTCTCGGGCGGCAGCATCCTGGCGGCCTACTACGCGGCCTTCGGCGCCGACAAGCTGCAGAACTTCGAGCGCGACTTCCTGCGCCAGAACTTCCAGAACAGCCTGATCCTGCAGGCGCTGCGTCCCGGCAGCCTGTACGACCTGACCTCGCCCTGGTATGGCCGCAGCCACCTGCTGGCGCGGCGCCTCGACGAGATCTACGAGGGCAAGACCTACGCCGACATCGAGCGCAACACGCGCCATCCGCAGCTGGTGATCGCCGCCACCGACATGTCGCTGGGCACGCCCTTCGAGTTCACTGCCGACCAGTTCGAGCTGATCTGCTCCGACCTGCAGAGCGTCCCGCTGTCCTTCGCGGTCGCCGCGTCGTCGGCGGTGCCGATCCTGCTGAGCCCGCTGACGCTCAAGAACTATTCGCAGGAATGCCGCGACCGGGGCATCGTGCCGCGGCTCGCCATGCGCGGCGGCGGCAACTACCGGGCCCGCATGTTCCGCATGCAGGCCAACAGCTATCTGGATGCCCAGAGCCGTCCGTTCATCCACCTGGTCGATGGCGGCGTGGCCGACAACCTGGCGGTGCGCCGCCTGCTCGACCGCGCGCTGGTCGGCGGCGGCCTGCGCGAGAGCTTCGAGGAGGTCGGCATTCCGCGCGGCAGCGTGCGCAAGCTGATCGTGATCAGCGTGAACTCGGCCCGTGATCCGGCCAACAACATCGACCAGAGCGACCGCGTTCCCGGCGTTCGGGGGGTGGCCGACACGCTGCTGTTCGGTGCCGGCGCGCGCGCCACGCTCGAGACGCAGGAGTTCCTGCTCGACACCGCCCGGCAGTGGCGCGAGGACCTCAAGACGCGCAGCCCCGAAGGCTTCGATGCCTTCGCGCCCGATGCCGAGATCCATGTGGTGCAGGTCAACCTGCGCGACGCCGCCGACGGCGAATTGCGGCAGCGGCTGCTGCAGGTGCCGACCGCGTTCTCGATCACCGACGAAGAAGTGACGCGGCTGATCGCGGCGGGCCGCAGCGTGCTGCAGCGCTCGCCCGATTTCCTGGCCTTGAAGAGATCGCTGGGCGCGGCCCGGGATTGAGGCGCAGGCTCAGGCGTTGCCGCGCGGCAGCGTGGCCTTCGCCATCGTGGTGAGCGACAGCGTCATCGCCTGGGCCCGGTCGGCCCACATGCGCGACACCAGCAGGTCGGCGTTTTCGGTCACGAAGCCGCTGTTGCGGGTGCGGCCCGAGGTGGCGATGAAGTCCATCAGGTCTGCGAAAGCGTCGCTGTCGGTGTCGGGGATCTGCTGCATGCGGCGATGGTAGGGCGGGCCGTGACGCCTTCCTGTCGGACGGCATCGCACCAGACGGTTCCGGGCACACTATTTCACGAATCTGCCTTTCAGTTACGCAAGGGCAGTCCCTGGCGCCTGAAGGTGCCGGGCGCGACGCCGGTCCAGGCGCGGAAGGCGCGGGAGAAGCTTTTCTCATTGCGAAATCCGACCGCCAGCGCGATCTGCTTGATCGGCCGGTCGGTGCGGCGCAGCTGGTCGGCCGCGGTTTCGTGCCGGATCTCGTCCTTCAGCGCCTGCAGCGACACGCCTTCCTCCATCAGCTGTCGGTGCAGGGTGCGGCTGGACAGGTTCAGCAAGGTCGCCAGCGCCTCGGCGGTGGCGGCTTCGGCGGTACGGCTGCGCAGCAGTTCGCGCACCCGCTGGCCGAGCAGGCGGTCGCGGCGGTATTGGAGCACCGTGAGCGGCAGGGCGCGGCGCAGCATGGTGCGCAGCGACGCCTCGTCGCGCCGCAGCGGCAAGGCCAGGTAGCGCGGGTCGAAGCTGTAGCTGGCCTTGTCGGCGCCGAAGCGCAGGCTGCCGCCGAACATCAGCGGGTAGGCCTCGCGGTGCGGCGGCGCCTCGAACGGAAAGGCGGCGGCGTTCAGCGACACCCTCGAATCGATGGCCCAGCAGGCGTAGCCATGCAGGAAGCGCAGGTTCGACACCAGGCAGAACTCGCGGAAGTCGCCGAGCGGGCGGTGCTCGGTGATCGACACCGTCGCCAGGCCATCGGCGACCGAGAGGTCCAGCCCGATGTCGTCGGTCAGCAAGCGCAGGTGCCGGCACCAGCGCTTGATCGCCACGCCCAGGTCGGGCGCCCCCAGCGAGGCCCGGCACAGCATGCCGTAGCTGCCCCAGGGCAGCCGGCGCCGGAACCATCCGAGCGCCTCGTCGTCGAGCTGCTGCATCGCGAAACCGGACAGCAGCTCGAACTGGGCGGCGGTCACGCGCGCGGCCGGATCGGCGAGTTCATGCGGCGCGATCTGTGCCTCCGCGAGGGCCGCGCAAGGGTCGACCCCATAGCGCTCGTAGGCCCGCACGATCGCTTGCACGAAGGCCATCGGCGTGGCTGCGCGTCGTGTGCTCTGGAGGGGTGACGAGGGCATGCGGATTGGCAGATTGGGTGGCGCGATTTGCAACCATTGTGGCGCCAAATGCACCGGCACACAGCGTAAGCTGCGAGCTGCCGCCCGGGAGAGTTCCGGCGCGGACCCGACCAAGGAGACAAACCCATGCACGATCCCGGCCTGAACTTCGACCTGGGCGACACCATCGATTCCCTGCGCGACGCGATCCAGGACTTCGCCGCCCACGAGATCACGCCGCGCGCCGCCGACATCGACCGCGAGAACCTGTTCCCGGCCGACCTCTGGAAGAAGCTCGGCGACCTCGGCCTGCATGGCATGACCGTGAAAGAGGAATACGGCGGCACCGAGCTCGGCTACCTGGCGCACATCGTGGCCATGGAAGAAGTCTCGCGGGCCTCGGCCTCGGTCGGGCTGTCCTACGGCGCGCATTCCAACCTGTGCGTGAACCAGATCCACCGCAACGGCAGCGAGGCCCAGAAGAAGAAGTACCTGCCCAAGCTGGTGAGCGGCGAGCACGTGGGCGCGCTGGCGATGAGCGAGCCCAATGCCGGCTCCGACGTGGTCAGCATGAAGCTGCGGGCCGAGAAGAAGGGCGACCGCTACGTGCTCAATGGCGGCAAGATGTGGATCACCAACGGCGGCGATGCCGACACGCTGGTGATCTACGCCAAGACCGAGCCCGAGATGGGCGCCCGCGGCATGACCGCCTTCATCGTCGAGAAGGGCTTCAAGGGCTTCTCGGCCGGCACCAAGCTCGACAAGCTCGGCATGCGCGGCTCCAACACCTTCCCGCTCTACTTCGACAACTGCGAGGTGCCCGAGGAAAACGTGCTGGGCGGCGAGGGCATGGGCGCCAAGGTGCTGATGAGCGGCCTCGACTTCGAGCGCGCGGTGCTCTCCGGTGGCCCCCTGGGCATCATGGCGGCCTGCATGGATGCGGTGCTGCCCTTCGTGCACGAGCGCCAGCAGTTCGGCCAGAGCATCGGCGAATTCCAGCTGATGCAGGGCAAGCTGGCCGACATGTACTCGACCTGGCAGGCCACGCGCGCCTACGTGTACGCGGTCGGCAAGGCCTGCGACCGCAGCGACCACGCGCGCACCTTCCGCAAGGACGCGGCCGGCGCCATCCTGTACTCGGCCGAGAAGGCGACCTGGATGGCCGGCGAGGCGATCCAGGCGCTGGGCGGCGTGGGCTACACCAAGGACTTCCCGGTCGAGCGGCTCTGGCGCGACGCCAAGCTCTACGAGATCGGCGCCGGCACCAGCGAGATCCGGCGCATGCTGATCGGCCGCGAACTGTTCGCCGAGACCGCCTGACGGAGGCGCGATGAACCCGACGCTGAGCATGGCGCAGGGCGCCACCGACACACCGCTGATCGAACAGACCCTCGGCGACTTCTTCGACGACATGGCGGCCCGGCAGGGCGACCACGAAGCGCTGGTCAGCGTGCACGAGGGCAAGCGCTACAGCTACCGCGAACTCCGGCGCGAAGTCGACCGTCTCGCCAGCGCCTTGCTGGGGCTGGGGCTGGTGCCGGGCGACCGGGTCGGCATCTGGTCGCACAACAACGCGCCCTGGGTCCTGATGCAGCTGGCCACGGCCAAGGTCGGCATCGTGCTGGTCAACATCAACCCGGCCTACCGCACCTCTGAGCTCGAATACGCGCTCAACAAGGTGGCGTGCAAGGCGCTGGTCACGATGAAGAGCTTCAAGACCAGCGACTACGTCGGCATGCTGCGCGAGCTGGCGCCCGAGCTGTCCGATGCCGCGCCCGGCGCACTGAAGGCGGCGCGGCTGCCGCACCTGCGCACCGTGGCATGGATCGATGCGGCCGGCGCCGAAGGCGAGCTGCCGGGCCTGATGCGCTTCTCGGCGCTGCACGACAGCGGCGATGCCGACGACCCGCAGGTCGACCTGATCGCCAAGACGCTCAAGGCGAGCGATCCGATCAACATCCAGTTCACCAGCGGCACCACGGGCTTCCCCAAGGGCGCGACGCTGACGCATCGCAACATCCTCAACAACGGCTTCTTCATCGGCGAATGCATGCGGCTGTCGCCGGTCGACCGCCTGTGCATCCCGGTGCCGCTCTACCACTGCTTCGGCATGGTGCTGGGCAACCTGGCCTGCATCACGCACGGCGCCACCATCGTCTATCCGAACGACGGCTTCGACCCGCTGGCCGTCATGCAGACCGTGCAGGACGAGAAGTGCACCGGCCTGCACGGCGTGCCGACCATGTTCATCGCCGAGCTCGACCATCCGCGCTTCAAGGAATTCGACTTCTCGACCTTGCGCACCGGCATCATGGCCGGCTCGCCGTGCCCGACCGAGGTCATGAAGCGGGTGGTCGACCAGATGCACCTGCGCGAGATCACGATCGCCTACGGCATGACCGAGACCAGCCCGGTGAGCTGCCAGAGCTCGACCGACACGCCGCTCGAGAAGCGGGTGTCGACCGTCGGCACGGTGCAGCCTCACCTGGAGATCAAGATCATCGATCCGGTCACGGGCGAGCTGATGCCGCGCGGCAGCTCGGGCGAGTTCTGCACCCGCGGCTATTCGGTCATGCACGGCTACTGGGAAGATCCGGAGAAGACCCGCGAGGCGATCGACGCCGAGGGCTGGATGCACACCGGCGACCTCGCCACCATGGACGCCGAGGGCTACGTCAACATCGTCGGCCGCATCAAGGACCTGGTGATCCGGGGCGGCGAGAACATCTACCCGCGCGAGATCGAGGAGTTCCTGTATCGCCATCCCAAGGTGCAGGACGTGCAGGTGGTGGGACTCCCCGACAAGAAGTACGGCGAAGAGCTCTGCGCCTGGATCATCGCCAAGCCGGGCCAGAGCGTGACGGCCGACGAGGTGCGCAAGTTCTGCAAGGGCCAGATCGCGCACTACAAGGTGCCGCGCTACATCGAGTTCGTGACCGAGTTTCCGATGACGGTCACGGGCAAGATCCAGAAGTTCAAGATTCGCGAAGCAATGAAGCACCAGCTGGGGCTGGACGAGGACAAGACTGCATGAAGCTCGAGACCCAACTCAACGCCCGCTCGGCGGAATTCCAGGCCAACGCGACCGCGATGCGCGCGCTGGTCGACGACCTGCACGTGCAGTTCGCCAAGGTCGAGGCCGGCGGCGGCGAGGCCGCGCGCAGCAAGCACACGGCGCGCGGCAAGCTGCTGCCGCGCGACCGCGTGGCCCAGCTGCTGGACCCGGGCACGCCCTTTCTCGAAGTGGCGCCGCTCGCCGCGCATGCGATGTACCACGGCGCAGCGCCCGGCGCGGGCCTGATCGCCGGCATCGGCCGGGTCAGCGGCGTCGACTGCATGATCGTCTGCAACGACGCCACCGTGAAGGGCGGCACCTACTACCCGGTCACGGTCAAGAAGCACCTGCGGGCGCAGGAGATCGCCGAGCAGAACCGGCTGCCCTGCATCTATCTGGTCGACTCCGGCGGCGCCAACCTGCCGAACCAGGACGAGGTCTTTCCCGACCGCGACCACTTCGGCCGCATCTTCTACAACCAGGCGCAGATGAGCGCCCAGGGCATCGCGCAGATCGCGGTCGTGATGGGCTCCTGCACCGCGGGCGGCGCCTACGTGCCGGCGATGAGCGACGAGAGCATCATCGTCAAGAACCAGGGCACCATCTTCCTGGGCGGCCCGCCGCTCGTGAAGGCGGCCACCGGCGAGGTCGTCACCGCAGAAGACCTGGGCGGCGGCGACGTCCACACGCGGCTGTCGGGCGTGGCCGACCACCTGGCGCAGAACGACCTGCATGCGCTGGCGCTGGCGCGCTCGGCGATCGCCAACCTCAACGCCCGCAAGGCCGCGGCCGAGGCGCCGCCGGCGGCTGCGATCCGCGCGCCGGCCTTCCCGGTCGACGAGCTCTACGGCGTCATCCCCACCGACACCCGCAAGCCCTTCGACGTGCGCGAGATCATCGCCCGCATCGTCGACGGCAGCGAGTTCCACGAATTCAAGTCGCGCTTCGGCAGCACGCTGGTCTGCGGCTTCGCCGAGATCGAGGGCATGCCGGTCGGCATCGTCGCCAACAACGGCATTCTGTTCAGCGAGTCGGCGCAGAAGGGCGCCCACTTCATCGAGCTGTGCTGCCAGCGCAAGACGCCGCTGGTGTTCCTGCAGAACATCACGGGCTTCATGGTCGGGCGCAAGTACGAGAACGAGGGCATCGCGCGCCACGGCGCCAAGATGGTGACCGCGGTGGCCACCGCCAACGTGCCCAAGTTCACGATCATCATCGGCGGCAGCTTCGGCGCCGGCAACTACGGCATGTGCGGGCGTGCCTATTCGCCGCGCTTCCTTTGGATGTGGCCCAACGCGCGCATCAGCGTGATGGGCGGCGAGCAGGCCGCGAGCGTGCTGGCCACGGTCAAGCGCGACGGCATCGAGGCCAAGGGCGGGCAGTGGAGCGCCGAGGAGGAAGAAGCCTTCAAGTCGCCGATCCGCCAGCAGTACGAGGTGCAGGGCCATCCGTACTACGCCACCGCGCGCCTCTGGGACGACGGCATCATCGACCCGGCCGACACGCGGCGCGTGCTGGCGCTGGGCCTGGCGGCGTCGCGCAATGCGCCGATCCCCGAGCCGAAGTTCGGCATCTTCCGCATGTGAGCGCCATGACGCTCGCGAACTACTTCGCCAGCCTGGCCCGCTACCACGTGTGGGCGACCGAGCGGTTGATCGGGTCGAACCTGGCGGGCCTGTCCGATGCGGACTGGCACCGCGAATGCGGCCTCTACTTTCGCTCGGTGCACCGCACGGTCAACCATCTTCTGGTGACCGACGACATCTGGTTCGCTCGTTTCGCCGAAGGCCGGTCGCTGCGCCTGCCGCTGGACACCGAGCTGCACGCGGATCGCGGCGAGGCCTGCCATGCGCTGGGTCGGGCCGTGCAGCGATGGAGCCCCTGGCTGGCGGAGCAGGCGCCCGAGCGTTTCGACGGCGATCTCGCCTACACCCGCAACAACGGCGACGCGGTGCGCATTCCATTCGCACCGGCGCTCGGCCATGTCTTCAACCACGCGACGCATCATCGCGGCCAGCTCAGTGCCGCGCTGACCGCCATGGCCCGGCCCGGCCCTGAGCTCGACTGGGTCTATCTGCTGCAACAGGAAGCGAAATCCTCATGAGCACGTCCTTCACCAAGCTGAAGCTGTCGATCGACGGCGCGATCGCCCGCATCTGGCTCGACCAGCCCGAGGCGCGCAATGCCTTCGACGACATCGTGATCGCCGAGCTGACGCAGGCCTTCACCGAGGCCGGTGCCGCGCCGCAGGTCAGGGCGATCGTGCTCGGCGCCAACGGCCCGGCCTTCTGCGCCGGCGCCAACCTCAACTGGATGCGGCGCATGGCCGACTACACGCGCGACGAGAACATCGCCGATGCCGGCAAGCTGGCCGAGATGCTGCGCACCATCGCCGACTGCCCCAAGCCCACCATCGCGCGCGTGCAGGGCGACGTCTATGCCGGCGGCATGGGCCTGGTCGCCGCCTGCGACATCGCGGTCAGCGTCGACAGCGCCTGGTACTGCCTGAGCGAAGTCAAGATCGGCCTGGTGCCGGCGACCATCAGCCCCTACGTGCTGCGCGCGATGGGCACGCGGGCGGCGCAGCGCTGGTTCCTCACGGCCGAGCGCTTCGCGGCCGCCGAGGCGCATCGCATCGGCCTGGTGCACGAAGTGGTGGCGGCCGACGCGCTCGATGCCAAGGTGGCCGAGATCGCGCGGGCGCTGACCGGTGCCAGCCCGGCCGCGGTGCGGGCCTGCAAGACCTTGATTGCCGACGTGGCGGGCCGGGAGATCGACGATGCGCTGATCGCGAAGACGGTCGAGGGCATCGCCGACATCCGCGCCAGCGACGAGGGGCGCGAGGGCGTGCAGTCGTTCCTGCAGAAGCGCAAGCCTTCCTGGTTGAATCCATGAACTCGCTCGACATGCCGCAACTGCTCGCGCTGGCCGCCGCGCTCGGCTGGGCCAGCGGCGTGCGCCTGTACCTGGTGGTGCTGCTGACCGGCCTCGCCGGCTATCTGGGCTGGATTCCGTTGCCGAGCGGCCTGCAGTTGCTCGCGCACCCGGTGGTGCTGGCGGCCAGCGGCTTCATGGTCTTCGTCGAGTTCTTCGCCGACAAGATCCCGGGCCTCGATTCGATCTGGGACATGGTCCATACGGCGATCCGCATCCCTGCCGGGGCTGCGCTCGCGGCGGGTGTGTTCGGCGCCGACCACGCGGCGATGGCGCTGGTGGCGGCCCTGCTCGGCGGCGGCTTCGCGGCCACCGCGCATGCGGCCAAGGCCACCACGCGGGCCGCGATCAACACCTCGCCCGAGCCTTTCACCAATGTGGGCGCCTCGCTGGTCGAGGACACGGCGGTGCCGGTCGGCCTGTGGCTGGCGGTGGCGCATCCGCTGGTGTTCGGGCTGCTGTTCATCGCCGTGCTGGTGCTCAGCGTCTGGTTGATCCGCAAGAGCTGGCGCTTCCTCAAGTCCTTGTTAGGCCGTGTGGCGCGGATCTTCAGCGGCCGGTCCGATCCCGGCGTGGTGCCCGCCTTCCAGCTCAAGAAAAATCCTCCTGGAGACTCATCGAATGTTTAAGAAGATCCTGATCGCCAACCGTGGCGAGATCGCTTGCCGCGTGGCTTCGACGGCGCGCCGCATGGCCATCCGGACGGTGGCGGTGTACTCCGACGCCGACGCCCACGCCAACCACGTGCGCGCCTGCGACGAGTCGGTGTACCTCGGCGGCAGTGCGCCCAAGGACAGCTACCTGCGCTGGGAGAAGATCCTCGAGGCCGCCAAGGCCACGGGCGCCGAGGCGGTGCACCCGGGCTACGGCTTCCTGAGCGAGAACGAGGAATTCGCGCAGGCCTGCGCCGATGCGGGCCTGGTCTTCATCGGCCCGCCGCCGTCGGCGATCAAGGCCATGGGCCTCAAGGCGGAGTCGAAGCAGCTCATGGAGAAGGCCCGTGTGCCGCTGGTGCCGGGCTACCACGGCAGCGACCAGGACCCGGCGCTGCTGCAGCGCGAGGCCGACCGCATCGGCTACCCGGTGCTGATCAAGGCCAGCGCGGGTGGCGGCGGCAAGGGCATGCGGGTGGTTGAGAAGGCCGCGGACTTTGCCGCGGCGCTGGCCTCGTGCCAGCGCGAGGCGATCAACAGCTTCGGCGACGACGCGGTGCTGATCGAGAAGTACGTGCAGCGGCCGCGCCACATCGAGATCCAGGTCTTCGGCGACACGCAGGGCAACTACGTCTACCTGTTCGAGCGCGACTGCTCGGTGCAGCGCCGCCACCAGAAGGTGCTTGAAGAAGCGCCCGCGCCCGGCATGACCGAGGCGATGCGCAGGCAGATGGGCGAGGCGGCCGTGGCGGCGGCGCGGGCCGTGAACTACGTCGGCGCCGGCACGGTGGAATTCATCGTCGAGCAGCGCGGCGACGCCGAGATGAATTTCTTCTTCATGGAGATGAATACGCGGTTGCAGGTGGAGCATCCCGTGACCGAGGCGATCACCGGGCTCGACCTCGTCGAGTGGCAGCTGCGCGTGGCTTCGGGCGAGGCATTGCCGCTGAAGCAGGAGCAGCTGCAGATCCATGGCCACGCGATCGAGGCGCGCATCTGCGCCGAGAACCCCGACAACAATTTCCTGCCCGCCACCGGCACGCTGCGCGTCTATCGCAAGCCTCAGGCGACGGCCTTCCAGCGCAGCCGCGTGCGCATCGACGACGGTGTGCGCGAAGGCGGCGTGATCTCGCCCTTCTACGATTCGATGATCGCCAAGCTGATCGTGCACGGCGCCACGCGCGAGGAAGCGCTGGCCCGGCTCGACCTCGCGCTGGCGCAGACCCACATCGTCGGCGTGGCGACCAACGTGCAGTTCCTGCGCGGCATCCTGCGCACCGATTCGTTCGCCAACGCGAAGCTCGACACCGCACTGATCGAGCGCGAGCGCGCCGTGCTGTTCGACCAGGAGCCGCTGGGCCTGCCGCTGGCGGCCGCGGCATCGATCGCGCGCACGCTGCTGGCCGAAGCGGCGAGTGCCAATGGCGATCCCTTCAGCCGGCGCGATGGTTGGCAGTCGCATGGCGTGGCGACGCGGCCCTTCGAATTCGAGTTCCGCGGCGAGCTGAAGAGCGCCACGCTGCGCTACCTGCACGATGGCGCGCTGTGGCTGCAGGTCGGCGACGTGGCCGGGCCGTTGGTGATCGGCAGCTTTCCCTCGGGCGAGCTCGAACTGCAGTTCAATGGCCAGCGCCACACGCTCGATGTCTACCAGGACGAAGACACGGCCTATGTGTTCGGCGCCGCGGGCGCGACCCGGATCCTCGCCATCGACCGCCTCGCGCATGCGGGCGAGACCCATGCCGAAGGCGGCCGGCTGACTGCGCCGATGCCCGGCAAGGTCGTGTCCTTCGCGGTCAAGGCCGGCGACAAGGTCAGCCGCGGCCAGCCGCTGGCCGTGATGGAGGCGATGAAGATGGAGCACACGATCGCGGCGCCGGCGGATGGCACGGTCGAGGAGCTGCTGTACGTGCCGGGGGACCAGGTCGCCGAGGGGGCCGAGTTGCTGCGCATCGCGGTTTAAGCTTCGGAGATGACTTCCTCCCCGATCCGAATCACCGTCTGCCTGACCGACAACCGTCCCGATCCCTGGATCGAGGGCCTCCGCGCCGCCCTGCCTGAAGCCGTGGTGGAGAACTGGACCCCCGGCGCCGCACCCGCCGACCATGCCGTGGTCTGGGCGCCGCCGCAGCAATTCCTCGACGAGCAGCCGGCACTGCGCGGGCTGTTCAACATCGGCGCCGGTGTCGATGCGCTGCTCAAGCTCAAGGTGGCGCCGCAGACCCAGGTCGTTCGGCTCGACGATGCCGGCATGTCGGTGCAGATGGCCGAGTACGTCTGCCATGCGCTGTTCCGGCATTTCCGCGAGTTCGATGCCTACGAGGCCGAGGCGCGAGCCGGCCGCTGGAGCTATCGCAAGCCGCGCGAGCGCAAGGATTTCGCGGTCGGCGTGATGGGGCTAGGCGTGCTCGGCGAGCGCGTGGCCAAGGCCGTGGCGCAGTTCGAGTTTCCGGTCAACGGCTGGAGCCGGTCGCCCAAGCGGATCGAAGGGCTGCACTGCTTCGCCGGCGAGTCCCGCTTCGACGACTTCCTCGGTGCCAGCCGCGTGCTCGTGAACCTGCTGCCGCTGACCCCCGAGACGCGCGGCATCCTGAACCGCGACACGCTGTCGAAGTTGAACGGCGGCCGCTCCGGCGGCTACCTGATCAACGTGGCGCGCGGCGCCCACCTGGTCGACGACGACCTGATCCCGCTGCTCGACAGCGGCCAGCTCGCGGGCGCCACGCTCGATGTCTTCAATGTCGAGCCGCTGCCGGCCGGACATCCGTTCTGGTCGCATCCGAAGATCATGGTGACGCCGCACGGCTCGGCGCGGACCGAGCGCGACACGTCGATCGCGCAGATCGCGGGGAAGATCCGGGCGATGGAGCGCGGGGAGGCGGTGGCGGGCGTGGTGGACGCGGCGCGGGGGTATTGAACATTGCCCGGTTCGGCCCACAGATGATCCCCGCCTGCCCAAATCCCACTGAGCGCCATGCCGATCCGGATGCGGAGAAAATGGCTGCTGCACCTTTCTCACCGACTGCGAGCGCCCCATGAACCTCCCCTCCAAAGTCAAGATCGTCGACGTCGGCCCGCGCGACGGACTCCAGAACGAGAAGCAACCCGTGCCGGCCGAGATCAAGATCGGCCTCGTGCACCGGCTGCAGGACGCCGGCCTGACGGAGATCGAAGTCACGAGCTTCGTCTCGCCCAAGTGGGTCCCGCAGATGGCCGACAACGCCGAAGTCATGCGCGGCATTCGCCGCAAGCCCGGCGTGCGCTATTCGGTGCTGACGCCCAACATGAAGGGCTTCGAGGCCGCGATCGCCGCGCCGCGCGAAGAGTGGCCCGACGAGATCGTGGTCTTCGGCGCCGCCAGCGAAGCCTTCAGCCAGCGCAACATCAACTGCTCGATCGCCGAGAGCATCGAGCGCTTCCGCCCGGTGGTGGCAGCGGCCCGCGAACACGGCATCCATGTGCGCGCCGCCATGTCCTGCGCCGTGGGCTGCCCCTACGAAGGCGAGATCGCACCGTCGCGGGTCGACATGCTGGCCGGCCTCCTGAAGGAGATCGGCGTGCAGCACGTCGGTGTGGCCGACACCATCGGCGTCGGCACGCCAGTCAAGGTTCAGCGCGCGATCGAGGCCACGCTCAAGCACTTCGGCGTCGACGACATCTCGGGCCACTACCACGACACCTACGGGCAGGCACTGGGCAACACGCTGGCCAGCCTCGAGATGGGCGTCTGGCAGTACGACACCTCGTCGGCCGGCCTCGGCGGCTGCCCCTACGCCAAGGGCGCGACCGGCAACGTCGCGACCGAGGACGTGGTCTACATGCTGCATGGCATGGGCATCGAGACCGGCATCGACCTCGACAAGCTGATCGACGCCGGCGTCTACATCAGCGAGGCGCTGAGTCGCGAGCCGAACTCGCGGGCCTCCAAGGCGATCCGCAACAAGAGGACCGTCTGATGACATGCCCCCACGCTCATCGCTTCGCTTATCGCTGCCCGTGGCCGGGCGGGCATTGACATGTGCGGTGCCGAGTTGACCTCGTTGCCCGAGGGCGTGCAGCGCGTCGCCCGACTGCTGCAGGACAAGGGCCATCCGCACGCGCCGCAGATGCTCGACGACGCCGCGCGCACCGCTCAGCAGGCCGCCGATGCCCTTGGCATCGAGGTGGCGCAGATCGCCAAGAGCATCGTCTTCCGGCGCAAGTCGGACGATGCCGCGGTGCTGGTCGTGACCTCGGGCGACAAGCGCGTCGACGAGAAGAAGGTCGAGGCGCTGGTCGGCAAGCTGGGGCGCGCCGATGCCGAGTTCGTGAAGTCCCGCACCGGCTTCTCGATCGGCGGCGTCTCGCCTTTCGCGCATGCCACCGCGCCGGTGATGCTGATCGACCGCGAGCTGTTCCGCTTCGAGGAGATCTGGGCCGCGGCCGGCCATCCGCGCGCGGTGGTGCGCCTGCATCCGCAGCAGCTCGAAGGCCTGACCGGCGCGCCGGTCGAGGATGTGGTGTGAGCGTCATCGCCACGTTGTCGACGCTGCCCGAGCGCGCGCTGGCAGCGCGCGCCATGGCCCGCGACCTGCCGTCGCCCTGCATCTCGATCTGCCGCATGGACGCCTCCAGCGGCTTCTGCGAAGGCTGCCTGCGCACCATCGCCGAGATCGCCGGCTGGAGCCGCATGGACGACGCCGGCAAGCGGAGCGTCTGGCGCGCCATCGAACTGCGCGCCGAGGCCGGCTTCGGCGCAGGGAGCACGCCGTGAAGCACATCAGCTTCCATCTCGACTTCATCTCGCCCTATGCCTACCTGGCCTTCGAGCACCTGCCGCAGGCGCTCGAGGGATCGAGCTACAGCGTGGCCTACCGGCCGGTGCTGCTCGGTGCGCTGCTCAAGCACCATGGCCAGCTCGGGCCGGCCGAGATCCCGGCCAAGCGCAGCTGGACCTACCGCCACGTGCTGTGGCTCGGCCAGGCACACGGCATTCCGATCCGGATGCCCGCGACCCACCCCTACAACCCCTTGCCGCATCTGCGGCTGGCGCTGGCGACCAGCGCCGACGGCGACATCAGCCGGCAGGTGGCCGAGACGGTGTTCCGCGATGTCTGGCGCAGCGGCGAGGAGCCCGGCGACGCGACGCGCCTGGCGGCGCTGGCGGCGTCGCTGCGGCAACAGCGCGACGCGGGCGGCGACGCGGTCAAGTCGCAGCTCAAGGCCAGTACCGACGACGCCATCGCGCGGGGCGTTTTCGGCGTGCCGGCCTTCGAGGTCGATGGCCGGCTGTTCTGGGGCTTCGACGGCCTCGCGATGCTGCGCGCCTACCTGCGCGGCGAAGCCTGGTTCGACGGCCCGGATTGGGCGGCCGCCGACCAGCGTCCATCGCTGCTGCGCAGCAGCAATAAGTAGTTTTACTGCGATCTGAAACGTAAGGCGCGGGTTACACCCTAATTCGTCAGCCGCCGTTCAGTTTCGCGACAGCCTCGGGTCAGTCGCCACTCCAAGAATGCTGCACGTCCCACGCCGTGGGCGCAAATTCAACAGGAGACGACATGGCAGCCACACTAGATTCAAGGGGAGCGGCAAACGTTCCCCGGCCCATGAGCAAGGAGGAGAAGAAGGTCATCTTCGCCTCGTCGCTCGGGACCGTTTTCGAGTGGTACGACTTCTATCTGTACGGCTCGCTCGCGCCCGTGATCGCGCGCCAGTTCTTCAGCGGCCTCGACGCCGGCGCGGCCTTCATCTTCGCGCTGCTTGCCTTCGCTGCCGGCTTCCTGGTGCGCCCCTTCGGCGCCATCGTGTTCGGCCGTCTCGGCGACATGATCGGCCGCAAGTACACCTTCCTGGTCACGATCCTGATCATGGGCCTGTCGACCTTCATCGTCGGCCTGCTGCCCAGCTACGCGACCATCGGCGTCGCGGCCCCCGTGATCCTGATCGCGCTGCGCATGCTGCAGGGCCTGGCGCTCGGCGGCGAGTACGGCGGTGCCGCCACCTATGTGGCGGAGCACTCGCCGCACGGCAAGCGCGGCGCCTACACCTCGTGGATCCAGACCACCGCCACGCTCGGCCTGTTCCTGAGCCTGCTGGTGATCCTGGGTGTCCGTGAAGGGATGGGCGAAGCCGCCTTCGCCGATTGGGGCTGGCGCATTCCGTTCCTGGTCTCGATCCTGCTGCTCGGCATCTCGGTCTGGATCCGGCTGTCGCTGTCCGAGTCGCCGGCCTTCCAGAAGATGAAGGCCGAGGGCAAGACCTCGAAGGCGCCGCTGGCCGAATCCTTCGGCCAGTGGAAGAACCTGAAGATCGTGATCCTGGCGCTGGTGGGCCTGACCGCCGGCCAGGCCGTGGTCTGGTATTCGGGCCAGTTCTACGCGCTATTCTTCCTGACGCAGCAGCTCAAGGTCGATGCGACCACCGCCAACCTGATGATCGCCGCCGCGCTGCTGCTCGGCACGCCGTTCTTCGTGGTCTTCGGCACGCTGTCCGACAAGATCGGCCGCAAGCCGATCATCATGGCCGGCTGCCTGCTGGCGGTCGTGACCTACTTCCCGGTCTTCAAGATGCTGACCGAGAACGCCAACCCCGACCTGGCGCGCGCGCAGGCCACGGCCGGCGTCGTCGTGACCGCCGATCCGCGTTCGTGCTCGTTCCAGGGCAACCCGGTGGCCCGCGAGATCGACTTCCGCAGCTCCTGCGACATCGCCAAGCGCTACCTGGTGCAAAACTCGGTGAGCTATGAGCGCGCCGACGGCCCGCCCGGCTCGCCCGCAGTGGTGAAGATCGGCAACGCGACCATCACGGCGCCGACCGGCAACGTGGTCAACAGCAAGTTCGACGAAGCCTCGGCCAAGGAGATCGCGGCCTTCAAGAAGAACGTCGCCGAACAGCTGAAGGCCGCTGGCTATCCGAGCAAGGCCGACCCGGCGAAGATCAACAAGGGCATGACGGTGGCCCTGCTGTTCTACCTGGTGCTGCTGGTGACCATGGTCTACGGCCCGATCGCTGCGATGCTGGTCGAACTGTTCCCGACCCGCATCCGCTACACCTCGATGAGCCTGCCGTACCACATCGGCAACGGCTGGTTCGGCGGCCTGCTGCCGACCACCGCGTTCGCGATCGTGGCCAGCACCGGCAACATGTACAACGGCCTCTGGTATCCGATCGTCATCGCCGCGATGACGCTGGTGATCGGCACCATCTTCATCCGCGAGACCAAGGACGTGGACATCTACGCCAACGACTGACGGTCGCAGGCACGAGGGCCCGGTCGGCCCTCGGTTCAACAAAGAGGCTTCTCGCCGACCCGGCGCGAGGCCTTTTTCTTGAACACTCCGGGAGACTCAATCATGTGGAAAATCGTCGTCGGCTTCATCATCTTCGCGGCCATCGTGCTGTACGTGCTCAACAAGGCAGGCGGCAATGTCGACATGTCGGGCGAGAAGCACGGCGGCGACGCGCTGCACGCGCCCGAGCCTGCGGCCCCGGCTTCTGCGCCTGCAAAGTAGCCGCACCGAGCCGCGTGTTTCTGCATGTAAACGCATGACACGCCGCTGAAAGCCCTGCGCCGCCGTGGACCATCCGGCCCCGGCCGGACCGGTCCTCCCGGTGTTCCTAGAATGTCTGCCCCACCCCCCAAGGCATTCATGACACAGGGCTCCATCCGGATTCGCGGTGCACGCCAGCACAACCTCCAGAACCTCGACCTCGACATCCGCACCGGCGAGATGACGGTGGTCACCGGGCCGAGCGGCTCGGGGAAGTCGAGCCTGGTGTTCGACACCCTGTACGCCGAAGGCCAGCGGCGCTATGTCGAGACCTTCTCGGCCTACGCGCGCCAGTTCCTCGACCGCATGGACAAGCCGGCGGTCGACAAGGTCGAGGGCGTGCCGCCCGCGATCGCGATCGACCAGACCAATCCGGTGCGTTCGTCGCGCTCGACCGTCGGCACGATGACTGAGCTCAACGACCACCTGAAGCTGCTGTTCGCGCGCGCGGCCCAGTTGTTCGATCGCGAGACCGCGTTGCCCGTGCGGCACGACTCGCCCGATTCGATCTATGCCGAATTGCTGGCGCGCGCGGCCGCGGCCGGCGATCCGCGCGTGGTGCTGACCTTTCCGGTCGAGTTGCCGGCCAGCACCTCGACCGAGGAGGTCACGCAGTGGCTGTCCGCCAGTGGCTTCACGCGGGTGCAGGCCGAGCGCGAGGTGGCGACGCCGACCGGCCCGCGCAAGGTGCTCGACGTGGTGGCCGACCGCTTCCGCATGGCCAACGCCGAGCGCGCGCGCGTGGTCGAGGCGATCGAGGTGGCGCTGAAGCGCGGCAGCGGGCGCCTGACGGTGTATGCGGTGGCGGCGGAGGAGGGCGCCGAGCCCGATGTCTGGAAGTTCTCCACCGGCCTGCATTGCCCCGAGAGCGACATCCGCTACGCCGATCCCATCCCCTCGATGTTCTCGTTCAACTCGGCGGTCGGCGCCTGCGAGACCTGCCGCGGCTTCGGCCGCGTGATCGGGGTCGATCTCGGTCTGGTGATCCCGAACGAAAAACTCACCTTGCGCGCCGGTGCGATCAAGACCATCCAGACGCCGGCCTGGAAGGAGGCGCAGGACGACCTCATGCGCCACGCCGAGGCGGCCGGCATCCCGCGCGACACGCCGTGGAACAAGCTCACGGCCGAGCAGCAGAACTGGGTGATCGAGGGCTCGCCCAACTGGAAGGGCAAGTGGAACCAGCAGTGGTATGGCGTGCGCCGCTTCTTCGCCTACCTCGAGAGCAAGGCCTACAAGATGCACATCCGCGTGCTCTTGTCCAAGTACCGCAGCTACACGCCATGCCCGGTCTGCGCCGGTGCGCGGCTCAAGCTCGAGAGCCTGCTGTGGCGCATCGGCAGCAAGGAAGACGCCGACGCCGTGCTGGCGCCGGCGAAGCGCTTCATGCCGGTCGGCGTGAAGTGGTCGCGCGAACAGCTCGAGGCCCTGCCGGGCCTCTGCCTGCACGACCTGATGCTGCTGCCGATCGAGCGGCTGCGACGCCTCTTCGACGGCATCGAGAGCCATGGCAACAGCAGCAGCGCGAGCGAAGGCGACGTGCAGGCGCTCAGGCTGCTGTTCGACGAGATCACCACGCGCCTGCGCTACCTGCACGACGTCGGCATCGGCTACCTCACGCTCGACCGCCAGAGCCGCACCCTGAGCGGCGGCGAGGTGCAGCGCATCAACCTCACGACCGCGCTCGGCACCTCGCTGGTCAATACTCTGTTCGTGCTCGACGAGCCCAGCATCGGCCTGCATCCGCGCGACATGAACCGCATCACCGAAGCCATGCTGCGGCTGCGCGATGCCGGCAACACGCTGGTGGTGGTCGAGCACGATCCGGCCGTGATGCTGGCGGCCGACCGCGTGATCGACATGGGCCCGGGCCCGGGCGTGCGCGGCGGGCAGATCGTGTTCGACGGCAGCACCGATGCATTGCGCGACGCCGAGACGCTGACCGGCCAGTACCTGGGCGGGCGCAAGCAGATCGGCATGGGTTTTCGCCGCATGGTCAGCGAGAACACGCCGCGCCTGATCCTCGAGGGCGTGCGCGAGCACAACCTGCAGGACATCACGGTCGAGCTGCCGCTGTCGCGCCTGGTCTGCATAACCGGCGTCAGCGGCTCGGGCAAGTCGACGCTGGTGCAGGACGTGCTGGCGCCGGCGCTGATGCGCCACTTCGGCAAGGCGACCGAGGGCGCGGGCGCGCACGATCGCCTGCTCGGCGCCGATCATTTGAGCGACGTGGTCTTCGTCGACCAGTCGCCGATCGGCAAGACCGCGCGCTCCAATCCCGCGAGCTATGTCGGCGCCTGGGATGCCATCCGCGAGATCTTCGCTGTCGCGGCGCTGTCGCGGCAGCGCGGCTACACGGCGTCGAAGTTCAGCTTCAACAGCGGCGACGGGCGCTGCCCGACCTGCGGCGGCTCGGGCTTCGAGCATGTCGAGATGCAGTTCCTGTCGGACGTGTATTTGCGCTGCCCCGATTGCGACGGCAAGCGCTACCGGCCCGAGATCCTCGAGGTGACGATCGAGCGCGCCGGCCGCAACCTGAACGTCGCCGACGTGCTCGACCTCACGGTGGCCGAAGCCGCCGCGGCATTCGGCAACGACCGCGACGTGCTGCGCGTGCTGCAGCCGATCGTCGACGTCGGCCTCGACTACGTGAAGCTGGGCCAGCCGGTGCCGACGCTCTCGGGCGGCGAGGCGCAGCGCCTCAAGCTCGCGGGCTTCCTGGCCGAGGCCGCCAAGAGCGGCAGCGCCAGCAAGCAGCCGCTGGCGCGCAAGGGCACGCTGTTCCTGTTCGACGAGCCGACCACCGGCCTGCATTTCGACGACATCGCGCGCCTGATGCGCGCATTGCGCAAGCTGCTCGACGCCGGTCATTCGCTGGTCGTGATCGAGCACAACCTCGACGTCATCCGCGCCAGCGACTGGATCATCGACCTCGGGCCCGAAGGCGGCGAGGGCGGCGGCCAGGTGGTCGCGGTCGGCACGCCCGAGCAGGTGCGCGAGAACGCCGCATCGCTGACCGGCGCGGCGCTGGCCGACTACGAACTGGCGGTCGGCCCGGGCGCCTACAAGGTCGCGGAACGCGCGGCGCGCTCGTATGCGGCGCGGGTGCAACCGGCGCAGGGGCGCGACGCGATCCAGATCGTCAATGCGCGCGAGCACAACCTCAAGAACCTCTCGGTCGACATCCCGCGCGGCAAGTTCAGCGTGGTCACCGGCGTCAGCGGCTCCGGCAAGTCGACGCTGGCCTTCGACATCCTGTTCAACGAAGGGCAGCGGCGCTATCTCGAATCGCTCAATGCCTATGCGCGCAGCATCGTGCAGCCGGCGGGGCGGCCCGAGGTCGACGCGGTCTACGGCATTCCGCCCACCGTCGCGATCGAGCAGCGGCTGTCGCGCGGCGGCCGCAAGAGCACGGTCGGCACCACCACCGAGGTCTGGCACTTCCTGCGCCTGCTGTATGTCAAGCTCGGCATCCAGCACTGCATCCACGACGGTGCCGCGGTGCAGCCGCAGACGCCCGACAGCATCGCGGCCCAGCTCCTGAAGAACTTCAAGGGCCAGCACATCGGCCTGCTGGCGCCGCTGGTGAGCAACCGCAAGGGCGTCTACACCGAGCTGGCCGACTGGGCCCGGCCGCGCGGCTTCACGCACCTGCGGGTCGACGGCGAGTTCCTGCCGACCACGGGCTTCCCTCGCATCGACCGTTTCAAGGAGCACAACATCGAGCTGCCGGTGGCCAGCCTCGACGTGCTGCCCGCGCAGGAGACCGAGCTGCGCCAGGCCCTCACGAAGGCGCTCGAACACGGCAAGGGCGTCGTCCATGTGCTGAGCGACCTGACCGGCCTGCGCGCCGCGATGATGGCCGGTGCGCCGGCCGCCGGCATCGGGCGGGCCCATGTGTTCTCGACCCTGCGCGCCTGCCCGGTCTGCAGCACCAGCTATGCCGAGCTCGATCCGCGCCTGTTCTCCTACAACAGCAAGCACGGCTGGTGCCCTGATTGCGTCGGCACCGGCGTGAAGCTCACCAAGGAGCAGCGCAAGGTCTACGACGATTCGGTGATGGCCGACGACCAGAAGGGGCGCGAGCAGACCTTTGCCGAACCGGAAGCGGAAGACGTGGGCGATGTCGCCTGCCCGACCTGCGAAGGCACGCGGCTCAATGCGACCGCTCGCGCCGTGCTGTTCGGCGAGGGCGGCGGCATCGGCATCACCGAGCTCGCGCGCATGAGCGTGACCGACATCCGCCTCTGGTTCGAGAACGTGGTGCTGAGCGGCCGCCAGGCCGAGATCGCGCGCGACCTGGTGCCCGAGATCAAGAGCCGGCTCGAGTTCCTCGAGGAAGTAGGGCTGGGCTATCTCACGCTCGACCGCGGCGCGCCGACCCTGAGCGGCGGCGAGGCGCAGCGGATCCGGCTCGCGGCGCAGCTCGGCAGCAACCTGCAGGGCGTCTGCTACGTGCTCGACGAACCGACCATCGGCCTGCATGCGCGCGACAACCAGATCCTGCTCGACGCGCTGCACAAGCTCGGCGACAAGGGCAACACGCTGGTGGTGGTGGAGCACGACGAGGACACGATCCGCCGCGCCGACCACATCATCGACATCGGACCGAGCGCGGGCAAGCGCGGCGGCCGGCTGGTCGCCGAAGGCAGCGTCGCCGACATCCAGGGTGCCGGTGATTCGCAGACCGGCCGCTACCTGCGCGACGCGATCAGGCATCCGCTGCAGCCAAGGCGCAACGTGCCTTCGCCGGAACCCGGCGCGCCCGACTGGCTCAGCGTTCGCGGCGCCGACCTGCACAACTTGAAGGATGTCGCGGTCTCGCTGCCGCTGCATCGGCTGGTCGCGGTCACGGGCGTCAGCGGATCCGGCAAGTCGACCCTGGCGCGCGACGTGCTGCTGGCCAACGTGTATGCGGTGGTGGTGCAGCGCATGACCAAGGCCGGCCGCGACGCCGATGCCGCGGGCAAGCATCCGAAGTGGGTGGGCTGCAGCGCGGTCGAGGGCTACGAGACCATCGACCGCGTGCTGGAGGTCGACCAGACGCCGATCGGCAAGACGCCGCGCAGTTGCCCTGCGACCTACATCGGTTTCTGGGACACGATCCGCAAGCTCTTCGCCGACACGCTGGAAGCCAAGGCGCGCGGCTACGGCCCGGCGCGCTTCAGCTTCAACACCGGCGAAGGCCGCTGCCCGGGCTGCGACGGCGCCGGCGTGCGCACCATCGAGATGAGCTTCCTGCCCGACGTCAAGGTGGCCTGCGAGGTCTGCCACGGCGCGCGCTTCAACCCCGAGACGCTGGCCGTCAGCTGGCGCGGCAAGAGCATCGGTGACGTGCTGCAGATGGAGGTCGACGAGGCGGTCGAGTTCTTCGCCTCGATGCCCAACATCAGCCATCCGCTGCAACTGCTGAAGGATGTCGGCCTCGGTTATCTCACGCTGGGCCAGCCGTCGCCGACGCTGTCGGGCGGCGAGGCGCAGCGCATCAAGCTGGTGACCGAACTCAGCAAGGTGCGCGACGACGTCACGCGGCGCGGCAACAAGGCGCCGCACACGCTCTACGTGCTCGACGAACCGACGGTGGGCCTGCACATGGCCGACGTCGAGAAGCTGATCCACGTGCTGCATCGGCTGGTCAATGGTGGCCACAGCGTGGTCGTGATCGAGCACGACCTCGATGTCATCGCGGAAGCCGACTGGCTGATCGACCTCGGTCCGGAAGGCGGCAACGGCGGCGGGCGCGTGGTCGCAGCCGCACCGCCCGAAGAGGTGGTGAAGCTGGGCACCCATACGGGCGTGGCGCTGGCGCCGGTGCTGGCGCGTTCGCGGGAGCGGCATGAGGTGGTGACGCTGCCGGTGCATGAGTCTGCGGGGTCCTCTGTGAAGGTCCGCAGGGAAGCTTGATCGTCGGGTTCGTTCGTTCGCGTTGGAGGGGCGCCCGGCACGCGGTACGGGCGCAGGGGTGTGCGAACAGTCCCGACGTCTCCAACGCCGATGCAACCCCAACCTGTCCGCGTTCCAGGGCATACCGCCTGCCATCGCCGTCCCACAGCAGTCACGCCCAACGCACCCTTCAGCGTTACCCTACCGCCATGCTCACGATCTACAACAACCGCCACGCTCTTCATCACGGCAAGCTCGAGATGTTCCGTGGCGAACTCGTGCCGTGCTTCGAAGTCCCTGCCCGTGCCGACTATGTCCTGCACGAATTGCGGCAGCGCAGGCTGGGCCCCATCGAAGAACCCTCTGCATTCGACGACGCAGCGATCGCGCGCGTGCATGCGCAGCGCTACCTCGATTTCCTGTCGACGGCCTGGGATGAATGGGTCGCTCTCGACCCGGCCAACGCCACGCGCGACGCGCTGCCTTCCTATTGGCCGATCCGCACCTTCCGCTCCGACGTGCTGCCTGCGAGCTTCCCCGCGCGCATGGGCCTGTTCTCGTACGACGCCGGCACGCCGCTGACCGCGGGCACTTGGACCGCGGCCCGCGCGGGCGCCTGCTGCGCACTCACCGCCGCGGCGCGCGTGCTGCAGGGCGATCGTGCCGCCTTCGCGCTCACGCGCCCGCCGGGCCATCACGCGGGCGCCGACTTCTTCGGCGGCTACTGCTTCCTCAACAACGCGGCGATCGCGGCGCAGGGCCTGCGCGATGCCGGCGTCGAGCGCGTCGCGGTGCTCGACATCGACTACCACCACGGCAACGGCACGCAAGCGATCTTCTACGAGCGCGCCGACGTCCAGTTCACGAGCGTGCACGGCGATCCGCACACCGAGTATCCGTACTACCTGGGCTATGCCGACGAACGCGGCGCCGGCGCAGGGCTGGGCTTCAACCACAACCTGCCGCTCGCGCGCGGCAGCGGCTTCGGGCCCTGGCGCGAAGCGCTGGCGACCGCGCTGCGCGGCATCGCGGACTTCAAGCCCGGCGCGCTGGTGGTCTCGCTCGGGCTCGACACCTTCGCCGGCGATCCGATCGCCGGCTTCACGCTTGCCACGCCCGACTACCTGCGCATCGGCGAGGACCTGGCGCGCGCCGGACTGCCGACCGTGTTCGTCTTCGAAGGCGGCTACGCGGTGGCCGAGGTCGGCGCCAACGCAGTCAACGTGCTCGACGGCTTCATGCAGAAGTCTGGCTGAACGCCGGCGCTGGCGCGGCGGCGACAGCGACCGGGGAGATACCCGGTTGCCCCGCGAAAGTCCCTGCGGCCCAATGCGGCCATTGAATCTGTCCCGGAGTGCATCCCATGTTGTTTCGTCGTTCCTTCCTGTGCGCCGCGCTGCTCGGCGCCGCCGTCACGGCCGTCCACGCGCAGTCGTTTCCGACTCGCCCGATCAAGCTGATCATCGCCTTCCCCGCGGGCGGCCCGACCGACATCACGATGCGCCAACTGGCCGACAATGCCTCGAAGATCCTCGGCCAGCCGATCGTGGTCGACAACAAGCCCGGAGCCGGCGGCACGCTGCCGGCACAGGCATTGCAGACCGCGCCGCCCGACGGCTACACCATCGGCCAGATCCCGCTCGGCGTGTTCCGCCTGCCCTATACGACCAAGATCAACTGGGACCCGGTCAAGGACATCAGCTACGTGATCAACGTCACCGGCTATGCCTTCGGCATCGCGGTGCCGGCCGACAGCCCGTTCAAGACCTGGAACGATTTCGTCGCCTATGCCAAGGCCAATCCGGGCAAGCTCACCTACGGCTCGACCGGCAACCTCACGAGCCCGCACCTGACCACCGAACTGATGGCCCAGCAACTCGGCATCCAGCTGCAGCACGTGCCCTACAAGGGCAGCGCCGACCTGTCGCAGGCGGTGCTCGGCAACCACCTGATGGCGATCGCCGATTCGACCGGCTTCGCGCCGCTGGTCGAATCGGGCAAGCTGCGGGTGCTCAACACCTGGGGCGAAAAGCGGCTGGCCAAGTTCCCCGACGCGCCGACGCTCAAGGAACTCGGCATGGACATCGTGCAGAACTCGCCCTTCGGCATCGGTGCGCCCAAGGGCACGCCGCCCGAGGTCGTCAAGAGGCTCCACGATGCCTTCAAGCAGGCGATGGAAGAGCCGAGCTACGTGGCCGCCCTGGGCCGCTACGACATGCTGCCGATCTACATGAGCTCCGCCGACTACACCAAGTTCGCGCAGACCACCTTCACGCGCGAGAAGGCGCTGATCGAGAAGCTCGGGCTGGCCAAGCCGCAGTGAGTGCGAGGCCCGCGCGGCGGGCCCACGTCTGATGGCTGGACGCAACAGATGAGAATGGTTATCATTTAATCACCCGAGTACGAAGGCAATCCGTCCACGCAAAGGGCTCTCACAGGAGCTTTTTGCCATGAACCGATCTGCCATCGACCTCGCCGCGCCGGCGCGGACCTCGACCGACCTGAGCCTCGTGCAATGGCAGCGCAGGATGCGCCAGGCCATCGTGTCGCGGGAGAAGGGCCAGCCGTTGGCTGCGCGCGTGCACTGCCGGCACGCGCTCGGCATCGCGCTCGAACTGCTCGAGCACCCGTGCGCCGAGCGCATCGGCGACTGCATGGCGGCGCTGGTCGTCTCCCATCTCAACCTGGCCGACATTCATGCCGACCGCGGCGACATCGAGGCCGCGCTGCGCCGGCGCTGCGAGGCGCACGGGCATCTGATGCGGCTGGCCGCGAGCGGCGACGCTGCCCGGCAGCAGGCTGCGCTGCAGCACAGTCGCCACACCCACGCAGCCCTGCTGGAGCACGTCGCCCGGCATGGCGCCCACCCGCTCGTCACCCGCACGCTGGGCGCCGGCGTGCTCGCGCTGACCGGCGGCCACTGGACCGTTCACTGATTCCACTACCAAGCCCCCAGGACGCCCGATGCCCTACACCCTGCCTGCCTTGCCCTATTCGCACGACGCGCTCGAACCGCACATCGACAGTGCGACGATGGAGATCCATCACTCGAAGCACCACCAGACCTACGTCAACAACCTCAACGCGGCGCTCCAGAACACCGAGTTCGCCGAGCTGCCCGTCGAACTGCTGGTCGCGCGCATCCAGACCCTGCCCGAGGCGCTGCGCCTGCCGGTGCGCAACAACGGCGGCGGCCACGCCAACCACAGCCTGTTCTGGGAGGTGATGTCGCCGAGCGGCGGCGGTGCGCCGGCGGGCGAACTGGCAGGCGCGATCGATCGCGACCTCGGCGGCTTCGCGGCCTTCAAGGAGGCCTTCACCAAGGCCGCGTTGAGCCGCTTCGGCAGCGGCTGGGGCTGGCTCTGCGTCGATGCCAAGGGCGCACTGGTGGTCGAGAACAGCGGCAACCAGGACAGTCCGCTGATGGCCGGGATCATGTCGGGCAACACGCCCGTGCTCGGCCTCGACGTGTGGGAGCACGCCTACTACCTGAAGTACCAGAACCGCCGGTCCGAATACATCGCGGCGTTCTACAACGTCATTCATTGGGCAGAGGTCGCGCGCCGCTACGACGAGGCTCGCGAGGCCATCGCTCGCTGAATCCCGGAGCCGGAACCACCCATGGAAGCCAAGAGAAGCTTGACCCGGCCCGCCGCATGGCGTGGCCGGCGACTGGTCGGCCTGTGCATCGTGGCGGCCGGCGCGGTCGCCGTGCTGCTGCAGGGCGCGGACTATCTGGCGGCGAATCCCACGGTGGCGGCGGCCGTGGCGGGTGGCCTCGTGGCCGCGCTCGCCACCGCGCTAGGCACCTTGCCGGTGATGTTCTCGCAGCGACTGTCGGACCGCACGCAGGACACGCTGTTCGGCTTCGGCGCCGGCGTCATGCTCGCGGCCTGCTCGTTCTCGCTGATCATTCCGGGCATCGCCGCCTCGCGCGCCGCCGGTGCCGGGGCCTGGCAGGCGGGCGGCGTGATGGCCGCCGCGATCCTGCTCGGCGCGGCCGCGCTGCTAGCGATGGAGCGGCTGGTGCCGCACGAGCACTTCATCAAGGGCGTCGAGGGGCAGAAGTCGCGCAAGCTGCGCCGCACCTGGCTCTTCGTCTTCGCCATCGCGCTCCACAACCTGCCGGAAGGGCTGGCGATCGGTGTCGGCTACGCCGCAAGCGACCCGCTGCGGGCCGGCGCCCTGACTGCGGGCATCGCGATCCAGGATGTGCCCGAGGGCCTGGTGGTCGCGGTCGCGCTGCTCGCCGCCGGCTACCGTCGGGCGTTCGCGGTCGCCCTCGGCATGGCCTCCGGACTGGTCGAGCCGATCGGCGCCGGGCTGGGCGCGGCCGTGGTCGGCTGGTCGACCAGCCTGCTGCCCTGGGGCCTGGGCTTCGCCGCCGGCGCGATGCTGTTCGTCATCAGCCACGAGATCATTCCGGAGTCGCATCGCAAGGGGCACGAGGCCTTCGCCACCGGCGGCCTGATGCTGGGCTTCGTGATCATGATGCTGCTCGACACGGCGCTGGGCTGAGTCGATGGTGACCACGCCTTCCCCATGCTGCGACGGCGATCTGCGGCGCGAACACACGGCCTTGATCGCCAGCTACGCCAAGGCCCAGGATCACTGCAGCCGGGCGCTGCGCCGCTAGGCTTCGGAGATCGAGAGCCTGCGGGCCCAGGTGCTGCGGCTGCGTGCCGCGGTGATCGTGCGCACCACCATGCTCGCGTGGTCGCGCGAGGAGTGGGGAGGCGAGGCGCCCGATGCCGAGGGCCTGGAGGCCGATCTGCGCGAGGCCGAACTGGTGATCTGCCAGACCGGCTGCATGAGCCATGGCGCCTACTGGCTGGTCGAGGACCACTGCAGGCGCACCGGCAAGCCCTGCGTGATGATCGGCCAGCCGTCGGCACCCGACGTCTTCAGGCTCCTGGTGCAGTCGCCTTAGCAAGCCGCGGACGGCGGCCGCGCCGACTTCCTGTCCAATAGCCCCATGGACAACATGCAAGACGCGCAACGCCGGCTGACCGAGCTCGAGATCAAGGCGAGCTTCACCGAAGACCTGCTGGACCAGCTGAACCTGACGATCTACCGGCAACAGGAGCAGATCGACGGCCTGGTTCGCCAGGTCGCCCAGCTGCGGCAGCAAAGCGCCGATCCCGCCGCCGGAGGCGCGCGCAACCTGCGCGACGAGCTGCCGCCCCACTACTGAAGGCGGCCCGGGGGCCGGTCCGAAGACCTATTTCACGCTTTGCGGGCGGAGCTGAGGTCACGGTTTGGTACGTGTTGATACACAATCCGACGAGTAAATACTAAAGGAGTAGGTATGCGGCAAGCAGAGCGTCAGGAAGGGCGGGCCGGCAGAGCGGCGGCGATGGTCGCGCTGCTCCTGTGGGCCGGCAGCGCCGCGGCGCAGGCGCCCGCGGCACCCGCTGTCGCACCACCCGCCGCTGCGGACGCCGCGGCGGCCGAGGGTGCCGCCCTGGTGGTCCATCCCTGGGTGGTGCCGCCGCCCAACTGGTCGCCCGAGGCCTACTTCACCAACCTGAAGGACGGCGCCACGCTCGAGGCGCCCTTCGTCGCCCGTTTCGGCCTGTCGATGCGCGGCATCGTGCCGGCCGGGAAGACCGCGGGCACGGCAGGCCACCACCACCTGCTGATCAACCAGCCGCTGCCGCTCGACTTCACCAAGCCGCTGCCCTTCACCGAGCAGTACATCCACTTCGGCAAGGGCCAGATGGAGACCGTGGTCGACCTGCCGCCGGGCACCTACACGATGCGGCTGGTGCTGGCCGACCAGGGGCACATTCCGTATTTCGTCTACAGCAAGCCGCTCAAGTTCACGGTCGGCAAGCAGAACAAGGGCGTGACCCCTGCCAGCCTGCTCGGCGAACCCCGCATCGAACTGCTGAGCCCGGCCGATCGCAGCTCGGTGCAGCTGCCGCTGCGCATGCAGTTCCACGCCAGCGGCCTGAACATCTCGAACGCCGCGCCCAAGGTGCCGGAGACTGGCCACTTCCGCCTGGTGCTGGAGCGCCCGGGCCAGAAGGCCGAGGTGATCGAGCTCGATGGCGGCCAGACCGAGCTGTGGCTGAACCCGCCCAAGGGCAGCTACAACGCGCGGCTCGAGCTGATCAGCAACACCGCGGCCGGCAGCGTGGTGGCCCGCGCCCGGCCGGTGGCCTTCAACGTGCCCTGAGGACCGCGGCGGCGGCCTCGGCGAAGCCGGCGCCGCGCTCCTGCTGCGTGACGTAGCGCGGCAGGTGTGACAGCGCGGCCTCGAAGCGGCGCACGTTGGCGACGCCGATGCTGTGCTCGAAATGCTCGAACATCAGCGCATCGTTGGTCGAGTCGCCGACATAGGCCCAGCGCGGCATCTCGTCGTCGAGCCGGCGGCCCCACAGCTCGCGCACGATCCAGCGCGCGCCTTCGAGCTTGTTGTGCTCGCCGTACCAGCCGTTGACGTGGATGCTGCTGACGGTGGCATGCATGCCCTCGTCGCGCATCAGCGCGACCACCGCGGCGATCTGCGCGTCGTCGAGCTGCGTGAACTCGCTGTGGTCGATCGCGATGTCGCATTCGCGGCCGGCCGAGTCGGTGGCCCGCCGCGCACCCGGAATCTCGCGCTCGATGCGATCCAGGACGGCCTGCATGCGCGCGAAGTTGCGCGCACGCGTGGGCGCGTCCTGCTGGTAGCGCTTCTCGAGGCCGCCTGCAGGCGCGGGCAGCAGCGCCACGGCGCCGTTCTCGGCCACGATGGCGTCCACCGGCCAGACGCTCGCGAAGGGCTCGCTCCAGCCCACGGGGCGGCCTGTGATCGCCACCCGGTGCAGCCCACCCGCCTTGAGTGCGGCCAGAGCCGCCAGCGCGTCGGCGCTGATCGCGCCCTCGGTGGTCAGCGTGTCGTCGATGTCGGTGAAGACGCCGACCAGTGCGCGCCGCGCCGCCAGGGGCCATTCGGTCAGGGGAGTCACGAGGCGGTCTGCAGCGCCAGCCCGGCGTGCTCGCGCAGCGGATGGAAATGGATCTTCGGGAAGCGCTCCTGCGCCAGCCGCACGTCGTAGGGCGAGGTGCACAGGTAGGCCAGCGTGTTGGCGGCGTCGAGCGCCATGCGCTGCGGATAGGCATCGACGAAGGCGCGCAATTCGGCCGGCGTGTCGGCCGTGATCCAGCGCGCGCCGGTGTACTGGCAGCCCTCGAGCCGGATGTCGGCGTCGTATTCGGTCTTCAGGCGGTGCTGCACCACTTCGAATTGCAGCTGCCCGACCGCGCCGAGCAGCATCGGGCCGCCGACCTCGGGCCGGAACACCTGGATCGCGCCCTCTTCGCCGAGTTGCGCCAGGCCCTGCTGCAGCTGCTTGGTGCGCAGCGGGTTCTTCAGGATGACGGTCATGAAGAGCTCGGGCGCGAAGAAGGGCAGGCCGGTGAACTGCAGCGAGGCGCCATCGGTGATGGTGTCGCCGAGCTGCACGCCGCCGTGCGTCGTGAAGCCGACGATGTCGCCGGCATAGGCTTCCTCGACCGCTTCGCGCCGCTGGCTCATGAAGGTCACGACGCTGGTCGGGCGCAGTTCCTTGGCGGTGCGCTGCACGCGCAGCTTCATGCCCGGCGTGTAGCGTCCGGAGGCCATGCGCACGAAGGCGATGCGGTCGCGGTGGTTGGCGTCCATGTTGGCCTGCACCTTGAAGACCACGCCGGCGAAGTCCTTGTCCTCTGGCTGGATCTCTTTCACCACGGGCTGGCGGTTGACCAGCGTGGTGCTGGTGCGCGACTGCGGCGGCGGCGCGAGGTCGACCAGCGCATCGAGCACTTCCATGACGCCGAAGTTGTTGACGCCCGAGCCGAAGAACACCGGCGTCTGCTTGCCGGTCAGGAAGGCTTCGCTGTCCCAGCTCGGCGAGGCGCCGGTGGCCAGCTCCATGCTTTCCATCGCATGGTCGAACTCGCGCCCGAAGCGCTTCTGGAGTGCTTCGCGGTCGGTCAGCGGAATCGTTTCGAAGTCCTGCGGCAGCTTTTCCTGGCCCGACTCGAACACGGTCATGGCCTGGGTGCGCAGGTTGATGATGCCGCCGAAGCTCTTGCCCTGGCCCACCGGCCAAGTCATCGGCACGCAGGGCATGCCGAGCTCGCGCTCGATCTCGTCGAGCAGTTCGAGCGGCTCGCGCACTTCGCGGTCCATCTTGTTGACGAAGGTGATGATCGGCGTGTCGCGCTGGCGGCAGACCTCGATCAGCCGGCGGGTCTGTGCCTCGACGCCGTTGGCGGCGTCGATCACCATCAGCGCCGAGTCGACCGCGGTCAGCACCCGGTAGGTGTCTTCCGAGAAGTCCTTGTGGCCCGGCGTGTCGAGCAGGTTGATGACGTGGTCGCGATAGACCATCTGCATCACCGACGAGGCCACCGAGATGCCGCGCTGCTTCTCGATCTCCATCCAGTCGGAGGTGGCGTGGCGCGAGGCCTTGCGCGCCTTGACCGAGCCGGCGATCTGGATCGCGCCCGAGAACAGCAGCAGCTTCTCGGTCAGCGTGGTCTTGCCGGCGTCGGGGTGGGAAATGATCGCGAAGGTGCGGCGGCGCTTGGTTTCGGAGGCGAATGTCATGGTGAACGCGGTGCGCGCTCACGGGCGCGGTCTGCTGAAGGCAAAGCCCGCGATTTTACCGGGAGGGCCGCCAGCGTGCCGGCCGGTCTGTGCGATTCACATCGGCGGCGCGAAGCCGTTGCGGCCTACCAGCAGGCGCAAGGCCGTGGGTTTGCCGTCTTTCACCTGCGCCGTGACGACCACCTTGGCGCCCGGCACCACCAGGGCGGCCTGGTCATGGTTGCCCGGCTTGAAGGTGACGACCGGGGTGCCGGGCGGCACGATCACGGTCTGCTCGCCGCCAGGGTAGCGCAGCACCAGCTTCTGGCCGCCCGGCACCGAGGCCGGCGCCGCCGCCAGGGTGGCGACCGTGGCATTGGTCATCGTGCTCTCGGGCAGCATGTCCCAGGGCCGGAAGCCTTCGCCGGTGCCGCGCGAGGCCTCCGGAAACACCACGATCTCGATCGCCCGCTGGGTGCCGTCGGGCTGCGGCATCGCGCCGGCGCCGACGTAGCTGTCGGGCTTGATGTCGGCCATCGTCAGCGGCACCACCTCGGAGACATTCATGTCGACCGGCCGCACCAGCGTCACGACCTCGCCGCTGCGGTCCTTGACGGTCAGCGTCTGGGCGTCGGCGCGCTCGATGACCCCGCGCACGCGCACGGTCTGCTGCGCCAGGGCGACGGCCGGAAGCACGGAAAGCGCAACGAGCGCGGCGAGGAGTCTGGTCTTGGACATGGGCGGTGGTGGTCGTGGGGGGCGCAGGCAGTCTAGGCCGATCCGCCGGACCCTGCTGGCAGCCCGGTCGCGCGACGCGCTAAAATACCCCGTTCCGAGGAGCGTTGCAGCGCCGTCAGGCGTGAGGCTCGGACCATCATCGCAACCACGCTCACCCGCTGTTCTCGCGGTGAGTCCCATCCCGAACGCAGTGGCCACTGTCAAACCTGCTTTGGAGCCAACATGAGCGCTGTTCTCAAACCGACCCCCGTTTCGACCGCCGACCAGGCGATCGCCGACCTGTCCCTCGCCGCCTGGGGCCGCAAGGAAATCCGCATCGCCGAAACCGAGATGCCCGGCCTGATGGCGATCCGCGAGGAATTCTCCAAGAGCCAGCCGCTCAAGGGCGCGCGCATCACCGGCTCGCTGCACATGACGATCCAGACCGCCGTGCTGATCGAGACGCTGCAGGCCCTCGGCGCCACCGTGCGCTGGGCTTCGTGCAACATCTTCTCGACCCAGGACCACGCCGCTGCTGCCATCGCCGCCGCCGGCACGCCGGTGTTCGCGATCAAGGGCGAGTCGCTCAAGGACTATTGGGACTACACCCACGCCATCTTCGACTTCGGCCCCAAGGGCTCGAAGGCCGAAGGCCCGAACATGATCCTCGACGACGGCGGCGACGCCACGCTGCTGATGCACCTGGGCCAGCGCGCCGAGAAGGACCTGGGGGTGCTTGCCGATCCGACCAGCGAGGAAGAGCGCATCCTCTACGCCGCGATCAAGGCCAAGCTGGCTGTCGACGCCACCTGGTACACCCGCAAGTCGGCCGAGATCATCGGCGTGACCGAAGAGACCACCACCGGCGTGCACCGCCTGAACGAGATGTCGGCCAAGGGCACGCTGCTGTTCCGCGCCATCAACGTCAACGACTCGGTCACCAAGAGCAAGTTCGACAACCTCTATGGCTGCCGCGAATCGCTGGTCGACGGCATCAAGCGCGCCACCGACGTGATGATCGCCGGCAAGGTCGCCTGCGTGGCCGGCTACGGCGACGTCGGCAAGGGCTCGGCCCAGGCCCTGCGCGCGCTGAGCGCCCAGGTGTGGGTGACCGAGATCGACCCGATCAACGCCCTGCAGGCCGCGATGGAAGGCTACAAGGTCGTGACCATGGAATACGCGGCCGACAAGGCCGACATCTTCGTGACGACCACCGGCAACAAGGACGTCATCACGCACGACACGATGGCGAAGATGAAGGACCAGGCGATCGTTTGCAACATCGGCCACTTCGACAACGAGATCGACGTCGCGTCGATCGAGAAGTACGAGTGGGAAGAGATCAAGCCGCAGGTCGACCACATCACCTTCCCGGACGGCAAGAAGATCATCCTGCTGGCCAAGGGCCGCCTCGTGAACCTGGGCTGCGGCACGGGCCACCCGAGCTTCGTGATGTCGTCCTCGTTCGCCAACCAGACCATCGCCCAGATCGAGCTCTTCACCAAGCCCGACGCCTACCAGGCCGGCAAGGTCTACGTGCTGCCCAAGCACCTGGACGAGAAGGTCGCCCGCCTGCACCTGAAGAAGGTCGGCGCGATGCTGACCGAGCTGACGGATGCCCAGGCCGCCTACATCGGCGTCGACAAGAACGGCCCGTACAAGCCCGACACCTACCGTTATTGACTATGGCCCCCACGCTCCTCACTTTGTGTGTCGCTGCCCCCCGAGGGGGTCGCAGGCCGCCTCGGGGCGGCCCAGCGCCGGCCTGAGCGCCACGCCTTGCGTGCCGATCAGTTGCTCGTCGAACGCGGCCTCGCCGCTTCGCGTTCGCAGGCGGTACGCCTGATCGCCGGCGGCTTGCGCTGGCGTGATGGCGCCGACTGGCGCGTCGTGGGCAAGAACCGCGACGAAATCCCCGAAGCGGCCGAGCTCGAACTGCTCGATGCCGCCGAGGCCCGCTACGTGTCGCGCGGCGGCCTCAAGCTGGAGGGCGCGCTGACCGCCACCGGCATCGACCCGGGCGGCCGGCGCTGCCTGGACGTCGGCCAGTCGACCGGTGGCTTCACCGACTGCCTGCTGCAGCGCGGCGCTGCGCATGTGGTCGGCGTCGACGTCGGCCATGGCCAGCTGCATGCCCGCATCCGCGAGGATGCGCGCGTGACCGCGGTCGAGGGCGTCAATGCGCGCACCCTGACGGCCGAGGCCTGGGCCGCCGGATCCGACGACGACGAGGCGCCGGTCGACGAGGGCTTCGGCCTGATCGTCGGCGACCTGTCCTTCATCTCGCAGACGCTGGTGCTGCCCGCGCTTGTGCCGCTGCTGGCGGCCGATGGCGACCTGCTGATGCTGGTCAAGCCGCAGTTCGAGCTGCAGCCGGGCCAGGTCGGCAAGGGCGGCATCGTGCGCGACCCGGCGCTCTACGCGCTGGTCGAGCAGCGCCTGCGCGACAGCTGCGCGGCGCTCGGACTGCGCGTCGTGCGCTGGCTCGACAGCCCGATCGAGGGCGGCGACGGCAACCGTGAATTCTTCATCCATGCTGTTCATGCGGACGGCGAACCAGGAGCCGGCCGTGCGCCTTCCGCTGAGCTTTGAGTTCTTTCCGACCAAGACGCCCGAGGGCGCGGTCAAGCTGCGCGCGGTGCGCCAGCAGCTCTACGTGCAGTCGCCCGAGTTCTGCTCCGTGACCTACGGCGCCGGCGGCTCGACGCACGAGGGCACTTTCGGCGCGGTGCGCGAGATCCTCTCCGAAGGCGTGGCCGCGGCCTGCCATTTCTCCTGCATCGGCGCCACCAAGGCGACAGTGCGCGCGCAGCTGGCCGAGCTCAAGGCAATGGGCGTGAAGCGCCTGGTCGCCCTGCGCGGCGACCTGCCGAGCGGCTACGGCCTTGGCGGCGAGTTCCACTATGCGAGCGACCTCGTGGCCTTCATCCGCGAGGAGACCGGCCGCGACTTCCACATCGAGGTCGCCTGCTATCCCGAGGTGCATCCGCAGGCCCGTTCGCCCGAAGCCGACCTGCAGGCCTTCGCGGCCAAGGTGCGCGCCGGCGCCGACTCCGCCATCACGCAATATTTCTTCAGCCCCGAGGCCTACTGGCGCTTCGTCGATGACGCCCGCTCGCTGGGGATCGACACGCCGATCGTGCCGGGCATCATGCCGATCACCAGTTCGACGCAACTGATGCGCTTCTCGGATGCCTGCGGCGCCGAGATCCCGCGCTGGATCCGGCTGCGGCTGCAGGGCTACGGCGACGACACGGCCTCGATCAAGGCCTTCGGCCTCGATGTCGTCGCGGCCCTGTGCGAGCGGCTGTGCGCCAGCGGCGCGCCGGCGCTTCACTTCTACACGATGAACCAGTCGGTGGCCACGCTCGGCGTGCTGCAGCGGCTGGGTTGGGCTGCATGACATTGCGTGGTGGCCTGGCGGCGTTGCTCGCGGCCGGGCTGCTCGTGGGCTGCGCGGTGCAGCCGCCCTCGCAGGGCGAAGCCGGTGGCGATGTGCCGCAGGGGCGCTTGCGCCCGCTGGCCAAGCAGCCGGCCCTGCCGCCAGGTGCGCCGCCGCGCTCCGCGGTGCCCTCGGTGCGCTACGACCTGGCGGTGTCGGGCAGCGGAGAGCTGGGGCCGGACGACGGCATTCCGGGCGACGACGGCAAGCGCGAGATCTTCGAGCGCGGCGGCGCCTCCTGGTACGGCATCCAGTTCCACCAGCGCAAGACCGCCAACGGCGAGCGCTTCGACATGACGGCCCTGACGGCGGCCCACAAGACGCTGCCGTTCAATACCCGCGTCTGCGTGCGCAGCCTGGTCAACGGCCGCGAGGTGCTGGTGCGCATCAACGACCGAGGCCCCTACGCCTCGGGCCGCGTCATCGACCTGAGCCGGGCCGCCGCGGAGTCGATCGGCATGCTCGGGATGGGCATCAAGCAGGTCGCGCTGTCGGTGGTCGACAAGGACAGCGACCGCTGCGGCGACAGCGAGGTCGGCGCGGCCGAAACGCCGGCTCAAGCCGCACCCGAGCCGGCGCCCCGCAAGGCGACCCGGACGGTTCCCGCGCGCAAGCGGCGCTGAAGGGCTAGCCTCCGGCGTCCAGGGAGAAGGTGGCGTTGCGGTCCTGTGCCAGGCGCTCGACCATCTGCGGCAGTGCCGCCGCCAGCAGCGGCTTCAGCGTGAAGGGCGGGTTGATCAGGAACATGCCGCTCGCGGGCAGGCCCGGTCGGTGCGTGGCGCCGGTTGCGTCGGTCGTGATCTTGCTCGACTTGACAGTCAGCGTGGCGTGCAGCCACGACTTGCCGGCCTTGGTCGCCATGGTCTTGAGCCGGCGCGGCAGGTCGTGCGCCTCCGGCCGCGGGATGATCGGATACCAGACCGCATAGGTGCCGGTGGCGAAGCGCTTGAGCGCCTCGGCCACGAAGTCCAGGACCCGCGCGTAGTCGCTCTTGATCTCGTAGCTCGGGTCGCACAGCACCAGCGCGCGGCGCGAGGGCGGCGGCAGGAACTTGGTGGCACTGCCGAAACCGTCGTCGCGCAGTACCGCGATCTGGCGGCCTGCTTCGAGCTGGGCGATGTTGGCGTCGAGCGTGCGGGCATCGGTCGGGTGCAGTTCGAACAGCTTGAGCTTGTCGTGCTCGCGCAGCAGGTGGTGCACGATGAAGGGCGAACCGGGGTAGATCCTGGCCCCGCCCTTGGGATTGAAGTCGCCCACCACCTCGAGGTAGCGGGCCAGGGCGTCGGCCAGCGGCGCGTCCGGTGCCTTGGCGGCAGTCTTGGGCGGCTTGCCCGCCCCCGGCGCGGCCGCAGGCGCTGCCTTCGGGGGGGCCAGCAGGCGCAGGATGCCCTCGGCCGCCTCCCCGCTGGTGCCGGCGTAGTCGCCGTCGAGCCGGTACAGGCCGGCGCCGGCGTGCGTGTCGACCACCGTGAGGGCGGCTTCCTTCTCGAGCAGGTGGTCGAGCGTGGCAATCAGAACCGTGTGCTTGAGCACGTCGGCGTGGTTGCCGGCATGGAACGCGTGGCGGTAGCTGAACATGAGAAATAGTGCCTGGAAGATGAACGGGGGAACGCTAGACTCACGCGCCGTAACATTAAATTACAAAGGATCGAGGATGCGAGGAGCTGGATGGCGATTCTGGGGCCTGTGCGCGTGCGCGGGCATGCTGTCTATTTTGACCGGCTGCGCGTCGGTCACGCACGGCACGACCCAATCCGTGAAGATCGAAACCCTCACGCCGGACGGCAAGGCCATCGAGGGCGCCGAATGCCGACTGTCCAACGACAAGGGCGATGCACTCACGCAGTCCGGCCAGAGCGTGCTGGTGCGGCGTTCCGGCGCCAATCTCCGGGTCGAATGCACCCAGGCCGGGCTGCCGCCGGCGAGCGGCCAGGCGGTGTCGCGCGTCAACGCCGGGATGGTCGGCAACATTGTGGTCGGCGGCGTGATCGGCGCCGCCATCGACGTCGGCAGCGGTGCCGGCTACAACTATCCGAGCTGGATGCAGCTCGTGTTCGGCGAAGAGCGCAGCTACGACCGCAGCGTGCAGCAGGGCGACCTGCCCGTCGCCGGCGTGGCGCAGGGCGTCACGCGGATGGCGGCGCCTGCGCCTGTTGCCGGCGCTTCTGCGCCGGCGAAGGTCGCGGTGGTCGAAGCCGCGGTTCCGGCCTCCGCGGCACCCCCACCGGCTCCTGTGATCGCGGCGATCGCGACGTCGGCCGATCCGGCACCAGCGGCGGCGCCGAAGCCGGCCTCGCGGGTCTCGCTCGACGATCTCGGCGCCTTGCTGCCGGCCCGGAAGTGAGCGGCGCCATGACCCTCGCGTGCATAGTCCGTACGGCGGCCTTCCTGGCCGGCGCCTTCGTCGCGTCGGGCGCCTTCGCGCTCGAGCCCGACCTGCTTTTTGCCCGGGTGTCGCCCGCTGTGTGGACAGTCCGCGCCCTCGATGCGCAGGAGCGGCTGCTGCGCACCGGCAGTGCCGTGGTGGTCGCACCGGGCCGCCTGGTGACCGCCTGCCACGTGCTGGCGAAGGCCGCCAGCTTCGTGATCCGGCAGGACAACGTGACCTACGGCGCGACGCTGGAACACCCGGACGTCGAGCGCGACCTGTGCCAGATCCGGGTCGCCAATTTCCATGTCGCGCCGGTGCCGCTGGCGTCGCCAGGGACGGCCCGGGTGGGCCAGAAGGCCTACTTGGTCGGCAGTCCGCGCGGGGTCGAGAACACGCTGGGTGAGACCATGCTCACCGGCTTGCGTGGCGAGGACGGCGACGACCGGCAACTGCAGCTGGCCGCGGTGCTTGCCGCGGGAGCTAGCGGCGGCGGCCTGTTCGACGCCGAAGGCCGCCTGCTGGGCATCACGAGCGCCGCCGGCCGCGACCCCGGCGCGCCTGCTTTCGCCGTGCCCGCCGATTTCGTGCCCGAGATTGCGGCCCGCGCCCAGGCCGCGCTGGCCCAGCGGCCGCGGGGCGACGCCCGAACCGCCGCGCCCGGCTCCACGCCGGCGGCGGTGGCGAACGCCCTCACGGCCCCGCTGCGGCCCGGCGACGGACTCGAATTCCAGCGCATCGATCGCCTGACCGGCAACCGGTCGACGGTGATCTATCGCGTGGATCGCGTCACGGGCGACGAGGTGATCTTCAACATGGGCGGGCGGGTCGAGAAGACCGACGGCCGGGTGGTCTCGGTCGCCTCGCCGGTCGGCGGCAGCTACGACGTCTCGTCGCCTCCCGGCGGCTGGGGGCGCAAGGATCTCAAGCCTGGCATGCGCTGGCATCTGGACTACGTGACCGCCACGGGCGACAAATGGCGCCATGAACTCGATGCCACGGTGGTGGCCGAACGGACGATGCGCGTCGACGGCTTGGACCTGAACGTGGTCCAGATCGACTATTCGGGCTGGATCTATGCCTCCTATGGCACCGGCGCCTCCGCGGTCGGCACGCCCTTCAGGGCCTCCACCTGGTATGCGCGCGACCTGGGCAGGGTGGTGCGATTCGAGGCCGAGCACCGGCGCGGCAACGCGAGCAGCTCGAACGAATCACTGGAGCTGGTGCGGGTGCTCCGCTAGGCCAGAGCCTGGGCCCACAGGCCGGATTTGCCCTCCAGGCTCGATTCTTCATATAATGGAGGGCTTCGCAGCGCTTTTGTGGCCCCGCGGCGGAGGACAACCACCACCTAAGAGATTCCCGCAAGAGGAACGCCGACCGTGGAAAAGGGCCCGCCAAACCCTCTTCAAAAGAGAAAACTCATGACCAAAACGTTCAGCGCCAAGCCCGCTGACGTGACGCACGAGTGGTTTGTGATTGACGCGACCGACAAGGTCCTCGGACGAGTAGCCAGCGAAGTTGCTCTCCGTTTGCGCGGCAAACACAAGGCCATTTACACGCCTCACGTCGACACCGGTGACTTCATCGTCATCATCAACGCATCGCAACTCCGCGTGACCGGCGCCAAGCCGATCGACAAGGTGTACTACCGTCACTCGGGCTACCCGGGCGGTATCACGGCGACGAACTTCCGCGACATGCAAGCCAAGCACCCGGGCCGCGCCCTGGAAAAGGCCGTCAAGGGCATGCTGCCCAAGGGCCCGCTCGGCTACGCGATGATCAAGAAACTCAAGGTGTACGGTGGCGCAGAGCACCCGCATACCGCCCAACAGCCCAAAGTGCTGGAACTGTAAGGAGCCTTGAGAATGATTGGTGAATGGAACAATGGCACCGGCCGTCGCAAATCGAGCGTCGCCCGTGTGTTCATCAAGAAGGGCACCGGCAAGATCACGGTCAATGGCAAGGACATCCAGGCTTATTTCGGCCGGGAAACCTCCATCATGATCGCGAAGCAGCCGCTGTTCCTGACGAACAACGTCGAAACCTTCGACATCATGATCAACGTCGCCGGCGGCGGTGAATCGGGTCAGGCCGGCGCGGCGCGCCACGGCATCACCCGCGCGCTGATCGACTATGACGCGACGCTCAAGCCGGTGCTGAGCCAGGCTGGCTTCGTGACGCGCGATGCGCGTGAAGTCGAGCGCAAGAAGGTCGGTCTGCATTCCGCACGCCGCCGCAAGCAGTTCTCCAAGCGCTAAGGCGTTTGGGCTTACCGCTCGCAATGTCAAGAAACCGCCTTCGGGCGGTTTTTTGTTGGTTGAAGTAGCATTGGTTGATCGGCCGCAAAGTTCGGCCCCACAGGAGTCCCCTCACAATGAGCGCCGTTGCAGAAACCATCCAGACCCCGGCCATGATGCCCGAGCCGATCGTCTTCACCGACAGCGCGGCCGCCAAGGTCGCCGACCTGATCGCCGAAGAAGGCAATCCCGACCTCAAGCTGCGCGTGTTCGTGCAGGGTGGCGGCTGCTCGGGCTTCCAGTACGGTTTCACCTTCGACGAGATCACCAACGAAGACGACACCACGATGACCAAGAATGGTGTCTCGCTGCTGATCGACGCCATGAGCTACCAGTACCTGGTCGGCGCCGAGATCGACTACAAGGAAGACCTGCAGGGCGCCCAGTTCGTGATCAAGAACCCGAACGCCACCAGCACCTGCGGCTGCGGCTCGAGCTTCTCGGCCTGATGCCCTGGCGCGTGCCGGTCCGCACCGACCACGCCCATCCTCACGAAGCCGCCTCCGGGCGGCTTTTTGCTGTTCGCCCCACCTCCGCATGAGCAGCTCCGAATCGCCCCGCAAGAGCCTGCTCTGGCTGGTGGCCGTCGGCTTCTTCATGCAGACGCTCGACGGCACCATCATCAACACGGCGCTGCCGGCGATGGCGAGCAGCCTGGGCGCCAGCCCGCTGCGGATGCAGTCGGTGGTGGTGGCCTATGCGCTCACCATGGCGATGCTGATCCCGGCCTCGGGCTGGATCGCCGACCGCTTCGGCACCCGCCGGGTGTTCTTCGCCGCGATCGTGCTGTTCGTGATCGGCTCGGTGTTGTGCGCGCTGTCGCGCGGCATCGGGCAGCTGGTGGCGGCGCGGGTGGTGCAGGGCATGGGCGGTGCGCTGCTGCTGCCGGTCGGGCGGCTGGCGCTGCTTCGCACCGTGCCGCGGGCCCAGTTCCTGGCCGCGATGAGCTTCGTCGCCATCCCCGGCCTGATCGGTCCGCTGCTGGGGCCGACCCTGGGCGGCTGGCTGGTCGAATACGCTTCCTGGCACTGGATCTTCCTGATCAACGTCCCGGTCGGCCTGGCCGGCTGCCTGGCGACCTTGCGTTTCATGCCCGACCTGCGTGCGGCCGGACTGCGGCCGTTCGACGGCGTCGGCTATGCGCTCCTCGCCTTCGGCATGGTCGCGATCTCGCTGGCCATCGATGGTGTGTCCGGGCTCGGGCTGCGCGGCGTCGGCGTGCTGGTGCTGCTGGTCTTCGGCTTTGCCGCCATCACGGCCTACTGGCTGCATGCCGTGCGCAAGCCCCATCCGCTGTTCGAGCCCGCGCTGTTCGGCATCCCGACCTTGAGCATCGGTTTGCTCGGCAACCTGTTCTCGCGCCTGGGCAGCGGCTGCATGCCCTTCCTGATCCCGCTGCTGCTGCAGGTATCGATGAACTACTCGCCGCTGAGGGCCGGGCTCATGATGCTGCCGATCGCATTGGCCGGGATGGCGATGAAGCGCTTCGCGACCCCGCTGATCGTGCGCCACGGCTATCGCCGGGTGCTGGTGGTCAACACGGCGCTGGTGGGGCTGACGATGGCCAGCTTCGGACTGGCGACGCCGGAACAGCCGATGGCGCTGCAGATCCTCCAGCTGCTGGTGTTCGGCGCCGTGAACTCGCTCCAGTTCACCGCCATGAACACGATCACGCTGAAAGATCTCGACGGCAGCATGGCGAGCAGCGGGAACACGCTGCTGTCGATGGTGCAGATGCTCGCGATGAGCATGGGCGTGGCCGCCGCCAGCGCGGTGCTGGGCGGCTACACCGAGGTCTTCGGCAGCGCCACGCCGCGGGCGACCTTGCATGCCTTCGAGGCGACCTTCGCGAGCATGGGGCTGGTCACATTGGCTTCGGCGCTGATCTTCTGGCATCTGCCGCCCGAGGCGCGGGCAGTGCAGCCGGCCCAGCCCGAGGTATCGGGCCAGGGCTGATCAGGCGGGGTAGATGGCGCCGAGCACGCGCGGCCCGCGGGCGCCCGTGACGCTGGCGAGATTGCCCGCTTCGCCGCGCAGCGTGGCCCGTGCCAGCCAGGCGAAGGCCGCGGCCTCGACCTCCTGCGGCGGCAGGCCGCGCTCGGCCGAGGAGACCACCTCGACCGCCGGCAGCAGGGCCCGCAGCCGTGTCAGCAGGTGCTGGTTGAGGGCGCCGCCGCCGCAGACCACCAAGGTCCTGCTGTCGGCGCCGTAGCGCAGCAAGTGCGAGGCGCAGGTGCTGGCGGTCAGCTCGGTCAGGGTCGCCTGGACGTCGACCGGACTCGCGGCCGAAGTGCCCAGGTGCGAGGCCAGCCAGTTGGGATGGAAGAGGTCGCGGCCGGTGCTCTTCGGCGGCGCCTTGGCGAAATACGCTTCGCCGAGCAGTCGCTCGAGCAGTTCGGGCAGCACCCGGCCGCTGGCCGCCCACTGGCCGCCGGCGTCGAAGGGCTGGCCGATGTGCGTCTGGCTCCAGTGGTCGAGCAGCGCGTTGCCCGGCCCGCAATCGAAGCCCAGAACGGTGCCGCTGCCGGCCGGCAGCAGGCTCAGGTTGGAGATGCCGCCGATGTTCAGTACCGCCACCGCCTGGTCGTCGCGGGCGAACAGGGCGCGGTGGAAGGCCGGCACCAGCGGCGCGCCCTGGCCGCCTGCCGCCAGGTCGCGGCTGCGGAAGTCGGCCACGACCCGGATGCCGGTCAGCTCGGCGATCAGCGAGGGGTTGTTGATCTGCAGGGTGTAGCCGACTTCGTCGAACTCGCCGGGGCGGTGGCGGACGGTCTGGCCGTGGGCGCCGATGGCGGCGATGGCGTCGGCCGCCACATCGGCATCGTCCAGCAACTGCCGCACCACCCGCGCGTACACCCGCGCCAGTCCGTTGGCGGCCAATGCGGCCCGATGCAGTTCGTTGCTGCCCGCGGTGTTGAGCGCCATCAGCTCGGCGCGCAGTCCCATGGGGAAGGGCGCCGCCGCGTAGCCTTGTACGGCAATGCCGCCGTTCGAGAAATCCGCCAGCACGCCGTCGACCCCGTCCAGCGAGGTGCCCGACATCAGGCCGATGAAGAGTTCAGCCATGGTGCGGGGAGGCGAGGGCGAGGCCTTGCGGCCGGCGCGTCAGTCGGCGCTGGCCTGGACGACCGAGAACGCGGCCGACAGCTCGGTGCGCGTGGCGATCGCCAGCCGCTCGAAGGCGGGTCGCGAGGACGCGGTGATCGGTACGCCGCCTTCCTGCTGCGCGATCGTGGCCGGGTCGCGGTATTCGCCATTGACCCGGAACTCGAAGTGCAGGTGCGGGCCGGTGGCCCAGCCGGTCGAGCCGACGGCGCCGAGGGTCTGGCTCTGGCTGACGCTCTGGCCGACCTTGACGTCGACCCGGCTCAGGTGCGCGTAGGCGGTTTCCTGGTTGTTGCGGTGCTTCACGACCACGATGTTGCCGTAGCCGTTCTGGGTGCCGGCGAACTCGACCGTGCCGTCGCCGACCGCGCGCACCGGGGTGCCGGTGGGCGCCGCGAAGTCGATGCCGTGGTGCTGGCGCCAGCTGTTCAGGATCGGGTGCATGCGCATCGCGAAGCCGCTGGTCACGCGCGAGAACTCGACCGGCGAGCTCAGGTAGGCACGGCGCAGGCTGTCGCCGTTGGGGCGGTAGTAGCCGCCCTTCTGGCCGGGCTCCTGGAACCACAGCGCCTGGTAGAGCTTGCCGTTGCTCTCGAATTCGGCCGACAGCACGCGGCCGGTGCGCAGCGTCTGGCCGTCGGCATCGAGGGTCTCGTAGACCACCGCGAAGCGATCGCCCTTGCGCAGCGCGCGGAAATCGACGTCGCCCGAGAAGATGTCGGCCAGCTGGCTGGCGACCGGGTCCGGGATGCGGGCGTCGTCGGTGGCGGCGAACAGCGAGGTGCGCACGATGCCGCTGGCGAGCCGTGAACCGGGCGTCAGTGCATCGGTCTCGGTGCGGGCACGGAAGCCGGTGGGGGTCTTTTCGACCACCAGCCGCTTGAAGCCGCCATCGCCGTCGGGCATCCACCGGGCGCTGAGCTTCATCAGCGCGTTTTCGGGCGTCGCTTCGGCGGTCACGGTGCGGCCGGGGCGGCTCAGCAGCGCGGTCCGGGCTTCGGCATTGCCGCGCACGAAGGCGGCCGCGGCCGGGTCGGACAAGCCCAGGCGCTGCAGCAGCGCCTCGGCGGTGTCGCTCGAGCGCGTGATTTCGGTCCGGAACAGGGTGAAGGTGTGGGCGTCCAGCGCCTCGAGCTGCTCGGTGAAGGAAGTGGACGGGGCGACGGCCTCGAAGACCTGCTTGACGGGGAGCTCGGCCGCATCGGGGCCGAGGGAGGCGACGGCGAAGGCACCGCCGCCAGCGGACAGCAGCAACGCAGCGATCGCAGCCGTGATCTGCTTCGGATACGTCCTGAATGTGTGAGCCACGCGCGAAGCAATCAGCTCCTCGGCGGCCAGAATGCCGTTGATCAAACTTCGAAATCCAGCTCAGGTTCAGCGAATCCGTACTGCGAAGGCCGTGTCGGACGGGCGGCAGGACGGTGCGTTCACAGCGCCGCTTACAATCCGGCGCTTGGAAAAGTCGGGCTGAGTATAGCTTCGGCCATAGAAAAAACAGCCAAAGAGCCCAATGAACCCCGGTTTTGTTACATCCACAAGTCTGTCCGAAGGTGTAGGACAGGCCCTCGAAATTTCACTCCGTGGGACTGACGAGTTGCTCCCCCAGGACGAGTGGGTGCGCAAGCTCCAGCGTTCCGAAGCGACCGGCGCCCCGCTGCGCATCAAGCTGGGCCTGGACCCGACTGCGCCGGACATCCACATCGGGCATACGGTGGTGCTCAACAAGATGCGCCAGCTGCAGGACCTGGGTCACACGGTGATCTTCCTGATCGGCGACTTCACGACCACCATCGGCGACCCGTCGGGGCGCAACAGCACCCGGCCGCCGCTGACCCGGGAGCAGATCGAGGCCAACGCGCAAACCTACTACAAACAGGCCAGCCTCGTACTCGACCCCTCGAAGACCGAGATCCGTTACAACTCCGAGTGGAGCGATCCGCTGGGGGCCCGCGGAATGATCCAGCTGGCGGCCAAGTACACCGTGGCGCGGATGATGGAGCGCGACGACTTCAACAAGCGCTTCAAGGCCGGGCAATCGATCTCGGTGCACGAGTTCCTGTACCCGCTGATGCAGGGCTACGACTCCGTGGCGCTCAAGTCGGACCTCGAGCTCGGGGGAACCGACCAGAAGTTCAACCTGCTGGTCGGGCGCCATCTCCAGCAGGAATACGGCCAGGAGCCGCAGTGCATACTCACTATGCCCCTGCTGGAAGGGCTCGACGGCGTCGAGAAGATGTCGAAGAGCAAGAACAACTACATCGGCATCAGCGAGGAGCCGAACACCATGTTCGCCAAGGTGCTGTCGATCTCCGACACCCTGATGTGGCGCTGGTACACGCTGCTGAGCTTCAAGTCGCTGGCCGAGATCGCCACGCTCAAGGCCGAGGTCGAGGCCGGGCGCAATCCGAAGGATGCCAAGGTCGCCCTGGCCAAGGAAATCACGGCCCGCTTCCACAGCGCCGCGGCGGCCGAAGCCGCCGAGCAGGACTTCATCAACCGCAGCAAGGGCGGGGTTCCGGACGAGATTCCCGAAGTCTCGCTGGCGGGCGCCCCGCTGGGCATCGCCCAGTTGCTCAAGCAGGCCGGGCTGGCGCCCTCGACCTCCGAAGGCAACCGGCTGATCGACGGCGGCGGCGTCCGCGTCGATTCGACCGTGATCAGCGACAAGGCGTTGAAGCTGCCGGCCGGCACCTATGTCGTGCAGGTCGGCAAGCGCAAGTTCGCCAAGGTCACCCTGGCCTGAGCGCCCGGAGCGCTATCGCACCTGGATGGTGACTCGGCGGTTGCGGGGCTCGGCGACCTCGTCGGCCGTCGGCACCGCCGGTTCGCGCTCGCCGCGGCCCACCGCCTCGATCCGGTTCGGCGGGAAATCGCGCGCCAGGAAGAGCTGGCGCACCTGCAGCGCCCGCGCGAGCGAGAGCTCGTCGTTGCGCGCCGTGGCGCCGACCGTGTCGGTGTGGCCGGTGACCACGATCTCGCCGCCGCTGCGCGCCCGGGCGGCCGCCAGGGCCTCGTTCATCGAGACCTGGGAGGCGGCCGTGAGCACGGTGCCGCCGACCTCGAAGTAGACGGTGTAGAACTGCGTCGGCGGCGGCATCAGCTCGAAGAGCAGCTTGTTGTCGCGCTTGACGCGATCCGGGTCGGCCTTGTCGACCACCGGCGCACCCTTGGCGCCGATTTTCGTGGTCGCCCGCTCGAAGGGCTGCGACAAGGTCTCGACGCCGTCCTCGGTGCTCACCTGCACGGCGGAGGGCTTGCCGTCGGCCTGCGGCAGCAGCACGACGCGGGTGCCCGGTGTGGAGCAGGCAGCAAGAAGTGCGGAACTCAGCAGGACGGCAAGAAGGCAAATCGTTCGAACTGTCACGGCTGGGGATCCACTTCGACGATGAAATCGGTGCCGCGGATGCCGATGACGGCGCTCTGGGTCTCGACGCGCACGGCGTCGGGATGGGTCTTGCCGATCAGGCCGGTCACCATCCGCAGCGTCCCGCGCAAGAGCGAGACCAGCATGCCGCCGTCCTGGGTGGTCGAATCGAAATGGAACTGCTTGAGGTCCATGCGCGTGGACGGGCCCACGACCAGGGTCGTGCCGTCGCGCAGCACCACGCTGGCGCCCGAGTCGGCGCCGGTCTGGAGGCGGTCGATGGGCGCCACGGCGTCGCCGGCCGCCGCGGGGCGTGCCTGGGCACCACCGCTCAGCAACTGGACGTCGCCGCGCACGGACTTGACGATGCCGGCGCGTTCTTCGGCGCCGGCGGGCTTCGGGGTTTCGGCGGCGAGCGCGTGGCCTGCATTCGTCTGGGCTGCCGCACCCACGAAGGCGAGCACGAGGGCGTACAGGATCTGGGTTGTCTTAGTGTTCAATGGCACCTCCGCGGCGATACCGGGTGTTTCGGGCCGATGGTACGCGAGGGCGAATGGGCCCCGATAATCCGCCGGTGCTGCGCGCGCCGCCTCTGCGCCTTTGTCCGCATTTTTCCTTGTCGTTACTTTTCATCCATTGAAATTCGCCTCCTTGACCCCCGTGCAGCTGCTGCGAGCGTCGATCGGGGTCGCCGTGGTCACGATCGTGCTGAAGGGCGCGGCCGGCTACGTCACCAATTCCATGGGCTTGATCTCGGACGCCATGGAGTCCTTCGTGAACCTGGCGAGCGCCACCTTCGCGCTGGCGATGGTCACGGTCGCCGCCCGCCCGGCGGACGACGACCACCCGTACGGCCATCACAAGGCGGAGTACTTCTCGTCGGGCTTCGAGGGGATCCTGATCATCGGCGCGGCGATCGCGATCATCTGGGTCGCGGTGCTGCGGCTGCTGTCGCCGCAGCCGCTGGAGCAGCTCGGCTGGGGGCTCGGGCTGTCGGTCCTCAGCTCGGCCTTCAACGGGGCGCTGGCCTTCGTGATGCTCCGGGCCGCGCGCACGCACCGCTCGATCGCGCTCGAATCCGATGCGCGCCACCTGATCACCGATGTCTGGACCTCGGCCGGGGTGGTGATCGGGATCGTCGCGGTCGGCCTGACCGGCTGGCTCTGGCTCGACCCGCTGCTGGCGATCGGCGTGGCCTTGAACATCGCGCGCGAGGGCGTGAAGCTGGTCTGGCGCTCCTCGCAGGGGCTGATGGACGAGGCGATCGAGCCCGAGTCGCTGGCCCGCTTGAACACGACGCTGCAGCGCTTCGCGGCCGAGGTGCCCGAAGGCGCGCAGCTGCGCTTCGACGACATCGTCACGCGCCGTGCCGGCCAGCGGCGCTTCGCCGACCTCCACATGCACGTGCCGGGCGGCTGGACGCTGCAGCGTGCCGCGGGCCTGCGCGATGGCCTGGAGCAGGCGCTGATGGACGCCTTGCCCGGCCTGCGGGTGACGATCCAGCTGCTGCCGCTGGGCATGGAAGCGCGTGCGACCCCGAAGGGCGAGGCCGAATGAAGGCGCTGCTGCAGCGCGTGAGCAGCGCGCGGGTCGACATCGGCGGGCTCACCGTGGGCGCGATCGAAGCGGGACTGCTGGTGCTGCTGTGCGCCGAGCGCGACGATGCAGATGCGCTGGCCGACCGCTTGCTGGCGAAGATCCTCAAGCTGCGCATCTTCGGGGACGAGGCCGGCAAGATGAACCGCAGCGTGCAGGATGTGGGCGGCGGACTGCTCGTCGTCAGCCAGTTCACGCTGGCCGCCGACGTGAGCGGCGGCAACCGGCCGAGCTTCACGCAGGCCGCGCCTCCGGACGAAGGGCGGCGGCTCTACGAGTACTTCGTCGCCCGGGCGCGCGAAGCGCATCCGGTGGTGGCGACCGGCGAGTTCGGCGCGGACATGCAGGTGCACCTGGTCAATGATGGGCCGGTGACGATTCCGCTGCGGATGGTCTGATCGGTTGGGGGCGAAGATCTGATCGGTTGGGGACAGAGCAAAAATTGCTGCGCAATTTGTTGGTCTGTCCCGCAAGGTCTCAGTAAGGGTTTCTCATCCCCAGACCGGCGAGGATCTCGATCTCGCGCGCTTCCATCGCCTCGGCGTCTTCGTCGCCGGTCTCGTGGTCCCAGCCCTGCGCATGCAGCGTGCCGTGCACCAGCAGGTGGGCATAGTGCGCGGCCAGCGTCTTGCGCTGCTCCTTCGCCTCTCGGGCGACGACCGGTGCGCACAGAACCAGGTCGGCCATCACGACCGGCGACTGCGCATAGTCGAAGGTCAGCACGTTGGTCGCGTAGTCCTTGTGGCGGAACTCGCGGTTGAGCTGCTGGCCTTCTTCGGCATCGACGATGCGCACCGTGATCTCGCCGTCGGCATCGAGCGCGTGCCGGATCCAGCGCGCGACGCTGTGGCGCGGCAATGCGGCACGATGGCGCTCGACGCCCTTGAAGCGGGCGAACTGCAGGGAGAGCGAGAGGTCGGGCAGCGCCATGTCAGCGGCTCACGGTGCGCTTGCGCGCGTTGTCGTAGGCGTCGACGATGCGCGCCACCAGCGGATGGCGCACCACGTCCGCGCTCGTGAAGCGCGTGATGGCGATGCCGTTGACGCGCTTGAGCACGCGCTCGGCGTCGATCAGCCCGCTGGGCTGGGTCTTGGGCAGGTCGATCTGGCTGACGTCGCCGGTCACCACCGCCTTGGCGCCGAAGCCGATGCGGGTCAGGAACATCTTCATCTGCTCGACCGTCGTGTTCTGCGCCTCGTCGAGGATCACGAAGGCGTTGTTGAGGGTGCGCCCGCGCATGAAGGCCAGCGGCGCGATCTCGAGCGCGTTGCGTTCGAAGGCCTTCTGCACGCGATCGAATCCCATCAGGTCGTAGAGGGCGTCGTAGAGCGGCCGCAGGTAGGGGTCGACCTTCTGGGTCAGGTCGCCGGGCAGGAAGCCGAGCCGCTCGCCGGCCTCGACCGCGGGCCGGGTCAGCACGATGCGCTGCACCGCGCTGCGCTCGAGCGCATCGACCGCGCAGGCCACCGCGAGGTAGGTCTTGCCGGTGCCCGCGGGGCCGATGCCCAGCGTGATGTCGTGGTTGGCGATGTTCTCGAGATAGAGCGCCTGGGTCGGCGTGCGGGCCCGCAGGTCGGGGCGCCGCGTAGCCAGGGCCGGGGCGCCTTCCTCGTCCATCGAACTGTCGCTGGCCAGCGTGAGCTGCACCACGGCCGGGTCGATCACGCGCTGGGCGATCTCGTAGAGTGCCTGCAGCACCTCCATGGCGCGCTGGGCGTTGACCTTGGGGCCGTCGATCTTGAATTGCTCGTGGCGGTGCGCGATCTTGACGTTGAGCGCTTCCTCGATGCGCCGCAGGTTCGCGTCGAGCGGGCCGCACAGGTGGCCCAGGCGCGTGTTGTTGGGCGGGGCGAAGGTGTGTCGCAGAATCACGCGGATTTCATTTTCAAAAGCGAGAAGGGCACCCATGATAGGCAAACTCACCGGCATCCTGGCCGAACGCAATCCGCCGCAGGTGGTGGTGGACTGCAACGGGGTCGGTTACGAGGTCGATGTGCCGATGAGCACCTTCTACAACCTGCCGCCCGCCGGCGAGCGGGTTTCCCTGCTGACGCACTTCGTGGTGCGCGAGGACGCGCAGGTGCTCTACGGCTTCGCCACCGCGCAGGAGCGCGCGGCATTCCGCATGCTGATCAAGATCTCGGGCATCGGGCCCCGCATGGCGCTGGGCGTGCTGAGCGGCCTGAGCGTGGGCGAACTGGCGCAGGCGATCACCTTGCAGGAGGCCGGCCGGCTGGTGAAGATCCCGGGCATCGGCAAGAAGACCGCCGAGCGGCTGCTGCTCGAGCTCAAGGGCAAGCTCGGCGCCGACATCGCGTTGCCCGCGCACGCGGCGACCGACGCGCAGGCCGACATCCTGCAGGCGCTGGTCGCGCTGGGCTACAGCGACAAGGAGGCCGCGGCCTCGCTCAAGGCGCTGCCGAAGGACGTGGCGGTGGGCGAGGGGATCAAGCTGGCGCTGCGGGCGCTGGCGAAGTAGGCGGGGCCTGCCGCCGCGCTGCGGCCGCCTTCAGGGCACCCACCAGTAGCGCAGCGCGTGAAAGTACACCGGCGCGGCGAAGACCACGGAGTCGAGCCGGTCGAGCATGCCGCCGTGGCCTTCGATCATGGTGCCCCAGTCTTTCACGCCGCGGTCGCGCTTGATGGCGGACATCACGAGGCCGCCGAAGAAGCCCATGACGCACACGGTGAGCGCCATCAGGGCGGCCTGCCAGGGCGTGAAGGGCGTGGCCCAGTAGAGCGCGGCGCCCAGTGCCGTGGCGCTGAGCACGCCCCCGACCAGGCCCTCCCAGGTCTTGGACGGCGAAAGCTCGGGCGCCACCTTGCGCCTGCCGAACAGCTTGCCCCAGACGTACTGCAGCACGTCGCTGCCCTGGACCACGATCACGAGGAAGGCGATCAGCAGCAGGTTGCGTCCCTCGAAGCCGGGAATCTGCAGCGTGAGCAGCGCTGGCACGTGGCTGATGCAGAACACGCAGACCATCAGGCCCCATTGCACCTTCGACGTGCGCTCCAGGAAGCGCTTGGTGTCGCCGCCGACGGCCGCGAGGATCGGCAGCACCAGAAAGGCGTAGACCGGGATGAAGATCGCGTAGAGCCCGTACCAGTCGATCCAGATCAGGAAGTACTGCACCGGCAGCACGATGAAGAAGGCGACCGCGATCGCATGGTGGTCGCCGCGCCGCGTGTAGGCCAGGCTCATGAACTCGCGCAGCGCATAGAACGAGATCAGGCCGAACAGCACGATCACGCCGCCCTTGCCGAAGGCGAAGGCGAGTCCGATCACGGCGACCATCACCCACCAGGCGTTGACGCGCGAATTCAGGTTGTCGATCACCGCGTGCGGCTCGCCGTGCGCGACCTGCCACTTGAGCAGCGCCCCGATGGCCGACGCCAGCAGCAGCACGGCGGCGACGCCGCCGAACAGCATCAATGTGGTCTGGGAAGAGGCCGAGAAGCTCATGGTGCCGGGTCTTCCGCTTTGTCGTATTCGGGCCGCAGCTCGAGCATGGCGGCGCGCGCCCGGGCGATGAAGGTGGCCTTGTCTTCGCCGTCCGCCAGGCGAAGCGGCGCGCCGTAGCGCACCGAGCAGGCCAGCGGGATGGGCACCAGCGTGCCCTTGGGCAGCACCCGCTTGAGGTTCTCGATCCACACCGGCACCAGCCGAACCTGCGGGAAGGCGCGGGCCAGGTGGTAGAGGCCGCTCTTGAGCGGCAGCAGGGTCTCGTCGCCGATGTTGCGGGTGCCTTCGGGAAACATGATCAGCGAGTCGCCCGAACGCAGCGCCTCGGTCATCTGCTCGACCGGGTTGGCGGTGCTTGCGCCCGCGCTGCCGCCGTCCCTGCGGATCATGAGGGCGTTGAAGACGTCCTGGCCGATGAAGCGGCGCAGAGCCGAGGCCTCCCAGTAGTCCTGTCCCGCCACCGGCCGCGTGAGGGCCCGCAGGTCCGGGGGCAGCGTGGCCCACAGCAGCACGAAGTCGCCGTGGCTCGTGTGGTTCGCGAAGTAGAGGGTCTGCTCGGCCATCGGCGTGCTGCCGGCCCAGATGGCGCGGACGCCGGTCAGGAGCCTGGCGAAGACCACGATCAGCCAGGCCGATGCGATGGCGCCAAGCTGGCGCGGCCACCGGGGTGGGGAAGTGCGCATTGGGAACTCCTCGGGGTGCTAGTCCTGCAGGACCAGCGCCAGGATGAAGACGACGGTCTGGGCGGCCACCAGGAGGCCGTGGCGCTGCACCAGTTGCCGGGTTCCGAGCACGCGCTCGGCGAGCGGGCGGACGGCCTCCGCCGCGCGCCGCAGGCCCAGCGTCTCGAGCGCGCCGTCGAGGGCGGTCAGGTTGGCGATCGTGCCCCGCGCCAGCGCCTCGAACAGCCTGGCGTCGAGGTACACGCGCAGCGAGAGGTAGCGCTCGGGCAGGCCGATCAGGCCCACGGCGGCAAAGGCGGCCCAGGACGCGGTGGGCAGCGAGCGCCCGGTCAAGGCCAGCACCAGCCCGGCGATCAGCGAGAGCGCGAGTCCCCACCCGGCGATGGCGCCGCTCGCGCGCAGCAGGCCCGCGGTGGCGACGCAGAGCGCGCGGTCGCTGTCATTCATGGCGGACAGCTCCGGCGGCGGGCAGTTGCTCGAGCAGGGCCATCCAGCCGGAGCGCAGCACGATCTGGGGCCGGGCCCGGCGCACCGCGTCGAGCGCCCCGGCGATGCTGCCCTCGGCGCCGTGCAGCCCCAGCCAGCCGATCGCCGAGGCGGCGCTGCGCGAGAAGCCGAGAGCGCAGCAGACCCACACCGCCTGGCCGGCGCGGCGTTGCCCCTCGATCACGGCGACGGCCCTGCGCAGGCGCGGCGCGGAGGGCAGTGCCAGGTCCAGCATCGGCACGCAGCGCGCATGCGGCACTTTCGGCAGCTGGAGCTCGGCGCAGAGGCTGACCAGGCGCGGCTCGCCGGCCGCGCGCCATTCGGCGAGGGTCGGCCGGCGGCCCAGGCGCAAGCCGGGGGCCACTTCGGTCGATGCCGGCAGCCCGCGGGTCCAGAACCAGGCGTTCAGGGCGGCACCGAGCCGGTAGGGCGCGAACAGCCAGCGGGCCGACCAGTGCATGCGGCCGTGCCGGTCCATGCAGAAGCCGCGCGGACCCAGGCCCGCGTAGTTGAGCGCCACCAGCACCAGCGACAACGCGGCCCAGCCCAGCCACAGCGCGTTGCCCTGCATCAGCAGCGCGATGGCCAGGCACAGCACGGCGCCCGCGGCGTAGAGCCCCGCGAGCTTCCAGCGTTGCGGATCGCGCGCCAGCCGCCACGCGCGCGGCAGCGCGACGACCCGTTCGAGCGGCCACAGCCAGACGCAGAGCAGGCCCAGCAGCGCGCCGGTCGGGATGTCGATGAAGTGGTGCTGCCAGGTCGTCAGCACCGAGGCGCAGATCGCGAAGGTCCACAGGTGCAGCACGGCGCGGGCCCAGCGGGCGTGGATCAGGCGGCGGTACCAGTCCCACAGGATCACGGCCAGCGCGATATGCAGCGAGGGCGCCTGGTTGAAGGGCTGGTCGAAACCGCGCAGGGCGTTGAACAGCAGCGCCGGCGCGCCTTCCACGGCCGGCTGCCCGAAGCTGAAATGCAGGGGCCAGAGCACGAAGCAGGCGACTGCGACGGCCTGCGCGGTGAGCAGCCGCGCCGCATGCCGGTCCAGCGTGTGGCGGTCCTTCGCGAGGAAGAGCGAGAGCGCGTAGAAGGCGTTGATGGTCCAGTACGGAAAGATCGTCCAGGGCCAGAAGGGCGTGGCGCGCTCCCAGTCGAACACCAGCGCCGGCACCTGTGCGCGGGTCGAGGCCCACCAGTTGGCGAAGCCGTAGCTGATGTAGAAGAGCGGGCCGAGCAGCGCCAGCCACGCGGCGGCGCGGCGCCAGGGCCGTGGCCTGGTGCCCGGCTTCATGGGGCTGCGCGCTCGGCCAGCGACACCGTGAAGATGCCCCACTCGTCGATCCGCTGGGCGATCTTGCGAAAGCCCGCCTGGGCGACCAGCTGGTCCATCTCGGCCTGTGTGCGGCGCCGCATCACCCAGGCCTCGCCCTGCCGATGGCTGGTGAGCGCACGGGCGATCATCTCGAGCTGAGGGTGCCAGGGCTGCCCGGTGTAGACCAGGTAGCCGCCCTCTTCGACTGCGTCGCCGACGCCGGCCAGCGAACGGGCCACCAGATCATTGTCGGGAAACAGCTCGTAGAGACCCGACACCACGGCCAGCGTGGGCCGCGGCCGCACGCCGGCGAGACCGTCGCGGTCGAAGGCATCGGCCTGAACGAACTGCGCGACGCCGTCCAGCCCCTTCGCGGCGATCAGGGCGCGGCCGTCGCGCACGTTGATGTCGCTGTAGTCGCGCAGCAGGATTGCATCGGCCTTGACCGGGCTGGCCGACACGGCGTCGAGCACATAGCGGCCGTGGCCGGCGGCGATGTCCATCACGCGCACCTCGCTCTGCTTGCGCGCCAGCAGCTCCATCGCGGCGCGCAGCAGTTCCTCGACGTGGAGCTTGCGCTGCCGGATGCCGCGCCAGCCGATCGAATCGAGATAGGTGCGATCGATCGACCGGCCGAGCGGCCCCGCGCCCGCGGCCTGGTTGCGATAGACGTAGTCGAGCGTGCTGCCGGAATCGAATCCGGTGTCGTGTCCCAGCTTCACGCCCCGCGACAGCATCCCGCCGAAGCGCAGGGAGGCGCGCGTGAAGGCCCAGTAGGCGCCGCGCGGCGACAGCGGGGACAGGGGACGGGCCAGCGCCCGCGACTCGTCCGCCGTGTCGCCGCGGAGGTGGGCCGAGCGCAGATCCACCGGCGCCGGCGGGGCGTCGAACAGCTGCAGGACGAAGTCGCGGATCGCGCGCACGGCGGGCGCGCGGTCCTTTTCGCCCAGCGTGTCGTGGAAGAAGCCGGGCAGTTCCATCTTCGTCTTCACCGCACTTCCGAGGCGCTCGAAGAAGGTGTGCTGCGGCTGGTGATGCACCACCCAGTCGGCGCCGGAGATCAGCAGCTGCACCGGCAGCGTGATCGCGTTGGCGTCCGCCACCACGCGGTCGGCCGCCTCGTAGAGGCCCAGCAGGATGTTCACGGCGATCGGCCGCGAGATCAGCGGATCGCTCTCGTAGCTGGCGATGCGTTCCGGGTCGTGCGTGAGGAACTTCGCCTTCACGTAGCTGTTGACGAAGAACAGGCCGCGCAGCTTGTGCATCAGGCCCAGGCCTGCGCGCGCGAAGGGCACGTAGAGCTTGACCTTGAAGGCCGGCGACGCCAGCGTGAGCCCTCGCACCCGGGGCGCGTAGTCGTGTGCCCAGGTCGCGACCAGCACGGCGCCCACGCTCTGCGCGATGACGTGGATGTCCGCTGCCGCCACGCCGTGGGCGCTGCCGATGTGCTCGACGAAGGTCTGCACGTCGCGCACCGAGCTCGCGAAGCTCGGGCTGTAGCCGCGCTGGCCGGGCGACCTGCCGTGGCCGCGCGCGTCCCAGGCGAAGAAGTCGAAGTCCGGCAGGCCCAGTTCGTCGACCAGGTGCGCCATCCGGGCGCCGTGCTCGTGGCCCCGGTGGAACAGCACGATGGCACCGCGCCGCCTGGCGCCGGTGGCGGGCCAGTGGCGGTAGAACAGCGAGATGCCGTCGTGGGTGCTGAATTGTTCTTCTCGGGGCACGCGCGGGTCGGTCATTCGGATTCCTGGATCAGGCGCTGGGGAGCGCGCCGGCTTCGGCCAGGGCGCGTCGGATGCGGTTGCCGATGGTCCATGCCACGCCGGCGGCGAGCAGCGGCATGAGCCAGGAGGCCCAGCCGGGCAGCGGCAGGCCGAGCGCGACGTAGAGGCCGAGCGCGCCGAAGACGAAGGCCCGGTCGCTCTTGCCCAGCGGGCCGTCATAGCGCCGCGTGGCGCCGACGGTCGGCCCGAGCGCGCCGGCGAACTCGCTGAGCCCGGCCAGCACGATCACGGTGCCGACCCAGAACGGGCTGAAGGGTGCGACCAGGGCGAACGGAAGATAGAGCGCCGCGTCGGAGATCACGTCGGTCAGCTCGTTGAGAAAGGCGCCGAGCGCGCTTTGCTGGCCATGCTCGCGGGCCAGCATGCCGTCGATGGCGTTGAATGCCATGCGCAGCAGCATCCAGAGCGGAACCAGCGCCAGGGCCGAGGCCGGGGGCGAGGCGAAGAAGAGCCAGAGCCCGAGCGCGACCGACAGGACGCAGGCGGCGATCGTGACCTGGTTGGCGGTCACGCCGGCGGCGTGCAGGCGCCCGACCAGCGGCCGCAGCAAGGCCTGAAACCGTGGTTTCAACTCATAGATCGACACGCAGGGGGACCCTCCTGGGGGCGCATTCTGCACGAGCAGTCCCTTTCGGCGCACCCTGGCGGGGCCTGGAGCGGCCGTTCGGCCGACTAAACTGTTCCTTCAGCCTATCGCCCCCATGACCATCCAGACCGACGACTTCGCCCCGGCCCCGCAACGCGTGGTGTCGGCCGCACCCGCCTCGCCGAACGAGGAGGCGATCGAGCGCGCGCTGCGGCCCAAGCTGCTCGACGAATACGTCGGCCAGGCCAAGGTGCGCGAGCAGCTCGAGATCTTCATCGGCGCGGCGCGCCATCGCGCCGAGGCGCTCGACCACGTGCTGCTATTCGGCCCGCCCGGCCTCGGCAAGACCACGCTGTCGCACATCATCGCGGCCGAGCTCGGCGTCAACCTGCGCCAGACCTCGGGCCCGGTGCTCGAGAAGCCGAAGGACCTGGCGGCGCTGCTGACCAACCTCGAGCGCAACGACGTGCTCTTCATCGACGAGATCCATCGCCTGTCGCCGGTGGTCGAGGAGATCCTCTACCCGGCGCTGGAGGACTACCAGATCGACATCATGATCGGCGAGGGCCCGGCCGCGCGCAGCATCAAGCTCGACCTGCAGCCCTTCACCCTGGTCGGCGCCACCACGCGCGCCGGCATGCTGACCAATCCGCTGCGCGACCGCTTCGGCATCGTGGCGCGGCTGGAGTTCTATACGGCGGAAGAGCTCGCGCGCATCGTGCGGCGCAGCGCCGGCCTGCTGGGCGTGCCGACGGACGACGAGGGCGGCCTGGAGATCGCGCGCCGCTCGCGCGGCACGCCGCGCATCGCCAACCGGCTGCTGCGCCGGGTGCGCGACTACGCGCAGGTCAAGAGCGACGGCCGCATCACCATCGACGTGGCGCACAAGGCGCTGGCGATGCTCGACGTCGACCCGCAGGGCTTCGACCTGATGGACCGCAAGCTGCTCGAGGCCGTGATCCATCGTTTCGACGGCGGGCCGGTCGGGCTCGACAACATCGCCGCCAGCATCGGCGAGGAGTCGGGCACGATCGAGGACGTGATCGAGCCCTACCTGATCCAGCAGGGCTACCTGCAGCGCACGCCGCGGGGGCGCATTGCCACGCTGGCGGCGTACCGCCACCTCGGCGTGGCGCCGCCGCAGCGGGATGGGGACATGTTCGGGAGCTGAATGCCTGCCGGCGCCACGGCGACCGGCTCAGCGCCGGAACGGCTTGCTCAGGTAGCGCGAACCCTTCTCGCCGAAGCGCCAGGGCAGCTCGACCGCCTTCGAGATCCCGATGCGCGGGCCGACGTCGACCACCAGCGGCGGATGCCCCTCGGCCGCCGCGACCAGCTCGAAGGGCGGCGCATCGAGCGCCATGCCATTGAAGCCGGCATCGATGGCCAGCGCCTGGCCGACGCGGCCGGGGCCGGCGCACAGCAGGCGCGGGTCGTCGAGTCCGCGCCGCCGGCGCATGCGATCGAGTCCGTGCGTCGGTTCGATGGCGCGAATCAGCACGCCGGCGCCGTGCCCGGCTTCGCGGCAGACGAAATTCAGGCACCAGTGGATGCCGTAGGAGCGGTACACGTAGGCGTGCCCCGCCGGGCCGAACATCACGGCGTTGCGCGGCGTCTGGCCGCCGAAGGTGTGCGAGGCCGGCTCCTCGCGGTCGTAGGCCTCGGTCTCGACGATCCGGCCGCCGACGCCGTCGACCAGCAGCGTGACGCCGATGAGCCGCGGTGCGACCTCGTGCGAGGGCGCTTCGAAGTCGATCAAGGGTCGGGAGGCGGCGGGGCGGGAGCGGGGCATCAGCGCGAGATCGTAGCCGCCGGCCGCACCCGCGACGCGATCAGCCACTGCGCCGCGTAGTAGCTGGCCAGCACCCAAAGCGATGCCACCGGCAGCGGCTGCACGAAGCGGTTGGTCGCCAGCAGCGCGTCGCTGACCATGAAAAGGCAGGCGCCGAGCGCGACCTGCCGGGCGCCGGCATCGCCCAGCACGGCCGCGCGCCCGAGCGCCTGGGCCGCCATGCAAGCGATCACCACCACGTAGATCCCGACCGGTATCCGCAGGCCGGCGGGCAGCCCGCCCCACCACAGGAAGCCGTACATCAGGACGCCGACCGCCAACGTGGCGGCCAGCGCACCGCGGCGCGGGAACAGGCCCGCGCCGTCGGCGAACAGCGTGATGTAGGCCAGGTGCGCGAGCAGGAAGGCGATCAGGCCGGGGACGAAGAGCTTCGGCCACATCAGCAGCACGTCGCCGGCCAGCGATGCCGCGAGGCCGGCCAGCAGCAGCAGGGCGAAGCGGCGCGGCATGGCGTCGTCGCGCGCACGCATCGATGCGAAGACGATCAGGACCCCGAGCGCCAGCGGCTTGGTGACCAGGTGCAGCTCCGGAATGCCGAGCGCTCCGCTCGCGGTCGCCAGCGCCGCGGCATCGACGAAGAGCACGCCGATCACCGGCATCCGGCCCTGCAGCACCGCGCCGGTGGCCCAGAGCCCGGCGGTCAGCGCGCTGAGCCAGACCAGCGAGGTACCGAGGGCGAGCGTGTCCGAGAACCACAGGAAGGCGGTGGCGCCGCCCAGCAGCAGGGCGAACTGCAGCGCCGCGAAGGCCTGCACGCGGCCCGGGGCCGGCGGTTCGTAGCGCCGCACCTGGCGGATGTCGAAGGCCGGTTTCGGATCGCTGGCCGCCAGGTCGGCCGGCTGCCAGCCCGGCGGCTTGAACCAGAGCCGCAGCTTGTCGCTCCAGCGCCGGGTGCGCCAGCTGTCGCGCACCAGTGACGCGTAGACCTCGGCATTGGCCCACACCGGGTCCCAGCTCTGCAGCGGTCTGCGGGTGCCGTAGACGCAGCGCTCGTCTTCTTCCTTGAAGGTGCCGAACAGGCGGTCCCAGACGATCAGCACGCCGCCGTAGTTGCGGTCGATGTAGCGGTCGTTGACCGCATGGTGGACCCGATGGTTCGAGGGCGAGCAGAACCAGCGGTCGAACCAGCCGAGCTTGCCGACCTGCTCGGTGTGGACCCAGAACTGATAGAGCAGGTCGACCAGCGCGACCACGCCGAAGACCAGCGGCGGTACGCCCGCGATCGCCATCGGCAGGTAGAAGATCCAGCCGAAGAGCACGCCGCTGGAGGTCTGGCGCAACGCGGTCGACAGGTTGTAGTGCTGGCTCTGGTGGTGCACCACGTGCGCTGCCCACAGCAGCGCGCTCTGGTGACCGAAGCGGTGCAGCCAGTAGTAGCAGAAGTCGTAGAAGACCAGCGCCAGCAGCCAGCCGTACCAGCGGGTCCAGAAGTCGGTGTCGGGGAACAGCGCGAAGGCCGACCAGACCGCGGCGTAGATGCCGATGCGCAGCAGCCCGGTGAGGGCGGCGCTGATCTGGCTCAGCATGCCGAGGCCGATGCTGTTGAGCGTGTCGGGCAGGCGGTAGGTGTCCTGGCCGCTGCCGCGCTGCGCGCGCCGACGGCCGACCCAGAACTCGATGCCGATGAGCAGGAAGAAGACGGGGGTCGCGAGGACGATGATCTGGCCAGGTCGCATGGCCGGGATTTTCGGCTGCAACGAGGCTGCAACACCCCCAGGCTTCCCCTGTCACCAGGCTGTCACCGCGGCGCCGCAGGCGCGTCACGCGGCACTGCGATCGTGCCCTTCCATGCAACGCGACGACGCCTTCCTTCGCGCATGGCGCGACACCAGCGGTCCGGCGGATGACGAAGTCAGCCGGCCGCCACAGATCTACCGCACGCTCTGGATCTCCGACCTGCACCTCGGCACGCCGGGCTGCCAGGCGCGGGCGCTGCTGGACTTCCTGAAGCACACCGAGTGCGAGACGCTGTTCCTGGTCGGCGACATCATCGACGGCTGGCAACTGCGCCGCCACTGGTACTGGCCGCAGGCGCACAACGACGTGATCCAGAAGCTGCTGCGCAAGGCGCGCAAGGGCACGCGCGTGATCTTCATCCCCGGCAATCACGACGAGTTCGCGCGCAAGTACCTGCAGCACAACTTCGGCGGCATCGACGTCGCCGAGGAGTGGATCCACGAGACCGCCGACGGCCGCAAGCTGTGGGTCATGCACGGCGACCTGTTCGACGGCGTGATCCAGTGCGCCAAGTGGCTGGCGCATGTGGGCGACTCGCTCTACGAGTTCACGCTCAAGCTGAACCGGCATCTGAACTCGCTGCGCGCGCGCATGGGGCTGCCGTACTGGTCGCTGTCCAAGTACCTCAAGCTCAAGGTCAAGCGCGCGGTCAGCTATGTCGGCGACTTCGAGAGCGCGGTGGCCCGCGAGGCCCGCCGGCGCGGCGTGCAGGGCGTGGTCTGCGGCCACATCCATCACGCCGAGCTGAGGGACATCGACGGCATCCTCTACGCCAACGACGGCGACTGGGTCGAGAGCCTCACGGCGCTGGCCGAGCATGCCGACGGCAGGCTCGAGATCCTCCATTGGGCCGGTCAGCTGCCGGCCCGGTCCGGCGCAACGACGGCGGCCGCGCGGCGTGCGCCGGTGCACGCATGAGCGGGACCTCCGGCACGCGGACCGTCGACCTCGTCTACTTCAACGCCGGCGGCGGCCACCGTGCTTCGGCGCTGGCGCTGGAAGCGGCGATCCTGCGCGCCGGCCTGCCGTGGACCGTTCGGCGGGTCAACCTGCGCGAGGTGCTCGACCCGAAGGACAGCTTCCGCAGGCTGACCGGCATGGACCCCGAGGACGTCTACAACAAGCGGCTCGCGCGCGGCTGGACGCTGGGCCTGGCGCAGGAACTGAAGCTGCTACAGGGCATGATCCGATGGAGCCACTCGGCGCTGGTGCGGTCGCTGCAGCAGCATTGGCTGGCGACCGAGCCCGACATGGTGGTGTCGCTGATCCCGAACTTCAACCGCGCGCTGTGCGAGTCGCTGGCCTCGACCCTGCCGGGCGTTCCCTACGTGACCGTGCTGACCGACCTGGCCGACCACCCGCCCCATTTCTGGATCGAGGAGGGCCTGGACCAGCACCTGGTGTGCGGCTCGCCGAAGGCGGTGCAGCAGGCCCGCTCGGCCGGCTATGCGGGCGATCGGATCCACGCCAGCTCGGGCATGCTGATGCGCTCGGCGTTCCATGAGGCGCCGCCGATCGACCGCGCCGTCGAGCGCCGGCGGCTGGGGCTCGATGCGCAGCGGCCGACCGGCATCGTGCTGTTCGGCGGCCAGGGCTCCAAGGCGATGCTCGGGATCGCGAAGCGCCTGCCCGAGACGCCGCTGATCCTTGCCTGCGGCCACAACGCGGCGCTGGCCCGGGCCCTGCGTGCGCTGCCGGCGGCCGCGCCGCGGCTGGTGCTGGAGTTCACGCCCGACATCGCGCGCTACATGCAGCTGGCCGACTTCTTCATCGGCAAGCCCGGCCCGGGCAGCCTGAGCGAGGCGGTGCAGATGCAGCTGCCGGTGATCGTGGTGCGCAACCGCTGGACGCTGCCGCAGGAGCGCTACAACGCCCAGTGGGTGCGCGAGCAGGGCGTCGGGCTGGTGTGCGGCAGCTTTGCCGGCGTGGCGCAGGCGGTCGATGCGCTGACCGGGGAACTGGAGCGCTACCGGTCGGCGACGCAAAGGGTGCGCAACCGGGCGATGTTCGAGCTGCCGGAGATCCTGCAGGGGATCATGGCGCAGGCGGAACTGGCGCCAATTGCCCTCATAGGAGGCTGATCGCCAGCTGCGCTGTTTTTCAGTCGACCTTCAAGTTCGCCGCTTTCACTATACGGCCGTATTTGTCGACTTCCTCAATGAGGAAGGAGCGGAATGTGTCGGGCATGGTTCCCAGCGACTGCATCCCCTCGGTCGCCAGCGTCTCGCGCACATCGGGAAGCTGCATGATGCGAAGGACCTCCGAATTGACCTTCGAGACGATCTCCGTCGGAGTGCCATTTGGAGCAACCATTCCATACCAGGTACTTGATTCGAACCCGGAAAAACCTGATTCGATGAACGTAGGTATGTCTTCCATGCTGCTTTGTCGACGGCTCGAGGCGATGGCGAGGGCCTTGATCCTCCCGGTCTGGACGTGCTGCTGCACATCCGCCACATTGGCAAACATCATGCTGACCTCTCCTGAGAGCATCGCGATGACAGCGGGAGCCGTGCCCGCGTAGGGTACGTGAACGACATCTATGGCCGCGAGTGCCTTGAACATCTCGCCGGACAAGTGTTGAATCGAGCCAGGACCGATGGACGCGTAATTGAGCTTGCCGGGACGGGCTCGAGCCAATGCAATCAACTCGTCCAACCGGTTGACCTTGAGAGATGCCGGGACTACCAGCAGATGAGGGGTCCGCGCTAGTTGGCTGATGGGTGAAAAATCCTTGAGAAGATCGTATGGAAGCTTCGGTCGGAGCGTCGAATTGATCGCCGCGCTATTGGCGATCATCAGAAGCGTATATCCGTCTGGAGAAGCATTGGAAACCAGCTCCGTACCGATCACCGTTCCGCCGCCAGGTCGATTGTCCACGACTACCGGCTGCCCCCAACTTTCGAGCATGTGGGTCTGCAGGATGCGCGCCAGCCGATCCATTGATCCACCCGCCACGAACGGCACCACAATCCGTATCGGCTTTGTCGGGTAGCCTTGCGCCAGTGCGCAGGGCGGAGCCAACAGGAAGACGATCGCAGCAAGAAGGCAGGTGCGGCGGCGAATGAGCTTGGCCACTATGCCTCCGATGAAGATTTGCCTGCTACGGAATGAGGCCGAGCAGGCGTGCCGCCGCTACTGGTCGAATGACGCCATGTCCGTAGTTGGGGTTCCAACCACCCGGAGGAAACGGATGCGCAGACTGCCGCAGTGCATTGTTGAGAACTGCGGGGGAAGCATTCAAAGGCGGTAGCCTCGTCCGGATCGCCGCTATGGATCCAGCTGCGACAGGACAGGATGCCGAGGTTCCTGTGTCGGGTCGATTTCGCCCAGCTGCCGTTGACCCTAGAAAATGTGTGTATGCAACCAAATCCGGCTTCTGTGGATTGGGCATTCCTGCAATGGCCGGTCCCCTGGATGAGTAGCCGACGAGTCCGTAGTTTGTATCGCAACCGCCGACGGTAAGTACCTCAGGGTAAGCTGCGGCGCCGTTGATCGCGCCTGCTGTCCGGCGCAAACAGGGGGGCGCAGGGCAGTTGACGCCGCAGTTCCCGGCCGCGAACACGACGTCCGCGCGCGCGATGCGGGCAAGAATCCATACCAGCCCACGGAACGGGTGATTCGGATTGTCAATGAATCGTCCCGGGTGATTGGCCGGAAAATCCAGCGACGGATGGTAGATGCCCCAACTGTTGGAAATGACCAGCGCCGGCGCGCGAATGCTGGGATTCGCGCTCGTCTTCCAAGAATAGAGGAGCTTCGAATAAGCGACGATCATCGGCGCAAGCGTGACTTGAGCAGAGTGATCGACGCGTCCAAGCAGAGCAGCGTAATCAAGCAACGTGGCTTGGGGAGCAACCAGGACCGCGTCGTAAGCCGACATCGTGCCGTGACCAAGGCGGTGCCAAAACGCTGGCGTGGCCACAGTGCTTGGGGTCCACGAGTTGGCGCCATCCTTCCTGAACGCGAACCCCAGGGCTTTCTCAAGATGTGGCGCATATATGCCGGTGTCGACGATTGCTATCGCAACCCCGCTTCCGTCCAGCCCGTTGAGGCGAAGCGTCGTCGTGTCGAGCCTTGTCTGGACATCGACATTGTTGCCAATCGATCGACTGGTCCCGCAGGTGAGGTGGGGCTGCACTGGCGGATCAGCGAAAAATTCTTCCGGAATCTCGCCGTCGTCGTCGACCTCGATTGAGCCCGCAACAAGAAACTTCTTGGATGTCTCGGGATGCATCAAGAGTCTAAGGTCGATTCTCTCGATTTCTGCTTCATCGAAGATCTCACCGGTTCCGATCGGAACGACGACCGGAGGAAAATCCAGCGTGAAGCCTTCAGGCATGAGCCGTTGGCAATGCTCTTGGAACTCGACAGTAGGAGAGATGCTGCCTTCCAGAAGTCTCAAGGCGGCGCTTTGCAAGCTCTCGTTGGAGTCCAGGACCGCAAGGACACGTAGTCGCCCATTTTTCATCGGCTGCTCCCGCATTGGTCAAGATGACTCGCCGCACTGCACCTGAGGGCGCACTATTCGTTCAATGCCGCCGCACGCGTGTTCTGATAGAGCGGGCACTGCCGCAAGATCGGAAAGATGAGGTTCGCCGCTTGCACTCCCGCCGCGTTGTCGGTGGCGAAGTGCAATCCGGCGATCAGGCGGTTGACCGAGATTCTCCGGACAAGCTCGTCCAGAGAGTCGTGCACTTCCTGCGGCACCACCTCCTTCAGGCATAGCGCGGTCAATCGGGCGATGAGCGCGTGTCCAGCAGGGTATGCGGAATGCCCCGGCACTCCGACCGGCGGGTAGAGGGTCGGACAGATCTGCGATGGCCGCGCCCGATTGAATTGGCGCTTCAAGTGAACCATCATCAATTCGCCTACCCTCGCGGCCAGTTTCATCAGAAGGTAGGTTTGCGGATGGGACGCCCCGTTGATCATCAACAGGTGAAGCAATTCAAGCTGGAAGTTCTGATCTTGTTCCAGGATTTCGCCAAGCGCCTCTGGACGTTCAGTCACTGCAAGAACCCGCAATCGGTCGATCTCGGTCATCACCGCCGGGGAGTTGTTCGCGTCGGGGTTCGGGAGGGCGCCAGCGACCGCTTTCCAGTCTTCTGCCCCGGCAGGGCCGACCGCGAGGAACTCTGGCAGTATCGAGAGCGACAACAGGTCCGGATCCCAGCGCTTGTCGTTGATGGCAAACGTGGCATTGACGTTCAACTGCTGTATTTGAAAATCTGCAAGAGGACGATCGGCTCGCATCGCGAAACTCGATCGTCGTCCCCCGCCGCCGCTCGAATCGGACCATCCTGCACCGGTTGGATCGAACCAACCGGCTCCCAAGCCTCCTGCCCATCCTGCGCCCATAGTTCGCTCCATTCAGGTTGTCTGTCAACAAGAATGCATCTGCGTACTTTCCGCCTCAGGCCCGAGCTTATTCTCCCGAGGGCAGTCCTGCAAGCTTCAGTCGTTCAAGGAACTCCGAACGCAATGAACTTGTGAGCGGACACCAACGAGCATATTCCTGCAAGGTGAAGCGTGGCTGAACTTGTTGGAGCACATTGGCCACATGCCGTGCTTCCTCGATCTGTCCCAAGGCAACGAGACTGCCGATGAGCCAACGCAGCGTCGAACAGAGATTCGGATTGAGCTCCATTCCTTTGCGCCCCCAGATGACGGACTGCTCAAAAGTTCCGTTCACGTAGTGGGCCGCGCAGAGGAACGCAAGATAGTAGAACGCCTGTGTATCCACGGGCGACAACCGAAGGCCTCTCTCCGCGCGCGCGACCGCTGCCGCCCCATCTCCCTTGTACGAGTAAGTGCCGCTGCTCAGCGCCCAGACCATTGCGTTGCTCGGCGCGGCGTCGAGGGCGCGATCGAAGATCGCGATGGCCGCGTCAAAGTCCCTGAACAGTACCGACTTGGTGTGTCCGTGGACCGCCAGTGAAAACCCGTCCGTTGGATCCCGTTCCACTGCCGCCGATGCAAGGCGCGCCGCTTCCCTGGAATCGGCTTCCTGGTCGTGCGTCCAACCCTGGTTCACATTGTGAATGTGCCAAAGGGCCGCGTAGGTGTAAGCGGCCGGATAGCTGTCGTCCAGTTCGATGGCCTTCGCGAGTAGTCCTCGTGCCCTGGAGAACTCCGCGAACTTCATTCGGTAGATCAAGTCGATCGCTTGCATCACCAGATCGTAGGCATTCATGCTGCGAGGGCGCTTGCGTCGAGCCCTCGCCAACTCGGCTTCCCGCACGCGAGGGGCGATGCTCCAGACAATTCTGCTGGCCAGCCGGTCCTGCAGCTCGAAGAGTTGCGCCATCTCGCCGTCGTAGCGGTCGGCCCAGATGACCGAATTGGTTTCGAGGTCAGCCAACTCCGCACCGATTCGCAATCGACCGCCCGTTCGCCGCACGTTGCCGCTGAGGACGTATCTGACCCCCATTTTTTCGCCGATCGTCTGCACGTCCGGTGAGCCGATCCCGTACGTCAAGGCCGAGGTGCGGGCAATGACGAGCAGGCCTTTGATGCTCGCCAGAGTAAAGATGATGTCCTCGACGATCCCGCTTCCGAAATAGGTCTCGCTTGGATCTGCTCCCAGGTTCTTGAAGGGCAGAACGACGATCGACGGTATCTTTGCGCGTCCAGCGGTCCGACTTCGTGTAGCGCCCATCAACCCGGGGGTCGCGCTCGCAACCCTCAGCGCGTATGCGCGTACCGGACGCACGATGTTCTTCAAGCGAAGATCGCCAAGATCGTCGAGAGGAATGGAGATGGCAGAGCCAACATGCTCGCGGATGGCAGCAGAGATCAGAATTCCGCCAGGGGATGCCAGTTGTTCCAGCCGCGCTGCAATGTTGACGCCGGCGCCGTAGATGTCGTCGGGCTCAACGATGAAGTCCCCTACGTTCAATCCCATGCGAAGCTCGATCTTCCGATCCGGTGCCTGGGCGTGCTCGTCTGCGCTGATCTCGCTCTGAAGATGGATCGCGCAATTGAGGCCGTCGAGCGCGCTGTCGAAGGTCGCAAGAAAGCCGTCTCCAGTGTTCCTCACAATCTGACCTCTGAACGCGACAACGCTCGGGTTGACTATGTTGGTTCGAACATCCCGGAGCCGTATGTGGGTCTCCGTTTCAGCTGCTTCGGTAAGGCGGGCATACCCTACGACATCGGCAGCCAGTATCGTGAGCAGCCGCCGGGAAAGAATTCCAGGAGAGAGGCCAGACAGATGGACGCCCTTTTCGGAGTTCATTTGCAGTGTCGGGTTACTCGGCCGCACCTCCTGTAGTGCCCTAGGAATGTACGTCCGTCGATGCCAAAGCAACAGTGGCAAACCCTTCTTTCGGTCTGCGCAGGCAGTATAGGACGACGAAACGCCGACGCCCTCTCCGACTCTGAACGGCTTGCTTCGAAGATGCCTTTGGCGAAAACCGATCGCCGCACGAGAAGTGGTCGCCGCCGTCATCCTGGTCTCTGTGTGCGGGTTGGATCGGCGGCCAGATCGGGCGGTGACACCCCGGCAAAAGAAAAGCCCCGCAAGTCGTTGACTCGCAGGGCTTTCTTGGATTCTGGTGGCTCTTCACGGACTCGAACCGCGGACCTGTGGATTATGATTCCATCGCTCTAACCGACTGAGCTAAAGAGCCGAGCCCAGGATTATATCCTTTTTGGCGCCGACTTCAGCCGCCCTCCCGAAAATCTGCCGATGCCTTCGCCCGCCGCGATCCCTGGTGACCTCGATGCCCTGCCGGACGAGCAGCTGATGGCGGCCTACGCCGGCGGTGACGCCCACGCCTTCGACGCGCTCTACGCGCGGCATGAGAGCGCCTTGTACCGCTTCATCCGCCGCCTGCTGGGCATGCGGCTGGCGGCCGAGGCGGACGATGTGTTCCAGGCGACCTGGGGGCGCGTCGTCTCGGCCCGCGACAGCTATTCGCCGCAGCGCGCGAACTGGCGCGCCTGGGCTTTCACGATCGCCTACGGCCTGGCCATGGACCGGCTGCACACCAGCGGGAGGCAGGTCGCCTTCTACGCGCACGACGAGGATGGCGACGGCCTCGAGGCGGCACGGCTGTTCGCCCGCGGCCTGCTGCGCGATGGCGACCCGGCCGCCGACGATGCCGCGAATCCGTCGGCGCAGGAACTGGCGTTCTGGCAGGCCGCCGGCCGGCGCCTGATCGCCTGCCTCGACGAACTCCCGGACGACCAGCGCGGGGCCTTCCTGCTGCACCACGAGGATGGCTTCACGGTGGCGGCGATGGCGGCGGCCCTCGACCTCGACGCCGACACCGTCCGCACCCGCCTGCGATTCGGCCTTAGGAAGCTGCGTGGCTGCATGGAGCGCTACCTGTCGGTGCTGGGGCGGCGCGAATGATGGCCGCCAACGACATGCTCGACGACCTTCGCGACGACCATCTGCGGCGCGCGCTGGCGCATGCGCCGGACCTGGGCGCGGTGCCCGACTGGCGGCTGCGCAAGTCCATCCAGCGCAGGGCGCACGACGCCATCGGCGCGACCGACCCGGACACCGACTCGGCCGAATTGGAGCGCGCGGCGCGCAAGCGCTGGCCCTGGACCTGGAAGGCGGCCCTGGCGATGCTGCTCGCGGTCGTGCTGGCAGCGGGGCTCTGGCTGCGCGCCCCGGCGCCTGCTCCGCGGCTCGAGGCCCGGATCTCTCCGGCGGCGCCGGCACCCTCTGCGTCACCGGCGCCGGCACCGGCACCGGCACCGGCACCGGCACTCTCCGAGCCGCCGGAATCTGCTTCGGCCCCGCCTGCGCCCCCACCCGCGCCCCCATCCCTGCCCGAGCCGCCGCCGCCAGCCATCCGGCCCCCTGCGCCGCTGCCTCCGCCAGTGGCAGTCGTCCCTTCGCCGCCCCCGGCCGCCGCAGCCCCGAAGGCGGCGCCGACGGTACGCACCGACGAGACCGAGCCGCCCACCTTCGAGGCGCTGTCGAGCTGGAACCGGATCACGATCTACCGCCGCGGCGGCGAAAGCCGCAGCCTGACGCGGGCCGAGGCGCGCGAGCTGAATGCCCTGCTCGGCTCGGCCGCCATGTCGGCGGTCGGGCCCCGGCCGCTCGGCGGCGCGCCCGAATGGCGGATCACGCTGGAACGCGGCAACCAGCAGCTGGCGCTGTTCGAGATCGCCGGCTCGCAGGTGCGCTGGCGCGAAGGCCGGACGCTGCCGGCCACGGGCGTGCCCTCGGCGCCGGCGCTGGCGGCATTGCGCCAGGCGCTGCAGGCGGCGCTGCAGGCCCCGCAGGCGGCCGCGCCGCTGGAGCCGCCGCGCGAACCCTAGCGCTTACTGGTGCCTGAAGTCGGGCGTGCGCTTGGTCAGGAAGGCGTCCATGCCTTCCTTCTGGTCGGCGGTCGCGAACAGCGCGTGGAACAGCCGGCGCTCGAACATCACGCCGTCCGACAGGCCGCTCTCGAAGGCCCGGTTGACCGATTCCTTGGCCGCCATCACCGCGATCTGCGAGAAGCTCGCGATCGTCAGGGCGGCGCCGAGCGCCTCCTCGGCCAGCTTCTCGTAGGGCACGATGCGGCTCACCAGGCCGGCGCGCTCGGCCTCCGTGGCATCCATCATGCGGGCGGTCAGCGCCATGTCCATGGCCTTCGACTTGCCGACCGCGCGCGGCAGCCGCTGGGTGCCGCCGGCCCCGGGAATGACGCCGATCTTGATCTCGGGCTGGCCGAACTTGGCGTTGTCGGCCGCGATGATGAAGTCGCACATCATCGCCAGCTCGCAGCCGCCGCCGAGCGCGAAACCGCTCACCGCGGCGATCACCGGCTTGCGGATCTGGCGGATGGTCTCCCAGTTTCGCGTGATGTACTCGCCCTTGTAGACGTCCTGGAAACTGTACTTGGCCATCGCCGCGATGTCGGCGCCGGCCGCGAAGGCGCGCTCGCTGCCGGTCAGGATGATGCAGCCGATGGCCGGGTCGGCGTCGAAGTCCTTGAGCGCCTGGCCCAGTTCCGTCATGAGGGCGTCGTTCAGCGCGTTGAGCGCCTTGGGCCGGTTCAGCGTGACGATGCCGACCTTCTCGGCCTCGATGCGCACTTCGATGTTCTCGTAGCTCATGGGTGTCTCCTTGAAACGAACAATCCGGGGCGTGGCGGCTACTGCGGATGCAGCCAGGCGGCCATCTTCGCGGGATCCTGTGCGAACAGGCGCCAGGTCGTGACGGCGGCGGGCAGCGCGAGCGGCAGGCGCAGCAGGCGGCGGTCGCGGGCGACCAGGGCCGTCGCCTTGCGCAGCGGGCCGAGGTAGAGCGCCAGGTCGTCGAGCCGCGTGAGCCGCCAGCCCTGCGCCGCGCGCCCCTTGACCGCGGGCAGCTCGATGCCGATCCACTCGTCGTTGGCCGAGAAGCCGGCCTGCTCGGCGGCACCGCCGCGCAGCACCACCTTGACCTGCACGCTGCCGCCGGTCTCGGCGACCCGCAGGCCGAGTTCCTGGGCCCGCTGCGCCGGATCGTCGAGCGCCGCCACGCCGTGGGCGCGCAGCAGGTCCGACAGCGGCAACTCGTCGGTCGAATGGACCCAGCTCGCGATCTCCGCAGCGAACGATCGGCCGCCGATCACCTCGAGCGCAGCGGCGATGTCGGCCTCGGCGATCGGCCCGCCGCCGGTCTGCTGCCAGAGCAGCCGCATCACGTCGTCGAGCGTGCCCTTGCCCTCGGAGCGCAGCGTGAGGTCGAAGCACATCGCGACCAGCGCGCCCTTGGTGTAGTAGCTCACCGTGGCGTTGGGCGTCTGCTCGTCCTGGCGGTAGTACTTGATCCAGGCGTCGAAGCTGGCCTGGGCCACCGACTGCACCTGCCGGCCGGGCGTCTGCTGCACCTGGTTGATGGTCTTGTTGACCAGGCGCAGGTAGGTGGCGTCGTCGATGCGGCCGGCGCGGCGCAGCAGCAGGTCGTCGTAGTAGCTCGTGAAGCCCTCGAAGAACCACAGCAGCCCGGTGTAGTTCTCGCGTGCGTAGTCGTAGCGCGCGAACTCGACCGGCCGCAGCCGCTTCACGTTCCAGGTATGGAAGTACTCGTGGCTGACCAGCCCCAGCAGCGTGGTGTAGCCCTCGGGCTGCTTGCGGGCGCCGAGCTGCGGCAGGTCGCGCCGGGTGCAGATCAGCACCGTCGAATGGCGATGCTCGAGCCCGCCGTAGCCGTCGTCGACCGCGTTGAGCATGAACACGTAGCGGTCGTGCGGCGGCTTCGGACCGCCGCGCTTGCCGACCTTGTCGCCGTGCCAGAAGCGCATCTGTGCCTCGCAGATGGCGCGGGTGTCGGCGATCAGCCGCTCGCCGTCGAAGGAAGCCGTCGCGCCGGCGACCACGAAGCGGTGCGGCACGCCGCAGGCCTCGAACTCGGCGCTCCAGAACGGCCCCATCTCGACCGGGCTGTCGGCCAGCTCGTCGTAGTGGGCGGCCAGGTAGCTGCCGAAGCCGTGGCGGTCGATGCGTGCCGGCTTCAGCGCGGTGGCACAGGACCAGCGGGCGTCACCCGCCGCCGCCGGCGGCGCCACCACTTCGAGCAGGTGCGCAGCGTCGACCTGGCCCTCGACCTGCAGGCATACGCTGGTGCCGTTGAAAAAGCCGCGGTCGGCGTCCAGCCAGGCGGTGCGCACCGAGTTGTCGTAGGCGCAGATCTCGTAGCGCAGCACCAGCGGCTTGGCCGGCGTGCAGTCGATCTCCCAGCTGGCCTTGTCGAGCTGGCGCACCGCCAGCTTGCGGCGACCCTGCTGGGCGCGCAGCTGCTGCAGGTTCTTCGAGAACTCGCGCAGCAGGTAGCTGCCGGGGATCCAGGCGGCGAGCGCCACGCGCTGCAGCGCGGCCGGCTCGGCGATGGTCAGCGTGATGGCGAACAGGTGCGCCTTGCGGTCCGCGCACTCGACGCGGCAGTGGACGGCCGGCGTGGCCATCAATTGAGGGCGGCGAGTTGTTTCTCGACCTGTGCTGCGGGGATCGCGCCCGGTGTGCGCGAGCCGTCGCTGAAGATCAGCGTCGGCGTGCCGGTGATGTTGTACTTCTGGCCGAACTCGCGGTTGCGCGTGAGCGCGGCGGTGTCGCACTCGGCGGCAGCCGGCGCCACGCCGCGCTGCATCCAGTCGTCCCACGACTTGGCCTTGTCCTTGGCGCACCAGATGTTGCGCGACTTGACCACCGAGTCGGGCCCGAGCACCGGGTACAGGAAGAGCTGGATCGTGACGTTGTCGACCTTGGTCAGATCACGCTCGAACTGCTTGCAGTAGCCGCAGTTGGGATCGGCGAAGACCGCCAGCCGGCGCTTGCCGTTGCCGCGCACGATCTTGATCGCGTCCTTGGTGGGAAGTTTGTCGAAGGCCACCTGGCTGAGCTTCTCGATCCGCTCCTCGGTGAGGTTGCGGCGCTCCTTGACGTCGATCAGGTTGCCTTGCAGCAGGTAGTTGCCCTGCTCGTCGGTGTAGAAGATCTCGAAGCCGTTGACCCGCACCTCGTACAGGCCGGGGATCGGCGCCTTCGTGACTTCGTCGATCTTGGCGAACTGCGGGATGCGGGCTGCGAGGTTCTTGCGGATCTCGGCTTCGCCGGCCGTGGCCGACAGGCTCGAGCCGAGCATCAGGGCGGCCAAGGCGGCGAAAAGGGGGCGAACGGAGTGCTTCATGGTGGTGTTCCGGGAGTTCACTGCAGGCCCATGGCCTGGCGCGCGATCCAGTTCTTGACGAGCCGTGTGCGGTCGAAACCGCGCATGCCCCAGTTGCGCAGCGCCGGCAGGGGGTCGGCGCTGTGGGCGAAGAGTTGCTGCAGGCCGTCGGTGGCGAGGCTCATCGACAGCACGCTGGCGCGGCGTGCGCGCTCGTAGCGGCGCAGCAGGCGGGCGTCGCCGACGCTGCGCCAGTAGTCGCGGGTCCGGATGACTTCCGCCAGCGCTGCGGCATCGGCCAGGCCCAGGTTCAGGCCCTGGCCGGCCAGCGGATGGACGGAGTGGGCGGCATCGCCGGCCAGCGCCCAGCTTGCGCCGTCGGCGAAGCTGCCGGTCCAGCGGTCGGCGATGGCGCGCTGCAGCGGCCAGGCGGAGCGCTCGCTGCTGAGCTTGAGGGCGCCGAGCGCCGCGTGGCTGGCCTCCTGCAGCGCGCTGCAGAAATCGTCGGCCGACTGCGCCAGCAGGGCCGGCGCCCGGAACTGGTCGACCGACCAGACCAGCGCCAGCGAGCGCTCGGTGCCGCCCAGCGGCAACAGCGCCAGCACCTCGCCCTTGTCATTGAACCACTGGCGCGCAGTGCCGTCATGCGGCTGTTCGGCTTCGAGCCGGGCCGCGATCGCGTGCTGGGGATAGCGCGTGACCTCGTAGCCCACGCCGAGCGCCTCGCGGGTGGCGCTGATGCGGCCCTCGCAGACCACGGTCAGCGGTGCCGGCACGGGTTCGGCCACCACCTCGATGCGGGGCTGGAAGCGCACGGCGTCGGCGAGCTGCTGCTCGAGCGCGGGCACGTCGACGATCCAGGCCAGCGCGTCGACCTTCTGGCGCACGGCGGAAAACTGGACCCGCCCGCCTTCGTCGCCGTGCACGAGCATCTCGCGCACCGGCGTGGCGTGCGCCGCGTCGGGCCAGGCGCGCAGCGATTCGAGCAGGGCCTTCGAGGCGGTGTTGAGCGCATAGGCGCGGACGTCCTGTCCGGGCGGCGTCGCCGCGGGCACGACCAGCGCCACGCGCACGCGTTCGCGGGCCAGCAGCAGGGCCAGCGTCCGGCCGACGATGCCGGCGCCGCGAATGCAGACTTCGGGGGGAAGAGCCATCGATGGATTGTAGATGTGGCCCCCACGCTCCCCCACTGCGTGTGGGTCGCTGCCCCCCGAGGGGGCCGCAGGCCGCCTTGGGGCGGCCCGGCGCCGGCCTGGCCCCCACGCTCCCCCACTGCGTGTGGGTCGCTGCCCCCCCGAGGGGGCCGCAGGCCGCCTTGGGGCGGCCCGGCGCCGGCCTGAGCTGGCCCCGACGCTCCCCAGGGGCGCGCGCAGGCCGCCCGTCTGCGCGAAGCGCGGACTTCGCCGCGCTGGCGGACCGGCGCCGGCCTGGCTCCCGCACAATCTGGTCCTTCCGAGAAGGACCCAACCCGTGAACGCTGCCGATTTCGACCTCCAAGCCACCATCGCCCGCCTGTTCGTCTATCCAGTCAAATCCTGCGCCGGCGTCGAACTCGACGAGGCGCTGCTGATCGAGACCGGGCTCGAGTTCGACCGCGCCTGGATGGTGGTGGATGCCCAGTGCGAATTCGTCAGCCAGCGCGAGCTGCCGCGCATGGCGCTGATCCGGCCGCAGCTCAAGCACAGCGAGATGGTGCTGCGCGCGCCGGGCATGCTGGCGCTGCACATCGCCTTCGACCGGGTCGAGGAACCGGCCCGCGTGAAGGTCTGGAAGGACGAGGTCGCGGCCTATGACATGGGCGACATCGCGGCGCAGTGGTTCAGCGACTTCCTGTCCGAACCGGGCCGGCCGCAGAAACTGCGCATGGTGCGCTTCGACCCGGAGCAGCAACGCCTGTCGAGCCTCAAATGGACCCAGGGCGTCGAGGCGCCGAACCAGTTCGCCGACGGCTTTCCGCTGCTGGTGGCGAGCGAGGGCTCACTGGCGGAATTGAACGCCAAGCTGGTCGCGGCCGGCCACGAGGCGGTCGGCATCGAGCGCTTCCGGCCCAACATCGTGCTGGCGGGCATCGAGGGGCACGACGAGGATCGGGTCGACACCCTGCACGTCGCGACCGCCGAGGGCGAGGTCCTGCTGCGGCCGGTCAAGCCCTGCGCGCGCTGCCCGATCCCGGACATCGACCCTCAGACCGCCGCCAGCAGCCCCGAAGTGGGCGACATGCTGCGCACCTACCGCTCCGACCCGCGGGTCGACGGCGCCATCACTTTCGGCATGAATGCGATCGTGCTGCAGGGCCTGGAGCACGCGCTCCGGGTCGGCCAGCCGGTCGGCGGCAACCTGCGCTTCGAATAGCACATGTGGCCCCCACGCTCGTCACTGCGTGTACTCGCTGCCCCCCGAGGGGGCCGCAGGCCGGCTTGGGGCGGCCCGGCGCCGGCCTGATGCCGGCCTCGTGCCGGGCGCCTAAAATACCCGGTTACCCCCAGAATTCTGAAAGCACCCCGCCATGAGCCTCCAGTGCGGCATCGTCGGCCTGCCCAACGTCGGCAAGTCCACCCTCTTCAATGCCTTGACCAAGGCAGGCATCGCGGCCGAGAACTATCCCTTTTGCACCATCGAGCCCAACGTGGGCGTGGTCGAGGTGCCCGATCCGCGGCTGGCGCAACTGGCCGAGATCGTCCAGCCCGAGCGCGTGGTGCCGGCGATCGTCGAGTTCGTCGACATCGCGGGCCTGGTCGCCGGTGCCAGCCAGGGCGAAGGCCTGGGCAACCAGTTCCTGGCCCACATCCGCGAGACCGACGCCATCGTCAACGTGGTGCGCTGCTTCGAGGACGACAACGTGATCCACGTGGCCGGCAAGGTCGACCCGATCTCCGACATCGAGGTGATCCAGACCGAGCTCTGCCTGGCCGACCTGTCGACGGTCGAGAAGGCGCTGCACCGCCACACCAAGACCGCCCGCTCGGGCGACAAGGAAGCCATCAAGCTGGTGGCGCTGCTCGAGAAGTGCCAGGCGGCGCTGAACGAGAACAAGCCGGTGCGCTCGATCGAGTTCAGCAAGGAAGACAAGCCGCTGGTCAAGCAGTTCTCGCTGATCACCGCCAAGCCCGCGATGTTCGTCGGCAACGTGTCCGAGGACGGCTTCGAGAACAACCCCTTCCTCGACCGGCTGCGCGAATACGCGGCGGCGCAGAACGCGCCGGTGGTGGCCATCTGCGCCAAGATCGAGGCCGAACTCGCCGACATGGACGACGAGGACCGCAAGATGTTCCTGGCCGAGATCGGCCAGGAGGAGCCGGGCCTGAACCGCCTGATCCGCGCCGCCTACACGCTGCTGGGCCTGCAGACCTACTTCACGGCCGGCGTCAAGGAAGTGCGCGCCTGGACCATCCACATCGGCGACACCGGCCCGCAGGCGGCCGGCGTGATCCACACCGATTTCGAGAAGGGCTACATCCGCGCCCAGACCATCGCCTTCAACGACTTCATCGCCTACAAGGGCGAGCAGGGCGCCAAGGACGCGGGCAAGATGCGCGCCGAAGGCAAGGACTACGTCGTCAAGGATGGCGACGTCATGAACTTCCTGTTCAGCTCCTGAGCGCCTGCATGATCACGGTCCACCACCTCAACAATTCGCGCTCGCAGCGCGTGCTCTGGCTGCTCGAGGAACTCGAGCTTCCGTACGAGGTGGTGCGTTACCAGCGCGACCCCAAGACCATGCTCGCGCCGCCCGAGCTCAAGAAGGTGCATCCGCTGGGCAAGTCGCCGGTGGTCACGGCCGACGACGGCCCGGCGCTGGCCGAGTCGGGCGCGATCATCGAGACCCTGGTCGAGCGCTACGGCGACGGCCGGCTGTCGCCGGCGGCCGGCACGCCCGAGGCCCATCGCTACCGCTACTGGCTGCACTATGCCGAAGGCTCGGCCATGCCGCCGCTGCTGCTCAAGCTGATGTTCGACCGGGTCGAGAAGGCGAAGATGCCGTTCTTCGCCAAGCCGATCGCCAAGGGCATCGCCGACAAGGCCCGCGCGGCCTTCATCCTGCCGAGCCTGAAGACGCATCTCGACTTCATGGAAGCCGAACTCGGCAAGACCGAATGGTTCGCCGGCGACGCCTTCAGCGGCGCCGACATCCAGATGAGCTTTCCGGTCGAGGCCGCGCGCGCCCGCGGCGGGCTCGACGCCTCGCGGCCGAAGCTGATGGCCTGGCTCGAGCGTATCCATGCGCGCCCGGCTTACCAGCGGGCGCTGGAGCGCGGCGGCCCCTACGGCCTCTTGAGCTGACGCCGCCTCAGTTGTTCGGCCAGATGTAGAGCAGCGCCACCGTCATCGTGACGTAGCGCGCGAACTTGCCCACGGCCATGTAGAACACGCAGGGCCAGAACGACAGCTTGAGCCAGCCGGCGACCGCGCAGAGCGGGTCGCCGACGATCGGCAGCCAGGCCAGCAGGCAGGCCTTGGGGCCGAGGCGCTCGAGCCAGCCGAGCACGCGCAGATGGTGCTTCGAGTGCGAGTACTTGTCGGCCACCTTGTGGGCGCCGTAGCCCATCCACCAGTCGACGATGCCGCCCAGGGTGTTGCCGAGCGTGGCCACGCCGACCGCCGGCCAGAACATGTCGGGGTTGAGCTTGAGCAGTCCGAACAGCACCGGTTCCGAGCCGACCGGCAGCAGCGTCGCCGACACGAAGGCGGCGATGAACACCGTGCTGAGCCCGTACTGCGGAAGCGCCAGGAGCGCAAGGAGGGAGTCGAGCCAGGCTTGCATGTGTGCGCGGAGTATAGAAAGCTGCGGGGCGGACCGGACGTAGGCGAGAACCCTCGGATGCCGACATCGCCGCTGCCCGGCGGGTGCAAATCGTTTCAGCCGCCGGAGCTCCGCGCCGCTACAATCGTGCCTCATTTTTCAGCAGCCCGGCGCGCGCCCATTTCCTCCATGACCCTGAAGATCGGCCACATCGCGCTGGAAAACAGCCTGTTCGTCGCCCCGATGGCGGGCGTCACGGACCGGCCTTTCCGCATGCTGTGCCGCGAACTCGGCGCCGGCTATGCGGTCAGCGAAATGGTGACCTCGCGCAAGGAACTGTGGGGCACGCTGAAGACCTCCAGGCGCGCCAACCACGAGGGCGAGCCCGGCCCCATTTCGGTGCAGATCGCCGGCACCGACGCGGCCATGATGTCCGAGGCGGCGCAATACAACATCGAGCGTGGCGCGCAGATCATCGACATCAACATGGGATGTCCCGCCAAGAAGGTCTGCAACAAGTGGGCCGGCTCCGCCTTGATGCGCGACGAGCCGCTGGCGCTCGAGATCGCCGAGGCCGTGGTGCGCGCCGCCGAGCCGCATGGCGTGCCGGTCACGCTCAAGATGCGCACCGGCTGGAGCGAAGACCAGCGCAACGCGGTGACGCTGGCGCGCCGCTTCGAGGCCGCCGGCGTGCAGATGCTCACGGTGCATGGCCGCACGCGCGAACAGGGCTACAAGGGCCGGGCCGAATACGACACCATCTCGGCGGTCAAGGCCGCCGTGCGGATCCCGGTGGTCGCCAATGGCGACATCAGCTCGCCCGAAAAAGCACGCGACGTGCTGGCCGCGACCGGCGCCGACGCCGTCATGGTCGGCCGCGCGGCGCAGGGCCGGCCCTGGATATTTCGCGAGATCGCGCATTTCCTCGCCACCGGCACGCACCTGGCGCCGCCGCTGGTGGCCGAGGTCCGGCGCCTGATGCTCGAACACCTGCAGCAGCACTACGCGCTGTACGGCGACTACAGCGGCGTGCGCACGGCACGCAAGCACATCGGCTGGTACGTGAAGGCGCTGCCGGGCGGCGAGGCGTTTCGCGGCGAGATGAACCTGATCGAGGATTGCGACGCGCAGCTGCGCGCGGTGGCCGGCTTCTTCGACACGCTCGCGGGCCGCATGGACCGCATCCCGCCGGCGTCGGCGGATGCGCTCGAAGCCCCGGACGAGCAGTCGGCCGACGCGCTCGCCTGAGGCCGGAAAGAACACGAGAGAAGGCAGAGCAAGAGGAGAAAACAAGAAGGCCATGAGCAAGAAACACATCGAAGACTGCGTGCGCAGCAGCCTGGACAGCTATTTCCGCGATCTCCGCGGCACCGAACCCGACGGCATGTACGAGATGCTGGTGCGGGTGGTCGAGAAACCCCTGCTCGACGTCGTGATGACGCGCGCCGAGGGCAACCAATCCAAGGCCGCGCAATGGCTCGGCCTCAACCGAAACACGCTGCGCAAGAAGCTGGTCGAACACAAACTGTTGAAGTAGTAACTCCTGATGAACGCACTGATCTCCGTATCCGACAAGACCGGCATCCTCGAATTCGCCCAGGCGCTGCACGCGCTCGGCATCCGGCTGCTGTCCACCGGCGGCACCGCCAAGCTGCTGGCCGACGCCGGCCTGCCGGTCACTGAAGTGGCCGACCACACGGGCTTTCCGGAAATGCTGGACGGCCGCGTCAAGACGCTGCACCCGAAGGTGCACGGCGGCCTGCTGGCGCGGCGCGACCTGCCGGCCCACATGGCGGCGCTGAAGGAGCACGGCATCGACACCATCGACCTGCTGGTGGTCAATCTCTACCCGTTCGAAGCCACCGTGGCCAAGCCCGGCTGCACGCTCGAGGACGCGATCGAGAACATCGACATCGGCGGCCCGGCGATGGTGCGCAGCGCGGCCAAGAACTGGAAAGACGTCGGCGTGCTGACCGACGCGTCGCAGTACGCCTCGGCGCTGGCCGAGCTCAAGGCCGATGGCAAGCTCAGCGACAAGACCAAGTTCGCCTTCTCGGTGGCCGCGTTCAACCGCATCAGCCAGTACGACGGCGCGATCAGCGACTATCTCTCGGGCATCCAGGACGACGGCGCGCATGCGCTGTTCCCGGCCCAGAGCAACGGCCGCTTCGTCAAGCTGCAGGATCTGCGCTATGGCGAGAACCCGCACCAGCAGGCCGCCTTCTACCGCGACCTGTATCCGGCGCCCGGATCGCTGGTCACGGCCAAGCAGCTGCAGGGCAAAGAACTCAGCTACAACAACATCGCCGATGCCGACGCGGCGTGGGAATGCGTGAAGAGCTTCGACACGCCGGCCTGCGTGATCGTGAAGCATGCCAACCCCTGCGGCGTCGCGGTCGGCAAGGACCCGCTGGAGTCCTACAGCAAGGCCTTCAAGACCGACCCGACCTCGGCCTTCGGCGGCATCATCGCCTTCAACCGGCCGCTGGACCGGGCCGCCGCCGAAGCGGTCAGCAAGCAGTTCGTCGAAGTGCTGATGGCGCCGGGCTATTCGGCCGAGGCGCTCGAGGTGTTCAAGAGCAAGGTCAACGTGCGCATCCTCGAGATCGCGCTGCCGCCGGGCGGCAAGACCGACTGGGACAACGGCCGCAACGCGGTCGACGTCAAGCGCATCGGCTCGGGCCTGCTGATGCAGACCGCCGACAACCGTGAGCTGGCCATCGGCGAGCTCAAGGTGGTGAGCAAGAAGCAGCCGACGCCGCAGCAGCTGCAGGACCTGCTGTTCGCCTGGAAGGTCGCCAAGTTCGTCAAGAGCAACGCGATCGTGTTCTGTGCCGATGGCATGACCATGGGCGTCGGCGCCGGCCAGATGAGCCGTCTCGATTCGGCGCGCATCGCCAGCATCAAGGCCCAGCACGCGAAGCTGTCGCTGGCCGGCACCGCGGTCGCGAGCGACGCCTTCTTCCCGTTCCGCGACGGGCTCGACGTGGTGGTCGATGCCGGCGCCACCTCGGTCATCCAGCCGGGCGGCTCGATGCGCGACCAGGAAGTGATCGACGCCGCCGACGAGCGCGGCGTCGTCATGGTGCTCTCAGGCGTGCGCCACTTCCGTCATTGACCGGCGCTGCCGTCTGAAAAACGGTACTTGAGCTGGAAGCTGATCGCGCCGTAGAGCTTGTTCTTGATGCTGGGGATGATCGCGATGTTCAATCCCCAGTGCTTGCCCTCGATCGCCGCGGTCGGGATCAGCGCCGGGAACCAGCCGCCGTTGTTGGTCATCTGGTAGCCGTCGAAGCCGCCGACCACGGCGCCCAGCTTGACGCCGTGGAACTCGAAGGGCATCACGTACAGGCCGATGTAGTTCGAGTACTCGCGGTCGCTGTTGCGGAAGCGGCCGCCGGTGACCGAGAAGGTCTTGTCGATCGGCCATTCGATGCCGATGCCGGGATTGAAGTCTTCCAGCCCCTTGTTGCGATCGAAATGCAGCGAATAGAAGCCCGGATTGACCCAGACCTGGCTGATATCGACCTGCGCAAGCGCCAGGCCGGGCAGCAGCAGGCTCGCGCCTGCCAGGAGCGAAGGCAGCTTCACGGCAGCTACAGCGTCTTGAAGATCTGGCGCGCCGCCTCGATGCTGGCGGCGATGTCGTCGTCGCCGTGCGCGGCGCTCACGAAGCCGGCCTCGTAGAGCGCCGGCGCGATGTAGACGCCACGCTCCAGCAGGCCATGGAACAGCGCGTTGAACTTCGCGCCGTCGCTCTTCATGACGGCCGTGTAGTTCTGCGGCAGCGCGTCGAGCAGGAAGAAGCCGAACATGCCGCCCTCGCTGTCGGCGCTGAACGGAACGCCCTCGGCGGCCGCGGCGGCCGTCAGGCCGTCGACCAGCGAGCGCGTCTTCGACGACAGCGCCTCGTAGAAGCCGGGGCGAGCGATTTCCTTGAGCGTGGCCAGCCCGCAGGCGGTCGCCACCGGATTGCCCGACAGCGTGCCGGCCTGGTACACCGGGCCCATCGGCGCCAGCTGCTCCATGATCGCGCGCGGGCCGCCGAAGGCCGCCAGCGGCATGCCGCCGCCGATGACCTTGCCGAGCACCGTGAGATCGGGCGTGACGCCGAGCACGCCTTGCGCGCCGCGCAGGCCGACGCGGAAGCCGGTCATCACCTCGTCGAACACCAGCAGCGCACCGTACTGCGTGCACAGTTCGCGGCAGCGCTTGGCGAAGGCCGCGCTGGCGCGGACGAAATTCATGTTGCCGGCGATCGCCTCGATCATCAGGCAGGCGATCTCGTGGCCGTGCAGCGTGAAGGCCTCCTCGAGTTGCGCCAGGTTGTTGTACTCGAGCACCAGCGTGTGCTGCACCACCTCGGGCGGCACGCCGGCCGAGGTCGGGTTGCCGAAGGTCGCGAGGCCCGAACCCGCCTTGACCAGCAGGGCGTCGGCGTGGCCGTGGTAGCAGCCTTCGAACTTGATGATGTATTTGCGGCCGGTGGCACCGCGGGCCAGGCGCAGCGCGCTCATCGCGGCCTCGGTGCCCGAGCTCACGAGGCGCACCATCTCCATCGACGGCACCAGCGCGAGGATGGCCTCGGCGAGTTCGATCTCGCGCTCGGTCGGGGCGCCGAACGAGAAGCCCTCGGTGACGGCGCGCTGCACCGCCTCGACCACCGCCGGATGGCCATGGCCGAGGATCATCGGGCCCCAGGAGCCGATGTAGTCGATGTAGCGCTTGTCGTCGGCATCCCAGAAGTACGCGCCCTGCGCGCGCTTCACGAAGCGCGGCGTGCCGCCCACTGCCTTGAAGGCCCGGACCGGCGAATTGACGCCTCCGGGGATGACGGCGCGGGCGCGCTCGAAGAGGATCTCGTTCTGGTCGGTGGTGGCAGGCATCAGTGTCGGGTGTCGTGCGGGGGGAGGGCGAAGTCCGTGGGGGACGCGAGGTCGTCATTGTCCTCGTCCTCGTCGTCCTCGGGCTGGGCCCAGAACAGGCGGTCGGGCAGCACGTGTCCCATGCCGGGCCGGAAGCCCGCGTCGAGGCAGCGGTCCATGTAGCTCAGCGCCTCGCTGGTGGCGGCCACCAGGTCGGTGCCGCTCGCCAGCAGCGCCGCGAGCGTGGCCGACAGGGTGTCGCCGGCGCCGGCGAACACGGCGTCGAGCCGCTCGTACTTCTCGCTCGCGAGCACCGCCTGCGGCGAGGCCAGCACGTTGTCGATGAACTGGTCGGGCAGCATCAGCCCGGTGACCAGCGTGTAGGGCACGCCGAATTCGCCTGCGGCCATCGCGATGTCGCGCGCGGTGGGCGGCTTGTCGCCGTTCCAGTCGGGCAGCAGCCAGCGCCACAAGGTGCTGTGATTGCCGACCAGCACCGTGGTCTGCGGCAGCACCAGTTCGCGGAAGGCGTCGAGGTAGGCCTCGATCTGGGCGTCCTCCCACCAGGAGAGGTTCGGCATGTAGGCCACGACCGGCACCTCGGGGTAGTCGGTCGCGGTCTCGGCCACGGTGCTCAGGTTCTCGGGCGAGCCGACGAAGCCGACCTTGATCAGCTGCACCTCGACGTCCTCGAGGATCGAGCGCGCCTGCTCGGCCACGGCCTCTTCGTCGAAGGCGAAGTGGTCGAAGATCTCGGCCGTGTCGCGCGCGTAGGCGCCGGTGACCACGGCCAGCATGTGGGCACCGACCGAGGCCATCGCCAGCGCGTCGCCGCCCAGGCCGCCGGCGCCGCTCGGGTCGCTGGCATTGAAGACCAGCACGCAGGGTGGGTTCAAATCGCCGTCGGCTTCTTCGGCATCGTCCGGGGGGTCGGTAAGATCGCTCACTTTGCGGTCGTGCTCTGGTGGTAGTAGATAAGTTTTCATACTCGAATCAGGGCTCAACAGATGGTGGCATATCTGAGACGCTTGTCACGGGATTTGTTGATACGTTTGGATACGATCGTTGCATTTGACGAACAGGGACCTTAAGCTGCGATGAATACGAAAACCTGGATGTGCCTGATTTGTGGGTGGATCTATGACGAGGCGGTCGGCGTGCCAGAGGATGGTATTGCGGCCGGCACGGCATGGGCGGATGTTCCGATGAACTGGACCTGTCCGGAATGCGGGGCACGCAAGGAAGATTTCGAGATGGTTGAGATCTGAAGCATGGCATAGGGCCGCGCTTCCTGCGCTCCTTTGGGGGCGCAGCGGTCGACAAGGTGTCACAAGGAGCGGTGCGAAATGAGCGCGAATGGATCCGGCTACAAGGTGCTCGTCATCGACGACAGCAACACCATTCGGCGCAGCGCCGAGATCTTCCTGAAGCAGGGCGGCCATGAAGTGCTGCTCGCCGAAGACGGCTTCGACGCCCTGTCGAAGGTCAATGACCACAAGCCCCACCTGATTTTCTGCGACATCCTGATGCCTCGCCTCGACGGCTATCAGACCTGCGCCATCATCAAGCGCAACGCAACCTTCTCCAATGTCCCGGTCGTCATGCTGTCCTCCAAGGACGGCGTCTTCGACAAGGCGCGCGGCCGCATGGTCGGCTCGCAGGACTACCTCACCAAACCTTTCACCAAGGACCAGCTGCTGCATGCCGTGCAGCAGTTCGGTCTCGTTCAGGAAGCCCAGTAATGGCGATTCGCAAAGTGCTCGTGGTCGACGATTCGAAGACGGAACTGGTGTTCCTCACCGACCTGCTCCAGAAAAACGGCTTCTCGGTCAAGACGGCCGAGAACGCGGACGACGCGATGCGCCGTCTCGAGGAAGAGCAGCCCGACCTGATCCTGATGGATGTCGTGATGCCGGGCCAGAACGGCTTCCAGCTCACGCGCGCCATCGCCCGCAACCCGCAGTACGCCGCGGTGCCGATCATCCTGTGCACCAGCAAGAACCAGGAAACCGATCGCGTCTGGGGCATGCGGCAGGGCGCCCGCGACTACATCGTCAAGCCGGTGAATGCTGCCGAACTGATGGCGAAGATCAGCGCCCTGGCCTGATCCACCGACTCATTGCGCCATGGCCAACCGCGACGCTCTCCGTGCCTTCCAGTCCCGGCTCGCCGGCCGCCTGCAGGCGGCGCGCACTTCGGACGTCTCCGCTTCGTGGCTTGCCGTGGAGGCGGGTGAATCGAAGTACCTCTTTCCGCTCGGCCATGCCGGCGAGATCTTCCCCTGGGTGGCGCCGCAGTCCGTGCCCTACACCGAGCCCTGGTTCCTCGGCGTGGCCAACCTGCGCGGCGGCCTCTACGGCGTCGTGCAGCTGTCGAGCTTCGCCGCCGGCGAGGCCGCGGCACCGGTGCTGAACGACTCGACGCGCGCCCAATCGCGCCTGGTCGCGCTCAACGAGATGCTGGAAGTCAATTGCGCCCTGCTGATCGATCGCCTGGTCGGTCTGCGCGGCGTCGATGCCTTCGTCGCCTCCGAGGCGCCGCAGGATGCGTCCCCGCCCTGGCTCGGACATTCGTACACAGACGCCGCCGGAGGCCGCTGGCAGGAAATCAACCTGCAAGCGCTTTCGCAGCAACCCCAGTTCCTGAGCATCGGCGCCTGAAGGCCAGCCGAGCACCGTTTACAACCTGAAGGACCGACCGTGAGCTCGATCGCCGACAAGTTCAAGAAATTCCTGCCCCAGGGCGGCAACAGCGTGGGCGTGGGCAGCGACAGCGCCGCCACCCTGTCGCTGGACAGCATCGAAACCGTGCAGACCGGTGGCGACAGGGTCGAGCACCTGCGGCGCGACGCCGTGCCCGAGCCCGAGATGCCGGCCCTGGCGGACGCCGAGCTTGCCGCGGCGCAGAGCACCGAGGCCGAGCCGCCCGCGGGCGATGCCGGCGCGGTGCCGCCGCCGGCCGCGCGTACGCGGCGGTCGCAGCGCGCCAGTCCGGCACGCCAGCAGCGGATCCTCGCGCTGGCCCTGGCCGGCGTGGTGCTGCTGCTGCTGCTGGTCGCCGGCTCCGCGATCTTGCGCGCCGAACGGCTGGCCCAGCAGGTGGCGGCCACCGGCCAGTCGCTGATGCAGTCGCAGCGGCTCGCCAAATCGGTTTCGCAGGCGCTGGTCGGCAATGTCGCCGCCTTCGCCGAAGTGCGCGACAGCGCCGACGACCTGACCCGCCGCGTGCAGGGCCTGTCGAACGGCGACGATTCGCTCAAGCTCGAACGCGTCGGCAGCCAGTACGACACCGAGCTGGGCAAGATCACCCCCCTGGTCGAGCGCGCCGACAAGAGCGCCAAGGCCGTGCTGGCGCAGCAGAAGATCCTGACGCAGGTCGGCACCGCACTGCGCGACATCAACCGCCAGTCCTCGGACCTGCTCGAGATGGCCGAGACCGTGGCGTCGCTCAAGATGCAGCAGAACGCGACCATTCCCGAGATCTCGGCCGCCGGCCAGCTGGTGATGCTGACCCAGCGCATCGGCAAGTCGGCGAATGAGTTCCTGACGGTCGAAGGCGTGAGCCCCGACGCCGTGTTCCTGCTCGGCAAGGACCTGAACAGCTTCCAGGAAATCACCCGCGGCCTGCTCGACGGCAGCCCGCAGCAGCGCCTGCCGGGCACCCGCGACGCGCAGACCCGCCAGCAGCTCGAAGCGATCCTGAAGACCTACGAAACCACCCGCACGCAGGCCGGCGCCATCCTGGGCAACCTGCAGGGCCTGGTCGCGGCGCGCGAAGCGCAGGCCGCCATCCTGGCTGACAGCGAACCGCTGCGCACCTCGCTCGGCGACCTGCAGGACAAGCTCTCGGCCCGCACCGGCCTCGGCGCCGGCACGGTCGTGATGCTGTTCGTGCTGTCGCTGGCCGCCCTGGCACTGGCCGGCGCGATCGGCTTCGTGCAGGTGCGTGAAGGCCGTGAACGGGCCGCCGCAGCGGAACGCGACCGGGTCGAAGCCGAGCGCGTGAGCGAGGACGCCAGCCGCGTCAACGCCGCCAACCAGGCCGCCATTCTTCGCCTGATGAACGAACTGCAGACGGTGGCCGAAGGCGACCTGACGCAGGAAGCCACCGTGACCGAGGACATCACGGGCGCGATCGCCGACTCGGTGAACTACACGGTGGAAGAACTTCGCCTGCTGGTGGGCAACGTGCAGAACACGGCGACCCGCGTGGCGCAGACCACCTCGCAGGTGGAAAGCACCTCGACCGAGCTGCTGGCGGCATCGACCGAACAGCTGCGCGAGATCCGCGAGACCGGCCAGTCGGTGCTGACCATGGCCGAGCGAATCAACGGCGTGTCCTCGCAGGCGCAGGAATCGGCCACGGTGGCGCGGCAGTCGCTGCAGGCCGCCTCGTCGGGCCTGCACGCGGTGCAGAACGCGATCGGCGGCATGAACTCGATCCGCGACCAGATCCAGGAAACCTCCAAGCGCATCAAGCGCCTGGGCGAATCCTCGCAGGAGATCGGCGAAATCACCGAGCTGATCTCGGACATTACCGAACAGACCAACGTGCTGGCGCTCAACGCCGCCATCCAGGCCGCATCGGCCGGTGAAGCCGGTCGCGGCTTCTCGGTGGTGGCGGAAGAAGTGCAGCGGCTGGCCGAACGCTCGGCCGATGCCACGCGCCAGATCGCGGCGCTGGTGAAGGCGATCCAGACCGACACCCAGGACGCGGTGGGCGCCATGGAGCGCTCCACGCAGGGTGTGGTCGAAGGGGCCAAGCTGTCCGACAACGCCGGCACCGCGCTGTCCGAGATCGACCGCGTGTCGCGCCGCCTCGCCGAGCTGATCGAGCAGATCTCGCAGTCGGCCTCCCGCGAAGCCGATTCGGCCAACGTGGTGGCGGCCAACATCCAGCACATCTTCGCCGTGACCGAGCAGACCGGCGAGGGCACGCGGACCACCGCGCAGCAGGTGCGCGAGCTCTCGCACATGGCCGAAGAGTTGCGTCAGTCCGTGTCTCGTTTCAAGATTGCCTGAACGCCGAGCGCCCAACGTGTCGATCCAAAGCCCCGCCACCGCCCACACAGCCGGCAACGCGCCGGCCACCGAGGATCTTGGGCCGCTGGCCTGGGTATTGGGAGAAATCCAGAAGACGCTCGACGGGGTAGGCAAGACGCTGCGCCGCTTCGCCCGCGAGGCGGCCACGGCGCTGCCGGGCTCCGAACTCGATACCGCGCCGCTGCGCCAGGCACGCCTGCAGCTGCACCAGGCGGTCGGTGCGCTGCAGATGGTGGGCCATACGGCGCCGGCCATGGTGCTCGGCGCGATGGAGTTCGCGGTCCAGAGCTTCGCCACCGAACCGCTGCGCTGCAACGATGCCGCGGTCCAGAAGATCGATCGCGCCGGTTTCGCGGTGGCCGACTTCCTCAACGCGATGGTCGCCGGCAAGGTGGTGTCGTCGGTGGCGCTGTTCCCGCAGTACCGCGAAGTGCTCGAACTGGTGGGCAACGAGCGGGTCCATCCGGCCGACCTCTGGACCATGACCTGGCGCTGGGTCGAGATCAAGCCGGCGCCGACCCAGACCGCGCTGGTCTATGACCCGGCGGTGCGCTCCAAGCTCGACCGCGAAGTGCTCAAGGTCGTCAAGAGCGGCGACGATCATGCGGCCCGCAGGCTGCAGGCCCTGTGCCTGGGGCTCGGACGCGGCGCCTCGGTGCCGCGGGTCGCGAGCTTCTGGACGCTGGCCGCCGGCTTCTTCGAGGCCCTGGCGCTGGCGCTGATCCCGACCGATACCCACGTGAAGCGCGCCGCTTCGCGCGTGCTGCTGCAGTACGCCACGCTGGCACGCGGCGACAACACCGTCTCCGACCGGCTGGGCCAGGACCTGCTGTTCTTCTGCGCCCAGGCCGCGCCCGGCCCGCGCGACGAGGCCGCGACCTTGCGCGCCGTGCGCATCGCCTGGGGCGTCGCCAACGAGCAGACCGTCGACTACACGATCGAGCAGTTCGGCCGTTTCGACCCGGTGGTGCTGGCGCAGGCGCGCAAGCGCATCGAGTCGGCCAAGGAAATGTGGTCGGCGCTCTCGGGCGGCGACGTGAGCCGCACCCGGCAGGTGGCGGACACCTTCGCGCAGCTCGGCGAATCGCTGCAGAAGCTGCATCCGCCGAGCGCACCGATGGTGCAGGCGCTCAACAACGCGGTCGAGGCCTCGCTGCGGTCCGGCCAGCCGCCGGCGACCGAGCTGGCGATGGAAGTCGCGACCTCGGTGCTGTACCTCGAGGCCGCCTTCGAGGACCTCGATCCCCACGACCGCCAGCTCACCGCCCGCACCGTGCAGCTCGCGGGCCGCATCGAACGGGCCCGCGACGGCGGCCGCTCGGAGCCGCTCGAGCCCTGGATGGAGGAGCTCTACCGCCGTGTCAGCGACCGCCAGACCATGGGCACCGTGGTCGGCGAGCTGCGCAGCCACCTGAGCGAGCTCGAGAAGTCGCTCGACCAGTTCTTCCGCCGGCCGACCGACAAGGGCCTGCTGCGCACCGTGCCGAGCCAGCTGCTGCAGATGCGCGGCGTGTTCTCGGTGCTCGGCCTCGACCAGGCTGCCCAGACCGTGCAGCGCATGCGCGAGAACGTCGACCAGCTGCTGGCCGAAGAGTCGCCCGCCGACGAGATCCGCGCCTTCGATTCGCTCGGCAACAATCTCGGCGCGCTGGGCTTCCTGATCGACATGCTGAGCTACCAGCCGGCGCTGGCCAAGCGGCTGTTCGTGTTCGATGCCGAGCTCGGCGAGCTCAAGCCCCTCATGGGACGGCAGGCCGGCGAAGCCGCAGCCGCCGAAGCGGCGGCGCCGGTGTCCTTCGCCTCGGCCTCCGGCCCGGTCGCCGCCACCGACACGGTGCTGAGCGTCGAAGAGGTGGACGCGCAGATCGCCGCCAAGCTGGCCGCTCTCGCCGCACCGGGCAGCAGCAGCCGCAACAAGCCGGCGCCGTCGCCGATCGAGGAATTCAGCCGCGCGACCGCCAGCTGGACCGCGAAGATCACCGGGCCGGCTCCGCTCGAGGGGCTGCTGGCCGACACCGAAGTCACCGAGCTCGAAGAAGACGACCTCCAGAACATCTTCCTGGACGAAGCGCGCGAAGTGCTGCACAACGGCCTGGCCGCGGTGTCGGTGCTGTCGTCGCGTCCGGACGACGACGGCGAGCTGACCGTGCTGCGCCGCGCCTTCCACACGCTCAAGGGCAGCTCCCGCATGGTCGGGCTGATGGATTTCGGCGAAGCCGCCTGGTCCTTCGAGCAGGTGCTCAACACCTGGCTGGCCGACCAGCGGCCGGCGACGCCGGAACTGGTCACCGGCACGCGCACGGCGCTGATGGATTTCGCGAAATGGGTCGAGGCGATCGCCGCCAACCAGCCGCACGGCTGGCAATCGGCGCCGTTCCGCAGCCTGGCCGAGGCGTTGCGCACCGGCGAGCCGCTGCTGCCTGCGCCGCGCGTCGCCGACGCCGACGCGCTGGTCGCGGCAGCCCGCCACATCGCCGCCGAGGCGCAGGCCGAGGCGTCGCCGCCCGTCGCTGCGCCCGAGCTGCTGCCGCCGCTGCCCGACCTCGAACTCGGCCCGATCGGACTCGATCTGCCGCCGCTCGAAGCCCCTGTCGCTGCAGCGTCGCCGAGCGCCGAAGCGCCCCCCGTCGAAGCACCGACCGTCGAAGAACCGACTGTCTGGTCGGGCCTGGACCAGCCGTCCCAGGAACCGATCGATGAGCCCCGCACGCCGGACGACTTCGCCTCGACCGACTTTCTCGAATTCGACGGCAGCCCGGCGCCGGAAGCGCCTGCGGACCTGGGCGCGCTCGAGGAGATCGATTTCCTCGAGACCGTCCACACCTCGATCGAACCTGCCTTGCGCGCAGCGCGACCGGAGCTCGTGCCCGAGCCGGCACCGGAGGCCGAGCCGTCGCCGCTCTCCTTCTCGCTGACCCTCGAGCCCGAAAACCCGGTCGAAGCGCCGCAGGAAGCCCCTGCCGCGACCGAAGCCGAAGCCGTGGTCGAACCGCTGGCGCTGGCGCCGGTCGCGGAGCCGGCCGAGGCGGAGATTGCGCCGGAATCCGAGCCCGAGGCCATCGTCGAGCCTGAACCAGAGCCGGAGCCGGAGCCGGAGCCACAACCCGAGCCGGAGCCCGAGCCCGTCGCGACGCAGGCCGAAGCGCCGGCGGCCGTGCCGCCGATCGAGTTCGAGCCCGAACGCCCGGCCCTGCCGAGCGCCGAGGAGCAGGTCAAGGTCATCGGGCCGCTGCGCATCGGCATCGCGCTCTACAACGTCTATCTCAACGAAGCCGACGAGTGGTCGCGGCAGCTGGCCACCGAAGTCGGCGAATGGGCGCTCGAATCGCACCAGCGGGTGTCCGACTCGACCATCGGGCTGGCGCATTCGCTGGCCGGCAGTTCGGCGACGGTCGGCTTCCACAGCCTGTCGGGCATGGCGCGCCTGCTCGAGGCCGCACTGCAGCACCTGCAGATGCAGGGCCGCGGAACGCCCCAGCAGGGCGCGGTGCTGGTCGGCGCCGCCGAGGAACTGCGCCGCCTGCTGCACCAGTTCGCGGCCGGCGTTCTCAAGGACCCGGTCGAAGGCACGCTGCGGGCCCTGCGCGAAGTCGCGGCCTCGGTGCTGCCGGCCGAAGCGGTGGAGACCCGCCCGGCCTATCCGCACCTGGTGCGCGACGCCATGGCCGACGTGGCGCTCGACGACACCGACGACGCCATCGATGTCAGCGATGCGGTCGACGTCGACCTGTTCCCGATCTTCGAGGAGGAGGCGGCCGAACTGCTGCCTGAACTCGGCACCGCATTGCGCGAATGGGCCGAGCATCCCGAGGATTCGGCGCCGCGGGCCTCGATGCTGCGCACCCTGCACACGCTCAAGGGCAGTGCCCGGCTGGCCGGCGCGATGCGCCTGGGCGAGCGCGCCCACCGCATGGAATCCGAGATTGAGTCGCTCGGAGCCACGGGGGCCGACCGGACATCGATCGAGCATCTGCTGACGCGCTTCGATGCGCTGCAGGCCACCTTCGACGGGCTGCGTGCCGCCGACAACGCGATCCAGACCGAACTGGTGCAGCGCGCGGTCGCCGCGCCGGTCTTGCCCGAGGCAGAAGAAGCGCCGGCCGCCGAGGTCGTGCCTGCCGCGACGAAGGAAGACATCGCGACCCCGGCCGAACCAGTCGCCGCGCGCGGCCTGGTGGCGATGCCGTCACCGTCGGCCCTGACGCCGCTGCGCTCGGTCTCGAGCCAGGCGGTGCGCATCCGTACCCACCTGCTCGACCGCCTGGTGGCGCAGGCTGGCGAAGTCATCATCACGCGCTCGCGGCTCGAAGCCGAGATCGGCCAGCTGCGCAGCTCGCTCAGCGACCTGACCGGCAATCTCGACCGCCTGCGCCAGCAGCTGCGCGACATCGAGGTCCAGGCCGAGAGCCAGATGCAGTCGCGGCTGGCCCAGGCCAAGGATTCGCAGCAGGGCTTCGACCCGCTCGAATTCGACCGCTTCACGCGGGTCCAGGAACTGACCCGCATGATGGCCGAGTCGGTCAACGACGTGGCGACCGTGCAGCGCACGCTGCAAAAGACGGTGCAGGCGACCGAAGACGATCTCAGCGCCCAGGCCCGCCAGACGCGCGAACTGCAGCGCGGCCTGCTGCGCACGCGCATGGTGGAGTTCGAGGGCATTTCCGACCGGCTCTACCGGGTGGTGCGCCAGGCGTCCAAGGACACCGGCAAGCAGGTGCGCCTGGACATCACCGGCGGCTCGATCGAGATGGACCGCGGCGTGCTGGACCGGATGACGCCGGCCTTCGAGCACCTGCTGCGCAACTGCGTCGCCCACGGCATCGAGGATGCGGCGGCGCGCGAGCAGGCCGGCAAGGAGGCCAGCGGCCTGATCGTGATCGAGCTGCACCACGAAGGCAACGACGTCTCGGTGAGCTTCCGCGACGACGGCGCCGGCCTGAACCACGAGCGGATCGTGGCCCGTGCCCGCGCCCTGGGACTGGTGGCCGACGGCCAGCAGCTCAGTGCGGCCGAAGCGGCCGAGCTGATCTTCCAGCCGGGCTTCTCGACTGCCGAGCAGGTGTCCGAACTGGCCGGCCGGGGCATCGGCATGGACGTGGTGCGGGCCGAAGTGGCCGCGCTCGGCGGCCGCATCGAGACCCACAGCCAGCCCGGCCAGGGCACGACGTTCAAGCTGGTGCTGCCGCTGACCACCGCGGTGACGCACGTGGTCATGCTGCGCGCCGGCGGCACCTCGATCGGCGTGCCTTCCAACCTGGTCGAACTGGTGCTGCGCGCCAGCGCCTCGGACCTCGAATCCGCCTATGGCGCTCAGCGCTACGCCTTCGGCGGCGAGCAAGTGCCGTTCTACTGGGCCGGGGCGCTGCTGCAGTCGTCGGCGCGCAGCGAGCGCGCGGCGGCCAAGGCCAACACCATCGTCATCGTGCGCAGCGCGGCGCAGCGCGTCGCCCTGCACGTGGACGAAGTCCTGGGCAACCAGGAAGTGGTGGTCAAGAACCTCGGTCCGCAGCTCTCGCGGCTGCCGGGCATGGCCGCCATCTCGGTGCTGGCCTCGGGCGCGGTGGCGCTGATCTACAACCCGGTGGCGCTGGCCGCGGTGCATGGCGAGAAGGCGCGCGAGTTCCAGGCCGCGGCCCGCCGCCAGCCGGCGGTGCGCGGCGCCGAGCCGGTGGCCGCGCTGCCGCCGGTGGTGCCGCAGGTGCCGCTGGTGCTGGTGGTCGACGACTCGATCACGGTGCGCCGTGTCACGCAGCGCCTGCTGCAGCGCGAAGGCTACCGCGTGGCGCTGGCGGCCGACGGCCTGCAGGCGCTCGAACGGCTGCAGCAGGAGCGGCCGGCGGTGGTGCTGTCCGACATCGAGATGCCGCGCATGGACGGCTTCGACCTGGCGCGCAACATCCGCGCCGACCAGTCGCTGGCCGACCTGCCGATCATCATGATCACCTCGCGCATCGCCGAGAAGCACCACGACCATGCGCGGGCGCTGGGCGTCAACCACTATCTGGGCAAGCCTTACTCGGAAGACGAACTGCTGCGGCTGGTGCGCAGCTACACGGGCGTCGAGCTGCCGGCGGTGCTGGCGGCCTGAAGGAATAGAGCCCCCACGCTCCCTCACTTCGTGTGGTCGCTGCCCCCCGAGGGGGCCGCAGGCCGCCTTGGGGCGGCCCGGCGCCGGCCTGGGCCCGTCACAACACCCGCACGCCGGGCAGCTTGCGCATGCCGCGGTCGAAGGTGGCCGTGAATTCGCAACCGCGCTGCGCATGCCTGGCGACGATCAGGCAGTCCGAGAAGCCGCACGCACCCTGCTCGAACAGCGCGGCCGCGTGGGCGATCGCTTCACGATCCTCGAACGCGAACGCGGTCTCCTCCAGCAGGCTGCGCACGGCGATGAGCTGAGCCGCCTCGTCTTGATCGAACACCGAGCGCAAGGTCCATACCGCTTCCGCCAGGACCACATCCGTCACCAGCAGTGACCCGGGCGTCGTGCCATGCTCGGCCAGCAGCGCATCGATGCGCTTGCTCTGGGCCGGATCGTCGTCGAGCCACAGGCGCAGCAGGATGTTCGTGTCGATCCCGATCATCGGCCTGGGGACTTGCGTCTGCGCGAGGCGGCCGCGTGCTTGTCCCGCAGGTGCGCCGCGATCCCCTCGTCCATCTGCTCGACCGTCGGCGGGATGGCGTGGGGGGACTTGAGGAGGCCGCGAACCCGTCGGGCGTCGGGCCTGACTGCCCGTACCGTGATCGTGTTGTCCTCGAGGAGCTGGAAATCGAGCATGGACCCGGCATCGAGCCCAAGCCGAACCCGGATCTCCTTGGGCAACGTGATCTGGCCTTTGCTGGTGAGGGTGGCAAACATCGCTGGAGATCCTTTCGCTGGAATTCCTTACATTGTATGAAAGTAAGGAATTCGACGCGCTACTTGTCGATCGCCCGGGACCTGTCCTATGGCCGGAGACGTCCAGTGCCCGTCGCGCGCTCCCCCTGCCGCACCACCGCATAGCGCTGCAGCGTGCGCTCGCGCGCCTCGGCGTGGTCGACCAGGGGCTTAGGGTAGTTGTCGCCGAGTTCGACGCCCGCCGCCACCAGTTCGAGCGGCTTGGCGGCCCATGGCGCGTGGATCGCGGCGTTCGACAGCTTCGCCAGTTGCGGCAGGTAGCGGCGGATGAACTTGCCCTCGGGGTCGAAGCGCTCGCTCTGCGTCACCGGATTGAAGATCCGGAAGTAGGGCTGGGCGTCGCAGCCGCTCGAGCTGGCCCATTGCCAGCCGCCGTTGTTGGACGCCAGCTCGAAATCATTCAGGTGCTCGGCGAAGTAGCGCTCGCCGCGGCGCCAGTCGAGCCCCAGGTCCTTGCAGAGAAAGCTCGCCACCACCATGCGCAGGCGGTTGTGCATGTAGCCGGTCTGGTTGATCTGCGCCATCGCCGCGTCGACCAGCGGGTAGCCGGTCCGGCCCCGGCACCAGGCCTCGAACCATTGGTCGGCGTGCTTGCCGTGGTGCCACTGGATCCGGTCGTACTCGGGCCGGAAGCTGCGCGATTCGCCCGCTTCGGCCACCTGCGGATGGTGGGCCAGGATCTGGAAATAGAAGTCGCGCCAGATCAGCTCGCTGAGCCAGGTCGCGGCGCCGGCGCTGCCCTGCAGCGAGAGCGGATGGGCCAGCCCCGCGAGCTGCCGGATCGACACGGTGCCGAAGCGCAGGTGCACGCCGAGGTAGCTCGGGCCGCGCACCGCGGGGAAGTCGCGCGCCTGGTCGTAGCGGTCGATGCGCTGCAGGAAGTCGCCCAGCAGCGCGGCAGCGCCCTGGCTGCCGGTAGGGATGTCCAGCTCCGAGAGGTTGGTCGGCTCGAAGCCCAGTTCGGCCAGTGTCGGCACCGGGGCGCGCAGCGCGGCCGGCGGCGGCGCCAGGGCCTCGGCGTGGCTGCGCACCGGATAGGCCTTGAGATAGAAGGCATCGACCTTGGCCAGCCAGGCCCGCTTGTACGGCGTGAAGACGGTGTAGGGCTGGCCGGCCTGCGTCAGCAACTCGTCGCGTTCGAAGATCGCCTGGTCCTTGGCGGTGTGGAAGGCGACGCCGGCGTTGGCCAGCGCGCCCAGCACCTTGGCGTCCCGGTCGAGTGCCGCCGGCTCGTCGTCGCGGTTGGCGAACACCGCCTGCACCTCGAGCGTGCGTGCCAGCTGCGCGATCTCCTCCTCGGCCAGCGCATGGCGCACGATCAGCCCGCCGCCCAGGGCCTCGAGCTCCGCCTGCAGCTCGACCAGCGACTCCCGAATGAATTCCACCCGCCGGTCGGCGCGCGGCAAAGACTCGAGGATCGCGCGGTCGAACACGAACACGCAGACCACCTGCCGGCAGGCGCGCAGGGCCTGGTAGAGCGCTGCGTTGTCGTCCACGCGCAGGTCGCGGCGAAACCACATCAGGCCCTTGGGATAGATCTTGTCGACGGCCAGTAAAATCGGCGGCATGGCCCTTGATTCTGCACGGATGAACCTCACGCATCATTTCCTGATCGCGATGCCGGGTCTCGAAGACAAGGCCTTCAGCCGCAGCGTGGTCTATCTCTGCGAGCACAGCGAGCGCGGCGCGCTCGGGCTGGTGATCAACAAGCCCAGCGACATCAACCTGGGTGTGCTGTTCGAGAAGATCGAGCTGCACCTGTCGCGTCCCGAAATCGGCAACGCCCCGGTGTTCCAGGGCGGCCCGGTGCAGACCGAGCGGGGCTTCGTGCTGCACGAGCCGGTGTTCGCGGAGGGCGACAAGCCCAACGAATCCGTCTACGCGTCGACCATGACGATCCCGGGCGGCCTCGAGATGACCACCTCGAAAGACGTGCTCGAGGCGCTGGCCACCGGCGCCGGCCCGCGCAAGGTGCTGGTGTCGCTCGGCTACGCGGCCTGGGGCGAGGGCCAGCTCGAATCCGAACTGGCCGAGAACAGCTGGCTCACCGTGGGCGCCGACCCGGCGGTGATCTTCGACACCCCGGTCGAGCAGCGCTACGACAAGGCGCTCTCGCTGCTCGGCCTCGAGGCCTGGACCCTGTCGCCGGATGCGGGGCACGCATGAGCGTTCAGGCGATGCCCGACCGCAACATGCCTTCCCCGTCCGTTCCAGCCCATTTCCAGAGCTTCCTGGCTTTCGACTACGGCCAGAAGCGCACCGGCGTGGCCAGCGGCAACCGGCTGCTCAAGACGGCGACGCCGCAGCCCACCATCAAGGCCGAGGGCGATGCCCGCTTCGAACAGGTCGCGGCCCGCATCCGCGAATGGCAGCCCGACGCGCTGGTGATCGGCGTGCCCTGCCATCCCGACGGCGCGCCGCACGAGAACACCCGTGCCGCCCAGCGCTTCGGCCGCCAGCTGCACGGCCGCTTCCGGCTGCCGGTGTACGAGGTCGACGAACGCTACAGCACCACCGAGGCGCTGGCCGGCGGCGCCCGCGACGCCGATGCCGCCTCGGCCTGCATCATCCTTGAACAGTTCCTGAGGAGTCTCCCGTGAACGCAATCCCCGACGCCGAAGCGCTCTATCTCGAGCTGCTGCGCGGCGTGAAACCCCTCATGCGACCCGACACCCGGCTGGTCGGCATCACCTCGGGCGGCGCCTGGCTGGTCGAGCGGCTGCAGAAAGACCTGGGCCTGCCCGGCGCGCCCGGCATCATCTCGTCGGCGATGCACCGCGACGACTTCGCCCGCCGCGGCCTTGCCGCCAGCGCGCAGACCACGCTGCCCTTCGACGTCAACGGCGCCGACGTGCTGCTGCTCGACGACGTGCTCTACACCGGCCGCACGATCCGCGCGGTGCTCAACGAGCTGTTCGATTTCGGCCGCCCGGCCTGCGTGCGGCTGGCCGTGCTGATCGACCGCGGCGGCCGGGAGCTGCCGGTGGCCGCCGACTTCGCGGCCCAGAAGCTCGAACTGCCCGCCACCCAGCTGCTGGCCCTGGCCCGCAGCGACAGCGGCGCCTTCAGCTTCAAAGTGGAGGAAAACACCTGATGCTCTACAAGCGCAACCCCCAACTCAACAAGAACGGCGAGCTGATCCACCTGCTGTCGATCGAGGGCCTGCCGAAGGACATCGTCACCCACATCCTCGACACTGCGGCCAATTTCACGAGCGTCAGCGACCGCGAGGTCAAGAAGGTGCCGCTCCTGCGCGGCAAGAGCGTGTTCAACCTGTTCTTCGAGAACTCGACCCGCACCCGCACCACCTTCGAGATCGCGGCCAAGCGGCTGTCGGCCGACGTCATCAACCTCGACATCGCACGCTCCTCGGCGACCAAGGGCGAGTCGCTGCTCGACACCATCGCCAACCTGAGCGCGATGGCGGCCGACCTGTTCGTGGTGCGCCACAGCGAGTCGGGCGCGCCCTACCTGATCGCGCAGCACGTCGCGCCGCACGTGCACGTGGTGAACGCGGGCGACGGCCGGCATGCGCACCCGACGCAGGGCCTGCTCGACATGTACACGATCCGGCACTACAAGAAGGACTTTTCGAACCTCACGGTGGCGATCGTCGGCGACGTGCTGCATTCGCGCGTGGCGCGCTCCGACATCCACGGCCTCACCACGCTGGGCTGCGCCGAGGTGCGCGTGGTCGGCCCCAAGACGCTGGTGCCGAGCGACATGGCGCAGATGGGCGTGCGCGTCTGCCACACGCTCGAAGAGGGCATCAAGGATTGCGACGTGATCATCATGCTGCGGCTGCAGAACGAGCGCATGAGCGGCGCGCTGCTGCCGTCGTCGCAGGAGTTCTTCAAGACCTTCGGCCTCACGCCCGAGAAGCTGCAGCTCGCCAAGCCCGATGCGATCGTGATGCATCCGGGTCCGATCAACCGCGGCGTTGAGATCGACTCGGCGGTGGTCGACGGCCGGCAGAGCGTGATCCTGCCGCAGGTCACTTTCGGCATCGCCGTGCGCATGGCGGTGATGAGCATCGTCGCGGGTAACGAAGCATGAGCAACATCCTGATCATCAACGGCCGGGTCCTGGACCCGGCCTCGGGCCTCGACCGCCAGGCCGACATCGCGATCGCCGGCGGCGTCGTGCAGAGCATCGGCGGCGTCTCGCCCGAGTTCCGGGCCGAGCGCACGCTCGATGCGCAGGGCTGCCTCGTGGTGCCCGGCTTGGTCGACCTGGCGGCGCGCTTGCGCGAGCCGGGCTACGAGCACGAGGGCATGCTCGAGAGCGAGATGGGCGCGGCCGCGGCCGGCGGCGTCACCAGCCTGGTCTGCCCGCCCGACACCGACCCGGTGCTCGACGAGCCCGGCCTGGTCGAGATGCTCAAGTTCCGGGCCGAGAAGATGCAGCGCGCGCGCCTGTTCCCGCTCGGTGCGCTGACGCGCGGACTGGCCGGCGAGGTGCTGACCGAGATGGCCGAGCTGACCGAGGCCGGCTGCATCGGCTTCGGCCAGGCCGAGGTGCCGCTCGGCAACACGCAGGTGCTGCAGCGCGCGCTGCAGTATGCGAGCACCTTCGGCTACACGGTGTGGCTGCGACCGCAGGAGCGCGACCTGGGCCGCGGCGTCGCCGCCAGCGGGCCCCTGGCGACCCGGCTCGGGCTCGCGGGCGTGTCGGTGGCGGCCGAGACGATCGCCATCTTCACCATCGTCGAACTGATGCGAAGCACCGGCGCACGGGTCCACCTGTGCCGGCTGTCGAGCGCGGCCGGGGTGGCGCAGGTACGGGCAGCCAAGGCCGAGGGCCTGCCGATCAGCTGCGACGTGAGCATCAATTCTCTGCATCTGGCCGACACCGACATCGGCTTCTTCGACAGCCGGGCGCGGCTCAACCCGCCGTTGCGCCAGCAGCGCGACCGCGACGCGCTGTCGGCCGGGCTGGCCGATGGCACCATCGATGCGCTGGTGTCCGACCACACGCCGGTCGAGGCGGACGCCAAGACCCTGCCCTTCGCCGAGAGCGAGCCCGGCGCCACCGGGCTCGAGCTGCTGCTGCCGCTGGCGCTGCAGTGGGGCGAAGAGAGCGGCGCCGGCCTGCGGCGGGCGATCGAGGTCGTGACCGCGGCGCCGGCCCGGCTGCTGGGCGCGGCGGGTGTCGGCCAGTTGGCCGCCGGCGGCGCCGCCGACCTCTGCGTGGTCGACCCGGCGCACGAATGGCAGGTGAGGCCCGAGACCCTCAAGAGCCAGGGCAAGCACACGCCTTTCGGCGACTACGCCATGCGCGGCCGGGCCCGCTTCACGCTGGTCGGCGGCCGAGTGGTGCACGGCTGATGCAGTCGCTGTCCGCCGGCTGGAAGCTGCTGCGCGCGATCGCGCACATGCTCTCGGGCTGGTGGACCATCCGCATGCGCTTCCCGCGCATGTCGCAGGCGGAGCGCGAGTCGCGCGTCCAGCAATGGGCCGAGCGCATGCTGAACCTGATGGGCATCCGGCTCACGGTGCTCGGCAGGCCGCCCGCGCACGGGCCGATGCTGGTGGTGTGCAACCACCTGTCGTGGCTGGACATCCTCGCCATCCACGCGGCGCGCCACGTGCGCTTCGTGTCCAAGGCGGGGGTCGGCCACTGGCCCGTGATCGGCACCCTGTCGACCGGGGCCGGCACGCTCTACATCGAACGCGAGCGCCGGCGCGACGCCGTGCGCGTGGTGCACCACATGACCGAGGCCCTGCGCGCGGGCGACGTGATCGCCGTCTTTCCCGAAGGCACGACCGGCGACGGCCATGGCCTGCTGCCCTTCCATGCCAATCTGCTGCAGGCGGCGATCTCCTCCGGCGCGCCGGTGCAGCCGACCGCGCTGCGCTTCGCCGACGCAGCCAGCGGCGAGACCAGCTTCGCGCCGCGCTATGTCGGCGACGACAGCCTGCTGACTTCGCTGTGGAGCACGCTGAAGGCGCCGCCGCTGCTGGCCATCGTGCGTTTCGGCGAGGCGCAGCCGTCCCTGGGGCGGGACCGCCGGGCCTGGGCAAAAAGCCTGCACGCCGACATCCAGGCCCTGCGGCGAGAGCTCAAGTAGCCGTCAAGGCTCCAAAAAAACAGCGCCCCGAAGGGCGCTGTGCAACGGCGCCTGGTGACGCCGGGAGGAGGAATCGTCGTTCAGAGAACCCCGAAGACCTTCAGGCCGATGATCACGATGAGCGGCACGCCGCAGAGCCAAAGGATGATGCTTTTCATGGGGTTCTCCGCTTTGTGTGTGTGATTCGACAATAGGCGGGCCGGCGTGGGCTGCCTGCCGGAAAAAGCAATAGGAAGACGTGGGCGGCTGCCTACAGGGCGCTCGGCGCCGGCAGCAGGCCCAGGTAGTGGTCGAGCATCTGGAAGTGGTCGTCCAGGAACCGGTCTTCCCGCGCCTGCAAGGCCTCCACAGGCGTCCATTCGGCGGCCGCGGCATCGTCGTCGGCCCGCAGCGCGGGCAATTCGCGCTCCCCCAGGTCGAAAAAGAAGCCGTGCGTGATGGTGCGTCCGCGCGCGCTGCGGTCGGGGCGGTCGAAGACGTCGGTGGCCTTCAGGCAGGCCCGCAGCGTGGCCGGCGGCAGGTCGAGATGGGTTTCTTCCTCGAGTTCGCGCAGGGCGGCCTGCTGCGTGGTCTCGCGCTGCTCCAGGAAGCCGCCCGGGACCGCGAACAGTCCCTTGCCGGGTGCCTGGCCACGGCGGATCAGCAGCACGTGGTTGCCGCACTTCACGACGCAGTCGACCGTCACGAGGACCGGCGGATAGGGCGCCGACGCCCAGGACGCCTCGTACTCGCGCAGCAGTCCGGCCTCTTCGGCCAGGGCTTCGAAGGCCGGCCCGTTGCGCCAGGCGCGCAGGACTTCGATCGTGCCCGGCGGGATCTCGCCGGCCAGCTCGCCGAAGGCGGTCTCGGGCGCCGCGAACAAGGCGTCGCGCATCAGGCTGGCGCGGCGGACCGGGACGTTGTCCGCGCGCTTCAGCGTCCAGTCCGGGAAGGCTTCGAGGTAGTCGCGGGTGGCGTCGCGCGCATGGCCGACCAGCGTCACCGTCTCAGGGGGTGCCGCCGGTCCGGCTCCGGCCCAGGCGCCAGCCACGGCGTGCCGCACGGCAGCGACCCAGCGGGCGTCGTCGAAGAAGTCGCGCACCGGCACGCAATGCAGCCGCCGGCGCTCTGCCTCCGGAAAGGACAGTCGCACCATCTCGGCGCGTTCCTGCCAGGTGAAGGGATGCTTGGGCGAACGCGCCTGGAAGGCCGACCCGATCACCACCACCACGCGCGGCGCGGCAGCGAGCGCCCGTTGCAGGAGCGACCGGTGCCCATCGTGAAAAGGCTGGAAGCGGCCGATGACGACGGCGGCGTGGGAGACGTTGTGAGTGTGCACTGACAATATGAATTTGATGATACATGTGGCGATTGCACCAAATGCTTATATGCGCCGACCAATCCTCGTTTTATGCTGCCGCTGGATCTTTTTCCGAACCATCCACTGAGGAACCCCATGAGCAAAATTCTCGCCATCATGATTGCCGGCTTCTTTGCCGCAGGCGCCTATGCGCAGGCCCCCAAGGGCGCTTCGTCGGAAAGCTCGCCGATCATGAACAGCAAACCGCAGGAACGTGCCGAAGCGAGGGTGGACGCCCGTCCGCAAGGCAAGGTCAAGGCCGTGGGCGGCGACACGCTGAACACGCCTGAAGGCGGTGCGATCGGTACCGGCAAGGCCGCTGCCGCAGGCCAGGCGCGCGAAGCGACCCGCAATGCCAAGCGTCCGAACCGCAAGGTGAACCCGCAAGGCGGCACCCCGCAGTAATCGCTTCCTGCGACGTCGGCGGGCAGGGATGGTGCCCTCGACAGGAATCGAACCTGTATCTGAGTCTTAGGAGGACCCCGTTCTATCCATTGAACTACGAGGACGAGAGCGGGAGCGACTTTACCAGTTCGCTCGCCCCTGCCTGGGGGCGAGCAACACCTAATCGAACTGGACCGTGTAGATCAGGTCGACCGCGCTCTGCTGGCCCGCCTGCGCTCGCAGCGTCAGCCGCCGCGTGAGGTCGTAGAAGATGAAGAAGGTGCCGAGCGTGCCGCCCAGGCTGCGCTCGTAGGTGATGTAGAAATCCCGCGCCACGCGCTTGCCGACGGTGACCGTGGACTCGCGCACGTCGCCGCCGCTGCCCGGGCCCTTGAAACCGATCTCGTCGAGTCCGAAGCGGCTCGCCAGCCCGCCTCCCGTGTTGCCGCCGAGCCCCCCGAGCAGCGCCAGCGCGGCCTGCTGGATCAGCACCGACTCGCCGCCGCTGGTGGCCGAGGCCCGTCCCAGCACCAGCCAGGAAAGCGTTTCCTGGTCCGACAGCTGCGGCTCCGAATAGAGCCGCACGCGCGGCGACTGCGCCGTGCCGGTGATGGCGACGCCGGCGCGCTGCGAGATGTTCGGCCGGATCGCCAGGATGTCGAGCTGCGGATTGTCGAAGGGGCCGTTGAAGCGCGCCACGCCGGTCTCGATGTTGAGCGCCTGCCCATAGGCGCGGTACTGGCCGGCCACGGTCCGGATCTCGCCCGTGATGCGCGGCGGTGCGCTCAGCGAGGTGCTCCGGATGTCGAGCTTGCCGGCCAGCCGGGTCGTGATGCCGCGCCCCTGGACCGCGAAGTCGCTGCCGAGGTCGAAAGACACTGCGATGTCCGGCGGCTTGGCGGTCTGCGCCCGGGCCATCTCGTTCTTGTCGGCCGCCTCCAGCCGCTTTGCCTCCTCGGCCGCCTCGCGGTCGCGCGCCGCCGAGCGGATGACGACGTCGCTGCCCAGGCTGGGCGCGGTCTGGTCGGGCAGGATGATGACCGCCCGGTCGGTCTTGATGTCGCCCCGCACCGTGAGCTGTCCGCCGGCAAGTCGGGCCTGCAGGTCACCCGACAGCGTGACCTGCCGATCGGCGCGTACCAGCACGCGCAGCGAGCGCAGCTGGGCCTGGAGCGACATCCGGATGCCGCTGCCGGCGCCGTCGGCCGGTGCGGCGCCCCAGGCCAGCTCGCCCTTCGCCGACAGCGTGCCGCCGTCGCGCGCGGCCTCGCTGGCCGCGGTGCTTAGGTTGCCGCTCTGGCCCGGGATGCGCGTCTGCGCGCCGGCGCCGCCCTTGAGCGTGAATTCGGTGACCTCGACCCGGTTGCCGGCCAGCGTGGCACGCAACTGCCCGTCGCGCAGGTCCAGCCCCTCGACCAGCGCCCGAACGGCCAGCTGGTTGGCGCCCAGCGTGCCGTTCCAGCGCGGATCGTTGCGGCTGCCGGCCAGCGTGGCGTCGGCTTCCAGCGTGCCGGCCATCCGCCAGCCCGGCGGCGCCAGCATGGACCAGACGCCCAGGTTCGGCATCCGCGCCGTGACGCGGCCGGCCAGCGGTGCGTCCTCGGCCCACTGCCAGCCGCCCTGGCGCTGCTGCATCCGCGTGCTGGCCTCCACCCGGATCTCGCCGGCGCGCTCGCTGTCCCAGGCCAGGTTGGCGCGCACGGTATCGCCCTCGGCGTCGAGCGTGAGTTCGGCGCGGCGCAGTCCCGCCGGCGTGCTGGCGCCGGGGCCGGCGGCATCCATGGTGCGCTCGCTGGCCGTGCCGGTGCCGTGGCTCTTGATGCGCGTCACCAGCGCGGCCTCGCCGGCCTGCACCCGCAGGTCGCCGCTCTCGCGCACCAGGCGGGCCTTGGCGCGCAGCGTGTCGCCGGCGTCGATGTCCCAGTCGCCGTTGAACAGCAGGTCGCCGCTGAAGCCCACCTGCGCCAGCGCGTCGCCATTGCCCAGCAGTTCCGCCCAGGCCATCGGCAGGTCCTGCAGCCGGCCCTTGGACTGCAGGCGGAAGGCGCGCCGCGCCTCGCTGCCGGTGCGGCTGAAGCGCAGCGGCTGCCAGTCGATCTTCACCGTGCCCGGCGCCGGACCCTTGAGCGTGGCCGCCGCGGCCGAGGCTTCGACGTCGAGTCGAGGATTGGCGCCTGCGGCCGTGCGCACCTGGGCGCTGACCGGGCTGCGCAGTTCCAGCACCCACGGCGCGGCGTCCGGCCGCGCGCTGTCGAGCACCTGGACCCGCAAGTTGGCGAGGGTCGCGTTCCACTGGTTCGGTCGCTCGATGCCGCCGCTGGCCCGGCTGTCGAGCCCGATCTTGCGGCTGTCGGTGACGGCCTCGCCCTTGAGGGCGAGTGTGGCTCGCGCGAGGCTGCCGGACAGCTCGGCGCGGACGCCGTTCAACTGGACATCGCTGGATTTGCCGGCCTCGGAGGACGGCAGCTTCAGGTCCAGCCTGGGCACCGTCAACGTGGCCTGCAGCGTGGGCTCGGCGCTGCCGCGCGGGGCCGGTTCGTTGGCGTTCTGGAGCCGCCGCCGGACCGCCTCCCAGCCGCCCCTCCAGCCGGCGTCGAGACGCGCGCTGCCCTGCATCTGCATGCCGGCGAAGGCGGCCTCGAGCCCGGGCAGCTCCTCGACCCAGCGCTGCAGCGCCGCCGCATCCTCGATGCGGACCTGGGTGTCGCCGCCGCCCGTGGCCGGTGCGATGCGGCCGTCGACGAGCGCGGTGGCGCCCGGCACGACGAGGTTCAGCCGGCCGCTGGCGGCCTGGTCATCGAGCCGCAGCTGCAGCCGGCCGTCCAGGCTGGCGCGGTGCGCCTCGATGCGCAGGCTGCGCAGGTCCAGCACCTGATCCTGCCACTGGCCCTTGGCGAGCGCGCGCTCCAGCCGCAGGCCCTGCAACTCGCCGCTTGCTCCGGCACCGCCCTGGGCCTGCAGCGCGACATCGAACTGCAGGGCCTCGCCGGCCTGTTCGGCCAGGATCCGGCCGTTCACCGGGGCGCCGTCGAGCTGCGTATGGAGCGCACCCGGCTTGACCCCGCGCACGTTGGCGTCGAGCTTCCAGGGCGCCGGTGCCGGGCTCCAGCTGCCCTTCGCATCGATGCGGCCGCCGCCGGCGCGCAGGCTCGCTTCCGGGAAGGTCCAGCTGCTGCCGTCGAAGCGGGCCTGGACGTCGAGCTGCTCGACCGGCAGCTTCGCCTCGTCCCACGGGCCCGGCAGCGCATTGCGGACCTGGGCGCCGGCCTGCCAGAGCTGCTCGCCGGCGGTCGCCGTCGGATCGGGGCCGGCCTGGATCTCGCCGCTCAGCAGCGTGGCGGGGGCGGCGGGCCACAGGGTGGCCAGGTCGATGTTGGACAGCTCGGCCTTGGCGTCGATCACCGGCTGCGGCTGCCAGGGCGCCAGGTTGGCCTGCAGCTGTGCCCGCATCGGCTGCTCGGCGCTGGCGTCGACCGGGTTGAGCTCGGCCGCCACCGCGAGGCGCGCATCCGTGCCGGCCAGCGTGCCCTTGACGCTGGCCTCGGCCCGCACGTCGAGGCTGCGATCCTGCGCCAGCAGCGCACGCACCCGGCCGTTCAGCGTGGCGTCGATCGCCATCGGCGCCGGCCCCTGCAGGCGAAGCCGGGCGCCGTAGTGGCCATCGGCGATATCGACGCCCTCGATCTCCAGCTGGTGGTGCGCGTCGCTGTAGCGGTAGCTGCCTTCCAGCTTCGTCGCCTGCAGGGCCGGCGGACCGGCCCAGCGCAGGTCGTCGATCTGGAAGGGCAGCTCGACGTCGATCGGCAGCACGATCTGCTCGAGCGCTTCGACCGGCTTGCTCTCGGCGGTCGGCCGGGGCTCGATCAGCACTTGCGCCGCATGGACCTCGCCGAGCTGGACCCGGCGCCGCAGCAGCGGCGCGAGCTGCCAGCCGATGCGGGCGTCCCGGACCTCGACCGCGAGGCTCTCGCTCTCCCAGCGCAGCCAGCCGATGCGCCCGCCGGCGCGCAGCGAGCCGGTCACGTCGCGGCTTTCCAGCGTCTGGCCGGCCGGCAGGTAGCGTGCGGTGCGCGCCAGCGCGAAGGCCAGCGACTGGTCCGAGCCCAGCCACCACCAGGCGCCGGCGCCGAGCAGCAGCACCAGCGCCAGCAGGCCCGTGACGCCCCATGCCAGCGTGCGCAAGGCGCGCCGCCCGCGCGAGCGCGGCGGCGCTGCCGCGGGATGGGTTTCGGTGTGGTCTTCGGGGGTCATCTAGAAGGTGAAGCCGAGTCGAACGTGAAGGCGGAACTTGTGGACCTGGACTCCGTAGGCCAGGTCGATCTGCACCGGGCCGATCGGGCTGGCCCAGCGCCCGCCGAAGCCCACCCCGACCTTCGGCTCCATGTCGCCGGGCCGGTCGGCCACGGCGCCGACGTCGACGAAGACCGCGCTCTCCCAGGCGGTCAGCTGGCCGTCATAGACGAAGGGGCGCTGCCATTCGACGCTGGCGACGCCGAGGTAGCGGCCGGCGATCACCTGGCCGTCGGGCTTGACCGCTCCGATCGTGCGGTAGCCGTAGCCGCGCACCGTGGTGTCGCCGCCGGTGAGGAAGTTCAGGGTCGAGGGGATCTGGGCCCGGTCGGCGGCGCTGACCGCGCCGGCCTCGGCGCGCAGCTGGATGCGGGCGTTGCGGCTCTGCGTGCGGTCGGCGTTGCTCACGGTGCCGGCCGGGACGAAGCCCACCCAGCGCACCACGGTGCGCGTGAAGGGCAGTTGCTCCCCGGTCAGCGTGTAGCCGGCGGCCAGTTCGAGTCCCAAGCCCTGGCCCCGCGTCGGGGCCGCCGCATTGTCGAAGTAGCGCCCGATCCAGCCCCAGTTGAGGGTCAGCGCGGAAGCCGACGGAGGGGGATTGAAGCCGACGTTCCGCGCGTAGTCGTACTGCAGGAAGTAGCTGCGATCGATGTGGCCGTCGGCCTTGTTGCGGCCGCCGCGCAGTCGACCGCTGTCGACCGTGTAGCTGCCCGAGACCTCGCTCTTGAGCAGGGCCGAGGTGAAGGTGCGCCATCCGCTGTCGTCGGGGATCGCGCTCCAGTCGGTGCCCAGCGATTGCGTGTCGCGGTCGAGGGTGAGCTTCGACACCGCGCGCCAGCCGAGCAGCGGCATGTCGTTGTGGGAGTGGTCGATCGACAGGCGCGCGCCGCTGTCGGTGGTGAAGCCGACGCCCAGCACCACCCGCTGCAGCGGTGCCTCGCGCACCTGGGCGATCACGGGGGCGGCGAGCGGATCGGCGCCGCTGGTGTCCAGGGTCAGGAAGACCGAGTCGAAGTAGCCGCTGCTCGCCAGCCGCTGCTGAGCGTCGAGCAACTGCTGCTGGTCGTAGTCGGAGCCGGTGGGCACGCGCGCCAGCCGGCGCACGTTGTCGGCGGGGTAGCGCTGGCTGCCGTTCACCACCAGCGGCCCGAAGCGATACGCGGGGCCGGAGCCGTAGGTCGCGCTGAGCTTCGCTTCGCTGCGGTCGGCATCGATCTCGGCCAGGCTGGTGAGGATGCTGCCGGTCGGATAGCGCCGGGCCGTGAGGCTGCGCAGGGCGGTCGTCTTGGCGTTGTCCCAGGCCTGCTGGCTGAATGGCTGGCCGGCGCGCAGGGTCCAGCCGGTCCGGATCCCGTCGCGCTGCGATTCCGAGGCGGGGTCTTCGGCGATCGGCCCGCTGAAGTCGACCTGGACATTGCTCACGTGGGTGATCGGGCCCGGATCGACCGTGATCCTCACTTCGCGCGGCGCCTTGCCGCCGGGCGTGTCCACCAGCTCGAGCGTGAGGGTCGGCGTGAAGTAGCCGAGGATGTTGAGCAACTCGCGGGCGTTGGCTTCGGCGGCGACCATCAGCCGCGAGATCTCGACCGCGCCGAGATCGTCGAGCTCGCGGAAGCGCTGGATTTCCAGATGGCGTTCGAGGTGCTCGCGGACCGAGTCGGGGGCCCGCACGTCGACCGTGAAGGCGGCACCGGCCGCCCGACCCTCGCTCGCTACGGCGCTGGGGGTCGCGTCTGATTCTGCTGCATCCGTCTTGGGCAACAGGCTGCAACCTGACAAAAAGAGAACGGCTGCAAACAAAAACGCCGGCAACCACGCCGGCGCATGAGATCGGACCACCCAAAGCATGCGGGCATTTTGACAGCATGGTCACGCCCCTCCGGGCGCTTCGGCGCGGCGCCGCGCTCAGCGCCGGATCATCCGCCGGGCCAGGCCCCAGACCAGCGGCGGTGTGAGCATCCGCGCCACCGCCTTGACCCGGTCGGCATGGTGCTTCTGCATGAAGACGCTGCCCGCCTCCACGCCATGCTGCCGGCCGGCCGGCTCGCTGCTGTAGAAGTACGCGGCCACCGACCGCCGGGGTCGTCCGTCGGCGGCCTGCAGCGGCTTCGTGTGTCCGTGGAAGCTGTTCGGGCCATGCGGCATCAGGATGGTGCGGCCGAACTCGGGCTGCACGGTCGAGACGCAACGCTTCTTGTCCCAGAGCTCCAGCGCGGAGCCCCATTCGGGATCCCATCCCTTGTTGAGGTAGGTGATGAACACCATCTCGTTCTTCAAGCCGAGGTGGGGATGGCGGTTGAAGTCGCGGTGCACGGCGAAGGTCGCGCCGGTGCGGCTCTCGTGCAGGCCGCCGCCGAAGAGCCTGGGATCCGGCAGCAGGTATTGCGCGCCGCTGACCGAGGACAGCCATTCGCCGAACCAGCCGGAATTGACGAGGTCGAAGTAGAGCTGCGTGGCCGGGCCCAGCCGGACGTTGAAGGCCGAGCGCCGAAGCCGCTCGTAGCGGCTGGTGACGTCGGCCCAGCTCGTTTCCGTCTGCATGTCGAACTCTTCGGCCACCAGTTCCAGCAGCGAAGGATGGAACAGGCCGTCGACCACCAGGTGCTCGAAGGGCTTGGCGGCCTCCAGTTGACGGCGCAAGTCCGCGCGCCGCTCCGCCTCGAGAAATGCCGGGTTGACCAGTTCGGCCAGGGGCAGCCGGACCCCCCGGATGCACAGGAAATCGCCCTGCGGCTCCAGGCCGGCAAGGGGAAACGGCTTCTGCAGCGGCAGCGGCTGCTCAAGAACCGGCAGTTCGATCGTGTGCGACAACTGGGCAGACATGAGCCACTCTTGCCTCGAGGACGTTTTGAATCATTAAGTGTTAACTGTAACTTAAAGATTCACATGCTGCATGTTTTTGGCAGGGTCGCGCGCCTGCCGCGGCGAATCGCTATTTCGACAGCATCCGCATCGCGTCTTCGAGCCCGCGCAAGGTCAGGGGATACATGCGGTGCGACACCAGCTGCTGCATCACCGCGATGCTCTGGCGGTACTGCCAGACGCCTTGCGGTTCGGGGTTGATCCAGGCGAACTTGGGGAAGGCGTGCGTGAGGCGCTGCATCCATTCGGCGCCGGCTTCCTCGTTGTTGTATTCGACGCTGCCGCCCGGCTGCAGGATCTCGTACGGGCTCATCGTCGCATCGCCGACGAAGATCAGCTTGTAGTCCTTGTTGTACTTGCGAATGATGTCCCAGGTCGCGAACTTCTCGGAGAAACGGCGCCGGTTGTTCTTCCACATGAAGTCGTAGACGCAGTTGTGGAAGTAATAGAACTCGAGGTGCTTGAACTCGGTCTTGACGGCCGAGAACAGCTCCTCGACGCGCTGGATGTGCTCGTCCATCGTGCCGCCGACATCCATCAGCAGCAGCACCTTGACGTTGTTGTGGCGCTCGGGCCGCATCTTGATGTCGAGGTAGCCGGCATTGGCGGCGGTCGAGTGGATCGTGTCGTCGAGGTCCAGCTCTTCCTCGTGGCCCTCGCGAGCGAACTTGCGCAGCCGGCGCAGCGCGATCTTGATGTTGCGGGTGCCCAGTTCCTGGCTGTCGTCGTAGTCCTTGTAGGCGCGCTGGTCCCAGACCTTGACCGCGCTCTTGTTCTTGCCGGCGCCGCCGATGCGCACGCCCTGCGGGTTGTAGCCGCCGTGGCCAAAGGGCGAGGTGCCGCCGGTGCCGATCCACTTGTTGCCGCCCTCGTGGCGCTCCTTCTGCTCTTCGAAGCGCTTCTTGAGCGTCTCCATGAGCTCGTCCCAGCCCATCTTCTCGATCTTGGCCTTTTCCTCGGCCGTGAACTCGCGCTCGAGCGTCTTGCGCAGCCAGTCGAGCGGCACTTCCTTGGTGAAGTCGGCCAGCATCTCGACGCCCTTGAAGTAGGCGGCGAAGGCGCGGTCGAACTTGTCGTAGTGCTTCTCGTCCTTGACCAGCGCGGTGCGCGACAGGTAGTAGAAGTCGTCCAGGCCGTAGGCGCCGTCGGAGTTGGGGCCGACCACGTCGGCCTGCAGCGCCTCCAGCAGGGTCAGGTATTCCTTGACCGAGACCGGCAGCTTGGCCGAGCGCAGCGTATAGAAGAAGTCGATCAGCATGGCGAATCACTCCTGGGTGGAAGGGGTGCGGGGCTTGTCCAGCAGGTAGCCCAGCTGGGCCCGCACCTCGGGCCACTCGCCCGCGCGCAGGCTGTACATCACGGTGTCGCGGATGGTGCCGTCGCGGCGCAGCGCATGGCCGCGGATCACGCCGTCCTTGCGCGCGCCGAGCCGCTCGATCGCGCGCTGCGAGGCGTGGTTGAAGTTGTCGGTGCGCCAGCCCACCACGTGGCAGCCCAGGGCATCGAAGGCATGCGTGAGCATCAGCAGCTTGCAGGTGGTGTTGACGTGCGTGCGCTGGCAGCGCCTGGCGTACCAGGTGTAGCCGATCTCCACGCGCTTCACGGCCGGCAGGATGTCGTGGAAGCTGGTGGTGCCGAGCACCGTGCCGCTGGCCTCGTCGGTGACCGCGAAGGCGAAGCGGTTGCCGTCCTCGCGCATCTTGAGCGCGTTCTCGATGTAGGTGCGCGTTTCATGCGGTTCGGGCACCGAGGTGACGCGGATGTTCCAGAGCTCGCCGTCGGCGGCGGCGGCGCGCAGGCCGTCTTCATGGTGCAGCGACAGCGGCACCAGCGTGATGCCGCGCGACTTGAGCGTGACAGGCTCGACGAATGCCATCCTCAACTCCTGGGATTGCCGTATTTTCGGATGTACCAGGCCCGCGCGAGCTGGGCGCCCCCGCCGCCGCCGAGGCCGATCAGCAGGATGCCGAAGATCGCGTTGTTGGTGTAGCCGCCGGGGCCGAAGGCGTCCAGCCCGAGCAGCAGCCCGACCCAGCGGCCCAGCAGCGCGCCGGCGACGAACAGCACCGCCTGCGCCACGCCGAGCAGCATCAACTGCCTTGTCGGGTGCTTGCCGGGTCCTCCGGGCGCTGCGCTCATCGATTGTTCCGCTGCATGAAGACGAGCTTCTCGAACAGGGTCACGTCCTGCTCGTTCTTGAGCAGCGCGCCGACCAGCGGCGGCACCGCGACCTTGTCGTCCTTGCTCTGCAGCGCCTCCAGCGGGATGTCCTCGGCCACCAGCAGCTTGAGCCAGTCGAGCAGCTCGGAGGTCGACGGCTTCTTCTTGAGGCCGGGCAGGTTGCGCACGTCGTAGAAGGTCTTCATCGCGGCCGTGAGCAGCTCCTGCTTGAGGCCCGGGAAGTGCACCGCGACGATGCTCTTCATGGTCTCGGCATCGGGGAACTTGATGTAGTGGAAGAAGCAGCGGCGCAGGAAGGCGTCGGGGAGTTCCTTCTCGTTATTGGAAGTGATGAACACCACCGGCCGGTGCTTGGCACGGACCAGCTCGCGCGTCTCGTAGCAATAGAACTCCATGCGGTCGATTTCGCGCAGCAGGTCGTTCGGGAATTCGATGTCGGCCTTGTCGATCTCGTCGATCAGGAGCGCCACCGGCTGCTCGGCCGTGAAGGCCTGCCACAGCACGCCCTTGACGATGTAGTTGTGGATGTCCTTGACGCGCTCGTCGCCGAGCTGCGAATCGCGCAGCCGGCTCACGGCGTCGTATTCGTACAGGCCCTGCTGTGCCTTGGTGGTCGACTTGATGTGCCACTGCAGCAGCGGGAGTTCGAGTGCCTGGGCCACTTCCTCGGCCAGCATGGTCTTGCCGGTGCCGGGCTCGCCCTTGACCAGCAGCGGACGCTTGAGCGTGATGGCGGCATTGACCGCGAGCATCAGATCCTGAGTGGCGACGTAATTGTCTGATCCCTTGAATTTCATGGATTGGATTGGAGCGGAGGGTGGTTGAAAGGACACAACATCGATTCTTCGTCCGCAGGGGCTGCGAAGAGCCCCCATATAATCAAATGTTGATTTGAAACAAGTTTCTCCACGAGATTGTGCGCGCAAAATGAACAAGTTGTTGACCACGATGTTTGCCCTCGCTGTCGCCTGCGTGACGGTCTCGGCCCAAGCCCAGAAGATCACGGGAAACGCTGAAGCCGGCGCCAAGAAGACCGCGATGTGCGTCGGCTGCCACGGCATCATCGGCTACCAGGCCAGCTTCCCGGAGATCCACAAGGTGCCGATGATCGCGGGCCAGAGCGCCAGCTACATCGTGTCCGCGCTCACCCAGTACAAGGGCGGGGAGCGCAAGCACCCGACCATGCGCGCCATCGCCGACTCGCTCAGCGAGCAGGACATCGCCGACCTCGGCGCCTACTACAGCCAGCTCGGCCTGAAGGACGGCGCCGCGCTGCCGGCTACGGTCAAGGCCCCGAGCGACACGGTGCACGCCCTCATCTCGCGCGACAAGGACAACGCCTGCACCAAGTGCCACGGCGCCAACTTCAACACCCCGAACGACGGCACCGTGCCGAAGCTCGCGGGCCAGTACGCCGACTACCTGTACGTCGCACTGAAGTCGTACAAGGGCCAGACCCATGTGCTCGGACGCTCCAACGGCGTCATGAGCGGCCAGGCCAAGAAGTACAGCAACGCCGAGTTGAAGGAACTCGCGGCCTACATCAGCTCGCTCCCCGGCGAGCTGAAGACGGTGCCCGAGTCGCGCTTCCATCACGCCGACTGAAGGCCTTCGGCCCCATGAAAAAGCCCGCACCGAGCGGGCTTTTTGCTTTGCGGTGCGCCTTGTGCCGTTGCGGCATCAGTCCCTGGTGGCCCGGCGCTGGACGCAGGCCACATAGGCTTCGCCGTCGGGCGGGCGGCCGGCGCGCTGGCTCTCCCACATCATCTGGCCCAGGCATTCCATGGCTTCGTGGTGGGCGTCGAGCAGCGAATCGCGGCGCGCCGCCAGCAGCTCGACCGCCTGGCGGATGCCGCGCGGCTGGTCGATCGAGCACTGCTCGCTGATCGACAGGTGCATCGACAGGTGCAGGAAGGGATTCTCGCGGCCGTCCTTGCCGTCGTAGACGCGGCTCACCGCGGCGTCGGCATCGGCCAGGTCGGCGTGGTATTCGGGGTGCTCGTCGATCCAGCGGCTGGCGATGATCTCGAGCGCTTCCATCGGCTCGCCGCGGCGGCTCTTGGCGAAGACGTCGCAGAAGAAACGACGCACTTCCTCTTGGGAGGGATTGAACATCCACCGAGATTAGCACCGGCGCACGCCGCGGCGCGAGGCTGCGGCTCGCCGCCCGGCGTCGGGGCGGCCGCATTTTCTGCAGCACCGGCCGGATCCTGAATGACAATGCGTCCCAACGAGAGACGCCGCCGCACCAAGCATGACCGAACGAATCCAACCCATCTCCTCCGCCGAGGCGCTCGCGCCGCACACGCCGCTGCCGGCCTACTACGGTGACGAGGTCGAGCACGAGCAGTTCCTGCGCCGCATCTTCGACGACACGGCGCCCGACTACGACCGCATCGAGCGCGTGCTCGCCCTCGGCTCGGGGCCGTGGTACCGGCGCTCGGCGCTGCAGCGCGGCGGACTCGCCGCCGGCGCGCAGGTGCTCGATGTCGGCATCGGCACCGGGCTGGTCGCGCGCGAGGCGCTGAAGCTGATCGGTGCCGGGGGGCAACTGGTGGGCGTGGACCCCAGCCCCGGGATGATGGGCCAGGTGGCGCTGCCGGGCGTCGAGCTGGTGCGCGGCCGGGCCGAGGCGCTGCCGCGTCCCGATGCCAGCAGCGACTTCATCAGCATGGGCTATGCGCTGCGCCACATCGCCGACGTGAACGCCGCCTTCGCCGAGTTCTTCCGCGTGCTGCGGCCGGGTGGACGGCTGCTGGTGCTCGAGATCACCAAGCCCTCGGGCCGCGTCGGCACGGCCGTGCTCAAGGGCTACATGCGCGGCGTCGTGCCGCTGATCGCCAAGGTGGTGGCGCGCGGCCACGACACGGCCGAACTGTGGCGCTACTACTGGGACACCATCGAAGCCTGCATCGCGCCCGAATCGGTGCTGGCCGCGCTGCGCGCCGCCGGCTTCGAGGATGTGCGGCGGCAGGTCGAGCTCGGCATCTTCTCCGAGTACAGCGCGGTCAAGCCGCGCTGAGCGCGCCGTCGCCTACAGCCCGCCGGCGGCCTGCTTGCGCTGCACGATGCGGTTGCGCGTCGCGTCCTCGGCATGGGCGAAGGTGACCTGCCCGTTCTTCACCGTGCCGACCACCAGCATGTTCGGCGTCAGCGCTTCCTTGTCCTCGCTGCTGAAAGGCTTGTCGTAGGTGGTGACGACGCCGTAGTAGGGCCGCTTGGGCTGCTCCAGCGCGGCCTTGATGCCGGGGCCGTCGAGACGGTCGCCGGGCAGGCTGAGCACCGCATGGGCCAGCAGGTAGGTGGCGTCGTAGGCCTGGGCCGCGGCCATCGGCACCGGGATGCGCTGCGTCTCGAACTTGCGCGCGTAGCGCGCCAGGAAGGTCGCGCGCCGCTCGTTGGTCGGCTCGGCGACGAAGCTCAACGCCATCAGCGAGCCTTCCGCGGCCTCCTTGGCGCCATCGATGAAGAGCGGGAACGACAGGGCCCAGGCGCCGACCTGCGGCACCTTCCAGCCGAGGGCCTGGCGGCCCTTCGCGACCACCGCGTTCTGCGGCGCGATGGTGTAGATGAAGATCACGTCGGCACCGGCCTTGCGCGCCTCCTTCAACTGCTCGGTCACGTCGGTCACGCCGAGGTCGAAGCGGCCGACATGGACCGGCTCCAGCTTCTTACTGGCCAGCGCCTTCTTCACGTCCTGCAGCCCGGCTTCGCCATAGCCGGTGGTGTCGGCGAAGACGGCCACGCGGGTCCAGCCGCGGGCCACGATCTCGTCGACCATGAACGGTGCCTGGATGGCGTCGCGCGGCGCGTTGCGGAAGATGTAGCTCTCGGCTGGCGGGAACCGGGTGGTCACCGGCGTGCCGGTGGTGCACGGCACGATCAGCGGCGTCCGGCTGCTCTGGAAGACGTCGATCGATTTCATCGCCACGCCGGTGTTGCAGAAGCCGATGGTCGCGATCACCTTCTCGCGCACCAGCTCCTGCGACAGCTTCAGCCCGACCTCCGGGTTGGCCTGGTCGTCCTTGATCACCAGCTCCAGCGGACGGCCGAGGTAGCCGCCGAAGGAGTTGATCTCGTCGATCGCGAGCTTGACGCCGTTGAGCATCGGCAGGCCGAAGTCGGAGGAGGGGCCGCTCAGCGGCCCGATCACGCCGATGCGGATGGCGCCCGCGGCGCCCGCTGCGGCCTGTGCGCCGGCGCTCGGGGCGAATGCCGTGCAGGCCAGGGTGAAGGCGAGGGCGACGGCGAGGGTGAGGCTGCTTCTTTTCATGTCTCTGTCCTTGGTTCTTGTTGGATTCGGCCGGGCGCATCGTGACGGCGGGGTGCCCGCCGAAGCTCCGTGTTTGTCCGGGGTCCGCGGCCCTGCCGGGCGCGATTCCGTGCGGTTTTGCACGGCTTCGGCGGCAGAATCGCACTTCCTCAGCAGCCCGGCTCCCCGCATGAAGTCCCCCTCACTGCCCGCACTGCCCACCGGTCGCCGCCTCGCGTACTGGGTCGTCGGGATCGCGGTCCTCACGGCGCTGGTCTGGATGGTCGTGCGCGACCTCAGTCCCACGCCGCCGCGGTCGCTGACGATGAGCACCGGCGTGCCCGACGGCGCCTACCACCGGTTCGGCGAGCGCTACCAGGAGCTGCTGCGCGCCAACGGCATCCGGCTCGACCTGCGCCCGTCGAGCGGCGGCGTCGAGAACCTGCAGCGGCTCAACGATGGCTCGGTGTCGGTGGGCTTCGTGCAGGGCGGCACCGGCGTGCTCGCGCAGGACCCGGACGCGGCACCGGAATCGACACCGCTGCGAGGGCTCGCGACGGTCGCCTTCGAGCCAGTCTGGATCTTCAGCTCCGCCCTCGACCTGTCGAAGGGCCTGGGGCCGCTGGCCGGCAAGCGCATCGCGGTCGGGGTGCCCGGCAGCGGCAACCTCAAGGTCGCCAGCGAACTGCTGGCGATCTACGGCGTGACGGACGGCGGTCCGCAAGCCACCACCTTCGTCCGCGAGGGCGGCATGGCGGCGGCGAAGCTGCTCACCAGCGGCCAGGTCGACGCGGCGATCTTCGTCTCCGCCCCCCAGGCTCCGGCAGTGCAGGCGCTGCTCGCCGACGATGCCGTGCAGCTGGCGTCGCTCGACCACGTGCAGGGCCTGTCGCGGCGCCTTCCGTTCTTCCAGCCCGTGAGTCTCAAGCGAGGCTCGGTCGATCCGAAGCGCGACCTGCCGCCGCAGGACGTCCAGCTGCTCGCCACCACCGCCAACCTCGTGGTGCGCGAGGAACTGCATCCGGCGCTGGCCTACCTGCTGCTCGAGGCGGCGCGGCAGGTGCACCGGCAGCCCAGCATCATCGACCGCCCGGGTGATTTCCCGAGCCCGGCCGGCACCGACTTCCCGCTGGCGGGCGCGGCCGAACGCTACTTCAAGGCCGGCCGCCCTTTCCTGCAGAACTACATGCCCTTCTGGGCCGCGACCTATGTGCAGCGCCTGCTGCTGCTGCTGGTGCCACTGGCGGCCATCCTGGTGCCGCTGGTCCGGGTGCTGCCCAATGTCATCGCCTGGCGGCGCCAGAGCGGCCTGTACCGGCGCTACGGCGAACTGAAGTTTCTCGAGCAGGACCTGGCTTCGCGCAGGCTCGACGACGAGGAGCGTCGCCGAGCCCTCACGCAGCTCGACCGGATCGAGGAAGAAGTGGTCCGGACCAAGTTCCCGCTCGACTACGCCGACCGGGTCTACACGCTGCGGCAGCACGTCGACTATGTGCGGGCGCAGTTGCTGCGGCAGGGGGAGGCGCAAACCCGGGTTTGATCCGGATTTGTCGGGGCTCGATTCGAGAAGCTTCCCGAAGACGCGCCCGGGGCGGCTGCCTAGACTGCCGAGGGCCTTCGACGCGCGACCTTCACGCGCCGCTCCCTGTCCTCGTCTTCCCCCGCTCCATGATCATTTCCCGACTCCCTCTCGCTGCCGCCGTGGCGGCCCTCCTGACCCTGGCCGGCTGCCAGACCACCGACATGCAGCTGGGCAGCCAGTCCGCCAAGACCATGGCCACCGGCAGCGCCGCAGGCGGCACCAGCAGCGGCGCGAACAGCCAACTCGAGCGCTGCGACTCCCCGCTCGGCACGGTCTCGCTGGTGGAGAACCAGTCGGCCGGCTGGTACACCGTGCTGCGCAACGAATACAAGCTGCCGCCCACCGCCACCTTGCTGCGGCTGCTGGTGCAGCAGTCGAACTGTTTCGTGGTGGTCGAGCGCGGCGGCGCCGGCATGGCGGCCATGGGCCGGGAACGGGCGCTGATGGAAGGCGGCGACATGCGCGCCGGCAGCAACTTCGGCAAGGGCCAGATGGTGGCCTCCGACTACGGCCTCTCGCCCGAGGTCATCTTCAAGAACGACGACGCCGGCGGCGCCGGCGCCGCGCTGGGCGGCTTGATCGGCGGCCGGGCGGGCAGCGTGGTCGGCGCCTTGGGCGCCAACCTGAAGTCCAAGGAAGCTTCCACGCTGCTGACGCTGGTCGACAACCGCTCGGGCGTGCAGATCGCCGCCGCCGAAGGCAGCGCCTCCAAGACCGACTTCGGCGGCTTCGGCGCGCTGGGCGGTTCGAGCGCTGCCGGCAGGCTGGGCGGCTACACCAACACCGCCGAAGGCAAGGTCATCGCCGCCGCCTTCATGGACGCCTTCAACCAGATGGTGATCTCGCTGCGCGACTACAGGGCCCAGTCGGTGCAGGGCCAGGGTCTGGGCGGTGGGGGCCGCCTGGGCGTCGATGGCGCGGCTGCGCCTTCGCAGACCTCGGCACCGGGCGCCAAGCGCCGCCGGAACTAGCCTTTGTCCGCCCGCCCGGGCGAAGCGTCCGGGGCGGGCTTCACAACAGGCGCGAAATCTCCCGCGCCGCAGCCAGGAGGGCCGGCAGCATGCTGTCTTGCATCACCTTGGCGCTGGTCCGGTTGGCCTGGCCGCTGATGTTGAGCGCAGCCACGGTGCGGCCCGCGCGATCGACGATCGGCGCGGCGATCGACACCAGTCCTTCTTCGAGTTCCTGGTTGACCAGGCACCAGCGCTGTCGGCGCGCCTGCGCCACCTTGGCAAGCAGGGCGTCGATGTCGGTCACCGTGTGCTTGGTGAAGGCTTCGAGCGTCGAGGCTTCGAGTCTCGCGCGCAGCTCCTGCTCGTCGAGGTCGGCCAGCAGAAGCCGGCCCATCGAAGTGCAGTAGGCCGGCAGCCGCGAGCCCACACCCAGGCTGATGCGCATGATCTTGTGGGTCGGCACCCGCATCACGTAGACGATGTCGGTGGCGTCCAGCACCGCCGCGGAACATGACTCCTGCACCTGCTGCACCAGCCCCTCCATCACCGGCTCGGCGCGGTTCCAGATCGGCATCGACGACAGGTAGGCGAAGCCGAGGTCGAGGATGCGCGGCGTCAGCGCGAAGAGCTTGCCGTCGCTGGCCACGTAGCCGAGGGTCTGCAGCGTGAGCAGGATGCGGCGCGCGCCGGCCCGCGTGAGGCCGCTGGCGGCCGCCACTTCGCTGAGCGTCTGGCGCGGCGCGCTGGCGCTGAAGGACCGGATCACCTGCAGCCCGCGCGCGAAGGACTGCACGTAGCTGTCGCCGGGCTCCGGCGGGAGGGTTTGCTGCTGGGTTGCCATGAGGGATGGATTTCTCTAGAATTCATTATACGAACAGATGTTCGACATACGAACAATTTGACGGTGATCGAATCCATTCGATCGCAGTGTTCGGCTCCTTTCCCATCCCGGAGACAGATTTCATGATCGACAAGATCGCGCGCTCGGTCGCCGATGCCATGGCCGGCATCCGCGACGGCGCCACGGTGCTGATCGGCGGCTTCGGCACCGCAGGCATTCCCATCGAACTGATCGATGGCCTGATCGAGCAGGGCGCCACCGACCTCACGGTGGTCAACAACAACGCGGGCAATGGCGACACTGGCCTGGCCGCGCTGCTGAAGGCCGGCCGGGTGCGCAAGATCATCTGCAGCTTTCCGCGCCAGGCCGACAGCCAGGTCTTCGACGGCCTCTACCGCTCCGGCGCGATCGAGCTCGAGCTGGTGCCGCAGGGCAACCTGGCCGAACGCATCCGGGCTGCCGGCGCGGGCATCGGCGCCTTCTTCTGCCCGACCGGCTTCGGCACGCAGCTGGCCGGCGACCGCGAAACACGCGAGATCGACGGCAAGCACTACGTGCTCGAGTACCCGATCCGCGGCGATGTCGCGCTGATCAAGGCCGAGCAGGGCGACCGCTGGGGCAACCTGATCTACCGCAAGGCGGCGCGCAATTTCGGCCCGGTGATGGCGATGGCGGCCGAGCGCACCATCGCGACGGTGCACGAGATCGTCGAACTCGGCGCGATGGACCCCGAGACCATCGTGACGCCGGGCATCTTCGTCAACAAGATCGTCAAGATCGAGCGCGTCGCCACCGAGGCCGGCGGTTTCAGGAAGAACGCAGCATGACCTACGCCCGACGCACCAAGGACCAGCTGGCCGCCCGCGTGGCCCAGGACATCTTCGACGGCGCCGTCGTCAACCTCGGCATCGGCCAGCCGACCCTGGTCGCCAACCACCTGCCGGCCGGCCGCGAGATCATCCTGCACAGCGAGAACGGCATCCTCGGCATGGGCCCGGCACCGGCCGCCGGCAACGAGGACTACGACCTGATCAACGCCGGCAAGCAGCCGGTCACGCTGCTCGCGGGCGGCGCCTACTTCCACCATGCCGACAGCTTCGCGATGATGCGCGGCGGCCATCTCGACATCTGCGTGCTCGGCGCCTTCCAGGTCTCGGCCACGGGCGACCTGGCCAACTGGAGCACCGGCGAGGAGGGCGCGATCCCGGCCGTCGGCGGCGCCATGGACCTGGCCATCGGCGCCCGCCAGACCTGGGTCATGATGGACCTGCTCACCAAGAAAGGCGAGAGCAAGATCGTCGCGCAGTGCAGCTATCCGCTGACCGGGCTCGGCTGCGTGAAGAGGGTCTATTCCGATCTTGCTACGCTCGAATGCACGCCCGCGGGCCTGAAGCTGATCGACAAGGTCGACGGCCTCGGCCACGCGGAACTCGAAGAACTGGTCGGCCTGCCGATCGCCCTCTGAACCCACTGGGGAGACATCACCATGAGTCAACAAGCCTTCATCTGCGACGCCATCCGCACCCCCTTCGGCCGTTACGGGGGCGCCCTCTCGAGCGTACGCACCGACGACCTCGGCGCAGTGCCGCTCAAGGCCCTGATGGAACGCAACAAGAACGTCGACTGGCAGGCGGTCGGCGACGTGCTCTACGGCTGTGCCAACCAGGCCGGCGAGGACAACCGCAACGTCGCGCGCATGGCGGCGCTGCTGGCCGGCCTGCCGATCGAGGTCGGCGGTGGCACCATCAACCGCCTGTGCGGCTCGGGCCTCGATGCCGTGGGCACCGCGGCGCGCGCCATCAAGGCCGGCGAAGCGGGCCTGATGATCGCCGGCGGCGTCGAGAGCATGAGCCGCGCGCCCTTCGTGATGCCCAAGGCCGAAAGCGCCTTCAGCCGCAACAACGCGGTCTACGACACCACCATCGGCTGGCGCTTCGTCAACAAGCTCATGAAGGCGCAGTACGGCGTCGACTCGATGCCCGAGACCGCCGAGAACGTGGCCACCGACTACAAGATCGAGCGCGAGGCCCAGGACCGCATGGCGCTGGCCTCGCAGCAGCGCGCCGTCGCGGCCCAGAAGTCGGGCTTCTTCGACAGCGAGATCGTGCCGGTGAGCGTGGCCCAGAAGAAGGGCGACCCGCTCATCGTCAACAAGGACGAGCATCCGCGCGAGACCAGCCTCGAGGCGCTGGCCAAGCTCAAGGGCGTGGTGCGCCCCGATGGCACCGTGACCGCCGGCAATGCCAGCGGCGTCAACGACGGCGCGGTGGCGCTGCTGCTGGCCGACGAGGCCAGCGCCGCCAAGCACGGCCTGACGCCGCGCGCCCGCGTGGTCGGCATGGCGACCGCCGGCGTGGCGCCGCGCGTGATGGGCATCGGCCCGGCGCCGGCGACGCAGAAGGTGCTGCAGCTCACCGGCCTCAAGCTCGAGCAGATCGACGTCATCGAACTCAACGAAGCCTTCGCCGCGCAGGGCCTCGCGGTGCTGCGCCTGCTCGGCCTCAAGGACGACGACGCGCGCGTCAACATCAACGGCGGCGCCATTGCGCTGGGCCATCCGCTGGGCGCCAGCGGCGCCCGCCTGGCCACCACCGCGATCAACCAGCTGCACAAGGGCGGCGGCCGCTATGCGCTGTGCACGATGTGCATCGGCGTCGGCCAGGGCATCGCGCTGATTCTCGAACGCGTCTGAGCGCGTTCACCCCGGGGCCGCCATCGCGCGGCCCGCATTGAAGTTCTGGAAGCAAGATGAGTCAACAAGAAGCCGCCCTGGTCACGGGCGGCAGCTCCGGCATTGGCCGGGCCACCTGCGAAGCGCTGCTCGCACAAGGACGCACGGTCGTCAATCTCGATTACAAGAAGCCCGACTGGAGCCACGAGCGTCTCGTGTCCTTCCAGGCCGACCTCACGCAGGAAGCGCAGACCCAAGCGGTGGCGCACGAGATCACCTCGGCCTATGCCGTGACGGCGCTGGTCAACAACGCCGGCGCCACGCGCCCCGGCACGATCGACACGGCCACCATGGCCGACCTCGACTACGTCGTCGGCCTGCACTTCAAGGCCAGCATGATCCTGGTGCAGGCGGCGCTGCCCGCGCTGCGCGCATCGGGCCGGGGCCGGATCGTGAACGTCTCGTCGCGTGCCGCGCTGGGCAAGCCCGAGCGCATCGTCTACTCGGCCACCAAGGCCGGCATGATCGGCCTCACACGCACGCTCGCCATGGAACTCGGCGGCGACGGCATCACGGTCAATGCGGTGGCGCCGGGCCCCATCGCAACGGAACTGTTTCGCCAGAGCAACCCTGAAGGCGCACCGCAGACCCGCCGCATCATCGACAGCATCGTCGTGAAGCGGCTCGGCACCGCGGACGATGTGGCGCGGGCCACGATGTTCTTCCTGTCGCCCGACAACGGATTCGTCACCGGCCAGGTGCTCTACGTCTGCGGCGGCACCACCCTTGGCGTCGCACCGGTCTGAGCCGGACGCCGCTTCCATCGATTCAACTCTTCACAAAGCCTTCCATGTCACGTTCCCCTGCCGCTGCCGCGCTGAAGCGCCGCACCTTCGCCCTGGCTGCCGCCGCCCTGTCGCTGGCGCCCATCGCCGCCCTGGCCCAGGCCGACTTTCCCGCCAAGCCCATCACCATCATCGTGCCCTTCTCGGCCGGCGGCACCACCGACATCCTGGCCCGCGTGGTCGGCCTGTACATGAGCCGCCATCTCGGCCAGCCGGTCGTGGTGGACAACCGCGCCGGCGCGGGCGGCAACATCGGCGGCCAGGCCGCAGCACGCTCGCCGGCCGATGGCTACACGCTGTTCATGGGCACGGTGGGCACGCACGCCATCAACCAGAGCCTCTACAAGAAGATGCCGTTCGACCCGATCAAGGACTTCGCGCCGCTCACGCGCGTGGCCATGGTGCCGAACCTGCTGGTGGCCAACCCGTCGCAGCCCTTCAAGAACGTGAAGGAAATGATCGCCTACGCGAAAGCCAATCCGGGCAAGATCAACTTCGGTTCGTCCGGCAACGGCAGCTCCATCCACCTGTCGGGCGAGCTCTTCAAGCAGATGGCCGGCGTCGACATGCAGCACGTGCCGTACCGCGGCAGCGCACCCGCGGTGTCCGACCTGCTCGGCGGCCAGATCTCGGTCATGTTCGACAACATGCCTTCGGCCATTCCGCACGTGAAGGGCGGCAAGCTGCGCGCCCTCGCCGTGACCACGGCCAAGCGCTCGCCGGCTCTGCCCGACGTGCCGACCATCGCCGAAGCCGGCGTGCCGGGCTACGAGGCGACCTCGTGGTTCGGCCTGCTGGCGCCCGCCGGCACGCCGGCGCCGGTGGTCGCCAAGCTCAATGCATCCATCCTCAAGGCCCTGGCCGACCCGGAAGTGAAGAAGAAGCTGGCCGAGCAAGGCGCGGAGCCCTTCGGCGAGAAGCCGGAGCAGTTCGCGGCCTTCATCCAGAGCGAGACGCTGAAGTGGGGCAAGGTCGTGAAGGAGTCGGGCGCCAGCCTCGACTAGCGCTCGCGTTGCCAGACCAGGGTCGCGGCCGCGAGATCCTCGAGCGCGCTGCCGACCGCCTTGAAGACCGTGCGCTCGCCGGCCGAACGGCGGCCCCGGCGCTCGCCCCTGCAGAGCTGCGCCAGCGTTCCCTGGATCGTCTCCGGCGACAGCGCGCCGGCGGCGATGGCGTCGAGCAGGTCGCCGGCCTTGGTCGGCGCCTCTTCGGTGTCGACATACACGCGGGCGCCGGCGAAGCAGGCGGCGTCGGCCTCTTTCATGGCTGGCGTGAAACTGCCGATGAGGTCGAGATGGGAGCCCGGCGCCAGCCAGTCGCCGCGCACCAGCGGCGCCGTGGCGAGCGTCGCGCAGCAGACGATGTCGGCGGCCGACACCGCCGCCCCGAGGTCGTCGACCGCCTGGGCATCCCAGCCTTCCTGCCGCCATTCGGCGGCCAGCGCCCGTGCCCCTTCCGGCCGGTGATTCCATACCCGGACCTCGCGGATCGAACGCACGCTGGCATGTGCCGCGGGCAGCAGGCGCGCCACCCGGCCGGTGCCCAGCACCAGCAGCCGCGCGGCGTCCTCGCGGGCCAGGAAGGACGCGCCCAGCGCCGAAGCGGCGGCGGTCCGGTGCGCGGTGATCTCGTTGCCGTCGAGCTGCGCCAGCGGCACGCCGGTGTGTGCGTCGTAGAGCACGTAGGTCGCATGCAGCCCGGGCAGGCCGAGCGCGCTGTTGCCCGGAAAGATGTTGATGGTCTTGATGCCGAGGAAGCCGGCTTCGCTCCAGGCCGGCATGATCAGCACGGTGCCGCGGTCGTCGCCGGCGGAGACCGCATGCACATGGCGCGCTGGCACTGTGGCTGCGCTCGCGAAGGCCGCGCGCAGGGCCGGCACGAGGCTTTTGAAGTCGAGGTGGCTGCGGGTCCGGTGGGCGTCGAGGATCTTCATGGGGCGTGTTGGGATGTTGCGTGGACAATGTAGCGCCCAGGCACCCGCAATTCCCTCTCGTCTTGAATCTCCCGATCATCACCGACCTGCATTTCTATGCGGTCGCCGTTCCCGCCGTGCTCTTGCTCGGCGTCAGCAAGAGCGGCTTCGGCGCCGGCTTCGGCTCCCTCGCGGTTCCGTTCATGGCGCTCGCGGTCAGCGTGCCGCAGGCAGCTGCCATCCTGATGCCGGTGCTGCTGCTGATGGACCTGCTCGGCATCGCCGCCTTCCGCCGCGATTTCGACCGCCGGCTGCTGCTGTTCCTGATCCCGTGCGGACTGCTGGGCACGGTGATCGGCGCCGTGTTGTTCAAGCTGCTGCCGGCGCACACGGTCGCCGGCATCGTCGGCGTCTTCACGCTGCTGTTCCTGGCCCAGCGCCTGCTGTTCCCGCCGCGGGCGGACGCTTCGCCGCCGTCGAAGGTCGGCGGTGCGCTGCTCACCACCATCAGCGGCTTCACGAGCTTCATCGCGCACGCCGGCGGGCCGCCGGTCAACGCCTACGTGATCCCGCTGCGGCTGACGCCGGTGGTCTTCACCGCCACCATGGCCTACTTCTTCTTCGTCGTGAACCTGAGCAAGTGGGTGCCCTACGCCTGGCTGGGCCTGCTCGACTGGCGCAACATGGCGACCTCGCTGGTGCTGCTGCCGATCGCGCCGCTGGGCGTGTGGGTGGGCATTCGCATCGCGCGGCGCATCGATCCGGTCTGGTTCTACCGCCTGGTCTACCTGGGCATGCTGCTGACCGGCCTCAAGCTCTGCTGGGACGGCTTTCTCGCTTGAGATGAAACACCCCCCGAAGCGCCTGCGGCGCCTCCCCCCTCAAAGGGGGCGATACCAGCGGCCCGGCAAAGCCGGTTCCGCGGTATCCCTGGCATTTGGGTGCGCCGGTTTCATGCATCGCGGGTTACGCGATCGCGTGGTGGAGCACTGAAATGTGGCTCGGCTCAGGCCGATGTAATGCAAACCTCTACGATTGCCGCGCCCCTTCGCGATGGGCAGAATTTCGGCATGTCCGAATTCTCGACGACGCCCGCCGCCCTGCAGGACCAGGAGCTCCAGAGCCTGGCGACCGAGTGGCGCATGCGCGCGATGCAGGGCGATCAGCTCGCGCACCGCATGGCGCGGGCGCTCGAAGCCGAGCAGCGCCGCCGCATCCGCGATTCGGGCCTGCAGATCCTGACGCCCGCGGCGTCGCGCGCTTCTTCGCCCTGGTGGAAGTTCTGGTGATCTGCCGCGCCGGCCAGTCGGTTGGGGACGGCGCAAAGATCAGTGATAGACCTTCTGCAGCAGCCTGATCAGCGTCTCGCGTTCGCGCGGCGTGAGGCGGGCGCTGGCATCGGCCTCGAGTTCGATCACGGTCTGCTCGGCTTCGCGCACCAGCTGCTCGCCGGCCGGCGTCAGGTGCAGGCCGATGGCGCGGCCGTCGTGCGGGTGCGGGCGCCGCTCGATCAGGCCGCGGCTGTCCATCGCCGCGATCAGGCTCACCAGGTTCGGCGGCAGGATGTCGAGGGTCGAGCAGAGCTGGCGCGAGGTCGCGCCCGGGTTGTGGGCGAGCAGCGACAGCACCGAGAAGTCGACCTGCTTGAGGCCGTAGACCGCCATCCGCTCGGCGAACACCTGGGTCACGACCAGCCAGGCGCGGCGCGCGTTGTAGCCGACGAAGGTTTCGAGCACGCGGGTGTCGAGGTGATCGCTGCGCGCTGCCGCTGCGCCCGCTGGCGAGGGGATTTTCTTGCGTGGGGTGACCATGGCCCGAGGGTAACCCGGCCGGCGCCGCTCAGGCTACTGATTGCCGGGTGCTCACCGCTTCGCAGGCGCGCTTGACGATGCCCAGCCGAAGCTCGAACTCGGGCAGCACCCAGCGGCGGAAGGCGGCCTCGGGTGCGTTCCAGCGGGCCTCCTGCGGCGCCGCGCGCCCGATCCGGGCCCAGGCCCAGGCCAGCAGCGAGATCATCACCACCCGCAGGTAGTCGTCGGCCACTTCGTAGGGCAGTGCGGGGTCGGCCGCCGAGGCCATCGCGAGCGTGGTCGTGAGGTAGCGCAACTGCGCCAGTCGTCGCTGCACGTCGGCATCGATCTCGCGCGCAGCGTCGAGTTCGTCGCGCAGTTCGATCAGCAGCGCCGACATGCCGGCGCCGCCATCGGCCAGCACCTTGCGCACCAGCAGGTCGATCGCCTGGATCTCGTTGGTGCCCTCGTAGATCATCGTGACGCGGGAGTCGCGCACCACCTGCTCGATGCCCCATTCGCGCACGTAGCCATGGCCGCCGAAGACCTGCAGGCATTCGCTGGCGCCATGGAAGGCCTGCTGCGTGCAGGCCGACTTGAGCACCGGCGTGACCAGCGCGCACCAGCGCTGCGCGCGCTCGCGCGACTTCGCATCGCTGTCGTGGCGCGCCACGTCGAGCTGCACCGCGGTGCGATAGGCGATCAGGCGGGTGCCGTCGATCCAGGCGCGTTGGGTGTCGAGGATGCGGCGGATCGCCGGATGCTCGGCCACCAGGTCGGAGGTCTCGCTGCCGCGGCTGGCCGGTGCCGGGCCGGGCGCGCGCATCTGGCGGCGTTCGTGCGCATAGGCGTCGGCCTTCTGCCAGGCGGCATCGAGCAAGCCGATGCCCTGCAGCGCCACGTGCAGCCGGGCCGCGTTCATCATCACGAACATCGCCGCCAGCCCGCGGTTCGGCTCGCCGATCAGCCAGCCGGTGGCGTCGTCGAAGCGCATCACGCAGGTCGAGCTGCCATGCAGGCCCATCTTTTCCTCGATGCGCTCGCAGTGCACCGCGTTGCGCGAGCCGTCGGGCAGGCGCTTCGGCACCAGCACCAGCGACAGGCCCTTGGGCCCGGCCGGTGCGTCGGGCATCCGGCACAGCACCAGGTGCACGATGTTGTCGCTGAGGTCGTGCTCGCCGCCCGAGATGAAGATCTTGCCGCCCGCGACGCGGAAGCTGCCGTCGGCCTGCGCCACGGCGCGGGTGCGCACCTGCCCCAGGTCGCTGCCGGCATGGGCTTCGGTCAGGCACATGGTGGCCAGCCATTCGCCGGTGGCGATCTTCGACAGGTAGCGCTGCTTGAGCTCTTCGCTGCCGTGGTGCCTGAGGCACTCGTAGGCGCCGTGCAGCAGGCCCGGCGCCATCGTGAGCCCGTGGTTGGCAGCGCTGAGCCATTCGAAGAGCACGGCGTCCAGCACGGCGGGCAGGCCCTGGCCGCCGTCTTCGGGCGCGGCCGAGAGAGCGGGCCATCCGCCATCGACGAAGGCCCGGTAGGCCTCGCGGAAGCCCGGCGGCGTGATGACCTCGCCGTCGACGAAGCGGCAGCCGATCTCGTCGCCATCGCGGTTCGACGGCGCGATGACTTCGGCGACGAACTTGCCGGCCTCGTCGAGCACCTGGGCCTGCAGCGTCTCGTCGACCTCCGCGAAAGGCGCCAGGGCGCGCAGGCGTGGCGTGGCGCCGAGCACCGTGTTCAACACGAAGCGAACATCGTCGGGACGGGGCTGGTAGTTCATCGCAGGAAGTCTCAGGTTGCGCGGCAGGCAAAGCTGGCTGCGCTTTCGGTGTCGCCGCCGGTGTAGACCGCGACCTTCGGATAAGGGCACAGCGGTCGCGTGCGCCGAGCCGACCAGCTGGCCGGGACTTCGGCATTGACGCTCGCTGCGCCCGGACCGCGCGCATTGGCGGCCACGCTGTCGGGCGCCTGGCCCTGCTCGACCCAGCCGACCAGCGCGCTGAGCATGTCGAACTGGTCGGTGGCCGGGCCGCCCGAGCAATGGTTCATGCCGGGCACCGGGAAGTAGCGCGCGAAGCGCGCGGCGTCGCCGCCGTTCGCGCCTTGCAGCCGTTCGTACCACGCGGCGGTGTCGTCGGCAGAGAACACCGGATCGCTGGTGCCGTGGTAGACGATCATCTTGGCACCGCGGTCGCGCAGCGTCGCAAGGTTCGCCGCATCGGGCGGCGCCATGAAGGCCATCGCCGATTCGCGGTAGATGCCATCCGTGGCGTCGATCAGCGGCGCGTCCCGGTCCATGTCGAAGCCAAGCGCGAAGGCCAGGCCTGCGGGCCGGCCGGCCAGGGGCGGCGAGGTGAAGATGAAGCCGACGGCGCCGGTGTCGCGGGTCTGCGAGCTGGCGAACTTCCACTCGCGCCAGTTGGCGCCGCCGATGCCGGCGTCGAACGGGAAGCTGCTGTAGAGCGGCTTGCCGGCGCTGTTGCGCGCGCCGGCGAAGACGTTGGCCAGCGCGGTCTTCTGGGCCGCCGTCAGGCATTGGCCGTCGCGTGCGCCGCTGCAGGCCGGCAGGTCGCGCTGCAGGTCGAAGCGTGCCTGGCAGGCCTTCACGTCGGAGACGATGCCGTCCGCGAGGCCGTCGAGCGCGTCGCAGCGCGCCAGCACGCGATCGGACACCAGCTTCAGTTCGGCCGGCGTGAAAGCGCTCTGCAGGTCGGGCTGGCCGGCGCTGGTGGTGGCGTTCGCCACCCGGGCGTACTGCTGCGCGCCGTAGAGCTGCGCCACGGCGGCGCGCGGCAGGTTGTAGCCGGGGTTGCCGGCGAGGATGCCGTCGTACTGGCCGGGCGAGCGCGCCGCGGCGACCATCGCGTGGCGGCCGCCGTTCGAGCAGCCGCCGATGTACGAGCGGTCGGGGCCACGGCCGTAGGCCTTGGCGATCAGGTTCTTGGCCATCGGCGTGAGTTGCGCCACCGCGTTGTAGCCGTAGTCCAGCCGCGCCTGCGGATCGACGCCGAACAGCGGCCCGAGCGAGCCGGCGTGGCCGGCATCGGAGCTGATGACGGCGAAGCCCATCTGCAGGGCGCTGCTGGCCGGCGCGCCGCCGCCGATGCCGCCCAGAGCGGGAACCACGGCGCCGTCCAGGCCGCCGTTGGCCTGGTAGAAGAAGCGGCCGTTCCATTCGACCGGAAGGCGCATCTCGAAACCGATCGCGTAGCTCTTGCCGTCGACCGGACCGACGCGCTCGTTCATGCGGCCCTGCACCAGGCAGTGGGCCGGCGCCGGCATGCTCACGTTGCCCAGGGCGAGCGGGCCGGCCGCCACCGACTCGACGCGGGTGTATGCCGTGCCTGCGACCGCCGCCTTGGCCGCCAGGTCGGCGCACGACAGCAGCGGGCCGGGACGGGCTGCGGCCAGCCGCGGCGGTGCCGAGCCCGGACCCGTCGACGTGCAGGCCGCGAGGCCGATCGCCAGCGACAGGCCGAGCGAGCCGCGGATCGCCGCGGTCCGGACTTTGTTGCGCATGCGGGCTCCTCAGGACTCTGCCGTGAACCCGATCTTCTTGACCAGCGGACCCCAGCGCTCGTACTCGCTCTGGATCGATTTCCTCATCTCTTCGGGCGTCGAGCCCTGCGCCACCAGGCCGACCGAGAAAAGGCCGTCGACGATCGCCGGATCCTTCAGTGCGGCGGTGATCGCAGCGTTGGCGGCCTTGATCACCTCCGGCGGGGTCTTCGCGGGTGCGATGAAGCCGAACCACTCTTCGGCCACGATCTCGGGGAAGCCCTGCTCGGCGAAAGTCGGCACGTCCGGCAGATAGGGCGCCCGCGTGTTGCCCGAGGTCGCGAGCACGCGCAGCTTGCCGGCCTTGGCGAAGGGCAGGTAGTCGCCGGCTGGCGTCATGCTCGAGGCGATCTGCCCGCCGACCACGTCGTTGACCGCCGGCAGCGAGCCGCGGTAGGGGATGTGCTTGAGATCGGTGCCGCTGTTGAGACCCAGCAACGCGCCGAGGAAGTGAGGCGTGGAGCCGGCGCCCGGCGAGCCGTAGCTGGCTTCCTTCGGATTGGCCTTGGCCCAGGCGATGTAGTCCTTCAGCGTCTTCACGCTCGCCGGCACCATCGGGCCGACCGCCAGGCCGTGGGTCATGACCGCACCAATCGAGACCGGTGCGAAATCGGCGATCGCGTAGTTGAGCTTGCTGTAGATGTGCGGATAGGTCGACAGGGCCGATGCCTGGCAGACCGCCAGCACCGAGCCGTCGGCCGGCGAAGTCTTGAGGGCCTCGAGCGCGATGCGGCCGCCGGCGCCGGGCCGGTTGTCGACCACCGCGGCGTTCTTGGTGAAGGCGCTGCCGCCGAGCTTGTCGCCGACGCGGCGGGCCACGCTGTCGCCGGCGCTGCCGGCCGGGAAGCCGTAGAAGATCTTGACCTGGTTGATCGCTTCGGCCGCGAGGGCGGCCAGCGGATGCAGCATGCCGAGCGCGGCGCTGCCGCCAAGGGCCTGGACGAAGAGGCGTCGTTGGATCATGTCGTTGTCTCCTTGGGTGATGTTCTGGGTCAGCGCGGCGCCATGCGCAGGGCGCCGTCGAGCCGGATCACCTCGCCGTTGAGGTGGCCGTTGGTGACGATGTGGCAGGCCAGCGCGGCAAACTCCGCCGGGTCGCCCAGGCGCGGCGGGAACGGGATCGAGGCGGCCAGCGATTGCTGGATCGGCTCCGGCAGGGTCTTGAGCAGCGGCGTCGCGAACAGGCCCGGTGCGATCGTGCAGACGCGGATGCCGTGCTGCGCGAGGTCGCGCGCCATCGGCAGCGTCATGCCCACCAGCCCGCCCTTCGAGGCGCTGTAGGCCTGCTGGCCGACCTGGCCGTCGAAGGCCGCGACCGAGGCGGTGAACAGCATCACGCCGCGCTCGCCGCCTTCGTTCGGGTCCAGCTTGGCGCAGCGTGCCGCATAGAGGCGGCTGACGTTGTAGGCGCCAATCAGGTTGATGTTGACCACCCGCACGAAATCCTCGAGCGGCGCGGCGCTGCCGTCCTTGCCGACGATCCGCTTGGCGCTGCCGATGCCGGCCACGTTCATGAGGATGCGGGCCGCACCGTGCGCGGCCTCGGCCTTATCGAGCGCGGCGTTGACGCTGTCGGTGTCGGTGATGTCGCAGACGCAGGCGATGCCGCCGATGTCGGCGGCGACCTTCTCCGCCAGGCCGGCATTGACGTCGAGCACCGCGACCTTGGCGCCGAGCCGCGCGAGCTCGCGCGCCGTGGCTTCGCCGAGGCCGGATGCGCCGCCGGTCACGAGTGCGGCTTGTCCCTGGATGTTCATGGCTTGTCTCCTTTTGTTTAGTCAGTTGAGGACAGAGCAAAAACTGCTGCGCAGTTTCTTGGTCTGTCCCGCAAGGTATCAGTTGGGCTTGAGCGTGAACGCCAACGTGCCGTCGTGCAGCGCCTCGGCCAGCGCCGCACGATGCTTGAGCACGGCACGCTGGTTGATCGAGCCCTTGTCGGTCACTTCGCCCTTGTCGATCGAGGGCGGCTCGGAAACGATGTGGGCGCGCGCGATGCGGTTGGCGCTGCCGGTGCTGGCGGCGCCGAGCCCGTCGAGCAGCTGCTGCAGCCAGGCCTGCACCGGCGCGCTCTCGACCACCTGCTGCAAGGTCGCGTCGGGCGCCAGGCCGGCCAGCGTCCGGATGGCCGGGGTCGGGAAGATCAGCGCGCCGACTTCCTTCAGGTTGATGCCGGTCAGCACCGCGTCGTGCACGTAGGGGGCGCCGGCGGTGTTGATCTTCGCGCGCAGCGGGCCGACGCTCACGAAGGTGCCGGTGGCGAGCTTGAAGTCCTCGGCGATGCGGCCATCGAAGCGCAGGCCGCGGTGGATGTCGGCGTCGTCGATCCAGCGCACGGCATCGCCGGTGCACAGGAAGCCCTCTTCGTCGAAGGCCTCGCGCGTGGCATCCGGCGAGCGCCAGTAGCCCGGCGTGACGTTGGGGCCGCGGTAGCGCACCTCGACCTTGCCGTCGACATCGATCAGCTTGAGCGTCATGCCGGGCGTCGGCACGCCGACGTCGCCGGCGCGCACGTCCGGGCTGTTGATGAACATCGCCGAGGGGCCCGACTCGGTCATGCCGAGGCCGGTCGCCATCACGATGCGCTCGCCGATCTCGGCCTCCTGGATCTGGTGCAGCAGGTCCCAGATCGGCTGCGCCAGCGCGGCGCCGGAGTAGAAGAACATGCGCACCCGCGAGAGCAGCGTCCGGCGCAGCTGCGCATCGGTCTGCATCGCTTGCGCGATGGCCTCGAAGCCGGTCGGCACGTTGAAGTAGACGGTCGGCGCGATCTCGCGCAGGTTGCGAAGCGTCTCCGCCATGCCCGCCGGCGTCGGCTTGCCGTCGTCGATGTAGAGCGTGCCGCCGTGGTAGATCGTGATGCCGACGTTGTGGTTGCTGCCGAAGGTGTGGTTCCACGGCAGCCAGTCGACCAGCACCGGCGGCTCCTCCGCGAGGGCCGGCATCGACTGCGCGATCTGCACCTGGTTCGCGCACCACATGCGCTGGGTGTTGACCACCGCCTTGGGCATCTTGGTCGAGCCCGATGTGAACAGGAACTTGGTGATCGTGTCCGGCCCGGTGGCCGCCATGGCGGCGTCGACCGCGTGCGTGGCGGGCGTGGCGAGAAGGCTCTCGAAGGCGGTGAGGGCGCGGCCGGCCAGCTCGGGCGCGGCCGTGCCCGGGTCGCCGGCACCGCCGTGGCCGCGCTGCAGCACCACCTCGACATTGGCCGGAACCGCCGCCGCGATGGCGCGGCCGAAGCGCGCGGCGTCGCTCGCGAACACCAGCCCCGGGGTCAGCGTGTCGACGATGTGGCGCAGCTTCTCGTAGTCCTGGCTGACGGTCGAGTAGGCGGGCGAGGCCGGGCAGTACGGAACGCCGGCATAGATGCAGCCTAGCGCCAGCTGGGCATGCTCCAGGCTGTTCTCGCTCAGGATCATGACCGGCCGCTCGGCGTCCAGGCCGCGGTTCAGCAGCGCCTGGCCGATGCGGCGGGCGTCCTGCAGCGCCCGGGCGTAGCTCAGGTGCTGCCACTCGCCGGTGCTGCCGTCGGGCAGTTGTTCGCGGCGCGCCATGAAGCTGCGGTCGGGCTCGGTCTCGGCCCAGTGCATGAAGCGGTCGGTGATGCGTTCGGCGTAGGGGCCGAGCGGCTCGGCGGCCTCGAGGTAGCGCACGCCCGCCGCGCCCTCGCGCACGTTGACGCGGCGCACGCCGAAGGTCACGGGCCGATAGCGTGGCGTCTGGGTCGTCGGACGGGGGGCTTGCATGGGGAATCCTCGGTTTTGTCTCAGCTCTTCTGGACCTTGGCCGCCTTGCCGTCCAGGAAGGCGCGCACGCGCTCCTTGGCGTCGGGCGCGGCCTGCGCGATGCCGGCCATCAGCGCTTCGGTGAAGAAGCCGTGGTCGGCCGGCTGCTCGGCGATGCGCGGCAGCGCGTGCATCAGCGCGTAGTTGGTCAGCGGCGCGTTGGTCGCCACGCGCTTGGCGAGTTCCAGCGCCTTGTCGAAGGCGCTGCCCTCGGCCACCCGGTACTGGGCGAAGCCGGCGCGCTCGCCGTCCTCGGCGTTGTAGACCCGGCCGGTCATCATCATGTCGGTCATGCGGGCGGCGCCGATCAGCTTGGGGATCCGCACCGAACCGCCGCCGCCGACGAAGATGCCGCGCGAGCCTTCGGGCAGCGCGTAGAAGGTGGTGCTGTCGGCCACGCGGATGTGGCAGGCGCTCGCGAGCTCCAGGCCGCCGCCGACCACCGCGCCGTGCAGCGCCGCGATCACCGGCACCGGGCCGAATTGCACGAGGTCGAGCGCCGCATGCCACATGCGCGAATGCTGCAGGCCCTGGCCGGCGTCGCGCTCTTTCAGCTCGGCCAGGTCGAGGCCGGCGCAGAAGTGCGGACCCTCGCCGTCGATCACCGCGGCACGCACCGTGGAGGGCAGCTTCTCGAAGGCGTCGCGCAATGCCAGGATCAGGCCGTCGGACAGCGCGTTGCGCTTGGCGCCGCGCGTGAGGCGGATGATGGCGATGTCGTCCTGGATGTCGAGGTGGAGGTCGTTGGAGGTCATGATTGCATTCCGGAGTACGATCGATTATGGTTATGAAAAATAATCAATTCAAGCCGCATGATGCTGTGTGGCGTAAGGATTTACCCTAGGCTTCAAACCGCTCGGAGACAACCCCCATGGACCACCAGAACCTGATCGCGATCGACACTCACACGCATGCCGAGGTGAGTTGCTGGAACCCCTTCGACAACTACGGCGAGGAGTACGACCGCGCCGCCGACAAGTACTTCAGGTCGAGCCGCCGCCCGACCATCCAGGAGAGCATCGACTACTACCGCGAGCGCAAGATCGGGCTGGTCATGTTCATGGTCGATGCAGAGTCGAACATGGGCCGGCGCCGGATCCCGAACGAGGAGATCGCCGAGGCCGCGCAGAAGAACTCCGACATCATGATCGCCTTCGCCAGCATCGACCCGCACAAGGGCAAGATGGGCGCGCGCGAGGCCCGCCGGCTGATCGAGGAATACGGCGTCAAGGGCTTCAAGTTCCATCCGACGGTGCAGGGCTACCACCCCTACGACAAGATGGCCTGGCCGATCTACGAGGTGATCGCCGAATACGCGCTGCCGGCCGTCTTCCACACCGGCCACAGCGGCATCGGTTCGGGCATGCGCTGCGGTGGCGGCCTCAGGCTGGAGTACAGCAACCCGATGCACCTGGACGACGTCGCGATCGACTTCCCCGACATGCAGATCGTGATGGCGCACCCGAGCTTCCCCTGGCAGGACGAGGCGTTGAGCGTCGCGACCCACAAGCCGAACGTCTGGATCGACCTCTCGGGCTGGAGCCCGAAGTACTTCCCGAAGCAGCTGGTGCAATACGCCAACACGCTGCTCAAGGACCGCGTGCTGTTCGCCAGCGACTACCCGCTGATCACGCCCGACCGCTGGCTCAAGGACTTCGAGGACGCCGGCTTCAAGCCCGAGGTGATGCCGGGCATCCTCAAGGGCAATGCGGTGCGGCTGCTGAAGCTGGACCAGTAGCAGGCCGGCACCGGAATCAGGGCAGCCGTTCTTCTCCGGCCTGTTCGTCCCAGGCAGCGCTGCTCCGCTGGCGCCGCTCCTCGCGCTCGCGCGCCATCTGCTCCTGGAACTGCTGGCGGCCCTTCTTCGCCACCGCGATCAGCTTGGCGCGATCGCCCTTGTAGTGCGGGTAGGTCTCGTGCATCAGCTCGATGTTGCGGCGCCGGAAGCGCATCGCGTCCTGGCGCGCCTCGTGCGCCGGCCAGCCGATCGCCTCGAGCACCGAGCGGGCGCTGCGCAGCGACGACTCGAAGACCTCGCGCTCGACGAACTCCACCTTGCGGTCGAGCAGCTGGTAGAGGTGGTTGACATTGCGCGCCCGCACCACCAGCTTCGCCTGCGGGAAGTGCTTTTGCGCCAGGTCGACGATCTGCAGCGACTGCTCCATGTCGTCGACCGCCACCACCAGCACCTTGGCCGTGCCGGCGCCCGCGGTGCGCAGCAGGTCGAGGCGCGTCGCATCGCCGTAGAAGACCGGGATGCCGAACTCGCGCAGCGCCTCGATGGTGTCGGGGTCGTGGTCCAGCACCGTGATCCTCACGCCCTGCGCGGTCAGCATCCGTCCGATGATCTGGCCGTAGCGGCCGAAGCCGCAGATCACCACCTTGGCGTCCTGCTGCTCGGAGATCTCCTCGAGCGTGGTCGGCTGGTGCGCGCTGTAGCGCGGCAGCACCCACTTGTCGATCACCACCAGCAACAGCGGCGAGACCAGCATCGACAGCGCCACCGCGGCGATCAGGAAGGACGCCACGCCGGGCGGCAGCACGTTGGGCCCGGCGGCCTGGAACACCACGAAGGCGAACTCCCCGCCCTGCGCCAGCAGCAGCGTGAACACCGGCCGCTGCTGGTAGGGCACCTGCATGGCCTTGGCCAGGGCGTAGATGACGACGAACTTGACGGCCAGGAAGGCGACCACCACCAGCGCCATCAGCGCGGGATGCTCGAGCAGCACGCCGAAATCGATGCTCATGCCGACCGCGATGAAGAACAGGCCGAGCAGCAGGCCCTTGAAGGGCTCGATGTCGGTCTCGAGTTCGCGCCGGTATTCGCTTTCCGCCAGCAGCACGCCGGCCAGGAAGGCGCCGAGCGCCATCGACAGGCCGATGAACTGCATCAGCGCAGCGATCGCGACCACCAGCAGCAGCGAGGTGGCGGTGAAGATCTCGGGCGTGTTGCTGCGCGCGATCCATCGGAGCAGCGGCCGCAGGGCGAGCCGGCCGCCGACCACGATGGCGGCGATCACGGCGACGATCTTCAGGCCTTCGAGCGTGCGGTCCCATCCGGTCATGGCCGGCGCGGCGCCGGAGCCGACCGCCAGCAGCGGCAGCAGCGCCAGGATCGGGATCGCCGCCACGTCCTGGAACAGCAGGATCGAGAAGCCCGACTGGCCGCTCGGCGTCAGCAGCAGGTTGCGCTCGGCGAACACCTGCAGCGCGATCGCTGTCGACGACAGCGCCAGCCCGAGCGCCGCCACCAGCGACACGCGCCAGTCGGCGCCCGCGGCCCAGCCGACCAGGAACAGCACCGCGGCGCAGCCCAGCACCTGGGCCGAGCCCCAGCCGAAGATCGGCCGGCGCAGGTTCCACAGGCGCTTGGGCTCGAGTTCGAGGCCGACCAGGAACAGCATCAGCACGACGCCGAACTCGGCGAAGTGCAGGATGTCCTCGACGTTCGTGACCAGGCCCAGGCCCCAGGGCCCGATCGCGATGCCGGCCACCAGGTAGCCGATGATCGCGCCCAGCCCGAGCGCCTTGGACAGCGGCACCACGAGCACCGCGGCACCCAGATAGATCAGCGTGTTGACCAGCCAGCCTGGTGCGTGTTCCATGCTCAGGCTTCCTCGTGGCTGGCGGCCGGCCGGTCGGTCTCGGGCACCGGGCAGCTGATGCAGGCGTCCAGTTCCTCGAGCTCCGGCCAGTCCGGGTAGCTCTGCAGCCGCTGCTTGAAGACCTCGACATGCGCCTCCAGCTCGGCCGCCGGGGCGCTGCGGGCGCCGTGGAACAGCAGCGGCGGCAGGAAGCGCATGCCGCAGAGCGTCGCGGTCTGCTCGTAGGGCGGCAGGAAGGCGTCGAAGAAGTAGCGGTTGTAGCTCTGCGGGTGGTAGCTGCCTTCGGGCCCGCCGGTGGTGGCGACCAGCCAGCAGTCCTTGCCCTCCAGCGCCCGCCCGCCGGTGCCGTAGGCCCAGCCGTAGTCGAGCACCTCGTCGAGCCAGAGCTTCTGCAGCGCCGGCATCGAATACCACTGGATCGGATGCAGCAGCACCAGCAGGTCGGCGCGGGCCAGGCGGGCCTGTTCGGTCTTGACGTCGATCGCGTAGTCGGGGTAGGTGTCGTAGAGGTCGTTGACGTCGACCCCGGGGCTGGCCTGAGCGGCTTTCAGCAGCCGGAGGTTCACGCGGGATTCGCGCCAGTGCGGATGGGCGGCCACCACGTAGATGTGCGCCGAACTTTTGTTGTTGGGTGTGGTCGACATGGCGCGAACATTAGCGCACTCCGCGGGCGGCTACCATGACGCCCTTGTTCAGCCTGTCGGAGCCTCACATGCCGGTGGTCCTGGTCGCCAATCCCAAGGGCGGAGTCGGAAAATCCACGCTCGCCACGAACATCGCGGGCTATCTCGCCAGCCGCGGGCACCCCGTGATGCTGGGCGACATCGATCGCCAGCAGTCCTCGCGGCTCTGGCTCGGCTTGAGGCCGCCGCAGGCGCGGAAGATCCTCAGCTGGGAGGCGTCCGAGGACGGCAGCGTGGTGCGCCCGCCGCGCGGCACGACGCACGCGGTCATCGACACGCCGGCCGGGCTGCACGGCTCGCGCTTCAAGGACGCGCTGGCGCTGGCCGACAAGGTGCTGGTGCCCTTGCAGCCCAGCATCTTCGACATCTACGCGACGCGCGATTTCCTCGACAAGCTGCTCGCCAACCGACATGCCGGAAAGACCAGGATCGCCCTGGTCGGGATGCGCGTCGACGCCCGCACGCTGGCCGCGGACCGGCTGCGCGAGTTCGTCTCCGGGCTGGATGTGCCGGTGCTGGGGGAACTGCGCGACACGCAGAACTATGTGCAGCTGGCCGCCCGCGGCCTCACCCTGTTCGACATCGCGCCGGGGCGGGTGCAGCGCGATCTGGAGCAGTGGCAGCCGATCACCGATTGGCTGGACGCCTGAGTCCGTGTTTACCCCGAGCCGCGATGTCCCGGCGTGGACAGGAGGGGTGCCGGGGCACAGCTACAGTGAGGCGATGAAAAAGACCTTCCAGACCCTTCAGGATCTCGCCGCGTGCGTCGGCCAGGAAGTCGCGGTCAGCGACTGGATCACCATCACCCAAGAGCAGGTCAACCAGTTCGCCGAGGCGACCGGCGATCACCAGTGGATCCACGTCGATGTCGAGCGCGCCAAGTCCGGCCCTTTCGGCGGACCGATCGCGCATGGCTTCCTGACGCTGTCGCTGCTGCCGCGGCTCTATGAAGTGGCCTTCGAGGTGGTCGAGTCGCGCATGGGCGTGAACTACGGCCTGAATCGCGTGCGTTTCATGTCGCCGGTGCCGGTCGGAGGCCGGGTGCGCGGCCGCATGAAGCTGCTGAGCTCGGAGCCGATTGCCAACGACGGGCTGCAGATGACCTGGGAAACGACCATCGAACTGGAAGGTTCGCCGAAGCCGGCCTGCGTCGCCGAGTCTGTCGTCCGGCGGTACAGGTAGCTCGCCCCCAGGTTGGGCTCACTGCGTGTAGCCCGCCCACCCCCTACCGGGGGCAACACCAGCGGCCCGGCGGAGCCGGTTCCGCGGTGTTTCACCAACGAAGGCCGGGCTTCGCCGGCCTTGTCAGCCGAAGCCGTTCTGCCGCCAGGCCTCGAACACGGTCACCGCGACCGCGTTCGACAGGTTGAGGCTGCGCTGGCCCCCGCGCATCGGCAGCCGCAGCCGCTGCGGCGGGGCGAAGCTCTCGCGCAGCTCGGGCGCCAAGCCGCGGGTCTCCGATCCGAACACCAGCCAGTCGCCGGGGCGGAAGGCGACGTCGTGCACCGGTCGCGTGCCGCGCGTCGTGAGCGCGAACATCCGGTCGGCCGGCGGCCTCTGGCTATCGAGCAGCGCCTGCCAATCGGAATGGCGCAGCAAGGTCGCGTACTCGTGGTAGTCGAGTCCGGCGCGGCGCAGCAGGCGGTCATCCATCGAAAAGCCAAGCGGCTCGACCAGGTGCAGGGTGCAGCCGGTGTTGGCGGCCAGCCGGATCACGTTGCCGGTATTCGGCGGAATCTCGGGTTCGACCAGAACGATATGGAACATGTGGCGATTGTCGGTCGCGCGCAGCAGGCGCCGTCGGGGGTGCGCCTCATCCTGGCCGGTCGGTCCGGGCCAGCACGATCGCCGTGATGTGCGCCGCGCCCCCTGCGCGCAGCACCTGCCCGGCGGCATGGAGCGAGGCCCCGGTGGTCATGACGTCGTCGACCAGCACCAGGCGCCGGCCCCGCAACTGCTCGGCGCGCAGCGGGTCCAGGGCGAAGGCGCCGCGCAGGCCGCGCAGACGCTCCCCGCGATCCAGTCCGCTTTGCGGCGCCGTTTCGCGGCTGCGCAGCAGCAGTCCGGGGTCGCATCTGGCCGGGTCCAGTCGCCGCGCCAGTTCGTGCGCCTGGTTGAAGCCGCGCTCGCGCAGGCGCGCCGGCGCCAGCGGCATCGGCAGCACGAAGTCCGCCGCCTCGAGCGCCGGCTCGACCCAGGGAGCGCTGCGCAGCAGCGTGGCCAGCGGCGCGGCGCGACCGGGGTCGCCGCGAAACTTGAACTCCGCGATGCACTGCGGCCACGGCCAGACATAGGCGCAGGCCGCCAGGCAGGCATCCAGCGGCGGCGGGTTCCGCAGGCAGTCGCCGCACTGCGTCGAACCGGGCGCCAGGGGCAGCGCACAGGTCGTGCATCGCGGGACCGGCGGCGCGAAGCGCGCGACGCAGGCGTCGCACACCGGTTCCGAGGGCCAGGCGCGGCAGACCGCGCACTGGCTGGGCAGGCGGGCGAGCAGCGACGGGAAAGGCCGTACGGCCCAGCGCTTGAGCATCCCTCAATATACTCAGCGGCCCATGCCCACCGACCCCGCACAGCGCCCGCCGACCATCGATGCCACGGCGGCCGCGCGCTGGAGCCGGCTCGCGCCGGCTTCCGAATCCCCCTGGCTGCACGAGGAAATCGGCCGCCGCATGGAAGACCGGCTGCAGTGGATCAAGGCCCGGCCGCGCCATTGGGCCGACTGGTCGCCCGTGCGCGGCGGGCTCGAGGCGCACGCGCTGGTGGCGCGCCGGTACCGCGACGCCGCCCCCTTCGTGATCGAGCCGGAGCCGGCGTTGGCTGCGGTCACCGCCCGTTCCCTGGCGGCGCCCTGGTGGACCGCCCGCCGCTGGCAGGGGGCCCGCCCCAGCTTCGATCCGCCGCCCGAGGACGGCGTCGACCTGCTGTGGGCCAACATGGCGCTGCACATGGCGGCCGACCCGCAGGCGCTGATCGCGCGCTGGCACCGGCTGGTCGCGACCGACGGTTTCCTGATGTTCTCCTGCTTCGGGCCCGATACGCTGCAGGAGCTGCGCGGCCTGCACCGGCGCCTCGGCTGGCCGCCCGCCAGCCACGAATTCACCGACATGCACGACTGGGGCGACATGCTGGTCGGTGCCGGCTTCGCCGAACCGGTGATGGACATGGAGCGCATCGTGCTGACCTGGGCCAGCGCCGACGCCGCCCTGGCCGAACTGCGGCTGCTCGGGCGCAACCTCCATCCGGGCCGCTTCCCGGCCCTGCGCGGCAAGGCCTGGCGGCAGGCACTGGCCGCCGCCTTGCCCGAACTCGCACCGGCCGAGGAGGGCGGCGGGCGCATCGCCCTGACCTTCGAGATCATCTACGGGCATGCCTTCAAGCCCGCCCCGCGCGTGGCGCTGGCATCGGAAAGTGCGGTTTCCTTGCGGGAAATGCGTTCCATGCTGCAGCGAGGTCGTGTAGGCAACTGAGTCCGCCCTGGCCGACCCGCTACAATCCGGCGCTGCGTGAACTCCCGGGTATTGTCCCGTGATCGAGGCCTGTCCGACCGAAGTTTGACAGCGTGTCGACGCACCGATTTGCTGAACTCGCCCGTGTCGAATTCCGTGTTTCGTTTTGCCACTGTTTCCGGCCAGAACATCCACTGGTTCCTGAAGCGCAACTGCTCGGTCACGCCGAGCCAGCTCGGCTGGCTGTACGCGTCGCTGTGCGTGGTGTCGCTCGGCATCGGGACGGTCTTCTGGCTCAACGGCGCGCGGCTCGTGCTGCCGTTTGCGTGGCTCGAACTCGCCGCGGTCGGCTTCGCGTTCGTGCTCTACGCGCGGCACGCGACCGATGGCGAGAAGATCGCCTTGCAGGGCGGCAGGTTGGTGGTCGAGCTCGAGAACGGTGGGCATTACGAGCGCACGGAATTCTTGCCGCACCAGGTGCGGGTCGAGCCCCAGGACAGCGATCGCTCGCTGATCGAGGTCTCGGGTCAGGGTCGTTCGGTCAGGGTGGGGCGCTATGTGCGCCCGGAGTTGCGTGCGGCGCTGGCGCGCGAGATTCGCATGGCATTGCGCGGCGCCTGAGGGGGCGAGCGCGATGTCGCACCGTGGGGACCGGTGGGGTTAACAGGAAACGAAGAAGTGAACACGATGAAGAGCAATTGGCGGAACAAGATCTGGCCGGCGAATCTGCTGCTGGCGGCCGGCGCGGCGTTCAGCGGCGCGGCGCACGCAGTCAACGACCTGCCCGGCGGCCCGTCGGTGCGTCAATTGAATCTGCCGTTCGGTGTCACCAAGATCTCCCAGGAGCAGCATTTTCTTCACACGGTGATGATGGTGCTCTGCACGGTCATCTTCGTGGCGGTGTTCGCGGTCATGTTCTATTCGATCTGGAAGCACCGCAAGTCGGTCGGCGCGAAGCCGGCGAACTTCCATGAATCGGTGGTGGTCGAGGTGATCTGGACCATCGTGCCCTTCCTCATCGTGATCCTGATGGCGCTGCCGGCGACCCGGGTGCTGGTGGCCCAGAAGGACACCACCAATTCCGACCTAACGATCAAGACCACCGGCTACCAGTGGAAGTGGGGCTACGACTACCTCAAGGGCGAAGGCGAGGGGCTGTCGTTCATCTCGACGCTCGACAGCTCGCAGCGCGCCATGTCCAATGCCGGCGCCCGCGGCGAGATGCCCGACGACTACCTGCTGAAGGTCGACAACCCGCTGGTGGTGCCGGTCAACGCCAAGGTCCGCATCATCACCACCGCCAACGACGTGATCCACGCCTTCGCGGTGCCGCAGCTCGGCGTCAAGCAGGACGCGATCCCCGGCTTCGTGCGCGACACCTGGTTCCGGGCCGAGAAGGTCGGCGACTACTACGGCCAGTGCCAGGAGCTCTGCGGCAAGGAGCACGCCTACATGCCGATCCATGTGAAGGTGCTGGCTGCCGCCGACTACACCGCCTGGGTCGATGCCAAGCGCAAGGAAGCCGCCGCTAAGCAGGATGACCCGACCAAGGTCTGGACCCTGCCCGACCTGCTGGCCCGCGGCGAGAAGGTCTACGCTGCCAACTGCGCGGCCTGCCACCAGGCCAACGGCCGCGGCGCCGGTCCGATCAAGGCGCTCGACGGTTCGCCGACCGTGCTCGACGCCGACCGCCAGAAAGAACTCCACGTGGTGCTCCACGGGCAGAACAACGGCGCCATGCCGTCCTGGAAGCAACTCAGCGACACCGACATCGCCGCGGTCGTGAGCTTCACCAAGAACGCCTGGTCGAACAAGACGGGTCAGCTCGTGCAGCCGGCCGAAGTGCAGGCCGAGCGCGCCAAGCAGTAAGCCGCGCCCACGACGAACGAGTTTGCAAGGAATACCAAGATGAGCGCAGTCCTCGACCCCCACGGCCATGCACCCGGTCATGACGACCATGCCCACGACGATCACCATGGCGCGCCGGCCGGCTGGCGCCGCTGGGTGTTCGCGACCAACCACAAGGACATCGGCACGCTGTACCTGCTGTTCTCGTTCACGATGCTGATGGTCGGCGGCGTGCTTGCGCTGCTGATCCGCGCCGAGCTGTTCCAGCCCGGCCTGCAGGTGGTCAACCCCGAACTGTTCAACCAGTTCACCACCATGCACGGCCTGATCATGGTGTTCGGCGCCATCATGCCGGCCTTCGTCGGCTTCGCGAACTGGATGATCCCGCTGCAGATCGGCGCATCCGACATGGCCTTCGCGCGCATGAACAACTTCAGCTTCTGGCTGCTGATCCCGGCCGCGCTGATGCTGGTGGGCTCGTTCTTCATGCCCGGCGGCGCGCCCGCCGCGGGCTGGACGCTCTACGCGCCGCTCACCTTGCAGATGGGCCCCTCGATGGACGCCGGCATCTTCGCGATGCACATCATGGGCGCCTCGTCGATCATGGGCTCGATCAACATCATCGTCACCATCCTCAACATGCGCGCCCCCGGCATGACCTTGATGAAGATGCCGATGTTCTGCTGGACCTGGCTGATCACCGCCTACCTGCTGATCGCCGTGATGCCGGTGCTCGCCGGCGCCATCACGATGACGCTGACCGACCGCCACTTCGGCACCAGCTTCTTCAACCCCGCCGGCGGCGGCGACCCGGTGATGTACCAGCACATCTTCTGGTTCTTCGGCCACCCCGAGGTCTACATCATGATCTTGCCGGCCTTCGGCATCGTCAGCCAGATCGTGCCGGCCTTCTCGCGCAAGAAGCTCTTCGGCTACGCCTCGATGGTGTACGCCACCTCGTCGATCGCGATCCTGTCGTTCATCGTCTGGGCGCACCACATGTTCACGACCGGCATGCCGCTCACCGGCCAGCTGTTCTTCATGTACGCGACCATGCTGATCGCGGTGCCCACGGCCGTGAAGATCTTCAACTGGATCGCCACCATGTGGCAGGGCTCGATGACCTTCGAGACGCCGATGCTGTTCGCGGTCGGCTTCATCTTCGTGTTCACGATGGGCGGCTTCACCGGCCTGATCCTGGCGGTCGCGCCGATCGACACGCAGCTGCAGGACACCTACTACGTGGTGGCCCACTTCCACTACGTGCTGGTGGCCGGCTCGCTCTATGCCATGTTCGCCGGCTTCTACTACTGGGTGCCGAAGTGGACCGGCGTGATGTACAACGAGACCCGCGGCAAGGTCCACTTCTGGTGGTCGCTCATCTCGTTCAACATCACCTTCTTCCCGATGCACTTCCTGGGCCTGGCCGGCATGCCGCGCCGCTATGCCGACTACCCGATGCAGTTCGCCGACTTCAACGCGATCGCCTCGGTCGGCGCCTTCGCCTTCGGCCTGGCACAGGTGTATTTCTTCCTCTTCATCGTGCTGCCCACCATGCTCGGCAAGGGCGAGAAGGCCCCCCAGAAGCCCTGGGAAGCCGCTGAAGGCCTCGAGTGGGAAGTCCCCTCGCCGGCGCCTTTCCACACCTTCGAGACCCCGCCGCGGCTGGACCCCACCGCGACCAAGGTGATCGGCTGAAGCGCGGCCAAGCGATGACTCCCGAGCAAAAGAGAAACAACCGCCGCATGGGGCTCACGCTGGCCTCGATCGCGGTGCTGTTCTTCATCGGCTTCATCGTCCGCATGGTCTGGTTCGGCCGCTAGGCCCGACGACTGCATCACATGGGCATCGGTCAACGCATCCGCCGCGAGAACGTCCGCATGGTCGGCAAGCTGGCCGTCGTGGCGGCGGGCATGTTCGCCTTCGGCTATGCGCTGGTGCCGATGTACCGCGCCATCTGCGAGATGACCGGCATCAACATCCTGGCCCTGTCGGAACTGCAGGTGCCGGGCGGCGCCAGCGGCGGCGACAAGGTCCGCGTGCCCGACAACACGCAGGTCGATACCAGCCGCACCATCACGGTCGAGTTCGACGCCAACGTGCGCGGGCTCTGGGACTTCAAGCCCGCGCAGCGTTCGATGGAAGTCCATCCGGGGCAGCTCAACACCGTGATGTACGAGTTCCAGAACGTCCAGAACCGCCGCATGGCGGCGCAGGCGATCCCGAGCTACGCGCCGCAGCAGGCGGCGCCCTACTTCAACAAGCTCGAGTGCTTCTGCTTCAACCAGTACACGCTCGACGCCGGCGAGAAGAAGCAGTGGCCGGTCGCCTTCGTCATCGACCCCAAGATATCCAAGGACGTGAAGACGATCACGCTGTCGTACACCTTCTTCGAGGTTGGCGGCAAGACGCCGGCGGCGCCGGTGGCGACCAACGATGCGCTCGCCGTGCCGGCGACGGAGCCGCGCTCGTGAGCACGTCGCCACTCGCTCGCAAGGGCTCGCTGCGGCAGACGGTGAGGGCCGTCTGCTGGTCGTTCTTCGGTGTCCGCAGGAACAGCGGCTACCGGGACGACCTCGCGAAACTGAATCCGCTGCACATCATCGCGGTCGCCTTCGTGGCGGTGGCGCTGTTCGTCGCCGCGCTGATCCTGCTGGTGCGCTGGGTGGCCGCCGCCTGAAGAAGTGAATCCCACAGAAAATCAAGCCAGAGAAGAAAGCCAGGACCTGATATGAGCTCAACCACCCACGGCAGCACGCCTTACTACTTCGTGCCCGGGCCATCGGCCTACCCGGTCATGGCCGCGATCGGCCTGCTCTTCGTGATCCTGGGTGCGGCCCAGTGGATCAATGGCCACCAGTGGGGCGCCTGGTCGCTGCTGGCCGGCATGATCGTCTGGCTCGGGACGCTCTACGTCTGGTTCAGCGCCTCGATCCGCGAAAGCGAAGGCGGGCTCTACGGCCACAAGGTCGACCTCTCGTTCCGCTGGAGCATGAGCTGGTTCATCTTCTCCGAAGTGATGTTCTTCGGCGCCTTCTTCACCGCGCTGTGGTGGGCCCGCACCCATGCGCTGCCCTCGCTCGGCAGCCTCGACAACGCGCTGCTGTGGCCCGACTTCAAGGCCGTCTGGCCGACCGCGGCCATCGGCGCGACCGGTTCGCCGGCCGGCATCGTCGAGCCCTTCCAGACCGTCGGCCCGTTCTGGCTGCCGACCATCAACACCGCGCTGCTGCTGAGCTCGGGCGTCACGCTGACGATCGCCCACCACGCGCTGCGCGCCGGCCATCGCCAGCAGAGCGTGCGCTTCATGTGGCTGACCGTGCTGCTCGGCTTCATCTTCCTGTGCGTCCAGGGCTACGAATACCACCACCTGTACACCGAGCTGAACCTCAAGCTGAGCTCGGGCGCCTACGGCTCGACCTTCTTCATGCTGACCGGCTTCCACGGCCTGCACGTGTTCATCGGCATGCTGATGCTGTTCTTCATCACGCTGCGTCTGCGCCGGGGCCATTTCACGCCCGAGCGTCATTTCGGCTTCGAGGGCGCGGCCTGGTACTGGCACTTCGTCGACGTCGTGTGGCTCGGCCTGTACTTCCTGGTCTATTGGCTTTGAAGATCGGCGACGGCACAACAAAAAAGCGCCGCAAGGCGCTTTTTTCATGGTTCTCGTGGAACGAGCACCATCTACTTGCCGACCGGGAGCCCTCCCGGCTGGATGTAGCCGAGCTTCCACGCCACGAGGACGCAGAGGAACAAAATCACCGAAAGCCCGATCCGAACCGTGAGCGCGCGAACCATGCCGCCGCTCTTGGCGCGGCCGTCGCGCCCATCCTTCAGCATGAAGAACAGCGCCACAGCGAGACTCGCCAGGATGCCCAGGAAGGCGAGGGCGACAAGGTATTTCATGACCCCCATTATCGGCCGCCAGAGCCACCTCCTGCCTTGAGCGCCGACCCCTCCGAGGCGACCCGTCCCCACCGCCGCGCCGGCCGCTTCTGGCTCGTCACGGCGGTCGCCCTGCTCACGCTCGCGGCCACGGTCTCACTGGGTCGCTGGCAGTTGTCGCGCGCGGCGCAGAAAGAAGCGCTGCAGGCCGAAATCGACGCCCGCAAGAGCCTGCCGCCACTCGACCAGGAGGCCTTCCTGGCGCTCGGGGATGCCGCCACCGCCATGCACCGGCCGGTCCGGCTGCACGGTCTGTGGCTGGCGCCGCACACGGTCTACCTGGACAACCGGCAGATGCATGGCGTGCCCGGCTTCTACGTGCTGACGCCCTTCGCCCTCGAAGGCACCGAGCAGACCGTGCTGATCCAGCGCGGCTGGATCCAGCGCAACTTCACGGATCGCACCAAGCTCGAGGCCATCGAGACCCCGAGCGGGCTCGTGGAGGTCACGGCGCGGATCGCCCCGCCGCCGGCCCATCTGCTCGAACTGGGCAAGGCCGAACCCGCGGCTCCGGCTGCGTCGGCCGCCGCCGCGTCGGCCACTCCCGCTGCGACCGCCGCCGCACCGACCGGCGCAGCACCGACCGCCGCCGCCACGCCAGATGCCGTGGGGTCTTCGCGCATCCGGCAGAATCTCGGTCTCGAAGCCTTCCGCGCCGAAACCGGTCTGCCCTTGCGGATCGACGTCTCCCTGCAGCAGACCGGGCCGGCTTCCGAGGGCCTGCAGCGCGAGTGGCCGGCTCCCGCGCTGGGTGTCGAAAAGCACTACGGCTATGCATTCCAGTGGTTCGGCCTGTCGGCTCTCGTGGTACTCCTCTATGTCTGGTTCCAACTCATCGCCCCCTTCCGCCGCGCACGCCTTGCCCGTCGCGGCTGACGAGCCGCTCGGCCTGACCGTGCACTCGATGCCGTCCCCGCGCCAGGCGATGGCGGGCGCCGAGGGCCGGCGCACGGTCCAGGGCCGCTGGAAGATGGTCTTCGTGTTGCTGTGCTGCGCCGCGCCCGTGATCGCCTCGTACTTCACCTACTACGTGGTGCGCCCCGAGGGCCGCAGCGTCTACGGCCAACTGATCGATCCCCAGCGCCCGCTGCCCAACGTCGAGGCCTCGCTGCCGGACGGCAAGACGCTGCGCCTGCCGTCGCTCAAGGGCCAGTGGCTGCTGGTGTCCGTGGCCGACGCGGCTTGCGACACCCTGTGCGAGCAGCAGCTCTACCTGCAGCGCCAGCTGCGCGAGAGCCTGGGGCGCGAAAAGGACCGGCTCGACCGCGTCTGGCTGGTCAGCGACGACCAGCCGCTGCCCGACCGCCTGGCCAATGGCCTGCGGGGGGCGACCGTGCTGCGCGTCCCGGCCGCCGAGATCGCCCGGTGGCTGCCCGCTGCCACTGGCCATGCGCCGGCGGAGCACCTCTTCGTGGTCGATCCGCTGGGCAATCTCATGATGCGTTTCCCGGCCCTCATGGACGCCGCCGGCGCCAGCCGCGGCAAGCGCGACCTCGAGCGACTGCTGCGCGCTTCCTCGTCCTGGGACGAGGCCGGCCGCTGATCTCGCCATGGACACGGGCTCGCTCTACGACCTCACGCCGATCGCCTGGCTGCTGGCGGTCGGCGTGCTGCTGGCCCTCGGCCCGCTGGTCTGGGTCTGGCGCCGCAATGCCGGCGCCGCCACCGCGCGCCGGCTGCATGCGCTGACCGTGCTCACCCTGTTCCTGACCTTCGACCTGACCCTGTTCGGTGCCTTCACCCGGCTGAGCGATTCGGGCCTGGGCTGCCCCGACTGGCCCGGCTGCTACGGCAACGCCAGCCCGGTCGGCGCCCGCCACGACATCGCGATGGCGCAGGCCGCGCAACCCACCGGACCGGTGACGCACAGCAAGGCCTGGGTCGAGATGGTCCACCGCTACCTCGCCACCGGCGTCGGCTTCCTGATCCTGGTGCTGGCGGTCGCGACCTGGGTCGCGCGCCGCCGCCAGCGCCGGGCCGACCATCGCGGCGAGCGGGCGCTGAGCGCCTGGTGGCCCGCGGCGACGCTGGCCTGGGTCTGCCTGCAAGGCGCCTTCGGCGCGATGACCGTGACCTGGAAGCTGTTCCCGGCCATCGTCACGCTGCACCTGATGGGCGCCATCGTCCTGCTGGCGCTGCTGTGCATCCAGGCCGTGCGCTACCAGCAGGCGGCGATGCAGCGCCTGCCGACCGTCCTGCCGGCCGCGCTGCGCACCCTGCTGGTCGCCACCACGGCGCTGCTGGCGCTGCAGATCGCGCTGGGCGGCTGGGTCAGCACCAACTACGCGGTGCTGGCCTGCACCCAGTTCCCGACCTGCCAGGACAGCTGGTGGCCGCCGATGGACTTCGCCCAGGGTTTCGAGATCTGGCGCCATCTGGGCGAGACCGCCGCCGGCGCCCCGATCGATTTCGCCGCCCTCACCGCCATCCACTATGCGCACCGCCTGATGGCCTATCTGGTCTTCGCCGCCATCGGCCTGCTGGCCTGGCGGTTGCACCGCCTCGCGCCGCTGCGCCCGCAGGCGCGCTGGCTGGCCGGCCTGGCGCTGCTGCAACTCGCCAGCGGCCTCGGCAACGTGCTGCTCGGCTGGCCGCTGGCGGCGGCACTGCTTCACACCGGCGGCGCCGCGGCCCTGGCCGTGGTGCTGACCTGGACCCTCTGCGAAAGCCGTCGCGAAGGCGCGCGCAGCGCCGCCGGCCAACGCGTACCCAACATGGAGGTGGCCGGATGAGCGCCCCCGTTTCAGTTCCCGCTCCCACCACCGCCAGCGTGCTGCGCCAGTTCTATGCCCTGACCAAGCCGCGGGTGGTGCAGCTAATCGTCTTCTGCGCCCTGATCGGCATGGTGCTCGCGGTGCCTGGCGTGCCGACGCTGGCCGACCTGCAGCGGGGCGCGCTCGCCTGCCTCGGCATCTGGCTGGTGGCCGGCGCCGCCGCCGCCTTCAACTGCCTGGTCGAGAAGGGCATCGACGCCAAGATGAAGCGCACCGCGTGGCGGCCGACCGCGCGCGGCCAGCTCAGCGACAGGCAGGCGCTGATCTTCTCGGCGGTGCTGTGCGTGGCCGGCTCGGCGCTGCTGTGGTTCACGGTGAATCCGCTGACCATGTGGCTCACCTTCGCTACCTTCGTCGGCTACGCGGTGATCTACACCGTGATCCTGAAGCCGCTGACGCCGCAGAACATCGTGATCGGCGGCGCTTCGGGCGCGATGCCGCCGGTGCTGGGCTGGTCGGCGATGACCGGCGATGTCGGTCCCGAGGCGCTGATCCTGTTCCTGATCATCTTCCTGTGGACCCCGCCGCACTTCTGGGCCCTGGCCCTGTACCGGGTCGAGGACTACCGCAAGGCCGGCCTGCCGATGCTGCCGGTGACGCACGGCAACGAGTTCACGCGGCTGCAGGTGCTGCTCTACACCTTCATCCTCTTCGCTGCCTGCCTGATGCCCTTCATCTACGGCATGAGCGGCTGGCTCTACCTGGCGGTCGCGATCGGCGTCAGCATCGGCTTCACGGGCTACGCCTTCGCGCTGTGGCGCAACTACTCCGACGCGCTGGCGCGCAAGACCTTCCGTTTCTCGCTGATCCACCTGAGCGTGCTGTTCGCGGCGCTGCTGGTCGACCACTACCTCCAATGAAGGAAATCATGAACAAGCGGCAACTGCTCGGAACCCTGGCCCTGGCCGGCGTGGCGGCAATGGTCGGCCTCCCGCTCGCGGGCTGCACCGAAGCCAAGCCCAGCTTTCATGCGGTCGACATCACGGGTGCCGACTACGCCCGCGATTTTTCGCTGACCGATGCCGATGGCAAGCTGCGCACGCTGGCCGACTTCAAGGGCAAGGCGGTGGTGCTGTTCTTCGGCTTCGCCCAGTGCCCCGACGTCTGCCCGACCACCATGACCGAGATGGCGCAGGTCAAGCAGCAGCTGGGCGCTGACGGCGACAAGCTGCAGGTGGTGTTCGTCACGGTCGATCCGGCCCGGGACACGCCGGAGGTCATGAAGGCCTACATGGGCGCCTTCGACCCCTCCTTCGTCGCCTTGATCCCGACGGCGGACCAGCTCGCGGCGTTGGCCAAGGACTTCAAGGTCTACTTCAAGAAGGTCGAGGGCAAGACGCCGACCAGCTATTCGATGGACCACTCGGCGGCCAGCTTCGTCTACGACCCGCAGGGCCGGCTGCGGCTGTACGCGCGCTACGGCGCCGGGGTGGCGCCGATGGTGGCGGATCTCAAGGCGCTGCTCAAGTCCTGAGCGCCGTGGCTTCGGTCGATCACCTGAGGCAGCGCAAGGGCGCCTTTCGCATCGCGCTGATCCCGCCGGAAGTGCTGGACGCGCTCAACGACGGCCTGCTCGAGACCGTCAACCTCAACGAGTTCATGGCGCTCGAACTGCCCCGCCTGGGGCGCAGCGTGGCGGCGCAGATCGGACTCGACCCGGCCAGCGAACGGTTGGCCGATACCTTCGCGATGCTGTCGGCCTTCAAGCCGATGCAGCGCCATGGCCACGTCGCGCGGGCGCTCTATGACCTGACGGCTGTGCATCCCGAGCGCGACGCGGTGGCGCACCGGCTCGCCACCCATCCGAGCGACGTGGCGCGCTGCTGGGCGACGCAATGGATCCCGATGTCGGGACTGGCGCTGCCCGGGCAGCTCGACGCCGCCCGCCGCTTTGCCGCCGACCCGCACTTCGGCGTGCGCGAAATGGCCTGGATGGGCGTGCGCGACGCCACCATCCGCTCGCTCGAGCAGGCGCTCGAACTGCTGCGGCCGTGGGCCGCCGATCCGGATCCGAACATCCGCCGCTTCGCGAGCGAACTGACGCGTCCTCGCGGCGTCTGGTGCGCCCAGATCGACCGCCTCAAGGCCGAGCCCTGGCTGGCGCTGCCGCTGCTCGAGCCGCTCAAGGCCGACAGCAGCCGCTATGTCCAGAACTCGGTCGCCAACTGGCTCAACGACGCCAGCCGGACGCAGCCCGACTGGGTCGAAGCCACCTGCACGCGCTGGCTGGCCGAGAGCGATGCGGCCGAAACCCGCTACATCGCACGGCGGGCCTCCAGAACACTGGCGAAGCGGATGCCGGAAGCCGGCTGAAAAGAAAAAGCCCGGCGCGAGGGCCGGGCTGGTCATCGAAGCAAGGGGGCTCAGGCGTACTCGGCCAAGGCCTTCTTCATCTTCTTCATTGCGGCCACCTCGATCTGGCGGATGCGCTCGGCGCTGACACCGTAGACCGCGGCCAGGTCGTGCAGCGTCATGCCGCCCGAGCCGTCGTCGTTGACCTTGAGCCAGCGCTCCTCGACGATGCGGCGGCTGCGGTCGTCCAGCGCTTCGAGCGCGGTCGAGATGCCGTCGGTCGACAGCCGGTCGCGCTGCCGCGATTCGATCTGCGCGGTCGGCTCCTGCGACGCGTCGGCCAGGTAGGCGATCGGGCCGAAGCCTTCGTCGCCGTCGTCGGACGGGCTCGGATCGAGCAGCACGTCGCCGCCCGAGAGCCGGGTTTCCATCTCGAGCACTTCCTCGGGCTTCACGTTGAGCCGGGTGGCCATCTGCGAGACCTCGTCGGGGCTCAGCGTGTCGCGATGCGTGCCTCCGTCGGCCGCGGCCGAGTCGGCCTTGAAACCCTGCTTCATGGAGCGCAGGTTGAAGAACAGCTTGCGCTGGGCCTTGGTCGTCGCGACCTTGACCATGCGCCAGTTCTTCAGGATGTACTCGTGGATCTCGGCCTTGATCCAGTGCATGGCGTAGCTCACCAGCCGCACGCCCTGATCGGGGTCGAAGCGCTTCACGGCCTTCATGAGGCCGACGTTGCCTTCCTGGATCAGGTCGCCGTGGGGCAGGCCATAACCCAGATATTGACGCGAAATGGATACAACAAGGCGCAGATGCGACAAGATGAGCGCACCGGCGGCTTCGAGGTCGTTGTTGTCGCGCAGTTTGCGCGCGAAACCCTGCTCTTCCTCGAGCGTGAGCAGCGGCAGGCGGTTGGCTGCCGAGATGTAGGCGTCCAAGTTACCCAGCGGGGGCACCATCGACCACGGATTGGCGACGGCAAGCTGGTTGGCAGAGGCTCCAGACAGTGTTGTCATTGGGGAAACTCCTTCTTTCATAGCCATATTAGCACTCGGTTAGAGGGAGTGCTAAGCTAAGGGTTCCCCCTTATTTTCTATGGGGTCGATAGCCGGACTTGTAGTCCGGGAGCCCTATCAGCGCATGTCCAGGCGCTCGAACGGCCCACGACGAAGATGGCGGCGGAAATCGGCAGTACAAGAACCTACCCGAGCAGTGCCTGCGCGAACTCCCTGGCGTTGAAGGTCTCCAGGTCTTCGAGCTTTTCGCCGACGCCGATGAAGTAGACCGGAATCGGCCGCTCGCGAGCGATCGCGCACAGCACGCCGCCCTTGGCCGTGCCGTCGAGCTTGGTCACGACCAGTCCGGTCAGGCCCAGCGCCTCGTCGAAGGACCTGACCTGCGCCAGCGCGTTCTGGCCGGTGTTGCCGTCGATCACCAGCAGCACCTCGTGCGGTGCCGTCGGATCGGCGCGGTTGACCACCCGCTTGATCTTCTTGAGCTCGTCCATCAGGTGGATCTGGGTCGGCAGGCGGCCGGCGGTGTCGACCAGCACCACGTCCTTGCCGCGCGCCTTGCCGGCGTTGACCGCGTCGAAGCTCACGGCGGCCGGATCGCCGCCCTCCTGGCTCACGATCTCGACCGTGTTGCGGTCGGCCCAGACCAGCAATTGCTCGCGCGCCGCGGCGCGGAAGGTGTCGGCTGCGGCCAGCAGCACCGACGCTCCTTCGTTGGCCAGGTGCTTGGTGAGCTTGCCGATCGAGGTCGTCTTGCCGGCGCCGTTGACGCCGGCGACCATGATCACGGTCGGCGTGTGCTCGCCGATCACCAGCGATTTTTCCAGCGGCCGGAGCAGGTCGGTGATGGCGTCGGCCAGCAGCAGCTTGACCTGCGACGAATCGGTCGCCATCTGGCTCTTGACGCGCCGGCGCAGGTCTTCGAGCAGATGCTCGGTGGCCTTGACGCCGGTGTCGGCCATCAGCAGCGCCTCTTCGAGTTCCTCGTAGAGGGCGTCGTCGATCTGGGCGTTGACGAAGGCGGCGGTGATCGAGTTGCCGGTCTTGCGCAGGCCGCTCTTGAGCTTGCCGAGCCAGCCGCTGCGCTCGGGTGCCGGAGCCGCCACGGGGGGCGGCGGCACGGGCGTCGGGGGCGCGGGTGCCGGTACGGGTGCAGGGGCCGGGGCCGGCGCCAGGACGGGCGCGGACACGGGCGGCGCTGCGACCGGTGTGACCGGTGTGACCGGTGCGACCGGTGCGACCGGTGCGGGTGCCAAGGCTGGCGCCAGCTCCGGCGCAGCCACGGGTGCCGGCTCCGGCACCGACGCCGGCTCGGCTGGCGCGGACTTGTCGCCGAACCAGCGCGAGGGCGAAAAGACCGATTTCGGCGCGGCAGCCGGTGCTTGGGCTGGCGCAGCCGCGGGCTCGGGGGCAGGCGCCGGGCTCTCGGCCGCAGGTTTTTTCTTGAAGAAACTGAACATTGGGCGCTTTTTACAATCCGAGCCATTCTATGAAACACCCCTTGCCACGCCGCGCTGCGTCGGGTGCGGTGCTGGCTTCGGTGCTGATCGCGCTGTCGAGCCTGCCCGCCCTGGCCCAGAACGCCCCGTCCGCCTCCGCTCCCCCGGCCGCCGCCACCGCAGCGGTTCCGGCCCAGCAATTCACGCTCGCCAACGGCATGACCCTGATCGTCAAGCCCGACCGGCGGGCTCCGACGGCGGTCCAGATGCTCTGGGTCCGGGTCGGTTCGATGGACGAGGTCGATGGCACCTCTGGCGTCGCCCACGTGCTGGAGCACATGATGTTCAAGGGCAGCAAGAACCTCAAGCCGGGCGAATTCTCGCGCCGCGTGGCCGCGCTCGGAGGGCGCGAAAACGCCTTCACGACCCGCGACTACACCGGTTATTACCAGCAGATCCCGGTCGGGCAGCTGGAGCAGGTCATGAAGCTGGAGTCCGACCGCTTCGCCAACAACCAGTGGCCCGACGACGAGTTCAAGCGCGAGATCGAGGTCGTCAAGGAAGAGCGCCGCATGCGCACCGACGACCAGCCGCGTTCGCTGCTCGGCGAGCAGCAGAACGCCGCGATCTTCACCGCGTCGCCGTACCACCGCCCGGTGGTGGGCTGGATGAGCGACCTGGAGTCGATGACGCCGGCCGATGCCCGCGCCTTCTTCCAGGCCTGGTACGTGCCCTCGAACGCTGCGATCGTGGTGGCCGGCGACGTCGATGTCGAGAAGGTGCGGGCCCTGGCCGAGAAGTACTACGGCTCGATCCCGGCGCGCGCGGTGCCCGCACGCAAGCCGCGCACCGAGCCGGCGCAGCGCGGGGTGCGCCGCGTCGAATTCAAGGCGCCGGCCGAGCAGGCCTATGTCTCGCTGGCCTTCCGCGCGCCCCAGATCGCGACCGGTGACAAGTTCGACAACAGCGCCGATGCCGACTCCTACGCGCTGGTGGTGCTGTCGGCCCTGCTCGACGGCTATCCGGGCGCGAGGCTCGATCGCGCGCTGACGCAGGGGCCCGACCGCGTGGCCGATTCGGCCGGCGCCTATTCGGGCTTCGTCGGCCGCGGGCCGCAGATCTTCGTGCTCGACGGCGTGCCGGCGGCGGGCAAGACGCCCGAAGCGGTGGAGGCCGCGCTGCGGGCCGAGGTCGCCAAGGTGGCGCGCGATGGCGTCGGCGCGGCCGAGCTGGCCCGCGTCAAGACGCAGTGGGTGGCCAGCGAGACCTACAAGCTCGACTCGGTGATGGCGCAGGCGCGCGAACTCGGCAGCAACTGGGTGCAGGGCCTGCCGCTGGACGCCAGCCCGCGGATCATCGCCAAGCTGCAGGCGGTGACGGCCGAGCAGGTGCAGGCGGTGGCCGCCAAGTACTTCGGCGACGACCAGATGACGGCGGCGACGCTGCGGCCGCTGCCGCCGGAAACCAACCGCCGCCCGCGCGGCTTCGCGGCGCCCGCGGGCGATCTGCGTTGAAACAAGGCTTTGACCCGATGTTCGATTCACGACTACTCACCCTGCGCGCTGCCTTGGCCGGCGCCGCGCTTTCGCTCGGCGTGGCCGCCCAGGCCGCCATTCCGATCCAGCACTGGAGCCTGCCGAACGGCGCCAAGGTCTACCTGGCCGCCACCCAGGCCCTGCCGATCGTCGATGTCCAGATCGACTTCGATGCCGGCGGGCGGCGCGATCCGCCGGCCCAGGCCGGCCTGGCCTCGGTGGCCGCTGGCATGGTCGAGAAGGGCATCCGCGCCCAGGGAGGCGAACCCGCGCTCGACCAGAATGCGCTCGGCGAGGCCTGGGCCGACCTCGGCGCGAACTTCGATGCCAGTGCCGGCTCGGACCGCACCAGCTTCACCCTGCGCACGCTCTCCGACCCAGCGCTGCTCGACAAGGCGGTGCGGCTGGCGGCGCGAGAGATCGGAGAGCCGGCCTTTCCGGATGAGGTGTGGAAGCGCGAACGCGAACGCATCAATGCCTCGATCCGGGAAGCCAACACCAAGCCAGCGACCCGCGTCGAGCGCAGCTTCTCGCAGGCCGTCTACGGCGCCCACCCCTACGGCCTCGAAACCACCGAGGCGACCCTGGCGCAGATCGACGTGGCGGCGATGCGCGCGCACTACGAGCGCATGATCCTGCCCTGTCGTGCCAAGGTCAGCATCGTCGGCGCGGTCACGCGGGCCCAGGCGGAAGGCATCGCCACCACGCTGTTGTCGAGGCTGCCGGCCGGCGGTGCCTGCGCCGAGCTGCCGCCGGTGCCCGAGGTGCAGCCGCTGGCGGCGGCGAAGAACGAGCACCTCCCCTTCGACTCGGCGCAGGCCCACGTGCTGATCGGCCAGCCCGGCTACCGCCGCGCCGACCCCGACCATTTCGCGCTCACTCTCGGCAACTACGTGCTCGGCGGCGGCGGCTTCGTCTCGCGCCTGACCGAGGAAGTGCGCGAGAAGCGCGGCCTGGCCTACAGCGTCTACAGCGGCTTTTCTCCGGGGCTGCATGCGGGTGCCTTCCGCATCGGCTTCCAGACCCGTCCCGACCAGGCTGCCGAAGCAGTGAAGGTGTCGAACGACGTGCTGGCGAAGTTCGTCGCCGACGGCCCGACAGCGGCCGAACTGAAAGCCGCCAAGGACAACCTGGTCGGCGGCTTTCCGCTGCTGCTGGACAGCAACCGCAAGCTGCTGGGCAACGTCGCGAACATCGCCTGGAACGACCTGCCGCTGGACTACCTCGAGACCTGGACCGCGCGCGTGAACGCGATCACAGTGGCCGATGTCAAGGCCGCCTTCGCGCGCAAGCTGCAGCCCGAGAAGATGGTGACCGTGGTGGTGGGCGGAAGGCCTTGAGGCCCCCACGCTCGCACTTCGTGTACTCGCTGCCGGGGCGGTCGGCTGCCGTTAAGCTCCGGGTGTGAAAACGAAGTCCAGAACACCCGCGCCCTCGCTGCCGGCCAAGCCGAACAAGCTCGCCAAGGCACCGCATTTCGTCCGCATCATCGGCGGCCAGTGGAAGCGAACCCGCCTCGCGGTCGCCGACAAGCCCGGGCTCCGGCCCACGCCCGACCGGGTGCGCGAAACCCTCTTCAACTGGCTCGCCAGCCTGGCCGGCGCCGGCGGCGGCGACCTGCCGGGCTGGCAGTGCGTCGATGCCTTCGCCGGCACCGGTGCGATCGGCCTCGAAGCGGCCTCGCGCGGCGCCGGCTCGGTGTTGCTCTGCGAGCAGGACCCGGCCCTGGTCGCCCAACTGCAGACGCTGAAGACCAAGCTCGGCGCCGACGCGGTGCGCGTCGAGCGCGGCAATGGCGTCACGGCCCTCGAGCGCGTGCCGGCCGGCAGCCTGCATGCGGTGTTCCTCGATCCGCCGTTCGAGAACCCGGCGCTTTACGAACCAGCCTTGCGCGCTTCGCTGCGGGCCCTGCGTCCCGAAGGCGTGGTCTACCTCGAGGCGGCGCGGCGCTGGAGCGACGAGGAGCTCGCCGCCCTCGGCCTCGCGGCCTACCGCTACCTGAAGGCGGGTGCAGTGCACGCCCATCTTCTGCGGCCCGCGGCGAACCCCGCTGCATAATCCGCCGAACCGAGCCACCAGGTCCGAATCAGGAGGAAGCAATACATGTCCAGCAACGTGATCGCGGTGTATCCCGGCACCTTCGACCCCATGACGCTCGGCCACGAGGACGTGGTGCGCCGAGCGACCCAGCTGTTCTCGCGGGTCATCGTCGCCGTGGCGGCGGGACACCACAAGAAGGCGCTGTTCACGCTGCAGGAGCGCATGGACATGGCGCGCGAAGCGGTGAAGCCCTACAGCGACCAGGTCACGGTCGAGAGCTTCTCGGGCCTGTTGCGCGACTTCGTGGTGGCGCGCGGCGGCAAGGCGATGGTGCGCGGCCTGCGCGCCGTCACCGACTTCGACTACGAGTTCCAACTGGCCGGCATGAACCGCTCGCTGATGCCCGAGGTCGAGACCGTCTTCCTGACACCCAGCGACAAGTACCAGTTCATATCGAGCACCTTCGTGCGCGAGATCGCGATGCTGGGCGGCGAAGTCGACAAGTTCGTCTCGCCCAACGTCCAGGAAAGCCTCATGGCCAAGGTTCGCAGCCTCGGCCGCGAATGACCGAAGGCTTGCTCAGGCTGCACTCGCTGGGCGAAGCCGCCCTGGTGTGCGAACTGCCGGCACCGGCGACGCTGGCGCAGCAGCAGCGGATCTGGGCGCTGGCCGCCGAAGCGCTGCGGTGGCGCGGCGTGCACGAGGCGCTGCCGGGCATGAACAACCTGAGCCTGCTGTTCGATCCGTCCCAGATCGACATGGTCGAGCTCGAGATGCAGGTGCTGTCGGCCTGGCCGCAGCTGTCGGCGGCCGGCATCGAGGGCCGGCGGATCGAGATCCCCGTGGCCTACGGCGGCGAGTCCGGCCCCGATCTGGCCGAGGTCGCCCGGCATACCGGTCTTTCTCCAGCCGAGGTCGTGAAGCGCCACAGCGCGGGCGACTACGTGGTCTACCTGCTCGGCTTCCTCCCGGGCTTCGCCTTCATGGGCGGCCTGGCGCCCGAGCTCGCGACGCCGCGGCGCAAGGAGCCGCGAGTCGCGGTGCCGGCACGCTCGGTCGGCATCGGCGGCGAGCAGACCGGCATCTATCCGCTGGTGTCGCCGGGCGGCTGGCAGCTGATCGGCCGCACCTCGCTCGACATGTTCGATCCGGACGCGGCCGAGCCGACCCGGCTGCGCCCGGGCGACCGGGTGCGCTTTGTGGTCGAAAGCATGGAGGCCTGATGGCGGCCAGCGCCGGGCTCACGATCCTGCGGCCGGGCATGCTGGCCTCGGTCCAGGACCTCGGCCGCCATGGCCATCGCCAGCTCGGCATCTGTCCGGGCGGCGCCCTCGACACCCTGGCGTTGACTCTGGCGAATCGCCTGGTCGGCAACCCCGACGGCGCCGCCGGCCTCGAACTCACGATGGGCGGCTGCGAGATCCGCTTCGAGGCGGCGACGCGGATCGCGATCGCCGGCGACGATTTCGGCGCCACGCTCGACGGCGCGCCGATCTGGCCGTACTGGAGCATGCCGGTGGGCGCGGGACAGGTGTTCAGGCTCGCCGGCGCCAATCGATCGCCGCTCAAGGCGGGGCTGCGCACCTGGCTGGCGGTGGCGGGCGGCGTCGACGTGCCGGTGATCCTCGGCTCGCGCAGCACCGACCTCAAGGCCGGCTTCGGCGGCCACCAGGGGCGGGCCCTGAAGAAGGGCGACCACCTCTTGCTGGGGACCGCAGGGCTCGATGCGCAGCAGCTGGCGCGGCGCCCGTTCGGCGTCCGCGGGCCCGGCGCGGGCCCCGAGCGGGATCGCACGACCGTGCTGCGCGTGATGCCGGGCCCCGAGTTCGGGCAATTCACGATCGCCTCGCGCGAGGCGCTGTGGGGTGGTTCCTGGCGCATCACGCCGCAGAGCAACCGCATGGGAAGCCGGCTCGAAGGCGTCGAGCTCAAGCGCCGGCGCGCGGTCGACATGCTGTCCTCGGGCGTGATCCCGGGCACGATCCAGGTGCCGCCTTCGGGCCAGCCGATCATCCTCATGGGCGATGCCCAGACCACCGGCGGCTACCCGCGCATCGGCGTGGTGATCCGCGCCGATCTCTGGAAGCTGGCCCAGGCCCCGCTCAATGGCCGCCTGCGCCTGCAGCAGGTGGATTCGGCCGATGCCCTGGCTGCCTGGGACGAGCGCCGGCGCTACCTGGCGCAGGTGGCGCAGGGACTGGCCTCTGCGGGCTGGGTCGCAGCGGCGCAGAATCAGGCCCAAGGAGTACCCGATGCAGATTGACCTCAATGCCGACCTCGGCGAAGGATGCGACAACGACGAGGCCCTGCTGGGCCTGGTGAGCTCGGCCAACATCGCCTGCGGCTGGCATGCCGGCGACGCTCGCACGATGCAGCAGTGCGTGCGCTGGGCGATCGCCAACGGCGTTGCGATCGGCGCCCACCCGAGCTTCCCGGACCGGGAGAATTTCGGCCGCAGCACCATGAACCTGCCGCCTGACGAGATCGTCTCCGGCGTGCTTTACCAGATCGGCGCGCTGGCGGCGATCGTCAAGGCCGAAGGCGGCCGGCTGGCGCACGTCAAGCCGCACGGCGCGCTCTACAAGCAGGCGGTCAAGGAGCCGGCACTGGCCGCGGCGATCTGCGAGGCGGTGCGCCGCTTCGACCCCTCGCTGCGCTATTTCGGCCTGGCCGGCAGCGGCATGATCGGTGCCGCCGAGCGCGCCGGACTGACCGCCGTCGAGGAGGTCTTCGCCGACCGCGGCTACATGCCCGACGGCAGCCTGGTGCCGCGCAGCCAGCCCGGCGCCCTGATCGATGACGAAGAGGCCTCGCTGGCGCAGACCTTGTCGCTGGTGCGCGACCACCGGGTGCGCGCGATCGACGGCAGCCTGGTCGCGGTGAACGCGCAGACCGTCTGCCTGCACGGGGACGGCCCGCATGCGCTGGCCTTCGCGCGCCGCATTCGCGAGCGGCTGGCGGCCGAAGGCATCGCCGTGGCGGCGACGTGAACATCCTGCTGACCGGCTTCGAGCCTTTCGACGCCGAGGCCGTCAATCCGTCGTGGGAGGCGGTTCGCGCGCTCGATGGCTGGCGCCTGCAGAGCGCCGTGGTGCATGCGCGCCGCATCTCATGCGTCTTCGGCACCGCCTTGCGCGAGCTCGATGCCGCGATCGACGAACTGCAGCCGCAGCTGGTGCTGGCGGTCGGCCAGGCCGGCGGCCGCGCCGAACTCACGCCGGAACGGGTGGCGATCAATGTCGACGACGGCCGCATCTGCGACAACGCCGGCTGCCAGCCGATCGATCTGCCGGTGGTGGCCGGCGCGCCGGCGGCCTATTTCGCGACCTTGCCGATCAAGGCCATGGTGCGCGACCTGCGGGCCGCGGGCATACCGGCCGCGGTGTCGAACACGGCCGGCACCTTCGTCTGCAATCACCTGTTCTTCGGCCTGATGCACCGGATCGCGACCCGGCCGGTGGCGGCCATGCGCGGCGGCTTCATCCACATTCCCTACCTGCCCGAGCAGGTCGCGCGGCGGCCGGGGCTGCCGAGCATGGCGCTCGACACCGTGGTGGCCGGCTTGCGCATCGCGATCGCCACCGCGCTCGCGGTCCGCGAGGACGTGCGCGAGACCGGCGGCCAGCTGCACTGAGCGTCTTCTAGGCCGCCTCGACCCAGCGCTCGAGCCAGGCGCCGAGGGTCGCGTTGACGACCTCGGGCCTTTCCATCGTGAGCATGTGGCCGCACTGCGCGACCCAGACCAGCTCGGCCTGCGGAATGAGGGCGGCGATCTCGCGCGAGCATTCGGGCGGTGTCAGGCGGTCGTTGTCGCCGCACATCACGAGCACCGGACAGCGCAGCGCGGGCAGGTGAGGGCGGGCGTCGGGCCGCACCATCAGCGCCCGGTTCTGCCGCACCAGCTGCTGCACGCCGGCGTCGAGCACCAGGTCGACGTAGCGCTGCAGCAGCGCCGTATCGCCCACGCGCGAAGGATGGAAGGCGATGCCGGCATTGAACTCGATGACGTCGCGGGCCTCACCGTTCTCGAACAGCTCGATCGCGGAACCCCGCAGTTCGAACATCTCGGGCGTCTCGGCGCGCGCGTTGGTGCCGAGCAGCGCCAGGCCCGCGATGCGTGCCGGGTCCTGGCGCGCGGCCTCCATCGCGACCATGCCGCCCATCGATGCACCGCAGAGGATCAGCGGCCCCGCGTTCTCGGCCAGCACGGCCGCGGCCATGGCTTCGATGCGGTCGTGCCGGGCGTGGGCATCGCTCACCTGCACATGAAGGGCGGAAGGCAGCGCCGGCCGCTGGGCTTCGAAAAGGCGTTCGTCGCAGGCGAGACCGGGCAGAAATACGAGACTTGGCATGCCCGGATTCTCGGCGAAGCGCGCCGGTCGCACGCCGGACACCCGCTGCGGGGAGAATAGACGCCAGCCTATGCCCACCATCACCGAACTCATCCTGATCCGCCACGGCGAAACCGATTGGAACCGCGAGCTGCGTTTCCAGGGCCACATCGACGTGCCACTCAACGACATGGGCCACGAGCAGGCGCGCCGGCTCGGGCTGCGGCTGGCCGGCGAGCCGGTGCAGCAGCTCATCAGCAGCGACCTGATGCGGGCGCAGCAGACCGCTGCGCCCGCAGCGCGCCAGCTCGAACTCGAGATCCTCACCATGGCGGCGCTGCGCGAGCAGCACTTCGGCGTCGTCGAAGGCATGCGCGCCGACGAGATCCAGACGCTGCATCCGCGCGCCTGGGAGGACTGGCTGCAGTTCCGCGAGGACCACGCGATGCCCGAGGGCGAGTCGCCGCGCCAGTTCCATGCACGGATCATCGAGGCGCTGGGCCGCATCGCCACGGCGCACGCCGGCCAGAAGCTGCTGGTGGTCACGCATGGCGGCGTGCTCGACATGGTCTGGCGCACGGCCCGCGGCCTCGGGCTCAACGGGCCGCGCCAGAGCGACATCCCCAATGCCGGCTTCAACCGCATCCGCATCGCCGACGCGGCGCAGCCCGAGCAGATCGAGATCGTCGACTGGGCCGACATCCGGCATCTGGCGGACCTGCCGGCACAGCCGACCTATGACCAGAGCCGGCATTTGAAAGCGTGATGCTTTGCGGGACAGACCAAGAACTGCGCAGCAGTTTTGCTCTGTCCTCAACTGACCAGAACCTTGCGGGACAGACCAAGAAACTGCGCAGCAGTTTTTGCTCTGTCCTCAACTGACTAGAAGGGATTGATCAGAGATCCCGCAAGATTCGTCAAGCGCGCAGCAAGCCGCATCAAGCCCGCGCCCGGCGCCCGGTCCATCATCGCGGCGTGTGAAACCCACCGAGACGACGCCATGGACTACGCAAGCACCCGCGAACTCGTCGCCGCGCTGCAGGCCGGAACCCTGTCGGCCGCCGAACTGCTGGAGCGCTCGATCGCGCGCATCGAGCGCTTCGACCCCGAACTCAATGCCGTGGTGGTGCGCGACTTCGAGCGCGCCCGCGTCGCGGCCCGGGCGGCCGATGCGGCACTCGCCCAAGGCGACCGCCGTCCGCTGCTCGGCGTGCCGGTCACGGTGAAGGAGGCCTTCAACGTCGAGGGCCTGGCGACCACCTGGGGCATTCCGGGCACCGGCCAGCCCGCTGCGGCCGAGGACGCGGTGCTGGTCCGCCGGCTGAAGGCGGCCGGTGCCATCGTCATCGGCAAGAGCAATGTCGCGATGCAACTGGCCGACTGGCAGTCGAGCAATCCGGTCTACGGCACGACGAACAACCCGTGGGACCCGGGGCGCACGCCGGGCGGCTCGTCGGGCGGCAGCGCGGCGGCGCTGGCGGCGGGCTATGTCTCGCTCGAATTCGGCTCCGACCTGGTCGGTTCGCTGCGCGTTCCGGCCCATTTCTGCGGCGTCTTCGCGCACAAGCCCACGCGGGGCCTGGTGCCGATGCGCGGCAGCGCGCCGCCCGGCACGCCTTCGCTGTCGGCCGACCCGGTGTTCGATCTCGCGGTGGTCGGGCCGATGGCGCGCAACGCCGCCGACCTGGCGCTGGCGCTCGACGTCGTCGCCGGGCCCGACGATGCGGAGGCGATCGCGTACCGCCTGGCGCTGCCGCCTGCGCGCCATGCCGCGCTCGCCGACTTCCGGGTGCTGCTGCTCGACGCCCATCCGCTGGTGCCGACCTCGCGGGCGGTCCGATCGGCCTTGCGGCGGTTCGGCGACGGCCTCGAGGGCGCCGGCTGCCGTGTCGGCCGCAGCAGTCCGCTGCTCCCGGACCTGTCGCGCTTGGCGTCCTTGTGGGGGCAACTGCTGTGGGCGCAGCTCGGCGCCGACATGCCGGGCGCAGAACCCGGCATCAGCCACCGCGACTGGATCCATGCCGACCGCGTGCGGGCCCGCGTGGCGCACCAGTGGCGCGCGTTCTTCCAGCAATGGGACCTGCTGCTGTGCCCGGTCGCGCCGACGCCGGCCTTCGCGCACGACCATGGCGAGATGGCGGCGCGACGCCTGCGCATCGACGACCTCGAGATCGCCTACCAGGACCAGGCGCCCTGGTCCGGCATCGCCACCTTGACCGGCCTGCCCGCCACCGTGATGCCGATCGGGCTCAGCGACGACGGGCTGCCGGTCGGCATGCAGGTCATCGGTCCCTACCTCGAGGACCGCACGCCGATCGCCTTCGCCGAAGCGGCGGAGCGCGCCTTCGGCGGCTTCGTGGTGCCGCCGGGCTACCGGTCCTGAAGTCCCCATAATGGGCGCCTCCAAGAGGTGCACACATGGCGCAACTGTCCCCGCAAGAGATCGCGCACTACCAGGCCGAAGGCTGGGTGATCCCGCAGTTCAGGCTGCCCGAGGCGCGCGTCGCGACGATGCGCGAGGCGCTCGACGAACTGCTCCGCAACAACCCCGGCGTGCGCCCGGAGAAGCTGGTGTCGGCGCACGTCGAGGGCGACAACGGGGAGGGCGTGCGCGGCAGCCGGCAGTTCCTCGACTTGGCGATGGATCCGGAGATCGTCGAACTGGTGTCGGGCGTGATCGGCGAGGACGTGATCCTCTGGGGCTGCCATGTCTTCTGCAAGCCGGCCGCCGAGGGCTACGAGACCCCCTGGCACCAGGACGGGCACTACTGGCCGATCCGGCCGCTGGCGAACTGCACGGTCTGGGTGGCGCTGGAGGAGTCGACCGCCGAGAACGGCTGCCTGCGCGTGATCCCGCGCTCCCATGTCGGCCAGCGCCTGCACGAGCACCTGCACGAAGACCGCAGCGACCTGACCCTGAACCAGCGCATGGCCGCGGGCAGCTTCGACGAATCCGCCGCGGTGGACCTCGAACTCGAGCCCGGCCAGATGTCGCTGCACGACGTCTACATGGTCCATGGGGCCCAGGCCAACACTTCCGCCAAACGCCGCACCGGCGTCGCGCTGCGCTACATGCCCTCGACCTCGGTGTTCGAGCGCGACCTGCGGCCCGCCGATGGCAAGACCGGCGTCGCGGTCGATTTCGCGCGCCGGCCGCTGTGGCTGCTGCGCGGCGTGGACCGCAGCGGACGCAACGATTTCGAGCTCGGCCATCGGCCACGTTGAGTCGCCAGGTAGCGCTACCGTGCGCCTAGAATCCCGCGGATGAGCAATGAGGAGCCCCCGGTACGACGCGCCCGCCGCGGCAGCGGCGCGGTCACGCTGCACGATGTCGCCAAGCTCGCGGGCGTGGCGCCGATCACCGCCTCGCGCGCCCTGAGTTCGCCGCGCCAGGTCTCGGTCGAGGTGCTGCAGAAGGTGCAGGCCGCGGTCGAGCGCACCGGCTACGTGCGCAACGTGCTGGCCGGCGGCCTGGCATCGACGCGCAGCCGGCTGGTGGCCGCGGTGGTGCCGACCATCGCCGGCCCGGTGTTCCTGCAGACCGTGCAGTCGCTGACCCAGGCGCTGGCCGAGCGCGGCTACCAGCTGATGCTGGGCCAGAGCGGTTATGTCGATTCGCGCGAAGACGCGCTGCTCGAGGCCATCATCGGCCGCCGTCCCGACGGCATCGTGCTGACCGGCATCATGCATTCGCCGGAAGGGCGCAAGCGGTTGCTGGCCGCGGGCATCCCGGTGGTCGAGACCTGGGACCTGACGCCGACGCCGCTCGACATGCTGGTGGGCTTCTCGCACCCGGCTGTGGGCCGGGCGGTGGTGGAATTCCTCCATGCCCGCGGCCGCCGCAGGCTGGCGGTGATCGCGGGCGACGACGAGCGTGCCTTCCGGCGGCTGCAGGCCTTCCAGGAGGCCGCGCGGGCGGCCGGACTGCCCGAAGTGGCGGTGGTGCGGGTGCCGGCGCCCACCACCCTCAAGAGCGGTCGGGCGGCACTGGCCGAACTGCTGCGCGACGCTGCCGACATCGATGCCGTGTTCTGCAGCTCGGACCTGCTGGCCCTGGGCGTCATGACCGAGGCGCAAGCCCGCGGCGTGGCGGTGCCGGGGCGGCTCGCGGTGGTCGGTTTCGGGGACCTCGAGTTCGCCGCCGATCTGCACCCTGCGTTGACCACGGTGCGCATCGACGGCACGGCGATCGGACGCCAGGCCGCGGAGTTCATCGTCGAGCGTGCAGAGGGCAGGCAGGTCGGCCCGCGGGTGGTGGACATCGGCTTCTCGATCATCGAGCGCGAGAGCGCCTGATCCGTACAAACCCCTAGTGTCGGATGCTTGCGCCGGAACACGGTAGCGCTATCATTGGCCTATCTGAGGTAGCGCTACCATACAAACCCAAGGAGACAGACATGAAGAGATTGCTCGGCACCCTCGCCCTCGGATTGGCCGCCCTCGGCGCCCATGCCCAGGACTGGCCGCAGAAGCCCGTGACGCTGGTGGTCCCGTTCCCGCCCGGCGGCTCGACCGACATGGTGGGCCGGGCCATCGCTCCCAAGCTCGGCGAAAAGCTGGGCCAGACCTTCCTGGTCGACAACAAGGCCGGCGCCACCGGCACGATCGGCGCCACCTTCGTCAAGCGCGCGGCACCCGACGGCGCCACCTTTCTCGTGACCTCGCTCGGGCCGCTGGTGATCGCGCCGCACCTGATCAAGGGCATGCAGTACGACGCGCTGAAGGACTTCGACCTGATCACGGTGGCGGTGCAGGCGCCCAACGTGCTCGTGGTGCCGGCCAAGTCGCCGCACAAGTCCGTGGCCGACGTCATCGCGAACCTCAAGGCCAATCCCGGCAAGATGACCTTCGCTTCCTCGGGCAACGGCTCGAGCGACCACCTCACGGCCGAACTCTTCTGGCAGCAGACCGGCACCAGCGGCCTGCACGTGCCCTACAAGGGCGGCGCGCCGGCCATCACCGACCTGCTCGGCGGCCAGGTCGATGCCTCGTTCCAGAACGTCAACGCGGTGGTGCAGAACATCAACGCCGGCAAGCTCAGGGCGCTGGCTGTGACGGGCGACAAGCGCTCGCCGGTGCTGCCCGATGTCCCGACCGCGGCCGAGGCCGGCATCAAGAACCTCGAGGTCTACTCGTGGCAGGCGATCGTCGCGCCCAAGGGGCTGCCGCCGGCAGTGCGCAGCAAGGCGCATGATGCGATGGCCGCCGCACTGAACGACCCCGCCGTCAAGCAACAGTTCACCACCATCGGCCTCGAGGTGGTCGCCAACACGCCCGAGCAGTTCGCCAAGTTCCAGCAGCAGGAGTTCGCCCGCTGGAAGAAAGTGATCGAGACGGGCAAGATCACCATCGACTGAGAACCCGACCATGTCCCAATCCACCCCGATCGTCACCGAACTGCGCGTCATCCCGGTCGCCGGCCGCGACAGCATGCTGCTCAACCTCAGCGGCGCGCACGGTCCCTTCTTCACCCGCAACATCCTGATCCTCACCGACAACGCCGGCCGTACCGGTGTCGGCGAGGTGCCCGGCGGCGAGAAGATCCGCCAGACCCTCGAGGACGCCCGCGACCTGGTGGTCGGCCAGTCGATCGGCAACTGCCAGCGCGTGATGCAGCAGGTGCACAAGCAGTTCGCCGACCGCGACAGCGGCGGGCGCGGCCTGCAGACCTTCGACCTGCGCACCACGATCCATGCCGTGACCGCGATCGAGTCGGCGCTGCTCGACCTGCTGGGCCAGCACCTGGGCGTGCCGGTCGCGGCGCTGCTCGGCGAAGGCCAGCAGCGCGATGCGGTCGAGATGCTGGGCTACCTCTTCTATGTCGGCGACCGCGACAAGAGCGATCTGCCCTACGTCCGCGAGCCGGAGGCCGACAACGACTGGTTCCGCCTGCGCCACGAGAAGGCGATGACGCCCGAGGCCATCGTGCGGCTGGCCGAAGCGGCGCGCGACAAGTACGGCTTCAACGACTTCAAGCTCAAGGGCGGCGTGCTGCGCGGCGACGAGGAAGTCGATGCCATCGTCGCGCTGCACGAGCGCTTCCCCGAAGCGCGCGTGACGCTCGATCCGAACGGCGGCTGGCTGCTCAAGGACGCGATCCGCCTGGGCCAGCGGATGCGCGGCGTCGTCGCCTATGCCGAAGATCCCTGCGGCGCCGAGGAGGGCTTCTCGGGCCGCGAGGTGATGGCCGAGTTCCGCCGCGCCACCGGCCTGCCGACCGCCACCAACATGATCGCCACCGACTGGCGCCAGATGAGCCACGCGCTGGCCCTGCAGTCGGTCGACATCCCGCTGGCCGACCCGCATTTCTGGACGATGGCCGGCTCGGTGCGCGTGGCCCAGAGCTGCCGCGACTGGGGCCTGACCTGGGGCTCGCACTCGAACAACCATTTCGACGTGTCGCTGGCGATGTTCACCCACGTCGGCGCCGCTGCGCCCGGCCGCGTGACCGCGATCGACACCCACTGGATCTGGCAGGACGGCCAGCGCCTCACCAAGGACCCGCTGCAGATCGTCGGCGGCCACGTGCAGGTGCCGACCAAGCCGGGCCTGGGCGTCGAGCTCGACATGGCCGAGGTCGAGAAGGCCCACCAGTTGTACAAGCAGCACGGCCTGGGATCGCGCGATGATGCGGCTGCGATGCAGAGCCTGATTCCCGGCTGGAAATTCGACCCGAAGCGGCCGGCGTTCGATCGATCGTGAGACCTTGCGGGACAGACCAATAAACTGCGCGGCAGTTTTTGCTCTGTCCTCGACTGACTAAAAAGGAGCCACCCATGAGAGAAAACCGCCTGCGCACCCTGTGGAAATCGGGAGGCGCCGCAGTCAACGGCTGGCTCGCAATCCCCAACGGCTTCTCGGCCGAGACCATGGCCCACCAGGGCTGGGATTCGCTGACCATCGACCTGCAGCACGGCGTGGTCGACTACCAGTCGATGATCCCGATGCTGCAGGCGATCTCGACCACCGACACGGTGCCGGTGGTGCGCGTGCCCTGGCTGGACCCGAGCGCGCTCATGAAGGCGCTCGACGCCGGCGCCTACGGCGTCATCTGCCCGATGATCAGCACGCCCGACGAGGCCGCCAGGCTGGTCGCCTACACCCACTACGCGCCGCGCGGCACGCGCAGCTTCGGGCCGATCCGGGCCTCGCTGTACGGCGGCGCCGACTATGCCCAGCACGCCAACGACACCATCGTCACCTTCGCGATGATCGAGACCGCCCAGGCGCTCGAGAACCTCGACGCGATCATGTCGGTCGAGGGGCTGGATGCGGTCTACATCGGGCCGTCGGATCTCTCGCTGGCGCTCGGCTGCCGGCCGATGTTCGACGACGTCGATCCGGCTGCGGCGCAGGCCATCGACCACATCCTCGAGCGCGCCAAGGCGCACGGCCTGGTGGCCGGCATCCACAACGGCACGGCCGAAGGCGCGCTGGCACGCATCGCCAAGGGCTTCCAGTTCGTCACGGTGAGTTCGGACGCGCGCATGATCGCGGCCGGCTCGCAGCAGTTGCTATCCAAGATGCGCGCCGCCCCGGCCGCACCCGGCTCCTCCACCTACTGAAAGGGAACAGAACATGAAGATCGGATTCATCGGCCTCGGCATCATGGGCGCGCCGATGGCGCAGAACCTGATGCAGGCCGGCCACGAGATGATCGTGCGCACGCGCAGCAAGGTGCCCGATGCGCTCAAGGGTGCCACGGTCTGCAAGACCAACGCCGAGGTCGCGCGCGCGGCCGAGGTCGTGATCCTGATGCTGCCCGACACGCCCGATGTGGAGCAGGTGCTGTTCGGCGAGGACGGCGTGGCCTCGGGCCTCAGCGAGGGCAAGACCGTGATCGACATGAGCTCGATCGCGCCGATGGAGACCAAGCGCTTCGCCAAGAAGATCAACGAGCTCGGCTGCGACTATCTCGATGCGCCGGTGTCGGGCGGCGAGGTCGGTGCCAAGGCCGCCAGCCTGACGATCATGGTCGGCGGCGACGCCGCGGTGTTCGAGCGCGCTAGGCCGCTGCTCGAGGCCATGGGCAAGAACATCACGCTGGTCGGCGGCAACGGCGACGGCCAGACCACCAAGGTGGCGAACCAGATCATCGTCGCGCTCAACATCGCGGCGGTCGGCGAGGCGCTGCTGTTCGCGAGCAAGGCCGGCGCCGATCCGGCCAAGGTGCGGCAGGCGCTGATGGGCGGTTTCGCGGCCAGCCGCATCCTCGAGGTGCACGGCGAGCGCATGATCAAGCGCACCTTCAATCCGGGCTTCCGCATCGCGCTGCACCAGAAGGACCTGAGCCTGGCGCTCGCGGGCGCCAAGGAAATGGACGTGTCGCTGCCGCAGACCGCTTCGGCGGCGCAACTGATGCAGTCCTGTGCCGCCCATGGCTGGGACCAGCTCGATCATTCGGCGCTGGTCAAGGCCCTCGAGCAGATGGCCGCGCACGAAGTGGCGGCGGGTTGATCAGTTGAACGCGGGCAGGCCCAGCCGCGCGTAGACCGCGGCGGCCTGCCTTCGCAGGCGCAGCGACTCCGGCTGGCCGTTGAGCTGCTGCTGCAGGATGCCTTGTGCCTCGGCCAGCGAGGCTGCGGTGCCGAGGCGCAGCAGTGCATCGAGGTACACCTGCTCGAACAGGTCGCGCTGCGCGTGGCTGCCGCCGATCCGGGCCAACTGCGGCAGCGCCTGGCCCAGGCCATCGATCGCCGCCGCGAAGTCGCCACGGGCGTGGGCCAGAAGGCCGTGCGCAGCCGGCACGCAGACCCGCTGCCAGGCAGCGCGGGTCGAAGGCGGCGCAGCGGGCGCGAAAGCCTCGATGTTGCGCAGCAGCAGGTCGGCCTCGTCCCGGCCGGCACGCGCCAGGCCGTAGAGGTATTGCAGGTCCAGGAAGGGCAGCACGTGGTCGGCCAGCCGCCGGGCCAGGTGGTCCGCCACGTCCTGCCAGCGATCGCCGACCGGAATGCCCGCGAGCTCGAAGCGCGCCAGCAGCGACACGGCGCCGATCTGGTCCTGCGAGTAGTCCTTGACCACGCCCCAGACCTCGCGGTCGTAGATGGCCAGCGCCTCGTCGGCACGGCCGAGGTCGATCAGGAACAGCGCGACATGCCACCAGTTGTGCGTGACCATGAAGGAGTTGAGGCCGACCCAGGTGTCGCTGAGCGCGCGCATCACGGCCAGCCCTTCGCTGAGGCGGCCCTCGGTCAGCATCACATGGCCGAGCGCGTGGTGCGCCCACGGCTCCTTGCGCCGCAGCGTGATCGCGCGGCGCGCACTGGCCTCGGCCTCGCGCAGCAGGTGGCACTGCTCGTAGCCGAACGCCGCCATGCCGTGCAGATAGGGCACGTCCGCGGCCGCGGGCAGCGCTGCCAACGCGAGGCGCAGCATGCCCGGGCAGTCGCCGGTGTTGAAGCAGTGGTACTGGCCGAGCTTGAGCGAGGCCAGGTCGCGCGGGTGCTCCCTGGCCTGCTCCTGGTGCAGCGCGATCGCGCGCGCGATGTCGCCGGCGGACCAGGCGGCGATGGCCTCGATGTAGCGCTGCTCGCGCGGCGTGGCGCGCGCCGCGCCCTCCCGGGCACGTTCGAGGAAAGGACGCGCGTTGGCACGCGCATCGCCGGATTCGGCGAACAGGTGCAAGGTGGCGCAGTAGGCCTGCACCATCGGGCTCGCATCGCCGGCGGCCGCCAGCGCATCGACCGCGCGGGCCTCGCAGGAGATGAAGCCTTCGACGAAGGCGTCGATCGCCGGCAGGCTTGTCGCGTCGCCGACCGTGACCGGATTGCCCAGGCTGTCGGTGAAGCTCATGGCAGCGTTCCGTGCAACGCCGATCAGCCTTGCGGCGGTTCGGGCCAGGGCCGCTGCGGATCGCGGATCAGCTCGAAGGCGCGCGACACGCGCAGCACCCCCAGGTCGTCGAAGCGCCGCCCCGCGATCTGCAGGCCGATGGGCAGTCCGCCGGCGCTGTAGCCGCAGTTGATCGAGGCTGCCGGCTGCTCCGACATGTTGAAGGGCACCGTGAAGCCGATGTGCTCCAGCGGCCGCAGCGGGTCGTTGGTGGGCGAGGGCGCCTCGGCCGGAGCCGGCAGGTTCGGCGCGGTCGGCGAGATCACGTAGTCGTAGCCGGCGCAGGCCGCCACGGTCGCCACGCGCGTCGCGTGGAACTGGCTGAAGGCGCGAAACACATGCTCGCCGCCAAAGCCCTCGGCGCTCTCGGCCCACTGGCGGATGTAGGGCAGGACCCGGTCGCGCTGCTCGGGGCGCAGCGCGTTCATGTCGACCAGCGAGCGCATGCGCCACAGGTGGTCCATGCCGTCGAGCATCGTCTGCGTCATGAAGGGCTGCATCGGCTCGACGATCGCGCCCGCGCGCTCGAAGAGGCGGGCCGCATGCTCGACCGCGGCGCGGATCTCGGGCTCGACCGCGAGGCCGCAGCCGGCGTCGAGCAGCAGGCCGATGCGCAGTCCGCGCAGGTGGTCGGCGCCCACATCGAAGCCGGACCAGTCGATGTCCTGCGGCGGCAGGCTCATGCTGTCGCGCGCATCGCCGAGCGACAGCGGCGCCATCATCAGCGCCGCATCGCCCACGCTGCGCGTCATCGGGCCGGCGGCCCGGCCCATGTAGGGCGGGTCGATCGGAATCCGGCCCAGGCTGGGCTTGAGCGTGAAGATGCCGCACCAGGCGGCCGGCAACCGCAGCGAGCCGCCGATGTCGGTGCCGATGTGCAGCGGGCCGTAGCCCGCGGCCGCCGCGGCGCCGGCCCCGGCGCTCGATCCGCCCGGCGTGCGCGAGAGGTCCCACGGATTGCGCGCCAGCGCATGGAAGCTCGACAGCCCCGAGGACAGCATGCCGTAGTCGGGCATCGTGGTCTTGGCCAGGATCACCGCGCCGGCTTCCTTGAGCCGCGCCGCGGGCGGCGCATCGGCGGCGGCCGGCCGCAGTTCGGTCGCCGCGGTGCCGGCCGGCATCGGGTCGCCCCGTGTCGCGATGTTCTCCTTGATCGTGGTGGGCACGCCGTCGAGCGGGCCCAGCGGCTCGCCCCGGTCCCAGCGTGCCTCGGCCGCCCGGGCCTGGTCGAGCGCGGCTTCCGGGCGCAGCAGCCAGGTCGCCTGGAGCCGCGGCTCCCAGCGCTCGACATGGGCGAGGACCGAGCGCGTCACCTCGACCGGCGACAGCCGCTTCGTGCGGTAGCCGGCGATCAGTTCCCGCGCCGACAGTTCGTGCAGTCCGCCGCTCACGACCAGGACAGGGCCGAGAGGTCGTTGACGAAGATCGGCATCTCCTTCCACAGGCCCTTGACGCCCTTCTTGGCGATCACCGGGAACTGCGGCTGGAACAGGAAGCCGTTGGCCGCATCGTTGGCCAGCAGGCGCTGCGCTTCGCCGAGCAGCTTGTTGCGCTCGGCCGCATTGCCGGTCGCCTTGATCTTGTCGAACAGCGCGTTGAACTCCTTCGACTGGTAGCCCCAGTAGTAGTCCGACTTGGCATAGTTGCCGAGGTCGAAGGGCTCGACGTGCGACACGATGCTGAGGTCGTAGTCCTTGTTGCCGTAGGTGCCGCTCAGCCACTGGGCCCACTCGACGTTCTGGATCTTCACGTTGATGCCGATCTTGGCCAGCTGCGCGACGATGACCTCGCCGCCCTGGCGCGCGTACGGCGGCGGCGGCAGCGTCATCGTGAGCTCGAGCGGCGTCTTCACGCCGGCTTCGGCCAGCAGCTGCTTGGCCTTCTCGATGTTGAAGGGGTTGACCGCGGTGGTGTCCACATAACCCGCGGCACCCGGCACGTAGTGGCTGCCGATCGGCACGCCGAAACCGTCGGCCGCGCCCTCGATCACGGCCTTGCGGTCGATCGCCATCGAGATCGCTCGCCGCACGCGCACGTCGTCGAGCGGCTTGCGCTTGTTGTTCATCGACAGGATGGTCTTGGCGCGCGAACCGCCCAGGATCACCTGGTACTGGGGGTTGTTCCGGAACTGCGGCACCACGCGCGTGGCGATGCGCGGGAAAGCGTCGACGTCGCCGGCCAGCAGCGAGGCGGCCTGCGCGGCCGGGTCGGAGATGAAGCGGAAGGTGACCTTGTTGAGCTTCGCGGCGCCCGGGTTCCGGAAGCCGTCCCACTTGCTCAGCACCAGCGAGCTGCCCTTGTTCCAGGCGTCGAGCTTGTAGGGGCCGGTGCCGACCGGCTTGGTCGCGTTGGTGTCGGCGCTCTTGGGCTCGACGATGACGGCGGTCGCCTGGCCCAGCACGAAGGGCAGGTCGGGGTCGATCTCCTTGTTGATGACGACCACCGTGTAGTCGTCGATCACCTGGGTGCTGAGGTTGGCGAAGGTGCGCTTGTCCTTGTTGGTGCTCTTCTCGCCGCCGGCGCGGTCGAAGGAGAACTTGACCGCCTGTGCGTTGAAGGGCTCGCCGTTCTGGAACTTGACGCCGCGGCGCAGCTTGAAGGTGTAGGTGCGCAGGTCGGGCGAGACCTCCCAGCTCTCGGCCAGGAGCGGCGACACGCTGCCGTCGGCATTGATCTTGGTCAGCGTCTCGAGGATGTTGTACTGGACGATCTCGGCGATCGCGGCGGCGGCGCCGGCGGTCGGGTCCAGGCCCGGCGGCTCGAGCGTCATGCCGATCACCATCGAGTCCTTTCGGCCCTGCGCCAGCGCGGCCTGCGGCAGCGCGAGCGGCACGGTGGCAAGTGCGGCGGTGGTCAGGAGGGTGCGGCGATTCAGCATGGTTCAGGGCTCCAGGGAAAAGCAGGTAGGGAAATACAACGTTACATCATCGCCAACGGGCGCCCGCACGGCAAGCATTTGCTCATGCGGAAGCCAGCGGTTCGGGCCGCGGGACGGCCGCCAGCAGCGCCTGGGTGTACGGGTGCTGCGCATGCGCGAAAAGCTGTTGTGGCGCCCCGCGCTCGACCACGATGCCGCGGTGCAGCACGCAGACTTCGTCGCAGAGGTGGTTCACCACCGCGAGGTCGTGGCTGATCAGCAGGTAGCTGATGCCGAACTGCTGCTGCAGGTCCTGCATCAGGTTCAGCACCTGCGCCTGCACCGAGACGTCGAGCGCGCTCACCGGCTCGTCGGCGACGATCAGCTTCGGCCGCGTGATGAGGGCGCGGGCGATCGCGATGCGCTGGCGCTGGCCGCCCGAGAATTCGTGCGGATACTTGTTTAGGTCGGTGGCGCGCAGGCCGACGGCGGCCAGCGATTCGCCGGCCCGTTCGCGCTGCTCGGCGCGCGAGGTCTCGGCCAGCGCCTCGAGCGGCTCGGCGACGATGCGCGCCACGGTCTGGCGCGGGTCGAGCGAGCCATAGGGATCCTGGAACACCATCTGCACATCGCGCCGCGCGGCCCGAAGTTCGTCCTTCGGCAATGCGTGGAGCTCGCGCCCGAGCAGCTTCACGCTGCCCGAGGTCGGCCGGTCGAGCGCCATCACCAGCCGCGCGATGGTCGACTTGCCCGAGCCCGATTCGCCGACGATGCCCAGGCTCTGGCCCGGCCGGACGCTGAAGCTCACGCCATTGAGCGCCCTGACCATCGGCGGCGGGCCGAACAGGCGCTCGCGCGGCAGCGTGTAGTGGCGCACGAGGTCCGTCACTTCGAGCAGCGCGGCCGACTGCGGATCGGGGTCGAAGCGCTGCGTCATGCGATGACCCCTTCGGCCGTGATCTCGTCGAGCCGGATGCAGCGCACGCGGTGGTCGTGCGGCAGCAGCACCGGTGGCGGCGGCGTGGCCTGGCAGGCGTCGACCGTGTAGCGGCAGCGTCCCGCGAAGGGGCAGCCCGCGGGGAGGTCCACCAGTTCGGGCACGCTGCCGCGGATGGTCGCGAGCTTGAGGCCGCGTGGCGCCCCCAATGCCGGCCGGGCCGCGAACAGTCCCTGCGTGTACGGGTGGGCCCGCTCGGCGAAGACCGCCGCGGTCGGGCCGCTCTCGACCACGCTGCCGCCGTACATCACGAGCATCTTCGAGACGCTCTCGGCAATCACGCCGAGGTCGTGCGAGATCAGGATCAGCGCCATGCCGCGCTCGGCCACCAGGCTGCGGATCAGTTCGAGGATCTGCTTCTGGATCGTGACGTCGAGCGCGGTGGTCGGTTCGTCGGCGATCAGCAGGTCGGGCCCGCAGGCCAGCGCCATCGCGATGCCGATGCGCTGCCGCTGGCCGCCGGAGAACTGGTGCGGATAGGCGTCCAGGCGCGACGCGGCGTCCGGAATGCCGACCCGCTCGAGCAGCGCCAGCGCCTCCTTGCGCGCCTCGGCGGCCGAGAGTCCGCGGTGCAGGCGCAGCGGCTCGCCGACCTGGCGCGCGATCGTGTGGACCGGGTTCAGCGCGGTCATCGGCTCCTGGAAGATCATGCCGATGCGGTCGCCGCGCAACTTGCACATCTCGCGCTCTGGCAGCCCGACCAGCTCGTTGCCGTCGAAGCGGATGCTGCCGCTCACCTTGGCGCTCGATGGCAGCAGGCCCATCAGCGATTGCACCGTGATCGATTTGCCGCAGCCGGACTCGCCGACGATGCCCAGCGTTTCGCCGCGCTCCAGCGTGAAGCCGATGCCGCGCACCGCCTCGGCCGGGCCGCGCTGCGTCTGCAGCTGGACATGGAGATCGTTGACTTCGAGAAGGGACATGGGGGATTCAGCGGGCGCGTGCAAGGCGCGGATCGAGCAGGTCGCGCAGGCCGTCGCCGAGCAGGTTCAGGCCCAGCACCGCCAGCGCGATCGCCATGCCGGGGAACACCGCCAGCAGGGGCGCCTGGAACATCATGGTCTGGGCTTCGCTGAGCATGCGGCCCCACGAGGGCTGCGGCGGCTGCGTGCCCAGACCGAGGTAGGAAAGAGCCGCCTCCGCCAGGATCGCGACGGCGAAGCGGATCGTGATCTGCACGATCAGCACCGCCGAGATGTTCGGCAGCACGTGCTGCATCGTGATCGCGAAGGCGCCCTTGCCGCAGGCGCGCGCCGCCGCCACGTACTCGCGCGACCAGATCGCGTTGGCCGAGGCCCGCGTGATGCGCGCGAAGGTCGGGATGTTGTAGATGCCGATCGCGATGATCGCGTTGACTATGCCGGCGCCGAAGACCGCGGTCATCATGATCGCCGACAGGATCGCCGGGAAGGCCATCGTGAAGTCGGTCAGCCGCATGATCGCTTCCTCGACCCAGCCGCGCTTCGCCGCGGCCAGCAGCCCGAGCGCGGTGCCGACCGTGAGGCCGATGCCGACCGCGATCACGCCGACCAGGATCGAGGCGCGCGCGCCCACCAGCAACAGCGAGGCAACGTCGCGGCCGAAGGTGTCGGTGCCGAGCCAATGGCTCCAGCTCGGCTTCTGCAGCTTGCTCGCCAGGTCCATCTCGTAGGGCGACCAGGGCGTCCAGACCAGCGACACCGCGGCCGCGAGGATCAGCAGCAGGCTCAGCACGGCGCCGATCGTGAAGCTGCGGTGCTGCAGCGCGCGGCGCCAGAAACCGGGCACCTTGAAGGCGGCGGCGCTCGGCACCGCAGCGGGTACTGCGCTCATGCGTGCCCCCACGCTCGGCACTTCGTGTCCTCGCTGCCCCCCGAGGGGGCGCGAGCTTGCTTGGGGCGGCCCGGCACTGCGCTCATATGTCGGAAGCCTTGATGCGCGGGTCGATCACGGCATACAGCACGTCGACCACGAAGTTCACGATGACCACCATCGCGGCCAGCAGCATCACGCAGTTGCGCACCACGATCAGGTCGCGGTTGCTGATGGCCTGGAAGATCAGCCGGCCGAGGCCCGGCAGGTAGAAGACGTTCTCGACCACGATGGTGCCGGCCAGCAGTTCCGAGAACTGCATGCCCATCACCGTGACCACCGGAATCATCGCGTTGCGCAGCACGTGGCTCCACAGCACCGCGCGCTGCGACACGCCCTTGGCGCGTGCGGTGCGCACGAAGTCCTCGCGCATCACCTCCAGCACCGCCGAGCGCGTGATGCGCGCGAGGATCGCGGCCTGGACCACGGCCAGCGACAGCGCCGGCAGCAGCAGCGCCTTGAGCCCCGGCAGGATGCCTTCGCCCCAGCCCTCGAAGCCGCCGGCGGAGAACCACTGCAGCTGCACCGAGAAGACCAGGATCAGCAGGATCGCGAACCAGAAGTTGGGGATCGCGATGCCGACCTGCGTGAGGCCCATGAGGCCGACGTCGCCGAGCTTGTTGTGGCGCGCCGCGGCGGTCACGCCGACGGCGAGCGCCAGTACGGTCGTGAAGGCCATCGCCAGCAGCGCCAGCGGCACGGTCAGCGCGAGCCGTTCGAGGATCAGCTCGAGCACCGGCGAGCTGTAGGCATAGCTGTCGCCGAGCTCGCCGGTCAGGAGGCCGCCGATCCAGTGCCAGTAGCGGGTCCAGGCCGGCTGGTCGAGCCCGAGCTTGGTGGCCAGCGCGGCCACTGCCTCGGGCGCGGCGTCCGGGCCCATGAGCATCTGCGCGGCATTGCCGGGCAGGATCTCGAGCACCAGGAAAACGATGACGGATGCGCCGATCAAGGTCGCGATCAGGGTCAGGAAACGCTTGAACAGGAACAGACTCATAGGGCGGGCGCAGCATAACCCGACACGCAACCTCCGTGCCCGAGAGCATCGATAATCCGGTCCATGGCCTTGATGATCACCGACGAATGCATCAACTGCGACGTCTGCGAGCCGGAGTGCCCCAACGACGCGATCTACATGGGCGTGGAGATCTACGAGATCGACCCGCACAAGTGCACCGAATGCGTGGGCCACTTCGACGAACCGCAGTGCGTGCAGGTGTGCCCGGTCGCGTGCATCCCGACGAACCCCGCGCACGTCGAGACGCGCGAGACGCTGTGGCAGAAGTTCGAGCGTCTCGCGGCGGTCAAGGCCGCCAGGGCCGAGGCGCCGCCCGGCCCTGCGCCGGCACCCTAGTTCGCCAGCTGGCGGCGCTTCTTCTTGCGCGGTGCCGACGGGTCCTGCGGACTCAGGTATTGCGGATCCTTCCTCGCCTGGCCCTTCTTCATCGAGCGCTCCGGGGCGGTCGCGGCCTCCCGTGCCCGGGGCGCGTTGTCGATCAGGGCGGCCTGCCCGGGCCCCTGCGTGGCTTCGAGGCGCAGCCGGTCGCGCTCCATGCGCTGCGCCTCGGCGCGCGCCTCCCGGGTCGCCTGGTCGGCAGCGCGCTTTTGGACCGCGCTGCGGGCATCGTCGAGATCGAGCGCCTGGCCGGCGTCGCAGGGCTGGTCGGTGTAGCTGTTGCCGCAGCGCCAGATGCCGCCCGAGGCCTGTGCCGCCGCGGCCCAATGAAGGCAGGCGCCCGCCAGCAGCAGGCTGCCGTGGGTCGCTATTCGTGCCTGTGACAGTCTCATTTTTCTTGTCTCCCTTTTCCTTCTACTCTCGCTTCCGCTAGCCCGCGGCGGGTGCACCCCCGTCGCCGGGCTCGCGCCGCGGTGGTTTGGGGCGCGGCGGCTTGCTCGTGTGGATGAGCAGGGTCGCCTTGTCCATTTCGCCGGCCACCAGGGCCGGGAAAGCGTGCAGCGTGCGCACGATCGCGTCTTCGATCGCCTCGCGTTGTTCCTTCAGCGGCTTCTTGAGCACCCAGCTCACGACCTCGGACTTCACGCCCGGGTGGCCGATGCCGAGCCGCAGCCGCCAGTAGTCGCCGGTGCCCAGCTGCGCATGGATGTCGCGCAAGCCGTTGTGGCCGGCGTGGCTGCCGCCGAACTTGAGCTTGGCCTGGCCCGGCACGACGTCGAGCTCGTCGTGTGCCACCAGGATCTCGCCCGGCTCGATCTTGAAGAAGCGAGCCAGTGCGGCGGTCGACTTGCCCGAGAGGTTCATGAAGGTCTGGGGTTCGAGCAGCCAGAGCGGCTTGCCGCCGATCTGCGTGCGCGCCACCAGCCCGTGGTAGCTGCGCTCGGGCGTGAGCGTCAGCTTCAGGTCGCGGGCCAGCGCGTCGATCCACCAGAAGCCGGCGTTGTGCCGCGTGGCCTCGTATTCCGGGCCCGGATTGCCGAGGCCTACAAACAGCTTGATCATGGGAGGGGATTGTGACTTGCGCCCGGCAATGAAAAAGCCCCGCAGAGCGGGGCTTCTTGTCGGCTGGCGCGAAGAGCGGATTACTTCTTCTTCGCGGGTGCCTTGGCGTCGGCCTTGGCCGGTGCGGCAGCACCTTCGGCCGCTGCGCCTTCGGCGCCGGCTGCAGGCTCTTCGGCGACCAGCGGCGGCACGGCCGAGACCACGACCGGGTTGACCTTGCCGTGGCTCACGAACTTGACGCCCTTGGGCAGCTTGATGTCGTTGACGTGCACGGTGGCGTTCTTGGTCAGGCCCGACAGGTCGACCTCGATGAACTCGGGCAGGTCGGCCGGCAGGCAGCTGACTTCGAGTTCGTTCATCACGTGGTTCACGAGGTTGTGGTCGAGCTTGACGGCGGTCGACTCTTCCTCACCCTTGAAGTGCAGCGGCACCTTGACCGTCATGCGGGTGCGGGCATCGACGCGCTGGAAGTCGACATGCTGCACGAGCTGGCGGAACGGGTGGTATTGCACGTCGCGCAGCAGCACCTTGGTGCTGGCGCCGGCGAGTTCCATCTCGAGGATCGACGAGTGGAAGGCTTCCTTCTTGAGGGCGTGCCACAGCGCGTTGTGATCGATCTCGATCAGTTGCGGCTGGCCTTCGCCACCGTAGACGATACCGGGCGTCTTGCCCGTGATGCGGAGACGGCGGCTCGCACCCGTGCCCTGCTTGGCGCGCTCAAAAGCGACGAATTTCATGGATAACTCCTGTGGAAGCCGACCGCGACCAGTGCGGCTCCGGTTTTCAAAATGGGCTTCCGCTGCGGGAAGCCCGGCTCAATGCTCAGAACAGGTTTTCCTGGTCCGAGAACAAACTCATCACCGACTCGCCCTTGGCGATGCGCTGGATCGTTTCGGCGATCAGCGGTGCCACGGACAGTTGGCGGATCTTGGTGCAGCCGGTGGCGACATCGCTCAACGGGATCGTGTTGGTCACGACCACTTCGTCGAGCGCACTGCCCTGTGCGATGCGTTCGATCGCGGGACCCGAGAAGATCGGGTGCGTGCAATACGCATAGACCTTCTTGGCGCCGCGCTCCTTCAGCACCTCGGCGGCCTTCACCAGCGTGCCGGCGGTGTCGATCATGTCGTCCATGATCACGCAGTTGCGGCCGTCGATCTCGCCGATCACGTGCATGACTTCGCTGACGTTGGCGCGCGGACGGCGCTTGTCGATGATCGCGAGGTCGCAATTGAGCTGCTTGGCCAGCGCCCGGGCGCGCACCACGCCGCCGACGTCGGGCGAGACCACGATCAGGTCTTCGTAGTTCTTCTGGCGCAGGTCGCCCAGCAGCACAGGCGACGCATAGATGTTGTCGACCGGGATGTCGAAGAAGCCCTGGATCTGGTCGGCATGCAGGTCCATGGTGAGCACGCGGGCCACGCCCACGGTCTCGAGCAGGTTGGCCACCACCTTGGCCGAGATCGGCACCCGGCTCGAGCGCGGACGGCGGTCCTGGCGCGCATAGCCGAAGTAGGGGATCACGGCACTGATGCGCTCGGCCGATGCGCGCTTGAGCGCGTCGACCATGATGAGCAGTTCCATCAGGTTTTCGTTGGTCGGCGCGCAGGTCGACTGCACCACGAACACATCGCGGGCACGGACGTTCTGATTGATCTCGACCGTGACTTCACCGTCGGAGAAGCGACCGACTCGCGCGGCGCCGAGCGAAGTGCCCAGATGGTGCGAGATCTCGGCGGCAAGGCCCGGATTGGCGTTGCCGGTGAAAACCATGAAGTCAGGGTGTTGAGCCTGCATGAGTGCGTCCCGGCAATGCGAAATGGCTCTTTGAGGAGCCGCCAAAATTCTCTTGATGAATTTGGCAGGGGAGAAAGGATTCGAACCTTTGCATGCTGGAATCAAAATCCAGTGCCTTAACCAGCTTGGCGACTCCCCTACACGGGTCGACGACCAAAAGTCGCCAACCGATATATGTCGCATCAGATCGCGTGAGCGACCTGATTATCTTCTCAGTCCGCCCATCCCACGAGGGGGTGAACGGCCAGATTGCTGCACTTGCGAACCTGCCAGCCCGTGGGGGCCTCGGCGAGTTGCGCTTCGCGCGGCATCGCTGCAAATACCGAACTTCCCGAACCGGTCATCCGGGCTTGGAGTCCTTGGCGACCGAGCCATTCGATGGCTTCGGTGACCGCGGGACAAAGCCGCTGGGCAACCGGCTGCAGATCGTTGCGACCAAAGTCGAATCCTTTTCCGATCCGTCCTTGATGCGATTCGCTATGTGCAGCAAAGCCCGAGATTATAGCAGCAGGAGTTGAGCGTTGCAGATCCTCTGCCGCAAAAATTTGTCGGGTATCGAGTCCCTCGGGTGGTTTCACCACCGCGAAGCAGCCTTGCGGCAGCTCGATCGGCGTGATGATCTCGCCGATTCCCTCGACCCAGGCATTGTGCCCGCGCAGGAAGAAGGGCACGTCGGCACCGAGCCCGAGGCCGATCTTCTCGAGGGCCGCGAGCGGCAGCTTCAGGCCCCACAGCCGGTTCAGCGCCAGCAGGCAGCTGGCCGCGTCGGAAGATCCGCCGCCCATTCCGGCTTGTGCCGGCACCTGCTTGGCGACGCCGATGTGGGCCCCCCACTGCGTGCCTGCGGCGGCCTGCAGCGCCTTGGCGGCGCGCACCACCAGGTCGTCGGCCGGCAGCGGTGTCGTGAGGTCCTCGCGCGTGATCAGGCCGTCGCTGCGTTTCTCGATGTGCAGCGTGTCGCACCAGTCGATCAGCATGAACACCGACTGCAGCAGGTGGTAGCCGTCGGCCCGCCGGCCCGTGATGTGCAGGAACAGGTTGAGCTTGGCCGGCGCCGGAAGGTCGTAGAGGGCCTTCATGCGCGTTCGAACACGATGCGCAGGTCGGCCCGGGGCGTCGGCGACTCGCGCGTGGCCTGCAGTCGGCCGGCCGCCACCTGCGACAGGTCGGGCCGCCAGCCGGGCACGGGCTCTTCGCGTCCGGCGAGCCAGGCGAACAGGGCGCCCACGGGGATCGCTGCGCCGGTCGCAGCCTCGATCAGGGCGTCGACCGAGTCGTAGCGGCGGGTCTCGCTGCCGTTTCGCAGCAGGGCTTCCCCAGGCGCCCAGTGAAGCTGGGCCAGGGTGCTGCCGATCGGGCTCGTGAGCACCAGCTCGCCGGCCTGCGGCGCGCCGCGCAGCTCGAACAGCGCCGAGAAGCTCTGGTTCGGCTCGCCGTCGATGCGCAGCGAGAGGCGTCCGCTCCAGGCCTCGGCGCGGGCCGCGCCGGCAGGGCCCACCGGACTTGCGCAGCCGGCCAGCAGCGCCAAGCCGGCCGCACCGGCCAGCAGCGCCCCACGGCGGTTCAAAGCTTCACGTGCAGGCGCTTGAGCGTTTCCTGCAGCGTCTCGTTGTCCGCATCCGCGAGCGACGCTTCCTTCCAGATGGTCACTGCGCGATCGCGCTGGCCGGCGGCCCAGAGCACTTCGCCCAGGTGGGCGCCGATCTCGGGGTCGGGGCGGCGCTTGTAGGCGTCCTCGAGGATGCGCAGGGCTTCGGCCGTGTTGCCCAGCCGGTATTCGACCCAGCCCAGGCTGTCGGCGATGAACGGATCCTCGGGCGCCAGCTGCACCGCCTTCTGGATCAGCGAGCGGGCTTCCTCGAGCCGCACCTTGCGATCGGCCAGCGAATAGCCGAGCGCGTTGTAGGCGTTCTGGTTGTCCGGCTTGAGCTCGATCACGCGGCGCAGCAGCCGCTCCATTTCGTCGAGGCGGTTGAGCTTCTCGGCCACCATGGCCTGGTCGTAGATCAGGTCGGTGTCGGTCGGCGCCGCGGCGCTGGCCTGGGCCAGCATGTCGAAGGCGGACTGGTACTGCTTGGCATCGCGCAGCAGCTGCACCTCGGTGAGGAATTTCTGCTTCTTCTCGTCCGCGGTGCGCTCGGGCAGGCTGCGCACCAGCTCGCGTGCTTGCGCCAGTTTGCCCTGGCGGGCCAGCAGCGCGGCGCGGCGCGCCTGGGCGCCGACCAGGTCGTCGGTGCTGTCGATGCGGCCCAGCCAGGTCTCGGCGCCGGCGAAGTCCTTGCGCCGTTCGGCCAGCTGCGCCATCAGCAGGTAGGCCTGGGTCAGGCCGCGCTCGCGGCCTTCAGGGTCGCGCAGCGTGGGGGCGAGCGAGATGAAGCGATTGATCGAGGCCTCGGCCGCCTTGTCCTGCCGCGCCTGGGTCTGCAGGCTGCCCAGCAGCAGCCAGGGCTCGGGCAGTTCGGGGCGGGCCGCGGTGAGCGTCGTGAGCTCGGCCGAGGCCTCGGCGTAGCGCCGTCCCTCGACCAGGGCCCGGGCGTAGCCGACGCGCATTTCGGGCTGGGCCTTGGGCCCCGCGAGGTAGCGCTTGACGATCGGCTCGGCCAGGGGCTGGGCGGGGTCCATGATGTCGAGCGCGAGCAGCGCCGGGCCTTCGGAGGAAGGATCGAGCTGCTGGCCCTTGATGGCGGCTTCGAGCGCGCCCGAGGTGTCGCCGGCGGCCAGCCGCAGGCGGCCCACCGTGGCCCAGGCGGCGCCGCCGGTGGCGGGGCTCGCCAGTTCGTCGGCCAGCGCCTGCTCGACCACCGAGGCGGCGAGCTTCTTGTCGGTCGCCCTCGCGTAGTTGCGCGCGATCACGGCCATCAGGAAGGGCCGCTCGACCTGGGGCGTGGCGGCCAATTCGGCGCGCAGCGGCTCCACCGTCTCGGCGATGCGGTTGAGCGCGATCAGGATCTGGAGCTCGAAGCGGCGCGCCTCGCGCGAATCAGGCAGGGTGTCCTTCCAGGCCCGGGCGGCCGCCAGGGCGGAATCGCCGGAGCGCGACTGCAGTGCGATCTCGACCGCCCGCTGGAACAGCTTGCCGTCGCGCGCACGGCGGGCGGCGTCGAGCACCAGCCCATAGGCGGCGCCCGGATCGGAGCGGGCGTTGAGTTCGCCCAGCAGCACCTCGTAGAAGAGCTCGGCGGTCATGGCCGACGGCTGGGCCTGCGCGCTCGCCTTGGAGGTCTCAGAAACCGCCGGTGCGCCGGGGGGCGGTGACGGATTGATGATCGGTGCGGGGCTGGTGGGCGAGGCAGGTGCGGGAGCTTCGGTCTGGCCTTGCGCTGCAAGCGCGATCAGGGCCAGGAAAGCGGCCGCCGCGAGGCGGGATCGGCGAAGCGCAAGGTTCATCGAAGCCATAATAATCCAAGGTTTTTGCGTCATGTCGCGTGGGGTTTCAACGCCGACGTTTTTTCATGTCTGCCTGCTCCCATGCCTGAACTGCCCGAAGTCGAAGTCACCCGTCGCGGATTCGCGGACCGCATCGCGGGCGCCCGGATCGAGGCGGTGCGGGTCGGCAAGCCGCTGCGCTGGGCACTGGCCGTGGAGCCCGGCGAACTGGTGGGGCGCACCGTGCTCGGTGTTCGCCGGCGCGGCAAGTACCTGCTGGTCGACCTCGATGCCGGCCTGCTGCTGATGCACCTGGGCATGTCGGGCAGCCTGCGCTTCGACGCCCTGCTGCCGACCCCGGGCGCGCACGATCATTTCGACCTGGTGACCAGCCACGGCACGCTGCGGCTCAACGATCCGCGCCGCTTCGGCGCCGTGGTCCACGTCGAGGACGAGGCTTCGCCGCTGGCGCGCAAGCTGCTCGGCGGGCTGGGCATGGAGCCGCTGGGCGACGCCTTCGACTTCGAGGCCTTCCATGCCGGCCTGCGCCGTCGCCGCGCACCGATCAAGCAGGTGCTGCTGGCAGGCGACGTGGTGGTGGGCGTGGGCAACATCTATGCCTCCGAGGCACTCTTCCTCGCCGGCATCCGCCCGACGCTGTCGGCCGCGCGCATCAGCCGGCCGCGTGCGCTGCGCCTGCATGCGGCAGTGCGGGACATCCTGGCACGGGCGGTCGAACGCGGCGGCAGCACCTTGCGGGACTTCTCGAACGTGGATGGCCAGAGCGGCTATTTCCAGCTCGAAGCCACGGTTTACGGCCGCAAGGGCGAGCCGTGTAGGGTCTGCGCGACACCGGTACGGGTGATCCGCCAGGGGCAGCGGGCCACGTATTTCTGTCCAGTGTGCCAAAAGCATTGAATCCCGAGAGTGATTGATGCTCTGATAGACGCCCCGATGCTATATTTTGTAAGTCGCCCTTACAAATCCTGCTTTGACCGATTCCTTCAATCAGCAATTCGACAAGCACGGCGCTTGGCGGCGCAATTTTGCGCACCGCCTCAAGTGGTTGTCCCGCTGGCTGAATGAGAACGAATTACTGAATCAAAGCGTGGCCGAGCGGCTGCGCGATCTCGAGTCGCAACTGCGCACCAGCAAGGTCATGGTGGCTTTCGTGGCCGAGTTCTCGCGCGGCAAGTCCGAGCTGATCAACGCCATCTTCTTCGCCGCCTACGGTCGCCGGATCATGCCAGCGAGCGCGGGCCGCACCACGATGTGCCCAACGGAACTGGGCTACGACCCGGCGCTCGCGCCCAGTCTGCGGCTGCTCCCGATCGAGACCCGGCTCGAAGCCCATTCGCTGGCCCATTGGCGCGACGAGCCTGGGCGCTGGACCGAGATCGCGATCGACGTCGAGAACGCCGAGCAGTTGTCGCAGTCGATGAGCAAGGTGGCCGAGGTGCGCTGGGTACCGCTCGAGGAAGCCCGTGCCCTCGGCTTCTGGAGCGACGATGTCCCGGACGACAACCCGGTGCCCGATTCCGACGGCCGGGTCGAGATTCCGCGCTGGCGCCACGCGGTGCTGAACATGCCGCATCCGCTGCTGGAGCAGGGGCTGGTCATCCTCGACACGCCCGGACTCAACGCGATCGGTGCCGAGCCCGAACTCACGGTGAGCCTGATTCCGCAGGCCCATGCGGTGGTTTTCATCCTCGGCGCCGACACCGGCGTGACCCGCTCCGATCTTTCGATCTGGCGCGAGCATCTCGTGACCGAGGGCGATCTCAGCGAAACCCGGATCGTGGTGCTCAACAAGATCGACACCATGTGGGACATCCTGAGCACGCCGGCTCAGATCGACGCCCAGATCCAGCGCCAGCGCAAGGGCGCGGCCGACCTGCTCGGCGTCCCGCTGGCGCAGGTGCTGCCGGTCTCGGCGCAGAAGGGGCTGCAGGCCAAGATCCGCCGCGACGTGCCGTTGCTCCAGGCCAGCCGGCTGCCGGCGCTCGAGGCGGTGCTCGGCGAGGGCCTGCTCGGCAAGCGCGAGACCATGCTCCGGCTGGCGGTCGAGGCCGGCATCGTCGCCCTGCGGACCGAGGCCGCGCGCATCCTCAACGTGCGCCAGCGCGACCTGTCCGAGCAGGCGCTCGAACTGCAGGGCCTGCGCGGCAAGAACGGTTCGGTGATCCGCCACATGCGCACGCGCATCGAGCAGGAACAGACCGAGTTCGAAGGCAGCAATGCCCGCATCCTGGCGCTGCGCTCGGTGCAGGGCAAGTTGCTGCGCGAGGTCTACGCGGTGCTCGGCAGCACCGCGCTCAAGGCCGACATGGGCCGCCTGGCGGCGGCGCTCAAGCGGCGCGGCATCAAGTTCAGCGTGCGCAAGCTCTACGCCGAGACCTTCGAGTCGCTGCGCAACAACCTGCGCGAGGTGCAGGCGACCAGCGCCGAGATCCAGTCGATGCTGCACGCCACCTTCAGGCAGCTCAACGCCGAGCACGGCTTCACGCTGCAGGCCCCGCCGGAGCCCGACCTGTCGGACTTCGAGCAGCAGCTCGACCAGATCGAACGCAGCCATGTCCACTACCTGGGCGTGGGCAACATGCTCAAGCTGGCCCAGCCCGATTTCTGCGACAAGCTGGTGCGCGCGCTGGCCAGCCGGCTGCGGGTGGTCAACGAGGCCGCCATGACCGAGGTCGAGCGCTGGAGCAAGGGCGCAGGCGCCCAGCTCGATGCGCAGCTCAAGGAGCGGCGCCGCAACTTCACCAAGCGCATCGAGGCCGTGGAGCGCATCCAGGGCGCCGCCGGCAGCCTCGACGAGCGCCTGGCCGAGCTGTCGGCCCAGGAGGCCAACCTGGGCGAACTGCACCGGCGGCTGGCCGAACTCACCGCCTTGCTGGCCAGCAACGAAGCGCCGAACGCGCCGCAGGCACGGACCGAACTTGTCGCCTGAGAGTTCGCAGGGGCGCGCAGCGGGCTTCGCCGAGCGCATCGTGGCCTGGCAGCGCACGCATGGCCGCAGCGAGCTGCCGTGGCAGAACACGCGTGATCCCTATCGCGTCTGGCTGTCCGAAGTGATGCTGCAGCAGACCCAGGTCAGCACCGTGCTCGACTACTTCGCGCGCTTCCTGGCGCGGTTCCCGTCGGTGGCCGACCTGGCTGCGGGCACCGAGGACGAGGTGCTCGGACTCTGGAGCGGCCTCGGCTACTACAGCCGCGCGCGCAACATGCATCGTTGCGCGCAGGAGGTGGTGGCGCGCTTCGGCGGTGAATTTCCGCGAACGGCGGCCGACCTGCAGACATTGCCGGGCATCGGCCGCTCGACCGCGGCCGCGATCGCGGCCTTCTGCTTCGGCGAGCGGGTCGCGATCCTGGACGGCAATGTCAAGCGGGTGCTGACCCGGCTGCTGGCATTCGATGGCGATCTGTCGTCCGCCGCGCAGGAGCGGCTGCTGTGGAACGAGGCGACCGGACTGCTGCCGCCGGCGGAGGACCGGCTCGCCATCGCCGGCTACACGCAGGGCCTGATGGACCTGGGCGCCACCGTTTGCCTGCCGCGCAAGCCCAGTTGCATGATCTGCCCGGTGAGCGACCTGTGCGCGGGCCGCAGGCAGGGCGCGCCGGAAAACTACCCGGTCAAGACCCGCAAGCTGCGGCGCACTTCGCAGTCGCTGTGGATGCTGCTGGCGCGCGATCCGCAAGGGCGCGTGTGGCTGGAGAAGCGGCCGTCGCGCGGCATCTGGGCCGGGCTCTACTGCCTGCCGGTCTTCGAGAGCCGGGAAGCCTTGATGCAGACGCTCCCCGCCGGGGACCGCGCCGATGCGCGCGATGAAGCCGGCTTTCTGCACGTGCTCACGCACAAGGATCTGCATCTGCATCCGGTGGCGATCGAGCGCGGCATCGAGCCGCTGGCCGAGGCGGGCGGCTGGTTCGCGGTGTCCGACTGGACCGCGCTCGGCCTTCCTGCGCCGGTGCGCAAGCTGCTGCTGAGCCGCGGGGATTAGGCGCCGTCGAGCTCGCGGTGCCGCTTGAGGGCGGCCCATCGGGCGCCGAATCCGCGCGCCAGCTGCTCGACCAGGAACACCGATCGGTGCTGGCCGCCGGTGCAGCCGATGGCCACCGTGACATAGCTGCGATGGTCGCGCACCAAGGCGTCGAGCCAGCGCTGCAGGAACTGCTCGATGTCGCCGTACATGCGGGCCACGTCCTCGTGTTCGCGCAGCCATTCGACCACCGGCGCATCGCGCCCGGTCAGGGCGCGCAGGTTCGGCACGTAGTGCGGATTGGGCAGCATGCGGACATCGAAGACGAAGTCGGCATCGAGCGGCACGCCGCGCTTGAAGGCGAAGGACTCGAACACCAGCGTAAGCGCGCTCTCGGGGGCCGAGATCAGCGCCTTGACGTAACTCTGGAGCTGCGCCGGGCGGATGATGCTGGTGTCGATGACGTCGGCACCGTCGCGCAGGTCGGCCAGCAGCTCGCGCTCCAGCTCGATCGCCTGCACCAGCACGCGCTGCTGCTCCGGCGCGTCGGTGCGGCCTTCCTGGCGCGACAGCGGATGGCGGCGCCGGGTTTCCGAATAGCGGCGCACCAGCGCATCGGTGGTGGCGTCGAGGAAGAGCGAGCGCAGCGAGACGCCCTGCTGGCGCAGGCCTTCGAGCTGCTGCGGCACCAGCGGCAGCGAGACGCCGCTGCGCACGTCCATCGCGATCCCCACCTTGTCGACCTTCTGCTGCTGCTGCAGCACGATGAAGGGCGCGAGCAGCTCGGGCGGCAGGTTGTCGACGCAGTAGTAGCCGGCGTCCTCGAGCGCGTGCAGGGCGACGGATTTTCCGGAGCCGGACATGCCGGTGATGAGTACGAGTTCGAGGCTCATGTCGCTGCCGCCTGGGTCTTCTGCCCCAGCATCTCGCGGGCATGCGCCAGCGAGGTCCGGGAGACGCGCTCGCCGCCCAGCATCCGGGCGACCTCCTGGGCGCGGCCTTCGTCGTCGAGCGCCGCGACGCTGCTTTCGGTGCGGGCGGCAGCCTGGCCCTTGGCCGCGGTCTGCCGCTTGGCCACGACCAGATGGTGATCCGCGCAAGCCGCCACCTGCGGCAGGTGGGTCACGGCCAGCACCTGGCGGTCGCGGCCGAGCTGCTTCATGAGCCGGCCGACGGTCTCGGCGACAGCGCCGCCGACGCCGGCATCGACCTCGTCGAAGATCAGCGTCTGGGCGGCGCCGAGCTCGCTGGTCGTGACCGCGATCGCCAGCGCGATGCGCGAGAGCTCGCCGCCCGAGGCCACCTTGCCGATCGAGCGCGGCGTGCTGCCGGCATGGCCGCTGACCAGGAAGGAGATCTCCTCGAGGCCGGCGCGGCCGGGCTGGGCGAGCGGTTGCAGCGCGACCTCGAAGCGGCCGCCCTTCATGCCGAGTTCCTGCATGGCCTGCGTCACCGCCTGCGAGAGCTTGGGCGCGGCCTGCTTGCGGGCCTTGGCCAGGGCCTTGGCTTCTTTCAGGTAGGCCTGCTGCGCCGACTGCTCGGCGCGCTCGAGGGCGTCGAGGTCGCTCTGGGCGTCCAGCGCCTTCAACTCGGCCTGCCAGCCGGCGAGCAAGGCCGGCAGCTCGGCCGGCGGACGCCGGTAGCGGCGCGCCAGCGACATCCAGCTGCCCATGCGCTCGTCGAGCTCGGCGAGGCGCTCCGGGTCGGTGTCGGCCTGGCGCAGGTAGCTGTGCAGCGAATGCGCGGCATCGGAGGCCTGGGCCACGCTCGATGCGAGCACCTCGCCCAGCGCCTTGAATTCGGGCTCGATGTGCTCGCAGTTCTGCAGCAGCGTGAGGGCGCGGCCCAGTGCGACCAGGGCGCCGCCGTCGTCGTCCTCGAGCGCGTTGCTGGCGCCCTCGGCGGCATCGATCAGCGCCTGGGCGTTGGAGATGCGGCTGTGGGCGGCCGAAAGCTCCTCCCATTCGTCCTCGCCCGGCGCCAGCTTGGCGACTTCTGCCACCTGCCACTGGAGCCGCTCGCGTTCGCGCTGCAGCGAATCCTGGGCCGAGCGGGCGGTATCGAGTGCGCCTGTCGCCTGCCGCCAGACCTGCCAGGCGCCCTCGAGCGCGCCGGTGTCGACGCCCGCGTAGGCGTCGAGCAGGCCGCGCACGGCTTCGGGCCGGGTCAGGCTCTGCCAGGCGTGCTGCCCGTGGATGTCCAGCAGGCGGTCGCCGAGTTCGCGCAACTGGGTGGCGGTGGCCGGGCTGCCGTTGATCCAGCCGCGGCTGCGTCCCTGGAGATCGACCGTGCGGCGCAGCAGCAAGGCATCGCCGCCTTCGAACCCGCCATCGTCCAGCCAGCCGGCCAGCGCGGGGTCGGCGTCGAATTCGGCGCTGACGTCCAGCCGCTCGGCGCCTTCGCGCACCGCGCCCGCATCGGCACGGTTGCCGAGCGCGAGCTGCAGCGCGTCGATCAGTATCGATTTGCCGGCGCCGGTCTCGCCGGTCAAAACCGTGAACCCGGAAGAGAAGTCGAGCTCGAGGGCCCGCACGATCACGAAATCCCGCAGCGCAATGCGCCTCAACGCCATCTCAAGATCCCCCTTCGTTCCAATGCAGTTTCTTGCGCAAGGTGTCGAAATAGCTCCAGCCCCGCGGATGCAGGAAGCGCACCCGGTAATCCGAGCGGCGCACCATCACCTGGTCGCCGATGACCAGCGAGGCCAGCGATTGCATGTCGAAATTCGCGCTGGCGTCGCGCCCGCCGACCAGTTCCATCGTGACTTCGTCGGCATCGGGCAACAGCAGCGGGCGGTTCGACAGCGTGTGCGGCGCGATCGGCACCAGCACCCAGCCGCGCACTGCCGGATGCAGCAGCGGCCCGCCGGCCGAGAGCGCATAGGCAGTCGAGCCCGTGGGCGTCGAGATGATCATGCCGTCGGCGCGCTGGTTGGCGACGAAATGGCGGCCGACCGTGACCCGCAGCTCGACCATGCCCGAGGTGGCGCCGCGGTTGACCACCACGTCGTTCATGGCCAGGGTGTCGAACACCGACTGGCCGTCGCGGATCACCTTGGCCTGCATCAGGGTGCGCAGGTCTTCCTCGTACTCGCCGGCCAGCATCGGGATCAGCGTCGCCTGGTAGTTGTCGAGCGAGATGTCGGTGATGAAGCCGAGGCGGCCGCGGTTGATGCCGATCAGCGGCACGTCGTGCGGCGCCAGCTGGCGGCCGATGCCCAGCATGGTGCCGTCGCCGCCGACCACCAGGCCCAGGTCGCACTGCTGGCCGATTTCCTCGACCGTCAGCGCGGGATAGGGGCCGGTCTCGACCGGGTGGGCCTGCGACTTCTCGACGAACACCTTGCAGCCCTGCGATTCGAGGAAGGCGCCGATGCCCTCCATCACGTCGTCCTGCGCGCCGCATTGCGCCCGGGCGCCGGAGGCCTGGTATTTACCGATCAGTGCGACATGCCGAAAGCGGGAGCTCATTCACAAATTACAACATTAAAATCATTCGATGCTGGACGACCGTGCCAAGTTGCTGCTGAAGACTCTTGTCGAGCGCTACATCGCCGACGGGCAGCCCGTGGGGTCGCGCACCCTTTCGCGCGCGCCGGGCCTGGATCTGTCGCCGGCGACCATCCGCAACGTGATGTCCGACCTCGAGGTGCTCGGCCTCATCGCAAGCCCCCACACTTCTGCGGGTCGCATCCCTACCGCCAGGGGCTATCGCCTCTTCGTCGACACCATGCTGACCGCCGAGCGCGAGCAGTTCGCCTCGGCACCGAGCCTGGCGGCCGACCAGCCGCAGAAGGTGATCGCGAACGCCGCCAACCTGCTGTCGAACCTCTCGCAGTTCGTCGGCGTGGTGATGGCGCCGCGGCGCGCCTCGGTGTTCCGGCAGATCGAGTTCTTGCGCCTGTCCGACCGCCGGCTGCTGGTGATCATCGTCGCGCCCGACGGCGACGTGCAGAACCGCGTGATCTTCCCCGAGGTCGACTACACGCAGTCGCAGCTGGTCGAGGCCTCGAACTACATCAACGCCCATTTCGCGGGCCTCTCGATCGAGCAGGTGCGCGACCGGCTGCAGTCCGAGGTCGAGCAGTTGCGCGGCGAGATCGCGGCCCTGATGCAGGCGGCCGTGCAGGTCAGCTCCGAGGTCATGATCGAGGCCCAGGAGGAGGTCGTCATCGCGGGCGAGCGCAACCTGCTCGCGGTGACCGACTTTTCCAGCGACATGGGGCATCTGCGGCGCGCCTTCGAGCTGTTCGAGCACAAGACGCAGCTGATGCGCCTGCTCGATGTCTCGAGCCAGGCCGAGGGCGTGCGCATCTTCATCGGCGGCGAAAGCCAGGTGGTGCCCTTCGACGACCTGTCGATCGTCAGCGCGAACTACGAAGTCGACGGCCAGGTGGTCGGCACGCTCGGCGTCATCGGTCCGACCCGGATGCCCTACGAGCGAATGATCCAGATCGTCGACATCACCTCGAAGCTGGTCACCAACGCGCTGAGCCACCGCAAGTAGGACGGGCGCCGGGACCACTAGAATCCCTGGCGCGTGGGCCGTTAGCTCAGTTGGTCAGAGCAGCGGACTCATAATCCGTTGGTCCCTGGTTCAAGCCCAGGACGGCCTACCACCGACCACTCGTCGACCATGGGTTAGACTCCGTGTGCGATCGAGAAGAGTCTCCGCAGACTCGGATTCTTCCCCGGTGACAGCCCGGGACGAATCGTCCGCATGTCCTTGAGCTTCATTCCGGCCACCGGCTGGAAAGGCAGCTGAAATGCATGCTATAATCGCAAGCTGTGCGGCTGTAGCTCAGTTGGATAGAGTACTTGGCTACGAACCAAGGGGTCGTGGGTTCAATTCCTGCCAGCCGCACCACTCTCTGAATGGCCTGGAAGATTCATTTCTTCCAGGCCATTTTCTTTTGGGGGACTTTCGGGGGACTCGTGTTCTTCCGCCGTCCCTCCGCCTGCTCGAGCCGTAAGGTTGCCAGGCTCTTGTTCCACCGGCCGTCGTCGGCCTTGATCTTCTCCAGCGCCCCGTGCAACTCCACGATCTGGGCGACGCTGTAGCGCGCCGTGATCGTCCCTCAGCTGTGCCACAGGAGGGGCGTGCTTATTCCACGGCATCCTCAATTTTGTTGTTTTTCCAGGTTACAACTTGTGTTGAAATCGGCGAGGACCAAAAAGAGGAGAAGGTGTGAAGCTTGCGATCAGTCTGGCCTGCGTGGCCGTGCTCTTGGGTGGATGTGCTGGTTCGGGCCGTCCCTCGACCGGCCCAGGTTCCGGCTATGGCTCCACCTACGTCCCGGACGTCAAGCCGACGCCGACGGCGGCCCCTGACTATGACGCAACGGTCGCCAAGTGCCAGAAGCGCGCGGGCGACCTGCCGTACATCCGCTATGGCGAGCACGACGAGGCGACCTTCCTTGTCTCCGCCGGCACCGGCTACGCATTTGGCGTCGCCGCACCTTTTACCGGCATCTGGACGTTCTGGGCTGCTGTGCCGGTGGCCGTCGGCGTCGGTGCGTTCGCCTACTGGGTCGACGCGCCCGAGCGCCAGCGCTGGTACAAGCGCCAGGAATCCATGATGGCAGACTGCATGGCGCAGGCGGGCTATGAGAACCAGGACCCCAGCGTGAAGGTGACCTGGGTCAAGTTCAATCCGACGGTGCACACGCGCCGCTCGACGGGCGTGGACACCTACAACGCCGAGCGCCTGGCAAAGACCCGCAGCTGCCAAGTCGCGCCGATGGCCGATCTGGTGTCGAAGGGCCCGGGCTTCGAGATCTACCGCATTCCCTGCGCGGACCTCGGCAAGACGATGGTCGTGCGCTGCGAGTTCGGCAACTGCCGCGACACGGGGCCTGTGTTGGGCGCCACCGCGGACAAGATCCAGGTCGGGCAGAAGTAGGAGCGGTGGCACGATCCTGCAGAACAGATCGGCCAGTTCCGCAGCACCGCTGATCATCGGCACGCCAGGAAGGACTTTTTTCGTTTTGCCTTCCAGCCGACCTCCGACGACACTCCCTCGCACGCCTGCGCCCGCGGCGACAGCGATACCGAGGAGAACACCTGCATGCGCATCGTCAATGACAGCGAGCACTGCCGCCGCTGGTGGATCGGAACCAGGGCTGGCGATGCGGTCAAGAACACGCTCGATGCGAACGCCGATGGCGTCGTCAACGCCGGTGATTTCGTCGCCTGGGCCGTGTACATCTTCCATCTTCCCGCCTACACCGGGATGATCATCGTCGACAGCTTTCCCCTGGTGGCGCAGTTCTTCGCTGTCGACTGCAAGACCGGGTTCGGCTGGGGCGGCACGGTGGTCAGCCTTCTGGCCTGGATCTTCCTGGCCTACAGCGTGACCGCGTCCTCCAGATCGGGCGATAGGAACTAGGACGCGCGCAGGCCCTGGCCGAAGGGTGCACCGGCCGGCCCCGCGACCGGCCGGATGGCTTATTGGCCGCCACGGCGCCTGCCGCCAGAATCTTCCGCATGGAGACGATGGGCGACGAAGAACTCGCCGCTGCGGCCTACGTGCTGAGAAAGCGGGCCGAGCTGGGCGACCCCGACGCATTGGAGCAGGCGCGACGCATGGAGGCCGAGTTGAGCCGCCGGCTGGGCTCGACGCCATCCGGCCATGGTCCGCTGGAGCCGGAAGCCAAGCCTGCGCGGCCCTGGTGGCGTTTCTGGTAGCCGAACCGGGGGCGGTGGGGCGCGCTTCGGGCGCTGTTCGATCGGCTTGGCAAGCCGCGCGGATCGCGGCAGACTTTTCCGGGTCGACTTTTGATCAAGGAGAAGCGTCATGAAATCAATCCTCCGTTCGACATCGAGCGTGCTGCTCGCCGGCGTTGCAATGCTCGGCGCAGCGGTGGCGCAGGCCCAGGGCAGCAACATGCCCAACTGCGAAGACCCGCGCGTCGACCGCACCGCCTGCTACCGCGAAGCGGCTGCGGCGCAGGAAGCAAAACGCCAGGGTCTCTTGAACAGCCCCGGCGGCTACGACAAGAACGCGCTCGCACGCTGCCAGCGGCAGCCCGAAAGTGCCCGCGCCGCCTGCGAGCAGCGCGTGCTGGGCACCGGCAACACCACCATCCGCGGCAGTGTGCAGGGTGGCGGCAAGATCCGCACCACCGAGGTGCCGGTGCCGGCGAAGAACTGAGCTTCGGGCGTTAGGCTATCTTCGGCTCATCAGGGGGACAGGCCCCTGGGGAGCCCAGATGTTTTCGCATGTCTTCGTGAGCGTGAGCGACTTCGAGCGCGCACTGCGTTTCTATCAACCGCTGATGCAGGGCCTGGGGCTCGAGCGCCGCTTTTGCGAACCCGAGAGACCCTGGGCCGGCTGGCACAGCGCAGGCCGGTCGCGGCCCTTCTTCGTGATCTGCAAGCCGCACGACGGCCTGCCGCACGCACCCGGCAACGGCCAGATGATGGCCTTCGCCGCGGCCGACCGCGCGATGGTGCGCGCGGTGCACGACATCGCGCTCGCCCATGGCGGGACTTGCGAAGGCGCACCCGGCCTGCGGACGCACTATCACCCGGACTACTACGGGGCCTACTTTCGAGACCCCGACGGCAACAAGTTCGGCGTCGCCTGCCATGCGCCGGAGGCCGAGGCGGGCGCCGGGATCCGGATCGCCACGTACGCGGACCCGGTGCACCGCGAGCAGGTGGTCCGTCTCTGGGGCCGCACGTTCAGCTACGGCACGGCGCACAACGACCCGGCCCTCGGCATCGACAAGAAGCTGGCGGTCGCCGACGGCCTCTTCTTCGTCGCGCTGGCGCAGGCTTCGGTGATCGGCACGGTGCTCGCGGGCTACGACGGGCATCGGGGCTGGCTGTACTCGGTGGCCGTCGACCCGGGGCACCGGTCCCGGGGTGTCGGCACGGCCTTGGTGAGGCACGCGGAGCGCGCCCTGACCGATCGGGGCTGCATGAAGATCAACCTGCAGATCGCCCCTGGCAACGAATCGGTGGCGGCGTTCTACGAAGCGCTGGGCTATGGGGTCGAGCCGCGCGTCAGCATGGGAAAGCGGATCGCCGCCAACATCCCCGGCGGCGGCGCCTGAGCCTCAGGGGTGCAGCGCCGCCCAGCCGCAGAAGGCCAGCAGCACCGCGGCGGCAAACAGGTCGGAAACCATCGCCACGTTCTCCTTCGCGTTGCGATGCGGCTGCAGGGCGTGGTTGATTCCGGCCAGCCCGTAGAAGATGCCGCCGACCAGCGCCGCCGGCGTCAGCCAGCCCGGCAACAGCAGGCTCAGCGTGCCGACGACGCCGATGGCGAGGTTGCCGAAGCCCAGTTCGCGCACCAGCAGCAAGACGTCGTCGCCCCGGATGCCGAGGATGGTCTCGGCCGTGTAGCGCGGCTGCAGGATCTGGCGGACGCCGGCCAGCAGCAGGCGCAGCCCGACGGCCCAGAACACGTACCACTTGCCGATCAGCGGCATGCCGAGCGAGGCATGCCCAGCGCCCAGTTCGATCGCGATCGACAGCAGCGGAAAGACCAGCATCAGACCGGCGACGATGACGAAGTACATGGATCGGTCCGTTGGCTTGCTGCGATCGCAGGATTGTGCCGCGGCGGCATCCCGCCGCAGGTGTAACCGGGGTGGGCCATCAACACTACCGGCGGCGGGGGCGACCTGTGACGGGCGCCCGCCGGCCGCCCATAATCCGCCCTCGGCCAAGCCAGGGGCCTCTTCGAATCCTGGCGTTCATTGGGGCGACCACGATGAGCTCATTGCAAATGTTCCTGCCGGCATCCGAGCCCGCGCGCAGCGAGGCGTTGGCCCTGCTGCAGAAAACGCACCACATTCCCAGGCATCTCGTGCGTGGCATCGTGCGCGGCGCCGCCGGCAAGCGCGCCGCCATCGCGGAGGCGCAAGTGCAGCAGCAGAGTTTCGATGCCTCCGATCACGCGAGTCCCGCTCCGCAGATGCAGGCCGGCTGAACGGCAGCAGTATCTTTTGTATCCATTGGCATCCGGGGCCAGGGCTTCGCACCCTGGCCTTGAGGGCTGGCGCCCGTGATACAACCTTCGGAGCATGAGCAAGGCATTCACGAAGGAAAGCGACAGCGACGACGATGACGGCGGCGAAGGCGCCGGCCTGCCGCCGCTGCCCGCGGGCGGCAAGAACTACATGACGCCGTCCGGCTACGCCCGGCTGCGCGCCGAACTGCTCGACCTGATGGACAACGAACGACCGAAGGTGGTCGAGGCGGTGCATTGGGCGGCCAAGAACGGCGATCGCTCCGAGAACGGCGACTACCTCTACGGCAAGAAGCGGCTGCGTGAGATCGATCGCCGGATCCGTTTCCTGACCAAGCGGCTCGAGGTGGCCGAGGTCACCGACCCGTCGGTGCATCACGGCAGCGACCAGGTCTTCTTCGGCGCCACCGTGCGCTACGCCGACGAGGAGGGCGAAGAGCGCGAAGTCACGATCCTCGGCATCGACGAGGCGAACAGCGCCCAGGCGCAGGTCAGCTGGATCTCGCCGATCGCGCGCGCGCTGCTGAAGTCGCGCGAGGGCGATGTGGTGAAGCTGGCGACGCCCGGGGGCATGCACGAAGTCGAGGTGCTGCAGGTGCGCTACCCGGCACCGGCCTGAAGCGGCTCAGGGCGCCGGAACCGTCCGCGCCGCTGCCAGCACCGACGAGGTGCGCCGCGCCGCCCGCAGCACGGCATCGAGATGCGCGCGGTCGCGGACCGCGATCACGAAGCGCAGGTCGGTCGAATCCTGTGGCGTCTCGTCGGCCATCTCGACGTGCGTGATGTCGGCCTCGGCATCGGCCAGCGTCGCCGCCACCCGCGCCAGCACGCCCTTGTCGTTGCGCACCGTGATGACCACGCCGGTCTCGAAGGTGCGCACAGGCTCGTCGGCCCATTCGACCGCGAAGAAGCGCTCGCTGTCCTTGTAGCGCAGCCGCTGGCCGACGCCGCATTCCTCGGTGTGGACCACCAGCCCTTCGCCGTGGCCGAGGTAGCCGACGATGCCGTCGCCCGGGATCGGCCGGCAACAGAGGGCGAAGCGCACCGAGGAGTTCTCGCTGCCGTCGAGCGTGACCGCGCCTTGCGACACCCCCTCGTGCGCCGTGAAGCGTTCGCGGCTCAGCATCAGCGCGTCGGGCTTCTCGCCGCGCTCGGACAGCAGCGCCATCAGGCGCTTGGCGACGATGCTGGCGATGCGCTTGCCCAGGCCGATGTCGGTCAGCAGTTCGGCGCGGGTGCGGTTGCCGGTGAAGCGCAGCAGCTTCTCCCACAATTGCTGGTGGTCGGCGTCGTCGTCGGGCAGCTTGCCCAGGCCCTCGGCGCGCAGCGCCTGCGCCAGCAGCTTCTCGCCCAGGCCTTCGGATTCGGCATGCGCGAGCGTCTTGAGGTAGTGGCGGATCTTGGAGCGGGCGCGGCCGGTGCGCACGAAGCCGAGCCAGGCCGGATTGGGCGTCGATACCGGCGCCGTGATGATCTCGACCACGTCGCCGTTCTTGAGCTCGGTGCGCAGCGGCACCTGGTCGCCGTTGATGCGGGCGGCCGAGGTGTGGTCGCCGATGTTGCTGTGGATCGCGTAGGCGAAGTCGACCACGGTGGCGCCGCGCGGCAGCGCCATGATCTGGCTCTTGGGCGTGAAGACGTAGACCGCGTCGGGGAACAGGTCGACCTTGACGTGGTCCCAGAACTCGGCAGCGTCGCGGGTCTCGTCCTGGATGTCGAGCAGCGACTGCAGCCACTTGGCGCCGAGCCGTTCGCTGGTCGCCGCGGCCGGCTCCTGCGCCTTGTAGAGCCAATGCGCCGCCACGCCCGATTCGGCCACCACGTGCATCGCCTCGGTGCGCAGCTGGAACTCGACGTTGACGCCCGAGGGGCCGACCAGCGTGGTGTGCAGCGACTGGTAGCCGTTGAGCTTGGCGATCGCGATGTGGTCCTTGAACTTGCCCGGCAGCGGCTTGTACATCTGGTGCAGGATGCCCAGGCCGGTGTAGCAGGCGATCACGGTCGGCACGATCAGCCGGAAGCCGTAGATGTCGGTCACCTGGGCGAAGCTCAGGTGCTTCTCGTCCATCTTTCGGTAGATGGAATAGAGGGTCTTCTCGCGCCCGGCGATGCGCACGTTCATGCCGGCGGCGGCGAACGAGGTCTCGACCTCCTGCTGCACCTTCTGGATCAGGTCGCGGCGGCGCCCGCGGGCCTTGGCCACCGCCTTGGACAGCACCGCGTAGCGCCACGGCCGCAGGTGGCGGAACGACAGGTCCTGCAGTTCGCGGTAGGTCTGGTTCAGGCCCAGCCGGTGGGCGATCGGGGCGTAGATCTCGAGCGTCTCGCGCGAGATGCGGGCCCATTTCTCGCGCGGCGCGTCGTCCAGCGTGCGCATGTTGTGGGTGCGGTCGGCCAGCTTGACCAGGATCACCCGGACGTCGCGCGCCATGGCGAGCAGCATCTTGCGGAAGGACTCGGCCTGGTTCTCCTCGCGGGTGTTGAAGCGCAGCTTGTCCAGCTTGGTGAGACCGTCGACCAGCTCGGCCACCGGGGCGCCGAAGCGCTCGATCAGCTCGGACTTGGTGACGCCGCAGTCCTCGATCGCGTCGTGCAGCAGGGCCGCCATCAGCGCCTGGGCGTCGAGCTTCCATTCGGCGCACTGGGCCGCCACCGCGATCGGATGCGTGATGTAGGGCTCGCCGCTGTTGCGCAGCTGCCCCAGGTGGGCCTCGTCGGCGAAGCGGTAGGCGCGGCGGACCAGGTCGATGTCCTCGGCGCCCAGGTAGTCGAGGCGGTCGGTCAGGGCGGCGAAACTGGCGGCGGCAGCATTCAGCGCTGCGGGACTCGGCCGCAGGGCAGGGGATGCCCCGGTCAGGGGCTTGACGACCGCGCTCATGGGTACCACTTTAGCGTGGCCGCCGAGTCGTCGCATTCAGCCACAAAAAAAGCACCGCGTACGGTGCTTCCTTGTTGCATGTGAGCATCAACTTATCAGCCGGGGACCTTCTTGAGCATCTCGAGGCCGATCTTGCCTTCGGCGATCTCGCGCAGCGCGGTCACGGCCGGCTTGTTCTTGCTTTCGATCTTCGGGGCGTGGCCCTGGCTCAGCATGCGCGCGCGGTAGGTGGCGGCCAGCACGAGCTGGAAGCGGTTCGGGATGTGAACGAGGCAATCTTCGACGGTGATGCGGGCCATGAGGATCTTTCGGTGCGGACTTTGGGGTCGTTTCAGGGGATGTTCAGCGCGGCGAAGGTGTCGGCGCGAGCGCGGCGCTGTGCGGAGTAGCGCAGCCGCTGAGCGTGGACGATCGCTTTCAGGTCGAAAAGTGCGCGCTCAAATACCTCGTTGATTATAACGAAGTCGAATTCCGATGCACGCGCCATCTCTTCGGCGGCATTCTGGAGGCGCAATTCGATGATCGAGGCGCTGTCCTCGCCACGGCGTTCGAGCCGCGAGCGCAGCTCTTCCCAGCTCGGCGGCAGGATGAAGATCATCACCGCGTTGGCGAAGGTCTTGCGGATCTGCAGCGCGCCCTGGAAGTCGATCTCGAGGATCACGTCGGCGCCCTGGGCGATGCGTTCTTCGATGGCCTTCTTGGAGGTGCCGTAGCGCTGGCCGTGCACGTGCGCCCATTCGACGAAGGCGTCGGCCTCGACCATGGCGTCGAACTCGGGGTGGGAGGCGAAGAAGTACTCGCGGCCGTGCTTCTCCTGGCCGCGCGGCGGGCGGGTGGTGTGCGAGACCGAGGGCTGGACCGCGGAGTCGAGCTCCATCAGGGCCTTGACGAGGCTCGATTTGCCGGCGCCGCTGGGCGCAGCGACCACGAAGATGTTGCCGGGATAGTCCATGGATGCTTTGTTCGATGCCCGGCGGCCCAGGCCTGAGGACGCCTCGGCGGCCTCGGCGGCTCTGTTCAGCGGCTGGATTCTGGGGTGTCGTCGCGTTGGCGGGAACCCTGTAGTTTATCAGCCGAGGCTGCGGCGACCGGGGGACGGTAGCCCGGCGCCAGCAGCGCATTGGCTGCGCCGTAGAGCACCAGCGGGTCGGCCAGGCCGAGCGCGTACTCGGGGCCGCGCAGGCGCAGCCCGGGCGAGCAGTCGACGTTCCAGCGGCGCAGCATGTAGCCGGCGTTGGCGGCCCTCACCTTGATGCGCAGCACGCCATCGGGCATGTCGTAGTCGAGGCGGATCACGTCGGGGCGAGGGTGCGAGGGGTGGGGCACCAGTTCGAGCTCGACGATGCGGCTCCACTGGACATCGTGCTCGGCCGTCTCGTGGCGGCCGACCTCGCCGTGCTCGATCACCACCGGGGACTCGATCCGGGTCAGCACGAAATCGCGGAACTCGGCCGACTTGCGGTCGAAGGCCCGGACATGCCATCGAACGCCCGAGTCGACCAGCGCGAAAGGCACCAGCTCGCGTTCGCCCGGTTGCCCGGACAGCGAGTGGTAGACCAGCCGCAGCGCCTTGCCGCAATGGATGGCGCGGGTGACGGGGGCCAGCACGCTCATGCGCGGCACGCTGAGCGCGCTCGGGATCTCGCAGCGCAACAGCGGCGACAGCGCTTCGGCCGCACCCTGTCCGAAACCCTGCGACAGGGCGCTCAGCACGCGCTGCGGCGCATGCTCGAACAGCGGCTTGAACGAGGCGCTGGGCAGATAGAGCTTGCGGGTGCCGTCGAACTCGAGGTTGCCGGGCGCCGCTTCGCGGTACTGCGCGATGTCCCGCGTGGCGCCGGCCGGACCGGTGCCGAACCTGGCGACCAGGTCGGAACGCCGCAGCTGACCCAGGAAGTACAGCCGGAAGTCGATGTACGACAGGCGTTCGAGCTGGGCGCGGGGAATCGGCGGCATGGGGCGATGGTAACCTGATCGTCACTATAAAAGATCAAAAAGAGAATTTATTATCATCAAAATGATGATGTAATGGCGGAAAGGTACAACGCACCATGACACGCTTCCTGCACACCGCCGACTGGCAGATCGGGCGCCAGTTCGCCACCTTCGACCCCGAGCACGCGCCGATCCTGGCCGAGGCGCGCATCGCCGCGGTCGAGCGCCTGGCCGCGCTGGCGACCGAGCACCGGGTCGACGCGGTGCTGGTCGCGGGCGACGTGTTCGACGCCCAGACCGTGTCGGACCGCACCGTGCGCCGCCTGTTCAATGCGCTGGCGGGCTATGCCGGCCCCTGGTTGATGATTCCCGGCAACCACGACGCGGCCCTGGCCGAAAGCGTCTGGACCCGGGCCGAGCGGCTTGCCGCCGTGCCGGCGAATGCCCACCTGCTGCTGACGCCCGAGCTTCGGCTGTTCGAGGCGCAGGGCTTCGCGGTGCTGCCGGCCCCGCTGACGCAGCGCCACACCTACAACGACCTGACGGCGTGGTTCGACACGGCCGAGACGCCGCCCGGCCTGCTGCGCATCGGGCTCGGGCACGGCAGCGTGCAGGGCATCCTGGCCGAGGGCATCGACTCGGCCAATCCGCTGGCGCCCGAGCGCGCCGCCAGCGCTCGCCTGGACTACCTGGCGCTGGGCGACTGGCATGGCTGCAAGCGCATCGACGCCCGCACCTGGTACGCCGGCACGCCCGAACCCGACCGCTTCAAGGCCAACGATGCCGGCCAGGCGCTGCTGGTGGAGATCGCCGCGCCGGGGGGCGAGCCGCAGGTCACGCCGCTGGCGGTCGGCCAGTTCCATTGGCATCTGCTGGCGACCCACCTGCATGTCGCGAGCGACCTCGACGCACTGCTGGAGGAGCTTGCCGGGCTCGGCGCCCAGGACGTGGTCGACCTGCGCGTCCAGGGCCGCATCGACCTGGCAGGCCGGCAGCGGCTGCAGGCCGCGGTCGGCAGCGCCGAGGCGCGGTCGCGCCATCTGCAGGCCGACCTGTCGGCGCTGCAGATGGTGCCGACCGACGAGGACATCGCCGGCCTGCAGGCCGACGGCTACCTGGGCGAGGTGATCGCCGAGCTGCGCGAGGCCCAGGCCGGCAGCGATCCGCAGTCCAGGGTGGCGCAGGACGCGCTCGCCCTGCTGGCCACCGCGCTGGTCCAGCGCGCGCCGGCCGTGGCGATCGTTCCGCTGGAGGCAGCGCCCGCATGACGCTGCACATCACCCGCCTGCGCGTCGACCAGCTTCGGCGCTTTCGCAAGCCGCTGGAACTGCGCGGCTTCGAGCCCGGGCTCAACATCCTCGCCGGCCCCAACGAGGCCGGCAAGAGCACGCTGGTGCGCGCCATCCGCGCCGCCTTCTTCGAGCGCCATCGGTCCACCGTGGTCGACGATCTGCGGCCCTGGGGCGAGGGCAGCAGCGCAACGCCGCAGATCGAGCTGGACTTCGTGCTCGACGGCCAGCCGCACCAGCTGGTCAAGAGCTTCCTCGGCAAGAAGCGCTGCACGCTGCGCATCGGCGTGCGCACGCTGGACGGCACCGACGCCGAAGACCACCTGGCCCAGAGCTTCGGCTTCGCCTTCGCGAGCAAGGGGGCCAGCAAGCCCGAGCACTGGGGCATTCCGGGCCTGCTGTGGGTCGAGCAGGGACGCGGCCAGGAGCTGGACGTGGACCCCGCGCGCGACCACCTGCACGATGCGCTGCAGGGCCAGGTCGGTGCCGCGGCGGGTGCGCTGGCGGCCACCGGCGGCGACGAGCTGCTCGACCGCTTCCGCGACCAGCGCAACGAGCTGCTGACCAGCACCGGCAAGCCGCGCGCCGCCTACCTCGAGGCGGCCGAGGCGATCGCCACCCTGCAATCGCAGGCCGATGCGCTCGACGGCCAGATCGCCACCTACCGCCAGCAGGTCGACCAGCTGGCTGCGCTGCGCCAGCAGCACCGGATCGACGACACGGTCCAGCCCTGGGAAGCGTTGCGCCAGGACCTGGCTGCCGCGCGCCAGCGTCAGCAGGCGCTGCAGGCGAGCCAGGCGCAGCTGCAGGGCGACCGGGCCCGGCTGCTTCAGCTCGAAGGCACGCGCGGCCTGCTCGCCAAGGAGCTCGAAGGCCTGGCGCGGCAGCAGGCCGACGCCGCCGCCCGCGGGCAGGCCCTGGCCCAGGCAGAGGAGCAACTGCAGGCTGCCGATGCCGCCGTGGGCACGGCGCGCCAGCATGCCGAGGCGGCCCGCGCGCGTGCCCACGGCGCCCGCGAGGCTTCGCGCATCGCCCGCCAGGAAGGCCAGCGCGACAGCCTGCGGCAGCAGCTGCTGCAGGCCGAGGCCGAAGCGGCTCGCAGCGCGGATGCACTGCAGCGCGCGCAAGAGGCTCTGCAGCGGCTGGCCGCGCTGCGCGACGGGGCCGCCGCGGCGCCCACCATCGGCAAGGCGCAGGTCCAGAAGCTGCTCGAACTCGAGCGCGCCGAACGCGATGCCGCGCTGCGACGCCAGGCCGTCGCCACGCGGCTGCAGTTCAACCTGCCCGAAGGCCAGACCCTGGGCCTTCGCAGCCACGGCGAGAGCCTCGGCCTGCAGGCCTCCGGCGAGCGGCTGCTCGACGCGCCGACCACGCTCCAGCTGCCGGGCGGCGGCGAACTGATCATCACGCCGGGCGGCGAAGACCTGGCGCAGCTCGCCCGCAGCCATGGGCAGGCGCAACAGGCGCTTCAGGCCGCGCTGCAGGCGCTCGGCCTGGCCGGCCTTGCAGAGGCCCAGGCCCGGCTCGCCGCGGTCGACGACCGCCAGGCGCAGATGCGGCTGGCCGAGCAGGCACTCGCGATCGTCGCGCCGAAGGGGCTGGAGCCGCTGCGCGGCGCCCAGGCCGAGGCGCAGTCGCGCATCCGCACCGCACAAGAGGCGCTGGCTCGACTGCCGGTCGCGCCGGCCGAACCCGTGCTGCCCCAGGACCAGGCCGAGGCCGAACAGGATGCGGCGGCGGCCACCGAAGAGCGCACGGCCGCGTCCCTGGTCCAGGCACAGCGCCGGCAAGCCGCCGCGCAGAGCCTTCATGGCACGGCGCAGCAGGAACAGCGTGCGGCCCAGGCTGCGCTGGCCGACCCGGCGCGCATGCAGCGCCAGGCCGAGGCACAGCAGCAATTGCTGAGCACCGGCGCCGAGCACGCCGCGCTGGCAGCGCGGATCGACGAGGCCAGTGCGCAGGTGCGCGAGGCCCGGCCCGACATCGTGGCCCAGGACATCGATCGCCTGCAGCGCAGCATCGAGCAGATGACGCGCAGCCACCAGCAGCGCCGCGAGGACATCCTGCTGCTCGAGAACACGCTGCAGCAGGCCGGCGCCCAAGGGCTGGAGGAACAGCGCGACGGCGTCGCCGGCCGGCTGGCCCAGGCCCGGCGCCGCCATGGCGAACTGCAGCGCCGTGCCGAGGCGCTCGACCTCCTGTGCGGCAAGCTCGACGCCAAGCGCCAGGCCACGCTGGCCCGGCTGCAGGCGCCGCTGCAGGAGCGCCTGCAGCACTACCTGCCGCTGTTGCTGCCCGGCGCCACGGTGCAGATCGACGCCGGCCTCTCGCCGGGCACCCTGACGCGCACGCAGGAGGGCGGCGCCACCGAATCGGGCCAGGTGCAGGAGCTGAGCTTCGGCGCCCGCGAGCAGCTCGGCCTGATCAGCCGCTTCGCCTACGCCGACCTGCTGCAGCAGGCGGGCCGGCCGACGCTGCTGATCCTCGACGATGCGCTGGTGCACAGCGATGCGCCGCGCCTGGCGCAGATGAAGCGGGTGCTTTTCGATGCCGCCCTGCGGCATCAGGTGCTGCTGTTCACCTGCCATCCGCAGAATTGGCAGGACATGGGCGTGGCCGTGCGGCCGCTGGCCTGAAGCGGAGCGCTGTCGATGACCGACCCCGTTCTCCTGCCCGGCTTCATGGCCGTCCACGGCAACCATCCGGAAGCGCTGCGCGACCTGATGCTGGCCTGGATGGCGCGCCATCCCCTGGCGCCGCTGGAGGACGAATGGGTGCTGGTGCAGAGCAACGGCGTGGCGCAGTGGCTCAAGCTGTCGCTGGCGCGCGATGCGGCGCAGGGCGGCATCGGCATCGCCGCCGCGCTGCAGACCGAACTGCCGGCCGCCTTCATCTGGCAGGCCTACCGCGCAGTGCTGGGCGCCGAGGCCGTGCCCGCGGCATCGCCCTTCGACAAGCCGCTGCTGGTGTGGCGGCTGATGCGCCTGCTGCCCGCCCTGCTCGGCGAGGAGGTGTTCGCGCCGCTGCGCCGCTTCCTGGCCGACGACGCCGACCTGCGCAAGCGCCACCAACTGGCCGAGCGCCTGGCCGACCTGTTCGACCAGTACCAGGTCTATCGCGCCGACTGGCTGGCCGGCTGGGCCGAGGGCCAGGACCTGATCGTCGCCAGCCGGACCGGCGCCCAGCCGGTGCCCGACGAGCTGCGCTGGCAGCCGCGCCTGTGGCGCGCGCTGCAGGGCGATGTCGGCGCCGCGGGTGCCGCCCAGAGCCGGGCCGCCGTGCACCAGCGCTTTATGGCCGCGGCCGCGGGCTGGCAGGGCGAGCGGCCGGCCGGCCTGCCGCGGCGGCTGGTGGTGTTCGGCATCTCCTCGCTGCCGCAGCAGTCGCTCGAAGTGCTGGGCGCGCTAGGGCGCTGGATGCAGGTCCTGATGTGCGTGCACAACCCCTGCGAGCACGACTGGTCGCACATCGTGGCCGACAAGGACCTGCTGCGCGCCGAGCGCCTGCGGCAGCGCCGGCGTCCGGGCGGCGAAGGCGCGATCGCCGAGGAGAGCCTGCACCTGCACGCGCAGCCGCTGCTGGCCGCCTGGGGCAAGCAGGGCCGCGACTTCATCCGCCTGCTCGATGTCCATGACGCGCAGGAGGCCTACGCGCAGCATTTCGATGCCATCGGCCAGCGCATCGACTGCTTCGACGCCAACCCGCAGGACACGCTGCTGCGCCAGCTGCAGGACGACATCCGCGACCTGCGCCCGCTGGCCGAGACCCGCAAGACCTGGCCGGCGCTCGATGCACGGGCCGACCACTCGATCCGCTTTCACATCACGCACGGCCCGCAGCGCGAGGTCGAGGTGCTGCACGACCAGCTGCTGTCGGCCTTCGCGGCCGATGCCACGCTGCGTCCGCGCGACGTGATCGTGATGGTGCCCGACGTCGCCACCTACGCGCCGCACATCCAGGCCGTGTTCGGCCTGCTCGCCGCCGACGATCCGCGCCATGTGCCCTACACGCTGGCCGACCAGGGCCAGCGCCACCACGATCCGCTGCTCGGCGCGCTCGAGAAGCTGCTGGTCCTGCCGCAGTCGCGCATCGCGGTCAGCGACCTGCTCGACTGGCTCGAGGTGCCGGCGCTGCGCGAGCGCTTCGGCATCGACGAGAACCAGCTGCCGCTGCTGCATCGCTGGATCTCGGCGGCCAATATCCGCTGGGGCCTGCACGCCGAGCAGCGCCGCATGCTCGACCTGCCCGAGGCGCTGGCGCAGAACAGCTGGGACTTCGGCCTTCAACGCATGCTGCTGGGCTATGCCGTGGGCAGCGGCGAGGCCTGGGGGGAGGTCGAGCCGCTCGACGAGGTGGGCGGGCTCGACGCCGCGCTGCTCGGGCCGCTGGTGCAGCTGCTGGCCACGCTCGAATCGCACTGGCGCACGCTGGCCACGCCGGCCAGGCCCGCGACCTGGGGCGAGCGGCTGCGCGCGCTGCTGGCCGACTTCTTCGTCGCCGACGAGGACAGCGACGGCTTCACGCTGAGGCGGCTCGAGATCTCGCTGCAGCAGTGGCTCGACGCCTGCGCCAACGCCGCGATGGCCGAGGAGATCCCGCTGTCGGTGGTGCGCGAGCACTGGCTGGCGCAGATCGACCAGCCGACGCTCAACCAGCCCTTCTTCGCCGGCGCCGTGACTTTCGCGACCTTGATGCCGATGCGCGCGATCCCGTTCCGCGTGGTGGCGCTGCTGGGCATGAACGACGGCGACTACCCGCGCAGCCGCGTGCCGATGGACTTCGACCTGATGGGCCACGACTGGCGGCCCGGCGACCGCTCCCGGCGCGAGGACGACCGCTACCTGTTCCTCGAGGCGCTGCTGTCGGCGCGCGAGCGGCTGCACATCAGCTGGGTCGGCCGCAGCATCCTCGACCATTCGGAGCGGCCCCCCTCGGTGCTGGTGGCGCAGCTGCGCGACCATCTCGCGGCGGGCTGGCGCCTGGCGGGCGACGCATCGCCGACGCCGAAGGAAACGGGCGAGCACCTGCTGCACGCGCTGACTGTCGAGCACCGGCTGCAGCCCTTCCACCCGGCCTACTTCACGCTCGGCGGCGATGCGCGCCTGTTCAGCCATGCGCGCGAATGGCGGGCCGGGCTGCTGGCGCAGCCGTCGGCCGATGCGCGGGATGCACCGCCGCTGGCGCCCTGGGCCTTCGACGGTCCGCTCACGCTGCGCCTGCTGGCCGACTTCCTCAAGGACCCGGTGCGCAGCTTCTTCCGGCAGCGCCTGGGCATCCACTTCGAGGCCGACGATCCGGTCGGCGAAGACGAGGAGCCCTTCGCCCTCGACGCGCTGGAAAACTGGCAGTTGCAGAACGAGCTGATCCAGGCCCAGCGCGCCGCCCTGGAGTCCGGCGACTCGCGCGAGGAGGCGATGGCCGCGCAACTCGCACGCATGGCGCGGCGCGGCGAGTTGCCGGCCGGCCACTTCGCCGACCTCGCGCAGCAGCGCCTGGCCGAGCCGATGGAGAAGATGTTCGCCGAGTACGCGAAGGCCCTGGCCGAATGGCCCGAGGCGCTGCCCGACGCGGCGCTCGACCATCTGCCCGAAGGCCTTGCGGAGCCGCTGCGCCTGTCGGATTGGCTCGGCGGCCTGCGGGCCAACGCGCAGGGCGAGCGCTGCCGCCTGCTGCTCGACAGCGGCAGCCTGGTCAAGGACAAGCGCTACCGCCTCGACAAGCTGGTGCCGTTCTGGGTCGCGCACGTGGCGGCGCATCTGGAGGGCGGATCGATCACCAGCCGCATCGTCAGCAAGGCCGGCGTCGTCACGCTCGAGCCGCTGGACCCGCAGCAGGCCCGGGCCTGCTGGTCGCAGCTGCTCGAGGCGTGGCAGCAAGGCCTGGACCGTCCGCTGCCGATGGCGTTGCGCAGTGCGCTCGCCTGGCTGGGCAAGGGCGGTTCCGCGGCCGATCCGAGCGCGGGCACGCCGCGCGAAGCCGCGCGCGCCACCTACGAGGACAGCGACCCGCAGTACGGCAAGTTCGGCGAATGCGACGGCAACGCCTACCTGGCTCGCGCCTACCCCGATTTCGACGCGCTCTGGGCCGATGGCGAGTTCGCCCGCTGGGCGGTCGCGCTGCTGAAGCCGATGAGCGACGCGGTCGCCCGGGCGTCGGCCAAGGAGACCGCATGACATTGCCCTCGCTGCTGGAGCCGTTGAGCTTTCCGTTGCGCGGCAGCCGGCTGATCGAAGCCAGTGCCGGCACCGGCAAGACCTTCACGATCGCCGCCCTGTACCTGCGCCTGGTGCTCGGGCACGGCGGCGAGGCCGCCTTCACGCGCCCGCTGGCGCCGCCCGAGATCCTGGTCGTCACCTTCACCGACGCCGCCACCAAGGAGCTGCGCGACCGCATCCGCGCCCGGCTGGCCGAGGCGGCCGAGGCCTTCCTTGCGGACCCGGCGACCGTGCCGCCCAGGCCCCCGGGCGAGGACCTGCTGCACGACCTGCGCGCCGGCTATCCGCCGGCGCAATGGCTGGCCTGCGCGCGCACCTTGCGCCTCGCGGCCGAATGGATGGACGAGGCCGCGGTGTCCACCATCCACGGCTGGTGCAACCGCATGCTGCGCGAGCATGCCTTCGACAGCGGCGCCCTGTTCACGCAGACGCTCGAAACCGACCAGCGCGAACTGCAGGCCGAGGTCGTGCGCGACTACTGGCGCAGCTTCTTCACGCCGCTGTCTGCCGCCGATGCGACGCAGGTGCATGGCTGGTGGGCCACGCCCGATGCCTTGCTGAAGGCGGTCGAGAATCTGGTCGGCCTGAGCGAGGTGCTCGGCGAAGGCCGGCCGCCCGCCGCGGCACTGCAGCACGCGCGCGACCACACCGGTCGCGCGTTGTCCGTGCTCAAGGCGCCGTGGGCCGGCGAGCAGGGCTGGGCCGCCGGGCTCCAGGCCGGGCTCGAGGCGGCGGTCGCGGCCAAGCAGTGCAAGCTGCCCAAGCGCAAGGAATGGATGCAGAAGCTGCGCGACTGGGCCGAGGGCGATGCGCTGCTGCCCGAGTTGACCAAGACCGCCTGGGAGCGCCTCACGCCGGCCGGATTGGGGAGCGACTGGAGCGGCGACACTGCGCTGCTGCGCCATCCTGGCCTGCTCGCGCTGGCCGACCTGCAGGAGGCGGTCAGGGCCCTGCCCGACGGCCGCCAGGACCTGCTGCGCCACGCCGCCGCCTGGACCGCCGCGCGCTTCGCCGACGAACAGGCGCGCCGTGCCCAGATGGGCTTCGACGAACTGCTGACCCGGCTCGACGCCGCGCTGCAGGGCCCCAACGGCGAGCGCCTCGCGGCCCTGATCCGGCGCCAGTTCCCGGTCGCGCTGATCGACGAATTCCAGGACACGGATCCGCTGCAGTACCGCATCTTCGACGCCGTCTACGGCATCGCCGCCAATGCGCAGGACACCGCGGTGGTGCTGATCGGCGACCCCAAGCAGGCGATCTACGCCTTCCGCGGCGCCGACATCCACACCTACCTGGCGGCGCGCCGCGACACCGAGGGCCGGCTCGCCACTCTGGGCACCAACTTCCGCTCGACGCCGGCGATGGTCGAGGCGGTCAACCGCGTCTTCCTGCAGGCCGAGGCGCGTGAAGAAGGGCAGGGTGCCTTCCTGTTCCGCGAGCGCGGCGAGAACCCGCTGCCCTTCCTCGCGGTGCAGGCCCGGGGCCGCAGCGAGCGCTGGACCGTGGCCGGCGAACCGGCGCCCGCGCTCACGTGCTGGACGCTGGCCGGCGACCCGCCCCCCGGCAACGGCGAGGCCCAGCGCCTGCTGGCCACCGCCTGCGCCGCCGAGATCGTGCGCCTGCTCGCCGATGGCCTGGCCGGCCTCACCGGCTTCGCCAAGCAAGGCGCGGCCTTGCGCGGCGTGCAGCCCGGCGATGTCGCGGTGCTGGTCAACAGCGGGCGCGAGGCGACTGCGGTGCGCCAGGCACTGGCCCGGCGCGGCGTGCGCAGCGTCTACCTGTCGGACAAGGATTCGGTCTTCCAGAGCCCGGTGGCGGCCGAGCTGCAGCGCTGGCTGGCGGCCTGCGCCGAGCCCGACGACGACCGTCCGCTGCGCGCCGCGCTCGGCAGCGCCGCGCTGGCGCTCGCCTGGAGCGAGCTCGACCGCCTCAACCACGACGAGCTGCAATGGGAAGCGCGCGTGCTGCAGTTCCGCCGCTACCAGCAGACCTGGCGGCGCCAGGGCGTGCTGCCGATGCTGCGCCACCTGCTCAGCGATTTCGGCGTGCCGCAACGCCTGCTGGCCGCGGGCGACGAGCGCACGCTGACCGACCTGCTGCACCTGGCCGAGCTGCTGCAGCAGGCCAGCGCGCAGCTCGACGGCGAGCACGCGCTGATCCGCTGGCTGGCCGAGCAGCGCGACGACAGCGGCAGCGAGAACGAGGCGCGCAAGCTGCGCCTCGAAAGCGATGCCGACCTGGTCAAGGTGGTCACCGTGCACAAGTCGAAGGGGCTCGAATACCCGCTGGTCTTCCTGCCCTTCGCCACCGCCTTCCGCGCCGCCAAGGCCACCGACCTGCCGCTCAAGTGGCACGACCAGGAGGGGCGCCTGGTGGTCGCGCTGCAGGCCGACGACGAGGCGCTGGCCCGCGTCGACCGCGAGCGCCTCGGCGAGGACCTGCGCAAGCTCTACGTGGCGCTGACACGGGCCCGCCATGCGACCTGGATCGGCGTCGCGCCGCTCGCCGGCGTGGAGCGCAGCGCGCTCGGCTATCTGCTGGGCGGGGGCGCGCCGCTGTCGGCCCCGGCGCTGACCGAGGCCTTGCTCGAACTCGCCAAGACCAGTGCGGCGATCGCGGTCGAGACCGCGCCCGAGGCCGGCGATGCCTGCTATCGGCCGGTCGCCGCCGCCCCGCAGCTGGCGCCCGAGCCCGCGCTGCCCCCGGGCCCGCGCGAGCGCTGGTGGATCGCCAGCTATTCGGCGCTGAGCCGGGCCGCCGACACGCTCGACGACGAGGCCGCGCTGGCGCTCGGCGAGCCGGCAACGCGCCTCGCCCTGCCGCCGACGCCGGCCAGCGCCGCCGAGGACATCTACGCCGACAGCCGCTCCGACGCCGCAGGGCCCGAAGGCGACGCCGATGCGCCCGCAGCCAGCGCCGGCAGCCTGCACGACTTCCCGCGCGGCGCCGGCCCCGGCAGCTTCCTGCACGGCCTGCTCGAATGGGTCGGCCGCCAGGGTTTCGCGCGCCTGCGCGCCGACGCGGCCGCACAGGCCGACCTGGCCGACCTGATCGCCCGGCGCTGCAACCTGAGCGGCTGGAGCACCTGGACCGAGCCGCTGCGCGAGTGGCTGCTGGGCTGGCTGGCAGCGCCGCTGGACCTCGGCGCGCTGCAGTCCGGCGCCGTCGCCCCGGCATCGCTGGGCCGGGTCCAGATCGAGATGGAGTTCTGGTTCGGCGTGCAGCAGGTCGACCTGCGCGCGCTCGACGCCCTGGTCTGCCGCCACACGCTCGGCGGCGCGCCGCGTGCGCCGCTGCTGCCGCAGCAGCTCAACGGCATGCTCAAGGGCTACATCGACCTCGTGTTCGAGCATGAGGGCCACTACTTCGTGGCCGACTACAAGTCCAACTGGCTCGGTCCGCGCGACGCCGACTACACGCCCGCCGCGCTGCGCGATGCCGTGCTGCAGCACCGCTACGAATTGCAGTACGTGCTCTATGTGTTCGCGCTGCACCGGCTGCTGCGTTCGCGGCTCCCCGACTACGACTACGAGCGCCATGTCGGCGGCGCGGTCTACCTGTTCCTGCGCGGCCATGCGGCGCCGGGCCAGGGGCTGCACTGCGAGCGGCCGCCCAAGGTCCTGATCGATGCGCTCGACGCGCTGTTCGGCGGCGCGGCGCTGCCTGCGATGGAGCAGACCGCATGAAGACGTCCCCGATGTCCGCCGGTGTCTTCCTCGGCCCGCTGCCCGCGCGCCATGCGCCGCTGCTCGCCGACCTCGACCGCTGGGTCGCCGAAGGCTGGCTGCGGGCGCTCGATCGCAGCTTCGCGGCCTTCCTGGCGCAGAAGTCGCCCGATGCCGATCCGCTGCTGATCCTCGGCGCCGCGCTCGCCAGCCACCAGCTGGGCCGCGGCCATGCCTGCCTCGACCTGCAGGCGGCGCTGGCCGATGCGGGCCTGGCGCTGTCGATGCCGCCCGAAGGCGCAGCGCGCGCCGCCGAGGATGCCGCGCCGATCACCGCGCCTTCGGCCTTGCTGGCCGGCGTGACGCTGGCGCGCTGGACCAAGGCGCTGACGCATGCCGCGCTGGTCGGCAGCGGTCCCGGCGCAACCCCGCTGGTGCGCATCGGCCATCGCCTGTACCTGCGCCGCTACTGGCAGTACGAGCAATCGGTGCGGGCCGCCATCGCCGAGCGCGTGGCGCTGCCGACCGCGGCGGCGGCGCCCGAGTCGCAGGCCACGCTGGCGGCCGCGCTCGACGCGCTGTTCCCGCACCGCGACGGCGCCGCCACCGACTGGCAGAAGATCGCCTGCGCGCTGGCCGCACGGCAGCACTTCGGCATCGTCACCGGCGGCCCCGGCACCGGCAAGACGACCACCGTGGTGCGCCTGCTGGCGGTGCTGCAGCAGCTGGCGCTGGCCGGCGGGGAGGGTCGACGCCTGCGCATCCGGCTGGCCGCGCCCACCGGCAAGGCGGCGGCGCGGCTCAACGAGTCGATCGCCGGCGCGGTCGCGCGCCTGCCGCTCGAAGGGCTGGCCGATCCGGCGGCGGTGCGGGCGGCGATTCCGACCGAGGTCACGACCGTGCACCGGCTGCTCGGCAGCCGCCCCGACACGCGGCACTTCCGCCACGATGCGCGCAACCCGCTGGCGCTCGATCTGCTGGTGATCGACGAAGCCTCGATGCTCGATCTCGAGATGATGGCCGCCGTCTTCGCTGCGCTGCCGCCGCATGCGCCGCTGATCCTGCTCGGCGACAAGGACCAGCTCGCTTCGGTGGAGGCCGGCGCCGTGCTGGGCGATCTCTGCCAGCGCGCCGACGCGGGCCACTACAGCGCCGGGACCGCGACCTGGCTGGAGGCCGTCACCGGCGAGATCCTCGAGCCCGAGCTGTGCGATGCCGCGGGCAGCCCGCTCGACCAGGCGGTGGTCAAGCTGCGCATCAGCCATCGCTTCAGCGCCGCCAGCGGCATCGGGAAGCTGGCCGAGGCGGTCAATGCGGGCGACGCCGGTGCGGTGCGGCGCGTCTTCGATCGCGGCTATGCCGACCTGTCGCAGCAGCGCAGCCTCGACGACGCGGCGCTGCGCCGGCTGGTGGTCGATGGCGCGCCCGAGGGCTTCGCGGGCCAGGGGGCGGGGCGCGTCGAGGGCGGCAAGGCCGTGCCGCCGCCGGCCGGCTACCGCCACTACCTGACGCGGATGAGCCAGGGCAAGCCCGGCATCGATGCCCCGCAGGCCGACTTCGACGCCTGGGCGCTCGGGGTGCTCGCGGCCTATGGCCAGTTCCAGCTGCTGTGTGCCTTGCGCAGCGGCCCGCAGGGCGTCGCGGGGCTGAACCAGCGCATCGCCGGCCTGCTGCGCGCCGAGGGCCTGCTCGAAGCCGAGCATGGCGGCTGGTACCCGGGCCGCCCGGTGCTGGTCACCCGCAACGACTATGGCCTGGGCCTGATGAACGGCGACGTCGGCGTCACCTTGGCGATGCCGGCCTGGGTGCCCGGCGAGCAGCGCCCGCGCTGGACCCTGCGCGTGGCCTTCGCGGCCGGCGACGGCCAGGGCGGCATCCGCTGGGTGCTGCCGAGCCGGCTGCGCGCGGTCGAGACCGTGTTCGCGATGACGGTCCACAAGTCGCAGGGCTCCGAGTTCGCGCATGCCGCGCTGCTGCTGCCCGAGCGGGCCAGCCCGGTGCTGACGCGCGAGTTGGTCTACACCGGCATCACGCGGGCCCGCCACTGGTTCACGCTGGTGGCGGCACCCGAGGTGATGCAGGGCGCGGTGCGCAAGCGGGTCGAGCGGGTCGGGGGGCTGGGCCTGCGCGCCCCCTGAGCCGGGCTACTTCGAAGCGGCGGACTTGGCGAACCAGGCTTCGAAGCCGATCGATCCCAGCCACGGGTTCTTGCCGCTCGGCACCAGCGTGTCGTCTTCGAGCCGGGCGCCGAAGTAGCGCGCCTGCGGATCGGCCACGACCTGGCGCGGGTCTTTGGTCGCGGCCAGGTAGCGCTGCAGCAGTTCGGGCATCCGCACGCGCTCCGGCCCGGCGATCTCGACCACGCCGTTGAGCGGTGCGCCCAGCGTGTACTCGGCCATTGCCGCCGCCACGTCGTCGGAGGCGATCGGCTGCACGAAGGCCGGCGACAGCTTCACGGTCTGGCCGTCGGCGCCCGACTGCGCGATGCCGCCGAGGAATTCGAAGAACTGCGTCGAGTGGACGATCGTGTAGGGGATCGAGCCCTCGCGGATCAGCTTCTCCTGCGCGATCTTGCCGCGGAAGTAGCCGCTTTCTGCCAGCCGATCGGTGCCCACCACCGACAGCGCGACATGGTGCTTCACGCCCGCCGCGGCCTCCGCGGCCAGCAGGTTGCGGCCTGCGGTCTGGAAGAATTCCAGCACCGCCTTGTCTTCGAACGAAGGCGAGTTCGCGACGTCGACCACCACCTGCGCGCCGGCGAGCGCTTCGGCCAGGCCTTCGCCCGTGATTGTGTTGACACCCGAGGCCGGCGAGGCCGCGAGCACTTCATGGCCGCGCTGGCGAAGATTGGCGACGAGCTTGCTTCCGATCAGGCCGGAGCCACCGATGACGACGATCTTCATGGTGTTCACTCCAGTCCCGCCTTGTCGAGGCCGTAGGCCTTGTCGGCCGAGCCGGGCACATTCCTGAAGCCGACGCTGAGGCGGTTCCAGGCGTTGATCGTCATCACGACGAAGCTCAGGTCCGACAGTTCCTTCTCCGACAGCTGGGTGCGCACGCGGTCATAGATCTCGTCGGGCACGCCGTGCTCGGGCAGGCGGGTCAGGACCTCGGTCCAGGCCAGCGCGGCGCGCTCGCGCGGGCTGAACAGCGACGATTCGCGCCAGATCGGCAGGTGATGGAGGCGCAGTTCGCGCTCGCCGTGCAGCTTGGCTTCCTTCACGTGCATGTCGAGGCAGAAGCCGCAGCCGTTGATCTGGGAGGCGCGGATGTGCACCAGGTCCTGGATCGTCTGCTCGATGGCGCAGTCCTTCTGCAGCATGCTGAATTCGACGAACTTCTTGTACAGCGCGGGCGATTGCTGCATGGCGTTGATGCGTTGGGTCATGGTCACTTCCTAGAGAGCCCCAGATCGGCTGAGGAACCGTTTGCGAAATCTCGCTGCATGGACGGGTGATTCTTTGCATCCATACCCACAAGACGCGCCGGCTCTCCGGTTTGTGACAGACCCTGCCTCAATGGCCCTGAAAAGCCGCCGCCAGCCGCGCCAGCTTCTCGGGGTTGCGCTGCACGTGGATGCGCGTGATGCGCTCGCCATCGGTCTCGTAGGAGCCTGCGGATTCGAGCACCCCGTCGATGAAGCGCAGCAGCGCCCACTCGCCGTTGATCATCGCGAGCTCCACCCGCACGCCGCTGCCGAAGCGCAGGTGGGTGGCATAGAAGAGCTGCGCGATGCGCTGGCCGCCCAGCAGCGGCTTGCCGAAGCTCGGCACGATGCCGCCGCCGTCGCCGATCAGCTCGGCGTTCTCGGCCAGCATGCCGTTCATGGCCGCGAAGTCGCCGCGCGACAGCGCCTCGGCGAAGCCGCGCATCAGCTGGTGGTGGGCGTCGCGCGAGACCGTGAAGCGCGGCCGCTCCTCGCGCAGCTGCGTCTTGGCGCGGTGCACGATCTGGCGGCAGGCGGCCTCGCTCTTGCCGATGGCCTTGGCCACTTCGTCGTAGTCGGCATCGAACACCTCGCGCAGCAGGAAGGCGGCGCGCGCCTCGGGCGCCAGCCGTTCGAGCATGAACAGGAAGGCGACCGAGACGTCGTCCGACAGCTCCTTGGTCTGCTCGGGCGTCGAAGGCCCATCGGTCAGCACCGGCTCGGGCAGCCAGTAGCCGACGTAGTGCTCGCGCTGCACCTTGGCGGCACGCAGCCGGTCGATCGCGATCCGCGTGGTGATGGTCACCAGCCAGGCCTCGGCGTTGTCGATGGTCTCCTGGGCCGCTTCGTGCCAGCGCAGCCAGGCGTCCTGCACCACGTCCTCGGCCTCGGCCACGGAGCCGAGCATGCGGTAGGCGATGCCCTGCAGGCGGGGGCGGAGGCGGTTGAAGGTGGTGGTGGGGTCGGTCATGTGCACCTCAGACGTTGGACGCCGGGCGTTTGTGACGCCCGCCCTCACTCGATGTTCTGCACCTGTTCGCGCATCTGCTCCACCAGCACCTTCATGTCGACCCCGATCCGGGTCATCTCGAGCGTGGCCGACTTGGAGCCCAGCGTGTTCGCCTCTCGGTGAAGCTCCTGGATTAGGAAATCGAGACGCTTGCCGATCTCGCCGCCCTTCTTCACCAGCCGCTCGATCTCGTCCAGGTGCGAGTCGAGCCGGGTCAGCTCTTCGGCGACATCGATGCGAATCGCGAAAGCGGTCGCTTCCGACAGCGCCCGGTCCTGGGCCGCCTCGGGCGCCGTGGCGCCGCCGCCCAGGCCCATGGCCTCCTGCCAGCGCTCCAGGAACCGGGTGCGCTGCTGCTCGACCAGCTTGGGCACCAGCGGCAGGGCCTGCGCCGCCAGCTTGCGCAGCTGGCCCAGGTGGTCCAGCAGCATCTTCGCCAGTCGCGCGCCTTCGCGCTCGCGGGCCGCCATCAGGGCTTTCACGGTCTTTTCGGTCAGCTCGGTCAGGTCCGGGCCCCAGTCGCCCCGGGGCGCCGAATCGCCGGCCGCCAGCCGCAACACGTCGGCCACGCTGAGGTCGCGGGCACTCGGCAGCCAGGACTTGATGGTGTCCTGCACCCCGTTGAGCCGCTGCAGGAGCTTGGGCGACGGGTCGGCGACGCCGGCGGTGGCGGTGTTCTCGATCGCCACCCGCAGCTCGACCTTGCCGCGTTTCAACTGCCCGGTGAGCAGCTCGCGCAGCGCCGGCTCGTGCTGGCGCAGTTCTTCGGGCAGCTTGAAGGTGAGGTCGAGGAATCGGCTGTTGACCGAGCGGATCTCGACCCCGAGGCGGCCCGCGGGCTGGGGCCTGGCTTCGGCGTCGGAGTGGCTGCCTGTGGGGCCGTTCTGGCCGCTGGCATAGCCGGTCATGCTGTAAACTGGCATCGCGCCTCGCTGTGGTTTGTTTGCGTTTCACCGAGGCCCGGCACCGCGTTCGCTTGCCGCACCATCGCCTTCGGGCGAAACTCCCGGATTATGTCAAAGGTCAAACCTTCGCCCCTGCTTCCCGACACGATGATCGGGGGCTACCGCGTCGTGCGACGGCTTTCCGCCGGCGGCTTCGGCGTCGTCTACCTGGCTGTCGACAACAGCGGCCAGCAGGTCGCCATCAAGGAATACCTGCCCTCGTCGCTGGCCACCCGCGGCACCGGCGAGCTCAATCCCCAGGTGCCGCCCGAGAAGCTCTCGCTCTACCGGCTCGGCCTCAAGAGCTTCTTCGAGGAAGGCCGCTCGCTGGCCCAGATCTCGCACGCCTCGGTGGTCAGCGTGCTCAACTTCTTCCGCGAGAACGAGACCGTCTACATGGTCATGAACTACCTGGAGGGTGCCACCCTGCAGGATTTCATCGTCACGGCCCGCGACCTCAAGAAGCAGAAAGTATTCAGGGAGTCGACCATCCGGTCGCTCTTCGACGAAATCCTGCGCGGCCTGCGCATCGTCCACCAGCACAAGATGCTGCACCTGGACATCAAGCCCGCCAACATCTTCGTCACCGACGACGACCGCGCCGTGATGATCGACTTCGGTGCCGCCCGCGAAGTGCTGTCCAAGGAGGGCAACTTCATCCGCCCGATGTACACCCCCGGCTTCGCGGCCCCCGAGATGTACCGGCGCGATTCGTCGATGGGCCCCTGGACCGACATCTATGCCATCGGCGCCTGCATCTACGCCTGCATGCAGGGCTACCCGCCCAACGACGCGCCCCAGCGCATCGAGAAAGACCGCCTGGGCCTGTCGCTGTCGCGGCTGCGCGGCATCTACTCCGACAACCTGATCGAGGTGGTCGAGTGGTGCATGTCGCTCGATCCGCTGTCGCGCCCGCAGTCGGTGTTCGCCCTGCAGAAAGAGCTCAGCCGCGAAGGCGAGCGTCGTTACACCAAGCTCACTGTCGGCGAGAAAGTAAGACTTTCCATCGACAACATGCGTTCATTCGAAAAGAAGGGCCTGCCCAAAGCAGCAGCGCCCACCACACGCCCCGCATGAAATTCTCGGTATTCCAGGTCAGCCGCAAAGGTGGCCGCCTCAAGAACGAAGACCGCATGGGCTACTGCTACACGCGGGAGTCCGGCCTCTTCGTGCTGGCCGACGGCATGGGCGGGCACCCCGAAGGCGAGGTCGCGGCCCAGCTGGCGCTGCAATCCATCGCCGCGCTCTACCAGCACGAGGCCCGGCCGATCGTCAAGGACGTCAAGGCCTTCCTGACCTCGGCGGTGATGGCCGCGCACCAGCAGATCATGCGTTACGCCGGCAACAAGGGCATGCTCGACACGCCCCGCACCACGGTGGTGGCGGCGGTCATCCAGGGCAACACCGCCACCTGGATCCACTGCGGCGATTCGCGCCTGTACGTGATCCGCGACGGCGAGCTGCTGACCCGCACCCGCGACCATTCGCATGCCGAGCGCCCGCGCGCCAATGCCGGCCCCGAGCCGGTCAACCGCAACCTGCTGCTGACCTGCCTGGGCTCGCCGACCACGCCGCTGTTCGACGTCTCGGCGCCGCTGCAGCTGCAGCGCGGCGACCGCATCATGCTGTGCTCCGACGGCGTCTGGGGCGTGCTCGACGACGGCGTCATCGTGCACATCCTGTCGTCCGGCAAGCCGGTGTCCGACTCGGCGCCCGACCTGGCCGAGATGGCGCTGCGCAACGGCGGCAGCCACAGCGACAACGTCACGCTCATCGCCCTCGAATGGGAGACCCCCGACGCGCCGGGCGAAAAGCGCGGCGTCTCCACCGACAGCATCAGCGACGGCGTGTTCGCCTCCACCATCCAGGCCGGCATGCCGTCCGACAGCGAGCTCGACGACCTCGACGACGACGCCATCGAGCGCTCGATCGCCGAGATCAACGAGGCGATCAAGCGCTCCGCAGCCCGCAAGGGCTGAACCGTTTCAATCTTTCCCTTTCCGTTCACCATGACAGTTTTCGTTCGAAGCGGCGGCCGTGCGGCCGACCAGCTGCGCCCCGTGCGCATCACCCGCGGCTACACCATCCACGCCGAGGGCTCGGTGCTGATCGAGTTCGGCCAGACCCGCGTGCTGTGCACCGCCTCGGTCGAAGAGAAGGTGCCGCCGCACAAGCGCGGCAGCGGCGAGGGCTGGGTCACGGCCGAATACGGCATGCTGCCCCGGGCCACCCACACCCGCAGCGACCGCGAAGCCGCCCGCGGCAAGCAGAGCGGCCGCACGCAGGAGATCCAGCGCCTCATCGGCCGCTCGATGCGCGCCGTGTTCAACCTGGCGGCGCTCGGCGAACGCACCATCCACCTCGACTGCGACGTGCTGCAGGCCGACGGCGGCACCCGCACCGCGGCCATCACCGGCGCCTTCGTGGCGGCGCAGGACGCGGTCAACAAGCTGCTGGCGGCCGGCAAGATCCAGGCGACGCCGATCCTCGGCCACGTGGCGGCCATCTCGGTCGGCATCGTGCAGGGCACGCCGCTGCTCGACCTCGAATACACCGAGGACTCGGCCTGCGACACCGACATGAACGTCGTCATGACCGGCGCCGGCCACTTCGTCGAAGTGCAGGGCACGGCCGAAGGCGCAGCCTTCTCGCGCGACGAGATGAACCAGCTGCTGGCCCTGGCCGAGAAGGGCATCGTCGAACTGACCGCGCTGCAGACGCAGGCCCTGGCCGCTTGAGCCAGCCGCGCCCCCTGGCGATGAAACTGGTTCTCGCATCCAACAACGCCGGCAAGCTGGCCGAACTGCAGGCGCTCTTCGCGCCGCTCGGCGTCGAGCTGGTGCGGCAGTCCGAGCTCGGCGTCGGCGAGGCCGACGAGCCCTTCCGCACCTTCGTCGAGAACGCGCTCGCCAAGGCCCGCCACGCGGCGGCCGCCACCGGCCTGCCGGCCATCGCCGACGATGCGGGCCTCTGCGTCGAGGCCTTCGGCGGCCTGCCGGGCGTCGACACCGCCTACTACGCCACCCAGTTCGGCTACGAGAAGGGCGACGCCAACAACGTGCGCGCGCTGCTCGAGCAGATGGACGGCGTGCACAACCGCCGCGCCGCGCTGGTCAGCACCCTGGTGGCGCTGCGCAGCGCCGACGACCCCGAGCCGCTGATCGCGGTCGGCCGCGCGCCGGGGGAGATCACGCGCGCGCCCATCGGCGACAACGGCTTCGGCTTCGACCCCGTGATGTTCCTGCCGCAGTTCGGCAAGACCTTTGCCCAGCTGCCGACCGACGTCAAGAACGCCAACAGCCATCGCGGCCAGGCCGCCCGCGCGATGCTGTCCCTGATGCGCGACCGCTGGCCCTTGTCGTGAGCGTGATGATCCCGATCGCCACCGGCGCCGAAGAGGCGGCCGAGGGCGCGGCCGGCGCCAACGACGTGCTGCACCTGATGCGCCCCGGCCCGCTGCAGCTGGCGGCACTGCCGCCGCTGTCGCTCTACGTGCATCTGCCGTGGTGCCTGCGCAAGTGCCCGTATTGCGACTTCAATTCGCACGAATGGCGTGCAAAAGGCGGCAACGCTGCCGATGAGGCCCTGCCCGAGCAACGCTACATCGACGCCCTGGTGGCCGACCTCGACGCCGCGCTGCCGCTGGTGTGGGGCCGCACGGTGCACACCATCTTCATCGGCGGCGGAACGCCGAGCCTGTTCTCGCCGGCCGCCATCGACCGCCTGATCGGCGACCTGCGCGCCCGCCTCAAGCTGGCGCCAGATTGCGAGATCAGCCTGGAGGCCAACCCCGGCACCTTCGAGCGCGACCGCTTCCGCGCCTTTCGGGCGGCCGGCGTCACGCGGCTGTCGGTGGGGGTGCAGAGCTTCGACGACGAGCATCTGAAGGCGCTCGGCCGCGTGCACGACCGCGCCCAAGCCATCGCCGCGGTGGAAGAGGCCGCGGCGGCCTTCGATACCTTCAACCTCGACCTGATGTATGCGCTGCCGGGCCAGACGCTGGAGGGCCTCGATGCCGACCTCGACCAGGCGCTGGCGCTGCAGCCGCCGCACCTGTCGGTGTATCACCTGACCATCGAGCCGAACACCTACTTCGCCAAGTTCCCGCCCGTGATCCCCGAGGACGACCTGGCTTACGACATGCTCGACCGCATCACCGAGCGAACGGCCGCCAGCGGACTCCGTCGATACGAGATATCGGCCTACGCGCGCGCGGGCCATGCCTGTGCTCACAATCTGAACTATTGGCAGTTCGGCGATTACCTCGGGATCGGCGCCGGTGCCCACAGCAAACTGACATTCGCGCACCGGGTGGTGCGCCAGGTGCGGTACCGGGAGCCGCGCCTGTACATGGACAACGCGATCGCCGGCCATGCAGTCGCCCAGAGCGACGAGGTCGGCATCGGGGCCTTGCCCTTCGAATACATGCTCAATGCCCTGCGGCTGAAGGATGGGTTTACGCTGGCGGAGTTCGGTGAACGCACCGGGCTGGCCATTACTTCCATCCAGCGCGGTCTTGAAGAGGCGGAGCGCAAGGGTTTGATACAAAGAGACCTCGCACGCGTCTGGCCGACGACGCGTGGATTCGACTTTTTGAGCGACCTGCAGTCCATCTTCCTGCCGGACTGAAAGGGGACAAAGCTATGGAACAGAACAACGACATCGACACCGAAGCGCTGGAATCGAGCGCCGCCGCAGCCATCAAGCGCCGGGCCCGCGGCCGGCCCAGCCCCGAGCAGGCGGCTGCGCTGCGCGAATCCTTTCTTGCAGCGGCCCTGGAGTCCTTCCTGGACAAGGGCTACTCGGCCACCAGCATCGAGGCCATCGCCCGCGAGGCCGGCGTGGCCAAGATCACCATCTACCGCCAGTTCGACAACAAGGAGGCGCTGTTCCGCGAGGTGGCGCACCGGGCCGTCAGCAACGCCCGCGAGACCATGCAGAACACGCTGGTGCACCGCGGCAGCGACGAGCGCCAGACCCTGATCGAACTGGTCGAGCGCATGTACCTGAGCGGCACCGAGCCCAAGACCCTGGCCCTCATGCGCCTGGTGATCGCCGAGGCGGTGCGCTTTCCGGAGCTGGCCAAGTCGCTCTATGCCGAGAACAGCTACGTGCTGGCGCCCGTGGTCGACTACCTGGCCGAGGCGCACCGCGCCGGCAAGCTGCACGTGCCGCAGCCCGAACTGTCGGCGGTGCAGCTGTCGATCCTGGCCTTCGGCGGGGTGCGCTTCTTCATCTCGAAGCCCCTGGCGGGCCCGGAGGAGCGGCGCGTGTGGGCCGAAGGCATCGTGGACCTGGTGCTGCGGGGCTGGGCGCCGGACTCGGCTGCTGCCGCGAAAGTGCCCCAGGGCTCAGACTAAAATCCCGACCCTGCCTTCCCGCGCGACGAAGGCAGTCCAGGAGAGTTGGGTGAGTGGTTTAAACCAGCAGTCTTGAAAACTGCCGACGGGCAACCGTCCGTGAGTTCGAATCTCACACTCTCCGCCAGCGATCGATGTCTCTCATCGACGCTCGGGCAGTTCGATATTTCGCCCCATCCGCCGCTAGCCGCCAGTGCACGCAACCGGCGTGGCGCGCCCCACGGCCCACGACGTGCGACCCTGCTCGATGAGCATCGTTTGGCGTCCGTTGGAGAACGTGGTCCCCGACTTTCCGATCGCAGGAAGATCGATGGCGGCCGCTCCGTCAACGGAGACCGAGGCGCTGTCTCCCATCAAGCGCACAGCCAGGCGCGTCCCATCGCAAACGTAGCTGCTGACTGGATAGGGATTGCCGACACCGATCGACGGACCTGGCGTCGGATGCTGGCAGGCGGCCAGTGTCCAGATGGCAATCATGCCGAAGATTGAACAAAGAAAGCGTTGCATCTTGCCCCTCGCAACGTCCGCCACGTCGTTCGGCGGAGTGATGCTCACTTGCTGAGTGGTTGGCACGACGGGCTCCTCGATTTCGATAGGATGAACCCTACACTGTCGAGTTGACACCGTCCAGTCACGCCAAGCGACGCGGCATTTGAAGAGCTGTAGCCCAAGGTCCCCGAGTTCCTCGTCGTGTACGTTGCCGGCGCGACCGCCGATGAGTCCGTGTGAGGCTTTCTGCTGGCATCTGACTGGTGGTCACACTCTCCGCCGGACCCTGCTGGGACAGCGCTGACTACAGCTGCCGCCTTGGCCCGCCGCCTGAACCAGGCCGGGACGCACCCATGCCCACTGTGGAGCGCGTCTCCGACGGCCTCTCCCCAAACCGCGCCCGGTACTGCGCCGCAAAGTGCCCCAGGTGCAGAAACCCGTACTTCTGCGCAACCTCGCGCACACCGCCATCGGAGGCGCCAGCCGCTGCCTGCAGTTCCGCCCGCACCCGGTCGAGCCTGAGTTCGCGCAGGAACTCCATCGGCCCCTGCCCCGCATGCTGCCGGAAGGCCACTTGCAAGGCCCGCGCGCTGCAGCCGACTTCGCGGCAGATGTCCGCCAGCGACAGCGGCTGCTCCGCATGCGCCGCCATGTATTCCTGCGCCTTGCGCACCACGCGCGGCAGCAGGCTGCGCTGCGCCTCGCCGGCCAGCGCGCGCGAATGGTTGTGGCCCGCCGACATCAGCAGGCTCGACATCAGGTATTCCTCGGCATGCTCGCCCAGGCGCCCGCCCGACTGCAGCGCGTTGCCCGCATCGAGCGTGAGCCGCAGGTAGTCGATGAAGTGCACCAGCGGCGCCAGCGCGGGGTTGTCCAGCGGCACGCCCAGGTCGAACACCAGCTGCTGCTTCACCGGCGCCTGCAGCAAGGATTCGAGCCGCGAGAGCAGGGCGGACCGGGCCAGCCGCACGATCAGGTGCGGGCTGTCGTCCGACCAGCGCATCGACAGCGGCTCGGTCGGCGAAGGCAGCGACGCCAGGCTGGGGGTCGCGTCCACCTGCTGCGCGCCGCAGCGGATCTCGGCCCCGCCGCGCAACGGAATCTGCAGCAGGAAGAAATCCTGCAGGTAGCCCGGGTCGATCTGCACCCCCGGCCCGTACTGCACGTAATTGAGGCTCACGTCCCGATGCAGCCGCGCACTGTGATGGCAGGCGTCGAGTTCGGTGCGCGGCCGCAGCATGACCAGCTTGTGCGGGCAGAACACGCGGGCCACGCTCTCGCGCGCCTCGTCCATGTCGTGGCTCTCGAAGAGTCGGTAGCGCTGCAGCGGCAGCCGTGAAGGGGTGGCGGTTTCCATGGGGCCAGGGCACCGTAGCAAAAACCGTCCCCGCCCACAATTCGGACCACCCCTTGGATGAAAGCTGCGCGCCACGGACAGCGCCTGCGTTTGCGGGACTCGCCACCGGCCTCCCTGCAAATAACGTTCGCTCCACAGGCCATCCCGGCCTGCCGATCAACCCAGGAGAGCAAGCGTCATGTTCAAGGGACTCGCGGGCAAGAGCGCCATCGTCACCGGTGGCTCCACACTGATAGGCGCCGGCGTGGTGCGTGCACTGCACGCGGCCGGCGTCAAGGTCGTCATCGCCGACATCGATGCCGACAACGGCCAGCCGCTGGCCGATTCGCTCGGCGCCGGCGCACGCTTCGTGCGCACCGACATCACCGACGACGCCCAGGTGCAGGCCTGCGTGGCGGAGGCGGCGGCACGGCACGGCGGCGTGCACTTCCTGGTCAACCTGGCCTGTTCCTATGTGGACGACGGCTTCAAGTCGCCGCGCGCCGACTGGCTGACCTCGTTCAACGTCAACGTGGCGAGCGCGGTCGCGATGCTGCAGGCGGTGCATCCGCACATGGTCGCGGCGGGCGGCGGGGCGGTGGTCAATTTCACCAGCATCTCGTCGCGCGTGGCGCAGACCGGGCGCTGGCTCTACCCGGTGAGCAAGGCGGCGATGGCGCAGCTCACCCGCAACATGGCGATGGACCTGGCGCCTGACCGCATCCGCGTCAACAGCGTGTCGCCGGGCTGGACCTGGTCGGCCGTGATGGACAAGCTCAGCGGCGGCGACCGCGCCAAGACCGATCGCGTGGCCGCGCCCTTCCATCTGCTCGGGCGCGTCGGCGACCCGAACGAAGTCGCGCAGGTGGTGCTGTTCCTGTGCTCGGACCACGCCAGCTTCGTGACCGGCTCCGACTACGCGGTGGACGGCGGCTACTCCGCCATGGGCCCCGAGCAGGCCGTGCCCGCCATTCCCAAGCTGATGGATTGACCCGATCAAGGAGACACGCAATGAAACGAATCGCCATCGTCGGCGCAGGCCAGTCGGGCCTGCAACTGGGACTGGGCCTGCTCGCTGCAGGCTACGAGGTCACGATGTACAGCAACCGGACAGGTGAGGACATCCAGCATGGCAAGGTCATGTCGAGCCAGTGCATGTTCGGCGCCTCGCTGCAGATCGAGCGCGACCTGGGCCTGGACCACTGGGCGAGCGATTGCCCCACGGTCGACGGCATCAGCCTCGCGGTGCCCCATCCCGAGCAGAAGGGCGCCAAGGCCATCGACTGGGCCGCGCGGCTGAACGCGAGCGCGCAGTCGGTCGACCAGCGCGTCAAGATCCCGGCCTGGATGAGCGAGTTCCAGAAGAAGGGCGGCGAACTCATCCTGAAGGACGCCGGCATCGACGACCTGGAAGCCTGCACCCGCAGCCACGACCTCACGCTGGTCGCCAGCGGCAAGGGCGAGATCTCGAAGCTCTTCGAGCGCGACGCCCACAAGTCCACCTACGACAAGCCGCAGCGCGCACTGGCGCTGACCTACGTGAAGGGCATGAAGCCGCGCCAGCCCTTCTCGGCCGTGTGCTTCAACCTGATCCCCGGCGTGGGCGAGTACTTCGTGTTCCCGGCGCTGACCACCACGGGCCCCTGCGAGATCATGGTGTTCGAAGGCGTGCCGGGCGGCCCGATGGATTGCTGGGCCGACGTGAAGACGCCGCAGGAGCACTTGGCGCGCAGCAAGTGGATCCTCGACACCTTCACGCCCTGGGAGGCCGAGCGCTGCCGCGACATCGAGCTGACCGACGACAACGGCATCCTCGCCGGCCGCTTCGCGCCGACCGTGCGCAAGCCGGTGGCGACCTTGCCATCGGGCCGCAAGGTGCTGGGCCTGGCCGACGTGGTGGTGCTCAACGACCCGATCACGGGCCAGGGCTCCAACAACGCGGCCAAGTGCGCCGACACCTACCTCAAGAGCATCCTCGCGCGCGGCGAGGGCGCGGCCGATGCGGCGTGGATGCAGCAGACCTTCGACCGCTACTGGTTCGGCTACGCACAGTGGGTCTCGCAGTGGACCAACATGCTGCTCGCACCGCCGCCGCCCCACGTGCTCAACCTGCTCGGCAGCGCCGGTGCGATACCGCCGCTGGCCAGCGCCTTCGTCAACGGCTTCGACGACCCGCGCACCTTCTTCCCGTGGTTCGCGGACCCGGCCGAGGCGGAGCGCTACATCGCAACCTGCGCCGCCGTCGCTTGAGCCGGAGCCCGGGCATGAAGCGACGCGTGGCCATCGTCGGCGCCGGACAGTCCGGCATGCAGCTCGCGCTCGGCCTGCAGCGCGCGGGGCACGAGGTGACGGTCTACTCGAACCGCACGGGGCAGGAGATCTTCGATGGCCCGGTGATGTCGAGCCAGTGCATGTTCGAGACCGCGCTGCAGACCGAGCGCGAACTGGCGCTCGACGGGTGGGCCGATGAATGCCCCATCGTGGAGGGCATCGGCATGGTGGTGCGCAGCCCCGAGGGCAGCAAGGCCATCGAATGGAGCGCGCGGCTCGACGGCCCTGCGCAGTCGGTCGACCAGCGGCTCAAGATCCCCGCCTGGATGGCCGAGTTCGAGCAGCGCGGCGGCCGGCTGCTGTTGCAGGACGTGGGGCTGGCCGAGCTCGAAGCCTGCGCCGCCACGCACGAGCTCGTGGTCGTCGCGAGCGGCAAGGGCGAGATCTCGCAACTGTTCGAGCGCGACGCCGAGCGCTCGCCCTTCGACCAGCCGCAGCGCGCACTGGCGCACACCTACGTGAAGGGCATGAAGCCCGCCCAGCCGTATTCGCGGGTGTGCTTCAACCTGATCCCCGGCGTGGGCGAGTACTTCGTCTTCCCGGCGTTGACCACCACGGGGCCGTGCGAGATCATGGTGTTCGAAGGCGTGCCCGGCGGCCCGATGGATTGCTGGGCCGACGTGAAGACCCCGCAGGAGCACCTGGCGCGCAGCAAGTGGATCCTCGACACCTTCCTGCCCTGGGAAGCCGAGCGCTGCGGCGACATCACGTTGACGGACGACAACGGCATCCTCGTGGGCCGCTTCGCACCGACGGTGCGCAAGCCCGTGGCGACGCTGCCGTCGGGGCGCAAGGTGCTGGGCCTGGCCGACGCGGTGGTGCTCAACGACCCGATCACCGGCCAGGGCTCCAACAACGCGGCCAAGGCCGCCGACATCTACCTGAAGCGGATCCTCGAACACGGCGATGCGGCCTTCGACGCCGCGTGGATGCAGCAGACCTTCGACCGCTACTGGGAAGGCTATGCCCGCTGGGCCACCGACTGGACCAACAGCCTGCTCGCGCCGCCGAAGCCGCATGTGCAGAAGCTGCTGCAGAGCGCCACCCACATGCCCGCTGTCGCGAGCACCCTCGTGAACGGTTTCGACGACCCGCGCGTCTTCGCGCCCTGGTGGTTCGATGCCGTCGAGGCCGACCGCTTCCTGGAGGCGAGGGCGCGCGAGGCGGCGGCCGACCGTTTCGACCGGCGCGACTTCCGCAAGGCGCTCGGCCAGTTCACCACCGGCGTGACCGTCATCACGACCCGCGGCATCGACGGCCGCCGCGTCGGCATGACCGCCAACTCGTTCTCGTCGGTCTCGCTCGACCCGCCGCTGGTGCTCTGGAGCCTGGCGCGGCAGGCGCCGAGCGTGGCCGACTTCACCGGCGCCAGTCATTTCGCGATCAACGTGCTGGCGGCGCACCAGCATCACCTGTCGCGCCAGTTCTCGACGCCCCAGCCGGACAAGTTCGGCGGCGTCGACTGCTGCGACGGCACGGCCGGCGTGCCGCTGCTGAATGGCGTCATCGCCCGCTTCATCTGCCGCAACGTGAGGCAATATGACGGCGGCGACCACCTCATCTTCATCGGCGAGGTCGAGCGCTACGACCGCTTCGACGGCGAGCCGCTGGTCTTTCACTCGGGCTACTACCAGGTGACGACACGACATCCGGAATGCGTGCAATGAGCGCGCGGCCCGCACACCCACCCCACCCTTGAACGGAGCACATCACATGCAGGACACAGCAGCCACCCACTCCCCGCGCCACATCCGCATCCAGGCCAGCGACGGCAGCGGAAGCTTCAACGGCTACCTGGCCGTGCCGAGTTCGGGCAGCGGACCCGGCCTGGTGCTGGCGCAGGAGATCTTCGGCGTGAACCAGACGATGCGCGAGGTGGCCGACTACTACGCCGAAGAAGGCTATGTGGTGCTGGTGCCCGACTTGTTCTGGCGCCAGCAGCCCGATGTCGAGCTCGGCTATTCGCCGGACGACTGGCAGCGTGCCTTTGCCCTCTACAAGGGCTTCGACGAGGCCCGCGGCATGGAAGACATGCAGGCCGCGATCACCGCGCTGCGCGGGCGGCCCGAAGTGCAGGGCGCAAAGGTCGGCGTGCTCGGCTTCTGCCTGGGCGGCAAGCTGGCCTACCTGGCGGCCTGCCGCACCGATGCGGACGTGGCGGTGGGCTACTACGGCGTGGGCATCGACGCGGCGCTCGACGAGGCCGACCGCATCCGCTGCCGGCTCGCCCTGCACGTGGCCGAGCTCGACGGCTTCTGCCCGCCCGAGGCCCGCGAGCGCATCGTGGGTGCGCTGCGCGGCCGGCCGAACGTCGAGGTGCATGTGTACCCCGGGGTCGACCATGCGTTTGCGCGGGTGGGCGGCGAGCACTACCACCGGGCCTCGGCGCTGATGGCGCACGAACGCAGCATCGCGGCGCTGAAGAGCGCCATCGGCCCGCGCTACGACCTGGCGGCGCTGTGGGACAAGCACTGCGAGTACGAGTTCGCGACCCGCAATGTCGACGACACGATGAGCACCATGGTGGCCGAGCCCTACGTCAACCACATCCCGACCATGACCGGCGGCGTGGGCTATAAGGCGCTGCACCATTTCTACACGAATCACTTCGTCAACAGCAACCCGCCCGATACCTCGCTGGTGCCGATCTCGCGTACCGTGGGCGCGTCGCAGGTGGTCGACGAGATGCTGTTCAGCTTCACGCACACGACCGAGATCCCGTGGATGCTGCCGGGCGTGGCGCCGACGGGCCGGCGGGTCGAGATCCCGCTGCTGGCGGTGGTCAAGTTCCGCGGCGACAAGCTCTATCACGAGCACATCTACTGGGACCAGGCGAGCGTGCTGGTGCAGGTGGGGTTGCTGGGTGCGGCGGGCTTGCCGGTGGCGGGGGTGGAGACAGCGCGGAAGCTGCTCGACGAGACGTTGCCGTCGAATACCTTGATGGGTTCCTGAACGCCACCCGCCTTGATTATTTGAGATTATGCCGTATTTGCCATAAGATCAGCTCGCAACATCGTTGATTCACCCTGATATCAGCGTAGCGAGTCGCCCAAAGAAGTGGGCAATTTTATAGCAAATAAAGCATATGAACAGCTTGCCTGACCTTGGCCGGGCGCTCGCGCGCTTGCGCAAGGAGCGCGGCCTGACCCAGAAGGAACTGGCTGCCGCCTGCGGCATGGGCCAGTCCACGCTCGCGCGCTTCGAGACGGGCGGCGTTGCCGAGTTCGGCTCGCGCAAGCTGCTGCGCCTGTTGGAGGTTCTGGGCCACGAAATGAGCTACGTGCCGGTGAATCGCAGCTTCACGCTCGACGACGCGCTGGCCGAGCGGCAGCGCGAGTTCGCCGGCGACATCGACGCGCACCGATGAAGCTGCACGTCTTCGTCCACGACAAGCCGGTCGCGACCCTGGAGTCCGCTGATGGCTTCCGCCACGTGATGGCCTATCACCCGGACGTCGAGCCCGAGCAGTTCGTCTCGCTGCTGATGCCCGTGCGCACCGAGTCCTACGCCTACCCCGACCTGCACCCCGTCTTCCGCATGAACCTGCCGGAAGGTTTCCTGCTGTCGATCCTTCAGGAGCAGCTGGGGCCGCAGGTCGGTGCATCGCCGCTCAACCTGCTGTCGGTGGTGGGGCGCAACGCCATCGGGCGTGTCAAGGTCGCGATGCCCGGCGCAGACCCGACGCAGCCGCCCGTGCCCTTCGAGCTGGCGGGCATCCTGCGGGGCGACAACTCCGAGGCGGCTTTCGTCGACCTGGTCCGCCGCTACGCCGTGTCGGGCGTGTCTGGCGTCGTCCCCAAGTTCCTCTCGCCCAACACCCTCGCGGAACGCGGCAAGGCAACGCTGGCGACCGACCGGCACATCGTCAAGGGCACGACCTCGCGGCTCCCCGGCGTCGCGCTCAACGAGCACCTCTGCATGGAGGTGTCGCGCCAGGCCGGCATACCCACCGCGAAGACCGAGGTCTCCGATGACGGCCAGGCCCTGGTGGTGCATCGCTTCGACGTCGAGGACGACGGCGTCACGCGCAAGGGCATGGAAGACATCTGCAGCCTGCTGTCGCTGCGGCCCGAAGAAAAATACCAGTCGACCTGGGAGCGCGTGGTCGGCCGCATCAAGGACGTGGTGCCGGTTGCCGCGCAGCAGAACGCGGCGCTGTCGCAGCTGGCCGACCTGCTGCTGCTGACCTACGCGCTGCGCAACGCCGACTGCCACACCAAGAACATCGCGCTGCTCTACAGCTCGCGCGAGCACATCGCCCTGGCCCCCGTCTACGACATGCTGACCATCTCGGTCTACGAAGACTATGCGAAGAACCCGCCCGGCATGCCCGTCGATGGGCGCAGCAGCTGGATGCCGGGAAAGGCGTTGGAGCGCTTTCTGCAGACGCGCTGCGGCGTGATGCCCGCGCAGACCCGGGAGCGCGTGGAGCGCATCTGCGAGGCGATCGTCCAGGTGACGCCGCAGGTGGTCGAAGCGGCCGGCCGCTACCCCGGGTTTCGCGAGACCGGCGCGCGGATGCTGCAGGCGTGGAATGCCGGGATGAACAGCCTGCGGCTGCAAAAGAGCTGGAGCCTGCCGTCGCTCGACGCTGCCATCGAGCAGGCGGGTTGGACGGATGTGCGGCCGGCGGTGCCGACATCGCGGGAGAAGATCGGCAGGTCGCCCTTGCTGGGAAGGCGCTGACGACGGACGGGTCGCGACGCGATATCCGCGCGCCCTTCGCTACGATGGCGGCACTTCATCCAAGCCGCGACCCGCTTGCCCGCCGCCCACAGCCCCACCATGACCACGCCGGCGTCGCCATGGCGTCGACGCAGCACCAAGTTGCTGCTGTGGGCGCTCGGGCTGCTGCTTGTCGCGGCCCTGGGGCTGGTGGTCTTCCTGAAGACACTCGATGCCGGGGTCTACCAGCGGGCCCTGGAGCGGGAGCTTTCATCCGTTTTCGATCGGCAGGTGTCGATAGGCAGCGTGTCGTTCAACGTCGCCCTGCGGCCGACCTTGTCCGTGCGCGACCTGCGCATCGCCAACCCTGCCTGGGCCTCGCGACCGGACTTCGTGACTGCCGCGAGCGGCGAGGCGCGCGTCGATCTCGTCGCCCTGTGGAACGGCCGGGTCGAAATGCGCGCCATGCGCCTGGACGGCGTCGACCTGCTGCTCGAGCGCAACGCGGAGGGCGAGGGCAATTGGCCGTTCGGCACGCCCCGCCAGGGCAGCCGGCGCGCGGTGTTGCCCGACTTCGGCACCGTGTCGCTGTCCGACGTCCGCATCGGCTGGCGGCCGGGCAGCGGCGCGGGCGAGCAAGTCCATCTCGATTCCGCCGAGGCCACGATCAGCGACGCCGCGCCGTTCCGGGTCCAAGCGCTTGCCGACTATCGGCAAACGCCGATGCAGCTCACGGTGGAGGCCGACGCCTCGCTGCAGGCCGCAATCGACGGCGCACCCTGGCGCCTGTCCATCGGCCTGCGACCGAAGGGCGCGTCGCTCGCGCTGGACGTTCGACTGGCATCGATCGCGTCGCTCGAGGGCGTTGAACTCGGCATCGAAGCCACGGGCGAGCAGCTGGCCGCGTGGTCCGGCGTCCTGGGTCGGACGTTGCCGGCATGGGGCCCCTATCGCCTGTCGGCGCACGCCCGCTACGCACGAGGCAGCCTGCAGGTCGAAGACCTGGGCCTGTCGCTCGATGGCCTGCCGATGCAGCCGTCGCGCCTGGAGATCGGGTCGGGCAAAGCCGTGTTCGGCGCGAGCGAGGACACGCGGCTGACACTGGCGGGCAAGCTCGGTGAAGCCGCGTTCTCGCTCGAAGCCAGCAGCGCGCCATGGCCCGAACTGCAAAAGACCGATGGCAGCGCGCCTCTCACGCTGCGCGCCGAACTTGAGGGCTTCACGCTGAGCGCCGATGGAAGCATCACGCCCGCAGCCGAAGCCTCGGATTTCGACTTGGCGCTGACCGCCCGCGGCGACGCGCTGGCGCCGATGCGGCTGCTGGCGGGCCTGCAGACCAGCCACCCCTTGCCGGTGGACCTTGCGGCACGCGTGACGCATTCCAGGGAAGGCTATGCGGCCAAGAACATCCGTGGCCGGGTGCTCGGCACGGCGGTGTCGGGAGATCTCGCCTACGCGGCCGCGCCGCGCGCGCTGCTCAGCGGGGCACTGAACCTCGGCCAGCTGGACTTGAACCAGCCCGATCTCAAGGCGCTCGAATCGAGCGCCCGCGAGTCCCGACCGCGAGAAGCCGCCGCTGCAGGTGCGCCGGCGTGGCATCGTCAGGTCGAAGCGGATCTCTCTCTGCGGATTGCAGGCATCACCGGCCTGCCGGTCCCGGCCAGGAACCTGAGCGGCCGGCTGCGCTGGCGCGACGAAGTGCTTCATCTGCAAGGGCTTGCCGCCACGCTGTCCGGCACGGACGTCACCGGAGAGGGCACGCTTCGCTGGCGCGATGAGCGGCCGCAGATCGATGGCAAGGCGAGCATTGCGGTGCTCGACTTCGCCAGGCTCGGCGGCAGCGTCGCCAGACCAGGGCAGCGCAATGCACTCGACGAAGCCCTGCCGCTGGCGCCGCTGCGTGCCTTCGATGCCAGGCTGGATGTCGAGGTGGCCCGCATTGCAGGCGCACCGGTGCCGATCGCCAAGCTGGCTGCGCTCGCGCAACTGCGCAGCGGCAAGCTCGCCATCGACCTGACATCCGTCACGGTCGCCAACGCGCCGGTGCAGGGCCAGGTCACGGTCGATGCGAGTGGGCGGGTATGGCGAGTCGATGCCAACGCGAAGGCCGACCGCATCGACCTGGCAGCGCTGCTGCGCGCGCCGAATCGGCCCGACACGGTGCGCGGCGCGATCCAGGGACTGCAAGTCGTGTTCGGCTCGCAAGGCACGAGCGTGCGCGAACTCATGAGGCAGGCGAAGCTCTCCGCGCGCACCGCTCCCTTCTCGCTGGCGGTGGGGCGCGACCGCTCGCCGGTCCAGGTGCAGCAGGCCAGCATCGAGGTCGAGCCCGGCGGCCCGGTGCGCGCGAGCGCGGTGGGCCAGGCGCTCGGCGCGCCGATGGATCTGAAGATGGTCGCCGGGCCGCTGGCGGAACTGCTGCGCCCCGAGACCGCGTGGCCGAAGATCGAAGCGACCCTGCGCACCGCCCTGGACGGCAACACACTCGACGTGCTCGCGACCAGCGGGCCACTGCAACGGCTGGTCGGCCTGCGTGACGTGCCGCTGGCCTTGCAGGCGACACTGCCCGGCGCGCGTGCCACCCTGGATGGCAAGGTGGGCAACCTGGCGGCGCCCACGGGCACGCAGCTCGCCGCCCGGATCGAGATCGACAACCTGGCGCAGACCGCGACCAGCTTCGGCGCTTCGGGCCTGCCTGCGCTCCCGGTCAGCGCCTCGGGTCGGGTCACGCTGGGAGACGGGGAGCTGGCCGTCGACGATCTCAGCGCGCAGGCCGGCAAGTCGGATGCGGCGGGGCGGCTGCGAATCCGTTGGCGCGACCGGCCGAACCTGTCGGCGGATCTCAGGTCCAGGCTGATCGATACCACGCAGTGGGCAGAGCCCACGCCCAACCAGACGCCGGTGCTGGACCGGCCCATCCGCTTGCCGTTCCTGCTGTCGCGCGACGCGCAACTGCAGCTGCGCGCCGAGCGCCTCCTCTTGCATCGATACGACCTGGCCAGCCTGCAAGTCGATGGCAAGCTTACGAACGGACTGGTCCAGGTGACGACCACCGCGGCCGAAGGCGAGATGCACGGTGAACTGCGGCTCGATCTGCGCCAGCAAGTGCCGGCTGCGGCGTTGCGCCTGTCGCTCAAGAACGTCAATCCCGAGGCCTTGTACACGTCACGGGTGGAGTCGCCGAGCGGGGCCGGCACGCCACCGCTGCTGTCGATCAACACGCAGCTCGCCGGTGCCGGCACCACGGTGCGCAACATGCTCACCGCGGGGCGCGGCGAGTTCCTGCTGACCGCGGGCGCGGGGACATTGCCCATGGAATCGAGCTATGGCTTCGAGCGGGTCGCCGGCAACCTGCTCCTGGCGCTGTTGCCCGGCCGCAGGGCGACGCAGCACAACGAACTCGTATGTGCGGCCGCGCGCTTTGCCATCGCCGACGGCGTGGCCACCTCGAGCGACGGCGTCGCGCTGCGCCTGAAGCACCTGGACATCCTGGGCAGTGGCGCGGTGAACCTGCGAACGGGCGAGATCCTGTTCGGGTACCGGGCGGTGCGACGCGAGCTCTTCCAGCTCAGCTTGATGGGCCTGACCAGCGGCGTCGCGAAAATCACCGGGACGATCAGCAACCCGACCGTCGAGCTGGACCCCAGCGGCGCGCTGCTCGTAGGGACCGCGGCCTGGGCCACCGGGGGGATGTCGCTGCTGGCGGGCGACCTGTGGCGCAAGCTCCAGTCGACCGCCAACCCCTGCACCCGCATCGCCGAGGGCGCCCAGTTGTCGAACGATCCGCTCGACGTGCTGATGCGGTCGGTGCCATCGGTCAGCTTGCCTTCACTGCTGCCCGCACGATCCGCCGCAAGGTAGGGAGCGCGAGAGCGCGCCGACCTCACTCACGGTTTTCGGTGAGTGTCAATTTGTTACGCCACCGCTATGCTCGTCCGCCATTTCGGTGCAGCAAGGGCGCGGATCGCGTAACGACAGAATGATGGATCGCAGAAAGTTTTCTTTCACGGTGGTGGGTACGGCCGTGCTGGCCGGATGCGGCGGTGGCGGGAGCAGCGGAGCTGCCTTTGCCCCCATCGCGCCGTCCCCCGCGGCCGCGCCGGCCGCCCCGCCAGCCACTGTGGCTCCGCCAGCCCCCGAGGCCCCACCAGCGCCCGCGGCCCCGCCACCCCCTGCGGCACCGCCACCTTCGAGCGGCCCTGAACTGGCAACGCCGGTGGCACTGCCTGCCGGTACCATTTTTCAGCAGACTCTCGCTGTCGCCAATGGCCGCGGCGTGGCGCCGGCCCAGGCCAACGTCTGGGATCTTGACCCGGACTTCTCGATCGGGGACGGCGGCGACGACCAGCTCGACGGCGCACTGGAGTTGCAGGTGGCGGTAGGCGGCGCGTCTGCACAGTTTCCGAGCGACCAGATCTACAGCGAGCTCACGGCGCTGGGCCCGACCTTGGGCACGGCAGATCAACTGCTGGCGGTTTCCTTTTCGGCGGATGCTGCCTTCGCGACAAGCAGCAATGCAACGGGGCGCTACGCCTTCCTGCATGCGGGCGTCGATGTGCGCTTGCAGCAAGTGCTCGACCTTCGCGCCGCGACTGGAGGAATCTCGTTGTCCTGGACCGGTTCCCTGGGCCAGCTCGATCTCCGCGATTTCGCCGATCCCTCCCAATTCATCCAGGTGGTGCTGCGCGATAGCTCGGGCGGGTTGCTGGCCATGCTCTACAGGACCGACCTGACCGGCTCCACCGGGACATGGGCGTCGGCCTCGCTCACGGCCTACGCCGGGCAGGTCGTGGTGTTGTCGTTCGAGCAGCGGACCGGCAAGACCGGCTCGGCCATCGACAACGTGTCGGTCAAGGATTCGACCAGCAGGGAATTCGTCGTCAACGGTGACTTCGAGGCCCAGGCCTCGGGCTGGCTCATGAGCGATGCGAAGGCGTCACAGAACGTGCGCTCGGGCGTTCGCACGCTGAGGGGGCTCGAGGTGCAACGCAGCTTCTTCGCCCAGCCCGACCAGCCATGGGGTCGCGTCACCGACGTGTTCCACAATGCGAGCGCGGCACCCGTCACCGCCGTGGTGACCTACATCAACAACCTGGGCTCGGACGATGGCGGCGTCATCTATCCCACGCCGGGGGCGTCGCTCAAGGGGCTGACGACCTGGGACAGCGGCTACAGGGAAGATCGTGATATCGGCTTCGTCTTCGGCGCGGCGGACAGCAGGACCTTCCAGTCGGCGTCGGTGCTGAACCTGCGCGACGGTTCGGACGAGGTGAGATGCTTGGATCGCGGCTGTCTCGTAGAAGGAGCTTGGATTGAAATCGAGGATTTGCGTCACGATGAACTCCAGTGAGAAACTGGAGCCAAGCCTAGAGACCACCCCCGAAATGCTCAATTAACCGGTGTCTTGAACTTCATAGGGATCGTCCAGGTGAAGGCCGTGCGTCGCTCGGGTCGACCGAAGGGCGAGGTACAACCCCACCGTGCTTTCATATCCGACCCGATGCGCGATCTCCTCCCTGCTGAGCCGCGTTGTTCTCATGAGTGCTTGCGCGTTCGACACCCTCACCTTGGAGAGATACCGCGCCGGGGCACATCCGGTCGCCTCACGGAACGCAAGGCTGAAGGCCGACCTCGACATGCCGGCGGAAGATGCGATGCCCGCGACCGTCGAGCGCTCCTTGTATTCCGTGTGCATGTACAGCAGTGCATTCGCGATGCGAGGGTCTCGCAGGGCCCGGCCCACGGACGTCGTCGGCGAATCGACATCGAGCGCGACCCGAAGGCCGAGCACGTAGACCAACTCCAGCCCGCGCAGGAGGGCGAAGCTGCTTCCTTCCTGGAAGCGCGCCACTTCGCGCAGCAGTCCTTGGATCGTGCTTTGAAGCAGCGGCTCACCCTCTATCTGGTGCTTCCGGATGACGATGATTTCCGGCAGCAGCTTGTACAGAGGGCTCGAGGAACGACCGCCACAATGCAGGCCGGCACACAGGAACAACGCAGATCCATCCGCCCCTGGGATCTCCACCCTGACGAATCTTCCTTTGCTCCGACTCGGAAGAATCTGTTCGAGCGGGACGGAAACTGCCGGTGTGGAGCTGCCGATCCGATGAGCACCGCCATGCGGGAAGATGGCCAGATCGCCCTGGTTCAAGGGAATGGCGTTCGGGTGTCCGATGTCGATCGCCATCGTTCCCTCTTCGACATAGTGGAAGACCGCACAAGACTCGTGCGGCCCTTCGAAGCACCACTCGCCCGCGGCTCGCCATGCGCTGACGAATACGCCCTCCAGGCGAAGCGGGTCGACGATCAGCGAGAAGAGATCCTCGGTCATTTGCGCAAATCCCCTCTGGTTCCTGGCCCCGGTCGCAGTCGCGACGCGTGGCACACACTAGGGGGGATTTCGTGCAGCTTGGTCCGCGACGCGGGTGAGAGGCTTCGCCTGTCACGGGCGGAATAGTCTTCGCGCCTTCACGGGGCCTGCGCCCCGGACCCCTACCGCACCGTCGACATCACAGTCGCCCTGCACCTCGGCTGCTCCCGCGGCGGCAGGAAGTTGCAGTTGTCCAGCGCGCGCTGCTGCATGTCGCTCAGCCTCGGCGGGTTGCGCCGCGGTGGCGGCGGCTGGTGCCAGTGGCTCGGCGGGGGCTGGTGCCAGTGCTGGTTGGGCGGGTGGCGGTTCCAGCGCTGGCCATGGCCGCGCTGCCAGCCCCGCTCCCACATGCAGCGGTCGAAGTTGACGCGGGCGCGACTGCAGAAATGAAGATCGCGATCGAACTGGGGGCTGTTGTGCCACTGGGCCATCGCGGGCTCGGTGCCGGCCAGCGCCGCGATCGCCAGGAACAGTGCGGAGATCTGCTTTTTCATGGTCGCATTGTCGCCGCCCCCGCCCTGCCAGTCATCACCCCAGCGCGGACGCGCTGATGTCCATGCGATACCGGTAGACGCGCGCATCGATCAGCTCGCCGTACTTCTGCACCGGCACGTCCAGCTGGGCCACGACGCGCTGGGCGGCGGCCTCGCTGGTGCACTCGACGATCACATAGCAGTCCTGCCCGCCGACATAGCCGGCGTCCGCGGTCACGGGCCGCGAGAGCTGGGCATCGGCCTCCACGAAATGGACCGACGCCGTGCCGGGTTTGTCCAGCACATCGAGTACGCCTTCGAGCGCCGGCATCATGGCCGCATCGCCCGACGGCCGCAGCCGCAGCAGCGCAAGCGCAACGCCTCGCGCCACGCCTTCGCTGCGCACCAGGCGCCCGACGACTCGGGTCGGTTCGATGAACCGGGTGATGTGGTGCATCGACCATTCGGTCTGGCTCGCCAGTGCCGCCCGGTAGGCAGGGCTGTCGAGCACCTCGAAGTCGGTGGCGCTGTAGATCTGCAGGTAGCGGGTCGGTGCGCCTACCGATTCGTAGCGCCTGGCCTCGATGAAGCCGGGGATCGCCACGCGTTCGGCCAGATGCTCGCGGTCGAACCATTCATTGAAGTCGGCCTCTTCGGTCGGCAGCACTTCCATGGACGAGATCAGGATTCCTTTTCCGGCGAAGACCATGTCGTTTCTCTTCTCGAATTGATTGATTTCTTGATTGGGGCGGTCGCGTGGATCAGTCGATCCGGATGTTCGATTCGGCGATCACCTTCTCCCACTTGAGGCGGTCCCGCGAGATGGTGTCGGCGAGCTTCTTCGGCGAGCCGCCTTCGAGTTCCATGCCCATGTCGATCAGCTTCTTCTTCACCTCCGGGTCTTGCAGGATCTCGTTCACGTTCTTGTTCAGTACCGCGATCACGGGCTCGGGCGTGCGCGCCGGTGCCAGCAGCGCAAACCAGTGCAGCAGTTCGAAGTTGGCGAAGCCCTTGGTCTGCGAGACCGGGGGCAGCCCGGGGTAGGCCGGCGAGCTCTTGGCGGTGGTGACCGCGAGCGCCTTCAGCTTGCCGGCCTTGGCCATCGGCATCGACTCGGGGCCGATGGCCATCATCACCGACACCTGGCCCGACATCAGGTCCTGCAGCGCAGGCGCGCCGCCCTTGTAGGGCACATGGGTCATGTCGAGGGAGGCCACGCGCTTGTACAGCTCCATGCCCAGGTGGCTGGGATTGCCGGCGCCGCTGGAGGCGTAGTTGATCGGCGTGGTGGAAGTCTTAGCGAAGGCCGTGAGTTCGTCGATCGAATTGACCGGCATCGACGGATGGACCATCACGACGCTGGGCAGGGTCACGGCCATCACGATCGGCGCCAGGTCCTTCTCGGGGTCGTAGGCCAGGCGGCCCTTGTAGAGCGTCGGGTTGACCGACAGTCCCGCGGTAGAGGCCAGCAGGATGGTGTAGCCGTCGGGCGGGGCCTTGGCGACGAAGCCGGCGCCGATCTGTTCGGTGGCACCGGGCTTGTTGTCCACCAGCACCGGCTGCTTGAGCCGCAGCGACAGCTGCTGTCCGATGAGTCGCGCCACCGTGTCGGATGCACCGCCGGGCGGGTACGGCACCACGAGGCGGATGGGCTTGTCGGGGTAGTCGGCGGCTGCCGATGCAAGGCCGGTCATCACCAGCGAGAGGGCACACACCACACGAGTCAATGAGATCTTCATATGCATCCAATCAAAAGAACGAAGACTCATCGTATGGACTTGACCCTGCGCGAGATAGCGAGAAATTCGCATCACGCAACATGACAGGAATCTATCAAGTCGAGCGGTTGCGCGCGGCGTTCGGCGCCGTCATTGCGGCGTGATCTTCGCGGCCTTCACGAGGCGTGCGTAGTTGTCCGCGTCCTTGCGGATGAACTCCCTGAAGGCATCGGGCGAGTCACCGACCGGAATGAGCGAAGTCTCTTCGAGCTGCTTTCGCAACTCGCCGCGCAAGGCGGTCTTGATGGCGGCGTTGATCTTGTCGATCACGGCACGCGGCGTTCCGGCTGGCGCGGCGATGCCGGTCCAGGTGACGACTTCGAACTCGGGCAGGCCCGCCTCCTTCATCGTCGGCACGTCGGGCAGCAGCGGCGAGCGATTCGGGCTGGTGATGGCGAGTGCTCGCAGCTTGCCGCTTCGGGCATAGGGCAAGGCGGTCGGCGAGGTGTCGAACAGCAGGTCGATCTGTCCGCCCATGAGATCCACGAGGGCCGGGGCGCCGCCCTTGTACGGCACATGCAGCAGTTCGATGCCGGCCTGCTGCATGAAGATCTCGGTCGAGAAGTGCTGGGCCGAACCCACGCTCGCGCTGCCGAAGCTCAGCTTGCCCGGATGCGCCCTGGCCATCGCGATCAGTTCCTTGACGCTGTGCGCCGGCGACTGAGGGCCCACGACGAGGATGTTGGGCTGGTCGACGATCCGCATGATCGGCGCGAAGGCCTGCAGCGGATCGAAGGGCGGATTGGCGTACAGGAACTGGTTGGCGGCGAAGACGCCGGCGCTGCCGACCAGCAGCGTGTAGCCGTCCGGCGGCGCCTTGGCGACATAGGCGGCGCCGACGTTGCCCGAAGCGCCCGGCTTGTTGTCGACCACGAAGGGCTGGTGCAGGGCGTCCTGCAGGCTCTTGCCGACCAGTCGCGCGACCAGGTCCACGCTGCCACCCGGAGGAAACGGAACGATCAGCCGTACCGGCTTGACCGGGTAGTCCTGGGCGGCCGCGCACTGGACCACGGCCGCCAGCAGCACGGCGAGCAGCTTCCTAGACACTGCAGGGCTCCGGCGCTGGCGCTGGCGACTCGTTCAGCGCGCTGCCGACTGCGGATGCGACCCCGAGCAGCGCGTGATCGTCGCCCGCCCGGCCGACCAGTTGCAGGCCGATCGGCCGCTGGTCTTCGTCCTGGCCCGCAGGCAGCGCGATGCCGCACAGCGCGAGCAGGTTGATCGGGCGCGTGAAGTGGACCGGCGCCAGGTCGTGGTCGATGTCCTCGAGCCGCGGCGCGGTCATGGCGGTGGTGGGCATGGCGATGGCGGACAGGCCGAGCCGGTCCATCTCGGCGGCGAAGGCCTGCTGCCAGCGCGCCGCAGTGGCCTGGGCCTCGAGGTACTGCACCGCGGTGGTCGCGCGGGCCGCGATGAGCCGGGGCCGCACCGACGGGTCCATCGGCGCCTCGGGGTCGTCGAGCAGCCGGTCGTTCACCCAGGCGCCCTCGGCAATCATGATGGCGTTGGTCGGCGCCTTGAAGGCCGCCAGCGGCGCCGGGAAACGGAACGGCACCAGGCTGAAGCCCGCTTCTTCCAACCGTTGCAGGCTCAGCGCATGGTTGCGTGCGACCGCTGGCGCGAGCGGCGCGAGTTCGTCCGCTTCGAGCACTCCGATTCGCCGGGAGGCTTTTGGGTTCGCGTCGGGGCTCGCGGCGGGCAAGCTGGCCAGCGCCTCGAAGCACAGCCGCGCATCCTCCACCGACGACACCAGCAGGCCCAGGCTGTCGAGGCTTTCGCTGAGCGGGTAGACACCGCCGCGCGGCAGCGCATCGATGGTCGGCTTGAAGCCCACGATGCCGCAGAACGCGGCGGGCACGCGCACCGAGCCGCCGGTGTCGGAGCCGATCGCCCACGGCACCAGGTGCGCCGCCACGGCCACTGCCGAGCCGCTGCTGGAGCCGCCCGGCGCCAGGGTGTCGGCGGCGCGGCCGGCCGGATTGCGGGGCGTGTCCATGTGGGAGTTGGTGCCCCAGGCGCCCAGCGCGAGCTGCACCATGTGGGTCTTGCCGACGATGACGCCGCCGGCCTCGACGATGCGCCGGACGATGTCGGCGTCCTGCCGCGCGATGTTGTCCGCGAGCAGCGGCGAGCCGGCCGTGGTCGGCTTGCCCTCGATGTTCACGAGGTCCTTCAGCGCCACCGGGATGCCGTGCAGCGGGCCGCGGTCGCGGCCTGCGCCCAGCTCCTTGTCGGCCAGGGCGGCGGCGGCCAGTGCCTCCGGCTCGTAGACCGCGATGAAGCTCTTGAAGTGGCCGTCGTGCGCCGCGATGCGGCGCAGGCACTCGCGGGTCAGCGCGACCGAGCTGGTGGCGCCGCTGCGCAGGTCGCGCGCGAGCTGCGCGATCGGAGCGAAGGCGGGAGGGCGGGTGGTCGGGTCGGGGTGCGTCATGCGGCTGCTTCCTGAAGAAAAAGTTGGGTGCCCAGGATCTGGGGGTAGGTCTCGCCGGCGCGCAGCCGCGCCAGCGTCTGCTGCTCGGCCTGCTGCAAGCCGATCGCGCGCTCGGCCAGGGCCCGCGCCGCGTCGGGCGGCATGACCAGGATGCCGTTCTCGTCGGCCAGCACGGCGTCGCCGGGATGCACGCGCACGCCGCCGCAGTCCACTGGGAGGCAGAAGCTGCCCGTGTGTCCGCCTGAGCGGGTGGTGCGGGCGCTCAGGCCGCGCGCCCACACCGGCACGCCGAGCTCGCGCAGCTCCTCGATGTCGGTGACGCAGCCGTCGACCACCACGCCCGCGACACCGCGCAGCCGCGCGGCCAGCACGCTGGCGCCGCCGATGCAGGCGATCGTCTCGTCGCCCGCGCGGTCGACGAACAGGAAGTCGCCGGCCCGGAGCTGTCCCAGCGCGTGGTGCAGGATGGAGCCGTCGGCGCCTTCGCAGCGCACGGTGACCGCGGTGCCGACGCTGCGCGCCACGGCCGCCATGGCCCGGATGCGGCCATGAAGGAAGCCGCTTTCGTGAAAATGGCCGATGGTGGCCGGTTCGGCCTCCTTCAGCAGGGACAGCAGCTGCGGCGCGCAGGGCGGCGGCAGCTCTCCGAGTTGGATGCCAGTCATTTGGGATATCGTCGTTGTCGAATGGCCATCGTAAGTACAGGCCCGCGCCACGGATACTGATCAATTCTCAAGATGGTTAATACAGGTTCCTTATCAACCCGGTTCACCCTGCACCAGCTGCAGGCCTTCGTGTGGACCGCACGCCTGGGCACCGTGCACGCGGCGGCCCGGCACCTGCACCTGACCCAACCCGCGATCTCGCACCGCATCCGCGACCTGGAGGAAGAGCTGGGCGTGCAGCTCTTCGAGCGCCAGAACCAGCGCCTGCAGGTGACCGAGCTGGGGCGCAACGTGCTGGTGTACGCCGAGCGCGTACTGGCGTCGGCGCAGGAGATGGCACGGCTCGACCTGCGGCGCACCATCACCGGCCTGGTGCGCATGGGGGTGGACGAGTCCTGCGCCATCATCGGCATGCCGCAGATCCTCAAGGACATCAAGGACGGCTATCCGGCGCTGCGCGTCGACCTCACGGTGGGCGGCGGCGCGCAGCTGCTGCAGAAGATCAACAACCACGAGCTCGACATCGCGCTGCACACGGGGCAAAGCAGCCAGCCCGACGTGACCAGCCAGTTCATCGGACTGACCCAGCACCAGTGGGTGGCGGCGCACGACCTGATGGTGGCCGACGAAGACTTCGTGCCGGCCCATGCGCTGAACCATCGCATCGTCTGCAATGCGCCGCCGTCGACGCTGCATGAGTCGGCGTCGCGCTGGCTGGCCTCCGACGGCTATGCCTTCGAGGAGTACAGCAGCTGCAATTCGCTGTCGCTGATGGTGGCGCTGGTCGCTGCCGGCCATGCGATCGCCATGCTGCCGGCATCGATCACGCGCCGGCAGGTCGCCGAGAAATCCCTGCAGGTTCTGCGCGCCAAGCCGGCCGTGCCGCATGTGCCCTATTACTTCTCTTACCTGGCGCATCACCGCAGCGAGACCACGGCGCGAATCCTCGAGATCGCGTTGCGCAATCTCAAGGAGGCGGGCTTCTTCCATGAGGAGCCGGCCCGCGGCGCCGACTGAGAGATCTGGTCACGAGTTGATACATCGCAGGCCCTTCCACGCAGGCTGGATCAGCGCGTGCGATGCAGGTCAACCCCACTCGGAGGGAGCAATGTGCGGGTTGGCTCGCGCAAGCCACGCGGCGACTGGGGTCGTGCATCAAAAAATGCAGCAAGCTCGCGCTAGCCTTGCTAGCATGCCGCATGGACTGCGTGCGAACTCCGGAGGTCGTGTCTGCGGTGCTGGCGTCAAGCGGGCCGGCCGCTGCCTTGGCGTACCTCAACGAAGGCGTGCCCCACCGGTTCAGCGCGATCTACCGTTTCGCCGGGCCGCTGCTTCACAACGTGATGCTGCACGACAAGGCCGGCCGCATGCGGCCCGAGTTCCTTGCCGTGGTTCCGTTCACGCGCAGCTTCTGCCAGTTCGTGGTCAAGGAGGGGTCGTTTCGTACCGACAACTCCGTCGCCGATTCCCGCCTGGTCGGTCATGCCCTGCGCGGCATCGTGATCTCGTACCACAGCGTGCCTGTGCTCGACCACCACTCGGGCGAACTCTGGGGCACGCTGTCCCATTTCGACATGCGCAGCCTGCCGCTTGCGGACGAGGAGTTCGAGCTCCTGCAGAACGCGGCCACCTTGCTGCCGCCGTATCTCTCCAACCTCTGAGACCCTGGCGCCGCGGGCGGCGCTAGAAGGTTCCGACGGCCAGGCAGATCGCCAGCACGATGACGATCCCGGCGATCACGAAGCCGGTGATCCGCTCTCTGGATACAGCCTTCTCCCTGGGCGGATGCGTTTGATCCGCGCGATTCAAGGACGCGAAGCTGCTGAAACTCTGGGTGTCGGTCGAAGGGCCATGCATGTAAACAATTGTGTGCATTCGGGTCGCGGCGTCCAAGGAACAATTGCACGCTTTAGTACACACTTTTGGGGGCGAGCCGCCTGTGCTTGTCGGTGCCGCGCGCACCCGTGGGGCCGTCGACCTCGGCGCCCCGGGGCCGCGTCTGCGGAAATTTCATCGCACTGATCAGCCAATTCCGATTAACTAATTGGGGCTCGTCTTATAGTCACGCGTTGATTCAATTGCTGTGACTTCATTCGCATTGAATTGCGTGATTTTTCGAGTGGCGAGCGCTGCGCGATGCATGTCGCAATCCCACAACGCGACTCGAATTAATTGAAGTTGACTTTGCATAGTCGCGGTTCGACTTTGCATGAACGACTCTGTCTCCAGGAAAAGCCTCTGATGCAATAGCCACAACTTCCCAAAAGGAGGTTGGCCCGGGGTCCGGTGGCGCACCAATTTGCCCGTCACGGTGAGCCTTTCGCACCGGAGCCCCATGTTTAACCTTGGAGAAACTTGCAATGAAAAAATCTCTAGTTGCCCTGGCTGCCCTGGCTGTGGCCGGTATCGCTTCGGCCCAGTCGTCGGTCACCCTCTTCGGCGTGGTCGACGCAACCATCAGCGGCTTCTCGAACAAGGCGGAAGACAAGAGGAGCCCCACTCTTGAGAACCCGACCTTCGTGCGTCGCGCCGATGTCACGACCAGCCAGACGGTTCTGCGCAACTCGGGCTACAACTCCAGTCGCCTCGGTTTCCGCGGCACCGAAGACCTCGGTGGCGGCCTGGCAGCCAGCTTCTGGCTCGAAGGTGCCCTGAGCAACGACGACGGCACGCCGGGTGGCCAGAACTGGCAACGCCGCTCGACCGTGAGCCTGTCGGGCAACTTCGGTGAAATCCGCCTCGGCCGCGACTACACGCCGACCTTCTGGAACGACACCGTGTTCGATCCGTTCGGCACCAATGGCGTGGGCACCAACCTGATCTCGACCGCCAACGGCTACAACAACCCCGGCAGCGTGATCTCGCAAGGCGGCTTCATCCAGAACACGACCTACGCCCGCGCCAGCAACTCGATCGGCTACTTCCTGCCGCCGAACCTGGGTGGCGTCTACGGCCAGTTCATGTACGCCTTCAACGAGAAGACCAGCTTCGACCCGGGCACCCGCACGCCTCCCGGCCCGGAAGCCTTCCTGGCGAACCCCAACACCAATGCTGACCCGGCGGGCATCTCGCGCGCCGGTCGCTACGTCGGTGGTCGCATCGGCTACGCCAACGGTCCGCTCGATGTCGCGCTGGCTTACTCGCAAAGCACCGTCGCCTCGAACTTCTACGCCGGCACCACGACCAACCTCGACACCTGGAACCTCGGCGCTTCGTACGACTTCGGCGTCGCCAAGCTGTTCGGCGAGTACTCCAACGCCAAGCTGAAGCAGGACACCTCCAGCAACTTCGTTGCCGGCGTCACGAATCCGTTCGGCTTCCGCAACCCCGGTGCCGACGGCTGGCTGCTCGGCGTGACTGTTCCGGTGGGCCCTGGCCTGATCCGCGCTTCGTACTCGGCGGTCGACTACAAGAACACCGGCACGCTCATCAGCGAGCGCCTCGGCTTCCGCCCGGACCCGAAGGCTGACAAGTTCGCCATCGGCTATGTCCACAACCTGTCGAAGCGCACCGCCCTGTACGCCACCGTGGCTCGCGTCAACAACAAGAACGGCGCCGACCTGACCGTGGGTGGCCCGGCCTTCGTCACCGAAGGTGGCGTGCTGACTCCGAAGACCTCGACCGGCTACGACCTCGGTCTGCGTCACTCCTTCTGATTCGAGGCGCAAGCCCCGAGCCAGCAGGCAGGTCCTGAAGGCCGCCCGGTCATTGCCGGGCGGCCTTTTTCACTAGGGAGAGTCTCGAATGCAGAACAATGTCCTATCAAGCCATGTTGCAGAAAGAATGCTCGATCTGAACGATCTGCGCATCTTCGCGTACGTCGCTTCGCTCGCCAGCTTCTCTTCGGCGGCGGATGCCTTGCAGATCCACAAGTCGAGCGTGAGCCGGAGCATCTCGCGGCTCGAGAAGATGCTGCAGACATCCTTGATCCATCGCACCACCCGCAAGGTGCTCCTGACCGAGCACGGCATCCAGCTGAAAGAGCGCTGCGTCGAGATGCTGTCGCGGGTCAACGAGACGATCGGCTACGCCGGCAGGGTCGATCCGGCCCCGATGTTCGCGGCACGGCCGTCGCCCGCGATCCGTTCCAGGCCGAAGCTGGTGGCGGCGGTCGACCGGAAGCCGCGGCGCGTGCTTGGGGGGCTGTCGGCCTTCTAGTGCAAGCCGCTGCGCAGCGTCTGCCGCATCTTGCTCGGCGGCACCCGATACCAGTTCTTGAACTTGCGGCTGAAGTTGGTCGGGTCGTTGTAGCCCAGCTGTGATGCGATGGCTTCCATCGACAGCTCGGTGTGCTTCAGGTACCAGGCGGCGTGCGCCTTGCGCAGCTGGTCCTTGATGTCCGAGTAGGTGGCGCCGACTTCGGCGAGCCTTCGCACCAGCGTCCGGGCGGAGATGCCCAGGTCGACGGCCAGTTCGCCGACGTCCGGATTGCGCGTCAGCCGCTCGAGCAGCGCATGCCGAACCTGCTGCACGAAATCGCCGCTGCCGATCTCCGATTCCATCTTGCGGCAGGCCTGCGCGGCCTCCGAGAATGCCCGCGGGTCGGCGGCGATGGAGGGCGTGCGAAGCAGTTCGACGGGCAACTGGAAGCTCAGGCACTCCTGGCCGAACTCCACCTTGCGGACGTAGCGCAGGCAAGGCACGTCGTTGTCGGCGGGGCGGGCGTAGGGCAGCCCCACGACGAGCTCGTCGGCCGGCCGCCCGAGGATGGCCTCGAGCAAGCGGCAGTACGCGCCCAGGATCGACTGCATGACGAATACATGCGTCTCGACCAGCGGGCGCACCGGCTTGACCTTGAGGACGCTCCAGCGCGCACCGTCGTCCACCTCGAACTCGAGGCCCCGGAAGATCAGCCTGGCATGCCGGCTCAGGACCCGCAGGGCCTGGCCGAGGTTGTCGCTGCTGACCGTCGCGATGCCGACCGGGCTGTGGTACGGCTGGAGCATGGACCCGGCCATCAGGCCCAGCGCCGGCTCGCCGCTGCTCTGGATGGCCTGCGCCACGAAGCGGCGAAAGACGGAGAAGTCGACCATGCGCTGTCCGTCGCTGAGCGCCTGCCAGCTCAGGCCGGCATTCGCAAGAACCTCGGACGGCCGCACGCCGCGGCTGTTGAGGCAGTCGAGGACGCCGCGGACATAGACCGGATGCGCGAAGGGAATGGCGATGTCGCCCTTGATGCTCACTGTGGCTGGGGATGAAATGGGTGCGCGCCCAATCTACATCCCGGTGCCAGGACCGGACTCCGAGAATCGCTGCGAAGATTCTTCTGCGTCGGCCGAGTATTCCGATCAGGCCGTTGGCGGGATTTCGAGGTTGTCGATCAGGCGCGTCTTTCCGAGCCTTGCGGCTGCCACCGCCACCAGGGGATCGCCGGCGGCCGGTGCCTGCAGATCGGATCGCCGGCGCAGCACCAGGTAGTCGGGCTGCCAGCCGCGCGCGCCCAGGGCCTGCATCGCGCGTGCCTCGATGGCGCCGAAGTCGCGCTCGCCCGCACGCACTGCCTCTGCCATGGACTGCAATGTGCGTGACAGCTGCACCGCCTCGGCGCGCTCGGTCTCGCTCAGGTAGCCGTTGCGGGACGACAGCGCGAGGCCATCGGCCGCGCGCCGGGTCTCGCTGCCCACGACATCGATCGGCAGCGCGAACTGCCGCACCATGTGGCGGATCACCATCAGCTGCTGGTAGTCCTTCTTGCCGAACACCGCCACCGCGGGCTGCACGCAGGCGAAGAGCTTCATCACGACGGTGCAGACGCCGATGAAGAAGCCGGGCCTGAAGTGGCCTTCGAGGATGTCGGCCAGCGCGCCGTCGGGATGCACCTTGCAGGTCTGGGGCTCGGGGTAGAGCGCGCGCTCGTCGGGTGCGAACAGCACGTCGCAGCCGGCCGCGCGCAGCTTCTCGCAGTCGCTGTCCCAGGTGCGCGGGTAGGTGTCGAAATCCTCGTGCGGCAGGAACTGCAGCCGGTTGACGAAGATGCTGGCCACGGTGACGTCGCCGAGCGGCCGGGCCTCTTGCACCAGCGCCAGGTGGCCTTCGTGCAGGTTGCCCATGGTGGGCACGAAGGCGGGACGGCGAAAGCGAGCCAGGTGCTCGCGCAGTTCGGGGATGGTGCGGGCGATGTGCATGGTCGAGGCGCCTACCAGGCGTGGAGTTGGTCGTCGGGGAAGCTGCCGTCTTTCACGGCGCGCACGTAGGCCTGCATGGCTTGCGCGATGCCGGGCGCATCGGCCATGAAGTTGCGCACGAACTTCGGCATCTTGCCGAGGCCGACGCCGAGCATGTCGTGCAGCACGAGCACCTGGCCCGCGGTGCCGCGGCCAGCACCGATGCCGATGGTGGCGCAGTGGCGCAGTTCGTTCGTGAGTTCGGCGGCCAGCGCGGCCGGCACCATCTCGAGCACCAGCATCGCCGCGCCGGCGTCCTGCAGTGCATGGGCCTGCTGCTTGAGCAATGCCGCTGCTTCGTTGCCCTTGCCCTGCACGCGGTAGCCGCCCAGCGCGTGCACGGTCTGCGGCGTGAGGCCCAGGTGGGCGCAGACCGGGATGCCGCGCTCGACCAGGAAGCGCACGGTCTCGGTGGTCCAGCCGCCGCCTTCGAGCTTGACCATGTGGGCGCCGGCCTGCATCAGCACGGCGGCGCTGCGCAGGGCCTGTTCGCGCGACTCCTGATAGCTGGCGAAGGGCAGGTCGGCGATCAACCAGGCCGTGCCCTGCACGCGGTGCAGTCCGCGAAAGACGCTCTCCGTGTGATATCGCATGGTCTCCAGCGCCACGCCCACGGTGCTGTGCAGCCCCTGGCAGACCATGCCCAGCGAGTCGCCGACCAGCAGGCACTCGACGCCCGCGGCATCGGCCACCGCCGCGAAGGTGGCGTCGTAGGCGGTCAGCATGGCGATCTTCTCGCCGCGCGCATGCATGTCGGCCAGGCGCGGCAGGCTCAGCGGCTTGCGCGTGGACGGCGGCGAGGCCGGGGGCAGGGTGCCGTAGGGGGTGGCGGCATCGGCGGCGGCTGGCGAAGACATGGCGTGCTTCCTTGCTTGATTGCTTGATGGCTTGCGTGCGTGCGTGTATCAGCCCACCGGCGGCACGAGGATGGTCGGTGCAGCGGGCGCGGCCAGCGCCGGGTAGTCGCGGCTGAAGTGCAGCCCGCGGCTTTCGCGCCGCGCCTGGGCCGAGCGCACGATCAGCTCGGCCACCTGCACCAGGTTGCGCAGTTCGAGCAGGTCGCGCGTGACATGGAAGTTGCCGTAGAACTCCTGCACCTCGCCTCGCAGCAGCGCGATGCGGTGCGCCGCCCGCTCCAGCCGCTTGTTGGTCCGAACGATGCCCACGTAGTCCCACATGAAGCGCCTGAGCTCGTCCCAGTTGTGCGAGATGACGACGGTCTCGTCGGCATCGGTGACGCGGCTGTCGTCCCACGCGGGCAGCTCGGCGCCCGGGCGTGGCGGCGCTTCGGTGATCGCCCGCGCCGCGGCGCGCGCGAACACCATGCATTCGACCAGCGAGTTGCTGGCCAGCCGGTTGGCGCCGTGCAGGCCGGTGCAGGCGGTCTCGCCGATGGCGTGCAGGCCCGGCACGTCGGTGCGTCCGGCGAGATCGGTGAGCACGCCGCCGCAGGTGTAGTGCGCGGCCGGCACCACCGGGATCGGCTCGCGCGTGATGTCGATGCCGAGCTCGGCGCAGCGCGCCAGGATGTTCGGGAAGTGCTCCTGCAGGAAGGCCGGGCTCTGGTGCGAGATGTCGAGGTGCACGCAGTCCAGGCCGTGCTTCTTCATCTCGAAGTCGATGGCGCGCGCCACGATGTCGCGCGGCGCGAGCTCGGCCCGCGGGTCGTGCGCGGGCATGAAGCGGGTGCCGTCCGGAAGCAGCAGCCGTCCGCCTTCGCCGCGCACCGCCTCGCTGATCAGGAAGGACTTGGCATCGGGGTGGTAGAGGCAGGTCGGATGGAACTGGATGAACTCCATGTTCGCCACGCGGCAGCCCGCGCGCCAGGCCGCCGCGATGCCGTCGCCGGTCGCGGTGTCGGGGTTGCTCGTGTAGAGATAGACCTTGCCCGCGCCGCCGGTGGCCAGCACGGTGTGCGGCGCACGGAAGGTCAGCACCTCGTCGGTGGCTTCGTCGAGCGCGTGGAGGCCGAGGCAGCCGGCCTCGGCCTGGCCGAGCTTGCGCCCGGTGATCAGGTCGACCAGCGTGTGCTGCTCGAAGAGCGTGATGTTGGGCGTGCGCCGCACCTGCTCGATCAGCGTGCGCTGCACGGCGGCGCCGGTGGCGTCGGCCGCATGCACGATGCGCCGCTGGCTGTGGCCGCCTTCGCGCGTCAGGTGCAGCGCGCCGTCTTCGAGCGAGAAGGGCACGCCGAGTTCGCGCAGCCAGGCGATGGCCTCGGGTGCATGCTCGACCACGAAGCGCGTGGCGGCGAGGTCGCAGAGGCCGGCGCCGGCCACCAGCGTATCGTCGACATGCGACTGCACGCTGTCGCCATCGGCGAGCACCGCGGCGATGCCGCCTTGTGCCCATTGGCTGGCGCCGTCCTGCAGCGCGCGCTTGGTGATGACGGCCACGCGGTGCGTGGGTGCCAGGTGCAGCGCGGTGCTCAATCCCGCCAGGCCGCTGCCGACGATGAGCACATCGAATTCATGAAAAATCACAGGTCGTCGCTCTTGGTTCGGATCACAAACGGGGCGAACCATAACCGACTCTTGCGCTACGACCGCGTGCATTTACGCGAGCCGGCCCGCTTCCGCATGGCTGCTACGATCGCGCCCATTCCGCTGCATGTGCGTGGCCTCGCGACCGATGACGAAGATGGACAGTACCCTCGATTTTTCTTCCGCCGAATGGGCCGCCGTGGTGCGTGCCGATGCATTGCGGGCCCTTGATGAAGATGTGGCAGGCGGCGATCTCACTGCCTCGCTGATTGCCTCCGATCGCCGTGCCGAGGCGCGAGTCCTGGCCCGCGAAGCCGCCGTGCTGTGCGGTGCGCCCTGGGTCGAGACGGTGGTGCGGCAGCTCGACCCCGCGGCACGGATCGTGTGGCACGTGGCGGAAGGCGAGCGCTGCGCGCCCGACCAGACCGTGCTCGAGATCTCGGGCACTGCCAGGGCGCTGCTCACGGCCGAGCGCACCGCGCTCAACTTCCTGCAACTGCTCAGCGCTGTGGCGACCAAGACCGCGGCCCATGTCGATGCCGTGCGCGGCACGCGGGCGCAGATCGTCGACACGCGCAAGACGCTGCCCGGCCTTCGGCTGGCGCAGAAGTACGCGGTGCGCATCGGCGGCGGCGTCAATCACCGCATCGGCCTCTACGACGCGGTGCTGATCAAGGAGAACCACATCGTCGCGGCCGGTGGCGTCAGCGCGGCCTTGCGTGCCGCGGCCGAAGTGGCGGGCCGCGCGAAGTTCGTGCAGATCGAGGTCGAGACCCTGGCGCAACTCGACGAGGCGCTGGCCAACGGCGCCCGCATGCTGCTGCTGGACAACATGGACCTGCCGACGCTGCGCGAGGCAGTGCGCCGCAACGACGCCGCCGGCGCTGGCCGCGCCGTGCTCGAGATATCGGGCGGCGTCACCCTGGACGCACTGCGCGGCCTGGCCGAGACCGGCGTCGACCGCATCTCGATCGGCGCCTTGACCAAGGACGTCAAGGCGATCGATTTCTCGATGCGTTTCCGGGAGGCCTGAGCCATGGGCCTCGAACTGACGCTCCCGGTGATCGAAGTCGACTACGAGCAGCCGCTGGATGCCGCCGAAGGCAGCAGCGCCTGCAGCACCCGCCATGCCTGGGCCCGCGTGCCGCCCGAGCCGGGCCCGAAGGAGCGCGAGGCGCTCAAGGCGCGCATCCGCCGCCTGCTGCGCGAGCGCGATGCGGTGATGGTCTCGCACTACTACGTGCATCCCGACCTGCAGGACCTGGCCGAGGAGACCGGCGGGCTGGTCAGCGATTCGCTCGAGATGGCGCGCTTCGGCCGCGACCATGCGGCACGCACGCTGGTGGTCTCCGGCGTGCGCTTCATGGGCGAGACCGCCAAGATCCTGTCGCCCGAGAAGCGGGTGCTGATGCCCGACCTCGACGCCACCTGTTCGCTCGACCTCGGCTGCCCCGCGGACGAGTTCGATCGCTTCTGCGCGCAGCATCCCGATCGCACGGTGGTGGTCTATGCCAACACCAGTGCCGCCGTGAAGGCGCGCGCCGACTGGCTGGTGACCTCGAGCTGCGCGCTCGACGTGGTGCGGGCGCTGAACGCGCAGGGCCAGAAGATCCTGTGGGCGCCCGACCGGCACCTGGGCGACTACATCCGCCGCGAGACCGGCGCCGACATGGTGAGCTGGGGCGGCGCCTGCATCGTGCACGACGAGTTCAAGGCGCTCGAACTCGAGTTGCTGAAGCAGCAGCATCCGGCAGCCCGCGTGCTGGTGCATCCCGAGGCGCCAGCCGATGTCATCGCGCTGGCCGACGCGGTGGGCTCGACTTCGGCCATCCTGAGCGCGGCGCAGCGCATGGACGCGAGCGAATTCATCGTCGCCACCGACAGCGGCATGCTGCACAAGCTGCGCACGCTGAACCCGGGCAAGACCTTCATCGAGGCGCCGACCGCCGGCAACTCGGCGACCTGCAAGAGCTGCGCCCACTGTCCGTGGATGGCCATGAACGGCCTCGCCGGGCTCGCGCAGGTGCTCGAGACGGGCGCCGGCGAAGTGCATGTCGATCCGGCGCTCGGGTTGCGCGCGCGCGTTCCGATCGACCGCATGCTGGCCTTCACGGCGGCGCTGCGGGGCGGGCAGCCGGTCGATCACCTGGTGGCGGGGATCGGCGCCGTCTGAGGCTCAGGCGCGCTTGAACAGGCGCTTGAGCCATCCCGTGGTGGCGGCAGCCGGCGCTTGCTGCGGGGACGGTCCGGCCTCGGGCAGCTCGATGCCGTGGACCAGCTGAGCCAGCGATTCGAAGACCATCCGCGGGCCGTCGAGCCGGACGCCGCTCCTGCGATGGAAGGCGATCACGGCTTGACCGACCTTCAGTGAGTCGCCACCCAGGTCGAAGAAATTGTCGGAGCGCGCGACGCTGTCGCTGCCCAGGTCCAGCAGTTCGTGCCAGATGCCGGCCAGTGCCCGCTCGGCTGCCGTCGAGGGCGCATCCACCGCCGTGGGGTCCGGCCGTGCTTCGATGCTGAAGGCGGGCAGCGCGTGCCGGTCGACCTTGCCGTTGGGCAGCAGGGGCAGCGCGTCGAGCGCGATGAAATGATGGGGCAGCATGTAGTCCGGCAGGCTGCTGCGCAGGTGATCCCTGAGGCGCTGGGTGTCGAGGACACCGTCGCGCAGCACGAGGTAGGCCAGCAGGCGGTCTTCGCGCATCACGACCAGGGCCTGCGCGACATTCGGGTGCGCCTGCAGGCGCGCCTCGATCTCGCCGAGCTCGATGCGGAAGCCGCGCAGCTTGACCTGGTCGTCGCTGCGGCCGATGAACTCCACCACGCCATCGTGCAGCCAGCGCGCCGAGTCGCCGGTGCGGTACATCTTCTCGCCGGGCCGGAACGGATTCGGCAGGAAGCGGGCCGCGCTGAGCTCCGGCCGGTGGAGGTAGCCGCGCCCCACGCCGAGTCCGCCCACATAGAGCTCGCCGGGAACATTGACGGGCTGGGGCTGGCACTGCGCGTCGAGCACGTAGAGCTGCGCGTTGGCGATCGGATGGCCGATCGGCACGAACGGCCGATCGGGCAACTGATCGCCGACTTCGTACCAGGCGCTGTCCACGGTCGCCTCGGTGGGTCCGTAGAAGTTGCCGAGCCTGACGCCCGGCAGCCGCTTCTGGAATGCCGACGCGAGCGCGCGGTCCAGCGCTTCGCCGCCGCTCAGCACGTAGCGCAGCTTCGGGAAGTCCAGGCTGCCGAGATGGTCCAGCAGCACCCGCAACTCGGACGGGACGAACTGGACCACGCTGATCCCGTGGTCCCGGATGGCCGCGGCCAGCAGGCGCATGTCCTGATGGACATCGGGCGGCCCGATGACGAGCGTCGCGCCGCAGCACAGCGGCGAGAAGAACTCCCACAGCGACGCATCGAAGCTGGACGAGGTCTTCTGCAGCACGCGGTCTTCGCGGCCGAGGCCGAGCGCGCCGCTGATCCAGCGCACATGGTTGCTGAGGCCCTGGTGCATCAGCTGCGCGGCCTTCGGCGTCCCGGTCGAACCCGAGGTGTAGATCAGGTAGGCAAGCTGGTCGGGGCGGGTCGGATCGGGCAGCTCGGCCAGCGGTTCGGGTGGAGGCTCGCCCCCGTCGTCCGGAACGACGATGCACTTCGATGCGAGCGACGCGTCGGTCCGCTGCAGCAGGTCGGCGAGTCCTGCCTGGGTCAGCAGCACGGCGGGCGCGGCATCGTCCAGCATGGCTTGCAGGCGCTCGGCCGGATGCGCGGGATCGAGCGGAAGCAGGACCGCGCCTGCCTTGAAGATCGCTAGCAGCGCGACGGCGGCGCCGATGCAGCGCCTCATGCACAGGCCGACGACCTGCTCGGGTCCGGCACCCTGCGCGCGCAATGCGTGAGCGAGGCGATCCGACAGGAGGTCGAGCTCGCGGTAGCTGAGCTCGCGCTGTCCGTAGCGCAGTGCGACGGCATCGGGCGTCGCCCGTGCCTGAGCGCGAAAGAGCGCATGGACCGGCGGCCCGGGCGGGAGCGGAGGCACCGTCCGGTTCCACTCGAACAGCATCCGGTGCTGCTCGGCTGCGCCCATCAGCGGCAAGTGGATCAGCGCACCCTCGGGATCGGCCACGATCCCCCGCAGGAGGTTGAGCAGGTGCTCGCCCATCAGGACGATGGTCCGGGGCTCGAACAGGTCGTCGCGGTAGCCGAAGACCGCTTCCATTCCGGTTCCGGTGTCGATGATCTTCAGCGACAGGTCGAAGCTCGATGTCCCGGCGGGAGCGTCCGGCGCCTCCAGCGCCTCCAGCGCGAACGACACCTGGGGCGGATCGTGGCGGCTGTGGTCTCCGGCGGCTGGCTGCTGCGCCAGCCGATCGGTCGCGGCGCGGGTGGTCTCGCGCACCTGCTTCAACAGGGCGATGAATGCGGACTCGCCGTCGAGCCGGTTGCGCATCACCGTGTCTCCGGCTCCGCCGTCCAGCATGACGCCGACGGCGATGTCGGTCTCGGCGCTGTAGCGCATCAGCAGCACCTCGAAGGCGGCGAGAAGGGCCATGAACGGGCTGGCGTCGTGCCGCGCCGCGAGCGCTCGAACGGCGGCCGCGAGCGCCGGGTCGATGGCGCACGAAAGCGTCTTGTTCTCGTGTGCGCCGTCAGGCCGGGGAACCCGGTGGCGGTCGGCCGGCAGGGTCAGGATCCGGAACTCCCCGGGGCCGGCGGGCCCATGCATCGAGGTGAGGTGATCTGTCTGGTGCGAGGCAGAACTCATGGCGTCACGGCTTCGGTTGGGTTTTGCACAGGGCGCGCGGTGCGTCGGCCGTGTCCACGGCGAGACCGAGGCTGCTGGCGTTGCCGAAGAATTCGAGTGGGCCGGCATCGCCGACGTCCGTAGGGCGATGCCTCGGAGTCGGTGGCGATGCCATGAGTCAAGGAAGGCGCCCCGGGGTGGGGGGCGCCTTCATGCGTTGAGGTGACAGCGCCTTCACCATAGCGCCGTCACGCACCCTCCACATCGCCTGTCGGAGGGATGACACAACAATTTGTAGATTCTTGTGTACTTAAGTTTCGATTTCGTTCATTATTGCGGCCCATTAGGCAATTGCCGGCTTAGAGCAACCCAATGGAATCTCCACTCCCCGCAGATCACGCCACATTCCACCGATGGACTGAGGTCACAGATGCCTTTGCCAGGGAGTTCAAGCGCCTTCAAGCCGGGGACAGGGCCGCGCTGGCGGAGGTCCGCCGGCTCTCCGGTGAATTGCAGCGCATGGGCCGTGCCCTGGGGCTCGAGATGCCGGTCGTCGCGGCCCAGCCCCCCTCGTTCTCCAAATAGCCGCGGCGCCATGAAAAAGGCCCGCCGAAGCGGGCCTTGATGCGTTGGCGGCAGGGTGCTCAGGCGCCCGATGCCTCCAGTGCTGCGTTGAAGGTCGCGCTCGGACGCATCACGGCGGCCGTCTTGTCCAGGTCGGGCTTGTAGTAGCCGCCGATGTCGGCCGGCTGGCCCTGCACCACCTTCAGCTCCTGCACGATCTTCTGCTCGCTGTCGGTCAGCGACTTGGCCAGCGGCGCGAAGTGCGCCTGCAGTTCCTTGTCTTCGGTCTGGGCCGCCAGGGCCTGGGCCCAGTACAGCGCCAGGTAGAAGTGGCTGCCGCGGTTGTCGAGCTCGCCGGTCTTGGTCGACGGGCCCTTGTTGTTGTCGAGCAGCATGCCGGTGGCGGCGTCCAGCGTTTCGGCCAGGATCTTGGCCTTCTTGTTGCCGGTCTTCTGGCCCAGGTCCTCGAGCGACACGGCCAGGGCCAGGAACTCGCCGAGCGAATCCCAGCGCAGGTGGTTCTCCTCGACCAGCTGCTTGACGTGCTTCGGCGCCGAGCCGCCGGCGCCGGTCTCGAACATCGCGCCGCCGGCCATCAGCGGGACGATCGACAGCATCTTGGCGCTGGTGCCGAGTTCCATGATCGGGAACAGGTCGGTCAGGTAGTCGCGCAGGATGTTGCCGGTGACCGAGATGGTGTCCTTGCCGCGGATCACGCGCTCGAGCGTGTAGCGCATGGCGCGCACCTGCGACATGATCTGGATGTCCAGGCCCTTGGTGTCGTGGTCCTTCAGGTAGGTGTGGACCTTCTTGATGAGCTCGGCTTCATGCGGGCGGTACTCGTCGAGCCAGAACACGGCCGGCATGCCCGACAGGCGCGCGCGGTTCACGGCCAGCTTGACCCAGTCGCGGATCGCCGCGTCCTTGGTCTGGCACATGCGCCAGATGTCGCCGGTCTCGACGTTCTGCTCGAGCAGCACTTCGCCGGTCGCGATGTCGACGATGCGGGCCACGCCGTCCTCGGGCACCTCGAAGGTCTTGTCGTGCGAGCCGTACTCTTCGGCCTTCTGCGCCATCAGGCCGACGTTGGGCACGGTGCCCATGGTCACGGGGTTGAAGGCGCCGTTGGTCTTGCAGAAGTTGATCATCTCCTGGTAGATGCGGGCGAAAGTGCTCTCGGGCATCACGGCCTTGGTGTCCTTCGGACGGCCGTCCGGGCCCCACATCTTGCCGCCCAGGCGGATCATCGCGGGCATCGAGGCGTCGACGATCACGTCGTTGGGCGCGTGCAGGTTGGTGATGCCCTTGGCCGAGTCGACCATCGCCAGCTCGGGGCGGTGCTCGTGGCAGGCGTGCAGGTCCTTGATGATCTGGTCGCGCTGCGAGGTCGGCAGGTCGGCGATCTTGTCGTAGACGCTCGACAGGCCGTTGTTGACGTTGACACCGAGTTCTTCGAACAGCTTGCCGTGCTTGGCGAAGGCGTCCTTGTAGAAGACCTTGACCGCGTGGCCGAAGACGATCGGGTGCGAGACCTTCATCATGGTCGCCTTGACGTGCAGCGAGAACATCACGCCGGTCTCGCGCGCGTCTTCCATCTCGTCCTCGTAGAACTTGAGCAGTGCCTTCTTGCTCATGAACATGCTGTCGATGATCTCGCCTTCGAGCAGCGCGACCTTCTTCTTGAGCACGATGGTCTTGCCGCTCTTGGTGACCAGGTCCATCTGGACGTCGCGGGCCTTGGCGAGCGTCATGCTCTTCTCGCCGGCATAGAAGTCGCCGCCGTGCATGTGCGAGACGTGGGTGCGCGATGCCGGGCTCCACTTGCTCATCGAGTGCGGGTTCTTGCGTGCGTTGCGCTTGACCGCGGCCGGTGCGCGGCGGTCGGAGTTGCCTTCGCGCAGCACCGGGTTGACCGCGCTGCCCAGCGCCTTGGAATAGCGCGCGAGCAGCGCCTTCTGTTCGTCGGTCTTGGGGTCTTCGGGATAGTCGGGGATCTTGTAGCCGCGGGCCTGCAGTTCCTTGATGGCCGCCAGCAATTGGGGCACCGAGGCACTGATGTTGGGCAGCTTGATGATGTTGGTGTCGGGCGACTGGGTCAGGCGGCCGAGTTCGGCCAGGTTGTCGGGCACCTGCTGCTCGGGCGTCAGGAACTCGGGGAACTCGGCCAGGACGCGGGCTGCCACCGAGATGTCGCTGGTGGCGACGTCGATCCCCGCCGGCGCGGCGAACGCCTGGATGACGGGCAGCAGCGAGGCCGTTGCCAGCAGCGGCGCCTCGTCGGTGAGGGTGTAGATGATCTTGGATTTAGCGGTAGCCATTGTGTGACCTCTGGTGCTTGGCGGATGTGCGGGTGCCCACGGCGAGCGGCCGGCCGCGGGCAGTCGTTTTTGACGCGCGTAAGTCTACTTGAGGGGTGTTTCGCCTCGTGGTAGAGGGTCTAAGGGCCGGGACCCGGGCGCCCGCCGGGTCGCTGCATGGATCGTGCCGGTGTCTGCCGGCCGGAGCTCAGCTGCTGAACTGGATTCCCTGGGTCGAGTTCTGGCACCGGTTCTGGTTGCTGTTGCAGCTCTGGAGCGCCTTGTTCAGGCGGGCCCGGCAGTTCTTCTCGGAGGCGTTCTTGCAGAACTGGTAGTCGGCGTTGGCGGTCTGCTTGCAGGTGCTGAACTGGAGTTCGCAGCGGGTCTGGCTGCCGCCATCGCCCTGGGCCGAGGCGAGCCCCGACAGGGCGAACAGGAGCCAGGCGGCGGTGATCTTGGGCGCGAGCGTGCTCATGACGTGGCCTTCCTCAAGAGGTAGGACCGCATCATAGGGAACACGCCCTGGATCGGCTGCGCTTTTTTTTTCAGCCCATCAGGCTCGGATTGCGTCGCGCCTCGTCGATCCGGCGCTGGCGGATCGCCTCGCGGCATTGCCCGAGCTGGGCGGTCTTGGGGTCTGCGCAGCGGGTGTTGATGCAGATGGCACGGGCGAAGAAGTTGCTCCCGTTGCAGTCCGCCAGCGGGTCTCGGCCCAGGCGCACCGATGCGGTGGCGGTCGCCTTGCGCGTTTTCGACGCCGGCGGGGCGTCGGCGGGCGCGAGCAGCGGCTCGGATGCTGCGGGGTCGAAGGCGTTCCCGGCCGCACCACTCCAGGCCGGGGGCGTGGCGGCGTGGGCCGAAGACAGCAGCACCTCGTTCGGGCCCAGGCCGAGTTCGACCGGCGCGGTGCGCGAGCGAGCGGCCGCCACGCGCGGTGCGGTTTGCAGCGCTTTCGGCTGCGCGTAGAGCCTGCTGGCTGCGGCAGCGGGCTGCGGGGCCGGCGGCGCACGCAACGCGTTCCAGGCCACGAAGCCTGCGAACAGCAGCAGCGGCGGCAGCAGCGCCAGCTGCATGACGTTGCGCAACGAGCGTGCTTCGGAGATGGCGCTTGGCTCGTCGGCCGTTTCGGGCTCCACGGGGGCGACGTCGGGCTCGGCACGCGGCGGCAGGGCGCCGCCGCAAGTCCGGCAGCGCACATCGCTCAGGTGGTTGACGCTCTGGCAGAACTCGCAGGTCGCGAACTGGGCCTTCTTGCTGTGGAGCAGCATCTCGACCAGGTCGCCGACCTGCACGAAAGCGATGGCCCGAGGCCTTGGCGGCCACGTGAAGCTCTCGGGCATCGCGCGGGTACGGAAGGACATCATGGCTTTCAGGACCCGGCGACGGGCTCCATAAAGAGAGCTTTTGTCTTATGAGTACGCAGCGCCGAGTGTAAGACGGCACCTCGAATTTGTGCCGCCGAATCCTCGACACGCTCCGAGCTGAGAGCTATTTCACGAACCGCGGTCGAAGTTGTGACAATTTGCTTCACGAATTCACGGCCCGCCCCTAGGATCGCCTCAAACATCGAAAGCGACCCATGCAACTCCGGTTCTTGCACCTGTCCCGAACGATCGTTCTCCTGGGCCTCTGCGCGGCCAGCGCCATGGCCTCGGCCGAAGTCCACCGCTGCAAGGACGAGCGCGGCCAGACGGTGCTTTCGGACCGGCCGTGCGGCTCGGCGTTCTCGGGTCCGGCGCTGCAGTCGAACACGCTCGGCAGCGGTGCCGACCGGCTCGCCGCGCCCCAGATGCACAGCGCCCGCGTGCGCGAAGGCGGCGGGCAGTACGACTTCATACCGGCCAGCCGCCCGGCCGAGCGCTACACCGAGAAGCAGGCGCTCAAGTAGGGCGCCAGGCAGGGCGCCGGATCGGCCCGCCGCTCAGGGCGCGGCCGCGACCAGCGTCGCCGCCTCGGCCGCCACGCGCCGCAGCAGTTCGGTCGATGCCCTTGCCTGCGACTGCGGCGTGTCGGCATCGCCCGGGATGTCGAAGCTGAAGTCGCCGGCGCGCAGCGGGACCCGGGCGCCCTGCGTGCTCCACACCGTGATGCGTGCGCTGGCCTTCAGGCGGCGTTCGCTGCGCAGGTAGTCCATGCGAGTCAGCACCACCTGCAGCGACGCCGCGGGCGATTGCTCGCTGCAGCTGGCTTCGCACAGGCGCCAGCCGGGCAGCCGCTCGCGCAGCGCGGCCGTGAACTCCCGCGCCACGCCGATCTCGATGCGCTCGGCCCAGAAGGTGTCGGGCCATTCGCCCAGCGTGCTGGTCTCGGCCCGATAGCGCACCCGGCGGGCCAGCAGGTATTCCGGAATCTCGGGCCGGCTCACCGCCAGCACGCGGACGGCCGCCGGTGCGGTGGGCGCGGCGGCGGCCGCAGCCGCGCTGGCCCCCGGCGGCAGCGTCAGCAGCACCTGCGGCGGCGGCGACGCGCAGGCCGCCAGCATCAGGATCAGTGCGGCGTGCAGCGGCCGGGCCGCCCATCGTTTCAGTGCAGTCATTGGCGTGGGTTCCCGAAGATGATGGCGTTGGGCCGCTCCTCGAGCTGCTCGCCCCAGGAGCGCAGGCTGCGCGCCGCTTGTGACAGATCCTGGACCGCGGTCTCGAGGTCGCTGCGCAGCGGTGCGCCGGGCGAGGCCATGTCGGCCAGCCGCTGCATCGACAGTCTGGCGGTCTCCGAGGCCTCGCGCGCGCCCACCAGGGTGCGCTGGAGCTCGGGCTGGGCCGAGAGCACCGTCTGGCGCGAGCTGTCGGCCAGTTGCGTGATCGATCGCAGCGTCGCCTCCGAGCTGCCCTGCACCTGCCGGATGGCTTCGGTCGCGGCCGCCAGGGTCTTGCGCGACTCGGCGCCGGTCAGCTGCAGCTCCTTGCCGGCGCCGCTCAGGACGCCCTGCGCGCCGTCGAGCGTCTTCTGCACCGACACCAGCGTGCTGCGCAGCTCCTGGATCGCCTCGCGCATGTCGGCCACCGTGTCGCGCAGCGGCAGGTTGGCAACCTGGTCGATCAGGGCGCCGAAGCGGTCGGCCACGGTCGGGATCTCGGGTGCGCCGGGCCCGCCCAGCAGCGTCGCCGGCGTGTTCGGCAGGAAGTCGAGTTCGATCGCCTTCTGCCCGGTCACCACGCTCTGCGAGGCCAGCCGCGCGCGCAGTCCGCGCTGCACCAGCAGCGGCAGGTCGAGCGACTTCTCCTCGTCGCCATTGGTCAGCCGCAGCGCCGAGGGCTGCAGCCGCAGCGACACCGGCACCGTGGTCTTGAGCGTCGCGGGGTCCATCTGGATCCCGATGTCGGTCACCTGGCCGATCATCACGCCGCGGAAGTTCACGGGCGCGCCGACCGACAGGCCGCTCACGTTGCCCTGGTAGAACACGCGGGCCTTCTGCTGCTTGGTGAACAGGTCGTTGCCGCCGAGCCAGAGGATGGCCGCGACGGTGATCAGGAAGGCGGCGATGACGAAGGCGCCGATCAGCAGGGCGTTGCGTTTCATGGGGTGGCCTTGGCGGTGGCGGGAGCGGCGGCCGGCGGCGGCACCTCCCGATGGAGGAAGGCATGCACGGTCGGGTGCACATCCTGCCGGGCGAGTTCGCGCGGGCAGCCGTGGGCGATCGGCTGCTTGCTGTCGGCGTCGAGGAAGATGCCGTCGTCGGCGATCGCGAACAGGCTCGGCAGTTCGTGGCTGACGAAGACCACGGCCGCGCCGGTGCGGTGCCGGATGTCGAGGATCAGGTCGTCGAGGCGGCGCGAGCTGATCGGGTCCAGGCCGGCCGAGGGCTCGTCGAGGAACAGCAGCGGCGGCTCGGCCGCGATGGCGCGGGCCAGGCCGGCGCGCTTCTTCATGCCGCCGCTCAGCGACGACGGATAGAAGTCGGCGAACTCGCCCAGCTCGACCCATTCGAGCACCTCGCGGGCCTTGGCTTCGCGCTGCCTCGGATCGAGCCGGGTCTGGCGCGAGAGGGGCAGGCAGATGTTCTCGAGCACGGTCATCGACGACCACAGCGCGGCACTCTGGAACAGCATGCCGAAGCCCGAGCGCAGCCGGCTGCGTTCGGCGTCGTCGCTGGCCCAGAAGTCGACACCGTCGTAGGTGACGCTGCCGGCCGCCGGCGGCAGCAGGCCCACCAGGTGCTTGAGCAGCGTGCTCTTGCCGCAGCCGCTGCCGCCCATGACGGCGAAGATGCAGCCCTTCTCGACCTTCAGCGACACGTCCTTCTGGATCAGGCGGTCGCCGAACTGCATCACGAGCTGATCAACCGCGAGCAGGCTCATGACAATGCTCCACCGCGCTGCCGCATGACTCGTGTCGCCTGAAAAAAGGCGCAGTCCGACACCAGGGATACCGCGGAACCGGCTTTGCCGGGCCGCTGGTATCGCCCCCTTGAGGGGGAGGCGCCGCAGGCGCATCGGGGGTGCTTCATATATCCAGGGCGTTGGCGCAGATGGCGAAGATGGCGTCCAGCACGATGATGCCGACGATGCTGGTCACCACCGCGCCGGTGGTCGCGACGCCGACCCCGGCGGCATTGCGCTTGGCATTCAGGCCGTAGTAGCAGCCGACCATGCCGACCAGGGCGCCGAAGGTGACCGACTTGCCGATGCCCAGGCCCAGGTGGGTCCAGGTCAGCGCCTCGGCCGTGCGCTGCATGTAGGCGGTGGCCGAGATGTCGAGCATGGCGGCGGCCACCAGCATGCCGCCGACGAGGCCGGCCAGGCAGGCGAAGATGTAGAGCAGGGGCATCATCAGCAGCAGCGAGGCGACCCGCGGCAGCACCAGGAAATCGACCGCGCCGAGGCCCAGCACCTCGAGCGCGTCGACCTCCTCGTTGGCCTGCATGGTCGCGATCTCGGCCGCGAAGGCGGCGCCGGTGCGCCCGGCGATGACCACCGCCGTGATGATCGCCGCCATCTCGCGCGCGACCGCGATGCCCACCAGGTCGGCGACGAAGATGCCGGCGCCGAACTTGGCCAGCTGCACCGCGCCGACGAAGGCCAGGATGGCGCCCACCAGCAGGTTCACGACCAGCACGATGGTCACCGCGCGGGCGCTGCAGTCGGCCAGCACGCGGCCCAGGTCCTCGCGCCGGAAGCTCCAGCGGCCGCCCAGGGCAGCCGCGGCCGACAGCAGCACCTCGCCGATGAATCGCACCGGCCGCTCGAGCGGGCCGATGGCCGATCGCAGCAGGGCGTCGAGGGATGGGCGGTGGGGAAGGGAGGGCGGCGGCATTCGACGGCGGGCGGTTTGTCCGTCGATGGTAGCGAATGCCTTGCCAGGGATGCCGGAAACCGATGCCGGCGGGATCTCGCGGGGTCGCTCAGGAGGCGCGGGCTACCACTCGCCCACTTCGCGCAGGCGCTGGTCGGGCTCCAGCCGGTCGAGTCGTTCGCGGGCCTGCAGTTCGCGGCGCCGGTCGGCGCCGACCAGGCTGCCCAGCTTGCGCGCCAGCGCCTCGGCGATGGAGCGCCGCGCCGTGGGCTTCGGCGTGCGGCCGGCGCGGTTCGTGCGGATGCGGCTGTTCATGGTGCTTCCTCGAGGTGAGCCTTGAATCCTCCTCACTATCGGCTTCAGCTTGATGACTGAACAGCCCGGCGAGGCCGAACCGCATGACGGATCGTGCAAATCGCACGTTCGGCCTTGCCGAGTTGGACCGGACCGGCCGCAGCGAGCCCGGGAAAACCTGGGAAGACTCGGGAATTACCACTAGAGACGGAAGGCGCCACATCTCCTTATAGTCTGCCGATCGTTTAGTTAACGATCGTTAGGAAAAAATGGACGCATTCGATTCCGCCTCGCTGGCGCAACTGGTCCAGCTCGGCCTCCAGGGCATTTCCACCGGCGCCATCTACAGCCTGGTCGCGCTCGGCCTGGTGCTGGGCTACAAGGCCACCGAAGTGCTCAACTTCGCGCACGGCGACGTGCTGATGCTGTCGTCCTTCGCGGCCTGGTACTTCATCGTCGAGGCCGGCCTGTCGTTCTGGCTGGCGCTGCCGCTGGTGGTGGTGCTGGCCGCGGCCCTGTGCTGGCTGCTGGAGGCGAAGGTGATGCGCGCCATCGTCGGCCAGCCGCAGTTCGCCGGCGTCATGCTGACCATCGGCATCGGCTTCATGATCCGCGGCGGCACCAGCATGGTGTTCGGGCCCGATTCGCGCAGCTACGCGACGCCGTGGAGCGACCGCAGCACGCAGATCGCCGGCGCCGTGGTGGCCGACCTCAATCTCGTGATCATCGCGGCCGCCCTCGCGGTGACCGCGCTGCTCTTCGTCTTCCTGCAGCGCACCGCTTTGGGCGTGGCGATCCAGGCCTCGTCGCAGAACCAGCTCGCCTCCTACCTGTGCGGCGTGCGGGTCAAGCGGCTCAACTCGCTGGTCTGGGCCATCTCGGGGGCGATCGCGGCGCTTTGCGGGGTCTTGCTGGCGCCGATCTCGCTGGTCGACCTGGGCCTGTGGTTCGTGATGCTCAAGGCGCTCGCGGCACTGGTGCTCGGCGGCTTCGGCAGCGTGCCCGGCGCCATCCTCGGCGGGCTGCTGATCGGGCTGATCGAGCAGTTCTCGGGCGTCTACCTGCCCGACGGCTTCAAGGACGTCATGCCCTACCTGGTGCTGATCGCCGTGCTGGTGTTCTTCCCGCGCGGCCTGATCGGCGAAGCGCACGGGAGGCGGGTATGAGCCCCCGCCCGGCCGTTCCGAAGGGGGCTCGCACCGCACTGCGAAGCACGGAGGCTTCCCAGTGAGCGGCAGCCGCTACCAGACCAGCTACGCCGAAGGCCGGGCGCTGCTGCGCACGCGCGAGCAGCGGCTCTTGTACGGAGCGCTCGCCGCCGCGCTGGTGGCCGCGCCCTTCGTGCTGCCGACCTTCTATGTCGGCGAGGCGGCGTTCATCTTCATCATGTGCATCGCCAGCCTGGGCCTCATGACGCTGACCGGCTTCACGGGGCAGGTGTCGCTCGGCCAGGCGGCGTTCCTGAGCATCGGTGCCTACACGCACGCGCAGCTGCTGACGCTCGGCCTGCCGCTGCCCCTGTCGCTGCTGGCCGCCGGTGCCGTGGCCGGACTGGCGGGGCTGCTGGTGGGCCTGCCGGCGATCCGCGTCTCGGGCCTGCACCTGGCGGTCGTGACGCTGGCCTTCGCGATCGTCACCGAGCATGTCATGGGGCGCTGGAAATCCGTCACCGGCGGCCACGGCGGCCTTGCGGTGCCGGACCCGATGCTGTTCGGGCTCAGCCTCGGCGCCCCTCGCCCGTTCTACTTCCTGTGCCTGGCGGTGCTCGGGCTGGTGCTGTGGATGCTGCTCAACCTGATGCGCTCGGCCACCGGCCGCGCCTTCGTCGGCGTGCGGGATTCAGAGGCCGCGGCGCAGGGCCTGGGCATCCATGTCGCCCGCACCAAGGTGCTTGCCTTCGTGGTCTCGGCCACGGTGTCGGGCGTGGCCGGCGCGCTGCTGGCGCACCAGACGCAGTTCATCACGCCCGAGGGCTTCGGCCTCGCGCTCTCGCTGCAGCTGGTGCTGATGGTGTTCATCGGCGGCATGGGAAGCCTGCGCGGCGCGATCTTCGGGGCGCTGCTGATCGGCATGCTGCCGTCGCTGATCTCGCTCATGAAGCCGCTGCTGCCAGCGCGCATCGGCAGCCAGTTCGGGCTCGAACTGTTCGTCTACGGCGCCGTGCTGGTGTTCTTCGTGCTGCTCGAGCCGCGCGGCATCAACGGCCGCTGGCTGCGCATCCGCGGCGCGCTCGACGAATTCCCGCTGCGACAGCGGCTCGGCTTCAAGCGCCAGAAGGCCTACATGCGATCGGAGCGTGCCTGATGCCCTTCTTCGAAGTCGATGGCCTGAGCCTGTCCTTCGGCGGCGTTCGCGCGGTGCGCGATCTCAGCTTCGAGGTGGCCGAGGGCGAGGTGTTCGCGATCATCGGGCCCAACGGCGCCGGCAAGACCTCGGTCTTCAACCTGATCACGAGGGTGTTCGACGCCAGCGGCGGCTCGGTGCGGCTGCGCGGACGGGAGATCACGAAGCTCGCGCGGCACGACGTGGTGCGTCAGGGCATCGCGCGCACCTTCCAGAACATCGAGCTGTTCGAGGGGGCGACCGTGCTCGACAACCTGATGCTGGGCCGCCACTCGGCGCCGCACGGCAGCCTCGTCGCGCAGCTGTTCAACCTGCCGGTGGTGCGGCGCGCCGAGAACGCGACGCGCGAGGTGGTGGAGGACGTGATCGCGCTGCTCGACCTCGCGCCCTACCGCATGAGCCTGGTCGCCGGACTGCCCTACGGCATCCGCAAGATCGTCGAACTCGGCCGCGCGCTGGTGGCCGGGCCGCGGCTGCTGCTGCTCGACGAACCGGCTTCCGGCCTGAACCCCGAGGAGACGCACGAACTGGCGCACTGGATCCGCGACATCCGCGCCGCGCTCGGCATCACCGTGGTGATGGTCGAGCACGACATGTCGCTGGTCTCGGCGGTGGCCGACCGCGTGCTGGTGATGGAGCAGGGGCAGCGGCTCGCGCTCGGCACGCCGGCCGAAGTGCAATCCGACCCCCGTGTGATCGCGGCCTACCTGGGAGCCTGAGCCATGACTGCCTTGCTGAGCGTGCGCAACATCGAGACCTGGTACGGCCCGGTGAATGCGATCCGCGGCGTCAGCCTCGAGGTCGAGGCCGGCCGCATCGTCTGCGTGCTGGGGGCCAACGGCGCCGGCAAGACCACCTTGCTGAACACCATCGCCGGCGTGATCGATCCGGCCAAGGGCAGCATCGAGTTCGAGGGCCGGCGCATCGATGGGCGGGACGCCGACGAGGTGGCGCGTGCCGGCGTGGTGCTGGTGCCCGAGGGCCGGCAGGTCTTCACCTTCCTGAGCGTGATGGAGAACCTGCGCATGGGCGCCTTCGCGCGTCGCCGGGATCCGGAAGTGGCGCGCGACATCGAGCGCGTGTTCGAGTGGTTCCCGCGCCTGAAGGAACGCCGCGCCCAGGCGGCTGGTCTGCTGTCGGGCGGCGAGCAGCAGATGGTGGCGATCGGCCGTGCCTTCATGGGCCGGCCGCGGCTGCTGCTGCTCGACGAGCCCTCGCTCGGCCTGTCGCCGCTGTTCACCAAGGAGATCTTCGCGATCGTGCAGCGCATCCGCAGCGAGACCCGCACCGCGGTGCTGGTGGTCGAGCAGAACGCCGCGATCGCGCTGGCCACGGCCGACGACGGCTACATCGTCGAGCTCGGCCGCATCGTGGCGGCCGACAGCTGCGCCAGGCTGCGCGAGCGCGACGACGTGCGCGACTTCTATCTCGGCGGCGCTGCCGGCCATGCAGCGGGCGCTCAGGCGGCCGCGCGGCCGCAGCGCCGGCGCGCCAGCTGGCGCTAGCCGCGCCCTTCATCCCTCTCACTTCAGGAGACATCCCATGAGCCTTCGCCGTCGCACCCTGTTGAGTTCCGGCCTGGCCGGGCTCGCGCCCGCCTTCCTCGCTGCGCCCGCCCGTGCCGCCGGCGTCAGCAGCACCGAGATCGTGCTCGGCACCCACCTCGACCTCTCGGGGCCGGCCGCGATCACCATGCCGCCGATCCGCAACGGCCTGCAGATGAGCATCGACGAAGTCAACGAGGCCGGCGGCATCCACGGCCGCAAGCTGCGCTTCGTGATCGAGGACAACGGCAGCCAGCCGCCGCAGGCGGTGCGCGCGGTCGACAAGCTGATCCGGCGCGACGAGGTGTTCGCGATGCTGTGCCCCTTCGGCTCCGGCCCGGGCGTGGCGACGGTCAAGAAGACGGTCGATGCGGGCGTGATCTGCTTCGCGCCCTACGGCGCGGCGGCGCTGATCCGCAAGGCCTCGGGCGATTCGCCGCTCTTGTTCACCGCCAACCTGCACTACGACACGACCACCGCCGCCGGCCTCAAGTGGACGATCGCCAAGCTGGGCAGCAAGAAGGTCGGTTTCATCTACCAGGAGGGCCCCTTCGGCGACCTGGTCGGCAAGGGCGTCAGGGAGGCGCTGGCGGCCAAGGGCATGACGCTGTCGGCCGAGGCCGGCTACAAGGTGGGCGACATCGACTTCTCGTCGCAGGTGGCGCGGATGAGGGCGGCGGGTGTCGACCTGATCGTCGGTGCCACCACCACGCGCGAGACCATCGCGGTCTCGGCCGAGGTCAAGAAGCTCGGCTGGACTGGCGTCAACGTGCTGACCGCGAGCCCCGGCCGCGCCGGCACCACCGTGAGCATCGGCAAGGCCTCGGTCGAAGGCCTCTACGGCATCGGCGGCTGGCGCATTACGCCGGCGGCCGAGCAGGATGCCGCGCTCAAGCGCTGGTCCGACAGCTACCGCAAGCGCTTCGGCATGGAGCCCGACGACGTCGCGCTGGTCTTCTACGACTATGCCTCGTGGTTCCTGCAGGGCCTGCGGGCCACCGGCAAGGACCTGGGCACCGACCGCCTGGTGAAGACGCTGCAGGCGTCGAGCTTCAATGGCCAGGCCTCCTACGACACCCAGCGATTCAAGGACAACCACATCGACCCCGAGTGGTGCCGCGTCGAGCAGGTGGTCAACGGCCAGTGGACGCCGCGCTCGGAGATCATCGACCCGGCCAAGAGCAGCCTGTGAGCAGCGCGCTCACGCTGCCGCAGGCCTGGCTGGCGCGCTGCCGTGAACGGCCGGCGCAGGTCGCGATGCGGCACAAGCGGCGCGGCATCTGGCAGCCGTTCGCGTGGTCCGAGTACCTGGCCTCGGCGCGGGCCATCGGCCTGGCGCTCGACCGCCTCGGCCTGGTGCCCGGCGATGTCGTGACCGTGGTGTCGGAGAGCCGGCCCGAGTGGCTCTTCGCCGACATGGCGGCGCAGTCCATGGGCTTCGTGAGCCACGCGGTCTACCCGACCTGCTCGGGCCGGCGCATCGGCAGCCATCTGGCCCTGGCCGGCACGCGCGTCGCATTCGTCGAGGACGCCGAGCAGGCGGCCAAGCTGCTGGCCTCGGCCGAGCGGCTCCCGCGCCTGGCGCGCGTGGTGGCGTTCGAGGAGCGCGGACTGCGCGAACTCGACGACCCGCGGGTGATCGGGCTCGGCGCCTTCATGGCGCAGGACGAGACGTCCACCGATCCGCTGTTCGAGCAGCGCATCGCGGCCGGGCAGGGCGGCGACATCGGCTTCCTGGTCGGCACCGCCGGCAGCACCGGTGCGCCCCGCATCGCTGCCTTCACGCAGGCCACGGCGCTGCGGCAGGCGGCCGGGATGCGCAGCGCCCTCGGTGTCGCGGACGGCGACCGCATCCTGTGCTTCGTGCCGCTGGCGAATGCGGCCGAGCGCATGCTCGCGTCGGTGCTGCCGCTGCTGAGCGACTGCCTGGTGCATTTCCCCGAGAGTCCGGCCACCGTGGGCAACGACCTGCGCGAAGTCGAGCCGCACTGGGTGCACGCGCCGCCGCGCTTCTGGGAGAAGCTGCAGGCCCGCACCGAGAGCGCGGCGCTGCGCAGCGCACCCGGCGCGCAGCGGCTCTACCGCCGCAGCGTCGAGGGGCAGTCCGCGGGCTGGCTCCAGCGTGCGGCGCGATGGCAGGTGCGGCGCACGCTGGGGCTGTCTCGCGTGCGGCAGGTGTTCAGCGGCGGGGCGGCGGCCTCGGCCAGCCTCGCCCGCTGGTACCAGGGCATCGGCGTGCCGATGGTCGACCTCTACGAAAGCGCCGAGACCTGCGGGCCTTGCCCGCTGCTGCCGTCGACCTCGCGCGTCAGCCAGGACGGCGAGCTGCAAGTCAAGCCTGCGGCGCTGATGGCGGGCTACTGGCGCGACGGCGGGTTGCAGCCGGCGCCGCTCACCGCCGATGGCTGGCTGCACACCGGCGACCTGGCGCTCAGGGAGCCGGCGGGCGGATGGCGCGTGGTGGGCCGGCTCGCAGATTCGTTCGCCACCGCGTCGGGCGCGCGGGTGGCGCCGGGTGCGATGGAAGCAGCGCTCCAGGCCAGCGCCTTCATCGCCGGTGCGATGTTGGTCGGCGCGCAGCGCGGCCATTGCGCCTGCCTGGTGTCGCTCGAAGAGGAGAGCGTGCTGACCTATGCGCAGAGCCGTGGCATCCCTTTCACCGACTACGGGAACCTGGTGCAGCGGCCCGAGGTGCAGGCGCTGGTGCAGTCCGAGATCGACCGGCTCAATGCCTCGCTCGCCGAGGGCCATCGGATCCGGCGCTTCGGCCTGCTGCCGCGCGCGCTGTCGGTGCATGACGAGGAGATGACACCGGCGCTGCGCATTCATCGCCGCCTGGCGGAGCGCCGCTTTTCCGAGCAGATCGAGGCGCTGTACAGCGCCTGAGGAAGGCGGGCGGCGCGGCCGGCTCAGCCCGGCTGCGCTTCCAGCATGCCGGCCAGCCGGGCGTGGATCAGGCCGTGCGCCTGCGCCATGATGCGGTCGATCAGCTCCTTGACCGTCGGCACGTCGCGGATCAGCCCGGCGACCATGCCGCAGCTCCAGGCGCCGGCGTCCATCTCGCCCTCGACCATCACGCGCGGATAGACGCCCGCCACCTGGTCGTAGACATCGGAGATCTGCAGCGCCGCGCCTTTCTCGCGCTCGATCTGCAGGATGCGCTCGACGCCGGCGTTGTTCAGCACCCGCTCGGTGTTGCGCAAGGGGCGCATCACCAGGCGGGTATCGAGCTCGCTGGCCTTCACGATCGCCTGCTTGACGTTGTCGTGCACCGGTGCTTCCTGGGTCGCGATGAAGCGCGTGCCCATGTTCATGCCGTCGGCGCCCAGCGCCAGCGCCGCCACCAGGCTGCGTCCGTCGGCCATGCCGCCCGAGGCCACGAAGGGAATGCGCAGTTCTTCGGCCGCGCGCGGCAGCAGGATCATGTTGGGCAGGTCGTCCTCGCCCGGATGGCCGCCGCACTCGAAGCCGTCGACGCTGACCGCATCGCAGCCGATCGCCTCGGCCTTGAGCGCATGGCGCACCGAGGTGCACTTGTGGATCACCTTGATGCCGGCCGCCTTGAGCGCCGGCATGTGGGCCTCGGGGCTGCGGCCGGCGGTCTCGACCACGCGGATGCCGCCTTCGGCGATGGCCGCGATGTACTCGGGGTAGGGCGGCGCCGAGAAGGTCGGCAGGAAGGTCAGGTTGACGCCGAAGGGCTTGTCGGTCATCTCGTGGCAGCGGGCGATTTCCTTCGCCAGCAGCTCGGGCGTCTTCTGCGTCAGGCCCGTGATGAGCCCGAGCCCGCCGGCGTTCGATACCGCCGCGGCCAGCTCGGCGAAGCCGACATAGTGCATGCCGCCCTGGATGATCGGGTGCTGGATGCCGAAGAGTTCGGTGATGCGTGTCTTCATGCTCGTGTTCCCTTCGAAGGCCTACCAGCGCTCCATGTAGGGCCGCAGGTCGAGCTCGAAGGTCCAGGCGTCGCGCGGCTGGGCGTGCAGGTGCCAGTAGTTGTCGGCGATGTGCTCGGGGTTGAGGATGCCGTCCTGCTCCTTCAGCGCATAGCGTTCGGGGAAGCTGGTGCGGATGAACTCGGTGTCGATCGCGCCGTCGACCACGACGTGCGCGACGTGGATGTTGCGCGGCCCGAGTTCGCGCGCCATGCTCTGCGCCAGCGCCCGCAGCGCATGCTTGGCGCCGGCGAAGGCGGCGAAGTTGGCGGCGCCGCGCAGGCCGGCCGTGGCGCCCGTGAAGAGGATGGTGCCGCGGCCGCGCGTCACCATCCGCTTGGCCACTTCGCGGCCATTGAGGAAGCCGCTGAAGCAGGCCATCTCCCAGATCTTGAAGTACTTGCGTGCGGTCTCCTCGAGGATGCTGGAGGGCACGTTGGCGCCGATGTTGAAGACCATCACCTCGATCGGTCCGTGCTCGCGCTCGACCTGCTCGATCAGCGCGATCACGTCCTCTTCCTTGCGGGCGTCGCTGCTGAAGCCGAAGGCCTGGCCGCCGGCGGCGTGGATGGCGTCGACCGTGGGCTGCAGCTTGTCGGCCGAGCGCCGCGTGAGGCAGGCGATGTAGCCCTCTTTCGCGAAGCGGGCCGCGATGGCGCCGCCCGTTGCATCGCCGGCACCGATCACCAGCGCGACTTTTCCCTGACCTTGCGACTCCGCCATGACTGTCTCCTTTGGATTGATGAATGAGCGTTTAGCTAAACGAACGTTAGCCAAAGCCACGAGCGGTGTCAAGCAAGCGCGCGGCCCGCGCCGATGGAATCAGGTCTTCTTGTGGCCCGGCGAGGTCGAGCAGGGATGCTCGAGCGCATGCGCCTGGTCGATGAAGCGGCGGCTCGCGGCCAGCAGTTCCTTGCGCGTCTTGTCGCTCTCGACCGCGCGTGCCAGCACCACCGCGCCGACGCACTGCGCGATCAGCGCCCAGGCGGCGTCGGAGTCACCGATGCGATCGCTCCAGTTCTTCTGCGTGCGCTTGAGGCTGGCCTCGACTGCCTTGCGCACCTCGGGTCCGGCGCGCGCGATCTCTGGGCCCAGGGCGGTCAGGGCGCAGCCCTGGGCGGGGTTCTCGACGTGGAAGCTGCTCAGGTAGCCGCGCAGGCAGCGCGCCACGTGGTCGGCCGGCGAATCCTCGTTGCCGGCCAGCATGTCGGCGCTGTTGTCCACCTCTTCGCTGATCAGTGCCTCGAACAGCGCTTGCTTCGACGGGAAGTGGCTGTAGAAGGCGCCGCCGGTCATGCCGATGGCGCCCATCAGCGCATCGACGCCGGTGGCCTCGAAGCCGCCGCGCTTGGCGATCGCCCGGCTGCTGGCCATCAGCTTGTCGCGGACTTCTTGTTTGTGGGTGCTGGAGTAGCGCATCGGAGGCCTCGGGGGAACCCTTGTTGACAATGAAAAAACAATAACATAACTTCCGTTCAGTTAACGAACGTTTATTAAAGGAGCGGCGATGGGCAAGACGGTGGAGTTCTTTTTCGATGTGGGGAGTCCGGCTTCGTACCTGGCGTGGACGCAGTTGCCGACCCTCTGCGCGGCGGCCGGCGCCGAGCTGGTCTACAAGCCGATGCTGCTCGGCGGCGTCTACCAGGCGACCGGCAACGCCTCGCCCGGCGCCATTCCGGCCAAGGGCCGCTACACGGTGCGCGACTACGAGCGGCATGCACGCAAGTACGGCGTGCCCTATCTCAACAACCCACACTTCCCGATCATCACGCTGTTCCTGATGCGGGCCGTGACCGGCGTGCAGTTGCGGGAGCCGGAGCGCCTGCAGGAAATGCTGGCGGCCGTGTTCAAGGCGATGTGGATCGACGCGCTGGACCTCAACCAGCCGGCACTCACGGCGAAGACGCTGGCGGACGCGGGCTTCTCGCCCGAAGCCGTCCAGGCGCTGGCCGCCGACCCCGAGGTCAAGGCGGCGCTGAAGGCCACCACCGACGAGGCCGTGGCGCGCGGGGTCTTCGGCGCTCCCACCAGTTTCGTCGGCGACGAGATGTTCTTCGGCCAGGACCGGATGGACATGATCCGCGAAGAGCTCGCGCGCTGAGCGCGCATCGATCACAAAACCAGGAGACACCATGGAATCACGACGCTGGCATGCCGCCTATCCGCCCGGACTGGCCAACGAGATCGACCTGCCGCCGGGCGAGACGCTGGCGGCCATGCTCGAGCGCTCGATCGCGTCATACGCCGAACGCACCGCGGTGACGGCCGGCAGCGAGTCGCTGAGCTATGCCGAGCTTGGCCGGCTGTCGGATCGGCTCGCGGCGCACTTCGCCGAGGCCGGCTTGCGCCAGGGCGACCGGATCGCACTGATGCTGCCCAACGGGCTCGCGTTCCCGATCGCGATGGCCGCGATCCTGCGCAGCGGAATGGTCGGCGTGCCGGTGAATCCGCTCTACACACCGCGCGAGCTGGCGCATCAGCTCGCCGATGCGGGCGTGCGCTGCATCGTGCTGGCCGAGTCGCTGCGCGAGGCGCTGGAGGGCGTGATCCTCGAAGCCGGTGTCGGGCAGATCCTCACGGCGCCTACCGCGGGGCTGCTGGCCGCGATCGCGGCCGAGGCCGGTGCCGTTGCCAGTGCCACCGGCGATCCGGCAAAAAGAATGACCTTGGCCGCCGCGATCGCTCGGGCCGGCGAGCTGCCGGCGCCGGTCGTGCAGATCGACCCGGCCGATCCGGCCTTCCTCCAGTACACGGGCGGCACCACCGGCCTGTCCAAGGGCGCGGTGCTGACGCATCGCAGCGTCGGTGCCGGCGTGCTGCAGTCTCTGAGCTGGATGCGGCTCGCCGTCGACACCCGCGAGTGGTCGGTGGTGGCGCCGCTGCCGCTCTATCACATCTATCCGCTGCAGGTGTCGCTGATCACCTTCCAGCTCGGCGGCGTGATGCGGCTGGTTTCCAACCCGCGCGACCCGGGCGCGGTGATCGCCGAGATGAAGCGCGCGCCCTTCCTGGTTTTCATCGGCGTCAACACGCTGTTCAACGCGCTGGTCAACGCGCCCGAGCTGGCGAGCGTCGATTTCAGCGGCACCGGGCTGGTGATCGGCGCCGGTGCCTCCATCCAGCAGGCGGTGTCGCAGCGCTGGCATGCGGCCGGCGGCCTGCCGATCACCGAGGCCTACGGACTCACCGAGACCTCGCCCTCGGCGACCTTCAATCCGCCCGGGCGCAACGGCTCGATCGGCATCCCGGTGCCGTCGACCGATGCCCGCATCGTCGACGACGACGGCCGCCCGGTGCCCGACCGCACGCCGGGCGAACTGCTGCTCAAGGGGCCCCAGCTGTTCGCGGGCTACTGGAAGCGCGAGGAGGACACGCGCAAGGCGCTGACCGAGGACGGCTTCTTCCGCACCGGCGACGTGGTGGTGGCCGATGCCAGCGGCGCGATGAAGATCGTCGATCGCAAGAAGGACATGATCCTGGTGTCGGGCTTCAACGTCTATCCGAACGAGATCGAGGCGGTGGTCGCGATGCACGAGGGCGTGGTCGAGTGCGCCTGCATCGGCCAGCCCGACGCGCGCTCGGGCGAGGCGCCGCATCTGTTCGTGGTGCGGCGCAGCGAAGCACTGACCGCCGGCGAGGTCGAGGCCCATTGCCGCGCCAACCTGGCGGGCTACAAGGTGCCGCGGCAGATCAGCTTCCTGCAGGCGCTGCCGAAGTCGACCGTCGGCAAGATCCTGCGTCGCGAGCTGCGTCCATCATGAGCGGCTACATCGCCCCTGTGCGCGACCTGCGCTTCGTGCTGCATGAACTGCTCGAGGTTTCTGCCACTTCGCCTGCCGACGGCGGCGAAGCGCTCGACCGCGAGACCATCGACCAGATCCTCGACGCCGCCGGCAGCTTTGCATCGGAGGTGATCGCGCCGCTGAACGGCAGCGGCGACCGCGAGGGCTGCCGCATGCCGGCCCCGGGCGTCGTCCAGACGCCAGCGGGATTCCGCGAGGCCTACGACCGCTTCTGCGCCGGCGGCTGGACCGCGCTGGCCTGCGACCCCGCGCACGGCGGGCAGGGCATGCCCTCGGTGCTCGACAACGCGCTCTACGAGATGTTCTGCGGCGCCAACATGGGCTGGGCGGCCTACCCGGGCATGTCGCACGCGGCCTATACCTGCATCGCGAGCAACGGCGATGCCGAACAGCAAGCGCTCTACCTGCCGCGCATCGCCTCGGGCGAATGGGCCGGCACCATGTGCCTGACCGAGCCGCATGCGGGCACCGACCTGGGCCTGCTGCGCACGCGGGCCCAGCCGCGGGCCGACGGCAGCTACGCGGTCACCGGCACCAAGATCTTCATCTCGGGCGGCGAGCAGGACCTGACGGACAACATCGTGCACCTGGTGCTGGCGCGGCTGCCGGATGCGCCGCCGGGCGTGAAGGGGATCTCGCTGTTCATCGTGCCGAAGTTCCTGCCCACGGCCGCGGGCGGCATCGGCGAGCGCAATGCGCTGGCCTGCGGCTCGATCGAGCGCAAGATGGGCATCCACGGCAACGCCACCTGCACCATGAACTTCGACGGCGCCACCGGCTGGCTGCTCGGCGAAGCCAACCGCGGCCTGGCGGCGATGTTCGTGATGATGAACCACGCCCGCATCGTGGTCGGCGTCAATGCGATCGGCCTGATGGAAGCGGCCTGCCAGAAGGCGCTGGGCTATGCCCGGGACCGCACGCAGGGCAGGGCGCCGACCCTGGCCGCGCGCAGCGGCCCGGCGGACCCCATCCTTGCGCACGCCGACGTCCGGCGCATGCTGCTGACCCAGAAGGCATACGTGGAGGGCACGCGCGCCTTCGCGCTCTGGGCCTCGCAGCTGGCCGACGTCCAGCATCGCGGCGCCGACCCGAAGGAGCGCGAGCGGGCTGCGACCCTGCTGGCGCTGGCGACGCCGATCGTCAAGGCCTTCTCGAGCGAGCTCGCGGTCGAATGCACCAGCATGGCGATGCAGGTCTTCGGCGGCCATGGCTTCATCGCCGACAACGGCGTCGAGCAGCATCTGCGCGATGCCCGGATCATTCCGCTGTACGAAGGCGCCAACGGCATCCAGGCGATGGACCTGCTGGGTCGCAAGGTGCTGGCCGACGGGGGCGCGGGGCTTGGCCTGTTCCTCGAAGCGGTCGAGCAGTTCGCACAGGCGCAGGGCGATGGCCTGCGCGAGTTCGCCGAGCCCCTGAGCGACGTGGTGGCGCTGGCCCGCCGCGCGGCGCGAGATCAGATCGAGCGGGCGGGCGCCGATCCCAACGCGGCCGGCGCCGCCGCGATGCCGTTCCTGCGCTTGATCGGCCATGTCGCACTGGCCTGGATGTGGGCACGCATGGCGGCGTTGGCGCGGGCCCGCCAGTCGCCCGACGGCGATCCGATCTACCGCGCCAAGCTGGCGACCGCGCGCTTCTACTTCGAGCGGCTGCTGCCCGAGACGCAGTCGCTGGCGGTGGTGCTGGGTGCGGATGCGTCCGCGTGGACGGGCGCCGATCTCGACTGGCTGTGAGGCTGAGCGTCCGGCCCTACCCGTGCGCGTGCCACAGCACCGCGAAGAAATGGCAGGCACTCCCCGCCATCACGAACAGGTGCCAGACGAAATGCGCGAAGCGCAGCTTGCTGTCGAACAGGAACACCACGGCGCCGGCGGTGTACGCCAGGCCGCCGGCCACCAGCCAGGCCAGTCCCGCGGCCGACATGCGCTCGTACAGCGGCACCGCGGCCGCCACCGCCATCCAGCCCATCGCGACATACAGGCCGGTCGACCACAGCGGATGCCGCAGCCGGTTGAAGAGCTTGGCGGCCACGCCCAGCACGGCCGCGCCGCAGAGGGCGCCGAACAGCGCCCAGCCCCAGGGGCCGCGCAGCACGCCGAACAGGAAGGGCATGTAGCTGCCGGCGATGAACAGGTAGATGGCCGCGTGGTCGAGCCGGTTGAACCAGTCCTTGGCACGGCCGAGGGGCAGGGCGTGGTACAGGGTCGACACGCCGTACAGCAGGATCATCGTGCCCGCGAAGAGGCTGGCGCCCACCACCGCCGCCGCGCTCTGCCGCGAGGCGCTCCAGACCAGGATCGGCAGCGAGGCGATGGCCAGCAGCAGGCCCAGGCCGTGGCTCAGCGCGTTCAGGATTTCTTCGGCGACCGTCTGGTCGCGTTCGGCGACACGCATGACAGGCTCCTCAGGCGGCCGGGCCCTTGACCATGGCCATCGCCGAGCTGATCAGCGTCGACACTTCGGTCATGTTGCTCGGCACGATCAGCGTGGTCTTCGACTTGTCGGCCACCTTGCCGTAGGCCTGCAGCGCCTCCTCGGCCACCTTGAGCTGCACCGCCGACTGCCCGCCGGGCTTCTCGATCGCTTCGGCGATGCGCGCGATGGCGCCGGCCGTGGCTTCGGCCACCGCACTGATCGCCGCGGCCTCGCCCTGCGCCTTGTTCACGACCGCCTGCTTCTCGCCCTCGGAACGCGCGATGGCGGCTTCGCGCTCGCCGGTGGCGATGTTGATCTGCTCCTGGCGGCGCCCCTCGGAGGCGGCGATCAGCGCGCGCTTCTCGCGCTCGGCCGTGATCTGCGACTGCATCGCGTGCAGGATCTCGTTGGGCGGGGTCAGGTCCTTGATCTCGTAGCGAAGCACCTTCACGCCCCAGTTGAGCGCGGCCTCGTCGATCGCGGCCACCACCTGGGCGTTGATGATGTCGCGCTCCTCGAAGGTCTTGTCGAGCTCGAGCTTGCCGATCACGCTGCGCAGCGAGGTCTGGGCCAGCTGGGTGACGGCGATGATGTAGTTCGACGAGCCGTAGCTGGCGCGCATCGGGTCGGTGACCTGGAAGTACAGGATGCCGTCGACCGTGAGCTGCGTGTTGTCGCGCGTGATGCAGACCTGGCTCGGCACATCGAGCGGCACTTCCTTGAGGCTGTGGCGGTAGGCCACGCGGTCGATGAAGGGGACGATGAAGTTGGCGCCGGGCAGCAGCGTGGCGTTGTACTTGCCCATGCGCTCGACCACCCAGGCGTGCTGCTGCGGGACGAACTTGACGGCGCGCGCCACGAACAGGATGGCGACGACGAGGAGGACGAGCGAGATTTCCATGAGGGCTTTCAGCTTTCTTCAGTGATGGGTGGCGTCCGGGCGGCGCTTTCAGCCGATGAACTCGACGACCAGGAAGTTGCCCTGGACGTCGACGATCCGGTGCAGGCCGGGCAAGGTGGGAGCGTCGGCCAGCGGCTTGGCCTGCCAGGTGGCGCCGCGATAGCGGACCTCGGTGGTGCGGTCCGGGCTCCACGCTGCGACCGTGACCTGCTCGCCGACATCGATCTGCATGTCGGCCAGGCGCGCCTTCGGATGGCGCGAGGAGCGCAGGTACCAGCCGCCGACGAATGCCACGCAAGCCACGGCGGCGCAGACGATCTGCGTCGGCATCGCCGCGCCGAGGTGCGCGGCCAGCGCGCCGACCGCGAAGCCGATCGCCACCAGCAGGGCATAGATGGTGCCCGTGACGAGTTCCAGGGCGACCAGCGCGAAGGTCATCAACCACCAGACAGTGGGGGCCGTCATGTTCATCCTTTCAAACGGCGGGAGCGAGGTGCTTCGAGGATAGCCGGTCGACGTTCGCACGCGCCCGGCATGGCAGGCGGGCGGGACTGGTATTGCGCCGAGGCACTGCAGTGGCGGCAGCGGCGGAGCAGGGCGGCGCCGGGCCCGTCGCACGTGGCGTCGGAAGCAGGGTGGCAGTCTGAGCTACACTCCGCGCCGCTTGCAGCTTGCGTCGCAGGCTGCGCCGCCATAGGCAACATGGCGAAAAAAACCATCCATAGGAAATTTGAAGTGAACCGTATCGAACTGGTCGAGAAGATCGCCACCACGCACAACGTCAGCAAGGCAGAAGCCGCACGCATCCTTGAAACCGTCACCGGCTCCATCGTCGCTGCAGTGAAGAAGGGCGACCCCGTCCAGCTGATCGGCTTCGGCACGTTCAAGCAAGTGGCCCGCGCTGCCCGCACCGGCTTCAACCCGCAAGCCGGCGCAGCGATCAAGATCGCCGCACAGAAGGTGCCGAAGTTCGTGCCGGGCGCAGCCTTCAAGGCCGCCGTCGACCCGAAGGCCGCCAAGCGCAAGGCCGACAAGGCTGCTGCGAAGCCGGCCGCCAAGAAGGCCGCACCGGCGAAGAAGGCCGCTGCACCCGCCAAGAAGGCACGCAAGTAAGCCGCTGGGCTTCTGCAAAACGAAACGGCCCCTCGGGGCCGTTTTTTATTGCCGTGGGGGTGGCCGGTCAGGCTCGGAAATCCTCGCGGCCCAGGCAGACGGCACGGGTCGGATTCTCCCGGTAGCGCGCGGTCGCCAGCGCGTCGATCGAGTCGGCGTTGCGCGCATAGGCCTGCACCAGGTCGGCGTCGCGGCCCTCGGGCGCGTGGAAGCGGGCATGCAGCGCCTCTTCGTCGATGCGCGCGATGATGCGGGCGCCGTCGTAGCCGTCGGGATAGATGGCGAACTGCACGCTGCCGGTCGCCGGATGGAAGATCGCTTCTGAAGCCATGATGGGACGCGCTGCTACTTGTAACCGTTTGTGGCAGTATCGCAGCTTCATATGACAGCGCGATACACGCCTGATGGCCTAGGTCCGCAGCAAGATGCGGACCATTTCACGGTCGTCGTCACAAATTGACAGGAATCCGGAGGATCAGGCTTCGACCAGCATCCCGCGCTCTTCGATGAACGACACCACCTCGGCCAGACCGGTGTGGGTCTTGAGGTTGGTCATCACGAAGGGGCGCTGCTTGCGCATGCGCCGGGTGTCGGCTTCCATCACGCCGAGGTCCGCACCGACATAGGGCGCCAGGTCGGTCTTGTTGATCACGAACAGGTCGCTTTTGGTGATGCCGGGGCCGCCCTTGCGCGGGATCTTCTCGCCGGCCGCGACGTCGATCACGTAGATCGTCAGGTCGGACAGCTCGGGGCTGAAGGTGGCCGCCAGGTTGTCGCCGCCCGATTCGACGAACACCACGTCGGCGTCGGGGAACTGGGCCAGCATGCGGTCGATGGCCTCGAGGTTGATCGATGCGTCTTCGCGGATCGCGGTGTGCGGGCAACCGCCGGTTTCCACGCCCATGATGCGTTCGGCCGGCAGCGCGCCGGCGACCGTCAGCAGGCGCTGGTCTTCCTTGGTGTAGATGTCGTTGGTGATCGCGATCAGGTCGTACTTGTCGCGCATCGACTTGCATAGCATCTCAAGCAGCGTGGTCTTGCCGGAGCCGACCGGGCCGCCGATGCCCACGCGCAGCGGCGGCAGTTTCTTGGTGCGGTGGGGGATGTGGTGGAGAGCGGAGGACATGGGGGGCCTTGGCATTAGCTTCTGAAGAGGCGCGAGTATTGAGTTTCGTGGCGGGCCGACAGCACGGCAAGCATCGGCGAGAAGGCTTGCCGCTCGCCATCATCGAGTGTGATCGCATGATCGACCGCTGCGGGGATTTCCGCCGCCAGACGACCCAGGATGCGCTGCCCGGCGCTCTGGCCGAGCGGCACCGCCTTGACCGCGGCGCCGATCATGTTCTCGGCCCAGCCGAAGGCGAAGGCCAGGCAGGCGTCGCGCACCGGCGCCTCGGTGCGGCTGGCGGCGAAGGCGAAGGCGATCGGGTAGCTCGCGGGCAGCGACTCGAAGCTGCTTGCGACGTCGGCATGGTGCAGCTTGAGCCATTCGACGAAGGAGCGGCCCATCTGCTCGGTCTGCAGCAGGAACTCGGCCGATTCCCGAGTCTGGAAGATCCAGTCGTTGAGCGCCTGGATGCGCGCCATGTCGGAGCGCCGCCAGGCCGGCACGGCCTGCGCCACCACGGCCAGGTCGGCGCGGGCGAGGGCCAGGTGCAGCTGGTCGGCCAGCCAGTCGGAGACCGCTTGCTCGGTGGCGATGCCGGCGCCGTCGATCGCGGCTTCGAGGCCTTCCGAGTACGAGAAGCCACCGACCGGCAGCGCCGGCGAGGCCAGCCAGATCAGCTGCAGCAGGCTGCTGGCGGGCAGGGCGGCCGGCGCGTCATCCACAGTTCGAGGGGCCGTGGGCATGCGAGTGCCCGTGGTCGTGGGCGTGGTCGTGCCCGCCGCCGCCGCTGTGCGCCGGCGAGCCCGAGTACGCGTCCGGATGCAGCACCGGCCCGACCGGCGCCGTGCCATGCGAGTGTGCCGAATGGCCGTGCCCGTGACCGCCGCCGTGCGCCCCGTAGGCGCCGCCTTCGGGTTCGAAGGCTTCCTCGGCTTCGCGCACGATCAGGTGCATCGAGCGCAGCATGCCGGCCAGCACGTGGTCGGGCTCGATCTTCAGGTGGTCGGGCTTGAGCTCGATCGGCACGTGCCGATTGCCCAGGTGGTAGGCCGCGCGCATCAGGTCGAAGGGCGTGCCGTGCGCGCTGCAGTGCGTGATGACCAGCACCGGCTGCGGCGCGGCCACGACCTTGACCAGCGAGCCGTCCTCGGCCACCAGCACGTCACCGCCGCGCACGGCGGTGCCGCGCGGCAGGAAGACGCCGAGCTGGCGGCCTTGCGAATCGGTGGCGTCGAAGCGGCTCTTCTGGCGCACGTCCCAGTCGAGTTCGACCGTGGCGGCGCGCTTGAGCAGCACGGCCGCGAGGCCGCCGCCCTGGGGCATGAGTTTGTTGGCTGTGAGCATGACAGGCGAGAGAGTTCGGATGAGGCGGATTGTCGATCCGCGCGCACCCGAACCCGGACTAGAACAAGAAATACCGCTGCGTCATCGGCAGCGACTGCGCCGGATCGCACACCAGCAGCTGCCCGTCGGCGCGCACCGCGTAGGTCTGGTGGTCGATCTCCATCGTCGGCGTGAGCGCGTTGTGCACCATGTGCTGCTTGCGCACGCCGCGGACGTTCTTGACCGCGCTCAATGTCTTGGCGAGGCCGTAGCGCTCGCCGATGCCCGCCGCCAGCCCGGCCTGCGAGACGAAGGTCAGCGAGCTGCGCGAGAGCGAGCCGCCGAAGGCGCCGAACATCGGCCGGTAGTGCACCGGCTGCGGCGTCGGGATCGAGGCATTGGGGTCGCCCATCGCCGCCATCGCGATCGTGCCGCCCTTGATGATCGTGAAGGGCTTGACGCCGAAGAAGGCCGGCTTCCAGACCACCAGGTCGGCCCACTTGCCGACCTCGATGCTGCCGACCTCGTGCGCGATGCCGTGCGCCAGTGCCGGGTTGATCGTGTACTTGGCGACATAGCGCTTGGCGCGGAAGTTGTCGTTGCGTTCGACATCCTCGGGCAGCTTGCCGCGCTGGCCCTTCATCTTGTGGGCGGTCTGCCAGCAGCGGATCACGATCTCGCCCACCCGGCCCATGGCCTGGCTGTCGGAGCTGAACATGCTGATCGCGCCGAGGTCGTGCAGGATGTCCTCGGCCGCGATGGTCTCCTTGCGGATGCGGCTCTCGGCGAAGGCCAGATCCTCGGGGATGCCGGCGTCCAGGTGGTGGCACACCATCAGCATGTCGACGTGCTCGTCGAGCGTGTTCACGGTGTAGGGCATCGTCGGATTGGTCGACGAGGGCAGGAAGTTGGCCTCGCCCACCACCCGCAGGATGTCGGGCGCATGGCCGCCGCCCGCGCCTTCGGTATGGAAGGCGCAGATCCCGCGGCCTTTCACGGCGGCGATGGTGTTCTCGACGAAGCCCGATTCGTTGAGCGTGTCGCTGTGGATCGCCACCTGCGTGTCGGTGGCATCGGCCACGTCCAGGCAGTTGCTGATCGCCGATGGCGTGGTGCCCCAGTCCTCGTGCAGCTTGAGGCCGATCACGCCGGCATCGATCTGCTCGTGCAGCGAAGCCGGCAGGCTGGCGTTGCCCTTGCCCAGGAAGCCGAGGTTCATCGGGAAGGCGTCGGCCGCCTGCAGCATGCGCTCGATGTGCCAGGGGCCCGGCGTCGCGGTGGTCGCGAAGGTGCCGGTCGCCGGGCCGGTGCCGCCGCCCAGCATGGTGGTCACGCCCGAGGCCAGCGCCTCCTCGATCTGCTGCGGGCAGATGAAATGGATGTGGCTGTCGATGCCGCCCGCGGTGACGATGTTGCCTTCGCAGCTGATCACCTCGGTGCCGGCGCCGATCACGATGTCGACGCCCGGCTGGACGTCGGGGTTGCCGGCCTTGCCGATGGCGACGATGCGGCCGTCCTTCAGGCCGATGTCGGCCTTCACGATGCCCCAGTGGTCGAGGATCAGCGCATTGGTCATCACGGTGTCGACCGTGCCTTCGGCGCGCGTGCGCTGGCCCTGCGCCATGCCGTCGCGGATGGTCTTGCCGCCGCCGAACTTCACTTCCTCGCCGTAGCCGCCGGCGTGCAGCGTGTAGTCCTCCTCGACCTCGATCACGAGGTCGGTGTCGGCGAGACGGATGCGGTCGCCCACGGTGGGGCCGAAGATTTCGGCGTAGGCACGCCGCCCGATGGTTGCCATCTAGAGCTTTCCTTGAACCAGGCCGCGAAACCCGTAGATCACGCGGTCACCCGAAAAATCCACCAGCTCGACCGTGCGCTGCTGGCCCGGCTCGAAGCGCACCGCCGTGCCCGAGGCAATGTTCAGCCGCATGCCGCGCGCGGCCTCGCGGTCGAAGCCCAGGGCGCCGTTGGTCTCGGCGAAGTGGTAGTGCGAGCCGACCTGGATCGGCCGGTCGGCGGTGTTCTGGACCACCAGCGTGATCGCGCGGCGGCCGGGATTGAGGACGTGCTCGCCCTCGTCGGTGATGAGTTCGCCAGGGATCATCGATGCCGCCTCAGGCCAGTGCGCCGCCGAGCAGCGCCACGCCGAACAACGCCACCGCGGCGCCCGCGATGCGCGGCAGCCAGCGATGGCCGTGGCGCAACGCCCATCCCGCGGCGATGCCGACCGCGTGCAGCAGGACGGTGGCGGCGAGCATGCCCACAAGGGTCAGGGCGGCGGCGCCGGATTCGCCGTGCAGCTCCTGGCCGTGCGCAATGCCGTGGAAGACTGCGAAGACGCCGACCAGCGCGGCGGCCGCGAGCGGCGGCAGGCGCCGTTGCGTCAGGACCAGCAGGCCCAGCACCAGCAGCGAGGCCGCGATCATCGGCTCGACCGCCGGCAGCTGCACGCCGGCCAGTCCGGCCAGCGCGCCGGCCAGCAGCATCGAGGCGAAGCCCAGCGGCGCCCACAGCAGGTCGGGCCAGGCCCGGCGGGCGGTGAGGGCGCTCCAGAGGCCGACCGCGACCATCGCCGCCAGGTGGTCGGCGCCGGTCAGCGGATGCATGAAGCCGGCGAGCAAGCCGTGGTGCAGGCCGGCGTCGACCCCGGTGTGGGCGCTGGCGGCCAGCGGCAGGGCCGCGAGCAGCAATGCGAGAACGGGTGCAGTACGGGTGATGCGCATGATGGTGTCCTTGTTGTTGTGCGAAACGCTGCGAAGAGAGGCCGTCAGACGATCGGCTGGTGCACGGTCACCAGCTTGGTGCCGTCCGGGAAGGTCGCCTCGACCTGGATATCGGGAATCATCTCGGCGATGCCGTCCATGACGTCGGCCCGGGTCAGCACCGCGCGGCCTTCGCTCATCAGGGCGGCGACGCTCTTGCCGTCCCGCGCACCCTCCATCACGGCGGCCGAGATCAGCGCCACGGCCTCGGGGTAGTTGAGCTTGAGCCCGCGGGCCCGGCGCCGTTCGGCCAGCAGGGCTGCGGTGAAGATCAGCAGCTTGTCTTTTTCGCGCGGTGTGAGTTCCATGGGTGCGGAGGCTTCTGGAGGCAGGCCATTATTGGGCGGTCCTTGCCAGTTGCAACAGTCGTGCCGTGGCACGGAACCTGCACCGATCTGGTGTGGATTCCATCGCCGTTCCCCCCGCTCCGAGCGACGAAGCGCCGCAGCGCATCGTCAAGGTCCGGCGCGACTACAACAGCTGGGTCGCCCGCGAGACGCTGGAGGACTACGCGCTGCGCTACACGCCGCAGCGCTTTCGCCGGATGTCCGAGTGGCGGGTGGCCAGTACGGCTTTCGGTGGCGCCGCCTCCTTCCTGATCCTGGAGGCGGTCGGCGCCACGCTGCTGGTGCAGTACGGCTTCGTCAACGCCTTCTGGGCCATCCTGGTCACCGGGCTGATCATCTTCCTGGCGGGCCTGCCGATCAGCGTCTATGCCGCGCGCTACGGCGTCGACATGGACCTGCTCACGCGCGGCGCCGGCTTCGGCTACATCGGCTCGACCCTGACCTCGCTGATCTACGCCTCCTTCACCTTCATCTTCTTCGCCCTCGAGGCCGCGGTGATGGCCTATGCGCTCGAGCTCGCGCTCGGCGTGCCGCCGGTCTGGGGCTACCTGGTCTGCGCGCTGGTGGTGATCCCGCTGGTCACGCACGGCATCTCGGCCATCAGCCGGCTGCAGGTCTGGACCCAGCCGGTCTGGCTGCTGATGCTGGTGGTGCCCTTCGGCTATGTGCTGGCGCGCGATCCTGGTGCGTTCGCTGGTGTCACGCACTACATCGGTTCGAAGTCCAAGGTCGATGGCTTCGATCTGCACCTTTTCGGTGCTGCGTTGACCGTCGGCATCGCGCTGATCACGCAGATGGGCGAGCAGGCCGACTACCTGCGCTTCATGCCGGCGCGCACGGCGGCCAACCGCGGCCGCTGGTGGGCCGGCGTGCTGGCGGGCGGTCCCGGCTGGGTGGTGATGGGCGTGCTCAAGATGCTCGGCGGCGCCCTGCTGGCCTACCTGGCGATCAGCCACATGGTGCCGCCCGAGCGCGCGGTCGACCCCAACCAGATGTACCTGGCGGCCTACGAGTACGTGTTCCCGAACTACGGCTGGGCGGTGGCGGCGACCGCGATCTTCGTCGTCATCTCGCAGCTCAAGATCAACGTCACCAATGCTTATGCCGGCTCGCTGGCCTGGAGCAACTTCTTCTCGCGCGTCACGCACAGCCATCCGGGCCGCGTGGTGTGGGTGGTGTTCAACGCGCTGATCGCCTTCATGCTGATGGAGATGAACGTGTTCGAGGCGCTCGGCGACGTGCTGGGCCTCTACGCCAACATCGCGATCGCCTGGATGATGGCGGTGGTGGCCGACCTGGTCATCAACAAGCCGCTGGGCCTGTCGCCGCCGGGCATCGAGTTCAAGCGGGCGCATCTCTGGGACATCAACCCGGTCGGAGTCGGCGCGATGGCGCTGGCCTCGGTGCTGTCGATCACCGCGCACCTGGGGGTGTTCGGGCCGCTGGCGCAGGCCTTCTCGGCGCTGATCGCGCTCGGCACCGCCTTCGTTGCCTCGCCCCTGATCGCCTGGGCCACGCGCGGCAAGTACTACATCGCGCGGCTCTCCAACGAAGACGGCGCCCCGCCTTTTTCGCCGTCGCCGCGTCGCTCGGCGATCCGCTGGGCGCGGGTCGAGTCCGGCGCCGGCAGCTATCGTCGGCTGGTCACGCAACGCTGCGTGATCTGCGAGCGCGAATACGAAGGCCCGGACATGGCGCACTGCCCGGCCTACCAAGGCGCGATCTGCTCGCTCTGCTGCACCCTGGACGCCCGCTGCGGCGATCTCTGCAAGCCGCAGGCGAGCTTGTCGGCGCAGTGGTCGGGCACGCTGCGCTGGCTGCTGCCGCGCCGCGTCTGGCCCTACCTCGACACCGGGCTCGGCCATTTCCTGCTGCTGATGCTGATCGTGGTGCCGCTCTTGGCCGGCGTCTTCGGCGTGCTCTACCAGCAGGAGTTGCGCGCGCTCGGCGATGCGGTCTTCAGCGACAGCGTGCGGCCGGGCGTGCAGCCGGACTCGCTGCGCTCGGGCTTCCTGAAGGCCTACATGGCGCTGCTGGTGATCGCAGGCATCGTCGCCTGGTGGCTGGTGCTGGCACACCAGAGCCGCAAGGTGGCGCAGGAGGAATCGAACCGCCAGACCCACCTGCTGGTGCGCGAGATCGAGCTGCACCGCAAGACCGACCGGGCGCTGCAGGCGGCCAAGCAGAGCGCCGACCAGGCGCGTTCCGTCGCCGAGGAAGCGAAGCTGGCGGCCGACCAGGCCAACCAGGCCAAGAGCCGCTACATCAGCGCCATCAGCCACGAACTGCGCACGCCGCTCAACAGCATCCTGGGCTATGCGCAGCTGATGGGCGAGGACGCCGCCGTGCCGCCGCATCGGCGGCAGGCGGTGGCGGTGATCAAGCGCGGCGGCGAGCACCTGCTGTCCTTGATCGAAGGCACGCTCGACATCGCCCACATCGAGGCCGGCAAGCTCACGCTCAATGCCCGGGCCATGCTGTTCGCCGACCTCATGAGCGAGCTGGCCGACATGTTCGAACTCGAGGCGGCCGAGAAGGGCCTGGCCTTCCGCTTCGAGCCCAGCGGCAGCCTGCCCGAACTGGTGCGGGCCGACGAGAAGCGCGTGCGGCAGATCCTCATCAACCTGCTCGGCAACGCGATCAAGTTCACCGCCGCCGGCCAGGTCACGCTGCGGCTGCGCTATGCGCGCGAGTTCGCGGCGATCGAGATCGAGGACACCGGGCCGGGGATGTCGGCCGAGGAGCTCGGCCGCATCTTCGAGCCCTTCGCGCGCGGCGCCACGGCCGGCCCGGCCGCGCCCGGCGCCGGCCTGGGGCTGACGATCGCCAAGATGCTGATCGACCTGATGGGCGGCGAGATGAGCGTGCAGAGCACGCCCGGCGTCGGCTCGGTGTTCAGCGTGCGGCTGTTCCTGCCGCGCGTGCACGAGGTGCCTGCCGGCGCCGGCCGCCGCCTGCCCGCGCCGGTGGCGCGCCAGCGGCGCGGCTACGAGGGCCGGCGCCGCCGCCTGCTGGTGGTCGACAACGAGGAGGCCGACCGCGAACTGCTGGTGCAGGTGCTCGCGCCGCTGGGCTTCGAGCTGCGCACCGCCGCCAGCGGCCACGATGCGCTGGACCTGGTCGCGGCCGGCTGGCGCCCGGACGCGATGTTCGTCGACCTCGCCATGCCGGGCATCGACGGCTGGGAGACCATCCGCCGCGCGCGCGCTCTCGGCCTGGCCGGCGCCGCGGTGGCGATCGTCTCGGCCAACGCCTTCGACAAGCGGCTGGACAACGATGTCGGCATCACGCCCGATGACTTTTTCGTCAAGCCGGTGCGGCACAGCGAACTGCTCGACTGGCTCGAGCGCCGCCTGGGCATCCGCTGGACCGAGAGCCCGGCTGCGCCGCCGGCGTCCGGACAGGCCGCCGCGGTGCTGCCCTCGAGCACACGCCTGCGCGCGCTCGGGGAGGCGGTCGGCCTGGGGTATTTTCGAGGCATCATGAACCAGCTCGACGACATCGACTCGGCCCAGCCCGAGTGCGCCGCCTGGACCGCGGCCCAGCGCGAACTGGCGCGGCAGTTCCAGTTCGAGGCGATGAGCCGGGCCCTGAGCGCGGCGGTGGGAAGCACATGAGCGACGCGAAGAATCCCCCGATGCTGGTCGACACGCTGCGCGGCAGCGGCGGCAACAGCGACCTGGTGCTGATCGTCGACGACGTGCCGGACAACCTCGCGGTGCTGCACGACGCGCTCGACGAATCGGGCTACACCGTGCTGGTCGCCACCAGCGGCGAGCAGGCGCTGCAGCGCGCGGCGCAGGCGCGCCCCGACATCGTGCTGCTCGACGCGATGATGCCGGGCATCGACGGCTTCGAGGTCGCGCGCCGGCTCAAGGCCGATGCCGCGACCGCGCACATCCCGATCGTCTTCATGACCGGCCTCACCGAGACCGAGCACCTGGTCGCCGCACTGGAGGCCGGCGGCGTCGACTACGTGACCAAGCCGATCAAGCCCAAGGAAGTGCTGGCGCGCATGAACGTCCACCTGCAGGGCGCCCGGCGCGCGCGGCAGGAGGCGCAGCAGGCGGGCCAGGCGCGCAATGCGCTCGACGCCTTCGGCTACGCCAGCATCACGGTGCGCATGCCCGAGGGCAAGCTGATCTGGCAGACCGCGCTGGCGCGCGAGATGCTGATGCGCTATTGCGGCACCAGCGCGCCGGTGACGCCGCCTGCGATCCTCGAATGGCTGCAGCGGCACCTGCCCGATGCGCAGCAGCGGCAGATCGAGCCGCCGGCCCTGGCGATCGCGCAGGGCGCGGCCAGCCTGAGCCTGCGCCTTCACCAGCAGACCGGCCACGACGACGATGGCGACGACTGGCTGATCATCATGCGCGAGGTGTCGGACACCGCGGTGATCGAGGCCATGAGCCTGAGCCTGAAGCTCACGGCACGCGAGGCCGAGGTGCTGTACTGGGTGGTCAAGGGCAAGACCAACAAGGACATCGGCGAGATCCTCGGCAGCAGCCCCGCGACCGCCAAGAAGCACCTGGAGCGGGTCTACGTGAAGCTGGGCGTCGAGACGCGCACCGCGGCGGCGGGCGTTGCCATGAAGCGGATCCGGGAACTTCAGCCCCAGTTCGAGATATAGGGCCTTGTCATGCACGGCTCCTAGAATGCGCGGCCATGGCCCGACGTATTCTTGCCCCGCTGCTCGGCACTCTTGCGCTGCAGGCTCAGGCGGCCGGCCATTTCGACATCGACGACGCCGGCACGCTGGACCCGGGCCAATGCCAGTATGAAGTCTGGGGTGGCCGCTTCGGCGCCGCGCCGGTCACCGACTACCACCTCGGGCCGGCCTGCCGGGTCGGGCCGGTCGAACTCGGCTTCAACATCGATCGTGCGCTGGTCCCGGGCGAGCGGGCCTGGGGCGCGGGGCCGCAGCTCAAGTGGACCTTCATGGGGCAGCAGGAGGACGCGCGCCTCAGCGCGGCGCTGTTCTTCAGCGCGGTCTGGGACGTGACGCACGGCGGCCGTGCGGGCGGGCAGTTCGTGGTGCCCGTGACCTGGCGCGCTCTCGACAGCCTCTACGTCAACCTCAACCTGGGCTATGACTGGACGCCCGGCAGCGGCGAGCGCACCGGACGCGGCGGCCAGCAGGGCGCCTGGGAAGTCAACGACAAGCTGTGGCTGGTCTTCGAGCGCTTTCGTGCGGTCGACGTGTGGACCTCGCGTGCCGGCCTGCGCTTCAACCTGACGCCGACTCTGAGCGTCGACCTGAGCGCCGCGCGCAGCGGGCCGGACCGGGTCCGGGGCTACGCGATCGGGCTCAATCAGGTCTTCGAGCGCTAGCCGATCAAAGCGCGGCCTGGCGCGTGAACGAGACCTTCGGCTTGCTGTATGCAGCCGGCACCTGGTCACGGTAGAACGCGCGGCGGTCGAGGCTGGCGAACGGGTCGTGGGCCTTCGCGACAGCTTCGGCACGCACGGCGCTTCGGCTGGCGGTGGAGGTGAAGGCCTGCGCACCGGCGCTGGCGCCTTCGCCATAGGTGTTGCCGGCGCGTGCTGCGGCGACGGCCTGGCCAGCGACTTCGGAGCGGCTGGCCGACGAGGTCAGCGCATGCACGCCTTCATAGGTTTCCGCGTTGGCGCTGGCGGCAGCCAGCAAGGACAGTGCAGCGGCGGCGATGACTTTCGAGGCTTTCATTTCGGTTCCTTCACAAGGGTTGGTTGGTGAAGGGAAGTTTGGTGCCGAAGCGCCTCGCACAACCGCGGCAAACGGAACCGCGGCGTTAGCGGACTGGAAACAATCCGGAGGGCCTGCGCAGCCTAGATCTCGGCGCCCTCGACCAGGAAGCGGACCCGCCGCACGCCCTGCCATTCGTCGGCATCGAGCCGCCAGGCCAGCACCACCTTCGGTGGCAGCGGCTCGGTGTGGCCGAACCAGATGCCGTCCACCGGCTTGCCGCGATGCCTGAGCTTGAGCGCCAGGTGCTTCTCGCCGACCAGGCGCTGCGAGATCACCTCCACCTCTTCGCTGAAGGTCGGCGGCGCGAAGCCCTGGCCCCAGACCTCGCGGTGCAGCGTATCGACCATGTCGACGCGCAGGTACTCGGGCGCGAGTGGGCCGTCGGTGTCGAGCCGGCGCGTCAGCGTGGCGGCGTCGAGCCACTCCTGCGCGACCTGGGCCAGCGCCTGCTCGAAGACCGGGAAGTGCTCGCGCGCCACGGTGCAGCCGGCGGCCATCGCGTGGCCGCCGAAGCGCAGCAGAACGCCCGGATGGCGCTTGGCCACCAGGTCGAGCGCATCGCGCAGATGAAAGCCCGGGATCGAGCGGCCCGAGCCCTTGAGTTCGTGCGCCTTGCCGTCGGCGCCGCTGGCCGCGAAGACGAAGCTCGGCCGATGGAAGCGGTCCTTGATGCGCGAGGCCACGATGCCGACCACGCCTTCGTGGAAGTCGGCGCCGAAGACGCTGATCGCCGCCGGCGGCGCCAGGCTGTCGTCGAACAGGGTTTCGGCCAGGGCCAGCGCCTTGTCGCGCATGCCGCCCTCGATGTCGCGCCGCTCGCGGTTGATGCCGTCGAGCAGGCGTGCCAGTTCGTCGGCGCGGCCGGCGTCGTCGGTCAAGAGGCATTCGATGCCCAGCGTCATGTCGGCGAGCCGCCCGGCGGCATTGATGCGGGGGCCGAGCGCGAAGCCGAAATCGAAGGTGGTGGCCGCGGCCGCATTGCGTCCCGCGGCCTTGAACAGCGCAGCGATGCCGGCCTGCATCGCGCCGGCACGGATGCGGCGCAGGCCCTGCGCCACCAGGCGCCGGTTGTTGGCATCGAGCCGCACCACGTCGGCGACGGTGCCCAGCGCGACCAGCGGCAGCAGGGCATCGAGCTTGGGCTGGTTGCCGAGGTCGAACACGCCGCGCGCGCGCAGCTCGGTGCGCAGCGCCAGCAGCACGTAGAACATCACGCCGACGCCGGCGATGCTCTTGCTGTCGAACGCGCAGCCGGGCTGGTTCGGGTTCACCAGCACGTCGGCCCCGGGCAGCACCGGGCCGGGCAGGTGGTGGTCGGTCACCAGCACCGCGAGGCCGCGCGCCTTGGCCGCCGCCACGCCTTCGACGCTGGCGATGCCGTTGTCGACCGTGATCAGCATCTGCGCACCGCTGTCGGCCACGCGCTCGGCGATCGGCGGGGTCAGGCCGTAGCCGTCGACCACCCGGTCGGGCACCAGATAGGCGACGTGGCGGGCGCCGAGCAGCCGCAGGCCGCGCACCGCGACGGCACAGGCGGTGGCGCCGTCGCAGTCGTAGTCGGCGACGATGCACAGGCGCTGGTCGTCGCGGATCGCGTCGGCCAGCAGCACGGCCGCCTCGCGGGCGCCGCGCAGCGTGTTCGGCGGCAGCAGCAGCGCGAGGCCGTCGTCGAGCTCTTCCTTGGCGAGCACGCCGCGCGCGGCGTAGAGCCGCGCCAGCAGCGGATGCACGCCCGCCTGCTCGAGCACCCAGGCGCTGCGCGGCGGGATCTCCCTGGCCAGGATCTTCATGCTCAAAGCCTCTCGAGGAAGGAGGCCGCGGAGGGGCGGCTGAACAGCCCCCTGGCCCAGCCGGCGAAGCCGCGCGGCCGCAGCGCGAAGCGCTGGGCGCCGCGGTCGCCGCACAGGGTCAGCATGACGGCGTCGCCGCGGGAACCGGCCGCCAGCAGCTCGGCCACCGGGCCGGCATCGAGCGCCTGCCAGGCCGAGGCCCAGCCGGCGCCATCGTCGCGCAGTGCGGGGGTGCGCAGCGCATCGGCCACGGCCGGTGCCTCGGCCGCGGGCGTGAAGGCGGCGGGCAGGCTGCCGGTGCCGCTGAGCCAGAAGGAGTTGATCGGCGGCACGCCGCGCGCGGTGCGGGCGTCGTTCACGCGCTCGGTGTAGAGCAGCATCTGCATCTCGTTCTGCAGCCGGCGCAGCGGCCGCCCGGCGTCGGACAGCGGCGACCACTGCGAGATCGGGAAGCCGACGGCGCGGTCGATCGAGGCCGTCGCCAGGCCGTCGAAGATCGGCCCCTGGGCCAGCCAGCGGCCGGGCGTGGCCGAGGCGTGCAGCGCGATGCCGTCCTCCTCGAAGAAGGGGCGCGCGGCGGCCAGCAGGGCGTCGGATTCGGCGCGGTCGATCTCGATCGCGGACGGATCGCCCAGCATCACGTCGTCGATGCCGACCTGCCAATGGCACAGCGTGGCGACGCCCCAGGCCGCGTGGCCGGCGGCCGGGAGGCCGGACCGGCGGGCCTCCAGCGCAGCCCAGGGGATGCAGCCATCGGCGGCCGCGATGCCCAGGGCCTCGGCCAGGGCCCGCTCGTGCGGCGGCGAAAGGGTGCTGTCGTCCTGCGTGTCCTCGTGGACCAGCGTGAGCCGGGCCAGCAGGGCTTCGAGCCTGGGCAGCCTCAGCCCGGCCAGCGCCTCGCGGCAGGCCGGCGACCCCCGGCCGGCGAAAGGAATGAGCAGGTGGCGGGCGTTGGGGGGTGCTGACATAGGGCCTATTGTCCGGGATGCCACAATTGTTTCCTTATGCGACTCCCCTACGAACTGCAACTCGGCTGGCGTTACACCCGGGCCGGCCGGGCCACGCGGCGCAACGGCTTCATCTCCTTCATCTCCGGCGTCTCGATGTTCGGCATCGCGCTCGGCGTGGCGGCGCTGATCATCGTGCTGAGCGTGATGAACGGTTTCCAGAAAGAAGTCACCGACCGCATGCTCGGCGTGATCTCGCACATCGAGATCTTCTCGCGCGACGGCCAGGCGCTGGCCGACGTCGACGCCATCATGGCGGCCGCGCGCAAGAACCCCGAGGTGACCGGTGTCGCGCCCTTCGTCGCGGCGCAGGCGCTGCTGGCCCGCGGCGAGGACATGAAGGGTGCGCTGATCCGCGGCATCGACCCGAAGCTCGAGCCGCAGGTGACCGACATCTCGACCACCGCCCAGCAGGGTGCGCTCGACAAGCTGGTGCCGGGCGAGTTCGGCATCGTGCTGGGGATCGAGCTGGCGCGCTCGATGTTCGTGCGGGTCGGCGACCAGGTCACGCTGGTGGCACCCGGCGGCCAGGTCACGCCGGCCGGCGTGATGCCGCGCTTCAAGCCCTTCACCGTGGTCGGCACCTTCGACTCGGGCCACTACGAGTACGACTCGGCGCTGGCGATGATCCACGCCGAGGACGCGGCCCGCGTGTTCCGCCTCGAGGGCCCGACCGGCGTGCGCCTCAAGCTCAAGGACCTGCACCAGGCGCGCGAAGTGGCCGACCAGCTCGCCGCCACGCTGCCGGGCCAGTTCCTGATCCGCGACTGGACCCGCGCCAACAAGACCTGGTTCGCGGCGGTGCAGGTCGAGAAACGCATGATGTTCATCATCCTCACGCTGATCGTCGCAGTGGCGGCCTTCAACCTGGTCTCGACGCTGGTGATGACCGTCACCGACAAGCGCGCCGACATCGCGATCCTGCGCACGCTGGGCTCCAGCCCGAAGAGCATCATGGGCATCTTCGTGGTGCAGGGCGCGATGGTGGGCGTCATCGGCACCCTGGGCGGCTTGCTGCTGGGCCTGGGCATCGCCTACAACATCGATGTCATCGTGCCGGCGCTCGAACGCCTGTTCCATGCCAGCTTCCTGCCCAAGGACATCTACCTGATCAGCAAGATGCCGAGCGACCCGCAGCGCGGCGACATCCTGCCGATCACCGTCATCTCGCTGGTGCTGGCCTTCGTCGCCACCCTCTATCCGAGCTGGCGCGCCAGCCGCGTCAATCCGGCGGAGGCCCTGCGCTATGAATGACGTGGTGTTGAAGGTCCGCGGGCTGACCAAGCGCTTCCACGAGGGCCGCATCGACCTCACGGTGCTGCATGGCGTCGATCTGGATGTGCATGCCGGCGAGACGCTGGCCATCGTCGGCGCCTCCGGCTCGGGCAAGAGCACGCTGCTGCACCTGATGGGCGGGCTCGACGCGCCGACCGCGGGCAGCGTCGAGCTGCACGGAGAGAACATCGCCCATGTCGACGCCGCCGAGCAGGGCCGGCTGCGCAACCGGCACTTGGGTTTCGTCTATCAGTTCCATCACCTGCTGCCGGAGTTCAGCGCGCTCGACAACGTGGCGATGCCGCTGAAGATCCGGCGCACCGAGCCGGCCGAGGCGAGCGCTTCGGCGGTCGCGATGCTGACGGCCGTGGGCCTCGGCGAACGCGTGCAGCACCGGCCGGCGGAGCTGTCGGGCGGCGAGCGCCAGCGGGTGGCGATCGCGCGTGCGCTGGTGACGCAGCCCGACTGCGTGCTGGCCGACGAGCCCACCGGCAACCTCGACCGCGCGACGGCCGACGGCGTCTTCGCGCTGATGCTTCAGCTGGCGCGCGAGCGCGGCACCGCCTTCGTGATGGTGACGCACGACGAGGGCCTGGCGGCGCGCTGCGACCGCGTGCTGCGGCTCACAGCGGGGCGGCTGGCGGATTGAGGCAGCGAGCGAGCCCGCGAAGCGAGTGAGCCTGGGGCCCTCAGGCCCTGACAACGATCGGAAAGCTGGCCTTCCAGCCGTCCGGAGCGCGCTCGAAGGGCACCGTGAGGGCGGCGCGCGCTTCTTCCGGCAGGCTGCGCCAGAGGCCGTCCCGGGCATTGCCCGGCGCACCTTCCACGTAGAGCTGGGTGGTCAGCAGTTCGCGGCTGGCCAGCCTGACCTTGACGTGGATGTGGGGCGTGCGGCCCGTGTACGGCACCGGCCGGATGGTGCGGAAGCGATAGCGTCCTTCGGCATCGACCGCCACCCGGCCGAAGCCCTGGAAGGCGCGGTCGGCACGGTTGCCGTCGCCGGGGTGGTGGTAGTGGCCGGCTTCGTCGCATTGCCAGATCTCGACCAGCGCACCGCGCAGCGGGCGGCCGTCGAGGTCGGTCACCGTGCCGTCGACCCAGGCCGGCTGAGTGGTGGCGTAGTTCAAGGCACCGTTGCGCAGCAGGTCGGCGTCCGAATCCGCCGGCAGGGCCACCGGATAGAACGGCCCTTCGGTCTGCGCAGGCGTCGGGCGCCGGGGCGCCGCGGGCTGCGCGCGAGCGCCGATCCAGAAGGCCGGCAAGGCGATCGCCGCGGCGGCGGCAATGCTGCGTCGGGGCAGGCCCCGGGGGCTGGGCGTGGTGTTCATGGCTCTTCGAGCGGCGGCGGCCTGGAGGAGTTCCGACGGCATGCTAAACCGACTGGCCTCACGACGCTCGTCGCGCCAGGCGCTCCGGTTTGCAGGCGCGTCGTGCGGCGGCGCCGGACGAGCCAGAATGCCGGCTTTGCATCGCCAAGGAGCACACGCCATGCCTCGTCATCCGGCCCCGGCTGCCGTCATCTACGCCAAGGACATCGCGCGCGTGGGCGCCTTCTATGCCGCGGTGGCCGGATTCGAGATCGAGGAGGCCACGGCCGACTTCATCGATCTGCGCGCCGAGGGCTTCCAGCTCTTCATCGTCGCTCCGGCCCCGCTCATCGCGCAGCGGATCGTGGTCGAGCAGCCGCCGGTCCGGCGCGAGAACACGCCCTTGAAGCTCGTGCTGTCCGTGTCCAGCCTCGACGATGCCCGGCGCGAAGCGGCGCTGCACGGCGGCTCGCTGGTCCCGGCGGACCAGGCCTGGACCTTCCAGGGCCTGGTGCACTGCGACGGCATCGATCCCGAGGGCAACGTCTTCCAGCTGCGCCAATCGCCGGCTTGACGGGCGCTGCCGCGGCCGCCAAGGCTCACATCGGGATGTCGCCCACCGCGCGGCCCAGCCACCGGGTCGACATCTTGTCCGACTCGCCCGACTTGCGGGCCTCGATCACGATCTCGTTGATGCGCTCGCGCAGCTTGTCCTCGCCCTTCGGCACGCCGATGTAGTTGGGGCTCTGGCTCAGCATCAGCTTGTTCTCCAGGCCCAGCTGCGGCTGGTTCTGGATCAGCTTGGAGACCGCCGGCTGGCTGCTGCCCACCGCCGCCACCTGTCCGGCGCCCATCGCGGTGATGGTGGCGGCATGGTCCTCGAAGCGCATCAGGTTGGCCCCCTTGGGCAGCACCTTGGTCAGCTCCTGGTCCTCGATGGTGCCGCGCGTCACGCCCACCGACTTGCCGTCGAGATCGGCGAAGCTCTTGACCGCCAGCGTCTTGGGCGCGAACACGGCGCTGATGAAGGGCGAGTAGGCGGCGGTCGTGAAGTCGACCACCTTCTCGCGCTCGGCGTTGCGCGCCAGCGTCGAGATCACGATGTCGACCTTGCGCGTCTGCAGGTAGGGCACGCGGTTGGTGCTGGTCACCGGCACCAGCTCGGCCTTCACGCCGAGCTTGCCGGCCACGTAGCGCGCCATGTCGATGTCCAGTCCCTGCGGCTGCAGGTCGGTGCCGACGAAGCCGTAGGGCGGGTAGTCGGTGGGCACCGCGATGCGGATCACGCCGGACTTGACGATGTTGTCGAGCGCGGTCTGTGCCTGGGCGCCGCCGGTGGCCAGCAAGGCGCAGGCCGCGGTGCAGAGAAGACGTCGGAAGGGTTGCATGGAGCGGGGATCCTCGGAGAGTTGGAAGCGGGTGGAGACGAAGCGGAATGTCAGGCGCCGGGCGCGATGCGGCCGTCGAAGAGCTGCCCGTAGCCGGGTCGGGCGCCGGCGACCTGCAGCAGTTCGAGGCAGTGCCAGAACGAGGCCTGCACGGCCGAGATGACCGGCTTGCCGAGCGCCTGCTCCAGCGCCTCGATGGCGCCGACCGAGCGGAAATTGGTGCAGCTGATGAAGATCGCGCTGGCTTCGGGATGGTCCACCGAGCGCACCAGGTCGTAGACCTGCGAGAGCGGCACCTCGGCCAGCGCGCGGTCCTCGTCGATGCGCAGGTTGGCATGGCGCACGACGGGGTGTCCGTTCTCTTCCAGGAATCGTATCGCCTTGGCGTGCACCGCATCCACATAGGGCGTGGCGAGCGCGACCTTGCCGGCCGCGACCTTCCTGAGCGCCGCCAGCGTGGCGGTCGATGCCGTGTTGATCAGCGGCCTGGGCACCCACTGCTTCATCTTGGCGATCAGCGCGTGGTCGTAGGCGGTGCCGTGCAGGAACGAGGCGCTGGTGCCGCCGAAGCACAGCAGGTCGATGGGTGCCGAGCCCACCAGGCGCGCGGCCTGCGCCAGCTCGGGCGAATCCATCATCTGCTCGATGCCCTCCACCGTCACCTTGGGCAGCTTGATGCGCGTGGTGTGGACCGAAACGCCGGGCGCTGCCATGGCGGCCCATTCGGCGTCCATGACGATGCTCGAGGCGATGTAGATCAGCCCCAGGCGGCACAGCGTGCCCGAGCCGTCAAATCGAAAAGAGGGCGTTGCAGGGGGCGCGAAGGCGTTCGCTTGTTGTTCGCCCGTTCGAATCATCTCGTCCAACTCCATTGCTTGATGCGATGGAGTCGATGATGTGGGCGGGGCGCTGCGCTACAAAGTCGCCTTTTCCTTGGCGCTGCGTCGGCTTTTCCGATGGCGGGCCGCGAGGGCGGCGGGCCGGGCCTTCAACCGGCGATCGAGTAGCCGCCGTCCACCGGGATCGCCGTGCCCGTGACGAAGTCCGACGCCGCGCTGGCCAGGAACACCGCGATGCCCGCCAGGTCCTCGGGCCTGCCCCAGCGGCCGGCCGCGGTGCGCGCCACCACCCGCTCGCTGAGTCCGGGCACCTGCGCGCGGGCGCCGTCGGTCAGCTCGGTCTGGATCCAGCCCGGCAGCACCGCGTTGACCTGGATGCCGTCCGCTGCCCAGGAGGTCGCCATCGCGCGGCTCAGCTGCACGATGCCGCCCTTGCTGGCGCCGTAGGCCGGCGCATAGGGCGCGCCGAAGATCGACATCATCGAGCCGATGTTGATGATCTTGCCGCCGCCCGCCGCCTTCAGGTGCGGATGGGCGGCGCGGCAGCACAGGAAGGCGCTCGTGAGGTTGGTGTCCATCACCTGATGCCACTCGGCCAGCGAGAGCTGGTCGACCGGCTTGCGCACCGTGCTGCCGGCGTTGTTGACCAGGATGTCGAGCCGGCCGCAGCGCGTCGCGGCTTCGTCGAACAGGGCCTTCACCGCGTCCTCGTCGGTCACGTCGGCGGCCAGCGCGAAGCTGTCGCTGCCGAGCGCCTTGAGCGCCTCGACCGCGTCGGCCGACTTCTGCGGATTGCGCGCCGCGATCACGACCCGCGCCCCGGCTTCGGCCAGGCCCTTGGCCATGCCCAGGCCGATGCCGCCGTTGCCGCCGGTCACGAGCGCGACTTTTCCCTTCAGATCGAACATTGAATTCCTTTGCAGTTATTTCTTCCCCTTCTTGGGGGGCTTCGGCCTGGCGGCCTTCGCACCGCCGGCTTGCTGCTCGAAGCGCGCGAAGTACTCCGAGGCCATGCCGCGGATGGACTTGCCGATGTTGGCATAGTCGTACTCGTTGAGGTTGGCCAGCGACACCCGTCCCGATGCATGCGTGCCGCCGAAGCCGCGGCCCGGCAGCAGGACGACGCCGGTCTCCTGTGCGAGCCGGAACAGCGCCTCGTTGGGCTTCAACTGGGTCAGCAGCCACTTGCCGAAGGCGGGGCCGTGCATCTGCGTCGCGATGTCCTCCATGTCGAGCAGGTGGTAGTAGCGCACCGAGTTCGGATCGAACACCATCGGGATGCCGAGTTCGCGATAGAGCGCCTGCTTGCGGCGCAGCACGATGCGCTTCATCGCCTGCTTGTAGGCCTGCGGTTCGTCCATCAGCGAGAACAGCGAGAACATCACCATCTGCGCCTGCACCGGTGTCGAGAGGCCCGCCGTGTGGTTGAGTGCCACGGTGCGGCTGTCGGCCACCAGCCGGTCGATGAACTTGAGCTTGCGCGGATCGGTGGTGATGGAGCCGTAGCGCTCGTCGAGCTCCTTGCGCTGGGCCTCGGGCAGCGCCGCGATCTTGCGGTCGAGCACGTTGTCCTCGTGGGTGGCGACCACGCCCATGCGCCAGCCGGTGGCGCCGAAGTACTTGGAGAAGGAATAGACCAGGATCGTGTTCTGCGGGCACATCGCGAACAGCGAGACGAAGTCGTCGGCGAAGGTACCGTAGACGTCGTCGGTGAGGATGATCAGGTCGGGCCGCTGTCGGACGATCTCGACGATGTTGTTCAGCACCTCGTCGCTCATCTTCACCGAGGGCGGATTGCTCGGGTTGCACAGGAAGAAGGCCTTGACCTTCGGGTCGAGCAGCTTCTGCAGTTCCTTCTTGGTGTACTGCCAGTTGTTCTCGGGCTCGGCATCGATGTTCAGCTCGACCAGGCGGTAGTCGTTGAGATGGGGGATCTCGATGTAGGGCGTGAAGATCGGCATGCCCAGCGCGATCGTGTCGCCGGGCTCGATCAGGTGGTTCTCGCGCAGGCTGTTGAACAGGTAGGTCATGGCCGCGGTGCCGCCCTCGACCGCGTACATGTCGAACTTGCCCACGAAGGGATGGGTGCCGATCATCTCGCGGTGGATGTACTGGCCGACGATGATCTCCGAGAGGCGCAGCATGCGGTCGGGCACCGGGTAGTTGCAACCCAGGATGGCCTCGCACATCTCGTAGATGAAGTCGCCCGCCGAGAGGCCGAGCTGGTCGCGCACATAGGACACCGCGGCCTCGATGAAGCGCACGCCAGGCACGCTGCGGTGCGTGCGCGTGAAGATCTCGAAGCGCGCCTCGATGCCTTCGCGCTGCGGAAAGCCGCCCACGTCCTCCATGTAGACGTAGGAGCGCTCGGACTCGCTCATCGCGAACAGGCCGAACTGGAAGAATCCGTGCCGCGGCGTGGTCGCCAGGAAGTTCGGGTTGCCGCGGCCGGCATTCAGCATCAGCCGGTCGCTTTCACTGGCCACCTTGATCAGCGCGTCCTTGAGTTCGAAGGGGCTCAGGTTGGCCATCTTTTCAACTTCACTGAAATCCATTGGGTGCTCCTTGGTTGAATTCGATCTGTCCGGTTGATCAGTCGGGGACAGAGCAAAAACTGCTTTGCAGTTTCTTGGTCTGTCCCGCGAGGTCTAGACAAGGGCCACGATCAGCGGCCCGAGCAAGGTGAGGAAGACATTGGCCAGTGCGTAGGTGATTGCGAACGGCACCGTCGGGATCGAGTTCTCGGCCTTGTCGAGGACTTCGCCGAAGGCCGGGTTGGCGCTGCGCGATCCCGACAGGGCGCCGGCGAAGCTGGCCACGTTGTCATAGCGCAGCACGTAGCGGCCGAAGACCATCGTGATCAGCATCGGGACGATGGTGACCACCACGCCGACGCCGAAGATCGTCAGGCCGAGCTGCTGGATGGTCTTCACGGCCTGCAGGCCGGACGACAGGCCCACCACCACCACGAAGCCCGCCAGCCCGAGGTCCTTGAGCAATTGCACCGCGCCGGCAGGCAGCTCTCCGAAGGTTTGCCGCTTGGCGCGGTACCAGCCGAACAGCAGGCCCGACAGCAGGGCGCCGCCGCCGCTGCCGAGCGTCAGCGGGATGTCGCCGAGCTTCACGCTAAGCAGCCCGATCAGCAGGCCGACCACCAGGCCGGCGCCGAGGTAGACGAAGTCGGTCTTGATGCTGCTGACGATGACTTCGCCGATGTGCGCCGAGACGCGCCGCACGTCCTGCTCGGCGCCGAAGATCGAGACCAGGTCGCCGACCTGCACCACGGTGTCGCCCTTCATCGGCAGGGGCTTGCCCATGCGGCTGATCTGCACCACGAAGATGCCGTGGCGGGCGCCGCCCGCGGTCTCCTGGCGGATCTGCTCGATGGTCTTGTGGTCGAACTCCTTGTTGGTCAGCACGACCTCGCGCTTTTGCATCGTGAGCTCCATGCCGTCGACGTCGTAGAGCTCCTTGCCCATCAGCGGTGCGCTGGCGACCACTGCATCGCGGCGGCCGACCACCAGCACCAGGTCGCCCTGCTGCAGCTTGAGGTCCGGTCCGACCTCGATGAACTTGCCGCCGCGCTTGACCCGCTCGATGGTGATCGTGGTGGCCGGATTCGCATACTCGATGTCGGCGACCGTGCGCATGGGATCGGTGGTCAGCTCGTAGATGCGGCCCACCAGCGGCGGCGCGGCCGCCTGCTGGTCCGGTCCCAGTGCGGCGGCGCCGGCCTGCTGCCGGGTCTCCTCGGCGATCGCGTCGTCGCGGATCGAGCGGCCCATGAACTTCGGCAGGATGTTGACGCAGACGATGATCGCGCCGAAGGACCCGAAGACGTAGGTCACGGCATAGCCGATGGCGACATTGGCCTGCAGACGGGAGGTCTCGTCGGCCGCCAGCCCGAGCTTGGCGATCGCGTCGCCGGCGGTGCCGATGATCGCCGACTGGGTCAACCCGCCGGCCGCGACGCCGGCTGCCAGTCCCTTGTCGAGGCCGAACAGCCTGGCCATGATGACCACGGTGGCGAGCCCCGTCAGCGCCATCACGGCGGCCAGCACGATCTCCTTCACCGTGCGCCTGCCGAGCGAGCTGAAGAACTGGGGCCCGCTCTCGAAGCCGACGGCATAGATGAAGAGCGCGAACAGCACCGCCTTGACGCCATCGTCCACGGTCACGCCGACCTGGCTGACCACCACCGCGACCAGCAGCGAGCCCGCCACGCCGCCGAGCTGGAACTTGCCGAACTTCAGCTTGCCGATCCAGTAGCCGACCGCGAGCGAGAGGAAGAGCGCCATTTCGGGCGAGCGCTTGAAGAGGTCGTGCAGCCATTCCATGGATCAAATCCTTTTAGTCAGTTGAGGACAGAGCAGAACTGCTTCGCAGTTCCTGGTCTGTCCCGCAAGGGCATCTGTTCCCGCAAGGTCTCACTTTTGCATCGCACTCACGATCCCCACGATCAGCGGCCCCATCAACGGCAGGATCACGTTCGAGATCGCGTAGGTGATCGTGTAGCCCAGCAGCGGCGTGGTGTTGCCGGCCGCGTTCTGGATGGCGCTCAAGGCCGGCGTGCTGCACTGCTGGCCGGCGATCGCGCCCAGCAGCACCGGGGCCTCGATCTTCAGCAGCTTGCGGCCGATGAACAGCGAGAAGCAGGCAGGGACGACCGCGATCGCGACGCCCAGCAGCGGCAGTGCGATGCCGAACTTCTTGATCAGCGTCAGCGCCTGCGGGCCCGACGCCAGACCGACGCAGGCGATGAAGGTGGCCAGGCCGATGTCTTTCATCAGGGCCAGCGCGTCGTCCGGAATGCTCAGCCGGTGCGGGTTCTTCGCCTGGTACCAGCCGAAGGCCAGGCCGGTCAGCAGCGCGCCGCCGCCGGTGCCGAGCGAGAACGGGATGCCGCCCAGCTTGATGCTGAAGTGGCCGATGAAGACGCCCAGCAGGATGCCGGTCGCCATGTAGCTGATGTTGGTCCGGGCCGAGCGCATCACGCGGTCGCCGAACAGCGGCAGCACCTTCGTGATGTCGGCGGCCGGGCCGTGGAGCTTCAGCACGTCGCGCTTCTTGAGCTTCAGATCGGGCAGCAGCGGCATGGCATGACCGTCGCGGATCACGCCGACGACGTGCAGGTTCTGCGGCAGGCGCGGCAGCGTGCCCGGTGTCCCGGGGCCATGCGTCTTGAGTTCGCCCAGGTCGCGGTCGAACCACTGCGGCTGGTTCAGCACCACCTCGGCGGTCTCGACCACGACGTCGAAGCCGTGGGTCTGGGCCGACTCGCGGCCGAGCAGCACGCCGATCTCCACCATCGCGCTGCGCTGCCCGATGACCAGCACCTGGTCGCCGGCCTCCAGGCGCAGCGTGGGCGTGATCGCCAGCGCCTGGGTGCCGCGCAGCACGCGCTCGATGCCGGCCCGGCGCTCGAAGGGGTCCATCAGCTCGGCCACGGTGCGGCCGGCTGCCGCATCGACCTCGAACACGCGGCCGACGATCCCGGGCGTGGCCGGTGCGGTGTCTGCGTCGTCGCTGCCGCCGCCCATCGAGCGCCAGAGCTTGTCGGCCTCGGCGCGCAGGTCGATGCGCAGCACCAGCGGAAAGACCTGGCTGGTGGTGACCACGATCGCGATCAGCCCGAACACGTAGGTGATCGAATAGGCGGTCACCACGTTGGCCTGCAGCTGGCGGATCGCCTCGGCCGGCAGCGCCAGCTTGGAGATCGCGTCGGTGGCGGTGCCGACCACCGCGGACTCGGTCGCGGCGCCGGCCATGAGGCCCGCCGCCGTGCCCTGGTCGAAGCCGAAGATGCTGCTGGCGCCGACCACCAGCGCGATCACCACCACCACCTCGACCAGGCAGAGCAAGCCCATTCGAAGGCCCTTGGCATCGAGATTGGCGAAGAACTGCGGCCCGCCGGCATAGCCGAGCGCGAAGATGAAGAGCATGAAGAAGGTGTTCTTGACACCGTCGGCGAGCGTGATGTCCAGCTGGCCGACCAGCAGGGCGACGATCAGGGTGCCGCAGACGCCGCCGAGCTGGATCGGACCGAAGCGGATCTGGCCGACGGCATAGCCCAGTGCGAGCACGCCGAAGAGAGCGATCTCCGGATGAGCGCGCAGGATGTCGACAAGCTGATTGAACACGTGGCGGACCCTTCTGTGCCACCGCCTCGTTGCGGCCTTGGCTCCCCTGACCGGGACGTGTTCGGCCGCGCAGCATTGCGAAGGCGCCCGCCCGGGCGCCTTGAATTATTGCGATCGACAACATGGGCGCAAGCCGCCCAAGGGGCAGGCCGCGATGCACCAAGGTGCAAGCGGCAGGCGCCGCGGCGCTACAGGATGCGGTTGAACCAGAGCAGCGACAGGCCGGCCGAGAGCAGCGCCAGCGCGGCGGCGCCCATCGCGAACAGGGCCGAGATCTCGGTTTCCTTCTTCTCGACCGTGAGCCGCGAGCTCAGCGTGTTGTAGACCTTCTTGAGGTCGGTCGCGGTGCCGGCATAGAAGTACTCGGCGTTGGTCTTGTTGGCGATCGCCTTGAGCGTCTCTTCGTCGAGCCGCACCCGCATCGACCAGCCCTCGAAGCCGATGGTCTCGCCGTCGACCGTGCCGATGCCGACCGTGTAGACGCGCACGCCGCGTTCGGCCGCCACCTTGGCGGCATCGAGCGGATCGACGCCGGTGGTGCGCTGGCCGTCGGTCAGCATGATGATCGCGGCCGAGGTGTAGGAGCCCGGGGCGACCGGCGTGAATTCCTTCGGCGGCGGCTTGCCGGCGCGCTCGATCGGCACCCCGGTTTGGCGGGTCTTCGGGCCGAAGTCGGAGATGTCGATGCCCGCGTCGGGGAACAGCGTGGCCAGCGAGACCACGATCGCGTTGCCGGTGGCGGTCGCGCGCTGCAACTGGAAGGAGTCGATCGCGGTGACCAGGTCGTCGCGGTTGGTGGTGGGGAGCTGCGCCACCTGCGCGCTGCCCGCGAAGGCGACGATGCCGACCTTGACGGTGCGCGGCAGTTCCTTCAGGAAGCTCTTGGCCGCCTCCTGCGCGGCGACCAGCCGGTTCGGTTGCACGTCGGCCGCCCGCATGCTGCCCGAGACGTCCATCGCGAGGATGATGGTCTGCTGGTTCGACGGCAGCACCACCACCGCCATCGGCCGCGCGGCGGCGATCAGCATCGCGGTCAGCGCCAGCAGGAACAGGAACGGCGGGATGTGGCGCCGCACGGTCTGCCCGGCGCCCATCGCCTCGCGCACGATCGACAGGCTGGCATAGCGCAGCGCCAGCTTCTTCTTGCGCCGCATCAGCCAGAGGTACAGCAGCACCAGCAGCGGCACTGCGAGCAACAGCCAGAGGAACTGAGGCCAGAGAAAGTTCATAGAGCAACCTTCGCGCTGCGCGCTGCGGTATTTGCCTTCGGGACGGCCGGGCGTCTCATGCGGCCACCATCTTGGAGCTGGATTGTCCGCCGCGCACGCGGCGTTTGCGCATGTCGGCGAAGCGCACGATGGCCTCGACCAGGTCGTCCGCGGTCGAGAGTTCGAGGGCGTCGACGCCGATCTTCGCGAGCGCCTCGCGCAGCTGCGTCTCGCGCTCCGCCGCGATGCGCGCGAAGCGCTTGCGGAAACCGGCATCGTGCGTGTCGACCCAGAGCTGCTCGCCGGTCTCGGCATCGCGCAGCGGCACCAGGCCGAGATCGGGCAACTCGAGTTCGAGCGGATCGAACAGGCGCACCGCCACGACGTCGTGGCGCTGCACGAGGTGGGCCAGCGGCTTTTCCCAGCCCGGCTCGGAGACGAAATCGGAGACCACGAACACGGTCGAGCGGCGCGGCATCAGGACCGCAGCCGACTTGAGCAGGTCGGCCAGCCGCGTCATGCCTTTCTGGTCGGGGGCGCGTTCGGCGGGCCGGCGCTCCATCGCATGCAGCAGGTGCAGCACGTGGCGCCGTCCGGTACGCGGCGGGATCACGGCTTCGACGTCGTTGCCGTAGACCATCGCGCCGACCCGGTTGCCGTGCCGGGTCAGCAGGCGGGCCAGGACGCCGACGAAGCCGGCCGAGATCTCGCGCTTGGCCTTGACGCCGGAGCCGAAGTCGACCGAACGGCTCAGGTCGAGCACGAACCAGGCCGCCATCTCGCGGTCTTCGGTGAAGACGCGCACGTGCGGCGTCTGCAGCCGGGCCGTGACGTTCCAGTCGATGTGGCGCACGTCGTCGTGGTGCTGGTATTCGCGCAGGTCGGCCAGGTCGAGGCCGGTGCCGCGCATCAGCGTGCGGTAGTCGCCCTGCAGCAGGCCGTCGAGGCGCCGGATCACGGTCCATTCGAGCCGGCGCAGCGCGCGCTCGACGCCGCTGGCCGCGGATTCGACGGCCGCGAGCCGTTCGTCGTTGGCGGCTTTCGCGCGCTTAGGCCACCAGCTTTTCATGCTCTAGGGGTTTTGCAGGGGCGGGTACGGCCCGCATGATGCGGTCGATCAGGCTGTCGGGCGTGAGGCCCTCGGACAGGCCCTCGTAGGACAGCGTGACACGGTGCCGCAGTACGTCGGGAACCAGCGCGGTCATGTCCTCGGGCAGCGCATAGCTGCGTCCGCGCAGCAGGGCCAGCGCGCGCGCGCCCTGGGTCAGGTTGATGCTGGCGCGCGGACTGGCGCCGAAGGTGATGAAGCGCCGCATGTCCTTCAGGCCGTGCTTCTCGGGCGTGCGGGTGGCCGACACCAGCCGGACCGCGTACTGGATCAGCGAGGGATCGACGTAGACGCGTTGCGCCTCGGCCTGCAGGGTCGCGAGCTGGTCGGTGGTGGCCACCGGCACGGCCTCGACCGGCGGGCCGATCACGCGCTCGACGATGACGAACTCTTCCTCGTCGGTCGGGTAGTCGACCAGCACCTTCATCATGAAGCGGTCGACCTGGGCCTCGGGCAGCGGGTAGGTGCCCTCGGTCTCGATCGGGTTCTGCGTCGCCATCACGAGGAAGGGCCGGGGCACCTTGTGCGTCTCGCCGGCGATCGTGACCTGGCGCTCCTGCATCACTTCGAGCAGCGCGCTCTGCACCTTGGCCGGCGCCCGGTTGATTTCGTCGGCCAGCAGCAGGTTCGCGAACACCGGCCCCAGCGAGGTGCTGAAGTCACCAGTCTTCTGGTTGTAGATGCGGGTGCCGACCAGGTCGGCCGGCACCAGGTCGGGCGTGAACTGGATGCGCTTGAACTGGCCGCGCACGGTGTCGGCCAGGGTCTTGACCGTGAGCGTCTTGGCCAGGCCCGGCACCCCTTCGACCAGCAGGTGTCCGCCGGCCAGCATCGCCACCATCACACGTTCGAGAAAGCGGTCCTGGCCGACCACCACGCGCTTGACCTGATAGAGGATCTGCTCCATCAGCTCGGCCGTGACCGGAGAGGGCGATTCGAACTCTGTGCTCATGGCGATTTCTTTCGTCGGTGGTGGGTCAGAAGGGCGGCGAGCCCGCGGCGGTGGCGGCGTTCTCGATCGGCACCGCGAAGCCGATGCCGATGAAGGTGCGCTGCTGGGTCGGGTTGAGGATGGCGGTCACGATGCCGAGCACCTCGCCGTTCATGTTGACCAGCGGGCCGCCCGAGTTGCCGGGGTTGGCGGCCGCATCGAACTGGATCAGGTTGCCGAGTTCCTGCTTGCCTTCGGGCGAACGGAAGGAGCGGTTGAGGCCCGAGACAACGCCGGCCGACACCGAGGGACCGATGCCGAAGGGGAAGCCGACCGCGGCCACCTGGTCGCCCGGCATCAGGTCGGCGGTCGAGCGCATCGTGGCCGGGATCAGGTCGTCGGGCAGCTTCTGGGCCTGCAGCACGGCGAGGTCGTTCTCGGGCTGCAGGGCGGTGATGGTCGCGGGCGCCTCGAGGCCGTCGGCGAAGGTGACCTTGATGGTCTCGGCGCCGGCGACCACGTGCAGATTGGTCAGGATCACGCCCTTGTCGACGATCACCACGCCGGTGCCGACGCCGCGCTCGACCTGCTTGCCCGGCACTTCGTCGGTGGCCTCGGCCGGCTTGCCCTTGGCCATGTTGCGGCCGCGCTTCTCGGTCTTGGCCTCGGGCGTGGACTTTTCGGTGCCGTAGCCGACCACGCGCACCACGGAGGGGCGGATGATCTCGGCGGCACGGGCCGCGGGCGAGGGCAGGACCTGGGTCTGCAGCGTGCGCAGCACGGCAGCGTCGATGTCCTTCTGGGTCAGGGCCTGGGCCCCCTGGCGCGGCCAGAAGTAGGCGCCGGTGGCACCCATGGCGACGACCATGGCCAGCAGCAGGCCGAAGCTGCGTCGGCCCGGCTGCCAGGGTGGGGCGGGAGGCTGCGCGGCCGCTTCGGCCCCAGCGGCCTCGGCAGGCGTGCCGGGCTCGGCCGCATCCTGCGGCCCTCGGGGCGAGCGGCTGTAGAAAGCTGGCCTGCGCATCGGGCACCTCCGGGCAAAAGAGAGTCGCTGTGGGAGGCACGGTAGCACGCTTTCCGCGGCCTTGCATCCCTTCGGGCATCATCGTGCGATGGCCTTCTTCGTCGACACCCACTGCCACCTTGACGCGCCCGAATTCGGATCGGAGATGCCCCAGATCCGTGCCCGCGCCAGGAGCGCCGGCGTCGGGTTCTGCGTCATCCCGGCAGTTGCCGCCTTCAACTTCGACACGGTGCGCGAACTCGCACACCGGCAGGGCGATGCCTATGCGCTCGGCATCCATCCGCTGTGCACCGGCGACGCACGCGACGAGGATCTCGCGCTGCTCGACGACGCACTGGCCCGCCGGCGCGACGACCCGCGGCTGGTGGCCGTCGGCGAAATCGGCCTCGACTACTTTGTGGAGGGACTGGATGCCGACCGGCAGGAGCGCTTTTTTCACACTCAGTTGCAACTGGCGCGCAAGCACGCGCTGCCGGTCATCATCCATGTGCGCCGATCGGTGGACAAGGTGCTGAAGCACCTGCGCCAGGTGGCGCCGGGCCAGCGCTGGGAGGGCATCGCGCATGCGTTCAACGGCAGCGAGCAGCAGGCGCAGGCCTGCATCGACCTCGGGCTCAAGCTCGGCTTCGGCGGCGCCGTGACCTTCGAGCGCGCCCTGCAGCTGCGCCGGCTCGCCGCCTTGCTGCCGCTCGAAGCGATCGTGATGGAGACCGATTCGCCCGACATCCAGCCGCATTGGCTCTACCGGACCCAGGCGCAGCGGGCGGCGGGCGAGCCGCAGGGGCGCAACGAGCCGTCCGAGCTGCCGCGCATCGCCGAGGTGGTGGCCGGCCTTCGCGGCATCGAGGCGGCGTCGCTGGCCGAGGCGACCACGCGCAACGCCGCGCACGCCTTGCCTCGTCTGCAGGCGCTGATCGGCCTGTCGGCCGACCGCCCGCGGGGCGCGTAGGCCAAGTGCCCGAGTTGGGTGCGTGCTGGCGTGAGCGGGGGTTTTGGTGTCATCCTTCGACCCCGTGCACTCGTTGCATCAATGTGGCGAGCCAGTCACTCCAACTCATACAAGGAGCTTTCCCATGAACCAGTCCATCGTTCGCACCCTCCCCGCCGCCCTGGCGTTCGCCCTCGCCGGCATCGGCTTCTCGGCGGTCGCACAGACCACCGCCCCGAGCACCACCCAGAAGGTGGAGAACGCGGGCGAGAAGGCCTGGGACAAGACCAAGGAAGGAACCGAGAAGGCCTGGGACGCCACCAAGAGCGGCACCAAGAAGGCCGTGAAGGCGACCGAGAAGGGCGCCAAGAAGACCGGCAAGGCGATCGACAACGTGGCCACCGATGCCGCCGACGGCACGCGCAAGGTGGGCGACAAGATCGGCGAGAAGATCCCGGGCACGGCCCAGAACGAAGCCGTCAAGAAGTAGCCCGGAGCGCGCCGCACGACGGCGCCCGGCCCCGAAGAAAAACCCGCCGCGGCGGGTTTTTTCTTTAGGCGACCGCGGGTGGCGTGATGTTCCGGTGCACCAGAGGCGTCTCGGGCGTCGGGTAGCCGGCGCTGCCGAAAGTCCTTACCACCGCCTTGTGGGTGTCGAAGTACACCTGCCAGTAGTGGTCGGTGTGGGTGTAGGGACGCACGGCGAGCAGCGGCCCCTCGGGCGTGAACTGCAGGATCTCGACATCCGGCGGCTGCTCGGTCGAGACGTTCGGGATCTGGCTCACCGCGGCCTTGAGCAATTCGATCGCCTGGTTGACGTCGACGCCGTTGGCGACCTTGGCCGTGACGTCGACCCGCCGGAAGGCGAGCTGGCTGAAGTTCTGGATCGGGTCCGACAGCACCTTGTTGTTGCCGACCGTGGTGACCACGTTGTCGGGCGTGATGATCGTGGTGCCGAACAGGCCCAGTTCCTTGACCGTGCCGTTGATGCCGCCGCCGACCGTGACGTAGTCGCCGACCTTGTAGGGCCGCAGCACCTGCAGGAACACGCCGGCGGCGAAGTGCGTCAGCAGGCCGCCCCAGGCCGTGCCGATCGCCAGTCCGGCACCGGCCAGGAGCACCGCGAACGAGGTGGTGCGGACGCCGAACATGTCGAGGATCGAGAGGATCAGGACGATGTTGAGCAGCACGCCGAGGATCGAGACCAGGTAGTGGCTCAGGGTCGGGTCCATGCGCTTGCCGCGCTCGAGGGCCGTGGCGACCAGGCGCTGCGCCAGGCCGATCAGCCAGCGGCCGACCGCCCAGGCGATCAGGGCGCCGATCACTTTCAGGCCAAAATCCACGCCTTGCGTCGTCAGGAAAATCCAGATCGCTTCCGTATTCATTTCTTCTCCTCGCAGGTGCCGATGTGCCGGCAGGCCGTGCAGCGTTCGTTATGAATAAGCCGGCTTCGCGCCCTGGCGACGTCAAGGCCGTGCTCACGGGGCTCGCGCCAATCGTTTCCGGGAACACCGCCTTGTTGATACTCGGCAGTTTTCCTGGCGCCCGGTCGATCGCGCAGCAGCAGTATTATGCGCACCCGCAGAATCAGTTCTGGAGAATTTTGCAGACGCTGTGGCCCGGAAACCCGCTTCCAGTGGGCGAAGGCAGCTATGAAAAACGTAGCAGCTGGCTGCTCGACCACGGCCTCGGCGTGTGGGACGTGTATGCCAGCTGCGAGCGCGAGGGCAGCCTCGATGCGGCGATCCGCGACCCGGTGGCGAACGACATCGCGAGCTTGCGCCTGCCCCGGCTGGCGGCGATCGCGCACAACGGCGGCGAGAGCTTCCGGCATGCGCGCCATACGCAGGCGCTCGGGGTGCCGGTGCACCGGTTGCCGTCCTCCAGCCCCGCCAACGCGAGCTGGAGTTTCGAACGCAAGGTCCAGGCCTGGCGCGAAGTCTTTGCAAGGTATCTGGACCTCCCATGAAGCTCTCCCTTCCCGAAGTCAATTTCTCCGACTGGGGCGATATTCGCTACCTGCACCTGGGCACCGAATGGGTGCAGGGGTCGATGAAGCTCGATGCGCCCTTCGAGATCGAACTCGAATACGTGCAGCGCATGATGGCCTGGCTGTTGTTCGTCGACCCCGCCAGCGTCGCGAAGCGGCATGCGATGCAACTCGGCCTGGGTGCGGCCAGCCTGACCAAGTTCTGCCGCAAGACGCTGCGCATGCGCACCACCGCGATCGAGCTGAATCCGCAGGTGGTCGCGGCCTGCCGCGGCTGGTTCAAGCTGCCGGCCGACGATGCCAAGCTCGAAGTCGTGGTCGCCGATGCCGCGACCGAGATCCGCAAGCCGCGCTGGCTCGGCACGGTCGACGCGCTGCAGGTCGACCTCTACGACCACGAGGCGGCGGCGCCGGTGCTCGACAGCGAGGCTTTCTACGCCGACTGCCGTGCCCTGCTGACCGAGGACGGCGTGATGACGGTCAATCTCTTCGGCCGCTCGTCCAGCTACGAGCGCAGCCTCGAGAAGATCACGGCCGCCTTCGGCGCCGATGCGGTCTGGGCCTTCAAGCCGACGCGCGAAGGCAACACGGTGGTGCTGGCCCAGGCCGTCGCCAGCCGGCCGAAGCGTCCCGCGCTTGCCGACCGTGCCCAAAGCATCCAGACTCGCTGGAGCCTGCCTGCGCCGAAGTGGCTGCGGGTGTTCAAACCGCAAGAATGAATTCGCCCCGGGTCGCTTTGGGTTGGAAATGAACGCTGTACTGACTTCTTCCTCGTCTTCTCCTTCCGGCCACGAAGGCCCGCTGGTGCTGCGCCAGCTGATCGAATGGCTGGCCAAGGACGGCCTGATCTCGCCGGTCGAGGCCAAGCGCACGCTGGCGCGCTGCGCCCAGGCGGAGAGCCGGCAGGCGCCGCTGGTGCGCCTCGCCAATGTCGCGATGACGCGCGAGAGCGACGGCAAGCCGCTCGATCTCGAGATGCTCACCCAATGGCTGGCCGGCCGGGCCGGGCTCGCGTACCTGCGCATCGATCCGCTCAAGGTCGACGTGGGCAAGGTGGCCGACACCATGAGCGCCGCCTACGCCGAGCGGCACAAGGTGCTGCCGGTGCAGGTGACGCCGAGCGAGGTGGTGGTGGCGACTGCCGAGCCCTTCCTGACCGACTGGATCGCCGAGGTGGAGCGCCAGTCGCGCCGCGCGGTGCGCCGGGTGGTCGCCAATCCGACCGACATCCAGCGCTACACGGCCGAGTTCTTCGCGCTCGCCAAGTCGGTGCGGGCGGCGCAGAAGGCCGGCGGCGGTGCCGGCGGCGCCAGCTTCGAGCAGCTGGTCGAGCTCGGCAAGAGCAACAAGCAGCTCGACGCCAACGACCAGAGCGTGGTGCAGGTGGTCGACTGGCTCTGGCAGTACGCCTTCGATCAGCGCGCCAGCGACATCCACCTCGAGCCGCGGCGCGACCAGGGCGTGATCCGCTTTCGCATCGACGGCGTGCTGCATCCGGCCTACCAGATGCCGATGGGCGTGATGAACGCGATGGTGGCGCGCATCAAGCTCCTGGGCCGCATGGACGTGGTCGAGAAGCGGCGTCCGCTCGACGGCCGCATCAAGACCCGCAACCTGCGCGGCGACGAGGTCGAGATGCGCCTGTCGACCTTGCCCACGGCCTTCGGCGAGAAGATGGTGATGCGGATCTTCGATCCCGACACCGCCGTCAAGGACCTCGATGCGCTCGGCTTCGCCCAGCATGACGCGCAGCGCTGGGAGAAGCTCGTGACGCGGCCGCACGGCATCATCCTGGTGACCGGACCGACCGGCTCGGGCAAGACCACCACGCTCTATTCGACCCTCAAGCGGGTGGCGACCGAGCAGGTCAACGTCAGCACCGTCGAGGATCCGATCGAGATGATCGAGCCCTCGTTCAACCAGACGCAGGTTCAGCACCAGCTCGACTTCGGCTTCACCGAAGGGCTGCGGGCGCTGATGCGGCAGGACCCGGACATCATCATGGTGGGCGAGATCCGCGACCTCCCCACCGCCGAGATGGCGGTGCAGGCGGCGCTCACGGGCCACCTGGTCTTCAGCACCCTGCACACCAATGACGCGCCGAGCGCGATCACGCGGCTGATGGAACTGGGCGTGCCGTCCTACCTGATCAACGCGGTGATGCTCGGCGTGCTGGCCCAGCGTCTGGTGCGCACGCTGTGCCCGCATTGCAAGGAGCTGGACGAATCGATCACGCGCGAGAAGCTGGCCGAGTTCGTCAAGCCCTGGCAGATCAACGGCTCGGTGCGGGCCTACAAGCCGGTCGGCTGCGTCGACTGCCGCATGACCGGCTACATGGGGCGCATGGGACTGTACGAACTGCTCAGCGTGAGCGAGGAGTTCAAGGCCCTGGTCACGAAGGAGCCGAACACGGTCGGACTGCGCCGCCAGGCGGTGGTCGACGGCATGCGGCCCCTGCGGCTGGCCGGCGCGCTGCGGGTCGCCGAGGGCGTCACCACCATCGAGGAAGTGCTCAGCGCAACGCCGCCTTTGGAATGATTCAAGCAGGGATTACCCTGAATTCTCGATAGGTGGAATCCACATCGAGCTGACTCGCAGCTGACCACACAATCTCCGATCGAGTTTTTTCGTGGAGACTGTTCGTGAAAATCAAGAGTCAGAAAGACTTCTTCTCGGGGGTGATGTTCGCCGTCGTCGGAGTCGCCTTCGCTTGGGGGGCGACGACCTACAACGTCGGCAGCGGTGCCCGCATGGGCCCCGGCTACTTCCCGCTGATGCTGGGCATCCTGATGGCCGTGATCGGCCTCGTGATCATGTTCACCGGCCTCACGGTCGAGACCGAGGACGGCGAACTGATCGGCAAATGGGCCTGGAAGCAGGTGGCCTACATCCTCGGCGCCAACCTGGCCTTCGGCGTGCTGCTCGGCGGACTGCCCAGCGTCGGCGTGCCGGCCATGGGTCTGATCATCGCGATCTATGCCCTGGTCATCATCTCCAGCCTGGCCGGCGCCCACTTCGAGCTGCCCAAGGTGCTGATCCTCGCGACGGTGCTCGCGATCGGCAGCTACATCGCCTTCATCTGGGCGCTCAAGCTGCAGATCCAGGTCTGGCCTACCTTCATCACGGGCTGAGGACCGACAAATGGAACTCCTAAACAATCTCTCCCTCGGTTTCGGTGTCGCGTTCACCTTCACCAACCTGCTGTACTGCCTGGTCGGCTGTATTCTCGGCACGCTGATCGGCGTGCTGCCGGGCATCGGCCCGGTCGCCACCATCGCGATGCTGCTGCCGGCCACCTACGCGCTGCCGCCGGTGTCGGCCCTGATCATGCTGGCCGGCATCTACTACGGCGCCCAGTACGGCGGTTCCACCACCGCCATCCTGGTCAACCTGCCCGGCGAGTCGTCCTCGGTCGTGACCGTCATCGACGGCTACCAGATGGCGCGCAAGGGGCGGGCCGGTCCGGCGCTGGCTGCCGCCGGCCTGGGCTCCTTCTTCGCCGGCTGCGTGGGCACGCTGATCCTGGCCGCCTTCGCGCCGCCGCTGACCGAGCTGGCCTTCAAGTTCGGCCCGGCCGAGTATTTCTCGCTGATGATCCTGGGCCTGATCGGCGCCGTGGTGCTGGCCTCGGGCTCGCTGCTCAAGGCGATCGCGATGATCGTGCTGGGCCTCTTGCTGGGCCTGGTCGGCACCGACGTGAACTCGGGCGTGGCGCGCTTCAGCTTCGACATCCCTGAACTCACCGACGGCATCGGCTTCGTCGCCATCGCCATGGGCGTGTTCGGCTACGGCGAAATCATCGCCAACCTGTCGCGCCCCGAAGAAGACCGCGAAGTGTTCACCGCCAAGGTGTCCGGCCTGTTCCCGACCAAGGAAGACTTCAAGCGCATGCTGCCGGCGGTGCTGCGCGGCACCACGCTCGGCGCCGCGCTCGGCATCCTGCCGGGTGGCGGTGCGCTGCTGGCCGCCTTCGCTGCCTACACGATCGAGAAGAAGACCAAGCTGCATCCGGGCGAAGTGCCCTTCGGCAAGGGCAACATCCGCGGCGTGGCGGCTCCCGAGTCGGCCAACAACGCCGGCGCGCAGACCTCCTTCATCCCGCTGCTGACCCTGGGCATCCCGCCCAACGCCGTGATGGCGCTGATGGTCGGTGCGATGACGATCCACAACATCCAGCCCGGCCCGCAGGTGATGACCAGCAACCCCGAGCTGTTCTGGGGCCTGATCGCCTCGATGTGGCTCGGCAACGCGATGCTGATCGTCCTGAACCTGCCGCTGATCGGCATGTGGATCAAGCTGCTGTCGGTGCCCTACAAGTACCTGTTCCCGGCGATCGTGCTGTTCTGCGCGATCGGCGTGTACTCGACCAACAACAACACCTTCGACATCTGGATGGTGGCGGCCTTCGGCTTCATCGGCTATGCCTTCTTCAAGCTCGGCTGCGAGCCGGCGCCGCTGCTGCTGGGCTTCATCCTGGGCCCGATGATGGAAGAGAACCTGCGCCGCGCCCTGCTGCTCTCGCGCGGCGACTGGATCGTCTTCGTCTCGCGGCCGATCTCGGCCGGCCTGCTGGCGGCGGCGCTGCTGCTGCTGATCATCGTGCTGCTTCCGGCCGTCAAGTCGAAGCGTCAAGAGGCCTTCGTCGAAGACTGATCCTTCCCGGACCCTCGCAAGAAAACGGCAGCCTCGGCTGCCGTTTTTTCGTTCAGGCCTTGAGGACGCGCGGCGGCTTCATGTGCTGCCGGGCCATGGCGAGGAAAGCCATGGCGGCCGGATTGAGCGGATGCTTGGCCAGCCGCACCGCGACCACCGGGTACTCCAGCGTCGGCCGCGTCACCGCCACCGCGCGCAGGTTGCCGGGCATCAGGATCTCGACATAGCGCGGCAGCAGCGCGACACCCGCGCCGGCCTGGATCAGGCCGAACGCGGTCGACAGCATCGACACGTGGTGGACCACGCGCGGGTACACGTTGGCCACGCTCGACAACTGGCGGCTGACCGAGCGCCAGATGTTGGCGTCCGGATTGACGTGGATGAAAGGCAGTGCATCGAGGTGCCTGGCGTCGATCACCACGCGCTGGGCCAGCGGATGGTCGTCGCGCACGAACAGCGCCATGCGTTCGCTGAACAGCGGCTCGGTCGCCAGTTCCGAGTGCTTCTGGCCGATGTCCGAGCCGAAGCCGAGGTCCGCCTCCTGCGAGAGGATGCGCGAGATCATCTGTTCGGCCGTGCTGTCCATCAGTGCGGTTGCCAGCGCAGGGTGCTGCTGGGAGAAGCGGCCCAGCAACGGCGGCAGCAGCGCGCCCGCCGTGAGATGGCCCACGGCCAGCACCACGCGCCCCTCGCGCAACTGGGATTGCGAGCGGCAGGCGTCGACCGATTCGTCGATCAGCCGCAGTGCGCGCACCGCGGTGTCGACCATCATCTGGCCCGCATTGGTGATCCGGATGCGGCGGCCGCGCACCACCAGCGGCTGCCCGAGTTCCTGCTCCATGCGCTTGATCAGGTGGCTGATCGCGGGCTGGGTGAGTTGCAAGGCTTCGGCCGCAAGGGTGAAGCTGCCCGTCTCGGCCACCGCCGACAGGGCCCTGAGCTGTTGCAGGGATATTTCTTCCGCCGCGTTTCGAGTCATAAGCTGTATTTATAGTTCGATAAACCGGATTATCTGGCTTGATGCCCCACCCTTGCATAGCATTCGGATTCCTCTCCACAGGGACAGAATCCAGCCCATGAAACGAATCCAGTTCCTTCAGGCCTGCGCCGCCGTGCTGTGCGTGGCCGCATCGCCCGCCAGCCTGGCACAAGGCTATCCAAGCAAGCCGATCCGCCTGATCGTGCCTTTCCCGGCCGGCGGCGCCACCGACCTGTTCGCGCGCACGCTGTCGCAGAAGATGGGCGAGAAGCTGGGCACCACGGTAGTGATCGACAACAAGCCCGGCGCTGGCGGCGCGATCGGCTCCGACATGGCGGCCAAGGCGCCGGCCGACGGCTACACGCTGCTGCTGGCGACCACCAGCACGCACTCGATCGGTCCGGCGATCAACGCCAAGCTGCCCTACGACACGGTGCGCGACTTCACGCCGATCGCCCATGTGGGCGATGCGCCCAGCATCATGCTGGTGCCGAACGACTCGCCCGCCAAGACGGTGCGCGAGTGGATCGACTACGCCAGGAAGAACCCGGGCAAGCTCAACTACGCCTCGAGCGGCAACGGCACGATCGTCCAGCTCACGGCCGAGCTCTTCAAGTCGCAGGCCGGCGTGTTCGTGACCCACATCCCTTACAAGGGCACGGCGCTGGCGATTCCCGATCTGATCACCGGCAAGGTCGACGTGCTGTTCGACTCGCTGCCGACCGGCATGCCGCACGTGCGCGACGGCCGCTTGCGGGCGCTCGGCGTGACCACGCAGAAGCGCAGCCCGCTGGCGCCCGAGCTGCCCCCGATCGCCGATGTGCTGCCCGGCTTCGAATCCAACACCTGGTTCGGCCTCTACGGCCCGAAGGGCCTGCCGGCCGACATGGTGGCCCGCATCAACACGGCCGCCAACCAGTCGCTGAGCGACCCGGAAGTGCGCGACAAGCTGGCACGGCTGGGCATCGAACCCACCACCAGCACGCCGGCGCAGTTGGCCAGCATGGTGGCGGCCGATGCCGCCAAGTGGAAGAAGATCATCATCGACAGAAAGATCACCGGCGACTGACATGAAATTCGACTACGCGAACCCCTACACCTCGACGCGCATCCCGGTCTTCGCGCGCAACGTCGTCTCGACCTCTCACCCGCTGGCCGCCCAGGCCGGCCTGCGCATCCTGCAGCAGGGCGGCAACGCGGTCGACGCGGCGGTGGCGACCGCGGCGGTCATGACGCTGGTCGAGCCGGTCAGCAACGGCCTCGGCAGCGATGCCTTCTGCATCCTCTGGGACGGCAAGAAGCTGCACGGCCTCAACGCCTCGGGCTGCGCGCCCGCTGCGTGGACGCCCGAGTACTTCCGTAAGAAGCACGGCGCCGACGCCGCGACGCCGCCGATGCGCGGCATCGACTCGGTCACGGTGCCGGGCGCCGTGGGCAGCTGGGTCGCGCTGTCGGAGCGCTTCGGCAAGCTGCCCTTCGCCGACCTCATGGCGCCGGCGATCGAGATCGCCGAGCGCGGCTACCTGATGCCGCCGGTGGTGCAGCAGAAGTGGGCCGCCGCCACGCCGATCCTGCAGTCGCAGCCCGGCTTTGCGCAGAGCTTCCTGCCCTGGGGCCGCGCGCCCGAAGTCGGCGAACTGTTCCGCTTCCCGGCGGCCGCGCGCGCTCTGAAGGCGATCGCGGCGACCCGCGGCGATGCCTTCTACGGCGGTGAAATCGCCGCCGCGCTCGAGAAGTTCTCGAACGCGAACGGCGGCAGCCTCAAGGCCAGCGACCTGGCCGGCTGGAAGCCCGAATGGGTCGAGCCGATCGCCCAGAACTACCGCGGCCACACGCTGCACGAGATCCCGCCGAACGGCCAGGGCATCGCGGCGCTGATCGCGCTGGGCATCCTCGAGCACTTCGACATCGGCTCGATCCCGGTCGATTCGGTGCGCTCCCAGCATCTGCAGATCGAGGCCATGAAGCTGGCCTTCGCCGACACCTATCGCTACGTGTCGGAGCCATCGTCGATGGAGGTGACACCACTGCAAATGCTCGATGGCGCCTACCTCGCCTCGCGTGCCAAACTCATCGACGTGAACAAGGCGCAGGACTTCCAGGCGGGCAACCCGGTCAAGGGCGGCACCATCTACCTCACCGCGGCCGACGAGAGCGGCATGATGGTGAGCTTCATCCAGAGCAACTACATGGGCTTCGGCTCGGGTTGCGTCGAGCCGGAGTTCGGCATCAGCCTGCAGAACCGCGGCCACGGCTTCAGCCTGAAGGACGGCAGCCCGAACCTCGTGGCGCCGGGCAAGCGCCCCTTCCACACCATCATTCCCGCCTTCCTCACCAAGGACGGCGCGCCGGTGATGAGCTTCGGCGTGATGGGCGGCAACATGCAGCCCCAGGGCCACATGCAGACGCTGGTGCGCATGCTCGACTACGGGCAGAACCCGCAGGCGGCCTGCGATGCGCCGCGCTGGCGCTTCAACGCCGGGCTCGAGATCAACGTCGAGGCGGCGATGGCGCCGGCCACGGTGCAGGGCCTGTCGGCGCTCGGCCACAAGGTCGACGTCATCAACGACTCCTACCAGGACTTCGGCGCCGGCCAATTCATCTGGCGCGCCGGCGATCCGGCGGTGGAGGGCTACGTGGCCGCCAGCGACGCGCGCCGCGACGGCCTCGCGGCCGGATTCTAGATGGCCTGCGACGGGATGACCTCCGACAGCGAGGCTCAGGCCGCCGCCGGGCCGCTCCCAAGGCGGCCTGCGGCCCCCTCGGGGGGCAGTGAGTACACGCAGTGACGGAGCGTGGGGGCCATCTCGCTGCACGCAAGAGCCTCGCGCCAGGCCTGGCGCTCGCCACCTTCGGCGCGATCGCCTTCAGCGGCAAGGCGATCATCGTCAAGCTGGCCTACCGGCACGGCGTCGATGCCGTCACGCTCATCATGCTGCGCATGCTGTTCGCGCTGCCGCTGTTCGCGGTCATGGCCTGGTGGGCCGGGCGCGGCAAGCCGCCGCTCACGCGGCGCGACTGGTTCGGCGTGCTGGGGCTCGGCTTCTCGGGCTACTACCTGTCGAGCTTCCTCGACTTCGCCGGCCTGGCCTACATCACGGCCAGCCTCGAGCGGCTGATCCTGTATCTCAATCCGACCCTGGTGCTGCTGTTCGGCTGGATCGCCTACCGGCGGCGCATCACGCGCTGGCAGCTGGCGGGCATGGCCGTGAGCTATTCGGGCGTGCTGCTGGTGTTCGGCCACGAGGTCAGCCTGGGCCAGAGCGCGGCCGCCGTGTGGGGCGCCTTCCTGGTGTTCCTGAGCGCGGTGAGCTATGCGATCTACCTGGTCGCCAGCGGCGAGTTCGTCAAGCGGCTCGGCTCGCTGCGGCTGGTCGGGCTGGCGACCAGCGTGGCCTGCCTGCTGTGCATCGCCCAGTTCCTGCTGCTGCGGCCGATGAGCGCAGCCTTCGAGGTGGCGCCCGAGGTGATCTGGCTGTCGGTGCTCAACGCCACGCTGTGCACCGCGGTGCCTGTCCTCGCCGTCATGATGGCGATCGAGCGCATCGGCCCCGCGATGGCGGCGCAAACGGGTATGGTCGGGCCGTTGTCGACGATCCTGATGGGGGTGCTGCTGCTCGGCGAGCCCTTCACCGCCTGGATCGCGGCCGGTACCGTGCTGGTCATCGCCGGCATCTTTGTCTTCACACGAACGGGGCGTTGAGCCCGAAGGAATTCGAAATGGATCTGGGAATCGCAGGCAGGACGGCGCTGGTGTGCGGCGCCAGCAAGGGCCTGGGCTACGGCTGTGCCGAAGCGCTGGTGCGCGAGGGCGTGAACCTGGTGATCGTGGCGCGCGGCGCCGAGGCGCTCGACGCGGCGGCTGCCAGCCTGAAGGCCACGGCGGCGGGCAGCGCGGGCCGGCCCTTCGTCAAGCAGGTCGCGGCCGACATCACGACCGCGGAGGGCCGTGCCGCGGCCTTCGCGGCGCATGCCGACTACGACATCGTGGTCACCAATGCCGGCGGCCCGCCGCCCGGCGATTTCCGCGACTGGGATCGCGAGGCCTGGATCAAGGCGCTCGACGCCAACATGCTGACACCGGTGGAGCTGATCAAGGCCACGGTCGACGGCATGGCGGCACGCGGATTCGGGCGCATCGTGAACATCACCTCGAGTTCGGTCAAGGCGCCGATCGACATCCTCGGCCTCAGCAACGGCGCGCGCAGCGGCCTCACCGGCTTCGTGGCCGGCGTCGCCCGCACCGGGCTGGCCGCGAAGGGCGTGACCCTCAACAACCTGCTGCCGGGGTCGTTCGACACCGACCGGCTCAAGGGCACGCTGGCCGGCGCGGCCAAGAAGACCGGCCAGGACATCGATGCGATCCGCGCCAGCCGCCAGAAGAACATCCCGGCCGGCCGCTTCGGCACGCCCGCGGAGTTCGGCGCCATCTGCGCCTTCCTGTGCAGCGTGCATGCCGGCTATGTCACGGGCCAGAACTGGCTGGCCGACGGCGGGGCCTATCCGGGCACTTACTGACGTCGACGCGCCGCCCTGGCGCTCAGCGCGGCGAAGAGGCCCAGATGCCGCCCACGATCAGGACGAACGCCACGCCGTGGTACCACTGCGGCACCTCCGCCAGGAAGGCGGCCGAGAGCACCGCCGCGAACAGCGGCGTGAGGTTGGTGAAGAAGCCCGCGACCTGCGGCCCGATGCGCTGCACGCCCAGTCCCCAGCACCGATAGGCCAGCAGCGCCGGTCCCAGCGTGATGAAGACCAGCGCCGCGGCCAGCGGCCATCCCCAGTCCACGTGCGCATCGCCCAGCGTCCACTCGCCGGCGGCGAAGACGCCGGACCATGCGAGCCCGAACACCATCTGCGCCATCAGGAAGCTGGCCCAGTCGCGGCGTGCCTCTGCCGGCTCCCGGGTGCGCGACAGCATCCAGCTGTAGAACGCCCACGAGATCGTCGCCAGCATCATGTAGAGATCGCCCGGCACCAGCCTCAGTGCGGCCAGCTGCTCCCAGCGGCCGCGGCTCAGCACCAGCAACACGCCCGCCATCGACAGCGCGGCCCCGACGACTTCCCGCCGCGTCACCCTGGCGCCGAAGAACAGCGCGCCGGTCGCCAACATCCACAAAGGCATGCTGGAGCCCACGAGCGTCACGTTGACGGGTGTCGAGGTCTGCAGCGCCAGGTACTGGAAGGCGTTGTAGCAGCCGATGCCCAGCAGGCCGAGCACGGTGAATCGCTTCCAGTGAGCCCACAGCGGGCTGTCGCGGCGCAGCAGGCTGGCGGCGAAAGGCAGCAGCACCATGAAGGCCAGCAGCCAGCGGATGAAGTTCAGGGTCATCGGCGAGACCAGCTCGCGCACCATGCGGCCGACGACCGCGTTGCCGGCCCACAGCAGCGGGGGCAGGGTGAGAAGAAGGACGGTGCCCGGGGTCAATCGCTGCTGCATGGGCTCGAACTGTACCGGGCTGCCGCCGCAATCCTCGGCGCCTGCCTCGAATCGAAGTCCGTGGCAGCATAGGCGCCTCGCTTTCAGCCCATCCATTCAAACCATACGACCAGGAGCCACTTCATGAGCAAAGCCGTCCGCATCGACCGCAACGGCGGTCCCGAGGAATTGAAGATCGTCGATGTCGAAGTCGGCGACCCCGGGCCTGGCGAGATCCGCATCCGCCACAAGGCGGTCGGGCTCAACTTCATCGATACCTACCAGCGCAGCGGGCTGTATCCGTTCCCGATGCCGCTGCAGCTCGGCATGGAGGCCTCCGGCGTGGTCGAGGCGGTGGGCGAGGGCGTCACGCACCTGAAGGCCGGCGATCGCGCCGCCTATGCCAGTGCGCCGCCCGGCTCGTACTGCGAGCAGCGCGTCATGCCGGCCAGGAACGTCTGCCGGCTGCCCGACGCGATCTCCTTCGAGACCGGCGCCGCGATGATGCTGAAGGGCCTGACGACGCAGTACCTGCTCAAGAAGACGCTGCCGGCCGAGGGCCTGCAGCCGGGCGACTTCATCGTCTTTCACGCGGCAGCCGGCGGCGTCGGCCTGATCGCCTGCCAGTGGGCCAAGGCACTCGGGCTGCAGCTCATCGGCACCGCCGGCACCGACGCCAAGTGCCAATTGGCATTGGCCCACGGAGCGGCGCACGCCATCAACTACAGCACCGAGAACTTCGCCGAACGGGTCAAGGAGATCACCGGCGGCAAGGGCGTCAAGGTGGTGTACGACTCGGTCGGCAAAGACACTTTCGAAGGCTCGCTGGCCTGCCTGCGGCCCTTCGGCCTGCTGGCGGTCTTCGGCAATGGTTCGGGGCCGGTGGCGGCCTTCAATCTCGGCACGCTGGCCAAGGGCTCCTACTACGTCACGCGTCCCACGCTGTTCACGCACATCGCCACGCGCGAGAGCACGCAGGCGATGGCCGACGAACTGTTCGCGGTGGTCCAGAGCGGGGCGGTGAAGATCCCGATCGACCAGCGCTATGCGCTGACCGACGTGCAGCAGGCGCACCGGGATCTCGAGGCGCGCAAGACCACCGGCTGCACGATCTTGACCTTGTAGCTCGGCTGGGGGCGAGCCTAAAGCGAATTCAGCCGCGATTCGCGCATGCGCGTGGGCGCCAGCGCGCCGGCCGACTCGAGGATCGGGTAGGCGATCGAGCAGATGTGCGAGTTGATGCGCTTCAGGTCGCTGATCAGGTCGATGTGCAGCGAACTGGTCTCGATGCTCAGCGCGGTCTGGTCCGACAGGCGCCCCAGGTGCGTGGTGGCATAGGCGCGCTCCAGGTCGCGAAAGCGCGCCTTCTCCTCGAGCAGCTTCTGGGCGTCGCGCACGCTGCCGTTCAGGAACACGCTCATGCTGAGCCGCAGGTTGGCCACCAGCCGCTCGTGCAGCTCGACGATCTCGGCCATGCCGGCCTCGGAGAAGTTGCGCTGCGGCTTGATCTTCTTGTCCTCGATGTCGATGATCACGCGCTCGATGATGTCGCCGATCTGCTCCATGTTGATCGTGAAGCTGATGATGTCGGTCCAGCGCCGGCTTTCCTCCTCGCCGAGCGCCTCGCGCGAGATCTTCGTCATGTAGTACTTGATCGCCGAGTACAGCTCGTCGACCGTGTCGTCGAGCTTGCGCAGCTCCTGGGCCAGCCGCAGGTCGTTGTTGCGGATCACGCCCAGCACGCCGATCAGCATGGTCTCGACCACATCGGCCTGGTGCAGCGCCTCGCGCGCGGCATTCGAGATGGCCAGGGTCGGCGTCGACAGGGCCGAGGGATCGAGGTGCTGCGGCCGCCGCGTGGCGGCCGGCTCGACCGGCACCGGCAGCATGCGCGTGACCAGCCTGGCGACCCAGTTGGTGAGGCCGATGAAGCCGATGCTCACGAGCACGTTGAAGGCCAGGTGGTACAGCACGACGAACTGCGTCGCGTCGGAGATATAGGGCCTGACCTCGCGCAGCCAGAGGCCGACGAAAGGCGCCGCGATCGCCACGCCGAGCAGCTTGAAGAGCAGGTTGCCGACCGTGACCTGGCGCACCGAGACCGAGGACTTGGCCGTGGTGAGAACCGCCAGCAGGCCGCTGCCCAGGTTGGCGCCGAGCACCAGGCCCATCGCGACGTCCAGCGGCACGACGTTGGAGCTGGCCATCGCGGCGACCAGCAGCACCACCGCCAGGCTGGAGTAGGCGACGATCGCGAGCGCGGCGCCGATGGTGATCTCGAGCAGCACGTCGCTGCCCAGCGTGCCCAGCAGCTCGCGCATCGCGGGGCCCTCGAACAGCGGCCCGGTGGCCGCCACCACCAGCTGCAGCGCCAGCAGCATCAGGCCGAGCCCGATCAGCACGCGCCCGACCCGGCCGGCCACGCTGGAAGGCCGCGTGATGAACAGCACCACGCCGACGAAGATGAAGAGCGGCGACAGCCAGGACAGGTCGGCCGAGAACAGCACCGACATGAGCGCGGTGCCGATGTCGGCGCCGCGCATCACCGCCAGCGCGGCCGGCAGCGTCACCAGTCCCTGGCCGACGAAGGAGGAGGTCATCAGCGAGGTCGCGGTGCTGGACTGCACCAGGGCTGTCACGCCGATGCCCGAGAGGGCCGCCGTGAAGCGGTTGCGCATGCTGTGGACCAGGATCCGGCGCAGGTTGGCGCCGAAGACCCGCAGCACGCCGGTGCGAACGAGATGGGTGCCCCATACCAGCAGCGCCACCGCCGCAAGTAGATTCAACAGATGCTTCATGGAAGCGATGGACTATAGACCAAGCTTCCGGGCCCGCCTCGCGTCGAGCCGAGGCGGCTACTTGCGCCTGACGCGCCGCAGTTCGTCGAGGATCAGGCAGATCGCGCCGAGGGTGATCGCGCTGTCGGCGACGTTGAAGGCCGGGAAGTGGCGCCCGGCGATGTGGAAGTCGAGGAAGTCGACCACATAGCCGTGCATCATCCGGTCGATCACGTTGCCGATGGCGCCGCCCAGGATGGCGGCCATCGAGAACGAGAACAGCTTCTGGCCCGCATGGGACTTCAGCATCCAGATGATGAAGATCGCCGCTGCGATCCCGATGGCGGTGAAGAACCAGCGCTGCCAGCCGGCCGCATCGGCGAGGAACGAGAACGCCGCGCCGGTGTTGTGGGCCCGGACCACATTGAAGAAGCTCGTGACGTAGGTGGCGTCGCCGAGCTTGTAGTAGCCGAGGATCAGCGTCTTGGTGAACTGGTCGATGATCACGATGACCAGCGCGAGGCCGAGCCAGGGCCAGATGCCCAGGCCCGACTTGCCCGAAGATTTGCGGGCCATCAGGCGACGATCCTTTGCTCTCCGGCTCCGTACAGGTTGCTGGTGCAGCGGCCGCAGAGGCCCGGGTGCGCAGAGTCGTGGCCGACGTCCTCGCGCCAGTGCCAGCATCGCTCGCACTTGGCCGCGCTGCTCGGATTGACCTGGATCGCCAGCGCATCGCCCGCCGCCAGCGCGACCGCCGAGGCGATCAGCACGAACTTCAGGTCGTCGCCGAGGGCGGCCAGCAGCGCGTGGTCGTCGGCCGGCGCCGTGATCGTCACGTTGGCCTGCAGGGACGAGCCGACCTGGCCCGCGGTGCGCACGGTCTCGATCTCCTTGTTGACCGCATCGCGGATCTCGCGGATGCGGGTCCACCTGGCCAGCAGCGCCGCGTCGGGCGTCCCGAGGTCGCTGTAGGTCTGGACGAAGATCGACTGGCCGTCGCCGCAGAACTTCCAGGCCTCTTCAGCCGTGAAGCTCAGGAACGGCGCCATCCAGCGCAGCATCGCCTGCGTGATGTGCCAGAGCGCGGTCTGGGCGCTGCGGCGCGCGAGCGAGCCCGGCGCGGTGGTGTAGAGCCGGTCCTTGAGCACGTCGAGGTAGAAGGCGCCGAGGTCCTCGGAGCAGTACACCTGCAGCTTGGCCACCACCGGATGGAACTCGTAGACCTTGTAGTGCGCGAGGATCTCGGCCTGGAACTGCGCTGCGCGGCTGAGCGCGTAGCGGTCGATCTCGAGCAACTCGCCGAGCGGCACTGCGTCCTTCCGGATGTCGAAGTCGCTGGTGTTGGCGAGCAGGAAGCGCAGCGTGTTGCGGATCCGGCGGTAGGCGTCGACCACCCGCGCCAGGATCTTGTCATCGCCCGCGATGTCGCCCGAGTAGTCGCTCGCGGCCACCCACAGGCGGGTGATCTCGGCGCCGAGCTTCTTGTTGACCTCCTGCGGATCGATGCCGTTGCCGAGCGACTTGCTCATCTTGCGGCCCTGGCTGTCGACCGTGAAGCCGTGCGTGAGCAGGCCGCGGTACGGCGCGCGACCTTCCAGCGCGCTGGCGAGCAGCAGCGAGGAATGGAACCAGCCGCGATGCTGGTCGTGGCCTTCGAGGTAGAGGTCGGCCTCGGGGCCGGTCTCGTGGTGCACGTTCGGATGCGTGCCGCGCAGCACGTGCCAGAAGGTCGAGCCCGAATCGAACCAGACCTCGAGGATGTCGGTGCTCTTGGTGTAGTGCGGCGCGTCCGCGGCGCCGAGGATCTCCTCGGTCGTCACGCGGCTCCAGGCCTCGATGCCGCCCTGCTCGACGATGGCGGCGGCCTGGTCGAGGATCTCCATCGTGCGCGGGTGCAGCTCGCCCGAATCCTTGTGCAGGAAGAACGGGATCGGCACGCCCCAGCTGCGCTGGCGGCTGATGCACCAGTCGGGCCGGTTGGCGATCATGTCGTGCAGCCGCGCCTTGCCGTTCTCGGGGTAGAAGCTGGTCTGCTCGATCGCGGCCAGCGCGGTCTGGCGCAGCGTCTGCGGCGCCTTGTCCTTGGTGAAGACGCCTTCGCCCTCGTCCATGCGGATGAACCACTGGGCCGCGGCGCGGTAGATCACCGGCGTCTTGTGGCGCCAGCAGTGCGGGTAGCTGTGGCTGATGACTTCGGTGGTCAACAGGCGGCCGGCGTCGCGCAGGGCCTGGATGATCACCGGCACTGCCTTCCAGATGTTCTGGCCGCCGAACAGCGGGAAGTCGGGTGCGTAGGAGCCGTTGCCCTGCACCGGATTCAGGATGTCGTCGTAGGAGAGGCCGTGAGCCACGCAGGAGTTGAAGTCGTCCACGCCGTAGGCCGGCGAGGAGTGGACCAGGCCGGTGCCGTCGTCGGCCGTCGCGTAGTCGGCCAGGTAGACCGGCGACAGGCGGCGGAAGCCCGCGTCGACGTCGTACAGCGGATGCTCGAACTCGAGCCCGCCGAGCCGCTCGCCCTTGACGGTGGCCAGCACCTTGCCGTCGAGCGCATAGCGGTTCATGCACATCTCGACCAGGGAGGCCGCCAGCACCAGCAGGCCGCGCTCGGTGTCGACCAGCGCATAGTCGAGCTCGGGGTTCAGGTTGATCGCCTGGTTGGCCGGGATGGTCCAGGCGGTGGTGGTCCAGATGACCGCGAAGGCGTCCTTGTGCAGCCCGGGCAGCCCGAAGGCGGCGGCCAGCTTCACCGGGTCATGTGCCTTGAAGGCGACATCGAGCGTCTGCGATTTCTTGTCCGCGTATTCGATCTCGAACTCGGCCAGCGAGGAGCCGCAGTCGAAGCACCAGTACACCGGCTTCAGCCCGCGGTAGACGAAGCCGCGCTCGATCACGCGCTTGAAGGCGCGGATCTCGCCGGCTTCGTTGGCGAAGTCCATGGTCTTGTACGGATGCTCCCATTCGCCCAGCACGCCGAGGCGCTGGAAGTCGGCCATCTGCTGCGCGATCTGCTCGGTGGCGTAGGCCCGGCTCTTGGCCTGCATCTCGTCGCGGCTCAGGTTGCGGCCGTACTTCTTCTCGATCGCGTTCTCGATCGGCAGGCCGTGGCAGTCCCAGCCCGGCACGTAGAGCGCGTCGAAGCCCTCGAGCTGGCGCGCCTTGGTGATCATGTCCTTCAGGATCTTGTTCACCGCGTGGCCCATGTGGATCTGGCCGTTGGCGTACGGGGGGCCGTCGTGCAGGATGAACTTGGGGGCGCCGTGGCGGGCGTCGCGCAGGCGCTGGTAGAGGCCTTCCTCGTTCCATTCCTTGACCCAGCCGGGCTCGCGCTTGGGCAGGTCGCCGCGCATCGGGAAGGGGGTATCGGGCAGGTTCAGGGTGGCGCGGTAGTCGGTGGCGCCATCGGTCTTGTTGTCAGCCATGGAAGTTCCAGAAATCTGCGCTGCCTGGCAGCGCTCGGGGATCGAGGGGAGCATGCGGCCCCTTGCATCCCAAGGGCGGCCGAACGCGGCGGAAAGCGACGGTTCCCGCTCTAAATTCGGTCGCGCGTGGTCTGGCGATGGGTCTCGGCGTGCGTGGAGGCGAAGAACGCGCGCGCGTCGCGGCCATCCTTCGCGATGCCCGCTGTCAGGGCCTCGAGGCTGGTGTAGCGCAATTCGTCGTGCAGTTTGTGCAGAAGTTCCACGCGGACGATTTTACCGTAGGCCCCTTCGCTGCCGAGTTCGGCCGGCCAATCGAGGCAATGCGTCTCGAGCAGCACCCGGCCGCCATTGACGTCGTTGGCGTCCAGCGAAGGGCGCACGCCGAGGTTGGCGACCCCCGGCAGCGGTGTCGCGGCCAGCCCGTGGACCAGCACCGCGAAGATGCCGCTGGCGGCCGGTTTCCAGTGCTTGAAGCGCAGGTTGAGGGTCCGGAAGCCGTCGTCGCGGCCCGGTTTGGAGGCCCCCAGCGCCCGCCCCAGCTTGCGCCCGTGGACCACGTGGCCCGAGATCGCATAGGGCCGGCCCAGCAGCGCCTGGACGTCGGCCATCCGCCCTTCGGCCAGTGCTTCGCGCACCGCCGAGCTGGACACCCGCAGGCCGTGCACCTCGTAGCTGTTCATGCGGGCGACATCGAAGCCGTGCGCTTCGCCGGCGCGGTCGAGCATCGCGTAGTCGCCGGCGCGCTTGGCGCCGAAGCGGAAGTCGTCGCCGACCAGCACGTAGCGTGCGCCCAGGCCTTCGATCAGCACGTGCTGGATGAATTCTTCCGGCGTCTGCGAGGCCAGCCGGGCATCGAAGGGCAGCACGATGGTTTGCGCCACGCCGCCGGCCGCGAGCTCGCCGAGCTTGTCGCGCAGGGTGCCGATGCGCGCCGGCGCCAGCTCAGGCCGCTTGGTGAGGGCCGCGAAATAGTCGCGCGGGTGGGGCTCGAAGGTCAGCACGCAGCTGGGCAGTCCGCGCAGGCGGGCCTCGGTGTTGAGCAGCCCCAGCATGGCCTGGTGACCACGGTGCACACCGTCGAAATTGCCAATGGTCAGGGCACAGGCCGGAGCCACGCCCGGATGCCTGAAACCCCGGAAAACCTGCATTGTCAGTATCTTTTTGATAGCACTTTGCGCCCATGGAATGGGCACGTGAAGGCCTTTTTGTCACAAAGCCGGTATATTGTGACGCACTGCGTCATGCGCAAGCCCCTCGGGCGAGCGCCGTGTCCTGGTCTTTCCGTGGTTCTCTTTGATCGAGGAGGCGTCTGGTGAAGGTCTTGAAGCTGTCGGCCCAAGGGCTGCCCCAATCGTGGATTTCGCTCGAGCAGGCGGTGATCCACTACGCCTCCGACGAGGTCCGCTGGGAAGTGGGCGCGCAGGTGGCGGTGTTCAGGGGCGGCCACAACGCGGTCACGGGCCAGCAGTCGCAGATCGCGATCAACAGCATCATCGGCACCAAGGGCGTGCCGCGCATCAACCCCTTCACGCAGCGTCCGGGACTCACCAACAGCAAGCTGTTCGCCCGCGACCGCAACGTCTGCGCCTATTGCGGCGGCCACTTCCACGAAGACGAACTCACGCGCGAGCACATCATTCCGTTCGCCCAGAAGGGCATCGACACCTGGATGAACGTGGTCACGGCCTGCCGCCCCTGCAACCATCGCAAGAGCAGCCGCACGCCCGAGCAGGCCGGCATGGCGCTGCTGTACGCGCCCTACGTGCCCAGCCTGTGGGAGGACTTCATCCTGCGCAACCGCCGCATCCTGGCGGACCAGATGGAGTTCCTGATGGCCCACCTGCCGCAGAGTTCGAGGCTCCACGGATAGGCGAACCGCAGCCGTCAGTAGGTCAACTCGAGCACGCTGACCTCTCCCTGCGCCAGCGGCCAGGTGCGCCCCACCACGCGTTCGCCGTTGAACTCGGCTTCCACCGGCCGCGGCGCGTCGCTGCCCAGCTTGATCTTCGAGCTCGACACGCCGGCACCCTTCGGCGGGACGCCCGGCGGCGTCGATTGGCCATCGAAGCGCATGCGGTCGCGCTCGGCATCGAAATAGCCGCGCGGCCGCGTGAAGATCACCAGGGCCCGGGCGTCGCGATCGGCCTCCGCGATGCGCTCCGGACGCAGCTGGACGATGCCGCTCGAGCGCGGGAAGGCGTTGCGGTAGATGTGCGTCGTGGCGTAGCCGGGCGCCGCCAGCACGAACTCGTAGGCGGTGTCGGGGCGGCCGGCGAACGGTCCCCATCGGCCGTCCGTCCCGATCGTCTGCTCCCAGGCCGCGGGGCCGCGCCGGGTTCCGCTGGCCGGGTCGACCGCGAACATCGACAGGCGGGCGCCCGCCAGTGGCAGGTTGTCGGGAAAATTGCCGCTCGCGGGGTCCGTCGGATCGAGGCCCAGGCCCGTGACCTTGCCGGACAGCGCCACCGAATCCTCGGGGATCGGCTGCAGGGTGCGCGGCGCCTCGCCGGTGAGAAAGCGCCAGGTCGCCTCGAAGGCGGCCGGCGAGAAGGATGTCTCGCGGTGATCGACCCGCGGCAGCACCAGGTTGGTCGCGCCTTTGAGCGCCGGCCCATCGAAGCCGATCAGCGTCGGTTGGCCCTTGCTGCCGATCCACAGGCCGTCCGGCTGGGCGTACTTGTCATTGTTGTCCGAGCGCAGCGTGAGCCATTTCACGCCCGGCGTCACCTCGTGGCCCTCGGCGTTCTTCGGTGCGTTGAGCCGCTGCAGGAAAGCGCTCAAGCCGGAAAACTCGCTGCCCTCGGCGCGCCCTTTCACGGCCCAGATGCCGTGCGCCGGATTGCCGCCCAGCACCACGTGGCTCACGACCCGGTCGCCGCCGCCGTTCTGCACATAGTTGCGGATCGTGTTGCCGCCGCGCGAGTTGCCGATCAGCACGACCTGGGTGGCACCGGTGCTTTTCAGGACCCGGTCCACCTCGGCCTTCAGAAAGGCCATCGATTCGGCGGTCGAGCTTCGTCCCGGCTGGGCCACGCCGTCGTCGTCGCGCGCCAGCGGGAAGGGCTGGTCGGCTGCGAACAGGCGGTCGCGCGGCCAGCCGTTCGATTCGAAGCGCCAGATCGTGGTCTGCCACAGCGCGGCCGAGTCGCCGTTGCCGTGGACGAACAGGATCGGCGGCCGCTCGCCCGTCGGCACAGGCGTAGAGCAGGCGGCGAGCAAGGCAGTTGCGCAACCGAGTGCGATCAGGCGACGGCGAGTGTGCATGGAATGACGGGTCTCGATTGAAAATGAAAGCGCCCGCGGGCAAAGCCGGCGGGCGCGGATGGCTTATCGGGCCGGACAGCGATCGACGGTCAGGCGAACACCCCCGCCGTATCCTGCATGCGGGCCGACACTTCGCCCAGGTGATGCATGCTGTCGCCGAAGGTCATCTCCAGCTGCGTGAGCTTGCGGAAGTAATGGCTGCCGATGTATTCGTCGGTCACGCCGATGCCGCCGTGCAGCTGCACCGACTGCTGGCTCACGAAGCGCATCGAGACGCCGAGCTGGTACTTGGCGCGGGCCATCGCCTGGCGCCGTTCGGCGGCCGGGGCGTTGAGCTTCAGGCTCGCGTAGTAGCTCATCGAGCGCGCCAGCTCGACCTGCATCTTCATGTCGGCGACGCGGTGGCGCAGGGCCTGGAAGCTCGCAATGGCGACGCCGAACTGCTTGCGCGTGTTCATGTAGTCGACCGTCACCGCGAGCGTCTGGTCCATCACGCCGACCGCTTCGGCGCAGGTCGAGGCGATGCCGATGTCGACGCCGTGTTCGAGTGCAGCCAGGCCGTCGCGCGTGAGCAGCGTGGCGGCGGCGCCGTCGAAGACGACTTCGGCCGCGCGGCTGCCGTCCTGGGTGCCGTAGCCGCGGGCGGCGACGCCATCGGCGGCGCGCTCGACCAGGAACAGCGCGATCTTGCCGTCGAGCTGCGCCGGCACCAGGAAGGCATCGGCCTCGTCGCCGGCCGGCACCAGGCTCTTGGTGCCGTGCAGCGTGAAGCCGTCGCCGGCCTTCTGCGCCTTGGCGTCGCACACATCGAGCCGGTAGCGCGCCTTGCGCTCCTGGTAGGCCAGCACCACCAGGGCCTGGCCGCCGGCGATGCGCGGCAGCCAGCTGTCCTTGGTGTCGGCGTCGGCATGGCCGGCCAGCAGGGCACCGGCGATGAAGGATTGCGCCAGCGGCTCGAGCACGATGCCGCGGCCCAGCTCTTCCATCACCACCATGCCTTCGACCGGGCCCATGCCCAGGCCGCCTTCGTCTTCCGGAATGTAAAGGCCGCCCAGCCCGAGTTCGGCCAGTTCGTCCCAGGTTTCGCGCGAGAAGCCGCCGGCGGCCTCGATGCCGCGGCGGCGCTCGAAGCCATAGCCCTTTTCGACCCACTTGGCGACCGCGTCGCGAAGCTGCTGCTGGTCGTCGCTGAAATTGAAGTCCATGTGCTTGATCCTTGTCAGTTCGCTTTCAACCCAGCACCGTCTGGGCGACGATGTTGCGTTGCACTTCGTTGCTGCCGCCGTAGATGGTGGTCTTGCGCATGTTGAAGTAGGTCGAGGTCAGCGGCGCCAGCTGCGGATGGCCGCCCGGGAAGTTGCCCTGCCAGCCGGCTTCCATGGCGTCGCGGATCAGCGGCAGCGCGTAGGGGCCGCCGGCCAGCATCATCAGCTCGGAGTAGCGCTGCTGGATCTCGCTGCCCTTGATCTTGAGCAGGCCCGCGATGTCGAGCGAGTTCTTGCCCGAGGTGGCGGCCGACAGCACCCGCAGCACCAGCATCTCGAGCGCGACCACGTCGACCTCGAGCTTGGCGATCTCGTCGCGGAAGCGGGCGTCTTCCCAGACGCCCTCGCTCTTGGCCAGGCGCTTGAGGCGCTCCAGCTCGCGCTTGGCGCGGTTGACGTCGGCAATGTTGGTGCGTTCGTGGGAGAGCAGGTGCTTGGCGTAGGTCCAGCCCTTGTTCTCCTCGCCGATCAGGTTCTCGGCCGGCACCTCGACGTTGTCGAAGAAGACCTCGTTGACCTCGTAGCCGCCGTCGAGCAGCTTGATCGGACGCACCGTGACGCCCTTGGACTTCATGTCGACCAGCAGGAAGCTGATGCCGGTCTGGGGCTTGCCCTCGTTGCTGGTGCGGACCAGGCAGAAGATCCATTCGCCGTACTGGCCCAGCGTGGTCCAGGTCTTCTGGCCGTTGACGATGTACTTGTCGCCCTGCCGTTCGGCCTTGGTCTTGACCGAGGCCAGGTCCGAACCGGAACCCGGTTCGCTGTAGCCCTGGCTCCACCAGACCTCGCCGCTCGCGATCCCGGGCAGGAAGCGCTTGTGCTGCTCGGGGTTGCCGTAGGCCATGATCACCGGCGCCACCATCACGGGGCCGAAGGGGATGATGCGCGGCGCGCCGGCCAGCGCGGCCTCTTCCTCGAACAGGTGCTTCTCGACCGCGGTCCAGCCGGGGCCGCCGAATTCCTTCGGCCAGCCATAGCCCAGCCAGCCCTTCTTGCCGAGGATCTTCGCCCATCGCTGAAGGTCGTCGCGCGTCAGTTCGAGCGCGTTGTGCACCTTGTGCGAGATGTCTTGGGGAAGGTTTTCTTTGACCCAGGCGCGAATATCTTCGCGGAACTTCTGTTCTTCGGGCGTGAAGCTCAAATCCATGCGTGCCTCGCTGTGTTGATCGATCCGCCGCGGACGCGGCGTGTCTCCGGACCGCCGGTTTTAGCACGGTCGTGCGCTTCCGGGGTGTCCGCGCCGCGACAACGCGGGCGGCGGAAATGCGCGACGGATAATCCCGCGTCCGATGAAGAATATTGTGATCCTTATCTCCGGCGGCGGGTCGAACATGGCGGCCATCGTGCGGGCCGCCGAGCAGGAGCGCTGGGCCGCCCGTTTCGATGCCCGCATCGCCGCCGTCATCAGCAACAAGCCGGACGCGGCGGGCCTGGCCCTCGCGCGCGCGGCCGGCATCGCGACCGCGGTGGTCCCGCACAAGGACTTCGCCAGCCGCGAGGACTTCGACGCCGCGCTGGCCGCTGCCGTCGATGCGCACGCGCCGGCGCTGGTCGTGCTGGCCGGCTTCATGCGCATCCTGACGCCGGGCTTCGTGACCCGCTATGCAGGACGGCTGCTCAACATCCATCCGTCATTGCTGCCCGCCTTTCCGGGGCTGCACACGCATCAGCGCGCGATCGAGGCGGGCTGCAAGGTGGCAGGGCTCACGGTGCACCAGGTGACGGTCGAACTCGACCACGGGCCGATCCTGGCGCAAGCGGTGGTGCCGATCCTGCCCGACGACACGGCCGAGAGCCTGGCGGAACGTGTTCTTGTGCACGAACACCGGGTTTACCCGCAAGCGATTGCCGCATGGTTGAGAGAAGCAAAATGACACAATCCGAAGAGTCTGATTACAACTCTTCGATTTTTGCGAAGCGCAACCGTGACGAGCCGTCGATCTCTACGAGGCCGCCGAACATGGCGGCCGGGCGCACCCAGAGCCCGCGCTCGCCGTAGAGCGCGCGGTAGAGCGTCATCGGCTCCAGCGTCTCGCTGTGCCGCACGGTGCCGAGGACTTCGTACTCGCCGCCCTTGTAGTGGCGGTAGCGTCCGGGAGGCGTCTCGATCAGGGGTGGCAGGTCGTCGTCGTTCACGCGGGTTACTTCCTTCAAGGGCTTGAAAGGTCGGGATGAATAGGGCGGATTTTGTTCATCTCGTGCGAATGAGCGAGCATGCCAGCGCCGACGACAGCGGTGGCTACCGGCGCGGCGTCGCCTTCTTCGCCGCACTGGGCTACCTCTGGGTGATCGGATGCCTGGGCCTGGCGATCGGCATCATCGCCTGGGTGGCCGGCGCGCTCGGCCAGGGCGGGCGCTTCAGTTTCGGCCGCGGCTGGCTGCTCCTGTTCGCACTGGGCCTGCTCTGGGCCACGCTGCGCGCGCTTTGGGTGAGCTTCGACGAACCCGAGGGCGAGGCGCTGGAGCGCGAGGACGCGCCGGCGCTGTTCGAGGCGCTGGAGCGCATCCGGCAGCGCATCGACGGCCCTCCGGTGCACCGCATCTACCTCGACAGCGAATTCAACGCCAGCATCCGGCAGTTGCCCCGGTTCGGGCTGTTCGGCGGCGCGGTCAACCATCTCAGCATCGGCCTGCCGCTGTTGATGGCGCTGGACCGCCGGCGCCTGCTGTCGGTGCTGGCCCACGAGTACGGGCACCTGCGCGGCAACCACGGCAAGCTGAGCGCCTGGATCTACCGGACGCGGATGTCCTGGCTCAAGCTGGACGCCAGTTTCCAGCGCGACGAAGGCGTGATGGCCTTCGCTTCGCAGGCCTTCTTCCGCTGGTACTTCCCGCGTTTCGCCGCCAAGACCTTCGCGCTGGCGCGGCAGGACGAATACGAAGCCGACCGCGTCGCGGCCCGCCTGCTCGGCACGCGGGTGGTGGCCGGCGCGTTGACCGAGATCGTGGTCAAGAGCGCCTGGTATGCCGAGACCTTCTGGCCTTCCCATTGGGCGCGGGCGGTCGACGAGCCCATTCCGGCCGGGCCTTTCTCCGCCATGGCGCCGCAGCTCAGCGCACCGATGGCGCCCGACTTCGCCCGGGCGGCGCTGCGCGGGGCGCTGCGCAGCGTCAGCGATGTCGACGACACCCATCCGGTGCTGCGCGACCGGCTCGAAGCCCTGGATGAAAAGGCGGCCCTGCCGTCGTGGTCGTCGAAATCGTCGCTCGGCCTGCTCGCCGATCCCTCCCGATGGACGGCGCATTTCGACAACGAATGGCGCCGCAACCACGCCAACGACTGGAAGCAGCACCACGCCTATCTCGTGCGGGTGCGCGAACGGGTCGCCTCGCTGGCGGCCAGCGCCGGCCGCAACAACGCCGACGAGATGGTCGAGTGGGCCGACTGCAGCCGCCGGCTCGATGCCGCCGCCGACGTCCGCGGCCACTACGAGCGCGCCTTGCAGCTGACCGAAAACCATGCGGGCGCCCTGCGAGGCCTGGCGCAGCTGCTGCCGGTGCGGGATCGCGGCGCCCGGCTCGCTGTGCTGGAACGCCTGCACGAATCGAGCATGGCCAGCCGGTGGTGGGCCGCCAAGACGGCGGTCGGCCTGCTCGAGGACCCCGACGGCGGCGGGCACGACGAGCGCGCGCTCAAGCTGTGGCGTGAACGGGCCCGGACCGCGGAGGAGGCCGAGCAGCGCGCCTGGGAAGAGATCACCGCGACGCCCTTCTTCAGCCAGATCACGCGCCACGACCTGAGCGAGTTCGAGCTCGGCGAACTGCGGGCGGACCTGGTGCGCTGCGCGCCGGTCTCGCGGGCCTGGCTGGTGCGCAAGAACCTGCGCGAGTTCCCGTGGCGCCGGGCCTACGTGGTGTTCCTCGACCTGCCGCAGATGAGCGACGACGAGCGCTGGCAGCTCTGCCGGCAGCTCGAGCAGACCCTGAGCCTGCCGGGCGCCGCGCTGGTGTTGTGGGGCGGCCATTCGCCGACGCTGGAGCAGATCGAGCGCCAGGCCTTCGGCGAGATCTGGAGCCGGGCTGCCTGAGACAATGGGGGCATGCACCCCAAAGCCCTGCTTGACGCCACTGCCGACCTGGTCGGCTTGGTCCTGAAATTCGATCACCCGGCCGACCAGGTCGTTTCGCGCTTTTTCCGCGACCACCGCGAGTTCGGGCCGCGCGAGCGCGCCACCCTGGCCGAGACGGTCTATACGGTGCTGCGCAAGAAGCTGCTGTTCGACCATCTCTCGCCCTCCGGCAGCGGGCCGAAGGAGCGCCGGATGGCGATCCTCGGCTTCCACGGCCCGCGCGACTTCCTCAAGAGCGCCCTCAATGACACCGAGAAGCGCTGGCTCGACAACTGCGACGCCGTCAAGACCGACGACCTGCTCGAGCGGCATCGCCACAACCTGCCCGAATGGCTGGTGGCGCCGCTCAAGGCGCAGCTCGGCGACCAGTTCTGGCCCCTGGCGGAAAGCCTGCAGCAGCCGGCGCCGCTCGACCTGCGGGTCAATGCGCTCAGCGACAAGCGGCCCGAGGTGCAGAAAGAACTGGCCAAGGCGTCGATCAAGGCGCTGCCCACGCCGTTCTCGCCCTGGGGCCTGCGCGTCGATGGCAAGCCGGCCCTGAACAAGCTCGAGGCCTTCACCCGCGGCGCGGTCGAGGTGCAGGACGAGGGCTCCCAGCTGCTGGCCCTGCTGCTGGACGCCAAGCGTGGCGAGATGGTGGTCGATTTCTGCGCCGGCGCCGGCGGCAAGACCCTGGCCATCGGGGCCACCATGCGCAACACCGGGCGCCTCTACGCCTTCGACACCTCGGCCCACCGGCTGGACGCGCTCAAGCCGCGGCTGGCCCGCAGCGGCCTGTCGAACGTGCATCCCGCGGCGATCGCCCACGAGCGCGACGACCGCATCAAGCGCCTGGCCGGCAAGATCGACCGGGTGCTGGTCGACGCGCCCTGTTCGGGCCTCGGCACCCTGCGGCGCAATCCCGACCTGAAATGGCGTCAGTCGCTGCAATCGGTGCAGGAGCTGACTGTCAAGCAGGCGGCGATCCTGCAAAGCGCGGCCCGGCTGGTGAAATCAGGCGGCCGGCTGGTCTACGCCACCTGCAGCGTGCTGCCGGAAGAAAACGAGGCCATCGCCGAAGCCTTTGGCGCCGCCAACCCGGATTTCGAGCTGCAGGACGCCTCGGAACTGCTGGCCGGCCTCAAGGTGGCGGGCGCCGAGACGCTCTGCGCGGGAGGCGAAAACGGGACGCGCTACCTCCGCCTGTGGCCCCATCGGCACGCCACGGACGGCTTTTTTGCCGCCGTGTGGAACCGAAAATAGGCGGCAGGCTCCAAAGCATAGGAAAACTTGCGACAAATCAAGGATTTAGGCCCCTTTTCAGGCCCCAACCTTTAAAATCGCGGGTTACCTGGAGGCTGCACCTTCGTGTGGCCATGGAGTACTGATTTCAATGTTGCTTCCTGACTCTGCCGTACTGAGCGCGGCCATCGACTGGCTCGGAAACGGCTTGTGGGACCTCACATGGTGGCAAGTCGTGTTGTACACGCTCGTCACCACGCACATCACGATCGCGGCGGTCACGATCTTCCTGCACCGGACGCAAACGCACCGGGCCATGGATCTGGGTCCGATCCCCTCGCATTTCTTCCGCTTCTGGCTGTGGCTGGGCACCGGCATGGTGACCAAGGAATGGGTCGCCATCCACCGCAAGCACCACGCCAAGTGCGAGACCGTGGACGATCCCCACAGCCCGCAGGTCAAGGGCATCGACGAAGTCATGTGGCGCGGCGCCGAGCTGTACCGCAAGGAATCGAAGAACAAGGAAACGATGGAGCGTTTCGGCCACGGCACGCCCGACGACTGGATCGAACGCAATCTGTACACGCGCTACAGCTGGCAGGGCGTGGGCCTGATGCTGATCATCAACGTCGCGCTGTTCGGCATGCTGGGCCTGACCGTGTGGGCGGTGCAGATGCTCTGGATCCCGTTCTGGGCCGCCGGCGTCGTCAACGGCATCGGCCACTTCTGGGGCTATCGCAACTTCGAAGCCACCGATGCCAGCACCAACCTGATCCCGTGGGGCATCATCATCGGCGGCGAGGAGCTGCACAACAACCACCACACCTACCCGACTTCGGCCAAGTTCTCGGTCAAGAAGTACGAGTTCGACATCGGCTGGGTCTACATCAGCCTGATGCAGAAGATCGGCTGGGCCAAGGTCAAGAAGCTGCCGCCCAAGATGCAGCTGGGCGACGTGGTGCCGGTGGCCAACGAGAAGACCCTCGAGGCCGTGATCGCCAACCGCTACGAAGTGATGGCCGGCTATGCGCGCGAAATGCGCCGTGCCACCCGCGACGAACTCGACCAGCTCAAGGCCAAGGGCGCCGACCTGTCGGTGCTCAAGGCAGCCAAGAACTGGCTGCACCGCGACGATGACAAGGTGCCCGCTGCTGCGCGCTCGAACCTGGTGCAGGCGCGTGCCGCCCACCCGGTGCTCGACAAGATGGTCACCATGCGCGAAGAGCTGCGCCAGCTGTGGCTCAACACCTCGCAGTCGCGCGAGCAGCTGGCGGCCGACCTGGCTGCCTGGTGCCACCGCGCCGAGGCCAGCGGCATCGCCGGCCTGCGCGAGTTCTCCACCCGCCTGCGCGCCGCCCGCACCTGACGCCGCGGCGCCCCAACTGAAAGCCGGCTTTCGAGCCGGCTTTTCCTTGCCTGCACGAATTGACAGGCGACAAAAAACCCGCTGGATCGCAGCGGGTTTTTTATGGGAAAGCGCCGAATTACTTCAGCTTGATTTCCTTGTATTCGACGTGCTTGCGCGCCTTCGGGTCGAACTTCATGATCGACATCTTTTCAGGCATCGTCTTCTTGTTCTTGCTGGTCGTGTAGAAATGGCCGGTACCCGCGGTGGATTCCAGCTTGATCTTTTCGCGTCCGCCTTTGCTCGTTGCCATGATTCAGCTCCTTAAGCTTGGCCGCGTGCACGCAGGTCTGCGAGCACGGCGTCGATGCCGTTCTTGTCGATCAGGCGCAGGGCAGCGCTCGAAACCCGCAGGCGAACCCAGCGGTTTTCCGTTTCGACCCAGAAACGACGGTATTGCAGGTTCGGCAGGAACCGGCGCTTGGTTTTGTTGTTGGCGTGGGAAACATTGTTTCCGACCATCGGGCCTTTGCCCGTGACTTCGCAGACGCGTGCCATGTTGGACACTCTTTCTTGAACAGCTGGCACCAAGGCAACGCAGCAGGGTTGCGTGGGTGGTTTGCAGCTTGACCTCGCCAGAAAACGGGTGGCGGTACCCCGGCTTGCCGCCCCGACCGCATGGGTCAATTTCGGCAAAGCCTTGGATTATAGCCCAAACACCACCCAGGCTCCAGCGAGCCCGCTTGGCGCTTACTCCTGCTCGAGGAAGCGCTGTGCGTCCAAGGCCGCCATGCAGCCGGTCCCGGCGCTGGTGATCGCCTGGCGGTAGACATGGTCCTGCACGTCGCCGGCAGCGAACACGCCCGGCACGCTGGTCATGGTCGCGAAGCCCTGCAGGCCCGAGCGGGTCAGGATGTAGCCGTCCTTCATCTCGAGCTGGCCCTGGAAGATGTCGGTGTTCGGGTGATGGCCGATCGCGATGAAACAGCCCTTCAGTTGCAGGTCCTCGGTGGCGCCGGTCTGGGTGTTCTTGAGCCGGATGCCGGTCACGCCCGAATCGTCGCCCAGCACCTGGTCCAGCGTGTTGTGGGTCTTGAGCTCGATCTTGCCCTCGGCCACCTTGGCGTGCAGCTTGTCGATCAGGATCGGTTCGGCGCGGAACTTGTCGCGCCGATGCACCAGCGTGACCTTGCTCGCGATGTTCGACAGGTAAAGCGCCTCCTCGACCGCCGTGTTGCCGCCGCCGACCACGCAGACTTCCTGCTCGCGGTAGAAGAAGCCGTCGCAGGTGGCGCAGCCCGAGACGCCGCGGCCCATGAAGTGCTGCTCGGACTCGAGCCCCAGGTATTTGGCCGAGGCGCCGGTGGCGATGATCAGCGCATCGCAGGTGTAGGTGCCGCTGTCGCCGGTCAGCGTGAAGGGACGCTTGCTGAAGTCGACCTTGCTGATGTGGTCGAAGACGATCTTCGTCTTGAAGCGCTCGGCATGCTCCAGGAAGCGTTGCATGAGGTCGGGGCCCTGCACGCCGTGGACGTCGGCCGGCCAGTTGTCCACCTCGGTGGTCGTCATCAGCTGGCCGCCCTGGGCCATCCCGGTGATCAGCATGGGTTCGAGGTTGGCGCGCGCCGCGTAGACTGCAGCGGTATAGCCGGCCGGCCCGGAGCCGAGAATGAGAACCTTAGCGTGCGAAGTGGTGGACATGAGTAGAAAACCTAGGATTGACGCTACAGCAGCGTGTACATTTTCGGGGTGTTTGATAGATATGGAGTATCACCGTTCGGTTCAAGCCCGGCCGGCGACTCCTTTCAATGGGCGCGATTGTATGAATCCATCGGTAGTGCAATCGCGTCGAATCGGGGATTGATGAATGTCGATGCTGTCCAATCTTGAGTTGCTCCGTCGCGTGCCTTTGTTTGCTGCGCTGACACCCTCCCAGTCCGCGAGCATCGCCGACGCGATCGTCAAGAAGCGCTTCAAGCGTGCCGAGGTGGTGGTCGAGCAGGGCAAGAAGTCCGATGCGCTCTACATCATCCTGACCGGGCGGGCCCGCGTCATGAGCACCGACAGCCGCGGCCGCGAGGTGATCCTCGCGACCCTGCATCCAGGCGACTACGTCGGCGAAATGAGCATGATCGACGACGAACCGCATTCGGCGACCGTGCGCACCGAGATCCAGACCGACGTGCTGATGCTCGACCGCGAAGCCTTCGCGCGCTGCCTGCCCGAGAACTCGTCGATGTCGTACAACATCATGCGCGGCCTGGTGGCGCGCCTGCGCCATGCCGACCGCAAGATCGAATCGCTGGCGCTGATGGACGTCTATGGCCGCGTGGCGCGTTCGCTGCTCGAGTTCGCGGTCGACGACGGCGAAGGCAACCTCAAGGTGCGCGACAAGATCTCGCGCCAGGATCTGGCCAAGATGGTCGGCGCTTCGCGCGAGATGGTCAGCCGCGTCATGAAGGATCTCGAGGAGCGCGGCTTCGTCCAGACCCAGACCGATGGCTCGATGATCGTCAAGGAACGACTCTCATCGCTCACCTGACCGCCAGGCCGGCGGCGTCGCGGGCCGGCCACGACGTCGCTGGCGCTGACAACGCGGCAGGGGGCGTTTTCGTTGTAGTTTTGCCGGATCTCCAGCCCGCCCGTGCGGGCTGGACGGCTTGCCTTTCATGACCTATTCGCTCAATACACTTCAAAACGCCGCGCCCGGCGAGGCGCAGCCGGTGCGCTTGCGCGCGATGCGCTTTGCGCACGAGATCACGCTGATCGCCGGCTTCGTGGTGCTGCTGTTCTGGCTGCTCGCGATGCTGAGCTTCACGCCCTCGGACGCCGCCTGGTCGACCTCGGGCACCGGCGGCGAGGTCAAGAACTGGGGCGGCCGCATCGGCGCCTGGGTGGCCGACGCCAGCTATTTCCTGGCCGGCTATTCGGTCTGGTGGTGCCTGGCGGCCGGCCTGCGCGTATGGCTGTCCTCACTGGCCGGCTGGATGCGCGGCAGCGAGCCCGCGGCCGGCGAGCCGACCCCGCGCGGCCCGTTCAATCGCAGCCGGCTGGCCTTCTGGTTCGGACTGATCCTGCTGTTGTGTGCCAGCGCGGTGCTCGAATGGTCGCGGCTCTACCGGCTCGAATTCCGGCTGCCCGGGCATGGGGGCGGGGTGCTGGGCTACCTGGTCGGGCCGGCCAGCGTCAAGTGGATGGGCTTCACCGGCTCGGCGCTGATCGCGATCGCCGGCGGCGTGATCGGCTCGGCACTGGTGTTCCGCTTCTCGTGGGGCCAGATCGCCGAACGGATCGGCACGCGTCTCTATTCGCTGTTCGAGTCGCGGCGCGAAAAGCGCGAGATCGCCCAGGACATCGCGATGGGCAAGCAGGCGGTGCGCGAGCGTGAAGAGGTGTCCGCGTTCGACAGCGGGCCCGAGCCCGAGGTGCCCGACGAAGAGCTGCGCATCCTGCCGCGGCCCAAGCGGCGAGCGCCATCGCCGCCGGTCCAGATCGAGCCGGCGCTGGCCGAGGTGCCGAAGAGCGACCGGGTCGCCAAGGAACGCCAGAAGCCGCTGTTCCGCGAGCTGCCCGACAGCAAGCTGCCGCAGGTCGACCTGCTCGATGCCGCGCAGGCGCGCCAGGAAACGGTGTCCGCCGACACGCTCGAGATGACCTCTCGAATGATCGAGAAGAAGCTCAAGGATTTCGGCGTCGAGGTGCGGGTGGTGCTGGCTTCGCCGGGCCCGGTGATCACGCGCTACGAGATCGAGCCGGCCACCGGCGTCAAGGGCTCGCAGATCGTGGGCCTCGCGAAGGACCTGGCGCGTTCGCTGTCGCTGGTGTCGATCCGCGTGGTCGAGACCATTCCCGGCAAGAACTACATGGCGCTCGAGTTGCCGAATGCCAAGCGGCAGTCGATCAGGCTCAGCGAGATCCTCGGATCGCAGGTCTACAACGAGGGCAAGTCGATGCTCACGATGGGCCTGGGCAAGGACATCATCGGCAATCCGGTGGTGGCTGACCTGGCCAAGATGCCGCACGTGCTGGTGGCCGGCACCACCGGCTCGGGCAAGTCGGTCGGCATCAACGCGATGATCCTGAGCCTCTTGTACAAGGCCGAGGCGCGCGACGTGCGCCTGCTCATGATCGACCCGAAGATGCTCGAGATGTCGGTCTACGAGGGCATTCCGCACCTGCTGGCGCCGGTGGTCACCGACATGCGCCAGGCGGCCCACGGCCTCAACTGGTGCGTCGCCGAGATGGAGCGGCGCTACAAGCTCATGAGCAAGCTCGGCGTGCGCAACCTGGCCGGCTACAACACCAAGATCGACGAGGCCAAGGCGCGCGAGGAGTTCATCTACAACCCCTTCAGCCTGACGCCCGACAGCCCCGAGCCGCTGGCGCGCGAGCCGCACATCGTGGTCGTGATCGACGAACTGGCCGACCTGATGATGGTGGTCGGCAAGAAGATCGAGGAGCTGATCGCCCGCCTGGCGCAGAAGGCGCGGGCGGCCGGCATCCACCTGATCCTGGCGACCCAGCGGCCCAGCGTCGATGTGATCACCGGCCTGATCAAGGCCAACATCCCGACCCGCATCGCCTTCCAGGTGTCGAGCAAGATCGACTCGCGCACCATCCTCGACCAGATGGGCGCCGAGGCGCTGCTGGGCATGGGCGACATGCTCTACATGCCGAGCGGCACCGGCCTGCCGGTGCGGGTGCACGGCGCCTTCGTGAGCGACGAGGAGGTGCACCGTGTGGTCGCCTACCTCAAGTCGCAAGGGGAGCCGGACTACATCGAAGGCGTGCTGGAAGGCGGTACGGTCGATGGCGACGGCGATCTGCTGGGCGATGGCGGCGGCGATGGCGGCGGCGAGAAGGACCCGATGTACGACCAGGCGGTCGAGGTGGTTCTGAAGCACCGCAAGGCCAGCATCTCCCTGGTGCAGCGCCATTTGAAGATCGGCTACAACCGCGCCGCGCGGCTGGTCGAGGACATGGAGAACGCGGGACTGGTGAGTGCCATGAGCGGCAGCGGGCAGCGCGAGATCCTGGTTCCTGCAAGGACTGAATGAACGATTCGAGGATGACGATGAAGAAGCTGTTCGCGGGTGCCGTGCTCGGCCTGGCCGCGGTTGCCGCGTCGGCCGGCGGCATGGAGAGCCTCGAAGCCTTCGTGAAGGGCGTGAAGTCGGGCCGGGCTGAATTCACCCAGACGGTGACGGCGCCGCCGAAGGATGGCCAGGAGTCGCGCGCCAAGGTCTCGACCGGCAGCTTCGAGTTCCAGCGGCCGGGCCGATTCAGGTTCGACTACAAGAAGCCTTTCGTCCAGAGCATCGTCGCCGACGGCGAGACGCTGTGGCTCTACGACGCCGACCTGAACCAGGTGACGCAACGCAAGCAGGCGCAGGCGCTGGGCTCCACGCCCGCCGCGCTGATCGCCGCGGCGCCCGATCTTCGCGCCCTGCAGGCCGACTTCACGCTCGAGGCCGCGCCCGAGCGCGACGGGCTGCAGTGGGTGAAGGCGACGCCCAAGAGCAAGGACGGCCAGCTGCAGAGCGTGCAGGTCGGCTTCCAGGGCGACGCGCTGTCCGCCCTTGAGATCCTCGACAGCTTCGGGCAGCGCTCGGTGCTCAAGTTCGGCAAGGTCGAGGTCAACCCGTCGCTGCCTGCGTCGACCTTCCAGTTCAAGGTGCCGAGCGGCGCCGACCTGGTCCGCCAGTAGGGCGTCAGCCCCAGGCAACCAGGTACCAGCCGGCGCAGATCAGCAGGCCGGTCAGGGCCAGCACGCACTGCCCGGGCAGGCCGAAGATCGCCACGGTGCTGCCGTTTTCCTCGAAGGCGTCGGCGGGCAGCGTGCTGCGAAGGTTGCGGCCGAACAGGAAGATGTCGAGCGTCATCAGCAGCGTGAACAGGATCATGCCCACCGACAGGTGCTGCAGCGTCAGCGCGCCCAGCACCGCGACGGCCTTCGCGTCGGTCAGCAGCTTGGCGATCGCGAAGGCGCCGCCATTGACCGAGAAGAGCAGGCCGTAGCGCCGGTGCTTGCCGGCTTCGTAGTCCTTGAAGCTCGCGGGAAGAAGCTTGCCGAAGCGCATCCGCGCACCTTCGGCGCCTTGACCGCGACTGTCAAGTCCACCCGACTAGGATGCTGGGCGACACTACCGATTCCCATGGCCATCCCTACCCACCAACCTCTTGCCGAACGACTCCGCCCGCGCACGCTGGGCGAAGTGATCGGACAGCAGCACTTGCTCGGCCCGGGCATGCCGCTGCGCATCGCCTTCGAGTCCGGCCAGCCGCACTCCTGCATCCTCTGGGGCCCGCCCGGCGTGGGCAAGACCACCATCGCGCGCCTGATGGCCGATGCCTTCGACGCCCAGTTCCTGAGCATCAGCGCGGTGCTCGGCGGCGTGAAGGACATCCGCGACGCGGTCGAACGCGCCCTGTCGGCGCGCGACGGGCTCGAGCAGCGCCGCACCATCGTCTTCGTCGACGAGGTGCATCGCTTCAACAAGAGCCAGCAGGACGCCTTCCTGCCGCATGTCGAGTCGGGCCTGTTCACCTTCATCGGCGCGACCACCGAGAACCCGTCCTTCGAAGTCAATTCGGCCCTGCTGTCGCGGGCCGCGGTGTACGTACTGCAGCCGCTCGGCGAGGCCGATCTCGAGAAGATCGTCGAGCGGGCACAGGACATCCAGGCGGTGCCGAAGATCGATGCCGAGGCGGTCGATCGCCTGGTCGCCTATGCCGACGGCGACGCCCGCCGCCTGCTCAACACGCTCGAGACGCTGGCGGTCGCCGCGAAGGCCGAGAAGCTGACCGACATCACCGACGTCTGGCTGCTGCGCGTGCTCGGTGAGCGGCTGCGGCGCTACGACAAGGGCGGCGAGCAGTTCTACGACACCATCTCGGCGCTGCACAAGTCGGTGCGCGGCAGCGACCCCGATGCGGCGCTGTACTGGTTCGTGCGCATGCTCGATGGCGGCGCCGACCCGCGCTACATGGCGCGCCGGCTGGTGCGCATGGCGAGCGAGGACATCGGCCTGGCCGACCCGCGCGCGCTGCGGCTCGCGCTCGACGCGGCCGAAGTCTACGAGCGCCTCGGCACGCCCGAAGGCGAGCTGGCGCTGGCCCAGTGCGTGGTCTATCTCGCGGTGGCACCGAAGTCGAATGCGGTCTACAAGGCCTACAACGAAGTCAAGGCCTTCATCAAGTCGGACGGCACGCGGCCGGTGCCGATGCACCTGCGCAACGCGCCGACGACCCTGATGAAGCAGCTCGACTACGGCAAGGGCTACCGCTACGCGCACGACGAGGAGGGCGGCTTCGCGGCCGGCGAGAGCTATCTGCCCGAAGGCCTCGAGGCGCCGCCGTTCTACCGTCCCGTGGAGCGGGGGCTCGAAATCCGCATCGCGGAAAAGCTGCGCGAACTGCGAAAACGCAACCAGGACGCGGCCGGCTGATACTGCCCGGCAGAGACGCCGATACTCCCTTGCGCCACCGATGCACTTCGGATGTGCGCCAGCGGGAAAACCCCGTCGAATACGCACCAGAAGGGCGATCCGCGCTAATTACAATCCCGCCACAAACCCGCCGTCGTCACATGCTGGCGGGTTTTTTGCTAAGTGAAACCCTGGCGTTCCAACCAGAACGCAGGGGTCAGCCGGGCGCCTCTCGAGGGCGTCGACACACAAAAAAAGGGATTTTCGTTATGGACATCTTGCTGCAGCAGATCATCAACGGTCTGGTTCTCGGCAGCATGTACGCCTTGATAGCCTTGGGCTATACCATGGTGTACGGCATCATCAACCTCATCAATTTCGCCCACGGGGAAGTGTTGATGGTCGGGGCCCTGACCAGTTGGAGCATCATCGGCCTCATGCAGGAGTCGATGCCCGGCACGCCGGGCTGGCTGATCCTGCTGATCGCCTTGCTGATCGCCTGCGTGGTGGCCGCCACGCTCAACTTCGTGATCGAGAAGGTGGCCTACCGGCCGCTGCGCAACAGCCCGAAGCTGGCACCGCTGATCACCGCGATCGGCATGTCGATCCTGCTCCAGACGCTGGCGATGATCATCTGGAAGCCGACCAACAAGGCCTATCCGAACCTGCTGTCGACCACGCCGATCCACATCGGCGGCGCCGTGATCTCGCCGACCCAGGTCATGATCCTGAGCGTGACCGCGATCTGCCTGGCGGTCCTCACCTGGCTGGTCAACTACACCAAGCTCGGCCGCGCGATGCGCGCCACCGCCGAGAATCCGCGGGTCGCCGCCCTGATGGGCATCCGCCCGGACATGGTGATCTCGGCGACCTTCATCATCGGCGCCGTGCTGGCGGCGGTTGCGGGCGTGATGTACGCCTCCAACTACGGCATCGCGCAGCATGCGATGGGCTTCATCCCCGGACTCAAGGCCTTCACGGCGGCGGTGTTCGGCGGTATCGGCAACCTGGCCGGCGCGGTGGTCGGCGGCATCCTGCTGGGGCTCATCGAGGCCATCGGCTCGGGCTACATCGGCACTCTCACCGGCGGTGTGCTGGGCAGCCACTACAGCGACATCTTCGCGTTCGTCGTGCTGATCATCATGCTCACGCTGCGGCCTTCCGGCCTGCTCGGCGAGCGCGTGGCGGACCGGGCTTGAGGAGCGCGCCATGAAGAACAGCAAGAACATCTTCTTCTTCGTGCTGGCGGCGGTCGGCCTGCTGGTGCTGCCGCTGCTGCTGCAAAGCCAGGGCAACGCGTGGGTCCGCATCGCGGACATCGCGCTGCTCTACGTGATGCTGGCGCTCGGCCTCAACATCGTGGTGGGCTATGCCGGCCTGCTCGACCTGGGCTATGTCGCCTTCTTTGCCATCGGCGCCTATCTGTATGCGCTGCTGGGATCGCCTCACCTGACCGACACCTTCCCGGCCGTCAAGGCCATGTTCCCGAACGGGCTGCACAGTTCGCTGCTGCTGGTGATCCCTGCGGCACTGGGGCTGGCGGCGCTGTTCGGTGCATTGCTGGGCGCGCCCACGCTCAAGCTGCGCGGCGACTACCTGGCGATCGTGACGCTCGGCTTCGGCGAGATCATCCGCGTGTTCCTGAACAACCTGGACCACCCGATCAACCTCACCAACGGACCGAAGGGCATCACCGCCATCGACCCGATCCATTTCTGGGGCCTGAACCTGGGCAAGGCCCTGAAGTTCGACGGCTTCACCATCTCCTCGGTGACGCTGTACTACTACCTGTTCCTGGCGCTGGTGATCTTCACCATCATCGTTTCGCACCGCCTGCAGGTCTCGCGCATCGGCCGCGCCTGGATGGCGATCCGCGAAGACGAGATCGCGGCCAAGGCCATGGGCATCAACACCCGCAACATGAAGCTGCTGGCCTTTGCGATGGGTGCCAGCTTCGGCGGCGTGTCCGGCGCGATGTTCGCGTCGTTCCAGGGCTTCGTGTCGCCCGAGTCCTTCAGCCTGATGGAGTCGGTGATGATCGTGGCGATGGTGGTGCTGGGCGGCATCGGCCACCTGCCGGGCGTGATCCTCGGGGCGGTCCTGCTGGCCTCGCTGCCCGAGGTGCTGCGCTATGTGGCAGCGCCGCTGCAATCGATGACCGGTGGCCGGCTCGACGCTTCGATCCTGCGCCAGCTGTTCATCGCGTTGGCGATGATCATCATCATGCTGGTGCGTCCGCGCGGCCTCTGGCCATCGCCGGACCATGGCAAGTCGCTGGCCCGCCGAGGCACCCAGCCGGCGTCGGGCATGCCCGCGGCGGCGCCCGGCATCGAGACGCCGGCCGACGAAGTGCCCGGTGCCGCCTCGCGTCCGATGTCGATCAATCCGTGAGCCAGGGACGCAAGCAACATGACTGAAACCATTCTCGACGTCCGCGGCATTTCGAAGCGCTTCGGCGGCCTGCAGGCCCTCTCCGATGTCGGCATCAAGATCCTGCGCGGGCAGGTCTACGGCCTGATCGGCCCCAACGGTGCCGGCAAGACCACTTTCTTCAACGTGATCACCGGGCTCTACACGCCCGACAGCGGCAGCTTCGAGCTGGCCGGCAAGCCCTACCAGCCGACCGCGGTGCACGAGGTGGCCAAGGCCGGCATCGCGCGCACCTTCCAGAACATTCGACTCTTCGCGGAAATGACCGCGCTCGAGAACGTGATGGTGGGTCGCCATGTGCGCACGCATTCGGGCGTGTTCGGCGCGATCTTCCGCTCCGGCGGCTTCAAGGCCGAAGAGGCGGCGATCGCCGAGCGGGCGCACGAACTGCTCGAGTATGTCGGCATCGGCAAGTTTGCCGACTACAAGGCCCGCACGCTGTCGTACGGCGACCAGCGGCGCCTGGAGATCGCCCGCGCGCTGGCCACCGACCCGCAGCTGATCGCGCTCGACGAGCCGGCGGCCGGCATGAATGCGACCGAGAAGGTGATGCTGCGCGAGCTGATCGACCGCATTCGCAAGGACAACCGCACCATCCTCTTGATCGAGCATGACGTGAAGCTGGTGATGGGCCTGTGCGACCGCGTGACGGTGCTGGACTATGGCAAGCAGATCGCCGAGGGCACCCCGGCGGACGTGCAGAAGAACGAAAAGGTGATCGAGGCCTACCTCGGCACGGGAGGACACTGAGATGGCACAGACACTACTGAAGGTGAGCGGCGTGAAGGTCGCCTATGGCGGCATTCAGGCCGTGAAGGGCATCGACTTCGAGGTCCGCGAGGGCGAGCTGGTGTCGTTGATCGGCTCCAACGGCGCCGGCAAGACCACCACCATGAAGGCCATCACGGGCACGCTGCCCTTCCTGGCCGGCGACATCGAGTTCCTCGGCAAGAGCATCAAGGGCCGCGGCGCCTGGGACCTGGTCGGCGAAGGGCTGGTGATGGTGCCCGAGGGCCGCGGCGTGTTCACGCGCATGACGATCACCGAGAACCTGCAGATCGGCGCCTACATCCGCAAGGACAAGGCCGAGATCGAAAAGGACATCGAGCGCGTGTTCGCGACCTTCCCGCGGCTCAAGGAGCGCGCCACGCAGCTGGCCGGCACGATGTCGGGAGGCGAGCAGCAGATGCTGGCGATGGGCCGCGCGCTGATGGCGCGCCCCAAGGTGCTGCTGCTCGACGAGCCGTCGATGGGCCTGTCGCCGATCATGGTCGACAAGATCTTCGAGGTCGTGAAGCAGGTCTACGACCAGGGCGTGACGGTGCTGCTGGTCGAGCAGAACGCCAGCCGCGCCCTGCAGCTGGCCGACCGCGGCTATGTGATGGAGTCGGGCCTGATCACGATGAGCGGCGACGCCAAGGTGATGCTGAGCGACCCGAAGGTCCGGGCCGCCTATCTCGGCGAGTGATCAGTCCACCTTTGCGCCGGTGGCCTTGACGACTTTTTCGTACTTGGCCAGTTCGCTCTTCATGAAGGCGCCGAACTGATCCGGCGTGCTGGCCACGGGTTCGGCCAGCAGCGTCGCGAAACGGGTCCTGGTGTCGGGCGAATCGAGCGCGGCGACGAAGGCGTGGTTGAGCTTGGCGACCACCTCCGGCGGCGTGCCGGCCGGCGCCACCAGACCCCACCAGGTGTCGATGGAGAAGCCCTTCAGCGTGGCGGCCACCGTGGGCACCTCGGGCAGCGCAGCGCTGCGCTGCGCGGTGGTGACCGCGATCGCCTTCAGCTTGCCCGAGCGGATGTTCGGCGCCGCCGTCGCGAGGTTGTCGAAATTGAAATCGACCTGGCCCGACAGCAGCGCGAGCTGCGCCGGGTTGCCGCCGTTGTAGGGGATGTGGACCGCGAAGATGCCGGCTTCCTTCTTGAACATCTCGCCCGCCAGGTGGCCGGCGCTGCCGTTGCCGCCGCTGCCGTAGTTGAGCTTGCCCGGGTTGGCCTTGCCGTAGGCGATCAGGTCGGCCAGCGTGTTGATCTTCAGCCGCTGCGCGGTCTCGGCGTTCATCACCAGCACGTTGGGCACGCGCACCATCTGCGTCACCGGCGCGAAGTCGGTGGCGGCGTTGAAGGGCATCCTGGCGTAGAGCCAGGGATTGACCGCGTTCGTGGCCGTGGCCGCGATGCCGATGGTCAGGCCGTCAGGCGCCGCCTTGGCCACTGCATCGGCCCCGATGTTGCCGCCGGCGCCGGGCTTGTTGTCGATGATGACGGTGCCCAGCGAATCCTTGACGCGCTCGGCCAGCACCCGCGCCGTGACGTCGATCGGACCTCCCGCGGCGTAGGGCACGATCAGCCGGATCGGCCGCTGCTGCGCGTTCGCCTGGCCGGTTGCCAGCAGGGCTGCGGCCGACAGCAGGGTCAGCAGGAAATGACGGGCTTTCATGGGGTGCATCGGGTGTGTCTCAGGGCAGGGCCTTGTCGGCCTCGGTGGTGAAGGCGTCGGCGTAGAACTCGTCTTCGGGCAGTCCGCGTTGCGCGATGTAGTCCTGCTTGGCGGAGTCGACCACGATCGGCGCACCGCAGGCGTAGACCTGGTGGCCCGAGAGGTCGTCGAAGTCTTCCATGACCGCGCGATGGACGAAGCCGGTGCGTCCGCGCCAGTCGTCCTCGGGCACCGCGTTCGAGACCACGGGCACGTAGCGCAGGTTCGGCATCTGCTGGAGCTGGGTGCGTACCCATTCGTCCATGTAGAGGTCCTCCGGCCGCCGCCCGCCCCAGTACAGGGTGGCCGGCCGATCGATGCCCTTGAACTGCATGTGCTCCAGCAGCGCCTTGATCGGCGCGAAGCCGGTGCCCGAAGCCAGCAGCACCAGCGGCTTGGCGGAGTCCTCGCGCAGGAAGAAGCTGCCATACGGGCCCTCGATGCGCAGGATTTCCTTCTCTTTCATGGCGCCGAAGACATGGTCGGTGAACTTGCCGCCCGGCAGGTGCCGGATGTGCAGCTCGAGCCCGGTGCCGGCCTGCTGCAGCGTATGGGGCGCATTGGCCATCGAGTAGCTGCGCCGGGTGCCGTCGCGCAGGATGAACTCCACGTACTGCCCCGCATGGAACTGCAGAGGCTCGCCCGCGGGCAGCTGCAGGCGCAGCAGGACCACGTCGTGCGACTGTTTGGCGAGCGCCTGCACCCGCACCGGCATCTTCCGGATCGGGAAGGCGCCGGCCTCGGTCACCTGGCGCGATTCGAGGACGACGTCGCTCTCGGGCCGGGCGCAGCAGGTGAGCACGTAGCCGGCGAGCTGCTCTTCGGCGCTCAGCGCCTTGCTCTGGTGCGGGCCCAGGCTGACCTTGCCCGACAGCTTCTTGCATTTGCAGGAGCCGCAGGCGCCGTCCTTGCAGCCATAGGGGAGGCCGATGCCCTGGCGGATGCCGGCCGCCAGGATGGTTTCGTCGGCAAGGGCGGCGAAATGGCGCCCGCTCGGCTCCACCGTGATCTGAAAGCCCGCTTCGCTCGGCGCTGCGCTGGTCATGGGTATTCTTCGTTCTGTGCTCAAAAGGGAGAACGGATTTTGCCCTCAATCAACAGCCCCCTCGGTGCGAGGCCTTCACGCTTCCGGCGCGAGCGCGTGCTCGTGGTCGGTTGCGGCGACGTGGGCCTGCGCGCCGCCGGGCAGCTGCGAGGCCGCGTGAAGCTGATCGCGCTGACCTCCTCGACCGATCGCCTGCCGCTGTTGCGCCAGGCGGGCATCACCCCGATCCTGGGGGACCTGGACCAGCCGGCCTCGCTGCGGCGGCTCTCGGGCCTGGCCACGCGGGTGCTGCACCTGGCGCCGCCGGCGCGCGTCGAGGAGGGCGCGCGATGGTGGCGCGACGCGCGCAGCCTGGCGCTGGCGCGCAGCCTGCGCCTGCGATCGCTGCCTTCGGCCTTCGTCTACGGCTCGACCAGCGGCGTCTACGGCGACTGCGGCGGCGCCCGGATCCCGGAGACGCGCGCGCTGCGGCCCGACACGCCGCGCGCGCACCGCCGCGTCGATGCCGAACGCACGGCGCGCTGGCTCGGCCGCGCCGGCATCGCCGTGCGGATCCTGCGCATTCCCGGCATCTATGCGCCCGACCGCGAGGGCGGAACGCCGCGCGAACGGCTGCGCAAGGGCACGCCGGTGCTGCGGTCCGAGGACGACGTCTACACCAACCATATCCACGCCGACGACCTGGCCCGCATCTGCGTCGCGGCGCTGTGGCGCGGCGGTCCGCAGCGCGTGTTCCATGCCAGCGACGACAGCGAGCTCAAGATGGGCGACTACGTCGACCTGGCGGCCCGCCTCTATGGCCTGCCGCTGCCGCCGCGGATCGCGCGCGTCGAGGCGCAGGCCCAGCTGCCCCTGTCGCTGCTGAGCTTCATGGGTGAATCGAGGCGGCTCGACAACGCCCGGCTCAAGCGCGAACTGCGGGTGCGGCTGCGCTATCCGACGGTGGCCGCGGGGCTGCGATCGGCAGGCTGAGGCGCCCGGCAGCGGTCCGTCTCACGCACGCGGCGGGCCGCCTCTTCAGGCCGCGTCGCGCTCGATGCCGTGCTTCTTGAGCAGCTTGCCGAAGGCGCGCCGCTCCTTGCCGACCATCTGCGCGGCCCGCGTCACATTGCCCTCGGCCTGGCGCAGGGCGCGTTGCAGGTAGTCCTGCTCGAAGAGGCGAACCGCCTCGGCCTTGGCGAGCTGGAAGCGCATGAGGCCGCTGTCGTCCCAGTCCTCGGTCATCGCGGGCTCGGGGCGCGGCGGCTCCTCCTGGCGCACCGGGATGCCGCCTCCCATCAGGAATTCCCGATGCACCCAGTTCTCGAGCTCGCGGATGTTGCCGGGCCAGGGCTGGCTGCGGAGCCACTGAAGCTCCTGCGCGGACAGCGTCCTGGCGGGCAATCCGTACTTGGCACTGAAGCGGCGGATGAAGTGCGTCGCGAGCAGGTCGATGTCGCCGACGCGCTCCCTGAGCGGCGGCAGCACAAGGTGGAGGATCTTGAGCCGGTACATGAGGTCGGCGCGAAACGCTCCCTGGGCGACCAGCGCGGCCAGCGGGCGATTGGAGGCGGCGACCACCCGCACATCGGTGCTGAGCTCGCGGGCCGTGCCCAGCGGCCGGTAGCGCTGGTCCTGGAGAAAGCGCAGCAGCGTCACCTGCGCCTTGCCGCTCAGGGCATCGACCTCGTCGAGGAACAGGGTGCCGCCATTGGCTTCGGCCACCAGGCCGGCCCGGGCCTGGCGCGCATCGGTGAAGGCGCCGCGCTCGTGGCCGAAGAGTTCCGATTCGATCAGCATCTCGGGCAGCGCGCCGCAGTTGACGGGCACGAAGGGCCGGGCGCTGCGCAGGCCGCCGTAGTGGATCACGCGGGCGGCGAGCTCCTTGCCCGAGCCGGTCTCGCCCTCGATCAGCGCGGGTGCCTCGGTCGCTGCGATCCGCTCGAGCTGCGCGACCATTCGCTGGTGCGCGGCCGACGCGCCGACGATCTCGTCATGGAGTCGCTTCCTTCCTTCCGATACACATGGGCCTGGCTGTGGATTGGGTAGCGGCATGAGGACGCGAAGCTGAGTGGCGGGTCGGGAACTTCGTAAGTGAGGGCCTACAGCCGGCCTTCGTGGAGCGAATCTACTCGGCTCGCAACGAAGTGCAATATGACTGACGGCGTACTTGGGAAACGGGCCTTGCGTCGAGAAAAGAAGCCCTAAGTTCTCGTTGAGCCCGTGCTTGGACTGGCCCTCTAGGCCACAAGGTTTAGCGGTCCGCGGCGCTGCGCGAATGCGGCCCGCGCGGGAGCGCGGGATGGTGCCCGGGGCCGGAATCGAACCGGCACGCCTTGCGGCGGGGGATTTTGAGTCCCCTGCGTCTACCAATTTCACCACCCGGGCACGAAAGGAAGGCAGCCCAAAATTATGGCACAGTGCCCCTATGCAATATCCGACGATTGAAGACGCGATTGGGAAGACGCCGCTGGTCGCCTTGCAGCGCATCGATGCGGCCGCCAATGCGCAGCGCGGCAACGTGATCCTGGGCAAGCTCGAGGGCAACAATCCGGCCGGCTCGGTCAAGGACCGGCCGGCCCTGTCGATGATCAAGCGCGCCGAGGAGCGCGGCGAGATCAAGCCCGGCGACACCCTGATCGAGGCGACCTCCGGCAACACCGGCATCGCGCTGGCGATGGCGGCGGCAATCAAGGGCTACCGGATGGTCCTGATCATGCCGGAGGACCTGTCGGTCGAGCGCGCCCAGACCATGAAGGCCTTCGGTGCCGAACTCATGCTGACGCCCAAGAGCGGCGGCATGGAATACGCGCGCGATCTCGCCGAGCAGATGGTGCAGCAGGGCAAGGGCCGGGTGCTCGACCAGTTCGCCAATCCCGACAATCCGCGCATCCACTACGAAACCACCGGCCCCGAGATCTGGGCCGACACCGGCGGTCGCATCACGCACTTCGTGAGCGCGATGGGCACCACCGGCACCATCACCGGCGTGTCCCGCTTCCTGAAGGAAAAGAATCCGGCGGTGCGCATCGTCGGCGCCCAGCCCGACGAAGGCTCGCGCATCCCGGGCATCCGCAAGTGGCCGCAGGAGTACCTGCCGAAGATCTACGATCCGAGCCGCGTCGACGAGGTGGTCAACGTGAGCCAGGACAACGCCGAGGAGATGTGCCGCCGGCTGGCGCGCGAGGAGGGCATCTTCGGCGGCATCTCGGCGGCCGGGGCGCTGTGGGTCGCGCTCGAGATCGCCAGGACGGTCGAGAACGCAACCATCGTCTTCGTGGTGTGCGACCGCGGCGACCGCTATCTCTCCACCGGTGTCTTCCCGGCCTGAAGGACACCATGGCCACACCCAAGTTCTGCCCCGACTGCGCCACGTCCCTGGCGCACATCGAACTCGCCGAGGACGGCGGCCCGAAGTCGCGCCTGCGCTGTCCGGCCTGCGGCTGGACCCATTGGAACAATCCGACGCCGGTGCTGGCCGCGATCATCGAGTACCGCGGCCAGGTGCTGCTGGCGCGCAACGCGGCCTGGCCGCACAAGATGTACGCCCTGATCACCGGCTTCATGGAGGCCGGCGAGACGCCGCAGGAAGGCATCGCGCGCGAGATCAAGGAAGAGACCAACCTCGACGCCAGCGAACTGAACCTGGTCGGTGTCTACGATTTCCAGCGCATGAACCAGGTCATCGTCGCCTACCACGCGGTCGCCGACGGCGAGGTTCGACTGTCGCCCGAGCTGGTGGACTATCGCCTCTACGACCTGCCGTCGCTGCGCTGCTGGCCCGCGGGCACCGGCTATGCGCTGGCCGACTGGCTGCGCACGCGGGGGCACGAGCCCCAGTTCATGGAGTGGCCGCGGCCAGCCTCCTAGAATTGCCGCAGTTTCAAGGAACGGCCATGCATTTCCACAAAGAGCTCGATACCCGCGGCCTCAACTGCCCCCTGCCCATCCTCAAGGCCAAGAAGTCCCTCAACGAGATGCACAGCGGCGAACTGCTGAAGGTGGTGTCGACCGATGCGGGATCGGTGCGCGATTTCCAGGCCTTCGCTCGCCAGACCGGCAACGATCTCGTCGACCAGCAGACGGTCGGCAGCGATTTCATCCACGTGCTGCGGCGACGCTGAACCACGCCGGGTCGCCATGAAGCGAAGCATCCGCCTGGCTGTCGGGGCCTGCGCGCTCGCGCTGGTGGCGCTTGTCTTCGTCTTGATTCGCTGGAACGATCCCATGGCTTCGAGCATTGGCGACAGCGCTGCACGTCCCGGCGCGATTTCGATGGCGGTGCTGGGCGATTCGACCAGCCATTCCTATCAGGATCGCCTCAGCTTTCCGGATGGCTCGCCCGAGCGCGGCGGGCTCTATCGGCCACGCACCTTTCAATGGCCCGAGGTGCTGACCCGCCTGCGTGGCCAGGAGATCGACCTGGGGACCTGGGGCCGCTGGGGGCGCTCCGCGCTGGTGGCGCAGGCGCTCCAGTGGATCGGGTTCGATGGCGGCCGGGCACCGGCGAAAGAAGATTATTTTTTCAACTTCGCCAACACCGGCGCCACCTGCTACGACCTGCTGGAAGGGCGCCGGCATCAGGTGAAGCCCCTGGTGGCGGCGATGAACCAGGATCCGGAGCGCTGGAGCCGCGGGGTGGTGGTGATCCGCATCGGCTTGAACAACTGGAGCGGCCTGACCGATCTGCAGGCGCAGGATCCGGCCGCGGCCGAACTGAAGACCGTCACGGCCTATTGCACCGAGCAGATCGGTCGTGCCATCGCGCTGATTCACGCATCCCATCCGAAGACCCGCATCCTGCTGGTCGGGATCGCCAACACGGCGGACGACCCCGACAAGCTCCACCAATGGCAGACGGCCGCAGCCACCGTCAACATCAGGTCGGCCCTCGATGCCTTCAACGGCGCCATCCGTGATCTGACCAAGGGCGATCCCCGGCTGGCCTTCTTCGATGACCTCGCATTCTTCTACGAACGATGGGGCGCGCGCGATGCGCTCGGCAAGCCCGCCTACGGCACGGTCGCGATCGGGCCGGACCTGCGCATCACCAACACCGCCGGCGACGAACCGCACAACATCTCATTGGCCGACGGCCATGCGGGCGTGGCCTTCAATGCCTTGTGGGTGCAATCGCTGGTCGCCCGGCTCGACGAGGCTTTCGGCCTGAAGCTGACGCCGGTCAGCGACGCCGAGCTTCAGCGCTTCCTGACGCCGTTGTTGCCGACGCCTAGAGAGCCAGGCTCCTGAGGTACTCGCGGAACGATGCGCCCACTTCGGCGTGGGCCAGGGCCAGTTCGACCGTGGCCTGCAGGAAGCCTTCCTTGCTGCCGCAGTCGTAGCGCGTGCCTTCGTAGGAATAGGCGTGCACCGATTCCTTCTTCATGAGCGCGGCGATGCCGTCGGTCAGCTGGATTTCGCCACCGGCGCCCTTGGGCTGGTTGCGGATCTCGGCGAACACGCCCGGCGTGAGGATGTAGCGGCCGGCCACGCCCAGGCGCGAAGGCGCATCCTCGGGCTTCGGCTTCTCGACCATGCGGTTGACCTTGACCAGCCCGTTCTCGACCGTGTCGCCGGCCACGATGCCGTAGCGCTTGACGTGCGCCAGGGGCACTTCCTGCACCGCCAGCAGCGAGCCGCCGAGGCGATCGAAGACCCGCGTCATCTGGGCCAGCACCGGCTCGCCCTTGTCCGGGCCGACCATCAGGTCATCGGCCAGCAGCACGGCGAAGGGCTCGTCGCCCACCAGGTGCTCGGCGCACAGCACGGCATGGCCCAGGCCCAGCATGCGCGGCTGGCGCACGTAGGAGCAGGTCATGTCGTCGGGCATCACCGAGCGGGCGATGTTGAGCAGTTCGGTCTTGCCGCTGGCCTCGAGCTGCGACTCGAGTTCGTAGGCGGTGTCGTAGTGGTCCTCGATCGCGCGCTTGTTGCGGCCGGTGACGAAGATCATGTCGCGGATGCCGGCGGCATAGGCTTCCTCGACCGCGTACTGGATCAGGGGCTTGTCCACCACCGGCAGCATTTCCTTGGGCTGTGCCTTGGTTGCCGGCAGGAATCGGGTGCCAAAGCCTGCTACGGGAAACACGGCCTTGCGAATGCGCGTCGAAGTTTGGGACATGGGCTTTCGTCGATCTGAAGGATGAAAGGGAGGGAGGGGAAGGCACCCGGAGGCACCAACCCCAATACTAAAGGCCTCGGCCGCAGCCAGTCTGTCAGCCTAGGCGGACAAGCTGGTCGCGCAGCCGTTCGAGCGTGGCACTGAAGTCCGTCAGCCGCTTGCGCTCCTGGTCGATCACCGCGGGAGGCGCCTTGGCGACGAAGGCTTCGTTGCCGAGTTTGGCATTGACCTTGGCGATCTCGCCCTCGATTCGCGCAAGCTCCTTGCCGATGCGGACCTTTTCCGCGGCCTTGTCGATTTCCATGTGCAGGCAGATGCGCACGTCGCCGACCACCGCCACCGGCGCCGCCTCGGCGGCGGCCGACCAGGCCGCGGCGTCGTCGAACACCTTGACTTCCTTGAGCTTGGCCAGCGCCTGCAGCACCGGTGCCGCGTCGCGCAGGAAGGCGCTGCTCGCGGCGTCGTCGGCCACGGCGTAGAGCGGCATCCGGGTGGCGGGCGAGACGTTCATCTCGCCGCGCAGCGTGCGGCAGGCATCCACCAGCGACTTGAGCCGGGCCACGTGGGCCTCGGCGGCTTCGTCGATCTTCTCGGGCTGGCTCTTCGGGTAGGCGGCGATCATCACCGACTCGCCCTCGCGGCCGGCCACTGGCGCGACCTTCTGCCAGAGCGCTTCGGTGATGAACGGGATCACCGGGTGCGCCAGCCGCAGCAGGGCCTCGAGCGTGCGGATCAGGGTGCGTCGCGTGGCGCGCTGCTGCGCCGCGTCGCCCTGCTGGATCTGCACCTTGGCGATCTCCAGGTACCAGTCGCAGAACTCGTCCCAGGCGAACTGGTAGATCGCATTGGCCACGTTGTCGAGCCGGTACTCCTCGAAGCCCTTGGCCACCTCGGCCTCGACGCGCTGCAGCTTGGAGCTGATCCAGCGGTCGGCCTGGCTGAACTTGAGGTAGCCGTGGGCCGGCCCGCCGACCGCGCATTCTTCCTTGGTGTGCTCGCGCAGCCCGCAGTCCTGGCCTTCGCAGTTCATCAGCACGAAGCGGGTCGCGTTCCAGAGCTTGTTGCAGAAATTGCGATAGCCCTCGCAGCGCTTGGCGTCGAAGTTGATGCTGCGGCCCAGGGAGGCCAGCGAGGCGAAGGTGAAGCGCAGCGCGTCGGCGCCGAAGGCCGGAATGCCGTCCGGGAATTCTTTCTGCGTGTTCTTGCGCACCGCGGGCGCGGTCTCGGGCTTGCGCAGGCCCTGGGTGCGCTTGTCGAGCAGCTCGGGCAGCGCGATGCCGTCGATCAGGTCGACCGGATCGAGCACGTTGCCTTCGGACTTGCTCATCTTCTTGCCGTGCGAGTCGCGCACCAGGCCGTGGATGTAGACGTGCTTGAAAGGCACCTTGCCCGTGAAGTGCTTGGTCATCATGATCATCCGGGCGACCCAGAAGAAGATGATGTCGTAGCCCGTGACCAGCACGGTCGAGGGCAGGTAGAGGTCGAGTTCCGGCGTCTTCTCGGGCCAGCCCAGCGACGAGAACGGAATCAGCGCCGACGAATACCAGGTGTCGAGCACGTCCTCGTCGCGCGTGAGCGTCTTGCCGGGTGCCTGGGCCTGCGCCTCTTCTTCGCTGCGCGCCACGTAGACCTTGCCCTCGGCGTCGTACCAGGCAGGGATCTGATGGCCCCACCAGAGCTGGCGCGAGATGGTCCAGTCCTGGATGTTCTCCATCCAGTGGTTGTAGGTGTTGACCCAGTTCTCGGGCACGAAGCTGACTTCGCCCGAACTCACGGCTTCGATCGCCTTCTGCGCGATCGACTGGCCGCTGGCGTCGGGCTTGGTCATGGCGACGAACCACTGGTCGGTCAGCATCGGCTCGACCACCGCGCCGGTGCGGGCGCAGCGCGGCACCATGAGCTTGTGCTTCTTGGTCTCGACCAGCAGGTCCAGCGCCTCGAGATCGGCCACCACCGCCTTGCGCGCCACGAAGCGGTCGAGCCCGCGGTACTTCTCGGGCGCGTTGTCGTTGATGGTGGCGTCCAGGGTCAGGACGCAGAGGTTCTCGAGCTGGTGGCGCTGGCCCACCGCGTAGTCGTTGGGGTCGTGCGCCGGCGTGACCTTGACGACTCCGGTGCCGAATTCGCGGTCGACGTAGTCGTCGGCGATCACCGGGATCAGCCGGTCGGTCAGCGGCAGCCTGACGCGCTGGCCGATCAGGTGCTTGTAGCGCTCGTCCTCCGGGTGGACCATGACGGCGGTGTCGCCGAGCATGGTCTCGGGCCGGGTGGTGGCGACCGTGAGCGTGCCCGAGCCGTCTTCGAGCGGATAGGCGATGTGCCACAGGAAGCCGTCTTCTTCCTCGCTTTCGACCTCGAGGTCGCTGACCGCGGTCTTCAGCACCGGGTCCCAGTTGACCAGGCGCTTGCCGCGGTAGATCAGGCCTTCTTCATAGAGCTGCACGAAGGTCTGGGTGACCACCTTCGACAGGTCTTCGTCCATCGTGAAGTACTCGCGGCTCCAGTCCACCGTGTCGCCCATGCGGCGCATCTGGTTGGTGATGGTGTTGCCGGACTGCTGCTTCCATTCCCAGACCCGGGCGACGAAGTTCTTGCGGCCGAGGTCGTGGCGGCTGAGCTTCTGCTCCTGCAGCTGGCGCTCGACCACGATCTGTGTGGCGATGCCCGCGTGGTCGGTGCCCGGCACCCAGAGCGTGTTGGCCCCGGCCATGCGGTGGTAGCGCGCCAGGCTGTCCATGATGGTCTGGTTGAAGGCGTGGCCCATGTGCAGCGTGCCGGTCACGTTCGGCGGCGGCAGCTGGATCGCGAACGAGGGCGCGCCTTCCTTGGGCGCCTGCGTGCCGCGGTAGCCGGCGGCGGCATAGCCGCGCCGCTCCCATTCGGGACCCCAGTGCGCCTCGATGGCAACGGGTTCGAAGGATTTGGAAAGGCTATCGAGGCCGGGTTGGGGCAGGGTGTCGCTCATGGCGTTGCAAAAGACGAACGGCATCCCGCAGGATGCCGCTTGTGGGGGTGAAGGTCAGGGGATTTTATTCGACTGCGCGGGCGCCGTGCTCACTGCGGCGCCGCGTAGTTCACCGGCAGCCAGACGTAGCCCGAGCCCTGGGCCCGAAGGCGGCCGATGCCCGGGAAGGACAGGTGCGCGGCCGCCACCAGGTAGCCCTGCCGGGCTGCCTCGGCGTAGGCCTTGCGTCGCTGCGCTGCGGCCGCCTTGGAATCGGTGTCGAACTGGATCGTGACCGAAGGGTTTTCGAACTGGACCGCGGCCACGTGCATCAGGTCACCCCAGAAGACGATCTTCTGGCCCTTGCTCTCGGCGACGAAAAGGCTGTGGCCCGCCGTATGGCCGCGGGCGGCCTGGGCCCGGATGCCGGGCAGGAGTTCGGTGTCGCCGTCGAAGGGCTTGAACTTGCCGGCGGCGATGTACGGATTCAGCGACGCCATCGCACCCTGGAAGAAGCCCTTGGCATCGGCCGGCGCCTTGTCCATGTTGGCCTGGCTGAGCCAGAAGTCGGCGTCGTGCTGGTCGGCGCGCACCGTCGCGTTGGGAAAGGCCGGCTTGTCGCCCGCCATCAGGCCGCCGACGTGGTCCGGGTGCAGGTGGGTGATATAGACCTCGTCGACCTGTTCGGGCTGGTAGCCGGCCGCTTTCAGGTTGGTCACCAGCTTGCCCAGGGTCGGCCCGAAAAGGCCCGCGGCACCGGTGTCCACCAGCACCAGCTTGCTGCCGGTGTTGATCAGGTAGCCGTTCACCGACGTTTCCAGCGGGCTCTGCAGGTAGTTGCGGGCCAGGATCTTCTTCACCTGGGCCGGAGTGGTGCGGGTCAGCAGCTGGTCGACCGGCAGCGCGACCGTGCCGTCCGACAGCGCCGTGACCTGGAAGTCGCCGACCATCACGCGGTAGACGCCCGGTGCCTGTTCCTTGGCGAGCGGCGCTGCGGCCCGGGCCGTGGCCGGGCTCCAGGAGGCGGCGACGGCACAGGCCGCGGCCAGCGCGAATGCACCGGATCGGAAGAGGGAAGCAGCCTTCATCGCAGGTCTCCAGACGAATGGGGTTGGGAATGCAGGCGCACTCTATACCGGGTCGCGGCCTTTGGCGCGGGCGGTCGATAATTCGGCGATGCTGTTTCTGCTTTCCCCTGCCAAATCGCTCGACTACGACACGCCGGTGCCCGACACCGTGCCCGCCACCCAAGCTCGTTTCGAAGGCCCGAAGAGTCCCGCGGCCGAGCTCATCCGGATCCTGCGCGAGAAGTCGCCGCAGCAGATCGCCGAGCTGATGCACCTGTCGGACAAGCTGTCGGCGCTCAACGTGGCGCGCTATGCCGCCTGGGCATCGAAGGGCAGCGAGAAGAATGCGAAGCAGGCTGCGCTGGCCTTCGATGGCGATGTCTACGGCGGGCTCGACGCCAAGTCCCTCGATGCCCGGCAGCTGGCCTGGGCGCAAGACCATGTCTGCATCCTGAGTGGGCTCTACGGCGTGCTGCGCCCGCTCGACCTGCTCCAGCCCTACCGGCTCGAGATGGGCACGCAGCTCGCGAACCGGCACGGCAAGGACCTCTATGCCTTCTGGGGGCCGCGCATCGCGGAGCATCTCAACGAGCGCCTGGCCGCCGACCGCACGCCGGTGGTCATCAACCTGGCCTCCCAGGAGTACTTCAAGTCGGTCGACCAGCGCGTGCTGAAGGCGCGCGTCGTCGAGTGCGTCTTCGAGGAATGGAAGGCCGGCAGCGGCGCCAAGGGCGATCCGGGACGCTACAAGATCGTCAGCTTCTTCGCCAAGCGCGCGCGCGGCCTGATGGCGCGCTGGGCCGTGTTGCACAAGGCGGCCACGCCGAAGGCGCTGGAAAAATTCGACCTCGAGGGCTATGCCTTCGACGCCCCGGCGTCGAAGCCGGATCGGATGGTGTTCCGACGGAGGACCGCATGACCGGCCAGGCCATCAGCCCCGAATTGCGCGAATGGGTCGCGGCCCAGCTGGCGGCCGGCCATTCGGTGCCGAGCCTGCGGGCGTCGATGCGTGCCGCCGGCTGGCACGACGACGCGGCCGATGCCGCCTTGCAGGGCATCGAGATGCAGGGCGTCGGCACCCAGGTCGCGGCGCCCTCGCGCCCCGGTTTGCCGGGCCCCGACCTGTCGGAGTCCCCACTCTATATCGACGCCGGAGACCGTCGCGTGCAGGTGCTGCAGACGATGCGCCATCCGCGCGTCATCGTCTTCGGCGACCTGCTGTCGGCCCAGGAGTGCGAAAGCCTGATCGACGCCGCGCGCCAGCGCCTCGCGCGCTCTCTCACCGTCGAGACGCAGACCGGTGGCGAAGCGCTCAACGTCGATCGGACCAGTGACGGCATGTTCTTCGAGCGCGGCGAGAACGCCACCGTGGCCCGGCTCGAGCAGCGCATCGCGGCGCTGCTGCGATGGCCGCTGGAATTCGGCGAGGGCCTGCAGATCCTGCGCTATGCGCCGGGTGCCCAGTATCGCCCGCACTACGACTACTTCGATCCCGGCGAGCCCGGCACGCCGACCATCCTGCGCCGCGGCGGCCAGCGCGTGGCCACGCTGGTGATGTACCTGCAAGAGCCCGAGCAGGGCGGCGCCACCACCTTCCCCGATGTCGGTCTCGAGGTCGCTCCCAAGCGCGGCACCGGCGTCTTCTTCAGCTACGACCGGCCCGATCCTTCGACCCGCACGCTGCACGGCGGTGCGCCGGTGCTGGCCGGCGAAAAGTGGGTCGCGACCAAGTGGCTGCGCGAGCGCGAGTTCACCTGACCCGGCCCCCATGAAAATCACATCCAACGGCATTCAGATCGAGGTCGAGGACAGCGGCGGGGAAGGGCGGCCGGTCGCGCTGCTGGTCATGGGGCTCGGCATGCAGCTGATCGGCTGGCCCGACGATTTCGTCCAGGCGCTGGTCGATGCCGGCTTCCGGGTCGTGCGCCACGACAACCGCGACATCGGCCTGAGCCAGGGCTTCGACCAGGCTGGCGCCGGCAACCTGATCTGGCAGAGCGTTCGCCAGCGCATCGGCCTGCCGGTGCGTTCTGCCTACAGCCTGCAGGACATGGCCAACGACTCGCTCGGCGTGCTCGATGCGCTGGGGATAGCGCGCGCCCACGTGGTCGGCGCATCGATGGGCGGCATGATCGCCCAGCGCCTCGCGGCCAGCGCGCCGCAGCGCACCGCCAGCCTGGTGAGCATCATGAGCTCGAGCGGCGCCCGCAGGCTGCCGGGGCCGCGTCCCGATGTCGCCGCAGCCCTGCTGCGGCGGCCGCCGAGCCGGACCGAGGCGGCGCTGGTGGCGCACAGCATGGGCATGGTCCGGCTGATCCAGAGCCCGGCCTATCCGCAGGACGACCAGGTGGTCGCCGACCGCATCCGGCGCGCCATGCACCGGGCCTACCGGCCGGCCGGCGTGGTGCGGCAGATGCTCGCGATCGTCGCCGACCGCGACCGTGCCGAGATGCTCCCGCGCATCGCCAGTCCGGCGCTGGTGCTGCACGGCGAGGCCGATGCGCTGGTGCCGATCGCCTGCGGGCGGGATTCGGCCGAGCGCATACCCGGTGCCCGCTTCGTCTCGATCCCGGGCATGGGTCACGACCTGCCGCCACCGGTGGTCGAACTTCTCATGCATCACATTCTTCCCTTTCTGGACAACGCCGAGAGCCGCTCATGAGCCTAGACAACACCCCGGAGCAGTCGCAGCTCGGCCGCGCATCCGCCTACGTCGACCAGTACGACGCCAGCCTTCTGTTTCCGATCCCGCGGGCGGCCCAGCGCGACACGATGGGCATCGTCAGCGACAGGCTGCCGTTTTTCGGCGCCGATCTCTGGACCGCCTTCGAACTGAGCTGGCTCAACCCGCGCGGCAAGCCGCAGCTGGCGATCGCGCATTTCACGATTCCCTGCGAAACGCCCAACATCATCGAGAGCAAGTCCTTCAAGCTCTACCTGAACAGCTTCAACAGCACCGTGTTCGCGGATGCCCAGTCGGTGCGGGATCGCCTGCGCACCGACCTCGGCGAAGCCGTGTGGCGCGGCAGCGATCGCACGGCAGGCATCGGCGTCAGGCTGCTGGCGCCCGATGCCTTCGACCTGGAGCCGGTGCAAGAACTCGACGGCCTCGATCTCGACCGCCTGGACATCGAGTGCTCGCAGTACCAGCCGGCGCCCGAGCTGCTGTCCGCCGACCTGACGCAGCCGCCCGTGACCGAGACCCTGAGCAGCCGCCTCCTCAAGAGCAATTGCCTCGTGACCGGCCAACCCGACTGGGGCAGCGTGCAGATCCGCTACAACGGACCGCCGATCGACCAGGCGGGCCTGCTCGCCTATATAGTGAGCTTCCGCAACCACAACGAATTCCACGAGCCCTGCGCCGAGCGCATCTTCACGGACATCTGGAAGCGCTGCCAGCCCACCCAGCTGGCTGTCTATGCGCGCTACACGCGGCGCGGCGGCCTGGACATCAATCCCTTCCGCACCAGCTGGCCGCAGGCGCTGCCTGCCAACATCAGGACGGCCCGGCAGTAGGTCTGCGAAAAGTTTAGGGAGGCAAGGGGAAACCCTCAAAACCGTGCCATAATCGATGGCTCTGCTGAGGCGACTCGGTGGTTGAGCCTCCCTCGGGAAGCATCACCACCCCGAAACGATCGGTAGAGAAAAAAGGCCCTTCGGTCTTGATCTGGTTCTAAAAACTGTGTCACAATCGAAGGCTCCGCTGAAAACGACGGCGACGAAGCAGCTTCAGGGTTGCAAGTTGATCGAAGTGACTGGCGGGAAAGAAAAAGCCTCCCGAGGTTGACGAAGTTGAAAAAACTGTGTCATAATCGAAGGCTCCGCAGAAAACGCGAACTGCAGCAGCTTCCAAGCGAAGCGACTGAAGCAAGCGAAAGAAAGCGAAAAAAGTTTGCCGGTTCTATAAAAACCGTGTCATAATCGAAGGCTCCGCTGATCGCAGCGAAGCAAGCAAAACAAGAGATTGTTTTGACGGATCGTTAAAAATATACAGCCGATAAGCGTGGGCGTTTGAGGCGAATGGCTAAGTTCTTCGGAACAAAGTCTTCAAGACTTTAAACGC
>NZ_JASZYT010000009.1 GCF_030316765.1 Variovorax saccharolyticus
CATGGGCTCTTCCGAGTAGTTGTACGAAAGGCTGGTCGACCCGCCCAGCAGGGTCGCTTCCGGCAGTGGAGCGGAATTCAACCGCGGAGCCACGCCGTACCACGGGACGAGACCCTGGCCGACGACGTAGAGCTGTTCGAATGAGTAGTACCGGCTGCCGGCACCATCCACCACCGCCTTGCCCTTCAAGCTGTCGGATACCGGTTCACCGGCGTGCATGCCGTCGCCATAGCGTTCCATGCGTTGGGCGGGCGACAGCTCGATCACGTCGCCCATCTTGAGTGCGCGGTGTGGCTCGCCCTTCGGCACGTCCCAGTAGGAATCGAAGTCCATCTTGCAATCGCGGCTGCCCGCCTTGCAGATCGGCTTTCCGCCCATCATCGGATTGTTGAAGCCCGTGTTGAGCGACCAGCCGTAGTCGCGCACGCCTTCGTCGTTGCTGTTGCGGAACAGGCTGAACGTCGTGCCGTCGAAAGTCCCGTCATTCACGATCAGGACCATCTCGATGAGCTGCTTGCCAGCTGGCACGTGGTCGCGAATCTCGAGGCCGTAGGTGCGGTTCTGGAAGTACGCTGACGGGAAGGTGAGATAGCGGCCGGGCCCGCTGTCGGGCGCGGTCCAGGCTTCGCCTCGCTCGCGCGCATGCCGCTCGGTGGGGCGCATCCCCATCAGCGTGACGAGCGTTCCGTCCGCCTCGCGGTACTGGATCTGCTCGGTGACGGGTGAGCCTGCTGCGTACAGCGGATAGAAGCTCGTGATGCCCAGGCTCGCGTCCACCGCCATGGGCTGCGTCGGGGGCAAGGTTGGCGAAGGCGGCACTGGATTCGGCGCGTCGATGTCCGTGCCAATGTTCTTGGGCTCGTCGACAACACCGTCCGTCGGCCGCGCGATGGGTGGGTTTCCCACACCCGCGGCTGGCGACGTGGAAGGCTGGGTTCCAAGGGCAAGCGGCGCTATGCCGCCGCCTGCCCCGGATCCCGAACCACCGCCGCAGGCGCTCAGGGCCGTCACGATGACCAACACACCCACCAGGGCGATCGACGTCCGCAGCTGTTCGACGTCGACGTTCTTCTTATCCAAGATAGATTTCCTTGTACTTCGTTGTGGCGTGGGAGCCTCTGGTCATGAAGTCCGACTGAACGGTGCATGGCCTCGAGCTTCGGTCGGTGAACAGTGCAGCCTTCATGCCATGGCGGCAATGGCAGCGAAGACGCTATTGCGAGACACAATTTGTCACAATGTCCGACGACAATGACAACCGTGATCAGCTGCGCTTCACGTCATGTCAATAAAGTCACTTGTGCACGGCGGCCGGGTACTCCCGTCGCCAAACCGACGTGGAGGGCAAGAACATGCAGGCGCCGCACCTTGCCGGCATGCCCGGCCGCCTCGCCCTCCTTCTGCCTGAGCCGGACGCCACCGTCGAGTCGCTCTTCTCGCAAGCCATGCGGCTGAAGACTTGATCTGCAAGGCCGACACCGTCGGCAACGGCACCGAGGGACTCGAACCACTCGAGTGGCAAGCAAGCAAGCATCTGGCAGCCGAGGGACCAAGGCTGCGAAGCGGCGCTCCTCGTTCAGCTCAATCGAAAACCCCCGTCAATGCCACACGGCCTACCGCTCCGCCGGGCGAAACCGCGACGCCGGCGCTCACGCTGTATCGGCCGTCCTTGCCGGTATGACGGATCGAGACGCCAGTCGCACTCTCGCTGCGAAAGTTGGCGACACCGACCGCATAGCTGGTCTTTCCGGCCACGAAGGGAGCGGCCTCCATCGCGGCAACGCCAGCGATGCCGCCGTAGGCACGGCGCTGGTTCTGGTCCATCTCGCGGCGCAACTCGTGCGCGGTGGCATCGGTGTAGGCTTTTCCGGGGATCCCGCCCTGCTGGAACATCTGGTCGGTGTACGCATTGGCGCTGCCCACGCCGCTCTGGACCATGCCCTGCACCTGGCCCACGTTGGCGACGTCCGTGGCTTCGCTGCCGGCGGCCACGCCAGTCACTTGGCGATTGCCCACGGCCACTTCGCCGGCCGAGACCTGTGGCGCCGCGAGGCCCGCGGCCGCGTAGCCGGCCTGCGCGCCGCGCGAGGTCTGACTGCCGCTGCCGAGCGCGACGCTGTCTGCGTGCAACGCCACGGCATTTGCCCCAAGCGCGACTGCGTTGCTCGAATTGGCCCGCGCAGCGGTGCCGATCGAGACGGTCTGACTCGCGCCGACATAGAGGCCTGCATCGCTGCCAATCGCGATGTTGCGGCTGCCGAAGACGCCTTGCCCCGCGTTGCTGCCTTGCGCGATGTTGGCATCGCCGCGCACCCCCTGGCCGGCGCCGTCTCCCAGCGCCTGGTTCTGCCTCCCTTGCACGCCGCCGCCGGCGGCAGAGCCGATGGCCAGGTTGTTGCTGCCCGCAACCGCCGCGCCGGCCATCATGCCCAGCGCCATGTTGCTCGCACCCACTACTCCTGAGCCCGCGCCCTGTCCCATCGATACGTTGTTGCTGCCGGTCACGCCTCGGCCCGCATCACCGCCGTAAGCCTGGTTGGCGTTGCCGACCACGTTGCGGCCAGCATTGCCCCCGTAGGCTTCGTTGCCTGTCCCCGCAACGTCTGTGCCGGCCCAGAAACCGTTCGCGTTGTTGTAGTCGCCCGTGACGTTCTGTCCGGCACTGCGGCCGAAGGCCTGGTTCCAGCCGCCGTTGACGTTGGTGCCCGCGTAGTAGCCGATCGCCTGGTTGGCGTTCTTGCCCGAGACGTTGGAACCCGCGCCCTCCCCGATGGCCAGGTTCCAGTTGGTGCTGACGTTGCTGCCCGCACCGGTGCCGAAAGCCTGGTTGTTGCTGCCGGCGACAGCTCGTCCCGCATTGATGCCATAAGCCGAGTTGTTCGAGCCCGTGACCCCCTCTCCCGCCCAGAACCCGTAGGCATTGTTGTAGCTGCCCGTGACGTTCAGACCGGCGCTGCGGCCGATCGCCTGGTTCCAACCCCCGACGACGTTCTGGCCCGCGTTGAAGCCGACCGCGACGTTGGCGTTGTTGCCGCTGACATTGGTGCCTGCTGCCTCGCCGATCGCGAGGTTCCAGTTGGTGCTGACCTTGTCGCCGGCGTTCGACCCGATGGCCTGGTTGCCGGTGCCGGTGACACCGCTGTCGGCGGTGCTTGTGCCGATGCCCAAGTTGTTCTTGGTCGGGTCGAACACGAGCTGGGCTTGGGCGCCGCCCATGGCGCCCGCGATCACCAGCGCGAACCCGGCCAGGGCTGCGCCGCGCCAGTGGCGCTTGTTGTTGTAGTTCAAGAGGTTCTCCGGGGGGGAATCGAGTCGTCGGTGCTCAGGCCTTCTGCAGGTGCAGTGCCATCGCCGGGTCACTCACGCTCGGCTTGCCGGTCTCGACGCGGCCGGCGAAGCGGCGCTCGAAGTTCTCGGCGCTCACGGTGAAGTCATACCAGTGACCGCTCCCGTCGAGGTTCCAGTGCTGCTGGCCCGTCGCGCCCGCGGCGACCTCGAGCGTCCAGAGGCCGTCGTTGCGGTAGGCGTTGGCCTGCACCGTCACGCGACCGGCTGCGCGCCCGGCGTTGTGCACCTTGAGATAAACCGCGCCCGTGGCCGGCTCATAGCAGATCTGCACCTCCGGCTTGAAGTCAGCCGTGTCCCAGGCGATCGCATCGCCTTTGAAGGTGCGCACATAGCCGTTGGTGCCGCAGACCCACAGGTCGTACTTGCCGCTGTCGCTCGCGCCGGCGTTCCAGTAGTCCTGAAGCTGCTTGCCGGCTTCCACCGTGTAGCGGCGCGGAATGAGGTCGAGGTGCAGCTTGTCGTAGACGTGGGACACCGTGCCCTGCTTGCCGGTGTTGCTGAAGATCAGCGACAGCAATCCCCTGCCCTCGGTGCGCGCGCTCGTGTGCAGCTCATAGGGGAGCGCACGCGAAGGGCGCGTGCCGGTCTCCTGGTACAGCGGCTGTGGCGTGGCGGGCGCGGTGGTCACGGCGGTCGTGGACAGAAGCCGTTGCGCCGCGTTGATCGCCGGGAAATTGCTTGTGTCGGGCAACTTGGGGACGACCGGATCGTTTGGGGTCACGAAGTCGAAGCAGGTGGTGAGGTCGCCGCAGACCGCGCGATGCCACGGGCTGATGGCGTCCACCGTGATGCCGAAGCGTTTCTCGAGGAACATGCCCACCGAGGTGTGGTCGAAGACCTGCGAATTGACCCAGCCACCCTTGCTCCACGGCGACACTACGTACATCGGCACGCGCGAACTCAAGCCCCATGGCCGAATCTTGCCGCTGGTGGTGTCGTTGGCGCTCAGGTAGCTGCCCACGGAGGCGTCGAAATACTCGCCGTCCAGCGGCACGGTGGACTTGCCCATCAGGTTGCCATTGACGTCATACGACGGCACCGCCGGCATTGCCAGATGATCAAAGAAGCCGTCGTTCTCGTCGAACGTCACGAACAGCGCCGTCTTGCTCCAGACTACTGGGTTGGAGGTCAGCGCGTCCAGCACATCCGAGACGAAGTCAGCGGCACCGGCAACGCCCTCGCTGCTGCCAGGATGCTCGGCCAGGGCCTGCGTGGGCAGCACCCACGAGACCTGCGGCAGGGTGCCGTTCATCACGTCTTGCTTGAGCTGGGCGAGGAAATTGACAGCGCCGTCAGCCGCCGCTGGGCCGCCCGTCAAACCGTGCTCGTAGATCGGTGAGCCGGGCTGCGCGGTGCGGAAACTCTCGAAGGCCAGGCAGCCGTTCATGGCGCCCGTCCAGTTGTTGTTCATGTTCTGGTAGATGTGCCAGCTGATGCTTGCCTTTTGAAGGACATCCGGCAAGGTGTCCCATTTGAAGGCGGTGTTGACGTACTTGTAGTTGTAGGCACCCGTGCCTGCGTCGACCTGACCGGTCCCGTCCGCCTTCTGCGCCCTGCCCGCTACCCAGCTGGACGGGCTCGGCCAGCAACGCGAGTTGACGGGTTCGGAGTCAGCGTCCGTGCTGTTGATGCCCTTCTTGCGCAGTTCCGGGTTGAAGTTGGAACCTGACCAGAACACGATGCGATTCGGGTCAGTGCCGGTGAGGATGGAACAGTGGTAGCCGTCGCAGATCGTGAAGGCATCGGCCAGGGCGAACTGGAACGGAATGTCGTCGCGCAGGAAGTAGCCCATCGTCGCCTGGTTCTTGAACTGAATCCATCGATCCATCTTTCCCTGGTTCCACGCCGCCTGCTGATCGGGAAAATTGTGCGGCGTGCCGGATCCGATAAGGGCGTTGCTGACCCTGGAGTTGCGCCGGAAAGGCTGGATTTCAGCGCCGCCGTTGGGATTGGGCTGGAAATACACCGACTTGCCGCTGGCCAGCGGAATCGGGAACCGGTCCCCAAAGCCGCGCACGCCGCGCAGGGTGCCGAAGTAGTGGTCGAAGCTACGGTTCTCCTGCATCAGGATCACGATGTGCTTGATGTCCTGGATGGTGCCGGTCTCGACCACGGCATTGGCGGCGAGCGCGCGCCGGATCGACAGCGGCAGCATTGTCAGTGCCGAGGCGGCACCCAGCGTGCCAGCGGATTTGCGCAGGAATTCACGGCGGGGAAGGGAGTTCGTCATGGGTGTTCTGTGGCTTGAAGAGAAAGGAAGGCAAGGCAAGGAAACGCGGGCGACTTGCCCCGCGATCAAGGCGCGCAGCTGAGCACCGGGGTCTCGGCCGTCTGCGGCGCGGTGGGTGCTGGGTTCTGTGCGCCGGGCGCGGTGGGCGTGGTGGGCAGCACGGCGAAGCCTCCGCCTGCGCCACCGCCGCCGCCACAGGCGGCCAGGGTGGCGATGACCAGAGTGGCCGCGAGGCCGCGCAGCGAAATGACGGATTTCATGGGGATTCTTCCTAGGCGATCGGTAGGTGAGGGGTGAGCGGAAATGAACATGGGTAGACAGTGCGGAGCGATGGCCGAACGCGCGTGCAGCACCCCGCCCTGCGACGTGGGACACCGCGAGGCACGGAAGGTACGAGTGAAGGAAGAAGGGCGTACGCCTAGCGGATCGGCGGGATCGGCGCTTCAGGCATGGCGTCTTCGCCATCGCGCCGAGAGCTGGTCGAGCACGAAGACGGTGAGGAAAATCGCGATCAGGATGGTCCCGACATGCGCGTAGTTGTACATGTCGTAGCGGCCCTTGAGCTCTTGGCCGATGCCCCCAGCGCCGACCAGGCCCACCACGGTGGCCATGCGCACATTGCGGTCCAGCACATACAGCGTATAGCCGATGAATTGCGGCATGACCTGCGGCAGCACTGCGTAGCGCATCACGAGCAACTGGCTGGCGCCGATGGCGCGCAGCGCCTCTTGCGGCCGCGCGTCGGCGGTCTCGATGTCCTCGGCGTAGAACTTGCCGAGGAAGCCCGCGCCGTGGAGCGCAAGCGCAAGCACGCCGGCGATCGGGCCGAAGCCGTAGGCGAGCACGAGGAAGAGCGCGCTAACCAGTTCGGGCACCGCGCGCAGCAGGCTGACCAAGGCGCGAGCCAGGGCATAGCAGGCGCGGTTGGGGCTGTAGTTGCGCGCACTGAGCCAGGCCAGCGGAAAACTCAACAGCATGCCGAGCAGCGTGGCCCACACCGCGATCTCGATCGTCTCGACCATCTTCGCGGCCACGTGCCAGAGATAGCCCAGCGGTTCGATCAGCACTTCGCGCTGTGCGACATGGTCCTCCATCTGCAGCGTGCGCGGGTTGAGGCGCTGCTCGTGTACCGTGTCGACTTCCAGTCGCGACAGCCAGGGCAGATGGTCCCGGTCGAAGTTCTCGATGCGCGATACCTCGGTGTGTTCCGAGAGTTGCACTGGAAACAGTTGGCGCCCCAGACTCGCAAGGCCGGCCGAGACTTGCGAATGCTCGCGCCAGCCGAGCGTGGCAAGGAGGCCTTCGCTGGTCAGCGAGACCATCCGACCGATCTCCACGCGCTGCCCCGTCACGAACAGCGCGAGGAACACCAACAACACGACTGCGATCTGGCGCGCCCCGATGCGGCTTTCGATCCGCCAGGCCGATGGCGGGCGGGAATTCGGTGCCTCGCCGGCAAAGAGGTCTGTCATCACGCAACCTCCAGCACGGCTTCGGGCGCTTGGGTCGTTGCGCTGCGGCCAGACACCTTGCCGTCCGCGGCCGGCCCAGCCTCAGGCGCGCGCGGCACGCCGCCCGCTGCGTAAACCGCATGGGCCGCGCGCGAATCGAAGTCTTGCGCGGGGCCGTCGAACACCACCCGGCCATGCCGCAGCGCGACGATGCGGTCGGCGAAGGCGCGGGCGAGTTCAACCTGATGCAAGCTGCACAGGACCGTGGCGCCGCGGTCGCGGGCCTGCTGGCGCAGCAGCGCGAGCACGTCGTGGCTGGCCTGTGGATCGAGGCTGGCGACGGGCTCGTCGGCCAGCACCAGCGGCGGGTCGAGCATGAAGGCGCGCGCAATGCCCACGCGCTGCTGCTGGCCGCCAGAGAGCTCGCTCGCGCGGCGGCGCAGGTGCTGCTCCTCGAGCCCGACGGCCGCGACCAGCATGCAGGCCTTGCGCTGTACGGGTTCGGGAAACAGGCCCGCGACCGCGCGCCACCACGGCAGGCCCGGCAGTGCGCCGCTAAGCACGTTGGTAGCGACGCTCGCCCGCAGCACGAGGTTGAACTGCTGGTGGATCATGCCGATGCGCGGGCGGATCGCCGACAGCGCGGCGGGCGAAAGGCGCCGGTCCTCGACGTGCACCGCGCCGCTGGTCGGCGTGACCAGCCCATTGGCCATGCGCAGCAGGGTTGACTTGCCGGCGCCCGACGCGCCGAGCACCACGCAGAACTGGCCGCGCGGCAGCTGCAGCGAAACGCCATCAAGAGCGGCTGTGCCGTCGGGGTAGCGCATGGCGACCGAGTCGAAACGCAGCATCGAAGGGGAGAGCATGGAGTTCAACGCTCAGCCGCCTTCTTGAGGATCCGGCCCTTGAGTTCGTCGGTCAGCAGCGAGAGCTTCTCCGCCGCGACATTGAACTCTTCTTCGGAGAAGCGGGTGTCGAAGGCATCCACCTTCTTGCCGCCGTAGCCACGGATCATCTCGGGCGTGACGCCAGGAGCCTTGTGCACGGTCGCGAACGCGTCCTTGAGTCGCGCCTTCAGCGGCTCGGGCAGCTTCGAGTTGAGCGCGAGCGGTGGGTACGGAATCGGGATGCTCTTGGCGATCACCTTGATGGTCTTCGGATCGACCGCACCGAGCTCCACGGCCTTCTCGTAGGAGTCGAAGGACAGCGCGGCGACGTCTACCTGACCTTGCGTGAGTGCCGCGAGGCTGTTGGCGTGGCTGCCGGTCAAACGGATCGCTGCAAGGTCGCGCACGGGGTCGAGCCCGGCATCCAGCAGCATCGCGATCTGGAAGGTGAAGCTCGACGCGGAGTTGACGTCGCCGAAGGCCATGCGCTTGCCCTTGATCTCCTTGACGGTGGCGACAGGCGCGTCGGCCTTGGTGAACATGCCCGCGTAGTAGATCGATTCACCCTTCTCCACGCCGACGGCCAGCAACTGGGCGCAGCCGCGCTTGTGGGCCTGCACGTAGGCGACCGGCCCGAAGAAGGCGATGTCGGCGAGTTGGTTGCACATCCCCTCGACCACGGCGCCGTAGGACTGGCCGACCTTCAGGTCGAACTGCAGCCCGGTGGTGCGCGAGATCGCGTTGAACACCGGTGCGTAGTCGGCCTTGGTGCCCGACTCGGTTCCGCCGTCAGCCGGAATGAGCAGCACGCGCAGCGGATGCTCGCGCGAGCCGTCGGCAACGCCTTGCGCCCTGGCCGGGTGGATAACGGTGGACAACAGCATCGCGAGCGTGGTGGCCGCGATGGAGAGCAGTTTCTTCATGGGTGCTTCCAGGGAATGAGGGCTTTTCGAGCGCCACCGCGGACGCGGCAGCGGGCCGATGCAAGCACTTTAGGAAGCGGTCATGACAGGAGAATGAAACAAGCTCATTTATTTTCTTACGTACACTGAGACAAGCTCAATACAATCGCAGCCGCATCCACGGACCCGAGCGCTTTTCGCCTTTCCCATGACGATCACCGAAGACTTCTCCCTTTCCGGCCAGAGGGCCGCCAATGCCCCGGCCGATGCCGGGCCTCCGAGCCTCCAGGGCCACCCGGACGAACGATGCGGTCCCAATGTCGTCGCTGCAGATGCCGCCTCCGTTGCCCTCGATGTGGACCCGATCCCGCAGCACCTGATCCTCGATCTCGATGGCACGCTGATCCGCGAAGACGAGGCGCTGCCCGGCGCCGCCGAACTGCTCGCGCGCTATCGCGGGCGTTGCGTGATCGTTTCGAACAACTCCACGCACACCGCCCAAGGCGTGACGCGCCGGCTCGCGCGCATGGGCCTCGACGTCGAAGCCGCGCAGTTGGTTCTTGCCGGCGAGGTCACGATCGCGCATCTGCGCCACGCGCATACCGATGCTCGCATCCTGCTGGCCGGCAGCGCGGCGCTGCGGCGCCATGCGCTCGACCAAGGCTGCGCGCTGGTGCGCGCCGATGCCGACCTGGTCGTTCTCGCTCTGGACCCGCACTTCAACCGCGCGCGGCTCGCGCTCATGGCCAACGAGCTGCGGTGCGGTGCGCGCCTGATTGCCACGAACGGCGACGACAACCATCCGGGCCCGGACGGCAGCCTTGTGCCCGAAACAGGGGCCCTGCTGGCAGCTTTGGTGGCGGCGAGCGGCACGGCGCCGCTGGCGGTGATCGGCAAGCCCGGGCCGCGGCTTTTCGAGGAGGGCATGCGCCGGCTCGGCCGCACGGCGACGCGCGCCAACACCTTGGTGATCGGCGACAACCCTGCCACCGACCTGCGGGGCGCCACCGCCTTCGGCCTTCGCGCGCTGCTCGTGGGTCCGAGGCCTGAGGCTGACGCAGCCACACTGCCCGAACTGCTCGCGCGGCTCGACCGGTCGCTACCGCGCCCGACTCAGTACCGCTTGAGCGAGAGCACGTCGAAGGTCTTGCGCAGCGTGCTGACCGAGGTCTCGTAGTCGCTGAGCGCGAGGCACGCGATCAGCGCATCGATGATCGCGAGTTGCGCGAGCCGGCTGGTCATGGCCTCCGTGCGAAAGCTGGTCTCGCGCGCCATGGTGAACAGCAGCACATCGCAGAAGGCCTGTATCGGCGACTTGCCGAAATTCGTGATGCAAATAGTGGACGCGCCAGCCTCCTTGGCCAGCCGGGTGGCCAGCACGGTCTCGTGCGTGCTGCCCGAATGCGAGACCGTGAGCACCGCGACCTCCGGGCCGACCAGCGAAGCGCTGATCGCCTGCACATGCGAATCCACCACCACCTTGGCATTGAGTCCGATGCGCAGCATGCGGTAGTGCGCATCCTCCGCGATCGTGGCCGCGCTGCCGATGCCGTAGATCTCGATCCGCTTCGCCTGGCGCAGAAGACGCACTGCCTGCTCCATCGCCTTGACGTCGAGCGCTCCCTGGGTGTCGTGCAGCGTCTGCACGTTGCTGTGGAAGATCTTGCGCACCGTGGTCTCGACCGAGTCGCTGGGCTCCAGGTCCTCGTGGATAAGCTGCACGGGGCGCACCAGTTCCTGCGCGAGGGCGATCTTGATCTGCTGGAACCCGGTGGCGCCAAGGTTCTTGCACAGGCCGACGATGCTGCCTTCGCTCGAGCCCGTTCGCTCGGCCACTTCACTGACCGACATGTGCACCACCTCCTTCGGGTTCTGCACGATGAAGGCTGCGATCCGCTGGCCGACGGGACCGAGCGAACTCCACATGCTCTCGATGCGCGCCAGCACGGCCGAGATCGGGGCACCACCTTCTTGCCCCTGCCCAGCCTGCTTCCCCGCCCCGGGCGTCGCGCCGGAACGCGCTATCGGCGCGGATTGAGACTTCGGATGGGCAGGCGACGGGGATTTCATGGAGCCCAAGCTTAGCGGCTTCGCGTGTCCCCCAGAAAAACGCTGAACCGTTCACGCCGGGACGAGCGTATGGCTTTGGGCTATTCATACAAGGGATTGGGCGCAACGTAGACCGTCACTGCGTGGTCGAGCGTTCCGCTTGGCGCAATGGTGTTCAGCTGAAACGAGTAGAGCCCTTGCGGTCCGTCGATGTACCAAGTGAATGCCGTGTCGTTCGAGCGGAAGGTCACTACCTCGCCGTCAGCAACATTGACGTACTTTGTTGCAGGCGTGATGACGATGGTGCGACTGGCCTGATTGGGCTCGTCGCGATGACCCAACATGCTGGGCCCGATGGGCGCGCAGGCGGCCAAGGCTGCGGCGGAGAGGGCGGCAAGGATCTTCTTCATGATGAAACTCCGAGTGTTACGCCGGCGGCTCGGCGGGAGACCAGGGGACCGGTCTCTCTGCGCCAATGTTCCCCGCTCGCCATTTCGATTTCGTTTCAGGCCACCCGCCAGAGATTTCAGATGGAGTCATCGATCCCGGAAGAAAGAAGAGCTCGCGACAAGGGGCCTTCTACTGCCGTAAGGCGCGTCGGAGTCGTCGGCACCGATCTCAGCGTGTGCGGCTCATGGATCAGCGTTTCCCTAGCTCACATGCAGGTCGCGCATCGTCGGCGCGGTGCGATTTCGCGCAGCGCAAGTCTTCCTGGTCTCTGCATCGACGGCATTTACCGCAATCAGCTTGATTCCGCGCGCCAGTGCAAACGCATCATGCCTTTGCATGGATGCAGGAGTTTCGAAGTCATCTCGAATTCGCTGCTTTGCGGTAGCCGCCGAGAGCGATGTGCCTGCTCGCGAACCATGAACGGTGTAGCGGCGCGCAACGAGACTCAGCTCACCGCTATCCAGCAACTTTCCTGCAGCGTGGACGCGGGTCGTCTCGAGCAGGCGGAAGACGACTGTATCTGTAGAAACCAGAATGGAGACCAGAGATTTGTCGACCAAGCTCGCGATGGTGCTGGCCACGGCCGAAGAAGACGTAGCGTCATCGCAAACTACCGCTTGTGCGTCTTCAAGTGTGAAATGTCCCGCAAAGACCGAAAGCCTCGTGAATACTCGGCGCTCCAATGACGTCAGAAGGTTGTAGCTCCAGTCCACCATGGCGTGCAATGTTTGATGCCGTAAAGGCGCGCTTCGGCGACCGCGCCACAGAAGCTTGAACCGATTGTCCAGAAGACTTGCGGTTCCTTGAACACCGTACGTTCCAACGCAACCGCCTGCCAATTCAAGCGCCAATGGAATGCCGTCGAGCCTGTCACACAACCAAGCGACGGTCGGTGCATCTTGATCCAGCAAGCCAGCGTGAAAACCTCCGGCCTCGGCTCTGTCGATGAACAGCTGCACGGCGGGTGACTCAAGAGCGAGCTCGGCTGTGAGCCCCGGCCCGAGAGGCGGCGTTTCAAGCGGAGGCAGCAGGTAAACGTGCTCGCCCTCGATCCGAAGGGATTCTCGGCTTGTGACAAGGATGTGCAGTCCCGGAAGTGCGGCATGCAGGTGCTCCACCAGCAATGCGATCGAATCGATGTGACGCTCGCAATTGTCCAAGGCAAGGAGGGACTTTCTACCGCCGAGGCGCGCGCGGAGGCTGAGCATCGGATCCTGCAAACCTGCAGTCGCGCCGACAGCAGCGCAAACCGCATCAGCAACAAGCGAAGCGTCATCGATCACGCTCAGGTCAACGAAGTACACGCCGCCATCGAAGCGGCTGAGCATCTCGTGGGCAACGGACACCGCGACCGTCGTCTTGCCTACGCCCCCAACGCCGACGAGGCTCACGAATCGGCGCGCCTGAAGCAGGCTCGACAACATTTCCACCACGCCATCACGGCCTACCATCCGGGCAAGTCGGTTCGGCAGGCCGTTCGGTGGAGATGGCGGCACGACAGACGCCGCAGAGAGCGAATCCACTGCGCTGCTCAGACGGCGGACCGGCATGACGAAGCAGTAACCGCGACCAGCCACGTTCGCAACGTATCGGTCGCCGCTTTCGCCCTCACCCAGTGCCTTGCGCAAGCTTCCGATGTGGACTCTGAGATTCGCCTCCTCCACGACAAGGTCAGGCCACGCGCGTCGCATGAGTTCACGCCGCGAGACCACTTCGCCCACACGTTCCACGAGTGCGATGAGAAGGTCCATCGCCCGGCCTCCCAGAGCGACTGGTTCCTCTCCACGCTGCAAGAACCTCGACGATGCGCTGAGACGATAAGGGCCAAAGACGGCAATCTCTTGGTCGTCGCTCATGGTAATCCTCGTTGATGGCTTGGCATGCGCAAGGATTACAACTGCCGGCGTCAACTCCGTTGCACCCTGGGCCGCATGCATCACATCTGTAACTTGCCGCGACTTGCGGCATCCAGCGGCATCCGGCGGCAAATGAAACGGCCGGCGCGGCCCCGGCAGTCACTCTACAATTCGAGGAGCCGATGACCAGAATGGTCTCAAATGCGAAGGAGCTTGGCTGTTGGTCGCACCCGTTCGTACGAGGGCAAGGGCGCGGGCAGGATCCGCCGGCGGGACGGATGCCGACCTCAGTGAACTGGTACACGGCCTGCCGGCGCTGGTCTGGACGGCCGGTTCCGATGGCCGTGTCGACTTCCAAAACCGGCATTGGGCGGAATACACGGGGTTGCCTGCCGACGCCGACCTCGGCGCCGGGTGGGAAGCGACGATCCATCCCGCCGACCGGCCCAGCCTGTTAGGACGCCTGAACGCCGCGATCGAAGCCGGGACGGCTTGCGATACGCAGGCCCGGGTTCGCAGGTTCGACGGCGCGTTCCGGTGGTTCCAGTTTCGCGCTTCCCCCCGGGTCGACCGGTCGGGGAAGATCGTGAAGTGGTTCGGAATCGCCACCGACATCGACGACATCAAGCGTTCCGGGGATGCGGCGGCGCAGAGTGAGCAAGATCTGATCGACCGGATTCCCGCCTCGATCACGATCGCCAACGCGAATGGCGAAAACATCTACACCAGCAGTTGGGGCGTGACACGGCCGAGTGCCCCGCCGAGCGTCCTGCGCGGCCTCGGCTTCGTCTCGCAGCTCCATTCCGACGAGCAGGATTGGGTCAATGCCGAGTGGCTTCGGTCCGTGCGGACGGGCGAGACCATGGAGCTGGAACACCGCCTGAAGCGCGCCGACGGGACGTACCGGTGGCTTCATGTGCGGGTCGCGCCGTACCGGGACGACAGCGGCGCGATCGTGCGCTGGTACGGCTTGCTCAGCGACGTCGACGACCAGCGCAAGGTAGAAGAGGCGCTGCGTCGCAGCGAGCAGGGTTTTCGCCTGCTGGTGGAAATGATCCCGGCGCTGGTCGCGCGCTGGACACCCGACGGACAGCTTGACTACGTCAACCAGCGCCTACTCGATTACGTCAATACCCCACCTATTGAAGCCGGGCTCAGCGCCAGCACCGACAGCTTCCGCCGACATCGTCTTCGAATCGCCTCGGTCCACCCAGAAGACTGGGACACCTGGCTCAGAAAACGCCTCCGCTCGCTTGAGACCGGCGAGCCCCTGGAGAGCACGCACCGCCTGCGCCGCGCCGACGGTACCTACCGGTGGATCCACGAGCGGGTGGACCCGATGCGGGACGAATCCGGAAAAATCACCGGCTGGTATGCCGTAGGCATCGATATTCATGACAGCCGGGTGATGGAAGACGCGTTGCGGGCCGCCAGGCACCGGCTGGACGTCGCCACGCAGACGGCGGCGATCGCCGAGTTGTCGGCCTCCATTGCGCACGAAGTCAACCAGCCGCTGACCAGCGTCATTACCAATGCCACCATGGGGCTGGAGATGCTCGATGCAACTCCTCCAGACGTCAAGGGGGCGCGCGAGACGGCAAGGCGTACGCTGCGGGACGGGACCCGGGCGGCCGAAGTGCTGCTGCGCTTGCGTGCGCTGTTCACGAAGAAGAAGGACTCCTGCACCGAACTGGTGGACCTGAACGACGCTGCGCGGGAAGTGGTCGCGCTGTCGCGCGGCGAGCTCCAGCGCACCGGAGCGATCGTGCAGACCCTGTTCTCGTACGATTTGAGCCCCGTCAGAGGCGACAGGGTGCAGTTCCAGCAGGTGATCCTGAACCTGGTGCGCAACGCCGCGCAGGCCATGGAAGGCGTGCACGACCGGCCACGCCGGCTGACCATCGCGACAGAGCGGCAAGATGACAGTTTCGTCTCCCTGAGCGTCCAGGATGCGGGGACCGGGGTCGCCCCGGAATCCTTCGAAAAGATCTTCGAGGCCTTCTACACGACGAAGAACTCGGGCATGGGCATCGGCTTGTCGGTGAGCCGCTCCATCATCGAGAAACATGGCGGCCGGCTGTGGGCTGAAGCCAACCAGGGGCCGGGCACGACGTTCCTGATCGCGCTGCCGGCGGGACCGAGTGCGCCGGGCGCCGACTAGAAGGCCGTGGCCGAGGAGCCGGGCGAGCTAGTCGGACGCCACCCTGGGTCCCGCAGCCGCGCGCTCTCCAGTGCGCCACCCAGCAGGGCGCCCACGATCTCCATCGTGCGCAGGGCCGATGCGTCGATGGCATATTCGCGCTCGTCGTCTTCAGCGATCACTAGACCCAGGACACGCTGCAGGCCGACGATCGGCGCCGCGGCAACCGTGCGACTGCGCACGGTGCCGGGCATGCACGTGAGGCCGAGCGCTTCGTGCTCCGCCCAGTTGCTGGCTACGAACGACTTTTGCTCCACCAGCACCATGGGCGCACACGGCCCCATGTCGGACACCGGGTACCCCATTCCCGGATTCCCGTACTCCCCGCCGAAGTTCCAATAGGCCAGGCGAATCTGGTCCAGATCTTGATCTTGATCTTGATCTTGATTCCACCACCAGATGTGCAACAAGGGCACGCCCAGCCCTTCCCACAAGCTGTCGCCGACGAAGCGGGTGATGGCTTCGATTTCCGGCTCCTTCGCCATCGCTTGCTGGATCTTGCTCACCAGGGCCAGTTCTGCGCTCCGGCGCCGCACCATCTCCTGCAAGCGATCGGTCTCGTCCCGCAGGCGCGCGGTCTGCAGCGCGACGCCCATCACACCGGCGACCACGCGCAGGAGACGCACGTCGGTGTCGCCGAAAGCATCGGCCCGCTCGAAGTTGTCGATGGTGACAAGGCCGATCACCCGCTCGCCGGCCAGCACCGGCGTGCGCATGTACGAGCGCGGCAGCTTCGTGCCGGGCACGGCGCCCTGCTTGCCGGGGTCGACCCGGTTAACGACGACAGGTGCGCGCTCGCGCAACATGCGCACGTTGGCTTCGGTCGGCTGTGCCGTGAAGGGCGCGATGGCGGGCATCCGGATCCCGTTTTCGCACACGTAGACCGGCGTGACCTGCATGCTCTCCTCGTCGAACCAGGCGACGGCCACTCCGTTTGCATCGAACGCCTCGGTCAGCTTCGCTCCGACCAACTCGACGATCGCGTCCAGGCTGAGGTTCGCGTCCAGTCCCTGCTGCATGCCCGCGATGAGTTCGAGCTCGGCGTCGCGCTGCCCGGTTCCCTTGCGGTACTCCCGTGCGTCTCCGGCCGGCCGGGCTTTGTCGAGTGCAACGCCCAAGCTGGCGGCGACGGCCTTCACGAGCCGCAGATCGTGGGGGCGAAAGGCCCGCGCAGGCATGCGCGCGACCGCGACGAACCCGATGGTTTCCATCCCGGAAACGACGGGCGCGCACAGTATGGACCCGGGCTGCGGTCCCGCGCCCGCCGGCAGCGCCCCGGCGTGCGTGCCAGCACCCAGCGCCTTGCCGGTACGCAAAACTTGCGCGCCCAGGCCCGTCGGAGTCCAAGGGGCCGGACAGGACCGTTGCCCGTGCTCGACCAGATAAGGGGCGCTCAACAGCAGCCGGTCCGACTCCAGCAACGCGATGCCGACCAAGTCGGCCGACAGCAGTTCGCGCAGCCTGTCACCGGCGAGATCAACAAGCGCCTGAAACGCCCGCTCGCCCGCGAGCTCGAGTTGGAGGCGCTTGATCAGCGCCAGATCGCCTGCCGGGCGGACGGAGGAAGACGATGCCATAAGCTTTCCATATCAGACGTGACTCTCGACGCGTGAATTGAAACACGAATGAAAAATCAAGTGTCGTCAGGATCAACTCGAGCTCTTCAAGCGGGCCGCGTTCAGTGACCGGCGAGCAACATGGCGTCCATGAACAGCGTGTGCGACGCGATCGCCGTGTAGCCCATGCGCTCGTAGATCGGGCGGCCCGCTTCAGTGGCGTGCAGGACGCTCGGGAGTGGCCCCATCGCCGCGGCGGCGTTCTCGAGAGCCTGGCGCATCACCGCCTCGGCGTAGCCCCGGCGCCGGTAGGCCGGCCGCGTCGCAACCAGTGCGACGTAGCGGCAGCCGTCCACGGCCAGCACCGCCGTGCTGCTCGCCGGCGTCCCGTCCACCGTCCCCAGCACCGGGAACTGATCGTTCCAGAACGCCTGCCGGCCCAGCATCGCCTTGGCCGGACCGAAATCCATCTCGTGCGCCGCCGAATTGATGTCCACCACCGACGCGCACCCGGGGTCGTCCGCGGGCACGGTGAGGCGCAGACCCGCCGGGGCGGCGGCGAGCGGTGCCACCTCCGTGGCGACCATGCCGGTGAGCGGAAACGCCGGCACCAGCCCGCACTCGCCGAGAATCGCGGCGGCATCGACGCCCGGCTCGAGCGCCTCGTTCGTGACCATGAAGGACCACGGGTCGGTGATGTCCACGGTCCAGGCTCGCACTTCCTCGCCGAACGATCGCAATGCCGCCGCCGAAATCGACGGCTGCGTCAGCACCACGAGGTTGAAGAAGGCGACCGGCAGGCCGCTGAAAATGTAGTCGACGCCGGCGGTGCGGCTGACCCGTCGCCCGGGCGCGTCGCGGCACATGAGCCGCCAGGCTTCGCAGGTCTGGTGAATGCTGAGTTCGACATCGGTTTTTCGGGACTTGGTCACAGACTTTTCCTCGCCCCGGCATGTTAAGTCACACCTGTGACCTGGGCTGTCTTCGCCTGCCTCGACTTCAAAGTCAAACTTGAAGGATCGAGCAGGCCCCCGGAAGCACCATGAACTTTCTGCCCAGTGAATCCCCAGCGGCATTGCCGCACGTGCTGGCAGTCGACGACGACCCGTCGATTCGCGAAGCCGTTGGCGACTACCTGCGCGGGCATGATCTGCGCGTCACGACCGTTGCCGACGGGGGGGAGATGCGGGAGATCCTCGCCCGCGAGGTCGTCGACCTCGTGGTGCTGGACGTAAAGCTGCAAACGGAAGACGGATTGGCCCTCGCGCGCCGGTTGCGCGACGAGTCGGCGATTCCCATCGTCATGCTCACGGCTCGCGACGATGTGGCCGATCGGGTCATGGGCCTGGAGATGGGCGCCGACGACTACCTGACCAAGCCATTCGGCCCGCGCGAGTTGCTGGCGCGGATTCGCGCGGTGCTGCGCCGCCGCCAGCCGGAACTCCAGCAGGGCCGACCGGAAGGAATCCGCGCCTACCGCTTCGACGGTTGGGAGCTCAACCTCAACACGCGGCGCCTGAAGAACCGGGCCGGTGAAACCGTATCCCTGAGCAACGGGGAATTCAGCCTCCTGGTCGTGCTGCTCGGGGCCCCGCATCGGACGCTCAGGCGGGACCAGTTGCTGGACCTCTCCCGGCTGCATGGCGACGACGTCTTCAACCGGTCGGTCAACACGCAGATCATGCGGCTGCGCCGCAAGCTGGAAGACGATAGCCAGGAGCACAAGTACATCCTCACCGAACGCGGCGCCGGCTACGTGTTCGGCGTGCCGGTCGAGACCGTGCATTGACGGCGGGCGCGGCGGCCGGCCAGGTTTCAACTGTGGCCCGCGCGAATTGCCCCGTGGCCATCCGGGGATCGCACCGCGGAAGATGCAGGCACGCGCGCTCGTGCGATGAATGACGCCGCCGCCTCGACGCCGGCGCCGGCCGTCCGCGCGGACGAGGCCACGACGGTCTCCCTGCGCTCGTACATCACTGGCCTGATCTGGCTCTGCATGGGGCCGCTCATCCTGCTCGCCGCCTACCTGGCCGTCGATCGCGTGCGCGATCTTCGTTCGGAGCGCGACGCCGAGGCGACAAAGCTGTCCCAGACGATCATGGGGCTGGTCGACAGCGAGCTCAACGCCCGCATCATCGCGCTGCAGTTCCTGGGAACATCGCCCCTGGTCGACGACCCCACGCGCTGGAGGGAGCTCTATGCCGAAGCGCAACGCTTCCGCCAGATCTTCGACTGCCAAGTGATCTTCGGCGACCGCAGCATGGCAATGCTCTGGAATACCCGCGTGCCGTTCGGCACGACCTTGCCGCCACTGCCTCAGCCCAAAGGGCGCAAGTCGGCGCCGCTGGCACTCGAGACCGGTCGACCGGCCGTGGGCGACATCTTCCAGGGCCCGGTGATCAACCAGCCCCTGGTTGCCATCACCGTGCCGGTGCTTCGTCCAGCGGGAACGAACTTTCTCCTGATCACGACTTTCGAGTCGGCACGCTTTCGCAGCGAGCTCGACAAGGTGGCACTGCCGCCCGGTTGGACAGCCGCCCTGCGCGACGGGCAGGGCAACCTGATCGCGCGCTCGTCGGGGCATCGGGGGGACATGGCCGCCGGCGATAGCGACAGTGAGCAATTCGTCGCGCAGTCCGCACTGTCGCTGTGGTCCGTCGCGATCGAGATTCCCAGCGGCGATGACCGCGAGTCCCTGCTGGGTGCGGCCGCCGTGCTCCTGGTCGCCATTGCCGGCGCGACGCTTGCCGGTTTCCTCGGCGGCAAGCGCGCCAGCCGTCGCATCGGTCCGCTCATCACCTCGATCGGGCAGACGCTGCACCTGGAAGCCTCGTCCCGCGACATGGCCGAGTTCGCGCAAGTCCGACGCCTGCTGGACGAGGCGGCAAGGCAGCGTGCCGCGACGGAGGCCACGTTGCGGATCAGCGAGGCCCGCTTTCGACGGCTGTTCGACGAAGCGCCCATGCCCTTGGCGCTGGTCGGCGAGGACGGGACCGTGACAAGCCTGAACGCGAGATTCATCGAAGTGCTCGGCTACACGAAGGCGGACGTACCGACGATGGACGCCTGGTGGCCCCTGGCCTATCCGGACAGAGAGCAGGCAGCGCTGCAAAGCGAATGGCGCGCCGCCACCATCGCCGGCAACCTGGGAGCTGACGTCCCGTTTGAACGGCGGGTCATGTGCAAGGATGGAACCCCGCGCGACCTGGTGATCTCCCGCATCCGGATCGACGAGGAGATGCTGTTCTCCTTCTTCGACGTCACCGAGCGCAACCGCGCGCAGGCACGACTGCATGCGCAGCTGGAGCGGCTGAACCTCCTCGACCAGATCACGTCGGCGGTGGGGCAACGCCAGGAGATGCAGAGTATCTACCAGGTCGTGCTGGCAAGCGTCGAGGCCCGGCTGCCGATGGATTTCTGCTGCGTGTGCGAGCATGACCCCGCCGCGTCCATCCTGCGGGTCGCGTGCATCGGCCCGGACAGCGAAGGCCTGGCTGCCGAACTGGGACTCTCCGGCCACTCGACGATCGACATCGACGCCAATGGGCTGTCCCGCTGCCTCCAGGGCGAGCTGGTCCACGAGCCCGACATCTCGGACAGCCCGTTCGCGTTTCCGGCGCGCTTGGCGGCCGTCGGGCTCCGTTCGCTGGTGATGGCGCCGCTGCGCTCGGAGAGCCGCGTGTTCGGCCTGCTGGTTACCGCCCGCCGGCGTGCCCGTTCCGTGAGCAGCGGCGAATGCGAGTTCTTGCGCCAGCTCAGCGCCCATGTCGGGCTCGCCGTCCAGCAGGCCCGCCTGTATGGCGCGCTGCAGCTCGCCTACGACGAGCTGCGCCAAACCCAGCAGGCCGTCATGCAGCAGGAGCGCCTGCGCGCGCTCGGCGAGATGGCGAGCGGCATCGCACACGACATCAACAACGCGATCTCGCCCGTGCTGCTGTACGTCGAGACCTTGATCGAGGACGAGACAGGCCTCAGCGCGAAAGGGCGCGGCCATCTGCGGACCATCGCCCGCTCGATCGACGACGTGGCGGCGACTGTGGCGCGCCTGCGCGAGTTCTACCAGCAACGCGAGCCGCAGCTGAGCGTGGCGCGGCTGCGGCTGAACCTGCTGGCCGACCAGGTGGCTGAGATGACCCGCGCGCGCTGGAGCGATATGCCGCAGCGCAACGGTATCGTCATCCGCCTGGACCGGGTGTTTGAGGAAGGATTGCCCGACATCCGTGGCATCGAGAGCGAGGTTCGGGAAGCGCTCACCAACCTGATCTTCAATGCGGTGGATGCCATGCCGGAAGGCGGGGAGCTGACCCTGCGCACCTTCAGCGAGTTCACTGCGGCTTCAGCGAAGGGGCCGGCGACGACCCTGGTCCATCTCGAGGTGGGCGACACCGGCCTCGGCATGGACGAAGACACCTTGCGCCGCTGCCGCGAACCTTTCTTCACGACCAAGGGCCAGCGCGGCACCGGACTCGGCCTTGCCATGGTCTACGGCTTCGCCCAACGGCACGGAGCCGACCTGCAGATCGCCAGCACGCCCGGGCGCGGCACGACCGTGCGCCTGAGCTTCCCCATGCCGACGGAGTCGCCCGCGGCGCTCGGCGCCCCCGGGGCGGCGGCGCCCGCTCGGGCCCCCCGTCTGCGCATCCTGATCGTCGACGACGATCCGATCGTCCTCACGTCTCTGCACGACGTGCTCGCGGGCGATGGCCACCATGTCATTTCCCGCGGCGGCGGCCGGGAAGGCATCGACGCCTTCCGGCAGGCGCACGCGACCCCGGATGCGTTCGACCTGGTGATCACCGACCTGGGCATGCCGCACACGGATGGCCGCCAAGTCGCGGGGGCCGTCAAGCAGCTGAGCCCCTCCACGCCGGTGATCATGCTGACAGGCTGGGGCCAGCGGCTGATCGCCGACAGCGACATCCCGTCCAGCGTGGACCGGGTCCTCAGCAAGCCGCCGAGGCTGCCCGAGCTACGCCTCGTGCTGGCCCAGCTGGCGTGGGCCCGCGGAGCCGACGCTTGAGGGCAGCTCAGGAGCGCGGCAACCAGCGTCGATGCCGGCCGCCAGTGAGCTGGCCCCTCCCTGCCCCCGCCCTGCGTCACCGGGGTCACAGCTGCAACCCGGCGATTCCGGCGCGCAACACGAATGGCGTCCAGGCGACGCATAGTGCGAGCTCACCAAGCCACAGAGAAGCATCATGGCCATGACCTCAATGTTCAATGACCTGCCGCGTCCGATTCATCCGCCGCATGTCCTGGTGGTCGACGACGACCTGAACATCCGGGTTGCGCTGCAGGAATATCTGACTCGCAACGGCATGCGGGTCACGACGCTGGCCAACGGACACGCGCTGCTCGAAACCGTCGATCGCGAGGCGGCCGACCTGGTGCTCCTGGACGTGCGCATGCCCGGCGAAAACGGAATGATGCTGGTGCAGGCGCTGCGCTCCCGCACAGCCGTGCCGGTGATGTTCGTCACCGGCATCGGCGAGGAAGCCGACCGCGTGATGGGCCTGGAACTGGGCGCGGACGACTACGTCACCAAGCCGTTCCACCCAGGCGAACTGCTGGCGCGGATCCACTCCGTGCTGCGCCGCTACCGCAAGCCGCCGGACCGCGTGGGCCGCGACGACGAGCTCCGCGCCTACCGCTTCTCAGGCTGGGAGCTCAACATGCGTACCCGCAAGCTCTCCAGTCCCGACGGCCGCAAGATCGAGCTGGCCAACCTCGAATTCAGCCTGCTGGCGGGGCTTTGCAGTTCGGCGCAGCGCGTCCTCTCGCGCGCCCAGTTGATCAGCCTGTCCCGGCTGCACGACGTCGGGATTTACGACCGCACGGTGGATGTCCAGATTCTGCGCCTGCGGCGCAAGATCGAATCGGATCCGACACGGCCCCAATTGATCGTCACCGAGCGCGGGGCCGGGTACATCTTCGTGCCGGTGGTCGAGACGCTCTACTAGCGCTGCGCGTCCCTGATCCGCCCGGCGCACCGGGTTGCACGTGTGACTTCGCTTTCGTGAATCGGGTCCAACGCCTGGCTAGAGTGCATTCGAGGCATGGAAGAAACGGATCACTCGTGAACCCTCAATCGAACGCCCCCGAGTTGACGCTGCATCGCCATGACCTGGTCTTTGTGTCAAGTTCCGCCTGGCGTTCGCTGGTGGAGGCGCGCGCCGAGCTCTCCCTGGAGTTGCTCGCGGACGGATGGGTGGATCGGGGCTGGCCGCTGGTGGCGCGCCGCGCTCTGCCTGGCGAGCCGCGGGGGATCGCCCTGGGTCTGTCGCTGCCGCCGGCCGCGGGCCGGCTGCATTTCGACATCGTGATGCGACCCGCCGATGTCGTTTCGTCCCGCCCTCCCCTGGCACTGGAACATGCGATAGCCGACGCGCCGCCGCACTGGCAGCCAACCCTCGCGAAGCTCCTGGAGCTTGGACTGCGCCATGGTGTCAAGGCGCGGGTCTTCGGCGGCCTGGCCTGGCGGGTGCTGACGCACCTGGACTACCTCACCGCCCGTTCCGACCTCGACCTTCTTGTCCCGATCCGCCACGGCAGCGATGCGGTCTTGTTGGCCCACGAACTCGCCGAAATCGAGCGGACTGCCCCCATGCGGCTGGACGTCGAACTCGTGCGCGCCGACGGAGCGGGTGCGAACTGGCGCGAGCTCCTTGCCGGCAAAGCCGAACTCCTGGTGAAGACGCTGGCAGAGGTGAAGCTCATGCCCGCCGGCCAATTCCTTTGCAGGGGCGGGCGCTCGTGAGCGTTTCCGTTCTGCCAGCGCGCCCTCGCGAGCCAGGGTTGTGGCAGGCGGTGGCAGGCAGCGCCTGCGGATGCTCAATACACGATTTCGACCGGCTGGCTGAACACATAGCCCGCACCGCGCTCGGTGCGGATGTATGCCGGCTGGCGCGGATCCCTCGTCAGCTTGCGCCGCAGCCGGAGGATCTGCGTGTTCACTGAACGGTTGTATACGTCGTCTCCGTGGAGGCGGGAAAGGTCGAGCAACTGATCCCGCGACAGCACGCGGTTTGAAGCGCCGAGAAAGACGACCAGGAGGCTGAACTCACCGTTGCTCAGGGGCACGATCTCCCCCTCGCGTGTCCGCAGCTTGCGGGTATTGAGGTTCAACTCCCAGCCGTCGAACCGGTATGCGCGGACTCCTTCCGGCCGGCCCTGCCGGACTTCCGGCTGGCGGCGCCGGAGTACCGCGCGTATGCGGGCAAGCAGTTCCCGGGGACTGAAGGGCTTGGTCACGTAGTCGTCGGCGCCGAACTCCAGGCCCAGCACCCGGTCCGCCTCCTCGGTCTGGCCGGTGAGCATGATGATGGAAATCGCGGAGTTCTCGCGCAGGCGTCGCGCGATGGCCATTCCGTCTTCGGCTTCCAGCCTGACGTCCAGGATCACGAGGTCGACGATCTCGCGCTTCAGCACCGCTTGCATGGAGCGCCCGTCAGGCACGACGGTCACACGGAAGTCGTTGCGAGCCAGGTAATCCCCTATCGCCTCCCGAATGGCCGGATCGTCATCGACCGCAAGGACATGGGACAGCACCGGCGGGGAGGGGCGGACGGAGGCAGTCATGGCTGGGCGTGAACTGGAGACCAGGAGGTTCAAGCGTAACCGCACCCGGGCGAGCCAACATGGAAGCTGGAAGCATCAACAGCCGCCAGACCAGGGGAGCGCGCCGATCGCAGAAGCCGCGTATCGGCCCGCGAAAGTCGCGATCTTGGGCAACCCAAAGGGCCCAACGTTGCTTGCTCAACCTTTCAACAATAGTCAAAAATACCAAGATCCTCGTTCTCCGGAAGGGCGACCGGATCTCCCTAGGGAAAATCTCGACAACCTTGGCAAACGGAGGGCAGCAGCCATGCCCGACGACAACGCGAAGTTCGACAAGGAAGCACTGTCCCTGATCGAGTCTCTCAAGGGCCGGCGCAAGCCCGCCATGCGCGCTCCTCGGAAGGCGACAGCGGCACCCGGCGAAAAGCCGCCCGTCAAGACGACCGCGGTCGTTCGACGAGCTGCACGTCGCTTCTAGGCATCCCCCTGCAAGACGCCCCAAGGAAGGGGCCGCATCGCAGCCCATTCCCAGCCATCAGAAAAGCGACGGCTCTTCAGGCGGTGCCTTGGCGGCCCGAGCCGCCTTCGCCTTGGGCTCCTTCGGCGGCAGCGGCTCTGCCGTCATCGCAAGCCGCTCGGCCGGGAACTGCATCATGAACTCCATCGAACGCTGCGGCGTTGCGTCGAGCCACTCGCCGTACTGCGCCTCCGGCAGGATCACGACCATGCGCTTGTCCTGCTGCTCCGGCGGGCGCTTGGGATCCGGCCGATGCATCTTGTTGAAGAGCGGATGGTCGTCGGCATTGATCGTGAGCATCGTGAAGCTCAGCTCCCAGGCGCCTGATTCCGGGTTCTTCCAGGGTGACCACAGCCCGGCCACGCCCAGCGTCTCGTCGTTGGCGGCGGCGAACCGCGTGGGCACGAACTGGCCGCTGCGCCAGTCCGGCTCGTAGATCGCTTCGCACGGCACGATGCAGTGCCGCGGCTTGGCCCAGGCGTTCTTGAAGCTGGCCAGCTCGCGGACGGTCTCGCTGCGCGCGTTGTAGGTGTTGAGGCCATACCTGACCTCCTTGGCGAAACCGGGAAGCAAGCCGAAATGGCCCTCGACCAGTTCGAAGTCCGGCACTGCCTCGTCACCCGACTCGCGCTCGGGCGGCCGGCGGATGAAGGGCGCCATCTGCGTCGGGTAGATATGCAAGCCGCCCGGCGGCGGCTCCCATTCCGGCGGCAGACGGATGCCGAAGTGTTTCTCGATCTGCTTGCGGCGCTTCTCGGCCTGGTAGTGGCTGCACATCGGCGCATTGTGCTGGAACCGAGGCCCCTCGCTCCTGCCGACGTCAGCGAAGTGAAAGCTCGTCGACGAGATAGGCCGTGCTGGCCGCAAGATGGGCAGCAAACAGGCGGCAGATCGCTCCCTCGTCGAAAGCATCGTGCGCCGCAGCAACGCTCTCGAACCAGAGAACCGCGAAACCGTCCGGCGGCGACGGCTCGGACCGCAGCCGCTCTCGCCTCGCCGTGGAGACCGTCCAGTTCAGCGCCGAGCGCCATCCGCTCGCGTTGGCACATTGCGAGAACGCCTCGGCGAATCGCGCCTTCGAGGCGTCGCCGAGCAGGAACGGCACGATCACCTTGACCGGCCGACCGCTCCCGCCCGTCTCGCTGCCCTCGGTGTCGACGATGCACAGCGTCCAGCCTTTCAGGAAATTGGGCTCGTCCGCAGGGATGTGGCGGCGGCCGATGGTCGAGGCCTGCGCACTGCGCATCGCCTCGTCATCGCGAAAGTACAGCTCCACGATGCCGTCGATCGAGAAAGCCGCACCCTGGCCGGATGCCCACAGGATCTTGTCGACACGGTTGTGCGTGTACTTCGAGATGCCCTCCATGCCGAGCGCCAGCGCGGCGTGCGGGCCGGCCCAATAGCTCCTGAAATCGCCGATCGAAAGGCCATCCCTTCTGGCCAGCAGCGTCATGCGCTTCTTCACGTCGACCCTTCCGGCTTCAGACGACCCGGCGCTCGTCGACCAGGAAGGCCGTGATCTCGCCCAGGAAAGTCTTCGCGTGCGCCATGGTGGTTCGACCGGCCGCTGAGGCGAATGCGTCCTGCAGCGTTTGCGCGTCTTCGAACCACAGTTCGACGATGCCGTCGATGGGCAGGCTGTCGTAGTCGCAAGGCTTGCCTTTCTCGCGTTCCCGGACAGTCACGACGTTCTGCCGATAGGCGCTCACGCCGGGCATCTTGCGCACCAGCTCGCCATGGACGCGCCATTCGCGGCGGAAGTCGTCCTCGCTCGACCCGGGCAGTCGCCGGATGACTGAAATGCGCTTCAGCAGGCTGGCGCGCTGCGCGTCCGCGGGCAACGGAATCACGACCGATTGCTCCGCCGTGACGATATGCAGGCCACCCAGAAAGTGGTTCTCGTCCGTGATCAATGCCGCCGCCAGATCGCCGTCGCTGAACGCACGCTCCGATTGCGTCGCGTCGTCGAACCAGAGTTGCGAAAAGCCGTCGAAATCCCAGGGGCCGCGGGCGAAGTCGATGCCGCGCTGCGCCCGGTCGACCACCGGGTTCTGCCAGTACGCACGCAGATTCGGCGCCTGGGCAGCGAGCGGGCCGTGCCTGTCCTTCCAATAGGCGTTGAAATCATCAAACGTCCAATCCGCCTTCTTGCGGATCAATCCCATCCGTACGTTCATCGCTCGGTTCCTTGCTTCATTCATGATTGACGAGGGCGTCCGCCGCCTGGCGCGCGCGCGCCAGGCCCGGCGCCCGCTTCGCGAGCCAGACGCCATGCCGGACCGGCCAGCGCGCATAGCCCGGGTCCGCCCCCAGCGACAGCGCGGCGTGATGGGCCCAATAGGGATCGAACAAGGCTTCGCGGCCGAGCGCGATCAGGTCGGCCTTGCCTTCGGCGAGGACGGCTTCCGCCTGGCTCGCGTCGACGATCATCCCCACCGCTTGCGTCCTGATCCTTGCCTCGTTGCGAATCCGCTCCGAGAAGGGAACCTGGAAGCCCAGGCCGCGTGGCACGGGCAGTGCGCGTCTCTCTTCGGTCAGTCCGCCCGAAGAGCAGTCGATGACATCGACGCCGCACGCCGAGAGCTCTCGCGAAAGCACGATGGAGTCGTCGAGGCTCCAACCGTCCACGCTGCCGTCGACCGCCGACAGGCGGCAGAAAAGCGGCTTGCCCGCCGGCCATTCGGCACGCACGCGGCGCGTGATTTCCAGCGCCAGGCGCATGCGTCCCGCAAGGTCGCCGCCCCACTCGTCCGCTCGATGGTTGGCGTTGGGCGACAGGAAGCTCGCCACCAGGTAGCCGTGGCCGAAGTGCAGTTCGACGACGTCGAAGCCGGCCGCTTCCGCGCGCCGCGTGGCGTCGACGAAGCTCTGCACCACCTCGGCGATGCCGCCGGCATCCAGTGCATGCGGAGCCGACCAGCCCGGCCCGGCCGCGAGCGCGCTGGGGCCGAGGCGCTGCCAGGGTTCCGGATCGGCCGCCAGGCGCGCCTCCGACAACGCGGCACCGCCTTCCCACAAGGGCTGGCTGCCGGACTTCCGGCCTGCATGGGCCAGCTGCACGCCCATGGCGCTGCCGTTGGCATGGGCGAAATCGACGACCGCCCGCAGGGGTTCGATCTGGCTGTCTTTCCAGAGACCGAGGTCTGCGGTCCCGATGCGCCCGCGAGGGTCGACCGCGGTGCTCTCGGTCAGGATCAGGCCGGCGCCACCCAGCGCGAACTTGCCCAGGTGGACCAGGTGCCAGGGCGTGGCGTGTCCCGCCTCTGCGGCATGCTGGCACATGGGCGAGATGACGACCCGGTTCTTGAGCACCAGATCTCGAAGCTGGAGCGGCCGGAAAAGCAGGGGCTCGTGAGGTGTCATGAAGGGCTTTCGAATCAAGGGGTGAGGGGCGCCGCAGCCGCCGGCTGTCGCGTGCCCAGGTAGGTGCCGAGCATCACGGAGAGAAATCCGAAGAAGTGCCAGGGGGTCAATCGCTCGCCGAGCAACAGGGCGGCGAAAACCACGCCGAACACGGGCACCCAGTAGAGAAAGACTGCGGTGCGGGCGACGCCGATGCGCGCGATGGCGCGGTTCCAGACCAGGTTGGACAGCGCGGTCGCCATGACCCCGGAGAACAGGATGAATGCCCAGGGACGCCAGCCCGGAAAAAGATCCTTGAGTCCCATCGCGGGCGACTCCAGGGATGCGTGCAGGGCAAGCAACAGCGAGCCGACCACGTAGATCGCCCAACTGATCATCAGCGCGTTGAGGTTCCGGGCCAGCCGCTGAACGATCGCACCGCCCGCCGCGAAGCTCACCACCCCGGCCACCAGCAGCAGGTCTCCGACGCCGGCGCTCGAGAGGCCGGCACCCGGGTGGCTCAGCACGACCGCGGCGACGCCTGCGAACCCGAGGCCGACGCCGCACATGCGCAGCCAGGTCAGGCGTTCGCGAAAAGCAACCGCGGCGAGCAGCGCAGACACCAGCGGGCTCAACGCCATGATGAGCGCACCGTTGGTTGCCGTCGATCGATGCAGGCCCTCTGCGAAAAGGATCTGATTGAAATACACCATCAGGATCGCGCAAATCACGATCGCGCCGCCTTGTCGCCACGACAGCGACGGCAGCCCGCAGCGCTTCCACAGCACGATGAGGCTCAAGGCCACGCAGGCCACGAGCATCCGAAGCGCCGCCACCAGGGTGGGATCGAAGATCCCGGTCAAGACCTTCACCGCCGCGACATTCAGCCCCCAGATCGCCATCGCCCCGATCAGGGTCGCCTGGACAGCGGCGGGATTCGATCGGCGCTCTGACATGTTCAAGCCTCGCGCGCTTGGCGCTGACGCCGTCCGACCAGGGATGCGAACGCAGCACCGAGCAACGGGAGTCCGGCAGCGGAAAGCGCAAAGACCATGCTCGACGAGCGCGTGTCGACGATCCACGCGGCCGCCAGCACCCCGAGCGATTGCCCGAAGAACAGGGCGCAGGAAAACAACGACACCGCGGTGCCGCGGACGGCTGGAGCCATCTGGGTGGCGTGGGTCTGCAGCGTGTTGTGCAATGCGTAGAAGCCGAACCCCGCGAGCAGGCATGCAGGCAGTGCCCACTGCCACGCCCGCGCGGATGCGATCGTCGCGAACGCGATGCCCAGGCAGGCGCCGCCGGTACGCGCCAGCCCGGATTCGCCAAGCCTTTGCACGAGCATGGAAGCACAGCGGCTGTAGAGAAGGCCGCCGATCCCGTAGAGCGCGACGATCGCGCCCGCCATGGACATCGAGAGGCCGAATCTGGCCTGCAGGTGCGAGGGGATGAAGGCCAGCGCACTGAATGCCAGCGCCCCTTCGATGCAGGCGACGAGCAGCACGACCCGCGCCCAGGGGCTGGCCAGCACGCTCGACATTCGGCAGCAAGCACTCACCGAGCCGGACCGCAACGGCGGGGCCCAAGCACGGGCCCGCTTCGCGAGCATGGCTCCGCCGACCAGGAACAGCACCGCCAGCAAGATGAATGCGGCGCGCCAACCAGCCAGATCGGCGATCAGACCGCCCAGCCACTGGCCGCAGATCATGCCGAACACGGTCGCGCCAAGCAGCCTGGCCAAGACTTCCTGGCGACCTTCGTAGGCGACGCTGTCGCCGATCCAGGCCATCGTCAACGGGATGATGCCGGCTGCCGCCACGCCGGACAGGATGCGGCTGGCGACCAGCCATTCCAGGGTGGGCGAGATCGCCGCGGCAGCGCTTCCTATCGTGCAGGCCAAGGTGGCGAAGCCGATTATTCGCAGCTTTCCGTACCGATCGCCGAGCGGCCCGTAGAACAACTGGAGCACGCCATAGGCCAGGGCGAAGCCGGAGATGGTCCGGGCGACCTGGCCCATCGTGGCCGAGAACTCGGTCGCGAGCGACGCCAGCATGGCGTCGCACACCCGCATCGAGGCCATGCTGGCGAATGCACAGATCCCCAGCAGCCGCAGCGTTCGCGTTTCGATCGGTCGGGCGCTCATTCCGGTTCGAACTGCGTGAAGCCGGCGGTCAGCCTTCGAGCGTCTTCCACATTTCGATGTCGCGCTCGGCGGTCCAGATGCGCGGTTCGGTGTACTTCGTGGCTTCGTCGTAGCAGCGGGTGACGTCGAAGGGCATGCAGTGGTCGAAGATCACCCAGTGGCCGTACTTGGGCTTCAACGCTGCGTAGGTGTCCTTGTAGACCGCATTCAGGTCCTTGCCGGCGGCGACGCCCTTCTGGACATTGGCGTACATGTCCGAGATGAACGCGCGTGTTTCGTCCAGGCCCTTGGCCACTTCTTCAGGCGTCGTGAGCGCGGCGCCGCGGCCGGGCACCAGCGCCTTGGGCTTGAGCGCAGCGAGGTTCTCGAGCGTCTTGGGCCAGTCCTTGAAGTAGGCATCGCCGGCATAGGGGGTGGCGCCGAACTCGACCAGGTCGCCTGACAAAAGCGCCTTTTCTCCTGGCAGCCAGACCACCGTGTCGCCCTTGGTGTGGCCGCGGCCCAGCTGCAGCAGCTGCACTTCGAGCTTGCCCAGCCACAGCGTCATCTTGCCGGTGAAGGTCATGGTCGGCCAGGTCATGCCGGGCGGCACGGTCTCCACGCCCGCGAACAGGCGCGGGAAACGGCCGATCTCGCTGGCCTTGTCCTGCTCGCCGCGCTCGACGATCAGGTCGTAGGTGTCCTGGCTCGCCAGGATGTGCTCGGCCCCGTAGGCGCTCGCGCCCAGCACCCGCACCGCGTGGTAGTGGGTCAGCACCACGTACTTGATCGGCTTGTCGGTCACCTCGCGGATGCGGCGGATCACGTCGGCCGCCATCGCGGGCGTGGCCTGGGTGTCGGCCACCAGCACCGCGTCGTCGCCGATGATGATCCCGGTGTTCGGGTCGCCCTCGGCCGTGTAGGCCCAGGCGTGCTCGGAAATCTGGCTGAAGCTGATCTTCTTTTCTTCGAGATCGGCCTGGGAAGCGAATTTCTTGGTCTGGCTCATGGGGGTTGCTCCTTGGGTGGATGTGGTGAAAGGCTCAGTGCGTGCCGAGGTAGGCCGCCTTGACCTTGGGGTCGTTGAGGAGCGCGCGACCTGTGCCCTCCGCGGTGATGTGCCCGGTTTCGAGCACGTAGGCGCGGTCGGCCACGCCGAGTGCCTGCTTGGCCATCTGCTCGACCAGCAGGATGGTCAGGCCGGCCTCGCGCAACTGGCGAATCGCGTTGAAGATGTCCTTGATGATCAGCGGCGCCAGGCCGAGCGAGGGCTCGTCGAGCAGCAGCAAGCGCGGCTCGCTCATCAATGCGCGCGAGATCGCGAGCATCTGCTGCTCGCCGCCCGACAAGGTTCCCGACAACTGATCCTGCCGCTCGCGCAGGCGCGGGAACCGCTTGAACTCGCGCTCGACCGCGGCCGCCGTGGCAGGGACGTCCTTCCTGCGGGAATAGGCGCCGAGCATCAGGTTCTCGCGCACGGTCTGGTCGGCGAACACGCCCCGCCCTTCCGGCGACATCGCGATGCCGAGCCCGACGCGCTCGTGCGCCTTGACCTGTGTGATGTCCTTGCCATCGAACTGGATGCGGCCCTCGGAGACCGGCTCCAGGCCGCAGATGCTCTTCAGCAAGGTGCTCTTGCCGGCGCCGTTGGCACCGATGATCGTGACCACCTCACCCTTGCGCACCTCGAGGCTGACGCCCTTGACGGCCTGGATCGCGCCGTAGGCGACCTTGACTGATTCGAGTTTCAACATGTGCTTTTCTCCCCTTCAGGCTGCGAGCGCTTCAGGCTCGTCGACGCCGAGGTAGGCCTCGACGACACGCGGGTTGGCTTGCACCTCGGCCGGCTTGCCTTCGGCGATCTTGATGCCGTAGTCCAGCACGATCACGTGGTCCGAGATCGACATCACGAGGTCCATGTGGTGCTCGACCATCAGGATGCTCACGCCGCACTTGCCGATGCGCAGCAGCAGCTGGCCCAGTTCGGCCGTCTCCTGCGGATTGAGGCCCGCCGCCGGTTCGTCGAGCAGCAACAGCTGCGGCTCGGTGGCCAGCGCCCGAGCCAGCTCGACGCGACGCTGCAGGCCGTAGGGCAGGCTGCCGGCCGCGTGATGGGCCAGGTGCAGGAGGCCCACCAGGTCCAGCAGCTGCAGGGCGCGGGCGCGGGTGGCGGCTTCCTGTTTCTTCGCGCTCGGCAGCGAGAGCAGCGATGCGAAGAAGCCGTTCGTCATCCGGCTGTGGCGGCCCAGCATGACGTTGTCCAGCACCGACAGCTCGGCGAACAGCCGCAGGTTCTGGAAGGTCCGGCCCATGCCCATGCAGCAGATCGAGTGCACCGGCCGACCCGAGACTTCCTGGCCCAGGAACTGGATCGAGCCTTCGGTCGGGTCGATCAGCCCGGTCAGCATGTTGATCATGGTGCTCTTGCCGGCGCCGTTCGGGCCGATCAGCGCATGGATGTGGCCACGCTGCAGCCGGAACGACACGTCCTGCGCCGGCTTCACGCCCCCGAAGTTCTTGGTCACGCCCTGGACCACCAGCAGCTCGCCCTGGCCCTCGGCACCGATGCGCGTGGGTTCGGCAGCCGGGTTGCGAGCTTCGGGTTCCTTGCCTTCTTTTCGGAACCACTTCGAGAGCAGGCCCGTGACCCCGCCCGGCATCACATACAGGGCGAAGAGCAGCAGGAAGCCATAGAGAAAGTGCTGCGCCGAAGGCCAGCGTGCCAGGGCCGCGTCGATGACGGTCAGCACCACGGTGCCGACCAGCGGCCCGTACTGCGATCCCGCGCCGCCGAAGAGCACCAGCAGCAGGATGAAGATCGACAGGTGGAAGGTGATGAAGTCGGAGTTGATGTACTGGTTCTGCTGTGCGACCAGCGCACCGGCGATGCCGCAAGTGACGGCCGCGACGACGAAGGCGATCACCTTGGCGCGGTAGACCCGGACGCCGACCGAGGACGACGCGATCTCGTCGGCCTGCAGCGACAGCAGCGCGCGGCCGAACCGGCCCTGCAGGAGGTTGCGCAGCAGCAGATGCGTCAGCGCGCAGAGGCCGATGCCCAGCCAGACCCACTGCTCGGATGTGAGCGGCTGGCCGTTCCAGGTCAGGGCCCTGATGCCATAGATCCCTTGCGCGCCGCCGAAGACATCCGTCCATTCGCCCACCAGCTTTTCGACAACGATGCCGAACGCCAGCGTCACCATGGCCAGGTACGGCCCCTTCACCCGCAGCGACGGCAAGGCGATCAGGACGCCGCAAACAGCGGAGACCACGGCGGCGATCACCAGCGCCAGCCAGGGGTTCATCTCGGTGCGCGTGGTCAGCAACGCGACCGCGTAGGCACCGGCGGCGAACAGGCCGGCCTGGCCCAGCGACTTCTGCCCTGCATAGCCGACCAGCACGTTCATGCCGGCCGCGCAGAGGTAGTAGACGCACATCATGAAGACGATGCGCAGGTAGTAGTCGTTCCCGAAGAGGGAGGTGATGCCGACCAGGGCGGCAGCGACCAGGACCACGCCCAGGAGATGTTGGCTGCGCTTCATACCTTCTCCACCAGCTTCTTGCCGAACAGCCCGGTCGGCCGGAAGGCCAGGACCAGGATCACGAGGGCGAAGACCGCGACCTCGCGCCACTGGGCCTGCCACAGGTTCACGAGCGACTCGAGGACGCCCAGGACGAAGCCGCCGATCACGCAGCCCCGCGGATTGCTCAAGCCGCCGATCATGGCGCCCGAGAAACCCTTGAGGCCCACCGTCAGGCCCATGAAGAGCGAGGCTTGCGCAATCGGCGCCAGCAGGAAGCCCGAGAGTCCGGCCAGCGCCGAACTGATCACGAAGGCGCCGATCATCACGGCGTTGGTGTTGATGCCCATCAGGCTGGCGACGTTGCCGTTCGCCGCCACGGCGCGCATGGCCTTGCCCACCATCGTCCGGTTCATCACGAAGTCGAAGCCGATCATGATGACCACCGCGACCGCCAGCGTCAGCAGCTCCTGGGGGCGGACCCCCACGCCGAGCAGGCGGATCACCGAGTCGCCCACCGGGCCGGGAACCACCACCGGCTTCGGCCCCCAGATCGCCAGTCCGATGCTTTGCAGGATGACGCCGAAGCCCAGCGTGCTCATGACCCAGGCCATGCCGGGCCGGCCTGCAAATGGCCGCACCCCGATGGCGTAGAGCAGCCAGCCGAGAAGGCCCATCACGCCGAGTGCGGCCAGAAGCGCCAGCAACTGGGCGCCGGCGCCGGGCAGCGCCTGGCCGAAAGTGGTCGAGGTCACGGGAAGCCCCAGGACCAGGAAGAGCGCGCTCATGCCGATGAATGCACCCGCCGACACGAACTCCCCATGGGAGAAGTTCAAGGTCTTGGTCGTGGTGAAAGTGATGCTGAAACCGAGTGCGACCAGCGCGTAGGCACCGCCCACGGCCAAGCCACTGAGAATCGCTTGCAAGAGCGCCTCTGCCATATCTGCCTCCGAGATGATTGCCCGGGCCGCGGGATGCGGCCCGGAGACGCAAAGCGCGTTACTGCTTGAAGTCGGCGCCGGCCAGCGAGCCGACGATCGCGTCGGTGTAGGGCATCAGCTTGCCGTCCTTCCAGCGGATCCACACCAGGTCCTTGGCGGTCAAGGCTTCATGGTTGGTCTTGCTGAACGGCTTGTCGTAGGTCTTGAGAACGCCCTGGACCGGCGCCTTCAGGTCTTCCAGGGCGACGCGAACCGCCGATCCATCGACGCTGTTGGCCTGCTTGGCCGCCGCCGCGTAGAGCTGCACCGAATCGTAGCCATGGAGCGCGAACGAGAACGAGCCCGGTGCCTTGAGCTTGGGACCGACCCGGTCGAACAGCTTCTGCTGCGCCGGCGTGCGCGTCTCGCTGACCGTGCGCATGAAGATCGGCTTCTCGGCCAGCGTCTTGCCCGCCGCGTCGTAGAAGGTGATGTTGTCCGCGGCCCAGGAGGTCAGCACCAGCGGGAAGTAGTTGATCTTCTCCATGCTGCGCACCAGCTGCGCGATCGGCGTGCCCTGTGCCCACACCACCACGGTGTCGACGCCGGCAGACTTCATCTTGCTGAGCTGGGAGGTCATGTCGGTATCGCCGACACCGAAGCGCTCGGTCGCGGCGATCTTGATGTCCTGCGACTTCGCCAGCTCCTCCATGTCCTTCAGGCCGCCCTGGCCGTAGCCCGTGGTTTCGGCCATCAGGCCGACGACCTTCGATTGGGTGGTGTTCTTCTTCACATAGGCCATGAGGGCGGCGACCTGCTCGCGATCGACCATCGACACGCGGAACATGTAGTTGTCGGCACCCGGGCTCATCGGCTTCGTGATGTCGGTGCCCGAGCCAACGTTGCCGATCACCGGCACCTTCTTCTGGTTGGCGATGTGCTTCCAGGCCATGGCATTACCGGAGTTGGTCGGGCCGAAGACCGCCGAGACCTTTTCGTTGTCGATCAGCTCGCTCATGTTCTGGATCGACTTCGGAGGCGCGGAGGTGTCGTCCCGGGTCACGAGGACCAGCTTCCTGCCGAGCACGCCGCCCGCGGCATTGATGTCGGCGATCGCGGCTTCCATGCCGAGCACCGCGGCCTGGCCGCTTTGCGCCGAGGGCGATGCCGACAGGTCGCCGTTGTAGCCCAGCTTGATGTCCTGGGCGCTTGCGGCAGCTGCCGCCACAAGGCTGGCGGTCAGGACGGCGCGCTTGAAGAAGTTGGGGATGCTCATGGCTGTCTCCTCTTGGGGGGTTTGTGAACTCGGCGAGTTCGGGGTTGCGAACGGGAAAGGAACGAATGCCGGGAATCAGGAGGCGAGGAAGCCGCCGTCCACGGGCAGCGTCACGCCCGTCACGTAGCTGGCCATGCCCGAAGCGAGAAAGACCACGGGGCCGACCAGTTCCTCGGGTTGCCCGACGCGCCCCATGGGCGTGCGCAGCATGAACTTGTCGAGGCGTTCCGGCGCTTCCCGGGTGTAGGAAGTCATGGGGGTCTCGATGACGCCCGGCGCGATGGCGTTGACCCTGATGCCGTCCTTCGCAAGTTCGACCGCCAAGGCTTGCGTCATGAGCTTGACCGCGCCCTTGGAGGGGGAGTAGCCCACCACATTGGGAATGCCGGTGCTCGACGCGATCGACCCCACGTTGATGATCACGCCCCGGGTCTCCTTGAGCGCATCCAGCCATGCATGCGTCGGAAGGAAGGTGCCCATCACGTTCACGTTCAGGGTGCGCTCCAGGTTCGAAGCGACCTTCGGACTGTCCAGGCCCTCGCGGATGATGATGCCGGCGTTGTTGACCAGGATGTCGAGGTTGCCGACTTCGCTGGCCACCGTGAGTGCCAGCGCCTGGCAGGCGTCGCGCGATGTCACGTCCAGCTTGTAGGCGACCGCGTCGCCGCCGTCGGCATTGATTTCTGCCGCCACTGCCCGGGCGTTGTCATCGTTCAGGTCGGTCACGACCACCTTGGCACCGGCTTTGGCAAGGCCCTTGGCGATGGCCTTGCCATTGCCCTGCCCTGCGCCGGTGACGAGCGCGATCCGGCCGCCGAGGACCTGGGGCGCCATCTGGCTGGAGATTTCCATTTGTCTTCCTGGTGTGGTGAGGTTCTGCAGATCAGGCTGCATGGGCGCGCTCGCGGGGCGCGGAGAAGGGCAGCACTTGCGCTGCCGGCTGGTTCGCCTGGCGGGCCAGCGTCTGGCCCACGACGTAACCGAAGGTCAGGGCCGGACCGAGCGTGATGCCCGCACCGGGATAGTTGCCGCCCATGATGCTGGCAGCGTCGTTGCCGACGGCGTACAGCCCCTGGACCGGACGCCGGTCCTGGGTGAGGACCTGGCACGATTCGTCCGTCAGCAAGCCGGCGAAGGTGCCGATCTCGCCGACGACGATCTTGATCGCGTAGTAGGGACCTTGGCGAATGGGCGCCATGCAAGGGTTGGGCGTGACCATCGAGTCGCCCTGGAAGCGGTTGTAGGCGGTGCTGCCCTTGCCGAACTTCGTGTCGACGCCCTGGACCGCATCCCGGTTGAACGACTCGACCTCTTCTTGCAGCGCCGCATACGGCACGCCGATTTCCCTGGCCAGTTCCTGCAGCGTGCTGCCACGCTTCAGATAGCCCGTGCGCAGGTGTCTGCCGATGGGCAGCGGGAACGGTGCCACGCAGCCCATGCCGTATTCACGCAGATGCTTGTGGTCGCAGATCTCCCAGCAGCTGACTTCCGAAGTGCCTTCGCAGGCCTTCACCAGGTCCTGGATGAAGTCGTGATACGACATCGCTTCATTGGTGAAGCGTCGACCTTGCTTCGTGACGGCGATGACGCCCGGCTTGGCCCGGTCGATGAAGTGCGGCATGACGCCCTCGGAGCCGTCCTTGCGCTTCGTCACCGACGTCGGGCACCACGCGGCCGCGTTCGGAATCGTGGGATCGACCCAGCCGCCGACGGATTCGCCGAGCCGCAGGCCGTCGCCCGTGTTGAGGGCCGGCGAAGGCGTGAAGTGTTCGTGGCCGGTCGGCGCATGGGGGAAGAGCTCCTTGCGGCGTTCGACGTCATAGGGGAATCCGCCGCAGGCCAGAACGACGCCGCGGCGTACCCGGATGTCGACCGGCGCGCCATCGCGCACCAGCCGGGCGCCGACCACGGCGTCGCCTTCGACGATCAGTGACTTGACCGTCGAATCGAGCCACACGGGCACATCGAGATCCATCGCGGCCTTGGCAAGCCGGCCCGCCAGCGCATTGCCGTTGGTCAGCGTCATTCCGCGGCCATGCCGCACGACATCGAGCAGGTGGCCGCCGAAGCGCCTGGCCACGTAGAAGAAGGATTCGAAGGACTTGAAGGCGCGCAGGAAGTGCCAGAGTTCCTTGCCGGAGCCCAGCATCATCCCGAACACGGTGAGCTCCGGCACCGGCGGCGCCAGCTGGGCGACACGCGGACCCAGCTCGCGCGCATCGAAGGGGCGGGTGACCATGGAACGACCGCCAGGCTGGCCGCCCGGCGCTTCGGCGTGGTAGTCGGGAAACACCGGCGGCATGTCGAACTGCACGCAGGTGTTCTCGGTGAAGAAGTCGAAGGCCTTGGGGCCGTTGTCTAGAAAGGCGTCGACGCGCGCGGCGTCGAAATGCGTGGTGGCCTCGTGTTGCAGGTAGCTGCGGGCCGCGCCTGGCGCTTCGTCGATGCCCTGCTCCTTCGCGAGCCGGGTGCCGGGAATCCACAGCCATCCACCCGAGCGGGCGGTGGTGCCGCCGAACACCGGCGCCTTGTCGACGACCAGCACCTTCAGCCCCTGAAAGGCGGCCGTGACCGCGGCCGACATGCCCGAGGCGCCGGTGCCCACCACCAGGACGTCGTACTCCGTTTCCTGCTTGCTCATTGACCATCACTCCTTGAGATAGAGGCCACGCTTGAGGGGCCGATGGCGTTAGTATCGTGCTAACGCATCTTTCCTATACTAATGGTTTACCCTGGGCTAACGATGTCGTTAAAATCAAATTGTTAGGAGACATCCATGGCAGCTCTGGAAGGCGACGGCAACGAATCGGGTTCCGAAAAGGAGCGCCGGGGCATTCAATCCATCGAGGCTGGGGGGCAGTTGCTGCTGGCGCTCGGCGCCCAGGGCCGCCCCATGCCCTTGAGGGAACTCGCCAAGGCGGCGGACATGGCGCCCGGGAAGGCCCATCCCTACCTGGTGAGCTTCGCGAAGCTGGGACTGGTGACGCAGGAGGCTTCGACCGGCTATTACTGGCTCGGGCCGACCGCCATGCAACTTGGCCTGGTCACTCTCAGGATGCTCAATCCCGTTCGCGAGGCCACGCCCTTCGCCGAGGCCCTGGCGCGGGAGACCGGGCACAGCGTCGGGCTCTCGGTCTGGGGCAACCAGGGACCGACCGTGGTCTTCCTGTTCGACGCGATCTACCCGCTCCATACGAACATCCGGACCGGCACGGTGATGTCGCTGGCCGGAACGGCCACCGGCCGCCTGTTCGCGGCCTACCTGCCAGCCAAGCTGATCGAGGAATCACTGCTCGAGGATGAGCGGCGCCTCGGACCGGACATCGCCAAGCCGATCGATACGGATGATCTGCAAGGCATGTTGAACGAGGTCCGCAAACACGGCGTCTCCCGCTCGGTCAACAACCCGACGCCGGGCGTCTGCTCGTTTGCCGCGCCCGTCTTCGACTACTCGGGAAACATCGTCCTCGGCATCACGCTGATGGGCCGCTCCCGATCCTTCGACACCAGTTGGTCAGGGACGCAGGCGCAGGCGGTGAAGGCTTGCGGGGTCGAAGTCTCCAGGCGGCTGGGTCACTAGCGCTGGGCAGCGGTCGAGGGCACGGCACGATGCCCGCCGGTTTGATTGTTCGGACCGCGCAGCCCTCCTCACGCTGACGCCCGCGTGCTGCGCGCAAAGGCGGCGGCGGCAAACTCCACGAAGGCTCGCACGCGGCCCGCGAACTGGTGCCGATGCGGATAGACCGCGTAGACGTCCGCGGGCGGCGTCTCGTAGTTCTCCATCACCTGCCTCAGTCGGCCGCTGCGAAGATGCTTGGCGACGTCCCAATCGGCGCGCAGCAGGATTCCGTGGCCATCCAGTGCCCAGTTGACCGCGATGTCGCCGTCGTTGGTGCTCATCGCGCCATGCACCTTCACGATCTCTTCGCGGCGACCGGAACGCAGCCGCCAGACGCCGTAGGCGTCCTCGCCATGGCGGATGCTGATGCAATCGTGAGTCGCCAGCTCGCGCGGCGACTTCGGCGTCCCACGCCGCGCCAGATAGGACGGCGATGCGCACAGCAGTCTTCGGTTCGGCGCCAGCAGCCGCGCCACGACCCGCGCATCCGGTGGCTCGCCGAAACGAATGCAGACGTCGAACGAATCATCGGTGAGAGGCGGCGCGTTGACCGACAGCTGCAGCTGCGCCTGCACCTGGGGATGCGCCTTGCAGAACCTGGACACCAGCGGCGCGATCTGGTTGCGTCCGAACCCGAGCGTCGCATTGATTCGCAGCAGGCCGGTCGGCTTGGTGGTCGAACGCGTCAGCTCGCGCTCGACGTCGTCGATGTCGGCGAGGATGCGGCGCGCGCTCGTCAGGTAGAGCTCGCCTTCGGTCGTGAGCCCGATCCTGCGCGTGGTCCGGTTGAGCAGGGTGACGCCGAGCCGCGCCTCGAGCTGGCCCAGCCGTCGGGACACGACCGGGGCCGTGACGCCGAGTTCGCGCGCAGCGGCCGCCAGGCTGCCGCTGCGAACGACGAGACTGAAGAACTGCATCTCGGCCGACGCCGTGGATTGACCTGACATTCATAACCTCCAGCACAAGAATGCATTGCATTTTGAGGCGATTCCTGACCGGGATCCAGTTCTAAAGTTGGCTTCCCAGACACAGGAGACACAATGAATTCTTCGTTCCGCGCAGGCCGATGCGCTCTCTTGGCCATCGCGATGGCGCTGCCGCTCGTGGCCTTCTCCCAAGCCCCCGCCTATCCGGCGCGGCCGGTATCGATCGTCGTGCCCTACTCCCCCGGAGGCACCACCGACTTCGTTGCGCGCGTGGCGGCCACCTATCTGGGCGCGGCGACCAAGGCCACCTTCATCGTCGAGAACAGGCCCGGCGCGAGCGGGACGATCGCCATGGCGTACGTGGCGAAGGCCGCGCCCGATGGCCAGGTGCTCTACATGAACGAGATGACCTCGACCGCCGTCGGCGCGCTGATCCCCAAGCTCAGCTTCGACCCCGACAAGGATTTCATCCCGATCGCGATCCTGGCGGAGACGCCGTATGTCCTGGTGGTGAACGAGAAGCTGCCGGTCAGGACGCTAGCCGACCTCATCGCCTACGCGCGTGCCAATCCGGGCAAGCTCAGCTACGGCTCCGGCGGCGTCGGCAGCGGGCCGCACCTCGCGGGTGAGCTCTTCAAGTCGCTGGCCCAGGTGGACATCCGCCACGTGCCGTACAAGGGCTCGGGCCCGGCCCTGCAGGATCTGCTGGGCGGACAGATCGACGTCCTCGTCACGGCGGCGCCCACGGTGGCTTCGCTGGCCGGCAAGCTCCGGCCGCTGGCGGTCGCCAAGCCGAAGCGGCTGGGCATCCTGCCCGACGTGCCGGCCGCTCCCGAGGCCGGCCTGCCCGACTTCGTCGTCAGCAACTGGTTCGGCCTGGCCGCGCCCCGAGGGACGCCGGACAAGATCATCCAGACGATCAGCGCGGCGGCCGATCAGGCACTGAAGAACCCGGAGGCGGTGCAGAAGCTCGTCACGGGGGGCGCGGAGCCGCTCTACATGGGTCCGGAGGATGCGCGCCGCAAGGTGGCCTCCGAGACCGCGAAATGGTCGGCGCTGGTCAAGTCGGCCGGCATCAAGAACGACAACTGAACACCACCCCCACATCATTCGAGGACATCATGAAGATCACCAAGGTAGAGCCGCTCCACGTGGGGCAGTTCATGTTCGTCAAGGTCTCGACCGACGAAGGCATCGTCGGCTACGGAGAGGCGGGAACCTGGGGCCACATCGAGGCGGCCGGCGCATGCATGCTGCGCTTCGGCGAGTACCTGGAAGGCAAGGATGCCTTTGCCATCGAGCACCACTGGAACGTGATGCACCGCTTCAGCTACTTCCAGGGCCTGGCCATCAACGCCGCCATCTCGGCCATCGACATGGCCTTGTGGGACATCAAGGGCAAGGCGCTGAACGTGCCGATCTACGAACTCCTGGGCGGCGCCGTGCGCACCAAGGCGCGCATCTACGGGCACATCTACGAGCACTCGATCGAGAAGATGCTGGAGGAATGCCAGGTCAAGATGGAAGCCGGCTTCACCGCCTTCGGCCATCTCAATCCATTCCTCGACGAAGGCCACGACCAGGTCTACTTCAAGACCCACGTCAAGAAGATGCGCGATGCCATCGACAACACGCGCCGCATGCGCGACGTGGTGGGCGACCGCGTCGATCTGCTGATCGAGATCCACCGCCGCCTGACGCCCGCCGAGGCCGTGGTTTTCGCGCGCGGCATCGAGGACACCCATCCGATGTTCATCGAGGACCCGATCCGGCCGGAGAGCGCCGACGCGATGGCTCGCGTGGCCGAGAAGATCCACATCCCGATCGCGACCGGCGAGCGGTTCTCGAACATCTATGAGTTCCAGGCGCTGATGTCGCGCGGGGGCGTGGAGTACGCCCGCGTCGACCTGTGCCTGTGCGGCGGCATCACGGGCGCCAAGAAGGTGGCGGCCATGGCAGAGGCGCACAACGTGCAGGTGGTGCCCCACAACCCGCTGTCGCCGATCGGACTGGCGGCGTGCCTGCAGCTCGACGCCGCGATCCCGAACTTTGCCATCCAGGAGTACGCCACCGGCTTCGAGGCCGGGATCTTCGAATCGAGGCCCGAGCACCTGGGAAGCAACATCGTGGACAAGGTGCCGCTGCCGCTGAACGGCTTCGTCGACATTCCGAATGGCCCGGGCCTCGGGATGAACCTGCTGCCCGACGCGCAGCGAATCCGGCCGCCGCTGTCCAAGCCCATCACGATGCGGCCGCATTTCGACGGCTCGATGGTCGATCAATAGCAGTCCTGGCGCGCGAACACCTCCACCGTCCAGTCGACAAAGGCGCGCAGCTTGGCACTCGGGTGCCGGCTGGACGGGTAGGCCACCGACACCGGCATCGGCGGCGGCTCCCAGCCGGCCAGCAACTCGACCAGCGCCCCGCTCTCGATGTGCGGCTGCGCCATGAAGGCATAGGTCTGCGCCACGCCGAGCCCGGTCAGCAGCGCCGTCAGGTGGGCCGTGCTTTCGTTGACCGCGATGACCGAATGCCCGTTGATCTCGATGCGCTCGTCGCCGCGCTCGTAGCGCGGCGGAATGCAGCGCCCCGTGCGCGACGAGAAATAGCTCACCACCCGGTGCCCGTCCAGCAGATCGGCCGGCGTCGCCGGCGTCCCGTGGCGCTTCAGGTAGTCGGGCGTCGCGCAGGTCATGTAGGGCATCTGCGCGACGCGGCGCGCCACCAGCGACGGGTCACTCAGCACGCCGCCGCGGAGCACGCAATCCACACCTTCGCCGATCAGGTGCACCGGCCGGTCGCTGACGCCGAGCTCGAGCAGGATGTCCGGGTAGCGCGCGTGGAACGCCGGCAGCCTGGGAATCAGTATCCGGTTGGCCAGCGAGGAGCCGATGTCCACGCGCAGCCGGCCTCTGGGGCTGGCCTGTGCATTCGTGACATCGGACTCCATGTCGTCGATCTCGGCCAGCACGCGCAAGATGCGCTCGTAGCAGGCCGCGCCCTCCGGCGTCACCGTGACGCGACGCGTGGTGCGCTGCAGCAGCCTCACCTGCAAGTGGCTCTCGAGTTGCTGGACCAGCTTGGTCACGCTGGGCTTGGGCAGCTGCAGCAGATCGGCTGCCCTCGTGAAGGTGCCGGCTTCGACGACCCGGGCAAACACGCGCATGGCTGCGATTTGGTCCATCGCCGAATTATTAGCGAAGTGGAAATAGACATGTCCCTCCCACCGTCTTGGTCAGCGCAGGGTCCGAGCCGACACTTCCTGCCATGCCATCCCACTCACGGGATGGCTTCATGCCCCACAGGGCCAACCGAAGCGAAAAGGAATCCGACATGACCACCAAGATCCAAACCGTCCTGATGACGGGCAAGACCCATACGACAGCCAGCCGCCGTGATGGCGCTGCGCGCCGCGAAGACCGCGTCGACATCCGGATGTCGACGCCCGGCAAGGCCGGCAACGAGATCGCGCTCGAGGCGATCCCGCTGCATCCGACCGCCGAACAGCTGTTCGCCGGCGCCTGGTCGGCGTGCTACACCGGCGCGCTGGGCGTCGCGGCCAAGGCGAAGAAGGTGGCATTGCCCCGCGACATGTCGGTCGACGTCGAAGTGGATCTCGGCCAGACTGGCGATGCGTACTTCATCCAGGCCCGTATCGATGTGCGCATGCCCGGCGTCGCACTCGACCTGGCACAGGCCATCGCTCATGCAGCGCATGAGATGTGCCCCTATTCGAAGGCCGTGCACGGCAACATCGACGTCGCCACGAACGTCATTGCCGAAGAAACCCTGGCAGCCTAGTGCTCGGCCCACCCAACCTCCCGGAGTACAGCATGCACAAGCCTCTCGCCAACAAGGTCGCCCTCGTCACCGGCGGCTCACGCGGCATCGGTGCCGCCATCGCACGCCGCCTCGCCCACGACGGCGCCGATGTCGCCATCAGCTATTCGGCCTCTGCCGACCGCGCCGAAGCGCTGGTCAAGGAGCTGAAGGACCTGGGCGTGCGCGCCGCAGCCTTTCGGGCCGACCAGGCCGACCCGCTGCAGGTCGAAGCGCTGGTGAACAACACCGCACGGCATTTCGGCAAGCTCGACATCCTCGTCAACAACGCCGGTGTGTTCGTGGTCGGCCAGGTCGGCGCGCCCGACAGCGACATCGCCGCACTGGAACGCCAGTTCGCCATCAACGTCGGCGGCGTCGCCGCTGCGGTGCGCGCCGCCGTGCCGCTCATCAGCGACCACGGCCGCATCATCTCGATCGGCTCCGCCGCGGCCGATCGCACGCCCTGGCCGGGCGTGGCCGACTATTCGGCGACCAAGGCAGCGGTGTCGGCCTACACCCGCGGCTGGGCGCGCGACCTCGCCCCGCGCGGCATCACGGTCAACACCGTGCAGCCCGGCTCCATCGACACGGAGATGAACCCGCAGGACGGCGACTTCGCCGCCGTGCAGAAGGCAGCCATTCCGCTCGGCCGCTATGGCCGGCCCGAAGAGATCGCGGCGGCGGTCGCCTTCCTCGCAGGCCCCGACGCCAGCTTCATCACCGGCATTGCACTCGACGTCGACGGCGGAGCCGCGGCCTGATCGCCGAAGCCGGCATCGGCAGGAGCGGCACTCAACGCCAGGGCGTCAGCCGCCGCTCGGCCAGCGCCAGCGCCCCGTAGAGGCCCAGCCCCATGATCGCGAGCACGATGACCGCCGCGAACACCCGGGTGGTGTCGAAGGTGCCCTGCGCGCTCAGGATGACATAGCCCAGGCCGCGTTGCGAGGCGACGAACTCGCCGACGATCGCGCCCACCAGCGCCAGCGAGATGGCGACCTTCATGCCGGCGAGGATCGAAGGCAGGGCGCCGGGGAGGCGGACCTTGAAGAAGAAGTCCAGCCTCGAGCCTCTCAGGACCCGTCCGAGGTCGAGCACGTCGCCCGGCACCGAGCGCAGGCCGTGCACGGCGTCGACGATGACCGCGAACACCGCGATCAGGAAGGCGATCGCGATCTTCGGTTCGGATCCGGTACCGAGCCAGATGACGAAGAGCGGTGCGATCGCGACCTTCGGAACGCTGTTCAGGCCGATGATCAAGGGATAGACCGTGTGCTCGAACAGCTTCGAGCCCACCAGCATCGTGGCGAGCAGCACGCCGATCAGTGCCGCCAGGATGAAGCCTGCGAGCGTGGTCAGCAAGGTGTAGCCTGCGTGATCCAGGTAGAACTGCCACTCGCCGAACAGCTCGCCCAGCACCGCGCTGGGCGGCGGCAGCGTGATCGGTCGCACGTGCATCGTGCGCACCAGCAGCTCCCAGACCAGCAGGAAGACCAGCAGCGAGAAGGCCCCCAGGAACCAGCGCTGCGCCGTCTGCATCTTCGTGTTCATGCGGCCACCCCTTCATCGACTTTCCCGGGTTCCTCGTTGATCAGGCCCATGTCGTGGAAAAGCGCCCGGATGCGATGGGTGTAGCGGCCGAACTCGGGCGTTTCGCGCACCGCCAGCTTCCGGGGCCGCGGGAGATCGACCTCGATGATGTCCGCGATCCGGCCAGGCCGCGGCGACAGCACGACCACGCGGTCCGCCAGGTACACGGCTTCGGCAATGCCATGCGTGACGAAGACCACGGTGTTGCGCGTCTCCAGCCAGATGCGCTGCAGTTCCGCGTTCATCTGGTCCCGGGTCAGCGCGTCGAGGGCGCCGAAGGGCTCGTCCATGAGCAGCAGGCTGGGCTGGTCGATCAGCGCCCTGCAGATGGCGGCGCGCTGCCGCATGCCGCCCGACAGTTGACGCGGATACTTGCCGCCGAAATCGGTCAGCCCGGCGAGTGCCAGCAGCTCGCGCATCGCCTGCCTGTAGTTCGCCAACGGCTTCTTCGCGAACTCGATGGGCAGCATGATGTTGCGTTCGATGGTCCTCCATTCGAGCAGGGCATCGCGCTGGAAGACCATGCCGACGTGGTCCGGCGGTCCGGCGATGTCGCGGCCGTCGGCCTTGAGGCTTCCGGAGCTGATTTCCTCCAGGCCTGCAATGCAACGAAGGAAGGTGCTCTTGCCGCAGCCGCTCGGGCCGAGGATGCTGACGAATTCCCCCGGCCGGATGTCCAGGGAGATGCCGTCGAGGGCGGTGAGCGGCGGCTCGCCGCCGTAGACCTTGCCCACGTTCTTCGCGCTGATGGTGGATGCGCTCACTTCGGCACTCCGGCCGCGGCACGCACCATGCCGGGAACGAAGAAGTCGTTGCCGTCCTTGATCGACTTGATCAGTCCGACGTCGGTGAGCGTCTTGACGGCGACCGCGAAGTCCGCGGCCACCGGCGCGCCGAGCAGCTGGCCTTCGGGTGCGGGCAGCTGGAAGAAGCCTTTCAAGGCATCGATCTGCGCGCGGAGAATCGCCTTGTCGAGCTTGGCTTGCGGACGCTGGGCGACGATCGCATCGACGGCTTCGCCCTCGTGCCCGTTGTAGATGTACTGCCACGATGCGGCCACGACGCTCGCGAACCTGGCGATCGGCTCGCGCTTCGCCGCCAGCTTGGCTTCGGTGGCGAACAGGCCGAAGCTCGGCATGTTCAGGTTGTAGTCCGCGAAACGGATGGCGTCCGAGGGGCGGGTCTGCGATACCACCGGCAGGAAGAAGGGGATGGTCGAGAAGGCGGCGTCGGCACGGCCGGCCGCATAGGTGGACGCCTTGCCCGCGGCGTCGACGTTGATCAGCTCGAGGTCGCCGCGCTTGACGCCGCCAGACGCCAGGAAGGCATCGATGAACGGCGCTTCGAGCGAGCCGGCGGTATAGGCCACCTTCCTGCCCTTGAGGTCCTTGGGGCCCTTGATGCCGGCCTCCTTCGGAACCAGCAGGCCGATGTCGCTCAGCCGGGCGAAGACCGCTACGGCCTTCACCGGCAACCCCTTGTCGCGCGCGATCATCATCGAGGCGAGGGCCGCGTGTCCGAGGTCGAACTGGTCGCCGCCGCCGACGATCTGCACCGTCGTCACGGAGCCGTTGCCGTCTTCGAGGGCGACGTCCAGGCCGGCGGCACTGAACCAGCCCTTGTGCTGGGCCAGGTGCATCGCCGCCTGGACGCCCCATGGCGTCCAGTCCATCCGGACCTTGAGCTTGTCTGCCTGCTGCGCGGCCGCGTTCACCGCGATGGCCAGGCCGATGAAGCCGGCCGCCAGGATGCCGACTGTGCGAGTGATGAACCGTGTCATGTGCTGCTCCGGAAAAAATGGAAAAAAGCGGGGCTCGCCCCGGGCGGAAGCGCCGAGGACGGACGAAGGAAAAGCAGGGGTCGCCGCGTCAGTCGCCGCGGCCGAAGAGTCGCCTTATTCGCGACCACATCACGCTCATGGCGAGGCTGAAGGCATTGAGCTTCGCCGGCGGCAATGGAAGGTCGGATGCACGATCCGGGTCCATGCGCAGCGTCACGTTCTTGCCGAACTCCTGGATCAGCCGGCCGACGAAGTCCTTGACCAGCCCGGAACGCGAGAACTGCGCCAGCGGGCCTTGCAGCGAGTACAGCAGGTCGACTTCCACCTTCGTGGTGCGGGCGTCGACTTCCACCAGCCGATAGGAGACATCGCCATTGGCTCGGGACTTGCTGATGGAATCCTGTCCCGCGCCCTTGAGCACGGCCGAGCGTGCCGCGTCGTTGCGGTCCAGGCGGGCGGCGCCGTTGAAGCTGGCGGACATCGGTCCGAACTTGATCGCCACCCGGCCCTTGACCCGATCTCCTTCATGCTCGGTCAACTCGGCCCCGGGCAGGCATCCTGCCACCGCAGGCAGGTCGGCCATGAACTTCCACACCTCGGCCGCGGGGTACGGAACCTTGAAGCCGCCTTGAATGCTGGTGCCGGCCTTCGACGCTCCGGCGGCGGAGACGGCGGCGGTGTCGTCGGCAGGCGCCTGCTTTTCGGCCGCCACGGCCACCTGGCCGATGTCGGTCGCCTTGAACCTGCGAAAGCCGGTGGCACCGCCTGCCGCGACCGTGATGTCGCGGTAAACCTTGGCGTTGGCCGCCCGGAGCGCGGCGACCGCGGGCGTGCCGTCGCCGCGGCATTGGCCTAGCACGTCCATGACCGCGTTGACGATGCCCATGTAGCCGGTGCATCGGCAGAGGTTTCCGGACAGCTCGACCCGGACCAGGTCCTCGTCGGCGTTCGGGAAGCGCAGCACGATGTCGCGCGCGGTGGCCAGCATGCCCGGCGTGCAGAAGCCGCACTGCAGTCCGTGGTGGCGCGAGAACGCGGGGCGCAGGAGCGCCATCACCGGATCGTCGTCGTAGCCTTCCACGGTGGTGACCTGCTTGTGGTCGCAGGCGACCGCGAAGGTGATGCAGGAGCGAACCGGCTGGCCGTCGAGCAGCACGGTGCAAGCGCCGCAGACCCCATGCTCGCAGCCCAGATGCGTACCGGTCTGGCGCCCTTCGTCGCGGATGAAGTCCGCCAGATGCATGCGCGACGGAACGTCGCGGCTGACCGTTCGCTTGTTGATCTCTATGGCGATGGCGGTCATTGCAACTTCTCCTTGGCCACTGCTTGTTCGAGACAGCGCAGGACAGCGGCCGTCATGAGTTTCCTGTCGATGGCGTCCTTGCCTGGTGCCGCGGCCGCCAGGGCCTTGTCGATCTCGGTGCGCGACGGCAGCGCGCCGGACTCCGCCACCGCCGACGCGATGGCGGGCAGCGCCTGGGGCGCGCCGTCCAGCGCGCCAACCACCACGCGGGCGAAGGCGCGGCCGGGATCGAAGACCGCGCAGCAGCTGGCTTCGGCGAACTCGCCGGTCTTGCGGCAGAACTTCGAGTATCCCCAACGGGCGTCGTCGCCCAGCTGCGGCACATGAACGGCGCTGATCAGTTCGCCTTCCGCCAGCTCGGTGGTGTAGGCGCCCAGCATGAATCGCTCCATGGGCACCATGCGACTGCCCGTGGCGCCGGCGAGTTCGATCCGGGCTGCGAGCGCGGTCATGGTCAGCACCCAGTCCGCAGCCGGGTCGGCATGCGCGAGGCTGCCGGCCACGGTGCCGCGGTTGCGGATGGCGCGGTAGGCGATGCCCGAGGCGACGGTCTGCAGCAGCGTGCCGCGCAGCGGCGGGAAGACGCCGTCCTCGATCTCCGCGTGGGTCACGGCTGCGCCGATGCGGATCACGCCGCCCTGGAGCGCCACCTCGCGCATCTCGGGCAAGGCCGTGACATCCACGACCCGCTTGGGCCTTGCCAGCCGAAGGTTGAGCATCGGACCCAGGGACTGGCTCCCACCCATGACCTTCGCGCTGCCCGGGGCTTCGCCCAGCAGTCGGATCCCTTCCTCGAGGGTGGCGGGGCGTACGTATTCGAACAGTGCGGCTTTCATCGTGCGCTCCTCATGCGGCCTTCCGGTGCCGGCTCGCCTCGGCCTCGGCAATGGCCTCGAGCAGGCGCCGCGGCGTCAGCGGCGTGTGCGCCACTTCGGCGCCGAGGCCCTTGAGCGCGTCGTTCACCGCATTGAAGATGGCGGCCGGCGGCGCGATCGCACCGCCCTCCCCCATGCCCTTCGCGCCGAACTCGGTGTGCGGCGAAGGGGTCTCGAAATGGTGGATGCGCATGTGCGGAACTTCGGTCGCGCCCGGCAGCATGTAGTCGGCCAGCGTCGAAGCCAGCGGCTGGCCGTTGGCGTCGTACGGCGTCTCCTCGTAGAGCGCGGTGCCGATGCCCTGTGCCACGCCGCCGTAGGTCTGGCCCTCGACGATCAGCGGGTTGATCATCGTGCCGCAGTCCTCGACGATCACGTAGTCGAGGATCTCGACATGGCCGGTCTCGGGATCGACGGCGACCGTGACCGCATGGGTGGCGTAGGTGAAGGCGCCGGTATCGACCTTGGGCTTGAACCCGGTGGTGGTCTCCAGGCCCGCCGGGTCGACGTCGGCAGGCAGCCTGTCGGGGCGCAGGTACCAGGCCTCCGCGACCTCGGAGATCGGCACGCCGCCGCCAGGGCCGAGCACACGGCCGTCGGCAAGAGCGACCTCCTCCGGCCTGGCGCCGATCAGATGCGCGCCGATGTGCCTGATGCGCGGCGCCAGCACCTTGCAGGCGCGCGACACCGCGCCCCCGGACATCACCAGGGAACGCGACGCATAGGTGCCGGTCGAGTAAGGCGTCTGCGCGGTGTCGCCGTGGACCAGCTTGATGCGCGAAATGTCGATGCCGAGGATCTCGTGGGCGATCTGCGCGAAGCTGGTTTCCATGCCCTGTCCGTGCGAGTGCACGCCGACGCGGATCTCCAGGCCGCCGTCGGGCGTGAGCCGCACGGCTGCCGAGTCGAAGCCCGGGATGACCGGCGTGCCCCAGGCGGCAAACACCGAGGTGCCGTGCGCCGACTGCTCGGTGTAGGTCGCGAAGCCGAGGCCGATCAGGCGGCCGTCGGGTTCGACGCGGCGCTGCCGTTCGCGCACGGCGTCGACGCCGATCATCTCGCGTGCCTTCAGCAGGCTGGCCGGATAGTCGCCGCTGTCGAAGTGCTTGTTCGTGACGTTGACATAGGGCATCAGCTCGGCGGGCACCAGGTTTTCGAGCCGCACTTCCCATGGCTCGCGGCCGACCGCGCGGGCGACCGCGTCCATGGTCAGCTCCATCGCGAAGCACACGCCGGTCCGGGCGACTCCGCGGTAGGGCACGAAGGCCGGCTTGTTGGTGGCCACGCATTCGGTCACGCAACGGTAGCCGCGGAAGGCATAGGGGCCCGGCAGATTGCCGATCGCCTGGCCGGGTTCGAGGCCGATGGTGAAGGGCCAGACCGAATAGGCGCCGCCGTCGATCACGATGTGCGCGTCGAGCGCAAGGATCTTGCCGCGCTCGTCGGCATAGGCCGTCATTTCGTAGTGGTGCTCGCGCGTGTTGGCACCGGCGATCAGGTGCTCGCGACGATCCTCTAGATAGCGAAAGGGCTTGCGATGCGTCTTGGCCAGCCACGCCACGCAGAGTTCTTCCTGCTGCAGCACGCATTTGTAGCCGAACGCGCCGCCCACATCGGGCGCGATCACGCGGACTCGCCCCTGGTCCATGCCCAGGCACTTGGCCAGGATGGTGCGGATCATGTGGGGCACCTGGGTGGCGGTGCAGACCACCAGCATGTCGGCCTGATGGTCCCAGTACGCCAGCACGGCCTTGCCTTCCATCGGCACCATGCAGTGTCGCGCGAGGTCGATCGAGCGGTGCACCACCAGCTTGGCCTGGCCGGCGAGTTCGTCGAAGCGGGTGTCGGCCTTCAGGGTCAGGAAGTTGTGGTGCGTCCAGCCTTCGTGGATGAAGTCGGCGCTCGCCGCCTTTGCAGCCTCTGCACTGGCGTAGACCGGCAGGTCGTCGAACTCGATCTCGATGGCCTCGGCCAGGTCTTCGGCTTCGGCGCGCGTCGGCGCGAAGGCCATCGCCACGGGTTCGCCGACGAATCGCACCTTGCCGGCGGCCAGCGGCGGCTGGGCCGATGGCTGGTAGGTCGGCAGCAGCGACTCAGCGACGATGTCGAGGGCGTCGCCCATCGTCTCGCGCAGCACCACGCGTCCGGCGCCCTCGACCGGCAAGGTGGTGCCGACTATCCGTGCGTGGGCCAGCGGGCTTCGAAGAAAGGCCACTTCGCTCAGTTCGGCCATGTGCATGTCGGCCACGAACTGGCCCTTGCCGTGCAGGTGCCGGGCGTCTTCCTTGCGCTCCACCCGGGCACCCACGCCCTGGCCCGCCGGCTTCGCACTATCGCTCTGGTTGTGTTGCATCGTCCTGTTCCCGCTCACTGCTTGGGTTCCTTCGTCTCGCCGCCACCGAACATCCTGGAAGGGTCTTCACGCTCCTGCGCTTCGTCGTCCGGCCGTTCGGGCCCGCGCTGGAAGTCGAGCTGCACCTTGTCGGTATCGACGACCACCTCCTTGTCGAGCAGGAAGGTCACGGTCTGCGGCACGAAGATCACCACCGCGACCAGGATCAGTTGCATGACCACCCAGGGGATGGCTCCCAGGTAGATGTCCTTCGACAGCACCTTCCGGGGCAGTTTGCCTTCCTTGTGCAGGGTGTCGGAAATCCCTCGCAGGTAGAACAGGGAAAAACCGAATGGAGGATGCATGAAGCTGGTTTGCATGTTCACGCAGATCAGCACGCCGAACCACACCAGGTCGATGCCCAGCTTGTGGGCCACCGGTCCCAGCAGCGGCAGGATGATGAAGGCGATCTCGAAGAAGTCGAGGAAGAACGCGAGGAAGAAGATGAAGATGTTGACCGCGATGAGGAAGCCGATCTGGCCGCCCGGCAGGTCCGCCAGCAGGTGCTCGATCCACACGCCGCCGCTGACGCCCTGGAACACCAGCGAGAAGGCCCGCGAGCCGATGAGAATGAACACCACCATGGCCGTCATGCGCATGGTGGCGGTCATGGCGCTCTGCAGCAGGGGCCAGCTCAGCCGGCGATGCGCCGCCGCGAGCGCAAACGCACCCAGTGCTCCCATGGCGCCGGCTTCGGTCGGCGTGGCGATCGCATGGTCGATGCCCGGCAGGCCGCCCATCGAACCCAGCACCGCGAAGATCAGGATGGCCGAAGGGATGATGCCGCGCAGGCACTTCAACCACAGCGCCCAGCCGTTCAGGGTGCGGGCCTCCTTCGGAATGCCGGGCACGTCTTGCGGCCGGAAACGGCCGAGCAGGAAGGTGTAGAGCGCGAACAGGCAGACCTGCAGGATGGCCGGACCCCACGCGCCCTTGTACATGTCGCCCACCGAGCGCCCGAGCTGGTCGGCCAGCACGATCAGGCAAAGCGAAGGCGGCACGATCTGGGTGATGGTGCCCGACGCCGACAGCACGCCCGTGGCGTAGCGCATGTTGTAGCCGTAGCGCATCATCACCGGCAGCGAGATCATCGCCATGGCGATCACCTGGCCCGCCACCGTGCCGGTGATCGCGCCGAGTATGAAGCCGACGATGATCACCGAGTAGCCCAGGCCGCCGCGCACGGGCCCGAACAGCTGGCCCATGGAGTCCAGCATGTCCTCGGCGAGGCCGCAGCGCTCCAGCACGCATCCCATCAAGGTGAAGAAGGGGATCGCGAGCAACAGGTCGTTCGACAGGATGCCGAACACGTTGAGAGGCAGCGCCGAGAGGAATCCGGCCGGGAACCACCCCATGTAGATGGCGACGCCGCCGCTGGCCACGCCCAGCGCGGCGAGGGAGAAGGCGACCGGAAATCCGAGCAGCAGCACGGCCACCAGCGCCGCGAACATGATCGGCGGGAAGGTCTCGAGGCTCATTGAACGGGCCTCTCGTAGTGAAGGTTCATTTCGTAGCGGTCCTGCAGCCACAGGACCCGTTTCGCGATCTCGCTGAAGGCTTGCAGCACCAGCAAGCCGAAGCCCAGAGGCAGCAAGGCCATCGCCGGCCAGCGGATCAGGCCGCCGGCATTCGACGATGACTCGTTGGTGCGGACCATGTCGACCAGCAAGGGCCAGGACATCCAGGTCAGCAATCCCATGATGGGCAGCAGAAACACGACCAGGCCGAACAGGTCCAGCAGCACCTGGCGGCGCGCGGTCCAGCGGCCGTAGAAGAGGTCGACTCGCACGTGCTCGTTCAGCCGCAGGACCTGCGCGGCGCCCAGCATGACGCCGGCTCCGAAGAGGTACCACTGGATCTCCAGCCAGCCGTTGGAACTGATGCCGATGCCGTAGCGGATCAGCGCATTGCCGCCGCTGATCACGCAGGCCAGCAGCAGGGCCCACTTGGCGACGGCGGCCGCAAGGTCGGTCAGGCGGTCGATGCCGCGCACCCAGGCCGGCAGCGGGCCGTGAGTCGGCGTTGATTTTTTCATGTGGGGACTACCAATCATCCGGCGCGCCCCCGTGGCGGGGGCGGCTCTGGTGGGATTCAGCCGGCGCTCTTGGTGACGTTGGCGAAGGTGTAGTTGTCCAGTTCGGCTTCGGCGACACGGAACCAGCTCGCCTGATCCCGTCGGTACTTGAGCCAGCTCGGCAGCATCGCCTTGAAGTCGGGGTTGGCTTCGGCGAGCTCGTTCATCAGTTCGCCCGAGGCCTTGAAGGCGGCATCCATCACCGGCTTCGGGAAATAGGAGAGCTTCGCGCCCTGGCCGACCAGCTTCTTGATCGCTTCGGGATTGCGATTGTCGTAGTCGGCGATCATCTTCATGGTCTGCTCGTTGCAGGCACATTCGAAGGCCGCCTTGTACAGCGGCGGCAAGGCATCCCATGCCTTGCTGTTGACCATCGCGGTGATCGATGCGCTGCCTTCCCACCAGCCCGGCGAGTAGTAGAACGGGGCGACCTTGTTCAGGCCCAGCTTGGCATCGTCGTAGGGTCCGATCCACTCGGCCGCATCGATGGTCCCCTTCTCGAGCGAGGGGTAGATGTCGGCCGCGGGAATCTGCTGCGGCACCGCGCCGAGCTTCGACATCACCATGCCGCCGATGCCGCCGATGCGCATCTTCAGGCCGTTGAGGTCCGCCACGCTCTTGATCTGCTTGCGATACCAGCCGCCCATCTGGACGCCGACGTTGCCGCAGACGAAATTGGTGATGCCGGACTTCTTGTACATCGCGCGCACCAACTCCATGCCGCCGCCGTACTGCATCCAGGCGTTGTGCTGGCGCGCATTGAGGCCGAAAGGCAGGCCGGTGTCGAAGGCCACGGCCGTGTTCTTGCCGACGAAGGCGGATGCCAGCACATGGTTGACTTCGATCGTGCCGTTGCTGACGGCTTCCATGTTCTGCGCCGGGGGAACGATCTCGCCGCCGGCGAAGCACTGGATCTGGAACTTGCCGTCGGTCAGCTCGGCGACGCGCTTGCACAGGTGCTCGGCCGAGCCGTACATCGTGTCCAGGCTCTTGGGCCAGCTGGTGGACATGCGCCACTTGATGCTGGGCGCGGACTGCGCCATCGCGGGCGCTGCAATGGCACCCAGAACGCCGGCCATGGCCGTTTTGTCGAGGAAGGCACGTCGCTGCATTTTGAACTCCAGATGAGGTGGGGGTCTTCGGCTTGCCCAAAGCCGGTTGTTCTGAACATCGGGCGGGTTTATCGTCAGCATACTGAGCGTATTGATCAGTGTCAACACAGAATTCGAGTGGGGATTCACCTAATTTTCAATCGCACCAAAGGAGGGCATGCAAGGCGGACTGCCGCACCAATTTTGTACGTATGTTGTTGATTTAATGAGAGTTATGGTGCATCGACCCCGGCCACCGAAGGCCTCTGCCGGGTCCAGGAAACAAGCTCGATGGCCCTGTTGACGATTGTTAGTACACTGATGATAATTGCCGCTCAGTCAACCACGAGTAGAACCATGACATGGACCAAGATTGCGACCGCTGACCAAGTCGGCGAAGACGAAGCGATCGCCGTTGTTCTCGGCGATCTGAAGCTGGCGCTGTTCAACAGCGCCGGCGGTTTCCACGTCACCGACAACGTGTGCACGCACCAGTACGCGCTGCTGTCGGAGGGCTACGTGGAAGACGGCTGCGTCGAATGCCCCCTGCACCAGGGGCGCTTCGACCTCTCGACCGGCGCGGCGATGTGCGCACCGGCGACCCAGCCGATCCGCGTCTACCCGGTGAAGGTGGAAGGGTCTGACATCCTGGTGGATGCGTGATGGCCTCCCGTGACACGGACGTGCTCATCGTCGGCGCGGGCCAGGCCGGCGCCTCTGCCGCGGCGGCGCTGCGCGACTTCGGCTACCCGGGGCGCATCCTGATCGTGGGCGCGGAGCAGGCCCTGCCCTACGAGCGCCCGCCGCTGTCGAAGGCCATGCTGGCCGGATCGGGCGCGGTCTCCGACATCCTGATCCACCCGGCGGGCTTCCACGCCGAGAAGGGCGTCGAGACACTGCTGGGAGTGGCGGTGTCCTCCCTCGACGTGCAGGGCCGCACCGCCACGCTGACCGATGGCGCACGGACAACCTGGCGACACTGCCTGATCGCCACCGGCGGCCAGGCCCGCACCGTGGCCGGACTGGCGCCCGGCGCCGCCCGGGTCCACTACCTGCGCACGATCGCCGACGCGCTGCGACTGCGCGAAGCGATGCGGCAGCACCGGTCGGTGCTGGTCGTCGGGGGCGGCTTCCTCGGCCTGGAGGTCGCCTCGACGGCCCGGACCCTGGGCCTGTCCGCCACGGTCCTCGAGAGTGCCGATCGCCTGCTGGGACGGGTCATGCCGCCGGCCCTTTCCTGCTGGCTGCGCGAGGCCGTCTGCGCGGCCGGCGTCGACCTTCGGCTCGACGCCCGCTGCGAGGCATTCGATGTGCACGCGGATGGCGTCGTGGTCACGCTGGCTTCCGGCGAGAAGGTGTCGGCCGACATGGTCGTCGCCGCCATCGGGCTGGTGCCGGAAGTCGGCCTCGCGCGCCGCGCGGGCTTGAAGATCCACCCAGGCAACGGCGGCATCGCCGTGAATGAACGCTGCGAGACCAGTGCGCCGGGCGTGTACGCCGCCGGCGACTGCAGCAGCCAGCACCATCCCTTCGTCGATGCCGAGATTCGGCTGGAATCCTGGCAGAACGCCAACGAGCAGGCCCGGCTGGTCGCGGCCGCCATCGCCGGCCAGCCCGCCGCGACGCTGACGGCGCCCTGGTTCTGGAGCGACCAGTTCGGCGCCAACCTGCAGATCCTCGGCGTCCCGGTTCCGGGGCTCGAGTACCACTGCCGCGGCGAACCCGGGGACGGCGACACGGCAGGCAAGTTCCTGCTGCTCGGCGCCAACGATGCCGGCCAGATCCTTCATGCCATCGCAGTCAATGCCGGCGGCGAGCTCCGGATGCTCAAGCCCCTGGTGGACAGCAGGACGCCCTGCGACCCACTCGCCTTGTGCGACGCCGCCTCGCCGCTTCGCCAACAGGTCCGCGCCGCATTGGCACGGACGCCCTCACCCACCCTGTCCTAACCGGAGTTTGTCCATGCACAGCACCCACGCCGTCCTCGACCGCACCGTCCGATCGAAGGACGCTGACCTGTCGGCCTGCGTCTGGCCCGAAGACGCGCTGCATTTCATCCCAGACTGGGTCTACACGAATGACGCCGTGTACGGCAAGGAGATGGAACTCATCTTCCGCGGCCGCACCTGGAGCTACGTCGCGCTCGAGGCCGAGATCCCCAACGCGGGCGACTACAAGCGCTCCTATGTCGGCGACACCCCGGTGGTCGTGTCGCGCGCCGAGGACGGGTCGATCAACGTCTTCGAGAACCGCTGCGCGCACCGGGGCGCCGAGTTCTGCCGCCACGGCCAGGGCAACGCCAAGGAATTCGTCTGCCCCTATCACCAGTGGTCGTACGACCTGAAGGGCAATTTGCAGGGCGTGCCGTTCAAGCGCGGCGTCAACAAGACCGGCGGCATGCCGAAGGACTTCAAGAACGAGGACCACGGGCTCAAGAAGCTCTTCGTCACCACGCGCCGCGGCGTGATCTTCGCTTCGTATTCGGCCGACGTGGAGCCGATCGAGGAATACCTCACGCCCGAGATGCTGAAGGACTTCGACGTCGTCTTCAACGGCAAGAAGCTGAAGATCCTCGGCTACTACAAGAACGAGTTGCCGTGCAACTGGAAGATGTACCACGAGAACCTGAAGGACCCGTACCACGCCACCCTGCTGCATTCCTTCCTCGTGGTGTTCGGGCTGCTCGTCGCGGGCAACAAGTCGGCCATGATCGCCGACGGCAAGCATTGCCGCCACGGGACCATGGCCTCGGCCAAGTCCGAGGACAAGTACGCGGTGGTGAGCAGCGAGAACAAGAAGGAGATGCGCTCCTTCCACGAAGGCATGCACCTGCGCGACGACCGCTTCCTGGAGTTCGTGAAGGAGTTCGACTCCGAGTGGTCGGTGACCATGCAGACGATCTGGCCCAACCTCGTGGTACAGCGCGAGATGAACACCCTCGGCGTGCGCCAGATCGTGCCCAACGGGCCCAACAGCATGCTGATGCAGTGGACCATGTTCGGCTACGAGGACGACACCGAGGAGATGACCCAGCATCGGCTGCGGCAGGGCAACCTGATGGGCCCCGCGGGCTTCCTCGGCCTGGAGGACAACGAGGCGATGAAGTTCGTGCAGGAAGGCGTGCGCCGCTCCAGCAGCGACACCAACGTCATCAAGCTGGACGCCGACCGCATCGGCAGCTCGGAGACCCTGATCTCGGAGGCCTGCATCCGCGGCATGTACCAGTACTACCGGCAAGTGATGGGGTTCTGAGCCAATGACCGAACTCGCCTCCATTCTCTTTCGCCCGCGCCGGATCGCCATCGCGCGCGCGATGACGCTCACGCGCGAAGTCGAAGCCTTCAATGCCGAGTACTGCGCGGTCCTCGATGCCGGATTGGTCGAACAGTGGCCCGACTTCTTCACCGAGGACGCGATCTATCGCATCACGGCGCGCGAGAACGCCGAACTCGGCATGCCCGTCGGCCTGGTCTATGCCCACGGGCGGGACATGATGATCGACCGCGCGATCGCGATCTCCCGTACCCAGATGTTCGCGCCCCGCTACAACCTGCACGTGCTCGGCAACACCCGCGTCACCGACGAGGCGCCGGACGGCAGCATCGCGGCGCAGGCGAACTTCGTGCTGCTGCAGACGCTGGTCGAGGGCCCGAGCACCATCCACATGGCCGGCACCTTCTACGACCGCTTCGTGCGCCAGGACGACGGCCTGCTGCTGAAGGAGCGCCAGGCGATCTACGACACCACGATCATCGCCAACGACCTGGTCTATCCGCTGTGATGGCCGAGCTGCCGCGCCCCCGCTCAGATGCCGCGCAGGATGGTCCGGCTGTACTGGTTGTTGGCTTCGACCAGACGGCGCATCAGGTCCATCAGGATGGCCTTCTCGGCCGGCCGCAGCGGCTCCAGCATGCGCTCCTGGGCGCGGCTCATGTTGACATGCAGCTCGGCCACGAGGGTCTGGCCCTGCGCGGTCAGCTGCACATGGCGCGTGCGGCGATCGGAGGGGTTGGGCCGGCGCTCCAGAAGCCCGCGCTCCTCGAGGCGCTTCACCACGTCGGCAGTCGTGGTGCGGTCCAGCCCCACCTCCTGGCCGAGCGCCGTCTGGTCCAGGCCGGGCAAGGCCGCCACCGCCGTCAGCAGGCCGTACTGCACCGGCGTGATGTTCTCCGACTTGAACTCCTCCATGAACATGGCGACGTGGATCTGGTGGAGCCGGCGAACCAGGAAGCCGGGCCGCGCGAACAGCAACTCCTTGGCGGGGTCGGTCTTGCCGTCAGTCATTGCGCTCACATTGAGCCCTTCTTTATGTTAGTACACTGATGATTATAGATCGCGCAGAGAGCTTTACCTCCGCATATTCACTCGTGCGTATTGATCCACCGCAAGGCAAGCAACTTAAAACAACGAGTAGTCCTTGCATATTTTCCCCGCTTACTTTTCAGGAGTCCCCATGAACCGGATCCGCAAGATCGCCTTCGAAGAGCACTTCATGGCGCCCGGCTTCGAGCGTTATTCGAAAGCCTTCCTGCAGTTCATCGACCCGGCCACCGCCGACGATCTCGGTCGCCGCCTGGCCGACATCGATGGCCTGCGGCTCGAAGAGATGGACAAGGCCGGCATCGCGCTCACCATCTTGTCGCAGACGGGCCCCGGCGTGCAAGGGGAGGCCGACAAGGCCACCGCCATCCGAAGCGCCGCCGAGAACAACGACTACCTGGCCTCGCGAATCGCCAGGCATCCGACGCGGTTCGGAGGATTCGCGGCCCTGGCCATGCAGGAGCCGAAGGCCGCGGCTGACGAACTGGAGCGCGCGGTCGCGCAGCTCGGCTTCAAGGGCGCATTGGTCAACGGCCATACCCAGGGCCGGTACTACGACGACCCGGCCTACGACATCGTCTGGGAGCGCCTCCAGGACCTCGACGTGCCGCTGTACCTGCACCCGATCGACTTCCCGCAGGTGCCGCAGACGCTGGCCGGTTTTCCGGTGATCCAGGGCGCCGCGTGGGGCTGGGGAGTCGAGACCGGCTCCCATGCGTTGAGATTGCTGTTCTCGGGCGTGTTCGACCGCTTTCCCGGACTCAAGCTGGTGATCGGCCACATGGGCGAGGGCCTGCCCTTCCAGCGCTGGCGATTCGACAGCCGCTTCGCGGCCTACCCCTTCGGCGTGAAGCTGAAGCGAAAGCCGTCGGAATACATCGGCAGCAACATCCTCATCACCACCTCGGGCGTGTGTTCCGAGGCCGCGCTGAAAGGCGCGATCGCCGAGATGGGCGCCGAGGCCGTCATGTTCTCGGTCGACTACCCCTACGAATCCACTGCCGTCGCAGCCGACTTCATCGAGCAGTCCGAACTCGACGACAAGACGCGTGCCCTGGTCTGCCACGGCAATGCCGAGCGGCTGTTCAAGCTGAACGTCGACTGAATCCGCCATCCCAAGGAGCCATCCCATGAATCGCAACTTCCGCATCGGCCAGATCGTGCCGAGTTCCAACACCACCATGGAGACGGAGATCCCGGCCATGCTGCGCCTGCGCGAGCAGATCCGGCCCGAACGCTTCACCTTCCATTCCAGCCGCATGCGCATGAAGACCGTCCAGAAGGACGAGCTGGCCGCCATGGACGGCGAATCCGACCGCTGTGCGGTCGAGCTGAGCGATGCCCGCGTCGACGTGCTCGGCTATGCCTGCCTGGTCGCCATCATGGCCATGGGCCATGGGTATCACCGCCGCTCGCAGGAACGACTGACGGCCCACACGGAGAAGAACGAAGGCAAGGCGCCGGTCATCACCAGTGCCGGTGCGCTCATCGATGGGCTCAAGGTCATCGGCGCCAAGCGCATTGCACTGGTGGCGCCCTACATGCTTCCCTTGACCGAGCTGGTGGTGGACTACATCCGCAACGAGGGCTTCGAAGTGTCCGACTGGACGGCGCTGCAGATCCCCGACAACCTGGAAGTCGGGCGTCACGATCCCTCGCGGCTGCCGGCCATCGTGCGGCGGCTCAAGACCGACGACGTCGACGCCATCGTGCTGTCGGCTTGCGTGCAGATGCCCTCGCTGCCCGTGATCGCCCAGGTCGAGGCGATGACCGGCAAGCCCGTCATCACCGCGGCCGTGGCAACCACCTACGCGATGCTCAAGGCACTGGACCTCGAGCCCATCGTCCCGGGTGCGGGCGCCCTGCTGTCGGGCGCCTATTGAGATCCGACATGGCCGCGACAACATTCCTCCACGGCGCGAACGTGCGCGCCAACGGCATCCGCCAGCACTACCTGCGCTACGGCGGCAAGGGGCCCGTGGTCGTCATCGTGCCTGGCATCACCAGCCCCGCCGCGACCTGGGGCTTCGTCGCCGAACGCTTCGGCCAGCACTTCGACACCTACGTCCTCGATGTCCGTGGACGAGGCCTGTCCGAAGCGTCGGACGCCCTGGACTATGGCCTCGACGCCTGCGCCGCCGACGTGGCTGCCTTTGCCGAGGCACTGGCCCTGCCGGACTATCAGCTGGTCGGCCATTCCATGGGCGCCCGCATCGGCATCCGGCTGGCGCGCCAGAACCCGCAGGGCCTTCGCAAGCTGGTGCTCGTCGACCCTCCCGTGTCCGGGCCCGGCCGGCGCCGCTATCCCTCGCAGCTGCCCTGGTATGTCGACTCGATACGCCTCGCGCGGCGCGGCATCACGATCGAACGCATGCGCGAGTTCTGTCCGACCTGGACGCCGGAGCAGCTTCGACTGCGCGCCGAATGGCTCCATACCTGCGACGAGCGCGCGATCGTCACCACCTTCGACGGCTTCCACCAGGACGACATCCACGCCGACCTTCCCCACGTCAAGGTGCCGACGCTGCTCATGGTCGCCGGCCGGGGCGGGGTGATCCAGCCCGAGGACCGGGAAGAGCTGTCCCGCCTGCTGCCTGCCCTGCAGGTCGCCGATGTCCCGAACGCCGGTCACATGATTCCCTGGGACGACGAGGAAGGCTTCTATCAGGCCTTCGGCGGCTTCCTGGGTCACGCGTTGACGCCACCCGGTGCCGCCTGAATTTCATTTCGACATCCATCATCTGAAGGAGCACGCATGCCCGTCAGCAACTACCAACTGATCAGCGCCTGGAAGCAGGTTCTGACGCTGTCCAGGCTCGAGCGCGGCCAGACCGTCACCATCCTCACGGGGGCAGCCACGCATCCGCAGACTCTGGACTGCGCCTTGATCGCCGCCCAGGAGATGGGCGCCATCGTCAATCGCCTCGACCTTCCGCCCATCAACGGAGAAAAGGCGCACAGCCGCGACAGCCTCGCCTACCTCGGCACGACGCCGCTGACCGGCAATCCGGCCGCGATCGCGGCGCTGACCGCCAGCGATCTGGTGCTGGACCTGATGACGCTGCTGTTCTCGCCCGAGCAGCACGCGATCCTCGCGACCGGCACCAAGATCCTGCTGGCGGTCGAGCCGCCGGAAGTGCTGGTGCGGCTGGTGCCGACCGAAGCCGACCGGACCCGGGTCAGGGCCGCTGCCGCGCGCATCGAGAACGCCGGCGAGATGCACGTGGTCTCGGCGGCCGGCACGGACCTGCGTTGCCGGATGGGCGAGTTCCCGGTCATCAGCGAGTACGGCTTCGTCGACGAGCCCGGCCGATGGGACCATTGGCCCAGCGGCTTCGCGCTGACCTTTCCGGACGAGGGTGGCGCGAACGGCACCATCGTGGTCGACAAGGGCGACATCCTGCTGCCGCAGAAGAGGTACTGCAGCGATCCCATCGTGCTGACCGTCGAGAAAGGCTACGCCACGAAGATCGAGGGCGGCATCGACGCCGAGCTGCTGAGCGACTACATGGCCGCTTTCGATGATCCGGAAGCCTTCGCCATTTCGCACATCGGCTGGGGCCTGCAGTCGGGCGCGCGCTGGTCCACGCTGGGCCTGTACGACCGCGAGGCGACGATCGGCATGGACGCCCGCGCCTTCGAGGGCAACTTCCTGTTCTCGCTGGGCCCCAACAACGAAGCCGGCGGGAGTCGCACGACCACCTGCCATATCGACATTCCGCTGCGCAAGTGCACCGTTCGCCTGGACGGCCAGGAGGTCGTGCGCGACGGCAAGGTGCTGGATCAAGCAGCAGGAGCCTGAAGAATGAATTCCGAACTCGACACCTACGCCAGGCAGGGCTTCGGCGCCGACCTGCCTCTGAAGCCGCCCTATGGGCTGCTGATCGTGGATTTCGTCAACGGCTTCGCCGACCCCGCTGTCTTCGGCGGCGGCAACATCCCGGCCGCGATCGACCGCACGGTCGGCCTGCTCCGGGCTGCGCGAGAGCGCGGCTGGGCGGTCGCCCACAGCCGGATCGTCTATGCGGACGACGGTGCCGACCACAACATCTTCTCCCTCAAGGTGCCGGCGATGCTGACCTTGAAGGAGCGCGAGCATCGCAGCGCCATCGTGCCCGAACTGGCGCCCGCCGCAGGTGAACTGGTGGTGCGCAAGACCGTGCCGTCGGCCTTCTTCGGCACCCCGCTGACCCAATGGCTCACCCAGCGCGGCGTGCAGACCTTGCTGGTTGCCGGCGCGGTGACCAGCGGCTGCGTCAGGGCGAGTGTCGTGGACGCGATGTCCTGGGGCTTCAGGCCGGTGGTGCTGAGCGACTGCGTCGGCGACCGCGCCATCGCGCCGCATGACGCAAGTCTCTTCGACATGGCCCAGAAGTACGCGGCGGTCATGACACGCGACGAGGCGCTCGCGTTGGCCGCGGACGGTGGCGGGCGAGGGTAGTTTCCTTCTCGGTCCCGCCAGGCGCCGCCCTCCTCCCTCCTCCCGGCGCCGCACCCGCCCCGTAATACCCGGTCACCAAACCCCGGGTTTTCCATTAATCAATCCACTTGATTTATTAACTCGGCGATTCCAAACTCTGTTGCCCGCCCTCAATACTTTCTGGCAACTTTGGAGACAGACCGATGATCAAGCCGACCCTCGCCGCCGCGTTGACCTTTGCCGCGCTGGCTGCCCAGTTCCCCGCCCAGGCTGCGGAGCCCGTGATCGGCCTGATCACCAAGACCGAGACCAACCCCTTCTTCGTCAAGATGAAGGAAGGCGCCTCGGCCGAGGCCAAGGCCAAGGGCGCCAAGCTGCTCTCGGGCGCCGGCAAGACCGACGGCGACAACGCCGGCCAGGTGGCCGCCATGGAGAACATGATCGCCGCCGGCGCCAAGACCATCCTGATCACGCCGAGCGATGCCAAGGCCATCATCCCGGCCATCAAGAAGGCCCAGGAAAAAGGCGTGATGGTGATCGCGCTCGACAGCCCGACCGATCCGCAAAGCGCCACCGACGCCCTCTTCGCCACCGACAACTACAAGGCCGGCGTGCTGATCGGCGAGTACGCCAAGGCCGCGATGGCCGGCAAGCCGGTGAAGATCGCCACGCTCGACCTGTTCCCGGGCCACCCCGTGGGCGCCCAGCGCCACAACGGCTTCCTGCAGGGCTTCGGGCTGAAGAGCAACGACGCCAAGAACAACGAACTGGCCCGGCCGGCCGAAGTGGTGTGCATGGCCGACAGCTTCGGCGACCGCGCCAAGGGCCAGACCGCGATGGAGAACTGCCTGCAGAAGAACCCCGACATCAACCTGGTCTACACCATCAACGAGCCGGCCGCCGCCGGCGCCTTCAACGCGCTGCAGAAGTCCGGCAAGGACAAGAACGTGATGATCGTCTCGGTCGACGGCGGCTGCGACGGCATCAAGGACGTGACCGCCGGCAAGATCGCCGCCACCTCGCAGCAGTACCCGCTGAAGATGGCGGCGATGGGCGTCGCCGCCGGCGTCGACTACGCGACCACCGGCAAGAAGGTCAGCGGCTACACCGACACCGGCGTCACGCTGATCGCCGCCAAGCCGGTGGCCGGCATCGACAGCAAGGACACCAAGGTGGGCACCGATCTCTGCTGGGGCAAGAAGTAAACGCTGCCGCAACACGGAACAGCCCACCATGACCGCCACCACCCTAAATGCCAAGCTGCCCCCGCTCGGACAGCTGGGCCCGTTCATCGCCCTGCTGATCGCATGCGTCGCCTTCGGCCTCACGACCGACCAGTTCTTCAGCGGCGAGAACTTCTCGCTGATCCTCCAGCAGGTGACGGTGGTCGGCGTGATCGCGATCGGCCAGAGCCTGATCATCCTCACGGCGGGCATCGACCTGTCGTGCGGGATGATCATGGCGCTGGGCAGCATCGTGATGACCAAGCTGGCGGCCGACCTCGGCCTGCCGGCGCCGCTGGCGATCCTCGCCGGCATCGCGGTCACGGCCGGCTTCGGCCTGGTCAACGGCCTCTTGGTGACGCGCATCAAGCTGCCGCCCTTCATCGTCACGCTGGGCACCTTCAACATCGCCTTCGCGATCACCCAGCTGTATTCGGGCGCGCAGACCGTGACCGAGGTGCCGCCGATGATGACCTGGTTCGGCAGCACCTTCGCGCTGGGCGGCACCAACATCGCCTACGGCACCGTGCTGATGATCCTGCTCTACCTGGGCGTCTGGTTCTGGCTGCGCGAGACCGGTGCCGGGCGGCACGTGTACGCGGTCGGCAACAACCCGGAAGCCACGCGGCTGGTCGGCATCCCGCCCGAGCGCGTGCTGCTGGGCGTCTACGTGCTGGCCGGCGTGTTCTACGGCATCGCCTCGCTGATGTCGGTGGCGCGCACCGGCGTCGGCGACCCCAACGCGGGCCAGACCGAGAACCTCGACGCGATCACCGCGGTGGTGCTCGGCGGCACCAGCCTGTTCGGCGGCCGCGGCATGATCCTCGGCTCGCTGGTCGGCGCGATCGTGGTGGGCGTGCTGCGCAACGGCCTCACGCTGATGGGCGTGTCGTCGGTCTACCAGGTGCTGATCACCGGCATCCTGGTGATCGTCGCCGTGACCGTCGACCAACTGTCTCGCAAGGGAGGCCGCTGACATGACCGCCACCACCGCACCCCTGGTGATGCAGGCCAAGGGCCTGATCAAGCGCTACGGCCAGGTCACGGCGCTCGACGGCGCCGACTTCGAACTGCGCGCCGGCGAGATACTGGCCGTGATCGGCGACAACGGCGCAGGCAAGTCCTCGCTGATCAAATGCTTGTCGGGAGCCACCGTGCCCGACGAGGGCCAGATCCTGCTCGACGGCAAGCCGATCCATTTCAAGGCCCCGATCGACGCCCGCCGCGAGGGCATCGAGACGGTCTACCAGGACCTGGCCGTGGCGCCGGCCATGACCATCGCCGAGAACCTGTTCCTGGGCCGCGAGATCCGGCGCGAGGGCTTCCTCGGCAACGTGCTGCGCATGCTCGACAAGAAGAAGATGCTGGAGCAGAGCATCGCCCGCATGAACGACCTCAAGGTCGGCATCCGCTCGATGACGCAGGCGGTCGAGACGCTGTCGGGCGGCCAGCGCCAGTGCGTGGCGGTGGCGCGCGCGGCGGCCTTCGCGAGCCACGTCGTGATCCTCGACGAACCGACCGCGGCGCTCGGCGTCAAGGAAGGCAACATGGTGCTCGAGTTGATCCGGCGGGTGCGCGACAAGGGGCTGCCGGTGGTACTGATCAGCCACAACATGCCGCATGTGTTCGAGATCGCCGACCGCATCCATGTCGCGCGCCTGGGCAAGCGCGGCGCGGTGCTGAACCCGAAGAAGATCAGCATGAGCGACACGGTCGCGGTGATGACCGGCGCACTGCCGCCAGAACAGTTGCCGGCCGATTGCCTGGCATGAGCGAGGTCGTGCATGCGATGAGCCCGAACCCCGACGCGGCCGGCGGCGGCGCGCACGATGCGAACCATCGCCTGCGGCCGCGCGGCTCGAGCCAGGGCGGCCTGCGCCAGTACAACGAGCGCGTCGTGCTGCAGGCGATCCGCAACCACGGACCGATGCCGGGTGCCGAACTGGCGCGCCTCACCCGGCTGACGCCGCAGACCATCTCCCTCATCACCAAGCGGCTGCTCGACGATGGCCTGCTGCTGCGCGGCGCGCTGCTGCGCGGCAAGGTGGGCCAGCCTTCGGTGCCGCTGGCGCTGAACCCCGACGGCGCCTTCTCGATCGGCATCAAGCTCGGCCGCCGCAGCCTCGACATGCTGCTGGTCGACTTCACGGGCGCGGTGCGCGCGCGGCGCAGCCTGGACTACGACTACCCCAGGCCCGAGGCGGTGTTCGACGAGATCGCGCGGCGACTGGGTGAATTCCATGCGCTGCTGGGCCCGGCCGAGCAGGAGCGGCTGCAGGGCATCGGCATCGCGGCACCGCTGTCGCTGGGCGGCTGGCAGGCGCTGCTCGGCGTCGAGGCCGAGCGCGCCGCAGCCTGGAACCGGACCGACGTGCGGGGCCGGGTCGCGCAGCTGTCGTCGCTGCCGGTCAGCTTCGTCAAGGACACTGCCGCCGCCTGCGTGGCCGAACTGGTGGCCGGGCGAGGCCGCAGCGTGCGCAGCTTCGTCTACATCTTCGTCGACACCTTCATCGGCGGCGGCCTCGTGATCGACAGCCACCTGCGCGGCGGACTCAACGGCAACGCCGGCGCGATCGGCTCGCTGGCCCTGCAGCGGGCGCTGCCGGGCGACGCCGGGCCGCCGCCGCAGCTGCTCAGCGTGGCCTCGCTGATCACGCTGGAGCGCCGCTACGAGGGCGCAGGGCTCGACCCGGCGGCGGTGGCCGACGGGCGTGCGCTGGAGGCACCCTGGCAGCCGATCACGCAGGCCTGGCTGGACGAGGCCGCCCCGGCGATCGTGCTGGCGATCCACGACGCCGCCTGCCTGCTCGACCTCGAGGGCGTGATCATCGACGGCTCCTTCAGCCGCGAGCTGCTCGACGCACTGCTCGCGGCGGTGTCGGCGGCGCGCAGCCGCTACAGCTGGGAAGGCGTGGAGTGCCCGCAGCTGCTGCCCGGCACCACCGGCTCGGACGCCCGCGCGCTGGGCGGCGCGCTGCTGCCGCTGCATGCCAACTTCGCGCCGGACCGGGACCTGTTCCTGAAGCTCGACAAGGTGTCGGCCTGAGGTCGATCCGGCGCCGGATCAATCCTTGATGATGCCGGCCGCGAACCAGGCCGAGGGCGCCGCCGGTGCGCCGGTTGCAGGGTTCGCCGGGGCGACGGTCCGGACCAGCAGCACCGGCCGGTTGTCGATCGTGTCGCCGCAGCCGGCCTGCGGTGTGGCACCGCTGGCGTTGGTGAGCGTGCTGTCGAGCTTGAAGTCGCCGTTGGGATCGAGGGCGACGAACTCGGAGTTGTAGGGATCCGTCTGCAGCGTCCCCGCCACCGCGCCCGGCGCCGGCGTGTTGCGGCAGAAGAGCGAGATCACCATCTGCCTCGGCCCCCCGCGGGTGCCGATGTTGTCGGTGCCGCCGAGCAGCACGCCCTTCACCGACGCACGGATCCGTCCGTCATGCCCGATCTCGGCCTTCAGCGCCTCGATCGGCCACGGCGCGCCGCCGGGCGCCACGCCAGCCACCGAGTTCGAGACCACCGTGCCGCCCGGACCGGCACGCAGCGGCTGCGAGCCGATGCCGCCGTCGAATTTGAACAACGCCTCCGCCCCCGCGGGCGTGGCTGCAAATGTGCCGGCGATGACGACGGCGATGGCGGCAAGTGGGCTGAGCTTGGTCATGATTCATCCTCCAGTTTGTCGACGAGGGATCGATGAGCATCGCTGCGCGAAGTCCGTGTGAGGCGGATGGCAGCCGTTCGCTTATACGTCCGATTCCGCCGCCTCCGTGTCACAAGGCGTACCGTCCGCGGGGCCGCCAGCGAACATGAGCAAGCGCCTCGAAGCGGCCGCCGGCCGTCACGCGCAAGTCGTTGACTCGCCGGGACTTTCGCCCTCTCCAGCGCCGCTTGCGAACGCGAGTCGCCAAATGTGAGTTCAGCTCATATATTTCCTGACACCGACCCACCCTCAGTTTCAGGAGACCCATGCGATGCAACGAAGGACTTTCATGAAAGCCGGCACCGGCGTCGCGTCGGCGGCCGCGCTCGCCGGCGCCGCGGCTGCCGGCGCCCAGCCAGCGGGCGACGCCGCGCGCCCGGACCAGCGGATGGGGCAGAAGTACCGGTTCAACGATCCCAACATGGACCTGTTCTTCATGGCCGCCATGAGTTGGGGCCCGACCGGCGGACTCGACATCGGACAGGCGCACTACATCGCATCGACCATCAAGGACGGCGACGCCGACAGCTGGGTCCAGGCCTTCGCCAGCTACGGCGACCTGCAGAACGCGCAGGCCGACACATGGAAGCAGCGCGGCTGGCGGCAGGCCGCGGGTGAGGCACGGCTGAAGGCCTTCGCGAGCTACCGCTCTTCATGGCAGTTCGCCGCGCCCGGCGAAGGCTTCGCGTCGCTGTACGCCAGGCACAAGGCCGCCTTTGCCAGTGCGATGTCTGAACTGGAGTTGCCGGCTACCTTCTTCGTTGCGCCCTACCAGGGCAAGGGACTGCCGGGCGTCCATCTGCAGAACCCGGCGAAGGATGCACCGCTGGTGCTCGTGATCGGCGGTGCCGACACCTGCTTCGAGGACCTGTTCCTCACGGTTGGCCGCAATCTGCTGAATCGCGGCTTCTCGGTCGCGCTGGTGGACTTGCCGGGCCAGGGCATCACGCAGGCCAGCGGCCTGTACTGGGAGACCGAAGCGGAAAAGCCCGTCGCGGCCGTGATCGACCTGCTCGTCGAGCGCTTCGGTGCCCGGCCGGGCCGCATCGCCCTGCTCGGCCTGAGCCTCGGCGGCTACTTCGTCGCACGGGCCGCCGGCCACGAGACCCGCGTCGCGACCGTGATGGCGAGCACGCCCTTCCCCGATCCCGCGGATCTCTTCGCCAAGTCGGTGCGCCATGCCATGGCGACGGGCGGCACGCCGACCGATGCCGCGCTGCGCAGCTACCAGTCGTCGCTGTGGAAAGCCGGCGCCAGGTCGCCCGAGGAATTCGTCGCCCGCACGGCCGGGATGAAGGCGGATCCTTCGCTCGTCAGCCTGCCTTTCCTGTCGATCCTCGGCGCGGGCGATTCGCCGGTCTTCGCCGCGCAGGCCAAGGCATGGCATCGCGACATACGCTCCCCGCGCAAGTCCTTCGTGCTGCTGGACGCGGCCACCGGCGCCGACGGCCATGTGCAGGTCAACAACCGCCTGCGGCTGGCGCAGGAGTGCTGCGGCTGGCTGGGCGAGATATTCGCGGGTTGAGCGCCAGCTGCTTGCAGACCCGCGTCAGGCAGCAACGCCGAGAAAGCGCACCGCGAGCAGCACCAGCGCATCCTCCAGCTTCTGCCGCTGAAGCGATTCCGCTCCGTACGCCACATAGCCGCGCAGCACGCCGGCAATGGCGTGGGTCAGCACGAAGGCTTCCGCCGGAGTCATCGTCCGTTGCCTGCCGTCGGGAGTGAGAACGCCCGCGGAAGTCAGCAGTTCGGCAATGCCGGCATACAGCGGACTGAGGCGCGTCCCGGCCCCGCGCCCGAGCGCATGCGCCATCAGCATGCGATGCACGCGCGCCCGTCCGCCATAGGTGCCCAGCACCGCCCGCACGATCAGCCGGATGCGGTCGCCCGGTGCGGCAGGCGCCGGCCCGGTCAACGACGCCATCGCCTTGGCGGCCATGGCGTCGACCTCGCGCTGAACCAGGGCATTCAGGATCGCCTGCTTGTCGTCGAAATACTGATAGAGCGTGCCGATGCTCACGCCGGCTTTCTCGGCAACGGCATTGGTGGTCAGAGACTCGACATCGCCCTTGTCCAGCAGGCGGGTGGCGGCCTCCAGGATGAGCTCGACCTTCTGGAGCGCGCGCGCCTGGCGGGGCTCTCGGCGTGCCGATGCGGGCGTGTCTTTCGTGGCTGTCTGGCGCATGTCCGGGCCCATGGATGGCGAGGAATGTGAGTCTTGCTCATCTTAACCTCAATCGCCTCGAGTCAACCCGCCAGATCTCGCGGCCCAGCCTCAATGCGTGTGGGGTTGCGACACCGCCGGACGCTCGGGGACAGTCACGAAAATGCTCTCGGCAGTCAGGATTTTGTGGGTCGGGTCGGCGACCTCGATCAGCATCTTGTGGACGCCCGGGACGAGCCCGACCACGATGATGGGATCTTCGCTGGTGTGAGCCCAGGTGCCTGGCCGATCGTCGACCGTCACGTGCAGGTGGCCCACACGCGGCGAGACGCCGCGGGCGCCATCGCCGAAGATCGGAATGATCCGGACGTTCTCGGTGCGGTACTGAAGGATGACGACGCCACGTGCGAGCGGATCGGCCAAGGGCTGATATACGACCAGCTTGGCGGCCGGTTCCGATGCCAGCGGAATGACCGCCGCGGGACGTCCGACCTCCGTCGCACACGTCTGCGCGGCGGCAACTGCCGAGGCAAGAACAAGTCCGGCCCACAGCGGGGCAGCGGCGATGAGGGAAAGCTTCATGGGGACTCCGTCGAAATTCGAGGATGGGTGTCGGCCGAATTCTGTGACTGCACCCGGCGCCCCGACGCGAGCTGCGTATGCCCATGTATAGGCCCGCCGAAACAAGACACTACGTTGCCATCCGCAGAGACTTGATCGGTGCCGACGGCATGGCTCGGGCAAGGGTTTGAAAAGTAGTGTGACGGACTCTCCCCCTCGATACACAACCATACGGCGACGAGGTCCGATGCAGGTTTCGCGGCCAACAATCAGCCGTCCAGCATCAAGAACCAATGACGGACCGCGCACCACCCCACCATTGCGCGAGCGCTCTCTCCATCTCCAAAGGAACCATCATGAAGATCTCTACCCTCCTGACCACCACGGCAATCTCCACGCTCCTCGCATTCAGCGCCAGCGCAAGTGCCGAGCAGTACCAGGGCGTTCTGAAACTCGAATCCAATGCCAGCCGCGCCGAAGTTCAGCGCGAGGCCATGGTCGCGGCGCACAGCGCCGATCCTTATCGTGAAGGTGCATCGGCAGGCATCGGCCCGTTCATCGGCCACCGCGATCGCGCCACCGTTCGCGCCGAGGCTCTCGCCGCCGCGCGCGCCGGCAACATCTATTCCGATGGTTCGATCGCGTTCGCGACGCCTCCGGCAACCACCCAGGCCGACCGTCAGGCCGTTCGCGCCGAGGCGCGAGCAACAGCTGCGCGCGGCGTCACCGAAGGCACGTTGTAGTCGCGGTGCTTCCGCGCTCAGTCGGCCTGCTTCGGCTGGCGGGACGCCGGCTTTGCATCGATCAGATACGGGACCATCGAATGATGCCGATAGGCGATCTCGCCGATGGCCTCGTAGCTGGTGCTGCCAATCTCGAAAAGCTCGCCTGTCGCGGCGCCATCGGCGAGCTGGTCTACCAATTCCTGGCTGACGAGCAGGTACTCGGACTCGGGCACCGAGTTCTTCAGCAGCCGGTGCGCGACGATGATGCTCTTGCCGATGAACTTCGAATGCCCCTTGACCTGCATGGTGCGAGCCGGCCCCAGGTGCGCCACGAACTTGAGCGACAGGCGGCTCACGCTCGAACAGGCGCCGCATTGGCAGACGCGCAGGCTCTCGATCTTCTTGAGATGCGCATGAAAGTCCATGAACATCTTCTTTGCCTGCGCCAGCAGCTCGGCCAAGGACGGCGGCATGCCTGTGCGAAAGAACAGCACCGCGTCGCCCTCGAACTCGGACACTTCCAGGCCAAGCTCGTCGGCGTCGACGAGCAACTCCAGCAGTTCCTGGATGATGTGCTGGCTGTGGCTCATCTCGGTCTCGGTCACGAACTGGGTGAAACCGCTGATGTCCGGGATGAAGAAAAGTACGTTGGAAGAATCTGGTGTCGCCACGGCTCACCCCCACTGTCTAGCTAAAGCGCCAAGCCCTGCAACCTGGGTGCATCGACCAGCATTTTCGCTTGCGGCGGCCGGCCAGCCATTTCAGCTCAGCGCACGGGAGAAGTCGCGCAGGTCGGTGACGATGGCCTGCGGTTCTTCTCAGGCGCCGGATGCCGGGACCGGGGTCACATCAGATTGTATTTGAACATTGATGTTCAAATATGTACGATATGGTTCCTGCGCAGAACCGGCTTGGTTTCCACGCCCCGCGCACCCGAACCCATCGTCCAACAGCATGATGAACACCCAGCTCCCGCCCCAGGAATTCGATGCCGGCCGCCGCGATCTGCTGAAGCGCGTCGGGGCCGGGACCCTCGCCGCCGGACTCGGCTCGGCGGCGACGGCGCGCGAAGCCGCGCCCTCCTCCACTTCGCCTTCTGCGGCGCCGGCGAAGCGTGGCGCCCAGCGAGGCGGCCCCTGCAACATCCTGTTCATCCTGAGCGACCAGGAGCGCTTCATGCGGCCCGGCGAACTGCCGAGCGGCTATCGGCTGCCGGGACACGAGCGCCTGGCTCGCAGCGGCACGGTGTTCGAGAACCATCGAATCAATTCCTGCGTGTGCACGCCCTCGCGCTCCGTGCTCTACACCGGCCAGCACATCCAGCACACGAAGATGTTCGACAACACGAACTTCCCCTGGATCCAGAGCATGTCGACCGACCTGCCCACGGTGGGCGACCTGCTGCGCAAGGCCGGCTACTACACCGCATACAAGGGCAAGTGGCACCTCACCAAGGAATTCGAAACGGTCAACGAGCTCGGCTCGCCGACCCGGATCTTCACCCAGGAGATGGAAGCCTACGGCTTCAGCGACTACATGGGCGTCGGCGACATCATTGCGCACGACCAGGGCGGCTACCTGCACGACGGCATCACGGCCGCCATGGGCGTGAGCTGGCTGCGCGGGCGCGGCATGGACCTGGCCGCGGAAGGCAAGCCGTGGTTCCTGGCCGTGAACCTGGTGAACCCGCACGACGTCATGTTCCTCAATACCGACCGACCCGGCGAGGTTTCGCAAGCGAAGAACATGCTGGGCACGCTCGAACCCGAGCCCTCGCATCCGCTCTACGCCAGGCAATGGGCCTTCGAGCTGCCGCCGAGCTACAGCCAGCCGCTCACCGGCCATGGGCGCCCGCCGGCCCATGCCGACTACCTGAGGTCGCACGACGGCCTGGTGGGCCACATCGCCAACGAAGACTGGCGCTGGCGCCGCCGGCACAATTACTACCTCAACTGCCTGCGCGACGTCGACCGCCACATCGTCTCGCTGCTCGACGAACTCGACGCGCTGGGGCTGGCATCGAACACCATCGTCGTGCTGACGGCCGACCATGGCGACCTGGACGGCGCGCACCGGCTGCACGGCAAGGGCGCCACCGCCTATCGCGAGCAGAACCACGTTCCGCTGATCGTCGCGCACCCGGCGCATCCGGGTGGCCGCCGCTGCCGGGCCGTGACCTCGCACCTGGACATCGCGCCGACGCTGGTGGGACTGACCGGAGCCGATGCGGGCAAGAAGGCCGCGATCACCCAGGGCCTGCCGGGCAAGGACTTCAGCTGGCTGCTCGACGCACCGGGCAAGGCCGGCCACGACGCGGTGCGCGACGGCGCGCTCTACTGCTACAACATGTTCGCCTACATCGACGGCGACTTCATGGCCCAGGCGGTGGCGATGATGCTGCAGCCCGACGGCAAGGCCAAGGTGCAGGCGGCGGCCAAGGACGGCAGCCTGCGCCCCGACATGCGCAAGCGCGGCGCGATCCGCGGCGTGTTCGACGGCCGCTACCAGTTCACGCGCTACTTCTCGCCCAAGCAGCACAACCGGCCGACCTCGATCGAGACCCTGTTCGGCCTCAACGACGTCGAGCTCTACGACCTCGCGCGGGACCCTCAGGAACTGAACAACCTGGCGCTCGACCGCGAGCGCCATGCCGCGCTGCTGATGGCGATGAACGACAAGCTCAACCGGCTCATCGACGCCGAGGTCGGCCAGGACATCGGCCAGATGCTGCCGGGCGGCGTGGACGCCGGCTGGGTCGCGACCGACGCGGTCAAGGACGTCTGAGCGACAGGCGGCGCCGCCTGCCGAGCGCGATCAGCTGCCGTCGGTCGCCGGCGGCAACTGGGGCAGTTCGCTGCGCGCCAGCGCCTTGGCCTCCTTGCGCGGCAGGCCCAGGGCGAGCAGGGCCAGTTCGGCGGTGTTGGCGCCGACCTCGCGCCAGGTGCCATGGCCCTCGAGCACCGGGAACATCGCGGCCAGCGTGCCGCCGGTGAGCATGCCCACCATCGAGGGCAGTTGCTGCTCGGTGATCTTGTAGCGGCCGGAAGCGATGCCCGCGCGCAGGTTGGCCACCGGGTCGGTGGCCCAGACCGCCTGCAGCGATGCGTTGCTGAGGCCGAAGCGGTTCATGAACCGGCCCCACAGCGGCTCGTCGTGGGCGCGCCGGATGTACTGGCGCACACCGATCGACAGGTTGCGCGCCGGATCGTCGTTGTCGGGAAAACTGAGCACCACGCGGTGCGCCATGTCGCGCACCAGTTGCGCCGCGACTTCCTCGAACAGCTTGTCGACATCGGCCACGTTGGCGTAGATGGTGCCGCGCGCCATGCCGGCCGCGGCCGCGAGCTCGCTGATGCTGACGCGGGTCACGCCCAGTTCGGTGAACAGTCCCATGGCGGCCGCGTGGATACGCCTGCGCGCCACGGTCATCGGTGCAGGTGCCGCTTGCTCGAAAGCACTCGAATGGACGCTTTTGCTCATGGATGTTCAGTTGCGGACATTCTATGTCTGCAAGGCCGGGGGATTCCGGGGGCTCAGCCCGGACGCTTGGCAATTGGCCCAAGGTCCAATTCCCCCTGGGCGCCGCGCCCGCTATGTTCCAGACACTCGCGAAGACGAGCATGGCCTGCGCATCCGCCCGGGCGGAACGATTTGAGGAGTAGCCTGAATGAACGACAGCACGACCCGACGCGAAGCCGTCTTCGCCATGACCCTGGGAGCGCTGGGCGCCTGGGTGCCGAGCGCCCATGCGGCCGATGGCCTCCTGATCGACGCCAAGGAGGCGGTCGAAGAAGGGCTCATGGAGGTCGAGACCGACATCAAGGCGCGGCAGGCGCGCGACCTCGCGATCGAGGCCTACATCTACGCCTACCCGCTGGTCACGATGGAGCTGACCCGGCGCAGCCTCACCAATGTCGCGGCGCCCGAGGCGAGCAAGGCGCCGATGGGCCAGTTCCTCAAGCTGCGCGGCTATCCGCCGGTGGACGACCACGCGGTCACGGCGCCGAATGCCGATACGCTCTACACCATCCTCTGGGTGGACGTGACCAAGGAGCCGTGGATCATCTCCACGCCCGACATGAAGGGGCGCTTCTTCCTGCTGCCGATGCTGGACGGCTGGACCAATGTCTTCGAGGTTCCGGGCAAGCGCACGACCGGCACCGGAGCCCAGAAGTTCGCCATCACCGGCCCGGGCTGGAAGGGCCGCTTGCCCGCGGGAGTCAAGCAATACAGGTCGCCGACAGGAATGGTGTGGATGCTCGGCCGCATCTACTGCACCGGCACGCCGGAAGACTATGCGGCGGTTCATGCGCTGCAGGACCAGATGTCGGCGGTGCCGCTGTCGTCCTACGGCAAGCCGTTCACGCCGCCGCCGGGGACGGTCGATCCGGGCATCGACTCCAAGACCGCGGTGCGCGAGCAAGTCGACGCGATGGATGCGGCCAGCTTCTTCGCGCTCTTCGCGCAGCTGCTCAAGACCAATCCGCCGGCCGCGGCCGATGCGCCGATGGTCGCCAAGCTGGCGAAGCTCGGCATCGTGCCGGGCAAGGACTTCGACGCCACGAAGCTCGACGCCTCGGTCCAGAAGGGATTGGCGAAGGCGCCCAAGCCGGCCCAGGCCAGGATCATGGGCTGGATGAAAAAGGGCTTGATCGCTGGCGACCTGAAGCTCAAGAACGGCTGGACCTTCACCACCAAGACCGGCCTCTACGGAACCAACTACATCCAGCGGGCCCTGATCACCGCGATCGGACTCGGCGCCAACCGGCCCCAGGACGCTGTGTATCCCACGTCCACCGGGCCCGACATCCTCCAGAAGTTCCACGGCTCGAAGAAATACGTCATGCGCTTCCCGAAGGGACAGCTGCCGCCGGTGAACGGCTTCTGGTCATTGACGATGTACGACACCGGCTACTTCTTCGTGCCGAACCCGATCAACCGATACACCGTCAGCCAGCGCAACAAGCTCAAGGCCAACGCCGACGGGTCGATCGATCTCTACATCCAGAACGAGTCGCCCGGTGCGGACAAGGAAGAGAACTGGCTGCCCGCGCCGAAGGAAGGCTTCATCCTCATGATGCGCCTCTACTGGCCGAAGGACACGCCACCTTCGCTGCTGGACGGCAGCTGGGCCATTCCGCGCGTCAAGCCGGTCTGATCGGCGTTGCGTCGGCGTTGCCTCGACGAGGCCGCGCCATCTCTCGCGTTTCGACAACAGGAGAAAAGCATGCGTTCAACCAAGTTCTTCCTGGCGCTGTGCGCCGCGCTGGTGGCCGCAGGGTGCGTCACCAAGCAGACCTACAACACCGAGGTCCAGAAGGCCGACAGCTACGCGGCGCTCAGCCAGAAGCTCCAGGGCGAACTGAGCGCCGATCAGGCCCAGATCACGCAGCTGCAGAACGAACTCAAGGTGACGATGGTCAACGAGATCCTGTTCCCCGAAGGCGGCTGGTCGCTGAGCCCCAGGGGCGAGCAGGCGCTGGGCAAGATCGCGCCGACGCTGTCCGACCTGAAGGGCCAGCAGATCGTCGTGCAGGGCTTCACCGACAACGTGCCGATCGGGCCGGAACTCAGGGGGCGCTTCCCGTCCAACCTCGAGCTGTCGTCGGCCCGGGCGGACAACGTGGCGCGCTTCCTGACCTCGAAGGGCGTGCCGCAGAACACCATCTCGGCGCAGGGCTTCGGCGAGGCACGCCCGGTGGCGAGCAACGACACGCCACAGGGCAGGGCCAAGAACCGGCGCGTCGAGATCGTGATCTCGTCGGCGAGCCGGCCCTGAGGCACTGAGCCATGCCGTTCAGATCGCGATGGTCTGTCGCGCATCCCGGCGTTGCGGTCGGCCTGATCCTCTTCGCTGCGCTGCCGGCCCGCGCTGAAATGAGCGCAGAGGAACTCGCCAAGCTGGCGCAGAACCCGGTCGGCAACCTGATCAGCGTGCCGTTCCAGAACAACACCAACCTCAACTTCGGGCCCGAGAAGGGAACCCAGAACGTCCTCAACATCCAGCCGGTGATCCCGATCTCGGTCAATTCCGAATGGAACGTCATCACGCGCACGATCCTGCCGGTGATCTCGATGCCGGCGCTCGGCCCTGGCGTCGGCAGCCTCAGCGGCGTCGGCGACGTGGTGTTCACCGCCTTCCTGTCGCCGGCCAAGCCGGGCAAGTGGATCTGGGGTGCCGGTCCGGTGGTGCAGATCCCGACCAACAGCGACTCGGAACTGGGCAACCGGAACTGGGGCCTGGGGCCGGCCTTCGTCGTGCTGCACATGGACCACGGCAACCCCTGGGTCTTCGGCGCACTGGTCAACAACATCTGGTCGGTCAGCAGCAGCAAGCAGGGCGGCTCGTACAACAACGGCACCCTGCAGCCCTTCATCAACTACAACTTCCCCAACGGCTTCTACCTGACGAGTGCGCCGATCATCACGGCTGACTGGAAGGCCGAGAGCAGCCAGCGCTGGACCGTGCCGCTGGGCGGCGGCATCGGCAAGATCTTCCACCTGGGCAAGCTGCCCGTGAACACGCAGCTCTCGGCCTACTACAACGTCGTGAAGCCGGACAACGGACCCAACTGGCAGATCCGCGTGCAGGCGCAGTTCATGTTCCCCAAGTGAGCTGACGAACGATTTCCTGGATCAGAAAGAGCAGACATGAACCCCCACAGAACCATTGCGCTCGCCGTGCTGTTCGCAGCCGGTCTGGCGTTCGGCGCCGGTGCTTCGGCCCAGACACCCGCCACCGGCAAGACGGCCACGCCGTCGGCGAGATCGGCAACCAAGGCCTCACCCCAGCTCGACGCCAGGGCCATGGCGCTGCTCAAGGACATGAGCAGCGCGCTGACGGCGGCGCAGTCGATGGCGTTCACGGCGGTCGTCACCTATGAGAGCCCGAGCAGCGTCGGCCCGGCGCTGGCGTACTCGACCACCTCCGAAGTGCTGCTGCAGCGGCCGAACAAGCTGCGCGTGATCACGCTCGGCGACGGCCCGGCCGCCGAGTACAGCTACGACGGCAAGACCATCACGGCCTTCGCACCGGCCGAGAACCTGGTCGCAGTCACGGACGCGCCGCCCACCATCGACGCCATGCTCAAGGCCGCTTTCGACAAGGCCGCGATCTACTTTCCGTTTGCCGATATCGTCGGCGCCGATCCCTTCGGCAACATCGCCGATGGCCTGTCCAAGGCCTTCTACATCGGCCAGTCCAAAGTGGTGGGCGGCACCACCACCGACATGATCGCGGTGGCCAGCGACACCGTGTTCATGCAGATCTGGATCGGCGCCCAGGACAAGCTGCCGCGCCGCATGCGGGCGGTGTTCCGCGGCGACCCGCTGATGCTTCGCCACGATGTCGAGTTCTCCAACTGGAAGCTCGACCCGGTGATCGCGGCCGAGGCCTTCGCGGCGGTGAACGCGGCCAATGCGAAGAAGATCGACTTCGCGGCACCGAAGCCGCCGCAGCCACCGAAGGCTGCCCGCAAGCCCGCCAAGGCCAGGTGAGGAGCCCCAGCATGACGAACAGCAAGATCCTTCTTCCGGTGCTGGTGGCACTGCTCGCGACGGCCGGCTTCCACGCGCCGGCGGCGGCCTGGGCCAGCGCCAACCGCTTCGGTGGCCATTCCTACGGCGGCTTCGGCGGCGCCACGCACGACAACCGCTGGGGCGGTTCGACCTCGCGCAGCTGGGACGGCGCCGTGAGCCACACCAACATTTACGGCGGGCACTCCGCCGGAGTGCCGGGCTACGGCGCGGTGCACACGACCGCCGGCGGCTTCACGACCTACCATCCGCCCGCCTACGGCTATGGCGGCTACGCGCCCTACCACGCACCGATGGCCGTGCCCTACTACCACGCGGGCTGCTACGACTGCGCGGGCGCGGTGGCCGCCGGCGCGGTGGTGGGCGTGGCGGCCGGCGCGGCGATCGCCAGCGCCGCGCGCCCGGTGTATTCGATGGGCGTCAACTACGCGACCATGCCACCCGACGCGGTGATCGTGAATCAGTCCGGCATCAACTACTACCAGGTCGGCAGCACCTGGTTCCGGCCATACTACGGCGCCAACGGGGTGTACTACACCGTCGTGCCGGCGCCCTACTGACAGTGCGACCCATCAGCCCTAGCTCATGACACCACCTCGCATCACTTCCATTGCATCGGCCGGCCTTGCAGTCGCCGCAGCCCTGCTTGCCGGCTGCGCCGCCCCCGGCTCGGGCAACGCCGGCATCACCGCCTCCGACAACAATCTCGCCAAGGTCTCCAACGTCGGCTTCCTGGCGGAGCCCGGCAAACTGAAGGTGCAGGCAGCCAACGGCGGCTTCCTCTGCTGGCGGCAGGCGGGCGTCAACTGGAAGAGCTACGACAAGGTGATGATCGAGCGCATCCAGGTCTACGTCACGCCCGCCAGCGAGCAGAGCCCGATCGACCCGACCGACCTCAAGGCGCTGCTCGACTACTTCCACAGCGCGCTGGTCAAGAACCTCTCGCCCGAGGTGCAGCTGGTCACCGCCCCCGGCCCCGGCGTGCTGCGTGTCAGGCTGGCGCTGACCTCGCTGGTGCCGACCAACACGCTGGCCAGCATGGCAGGCACCGCGGTGCCCTACGGCTTCGTCGCCGAGATGGGCTCGGGCGCGGCCACCGGCCGCCCGGTCGGCTCCACGCCCTACCTCGGCAAGACCGGCCTCGAAGCGCAGTTCCGCGACGGCGCCACCGGCACGGTGCTGGGCGAATGCGCCGACACGCAGATCGGGCTCAAGTACGCGGCCGACCTCGACAAGGGCGCCGCTACGGCGGCCACCGCCTGGATGAGCGGCTACGTCAGCTCCTTCACCAGCTGGAGCTACGCGCAGGATGCCTTCAACAAATGGTCGGCGGCCTTCGCCCATCGCTTCGCCGAACTGCGGGCACAGCCGCCTCAATGAGCGCCAACGGCTCCGCTGCCTAGTCCAGCTTGAGCCCCGCCTTGACGACCGTTCGCTCGACGCGGCCCCGCTCCTTGTCCAGATGCGCGGCGAAAGCCTGCGGACCCAGAGCGGCCGTGCGGCTGCCGCGCTTCTCGATGGTCTCCACATAGCGGGGGCTGCGCGCGCCGCGCTCCACCGCCTTGATCAGCAGTGCGCTCGCCGAAGGCGACATGTTGGGCGGGCCGACCACGCCCAGCCACGATGAGGCGATGAAGTCCGGGAACATCTCCGACAGCGTCGGCACGCCGGGGAACTGCGGCAAGCGCTCGCTGCCGGCAACGGCCAGCACCTTCAACTGACCGGCCTGGACCTGTGAGGCAACCGCGCCGAGGCTGTCGATCATGAAGTCCACCCGGCCCGCCACCAGGTCACCGGTGGATTGGGCACCGCCGCGATAGGGCACGTGCACCGCCTTGATGCCGGCGAACACCTGCAGCATCTCGCCGGCAATGTGCATGGTCGTGCCCATGCCCGGCGAGGCGAAGCTGAGCATGCCGTCGTTGGCCCGCCCCCATGCCACCAGTTCGGGAACGCTCTTGAACCTGGAACTGGCCGGCACCACGAAGACGAAGGGGCTTTCGTTGACCAGGCTGATCAGCGTGAACTTGGTCTTGGGGTCGAAGCCCACCGATTTCTGCGTCAGCGGATTCACCACCAGCTGGCCGGGCGACGCCAGCATGATGGTGTAGCCGTCGGGCTGGGCGCGCGCCAGTTCCGCGGTCGCGATGTTGCCGCCGGCGCCGGTGCGGTTGTCGACCACCACGGCCTGGCCGAGCACCTGGCTCATTTCCTCGGCCATCTGGCGCGCCGTGATGTCGGTGATGCCGCCGGCCGCGAAACCGACGATCATCCGGACGGGCCGGGTTGGATAGTCGCCATCGGCGGCCGGGGCCGCCAGCGGAAGGGCCAGGCCGAGGGCGAGCCAAAGGGTAGCGGTCAATCTCATGGTTTGTCTCCTGTTGCTTGTAGGTTGGCCTGCGGCGGCTCAGCGCACCGAGAAGCGCACGTTCTTCACCTGCGTGTTCTCGAGGATCGCGTCGATTCCCCGCTCCTTGCCCAGGCCCGATTCCTTGAAGCCGCCGAAGGGCGCATCGGCCGTGGCCTTGATCGGGTTGTTGATCGCGATGTTTCCGATCTTCAGGGCCTGCGCCATGCGCATCGCCCGGCCCGCGTCACGCGTGTAGACCACGCCGGCAAGCCCGAAACGGCTGTCGTTGGCGATCTGCGCCGCCTCTGCTTCGCCCTCGAAGCGGATCACGGCCTGCGCCGGCCCGAATATCTCGTCCTGCGCCACGCGCATGTCGTTGCGCGCGCGGGTGAACAGCGTGGGCGGCACGAAGTAGCCTTCGCGCAGTTCGGCACGATCCGACAAGTCGACGAGCGCCTCCGGCTCGGCCTGCTCGTCGCGTCCGATGCCGATGTAGCGGTTGACGCGATCGAACTGCGCACGGCTGACCAGCGGCCCCATCTCGGTGGCGGGATCCTCCGGAAGCCCGACGCGGACGGACCGGTACGCCGCGCGCAGCTTGTCCACGAACGCATCGGCAACCGGCGCCTCCACCAGGAGCCGCGTGCAGGCGACGCAGATCTGCCCGGTGTTCTTCGTGATGTCCTGCAGCGCGACGCCCACCGCCGCATCCAGGTCGGCGTCGGCGAAGACGATCAGCGGCGACTTTCCGCCCAGTTCCAGCGTGACGCGCTTGATGCGATCGGCTGCGCTGCGGTAGATCGCCTTGCCTGTGGCGGTTCCGCCCGTGAAGGAGATCTTCTCGACCAGCGGGTGATCCACCAGCGCTTGTCCGACGGTCGCGCCGGGACCATGGAGGATGTTGATGACACCCGGCGGAAATCCAGCCTCCAGCACCGCGGCGCCAAGTTCGACGCTCGACAGCGGCGTGATCTCCGACGCCTTGATCACCGCCGTGTTCCCCGCGGCGAGCACCGGCATCAGCTTGCTGATGGTCAGGGTCAGCGGATAGTTCCACGGCAGGATCAGTGCCACCACGCCGAAGGGTTCGCGCAGGGTGAAATTGATCACCGAGGTATCCGCCACGTTCAGGGTCTGGCCGCCGATCCCCTGCGAGACACCGGCCACGTAGTCGATGCCGTCGAGCATGGTGGCGAGCGAGGCGCGCGTGAGCGTGATCGGGCGTCCCACGTTCCAGGTCTCCAGCCACGCGAGCTGCTCCTGGCGGCGCTCCAGCGCATCGGACAGCTTGCGCAGCAGCCGGCTGCGCTGCCGCGCCGAGGTCTTGCTCCAGTGCGAATCGAAAGCGTGTTGCGCGGCGCGCACCGCCGCGTCGACGTCGCTGGCATCGGCCTCGCTGACCGTGGCGAGCGGCGTGCCCCTGCTCGGATTCTCGACCGCGAAGCTGCGGCCGCTTGCGCCCTGGCGCTCTTCGCCGCCGATCAGCAGGGGATAGGTGCCGCTGCGCAGGATGGCCTCGGGTTGCATCGTGTCTCCAGTTCGTGTCTTGGTTGAAGTCTTGGGTGTCCGCTACAGCATCGCGTCGTAGAGCGCGACGATGTCCTCGCGCGTCATCGGCCGGCCGTTGAGCTGCACGGAGGCATTGGCTTGCGCGACGTCGTATATCGGTGCGAGCGCATCGCGCGTCACGCCGAGTTGCGCGAGCGAGCGCGGCAGGCCCGCGAGGTCGCGCAGCGCGCACACGCGCTCGATGAGCGCCTCGGCCATCGCGGCCTCGCCTGCCGCTGTGCCGCCGTCCAGGCCGCATGCGGCAGCCACCTGCGCATAGCGCGCCGACATCGTCGCCAGGTTGAAGCGCATCAACGGCTCGCAGGTCACGGCCAGCACATGGCCGTGCGGCGCCGACACCAGCGCTTCGAGCGGCGTGCACAGGCCATGGATGCCATCGACGCCTCGCAGGCTGATGGCGACGCCCGCGAGATAGCTGGACAGCATCATGTCGGCGCGCGCATCAAGGTCGTCCGGCCGTGCCAGCACGGCGGGAAGCGAACCGAAGGAGCGAGCGAGCGCGGCGAGCGCGAGCGCATCGCCCACGGGGTTGGCGGCGCGATTGGTGGCGGCTCCCAAGGCGTGCATGACGACGTCGAAGCCGGTGCTCGCCGTGACGCCGGGCGGCGTGCTCATAGTCAACAGCGGATCGAGCGCCACCCACTGTGGCCTGCATCGGCGGCTTCGCAGAACGTGCTTGCGGCCCTCGGCGTCCTTGATCAGCGCCGCCGTCGTGCTTTCGCTGCCGGTTCCGGCAGTGGTGGGCAGCGCGGCGAAAGGCGGCGCGGCGCGCACGATCCGTGCGTCCCCCTCGCGCAGCAGGTCTGCCAGCGGCGCATCGCTGCACAGCCGCGCGACCAGCACCTTCGAGACGTCGATCACGCTGCCACCGCCGAAGGCAACGACGCCGTCGCATTCGGCTTCGCCCCAGCGCGCGTGCGCCTGCATCACGTTGTCGATCGTCGGATTGGCGGCAACGCCGTCGTAGAGCACGGGCACCATGCCGGGCGCGCGCAGCCCATCGAGCACGCGCGAGGCCAGGCCACTCGCCACCAAGCCCGGATCGCTGACCAGAAGGGGCCGGCGCAAGCCGCGCGAGACGGCCCACCCGGTCACGCGTTCGGCGCATCCGGGACCGAACAGCGCCTCGCCAGGCCAGGCGAGCGTGAAGTGCCCGGGTTCGATGCCGAAGAACGAAGATGCCTCGTGCTGCATCTCAGATGCTCCGCCCCGCGCGTTCCCAATGCGGCGCGCGCAGGCGGTTCTTGAAGACCTTGCCCATGCCCTCGCGCGGCAGCGCGTCGTGGAACTCGACGAGCCTCGGCACCTTGTAGCCTGCGACCCGCTCCCGCAGCCATTCACGCACCTCGCCTTCTGTGATGGCGCTGCCCGGCGCGCGCACCACGGCAACGGCCACGGCTTCGCCGTATTCGCTGTCGGGAATGCCGAACACGGCGCAATCGGCCACCTGGGGGTTGCCGACCAGCGCATGCTCGATCTCGGCCGGGTAGATGTTCACGCCGCCGGAAATGACCATGTCGCGCTTGCGATCGGTCACGTAGAGATAGCCGTCGGCATCGAGATGGCCGACATCGCCATTCGTGATGTAGCCGTCGCGTTCGATCGCGGCGCGCTGGCCCTCGTTGTGACGATAGGTGAAGGGCAACGCGTTGTCGCCGGTGTCGACGTAGATCTCGCCGACCTCGTTCGGTGGCAGCACCCTCCCTTCGTCGTCGAGGATGCGGATCGACGTGCCGGGGAACGGCCTGCCCGCCGTGCCGGGCCGTTCCAGCCATTCCGCGGCCGTCACGAAGGTGACCAGACCAGCCTCGGTCGAGCCGTAGGTCTCGTTCACGATCGGCCCCCACCAGTCGATGATGGCGCGCCGCACTTCCGGGGCGCAGGGCGAGCCGCCGTGCGTGACGTTCTCCAGCGAAGAGAGGTCGTGCGCGCGCCGGACCGCATCGGGCAGCTTCAGCAGGCGCACGAGCATCACCGGCACCATCGAAAGGTGCGTGATGCGGTAGCGCTCGATGGTTCTCAGCAGGAGTTCGGCGTCGAAGCGCGGCAACACGACGATCTCCTCGGCCAGTTCGAGCGCCACTCGCGCGGCCGCGTTGGGGCCGGCGTGGTACAGCGGCCCGACGATCGCCGTGCGCATGCCCGCGCGCGCCTGGCTGGCCATCGCGCGGATGCGAAGCGAGCCTTCATGCTGGAGCGGCGTGCCGGGCAGGCGCATCACGGCCTTCGGCCGGCCGGTCGTGCCCGAGGTATAGAGCATGCTGCCTACAGAGGGCACGGGTGCGGCGGTGGAGGGCTCGAAGCTGTCGCGCCATGCTGCCCATGAACGGCCGCCGGGCGGAGACGCGACACTGGCAGCCGAGGAGCCATAGAGAGACTGGATCTCGGGCGGTGTCGGCACCACCAGCACCTGCAGGCCTGCGGGCACCGCTTCGGCGACGCCGGGCCAGAGGTCGGCATGCACCACGAAGGCCTTGGCCCCGCTGTCGCGCAGGATGAATCCGGCCTCCTCGGCCTGGAAGTGCCAGTTGACCGCGACCAGGTGCACGCCCAGGCGGCCCAGCGCAAGCATCAGTTCGAGGTAGGGCAGGTCATTGCGCAGCATCACGGCCACGGCGTCGCCGGCGCGCAGCCCCAGCGCGGTGAATCCGGTCGCGGCACGGGCCGCGAGCTCGTCCAGGCCTTGGCCCGAAAGCCGGCGCTCGCCGCAATGAATGATCAGGTTGCTGTTCATGTCTAGAGAATGGGTTGAGAAGAACGGCCGCGCCTTCAAGCGCCCGCGGCCGACATCAGTGCTGCCAGCCGCACGCTGCCCTGCATCGCGTCCGCCATCAGCCGGTCCATCACGCGGTGCACCGGTTCGACCGCATCGGCGAAGCCGACGGCGGGGCCCATGGAGAGCAGGCCGGTGTCCCAGTCGCCCTCCGCGTAGCCCCGGTCGCGGCCCAGGCGTCCTGTCGCCAGGGTGCCGAAGTCGGCGTACTGGTTCGCGCCAGCCGATTCCATGCGACGTGTTTCGCGCACGGTCGCGTTGTGCAGGACACGCCAGGGATTGCCGGTGCTACGCAGTGCGAGCGTCGAGGATTCCGCGGGCTGGGCCGCGAGATGTCGCTTGTAGTCGTCGTGCGCCCAGACTTCGTCGCACACCAGGAAGCGCGTTCCCATCAGCACCGCATCGGCGCCGAGGGCCAGCGCGGCGGCCAGTTGCCGGCCGCTGCCGATGCCGCCACCCAAGGCCAGCGGAACGCGCAACCGCGGCAAGGCCAGCGCACCCAGCACGAAGGCGGGCAGTTCGTTGGTGCCGGGATGTCCGCCGGCTTCCGTGCCGACCAGGGCGACCGCATCGGCACCTGCCTCCTGTGCCTTCAAGGCGTGCTCCACGAACGCCGACTTGTGGATGACGATGCCGCCGCGGGCGTGGATGCGATCGAACAACGCGCCGGGCGATGGGCCCACGGTTTCGAAGTGGCGCACGCCCTGCTCCAGTGCGAGGTCGATCCACGCGTGCATCCATGCGTTCTCGGACGCGCGGCGCGATTGCGTGAGATTCACGCCGAAAGGCCGCCCTTGCGTCTGTTCGGCGCAGTCGCGCAGCGCCTGCCGGAAGGCAGCCAGGTCGGGGTACGAGCGCGGCGTCATGAAGGCCATGGCGCCGGCGTTGACCAGCGCTGCCACGTAGCGCGCATCGGACAGCCACATCAAGCCGCCGCCGAGCACCGGATGTCGAATGCCGAACAGCTCGGTGATCCGTGTCCGGAACACGGGCGCATCGGGTGCCGGCGCTACAGGCGCTTTCATGCGTGTTCCCGATGCCTGGTTCACAGCATCACGAAGCCGCCGCTGATGCCGATGCTTTGCCCCGTGATGTAGGCCGCACGATCGGAAGCCAGCAGGCACACCATGCCCGAGACGTCCTCCGGCCGCGCCAGGCGCTGGAGGCCGCGCCCGATCGGGTAGGCATTGATCATCTTGCCGAGGCGCTCGTTGTTCTCGGGGGTCGAGGCCGGATTCAATGCGCCTTCCTTGATGCCCTCGTGCGACACCGCACCCAGCGCGATCACGTTGACATTGATGCAGTCCCGCCCGTGCTCCTGCGCAATCGCCTTGGCGAAGCCGAGCATCGCGGCCTTGGCGCCCGAGTACACGGCCAGGCGCGCCTCGCCCGCACGCCCGGCCTCGGACATGATGTTCACGATCTTGCCGTGGCGCCGCTCCTTCATGCCGGGCAGAACCGCCTTGCAGCAGTTCATCATCCCGTAGAAGTTCAGGCCGATGATCCGGTCCCAGGCCTCGGGGGTGGTGTCGACAAACAACGGCGCGGCGCCGCCCTTCTCGCGCCGCTCGACCAGCACGCCCGCGTTGTTGACGAGGATGTCGACGGGCCCGAGCGCCTGGCCGGTTCGGGCCACGGCCGCCTCCACTTCTTCCTGCTGCGTGATGTCGGCCACCGCTGCAAAGGCACGGCCACCGGCCGCTTCGATTTCCGCAACCACCGCCTGCGCGCGCTCGGCAAACAGATCGTTGACCGCCACCCTGACGCCCTCGGCCGCGAGGTCCAGGCAGATGCGCCGGCCCACGCCCTGGCCGCCGCCGGTGACGAAAGCCACCTTGTCCTTGAGATTCAGATCCATGGATTTCCTTGATGCTTGTTCGATCGGTGCGGTGTCCGCGGCTCACTGGCCGCGAAACACCGGCTTGCGTTTTTCCACGAAGGCACGCATGCCCTCCTTGCGGTCTTCGCTGGCCACCACCAGGGCGGCGGCGTAGCGTTCGTATTCGAGGCCGGCGTCCATTCCGACTTGCAGGCCCAGGTCGATCGCGTGCTTCACGTAGCGCAGCGCCAATGGCGCGTTGGCTGCCATGCGGGCGGCCATGGCCATGGCGGTGGACAGCAGCTCCGACGGCGCGACCACGTGGTTCACCAGCCCGATGGCGAGCGCCCGTTCGGCGTCGATGTGGTCGCCGGTGAGCATCAACTCCTTCGCGATGCCCACGCCCACGAGGCGAGGCAGGCGCTGCGTTCCACCGGCCGCCGGCAGCACGCCGATGCGCGCCTCCGGCAGGCCCAGCCGAGCGCCGCGGGCGGCGATTCGCACGTCGCAGCACAGTGCGATCTCCAGGCCGCCGCCCAGGGCCACGCCGTTGATCGCGGCGATCACGGGCTTCTCGAACTGCTCGATGGCTCGAAACAGTTCGTGCGTGGCCTTCTGCTGCAGGTGGTATTGCGCCTGCGGCGTGACCTGTCCCGCGCGCTCCTTGATATCGGCGCCGGCACAGAACGCCTTGTCGCCGGCGCCGGTGATCACCACGCAGCGCACGGACTCGTCGTTGCGCGCGCGTTCGAAGAAGGCGTCCGCGAGGTCGGCCTTCATGCTGCCGCCGATCGAGTTCATGCGCTCCGGACGATTCAGGCGGATCAGTGCAACGCCGTCGACGACTTCGTAGATCAGGGTTGAATGGCTCATGTGAGATTCCAGTGAAGAGTGAGGCGGCGTCAGCCGCGAGCGAGCACGTGGGCGATGGCGACGGAGCCGAGGCCGATCATGTGAGCCAGCCCCAGGCGCGCGCCGGGGTGCTGCCGGCCCTGCGCCTCGCCGCGCAACTGCCGCACGATCTCGGCCACCTGGCCGACGCCGGTCGGCCCCAGCGGGTGGCCCATGCCGATCAGTCCGCCCGACGGGTTGACCGCACATTCGCCGCCGATGCGCGACGCACCGCGCGCCAGGTAGGCGGCACCCTCGCCCTCGTCGCAGACGCCCACGGCTTCGCTGTAGAGAAGCTCCTCGATGGAGAAGGCATCGTGGAGCTCGACGATGTCGAGATCGCGCGCGCCCACGCTTGCGCTCTCGAGCGCGGCAGCGGCCGACTTGCGCACCAGCTCGACCAGCGCGGGCGCGTCTTGCGCCAGCTCCTCGCTGCTGGCCACGGACGACAGCACACGCACCGCGCGCGACCTGTCCAGGCCCAGACGCCGCATGGCGTCGTCGGAGACGACGATCGCCGCGGCGGCGCCTTCGCCGCGCGGGCAGCACTGCAGGCCGGTGAGGTCGCCCGCGATGCGCGGCGAGGCCAGCACCTGATCCAGCGTGCGCGGCTTGCGGAACTGCGCGAAAGGATTGAGGGCCGCGTTGCCGTGGTTCTTGACCGCGACCTGTGCCAGGTCTTCGAGCCGCAAGCCCCTCTCGCGCATGCAGCGCCGCGCGAGCAGCGCGAACTTGACCAACGGAACGTTGGCCGTCGGACTCAAGGGCGGCAGGCCATCTTTGAGCACGGCCCGGCGGCCATCGCCGAACTTGTCCACGCCCACGGCGAGCACGACGTCCCGCTCGCCCGAAGCCACCTGCAGGCAGGCGAGCCGGAAGGCGGTCGAGCCCGAAGCGGATGCGTTCTCGACCTGGGCCACTTCCAGCCCGGTCGAGCCCAGATGCCGCAGCATCACGCGCCCGGCGGCCATGCCCAGGGCAGCCGTGCCCACGAACGCGCTCTGGACCTGCGGCCAGCCGATGCCGGCATCGTGCAGCGCCTCGCGCACCGCGGTCAGGCCCAGTTCCACATAGGGTGTTTCGGTCGGGAACTGGTAGGCATGCATGCCGATGCCGATGACGTGCACCGGGCGCTGCTTCAGGAGCATGCTCATGGCCTCGCCTCCCCGACCGCGGATTCACAGGGACGGAAAACCCACGCACCCCCCGCGACCGCGTCGGACCAGGCCGGCATGAGCGGCATGCCCAGCGACAGATGCGCTTCGCCGGGAACGTCGATCAGCACCTCCTCCACCACGCCGGGACAGAGTTCGACCTCTCCGATCACGCTCGGCACCGGGAGGCCAGGCGCCAGCGGCGCATGCACCGTGACGAAGTTGCGCAACGCCACCGCAGCCCCGCAGTCCACGGCCTCCAGTTGATCGCGCGGCGCGCCGCAATGCCGGCAACCCGGCACCTGCGCCGGAAAGCTGTGGCCCTGGCAACGCGTGCAGCGTGCGGCCTGCAGCACCCGTCCGGCCGCAGCGGAGGGCTGGAGCTTGTTCACCGGCTCGTTCATTCGATCGACATCCCGGTCTGTTGCACGAGGAGGCGCGCTTCGGTGCGCTCGCGTTCCAGCGCCCGGCCGAAGGCTTCGGGCGAGCTGCCCTTGATGCTGGTGCCGAGTTCGTCGAAGCGCGCGGCGACCGCCGGAACCTTCATCGAATCGACGAAGGCTGCATGCAGCTTCTGCACGATGTCATGGGGTGTACCGGCCGGCGCAACGATGCCGAGCCATGTCGTGACGTTGAAGTTGGGCACGCCGGATTCGGCGACCGTGGGCACCTCCGGCAGATCGGCCGCACGCGCCGAGCCGGTGACGGCCAGCGCCCGCAAGCGGCCGTCGCGGATCAGCGGCAGGGTGGTCGAACGGCTGTCGGGCATGAAATCCAGCACGCCCGACAGGAGGTCGTTGATGGCCGGTCCGCTGCCCTTGTAGGGGACATGGATCAGCTTCACCTTCGCCTCCATCTCGAGCGTGGCGCCGGCCACGTGCATCGAACTGCCATTGCCTGCCGTGCCGTAGGAGAGCTTGCCCGGACTCTGCTTCGCCTTGGCGACCAGCTCGCGCATCGACTTCAACGGCGACGAGGCCTGCACCACGACCACCATGGGGCTTTCCGTCAGCTGGGTGACCGGCGCAAAGGCCTTGGCCGGATCGACCGGCACGTGCTTGTAGAGATAAGGATTGAGCACCAGCGGACCCGGATTGCCGAGCAGCAAGGTGTAGCCATCGGGCTCGGCGCGCGCCACCACTTCGTTGGCGATGTTGCCGTTCGCCCCGGGACGGTTGTCGATGACGATCGGTTGGCCCAGCCGCTTCTGGAGTTCGGGCTGCAGCAAGCGCGCCACGATGTCGGAAGCGCCGCCGGGGGCGAAGCCCAGCACCAGCCGGATCGGCTTGGTCGGGTAGTCGCCGGCTTGGGCGAGGGCCGCAGCGCCCGCCGCGGCGGCGGCGACCAGGCAGGTTCGGAGCCATCGAATGGGCATGAGTTTGTCTCCTTCAGGTACAGGAATCGGGGTTGTGGATCGGGTGACCATGCAGCGGCCCGGACCGCGTCGTCGACGCCGCCCTCGGATCGCAGCCGGGGTTCGTTTGAAGCGCTAGGGGCTTGCCTCGGATGGCAGCCAGCGCGCGGTCAGGCTGTCTTTCAGTGCCTGGATGGCGACCGCGATGTTGCTGGTCATGGGATGCAGCATCGACTGGGTACGCAGGCCGCGCACCGTCGCGATCAGCAACTGGGCCTCGTTCGCGGGATGGATTTCCGGTCGGATGCGGCCCGCCCTCTGGCCGGCCTCGATCTGTCGGGCAATCGCGCGATGCCAGCGCGCACTGATGGCCGCGAAGGTCGGGCGAATGTGCGGCGCCGGGCCGATCGATTCGAGCATCAGGACGAAGAAGGCACGCGAGCTCTCCGAAGGGTTGTCCATGCCTTCCAGGTAGCAGTCGATCTCGCAGAAGATCGCCTCGAGACCCGACAGGCCCTGCAGCCGGACCAGCAGCCGCTCGCGGTGGGCGCTGGCAATGTGCTTGATCAGTTCCTCGAGCAAGCGGTCCTTGGTGCCGAAGCGGTGCTGCACCAGCCCACGGCTGTAGCCCGCCTCGACGCCGGTGGCCTCGAGCGTCGTGTGGGTGTAGCCGCGCGTCGCGATCAGGCGCGTGGCGGCTTCGAGCAGGCGGCGGTCGGATTCGGCCACGCGCTCGGCCTGGGTGCGCCGGACGCGCTTGATCGGGGTCGCCGGGACCGATTCGGGCGGTTCAACGGCCGCTGGAGATGTGGATGCCATGCGCCAATGGTATTTACTTGCGGTGCGGATCGCAAGTAAATGAATCACAGGGTAAACCCGCGAAAACCAGACAACGCGGCGCCCTCGCGCCTGACGCGGCCTGCGCCTACCCGCAGATGCGCCGATCCCCCGATGCCACAGCTTTCGCACCGGTGCACCTTGTCAGGCATGAAAGCACTGATAACCATTCTTCTGGCCGGGACCGCGCTTGCGGGCTGCGTCGCCGTGCCCTATGACGCCGGGCCGCCGCCCGGCGCCTACTACAGCCGCCCTGCCCCACCGCCACCACCGCCGGGCGCGCGGCGTGACTACGACCGCGACGGCGTGCCGGACCGCTACGACCGCCGTCCGGACAACCCGTACCGCTACTGACACGAAGGCTCGGGGCCAACGATCGATCGCCGCGCCCCTTGAGGCTCAGGCCGCCAGCTGCTCCGCCATAGCCGTCAGGGCGTCGCCCACCGGCTGCGCGACCTTCAAGGCCAGCAGGTCGTCGGCACGCGTGCGGCCGAGGTTGACCGCTGCCACCGGCTTGCCTGCCGCGACGGCCGCCTGCACGAAGCGGAAGCCCGAATACACCATCAGCGACGAGCCGGCGACCAGCACGGCATCGGCTTCATTCAGCGCCGCGTAGGCGGCCTGCACGCGCTCGCGCGGCACGCTCTCGCCGAAAAACACCACGTCGGGCTTGAGCATGCCTCCGCACACCGGGCAGGCCGGCACCTCGAAGCTGGCGAAATCCAGGCCCTCGACCTCAGCGTCGCCGTCGGGCGCGGCGCGCGCTTCGAGTGCGGCCCAGGCCGGGTTGAGCGACCGCAGCGCCTGCTGCATTTCGGCCCGCGGCGTGCGCCTCTCGCAGCCGAGGCAACGCACGGTGTCGATGCGGCCGTGCAGGTCGATGGTCTGGCGGCTGCCGGCGGCGTCGTGCAGTCCGTCGACGTTCTGCGTCAGCAGGAGGCCCACGCGGCCCGAGGCCTCCAGCCGGGCCAGCGCACGGTGCGAGGCACCGGGCCGGGCCGTGGCCATGATGGGCCAGCCGACCAGGCTGCGCGCCCAGTAGCGGCGGCGCGTGAGATCGTCGCCCGTGAAGGCCTGGAAGGTGACCGGCGACGGCCGCTTCCAGTCGCCGTTGACGTCGCGGTAGTCGGGGATGCCGGAGTCGGTGCTGCAGCCGGCGCCGGTCAGCACGAAGAGGCGGGGATGGCGCGCGGCGAAGTCGGCGAGCGAGGTGGGCGAATCCATGGCAACAGAGCATACGGCGACCGGCGTCGCCGCGCCGGCACCGGGGCTCTGCCCGATGCTCAGCGGAACTGCTTGCGCAGCAAAGGCTTGTGCCGGGCGATGTGCGCGAGCTGCGGCTCGGCAACGAGGCCGCCCAGATCCACGCCGTCGCCGTTCAGCACCGCGTTGGCGTGCACCAGCGCGCGGGCCACCACCTCGTCCTCGCTGACGCCTAGCTGCGCAGCGAGGTCGAGCGCCACACGCTTCATCGCGCGCTGCGACAGCATCCACATGGCGCCGAAGGCGTCCCAGGCGGCGGCCGACTCCTTGAAGCGTTCGCGGTCCGCCAGGATCTCGTTGAGCGGCTTGGCCAGCAACTCGTTGACCGCGTCGAGCTGCTCGGCCAGCGCCGCCTGCTGTGCCTGGGCGTCGCGCAGGGCGTCGGCCGCGCCGTCGGCCGGCGGAGGCACCGGCGCGGCAAAACTGCCGTCCGCGTTCGGCGTGGGAATCTGGAGCTTGTCGGTCAGGGACATGGTGCCGATTGTCGCCGGGCGGCGTGCCGTGGTTTCCACGACCTCGTCGGCAAGACCGCCCGCCCCCCTCGGTTGCACCAGCCGAAAGACGGGAATAGCATGTCGTTGACCCGCCCGAAAATGTCAGCCCTTGCATCGTCATTCGGTTCAGCTTGACACGCTGCGGGCTCGACAACGAGCGAGCGGCCTAGAGCGGGAGAAGCCAAGCGTGAGCACTCAGCGCAACATGTCCGTCCGACTGCACCGGGTGTGGCGCAGTTCCTTGGTGCGATGCTCGAATCATGAGTGACCGCCGCATCCTCATCGTGGCGCACCGGACCGCCGCCTCGCCCAAGCTGCTCGCCGCCGTGGCCGAGCGGGCCGCGCGCGGGCCGTGCAAGTTCACGCTCCTGGTTCCGCGGCCGTATTGGGACCCGGACACTGAAGAGGCGGCCATCACGCTCGAGCTCGCGATTCCGCTGCTCGACGCGGCCGCGGGGTCGCACGTACAGGGGATCGTCGGGGCCACCGACCCATACGAAGCCGTGCACCAGACGCTCGAGCGCGAGAAGTACGACGAGGTCATCGTCTCCACGCTCCCAGAGCGGATCTCCCGCTGGTTGCGCCTCGACCTCGCCCATCGCATCGAGCGCTTCGGCGTGCCCGTGAGCGTCGTGACCGCGGAGCAGTCCGAGCGCACCCTGTCGCCGGGAGCCGGGTCGGGCTGATGTGGACGCGGCATGCCGGGCGCACTGCCAACTCGCAATCCTGCGCCACGCCCAGCGCGTCATCTCGCGCTGCAGGCAGCATTGGCACCGGGTCCTATCGCTGCGCAAACAGCTGGCTCTCGATCCACGCGCAGATCGCGCTTGCGCTCTGCTCGAAACCGAAGATCGCCGAGTAGTGGTTGGCGCCGTGTTGGGGTGCGCACGACGACCGATTGCCCGCGCCGGTCCATGCGGCATGGAAGGCGGTCGACTGCCGCACGAACTCCGCGCTCTCCTCTGCGCCCCAGGTCAGCAGAACCGGCGTGGGACAGGCTCGAACCGAAAAGAGCGGCGAGTTGCGGCGGATCACGCCGTCGTCGAGTTGAATCTGCGGCTGCAGATAGCTGTGGCGCAGCGGTTCCAGGTCGTACAGGCCGCTGACCAGGACCGCGGCCCGGAACGGGTCTTCGGGCAGGCCGTAGTCGTCAGACCAGCGCGTCTGCAGTGCCATGGCCGCCAGGTGGGCGCCGGCCGAGTGTCCGCCGACGGCCACGCGCGCCGGATCGCCGCCGTGGCGCTCGATGTTGCGCAGCACCCATGCCAGTGCCGCCCGGGTCTGGCGCGTGATCTCGTCGATGCCGACCGAGGGCGCCAAGGCGTAGTTCACGACCACGGTCGTGATTCCCAGCGCCTGCAGGCCCAACGCGACGCAGCTGAAATCACCGGCCGAGAACGCCCGCCAGTAGCCTCCGTGGATGAAGACGAAGACCGGCGCGTCCGGTTGTGTCGCCGGGAAGATGTCCAGCGTCTCGGCCAAGGTCGGCCCGAAGGGAACGCCCTGCAGGCCGGGGAAGCGCTCGCGCGCCAGCCGGCTCTGTTCGACGTAGTGCCGCTGGTAGACGCCCGGGTCACTCAGCCGGGCCGCCGGGTTGTACTCGGCGTCGATGTCCGCCTGGCTGGCCAACTGGCGGTAGAGCATGGGTGGCTTCATCACAATCCCAGATAGGCCTGGCGGATCATCGGATCGTCGATCAACGATGCCGACGGGCCATGACGCAGCACATGGCCGTCTTCCATCACGTAGGCCGTGTCGGCAATCGACAGCGCCGCATAGACGTTCTGCTCCACCAGGCCGATGGTCACACCCTGGGCACGGATCGAGCGCAGCGCGGCGAACACCTCGTCCGCCATGGCCGGCGCCAGCCCCAGGCTCGGCTCGTCCAGCAGCAGCACGCGCGGCATCGACATGAGGCCGCGCGCCAGGGCCAGCATCTGCTGTTCTCCGCCGGACAGCAGGCCGGCCGCGGTCGTGCGCCGCTCCTTCAGCCGCGGGAAGAGTTCATACATCAGGTCCACCCGCGCCTGCCACCCCTTGCGCACGCGCGGCAGGTAGGCCCCGATGCGCAGGGTCTCGGCGACGCTGAAGTCGGGGAACACCAGGCGGCCCTCGGGCACCAGCGCGATGCCGTCGTCGACGCGCTGGTGCGCGAACCGGCCGGTGACGTCGGCGCCATCGAAGCGGATGCGGCCCGACCGCAGGCGCAGCAGTCCCGCCAGCGAACGCATCAGCGTGGATTTGCCCGCGCCGTTGCTGCCGATGATGGCGGTGATCGAACCGGCGGGGATCGCGACGTCGACCCGGTCGAGCACCTGGATCTCGCCGTAGCCGGCACAGGCGCCGAGCGCCTCAAGCAGGGACTGCATGGCGTCGTTCTCCCAGGTAGGCTTTGATGACGCGAGGATCGTTGGCGATCTCCGCAGGAAGGCCCTCGACCACCTTGCGACCCTCGTGCATGACGACGATGCGGTCGCTCAGGCGCATCAGCGCCTTCATCACGTGCTCGATGATGACGATGCTCAGGCCGTAGCGCTGGCGCACTTCGCGGATCAGTTCGAGCGCCGCGCCCACCTCGGTGGCGTTGAGCCCGGCCAGCACCTCGTCGAGCAGCAGCAGGCGGGGCCGGGTCGCCAACGCGCGGGTGATCTCCAGGCGCTTGCGGCCCGCCAGGTTGAGCTGCGATGCCGGCAGGTCCGCTCGATCGGCGAGCCCGGTCTCGCGCAGCAGTTCAAGGGCATGTTCGCGGGCGGCCGCGGGGGATGCGATGCGGCCGCGGCCGTACATGGCAGCGACGGCCACGTTCTCCAGCACGCTCATGCCCGGAAACGGCCGCACGATCTGGAAGGTGCGCGCCACGCCCAGCGCATTGATGCGCTCCGGCGGCTGCCCCTGGATCGCCTTGCCTTCGAGCATGATCTGCCCCGACGAAGGCTTGACGTTGCCGGCGATCATGCCGAACAGCGTGGTCTTGCCGGCGCCATTGGCGCCCATCACGCCGAGGATCTCTCCCGGCATGAGGTCGAAGCTGACGTCGTCGACCGCCAGGCTGCCGCCATACCGGCGAGCCAGGTTGCGCACTGAAAGAAGACTCACGCCGGCCTCCCGGCAACGGCGGCGCGGCGCTCGAGCGATGCCGAACGCCGCCTGGCCCACAGGCCCGACAGCCCGGACGGCGCCAGCAGCACGAAGCCGATCAGCAGCGCGCCCAGCAGGATCATGTAGGTCTGGGGCGCGCGGGCCCACAGCAGCTCGCTGAGGCACAGGATGAACGCTGCGCCCAGGACCGGGCCGGCAGGCCGGTCGCTGCCGCCGATGATCGCCATGGTCACGATGGTGAACGAGGTGGTCGGACTGAACAGCTGCATGGGCTCGAAGTAGGTGCTGCGCAGCACGCTGAGCGCGCCCACCATCGCGGGAATGACGGCCGACACCGCGAAAGCCAGCATCTTGATCCGCGTGACGGGCACGCCCACCGTCGCCGCAGCCGTCTCGTCTTCACGGATGGCGCGCAGCGCAGCGCCGAGGCGCGACCGGGTCAGCCAGACGTTGATCGCGGTGGCGGCCAGGGCCAGCCCCAGCATGGGATAGAACAGGACGACGGTGTCGGGCGTGTCGATCAAGAGGCGACCGCCGGAGCCGAGCGATGCCTCGATGGCCACCACCACGTACTTCAGGAATTCCGAGATGCCCAATGTCAGGATCACGAAGTATGGACCTCGCACCCGCAGCGCCGGAAAGCCAACCACCAGCGCGAGCGCAGCCGCCGCCACGCCGGCCAGCGGCAGGATTGCCACGATCGGGATCTGCTGCCAGCCCAGCGCCATGATGTAGGCGCCAAGGCCGAAGAACACCGCGTGGCCCAGCGAGATGTAGCCGGTCATGCCCGAGAACGCGACCCAGCTGCCGGCCAGTGCGATCCAGGCGCACAGTTGCGTGAGCACACCGACGCCATAGGCGCTGAGGATGAGGGGCGACAGCGCGGCAACGCCGGTCAGCGACGCGGCGACCGTCAAGCCGCCCTTGTCGACGGAAGAGAACAGAGTGCGTGCCATCAATGGGCCTTTCGCCCGAACAGCCCCTGCGGCCGCACGAACAGGATGAGAATGAACAAGCCGTAGACCAGGATCGAGCGGTAGGCCGCCGAGGTCAGCGTGACGCCGTAGACCTCGACGAAAGCCAGCAGCAGGCTCCCCGCCACGGCACCGCCGAGCGAGCCGAGGCCGCCGAGGATGACCACCACGAACGCCGCGATCGTGAAGGGAAAGCCGCCGAAGGGCGTCACGCTCTCGGTCATGCTGATCAGCGCCCCGGCCAGCCCGGCCAGTGCGAAGCCCAGGCAGAACACCACGATGTTGATGCGATCGGCAGCGATGCCGACCAGCGAGGCCGCGTCGCGCTGCTGTATCAAGGCCCTGATCGCGATGCCGAAGACGCTGAAGCGCAGGAAGCACAGCACCGCCAGAGTGGCGCCGGCGCTGATGCCCAGGATCACCAGCCGATTGAGCGCGATCGACACGCTGCCCCACTGCACCAGCGTGTCCAGGTAGCTGTAGCTGCGGGCGTCGGCCGTGAACACCAGCGACATCAGGTTCTGCAGGATGATCGAGACGCCGAAGAAGATCAGCAGCGAATTGGCCTCCAGCCGCGCCGCGATCGCGGTGTTGCGCACCAGCCGCTTGAAGAACAGCGTGTAGCAGGCGACGCCCAGGCCCGCCGCCAGAAGCATCGCGCCGAAGAGGCCCAGCAGCGGGCTCAGCCCCAGCAGGGTGAAGCCGCTCCAGGCCATGTAGCCGCCCAGCACCATCAGGTCGCCATGGGCCACGTTGAGCAGGCGCATGGCGCCGTAGATGAGGTTCAGGCCCAGGGCCACCAGGGCGTAGGTCGATGCGAGCATCAACGCCGCCAGCAGCAGCTCGGGGGACAGGATCTGTGCCATGGAATTCGCCGCAGCCTCTCGGGTAGGGGGCCAGGCCTATTTCTGCCAGCCGCTCTTGGCGACGAAGGGCGTGGTCTGCTGGGAAGGCGGATAGACGATCTGGCCCTTGCCTTGCTGGAACTGCAGGAACATCGCCGGCGTCAGGCGGTTCTGGACGCCGTCGAAGGCCACCGGACCGTCGATGGTGTCGAAGGTGCCGGAGGCGATGGCGGCGCGCAGCTTGTCCTTGTCCAGGCCCGCCTTGGCGACCGCTTGCTGCAGGATCTCGGCCGACACCCAGGCCAGCGCGACGTCGAGGTAGTCGGGTGCCTCGCCGTACTTGGCCTGGTAGGCGTCGAAGAAGGGCTTCGCCTTGGGCCAGGCCTTCTGGTCGGGCGACCAATGGCCCAGGGTGACGATGTTGTCCAGGTTGGCGCCGAACATCTTCGAGAAGAAGGCGATGCTGGGCCCGACCGCCACGAACTGGAAGGGGGCCCGGATGTCCTGCTCGCGGGCCTGCTTCATGTAGAGCATCGAGTCTTCAGGGTAGGACAGCGAGACCACCGCGTCAGGCGCGGCGCGCTTGATGGCCACCATGCTCGCGGTCATGTCCTTGATGCCCGGCGCGTACTCTTCGTCGTGGACCACCTTGATGCCGGCGGCCTGCACGGCAGGCACCAGGAAGCGCTTGATCTCCTGCGGAAAGGGCAGCTGGACCGTGTTGATGGCGACCGACTTCACGCCCTGCGCCTGCATCATCTTCGCCAGCTCCGCACCCAGCGCATCCGGGATGGCGGAGGTCGGGAACCAGATGTTCCTCGCCTTGAGCGAACGAATCTGCAGCGAGGCGGCGGAGCTGCCGACCATCGGGAACTTGTAGCGCTCCAGCACGCCGACCACCGCGAAGTGGGCCGGCGAACCCCAGGGCGACAGCAGCAGGTCGACCTTGTCGCTGGTGATGAGCTTCTCGTAGATCGCGGCGGCCTTGGCCGGATCGGACTGGTCGTCATAGACCACCAGTTGCACCGGCCGCCGGGTGCCCGCCACATCGAGCCCGCCGGCTGCATTGACCTGCTCCGCCCACAACTGGTAGGCGTTGAGCTGGCCGGCACCGGCGGCGGCGAAGGCACCCGTCCTGGCCATGCTCATGCCGATGCGCACGGGCTCGGCGGCCCAGCTGCCGGTGGCCATCGCGAGCACGAAACCGGCCGCGAACATCCGAAAGACTTTCAGTAGTTTCATCATGGAGACCTCGAGTTGAGAAAGTGCGGTCAGCGGCGGGGAGCCACCGTTCCGGTGGGTGAACTGTTGGCGGCCTTGAAGACCTGGCCCGCGACCCATGCGTCGCCCATGGCGGAGCGGATCACCTGCGAGCGCACGGCATCGGGCAGGCAGGTGACTTCGCCGTACAGGATCGACCAGCGCTGGCAGTGCTCAACCAGCGGACGCTCCGCCGCTTCCCAGGCTTGCAGCGCCGAGGGGATGTCGCGCGGGTCCTTGGCCTGTTCGAGCGCCACGGCCATGGCCAGGCCGTTCTGCATCGCCATGCCGCCCCCCTGGCCCAGGTTGGGTGGCTGCGCATGCGCGGCGTCGCCGACGATCGCCGTGCGGCCGGCCGACCAGGCGCGGCTGCGCGTCACGCTGTAGACGCCCCAGCTCAGCGTGTCGCCGATGCGTTCGATCAGATGGGCCCAGCGCGGGAAGGCGTCGATCCAGAGCTGCCGATTAAACGGCAGATTGCGCGCCTCGTCGTCCTGCAGGCAGGTCAATGCGAGGTAGATCTGGGTCGCATTGACCGGCGTCACCAGGAGCCGGCGGGTGCCGTTCCAGTTCTCGATGTACTTGCCGACATCCTGCGCCGCGAAGTCGCCGGCACGGGAGGCGATCATGGTGCGCAACGCGCCCTCGCGGGTCTGCTCGTGCAGCAGCTCCAGCCCGAGGCTCTGGCGCACGCGCGACCAGACGCCGTCGACGCCCACCGCCAGGTCGGCGCGCACCGTCTGTCCGCTGGCCAGCAGCAGTTCGCCGCTGGCCGTGGCCCCGATCGTCTCGGCGTTGGTCACGACCTTGACGCCCGCGCGCTCGCAGGCCGACTTCAAGGCGCCGAGCAAGCGGCTGCGCAAGACCGTCAGCAGGCGCTTGTCGGATGCGATCGGCGCCGACTCGATGATCTGGTCGAGATTGTCGCGCTGCTCGAAGTGCGTGCCGTGGAATGCACCTTCGGTGGCTTCCTCATAGGCGCCCAGCGCCTCCAGCACGCGCAGGCCGTTTTCCCAGATGTAGATGCCCGAGCCGGCCGCACGCAGCTCGGATTGCCGCTCGTAGACGGTCACGTCCCAGCCGCGCTGGGCCAGTGCGGCCGCGGTGGCCAGTCCGCCGATGCCGCCGCCGGAAATGATTGCGCTTCTTGCCATGGTGTTGTCTTTCAGGCTGTTGGATGCCGAACGGGGAACTGCTCAGGCCGCTTCGACCAGGTCGACGGCGCCGAGCGCCGACAGCGCTCGCGGCGCCGGGCGCTTCACGTACCACTCGCTGGCCAGGCCGTCGGGGTCCCGCAGGAAGATCGAGCGCTTCCAGGGCAGGTCGACCTGGCGCGCGATCGCCACGCCCTGCGACTGCAGGCCCGCGATGGCTGCATCCAGCATGGCCTCGTCGGCCAGCTGGAAGCTCGCGTGGTGGTAGCTCCCCTTGTTTGCGGGTACCAGCACGAGGTGGTGGTCGTACTGGGCTTGCGTGGCGCCGAGGTACACGACGCCCTCTTCGCGCGCCACCACGTGCAGGCCGCCGATTTCGGTATAGAAGCGCGTCATCTCCTCGATGCGCGCCGTCTCGAGCACGGCATGCGTGATGCGCCAGGGGTGCATCGGCGCTGCGGCGTTGGTGCGCAGCACCGGCTCCGTGTCGTAGCGGCCTTCGGTGAAGCCCTCGGCGCTCAGCGGGTCCCAGTGGGTGGTGAGCAAAGCCATCGGACCGCTGAGGACCTGGCGCCAGTCCTTGACCGTGTCGCAATAGAACTCGTTGTAGTTGCCGTCGGGATCGAACATGTAGACGCTGTGCGCCACCTGATGGTCGACCGTGATGTCGGTCGGCACGCCGTCCTCCTTCAGGCGCCTGAAGGCGGCCACGAGGTCGGCCTCGTTCTCGAGCTCCCAGGCCAGGTGATTGAGGCCGGCATGCAGGCCGATGGTGCCGGGCAGCTGCAGCAGGCCATCCTTGCCGTAGCGGTCGACGCCATTGGTCTTCTGGATCATGCCGAGGTCGTGCGGCGTATGGCCGGTTCCAAGAAAGGTGGCGATCAGCTCGGGCTCGCTGAACTCGACGCGCAGGCCGCACACATCGCTGTAGAAGCGCTCGGACGTCGGGATGTCGTCCACCCACAGATTCACGTGGCCGAGGCGGCGCGGAGAGAAGTAGGAAGCGGGTCGTGCGGCAGTCATGGAAGGCCTTTCATGGGTCACGCGAAGCGCCGTGCGATGCAGGACGGATGCATCGATTTCCTTGGCATCGGCAAGCGCGAAAAACTGTTCGGTCGGGGTGGTCGGGTTGCGATCGAAGTGAACTCTAAAAGTCGACTTGAGCGCTGTCAATAGCGAATACCATTCAGTTTTGAAAATTTGATGACCCGCGTTTGGAAGCACAATTGGTGCATCGAACGCCGCGGCCAACGCCGTCGGCGAAGCACCAAAAGAAGGCACGGCACATGGTTCAACGCAAGAAGGAAGGGGTTCGCGACGCGATCCTCGAGGCGGCATTCCGCCTCTTCAGCGAACAGGGGTACGGCGAGACATCGATTCCCGGCATCGCCCGCGAGGCGGGCATGTCGACGGCCAATGTCTACGTCTACTTCCAATCGAAGATCGACATCCTGTTCCAGCTTTACTCGCCGTGGCTGCTGGGACGCCTGGACAAGCTGGAGCGTGCGCAGCGCCGCATCGCCGACCCGCAAGAGCGCCTGCGCAAGCTGCTGCTGACGCTGTGGCGCGACCTGCCCCGAGAGAACAACGGCTTCACCAACAACGTGATGCAGGCCGTCTCGACCAGCGGCAACGGGGACTACAGCCCGGCGCTGCGCCAGCTGTTCCAGTCGCGCGTGGCCGGATGGATCCGCGAATGCCTGGCGACCTCAGCCGAAGAAAGCGACATGCTCGCAAGCCTCGCGCTCATGGCCTTCGACGGCTTCGCCATGAACGTCCGCCTGGCGCACAGCCCCCCGTGCAACGACGACATGGCGCAGCTCTTCAGCCGTCTTTTCGCTGGCGCCGCCGCGAAGTCCGCGTCGACGCCCTGAAGGCGGCCTGAGCGCTGCAGCCCGGCGTGCCCGGTCTTGGTGCTTGGGCAGAAACGCCCGCACCAAGTCCGGTCGGATGCCGCCGATCCGTCCGCCGTGCCTGCATGAATCTGGACGACGCGTTCGGCGGCGCGTATGCTGCGTTGCATCGTCCACTGGCCGACGTTGCGGTCTCCGACCCTGTCGGGGTCCATCGGCGCGTTGCGGAGCGGCGCCGGCTTCCACCCGTCACGACCGGGGAATCTCATGCGAAGCGACGAACACTACGATTTCATCATCATCGGCAGCGGGGCCGGTGGCGGCACGCTCGCCCTCAAGCTGGCTCCTTCCGGCAAACGCATACTGATCCTCGAACGTGGCGACTACTTGCCGCGCGAGCAGGCCAACTGGGATCCGACCGAGGTCTTCGTGAAGAACCGCTATGTGTCCAAGGACACCTGGCATGACTCGGACGGCAAACCGTTCCAGCCGGGCGTCCACTACTTCGTCGGCGGGGCGACCAAGATGTTCGGCGCCGCGATGTTTCGTTTGCGAGAGCAGGATTTCGCCGCGCATCGCACGGCCGACGGCTCGACGACCGACTGGCCGATCCGGTACGCGGAGTTCGAGCCGTACTACACGCAGGCCGAGGCGCTCTACCGCGTCCACGGCCAGCGCGGCGACGACCCCACCGATCCACCGGCCAGCGCCCCCTATGCGTTTCCCCCGGTAAGCCATGAGCCGCGCCTTCAGGAGATCGCCGATGGCTTGAAGCGCGCGGGGTACAGGCCGGCGTACGCACCGACAGGCATCATGCTCGACGAGGCGGACCGTCCCCACAGCCGGTGCATACGCTGCAACGCCTGCGACGGCTACCCCTGCCTCGTCCACGCCAAGTCGGACGCTGAAGTCATCGCCGTCAGGCCCGCTCTGGAATATCCGAATGTGACGCTGGAGCGAAACGCCCACGTCCGGCGACTCGAAACCGACGGCAGCGGACGCACCGTGACCAAGGTGATCGTGGACCGGGACGGTCGGCGCGAGGCGTACGCCGGCAGCATCGTCGTCGTGTCCTGCGGCGCAGCCAATTCCGCACGCTTGCTTCTCATGTCGGCGAACGAAAAGCATCCGCGCGGCCTGGCCAACGGTTCGGACATGGTGGGTCGCCACTACATGTTTCACAACGCCGTCGCGCTGGTCGGCCTTTCCCGGCGCGAGAATCCGACGCAGTTCCAGAAGACGCTCACGATCAACGATTTCTATTTCGGCGCGCCGGACTGCGAATTTCCGCTTGGCAATATCCAGATGCTCGGCAAATCCCAGGGGCCGATGTTCAAGGAGGACGCGCCGAAGTTTGCGCCCGGCTTCACCCTGGATCAACTGGCGCGGCACGCGGTGGATTTCTGGCTCACGAGCGAAGACCTGGCGCTTCCGCAGAATCGCGTGACCTTGAATGCCGGAGGCGAGATCCAGCTCCACTACGAGTTCACCAACCTGGAGCCGCTCGATCGCCTGCGGCGGAAACTGCAGTCGATGCTGGAGCACATGGACATGCATCCGCACCTGATCCCGAACACGCTCTACATGGGAAAGCACATTCCGATCGCCGGCGTCGCCCATCAGGCCGGCACCTGCCGCTTCGGCATCGATCCGGCGACATCGGTGCTCGATGTCGACTGCAAGTCGCACGAGGTCGACAACCTGTACGTCGTGGACACGAGCTTTTTCCCAAGCATCGGCGCGGTGAATCCTTCGTTGACCGCCATCGCGAACGCCTTGCGCGTCGGCGACCATCTGCTGCAGCGCGTTCATTGACGAAGCACCCGCTCGCTCGCCGCCAGCGGGTCCCAACCATCACCCACCCAGGAGATGAACCATGAACCTGAAGGACAAAGTCGCCATCGTCACTGGCGGCAACAGCGGCATCGGTCTGGCCATCGTGCTTGAACTCGCCAGGCAAGGGGCCAACGTCGTCATCGACTATGTCGTGCATCCCGAAGCGACCGAAGCGGCGGAGAGGCAGGTCCTGGCCTTGGGCGACCAGGCGATCGGGGTGCAAGCCGACGTGAGCAAGGTCGCCGACCTGCAAAGGCTGGTCGCCACTGCGGTCAAGAGGTTCCGCCGCGTCGACGTCATGGTCAACAACGCCGGAGTCGAGACTCGCACCTCCGTGCTCGATACGAGCGAGGCGGATTACGACAAGGTGCTCGCCATCAATCTCAAGAGCGCCTTCTTCGGCACCCAGTTCGCCGCCCGGCAGATGATCACCCAAGGCGGTGGCGGCCGCATCATCAACGTCAGTTCCGTGCACGAGGACTGGCCGATGCCGGGCAATGCCGCCTACTGCCTGTCGAAGGGCGGGATCCGCATGCTCACGCGCACGGCGGGCGTCGAGTTGGCGCCGCACAACATCCTCGTCGTCGGCGTCGGTCCTGGCGCCGTGGCCACGCCCATCAACCTCTCGACCATGAACGATCCAGTGCTGATGAAGAAGCTCGACTCGGCCATCCCGCTGGGGCGCATGGCCCGTCCGGAGGAAATCGCGAGCGTCGTGGCCTTCCTGGCGAGCGACGGCGCGAGCTACCTGACGGCCACCACGATCTTCGTGGACGGCGGCATCATGCAAAGCAGTCCCGGACTGTGAGGGTCGCGCCGACCCCCCTTCACCCCACGCGGTTCGCCGACCCGGACATGGCCTCGAGCAGACGCCTGGCCGCCTGCAGGTCATGGGTGTCGAATCCCTCCGAGAAGCCTTCGTAGACCGGCTCCAGCAAGTCGCGCGCGTCGTCCGGCCGGCCGTGTTTCATCCATGCGGCGGCCAGGCTGGTCGCGCATCGAAGCCGCCAGGCCAGCGCCTCGTGCTGCCGGGAAGTCTCGACGGCTTCGACCAGCAGGGTCTCGGCCATCCGGCTCGTCCCGGGCGACCGGCTCATGAGCTCCCCCTTGACGCGCAGCAACTCCGACAGCGAGCATCGATCCTCGAAGCGCCGCGCCCGCTCGATGCCCGCCGTGGCCAGCTCGATGCCCTCGTCCTCTCGTCCGAGCCGGCCCAGCGCCTCGCACACGGCGGAGACGAAGCCCGTGTAGTGCAGCACGTAGAGCGCTTCTCCGATCTCGTCGAATGCAGGACGCAGGTCGCGCTCATAGGCCAGGCTGTCGCCTGCACCCAGCGCGAGCAGGCCGTTCCACATGCGTCCGCGGGCCTTCCATGTCGAGATGCCATGTCGCCGCGTGGCCGCTGCAGCCGCTGCAGCCGGCTCCGCCAACGCCGACACGCCCCCGGTCAGGACCGTGATCGCGCACAGCCCCTCCGTGAGCGCGTAGCAGATCGAGGGTGCATGGTCCAGCGCGCGCGCGCCCTCCACGGCCTGCTGCGCAGCACGCATGGCCTGATCCGCAAAACCCTGCAGCCACAGCGCGTGCGCGAGCGAGCTCAAGGCGATCATCTTCTGCTCGTAGATGAAGCGGGTCCGGTGCGAGCGGTACACGGGCGCCTCGTAGCTTTCGGCCACGCGCTGCAACCCGCCGCGGGCATCGCCCAAGCGTCCCATGCAGAGCAGCGACATGCCTGTCATCCGGTTGCCGATGAGGCGGTCGGCCTTGTGAGGCAGCGCTTCGGACAATGCCGAGAAGCGCCGGGCAAGCGACAGGGCGACCTCGTAGTTGCCGTTCAGGTAGGTGACGCTCCACATCCCCCAGATCGCACGCAGCCGATACTCGTCGTCTCCCATCCTCTCCGCGTACTCCAGGGCTCGCCTGAACGCGGAGCCGGTTTCCGACCCCACGCCCTGGTAAAGCAGCGAGGCGCCCTTTGCGGCATACAGCTTCATCCGGGAGCGGCTGTCCCCCACTTCCTCGTCGTCCAGATGGTTCAACGCCTGGTTCACGCGCGAGAGGCATTCCTCGAGCAGCCCCGACTGCATCCACAGCGGCAGGGCGCTGGTGGTCAGCGCGACGCCGAGCATGGGGTCTCCTTCCGGTGAAAAGCTCCAGTTGACCGCCGCCCGCAGCCCCTCCAGATGGCCGGCGTACAAGCCGACCCAATCGGCCGTGGGCAGGGTCTCCCACTCGATCTCCGCGCGCACGAACAGGTCGCGCAGATGTTGCGCGTGGCGAAGCGAATACTCCCGCAGGACACCCCGAGACTGCATCTTCTCGCGCGCATAGAGCTGGGTGGTCTCCAGCAGTCGATACTTCGCGCGGGCCGCGCCATCCACCGTGACGAGGGACTTCTCCACCAGTTGAGAGAGGCATTCGACGACTGCGGCCGACGGAATGTCGGCGGAGCAAGCAACGGCCGACGCCGACTCCATGGAGAACGAACCGAAGAAGACGCCCAACCTGGCGAGCACTTCGCGCTCCTGCGCAGAAAGGAGTTCGTAGCTCCAGTCCAAGGTGGCGCGCAGGGTCTTCTGGCGCGGCAGGGCGGTCCGGACTCCGCCGGTGAGCAAGTTGAACCGGTCGTCGATGCGCTCGGCGACACCCCCCAGTCCGAACACCCGCACGCGTGCCGCGGCCAGCTCGATGGCCAGGGGAATGCCGTCGAGATGCCGGCAGATGCGGGCCTTGAGCGCGGCAGCCTGCGCCTTGCCCGCCGGCTCCTCGGCACCGGCGAAAGCGGCGCGGGCATCGAAGAGCTGCAGCGCGCCGAAGCCCAGCAGCTCGTCGACGTCGCGGACTTCCTCGCCCGGCACATCGAGCGACGCCACCCGGTAGACGTACTCGCCGTCGATCTTGAGCGCCTCGCGGCTGGTGGCGATGACGCTGGCGAATGGCCCGGCGCGCAGCAGCTTCTCGGTGATCTGCGCCGCGGCGTCGACCAGGTGCTCGCAGTTGTCCAGCACCAGCAGGATGCGTCGCTGGCTGATCGCCGCGGCAATGCGATCGAGCGAGGGGGTGCCTGCGCCCGGCGGAAAACCGAGCGCCTCCGCCACGGTGGCGGGCAGATACTCCGCTGCACCCACGGGCCCCAGTTCAGCGATGGACACGCCATCGGGAAAGCGGGCCGCCAGGCTGCGGGCGGCCTCGATGGCCAGCCGCGTCTTGCCGACACCGCCAGCGCCCACGAGGGTGATCAGCCGGCTGCTGGCAGCCAGCTCGACGATCTCCCGCAGCGCGGTCTCGCGCCCGATCAGGGGGCTCACGCTCAGCGGCAGCCCGCGCACCGCCGCGGCGAGGGGAGACACGGCCTGCAGGCCCTCGGCTTCGGGCGCGCCGGGCTCGTCCGCGATCTCGGAGACGAACTGGTAGCCGCGGCCGGCGACGGTCCGGATCACCGTCCGGTCCTCGCCCAGCGCGCGGCGCAGCGCGGAGACCTGCGCCTCCAGCGTGTTCTCCTCGACGATCCGGCCGGGCCAGGCCCGCAGCATCAGCTCGTCCTTGGTGACCACGGCGCCGCGCCCCTCGACGAGGGCGACCAGGATGTCGAAGGCCCGGCTTCCCAGGCTGACGGGGTGGCCTTCGCGCAGCAGCTCGCGCCGCTGCACAGACACCTGGCAGCGGCCGAATGCGAACGACTGACTCGGGGATGCGACGAGTTTCATCCTGGATGGGGCCGCGCGGCCGGGTGGCCGGATTCTAGGGGCGTCGACGAGCGCGGTGCATGCACAAGGTTTCAGGTGTTTTCAGGTTTCGCCAGTGCGCATCCGGGACGAGCGGAAGCTGCCCCGGTACCTTCGCTGCATTGCCCGGCCATCTTTTCCCTCTGGAGCAGGAGCACGCCATGAGCTACGTCACTTCACGGGACGGAACGAGGATCTTCTACAAGGACTGGGGCAGCGGCAGGCCAGTCGTCTTCTCGCATGGCTGGCCGCTCGACGCGGATGCCTGGGACGCGCAGATGCTGTTCCTGCTGCACCACGGCTACCGCGTGATCGCGCACGACCGCCGCGGGTATGGACGCTCGGACCAGCCAGCGTCCGGCAACGACATGGATACCTTCGCGGACGACCTCGCCGTCCTGATCGACGCGCTCGACCTCAAGGCGGCCGTGCTGGTCGGCCATTCGACGGGAGGGGGCGAGGTGGCCCGCTACGTCGGCCGTCACGGCACCCGGAGGATCGACCGGATCGTGCTCATCGGTGCGGTGCCTCCGCTCATGCTGAAGACGGCAGCGAACCCGGACGGACTGCCGATCGCCGTGTTCGATGGCCTCCGGGCCGGCGTTGCGGTCGACAGGCCCCGCTTCTTCCAGGATCTCGCCCTGGCGTTCCATGGCTACAACCGCGTCGGCGCAACGCCTTCGCAGGGGCTGGTCGACTGGTTCTGCCTCCAGGGCATGCGGGGCGGCATCCGGCCCGAATACGACAGCATCGAGGCTTTCTCGGAGACCGACTTCAACGAGGACCTCCGGAAGTTCAACGTGCCGACGCTGTTCATCCACGGCGATGACGACCAGATCGTGCCCTTCCCCGCCTCGGCCTGCACCGCATCGAAGCGCGTGCGCAACTCGACGCTCAAGGTGTATGCGGGCGGGCCGCACGGCATCTGCTCGACCCAGGCAGACCGGGTCAACGCCGACCTGCTGGCATTTCTTGACGACTGACATCAAAGGAGAACCCCATGCCTGGACTCGCAACCCTGGGAAGGCGCGTGCTTCGCCCTCTGCCTCGCCGGCGCCACCCTGCCGCCATGGCCATGAAGCCCTTCAAGTGCATCCTGCTGTCATCGCTCGTGCTGCTGGGCTCGGCCGGCACGGTCCAGGCCGCCGACCAGGGGCCGATCCGCATCGGGGTGGAGCCCTTCATCAGCCTTCCCGACAACGTCCGCCACCCCGAAGGACTGGCCTCCAACCCGGCAACCCGCGAAATCTACGTCGGGACCTTCGATGCGCGCATGCCCGAGGCGGCGCGCAACAACCAGTTGCTTCGCTACTCGCCCGAGGGTCGGCTGCTGGCGCAGAAGAGCTTCGGCGCCACTCCCCTGACCGGGATCGAGTACGCGGACGGCAAGCTCTACATCCTGAATTTCGGCGCGTCGAAACTGCAGCGCATCGATGCCGGGTTCACTGCCTCGTCGCCGGTCGAGGACCTGGTCGACTTCAAGGCCCTGACGCCGCCTGCGCCGTCGCCGAGATCGATCTCGAACCCCGACGGCAGCAAGGACGTCATCAGCTTCGGGTCAAGCGGCTTCCCGGCACCCAACGGCATGGTCTTCGACAAGGCGCGCAACCTCTACATCTCCGACTCGTTCCAGGGAGCCATCTACCGCATCGAGCGGGCGACGAGTTGCGCACCCTGCGTGCTGCAGGTGCTGTCGCGCGACCCGCTTCTGGCCACTGCGGGCGCCCTGCCCTTCGGCGCCAACGGGCTGGCCTTCAACGCCGACGAGAGCGCGCTCTACGTCAACAACGCCGGAGACGGCCGGCTGCTGCGCATGGCGCCGTCCACCGGCGCGGTAGGGATCGTCGCCGAGAGCGTGTTCGGCGCCGACGGCCTGCTGTTCCACAAGGGGCTGCTGTGGATCGCCTCCAACCAGGCAGACGTCGTGCTCGGCCTGGACGAAAAGGGCCGCACCCTGGTGCGTGCCGGCGAATTCGAAGGCATCGGCAGCGACGGCAGCCCGCGGGGCCTGCTGTTCCCGGCGACCACCGCCGTGCAGGGCGACTGGATGGTGGTCACGAACCTGGCCTTGCCGCTGACGACCGCCGAGGGGGACGAGTGGGAGGAGCGGGTGACCCGTTGGAACCTGGTCCGCTTCAAGATCCCCGCCGTCATGCGCTGAGCGTGCGTGCTCGGACGAACGAAATTTTTTCCCCGCCTGGGCCGCCGAGACCGCGCCGGCGTCCAAGAGGCTTTCGCGCGGCGACGAAACCATTCGAAAGGAAAATCATGAGCACGATCACGACCAAGGACGGCACCGAGATCTACTACAAGGACTGGGGCCGCGGCCAACCCATCGTCTTCTCGCACGGATGGCCGTTGTCGGCCGATGACTGGGACAACCAGATGCTGTTCTTCCTGGCGCAGGGCTACCGCGTGATCGCCCACGACCGGCGCGGACACGGGCGCTCCTCGCAGACCTGGACCGGCAACGAGATGGACACCTACGCGGACGACCTCGCCGCGCTCACGGCAGCGCTGGACCTGAAAGACGCGATCCATGTCGGCCACTCGACCGGAGGAGGCGAAGTGACACGCTATCTGGGGCGCCACGGCACGAAGCGTGTCGCCAAGGCCGTGCTGATCGGTGCGGTGCCTCCGCTGATGCTCAGGACGGCAGCCAATCCCGGTGGCCTGCCGATCGAGGTGTTCGATGGCATCCGCGCCGGCGTCGCCAGCAACCGCGCGGAGTTCTACCGCGACATCACGCTGCCCTTCTACGGCTACAACCGTGCCGGCGCGAAGATCTCCGAAGGCATCCGCCAGCACTGGTGGCTGCAGGGGATGATGGGCGGGATCAAGGCCCACTACGACTGCATCAAGGCCTTCTCGGAAACCGACTTCACCGAAGACCTGAAGAAGATCGACATCCCCACCCTGGTGATGCACGGCGACGACGACCAGATCGTGCCGATAGGCGCTTCCGGGCTGATGTCGGCCGAACTGGTGAAAGGCGCCAAGCTCAAGGTCTATCCCGGGCTGCCGCACGGCATGTGCGCGACGCACCCGGACGTGATCAACGCCGACCTGCTCGCGTTCATCAGAGGCTGATCCGCGCTGCGGCGCGGCGATTCACCCAAACGGGTGAGTCGCACCTCACCCGTCGAGGTGATGCTGTTTCACTGCAACCGGGGTTTCGCCGCGGGTCGTGCATCCGGACCATCGGCCTTGCGCACCCCACCACCCGCAGGAGACACGCCTTGCCCATCTACGAATACCAGTGCCATGAACACGACCGCTTCGAACTGCGCCAGCCGATGGGCTCGGCCAGCGAACAGGCGGCGTGCCCGCATTGCGGCGCCCCGGCGCGACGCGTGCTCAGCGCGCCCCGCATCGTGACCCGCGGGCACGGTGCGTGGATGGCGGCCATCGACCGCGCGGACAAGAGCCGCTACGAACCCGAGGTGGTCAGTTCGCTGCCCACCACGGGCCTGCGCCGGTCCACCCCCGTGATCCCGCTGACCCCTCAACTGCGCGGCCTGCCCCGGCCCTGACGCGAGGGCACACGAAAGGAACCCAGCATCGGCGACACGACGCAACGCAGCCATCAGACCCGAGAACACCCACACGACGACAGGAGACAACATGCCAAAGAACCTATTTCCATTGGACAACAGCAAGAAGTTCACGGACCAGAAACTGGTCGGGCACAACCGATGGCATCCGGACATTCCGCCGGCCGTGCGGATCAAGCCGGGCGAGGTCTTCCGCGCCGATTGCCGTGAATGGTTCGACGGCGCCATCAAGAACGACGACTCTGCCGACGATCTGCGCAATGCGCCGCTGCCGGGCGTGCACGTGCTGACCGGCCCCTTCCACGTGGAGGGCGCGGAGCCCGGCGACCTGCTGATCGTGGACATCCTCGAGGTCGACGCCTGCGACCAGGAAGACTCCGGCCCGCTGTCCGGGATGGGCTGGGGCTACACCGGGGTGTTCGCCTCCAAGAACGGCGGCAGCTTCCTGACCGAGCGCTTTCCGGATGCCTACAAGGTGATCTGGGACTTCCGCGGCGATGTCGCCACCTCGCGCCACATCCCCGAGGTGTCGTACACCGGCATCCACCATCCGGGCCTGATGGGCACCGCGCCTTCGGCCGAACTGCTGGCCCGGTGGACGCAGCGCGAGAAGGCGCTCATCGCCACGGACCCCTACCGGGTGCCGCCGCTGGCCCTGCCGCCGTTGCCGGACAGCGCCATCCTGGGTTCGCTTAAGGGCAAGGACTTCGAGCGGGTGGCGGGCGAGGCCGCGCGCACCGCGCCGCCGCGCGAGAACGGCGGCAACCAGGACATCAAGAACCTGACGGCGGGCAGCCGGGTGTTCTATCCCGTCTTCGTGCCGGGTGCCAACCTGTCGTTCGGCGACCTGCATTTCTCGCAGGGCGATGGCGAGATCACCTTCTGCGGCGCCATCGAGATGGGCGGCTTCATGGACCTGCATGTCGACCTCATCAAGGGCGGCATGGAGAAGTACGGCATGAAGGAAAACGCCATCTTCATGCCCGGCAACCGCGACCCGCTGTATTCCGAGTGGATCGCGTTCTCCGGGGTGTCGGTGGACAGCAAGGGCAAGCAGCACTACCTGGACTCCTGGCTGGCCTACCAGAACGCCTGCAACCACGCCATCGACTATCTGATGAAGTTCGGCTACACCGACATCCAGGCCTACATGATCCTGGGCAGCGCGCCGGTCGAGGGACGCCTGTCGGGGGTGGTCGACATCCCCAACGCCTGCTCCACGATCTACATCCCGCGCGCGATCTTCGACTTCGACATCCGGCCGTCGGCGAAGGGCGCGCCCCACCAGGTCAAGCAGGGGCTGCAGGTGCCGCGCTCCCCGAACTGAAACACCCTCCCCGTTTGGCCCGCCTCACTTCGTGCGGCGATCGCTCGCCGGCGGCGCGCGCGGTGACATGCAGACTCGAGAGGAAAAACAATGCTGGGCTTGATACTTTTCTTCGTGGGCGCCGTTCTGGTGCTCAACGGACTGTGGTTGCTGGGGCGCATCGCCGACAACGAGATCGCGCTGATCGACATCATGGTGGGCACCCTCACCGGACTGGCATGCCTGTACCTGGCCTTCGGTCCAGGCGCTGACGCCGGGTCCATCAGGGCCGCTGCGCTCACGCTGCTGTTCACCTTCACCTACTTCTGGGTGGCCTGGAACCGCAGCAACGGCGCGGACGGGCGCGGTCTGGGCTGGTTCAGCCTGTTCGTGGCCATCACGGCCATCCCGGTGACCATCGACAGCTTCCACGCCGCCACCACGACCTGGGGCCTGTGGTTCGCCTGGTGTTGGGTCGGCTGGGGTGTGTTGTGGTTCCTGTACTTCGTGCTGCTCACGCTCAGGAAGCCGATCGTGAAGTTCGTCGGAGGGGTCACGGTCTTCGTGGGCATCTACACCGGCTGGATACCGGGCTACATGCTGCTCAGCGGCATGCCGCAGTAGCCGCCGGCGACACGATTGCATTCAGCGAGACACCATGCCGCTCTACGACTACCAGTGCAGCCGCTGCGGCGGGTTCCGCGCGTTCCGCCCCATGCGCGACTCGCAACTGCCGCAAGCCTGCCCGGAATGCGACGCCTTGTGCGAGCGCACGCTGTCGGCGCCTTTCCTGAGCGGCGCCTCCGACGGCTGGTTGTCCAGGCCGCAGGGTGCGGCTCAGGGCGGATCGTGGCGCAAGATGTGCGGCTTCGGCTGCAGCGGCGCCGGCTGCCACTGAGCGCGCTGCCGCGCTTCAATGCGAGATGCTGCGGCCGTGCTGCAGCCAGTCCGCCAGGTCGGCCATCGCACAGGCCGGCGCCAGCGGATCGCCCTGGCCCAGGTCGCAACCCTCCCACTTGAAGAACTGCGCGTCGTCGTCCGAGGCGATGCCGTCGGCAATGGCCACGATGTGCAGCGTCTGGGCCAGTGCGATCAGGGAGCGCGCCATCGCCATGCGCTCAGGGTCGCTGCGCACTGCGCGCACGAAGACGCGGTGCAGCTTCAGGCGATCGGGCACCATCTGGTTGAGCCGCTGCAGCGAGATGGTCTGGCCGCCGAAATCGACCAGCGTCACCGTCACGCCCGCGGCGCGCAAGGTCGTCAGCGCGTCGCGCACCTCGGGCTGTCCACTGAACAGCGTCGCCTCGCTCACGAGCAGGTCGAGCGCGCCGTAAGGCAGTGCCGCCTGCCGCAGCGCAGCCAGCACCAGGCCGGGCACGGCGCGGTCGGCCAGGCTGTCGCCCACCAGCGGCAGCGACACGCGCAAGGCACATCCCGTGCCGGCTTGCCACGCGCGGGCCCAGAAGCAGCCTTGGGCCAGCAGCCATTGCACGACACGCCGGCGCAGCGGCCCCGACGGCAGGAGTTCGCCCACGCGTGCTGCCGGCAACGGGCCCATGGCGCTCTTCCAGCTGGCCACCAGTTCCACGCCACGGACCAGGTTGGACGCCAACTCCACCTCGGGCTGGGCCTGCAGCAGGACGGCCGTCCCGTCGCGGTCCGCATGCAGTTCCTGGCGCAGCGTCTGCCGCGCCAGCGCGGTGGCCTGCGACATCGGTGCGAGCCGTGCCGGGGGCCGCACCGTGCGCAAGGCCCGGGCATGGCGATAGCCGCGCAACGCGGCGATCACGATGGTCTGCAGGCGCTGCGCGGTGACTTCGGTCTTGAGCGCGTAGCCGTTCACTTCGTAGTGCCGCACGATCTCGTTCTCGGGCGCCATGCCGGGCTGGCCCGTGCGCAGCACGATCTGCATGTCGTGGTCACGCAGCGTCTCGCGGATGTGTTGCACCAGGGCGATGCCGGCGTCGTCGGTTTCCATGACCACGTCCAGCAGCACCAGGGCGATGCCGGTCTCGCGCGCCAGCACATCGCGCGCCTGCGCTGCCGAGTGGGCGCCGAGGAGCAGGATGCCGCGCCCCTCGAAGTGCAGATCCGCCAGGATCAGCGCAGACACGTCATGCACCGCCGGCTCGTCGTCCACCAGCAGGACCTTCCAGTGCGCCGGCTCGGACGGCATCGCGAGACCGGGGGCCATCAGCCTGCGCTCCGCGGCGGGGCCGCCAGGATGAGGCCGACGTCGGGCCCCCGCCGTGCCACCGTCGGAAACTGAAGGGTGAAGCGCGCGCCTTCGCCCGGGCGGCCTTGCAGCGTGACGGAGCCGCCCAGCTGCCGGCTCACGATCTGGTGGACGATGTACAGCCCCAGGCCGCTGCCGCCCAGCATGCGGCGGGTGGTGAAGAAGGGGTCGAACACGCGCCCCTCCAGCGCCGCCTCGACGCCGCGGCCGTTGTCGCTGTAGTCGATGCGCACTTCTTCTCCCCCTTGCTCCAGGACGGCGCGCAGGCTGATGGCTGCCCCGGGCCGCCCCGGCTCCAGGCCATGCTGCAGCGAATTCACGGCGAGGTTGGTGAGGACCTGTGCCAAGGCCAGCGGGTAGCTCTGCAGGTCGATGTCGGCGGGCACATCGATGTGCACCGCGACACCGGCTTCCTCGACCTTGGGCCGCAAGGTGTGCACGGTGCTTTGCACCAGCTCCAGCAGATTGAAGGCTTGCGGCGCCTCGACGATGCGGTCCACGGCCAGTTGCTTGAAGTTCTGCATCAGCTGCGCGATGCGCTGGGCGTTGGAGAGCATGAGCCGCGCCGAGGCATCGGCGTCGCGCAGGTAGCGCTGCTGGCGTTCGCTGTCCAGCACGCCGTCCGTGGCCAGCTGCTGCACCGCCTCGGTACGGTCCTGCAGATAGGACGCCGAGCTCACGAGAATGCCCGCCGGCGTATTGATCTCGTGGGCCACGCCCGCCACCAGGCCACCCAGGGAGGCGAGCTTCTCGCTCTCGACCAGGTGCCGCCGGGTCTGCTCCAGGTGCTGGATCGACTCGAGCAGCTCGCGTTCCGATTGCTCCTGCCGCTCTTGCGACAACACGATCCACCAGGTTCCCAGCGAAGCAACGACCAGCGTGGCGGCATACAGGCGCACCATCACATGCAGGAAATCCGCGTCATTGGACAGGTCGTGCAGGTCCATGAAACGGTAGGTCAGCAGGAACGCCGCGCCCAGCAGCACCGCGGCGACCCCCAGCAGTCCCATGAAGCGTCCGAAGCGGCGCCACGCGCGCGGCGCGAAGCGCGACGGATCCAGGCTGCCGGGCGCGGCCGCCTGCGCTGCTGCCGGCTTCTTGCAATGGTCGTGGCAGTGCAGTTCCAGGCCGCAGCACAGGGAGCAGATCGGGCCCCCATAGAACGGGCAGTGCGCCATGTCGGGCGCCTCGTACTGGCGCTCGCAGATGCTGCACTCCACCAGCGTGGTCTTGCGCAGGGTCCGGTAGTGCACGTCGGGCCGCGCGATGTAATAGCGTCCGCCCGTGGCATAGCCGATGGCGATGGCCGCCAGGAAGGCGACGCCGAAGGCGATGAAGCCGAAGAAGGCCTGGCCCGCCTCGCCGAAGCTGCCCACGTACGCCAGCACCGCCACGGCCGCGGCGATGGCCGTGGCGCCGCACCCGACGGGGTTGAAGTTGTAGAGATGGGCGCGCTTGAACTCGATGTAGGGCGGGCTGATCCCGGTGCGCTTGAGCACCACCAGGTCGGCCACCAGCGCACCGATCCAGGCGATCGCCACGGTGGAGTACACCGACAACACCGTCTGCAGCGTTTCGAAGATGCCGAGCAGCGACAGCAACAGGGCGATCACCACGTTGAACACCAGCCAGACCACGCGCCCCGGGTGATAGTGGGCCAGGCGCACGAAGCAGTTCGACCAGGCCAGCGAGCCGCTGTAGGCGTTGGTGACATTGATCTTCACCTGCGAGACGGTGACAAAGACCGCTGCCAGCCCGAGCGCCAGTGCCGGGTCGTCCACCACCTGGCGGTAGGCGTGCACGAACATGTGGACCGGCTCCACGGCCTGCGCCGCGCTGCTGCCCATGCGCAGCGCCAGCACCGCCAGCAGGCTGCCGGCGCTGACCTTCAACGCGCCGATGACGATCCAGCCCGGCCCGGCCAGCAGCATCGCGGTCCACCAGGCGCGCCTGTTCTGCGGCGTGCGTTCCGGCAGGAAGCGCAGATAGTCGGCCTGCTCGCCGATCTGGGCCACCAGCGAGAACAGCACGCCCGAAGCCGCGCCGAACATCAGCAGGTTGAAGCCGGCGGCGCGGCCGTCGAGCCCGTCGTAGGCGGTCCATGCATGCAGCAGCGCCGGGTCCTTGGACAGGATGAAGACGAAGGGCAGCACCAGCATCACGACCCAGAACGGCTGGCTCCAGGCCTGCAGCTTGCTGATCGAGGTGACGCCGAAGAACACCAGCGGAATGATGACCAGCGAGCACAGCAGGTAGCCCAGGGCCAGTTGCAGGCCCAGGGCCAGGTGCAGGGCCTGCGCCCAGATGGCCGTCTCGATGGCGAAGAAGATCAGCGTGAAAGAGCCATAGATCAGCGAGGTGATCGTGGAGCCCACGTAGCCGAAGCCGGCGCCACGGGTCAGCAGGTCGATGTCCACGTTGGAGACGCTGCACCAGTAGGCGATGGGCAGGCTGACCAGGAAGATCATCAGCGACACGACCACGATGGCGACCATCGCGGTCTGGAAGCCGTAGCTCAGGGTGATGCTGGCGCCGATGGCCTCCAGGGCCAGGAACGAGATGCCGCCGATCGCGGTGTTGGCCATCACGCCCGGCGCCCAACGCCGGTATGAGCTCGCGGCGTAGCGCAATGCATAGTCCTCGAGCGACTCGTTGGCCACCCAAGACTGATACTCGCGCTTGACTCGAAGCATTGTCCGTGTCGCTCCGTCACGGCCGGCAGGCCTGGGGAACCGAGCATAGCGGATCGGCCGGCCCCGGCGATGCGCTATCGCGCCGATTGACAAGTGCGCGCTGCTGGCGAGAATTCCGGCAGGTTGGGCGCCGCCAGGTTCGTGGCCACCGCGGGGTGGGCACCGACAGCGCGTACCGATCAAGCCAAGCAGACGGCCGCCACCTCTCTCGCGACAGCGGAGCGAACCCCATGCCGAGACCGGACTTCCCCGCCCCCTCAGCCCATTCGTTGGTGCGGGCGATCCATGCCGCCAGCCTGAACACCAGCGCCTGGCCGGAGGTGCTGGAGCAGCTGCGCCGGCACCTCGACGCCCGTGTGGTCACGCTGGGCCACCACGCCTTCACCACCGGCTCGGAATCCACCATGTTCGAAGCCTCGGACACCGGCAGCTTCAGCCAGGACATGGCCGTGTTCTCCGCGCACAACCCCTGGTTCCTGTCCAGCGACGACTACGTGCCGGGGCGGGTGATGAGCGGCGAGGAACTGATCGACCACGATGCGCTGCGGCGCACGGATTTCTACCGCCGCTTCCTGAAGCCGCGCGGCCTGCTGCACCTGCTGTGCGGCGTGGTGGACCAGCGCGCCCGCGGTGCGCATTGCGTGTCCATCTACCGCGCCGAGGACCAGGACGCCTTCGACGCCCAGAAGAAGGCCGAACTGGGCCTGTTGCTCGACCACATCACCCTCTCGCTGCAGAGCCAGTGGCGCTGGCAGGAGGCGGACGACCTGGCGCAGGCGCTGTTGTCGGTCTCCGACCACGACACCCGGCCGACGCTCCTCGTCACGGCCGATGCCGAGCCGGTGTACCGCAACCGGGCGGCGTCGCGACTGCTGGACCAGGGTCACGGCCTGTGCATGGACGGCCTGCGCCTGGTCGCGGCCAGCCCGGCCGACCGGCGCTTGCTGCAGCAGACCATCGAGCGGCTGGCGCGGGTCGACCCCGCGGACGCTTCGGCCGCGCCATCCGTGCTCACCCTGGCCGGACCGCCGGGACTGCCCGCGATCGTGGTGGTGGTGCGCGCCGCCGGCCAGGTCTTTGCGCGGCAGGCCGGCGCACGCCAGGGCCTGGTGGTGGTGGCCGTGCGGGGAGGCAATGTCAGCCACGACCCCGCGCGCTGCGAGTTCGCGCGCCAGTACGAGCTCACGGCCGCGCAGGCCAAGGTCAGCGCGCTGGTCTTCGCCGGCCAGTCGCTGGCCACGGTCTCCCGCTCGTTGAATCTCTCCGAGAACACCGTGCGCAGCCATCTGAAGCAGATCTTCCAGAAGACCGACACCCACGGCCAGATGGAGCTCGTGCATCTGCATGCGCGCGTCTGCACGGCGCTGCCGTAGCGCCTGCCATCGCTAGCCAGGCGCCTCGCTGCCGGTCGCCCAGGCGCCGAGCCTCGCCAGAAAGCGATCGGCGGCAGCGAGCTCGCTGCATGCGATCCACTCGTTGGGCTGATGCGCCTGCGCAATGGCGCCGGGCCCGCAGACCAGCGAGGGAATCCCGGCCTGCTCGAAGAATCCTGCCTCGGAGCCGAACGCAATCTCGCCCGGCGGCCAACCTGCGCCCATGGCTCTGGCAATGGCGACGGCGGCGCTGTCAGATCGGGTCGCGAGGGATGGCACGCGGGCGACAGCTGCCATCTCGACCGCCACGTCTGCCGGCATGGCGGCCAGCAATCGATCGACCTCGGCCCTCACCGCCGCTGCGCTGGCCTCATCCGGGGGGCGGAATTCCCACAGCACCTCGCAGCACCCCGGCACGATGTTGATCGCCGTCCCGCCGCCGATGCGACCGATGTTGAAGGTCGTGTGGTTGCCCTGCCTGGACAGGGTGCGCCCGAACTCCGCCAACTCTGCCACCAGCAGCGCTGCCGGCTCGATGGCACTGGTGCCCAGGCCGGGTTCGCTGGAATGCGCGGGGCGACCCCGGAAGGTGGTGCGATGGCCGTAGAAGCCCCGGTGGGCCAGTCCGATGCGCATCTCGGTCGGTTCGCCGATGATGGCCAGGGCTGGCGGTTCGACGTTCCTGCGCAGATCGGCGATCAGGCGCGGGATGCCGAAGCATCCCACTTCCTCGTCGTAGGAGAGCGCCAGATGGATGGGGCGACGCAGGTCCAGGCCGCACCATCGCGGCACTGCAGCCAGGCATGCCGCAATGAAGCCTTTCATGTCGGCCGATCCCCGCCCCTGCAGCCGCCCGTCGCGCTCGACCAGCGTGAAGGGGTCGGAGTCCCAGTCTTGATCGGCGACCGGGACCACGTCGGTATGCCCGGACAGGACGATGCCGCCCGCCGCGTCGGGGCCGATCGTCGCCAGCAGGTTCGCCTTCGCGCCATCGTCGCTGTGGCTCAGGCGTGCCTGAATGCCATGCCCGTCGAGGTAGGCAGCCACCCAGCGGATCAGGTCCAGGTTGGACCGGCAGGAGGTCGTGTCGAAGGCGACCAGCGTCCGCAGGATCTCGACCGTGTCCATGCTCAGGCCTCTCAAGGTCGTGACGGGTTCGATGGCGTCCCGACGCGTCCGGCGGTCGGGAGCGTCGCGACGAAGAATCCGAGCAGGATCAGCGCGATGCCCGCGACATGGAAGGCCCGCACGGGCTCTCCCAGCACGAGGAACGCGAGCAGTGCGGTGAAGAGCGCGACGAGGTGGAAAGAGACGCCGGTCACCGTCGCGCCGAGCGTCGCGACGCAGCGGTTCCAGAGGATGAAGGCAATGAGCGAGGCGAAGACGCCGATGTACAGCACTGCCCCGACCGAGGCCGGATCGGTCGGAATGTGTGCGCCGCGCGCGAGCTCGAGGGCCCAGAAGGGCATCAGCACGAGCAAGCCGGTCGCCATGGTCGCCGCCAGAAACACCAGCGGGCTGATCGCTGCGGGCTTGCGCCGCAGCAGCACCGAATACAGCGCATAGTTGGCAACCGCCAGGAGCACCAGAAGCTCGCCGCCATCGAAGCGCAGGGCGGCGAGGCTGGCCATGTCGCCGCGCGCCACGATCCAGGCGACGCCCCCGAACGAGATGCCGATGCCGAACAGCGTCCTCCCGGTAATGCGCTCGACGCCAAGGGCCACCGCCGCGAGCGGCACCATCAGCGGCAAGGTCGAATTGAGGAATGCGACGCTGGCGGCGGGAACGGTCTGCAGGGCGAGGTAGCCGAGGGCGTTGTAGCCGGCGATTCCGAAGGCGCCGCAGGCGGCGATCAGCACCCGGTGCTTCGCCAGCAGCTCGCGCTCGCGCCAGGCCTGCCGCCAGACGAAAGGTGCCAGGACGACCAGCGCAACCACCCAACGCCCGACCGCCAGGGAGACCGGGGGAAAGACCGCCCCGAGCGCCCGGCCGAGCACGAGGTTGCCGGCCCAGAAGGCGGGCGGCAGCCACAACAGCCAGAAGGGGCGGGCCCACAGGGCCAGAAGCAGGCGGCGCATCAGAGCCCCTGCAGGCCGATGCGGACCCGGCGGTTGGAGCGCCCCTTGTTCTCGATCTTGAGAATGCGGATCGGGCGCGAGGCACCCGTCGAAGCCAGATGCGTTCCGCCGCAGGCCTGCCGGTCGAGGCCGGCGATCTCGACGATGCGGATCAGGCCTTCCGAGGACGGCGGCGGCGCCACCGAGCGGGACCGCAGCAGGCCCTTCTCGGCGTGGGCAGCGGTCATCGACACGTAGCTCGTTTCGACGGCGAGGTCCTGGGCGACCACGTCGTTCAGTTCCGGCTCCAGGGCCCGCAGCCGATCGTTGTCGGCATCGGGCAGATCGAAGTCGATGCGTGCCGTGCCGTCGTCGTTCATCTGCACGCCCGTCACCAGCGCGCCGTCGAAGTCCCTGAAGACCAGCGCGTTCAGGATGTGCAGATCGGTGTGGAGCTCCCGCATGCGTTGGCGGAACACGGGATCGGCCAGCACCTGGACCTCACCGGCGATCTCGACACCGCCGGCGACTTCGAGCCAGACCGCGCCGCCCCGCTCCGAGAACCCCGTGACCGCGGCTTCGCCGTCATGCCACCGGATGAGGCCCTTGTCCGGAAGCTGCCCGCCGCCGCCGGGATAGAGGGGATGGCGGGAGAGAAGAACCGCGCCGGGTCGGGTCCCGACGACCGTCGCATCCAGCGTCAGGATCTCGGGATTGTCTTGGCAGAAGAGTCGGGTCATGGCTTGCCTTGCTGTTGGGCGCCAGCATGGCAGGACGACTCGAAAGGCTATTGGTCAAAATTGAGGGATGGCGGCGCGCCATCGACCTTCAGGATGCCCGCGCCTGGACGTACTGGAGGGGCGTCATGCCAAAAGTGCGCTTGAAGTGCTTGTTCAGGGCGCTCTGGTCATAGAAGCCCGAGGCCAGGGCGGCGTCGGCGACAGGCTGGCCCGAGCGCAGATGACGCAGAGCCCCCCGGAGCCGCAGCTGGGTCAGGTAGGCGTGCGGCGTCAAGCCCAGCGTTCGCTTGAACGCCACGATCAGCTGGAATGGCGTCAGGCCCGCAGCCGCGCCCAATTGCTCGAGCGTCAGGCTGTCCGCGTAGCAATCGCGCATCAGTTCGAGAGCGGGCGCCAGCGCGGCCGTGTCCCCTGGGACCTTGGGCATGCGCCGGGCGGCCTGGCCATGTCTTCGGAGCAGGTCGCCGAAGCTGCGCACGAGCAACTCGCGATGCAGCAGTTCGTCCGGTGCTTCGCTGTCCAGCGCATGGTGGAGCGCCAGGAACCGCGCGACGAGGTCCTGGTCGGGCACGGCGTTGGATGTGAAGTACCCCGGCTGATCCATCCCGACGGCTTTCAGGACGCCCAGGATCGCCGGCTCAGCCAGATAGAACGATCGATAGCGCCAGCGGTCGCTGCCGCCCATCCGGCCCGAGTGCGGCTCGGACGGGTTGAAGACGAGCAAGGCTTGCGGACGGGCGAGGTCGGTGCGGCCACGGCTCCTGAACTCCGAACCGCCTGCTTCCGTCACCGCGACGACGAGGGAATCGTGGACGTGGGGGGCGTAGTCGTGGGACGTGAAATCGGCCTGCAGAAGATCCATCCCCGGCAGGCCAGGCGCGTGCCAGTAGCGCGAGCTGTTGCGGGGGTCGGATCGGGCCAAGGGGTGTCCTCTCGTGTCGTCGAATGCCGGAGCTGCGGCGCTGGAAATGTCCGCCTTGCTCAGCCGATGCCGGCGATGCGCCCGATGTCCTCGGCGCACTTGCGCAGCCCGGGCAGCAGTTCGAACAAGTCGCCATGCACCGTGTGCGTGCCCTTGAGCGATGCGATGGTCAGCACCGCCCGCGTGCGTCCCAGCGGATTGCCGACCGGCACGCTGAGATCGCGACCGCCGACGAAGCGCGCGTTCTCGGCATAGCCCCAGCCATCCTGACGCATCCTGCCGAGCATCGCGATGAAGGCGGCGCGCTCGTCGGCACTCTTGCGCAGGAACTCGGCGCGCCGCGACAGCAGTTCGTCGCGCTCGTCGTCCGGCGAATTGGCCAGCAGCACCTGGCCCGACAGGGTGTCGACCGCCGAGTGCAGCGAGCCGGCCTCCACCGACAGCCGGATCGAGGTCGGCGCATCGACCTGCGCCAGAACCAGCAACTGGTCGCGATGCAGCACGCTCAGGTGGCAGGACTCGCGGATGCTGTCGACCAGCTCGCGCATCGGCGCCGTCGCTGCGCGCAGCAGCTGCTCGTGGGGCGAATGAGTGCGGCTCAGCTCGAAGAGCTTGAGCGTCAGCACGTAGCCGCCGCTCTCTTCCCGCCGCAGATAGCCGCGCGCCTCGAGGGCGCTCAACAGGCGGAACAACTCGCTGGGCTCGCGGCCGAGCGCCCGGCACAACTGCGCCTGCGTCATGGGCACCGCCTGAGCCGACAGCAGCTCGAGCACGTCGAGCGCCTTCTCGACCGCGGGCACCGCGTACTTGGGGCGGCGTTCGGTCTCTGGTTCTGCGGGATCGCTGGCCGGATTCATCATGGGCTGGCAGTTTAGCCCTGCGTTGCGCGCCGCTCCACGATGTGAAGGTGGTCGCACACCAGCACCGTCTCCTGCCGCTGGTTGGTGACGGTCACCGTCTCGACGACGATGCCGTGGCCGCTGCGCTTCGGATGGTCGCGCTTGTCGCTGATCTCGACCTTCGAGTAGATCGAGTCGCCGATGAACACCGGCTTGACGAAGCGCAGCCGGTCGTAGCCGTAGGACATGGCGCGCGGGTTGATCACGGTGGCGGTGAGCCCGATGCCAACGCTGAAGACCAGCGTGCCGTGCGCGATGCGCTGGCCGAAATCCTGCGTGGCGCACCAGGCGGCGTCCATGTGATGCGGAAAGAAGTCGCCCGTCTGTCCGGCGTGCAGCACGATGTCGGCCTCGGTGATGGTGCGGCCGGTGGTGGCGCGCGTGGCGCCGAGCACGTAGTCCTCGAAGAACTGTTCGCTGGTCATGGTGTGGCTGCTGTTGAAGATGAGTGGGCGCCGGGCAGGCCGAGCTCGCGCGCGATGGCGTCTGTGTCGGCGCCCAGGCGCGGAGCGCCCTGCTCGCTGAACAGGCGCCTGCCGTCGATCCGGATCGGACAACGCGTGGTCCGCAGCGTGGCGCCGCTCGCGCTGCGGATGGTCTGGGTCATGCGCAGCGCCTCGAAGGCCGGATGCGCCGCGAGTTCGGGCCAGCGCAGCACTTCGGCGCACCAGACGCCGGCCGGCTCCAGGATGGCGAGCCAGTGGGCGCTGTCCTGCTGCCGAAAGTCGTGCTGCAGCTGCTGCTTGATCGCGTCGCGCTGCGCGAACCAGCTGCCGCGATCGGCCACTTTGTCCGCCAGGGCGGGGCTGCCGATCAGCTGCGCCAGCCGGTCCATCGGCGTCATCGCCACGGCCATGAAGCCGTCGCGGGTGCGGTAGATGCCGTAAGGCGCCGCGCCGTGCACGCTGGCATGGTTGCCGGGGGTGCGCGCCGGCTGGGCGCCGTCGCTGTTGAGGAAGGCGGTGAAGGGCTCGAACTGCAGGTCGATCGCCGACTCGAGCAGGCTGACGTCGACCCGCCCGCCGCGACCGGTCACGCCGCGGCGCAGCAGCGCCGCCAGGATGCCCTGCACCAGGTGGGCGCCGGTGAGCAGATCGATCACCGACACGCCGGCCGGCACCGGAGGGCCCTCGCCGTCGATGCCGGCATCGCCTGAGAGCCAGGCCAGGCCGGAGAGCGATTGCACGAGCAGGTCCTGGCCCGGCCGGTCGCGCCAGGGACCCTCTTCGCCGTAGCCGGTCACCGCCGCATAGACGATGCGCGGGTTCAGCGCCAGCACGCTCGCGGCATCGAGCCCGATGCGTTCCATGACGCCGGGACGGAAGTTGTGGATCATCACGTCGGCGGTCGCGATCAGCGCCTTGGCGCGCGCCAGGTCTTCAGGCTGCTTGAGGTCGGCCGCGAAGCTGCGCTTGCGGCGGTTGATGGTGTGGAACAGCGCGCTGTCGCCCTCGAAGCCCTGGTCCGCCAGCACGAGGCCACGGCAAAGATCGCCGCCATCGGGCCGCTCGACCTTGATGACGTCGGCGCCCAGGTCGGCGAGACGCAGGGCACAAGAAGGCCCGGCCAGGAACTGGCTGAAATCCAGCACGCGCAGGCCGGCCAGGGGCAAGACCTCCTCCGGGATATTCTCAGTCATGAGTGAACAATGCTTTCATGTATGAATCTTCTCCCCCAAATGTTGGAGAAAACCCTTATCGACATCGCGATGCCATGGCGACATCATTTCATACATGAACATCATGTTCATATAGGAATACTACCAATGCGCCAAACCAGCGCCAGAACCCGGAGACAACACATGACGTCACGCCGCACGGCCCTCTCGACCCTGTCCTCCCTCGCCGCCGGTCTGGCGCTGGCCCTCGGCGCCCTCGCGCCGGCGGCGGCCCAGACCTACAACCTGCGCTTCTCGACCTCGCAGGTGAATCCGGGCGAGCCGGTGGTGAAGGTGATGCACTCCTTCGCCGATCGCCTCAAGGAGCGCTCGGGCGGCCGCATCACGCTCAACATCTTCACCGGCGACCAGCTGGGACCGCAGAAGAAGGTCAACGAGATGATCAAGGGCGGCGCCCGCGTGATGAGCGTGACCGACTACGGACAGCTGAGCCAGTTCGTGCCCGACGTCGGCATCCTCGCCGGCCCCTACCTCTACGGCAGCGCCGACGACGCCAAGCGGCTCTTCGCCTCCGAGGTGTTCAAGGAAATGTCCGGGCGCCTCGAGCAACAGGGCCTGAAGCTGATCGTCGCCGACGGTCTGTTCGGCGTCCGGCACCTGCTCGGCAGCAAGCCGGTGCGCAGCCCGGCCGACATGGCCGGCATGACGCTGCGCGTGCCGCCGTCGCCGATCATGCTGGAGACCTTCACCGCGCTCGGCGCCCGGCCCACCGCGCTGCCTTGGGGCGAGGTCTACAACGCGCTGCAGACCAATGTGGTCGACGCGGCCGAGGCCAACTACGGCTCGCTGGTCGGCTCCAAGCTCTACGAAGTGCGCAAGGTGCTCTCGACCACCGGCCACCAGATCATGTACGTGGCGGTCGTCACGAGCACCGACTTCTTCAAGAGCCTGCCGCCCGACCTGCAGGCGGTGCTGCTCGAGGAGGGCAAGAAGGCCGGCGCCGAGCTGACCCAGCTCACGCTGGCTTCCGACGCCGCCTACGCGGAAGAGATGAAGAAGAACGGCGTGCAGATCGTCACCGACGTCGACACCAAGGCCTTCGCCGAGAAGGCCCGGGTCGCCTACAGCAAGGTCCCCGGCCTGACGCCCGGCATGTACGACAAGGTGCGTGCCGCGATGGCCCACTGACTTGCAACGGACACCGCGCCACTCGATTCCATGACTGATTCGCTTGCCTTCGCGGCCGGCACGGCGGCGCCCGCGGCGGCGCCCTCGCCCGGACCGCTCCTGAGCCTGCGCCGCGCGGACGAAGCCATCGGCGTCGCCTGCACCGTCGTCATCGTGCTGTCCATCACCTGGGGCGTGGTGACGCGCTACCTGTTTCCGCAGCCGGCATCCTGGACCTTCGAGGTCGCGGTGATCGCCTTCGGCTGGCTGGTCTTCTTCGGCGCCGCCGCCTGCATCCGCTGGCGCATGCATGCCGACGTCGATGCCCTGGTCGCGATGTTCCCGCCGCCGGTGCGGCGCGCGATCTTCATCTTCAACTGGTGGCTGCTGGCCGCGCTGTTCGTGACGCTGACCGCGATGTTCGTCTGGCAGGCGGTCATCTCGCACTCGATCCGGGTGGTCGTCATCGACATCCCGCGCTCGGTGGTCTACGCCCCGATGGCCTTCGCATCGCTGCTGATGCTGGTGCAGCACCTGCTGCTCAAGCCCTGGGCCAGCGGCTGGCAATGGCAGCCCTCGTCGGAGATCGCGCCGTGAGCAGCTTCCATCTCTGGCTGCCTTCGATCCTGATGCTCGTGCTGCTGGCCCTGCAGACGCCGATCACCTGGGCCATGGCGATCGCCGCGCTCGGCTTCTTCGTGCTCAACCTCGGCGAGATGCCACTGGCCAACTTCTCGCAGCAGATGGCCGAGGGCACCGAGTCGGTGTCGCTGCTGGCCTTGCCGCTGTTCGTGCTGGCCGGCTGCATCATGAACGCTTCGGGCATCACGCGGCGGCTGCTCAACCTGGCCGAGGTGCTGGTCGGCCACATGACCGGGGCGCTGGCGCAGATGTGCACCGTGCTGGCCACGCTGCTGGGCGGGCTCACCGCGTCGGCCAACGCCGACGCCGCGATGCTCGCAAAGACCATCGGCACCCAGATGGTGGCGCGCGGCTACAGCGCGCCCTTCGCCGCCGTCATCACCTCGTCGGCGGCCATCATCACGGCGCTGATCCCGCCTTCGATCGGCCTGATCATCTACGGCTTCCTGGCGGAGGCCTCGATCGGCCGCCTGTTCGCGGCCGGCATCGTGCCGGGCCTGCTGCTGGCGGTGGCGCTGATGTTCACCACCCACGTGCTGGCCATCAAGCGCAAGTACACGCCGCAGCGCGCCACCCGCGCGAACGCGCGGGAGCTGGGCCACGCGCTGATCGACGGGCTGTGGGCGCTGTCGATCCCGGTCGTCATCATCCTGGGCACGCGTTACGGCATCTTCACGACCACCGAGTCGGGTGCGGTGGTGGTGCTCTACGTCCTGCTGGTCGCGATCTTCGGCTACCGCGAGATGAAGCTGCGCCAGCTGCCTGAAGTGCTGGCCGAATCGGTGCGCGACTCGGCCAGCGTGATGATGATGATCTGCGCCGCCTCGGCCTTCGGCTTCTACCTGTCGTGGGAACAGGTGCCGCAGGCGATGTCGGGCTGGCTCGCCGGAACCACCACCGACCCGATCCTGCTGCTGCTGCTGATCAACCTGGTGCTGATCGTGCTGGGCACCGCGATCGAGGGCTCGGCGGCGCTGATCATCCTGACGCCGATGCTGCTGCCGCTGATCGAGGGCGCGCACATCGACAAGGTGCACTTCGGCATCGTGCTGATCACCAACCTGACGATCGCCGGCATCACGCCGCCGGTGGGCGGCCTGATGTACATCTCGTCGCAGACGCTCAGGGTGCGCATGGGCGACTACTCGCGCGAGGTGGTGCCCTACCTGGCCGTGATGATGGTGCTGCTCGTCATCCTGTCGGTCTTCCCGCAGATCTCCCTCTGGCTGCCCAACCTGCTGTACGGCACCGGCGCCGTCCAGTGACCCGACCCGAATCCGCATGACAACCATCGAACTCAAGGGCATGACGTGGGACCACCCGCGCGGCTACGAACCCCTGGCAGCCTGCTCGGTCTTGTGGAAGCAGCGCACCGGCGTCGACATCCGCTGGGATCGCCGCTCGCTGCAGGACTTCGAGGCCTTCCCGGTCGACCAGCTGGCGCGCCAGTACGACCTGATCGTGATCGACCATCCGCATGTCGGGCAGGTCACGCGCGAGGGCTGCCTGCTGCCTTTCGACGAAGCGCGCCTGGGCTCGATCGCGCGCGGCAGCGTCGGCCGGTCCTTTCCCAGCTACCACTGGCAGGGCCGGCAATGGGCGCTGCCGATCGACGCCGCCACGCAAGTGCTCGCCTGGCGCCCCGACCGGCTCGAGGCCGCGCCCTCGGACTGGACCCAGGTGCTCGAGCTGGCCCGCGCCGGCCGCGTGGCGCTGCCGCTGCGGCCACCGCATTCGCTCATGTGCCTCTACACGCTGTGCGCCCAGCTCGGCGCGCCGGGCCGGGTCGAGGGGCCGGAACTGTTCGACGTCGAGATCGCCTCCGAGGTCTGCGAGCGGCTGCGCCAGCTCATCGGGCTGATCGATCCGAAGTGCCTGTCGCAGGATCCGATCGCGGTCTTCGAGGACATGGCGCGGAGGGACTCGCGCATCGACTGCGTGCCGCTGATCTACGGCTACGTGAACTACGCGTGGCAGGATTTCCGGCCGGTGCGGCTGGGCTTCGCCGACATCCCGGCGTTCGACGGCAACGGGCCCCGCGGTTCGGCACTCGGCGGCACCGGCATCGCCGTATCGGCGCGCAGCGCGCATGCGGAGGCGGCCTTCGACTTCGCCGTCTGGGTGGCCGACGCCGAAGCCCAGCGCGGTCCCTTCGCCGCGACCGGTGGCCAGCCTGGCCACTCAGCGGCCTGGGAGGACGATGCAGTCAATCGCAGCGCCGGCGACTTCTATCGCGCGACACGCGAGACCCTCGAGGGCGCCTGGGTACGGCCGCGCCACGACGGCTACATGAACTTCCAGCAGGCCGCCTCCCTGAAACTCAATGCGGCGCTGCGCAGCGACCTCCCCGCCCGCGCGATCGTGGACATTCTCAACACCCTGTTCCGGGAAAGCCTGAGCCGATGAGCGCCCCACTCGAAGGGCTGCTGGTCCTCGACCTGGCCCAGTTCCTGTCCGGTCCCTCGGCGGCGCTCCGGCTCGGCGACCTCGGCGCCCGCGTCATCAAGGTCGAGCGCCCGGGCACCGGCGACATCTGCCGCACGCTCTACCTGACCGACACCGACCTGGGCGGCGACTCGACGCTGTTCCATGCCATCAACCGCAACAAGGAAAGCCTCGCGATCGACCTCAAGGATCCCGCGGACCTGGCGGCGCTGAAGCGGTTGGTGGCACGCGCCGACGTGCTGATCCAGAACTTCCGCCCGGGCGTGATCGAGCGCCTCGGACTGGGCTACGAGGCGGTGCGGGCGATCAATCCGCGGCTGGTCTACGCCGGCGTCTCGGGCTATGGCGAAACCGGCCCGTGGGCCGACATGCCGGGGCAGGACCTGCTGGCGCAGTCGCTCTCGGGCGTGACCTGGCTCAACGGCCACGAAGGCGACGGCCCGGTGCCGCTCGGCCTGTCGATCGCCGACATGCTGGCCGGCCACGTGCTGACCGAAGGCATCCTCGCTGCCCTGGTGCGGCGCGGCATCACCGGCGAGGGCGCGCAGGTGCAGACCAGCCTGCTCGAAGCCCTGGTCGACCTGCAGTTCGAGCTGCTGACCACCCATCTCAACGACGGCCAGCGCCCGCCCGCGCGAGCCGGCTTCCGCAACGCCAACGCCTACCTGGCTGCGCCCTATGGCATCTACCCGACGCGCGACGGCTACCTCGCGCTGGCGATGATGCCGCTCGAGCGGCTCGCGCAGACGCTGCCGCTGCCGGCACTGGCCGACTACAGCCCCGAGGACAGCTTCGGGCGGCGCGACGAGATCAAGCGCGTGATCGCCACCGAACTGGCACGGCATGGCACCGCCCACTGGCTCGAACGCCTGCGCCCGGCAGACGTCTGGTGCGCCGAGGTGCTCGACTGGCCCCAACTGCTGCAGAGCAAGGCCTTCGGCCTGCTCGACATGCTGCAGACCGTGCGCCGCGGCGACGGCACGCCGGTGCGCACCACACGCGGCCCGGTACGCATCGACGGCGAGCGCGCCCAGAGCGAACGCGGCGCGCCGCGCGTCGGCGAGCACAGCGATCGCATCCGCGGCGAGTTCGGACTCGGACCGCCTCCTCCACCTTCCTCTTCCCGAAAGACAGCATGAGCCTCGAAGGCAAGACCGTTCTCATCACCGCCGCCGCGCAGGGCATCGGCCGCGCCAGCGTCGAAGCCTTCGCACGCGCAGGCGCGGCCGTCTGGGCCACCGACGTCAACGAAGCCGGGCTCGCCGACCTCGCTGCATTGCCGGGCGTGCGCACGCGCCGTCTCGACGTGCTGCAGGACAGCGCGGTGCAGGCGCTGGTCGCCGAGATCGGCGCGGTCGACGTGCTCTTCAACTGCGCCGGCGTGGTCCATGCGGGCAACCTGCTCGAAGCCTCCGACAAGGACCTCGACTTCGCCTACGACCTCAACGTCAAGTCGATGGTGCGCACGCTGCGCGCGGTGCTGCCCGGCATGCTGGCGCGCCGGGACGGCGCGATCATCAACATGGCTTCGGTGGCCAGCAGCGTGAAGGGCGTGCCCAACCGCTTCGCCTACGGCCTCACGAAGGCCGCGGTGATCGGCCTGACCAAGTCGGTCGCCGCCGATTTCGTGACTCAGGGCGTGCGCTGCAATGCGATCTGTCCCGGCACGGTCGAGTCGCCTTCGCTCAGGCAGCGGCTCGAAGCCCAGGGCGACTACGAAACCGCCCGCGCCAGCTTCGTCGCCCGCCAGCCGATCGGCCGCATCGGCACGCCCGAAGAAATCGCCGACCTGGTGCTCTACCTCGCGCAAGCGAGCTACACCACCGGCCAGATCCATGTGATCGACGGCGGCTGGAGCCTCTGAGAGACGCTGCGCCAGGCTGTCCGGAAAGATCACCTGGCGGCCATACCGGCCCACGGCCTTCGACGGCCGGCCCCGCTTACTGCAGATGCGCGAGGACGGCCTCGGCGAGATAGTCGCGCCGCTTTTGCGCCGCGGCCTGCGCGGAGCTTGAACGGCCGTCGAGCGCTGGACCGCCGCCCTGACCGGCGCCGAGCTGCGGGCGCTCGTCGCCGGGCTCGACAAGCTGCATCTCGCGCTGATGGAATCGCGCGCGGGAAGCTAGCCGCCTCGCGGCCTAGCCGCCAGATCAGGCCGCCAGTTCCTCGACCCGCAGCGTCGCGATCGCTCCGGCCACCGGCGGATGCGCCCGCAGCGCATGCAGCGCCAGGTCCACCGCGCCCTGCGGTACCGCGTCGATCAGCACCAGGCCTTGCGGCCCCAGGCCCGGACGATCGGCCGCCAGCTGAACCTGCCGCACCGGCAACTGCTGTGCCGCAATCAAGGCGGCCAGGCCTTCGATGTCCCGCGCGGCATGCAGCGGCACCCGCAGGTAGTGGGCGCTGCGGACATCGGCTCGCGGCAGCACCGGCAGCGCGTTCATCGCATGCGCGTGAAAGCCCAGGTGCGGCACGCGCTGACCCGCGTGGGTGCCGTCCAGCCGCGCCACGTCCACCAGGTCGGCGATGACGGCCGATGCGGTCTGCTCGGACCCTGCCCCGGCGCCGTAGTACATCGTCAGGCCGGCGGCATCGGCCTTGACCATGATGCCGTTCATCGAGCCGTTCACCTGCGCCATCAGGTGGGCGGCGGGAACCAGGGCGGGCTGCACGCGCAGTTCGACACCGTCCGCCCGGCGCCGGGCGATGCCGAGCAGCTTGACCCGGAAGCCCAGCTGCTCGGCGCAGTCGACGTCGAGCGACTGCAGGCCCGTGATGCCCTCCACCTGCGCATCCGCGAAACACACCGGCATGCCGAAGGCATTGGCCGCCAGCAGCGCGATCTTGTGGGCAGCATCGATGCCCTCGACGTCGAAGGCCGGATCGGCCTCCGCGTAGCCCAGCGCCTGAGCCTGCGTTAGCGCGCCGGCGAAATCGAGCCCCTCGTCGCGCATCTTGGAGAGGATGAAATTGGTGGTGCCGTTGATGATGCCGGCCACCCATTCGATGCGGTTGGCCGTCAGTCCCTCGCGCAGCGCCTTGACGATCGGGATGCTCACGGCCACCGCCGCTTCGTAGGCCACGGCCACGCCGTGCTGGCGGGCCGCGGCGAAGATCTCGCTGCCATGCACGGCCAGCAGTGCCTTGTTGGCCGTGACCACGTGCTTGCCGTGCGCAATGGCCGCCAGCACCCAGTCGCGCGCTGCGCCGGTACCGCCCGCCACTTCCACCACCACGTCGACATCGGGATGGGTGGCGACGCGAAAGGCGTCGCTGGTCAGTTCGACCCGGCCTTCGACGATGCGCGCCGCGCGTTCCAGGTTGCGGGCCGCGACGATCACCAGTTCGATCCCGCGCCCCGCCCGGGCCGCGATCTCGGCCTGGTTGCGCGCCAGCACGCGGAAGGTGCCGGACCCCACGGTGCCGATGCCGATCATGCCCACGCGCAGGGGGCGGCTGGCCGCTGGAAGTCGGCGCGGTGGCTGGAGGGACTGGACTGGATCGCGGTACATGAGGATCTCCGGAACGAACGAACAAACAAAAAACCCAGCTGCCAGAGCTGGGTCGGATTCGTTCGGGGGAGAAGCGAGAACACCAGGTGGCTGCCGGAACGGCCACCTGCGCGTGCTCAGGGGGCCGCGGTGGTAATGGTGGTAATCATTCGTGCGTCCAGCCTCGAGCGGCCAGCAAGGGCAGCGCCGATGGAAACGAGGAAGGGATGGCACGACATGGAGCCGAAGTGTACAGGAGCCCGCGGGCCGGCGCGCTATGTTCGCGCCTGCGAGTGGCAGATGCAGCCTTCCCCATGCGCCGCCGAGACCAGCTCGCTGAGGATCCCGCACTCCTTGGCGGCATGCGGCTGCGAGCAGCGCCCGCGCAGCCCGGTGAGCTGCTTCTCGAGCGCCTTGAGGCTCTTGAGGCGGGCCCGCACGCGCTCGATCTGCTCGTCCACGAGCTGGTTGATGTCGGCGCAATCCTGCTCGTTGGCCGTGGTGAAATCCAGCAGCCTCTTGATGTCGCTCAGGGGGATGTCGAGCGCGCGGCAATGGCGCACGAACGACAGGCCTTCGAGGTGCGACTGCCCGTAGGCGCGATAGCCGTTGGCCTGCCGCGCCGGCGCCGGCAGCAGGCCGGCCCGCTCGTAGAAGCGGATGGTGCCCACATCGACACCGGTTGCGCTACTCAAGTCCCCGATCTTCATGGCTCGCCCCTGCTGCGAAAAGAACGGGATCGTAGCCGCTCGACCCTGTAGCCGCTGCAGGGTTCTGAAATGGCCCTACCGCGCCTTCGCCCCGCTCGGTCAGCCTTCGATCGGCGCCGGCACTGCGGCCTCGTCGACGCGCGCGGCGCCCTCCTTGCGCAGCATCGTGATCAGTTCGTCCAGCGCATCCACGGCGCCTTCCGCGTCCCGCATCCGGAGGCAGTGCACGACCTTGCGTCGAAGCGGGAAAACGTCGGGCCGGGGGCGCATCGGGATCACGTGCGTCATGCGCTCGCGCAGCACGGAGGTCATCGTCTGGGCCATGAGTCGCAGCGCTTCGTTGTGGCCCGCCGATGCGATCGACGAGAAGAAGCGCGCCGTGGCCTCGATGCGCAGCGGGAGCGCGTCGGCGCCCTGGTGCCGCTCGATCTCGTCGACCGCCGCCTCGATCGCGTCCACCTCCTCGTCGGAGCCCCGCTCGCAGGCCAGCCGCAGCAGCTTGCCGTAGAGCGCGCGGTAGGCCTCGTCGATGTCGACCGTCCCGAGCTGTCCTTCGAGCACCAGCTTGCGCAGCGACTCGGCCAGCATCATGTAGGCGCCCTTGTAGAACACCAGTGCATGGTCGGCGGAACCGGTGCTCATGTGCTTCACCTCGCCGATGAAGATGTCGTGGTCGCCGGCCTCGTGGCGGGCGTGGACACGGCATTCGAAGCTGGCAAGGCAGTCGTCGATGAGCGGCGTGCCGAGCGGCCCCGCACGCCAGGCCACGCCTTCGAACTTGTCGGCGATCCTGCTCGATGCGAAGCGCCCGGACAGCTGGTCCTGGCTCTGCGACAGGATGTTGATGGCGAAGGTGTCGGCCTCGACGAAGGTGCCCAGCAAGCTGCTCGCCTTGCGCAGGCTGAACAGCACCAGGGGCGGCTCGAGCGAGACGGAACTGAACGAGTTGCAGGTCAGGCCCACGGGCTTGCCGTCTGCCGTGTGGGTCGTGATGATCGCGACCCCGGTCGGGAAGCAGCCGAGCAACTGGCGGAACAGCTTGGGATCGATGGGCTCGCATTGCGGTATCGGATGGCTCATGGTGTGGTCCCCTGGCGCTTGAAGAGTTGAACGATGTTGCCTTCGGGGTCGCGCAGCGACAGCACCGCGCCATGCGAACCCATGTCACGCGTGCCGAGCACCTCGCCGCCCGCGGCGGCGACCCGCTCCGCGGTGGCGGCGAAGTCGTCGACCTCGAACACCATGACGAGGCCGGAAGTCGCCGGCAGGGCTTCTTCGCGGCAAGCCAGCGCGACGCTGGTGTTGCCTACCCCGTACTGGATCCAGCGGTCTGCGTCGCGAAACTTGAGCTGCAGCCCCAGCGCCGATTCATAGAAGGCATGGAGCTCGGCGGGCCGCTCGGCGACCACGAACACGTTCTGCAGGCGTTTGGGTGATGGCATGGTCGGGTTCACGCTTCGCTTCCATAGAGATTGGACAGCGATGCCTTCAGGAAGCCGCCGTCGACCACGATGTCCTGCCCGTTGATGTAGGTCGACGCATCGCTGGCAAGAAAGCACACGGCATCCGCGATGTCCGCGGGCAGGCCGAGGCGCCGCGCAGGAATCCTGGAGGTGCGCTGCTTCAAGGTGTCCTCGTCGCGGTAGTGCCGCTCTGACAAAGGTGTGCGGATCATGCCGGGGCTGACCGAGTTGGCGCGAATGCCGCGCGGCCCCCATTCCACGGCCATCTGCCGGGTCAGAGCCTTCATGGCGGCCTTGGTCGGTCCGTAGGCGCCGACCCGCGTCGGAGTCTGCGCGGCGATCGACGCCACGTTGACGATGCTGCCGGCCTGCCGGTCGAACATCATCGGCACCAGGGCCTGCGCGCACAGGAAGGCACCGCGCAGGTTGACCTGGAAGATGCGGTCCCAGACGTCGACCGGAAGCTCCTCCAGCCGCACCGGTGACGCGCTGATGGCCGCGTTGTTCACCAGCACGTCGCAACGCCCGAAACACGAGCGCGTCAGTTGCGCCATGGCGGCGATGGACGCGGGATCCGCGATGTCGCAGTGGACGCTCAGCAGGCCATCGGCCTCGGTGTGAGCGGCCGGATGGCTGATGTCGACCGACACCACCTTGGCGCCGATCGAGCGAAGATGCTGGCAGATGGCGAGGCCCAGGCCTCCGGCGGCGCCGGTGACCACGGCCACCTTGCCCTGCAAGGCGTGGTTGTCGAAAGTGGCGGAAGTGAGCATGGATGGCATGGCAGTGCGACGGAGGCCCGGGCTTCAGGCGGAGACCGCGCTCATCGACTCGACTTCCTTGCGGATCGCCGGGATGATCTTCTCGCCCCACAGCTCGATCTGGCGCAGCATGGTCTTCTGGTCGAAGTCGCCCAACTGCGTTTGCAGCGCGATGTGCTTGGGCCGCAGGATGCTGATCTCTTCGAGCATCTTGTCGATCACCTGGTTGACCGAGCCCACCGGCAGGTTCTTGCGCAGCTGTTCGAAGCTCGGGTCCGTGGGCGACGGCACTTCCTTGACCATGTAGCCGTCGTCCGACTGGGCGCGGCGGAACTTGAGGCTCTCCGAGATGCGGCGCTGGAAGCGCGCGTTGTCCAGGTAGGCATCGATCTCGGACTGCTTGTCGGAGGCGAATGCGCAGCGCAGGAAACCGAACTTCACGTCGTCGTCGAGGTCCGCGCCGTTGTCTTGCGCCACCTTGTCCAGGCGCTCGCGCAGGGCCACGATCGCGTCCGTCCCATTGAGCAGTGCCGTCACGAACAGGTTGTGGCCTTCGCGCACGCCACGGCCCAGCGTGACGGGGTTGCCCGAGGTGATCCACAGCGGCGGCATCGGGTCCTGCACCGGACGCACGGCGATCGAGCTCGGCGGTAGCTTGAGGAACTGGCCATCGTATTCGACGATCTTCTGGGTCAGGCCCTTGGGGATGATGTCCAGGAACTCGTTGTAGATCGCGCCCGAGTCCTCGATCTTCACGCCGAAGCGCTCGAACTCGAACTCCTGGTAGCCCGAGCCGATGCCGAGCTCCAGGCGGCCGTTGGACACCGTGTCCACGAAGCCCACCTCGGCCAGGAAGCGTGCCGGGTGGTACAGCGGAAGAATGCACACGGCGGAGCCCAGGCGGATGCGCCGGGTCTTGGCCGCCATGTGGGCGATCATCATCAGCGGCGAGGGCGAGAGCGAGTAGTTGTTGAAGTGATGCTCCGCATACCAGGCGGTGTTGAAGCCGGCCTGCTCGGCCACCACGGTCTGCTCGATCGAGTTCTGGATGACCTGTTGCGAGCTCTGGTGATAGCCACGCTGCTGCGCCAGGATGAATACGCCGAATTCCATGTGTTGCTCCGCTTCAAGTGAGTGATGTGCGATGCAGGAATTCTGCGTTTGGAGCGGGCAATCGGGAATATGGAAGGAGCGTGGTTCAGTCCTGCAAAAAAGTGCGGGATGCGCGCTTCGCCGGCACCGCGGCGGCCCCCAAAAGCAAACCGGGGCCTGTGGCCCCGGTCGTCCTTGCGCGATGGCGGTCGCGCGTCTACTTGTCGCTCAGATCGGTCACCTTCGCCAATCCCTGCCAGACGGCGGCGTCTTTCTTGACCGACGCCGCGAACTGCTTGGCCGAGCGGCTCGGAGGCACGACCATGTTCTGTCCTTCGATCTTCTGGCGCACCTCGTCGGTCTTCTGCAGGCGGTTGATCTCTGCGTTGAGCCGGTCGATGATCTCCGTCGGCGTCCCCGCCGGCGCGAACACGCCGTACCAGCCATCGGCGTCGAACTTGAATCCCTGTTCCGACAGGGTGGCCACATCCTGCGTGGCAGGCCAGCGCTGCGATCCGGTCTGGCCCAGGCCCACCAGCCGGCCGCTTCGCATGTGCGGAATCGGGGAAGCGATATCGGTGAAGGCGACGCTGATGTTGTTGGCGATCAGGTCGGTCACTTCGGTGACGATGGTCTTGTACGGCACATGGGGCATGTCCAGGCCATAGTGCGCCTTGATGCCTTCCATGGCCAGGTGGCCGGACGAGCCCGTGCCCCACGAGCCGTAGGCGAGCTTGCCGGGATGGGACTTGGCATAGGCCACCATGTCCGCCAGGTTCTTGAAGCCGGTGCTCGGATTCGCCATCAGCAGGATGCCGGCGGCGCCGACCTGCGTGACGGGGACCAGGTCCTTCTCCGCGTTGTAGGGGAGCTTGGGGTGAATCACCGGATTGATGAGGATGGACGACGACGGCGCGAACAGCAGCGTGTAGCCGTCGCCCGGCGCCTTGGCCACGGTGTCGCAAGCGATCAGTCCGTTGGCGCCCGGCTTGGGGTCCACCACCACCGGCTGCCCCAGCGTTCTCGACAAGGGCTCGGCGATCAGCCGGGCGAAGATGTCGCCGCCTGCGCCGGCCGAGCCGGCAACGACCAGGCGGATGGGGCGCGATGGCCACTTGTCGGTGTTGGCGATAGCCTTGACGCCGGCCCCGAGCAGGACGCTGCCGAGCAATACCGTGCGGCGCTTGATGAGTGCGTTGTTGTTCATGCTTGTCTCCAGATTCGATTGCGCGATGAGTTGGGGAATGGGGAAAGAAAGACGCTTCAAGCAGCCAGCGCGTCGGTCGCCGGCTGGTGACGTCCCAACTCCTTCTTGATGGCCGGGATGATTCTTTCACCCCAGAGTTCGATCTGCTTGAGCATCGTCTTCTGATCGAAGTCGCCCAGCTGGGTCTGCAGCGCGATGTGCTTGGGCCGCAGGATGCTGATTTCTTCGAGCATCTTGTCGATGACCTGGTTGACCGCGCCCACGGGCAGGTTCTTGCGCAGCTGCTCCATGGTGGGGTCCGTCTCGGACGGCACTTCCTTGATCATGTAGCCGTCGTCGGACTGCGATCGGCGGAACTTCAGGCTCTCGGATATGCGGCGCTGAAAGCGTGCGCAGTCCAGGTAGGCGTCGATCTCCGCGTTGTCGTCGGAGGCGTAGGCGCAGCGCAGGAAGCCGAACTTCACATCGCGGTCCAGGTCCTTGCCGTTGTCGTCGGCCACCTTCACCAGGCGATCGCGCAGCCCCTGGACGCCCTCGTTGCCGTTGAGCAGCGCGGTCACGAACAGGTTGTGGTTCTCGCGCACGCCGCGCCCCAGCGCCACCGGGTTGCCCGAGGTGATCCACACCGGCGGCATGGGACCCTGGACGCAGCGCACCGCCACGGAGCTCGGCGGCACCTTGAGGAACTGGCCCTGGTACTCGAAGGTCTGCTGGGTCAGGCCCTTCGGGAGGATGTCCAGGAATTCGTTGTAGATCGCGCTGGCCTCGGCAATCTTCACGCCGAACCGCTCGAATTCGAACTCCTGATAGCCCGAGCCCACACCCAGGTCCAGACGGCCATTGGAGACCGTGTCCACGAATCCGACCTCGGCCAGGAAACGTGCCGGCTGGTAGAGTGGAAGAATGCAGACGGCAGTGCCCAGGCGGATGCGCTTCGTCTTGGCAGCCATGTGGGCCACCATCATCAACGGCGACGGCGAGAGCGAGTAATTGTTGAAATGATGCTCGGCATACCAGGCGTTGTTGAAACCCGCCTGCTCCGCCACGACAGTCTGCTCGATGGAATTGTTGATGACCTGCTGCGAAGTCTGGTGATAGCCCCGCTGCTGGGCGAGAATGAATACTCCGAATTCCATATGTGCTGTCTCCGCTGAAAATAGTGCCCGTGAGGGGTACCAAATTCTAGGCAGGCCAGCTGAATTGATAATGCATGAAACTGCAGATCTGAACTGCGAAGACTGGAGGACTCATGGATAGATTGCGCGCCATGGAGCTCTTCCTGTCGATCTCGCAGACCCGGAACTTCTCCGAAACGGCGCGTCGCTTCGGCATCTCGGCGACCGGGGTGTCGCGCATGATCACCGACATCGAGGAGGAGCTGAAGGTCAAGCTCCTGACGCGCTCGACGCGCCAGGTCTCGCTGACCGAATCGGGGCAGGAATACGCGCGTCAGCTGGAGGGCATCCTGTGGCGCATCAACGAACTCCAGACCAACATCACCGCGATCAGCAGCGCGCCGCAGGGCCTGCTGCGGGTGCACTCGCGCATGATGTTCGGCCTGGGCGTGCTGCCGCCCCTGATCGCGGGCTTCCGCAAGCTCTACCCGGAGATCCACATCGAACTCACGCTGGGCGAGGCGCCTGCGGACCTGCGGCGCAGCCAGATCGACATCGACTTCCGGATCTCGCCGCCGGTGGAGGCCGGCGTGAAGCGCCGCATGCTGTTCCAGAGCGATCGCTACCTGGTCGGCGCTCCCGCCTACCTGGCGGGCAAGCCCGGCTTGCAGGCGCCCGAAGACATCCTCGCGCACGAGTGCCTGGCCTACCAGTTGCCCGGCGATGAATACACCTGGCAGTTCAAGCAGCAGGGCCAGAGCAGCGAGATCGCCTTCAAGCCCCGCCATGTCAGCAACAACGGGATCGCCCTGCTGGAACTGGCCCGCCTGGGCGAAGGCCTGGCGCTGCTCGACGACTACACCGTGCACAACGACCTGCGCCAGGGCCGGCTGGTGAGGGTGCTGAGCGACCATCGCATCAGCAACAAGGGCTTCGACGAGGGCATGTACGCGACGATCCTGGACACGCCCATCATGCCCGCCAAGATCCGCCTGTTCCTTGATTTCGTGGCTGAACACGTGGCGGGGCCCGAGCTGCGCTTCTCGGCGCACGGCAAGGCCGCCGGCCTGGCTTCACCGCCCGCGGGGTAGCCGCCGCGCGCGGCGCTAGAGCGGCATCCGGCACTCGGGCCGTGCCGCGCCGCGGAAGCCCAGGCCGGTCAGCTTGAGCACGGCACCGTCCAGGGGCCCGGATGCGCTCAGGCGGCCGCTGTCGCTGATGGTCGTGACGAACAGGTCGTCCATCTGAGGGCCGCCGAAGCACAAGGCGCTCGGGTGGGTCACCGGCAGGTCGATCTTGTGGGTGAGCCGGCCCTGCATGTCGAAGCGGGCCAGCGCGCCCACCCGCACCAGCGCAGTCCACAGCCCGCCTTCGCTGTCGAAGCAGCAGCCGTCCGGCCCGGAGTCATGGGCGTCGGTGCGGACGAACACCTGCTTGTCCGCCAGCCGGCCGTCGGCCGCGATCGCATACGAATAGACGACCCTCGCCGTGCTGTCGGCCACGTGCAGGCGCCCGCTGACCGGATTCACGCACGGGCCGTTGACGATGCCCAGGCCGTCGTCGAGCTGCTGCAGCTGCAGGCCGGTATCGAGCCGGTACAGGCCGCCCAGCGGCGGCTCGCCGGGCTCGCGCGGCGCATGCAGGGTGCCGACCACGAAGCTGCCGTCGGCCAGCGAGATGCCGTCGTTCAGCCGCAGATGGGGGTGGCTCTCCCCGATGTTCGCCAGCCGGCGCAATTGCCCGGTGCGCAGGTCCAGCGCCGCGATGTCCTCCTTCAGGGCCAGCACGATGCAGTCGTCGCCATTGAATGCGAACGAGCCCAGGGGTGCCGGCGCTTCATGGCGCGCCGTCACCGCGCCGGTGTCGGGGTCCAGCGCAAGCACCAGGCCGGCGCGGCAGTCCAGCAGCCAGAGCGCGTGCCCATGCCACACCGGGCATTCGCCCAATTGCGTCTTCAAATCGCCGAGGCGCTGAATTTTCATTGTCTCGGTCATTTGATCGGCCCGGCAATTAAAGGGAAATCAATTGCATCCGCCCAATTGGATCAATTCAAGTCCGCGAATTGAGCGGGCGGGCGGCAAAGAGCGCGCATGGTAGCAAGCCGGCCCGCCGGCGAATGCTTCATTTTTTGCAGGACACTTTCCCGGATTATCGAGAGATGAATTTCACCATCATTTCTACAATCGACCGAGCATATTGAAACCGAGACAAACAAGCGAAGCCACCCGGCTCCGGAAGAAACAGAAGCTCCCGCGGCAAGGCGGGTTGTTTGTCCAGCAAGTGCTTCCTTTTTTTCTGGTCCGTGCCGCAGCGGGCGGGCTTCTTACAGAGGTGGTGTATGAGCAGCAATGAATGGGTTCGTCTGGAAGTCGCAGACGGTGTGGGTCTGGTCACCATGGACCGGCAGCCGGTCAATGCGCTGAGCCGCGACATGCGCCGCGAGCTGGTCGCCACCTTCGACGCCATCTCCGAGCGCGAAGACATCCGCTGCGCCGTGCTGACTGGCGCCGGCAGCGTGTTCTGCGCCGGCGCCGACCTGAAGGACCGCCCCAGCGCCGATGTCGCCGGCGACTTCCTCGAGCACAACCGCATCACCCGCGAGACCGGCAACGCGATCCGCGAGTGCGCCAAGCCCGTGATCGCCGCGATCAACGGCGCGGCTCTGGGCGCCGGCTTCGGCCTCGCAGCCGCTTGCGACATCCTCTATGCCTCGGAGAACGCGACCGTGGGCATGCCGGAGATCAACGTCGGCCTGGCCGGCGGCGCCTCCATGCTCAAGACCTTGTTCGGCCGCTCGACCTTGCGCCGCATGTTCTTCACGGGCCAGCGCCTGAGCGCGCACGACCTGCTCAAGCGCAACGTGATCGAGGATGTGCTGTCCGAGAAGGACCTGCTGCCCTTCACGATGTCCCTCGCCCGCGAGATCGCCTCCAAGGCGCCGCTGGCCATCGCCTACGCGAAGCGGGCGGCCAACATGGTGGACGTCATGCCCCAGCGCGACGCCTATCGCTTCGAGCAGGAGTTCACCATGGCGCTGTCGAAGACCGAAGACGCCCGCGAAGCCCGCATGGCCTTCCTGGAGAAGCGCGCCCCGGTCTTCAAGGGACGCTGAGCCATGCTGAACCAGGTCCAAGCCACCCCGGGCACCGGGCTCGACGCATTCTTCAAGGCCGACGGCGTGGCCGTGATCGGCGCCTCCGACGACATCACCAAGATCGGCGGCCGTCCGGTGCAGCTGTTGCGCAAGTACGGCTATGCCGGCCCGATCTATCCGGTCAACCCCAAGGGCGGCACCATCCAGGGCCTGCAGGCCTACGCCTCGATCCTGGACACGCCGACGGCGCCGGAGCTGGCCATCCTCGCGGTGCCGGTCGAAGCCACGCTGCAGGCGGTTCGCGACTGCGGCAGCCGCGGCGTGCGCGGCGTGATCGTGCTGTCCGCGGGCTTCGCCGAGGCCGGCCCCGAAGGCGTCGCCCTGCAGGCCGAACTGGTGCGCGTCGCGCGCAACCATGGCATGCGGCTGCTGGGCCCCAACTGCCTGGGCGCGGTCAACGTGGTGGACCGGCTGGTCGGCTCCTTCTCGATCGCGCTGGAGCAGAGCCTGCCGCCTGCCGGCGAGGTCGGCATCGTCTCGCAGTCGGGCAACATCGGCAGCTTCACGATGCGCAACATGGCCGAGCGCGGCCTGGGCGTGAGCCGCTTCATCGCCACCGGCAACGAAGCCGACGTGGACGTGGCCGACGGCATTGCCGCGCTGGCCCAGGATGCCGACACCCGCATCATCCTGTGCTGCATGGAAACCTGCCGCGATGCCGGCCGCCTGATCGCGGCGCTCGACATGGCGCGCTTGCAGCACAAGCCGGTGATCGTCCTCAAGATCGGCGCCACCGAGCAGGGCCAGGCGGCCGCTGCCTCGCACACCGGCGCGCTGATGGGATCGGACGCCGTCTTCGACGCCGTCTTCCGCCGCTATGGCGTGCTGCGCGTGCGCTCGTTCGAGGAACTGCTCGACGTCGGCCATGCCGCCGCCCTGCTGCGCGCAGAGCGCCTGCCCACCACCGACGCCGTGACCCTGGTGGCGGCGTCGGGCGGCTTCGGCATCATGATGGCGGACGCGATGGTGCAGGCCGGCATGACGCTGCCGCAGCTCGCCGACACCACCCGGGCCCTGATCCGCGAGGCCGTGCCGACCGCCGGCACCAACAACCCGGTGGACGCCTCGGCCCAGATGTCCGCCCGGCCCGACATCCTGCTGAAGATGCTGACGGCCCTGCAGAACGATGCCAACGGCAGCACGCTGGTGCTGCTGCTGGCCCTGTCGCTGTACAACCCGCGCCTGCGCGGCGTGTACCTGGAGGCGCTGTCGAAGATCCGCGCCAGCCATCCCGACCGCCTGCTGGTCATCATCAGCCAGGGCCCGCCCGATGCGGTGGCCGAGATCAATGCGCTGGGCATCCCGGTGTTCCCGAGCATTCCGGCGGCCGCCAGCGGACTGGCAGGCCTGGTCAGGCTGGGCCAGCTCACCACCTTGCCCACCGCCGCTGCCTACGGCGGCCCGGTCGACGGCGTCGATGCCGCGGTGTTTCGCAACGAGTTCCATGCCAAGAAGGCGCTGGCGGCCGCGGGCATCAGCGTGCCGCGCGAGGAAGTGGTGGCGTCGGCCGACGATGCCGTGCGCAGCGCCCGGGCCACGGGCTATCCGGTGGTCCTCAAGATCGCCTCCGAAGACATCGCCCACAAGACCGAGATCGGCGGTGTCGCGCTGGGCCTGCAGGACGACGACGCCGTGCGGCAGGCCTACGACCGGCTCATGGCCAACGCCCGGGAGCACGCGCCCCGGGCACGCCTGGACGGCGTGCTGGTGGCCCCGATGGTCTGCGGCGGCGTGGAGCTGATTGCCGGTGTCTCGCGCGACCCCGTGTTCGGCCCGGTCGTGATGGTGGGGCTGGGCGGCATCTATGCCGAGATCCTGAAGGATGTCGCGGTCCAGGTGGCGCCGGTCTCCGAAGACGAAGCGCTGCGGATGATCCGCGGCCTGAAGATGTTCCCGCTGCTGGACGGCGCCCGCGGGCAGCCCAAGGCAGACGTGGCCGCAGCCGCCCGCACGGTGGCCAGGCTCTCGGAATTCGCCTGCCGCCATGCCGCCGACGTGGCTGAGATCGACATGAACCCCATCCTGGTCAAGCCGCAAGGCGAGGGCGTCCTCGTCCTCGACGCCCTGATGGTCCCGACCTCCCGCAACACCTCTGCCCATTGAAGGTTCTCATGCACATGGAAAAGAACCCGGCCATTCCGGACGCCGCAGCGGGCCCGGCCGTCTACCGCCAGTACGCACGCCAATGGCTTGGCACCCACCTGCCCGGCCACATGCGCGCGGACAGCGTCGACTACCGCACGCCCACGCTGGACGAGTGCCGCGACTGGGAGGCCTCGATGTACGACGCCGGGCTCGCGGGCATGACCTGGCCCCGGGCCTATGGCGGCCTGGGCCTGACTCTGCGCGAGCATCTGGTCGTCAACAAGGAAGTGGGCGCGCTGGCCATGCCCGAGAGCGTGAGCTCGATCGGCAAGGAGCTCGCCGGCCCGATCATCCAGACCGTGGGCACCGAAGAACAGAAGCAGCTGTTCCTGCCGCGCATCCTCTCGATGCGCGACTACTGGTGCCAGGGCTTCTCGGAGCCCGACGCCGGCTCCGACCTGGCGCGCCTGCGGACCAAGGCCGTGCAGGAGGGCGACAGCTGGCGCATCAACGGCCAGAAGATCTGGACCAGCGGCGCCGCCAAGGCGCGCTATTGCCTGCTGCTGACGCGCACCGGCACCGTGGCCGACAAGCACCGCGGCCTGCTGATGTTCGCGGTGCCGATGGACACGCCCGGCATCCGGGTGGTGCCCATCAAGTCGATCGACGGCAAGGTGTCTTTCGCCGAGGTCTTCTTCGACAACGTCGTGGTGCCCGACAGCGCGCGCCTCGGCGCGCCGGACGAGGGCTGGAATGCGGCCATCCGCGTGCTGTCCATCGAGCGCGCGACCAACCGCATGTACCGAGCCTGGCGCTTCGATTGCGAGCTGCGCCAGCTGGTCGCCGCCTGCAAGTCCGACCCGCAGCTGTCCCGGCTGCTGGACGACGGCAGCTGCCAGCGCCGCATCGGCGAGGTGGTGGGCGAGATCGATGCGCTCAAGGGCCTGGTCGAGCGGACGGTGGACCAGATGATGGCGGGCGACAAGATCGGCGCCCGAGGTTCCTTGACCAAGCTCTACTGGTCCGAGTGCCACCAGGCTTTCGCAGGCCTGGCGCTGTCCGTCGTGTCGCAGGTGAACCCGCGCTCCAGCGCGCTGGCGCAGCGCGCGCGCAAGCACTTCACCACCGCCTATTTCTATTCGCGTGCCGAGACCATCTACGCCGGCACCACCGAAGTGCAGCTGGACATCATTGCCCAGCGCATCATGAATCTGCCAAAGGACCTTTGAGATGAGCACGTCAGACAACGATCTCAAGCCCGAAGAGTTCGCCCAGGCCGCGGCCGAGGCGATCAAGGATGCGCAGACGCGCGACTTCCGCGGCGCCGCCCAGGTGCTGGCGAGCGCGGGCCTCTGCGGCGTGTGCGCGCGCGAAGACGCCGGCGGGCTGGCCCTGGGCATCGAGTTCGCGCTGCCCATCGTGGCCGAGGCGGGCAAGCTGCGACTGCACTGGCCGCTGCTCGAGACCCTGCTGATCGCCAAGGCCCTCGGCGACTCGCCCCTGGCGGCAGAACTGGCCAGCGGCGAACGCGTGGCGACCTGGGCGCTGCAGGGCAGCCTGCAAGACGCTTTCGCCGGCCATGCGCGCCACGCCAGGGACTGCGACTGGGTGCTGGTGGCCGACGGCCGGGGCGGCGGCGCCCTGCTGGCGCTGAGTTCCGTCGAGATCCAGGACGACGAGGCGCTGGACCCGGAGCACCCCCAGTCGTGGCTGACGCTGGACGGCGCCACGGTGCTGGCCGAACTGGATGCCGCGACATTCTCGGCGCTGCAGTGCGACAGCCACATCCTGATCGCCGGCCTGGTCAACGGCGCCGCCGAGGCGGCCTTGGCCACCACGGCCGACTACATGTCGACCCGTGTGCAGTTCGGGCGCCCCCTGTCGGCCAAGCAGGCCGTGCGCCACCTGCTGGCACGCATGCGGCTGCTGCAGGAGGCCTCCAACGCCGGCATCCGGCGCGTGCTCCATACCGACGAATACGGCCAGCTGCGCAGCGCGCGACCGGTGCTGGCCAATGCCCTCGCGAACGCGTGCTTCGTGCTGGAGAAATCCATCCACCTGCATGGCGGCATGGGCTTCACCTGGGAAGTGCCGCTGCACTACGCCCTGCGCGAAGTGCGCAAGTTCGATGCCGCATTCGGCTCGGGCGCGCTCGCCAGCCAGGTCGGCCGGGACTTCATCCAGTCCCAATGAACCAAGGAATTCGAATGAACCAGGATCTGCTCGGCCGCGTGGCCCTCATCACCGGCGCCGGCGCCGGCATCGGGCGCGAGACCGCCTTGCAGATGGCCGCCCGTGGTGCCATCGTCTGCGTGAACGACCTCAAGGAAGAACTGGTCGCTCCTGTCGTGGACGAGATCCGGTCCGGCGGAGGACAGGCTTTTGCCGTCGTGCAGAACATCGCCACCCGCGAAGGCATCCGCGATGCCATCCAGCGTTCGTTCGCGCACGGCAAGCGCTTCGACATCCTGGTGAACAACGCAGCCTGGGTGCGCTACCAGGCCATCCCCGACATCATGTCCGAGACGGTCGAGCGCATGCTGGACGTGGGTTTCAAGTCCGTCATCTGGAGCCTGCAGGAGGCGGTGGCCGTGATGGACCCGGAGCGCGGCGGCGCGATCGTCAACGTGGCATCGGTGGCCGCCCTGCGCTCCGCCGCCAACTCGGTGGTCTATTCGGGCATCAAGTCCGGCATCCTGGGGATCACCCGCGCGGCCGCGGCCGAGCTGGGCGCGCGCAACATCCGCGTCAACGCGATTTGCCCGTCGGCCGTTCCCACCGAAGGCACGCAGCGCAACCGCGACGCCGGGCGCGACGCCAATCGCATTGCCCGCACGCCGCTGGGCCGCCTGGGCACGGTGGAAGACATCGCCCGCGGCATCTGCTTCCTGGCCAGCGACGACGCCGGCTTCATCACGGCGCAGGCACTGGCGGTGGATGGCGGCATCACGCTGACCAACATCTGAGCCCGGCTCCGGAGTCGCAGATGCAGACTGTCCTGATCACCGGTGCCGCTTCCGGCATCGGACTAGAAGCAGCGCGCCTGTTTGCCGGCGCGGGCTGGCAATGCGTGCTGGTCGACCACAACGAAGGGGCCTTGCACCAGTTGGGACAGAGCCTCCCATCCCCGGCTTCGGCTGCGCATGTGCTGCGCACCATCGACCTGACCGAGCCGGAGCAGGTCGCCTCCCTCGGCGACGGCACGCCCGCGCTGGACGCCCTCATCAACAACGCCGGGATGTCCGATGCGTCCAACCTGCCGCTGGCCGATCAGGGGCCGGCGCAGATGGGCCGCCTGCTCGCGCTCAACCTGGCGGCGCCGGCGGCCGTGGTCGATGCGTGCGCGGCGCTGCTGAAGCCCGGCGCCCGCATCGTGAACGTGTCGTCCGGCGCCGGCCTGCATGCCATTCCCTGGCGCGGCGCCTACAGCCCGAGCAAGGCGGGGCTCATCGCCCAGACCCGCGCGCTGGCGCAAGCGCGGCCCGACTGGTGCGTGACCGTGCTGGCGCCGGGATTCGTCCGCACCGAACTGGTGGACGGGTTGATCCAGGCCGGCCGACTCAAGCCGGAAGGCGCGCTGGGCAAGATTCCGCTCGGCCGCATGGCTGCGCCCGAGGAGATGGCGCAGGCGCTGCACTTCCTGGCCAGCCCCGGCGCCGCGCCCCTGAGCGGGCAGATCCTGGCCTTGAACGGCGGCTCGTCCGTCTATGGCGGCAGCCAGCCCTTGCCACCAGCCACGCTGCAACCGCTTCCGCTGGACACGCCGGTGCAGCTGGAAGTCTGCGGCGGCGATGGCACGCCATGGGAAGGCGCGCTGCCGTCGTCGGCCGCGCAGCCACGCTATGCGGCCTGCCTCGACCTGTCGCCGCTGCAGCGCGAAGCGGCAGGCCTGCTCCAGGCCGTGCACGCGGCCGCGGCGCGCTTTGCGGCCCGCCACGCGCAGCAGGCCAGCCTGACCTTGCTGCTGCCCCCGCATGACCCCGGCCGCTGGCAGGACGCCGGCGATGGCGCAGCGGCACGGATGCTGGTCTCGACCCTCGCCTGCGAGTGGGGCAGCCGTGCCTTGCGCATCAACGCGCTCGAAGTGCCGGCCGCCATCGACCCCTCGTCGCTGCATCCGCTGCTGCGCTACGTCTGCGGCTCCGCCGCCCAGTACCTGACCGGCCAGACCCTGGTCTGCAGCGCGGCCGCGCCAGGGGCGTTGCGATGAACGGACCGGGCGGCGCCACCGATGCCGAGCGGGCGCAGATCAAGGCGCTCTTCATCGCCGAGCGCGGCTACTGGCGCCCCTGGACCGAGACCATGCTCGAGTCCTGCCCCGGCTTCGTGCGGCAGTACGCGCGCTACGCCGGCTACCCTGCGCGCACGGGGCCGCTGAGCGAGCGCATGGTGGAGCTGACCTATGTGGCGCTCGACTCGTCGTCTTCGCATCTGTTCGAGGCTGGCCTGCGCACCCACATGAAACGAGCACTCGAGGTCGGGGCGACGCAGGCCGACATCTTCGATGTGCTGCACCTGGTGGCCGTGCAAGGCGTCGCCGGCGTCTGCCAGGCCACCGACATCCTGGGCGAGTTCGTCGACCTCCGCACCTTGGCGGCCATCGACCCGAAGCTCCAGGCCCGCATCGACAGGCTCGGCGCCGCACACGCGCTGCGCCTCGGCGCCGTGGCGCGCCTCGACCCCGGCTATGCCGAGGTGCTGCTCGATTTCATCGAGCAAGGCGGGCCGGCCGCCGGGCTGACTCCGGCGGAGCGCAGCCTGGTGCAACTGGCATTGCATGCCTGCTTCACGGCCTTCAACCCGGATGCGATCCGGCAGATCGTGCCCACTGCGCTGTCGCAGGGGCTGGCAGCGGGTGAACTGCTGCAAGCCATCGAGTTGGGCGCCCATCTGGCGGTGCATGGCACTGCACTGGGCGCCAACGTGCTTCGTGAGATCAATGGCGCGCAGCGCGAAAAGCCGTAGCCCGACAAATCGACCCGGCTGGAAAATGAAGACGCCGATCGGTCAACTGCTCGTGCTCTCTGCCCCCAGGAAGCTCTCCGCCAGCAAGGCCCAGTAGGCCGCACCGATCGGCAGGTTGCTGTCGTTGAAGTCGTAGCCGGGGTTGTGCACCATGCAGCCCCCGTGCTCGCCGCCACGGCCATTGCCGATCATCAGGTAGCACCCGGGCCGCTTCTCGAGCATGAAGGCGAAGTCCTCGCTCCCGGTCACCTGTTCCGCCTGCATCTCGACATGCGCATCGCCGACGAGTTGCCGCCCGATGCTGCGCGCGAAGTCGGTTTCCTCCGGCGTGTTGACGAGCACCGCGTAGCCGGGGCGGAAGTCGATCTCGGCGCGCACGCCAAAGCTCTCGGCCTGCGCCTGCACCACGGCTTTCAGCCGCTGTTCGAGCAGCACGCGCGTCTCGCGAGTGAGCGCGCGCATGCTGATCTCCAGCGTGGCGGTCTGCGGAATGACGTTGTTGGCCTTCCCGCTGTGGATGGCACCCACGGTGACAATGGCCATCTGCTGCGGATCGGCGTTGCGCGACACCACGGTCTGCAAGGCCATCACGATGCTGGCGGCGGCGACGATCGGGTCGCGGGCGTGATGCGGCATCGCACCGTGCCCTCCCACGCCGTACAGCGTGACCGTGGCGTAATCCGACGAAGCCATGGTCGGGCCATCGCGGAAGGCCAGGTCACCCTGCCGCCGCCCGGGCATGTTGTGCATCGCGAAGATGGCGTCGCAGGGGTATTTCTCGAACAGGCCGTCGTCCATCATGCGCACCGCGCCGCCCATGCCTTCCTCGGCCGGCTGGAAGATCAGATTGAGCGTGCCCGCGAAGTCGCCTTCCGTCGCGAGGTACTGGGCCGCGCCGAGCAGCATGGCGGTGTGCCCGTCGTGACCGCAGGCGTGCATGATGCCGGGCCGGCGGCTGCTGTAGGCGAGGCCCGTCTTTTCCTCGATGGGCAGGGCGTCCATGTCGGCGCGGATGCCGACGCTCCTGCCGCCGCTGCCTCGACGCAGCCGGCCGACCACACCCGTGCCGCCGAGGCCGCGCTCGACCTCGTAGCCCCACTTCTGCAAGCGCTCGGCCACCAGCGCGCTGGTGCCGTGTTCCTCGAAGCCGAGTTCGGGGTTCTGGTGGATGGTCTGCCGCACGGTGACGAATTCGGGCGCATGGTCGCGCATGTACTGCAGATAGTGTTCGGGACTCTTGGGCACGGGTTCTCCTTGAAGATCGATCGGGGTTTCAGGGTTCGGTTGTTCAGGGGTTCAGGGACATCGAGGCCGGCAGCTTCGTCCACGGCAGGTCCGCCGGGTCGGCAGCCATCGGGCCCTCTGCCTTGGCCACGAGGATGTGGCTGGCGATCGGCGCGAAGTCGGCGCGAAAGTGCACCGAGCTCTTGTTGACGAGGATCTTCATCGTCTCGGGAGCGATGCCGAGGAAGCGGAACATCTCCCGGTCCAGCATCTGCGTCTTCTGGGTGCAGATGCCGACCAGCACGCCCTGCACTTCGAGGCACGCGCTGGGGCCGAGGCGCACTTCGCCGCCCATGCCCATCGGGCCCTTGAGCGTGACGAGCCCGTCATGCAGCCGGCGCACCGTGGCGCGCACGACCACGGGTGCATCGCTCTGCCGGCCGCCCCAGGTCGGCACGCTGCGACCGAGTTGCACGTCGATGCGCGCACCCTCGCCGGCCGCATGCGCCTGCGCCGCGGCTTCAGGGTCCGCGAGCAGGCCGATCGCGACCTGGCCGGGAAAGCGCTCACCGGCTCCACAGGCCAAGAGCGCATGGAGCATGCCGGTGGTGTTGCTGTCTCCGCCAGCCCCGGGGTTGTCCTGCGTGTCGGCGATCACGATCGGCTTGTCCTCCTCGTCCGCGAGCGACATCGCCTGGCGCACCGCGGCGTCGGGAGTCTTCAGGTCCAGCCGCCACTGGCTGCGCGGCTGGTCCACGCGCGCGAAGAGCGCCTCGACCGCCGCCGCGGCCTCACCGCCATAGCCCCAGATCACCGGTCCGCATTCCGCGATGTCGGCGGCGGGAAAGCCCATCGCAAAGCTCAGCACGCTGCCGTGCCTTTGGTCGAGCCGCAGCAACTCGTCGTAGACCGCATTGGCCGGCGCGGTCATCGTGCTCTGGGCGTTGAGCGGCAGAAGGAAGTCCAGCCGGCGAACGGCCAGCGGTTCGCGTTCGCCGCGCTCGATGCGGCGTGCGAGCAGCGTCGCAGCGAGCGCACCGGTGTCCTTCATGTCCACATGCGGATAGGTTCGGTAGGCGACGAGCGCATCTGCTGCCTCCAGCATCTGCGCCGTGACATTGGCATGCAGGTCGAGGCTCGCGACGATCGGCACCTGCGGGCCGACACGCGCACGGATGCGCGCGAGCAGTTCGCCTTCGGGATCGTCGAGGTGCTCGGCGACCGCCGCGCCGTGCAGGTCGAGGTAGACCGCATCGACGCCCGGCCCCGCGAGCGCAGCGCGCAGGTCCTCGTCGATATCGCCCGCAATGCGTTCGAAGGCATCGCGCACGACATGCGCGGAAGGGTTTGCGCCGGCCCATCCCGACGCGGTGAGCGACCAGCCCCGGGCCTCGGCTTCCACGATGAAGCCGCCGATCGGAATCGCCTTGCCGCGATAGGCCTCGATGATCGCGGGGCCGCGTCGGTAAGGCGGGAATCCCGAGCCTGCCTCGAAGGCGGCCCAGTCGGCACGGGTGGGCGCGAAGGTGTTGGTCTCGTGTTGGAAACCGGCGATGAAGACGTTCATGAATGGATCCTGGGAAATGCGTGGAGTTCGGGTCGAGGTGCATCAACCCCGGCCGAAGGCGAAGCCTCGTCCCGGGGCGGCGGCCAGCAGTGCGCGGGTGTAGTCCTCGCGCGGCGCGAGAAGCACGTCGCGCGCCGGGCCCTGTTCGACGATCGCACCCTGGCGCATGACGATCACGCGGTCGCAGATCTGGCTGGCGACGCGCAAGTCGTGCGTGATGAAGAGGATGCCCACGCCGGTCTTCTGCTGGATCTCGTCGAGGAGCTTCAGGATCTGCGCCTGCACCGAGACGTCGAGCGCGGAGACCGCCTCGTCGGCGATCAGCAGCTTGGGCTCGCAGGCCAGGGAGCGCGCGATGCAGATGCGTTGGCGCTGCCCGCCGGAGAACTCGCTCGGGTAGCGCCGCAGCGCCTCGGGCTTGAGGCGCACCAGGTGCATCAGTTCCTCCGCGCGCTTCAAGGCCTTGTCGTACGGGACGCCGAAGTTCAGCGGCCCTTCGATGATCGACGCGCCCACCATCTGACGCGGATTGAGGGAGCGATAAGGGTCCTGGAAGATGACCTGCACGTCGCGCCGGAACGGCGAGAGAAGCCGTCCGCGCAAATGCGCGACCGAGCGGCCGTTGGCGTGGATCTCGCCGGCGGTCGGGTCGATCAGCCGGGCAATGCAGCGCGCGAGCGTCGACTTGCCCGAGCCCGATTCGCCGACGATGCCCACGGTCTCCTTCGGACGCACGACCAGCGATGCTTCCTTGACCGCATGCACCTCGCGTCGCTTGCCTGGCCAGCTGCCGCTGACATAGGTCTTGACGATGCTGCGCGCATCGAGCAGCGGGAAGTTGTCGGTGACCGGCGGGCGCGGATGCGCCGCAAGCTCGGGCACCGCGGCCAGCAGCATCTTCGTGTAGGGCTCGCGGGGCTGCGTGAGCACGCTGCGCGCGGGCCCGCGCTCGATCATCTTGCCGAGCTGAAGCACCACGACCTGGTCCGCGATCTCGGCCACCACACCGAAATCGTGCGTGATGAACAGCACCGCAGTGCCGTTCTCGGTCTGGAGTTCCCGGATGAGCCTGAGGATCTCGGCCTGCGTGGTCACGTCCAGGGCGGTGGTGGGCTCGTCGCAGATCAGGAGCGCCGGCTTGAGGATCAGTGCGATCGCGATCACGATGCGCTGGCGCTGACCGCCCGAGAGCTGATGCGGGTACGAGTCGTACATGCGCGCGGGGTCCGGCAGCCGCACGCGCGCCATGATGTCGAGAATGGCCTGGCGGCGCGCCGGCTTGTCCATGCGCACATGCTGGGTGAGCACCTCGTCGATCTGCTCCCCGCAGGTCATGACCGGATTCAGCGCGGTCATCGGCTCCTGGAACACCATCGCCATCGTCGGGCCGCGCAGCCTGCGGAACTCGGCCTGCGTGGCGCCGACCAGTTCGCGGCCATTCAGCTGGATCGATCCCGCAACCGGTGTCAGGCCCGGCGGCAGGAGGCCCATCACGGCGCTGGCGATCACCGACTTGCCCGAGCCCGATTCGCCCAGCAGGCAGACGATCTGGCCGGGCGGCACTTCGAAGCCGATGTGCTCCACGGCATTGGGGCGATCGGCGCCGCGCGGCAGCGCCACCGCCAGGTCGCGCACCGCGAGCACCGGTTGCACCGGCAGAGCCTCGCGTGCGGCGACTTCCTTCACTTCTTTCTCGACGGTCATCTGCATGGTCCTACTCCCCGCGCTTGTTGAACTTGGGATCGAGCGTGTCGCGCAGACCGTCGCCCATGATGTTGACGGCCAGCACCGTCGCGGCCAGGAAAATGCCCGGGAAGAGCAGGTTGTGCGGGTACTGCTTGAACTGGGCACGGCCCTCGGCCATGATGTTTCCCCAGGTCGCCATCTCGGCCGACAGGCCCACGCCGAGGAAGGACAGGATGGCCTCCACCAGGATTGCGGAGGCGCACACGTAGGTGCCCTGGATGATCAGCGGCGCGATGGCGTTGGGCAGGATGTGCCGCGCCAGCAGCTTCCAGGTCGGCGTGTCGAGCGCGATGGCGGCTTCGACATAGGGCTCTTCGCGCACGCTCAGCACCACCGAGCGCACCAGCCGCGCCACGCGCGGGATCTCCGGCACCGCGATCGCGAACACCACCGTCGCCAGCGTTCCGCCGAACAGCGCGACCAGGCTCACCGCGAACAGGATGCCGGGGATCGCCATCACGCCGTCCATGAGGCGCATGACGATGCCGTCGAGCCGGCGAAAGTAGCCGGCGCCGAGGCCGACGATCAGTCCGAACACCAGGGCCACGACGGCTGCCGCGAGCCCTACCGTGATCGATACTCGCGCGCCGTAAAGCGTCCGGCTCCAGATGTCGCGCCCGAGGCTGTCGGTGCCCATGACGAACAGGTGGTTCTCGATCACGTCGCCCGAGAGGTTGTTGAAGTCGCCCCGGCTGCCGGGCATCAGGTTGCCGCTGCCGGGGTCCATCGCGACCGGGTCGATGGTCCCCAGCCACGGCGCAAGAATCGCCATGGCGACCAGCAGCACCAGCACGCCGCCGCCGAAGCGCACAGCGCCGTTGGCGAGCACGCGGCGCCACAGCGTCTTGCGCCGGGGAGGCGGTGCCTCGGTCGCCGGATCGGTGGACAAGGGGTCCAGAAGGGCTTGTTGCGTCATGGACTTTCCTTCAGTAACGGATGCGCGGATCGAAGACCAGGTAGCTCAGGTCCACCAGCAGGTTGACCAGCACGTAGATCACCGAGAAGAAGAGCGTGATGCCCTGGATGAGCGGGAAGTCGCGCGAGAGCACCGCGTCCACCGTGAGCGAGCCGAGCCCGGGGATCGCGAACACCGACTCGGTGACCACCACGCCGCCGATGAGCAGGGCGATGCCGATGCCGATGACCGTGACAATGGGCACCGCCGCGTTCGCCAGCGCATGGCGCATCAGCACGCGCACTTCCGGAATTCCCTTGGCGCGCGCGGTCCGGATGTAGTCCTCCGTCATCGCTTCGGCCACCGCCGCGCGGGTGACGCGCGCGATCAGCGCGACGTAGATCACCGACAGCGCCACCGCCGGCATGACCAGGTTGCGCAGCCACGGCCAGAAGCCGTCGGCGATGCGGTTGTAGCCCTGCACAGGAAGCCATTGCAGCTTGAGCGCGAAGAACCAGATGAGCAGATAGCCGATCACGAACACCGGCACCGAGAATCCCAGCGCCGAGAAGCCCATCAGCGCGCGGTCCAGCCATCCGCCGTGGCGCCACGCGGCCAGCACGCCGAGCGGCACCGCGATCAACAGCGTGAGCAGGAGCGTCACGCCGGCGAGTGCGAGGGTCGGCTCGATGCGCTGGCCGATCAGTTCGACGACCGGCTTCTTCATGAAGAAGGACTCGCCGAGGTCGCCCCGCAGCAACTGCGAACCCCAGCGGCCGAACTGCACCGGCAGCGGATCGTTCAGACCGAGGTTGGTGCGCACCTGGGCGAGGTTCGCGGTCGTCGCGTTGTCGCCCACGATGGACGCCGCTGGATCGCCAGGAGCCAGCCGCGTCATCAGGAACACGATCAACGCCACCACCGCCAGAACAGGAAGCGTGGCGACGATGCGCCGGAGCAGGAAGGCCAGCATGGTCAGTTCTTCCTGATGCCCCAGAGCACGCCCACCGGACCCGACACCAGGCCGGAGACGACGCCCTTGCGATAGGCCGTGAGCGGCTTGTACTCGCCCACCGGGGCGAACACGGCGGCGTCGAACACGCGTTCCTGGATCTTCGTGGCGAGCGCCTTGCGCTGCGCCTCGTCGCTGGTCTTGAGGAACTCGCCTTTCAGATTCTCGAGCTCGTCGTCGGTGGTCCAGCCGAACCAGCCCTTCTCGCCATTGCCCGTCATTGGCGCGAAGTACATCGGGTTGATGTTGTCCGCGAGGCCCCAGCCGGTGATGAAGGCATTCCATCCGCCTTCGCTCGCGGGCTTCTTCACCGCGCGCCGGGTCACCAGCGTAGGCCAATCCATCGACTGCATGTCCACGTTGAAGCCGGCCTGCTTGAGCAGCGCCGCCATCACCGGCGGGAACTTGTTGATCGCCGGAAAGTTGGCCGGGTACAGGAGAACGATCGGCTCGTTCTTGTAGCCGGCCTCCTTGAGCAGCGCCTTCGCCTTCTCGAACTGCGGCTTGCCGGTGAAGTAGGAGGTCTTGGCCGAGTGATAGATGCTGCCGCTCGGGTAGATGGAGTGGTTCGTGTTGTACAGCTCCTTGTGCACCATCTGGGCGCGCAGCAGCGCTTCCTGGTTCATCGCCATCAGCGCAGCCTGCGCGATCTTCGCGTTGTTGAAGGGCGGCACGAGGCGGTTCAAGTGCAGCGCGTAGGAGCCGGTAGGCACCGGGCTCGCGAGCTCGATCTTGGGATCATCCTTGAGCGCCAGGTACTGTTCCGAAGGCACCCACTCGATCATGTCCACCTCGCCGTTGGCGAGTGCGTTGGCCTGGGTCTGGGCATCGTTGAGAACGACCCATTCCATGCGGTCCACGTGGACCAGCTTGCCACCCGCGGTGCCGCTCGCGGCTTCCTTGCGCGGCACGTACTTGGTGTTCTTGACGTAGACGATCTTCTCGCCCGGACGGTACTCGTCCGCCTTGAAGATGTACGGGCCCGAGCCGACGGTGCTGTTGATCTGCTGGTCTGCCGGCGTCTCGGCAACCGCCTTGGGCATGATGAAGGGCGGGTTGGAAGAAGGCTTGGACAGCGCCTCCAGCACCATGCCGAAGGGCTCCTTGAAGCTCATCACGAAAGTCTTGTCGTCCTTCGCCTCCATGCTGGCGAGCGCTGCCAGCATCTTCTGGCCGAGCCCGTCGCGCTGGCCCCAGCGCTTGATGGACTGGATCGCGTCGGCCGAGGTCACCGGCTTGCCGTCGTGAAAGGCAAGCCCATCGCGCAGCGTGAAGGTCCAGGTGTTGCCGTCGGCGCTGCGGTTGTAGGCGCCCACCATCTGCGGCTGCACCTTGCCCTGAGCGTCGACGCCGAAGAGCGTGTCATACACCGCGTAGCCATGGTTGCGCGTGATGAAGGCGGTGGTCCAGATCGGGTCGAGGATCTTCAGGTCGGACTGCGGCACGATGCGCAGCACTTTGTCCTGCGCCTGGGCGAGCGGCGCCAGGCCGATGAGGGCGGCGCCGATCAGGGCGGCAACGAGAGGCTTCTTGAACATGGGTCAGCTCCTGGTAAATGAAGGCGAAAGGAAAGTGAGAGATGAAAAGCAGGGACGGTCAGGTCATGAAGCGCCGCGCATCGAGCGCATCGCGCTCCACCTGTGCCGTGAGGCGATCCAGGCAGCGGTCGAACAGCGCACGGTCCGAATCGCTGAGCACGCTCAGGAGCGAGCGCTCCATCTTTCGGCCCAGGCGGTTGCACTGCCGGACGATGTGACGGCCTTCGTCGGTGAGGTGCAGGTGCACCCAGCGCGCGTCCTGCGCACCGATTTCGCGCACCAGCAGCTGCCGCCGAGCCAGCGAAGTGATCAGTTTGGACACCAGCGTCTTCTCGAGCCGGCTCGCTGCCACGACCTCGCCCTGCGTGATGCCCGGCGTGGCATAGGCAAGCCGCAGCACACGCAGTTCGCGCAAGCTCACGCCGTGCGCCTCTTCGTAGACTTCGGTGGCCAACTGCTTGGCCTGGTCGTTGAACACGTCGATGCGAAAGGTGAGGAATTCGCTCAAGCCCGTCATGTGCTGCTCCATCGATAAACCATCGGGTGCGATTGGAAATAGTTGCTGAATGCAACCATTGCAGACGAAGGAGCAGCATTCGTGCCGGGCATTTCGCACCATCAGCGGGCGGCTTGCCGGAAACGAAGAAAGTCGGAAAAGAGATGGGACAGTGACACGGGGACCTCTGCGACGGGCGCAGCCATGGCTGCGCCATGGCCGTCATCCCGCGCTGTCCCTTGTGCCTGAGAGATTCACCGCGCCCGCCCTGTGCGCTTGCGGCTTGCCCCTTCGGCGGCCGGCCCGGTTGATCCGGCCAGCGCTCTCCAGCGTGTTGGTGCATCCAGTCCTGGAACCTGAGCGTTCGTGGGAACTACGCCTTCGGTAACGCACCGTCGTAGCTCATGGCGGCGCATTTCTCCTGGATGCGGTTGGATCGGTTGCACTTTGCGTGCCAGCCAGTCTTGTCCATGAAGGTCGCACGCGCCACCCCTTGACCCTGTAGCGGGTACAGGGTGTGAAATAGCCATGAAAGCGACATTCATGGCCAGACACCTTCACGAACACACACCCGCGGAAGCCGCCGCAGCCGATGCCTGCTGCGGTCCCGCTGCCTGCTGCGGCCCCGCCGCGCCGGCGGCCCCCGACGCCGCGGCGCCCAACACCTTCCGCATCGCCACCATGGACTGCAGCGTCGAGGAGTCCGAGATCCGCCGGCTGGCGGAGCCGATCGCCGGGATCCGCGGCCTGCACTTCCGCCTGCCCCAGCGGACGCTGCGCATCGACGGCAGCGACGACGCGGTGCAGCGGGCGCTGGCGGCGATCCGCAAGGCCGGCTTCGTCCCCGAGCCGCTGGCAGCGGCCGCGCCCGCCGGCAACGCAGCCGGTGGCGAGATGCACGAACACGCCGCCACCGGCCACGCGCGGCTGGCGGCGGCGCTGGCCCTCGCCCTGGCGGCCGAAGCCGTGTCCTTCTTCGCTCCCGACACCACCGCCTGGGCCGGCGCGGGGATGGCGGTCGCGGCGGTCGCGATCTGGCTGGCCGGGCTGGAGACCTACGCCAAGGGGCTGACCGCGCTGCGCCACGGCAAGCTCAACATCAACGCGCTCATGTCGGTCGCCGTGACGGGCGCCTTCGTCATCGGGCAATGGCCGGAAGCCGCGATGGTGATGGCCCTCTACGCGATCGCGGAACTGATCGAGGCACGCGCGGTCGACCGGGCGCGCAACGCGATCAAGGGGCTGGTCGGGCTCGCGCCCGACGCCGCCGAGGTGGCTCAGCCCGACGGCGGCTGGCGCCGCATCAAGGCCAGCGAGATTCCGATCGGCGCGATCGCGCGGGTGAAGCCCGGCGAACGCGTGGTGCTCGACGGCGTCGTGACCCGGGGCCACAGCAGCATCGACCAGGCCCCGGTCACGGGCGAGAGCATCCCGGCCGACAAGGAGCCCGGCAGCCCGGTCTTCGCCGGCACCATCAACCAGAACGGCGAACTCGAGTTCCGGGTGACCGCGCTCGCCGACGACTCCACGCTGGCCCGCATCATCCATGCCGTCGAGGAGGCCCAGGGCACCCGGGCCCCGACCCAGCGCTTCGTCGATCGCTTCGCGGCGATCTACACGCCCGCCGTGTTCGCTCTCGCGCTGGCGGTGGCCGTGCTGCCGCCGCTGCTGCTGGGCTGGCCCTGGCTCGTCGCCGTCTACAAGGCGCTGGTGCTGCTGGTGATCGCCTGCCCCTGCGCGCTGGTCATCTCGACCCCGGTCACGGTGGTCAGCGGACTGGCGGCCGCCGCCCGCCGCGGCATCCTGATCAAGGGCGGCGCCCACCTGGAGCACGCCCGCCTGCTCAAGGCCGTGGCCTTCGACAAGACCGGCACGCTGACCGAGGGCAAGCCCAGGCTGGTGGCCTTCCAGGCCTGGCGCCAGGCCGACGAGGACCAGGCACGGCGCTGGGCACGCAGCCTGGCGCTGCGCTCCGACCATCCGGTGTCGATATCGATCGCCCAGGGCCTCGAAGGCGAGGCGCTGCCGATCGACGGCTTCAAGGCCCTGCCGGGACGCGGCGTCGAGGGCGTCGTCGACGGCCGCCCGATGGTGCTCGGCAATCGCCGCCTGATCACCGAGCGGGGCCAGGCCGATCCGGCGCTCGAGGCCGAACTGGCGGCCCACGAGGCACAGGGCCGCACGATCACGCTGCTGGCGGACGCGCACGGCGCGCTGGCGCTGTTCGCGGTGGCCGACACCCTCAGGCCCAGCTCGGTGGCGGCCATCGCCGCGCTGCGGCAGCTGGGCGTCGCGCCCGTGATGCTGACCGGCGACAACCCGGCAACGGCCCTGGCGGTCGGCCGCGAGGCCGGCATCGACGATGCCCGCGGCGGACTGCTGCCGGACGACAAGCTCTCGGCCATCCAGGACATGCGACGGCGCTACGGCCCGACCGGCATGACCGGCGACGGCATCAACGACGCGCCGGCCCTGGCCCAGGCGGACATCGGCTTCGCGATGGGCGGCGCCGGCACCGACACCGCCATGGAAGCCGCCGATGTCGTGATCATGAACGACCAGCTCGGGCGCGTGGCCGAGACCATCCGGTTGTCGCGCCGCACCCACGCGGTGCTGTGGCAGAACATCACGCTGGCGCTCGGGATCAAGGCGGTGTTCTTCGTGCTGGCGGTGTTCGGCAGTGCCACGATGTGGATGGCGGTGTTCGCGGACATGGGCGCCAGCCTGCTGGTGGTGGCCAATGGGCTGCGGCTGCTGCGCGGCGTGCCGGCGCCTTTTCGTTCGCCTTGACAGGCGCCGAGCTTCGACAGCAACATCCCGCCGTGAGCTCAACCTGGCGCGGCGCCCTCCAATCCCTGATCGCCGGCGTCATCTGGAGTCTCTGCGTCGCGGCCGGTGCACAGTCCGCGCCCGCGGCGCCCGCCACCGAATCATCCTCGGCCATCGCGGCCTCCGGCATCGAGGCCATCGCGCCGGCCGAGATCACGGCCCGCGCCGATGCCGACGAGGCCTTCGTCCAGGCGGCCATGCGCCGGGCCGTCGACGCCGGCGAGCTGCAGCACTTCGAGGACGTGCTCGAACGCCAGACCGCGGCGGTGCGGCAACTCAGCGAGCTCACGACCGACAGCGACCTGTCGCTGCTTCCGGTGCGCCGCCTCGAAAGCCTGCAGCGGCACTGGCTGCTCTACGCCCGGCAGATCGCCGAGCAGCGCGCGCGCCTGTCGCGCATCACCCGTGATCATTCGCAGGATGCCGCCTCGCTGGCGGCCCGGCGCAGCGCATGGCAAACCGCTCGCGCCGCGACCTCCGAGCTGGCGCCGGCGCTCCTGAAGCGCATCGACGAGCTGATCGCCCAGATCGAGCAGGCCGAGGGCCGCGTCCTGCAACCGCTGGGCAAGCTGCTCGATCTCGGCCGCCAGGCGAGCGCCCTGGCGGCGCAGGTGGAGGCCGGCGAGACGGCGGTGCTGGCCCAGGTCGAGGAGCTCGATCGCCGCCTGCTCTCGATGGATTCGCCGCCGCTGTGGCAGGGCGCAGCCGCCGGCCAGAGCGCCGAGCCGGCCCAGGTCAGCCTTCGCAAGAGCCTCGCCATCGAGACCGCCTTCGCACGCGACCACGATGCCGCGAACGCGCCCATGCTGCGGGTGCTCGTGGCCGTCGGCCTGCTGCTGCTGCCGCTGCTGTTCTGGCTGCGCTACCGTGCCGCCCAGCTCATCGCGCAGGGGCACGCGAGCGACGCCTCGGTGCAGGCGCTGACCCGGCCCTGGGCCGCCTGGCTGGTGCTGCTGGCACTGGCTGCGGTGGTGTTCGATTTCCAGGGGCCGGCGATCCGGCAGCAGGCGGCGATGCTGCTGGCCTGGGTGCCGGTGCTGCGCCTGCTGCCGGCGCGGATCCTGCAGGCGGTCGGGCCCTGGGCCTACCTGAGCGCCGTGTTCTATTTTCTGAACGTGCTCGGCTCGCTGCTGATCGGCAACGAGTTCCTCTACCGCAGCATGCTGTTCGTGATGGACCTGCTGATGGCGGGCGCGCTGGCCTGGCTGGTGTCGCGGGCACGCCGCGCGGCCGACGATGACGGAGCGCCGGAGCGGCCCAAGGCCATGATGTACCTGCTGGGCGCCGCCGCCGTCGTGCTCGCAGCCGCGGCCGTCTCGAACCTGCTGGGCAACGTGTCGCTGTCGACCATGCTCACCGGGGCCGTGCTCGACACCAGCTACCTCGCGCTGGTGATGTACGCCGGTGCCACGGTGCTGGTCGCACTGTTCAGGGTGCTGTTCGCGCGCACCGGGACGGCGCGCCCCGAAGCGCGCAGCGCTGGCTCGCTGATCGATGCCGGCGCCCGGATCGGCCGCACGCTGATGGCGGTCGCCTGCGTCGTGATCGGGCTGCAGGCCTTCCGGATCTACCGCCCGCTGTCCGACTTCGTGCTCGCGGTCCTCTCCTACGGGTTCACGATCGGCGTGGTGTCGCTCAGCCTCGGCAACATCGCCGCCTTCGTCGCCGCGGCCTGCCTCGCCTTCTGGCTGGCACGCACGATCCGCATGCTGCTGGCCGAGGACATCCTGCCGTCGCTCGCGCTCACGCGCGGGGTGGGCAACAGCATCTCCACCCTGAGCTACTACACGGTGCTGCTGGTCGGCCTGCTGTCGGCGCTGGCCGTGCTCGGATTCCCGATCGGGCAGCTGGCCATCGTCTTCGGCGCGCTCGGCGTGGGCATCGGCTTCGGCCTGCAGGACATCGTGAAGAACTTCGTCGCCGGCCTGATCCTGATGTTCGAGCGGCCGATCCAGCCCGGCGACGTGGTGGATGTGGCGGGCATGTCGGGCACGGTGCGCCAGATCGGCATGCGGGCCACCATCGTGACCACCTTCGAGGGCGCCGACGTGGTGGTGCCCAACGGCATGCTGCTGGCCGACAAGCTGGTCAACTGGACGCTGCGGGGCACCCGGCGGCGCATCGACATCAACGTCAGCACCGGCCCGGACGTGCCGCCGCGCCGGACCATCGAGCTGCTGCTGGCCATCGCCCGCGGCGTCGACGGCATCGCCACGGTGCCGGAGCCCGCCGCCCTCATGACCGGCATGACGGCCGGCGCGCTCGACTTCAACCTGCGCGCCTGGACCACCGACAGCGTCAGCTGGGTGGTGGTGCGCAGCAGTCTGGCGGTGGCGGTGCGCGAAGGCCTGGCCGAAGCCGGCATCGAGGTGCCCCGGCCCCAGAGCGACCTGCACCTGCGCGGCGTGTCTGCTGAGTTTGCGCAACGGCTTTCCGGCCAGGCGCCGGATTCCGCCGCCCGGCCGGAGGCCGCGCCCGGTTGACCACGAGCCGCCGGCAACGTGGCAGCTCAGCGCGCTGCGTCCGGTGCGTGCAGCACTTCGTCGAACAGCTTCAGCAACTGCCGGGCGAACAGGTCCATGTTCAGTGCCCGGTCGCCCTCGCCGGTCTCGACGGTCCGGGTGCATGCCTCGGCCCCGATGACCGCGACGCACACCCGCCCGGGCACGTCGCCGTAGGGGCTGGCCGAGGGCCCGGCCGCGCCGCTCTCGGCCAACCCCCAGGTCGCGCGCAGCTGGGTGCGGATCCGGGTCGCGACCAGGGCGGCGTAGGGCTCGGTTTCGCCGCGCATGCCGGCGACGTCGGCGGGCGTCAGCCCCAGCAGCGCCCTGCCGGCGCGCCGCGTATAGACCACCGCGCCGCCCAGGAAGAAGGCCGAGGCGCCGGGGATCGCCAGCAGCGCCGCCGAGACCAGGCCGCCGGCCGAGGATTCGGTGACCGCCACCGTCTGGCCGCGCTCGCGCAGGGTGGTGCCGATGCGGGCGGCGAGCGTGGCGAGCGGTGGCAGATCGGACATGCGGGACTCCAGGAAAGCGTCGGGATGGCCGATCATGACGCAGGGAGCGTCGCGATGCGGGGGCGGGACTTTCCCGCCGACGAGGAGCTCGCTAGACTCGGCCGCACAAAGGGCCGAACCCATGATCTTCGAGCAGATTGCAACCGGCGGCTGCCAGTCCTACCTGGTGGGCTGCGACGACACCCGGGCCGCCGCGCTGATCGATCCGGCGCTGAGCCAGATCGACCACTACCTCGCACTCGCGGCCCGCGACGGCGTGCGCATCCGCTACCTGATCGACACCCACACCCACGCCGACCATTTCTCGGCCACCAAGGAGCTCGCGCGCCAGCTGGACGTGCCGGTCGTCATGCAGCGGGCCAGTCCGGCGCCCTTCGTCGACATGCGGATCGGCGACGGCGAGATGATCGTGGTGGGGCAGCTGCGGCTGCAGGCGATGCACACGCCGGGCCATACGGCGGACTCGATGTGCATCCGGGTCGAGGACCGCCTGTTCACCGGCGACACCCTGCTGATCGGCGGCACCGGCCGCACCGACCTCCCGAGCGGCGATCCGGAGGCGCTCTACGACAGCCTGTTCAACCACGTGCTGCAGCTGGACCCGGCGCTCAAGGTGTTCCCGGCGCACGACTACAAGGGCCGCAGCCACTCGACCATCGCGGACGAACTCGCGTCGAACCCGCGGCTGCAGAAGCGCGAGCGCGGCGCCTTCGTCGAGATGATGCGCAGCCTCAACCTCACGATGCCGACCCACCTCACCGAGGCGCTGCGCACCAACATGAGCGGCGGCAAGACGGTGGCGCGTCTGCTGGCCGAAGCCACCTCCACCGTGCCCTTCATGTCGCTGGTCGAACTCAAGGCACGTGTCGAAGCCGCGGAAGACGACCTGATCGTGCTCGACGTGCGCGAGCGCGACGCCTTCGAGGCCGGCCACATCCCCGGCGCGCGGCTGCTGCCGCGCGGCCAGCTCGAGCTGCGCGTCAACCAGGAGCTGCCCGACCCGACCCGGCGCATCCTCACCTGCTGCGAACTGGGCTACATCTCGACCTTGGCGGCGGCCACGCTGCGCGAAATGGGCTTCCTGCACGCCGTCGCGCTGGACGGCGGCATGAAGGCGTGGCGCGAGGCGGGGTATCCGCTGGAAGGCAAGGCGGGGGCCTGAGCGGCCCCCGGCCTCCCCGGACTAGAGGCCGATCAGCCCGCCGTCGTTGCGCGTGATCACCACGGTGGCCGAACGCGGGCGCGCCGTGCCGCCCTCGGGCCAGTGGCTGCCGAACTTGGTCGGATCGCTGATGTTGGCGGCCGGCGTGGTCTCGCCCGGGTGCTGGATGTTGACGAACAGCGCGCGGCCATCGCCGGATTCGGCGATGCCGGTGATCTCGCAGTCCTTCGGGCCCACCAGGAAGCGGCGCAGGCCTTCGGTGCCCGGCGCCTTGCCGACGAAGGTCGCCTGCGTGGCGCTGGTGGCACCGTCGACGTTGGTGATGGTCCTCGCGGCGCCGTCGCCGACCTGGCCCGGAAGCGCTGCCAGCAGCATGCAGTTGGTCACGTCCGTGTACTTGCTGTCGTCGGTCTCGAGCCACAGCAGGCCCGCGGTCGCGTGGCTGAACCACATGCCGTCCGGGCTCGAGAAGTCGTTGTCGGCCACCAGCTTCGACAGGTTGACATCGGCCGCCGCGGTCGAGCGGGCGCCGAACAGATAGACATCCCACTTGAAGGTGACGGCCGCCGGATCGCCGTTGGTGTCCGCGAAGCGGATCACGTGGCCGTTCGGGTTGCCCTTCTGCGCGGTCTGGGCCGCGCCCTTGGGATCGTTGTAGGAACGCGGATTCGCCGCATCGGTGCCGCCGACCGGTCGCGCCGTGTTGTTGGTGAGGGTCAGGTAGACCTCGCCGTTCCTCGGGTTGACGGCCGTCCATTCGGGCCGGTCCATCTTGGTGGCGCCGGCCACATCGGCCGCCAGCCGGACGTTGATCAGCACATCGGCCGCGTCCGCGAAAGCGTAGGCCGGATTGGCGGCCGTGATGCCGTTGACGCCGAGCTTGAGTTCGAGCCAGTTGCCGCTGCCGTCGGCATTGAACTTCGCGACGTAGAGCTTGCCGTCGTCCATGTACTTGTCGCCAGCCGCGATGCCGCCGTTGACATCGGCGGCGTCCCAGGCCTTGGTGGAGACGAACTTGTAGACGTACTCGTTCTGGGAGTCGTCGCCCATGTACCAGACCAGCGGCTTGCCGACCACGACCGGGCCGAGGCAGGCGCCCTCGTGGCCGAAGCGGCCCAGCGCGGTGCGCTTCTTGGGCATGCTGCCGGGCGTGAACGGGTCGATCTCGACCACCCAGCCGTAGGTGTTGGCACCGTTGCGGTAGTCGTCCGCGGCGGTGGCGGCACCGGTGATGACCTCGGTGTTCCAGCGGCCGTAGAGATTGTCGGCGGTGTCGGGCGTCACGGTGGCCCAGAGTTCGCGGCCGGTGCCGGCCACGCCGTAGCGGCCGAAGGCCGCGATTTCCTTGGCGCTGCGGTTCAGGTTGTCGCTGGCCACGATGCGGCGGAAGTAGCCGGCCCAGTTCTCCTCGCAGGTGAGGTAGGTGCCCCAGGGCGTGGTGCCGTTGGCGCAGTTGTTGAGCGTGCCGCGGGTCTTGCTGCCGTCGCTCGAGTACTTGGTCTTCAGGTAGTCGGTCTGCGCGGCCGGGCCGGAGAACTGCATCTCGGTCAGCGTGTGGACGCGGCGGTTGAAGCTCGAGTCCTGCTTGTAGCTCCAGGCGCTGCCGCTCTTGCTGACTTCGATCACGCTCACGCCGTGCAGGAAGAACTCGCGCTGCACCTCGTCGGCGACGCTGCGCACCGCCGCGTTGCCGGTGCCGACGATGGTCTGGCCGGTGGGGTGCAGGAACAGCGGCGTGATGGCTTCGTGGTTCATCGCGAGCAGGCCGCGCGCAGCGGCTGCGGGCTCCCACTTGTTCGAGGCGTTGATGCCGAAGAAGGTCATGCCGTCGTGGTGGTCGCCGGCCCGCTTGTCATAGGTGGCGGGCGCATCGGTGCCGTCGTTGAGGTAGGCCGGAACGCCGGCAGCGATCGGGTCGCCGAGCCGGTACAGCACGCTGGCCGTGTAGCCCGCGGGCACCGAGACCACGTCGTCCAGGCTCTTGGGCACCGCGGTGAAGTTGAGCTTGAGGGCCGCCGGTGCGGGTGCCGGCGCGGGCGCCGGAGCCGGCGCGGGGGCCGGAGCGGCCGCCGCCGGCGGCATCGGGAAAACCGAGTTGCTGCCACCGCCGCCACAGGCTTGCAGCAGCGCGACGCTGGCGCTGCCGACGCCGAGGCCGAACAGGTTGCGGCGGCTCAGTCGGGCCTCGACCAGGTCGCTGAAGGAAGGGTTCGAGGTCTTGTTGTAGCCGATGTCGTCCGGGTCGATCAGAGGGGTGTCCGACGGGATGTTCGCAGTCATGCAGAAGTTCTTTCGTGGGTTGACGATCAGGAGATCAACCCACGAAGGTAGGCAGGACCGATGACACGGCCGCGAAAGCCGTGTGTCAGTTGGATGACGGTGCCGCCGCGGGCGGCGGCTCGGCTGCGCTCAATGGACGGCCGATGGCCGCTGCGGGGCCGGCCATGCTGCGGCATCGGCCTGCTCGTCTTCCTCGCGAACAGCGCCATCGGCCAGTACGCGCGCGGCACGCGACGCGACCTCCCCTGCCAGCGCCGCGCCGATCGCGCCGCGCCGCAGCGCATTCTCGGAGGCGCCGGCGTTCGAGCGCTTCAGCAGCAAGGCGGCGACATCCAGCGCCGCAGCGGCGGCGGCGAGGCACAGATGCGCGCCCGCGGTGCAGCGCTGGTCCCGCTGCACGTGCTGCATCTCCTCGGTCGCCACCGGCGAATCGGAGACCCAGTCGACCAGCCGCGCATGCCCATCGACCAGAGAATCGGAAAACACTTCGGTGATGACCTCGACGACCGCTCTCTTCGCATCGTCGATCTTGCCGCTGGCTGCGCTGGACATCTTTTCTCTCCTTCGTGGATGGGGGCCGGAGATGAATCTATCCACCAATCGAGGAGAAATCTGCCGGTCACGCAAGCGTTGGCTGCACGACGACTCGCTCACGACTGGATCGTGCTCGTCCACGCTGGCGTACACAGCTCGCACGTCGATGTGCGCTGCCGTACAGACGGCGCGCCGCAACCGCCGACGTCGAGGCGCAGGAAGGCGCGAGGCAATGGCTGAGAAGCGAAGTCGCGGAGAACATCCCTCTCTTCGATGCGCGCATGGCGGACTGGTTGTCCGGTGAACGCCCTGGTGCTCGACGATGGTCAAGTGGCTAGCGACCTTGACTCAGCCGATGCATTCCTCGCTCGGTCAGATACTCGCGGCCTGTGCGGTCTAGCGACACCAGCCCATGTGAGCTTAGGCGACCGCACAGTTTCCTCGATTCGATATTGGCCGCCGTCCCCGCAAGACCGGCCAGAGTAAGCAGCTTCGCCCACTGTTCATCGTTCAGCTGAATCTTCTTGGCCATGGTTTGCCCCATCGGTTGGTGGTCTATGGGTGACTAGGTTCGCTCAGCGTGCGATGGCTCCATGTCGGGACGGACTACTCAGTGCTCTGGTGCGGAGCCGGTCCGACGCTCACACGGCGTCATCGATCGTCGGCCTTGAACGGACTTTCGACTGTTGGGTTCACCAGCCAAAAAGCAGAACTTCGCCAGCGCAACGTCCCTTTCGTGCTAGTCAAGCGTCCTTCGCGGAAGCTTGATTGTGAAGACACAGCCCGTGCCAGGTACGTCCCGAACGGTCAAAACGCCTCCATCAGCCTCAACGCTTCGTCGCGCGATGGAAAGACCGAGTCCCAATCCACTCTTGTCCTCACCGACTTGAACGAAGGGCTGGAAGATGCGTGAAGCAGCTCCTGGAGGAAGGCCCCCGCAGTGGTCCTTGACGTCGACCAGGACATAGTCGCCTTCGGCACGGGCGCTCAGTGTGACCTCGGTGTGAGCGTGGGTGAACTTCAAGGCGTTCTGCAGCAAGTTCACCACAGCCGCCAGGAGCCGCTCCCGATTGCCGGAGATGCCCAGCGTGGCATCGACCTCGTGGACCGAGAACGTGCAGCCCTTGGCACTCGCGTCGAGCGAGGCGAAATTCTTGGCCTCCGTGACGAACGACTCGACCGAAAAGGCCGGCTCACGAGAGGCTTCGGCTGTGCCCCTGACCTGAGACAGCGACAGGTTGAGCAGGGCCGCCAGCGAAGTCAGGCTCCTCTTCAACACGGCACCGGTGGCACCACCGATTGGAACCCGCCCCGATTCCAGGGCCGAAAATGCAAGCGTTGCGGTGTGCAAGTAGTTCCGTAGCTCATGCACCAGCACGCCCAGGCGCTCGTTCTCCTCGGCGGTCTGCTGAAGCGCGACGCTGGCGTCCCGCCAGATGCCGAACTCGGTGACCGCGTCGGCAATAGCGTTGTCCAAGCAACGGTTCAGCGTGCGAAATTCATCGACGGAGAACGGTGCATCGAGCTCAACGGCCAAGTCGGTGATGGCTTGGCAAAGGTCACCGTAGTCGTGCACCACCTGGTCGACGGAAAACCCAAGGTTCAACAGTTCCTTGCCGTGCGCAGCGGCGCTCAGGCCCATCTCGGACAAGTTGGCTGAGCCACCGCCAGCGGCACCTGAGATCCTGAAGCTCTCGTCGACCTCACCGTTCTCCTGCGCTTCCAGCGTTCTCATCAACTGGTCCAGAAAGATCGGAACGCCGTTGGCGAGCTGCGCAGCCGTGGCTTCCCGCCTGGGCCGCTGAGCAACCTTGGCCTTGCACCGTTCAATGAGCTCTTCGCGGTGGTTGTAGAGGAATCTATGCATATGGTCCTCCATGTGTAACACCGGTTTCGACGAAGTCGAAGCGCTCAGTGGGGAAAATTCGGCGCCCCCGGCGCTTCGGCGAGGCTCGGCCATGAGTTCACATCATGCGCTCTGTGTGCGATGTCGGACGAGAACCGGCCAGGAACCCTGTCCGCGCGGGGCTGACATCGCCATTCCTCGATAGTGGATTCTGCTTTCCCCTCCGGAACAGCGGTTTGACCCAGCTCGGTGAACCCAGTTTCTTGCGCCGCTGCCGACGGCAGGTAGGTCTTCGGCTGCCGTCGCCTGGCCCCCCATGCGCCAGCAAAGAAGCCAACGTCGCGAAAGCGGCCTTGACCTACTGTCGAAGCCCCTTGCGCAAGCGCACGATGGGGCCATGGGCGGCACCCAGAACGACCACCGCCATTCGGGGATGTGCCAAAGAGGAACAGAAGATCATTTCGTCCGGCTTCGACGCGCAGCGACTGGGCCAATGTCGGCATCACACGCATTGCGGACATGCTGGAGCCGAAGCCGAAGGACCGTGATGGGCCCGTCTGCGACATCCACGGTTCACAAGCGAACGGCGGCAACCCGTCTAAAGCACGCTTTCGAGCCTGGCCGTTGAACTGGGCCTACCGGCCGACTGCAGACCTTCGTCATGCCCGCCCAGTTGGCGAGTACCCGACGCCGGTGGCTTCGCCGGCCTGCTACCGTCGGCCAACAGCGGTCCGTCGCGAAGATCCACTCTCGAAAAAGCTGTGTTCTTCCACATCGTGGATGTTCACTGATCCCATTCTGGTCGCGGACGGAAAATGCAAGACCGATCTCTCGAAGCGATGCATATGACCGGCACGAAATCCGACACCGCTGCGACCCTCTTCAAGTCCGCGAAGGCCTTCGACGCGTGGCTGAAAAAGCACCACGCCACGTCGGACGGGTTGTGGTTGAGGATCGCGAAGAAAGGCGCCAGCGAGCCCAGTGTCACCTACCCCGAGGCTGTCGAGATCGCGCTTTGCTGGGGCTGGATTGACGGCCAGAAGAAAGGGCTCGACGACCAGCACTTCCTGCAACGCTTCACGCCGCGGCGCGCACGCAGCATCTGGTCCAAGATCAATGTGGGCAAGGTTGCCGCGCTGATTGAGGCCGGCCGCATCCAGCCCGCGGGACAGGCCCAGATCGACGCCGCGAAGACTGACGGCCGCTGGGGCAAAGCCTACGACAGCGCGCGCACGTCCAGCGTGCCGGACGACCTGCAGGCCGCGCTGGAGGCAAGCCCCAAGGCGAAGGCCTTCTTCGCAACGATCAGTGCGTCCAACCGCTACGCTGTGCTATGGCGCGTGCAGACGGCGGTCAAGCCGGAGACGCGTGCCAGGCGCATCGCCAAGCTCGTGGAGATGCTCGGGCATGGTGAGGTTGTGCACATCTTCAGGCCCAAGGCCAAGGCCTCAGACTGAAGATCACGCGCAGTCCTGCCTGCAGTAGCAAACCGATGGGGCGCCCTGCGACTCGGCGGCGACACGCGCGACCCATTTGACAGCGACTTGGAAGACGCTCCTCTCACCAACGTCCGATTCAAGGCGGGAATCGGTTGTGGGCGAGTTCACCGTTGAGAAGCTCAATGTCGAGACGGCGTACGTGCGGCGCATGAAGTACGGCAGTTCCAGCGAGCGACTTGATTTCTGCTTTGTCCGCTCACGACGCACCACCTGTCAGTTGCGCCTGGCGACATCATTTCCGGACCCAGATTGACCGAGATCGCCTCAATCGGCGCGCTCCCGCCGCCCCCTGCCTATTTGAAGGCGCGACGGGAGGAATGGATCCGAGGTCTTCGAGCGGCTTCAGGTCCTGCCGGTCGGCGCAGAAGGAAACCGCGTAGGAAACTGAAATCTTCGCTGTATCAAACCACTGAAAAGTAGCTTCATCCAAGCGCGCGTTTGCCTAGGGCGCTACTGAAATGTTCGCTGATCTCCTACAGCATCGGCGCAATCCAGCGTCACGCTGTTCGGCGTGATGGATGCGGCCGTGAGCTACCAGACGACCAGCGGCCGCGACCTCACGACCGGCGCGACGCTGACGCAGAGCCAGACGGCGCTGCGCAACTCCGGCTACAACGCGAGCCGCCTGGGACTGCGCGGCACGGAGGACCTGGGCGGCGGCCTGTCGGCGAGCTTCTGGCTCGAAGGCGCATTCAACAACGACGACGGTACCGGCAGCGCCACCGGCGGTGGCCTGAACTGGCAGCGCCGCTCGACCGTGAGCCTCGCGGGCGGCTTCGGCGAACTTCGCCTGGGCCGCGACTACACGCCGACCTACTGGAACGACACGGTCTTCGACCCGTTCGGCACCAGCGGCTCGGGCGCCAACGTCATCTACTCCGTGAGCAACAGCAGCGGGCTGGCCAATGCGAACTACATGCGCAGCAGCAACACGCTGGCCTACTTCCTCCCGTCGAATCTCGGCGGCTTCTACGGCCAGGTCTCGTACGGACTGAACAAGAACGTCGACGTCTCCAACGCGGCGACGAACAGCAACGCCGGGCGCTACGCGGGCGGCCGCTTCGGCTATGCGAACGGGCCGCTGGACGTCGCGGCCTCCTACGGCCTGAGCACGGCGGTCGACACGATCGCGAGCCGCCGCGAAGTCCAGACCGCGAATCTCGGCGCCAGCTACGACCTCGGCCCGGTCAAGCTCTTCGGCGAACTCTCGCGCGTGGTCAACAAGTCCGACAGCGGCCTGGCCACGGTCGACGACAAGTACGACGACTACCTGCTCGGCGCCTCGGTTCCCGTGGGTGCCGGCCTGATCCGCGCCTCCTACTCGTCCGTGCGCTTCGGCGACGGCGCGGCGGGCGTGACGGGCAGCGACCCGCGGGCGTAGAAGTTCGCGCTCGGCTATGTCCACAACCTGTCGAAGCGCACCGCGCTCTATGCCACCGTGGCGCGCGTGAACAACCGCAACGATGCCGACTACACCGGTGCGCTGAGTTCGGCGATCACCGCCGGCTACGACTTCGGCATCCGCCACAACTTCTAGGGCTAAGGCCGGGACGGGCGAGGCCCGCGAAGGGCCTCAGGCGGCGCCGTGCTCCGCCCGCAGCAGCTTCGCGGCCGCCACCATCGCGCGCAGCTTGGCGGTGGCCACGTCGCGCGCCAGGTACTTCATGCCGCAGTCGGGCGCGAGGATCACGTTCTCGGGCTTCACGTAGGGCAGCGCACGGCGGATGCGTTCGACGATGGTCTCGACCGTCTCCACCTCGGGCGTCGACAGATCGATACAGCCCACCATCACCCGCTTGCCGTCCAGCGCCTGCAGCGCCGAGCAATCGAGGTGCGACTGCGCGGTCTCGACCGACACCTGCCTGCAACTGCATTGCGCCAGTTCGGGCAGGAAGGAGTAGCCGCTGGGCCGCTCGTGGATGATCGCCGCGTAGCCGAAGCAGATGTGGACCGCGGTCGTTCCCGTGATGCCGTCGAGCGCGCGGTTCAGGGCCGCGAGGCCGTACTGCCGCGCCTTCTCGGGCCGCGCCTGCATGTAGGGCTCGTCGATCTGCACCACGTCGGCGCCGGCGGCGAACAGGTCGCGGATCTCGGCGTTGACCGCTTCGGCATAGTCCATCGCCGCCTCTTCCTCGCTGCCGTAGAAGTCGTTCTGCGCCTGCTGCAGCATCGTGAACGGACCGGGCACCGTGATCTTCACCTGCCGGTCGGTGTGGGCGCGCAGGAACTTCAGGTCCTCGACCTCGACCGCGTGCCGGCGACGGATGCGGCCGACGATGCGCGGCACCGGGTTCGGATGGCCCGAACGGTCGAGCGCCGAGCCGGGGTTGTCGAGGTCGACGCCGTCGAGCGCGGTCGCGAAGCGGTTCGAATAGCTCTCGCGCCGGATCTCGCCGTCGCTCACGATGTCCAGGCCCGCCTCCTCCTGGGCCCGGATCGCGATCAGCGTGGCGTCGTTCTGCGCTTCTTCCAGGTACTGCGGCGGAATGCGCCAGAGCTCACGCGCCCGCACCCGCGGCGGGAAGCGGCCCGCGAGCCTGGCACGGTCGATCAGCCAGTCGGGCTGCGGAAAGCTGCCGACGATGGTGGTGGGGAACAGCATGCTCATCTCCAGAGGCTGGTGAAAGAAAAAGTTCAGACGCCCAGGTAGGCCCGCTGGATCTCGGGCCGCGACAGCAGTTCCTGCGGAGCCCCTTCGGCCACCACGCGCCCCTCCTCGAGCACGTAGGCGCGCTGCGAAACCTCCATCGCCATCACGACGTTCTGCTCGACCAGCAGCACCGACATGCCGCCCGCATTGATGCGCCGGATGGCGGCGAACATGTCGTGCACGATGCGCGGCGACAGCCCGAGCGAGGGCTCGTCGAGCAGCAGCAGGCGCGGCCGCGCCATCAGCGCACGGGCGATCGCGACCATCTGCTGCTGGCCGCCCGACAGTTCGCCCGCCGGGCTCGCCAGCTTCTCCTCGATGACCGGGAACAGGTCGATCACCTGGGCCAGGGTCTGCCGCCGTTCGGACTTGGCCTTCGGCAGGTAGCTGCCGAGCTCGAGGTTCTCCAGCACGCTCATGCCGGTGAAGAGCCGCCGGCCCTCGGGCACCAGCGCGATGCCGGCGTCGCAGAAGCGGTGCGCCGGCAGCTGCGTGATGTCGCGGCCGTCGAGCGAGATGCTCCCACTGCGCGCCCGCAGCATGCCGGCGATGGTGTTGATGAGCGTGGTCTTGCCCGCGCCGTTGGGTCCGACCACGCACAGCAGCTCGCCGTCCCGGACGTCGAGCGAGACCGACCACAGCGCCTGCGCGGCGCCGTAAGCCACCTGGAGATCGCGCACTTCAAGCATGGGCCTTCCCCAGGTAGGCGGTCATCACCTCGGGCCGGTGCATCACGTCGCCCACCGCGCCTTCGGCCAGCAGCTCGCCGTGGTTCAGCACCACGATCCTGTCGGTCAGCGCCATCACGGCGCGCATCACGTGCTCGACGAAGACGATGGTCGATCCCTGGTCGCGGATGCGGCGGATCAGCGCCACCGCATCGTCGATCTCGCTCGGCGTCAGGCCGCAAAGCACCTCGTCCAGCAGCACCAGCCGCGGCCGCGCGGCGAGCGCGCGGGCCAGTTCGAGGAACTTGCGCTGATGCAGGTTCAGGTCGTCGGGCCGGGCGCCGGCCTTGTCCTCCAGGCCGGTGAACTCGAGCCAGCGCATGGCCTGCCTGCAGGCCGCGGCCGGGTTGCGGGCCGAGCCGCCGAACATCGTCGCGACCGCCACGTTCTGCAGCACGCTCAGGTGGCCGAAGGGCCTCGGGATCTGGTAGGTGCGCGCGATGCCGCTGCCCGCGATGCGATGCGCCGGCAGGCCGTTCAGGCAGCGGCCCTCGAACCAGATCGCGCCGGCGGTCGGCGCGAAATGGCCGCTGACCACGTTGATGAAGGTCGACTTGCCCGATCCGTTCGGACCCAGCAGGCCGAGGATCTCGCCGCGCCGCACCTCGACATCGACGCCGCCGAGCGCGCGCACGCCCTTGAACGCCTTCGACAGGCCCTCCACGCGCAGCAGCACATCGCCGCGCGCTCCCGCGGTCGCCACGCTGCGCACCGGCGCCTCGGAGACTGGGGTCGGGCCGGTCGGCACGGGCATGGCCGGCGCGCGCTTCCAGACCCGGCGCAGGCGCTCGAGGATGCCGTCGGGCATGAACAGGATCGCCGCGATCAGGATCACGCCGATCATCGCCTTGCCGGCCACGGCGTGATCGGCCGCCGTGAAGCTGTAGAGCAGGCCGGTGATGGCGATCGCGCCCACCGCCGGCCCGGCCCAGTGGCGCGTGCCGCCGAGCACGCTCATCAGCACCACGGTCAGCGGCACCGTGATCGTGAACACATCGCCGGCCGTGACGTAGGAGAGGAACAGCGCGTGGATGCCGCCGGCCATGCCGGCCAGTGCGCACGAGATCGCCAGCGCGAGGAGCTTGTAGCGGTAGGTGGGCACGCCCAGCACCTCGGCGGCGTCCTCGTCGTCGTGGATCGCGAACAGCCCGGCACCGAACTTCGACACCTGGATGGCCCAGGCGATCAGCAGCGTGGCCACGGCGGCGGCCAGCGCCAGCAGGTAGAAGGCGGCCGAGGGCGTGGGCCCGATCTTCGGCACCGGCACCGCGGCCAGCGAGACGCCGTTGCCGCCGTCCAGCGGCGTGTTGACCACGATGGTGCCGATGACGAAGGTGATCGCCAGCGTCAGCAGCGCGAACAGCTCGCCGCGCACGCCCTTGACGCGGAACACCACGGCGCCGAGCGCCACGCCGAGGACCGCCGCGACGCCGGCGGCCGCCGGCAAGGTCCAGAGGAAGGGCCAGTCGTAGCGCGCCATCAGGTTCGCGCTGGTGTAGATGCCGGCGCCGAAGAAGGCGCCATGGCCGAACGAGAAATAGCCCGAGTAGCCCGACAGGATGTTCCACGAGGTCGCCAGCACCACCCAGTGCAGCATCAGGTAGAGCAGCGAGTCGTAGAAGGCCGGCAGGCCCAGCTGCGGCACGAAGGCCAGGGCCGCGCCGGCCAGCACGATGACCCACGGGGTTCGTTGGAATCTCATGCGGTCTTTCCGGGTCGCAGGACGAGGATCACGATCAGCAAGGTGAACGAGACGATCGGCGCCCACGATGGCGCGGTCACCGCCATGGTGATCGCCTCGCTGATGCCGATCACGGTGCCCGCGACCAGCGGCCCGAGCGCGCTGCCCAGGCCGCCCAGCATCACGGCCGCGAAGACGACGCCGACCCAGGCGTACATCTGTGACGGCGCCAGCGTGAAGCTCAGCGCCAGGCACACGCCGGCGACGCTGGCGAGCGCGGCGCAGGTGCCGGCCAGCGCCAGGCCGAGCGCCTTCTGGTTGACGCCGAAGGCCGCGGCCACCGGCGCGTCCTGGGCGGCGGCGCGCATCGCCCGCCCGAGGTCGGTGTAGCGCAGCAGCGCCCAGACCGCGAAGCTGAGGCCGACCGCCAGCACCAGCGTGATGAGTTCGGGCACCGGCACGAACAGCCCGGCCAGCTTGAACTTCTGCTCCGCGTAGCTTGATTCGAGCTTGCGGAAATCGGCGGTCCAGATCGACTGGATCACGCTCTCGGCGATGCCGGTGAGGCCGAAGGTCAGCAGCAGCGAATTGAAGGGCGTGACCTGGAAGCGGACCATGACCCAGTGCAGGCCGGCGCCGAGCGCGAAGAAGGCCGGCACGATGACGATCATCGTCAGCAGCGGGTCCATGCCCATGGTCGAGAGCTGGTAGCAGAGGTACGCGGCCAGGAAGGCGAACGCGAAGTGCGCCAGGTTGATGAGCCGCAGCAGGCCCCAGCTCAGGCTGAGGCCCAGCCCCATCAGGCCGTACAGCGCACCGACGAAGATGCCCGACAGGATGGACTGGGACAGCAGCGAGAGGCTGGGCAGCGTGAAGTTCACGGCGCGAGCAGCTTGGCGCCACCGGAGGTGACTTCCTTGGGCCACACCACGACCCACTTGCCGTCCTGGATCTGCTTGATGCGCATCAGGTCGTCGCCGAAATTGCCGGTGCCGTCGAAGCGCAGCTTGCCCTGCAGGGTGTCGACCTTGTTGGTCTTCAGGTAGTTGGCGATCGCCTTGTCGTCCAGGCTCTTGGTGCCGACGACGCCGGCCTCGAGGATCTGCCATGCGGTGTAGGAAGCAGCGGCCTGGGTCTCGACCGAGGTGTCGGTGAAGCCGGCCTTGGCCGCACGCTCGCCGTAGATCTTCACGAACTCGGCGGCGCCGAGGTTCGAGGTGAAAGGCGGCTGCCCTTCGAAGATGGTGGCCGAGAGCGCGTTCTTCGCGTCCGGCGACGCCAGCAGCGGGCCCGGCGCCGGATAGAGATAGAAGTGCTGCGGCGGCAGATAGTCGATCTTCTTCATCGCGTCGAGCAGCAGGTTGCCCTCCAGCCCGATGGCACCGACCCAGACGAAGTCGGGCTTGGCATCCTTCACCCGGTTGGCGATCGGTCCGAAGTCGCGGTTGCCGAAATCCCATTCGAGGAACAGCACTTCGGTCAGGCCGCGCTTCTTGAGCACTTCGCGCGCGCCCGCGCTCATGAACTGGATCGAGGGGAACTTGCTGGTCACCACGGCCACGGTCTTCGGCGGCTTGGGCGAGGCCGCCAGCGCATCGAACAGCGTGTTCGGCACCGTGGTCGCCGGGTCCGACCCGATCGACCAGGCCGGGAACTGCATGTCGTACTTGGCCAGCGACGGGATGCCCAGCGTGTGGTGCACCAGCACCTTGTTGTAGCGCTGCGCCACGCCCATGGCCGACAGGATCGCGCCGGTCGCGTACGGCCCCATCAGCAGGTCGACCTTGTCGGCCGTCACCAGCTGCTCGTACAGCGTGCGCGCGAGGTCGGGCTTGGACTGGTCGTCCTTCACCACCCACTCCACCGGCCGGCCCAGCAGGCCGCCGCGCTTGTTGAGCTGCTCTATGTAGATCTCGCCGACCAGCTTGTGGATCTGCGCCGTCGCCGACAACGGGCCGGTCAGCGCCAGCGTGCTGCCGATGCGGATCGGCGGGCCCGAGGGCTGCTGCGCGAAGGCGAAGCCGCTCGCCGCCAAGGCAATGGCGGCCACTGCCGCGCGCCGGTCGAGTCCTGAGAGTTTCACGGTCTTCATGGTGGCTGTCTCCTGTAGGTTCTTGTGAGCGAAGCGATGAGCGTGGGAGCAAGACAGGTCAATCGACCTGGGCGCCGGAGCGCTTCACGAGGCCCGCCCACTTGACCAGCTCTTTCTGGTTGAAGGGCTGCAGGTCTTCGGCGCGCATCTGGCCCGGTTCCACGCCCTGCTCGCGCAGCCGGGTCATGAGCTCGGGCTGGGCGAGCGCGGCGGCAGCGGCCGTGCGCAACTGCGCCAGAGCGGCGGCGGGGGTGGCCGCCGGCGCGTAGAGCATGAACCAGGCGACCAGGTCGAAGTCCGCGATGCCCTGCTCCATCAGCGTCGGCACCTGGCTCGCCGCGGCGCTGCGCAGCGCGCCGCTGGAACCCAGCGCACGCAGCTTGCCGGCCTTGATCTGCGGCATCACGGCGGCCGGGTGATAGAACATGAAGTCGACCTGCGAAGCCATCACGCTGGTCAGCGCCATCGCGCCCTCCTTGTAGGGCACGTGCAGCATCCGGCCGCCCAGCCGCTGCGCCAGCAGCTCGCCGGCGAGGTGGCCGGAGGTGCCGTTGCCGGCAGAGGCGAAGCTGACGCCGGCCGGCCGGGCCGCCGCCTCGGTCAGGTCCTTGAGCGACTTGATCGGCGAGTCGGCCGCCACCACCAGCAGGGTCGGCGTGTAGCCGACGAAGGCGATGGGCGCGAAGTCGCGCAGCGGGTCGTAGGGCAGCTTGCTGAACAGCGCCGCGTTGATCGCATGCGTGCCCACGGTCCCCATCACCAGGGTGCGGCCGTCGGCTGCCGACCTGGCGACCAGCTCGGTGCCGGTCGATCCGCCCGCGCCCGCGCGGTTGTCGACCACCAGCGTCTGCTGCAGGTTCCTGCCGAGCCCCTCGCCGACGATGCGGCCGACGGTGTCGGTGGTGGTGCCGGCGCCGAAGGGCACGACCATCCGGACCGCTCCCCTGTTGTCCTGCGCCATCGCCGCCGCGCCGGCCAGCAGCGCGCCCGCGGCCAGGGCGGCGGCGCCAAGCCGGCGAATCCTTGTCTTCAAGGCCATGTCGTGTCTCCGTCCCGTCGTTGTTCTATTTCCATCGGCGCTTGAGCGCGGCGCGGATCTCGTCGCTGTGCTCGCCGAGCATCGGCGGCGGGCGCACCTCCAGCGCGCGCTCGCCATCGAAGCTGACCGGCGAGCGCACCGTGCGGAAGAGCCCCATCACCGGATGCTCGGCCGAGGTCATCAGCTGCAGATGCTTCGCCTGCGGGTCCTCGAGCGCCTCGCTGGTGTCGTACATCGGCGCGTTCGGCACGTCCTCGCGCTGCAGGCGGCGGCACCATTCGTCGCGCGGCTGCGTCAGGAAGCGTTCGCCCAGCAGCCGGATCAGGGTCTCCTGGTTGTCGATGCGCGCATCGCGGGTCGCGAAGCGCTCATCCGCGAAGATGTCCGGCTGTTCGATCGCGACCGCGAGCCCGCGCCAGAACTTCTCGGGCGACGACATGTGCAGCGCGATCCACTTGTCGTCCGCGCAGCGCAGCACATAGGACTGCGAGACGCTGGGCCGGCTGTACGGGCCCATCACTTCGTCGACCTGGAAGAAGTGCGTGAAGGCATCGAGGTTGAAGTGCGCCATGGCCTCGAGCATCGACACCTCGACCTTGCGCCCGACGCCGGTGCGGCTGCGCTCGAACAGCGCGCCCAGGGCACCATAGGCGGCATAGAAGCCGGTCAGCGAATCCGCGATGGCCGGGCCCACCACGCGCGGGTTCTCGGGGTTCACCAGCAGGTGCAGGAAGCCGCTCGCGGCCTGGGCCACGGTGTCGTAGGCCGGCCGGCCGGCGGCCGGTCCGGTGGCGCCGAAGCCGCTGATCGCGACATAGACCAGCTTCGGATTCAGCGCCTGCAGCCGCTCCGCGCCGACGCCGAGCTTTTCCGCCACGCCGGGGCGGAAGTTCTGGATGTAGACGTCGGCTTCGGCGATCAGCGCGTCGAGCACCTCGCGGTCGGCGCTGGTCTTGGTGTCGAGCGTGATGCTGCGCTTGTTGCGGTTGTAGGTCTGGTAGTGCGGACTGTAGAGCCCGTTCTTGAAGGCGCGGAAGGGGTCGCCCGTGACCGGCTGCTCCACCTTGATCACGTCCGCGCCCAGGTCGCCGAGCAGCATGCCGGCCGCCGGACCGGTGATGAAGGTGCCCTGCTCGACCACCTTCAGGCCGTGCAGCACCTGGATCATGCCGGGTGCCCTCCGAATCCTGCGGGCACTTCGCCGTCGTACAGCGCTTCGCGCGTCGCCTGGTAGGACAGCGCGAAGCCGATCGGCTGGCGGATCTCCTCGACCATGTGGGCGATCAGGCCCGCGGTGCGCGCGAGCATCGGCACGCCCTTGAGCCCTTCGACCGGGAAGCCGGCGCCGAGCAGCACGGCCGGGATCGCGCCCGAGACATTGAGCTTGAGCGGCTTGCCCAGAACCTCGGGCAGCAGGGCTTCGGCCGCCTCGGCGATGGCGACGAAACGCAGGTCGGTGCCGGCCGCGCGCGCGGCGTCGAACAGCGCGCCGACGCGCTCGTCGCGTTCCTTGTGCAGCGGATGGCCGAAGCCCGGAACGGATCGCCCCGCCGCGCGCCAGGACTTCATCACCTCGAGCGCGGCGTCGTCGATGGCCGCGCCGGCCTGCACCCTGGCATCGATCTCGCTGAACATGCGGCCGGCGGTCTCGGAGGAGCCCAGCACCACCGAGCCGCAACCCAGGATGCCCGCCGCCACCGCGCCCTGCATCGCATCGGGCGCCGCGGCGAAGGTCATGCGCGCGGCCTGCACGCTGGGCACCAGACCGTGTTCGGCGATCGCCACCAGCGTGGCGTTCAGCACGGCCGACTGTCCTGCGGTGGGCCAATGGCCGGTGAGAAGCAGAAAGAAGTGGTCGACGAACGACACCTTGCCGATCAGCTCCTTCGACAGGTCGTGGCCGCGGATGACGATGCTGTGGGCGTCCGAGGTGCTGATGGACGTGCGGGGCACGGTGGCCTTGCCGATCTTCATGGGAATCCTGGGTCGAGTGGATGGGGGTGCGGCCGCGTCTCAGGCCGGCACCGGCGCGAGGCGGACGTCGAAGCTGGCCGAGTGGTAGGGCACGCGCATCTCGCGGCCATCCACGGCCCTGCCGGGCGCATGGGTCTCGAAGTCGACCACCAGGCTGTCGCGCTTGCCAAACACGGCGTCGGCATCGATGTAGGGGCTGCCGCCGACGAACAGCTGCGTGGTCAGCGTCACGTGGCCCGGCGCCGACACCTGCAGGTGGATGTGGCCGGGGCGGAAGATGCTGCGATCGGTGGCGCGCATCATCTCGCCCACCGGGCCGTCGTCCGGGATCGGGTAGTAGGCGGGGCGGATCGACCAGAACCAGTAGCGCCCCTGGGCATCGGTGTGGAAGCGCCCGCGCGCGCCCATCGTCGGCTCGCTGCTGAGCTGCACGTCGTACTTGCCGTTGCCGTCGCCCGACCAGATGTCGAGCAGCGCACCGGCCAGCGGCTCGCCGCGCACGTCGGTCACGCGGCCCATGTAGAGCGTCGGCTCGCCCAGCACGCCCTCGGCGATGTCGGCGCCCAGCGCGAGCTCGGGTGCACCGGCCCAGTAGAACGGACCCTCGACCGTGGCCTCGGTGGCCTCGGTGGCGCCCTTCGATTCGCCGCAGGCGCGCGCCTGCGCCAGCGCCACCACCATCATCGACAGGCCGATCGTGTCCGACAGCAGGATGAACTCGGGCCGCTTGTCGGTCGAGATCTGCCCGGTCGCCTCGAGGAACTTCATGCCGGCGAGCCATTCCTCGGGCTTCAGGTCGACTTCGCGCGCGAAGGCATGGACGTGCCTGACGAGCGCGCTCATCAGCTGGCGCAGACGGAGGTCGGGCGTCTTGCCGAAGGCCTCGAGCACATCCTGCGTGATGCTGTCCTGGTTGTAGTCGGCCATGCTGTTGTCTCCTGATGGGGCGGACGATAGGCGTCTGCCGACGCGCCGACAAATGATTACTTTCCATCGATATCATCGATGGCATCGATCATTAGCAGGGGTTTTCATGGAGATGAGGCATCTGCGCTACTTCGTCGCGCTGGCCGATTGCCTGAGCTTCACGCGGGCGGCCGAGCGGGTTCACGTCACCCAGTCGACGCTCTCGCACCAGATCAAGCAGCTCGAGGACGAGGTGGGCCAGCCGCTGTTCGAGCGCATCGGCAAGAAGGTTGTGACGACCGAGGCCGGGGAACTGTTCCGGGGCTTCGCCTCGCGCGCGCTGCGCGAGGTCGACCAGGGCGTGGCGCTGCTCAAGCCGGGCGCCGGCAACCTGACGGGCAAGGTGCGCATCGGCGCGACCCACACCTTCAACATCGGGCTGATCCCCGAATGCGTGGCACTGTTCCTGGCGCGCCATCCGACGGTGCGCATCAGCGTCGAGGAGCTCGCGGCGGAGGTGATCGTGGCCCGGCTCGCGGCCGGCGAACTGGACCTGGGCATCGCCTACAGACCCGAGGATCCGACCGACCTGTGGTTCGAGCCGCTCTACAACGAGGAGATGGTGCTGGTCGTCTCGCCCGAGCATCCGCTGGCCGGCCGCAAGCGCATCCGCATGGTCGAGCTGCACCGGCAGGACCTGGTGCTGGTGTCGACCGCCTTCTCGACCCGCACCATGCTCGACGAGTGCTTCCGGGCCTGCGGCGCCGAGCCGACGGTGGTGGCCGAGATGTCGACCGTGGCGCCGATGCTGGCGCTGGTCGCGCGCACGATGATCGGCTCCATCGTGGCGATCAACGCGGTGCCCGAGGGCATGCCGGGCCTCAAGGTGATTCCGCTCGAGAGCCCGACGCCGGTGCGCACGCCCGGCATCCTGTGGCGGCTCGGCGAGAGCAAGCCAGCGGCGGTGCAGTCCTTCGCGGTGATCCTGCGCAAGACTGCGTTGGGGAACAGCTTGCGAAGGGAGGGGCCGGGTTGAAGCGGGTGCAACACGGAAGCTGATTAAGGCGCGGACGAAACCGCCACACTTCGGGTCCGAGCCCAAGCGTATGCGGCAGCAGTTGGAAAACGATGTACCGGTTCGTCGATCGATAGCCATTCCATCGCAGCGCGGCCAGGCACAAAGCGTGTGCAGCGTTGTAGGCCAGGTCGAAGCGGCTCTCCAGCGCGAGGGATGTATTGATCGCGTCCTGCAACCTCGCGTTGCCCGAGCGCTTGAGGCCGGCGAATTCCTTGACGTCCGGAGGCTCCGCCTTGAGCGGTTTGCCGGGGCCGCTGAGGTTCTCAAATGGCGAGGTCACTTTCGCCTCCGATGATCCATATCTTGGGCTGATCCAGCACCCGAGTCAGAAAGGACTCCTGGGCGGCCACGCGCTTCGCGAACTCCTTGCCGGTCAGGATGGTCGGATTCACCGTGCGACCGAGGGCGTTGCTGACGACGTCCAAGGCCAGGAAGAGATCCCCGTAGCCCAATGCGTCGCTGAGCACCATCAAGTCGACATCGCTGCTGGCGGTGTCGGTCTTCTTCGCGACCGAGCCGTAGACAAACGCCGCCCTGATCTGGCCGGCCAGGGGTTCCAGCGCCTCGCGCAGCGGCTCGGCCAGGCCGAAGGTCTTCTGGGCGATGCTGCACAGTTCCGCGAAGATCGGCGACTCGGGGTCGGCCTGATAGTGCCTCTGGTTGCCCACCGCCCTGACGCTGACCAAGCCACTCTGCGCGAGGCTGGCCAGCTCGCGCTGCACGGCGCCCGAGCCGCTCCCGGCCAAGCCGATCAGCTCGTTGGCGTAGAAGCTGCGCGACGGCTGACCGAACAGCAAACCCAGCACGCGTTGCCGGGTGCCCGAAAAAAGAGCGTCCGCAAGGCTGGTTTGCTGGGGGGGATCGCCGTATTCCGTACCCATATTGGGCATGACTATACCCAATTCGGGCATGCATACCTCGGGGCACCTGCTCGCGATCGTGCCAATGTCGCCGGTCAGCTCATGCGTACCCCCAAGCCACCGGCCCAGGTAGGACGCGTCCGTCGCATCCTCGCGCTCGCCACTGAGCTCGACGCCGCCTCGCCCATTCCATATTCTGCTCACGGACCCGGCAAAACCCATGGGTACTCCGGGACCGCGAGGCCCTCCGTACGAACGCATGTCGTCGGAGGGCCTTCGTTTTGACTTGTCGGCGATGCAGGAGATCGAAAGATGGAAGTGGGCGTCTATGGCTTTGTGGCACTGTCCGCGGTGCTGGTGACCGGAGTGGCCGTCTATCTGGGCAGGCGGCGCCGGGCCGACCTCGCGCAGGAGATGGAGTGCCAGCTGAAGAAGTCGGCCGAGACGATCCGCGGTCCCCTGCGCTGAGTTCCCGAGGGCCCAGAATGCGCGGATGGAGACCCAACCCCTCCGCGACGGCCCTGGCCGCGCGTGGCGCCTCGCAAGCCGCGCGCTGATCGCGCTGTGCCTGCTCGCCCTGCTGCTGGCGGCGGCGTGGTACGCGCTGCGGCGAGCCTATCCGCCGGAGCGGCTCGCCGCGATGCTCGCCGAGAGCGTCAGCGCGGCAACCGGCCGCGCCTTCCGCATCGACGGCGATCTCACGCTGCACTTGCTGCCCAACGTCACGATCGCCGCCAACGACGTCGCGCTCGCCAATGCCGAGTGGGGCGCCGAGCCCGACATGCTGCGGGCCCGGCACGTCGGCTTCGACATCTCCCTGCGCGACCTGCTGTCGGGCACGGTGCGCATCCAGAGCGTCGACATCGAGGGCGCCGAACTGCGCCTCGAATCCGACGGCGCCGGCCGCTACAACTGGCGGATGGCGCCGTCCGGCGGGGGCAGCACCGGAAGAGCCGCGCCGAGGATCACGCTGGACCGGCTGCAAGCCACCGACACCCGGATCAGCTACCGCCAGGGCCGGGAGGGCACCAGGCTGGAGCTCGAGATCGAATCGCTGGTGGCCGCAGCAGCCGACGAGCACAGCCAGTTGAATGCGCGCCTCGCGCTCCAGTCACAGCGCTGGACCCTGAATGGCCAGACTGGTCCGCTCGACGCGCTGCTGGCCGGCACCGCCACCTGGCCGCTCGACCTGCGCGCCAGCACCGACGGCGCCTCGGCGGCGCTGAAAGGGAGCATGGGCACCGGCCCGCACGCGGGGTCGCTGGATGCCGAGGTGTCGCTGAAGGTAGACGAGGCGAAGGCGCTGGCACTCCTGGGCGAAGCGGCGGCGCTGGTTCCGCTGCCTCTGGACTGGCACACGACCTTGGTGCATTCACCCGGTCAATGGCGCGCCGACGCGATGCAGCTGTCGCTGGCCGGCCAGCGCCTCACCGGCAGCGCGACGCTGCGGGCCGGCGCCGGCGCACCGTTGAAGTTCGAGGCCTCGCTCGCGGCCGCCGCGTGGCGCGTCGAGCACCTGCCCGCGCTGTCGGCGATCCAGGTCCGCGTCGCCTTCGAGCCCGGACGCCTGCAGTTCGATCCGCTCAGCTTCGCCATCGCCGGCGGCCAGGCCCGGGGGCAAGTCCACGTCGCGCTGCGCCCCGATGCCGCACCGCGCGTCGACCTCCAGTTGAGCGCCAGATCGATGGCAGTCGACGCCCTGGAAGATGCCCAGGGCGGCAACCGCTACTTCAAGGGCGGCCGCGCCAACCTCGACGCCAGGCTGGCGATGACCGGCCGCACGCCCTGGGCGCTGGCCGGCACTGCCACCGGCGAGGCGCTGCTGACCGCCCGCGATGTCGGGCTGACCGGGCGGGCCGCCTCGCTGGACCGCAAGCTCGTCGCGCGCCTGATCGACGCCCTGATCCCGACCGGCCAGCCGCGCGAAAACCTCGCGGTGCAGTGCGCGGTCGTGCGGCTCCCGCTGCGCGACGGCGTGGCCGCCATCGACCGTTCGATCGCGATCGAGACGCGGCAAATCGCGGTCTCGGCCAGCGGCGAGATCAACCTCGCCCGGCGCACCCTGTCGCTCGCCTTCCGGCCCCAGGTCAAGCGCGGCCTCGACCTGAATCCGGGCAGCCTGGTCGAGTTGATGCTGCTGCAGGGCCCGCTCGAGGCGCCCGAGCTGAGCGTGAATCCGCGCGGTGCCGCGCGCCAGGCGGCCAACGTGGGCGTGGCGGCCGCGACCGGCGGGATCTCCCTGCTGGCGCCGATGCTGCGCTCCGCCGCCGGTGAAGCATCGGCCTGCAGCCAGGCGGAGCACAAGGGCACGGCCACGCCCTCGAAGACCGGCAAGCAGGAGCCGGAACGCCGGCTGCTGCCCTGGCCGAAGGCGCGCTGACATCGGTCGATAGGGCCGGGGCGCGGCGGGTTAACCTGTCGCCATGGATTCCCTGATCGCCGCCTCCGCGCGGGCTCTCGCCGCCGGCGACGCGATCGGTGCCCTGAAGCGGGTCGCGCTGCGCGACGACCCGCCGGCGCTCGCCCTGCGTGGCATCGCCATGGCCCAGCTCGGCGAGCATCCGCGTGCGCGCGAGCTGCTGCGGCGCGCGGCGCGCGGCTTCGGTGCCCACGAAGAACTGGCCCGCGCACGCTGCGTCGTGGCCGAGGCGGAGGTGGCGCTGGCCATGCGCGACATCGGTGGCTCGCCGCGCCCGCTGGCGGCCGCGGCCGCCACGCTCGAAGCGCACGCCGATCGCGCCAATGCGCTGCAGGCGCGGCTGATCGCGATGCGCCGGCTGCTGCTGCTCGGCCGCTTGGACGAAGCCGCGGCCGCGCTGGCGCCGCTCGACACGCGGGACCTGCCACCGGCGCTGACCGCGGTGGCCGAGCTGGCCGCAGCCGAGATCGCACTGCGCTCGCTGCGCACCGGCCCCGCGCAGGCGGCGCTCGCCCGCGCCCATGAAGCGGCCGATCGGGCGCGCGTGCCGGCGTTGCAGGCCGAGGTGGCGGAGGCCAGGGCCGCGCTCGATCGACCGGCGGCGCGGCGGCTGCTGGCCGATGGCGAGCAGGCGCTGCGCCTCGACGAGGTCGCTGCGCTGCTGGGCTCCGGCGCGCTGGTGGTCGACGCCTGCCGGCACGGGCTGCGCGCCGGCGACGCCTGGCGGCCGCTGGCACGGCGGCCGGTGCTGTTCGCCCTGGCGCGCGCGCTGGCCGAGGCCTGGCCGCGCGACATCGACCGGGACGCGCTGATCGCCCGCGCCTTCCGGACCCGCCATCCCGACGAGACGCATCGGGCCCGCCTGCGGGTCGAGATCGGCCGCCTGCGGGCGCTGGTCGCCGAGCTGGCAGCGATCGAGGCCACGCCGCAAGGCTTCGTCCTCAGGCCGCATGACGCGCGCGAGGTCGTCGTGCTGGCGCCGCCCATCGACGGCGAGCTGGGGTCGGTGGTGGCGCTGCTCGCCGACGGCGCTCCCTGGTCGACTTCGGCCCTGGCCCTGGCACTGGGGGCCAGTCAGCGCACGGTGCAGCGCGCGCTGGTCGACCTCGAGGGCGCGGGACGGGTGCGCTCGATCGGCCGGGCGCGCGCGCGGCGCTGGCTGTCGCCGCCCCTGGCCGGATTCACGACGCTTTTGTTACTCCCCGCCGCGCTGCCGATTGAATAGAGTTGTCTCCAGGCAGCGCGCATCACAAGGAGTCGACGATGAGCAGCAGGACAAGCCAGGACAGCCCCCCGACCCCGGTGCGTGCAGCGCAGATCGTGCGCGAGTACGGACCTTTCGCCGGCGCCGGACAGATCCACGGCATCACGCACGATGGCCAGCGCGTCTGGGCCGCCACCGGCGACCGGCTGGTGGCCTTCGACCCCGCGAGCGGCGAGCCCACGCGCACGCTCGACCTCGCCTGCGACGCCGGCACCGCCTTCGACGGCCGCTATCTCTACCAGATCGCCGAGGAACGCATCGACAAGATCGACCCCGCCAGCGGCCGCGTGCTGGCGTCGATCCCGACCCCGGGACACGGCCACGACTCGGGCCTCGCCTGGGCCGAGGGCAGCCTGTGGGTGGGGCAGTACCGCGATCGCAAGATCCACCAGATCGACCCCGAGACCGGCGCGATCCGGCGCACCATCGAATCCAACCGCTTCGTCACCGGCGTGACCTGGGTCGATGGCGAGCTGTGGCACGGCACCTGGGAAGGCGACGAGAGCGAGCTCCGGCGCATCCATCCGGACAGCGGCGCCGTGCTCGAGCGCCTCGAGATGCCGCCCGGCGTCGGCGTCAGCGGCCTCGAGTCCGATGGCGCGGATCTCTTCTACTGCGGCGGCGGCGCCAGCGGCAAGGTCCGCGCCGTGCGGCGTCCCGCGAGGAGCACCCCATGAACACCGGCATGCCCGAAACCAAGGCCGCCGGCCATCCCGTCGTGTCGCGCGACCGATGGCTGGCCGAGCGCAGGATGCTGCTGGCGCGCGAGAAGGAGCTGACGCGCCTGAGCGACCAGATCGCCCGCGAGCGCCGCGCCCTTCCCTGGGTGCGCATCGAGAAGCCCTACGTCTTCGACGGACCCACGGGGCCGTGCACGCTGGCCGAGCTCTTCGAAGGCCGGCGCCAACTGGTGGTGCAGCACTTCATGTTCGGCCCCGGCTGGGAAGAAGGCTGCAAGAGCTGCTCCTTCATGGCCGACCACGCCGACGGCGCCCGGCCGCACCTGGCGCAGCGCGATCTCACGCTGGTGGCCGTGTCGCGCGCGCCGCTGGCCGAGATCGAGCGCTTCCGCCGCCGCATGGGCTGGCAGTTCAACTGGGTGTCTTCGCACGCCAGCGATTTCAACCACGACTTCGGCGTCAGCTTCACGCCCGCGCAGTTGGCCACCGGCAAGGTCGACTACAACTACGTCATGCAGGCCTTCCCGGCAGAGGAAGCGCCCGGCATCAGCGTCTTCTTCAAGGACGACACGGACGCCGTCTTCCACACCTACTCGACCTATGGGCGCGGCGTGGAACTGATGATGGGCGCCTACGACTTCCTGGACCTCGCGCCCAGGGGCCGCGACGAGGACGGCCTGACCCACACCATGGAATGGGTGCGCCACCACGACCGCTACGCGCAGCAGCCGGCGCCGGCCCCGGTCACGCAGGCCGCAGGCGCTGCGTGCTGCGCCGCCCGCGCCCGCTGAGCGCCGCCGCCCCGCGCTATGCTCCGGCGGCGGCCATCTCCGCCACCTTCCTCATGCCCGACCACGACCGCCTGCTGAGAACCTTCCTCGTCGTCTCGCAAAGCGGCTCGCTGCGCAAGGCCGCCGACACGCTCGAACTGACGCCGCCGGGGGTCAGCAAGCAGATCAGCGCACTGGAGAAGTCCCTGGGCGGCCCGCTGTTCAAGCGCCACGGCCGCGGCATGGATCTCACGCCGCTCGGACGCCGGCTGGCGGTCGATGCCGGCGGCGGCTTCGCGCTGCTCGATGCGGCGCTCGACGCCGCGCGCAGCGCCTCGTCCACCGCGCTGCGCAGCGTCTCGATCGCCACCGTCAACACGCTCGCGGCCTATCTGGTGCCGGCAGTGGTCGCCGCGCTGCGCCGGAGCCATCCGGAACTCGTGGTCCGGGTCGACAACGCGAGCTCGCCCGACGTGGTCGACCAGGTGCTGCGCGGCCACGCCGACATCGGCCTGGTGTACGACCTCGCGGTCGACACCGACGCGGTCCACCTCGTACGGCTCGGCACCGAGAACCTCAGCGCCTACGGCAGTGCCTCGGCCGCGCCCGGCCCGGCCGGCGACATCGGCCTGGCCGAGCTGGCGCGCAGGCCGCTGATCGTGCCGCCCCGCCCCTATGCGCTGCGCCGGGTGATCGAGCGCGAACTGCCGGGCCCGCTGTCGATCGCGGCGGAGTGCAATTCGGTCAGCGTGTCGCTCGACCTCGCCGCTGCCGGCGTCGGCACCACCATCCTGCCGAGCGCGCTGCCGGAGGCCGCGGTCTCGCCGCGCGGCCTGCGGCGCATGCGCATCGCCGGCGGCAACTTCGACCGCGAGGTGGTGCTGATCCACCTGGCCTCGACCCCGCCGGGCCGGGCGGTCGCCGCCACGCTTCAGGCGATCGAGGACTTCGCGGCGCGCCTGGCCTGACGCGCCCAGTAGGCGAAGGTGGCGTTGACGATGGCCGGCTGCAACAGGAAGTCGTGCGCCTCCCGCGCGGCCTCGGGCTCGACCGGCTGGATCGGGCCCGCGGCCAGCGCATCGAGGCACATGCGCGCATTGCGCTCGGCGAACACGTTGAGGTAGATCGCCTCCTGCATCGTCGCCCCGGTGCAGACCGCACCGTGGTTGACCAGGAAGGCGGTGCGCTTGCCATGCAGCACTTCGGAGATCAGCGCGCCCTCCTCGTCGCCGGTCGGCACGCCCGGCCAGCGCGCCAGGAAGCCGCAGTCGTCGTGGAACATGGCGGCGTCCATGTGCGCCACCGGCATCGGGATGCCGAGCATCGACAGCGCCGACAGCGCGGGCGGATGCGTGTGCACGATGGCCTTGACCTGCGGGTGATGGCGGTAGATCCAGCTGTGGAACAGCGCGCCGGGATTGGCCCGGCCACTGCCCTCGAGCGTCTTCAGCTGCGCATCGACCAGCAGCACGCGGCCGGCCTCGGCCTCGTCCATGCCGGTACCGAGCGCGAGCGTGAACATGCGCCCGGAATCTCCGTCGCGCATCGTGATCTGGCCGGCGAGCCCGGCCGCGTGGCCCTGGGCCGCCAGCACCAGGCAGGCGTCGACGAAGGTGTCCATGTCGGCGGCCGCGCGCGTGCCGGGAAGCTCGTCGAGGACCAGTGTCTTGTCTGTCATTGCGTGTCTCCTTGCATTCGTTGCTTCGACCGTTCAATCCTCGAGCTTGATGTTCCGCTGCCGCACCAGCAAGCGATGGGCCTCGAGATCGCGTTGCATCAGGGCAGCGAACTCCGTGGCGTTGCCGCCGAAGGGCACGAAGCCGATATCGCGCAGGCGCTTGCCGGTGTCGGCGTTCGCCATCACGGTGGCGAGCGCCGCCGCCAGGCGCGCCGACGCCGCGGGCGGAAGGCCCGCCGGGGCGATCAGTCCGACCCAGGGCGCGAACTCGAAGTTCTTCAACCCGGCCTCGTCGAAGGTGGGCACCTCCGGCATCAGGGCGCTGCGCTCGCGGGTCGCGACGGCGATCGCCTTCACGCGCCCGTTCTTCAGGTACTGGCTGCCGAGGTTGGTGTCGATGAAGGTCAGCTGCACGTGCCCGGCCACCACGTCCGCCAGCGCCGGCGCGCCGCCGCGGTAGGGCAGATGGGTCACCAGCGCGCCCGACTGCTGCTTGTAGCTCTCGAAGGCCAGGTGCGGCGGGCTGCCGACACCGGCCGACGCATAGCTCAGCTCGGCCGGATGCGCCCTGCTGTAGCGCGTGAGTTCCGCAGCGCTGGAGGGCTGCAGCGACGGGTGGGCCACCAGCACGAGCGGGATCCGCGCCACCGTGCCGATGTAGCTGAAGTCGCGGGCAACGTCGTAGCTGATCTTCTTCTGCAGCACCGGGTTGACGGTCAGCGCGCCGACATCGAGCAAGCCCAGCGTGTAGCCGTCCGGGGCGGAGCGGGCGATGGCCTCGGCGGCCAGCATGCCGCCTGCGCCCGGCTTGTTCTCGACCACGACCGGCTGCTGCAGCGCGCTGGCGAGCCGCTCGGCCAGCATGCGCGCGACCGTGTCGACCGCGCCGCCCGGCGCCTGGCCGATGACCAGCCGCAGGGGACGCTCGGGGTAGGCGCTGGCGGCGGCCTGGGCCAGGGCGAAGGAGCCGAAGCTCGCGAAGGTGCAGAGCACGGCCAGTGAACGAAGCAGCTTGCGTCGGCGCATCGTGGGTCTTCCTCGTGGGGTTTGTTCGAGAATCGAGTCTAGGCAGCAGCCGCCGTCTTGCAGCACACATTGGCACATGTCTGCGTTGACGTCAGGTTAAGGTTCGCGGCGAACACAGCCCGAGGAGCGACGCATGGACACCGAAACACGACCGACCACCCTCAGCCTCGACGATGCCGAGACCGTCTCGGGCCTCGTGCAATCGCCAGCCACGCCGCGGGCCTGCTATGTGCTCGCCCATGGCGCCGGCGCCGGCATGTCGCATGCCTTCATGGCCGCGGTGGCCGATGGCCTGGCAGAACGCGGCATCGCGACCTTGCGCTACCAATTCCCCTACATGGAGCGCGGCTCGAAGCGCACCGACTCGCCGGCGGTCGCCCACGCCGCGGTGCGCGCCGCCGTGGCACACGCCGCGGGCCTGTTCCCGGCGCTGCCGCTGTTCGCGGGCGGCAAGTCCTTCGGCGCCCGCATGAGCTCGCAGGCGCAGGCCCTGGTGCCCCTACCGGGGGTCGAGGGGCTGGTGTTCCTGGGCTTTCCGCTGCACCCGGCGGGCGCTCCGTCGAGCGACCGGGCGCGCCATCTGTTCGAGGTCCGCACGCCGATGCTGTTCGTCCAGGGCACGCGCGACAAGCTCGCGGAGTTCGGCCGCATCGAGAAGCTGGCGGCCGAGCTCGGCCCGCTGGCAACGCTGCTGCGGATCGACGAGGCCGACCATTCCTTCCATGTGCTGGTGCGCTCGGGCCGCAACGACGCCGAAGTGATGCAGCAGATGCTCGACGGCGCCGCAGCCTGGATGGTGCGCTGAAGCCCGGGCCCGCCGTGTCCCCAAAGAGGAGGAGCGTCGCCTTCGCTGCCCCACGAACAAGGGATGCGGGCGCCTCGACCCCACCCTAGGCTGGGATCGTCACTCGTGGCAAGGGGTGCCGCGAGGACGCTCAACCACAACCTGGGGAGAATCTCATGAAGAAGACACTGATGATTGCGAGCCTGATGACAGTGGCCGTGCGGGCCGTGGCCGCCGACTACTCCTACGCAGCCGAGAACACTGCGAATCGCTCTCCGACGGTGCTGGCCACGGAACGCGCGGCAGTCGAGGCCGAGCTCGCACGGGCGACGAAGAGTGGCGACCTCTATGGCCTGCATGGCTCGCCGTTCAAGCGTGTCGCGCCGCGCTACTACCCGGCAGATCCGCCGGTCTACAGCAAGACCGTGACGCAGGCGCGCGCCGAGCTTGCGCGGGCGATGCGCAACGGCGACATGCTCGCGGCCAACGAGACCGGACTGACGATGAATCAGCTGTCGCCCAGCGTCTATGCGAAAGCCAGGCAGGAGCCCGCCGAGCAGCTGGCGGTAGATCCGGCCGAAGTCGACGGCGCCACTCAGCCGGGCGAATGAGGCGCCTGCCGGGCGGCTCCCGGGTGCGGGGCCGCCGCGCGCGTCGCCTCAGATGCGTCGCAGCTTGACGCCGCGGCTGCGCAGCGCCCGGGCAACGCGCTCGGGCGTTGCCCGGGTGACGGCGAGCAGGCTGATCTCGGCCAGCGGCGCGACGACGAAGGGCGACGCGGCCATCAGTTTCTCCGGCGACGCGAGCACGATCGTCTCGGCCGCACGCTCGTGCAGCGCACGCTTGACGGCCGCCTCCTCGGCGTCTCCCGTGCTCAGGCCTGCATCAGGATGGACGCCCGTCACGCCGAGAAAGAACAGGTCGGCGCGCAGGCGCGACGCGGCGTCGATCACCGCCGCACCGACATGGACCATCGAGTGGCGGAACAGGCGACCGCCCAGCACGATGATCTCGATGCCCGGATGCGCGGCAAGCGCCACCGCCACGTTGGGGCTGTGGGTGACGATCGTCGCTCGCAGGCCCGGCGGCAACTGCCGCGCGACCTCCAGTGCCGTGGTTCCGCCGTCGAGGATCACGACCTGGCCGGGCTGGATCAGCGAGGCGCCGAAGCGCCCCAGCGCCGCCTTGTCGGCGACCGACACCTGCTGGCGCACGGCCAGGTCGCCCATCGCGACGGAAGCCGGCAACGCGCCACCATGCACCCGCTGCAGCTTGCCCTCCGCGGCAAGCTCGCGCAGGTCGCGCCGGATGGTGTCCTCCGAAGTGCCGAGTTCGCCCGCGAGGTCCTTGGCGACCAGTTGGCCTTCGGCGGCGAGGCGGGCGAGCAGCAGGTTCTTGCGTTGGGTCGTGAGCATGGGAGCGAGGGCGAGGATCTGAAGCGCTTCGCATGATTTTGCACGACATTGCACGTTTATCGACATTGCACGATACTGCACGAACTCGCACAATCTCGCCATGCCTTCCACCCATACCGATCCCCGTCCTTTCGTCGGCAATGCCCGCCTGCGCATCCTCGAGGAGCGCGTGCTGGCCCACGACTGGTTCCTGCTGCGCAAGACCACCTTCGAGATCCGGCGCCGCGACGGCCGGGCCCAGGTCGTCAGCCGCGAGACCTACGACCGCGGCAACGGCGCGGTGCTGCTGCTGTTCAATCCACAGCGCGGCACGGTGATCCTGACACGCCAGTTCCGCTTTCCGGCCTATGTCAACGGCTGCGCCGACGGCCTGTTGATCGAGGCCTGCGCCGGGCTGCTGGATGGCGACGACGCCGAGTCGGCGATCCGTCGCGAGGTGGCGGAAGAGACGGGGTTCGTGGTGACCGCGCCGCGCAAGGTGTTCGAGGCCTACATGAGCCCCGGCTCGGTCACCGAGAAGCTGCACTTCTTCGTCGCCGCCTACGACGACGGGGATCGGCTCGGCGAGGGCGGCGGTGACGCCGCCGAGGGCGAGGACATCGAGGTGATCGAACTCCCGCTGGCGCGCGCGCTGGAAATGATCGCCGACGGCGAGATCGAGGACGGCAAGACGATCATGCTGCTGCAGCATGCGGCGCTGACCGGGCTCGCGAATCTCCAGCAGTCAACGGCAGCTCACCACTGCGGGTGAACCGGCCGGAAGACCGGCCGCCACAGGTAGCGGCGCGCGATCTCGACGTAGCCGCGGTAGTAGAAGTTGCCGTTGGCTTCCAGCACCGCGGCACGGTTGCGGCGGAAGTGGCCGGGAATCTCGTACCACGGCATCGTCGGCGAGCGGTGATGCACATGGTGGAGGTTGTTGTAGAGATAGAGCAGGCCGAACATGGCGTTCGACTCGACGATGGCGACCCGTTCGTGGGGCGCGTCGCCCCAGCGGTGTTCGGTGAAGGAGCGCAGCGCCCCGAGCATCATGCTCGGATAGACGAAGTACAGCAGGTACTCGCCGAGGCCCATGCCGCAGACCCGTGTCACGTACCAGACGATCGGTGCGACGCTGGCCGCATGCACGAGCCAGATCGCGGCATGCGAGAAATCGCCGGCGGCCAGCCGGCCCGCCTCCGACCACGCCATCTTGAACAGGCGCAGCCAGGGACCCACCGTCACCCGGAAGGCGAGCGTCTGGTTGGCGGCGACGATCGCTCGCCGCAGCGGGCCGTAGCAGTTCCACGCGGCTGCCGAGTGGTAGACGCTTTCCGTGTCCCGCTCGGGGTGGGTGAGATGGAAATTGACATGGTGGCTGCTGTGGCTGCGGTGGTACAGCGGGTAGGGAAGCCACAGGTTGAGCGGCGGCCAGACCAGTGCCCAGCGCAGCGGCTTCGGAATGTTGCGCAAGGCGTGGATCGCCTCGTGCTGCAGCGAGGAGTGAAGTTGACCGAGGCAGCCGCCCATCGCGAAAAGCAGCACACCAGGCACATGCGCATGCCCATGGACCAGCGCTGCCCAGGCCGCATAGAGCAGCATCGCCAGCACGAGCGTCGGCACCTCGAAATGCCGCCACCAGCGAACGGTGCGGGCAGTGGCCAGGGAGGGCGGGCGGGCGGGCGTGGTCATCGGAACGGATGCAAGGGGCTGCCTGATGTTGCCGCCGCTGGTCCGATCCGCTTGCGCCCATTGCGCATGAGCACATGCGCAAAGCGTCGTTGTCCGCAGCGCGCCATTTGCCTACAGTCGCAGGCATCCTCTGGCCTCCGGGCCTCCATGGCGAGCCCGCCTCCTTCGCCTCCCGATGCCCATGGCTTCAACCTTCAGCCGCGACGCGTCCATTGCGCCGCAGGCACTCCAGGAAGCGCTGCTGGGCGGCGCTGAACTCGCATTGCTGGACGTGCGCGAGGCGCGCGCCCATGTCGCCGGCCATCTCAATCTCGCGCGTCTGGCCCCGCTGTCGACGCTGGAACTCGAGGTGCGGGCGATGGTGCCGCGCCTCGGCACGCCGGTGGTGCTGGTCGACGCCGGCGACCCCGGGGGACCGGCATCGCGCGCTGCGGCCTTGCTCGGCCGCCTCGGCTACCGGGACGTGCGCGTGCTCGACGGCGGTACCGGCGCCTGGCAGGCCGCGGGATTGCCGTTGATCGACGGCTACGGAACCTTGGTCAAGGCCTTCGGCGATCGCGTGCGCCTGCACTACGCAACGCCGGCCCTCGGCGGCGACGCCTTGCGCAAACGCCAGGACGCGGGCCTGCCCGTGACCGTGATCGATGCGCGCCCGGCCGGGGAATACGCCTTCCTGACGCTCCCCGGCGCCAGCAACCATGCCGGCACCGAACTCGCGCTGCGCCAGTGGCCGGCCGAGCCGCAGGCCCCGCCCTGGGCGGTCAACTGCTTCAGCCGCACGCGCGGCATCATCGCTGCCACCACGCTGCGCCTGCTCGGCCATCGGGACGTGCATTTCGTCGAGGACGGCGTGATGCAGTGGGCGCTCGACGGCGCGCCGGTGGTACAGAACGCACGGCCCGGAATCGAACTGCCGCAAGCCGGCGACGAAGAGCTGCAGCGTCGCGCCGATGCGCTGATCCGGCGCTACGACTTGCCGCTGCTGCGCCCCGATGCGATGCGCCGTCTGCACGACGCCGACGATCGGACGCTCTACGTCTTCGACCTGCGACCGACGGCCCGCATCGACGATTCGATCGCCGGCGTCCGCGCCGTCCCCGGCGGCCAGTTGCTGATGCATTTCGAGAACCTGGTCGGCACCCGCCACGCCCGCATCGTGCTGCTCGACGATCCGCACCGGCTGCGCGCGGCGGTCACGGCCTTCTGGCTGCTCCAGCTGGGCCAGGCCGAGGTCTACATCCTCGACGGTGAACTGCCGGCCGGCTGGCGCGCAGAGGGCCCTCTTCCGGACCCCACCGCGGCCGGCGTCGGGCCCGGCCTGTCCCCGGCCCGGCTGGCCGCGCTGCTGCGCACCGACCCCGAACGCACGCGGGTCATCGACGTCGGGCCGAGCGCGGATTTCGAGCGCGCGCACCTTCCGCGCGCACGCTTCCTGCTGCCCTTCACGCTGGATCCACTGGCAGCGCTGCTGCGGGACGCAGATCGCATCGTCTTCAGTTCCCCCGATGGCCGCGCTGCGCGGCTGGCGGCACGAGACGCGCGCGAGCGCTGGCCCGCGAGCGAGTTCGACTGGCTCGCCGGCGGCACCCTGGCATGGCAGGCGGCGGAACTGCCGGTCGAGCAGGCCTGGGAACCCGCGCAGCTGCTCACGCCCTTCGAGGACGACTGGGGCTCCGTCATGCGCGTGCCGGCGGCACGCCGGGACCGCGCATGGGCCGACTACCTCGCCTGGGAACGCGGCCTCGGCGAACGCGTCGTGCGCGACCCCGCGGTGCGCTTTCGGCTCTGGTAGCCGCGCCAGCACTTCGCGGCGCTGCTGCTCGCGCCGGTTGACCCCCGCCCGCCGCACGGCCAAGAATGCCAACCCCGACCCACCATGGAAGCCCGAAACGCCCGCACGGCGAGCGCGACGACTTCGTTGAAACAAAGGAGCGCATGAATGGAAACACAAGAGCTGCACCGCGGGCGCCTGATCGATCACATCCAGCTCGTGGTGCGCGATCTCGCCGCGAGCCAGGGCTTCTACGAGGCCGTGTTGAAGGTGCTGAAGGTTCCGCTGGGCGGCGCCGGCGAGGGCTATTTCTGGGCCGACGAGCTGTTCGTTTCGACGGCCGACAGCGAGGCCGCGCAGGGCAAGCTCACGGGTCGCCATCACCTGGCTTTCCAGGCCGGGGACAAGGCGACCGTCGATGCCTTTCACAAGGCGGCGCTCGCGCATGGCGGCACCGACAACGGCCCGCCCGGCGAGCGGCCCTACCACCCGGGCTACTACGCCGCCTTCGTGCTCGATCCCGACGGCAACAACATCGAGGCGGTCTTCCACGGCGAGGCCAGGCGCAGCGCGCCCTCGGTCAAGGTGACTTTCTGATCACGCGCCTGCCGGGGCGGGTCCCGGCTCGCCCAGCGACAGCATCAACCGGTTGGCCCAGTTGAAGAAGGCCGCGCCGTGGATCACGTCCGAGATCGCGAGATCGTCGAGGCCGACCGCACGCAGTGCCTCGACATGGGTCGGCCCGAAGGCGATCGGCGTCGACGACAGGGCCACCGAGGCCGCGACGATCGCGTCCCAGCGCGGATCGAGCGCCGCGCCCACGCCTTCATCGAGCAGGCGCTGGACATCGGCCGAACGCGGCGAGAAGTGCGAGGCGAAGCGCGCATGCACCGATGCGCAGTAGATGCAGCCGTTGTAGCGCGAGGTTGCGGCTGCCGAGAGCTCGCGCTCGGCACGCGGGAGGCCGGCCTCGGGGTTGTAGAAGATGTCCTTGTCGGTGCGGGTGCGGGCGCCGAGGATGTCGGGATCGCGCGCGAGCAGCATGAAGTACGGCGACTTGGCGCGCGATGCATCGACCAGGCCGGCCAGGTGGCGATCGGTCAGCTGGGACTCGGGCAGCGGTTCGAGCCAGGGCAGCCAGTCGAGCTGCGCCTGCGTGAAGGCCTTGGGCGGAACGTTGTCCGGGTGCGAGAGGGTTCGGAGGCTCATGGGGGGGGGGTTGGGGTCAGGCGGCGGTGGCAGGAGCGGCCTGGGCCGCGAGCGAGCGCAGGCCGACGACCACCCGGATCTGGAAGCTCAGGAAGGCGACCAGCTGCGACAGCGTGACGATGTCGGTGGTCGACCAGCCGGCATCGAGCAGGGCCTGGAGGTCTGCGGCCCTGGCATCGCGCGGATGCAGCACCAGCAGGTGCGCGTGCACCAGCGCAGCGGCCAGCCGCGCGCCGCCTTTGGCAGCGCCCACCCGCGACAGCCCCTCGGCATAGAAGGCCGCCAGTTCGGCCTGCCCGTGCAGTCCGGCCACGAAGACGGCGACGGTGAAACGCTCGGCGCCGATGAACTGCGAAGCCTCGCCGGCGGCCGGCGCGGCCGGCTCGAACAGCGCCAGATAGCTTTGCTGGGCATGCAGGCGCGCCTGCGGACGATTCGCGCGGAGGGTGTCGAGGGTGTCGCCGGACACAGTGCCGGTGAGGTGGTCGATCACGTCCGGAATGCTGGACAAGGTCATGCGATGGCCTGTTGGGTTGAAAGAGAAGATGAACGGGTCTTCGCCGGTCCCTGCCAGCCGAGCGCGGGCGCGACCTCGGTGGCGATGAGCTCGATCGAGCGCAGGATGTGGCGATGCGGCGGATCCACCGAATGCACCTGGCACACCAGGTCGGTCACCTGCGCGAGGGTGGGATCGGCCCGCAGCGAAGCGATCACCTCGGACGGCGTGCCGACATGCACGTCCTGGCGCGCGATCAGCTCGTCCAGCGACGCATCGGCGCCGGGACGGTCCGGGCCGGCCTGGCGGGCCAGGCTTCGGCGCAGGCCCTCCTCGGCCAGGCGGCGCGCGAGCGCGCGGTCGTCGGCGACAAACACCGAGCGCGATCCCACGATGCGCTCGGCGCGTCCCGCGGGCAGCGCCGCGCGATAGGCCTCGATGATCGGCAACTGCAGGTCGGCGAGCGTGGCCTCGGGTGCCTCCGGCGCACGCGGCTGCGTGCGCGACAGCATCAGGCCGTCTCCGGCCAGCCCGGCCCGGGCACCGCCCGTGACCGAGAAGCTGGCCTGCCAGATCCGGTCGAGCAGCTGCGGCGAGGAGGGATAGAGCCGATCGCCGCCGGGAAGCGGCCGCCCGGCCCAGGCGTCGCGCACCAGCGCGAGGTGCTTCGCGAAGACCTCCGCGCGCTGCTCGCTCTGCAGGCCGAAGGCCGTAAAGGAAGACGGCGTGCCGCCGGTACCGACGCCGAACTCCAGCCGCCCGCCCGCGATCAGGTCGAGCACCAGCGCGTCCTCGGCGACGCGCACCGGGTTCTCCAGCGGCAGCGTGACGATGCCGGTACCGAGCCTGATGCGCTGCGTGCGCGCCGCCACCCAGGCCAGGAAGACCAGCGGCGAAGGCAGGCCGCCCTCCGCCTCGTGAAAGTGATGCTGAGCGACCCAGGCCGCATCGAAGCCGAAGGCCTCGGCATGCACGATCTGCTCGGTGACCAGGCGCAGGCGCTCGGCGGCGGTGGCGTCGTCAAGAAGCCTGCTGAAGAAGCCCAGGCGTCGGAGTTTGGACAAGATGAGAGTTCCTTTTGCCGGGGATGGCATCGATGAGTTCACGCGTGTAGGGACTGCGGGGCCGGAGGAAGACCTCCTCCACGCGGCCCGAGTCGACCTGGCGCCCGTGCTGCAGCACCGACACCGTGTCCGCGATCTGGCGCACCACCGCGAGGTCGTGCGAGATGAAGAGATAGGTGAGGCCGAGCTCCGCCTGCAGGCGCTCGAGCAATTGGAGGATCTGGGCCTGCACCGTGACGTCGAGCGCGGAGACCGCCTCGTCGAGCACCAGCACCTGCGGCTCGAGAACCAGCGCGCGGGCGATCGCCACGCGCTGCCGCTGGCCGCCCGAGAGCGCATGCGGCCGTCGCTGCCGCACCGCGCCCGGCAGGCCGACACGCGCGAGGATCTCGCTCACCCGGCGCTTGCGCTCCGATGCCTCCAGGGGCTCGAAGTTGCGCAGGGGCTCCTCGATGATCTCGAAGATGGTCTGCCGCGGATCGAGCGATCCGAACGGGTTCTGGTAGACCAGCTGGATCCGGCGACGGAAGCGGCGCAGCGCCTCGACGCGCAGGCCCGCCAGATCGGTGCCCTCGATCAGGATGCGTCCTGCGGTCGGCTGGCGAAAGCCCACCACGTCGCGGATCGTGGTGGTCTTGCCGGAGCCGGACTCGCCCACGATCGCATGCGTCGTGCCGCGCCGGACGCGGAACGACACGCCATCGACTGCACGGAACACCGTGCCGCGCGCGCCGCCGATGGCGAACTCGTGCACCAGGTCCTCGACCACGATCGCGAACTCGCTCTGGTCCTGCAGCGCCGGTCCGGCTTGCGGCCGCTCGGGCCGGAAGGCCGCCAGCGCGAGCGACGGTGCGTCCGACAGCAGTTGCCGCGTGTAGGCACTGCGCGGCTGGCGCAACAGCGCCGGGGTCGGTCCCTGCTCCTGGATGCGTCCGCCCTGGAGCACCACGATCCGGCTGGCGCGGTCGCTCGCCACGCCGAGGTCGTGAGTCACCAGCAGCACCGCGGTGCCGAAGGCCAACCGCAGCTCGTCGATCAGGTCGAGGATGCGCTTCTGCACGGTCACGTCGAGGGCACTGGTCGGCTCGTCCGCGATGATCAGGGCCGGCTGCAGCGCGATCGCGATCGCGATCAGCACGCGCTGCTTCATGCCGCCCGACAGCTCGTGCGGATACTGGCGCGCCCGCAGTTCGGGTTGCGAGAGCCCGACGCGCGCCAGCAGTTCGACCACCCGTTCGTCGAGCAGGCGGCGCTCGACCCGGCGGTGGATGCGCAGGATCTCGGCCACCTGCTCGCCGACCGTGCGCACCGGGTTCAGCGAACTCGTCGGGTCTTGCGGAATCAGGCTCACGGTGCTGCCGCGGATGCCGTCGAAGCGCTTGTCGGACCAGCCCGCGACATCGGTGCCGTTGAGGCGGATCGCCCCATGCTCGAGCTGGCCGTTGGCCGGCAGCAGGCCGATGACGGCCTGCGCCGTGGTCGTCTTCCCCGACCCCGACTCGCCCACCAGCGCCACGATCTCGCCCGGATGGATGGCGAAGGACACGTCGTGCACCACGCGGTGCAACTGGTCCTTGTCGCGGTAGCCGATCGCGAGCCGGTCAACCTCGAGCACCGGCGACACCGCGAGGCCCTCGGGCCTGAGGGCGACGACGCTGCTCACCGGCGCCCTTTCGACAGCGCCACGCTGATGCGGTTGGCCGACAGCACGACCGCCACCACGACCAGGCCCGGCACCGTCGTGAGCCACCAAGCGGTCGAGATGTAGTTGCGGCCCTCGGCGATCAGCAGGCCCCACTCGGGCGTCGGCGGCGGGGCGCCGTAGCCCAGGAAGCCCAGGGTCGAGATCGACAGGATGGCAGTGCCGAACTGCAGCGCGGCCATCGCGACCACCGAGGTCATCGAGTTCGGAAGCACATGCCGCCAGAGCACGCTGCGAAAGCGGCCGCCGCTGCCGAAGGCGGCCTCCACGTACTCGGCGCGGCGCACCCGGACCACCTCGGAGCGCACCAGGCGCGCGAATGCCGCGACCGAGGCGACGCCGACCGCGAGCGCCGCGTTCAGCGTGCCGAAGCCGAGGATGATGATGATGCTCAGGGACAGCAGCAGCGAAGGCACCGCGAGCAGCACATCGACGATGCGCATCAGCAGGTCCTCGACCCGTCCGCCGACCGAGCCCGCGACCACGCCGATCGAGGTGCCCAGCACCAGCCCGACCGTGACGGCCAGGAATGCGCCCGAGAGCGAATGCACCGCGCCATGCACGACGCGTGCATAGAGATCGCGGCCCAGGCCGTCGGTGCCCAGCAGGTGCGAGGCGCCGGGCGCGAGCAGATGCTGGCCGGAGCTTCCCTGCACCGGGTTGTAGCCGGTGAACGCGCCCGGAACCAGCGCCCAGGCCGCCACCGTCGCGATCACCAGCCAGGCCAGCAGCAGGCCGGGCTGCACGCTGCGCAGCACGCGCCAGCCGGCGCGCCAGCGCAGCGCGACCGCCGGAAGCGCCCGGACGGGCGTCTGCGTCTGCGTCTGGTCTTCGAATGTGATGCTCATTTTTTCAGTTGCCCAGCTTGATGCGAAGACGCGGGTCGAGCACCGGATACAACAGGTCGACCGCAAGATTGATCAGGACGAAGGCCGCGGCGGAGATCACCACGATGGCCTGCAGCACCGCCGTGTCCTGGTTGCCAACCGCCTGCTGCGTGAGGCTGCCCAGCCCGTTGAGGCCGAACACGGACTCGGTGACCACCGCGCCGGCGAGCAACTCGCCAAACAGGATCCCCGCGATGGTCAGCGTCGGCAGCACCGCGTTGCGCGCGACGTGCCTCCATAGCACCCAGTTGCGCGTCGCTCCCTTGGCACGCGCCACGGTGACGAAGGGCTGCGTGAGCACTTCGTCGATGTTGCGCATCAGGATCTGCGCCAGCGGCGCGGAGATCGGGATGGCGAGCGTGAGGGTCGGCAGCACCAGCCCCTCCCACTTGCCGGGATTGATGACCGGGATCAGGCCGAGCCGGAACGAGAAGACCTGGATCAGCATGATGCCGAGCCAGAACACCGGCACCGAGATGAACAGCGAGGGCAGCGACTGGATCGCCGCCCGCAGCCACGCGAAGCGCGCGATGTTCGAAAGAAAGGACAGCGCCACCGCCAGCAGCAGTGCCACCGCGAAACCGAAGCTCGCCAGCCGCAGCGTCGGCGGCAGGTTGGTCGCCAGGCCCTGGCTCACCGGCACGCCGGCCTGCATCGAGTAGCCGAAGTTGCCGCCGAGGAAGTTCCACAGTGTGTGGAGGTAGCGGTCCCACACCGGGTTGTCGGCGCCGTAGGAGGCGCGGATGTCCGCGATCTCCTTCGGCCCGAGGCCCATGTCGGGATTGAGGAACTTGATCAGGACCGCATCGCCGGGCAGCGCCTGCAGCAGCACGAAGGAAGCCGTGAAGGCGGCCCACAGCACCAGCAGCGCCTGGCCGATCCGGCCGTAGAAGTACTTGCTCATCGACACGACCTCGGCGCGACGGCGTCGGTCTCAGTGCTTCGCCAGCCAGGTGCCGTAGAAGCTCGGCCGGCCCACCGCCTCGAAGCCCACGCCCTTGACCCACGGTGCGCCCGCGAAGGCCTGGGGCTCCTCGAAGATCGGGATCACGTAGGCCTGGTCGATCACGTGGTTCTGCGCCTCGCCGACCAGCGCCAGGCGCCGGGCCGGATCGACCTCCGCGGCGATGCCCTCGAGCAGGCCGTTGAGCTTCGCGTCCTCGAAGGTCTTGACCTTGTCGCTCACGCCGCCCTTCTGCAGCAGCACGTTGCGGTTGGTCGGGTAGTACTGGCTCTTGATCACGTCAGGGTCGGCGCGCCCCACCATGGTCGGCAGGACCGCGGTCTTGGCCGGGTCGAGGTTGTCGATGGTCTTGCTGCCGTTGTCGCCGGTCAGCACCTCGAGCTTGACGCCGACCTTGGCCCACTGCTGGGCCACCAGCTGCAGCGTCTCCTTGTTCTGCGGCTGGGGCAGCGCCTCGTAGGCACGCAGCGCCAGCACCTGGCCGTCCTTGGTGCGCACGCCGTCGGCGCCGGCCTTCCAGCCCGCCTCGTCGAGCAGCGCCTTGGCCTTCGCCTCGTCGTGGCCAAGCTTGGCGGAGAGATCGACGTAGCCCGCCGCGGTCGATGCCAGCACCGACGTCGCCTGCGGATAGTTCGGGGAGAACAGCGTCTCGACGATCTCCTTCGTGTTGGTCGCGTGCAGCAGCGCCTGGCGCACCCGCAGGTCGGCCACGAGCGGGTTGTCGGGACGGAAGTTGATGCTGTTGTTCACGCCGCGGGTCGAGGGCGCGTAGATCGCGAAGCCGCTCTCGTTGACCCGCTTCTCGTCATAGGCCTGCACCTGGCGGATGAAGCCGGCCTGCCCCGCGACCAGCGCGCCGATGCGCACGCTGTCCTCCGGCGTCACGATGAGCTTGATCTCGTCGAGCAGCGCGCGCCCCTGGTGCGCCAGCGTGGCCGGGCCCCACTTGTAGTCCTTGCGCGCGCTCAGCAGCAGCTCCTTGCCCAGCGTCTCGCTGGTCACGACGAAGGGACCCGAGCCGATGATCTTGGTGGCGTCGCCGAGTTCATCGAAGGGCCGTGCCAGCGTGGCCGGCGACACCAGCCCGGAGCCGATGACCGAGGTGCCCTGCAGGAAGCCGGGCGCCGGCTTCCTGAAGTAGAACTTGACCGTGCGCGCATCGATCACCTCGCTGCGCTCATAGTTGTTGATGACCTCGGACACCGGCAGCTTCAGCTCCTTGTTGCCCTTGCCGAAGGTGTCGAAGTTCTTCGCCACCGCGGCCGCATCGAGCGGCGTCCCGTCGGAGAAGGTCACGCCCTCGCGCAGCTTGAAGGTGTATTCGGTGACCGCGTCGTTGACGCTCCAGGACTCCGCGATCCAGGGCTCGATCTTGAGCGTCTTCGGGTCCTGGTAGGTGAGCTTGTCGGTGATCTGGTTCAGGATGCCGCCGTTCGGGTAGAAGCCGCCCGCGGGGGGATACAGGTTGGTGTGGGCCTGCTGCTCCAGATAGACCAGCGTGCCTCCCGCCACCGGCGCGCCCGCATCGTTGGCAGCGGCTGCAGGTGCCTCCGGGGCCTTGGAGCAGGCGGCCACCAGCGCGATCAAGGACAAGACCGCGGCGGCCGCTGCCACACGACCGGACACTTTGGAAATCAGGTTCACGAAATGCTTTCGAGGAAAGATGAAAAAGAACTCGCAGCGTGGAGGATCGACACTCATCCACCGACCCACTTCTCGCCCGGCCCGGCGCCCGCCTGCACCGCGTGCTGCGGCGCCGATGGCGCGTCCACCAGCTCGAACTCGATCAGCGCGCCATGGGTCCGCGCCGGATCGAGCAAGCCGCTGGTCTGGGCCGGGTCCGCCGTGCGCAGCACCAGGGCGTAGGGCCCCTCGCCGCGCGCGGCGAGTCGTTGCGTGAGCGGGCTCGACGGACCGCCGATCGGATCGCGCGGCGACGACAGCACGAGCGCGCTGCTGCCGAGCCAGACCAGCGCCACCCGCCCGCTGGTGGCCGGCAGCGCAACCGCCTGGCCCACATGCGCATGCCGGTCGCCGGCAGCATCGCCGAACAGGGCCCGGTAGCGGCCCAGGGTGGCGTCCAGATCGTGCACCGCGACCGCCAGGCTGGCCACGCCCAGCGCGCCGTTGGGATGCACCCGTGCCGCGCCCTCGGGCACGCGCAGTGCCCGCGGCGTGATGTCGCCGCAGAGAAATGGCAGGTCCGCAGAGGTCGGCCGCGCCGTCTGCCAGCGCAGCCGTTCGCCGTCCGGACGCAGCCGCCCGCCATCCAGCGGACCGTCGAGCGCCAGCCCGCGCCGGGCGGCGTCGGCGACCGTCTCGGCCGTGCTGTGCGGCAGCAGCGCATAGTCGACGACGCCTTCGCCGTACTGCTGCAGCAGCTTCCACCAGCGCTCGTCCGGCGCGGGCGCCTTCCAGGCGATCAGCTCGAAATAGCTGCCGTCGGCGAACACCACCAGGGCGTTGTGCGTCGTGCGCCCGGGGTGGTCTCCGCCGCGCTGCACGTTGAAGCCGAGCGATGTGTAGTCGGCGATGGCGGATTCGAGGTCGTGAACGGCGATGACGATGTGGTCGAGCGGGAGGGACATGGCTTGCCTTCGGGTTGTGTAGCTGCGGGTGATCGGCGGCGTCTCAGGCGGCGAGCGCTTCGGGCTCGGTCGTGCCGGCCCTCGCCGCTGCCGCCCGGGAGTCGACCAGCCTGAGCTCGGCGCGGATGCTCTGCGGATTGCGCAGCAGGTTGAGAATCGGGCAGCTGCGCTCCACCGCCTCGAACAGCGCATCGATCTCGGCGCGGGTCGCGGGTGAATCGATGTGCACGGTGTAGGCGATCTGGTGCGGCCAGATCGGGGTCTCTTCATGGCCCGGCTTGCCGCCACGCGGATCGATCACGCCGGTGACCTCGACTTCCAGGCTTTCCAGGGGCACCTGGCGCTCGGCGGCCTGGATCAGGAAGATGTGCGTGACGCAGGTTCCCAGCACGCCGAGCTGCAGCTCCGGCGAGCTCGGGCCGAGGTTGTAGCCGGCGAAGTCGGGCGGGCTGTCGCTGATGATCTGGTGGTCGCGGATTCGCAGGCGCCGCACGCCGCTGCGGCCCTCGGCACGCACGCTCGCCTTGAGCTGGGCAGCTTGTGCCGTCCCGCTTTCGATGGCTGCATTGCGTGCCAGCACGGCCGTTCGCTTCTCGGCCAGGTAGTCGTTCAGGTCAGTCATGACGGCTTGTTCTCATGGGAGGAAGGCCGCCATTCTTCGCGCCGGACGGGCGCGAGGGAACGAAGGAAAAGCTTGGCGCTTACTCGGTTCCCGCATATCGCCCGCCGGCCGTCCCGCACCGCCCGTGCGTCGCTTGCGGGACGGCATCCGGCGGCGGGCGATGTTGAAATCGCACGACAACGAAAGGACAAACCATGTTCGCCGAACCCTCCCCCAAGACCCGTGACCTGCTGCAGCGCCTGCACCACTTCTTCGATGAGCACATCTATCCCAACGAGGAGCGCTACCACCACGAGATGGACGCCTTCCGCCGGGCCGGCAATGCCTGGCAGGTATCGCCGCTGATCGAGGAGCTCAAGCCGATCGCGCGGGCGGCCGGACTGTGGAACATGTTCCTGCCGCACGAACACCGCGGCGTGCCGGGAATCTCCAACCTGGACTACGCGCCGCTGTGCGAAGTGATGGGCCGCGTGTCGTGGTCGGGCGAGGTCTTCAACTGCTCGGCGCCCGACACCGGCAACATGGAGACCATCGAGCGCTACGGCACCGAGGCGCAGAAGGACCAGTGGCTGGAGCCGCTGCTTCGCGGCGAGATCCGCTCCGGCTTCCTCATGACCGAGCCGGCGGTCGCCTCATCCGATGCCACCAACATCCAGTGCACGATCCGGCGCGAGGGCGACGAGTACGTGATCAACGGCCGCAAGTGGTTCTCCTCCGGCGCCGGCAGCCCGCGCTGCAAGATCTTCATCGTGATGGGCAAGACCGATCCGGAGGCGCCGCGCCACGCCCAGCAGTCGATGATCCTGGTGCCGCGCGACGCGGCCGGCGTCTCGGTGCTGCGGCACCTGTCGGTGTTCGGCTACGACGATGCGCCGCACGGCCACATGGAAGTGCTGCTGGAGAACGTGCGCGTGCCGGCCTCCAGCATCCTGCTGGGCGAAGGCCGCGGTTTCGAGATCGCCCAGGGCCGCCTCGGGCCCGGCCGCATCCACCACTGCATGCGCTCCATCGGCGCCGCCGAGCGCGCGCTCGAGCTGATGTGCGACCGCCTGCAGAAGCGCATCGCCTTCGGCAAGCCGCTCGCCGAGCAATCGGTGTGGCACGAGCGCATCGCCGAGTCGCGCTGCCTGATCGACCAGGCGCGGCTGCTCACGCTCAACGCCGCCTACAAGATGGACACGGTGGGCAACAAGAACGCCCGCGCCGAGATCGCGATGATCAAGGTAGTGGCCCCCAACATGTCGTGCAAGGTGGTGGACTGGGCCATCCAGGCGCATGGGGCGGCCGGCGTCAGCCAGGACTTCTGGCTGGCCGAGGCCTATGCGCACCAGCGCACGGTGCGCATCGTCGACGGACCCGACGAAGTGCATCGCAACGCGATCGCCAAGCTGGAACTGGCCAAGCGCGCGAGCACATAATATGGAATGCCCTCGGCCCAGGACTTGGAAGCCTTCTCGCAGATCCTGAAGACGCAGGGTCTGGCGGGCGGCCTCGCCTTCCTGAACGAGGGCGTGCCCCATCGCTACACCGCGATCTTCAGGTTTGCAGGCCTCATCCTGAAGAACGTCTGCCTGCATGACGCGCAGGGCCAGAGGCTGCCGCCCTTCTTGTCCGCGATGCCGCTGAACAAGAGCCTCGCGCAATTCATCAGGCCCGGCATTCCCTTTCGTACCGACGATTCGTCAAGAGACACGAGGTTCGCGGGCCATGCCTACGAGGACATGATGATCTCGTACCACGGCACCGCGCTCGTGCTTGCGGACGGCCGCTTGTGGGGGACCTTGTGCCACTTCGACTTCAGCCCCATGCCGCTGCGGGACGAGGCCTTCGAGTTTCTGGAAGCGGTCGCGCCCGTCGTCGCGTCCTTCGCCGTGGATCCGCACGGCTAGCCGTCTCCCTGCTGCCGCAGCGTCCGATCCACCGTTGCGCAGCTACGCGATGATGCCCTGCGGCCCGAAGCTCGCGCCGAAGTCCTCGTCGTCCTTCGCCGTCGTGCTGCGCGCGGTGTTGCGGTACTTCACGAAGGCGGTGAGCAGCAGCATCGAGGCGAAGCCGGCGGCGATCAACAGGGGGTACGCAGCCATCAGCTGCCACAGCGAATACTTCCATGACAGGGGCCGACCGACGCCGAGCATCGCGGCGTAGAGCCAGGACACGCCCGACACCGCGCCGGCGAAGACCGCGAAGGTGGTGCGGCTCGGCGTCAGTTCGAGCAGCGAGCCGGCCTTCTGCAGCCAGGGCAGCACGACATGATGAAGCACCACGCCGTTCAGGGTCAGCAGCATGACGATCAGGATCTTGGCCTGGATCTTGGGGTTCGCGAAGTACTGCAATCCCTTCGAAGACACGTCGAGCATGATCACGACCAAGCCGGAGATCCAGAGCGCCACCAGTGCCCACACGACCGTGGTCTGCAGTTGGGTCATGTCGTGGCTTTCCTTGCGGTCCGAAGACTCGCCGACAAACATCTGCTTGACCATCGCGATGTCGCTGGTGAGCACCAGGCCGATGGCCACGCAGCAGGCGATGAGATGAATATAGACGACGCCCAATCGGGCGAACTCGACCACAAGTTCCTGAGTAATTGACATGAGTTGTATCCAGAGGATCGCAGCATGTACGTGCGATCTATTGAAGGAATGGCCAAGTCAACTGTGTAAGTCGAAAGGCCGCTGAACGCGAAACCAAGTCTATGGGCCGCCGCATGTTCCATGCCGTCATCGAGCGTAAGTGGATGCGTCGCCCGACGACAAGGTAACGATACGAAAGCCAGGCGCGGTAGCGTGGGAAAGTTCCCCTCTTCTCGCCCGCCAAAACGTCGCTGCGGGCCCTTCCTGACCGTTAGTCCTTGATACAAACCCGTAGTCGGGCCCTGCCGAAACAGCGCCACGGCCCGGAAATCGGGCCGGCAGGCGCGGGGTGCGGAAACATCGATGCACAATTGAGGCATGACCGAGCCCGGCGATCTCGATGATGAGGAGTTGCTCAACCGCGCACACCAGTTGCGCCTGTTGGCCTTGCGCGGCCATGCCGAAACGCGCAGGCCGGCGCGACTGCACGAAGCCGAGGTGCGCCGCCGCTTCGGCACGCCCACGACGGTGAGTGCGACCCTCGAGCAAGCCGCGGCGCGCCGCCGCCCGTTCTGGCGCTTCTGGTGATGCGTTGCGCGAAAGCGCGCGCCCGCTACGACCCGATCTCTCCGGCCGCCGGCTCGGCGCTGTCGAGCCAGGCGTTGATCAGCGTATAGGACACCGCGAGCAGCACCGGTCCGACGAAGATACCGACCAGCCCGAAGCCCAGCAGGCCGCCGATGACGCCGGCGAAGATCAGCAGCAGCGGCAGGTCGGCGCCGCGCTTGATCAGCCACGGCCGCAGGAAGTTGTCCATGGTGCCGACGATCACGGTCCACACCAGCAGGAAGATCCCCCAGCCGGTCGAGCCGCTCCAGAAGACCCAGATCGTGGCCGGCGCCAGCACCAGGGTCGGCCCGAGCTGCACGATGCACAGGATGAACATCACCGCGGTGAGCAAGGCGGCGAAGGGCACGCCGGCGATGGCCAGGCCGATGCCGCCCACCACGGCCTGGACTATCGCCGTGACGCCCACGCCCAGCGCCACGCCCCGGATCGCCTGGCCGGCCAGCACCACGGCGTCTTCGCCACGCTGCCCGCCGAGGCGGCGGCCGAAGCGCCGGACCTCGACGGCCGCCGTCTCGCCCTGGGCATACATCAGGCCCGCGATGACGACCGTGAGCAGGAACTGCAGCGTCAGCGCGCCGACCACACCGGCCTGCGAGAACAACCAGCCCGTGACCCGGGTCGCGTAGGGCGTGACCTTGGCCTCGATGCCCGAAACGCCCGATGCCACCAGCTCATCCCATGCCAAGGTCAGCTTGGGCCCGACGAAGGGCAGATTGCCGACCCACGCGGGGAGCTGCGGCGGCCCCTTGCTGATCTGCAGCTTGAACCAGGCGATCACCTCGTCGGCATTGGCCGCGATGGTCGAGATCGCCATCGTCAGCGGCAGCACGAAGAGCAGCAGCAGGATCAGCACCATCACCAGCACCGCGAGGCTGCGGCGGTTCCACAGCCGGGCCTCGAACCACAGCAGGGCCGGCCAGGTGGCGACGACGACCATCACCGCCCAGATGGTGGCGCCGAGGAATGGCCACAGGATCCAGAGAGAGGAGGCGATCAGGAGGCCGATGGTCAGCACGCTGAACGTGATCTTGGTAAGGTCCGAGCGCGTATCGGTCATGGAGCGTCACCCTTTTTTCGCTGAAGGCACCGCGGCCCTTGCGATCTGGCGGCCGCGGCGGTGGCGCCATCGTAGCCGAGGAGACCGTGGCCGCTCCGGGCTCTCGGCTCGCGGCTCAGGGCGAACGATGCAGGCGCGGTGCGGACAAGGCGTCGATGCTCTGCGCGATGGTCTGGTCGACATCGCGCCAGCGGCCGGCCAGGCCCGCCTGCGCCAGCGCCGCTTCGAGCGCGCGGATGTCCTTGACGCTCGGCGCGACCTTGATCTGGGCGATCGCGGCGTCGGTGTTGCCGCCCCTGATCAAGGTCAGCACCTTGGCCGCCCATTCGCTTGTTCGTGCCATGAAGGCTCCTGCTGCTTTGAATCGGGGGCCGACTCTACACCGGGCGCTCACCAGGCCGATGCCCACCAGCACCAGCACGCTGCCCGCGATGAAGGCCGGCTCGGGCGCCTCGCCCAGCAGGGCGACGCCCAGGATGACCCCGAACAGCGGCGTGAGGAACGAGAACACGCCGAGCCGGGAAGCCAGGTAGCGGCGCAGCAGCCAGCACCAGGCCAGGAAGCTGGCGAAGGAAACAACGATGCTCTGGAATCCCAGATGCGCCCAGACCACGGCCGAGGACTCGAAGCGGAACTGCCCGGTCAGCCAGGCCGCCGGCAGCAGCAGGATGAAGGCGCCCAGCAGCTGGTACAGCAGCGTCTCGGTGGCAGGCGCCGAGGTCAGGCTGGAGCAGCGGATCGTCACCGTCGTGGCGCCCCAGGCCGCGCCCGCGAGCAGCGCCAGGCCGTCTCCCAGCAGCGCCGGACTGCGCGCGTCGGCCGAGGAAGCGGCGTCACCCCCGAGGAAGGCCAGCGCGATGCCGCCGAAGGCCACGGCGATGCCGGCCACCTGTTGCCCGCCGAGCCGCTCCGCGGGCAGGCGCATGTGCAGCCCCAGGGCGGCGAAGATGGGCGCCGTGTAGAGGAAGACGACCACGTGGGATGCCCCGGTCAGGCGCAGCGCCTCGGCCACCAGCAGGTACTCCAGCCCGAAGAGGGCGCCCACGGCCAGCCCCGGCTTCCAGCGCCCGGGGCCGGGCGCCTCGCCGCGGCGGCGCATGAGCAGCGCCAGCAGCACGAGTGCGACCGCGGACCGCAGCGCCACCATCAGCATCGGGCTGGCCTGGTCGGCAACCGCCTTCAACGAGATCTGCTGGAGGCTCCAGACCAGGCACAGCAGCGTCATCACGCCCATGGCGCGCGTGTCGAGCTGGCCCGGCGCGTTCGAGCTGGAGGCGGCAGGTCCGGGCGACGACGGTGCGTTCAACAGGTTCATGGGACGCACTGTGCCGCGTCTGCTTGAAAGCGAAAAGCGCATAATTCAGCAGGCACCCATCTGCTTATCGAATACGTGAGAGACCTTCAGATCGACTGGTTGAAGAGCTTCGTGGCCGCGGTCGACGCCGGTTCGCTGTCGAGCGCGGCACCCGAGGTCCACCGCTCCCAGTCGGCGTTGAGCATGCAGCTCAAGAAGCTGGAGTCGGCGCTGGGTTGCCAGCTGCTGCTTCGCGGCGCCCGGCAGCTCCAGCTCACGCACGAGGGCCAGACCCTGCTGGGCTACGCCCGGCGCATGCTCGATCTCCATGCCGAGGCGCAGGCGGCCCTGCAGGGCGAGCTCGTTTCCGGCCTCGTGAGGCTCGGGGTGCCCGACGACTACGCGAGCAAGTACCTGACCCCCGTCCTCAAGCGATTCGCGCCCCGCCATGGAGGCGTCGAGATCCAGCTGGACTGCGAGCAGTCGACCGCGCTGATCCCGCGCGTGGCGCGCGGTGAGCTCGACCTGGCCCTGGTCTCTCGAGACCACGCCCGGCGCGGCACCCTGCTGTTCCATGAGCCGATGGTGTGGGTCGGCTCCGGGCAGTTCGATGTCTGGAACCGCAACCCGCTGCCGATCGCGGTCTACGAGGAGGCCAGCCTGGGCCGGCGCAGCGCGATCCACTCGCTCGCGCTCCAGGGGCGCCCCTACAAGGTGGTCTACAACAGCTCCAGCCTGGCCGGCCAGATCGCAGCCGTCGAGAGCGGCCTGGCCGTGGCGGCCCTGACCCAGTGCAGCGCGCCGGCGCAGCTGCAGATCCTCGGCGTCGAGCACGGGCTCGGGCCGCTCGAACCGATGCAGGTGGCCCTCTATCGCAGCCCGGCTTCGCGCGGCTCGAAGGCTGTCGAAAGCCTGCACCGCATGCTGCTGCAGACTTTGCGCCACGCGGACCGCAGGATCTGAGGACCGATCGGCACACACAAAAAAACGATCTCGCGCTTTTGCAATCAGTACGGTGTAGCTAGCATCGATCGATGATCACTACACGAAATCTGGAATCAGTTTCCGATGCGCTGGCAACCGGGGGAGTTCTCGCTGCGCTCGCGTATCTCAATGAAGGCGTCTCGCTTCGCTACACCGCGGTCTATCGCTTTGCCGGTCCGCTGCTCCACAACGTGTTCCTGCACGACAAGCAGGGCCGCAAGCGGCCGGACTATCTGATGGTCGTCCCGTTCACGCAGAGCTTCTGCCAGTTCGTCCAGCGCGGAAAGTCATTCCGGACCACCGACTCGGCGGTCGACCAGAGGCTCGACGGCCATCCGCTCCAAGGGGTCGTCATCTCCTATCACAGCGTGCCGGTGCTCGACCCGCACAGCGGGCGGCTGTGGGGCACGCTCAGCCACTTCGACATGCAGAACGTGCCGCTGCCCGACCCCGAGTTCGAACTTCTGCAGGGCGCGGCGCGACTGCTTCCCCCGTTCATGGACGAGAGCTGAAGTTCGTCGCGATTGCGCATGGTGCGAAGAAGACCCATCCCTCCAGCCATCGCCCCCTTCTGGGACGGCTTCTGCGCCGAGGTCGGAGAAGATCGCTCCGACCGCTTCTTCGAGGCCTTCCATTTCGATGACAACGAGGCCGATGCGAACGCCCTCGCCGAGCTCGTGCTTGCCGGCGTCAAGCGGGCCACTGCCTCCCTTGTCTGGTCCCTCGAGGACGCAGGCGGCTCGCCGCCCGAGCCTGGCGCGCTCAGTGTGGTCACCTGCTGGGACGGCACGCCGGTGTGCGTCATCGAGACGCTGGACGTCGAGATCCTGCCGTTCGAGCAGGTCGGCGCCGGGTTCGCGGCCACCGAGGGCGAAGGCGATGGCTCGCTGGAATACTGGCGCCGCGTCCACTGGGCCTACTTCGGCCGCGAGTGCGAACGCGCGGGCCGCACGCCCAGCCAGGCCATGCCCGTGGCGTGCGAGCGCTTCAGGGTGGTCTACAAGCGCCAGGCCGGCGCCAGCTAGTCCACCGTCGTCTCGATGACGAACTGGCCACGGTCGATGCTTCGGAATCGCGCCGTGTAGGCCTTGCCCGAGAGCGAAGCGGCCGAACCCGTCGCGAGCTTGTACACGCCCTTGGCGCTTCCGGCGAAGCCCGTCACCTTGCCGTCGGCCATGGTGAGGGCGTAGCTTCCTTCCGTCACGGTGAAGACGACCATCATGCCGGGCTTGCGCATCACGCCATTGCCCGTGACCAGCACGCCCGCGCCCTTGTCCACGTCCCAGATGTTCATGCCCGAGCTGACCGTGCCGTCGAGCACGCCGCCCTGGCTCACGCAACTGTAGGGGCCGACCGAGAGGAAATGGCCTTCTCGATCCCCCAGCGGTTCCGGCGCCGCCACGCCGACGTTCTGGCAGGTGGACCTGATGGGTGGAGCGGGCGCCTGGGCGGCGCTGTCGAAACAGAGGATCGCCAGGGACACGGCCGCGTAGGCACTTGCTGCTGTGGATGTGCGCATGATTTCCCCCTCGTTGGGTTGAGCCACGGATGCGCTGCGCAGTCGAAGTTCTCCGGCAGCGCCCGAGCATCATCTGCTCGTCCGGGCGGGCAATCAACGCCAAGCCGTGGGAGAAGCCGCGACTGTCACAAGACTGGAGCAGTCGAGCCGTCGACGCGCTCGGTCCGTCAGTCCGGAATCGGCAGCGGCAGGTCTTGCGGATGCGCGAAGGCGAGCCGCTGATACTCGTCTTGCCAGTGCCCCTGCGGAAAGTTCACCGGATCGCGCTCGGCCAGGAAAGCGGGGTAGTGAAAGTGATTGAGCTTGCGTGCCAGCGGCACCGGCTCCAGCGTCGCCTGGCCCTGCACGTGCGACATCAGGGTGCGGGCCAGCAGCGCGTAGGACCAGGGTGCGGTGCCGGTCGACTCGAGTCCCGCGGCCAGGAAGTACAGGCCGGGCTCGGCGATGGCGCGGAGGCCGCAACCGCATTGCGCGCACAACTCGTCGTGCCCGGTGATGCGCGACAGCGATTCATTCGCGAAGAAGCCGAGGTCCACCTGGTAGCCCGTGGCCCACAGGAGCAGGTCCGCTTCGACCGCTTCGCCCGTGGAAAGCTCTGCGCGGCGCCCGCGGATTCGCGATACCTCGGCGCGGTGGCGCTCGATCTTCGAGAAGTTCTCGATCATGCGGTGGCGTCCGGGAAGCAGTTGATCGCGTCCCAGATCGAACTGGCCCTCGGGGCGGATGGCTTCGAGGCCGAACTTGGCATAGCGGTCGACGAGCTTGGCCTGCAGGCCGCGGCTGATCTCCTCGAGAGTGGCGCCCTCCATCTGCGCCCTGGCCAGTTCGCGAGGGCTGCCCGCCACTTTCTTGGGCTTGCGCGTCGGCATCATCCACCGCGCGTTCCGATAGACCCAGATGACACGGCGGGCCTGGTACTCGAAGCACAGGTCGAGCAGGTCATAGGCCGATGCGCCGCCACCGACCACCACCACGTCGCGGCCCGCCAGATCCGCCGCATCGCGCAGCTGCGAGGAGTGCAGTTCGCGCAACTCGACGGATTCGCGCGCGGGCTCGGGAACGAAGGGGCGGTTGTGGGCGCCCGTGGCGCTGATCAGATGCCTGGCACGGAAGGTCCCGGCCGCGGTCTCGACGATCCACAGTTCGCCCGAGCGGGTGGCGCGCCTGACTTCGGTGCCGAGCCGTATCGAGCCGGCGAGGCCGAAGCGGTCGACCCAGGCCTGGATGTTGTCACGGATGCTCGCCTGGTCTTCTCCGGCGATCGGCAGATCGCCGAGCGTCCAGTCGCAGCGGCCGAACTGGATGTCCTGCCAGGCGGGGAGCGTGGCCCAGAGGCCCCCGACCACGTCCTGGCGCTCGAGCACCAGCGCGCTCAGGCCCGCCTTGCGCGCGTAGTAGAGCGCCATCACCCCGCCGATGCCGGCGCCGATGATGAGGAGGTCGAGGACTTCGCCCGGCCGTGCGTGGCCGGCGACAGCGGGCTGCGGCGCATCGCGAACCGGACGTTCCATTCGATTCTCCGAGATCATCGTGAGCCCGGAATGTGATCTCCAAAGCGGCGCAGCGCAAGCCCTCCGTGCTTCGGACCGGCGCCCCTTATCCGATGAAGACCCCCTGCGCGTTCAGCAGCAGCTGACTCACGTAGCTGCCGCCTCGACCCCCGTCCTCGAACTCCACGCGCCACCCATCCAGCTGGACCGGCCGGCGCCGCTGGAACTCCGCGAGCACCCTGGCGCGCCCGGCGTTGGGCTCGACGCCGGCCAGCACCGCCGCCGCGTAGCGGCCCGCGATGTAGCCTGCCAGGCTGATCGGCGAAGGCGCTTCGTCGAACAGCCGCGCGAGCGCGTCGCGGTAGGCACGCACCAGCGGCACCTTGCTGGAATGCGGGTTCGGCACCACCTGCGTGAAGACGATCGGCACCTTCTTGCCGGGACCCAGCTGCATGAAGGTCGTGGTGTCGACGTCGGCCAGGCAGATCACGTAGCGCTGCTGGCCGCGCTGGCTCAAGCCGCGCGTGAACTGCGCGAGCTCGATGCTGCCGCCCATGAACACCAGGAAGTAGGGGTCGTCCGGCTTGAGCCGGGATGCGAAAAGCGCGATGTCCTGACCTGCGGGCACCGTGAGCGAGCGCAGCCTGACCTGCAGCCGCGATGTGAGCGCTGCCGTGCCGGCCTGCAGCGCCTCGGCATGCTGCGGACTCGGATAGACGACACCGAGCTCACTGACACCCATCGTCGCGAGGCCCTTGAGCACCTGGCGCATCTGCTCTTCGCGCGACGCGAAGAGAGCGACCAGGTGGCGGTCCTGGTCGTAGCGCGGATCGGCCAGCCATGGCGCGACGTGGGCGATCTCCAGCTGCGCCTGGGCCGCTTCCCTGACAGTCGCCAGCGCCAGGGCTTCGCCGGCCGCACCCAGCAAGGCCACCTGGCCCGGATCGCTCTTGACCGCCTGGATCGCCGCGCGGACCGAGGCCGCCGTGCCGTCGGTCTCGATGGTCGCCAGTTGCGGCAATGCGCTGTTCGTCTTTCGGAGTTCCGCGAAGGCGAGTCGAACGCCGGTGGCATAGTCGCGCGAGAGTTCCTGCTGATCGGGCGACATGTCGAGCAGCTGGGTCAGCCGGGTGGCGCCAGGCTGGACTGCACGAGTCTGCGCCGAAGAGACCACCGGCTGGCCGACGAGTGCCGAGAGCGCGCCGATGCCGGTCGCACCGAGCATGCGGCGGCGTGTGAATACTCGAAGCTCGTCCATCGGCCGATGCTAGCGATGCATTGTGACAATTTGCTACAGCACTCGCTTTGCCCCCCGGATCGGCCGCATCGGCCCACAATGACTGCGTGGCGCAAAGTCCTCCTCCCGCCTTCCAGCCCTTGCCGGGCATCTACGAGCCGTCGGCGATCCAGCAATTGCCGGATGGACGCTTCCTGGTGGTAGAGGACGAGAAGAGCCATCCGTTCAGCCTGGTCACGATCGGCGACGATGGAACGGCCGCAAGCACCCCGCTCACGCCCGGGCTGCTTCAGATCTTCAGCGACTTCTGGAAGCTCGACGACCTCGAAGGCCTGGCCCTGGACCGGGCGGGCTTCGTGTACGCCATCACATCGCATTCCCGAAACGACGATGGCGAAGAGAAGAAGTCGCGTGAGCGGCTGGTTCGATTCCGTATCGACGGCAACCGGGTCCTCGATACCCGGGTCGTCGAAGGCCTGAAGCAGGCCATGACGGCGAAGCATCCGCTGCTGGCGGCCGCGGCCGAGCAGAAGGATGCCAAGAACGCGGGCGGGCTCAACATCGAGGCCCTGGAAATCAGCCCCGACCAGCAGCGACTTCTGATCGGCTTCAGAAGCCCGCTGCACGAAGGCCGCGCGATCATCGCCAGCATCGAGAACCCTGCCGGCATCTTCGAAAAGGACGAGCCGCCCCGGCTGTCGGACGCCCTGTTCGAGCTCGACCTGGACGGGCACGGCATTCGCGGCCTGTCTTTCGTTCCCGCGCTGGGCTCGTACCTGGTCGTCAGCGGGCCGGTGTCGCGCGGCACCGGCGAGTTCGCCCTCTGGCTCTGGGAAGGCCTGCCACAAGACGCAGTGCGTCGCCTCGGCATCGCAGGGCTGGCCAGCCTGGAGCGCGCCGAAGGCGTGAGCCCGGCCGAGATCGGCGGCCGCGCAGGCATCGTCATCGTCAGCGACGACGGCGACCGCAAGGCCGGGCAGCCTGCCAGCTACCTGCTGCTGGACCTCGATCGACTGCAGGTGGTCTGAGCCGAGAAAGCGCGTGACGCCGAGCGCGACATACGGTATAAATCATTTATACCATTAGGGCCTGTTCACCCTACTTCCGGGGATCGCGTTGTCGAGCCAAGGGGCTGGATGCAAGGCGCCCGCGCGCAGCAAGGCTTGCGCCTTGCAAGCGCGGGCAACGCCGCAGACGGCCACTTGGCTCGGCAACCCGAAGGGAAGGTATGCCAGGGCGTGCCACTCCGCGTTGCACTCCTTGCATGTGCCAACGCACATGCGGCGTCGCGCGCCTTGATTGGCCCGCCCTGGCATACCTTCGCGACCCCGGAAGTAGGGTGAACAGGCCCAAGCTCGCACTCATGACAGTCCAGACCCGCACCTCCCGGCCGGCAGCAAAGAAGACGGCGACCCGCCAGGCGACGAAGTCCCTGCGCCCGCCGAAGCCGGACGCCGCCGCAGGAAGGCCCTCGACCAAGGCCGCCGACAAGCCCGCCGCGGTGGGCAAGAAGGCGCCCGGGCCCAAGGAAAAGCTGGTGCGCGACAGCTTCACGATGCCGCAGGAGGACTACGCCCTGATCGCCAGCCTCAAGGACCGGACGCTGAGCTTCAAGCGGCCCACGAAGAAAAGCGAGCTGCTGCGCGCCGGCCTGCATGCGCTGCAGGCCCTGCCGGCCGCGGCCCTGCGCGAGGCCCTCGACGCGCTGACCCCCCTGAAGGCCGGGCGCCCCAGGCGGGACGGCCTCTAGGCACGCCGCGCCCGATGGAATCTTTCCCATGATCACGCTGCAGGGCTTCTCGTCCGTCACGCCCACGGAACTCCCCGAACTCGAAGAGCTGCAACAGCTTGCCGAACTGGGCGCGCCATGGATGGAGCGGCGCCTGCTCTGCGAAGTCGACGCCGGCGAGCGGCGCTTTCCCGTCCACGCCTACGTGCTGGGCAGCCAGCGTCCGGATGCGCCGGCCGTCGGCATCTTCGGCGGCGTGCACGGCCTCGAGCGCATCGGCGCCGAGGTCGCCATCGCCTACCTGCGCAGCATCGTGATGCGGCTGCAGTGGGACCTGTCGCTGCACCGCATGCTGGAGTCGATGCGGCTGGTGTTCGTGCCGCTGGTCAACCCGGGCGGCCTGTGGCTGGGCACCCGCGCCAACCCGCGCGGCGTCGACCTCATGCGCAATGCGCCCGTCGATTCCGCCGAAAGGGTGCCCTACCTGATCGGCGGCCAGCGCATCAGCGCCGCCTTGCCCTGGTATCGGGGTGCCAAGAACGCGCAGATGGAATGCGAGAGCGCCGCCCTGTGCCGCATCGTCGAAAGCGAGCTGCTCGCCCGCCCCTTCAGCATCTCGGTGGACTGCCACTCCGGCTTCGGCATGTCCGATCGCGTCTGGTTTCCCTTCGCCCACACCGGCCGGCCGATCGCGCATCTGCCCGAGGTGCATGCCTTCGCCGAAATCCTCGACCAGACCCTGCCGCACCACCGCTACGTGCTCGAGCCCCAGAGCCGCCAATACCTCACGCATGGCGACCTCTGGGACCATCTCTACATGAGCGCGAGCCAGAGAGCCGGCACCGTGTTCCTGCCGATGACGCTCGAGATGGGCTCGTGGCTCTGGGTGCGCAAGAATCCGCTCCAGTTCTTCTCGCGCGCCGGCATCTTCAACCCGGTGATCGAACACCGCCGCCAGCGCGTGCTGCGGCGCCATGTCGGCTGGCTCGACTTCGTCACCCGCGCCGTCTGCAGCCACGAGCGCTGGGTGCCGGCCAGGCCGCAGCGGGCCGGGCACCGGGCCAGCGCGCTGGCCCGCTGGTATGGCGCACGGGCCTGACGCGCGGATGGAAACCTGGGTCCTGCTGCGCGGCCTGACGCGCGAAAGCGCGCACTGGGGCCGCTTCCCGGAGCAACTTCGCGGCCGCCTGCCCGGCGCCCGGGTGCTGGCGATCGACATCCCCGGCAACGGCCGGCTGTGGCAAGTGCAGAGCCCGGACCGCATCGAGGCCACAACCGAGAGCTGCCGCCAGCAGTTGCGCGCGCTCGGCATCGAGCCGCCCTATCGCCTGCTGGCGATGTCGCTCGGCGCGATGATCGCGGTGGACTGGGCCGACCGCCACCCCGGCGAGCTGGACGGCTGCGTGTTGATCAACACCAGCCTGCGCGGCTTCAGCCCCTGGTACCGGCGGCTGCGCCCGGCCAGCTACGGCACGCTGCTGAGCCTGCTGCTGAGCGCCGACCCTGCACGCCGCGAGCAGCAGATCCTGCAGCTGACGAGCAGCCATCCGCCTGCCGCGATGACCGAGGCGATCGACGCCTGGACCGCGATTCGCAAGACGCGCCCGGTGTCCGGCGCCAACGCCTTGCGGCAGCTGCTGGCGGCGATGCGCTACAGGGCGCCGGCGCGGGCGCCGGCCGTGCCGCTGCTGGTGCTCGTGAGCCGGCGCGATGCGCTGGTCGACGCGCGCTGCTCGCTGCGCCTGGCGCACGAGTGGAAGGCGAGCCTCGGGGAGCACCCGAGCGCCGGCCATGACCTTCCGCTGGACGACGGGTGCTGGGTCGCGGAGCAGGTCGCGGCGCACGCCTTCTTCAGTCGACAGTGATCCGGGCGGCCTTGACCACGCGCTCCCAGCGCTTGATCTCGCTGGCGATCAGCTGGCCGAAGGCCTGAGGCGTCGCGGGCGTCGCCTCGGCGCCCTCGGCCGCCAGGCGCGCCTTGACATCGGCCGAGTCCAGCGATCGATTGATCTGCTGGTTGAGCATCGAGACGATGTCGGCCGGCGTCCCGGCGGGTGCGACCACGCCGTACCACTGGTCGGCCTCGAAGCCCTTCGTGCCGGCGACGCCGCTCTCGGCCACCGTCGGCACATCGGGCAGCAGCGCGATGCGGCGCGGGCTGGAGACCGCCAGCGCCCGCATCGTGCCGGCCTTGATGTGGGGCAGCAACGCCGGCGCGCCGGTGAAGAGCAGCTGCAACTGCCCGGCCAGCAGGTCGTTGACCGAGGGCGCCGTGCCCCGATAGGGAATGTGCAGGAAAGAGGTGCCGGTCTGCAGCTTGAGGTATTCCATCGTGATGTGCGCGGCACTGCCGTTGCCGCCCGAGCCGTAGGCCAGCCGGCCGGGGCTCGCCTTCGCCAGGGCGACCAGTTCGGCCAGCGTGCGGGCCGGCACCGACGCATGCACCACGAGCACGTTCGGCACGCGGGCCACCCAGGCCACGGGTGCGAAGCTGCGCAGCGGGTCGTAGCCGAGCCGGGGGTAGAGCGAGGGATTGATGGCCAGCGTGCCGACGTGGCCCATGAGCAGCGTGTAGCCGTCCGCGGCCGCCCTGGCGACCTTCTCGGCGCCGACCGATCCGCCGGCCCCGGGCACGTTCTCGATCACGACCGCCTGGTTCCAGGCGCGGCCGAGTTCCTGCCCGATCGCGCGGCCCAGCACGTCCGACGAGCCGCCCGGCGTGAAGGGCACGATCAGGTGCGGCGGGCGGCCGGGATAGGCCTGCGCCATCGCCATGCGCGCCGCGCTCCACAGCGCGCTGGCGGCAGCCGCGAGGCAGGCCCGGCGGCGGGTGAATCCGTGGGTCATGGGCACGGGGTCAGCTGCCCTGCAGCGGTTCCTCGAAGTTCGACAGCAGCCGGGCCCGGCCCGCATGCACGTGGCGCTCGGCGGCGGCGCGGGCGCGCGACTTGTTCGCTGCCACGATGGCATCGAAGATCGCGCGATGCTCGGCGTTCGAGCGCCGCATGTTGCCGGGCGCGTTGAAGTACTTGCGGCGCACCAGGTGCAGCTCTTTCACGTAGTCGTCGTAGGCCTGGTGGGCGCGCCGGTTGTTCGAGATCTCGAGGATCAGCGAATGGAACTGCAGGTTCAGCTCGTAGTAGAGCGTGCCGTCCTCGGCCTCGCAGGCCGCATCCATCGCGTCGAGCAGATCCTCCATCCGCTTGCGGTGCTCTTCGGTGCAGTGCTCGCAGGCGCGGTCGGCCGCATAGCCGAAGACCAGCGCGCGCAGTTCGTAGATCTCGATCATCTCGCGCAGCGACAGCTGCCGCACATAGACGCCGCGGTTGGCGACCGCATTCACCAGCCCCAGGCCGGCCAGCACCTTGATCGCCTCGCGGATCGGGCCGCGGCTGGTGCCCATGCGAAGCGCCAGCGCCGCCTCGTTGAGCCGCTCGCCGGGCTTGAACTCGCCGCTGTAGATGAGCTGCTTGAGCTCGGTCACGATGGCATGCGAAAGGCCGGCGCCGCGGGAACTGGAGGAAGGGGTGGACATGGGCAAATCCTACCTGCAGAGAAGCTGCGTGCTTCACTCACTCCACCTTGACGTTGGCGCTCTTGACCAATTTCACCCAGAACTTGCCGTCCTCGGCCAGGAAGGCCTCGAACTGCTCGGGCGATGAAGACAGCGACACCTCGGTGCCGTCGCGCGCCAGCGATGCCTTGACCGAGGGCTGCTGCATGGCGGCCGTCGTGGCATCGAAGATCTTCTTCGCGATCGCGGGCGGCGTGCCGGCCGGCACGAACATGCCGTACCAGAACTCGAGGTTGTAGCCAGGCAGGCCCGCTTCCTTCATGCCCTGCAGGCCGGGCACCAGCGGGGAGCGCTCGCTGGTGCTCACCGCCAGCGCGCGCAGCCGTCCGCCGCTCGCCATCGGCAGCACCGAAGGCGATGTGCCGAAGGTCAGCTGCGTGTCGCCGGCCATCACCGACTGGATCGCCAGGCTGCCGCCGCGGTAGGGGATGTGCGTCATCTCCACGCCCGTGACCTGGCTGAACAGCGCGGCGCCCAGGTGCGGCGCCGAGCCGTTGCCCGAGGTCGAGTAGTTGAGCTTGCCGGGGTCCTTCTTCGCCGCCGCGATCAGGTCGGCGATGGACTGGATGCCGGTGGCGGGATTGACCGCCAGCACCAGCGGCGAGGTGGTCATCTTCGTCACGGCCTTGAGGTCGCGCGCCGAATAGGCCAGCTTCGGGTTGAGCGCCGGATTGACCGAGATGCTGCTCGGGCTCGCGATCAGCAGCGTATAGCCGTCGGGCGGCGCCTTGGCCACCAGTTCGGCCGCGATGCTCGAGCCATTGCCGGGCTTGTTGTCGACCACCACCGGCTGGCCGAGCGACTTGCCCAGCGCATCGCTCATGGCGCGCGCCACGTAGTCGGCCGCGCCGCCGGGCGCGAAGCCGATCACCAGCCGGATCGGCTTGCTCGGGTAGTCGCCGGGCTGCGCCAGCGCCGTGCCGGCAAGTGCGCACAGGCCCAGGGCCAGCACCAGGGTCGTCTTGTTCATCCGCTTGTCTCCTTGTCCTTGTTGTCCAGCGCGTCAGGCAGCGGCCGGCATCCGCAGCACGATCTTCCCGACATGGCCGCCGGCTTCCATGCGCGCCTTGGCGTCCGCCAGCCGCGCGAAGTCGAACACCTGGTCGATCTGCAGCCTGATCCTGCCGGCGGCGATATGCGGCAGCACCTCGGCGACGAAGCGCGGCACGGCGGCCGCCCGCTGCGCCTTGGTGCGCTGCTTGTTGGAGACGCCGAACAGCGTCAGCCGCCGGGCATGCAGCGCCGCGAGGTCCAGCTCGGCCCGCACCACGCCGTCGACATAGCCTACGGTGGCGAGACGGCCCTCGAAGGCCATGGCGCGGATGTTCTCCGCGAACACCGTGCCGCCGACCGTGTTGACGACCAGGTCGGCACCCTGCTGGCCTGTCGCTTCGAGCACGGCAGCCGCGAAGTCGGGGCTGCGGCTGCAGATCGCGACGTCCAGGCCGAGCGGACGCAGCAGCGCCAGCTTGTCGGCCGAGCCCGAAGTCCCGATGACTTTGGCGCCGAGCACCTTCGCCAGCTGCAGCGAGGCGACGCCGACGCCCGAGGAGACGCCGTTGACCAGCACCCAGTCGCCCGCCTCGAGCCGTCCCTGCAGCACCAGCATGTCGAAGGCCACGAGAAAGGTCATCGCGACGCTGGCGGCTTCGTCCCACGACAGGCCCGCGGGCACGCCCATGGCCTCGGCCTCGTCGATCAGCGCGAACTCGGAGAAGGCGCCGGCGCAACGGCCCATGACCCGGTCGCCGGGCTTGAACCGCGTGACCTCCGCGCCCACCGCGACCACCTCGCCCGCGCCTTCCCCGCCGATCGCCTTCCAGCTGCCGGCCTGGCCGTGCAGGCCGTGGCCGACGACGAATTCGCCGCGGTTGAGCGCCGCGGCCCGCATGCGCAGCAGCAGTTGCTGCGCTCCGGGCTGCGGCATCGCGGTCTCGCGCAATTCGAGCGCGGTGGCCGTGTCGGTCATCTGCATCCAGTACGACTGCATGGTGTGTCTCTCGTTTTTCTGTGTTCAACGGCCGGTGAAAACGGGCTTGCGCTTCTGCATGAAGGCGGTGCGGCCCTCGGTGTAGTCGGCGCTCTCGAAGCAGCCGCGGATCAGCGACGCGCACAGGGCCAGATCCAGCTCGGGCGAAGGCTTGAGGATCTCGCGCGTGATCGCCTTGCCGGCCGCCACGGTCAGCGGCGCGTTGTCGGCGAGCGCGCCGGTGTACTCGGCCAGCAGCGCATCGAGTGCTTCCGGCGCGCACAAGCGCGAGACCAGGCCCAGCGACTTTGCCTCCACGGCATCGATGCGCCGCGCGGTGAAGAACAGGTCCTTGGCGGCTCCGGGCCCGATCAGGTCGACCAGGTTCTTCATCGCCGAATAGCGGTAGCCCAGGCCCAGCCGCGCCGCGGGGATCGAGAACACCGCATCGGCCGCGGCGATGCGGATGTCGCAGCTGATCGCCACGTTCACGCCGCCGCCGATGCACCAGCCGCGAATGCAGGCCAGCGTCGGCTTCGGGAAGTCGTGGATGCTCATGAGCGCCTCTTCGGCCATCGCCTCGTAGCGGGTGACGGCCTCACGCGCAGCGCGCATGTCCTCGAACTGCGAGATGTCCGCGCCCGAGACGAAAGCCTTCTCGCCGGCGCCAGAGAACACGACCAGCCGCACCCGGTCGTCGTCCTGCGCGACGCGCAGCAGCGGCGGCACCGCCTCCCACATGTCGACCGACAGCGCGTTGTGCCGCACCGGGTTGTTGAAGCGGATATGCAGCGTGCTCCCATCGAGCCAGGTCTGGACGCGTTCGGTGCTCGATGCGTAGGCGGGATTCGACATCTCAATAGACTCCATTGGCTTTCATGCGCGTGATCTCGTCGGCGGCGATGCCGAGCTCGAGCAGCACCTCCTCGGTGTGTTCGCCGCGGCGCGGCGCGGCGCGGGCGATGGTGCTGGGCGTGCGCTCGAGCTGCATCGGCTGGCCGACCAGCCGCTGCCGGCCCAGGCGCGGCGAGACCACTTCCTTGACCATGCCCAGGTGCTCGATCTGCGGCTCGGCGAAGACTTCGCGCATGTCGCTGATGAGCCCGCAGGCCACGCCGCCGGCATTGAACTGCTCGATCCAGTGGCTGCGGTCGTGCGCGGCCAGGCGGCGCTCGATCTGCGCGTTGAGCGCGTCGCGGTTGATCGAGCGCGAGGGCTTGTCGTGGTAGCGCTCGTCCGTGATCCACTCGGGCGCACCGAGGATGTGGCAGAAGCGCTCCCAGATCTTGGAGCCGAAGACCGCGATGTTGAGGTAGCCGTCGCGCGCCTTGTAGACCCCGGTCGGGATGCTGGTCGGATGGAAGTTGCCGGCCTGGCTGGCGACCTCGCCGTCGATCAGGTAGCGCGAGGTCTGGAAATCCATCATGTAGACCATCGACTCCAGCAGCGAGGTGTGCAGCCACTGGCCGCGGCCGGAGGACTCGCGCTCCAGCAGCGCCACCAGGATGCCCTGCGCCGCGAAGATGCCGGCGCACAGGTCGGCGATCGGAATGCCGACCCGCACCGGGCCGTCGCCGGGCAGCCCGGTCACCGACATCAGGCCGCCCATGCCCTGGGCGATCTGGTCGAAGCCCGGGCGCGTCGCCAGCGGGCCCGACTGGCCGAAGCCGGAGATGCTGGCGTAGACCAGACCCGGGTTGTCCACCGCCAGCGTCTCGTAGTCGATGCCCAGGCGGAATTTCACATCGGGCCTGAAGTTCTCGACCACCACGTCGCCCGCGGCGATCAGGCGCTTCAAGGTCGCCACGCCCGCGTCCTCCTTGAGGTTGAGCGTGATCGAGCGCTTGTTGCGATGGGTGTACTGGTAGTCGGAGCCGTCCTGCCCGCCCAGGGTGTCGTCGCCCCGCATGTGCTCGGGCATCTGGACCTGGATCACGTCGGCCCCCCAGTCCGCCAGTTGGCGGCAGGCGGTGGGGCCGGCGCGCACCTGGGTCAGGTCGATCACGCGGAAGCGTTGCAGGGCTGAGGAGGCAGGCAGATGGGGCATTCGGGGTGGACTTGGATGGCCTTCGGATCGGCTGGATTGTTGATATCTCTCGATCAAGTGTCAACACTTTTTAAAAACAAGTGGACATTTTTTTATTCATTCGTATACGATATCTGTACCACAACGGACTTCCTCATGCTGCCCTGGCTCTCCGACCCCCCCGCCGACTCGCTCTCGGCCGTGCGCGACATTCCGCTCGCCAAGCTGGTCCGCGACGACATGCTGGCCATGATCCTGCGCGGCGAACTGCCGACCGGCCAACGCATCAACGAGCCCGACATCGCCGCGCGCCTGGGCGTCTCCCGGGTGCCGGTGCGCGAGGCGCTGCGCGAACTCGAAAGCACGGGCCTGGTCGTGGCCCGCAAGCACGCGGGCGTGTTCGTGCGCGAACCGGACGCCGCGGAGTTGCAGGACCTGTACGAAATGCGCGGGCTGCTCGACGGCTTCGCGGGCCGCCGCGCGGCAAGACTGGGCGAGCCGGCGCGCATCGCGCTGGCCGATGCGCTCGATGCCTCCATCGCCGACATGAAGGCCGCCTTCGCCGCTCGCGACGTGCAGCGCTACTACCGCGAGAACCTGAGCTTCCACTGGGCGATCGTCGAAGCCGCCGGCAATCACGCGCTGGCCGACACCTACCGCGGCGTGGTGCAGAAGCTGCACCTCTCGCGCCTGAAGAATCTTTCGCAGGACATGGGCATGCGCGCATCCATCGCCGAGCACGTGGCGATCGCCCGCGCGCTGCGCGACGGTGACGTCCCCCGCTGCGAAAGGCTGATGGCACGCCACGTCGGCGATGCCTACATCCGGCTCTCCGGCCTGACCGGCTGACCCACTTCTTCGAGACAACCAGGAGACAAGACCCATGAAGCGCCGCACCTTCGTCCTCGCGCTGCCCCCGACCCTGATCGGGCTGCATGGCCCGGCCCACGCCCAGGGCTATCCGAACAAGCCGATCCGCTACATCGTGCCGGTGTCCGCCGGCGGCGGCAGCGACATGGTCGGCCGCACCGTGACCGAGCGCTGGGGCAAGGTCCTGAACCAGACCTTCGTGGTCGACAACCAGGCCGGCGGCGGCGGCGTGATCGCGTCGCAGAACACCGCCCGCGCGCCAGCCGACGGCTACACGCTGATGCAGGGCTACGTCGCGACGCATGGCACGGCACCCGCCACGCGCCGCCTGCCCTACGACGCGGTCAAGGACTTCACCGCGATCGGCATGATCGGCGGCACGCCCAATGTGCTGGTCGTCAACGCCGACATGCCGGCCAAGGACTTCAAGCAGTTCGTCGCCTATCTGAAATCGAATCCGAGCAAGGTCAGCTACGGGTCCGCCGGCGCGGGCTCGCTCACTCACCTGACCATGGAACTGCTGAAGCAGCAGGTCGGGGTGTTCATGGTGCATGTGCCCTATCGGGGCATCGCGCCCGCCTTCACCGATCTCATGGGCGGCCAGACCCAGGCCATGTTCCCGGGTCTTGCCGCGGCGATGCCGCATCTCAAGTCGGGGCGGGTGCGCGCGCTGGCCGTCACCGGCGCGAAGCGCCATGCCGCGGTGCCGGAGGTGCCGACGCTCGAGGAACTGGGGCTGAAGGGCTTCGATGCCATGCAGTGGTACGGCGTGGTCGGTCCGGCCGGCATGCCGGCCGATGTCGTGCGCCAGCTCAACGAATCGCTGAACGCGGTGCTCAAGGCGCCGGACCTGAGCGAGAAGCTGTCGGTCGAGGCGGTCGAGCCGATGCCGATGAGCCCGCAGCAATTCGCCGACTACATCCGGGCCGACATCGCGCGCTGGACCCGGCTGGCCCGCGACCGCAACATCGAACTCGACAGCTAGCGCACCGCAGCTTTCCGTTTTTCTTCCAACCTTCCAGCAAGAGCTCTCACTCACATGGCACGCAACACCCAGGTCGCAGCCGACCACAACGCCCCTCCCGTCACCCGCATCCTGGCCGAATACGTCGCCGGCCACGCCTCGCGCGGCTGGAGCGACGCGGTCGATAACGAAGCCCACCGGACCTTCCTCAACTGGCTGGGCTGCGCTGTGGGCGCGGCGCGCCACGAAGCGGTCGACGCCGCCCTGGCCGCGGTGCAGGTGCTGCAGCCGGCGCCCCAAGCCACCCTGCTCGGCCGCACCGAGAAGGTCGACATCGCCAGCGCGGCGCTGCTCAACGGCATCAGCTCGCACACCTTCGACTTCGACGACACGCACCTGAAGACCATCATCCACCCGGCCGGCCCGGTGGCCTCGGCCGTGCTGGCGCTGGCCGAGCACACCGGCGCCAGCGGCCGTGCGGTGCTCGATGCGCTGGTGCTCGGCATCGACGTCGCCTGCCGGCTCGGCAACACGGTGTACCCCGATCACTACGACCGCGGCTGGCACATCACCGGGACCACCGGCATGCTGGGCGCCGCCGCCGGCTGCGCCCGCCTGCTCGGGCTGGATGCCGACCGCACGGCGATGGCGCTCGGCATCGCTGCCTCGCAGCCGATCGGGCTGCGCGAGCAGTTCGGCACCATGACCAAGCCCTTCCATCCGGGTGGCGCCGCGCGCGCCGGCCTGATGGCGGCACTGATGGCGCAGCATGGCTACACCGCGAGCCCGAGGGCGATCGAGGCGCCGCGCGGCTGGGCGCAGGTGGTGTCCACCAAGTACGCATGGAACGAAGTGACCGATGAACTCGGCGAGCGCTTCGAGATCTCGTTCAACAGCTACAAGCCCTTCGCCTGCGGCATCGTGATCCATCCGAGCATCGATGCCTGCGTGCAGTTGCGCGAACGCGGCGTCCAGCCCGGGCAGATCGAGCGCATCGAGCTCAAGGTCCATTCGCTGGTGCTCGAACTCACCGGCAAGAAGGAACCGGCCGACGGCCTGCAAGGCAAGTTCAGCGTCTACCACGGCTGCGCCGCCGGCCTGGTGTTCGGGCGGGCGGCCGAAGAGGAGTTCGCCGACGACATCGTGAACCGGCCCGACGTGGTCGCGCTGCGGCGCAAGGTCGTGGCGACGGTGGACGACCGCATCGACGAGGCCAGCGCCGACGTGACCGCCGTGCTGATGGACGGCCGCCGCGAGCACGTGTTCGTCGAACACGCCATCGGCTCGCTGCAGCGCCCGATGAGCGATGCCGACCTGGAGCGCAAGTTCCACGGCCTGTCGGACGGAATCCTCGGCGCCGAGCGGACTTCCGAGCTGCTTGCCGCATGCTGGTCGCTCGGCAAGGCAGCGGACGTTCGCGCCCTGACCCGCCTCGCGCGCCCCTGAGCGGGTCGCGCAAGCCCGCACCGCGCGAGACGCCGCGGCGGCTGGCGCTGGAGCTTTTTCAACAAGAAGAGAGAGATGCACATGAAGAGATTCGCCTCCCTGATTTCCATCGCCGCACTGGCCGCCACCCTCGTGGGGTGCGCAGGCACCGCCGTGCAGGCACCGGCGCTGCAGCCTGCGCCACCCGGAGCCATCGCAGCAGGCAAGGCCGAAGTGCTCTGGCTCGGCCAGGCCACCATGCGCATCACGACGCCCGGGGGCAAGGTCATCGTGGTCGACCCCTGGCTCACCACCAATCCGAAGACGCCGGCGGCGTTCAAGCAATTGCAAGCGCTGGGCAAGGTCGACCTGATCCTGGTGACGCACGCGCACTATGACCACTTCAACGACGCGCCGGCGCTCGCGAAGATGAACAACGTGCCGGTCTACAACGGCGGCGGCATGGGCCCGGCGATCGTGAGCCTCGGCATCCTGCCGACGGCACAGGTGCAGCGCTTCGGCAAGAGCGGCACGGTCGCGCCCTTCGGACCGACCGGTGTGAAGATCACGGCGGTCCATGCCGAGCATTCTTCCGAACTGGTGTGGAAGAACCCCGCCACCGACAAGGAGGAAACGCACTTCGGCGGCGAGCCGGTGGGCTACATCATCGAGCTGGAGAACGGCTTCAAGATCTGGCACATGGGCGATACCGGCCTGTACGGCGACATGAAGCTGATCGGCGAAACATTCAAGCCCGACCTGGTGCTGATCCCGATCGGCGGCCACTTCACGATGGGCCCGCAGGACGCGGCCACCGCCGTGCGCGACATGATCAAGCCGAAGTACGCGATTCCGATTCACTACGGCACCTTTCCCCTGCTGCGGGGCACGCCGGCCGAGTTCACTTCTGCGCTCGGCAGCGCTTCCGCGACCCGGGTGCTGGTGCCCGAGCCGGGCCAGAAGGTCGACTTCTGATGACGCCCACTCGCCGCTCCTTCATCGCCGCGGGCGGAGTGCTGCTGGCCGGCTGCGCGGGCACCGCGCCCGACCCTCGCGCCGGCGCCAGGGCGGAGCTCGGTTCCACGGGCAAGCTGCGCGCCGCGATCAACCTGGGCAATCCGATCCTCGCCAGCCGGGACGCGGCCGGCGAGCCGCGCGGCGTCTCGGTCGACCTGGCGCGCGAGGCGGCGCGCCGGCTCGACCTGCCGATCGAGCTGGTGGTCTTCAATTCCGCCGGCAACGTGGTGGAGGCGGTCAAGGCGCGCCAGGTCGACCTGGCTTTCGTCGCCATCGATCCGGTCCGGGCGGCCGACACCGACTACACGGCCCCCTACGTGATCATCGAAGGCGCCTACCTGGTGCGCACCGCCTCGCCGCTGCAGCGCAACGAGGAAGTCGACCGCGCCGGCACGCGGGTCGTCGTGGGCCGCGGCAGCGCCTACGACCTGTACCTCACACGCGAGCTGAAGTCCGCGACGCTGGTGCGGGCGCCGACCTCGCCGGCGGTCACCGACATGTTCCTGGCGCAGAACCTCGAAGTGGCGGCCGGCGTCAAGCAGCAACTGGAGGCGGACGCCCGGCGCGCGGGCGGCGTGCGCCTGCTGCCCGGACGCTTCATGGTCATCGAACAGGCCATGGGCGTGCCCAAGGGCCGGCTCGCGGCCCAGGCCTGGCTGAGCGGCTTCATCGAGGACATGAAGGCCTCCGGCTTCGTCGCCGCCTCGCTGCAGAAGCACGGCATCGAGGGCGCCGGGGTGGCACCGGCGCGCGCACCATGACCCGGCCGCCTCAGCCGAGCTCTGTCCGCGCGCCGGCAGGAGGCACCGGGATCGACAGGCGCACCGCGGTGCCTCGCCCCGGCGCATCCGTGATGGCGAGCTGAAGCCCGGCCTCCTCGGCGCGGCGCTGCATGCCTCTGAGCCCCCGGCCCTGATGCCGGGCGCTGGCCGATGCGGGCGGCATGCCCCGCCCGTTGTCGACCACCTGCAGCTCCACGCCATGGCCGTCCTGCAGACAGCGGCAGCTCATCGTCAACTCGCTGGCGCCGGCGTGGCGCATCACGTTGGCCACCGCCTCCTGGGCGATGCGCAAGCTGTGCGTGACGCTGAGCGAGGGCAGCCGCTCGAGCGCCGGATGGTCTTCGACTTGCCAGTGCAGTTCGACCCCGAGCCGGCCCAGGCTGGGCTGGATGCGATAGCGGAGCATGGCCAGGCCCTCGACCAGGCTGGGGCTGTCCTGCTGCAGCGTGTCGACCGTGATCTTCAAGTCGAGAAGACACTGCTCCAGCGCCATGGCCAGGGCCTGCTGCTCGGGGTTCTTCAGGTCCAGCGACGAGAGGATCGACACCAGCTGGGAGCCGACGCCGTCGTGCACGTCCTGGGCGATCCGCTGGCGCTGCAGGTCGCCCAGGCCACGGCTCGCGGCTTGCGCGCGAGCTCGCAACTGCGTCGTCACCAGCGACCACAGGGCGACCAGCACGGTGGGATAGATGAACATCCCGGCCACCGCCAGCCTGGAGGTGGGATGGTGCCAGAGGTCCGAGACCAGGCAGTAGAGCAGCAGCACCACCGACAGCAGCGCCGTGCCCACCACCTTCTCGCGGCGGTAGGAGGGCCATCGCCACAGCAGCAAGGCCAGCACCGCGCCGACGATCAGCCAGTTGGTGGCCTCCCAGACATAGAACCAGCCCGCGTGGCCGAGCCAGGTCCAGGCGAGCAGCACGGCCCCGCCGCCGGCCACCTGCACCACCCAGACGATCCAGGTCAGGCGGCCGCCGATCCGCGTGCCCGTCAGCACCAGCGTGCAGGCGGCGGCAACGCACAGCTGATAGCCCATGTGCTCGATGAATTCGTCGACCGGTCCCGGCGGCGTGGGCGAGAAGCGCGCCTGCCACGCCAGGAAGACCATCCAGGCCAGCAGCCCCAGGGCCATCGCGAGGTCCAGCCCCTTGTGCTCGCGCTGCCGCCCGGAGATCGACAGCACGGCCACCGTCAGGACGACCGCCACCAGGCCGAGCAGCGGGCCAGCTTGCGAAGCGACCACTGTCATGCGGGGCAGCGCGCGCTCAGATCAGCCGCCGGTGCGACGCCTGGCTGACCGCCTGGGCCCTGGACCGCACGCGCAGCTTGCGATAGATGTTGCGGATGTGGGTGTTGACGGTCTGGACGCTGAGCCCGAAATGCTCCGCGATCTCGGGACTGGTGTGGCCGAGCGCCACCTGCTTGAGCACCTCGCGCTCGCGCTCCGAGAGCACATGGCTCTCGCCGGCCGTCCCCTCGCCCGCCGCGGTCGAAGCCGCCGCGGAGGGCGCCCCGAGCCGCTGCAGCAGCCGTCGCGCCAGGTTGGGCGTGATCGACGCGCCGCCGCTGCACACCTGCAGTACCGCCTGCGGAAAGCTGCCGAACCATGCGTTCTTGACCAGGTAGCCGGTGGCGCCGAGCTCGAAGGCGCGAATGGCGCGCTGCTCGTCATCCATGACCGAGATCACGATCGCCTCGGCGTGATTGCGTACCCGCTTCATGTGCTCGATCAGCTCGAAGCCGGAGCCGTCGCCCAGGTTGAGGTCGACGATCATGACGTCGAACTCGGCGCTCGACACCAGCCGCTTGCCGCTGCGCGCGCATTCGGCCTGGCCGACCAGGTCGATGCGCAGGTCGGAGGTCAGCTCGCCGGCGATCACGCGGCGGATGTGGGGGTCGTCGTCGATCAGGACCACGCGCACCATCCGGCCCGGCTCGAAGGTGAGGAAATCCGGCCAGACCGACGCCAGGTTGTGACGGGTCTCGTACGGCTGGCCATTGCTGCTCGTGAGGCCGAACACATCGGCCGTCGTGGGGGGCGTCTGCAGCGAACTCTTCATGGTCTTGTACCAGCTTCCATCGCGTCTCCTCTCGAATGCACCCGTCAGTGTCGACGAAGGTATAGCGAAGCGGGCCAAATTGCTAGTGGGAGTAACGCAGTTCCGTGAAGCATTGCATGGCCGGCGAGTGCAGGAACTAGGGTCGATCGCCGAACTGGGCCGCGACCGCGCGCAGGTCGGGCTCCTGCAGCACGCCGGCGAGCTGGCGCACGCGCAGGCCCGCGAACAGCTGCTGGTAGCGTGCCTCGATCAGGTCGCGGATCGACTGCGCCAGGCGCTCCTGCGAGTCGAGCACATCCACGTTGGTGCGCTCGCCGCCGACGAAGCTGCGGCGCGTCGCATCGACCAGCGTGTGGCTGGTCACGACGGCGGCCACCAGCGCCTCGATGCGCTGGACGCTGGAGCGCTGCACGCGGTACTGGCGCTGCAGGTCCACTTGCAGTTCGGCCACCCGCGAGGCCAGGTCCGCCTCCGCCTTGGACAGCTGCGCCAGCGCCTGGCGCACCGCCGCCGAGACCGCGCCACCCGCATAGAGCGGCACGTTCAGCTGCAGTCCGACCGTGCCGGTGCGCGACGACTGCTGGTAGGTTGAGGTGGTGTCCGACTGGCTGTCGCCGACGCTCATCAGCAGTTCGAGCCGCGGCAGATGCCCGCTCTCGACGCGCACGACTTCCTGGCGGGCGGCGGCGATGGCCTGCTTCAGGCTCTCGACTTCGCTGTTGAAAGTCAGCACCCGCGCGCGCCATTCGTCGAGCGAGTCCGCGAGCGGCGGCACGCCGGCGCCGTCGGCCTTGAGCCGCTCGAGCGTGCCGACCGGAACGCCGATCATGGCCTGCAGTGCATTCAGCTCGCTCTGCGCGTGGTCCTGCGCCACCACCAGGTGCGCCTGCATCAGGGAGCGCTTCGAAGCGGTTTCCAGCACGTCGGTGCGGGTCCCCTCGCCGCCTGCCAGGCGCTGCTCGTTCGAGCGCAGCTGCTCGTCCAGCGCCCTGAGCTGCGCCTGCACCAGCCGCACTTCTTCCGCCGCCAGCAAGGCCCTGGAGTAGGCATCGAAGACCCGCACCATGAGCTCCTGCTCGCGCGAGGCGAACAGCGCCTCGCTGGCGGCCGTGCGCGCAATGCCCTGGTCGCGGGCGGCCCAGGCCCCGGGGTCGTAGAGCGGCTGGCGCAACTGCAGGCTGGAGGTGCTGCTGGCGTAGCCGCCCCGGTTGTCGACCCGCCCGTTCGAATCCGTGACCTCGGCCCGGTTGCGGTTGCTCGACGCCACCGCGGAGACCGTCGGCAGGACCCGGGCGCGCCCGAGCGCCTGGTACTCGAGGCCCTCCTGCCGCGCAGCCCGGGCCCACTGGAACTTCGGGTCGTTCGCGAGCGCGGCTTCATAGGCTTGCATCAGGCCCATCCGATCGTCGGCGGCCGAGGCCGGGCCACACAAGAACAGCATCGACATCGCCACCCCGGCCCAGCCTCCCGCGCACCGTCGCAGCTGCAAGTTCATTCCTCCGTCAGGGCCATCTTCAGGTTGTCCCTGATCGGGCGCGTGAGGTAGTTGGCCAGCGTCCGTTCGCCGGTCTTCACGAACAGTTCGACCGGCATGCCCGGGCGCACCGGCAGCTTGCTGATCTCGATGCGGCCTTCGGGCGTGAGCTCGGCATGCATGCGGTAGTAGGGCAAGCCGGTCTTCTCGTCCATCAGCCGGTCGGCCGAGACCTGGGTGACCACGCCCGGAATGCGCGGCGTGGTGTTCTGGTTGAACGCAGAGAAGATCAGCTCCACCGGGAGATCGCGACGCACCGAGTCGATCAGGTGCACCGGCACGTGGCCCTCGACGATCAGGGGCTCGCCCTGCGGCACGATGTCCATCATCCGGAAGCCCGGCGAGACCACGCCACCCTGCGTGAAGATGCTCAGGTCCGCGACGGTGCCGTCGACCGGCGCCCGCACCACCGCGTTGGCCAGTTCGTGGTCGAGGTTCTCCAGCTGGCTGCGCAGCGCATCGGCCTCCTTCTGCACTTCGGCCAGGTGGGTGCGGACCTCCTTCTGGAACTCCTGCTGGCGATGCAGGCGCCGCAGCCTGAGTTCGCTGGTCTGCCTCTGGCCCTTCGCGATGTTGCCCAGGTCCTCCGACAGCGAGGAAGACAGCTGCGCCCAGGTGCGCTCCAGTTCCAGCAGCCGGTTGCGCGGCACGTAGCCATCGCGCGCGAGCTCCCGCATGCCGTCGAGCTGTTCCTTCAGGAACTTCATCTGCTCCTGCTTGCCGACGCGGGCTTCCCGCAGCCCCGCGGTGTGGGCCTCGATGCCCGCGATGTTCTCGTCCAGCGCCGACAGCTCGGCCTGCAGCGAAGAGCGCCGCGACGAGAACAGCTGCTGCTGCACCGACAGGATGGCGGCCACCCGCGGATCGCTGCGGGCCGCCTCGGCATCGGCCGGGAAGACGACCGCCGCTCGGCCATCGCGCTCGGCGAGCAGCCGCGCCTCGGTGCTGCGCGCGGTGTAGTACTGCACCCGCGTGACCGCCGCGTTCGAGCGCGCCTGCACGGAGTTCATGTGCACCAGGGGCTGCCCGGCCGTCACGCTGTCGCCTTCCTTGACCAGGATGGTCTGAACCGTGCCGCCGGTCTGGTGCTGGACCGCCTTCTTGTTGCCGGCGACCGTCACCGTGCCGCTCATCGGCACGCCCTTGTCCAGCGGCGCCAGCAACGCCCACAGCAGGAAGCCGCCGACGCCGGCGAGCACGATCCACCAGCCCAGGCGCGTGTGGCGGGCGGCGTCGGTGCGCAGCGACCCTTCGTCGGTCAAGCCGATGTCGGCGTCGGGCACGGGAGGTGGATTCATCGTCATGGCAATGGCCTCGCAGACACGATGGGGCTCATGCGGTCGCCACGGCCGGCCGCGCTTCGGCCTGGCTCGCCTTGGCGAGTTCGGCCAGCACCTGCCGCGTGGGTCCGAAGGCCTGCACGCTGCCCTGGCGCAGCAGCAGCAGGCGCGATGTCACGGCCAGGATGCTGGTCCGGTGGGACACCACCACCACGGTCTTGCCGCGCTGGCGCAACTGCGCGAGCGCCGCCAGCAGGGCCTGCTCGCCGGCATCGTCGAGGTTGGAGTTCGGCTCGTCCAGCACGATCAGCGACGGGTCGTCGTACAGGGCGCGCGCGAGCCCGATGCGCTGCCGCTGGCCGCCCGACAGGCCCGCCCCGCCATCGCCGAGCACCGTGTCGTAGCCGCGCGGAAAGTGCTGGATCAGGTCGTGCACGCCCGCCAGCCTCGCGGCCCGGACCACCTTCTCGGCATCCACCGTGCCGAAGCGGGCGATGTTCTCGCCGACGGTGCCGCCGAACAGCTCGATGTCCTGCGGCAGGTAGCCCACCTGCGGGCCCAGTTCGTCCTTGTTCCACAGGTAGACGTCGGCGCCGTCCAGGCGTACCTTGCCGGCGGTCGCCGCCCAGACGCCGACCAGCAGGCGGGCCAGCGTCGACTTGCCCGAGCCGCTGGGCCCGATCACGCCCAGCACTTCGCCGGCGGCCAGCGTGAAGCTCAGGTTGAGCAATGCCGGCTGCGCCGAGCCCGGCGGCATCGCCGTGACCGCATCGAGCGCCAGATGCCCCTGGGGCCGGGGCAGCGGCATGCCGCGCCGCCGCGGCGGGTTGGCATCGAGCAGCTCGACCAGGCGCTGGTACGCGCTGCGGGTGGCCGACCAGCCCTTCCAGACATTGATCAGCTGATCCACCGGGCTCAGCGCGCGGCCCATGAGGATCGAGCCGACGATCATCATGCCCGGCGTGATCCGGTGCTCCAGCGCCAGCAGGGCGCCCAGGCCGAGGATCAGCGACTGCAGCGACACCCGCGCGAACTTGCTCAGGGCGGTGATCACCCCGGCCCGTTCGCTCGCCTGCCCCTGCAGATGGAGGAAGCGGCGGTGCAGCTGGAACCAGCGGCCCATGAGGTTCGGCAGCATCCCCATGGCCTCGATGACCTCGGCGTTGCGCAGGTTGTTGGTGGCCAGGTTGCCGGCCGCGACCGACATCGCATTGGCCTCGGCCATCGGCTTGCGCGAGACGATCTCGTTGGCCCACGCGAGGCCCACCAGCAAGAGGGTGCCGGCGACCGCGAACACGCCCAGCACCCAGTCGAACAGGAAGATCACCGCCAGGTAGACCGGGAACCACGGCGCGTCGAAGAACGCGAACAGCCCGTTGCCGGTCACGAACTGGCGCACCGTGGCGAGGTCCTGCAGCGACTGCCCGGCATTGCCGCCGGCGCGCTTGAGGTTCTGCTCGAAGGCGGCGGTGTAGACCCGCTGGTTGAGCTTGAGGTCGAGCTGCGCGCCGACACGTATCAGCAGGAAGCTGCGCACCAGCTCGAGCCCGTTCATCAGCAGGTAGGTGCCGATCACCATGAAAGTGAGCATCAGCAGCGTGGTCTGGTTGCCGCTGGCCAGCACCCGGTCGTAGACCTGGAGCATGTAGAGCGACGGCACCAGCATCAGCAGGTTGATGATGGCGCTGAAGATGCCGACGTTGCGAAAGGCGCTCCGGAACTCGCGCAACGCCATGCCGATCTCGTTGCCGGGCAGCCTGGGGCCCGGCCCGCGTTGGCCAGAGAGTCTGGCATCGGCCATGGCGGTGGCTTGCATGGTGCTGGATCGCCTTCGCCGCGCCTCAGACCAGCTGGAAGTCCGCGATCGTCACCGTGGTGTGGTCGGCCACGCCCACCAGCCGGATCGATCCGCCGTCGATGCCGTTGATGGTCACCAGGGTGTCGGCCCCGAGGTCGGTGATCGCCACGCGGCTGTTGAACTGCGCGGTGTCGAACTCGAAGGCGGCGATGTTCAGCCGGTCCTGCGCGGCGCCGGTGGCCGTGAAGCCGGTGACGACATCGCTGCCGAAGCTGGCGCCGAAGACGAAGATGTCGGTCCCCAGCGTGGCGTCCATGGTGTCGTTGCCGGCGCCGCCCGTGACCCGGTCGTTGCCCGCGCCGCCGTCGATGGTGTCGTTGCCGGCGCCGCCCGCGATCACGTCGTTGCCCGCGTCGCCGCGCAGGATGTCGTCGCCGGCACCGCCCTGGATCTGGTCGGCGCCGTCGCCGCCGTAGATCGTGTCGTTGCCTTCGCCGCCTTCGAGCGTGTCGTTGCCGGCCTCGCCGAACAGCATGTCGTCGCCCGCGTCGCCGAAGAGGGTGTCGTTGCCGGCACCGCCGAACAAGCTGTCGTTGCCGCCGCCGCCATGCACCGTGTCGTCGCCGCCGCCCGCGTTCACCGTGTCGTTGCCGGCGCCGGCCGTGATCTGGTTGGCGATCCCGTTGCCGCTCAGGTTGGCGTTGCTGGCGGCGGTGTAGACCAGGTTCTCGACATTGTTGGCGAGCAGGAAGGCATTCGTGCCGCCATACAGGGCGGTGTCGATGCCGCCGCCCGCCGCCTCGACGATGACGTCCGACTCGGGGTCGATGATGTAGGTGTCGTTGCCCGCGCCGCCGACCAGGCGGTCGATGCCGGCACCGCCATCGAGCGTGTCGTTGCCCGCGCCGCCGGTGATCGTGTTGGCCAGTTCGTTGCCGGTCGCCACGAAGTCGCCGCTGCCGGTGAAGGTCAGGTGCTCGACGTTGGCGCCGAGCACGTAGGCGGCCAGCGCGGTGCGCACGGTGTCGGTGCCGCCGTTGGCCTCTTCGGTGACAACGTCGCCGCTGCTGTCCACCACGTAGCTGTCGTTGCCCGCGCCGCCGGTCATCGTGTCGTTGCCGCTGCCGCCGTCGAGCGTGTCGTTGCCCGCGCCGCCGAGCAGGGTGTCGTTGCCCTCGCCGCCCTGCAGGGTGTCGTTGCCGTTGCCGCCGTCGAGCAGGTCGTTGCCGCCCAGCCCGAACAGCTGGTCGTTGCCGCCCAGCCCGAAGATGCGGTCGGCGCGGCCGTCGCCGGTGAGGATGTCGGCCGCGGCGGTGCCCACGATGTCGGGCGCCCGGGTCGACACCTCGCCGTCGGCGAACACCAGGGTCTCGATGTTGAACAGGCGGTCGGTGCCGTCGTCGTCGGGCAGCGCGGCATCCGGATTGACGTGGGCCACGGTCACCGAGCCGTCGGCGTTGTAGGTGATCTCGTATTCGGCCTGGTTGCCCCTGAAGACCGCCTTGTCGACGGCAGTGTCGCCAAGGTCGCCGTCCAGGATCTCGCGCACGATGCTCAGCTGGCCCGGATTCAGCGTGCGGTCGAACATCAGCTGGTCGAGCGTGCGGCCGTTGTAGAGCTCCAGGCCCGCCGGGCTGTAGACCTTGCTGCCGAGGTCGTCCGTCCAGCCGATCTCGTTGCCCTGGGCGTCGTTGATGCGGATGCGCACGTTGAGCCAGCGGTCGCCGTCGATGATGTCGTTGCCGGCCTTGCCCTGCAGGATGTCGCTGCCGCCGCCGCCCAGCAGGATGTCGGCCGCGGTGTCGAAGAGGGTCGTGACGTTGCCGGCCGCGTCGCGCTGGACCGCCGCCTCGTCGAACACCACCGCCGTGTGCTGCTGGCCCGCCACGTTGAAGCTGACGCGGCCCAGGTGCGCCACCAGCTGCGACAGCCCCGCGATGCGCGCGACGCCGGATTCCAGCAGCGCGTTCGCGTACGACTCGAAAGGCGAGTTCGGATTGAACTGCGCCGCCGCGCCGGCCGCTTCGTCGTAGGCGCCGATCGCAACGTCGCGGCCGGTCAGCGTGTCGGCATGCACCCAGCCCGACAGGCCCTCCACGAGGTCGAAGCGATCGCGCAGGATGTTGGCCTCCTGGTTGACGAAGATCGGGATGCCCAGGTCGGAGTTGGCGCCCTGGGCCTCGCCTTTGTGGATCGCCCAGTCGAAGCCCGCCATGCCGTTGTTGCGCTGGATGCCCAGGCCCTGGAACATGATGTCGTCGCCCGACTCGGCGTCGTAGTCGTTGTCGTTGCCGCGGCCGTTGAGCACGTCGTGGCCGATGATCGGGCTGTTGAAGAACAGCTCCGAGTTCTCGCCGGCCAGCGTGTCGAAGCTGTCGCCGCCTTCGAGCCAGTCGTCGCCCTCGTTGCCGGCCACGAAGCTCAGGCCGTCGGCGGCGCGCACGAAGTCGTTGCCCTCGCCGGCCGTGATGGTCTTGCCGTCGACTCCGCCGAAGATGAAGTCCTGCCCCGAGCCGCCGAAGATCAGGTCGAGGCCGTTGCCGCCATTGATGACGTCGTTGCCGGCATCGCCGTGGATCACGTCGGCCGCGCCCGAATCGGTGCCCGAGTCGGTGATGACGTCGTCGCCATCGCCGCCGAACAGGTGGTCGACGCCGAAGCCGCCCTCCAGCCGGTCGTTGCCGCCGTCGCCCCACAGGGTGTCGTCGCCTTCGCCGCCGATCAGGGTGTTGTCGAAGTCGTTGCCGCCGATCACCACGTGGTCGCCGCCGGTGTAGCGCAGGTAGTCGTCGACGCCATCGCCATTCGTGTCCCTGCGGATCACCATCGGGCTGAAGGCCGCGAGGATCGGGTCGGTGTGGTTCGGGTCGGCCACCTTCTGGCGCGCCTGGTCGAGTTCGAGGATGTAGTCCGGCGTCAGGAACAGCGAGCTCGGCAGGTGCGTCGCGTTGGGGTCGCCCAGGTCGGTGTTCCGCATCACCAGTTCGGAGAAGGAATCCGCCTCCAGCTGGTTCAGCAGGTTCATGCCCTGCGTCCGGCTCAGGTAGTAGAAGCGGTCGCCGTCCTGGAGCTGCTCCATCTGCACTTCGAACACGAAGTTGAAGGTGGTGCCCAGCTGGCCGCCGAATGGCATCTTCTTCTCGGCCAGGCCGCCGATCCAGAAGTCGACATCGTTGAGGCCGCCGAGCGCGCCGCCGGCCCAGGCGCCGGTGGCGTTCAGGAAGTCCAGCCGATCGGCCGGCGCGCCTTCCCCGCCCATCACCAGCAGCGTGGCCGCCGCCCGCTCGTCTTCCAGCGTGGTGGCGGCGGCGATGCTGCCATGGGTGCCGTAGGCGGCGATGAAGTTGATGATCGAAGCCGGGTTCTTGATCGCCAGCGCGAAGTCGTACCAGCTGCCATAGGGCTGCAGCGTGCTGTCGTTGGTCTGCTCGTAAAACTGGCGGCGCGCCTCGTTGAGCGATGGCACGCCGGTGTCGCGGCCGCGCGCGATGTTGATCGCGCCGAGGTCGAGCGGCAGGCCCACGAGGTTGTTGCGCAGGGCCTCGGTCAGGAACTCGTCGATCTCGTTGCCCACCTGGCGGCTCATGCCGCGCAGGATGGCGCCGGCCGCCGCATCGGCGGAGGGGCCGCTGGCCTCGAAGGCGATCGGGTTGAGGAAGGCTTCGATCAGGCCGATGTCGCTGGAGGTCTGGCCGTCGGCGGCCAGCCGGTCCACCGTCTCCCTGAGCATCGAGTGGCCGAAGCGATAGACCACGTGGGCGAACTCGGCCACGATGCCGGGGTCGATGTCGACCGTGTTCGAGAACACGAACGGATCGACGTCCGGCGACACCAGCCGCGCGAACTCCTCGAACACCAGGTGCTGGTACACCATCTCGGTGCTGAAGCGGCCGGCCTGGAACAGCCGCTCGCCGTTCCACAACAGCGCGCTGGTGTCGGCCGGCACCGTGTCGCCCGCGATCGGCGTCAGCAGCCACTGGTTGATGAAGGCCACGTCACCGCTCTCGAGGATCTCGTCCTTGATCTGCTCGACGCGGTTGTTGTGCTCGCTGTGGAACACGTGGTGGACCGCGGTCAGGCCGATGTTCTCGTTGCCGCGACCGTCGCCGACCACATAGTGCTTGTCGAGCATCTCGTTGTCGTAGGTGGTCGCCACGCCGAAGGCATTGAGCGGAATCGCGTTGCCGGCATCGCTGTCGCTGTCGGCCGTCTTGGCGACTTCGGGGGTGCCGGGATTGCGGTCGTGGTCGACCATGCCCGGCACGGCGTCGTGCGCGATGTCGTTGAGGAAGGCGCGGCCGGCGGCGATGGCCGTCGATGCGGCCGCGGGCGCCGCCGCACTGCCTTCCACCAGGCCGGTGGCCGTGACCAGTTGCGCATAGCCGTTGGCGCCGGGCTGGAAGTTGCCGTAGAGGTCCGTGGCGACCAGGGGCACGCGCAGGACATCCATGTCGCTCAGCTCGATGCCGAGCATCTCGCGGGCCTGGGCCTTGATGTCCGACCAGGTCGGCGGGCCGCCGTTCTGGCCCTCCAGCATGCGGCCCGTGGCCACGGTCCGGGTCGCGCCGTCGACTTCCACGCGCACGTACTCGCGCAGGAACACCTGGTGCGACTCGTGCGAGGTGTAGACCTGGTTCAGGTCGATGTAGGGCGTGGTCTCGTTGCGGTGTTCGCGGATGTCGTCCGCCGTGCCGAGCACGCCATCCGCGCCCGGCTGGTTGGTGGCCCGGGTCAGCACCATGAAGTTGGTCTGGCTGCCTGCGACGTACAGCGGGTCGTCCGGCTGCAGCGGGATGTAGACGGTGCCGCTGCCGCCCTTGGAGACCAGGTCCAAGCCGTGGTCGAAGAACTGGCCGAACAGGGTCAGGAAGCTGTTGAACGCCGCGGTGTCGCCCAGGTCGGGCATCACGTTGGGAATGAAGATCGCGCTGTCGTTGACGTCGAACTCGAGGCCCAGCTGTGCGGGCACGGCCTCGAAGGCCGCGGCGGTGCTGTCGGCCAGCGCCTGCGCCGCGGCGAGATCGCCGCTGCCGGCCTGGGCGGCGCCCTGTGCCGCCTGCAGGGCGGCCAATGCGGACGCCGCCGCGGCCTCCGAGGCATCCGCGACCGCGTCCAGGCCGTTGGCGGTCTGCTGGGCCGCGGCGGCATCGGCATCGGCCTGCGTCAAGGCTTGCTGAGCCTGCGCCACGGCGTCCTGCGCGGCCGCCAGTTCGGCCTCGGCGGCGTTCTCCGCGGCGGCCGCCGTTCCGAGCACTGCCAGGGCGGACGAGGTGCCGGCCTGCGCCGCCTGCAGCGTGGCCAGGGACGCCGCGGCCTCCGTGGCGGCATCCGCGTGCAGGGCGAAGGCATTCGAGCGCATCAGCGTGGCCAGCTGTTCGGCCGCCACCAGCTGGTCGACCAGCACCTGCTGGCGTGCGATGTCCTCGGCAGCGGCGCCACTGCTGGTGAGGGTCGTCAAGGTGGCCCGGGCAGCCACCAGCGAAGCCGAGGAGGCCGCCAGCAAGGCGTCGGCACCGCCGAGATGGGCCTGGGCGGAAGTCGCCACCGCCGCGTCGGCGTCGTAGGCGGTCTGGGCCGCGGCCTGGGCGGCCTGGGCCGCCAGCCATTGCTGGGTGGCCGCGGCGGTCGCCGTGTCGGCGGCGGCCTCGGCGCCGACGGCGGCAGCCAGGCGTTGCTGGGCCGTCGCGAGGTCGGCGCTGGCGCCGTCGTTCAGGCCGTCGGCCACGCCCTGGGCGGCGGTGGCCGCGGCACGGTCGGCCACGGCGCCCTGGGCCGCCGTGTCGTAGGCCGCCTGCAGCGCTGCGACATCGGCGCCGCCGCCGATGTTCGCTTGCAGCTCCTGCAGTGCCGCGGCGGCATCCTCGGCCGCCTGCCTCGCGGCGGCGTAGATCGCGGCGTCGCCATAGGGGTCGGCGGAGCCCAGCGCCGTGAAGGCGGCGACGAAGGCCGCGGGATTGTTGACGGACTGGTCCGAGACCAGGTTGCTGATCGTGCGCGGCTGCGAGTCGTAGACGCTGCCCGAGGTCTGGGTGTAGGAGGTCGGCTGGCCGGTGCGCGGATTGATCTCGGCGGCATTGAAGTCCGGCGTCAGCAGGCGCGGCATGAGCTGGTCGGACGACCCGTAGTCGATGTTGACCAGGTTGTTGTACTGGCCGCTGACCGTGCGCAGGCCGAAGGGCACGAGGTTGCCAAGCGGGTTACCCATTTCGTCGGTCAGCTGCGCGTAGCCCGACTCGACGTGCCGCTCGGCAATCTTGATGTTGGCGAGGATCCGCGTGATGTCGTCAAGGTTGAGGTGAAAGGACACGATGGACTCCTAGTGGGGGGAGAAAAGCCGTCAATACCGACACCGGGCGCGAGAACCGACTGATGTGTCATTTTGTTTCGCGTTGAAACCAATTCTCTGGAGGAGGTGCTCGGCGCGGCAATACCCAGATTTCTTACCCACCTCCCTGCGGGTTTCCACCGGAGCGTCTGCGAGCGATCAACTTTGAATACCTTGGTACTACCGACGAATTCCCCGGCTTGATGGGGCGAGTCCGATCGATTGATGTCGGTAGTTACAACATGTATCTTTTGAAATAACATGCATCCAATCGGCTGATCGCCGCACCCTACACTGCGCCATGGTCCAAAGCTTCGGTCAGCCAGAGCGTTCGATGCAGCCGGTCGTGGAGTTGCGCAAGCTCGCCTCCTCCTACACCTATGGCGTGCGCGCACCGCGCGCGGGCGGGGTCGTCCCGCCCGTGTCCTTCAGGGAGATCGGCTTCGCCACCTTGGCCGATTGCCTGCTGCATGTCGCGCGTGGGCTGGGAGGCAATTTCCCGCGCATCTACGTGCGCCTGGAAGGCCATTGCGTCGGAGAGCGCGACATTTCCGCCCTGCGCCGCGAGCCGGCACGGGTCGCGGCGGAACTGGAGGCCGCCTACCGCGCGGCGCGAGAGGCGCAGCCGGCGCCGCGCAAGTCGACGGCGGAGCAGGCCCTGTCCGGCTGAGCGCCCGGCGCTTTGCCGACCCGGCCGGTGAGTTCCCGGGTCAGCGGCTCAGGCGCATCGACACCGAGAACCGGTCCGCCGGATGGACCGAGAGCGAGATCTCGAACACCTCGCCCTCCGCATCGAAGTACTGCCGCAGGATCTTCAGCGCCGAGGCGCCGACCTCGACCTGGAGCTTGCGGGCCATGGCGGCGTCGGTGATGGCGAAGGCCCGGACGTCCTGGTGGATCTCGGCGATCTGCCGGTCGTAGCGCTCCGCGATCAGCGAGCTGATCAAGGCATCCGGCGATGCCCGCACCAGATCGCCGATCTCGGCGTAACTCGGGTCGATGTAGACGTCGGTCCAGCCGATCGGCAGCGCGGTTTCGTCGCCGACCATGCGCAAGGTCGAGATCCGCAGCCAGGCGCTCCCCTCGCCGCAGCCCAATTCCTTCGCCAGCTCGCCTGACACCGTCTCGGGCGCGATCGACTGCACCACGCGCAGGTGCTCCTCGCCGAACTGGACCAGGTCGTCGACCGATGCCAGCGAGGGACGAAAGCCGGCCCGCGGCTTCGCCGAGATGACCCGCGTGCCCACGTTCTTGCGCCGCGAGACCAGGCCGAGCTGCTGCAGTTCGGCCAGCGCCGCCCGCACGGTGTGCCGGCTCGTGCCGTAGTGCTTGCACAGCTCCAGCTCCGTGGGCAACAGTGCGCCCACGCTGAAGTGCCCCGAGGAGATCGCCTCGGTCAGGTGGCGGGCGATGTTCGCGAAGTTGGCCTTCTGCGGAGCCGGTTCAAGAGTGGCGTTCATGGCTTAAGGGTAAACCCCAAATTGAAGTTATGTCCGAACATATTAGAGTTGCATATGTCCGGACATATTAATGTTCATCTCTCCCCACTTCAAGAGGCATGCATGTCGACTCCTTCGTTTCCCATGGCCAGCACCGTCGTTGATTCCATCCTGTTCCGCGATGCCTTCGGCACGCAGAAAATGCGGCAGATTTTCTCCGATGGCGCGCTCATCCAGCGCTACATCGACGTCGAGGTGGCGCTGGCGAAGGCCGAGGCGCGCGTCGGCGTGATTCCGGCCGATGCGGCCGAGGTGATCGCACGCGAATCGAAACTCGAGCGCATCGACTTCGACCACATGCGCGAAGAGACGGACATCGTCGGCTACCCGATCCTGCCGCTGGTGCACCAGCTGGTCGAGATGTGCGGCGACGCCGGCCGCTACGTGCACTGGGGCGCGACCACGCAGGACATCATGGACACGGCCGTGGCGCTGCAGGTGCGCGACGCGCTCGACGGCATCGAGGGCGACATCCGCGAGCTGCGCGGCATCCTCGCCTCGCTGGCGAAGAAGCACCGCGACACGCCGATGGCCGGCCGCACCCATCTGCAGCAGGCGCTGCCCGTGACCTTCGGCTACAAGGTCGCGATCTGGCTGGCGATGTTCGACCGCCACCAGCAGCGCCTGGCCGAACTGCGCCCGCGCGTGGCGGTGGTCGAGTTCGCGGGTGCCGCCGGCACGCTGGCCTCGCTCGGCGACAAGGGCTTCGAGGTGCAGAAGGCGATGGCCGACGAACTGAAGCTGGGCGTGCCCGCGACGACCTGGCACGTGGCGCGCGACGGCTTCGCCGAAGCGGTGAACCTGCTGGCGCTGGTCACCGGGTCGCTGGGCAAGATCGCGCTCGACATCATGATCATGGCATCGACCGAGTTCGCCGAGGTCTACGAGCCCTTCGTCAAGGGTCGCGGCGCGTCGAGCACGATGCCGCAAAAGCGCAATCCGATCTCCAGCGAGCTGATGCTGGCGGCCTCCAAGGCGGTGCGCCAGCACGCCGGGCTGATGGTCGATGCGATGGTGCAGGACTTCGAGCGCGCCACCGGTCCGTGGCACGCCGAATGGATCGCGATCCCCGAGAGCTTCATCCTCAGCGCGGGCGCCCTGCATCAGGCCAAGTTCGCGCTCGGCGGGCTGATCGTGGACGAGGCCCGCATGGCGCACAACCTGGGCATCACCAGGGGCCTGATCGTGGCCGAGGCCGTGATGATGGGCATGGCGCCGCACATCGGCCGGCAGCAGGCGCACGACGTGGTCTACGACGCCTGCCGCACCGTGAACGAGAAGGGCGGCACCTTGTCGGAGGCGCTCGCGGCACTGCCCGAAGTCACGAAGCACTTCGACCGCGCCACCATCGACCGCCTCACCGATCCGGCCAACTACCTCGGCCTCGCGCCGCAGATGGTGGACCGCGCGCTGGCGCTGTCGGCCGAAGTCAGCGCCTGAGGCGCACCAGGAGCAAGACGACATGACCCATCCATCCACCGCCGACGAGGGCGCCCTCGCCCTGCCCCGGAAGCTGCCCTGGTATCGAAAGCTCGGAACCCAGGTGCTGATCTCGCTGATCCTCGGCATCGTGGTCGGCTTCGCCTTCCCCAGCTTCGCATCGCAGCTCAAGCTGCTCGGCGACATGTTCCTGTCGCTGATCAAGGCCGGCGTTGCGCCGCTGGTGTTCCTCACCATCGTGCATGGCATCGCCTCGGCCGGCGACGTGAAGAGCGCCGGCCGCGTCGGCTGGCGCGCCATCCTGTATTTCGAGGTCATCTCCACGATCGCGCTGGTGGTCGGGCTGCTGGCGGGCAACCTGCTCGGCATCGGCAAGGGCATGACCACCGTCGCTGCAGGCGCTGCCGCGCCGGCGGCGAAGGCCGCCGCACCCCAGGGCTTCCTGGAGTTCATGGCGCACATCGTTCCCGACAACTTCGTCGGCGCCTTCGCCAAGGGCGAGCTGCTGCAGGTCGTTGTGCTGGCGGTCATGGTCGGCATCGGCATCCTCGCGATCCCCGAAGGTCGACGCGAAAGAATCAACGGTGGCCTGGACTACATCTCCGAGGTGCTGTTCTCGTTCATCAACCTCGTGATGAAGCTGGCGCCGATCGGCACCTTCGGCGCGGTCGCGTACTCGGTCGGCAGCAACGGCTCGGCCGTGCTGATCGCACTCGCGCAACTCGTCCTGAGCTTCTACGCGGTGGTGTTCCTGTTCATCGCGGTCGTGATGGGGCTGATCGCGAAGCTCGCGGGCTTCAGCCTGTGGCGCTTCCTGCGCTACATCAAGGACGAGATCCTGATCGTGCTCGGCACGGCCTCGTCCGAAAGCGCGCTGCCGCGCCTGCTGATCAAGCTGGAGCGCCTGGGCTGCGCCAAGCAGACGGTCGGCCTGGTGCTGCCCACCGGCTACGCCTTCAATCTCGACGGCACCTCGCTCTTCATGGCGATGGGCGTGATGTTCATCTCGCACGCCTACGGCGTTCCGCTCTCGATCGACCACCAGATCGGCATCCTGCTGCTGATGCTGCTGACCTCCAAGGGCGCGGCCACGGTATCGGGCGGCTCGTTCGTGGTCTTCGCGGCCACCGTGACCTCGACGGGGATCCTTCCGGTCGAGGGCCTGGCGGTCATCTTCGGCGTCTACCGCTTCCTGTCGATGGCGATCGCCACCTGCAACACGATCGGCAACAGCGTGGCGGTGGTGGTGGTTGCGAAATGGTCGGGCACCTTCGACCCGAAGGTCGCCGAGCGACACCTCTATCCCGAGCGCCACCCGGACATCGCCGCGGCGGACGCGCAACTGGCCGACGGCAACCTGCTGCCGGAAGACATGAAGGACAGCAATCCCCATCCCACCGGCATCGACATGCAGGCGCCGGTCCCCGCTCGCTGAACTCATTCACACTAAAGGAATTCGTCATGAAGTCGAACTGGAAACTCGCCGCGCTTGCCCTGGGCTTCGTTGCAGGCAGCGCACTGGCCCAGGGCTACCCGGCCAAGCCCGTCACCTGGATCGTCCCGTTCGCGGCCGGCGGGCCGACCGATGCGCTCGCGCGCCACATCGCCGAACGCGTGGCGCGCGAACTGGGGCAGCCGATCATCATCGACAACACGCCCGGCGCAGGCGGCACGGTCGGCGCGGCCAAGGCGGCGCGCGCCGCGCCCGACGGCTACACCATGCTGGTCGGCCACATGGGCTACATGGGCGCCGCGCCTGCCCTGTACAAGAAGCTCAGCTACGACCCGGTCAAGGACTTCGCGCCGGTGTTCCGTTTCCCGGACACGCCGCTGGTGCTGATGGTGCGCAAGGACCATCCGGCCAAGGACATCAAGGCGCTGGTCGACTTCGGCCGCGCCAACCCCGACAAGCTGTTCATCAGCAATGCGGGCGTCGGCTCGAGCTCGCACCTGATCGCCGCGCTGTTCGCTTCGTCGGCGGGCATCAAGGTCTCCCAGGTGCCTTACAAGGGCGCCGGGCCGGCGCTGATCGATGTCATCGGCGGACAGGTGGACGGCATCTTCGACCAGACCAACACGGCGCTGCCGCAGATCAAGGAAGCCAAGGTGCGCCCGCTGGCAGTGACCTCCAAGGTCAGGCTGCCCCAGCTCAAGGACGTCCCGACGCTCGCGGAAACCGTGTTGCCGAACTTCGAGGCCTCGACCTGGTACGGCATCTATGCCCCCAAGGGCACGCCCCAGCCGGTGCTCGACAAGGTGCAGGCGGCCTACCAGAAGGTCATGACCGACCGCGCCTTCACCGACAAGATGGCCGAGCAGGCGATCCAGATGCTGCCGGCCGAGCAGTACACCGGCGCGGCATTGGGCAAGCACACCGAGAGCGAGGTCGCGCGCTGGAAGTCTGTCGCGGCCAAGACCAACATCTCGCTGGATTGAGCATGGGCGCCCCACGCAGCGAGAGCTCGCGCATCGAGCACGACGCCTTCGGTCCGGTCGAGATTCCTGCCGAGCGCTACTGGGGCGCGCAGACCCAGCGCGCGCTCGGCGTCTTCGAGATCGGCGAGGAGCGCTTCCCGGCCTGCCTGATCCGGGCCTTCGGTCTGCAGAAGTTGGCGGCCGCGCGTGCCAACCGGCGTTGCGGCGCGCTGCCGGCGGCGCTGGCCGAGGCGATCCAGACGGCTGCGGGCGAGCTGCGCGATGGCCGCTTCGATGCGCACTTCCCGCTCACGATCTGGCAGACCGGTTCGGGCACGCAGACGAACATGAACGCGAACGAGGTGATCGCGAACCGGGCCAACGAGCTGCTGGGGCAGCCGTTGGGCAGCAGGTCGCCGGTGCATCCGAACGATCACGTCAATGCCTCGCAGTCTTCGAACGACAGCTTCCCGACCGTCATGCACCTGGCGACGGTGCTGGAGCTCGAGCAGCGGCTGAAGCCCGCGCTCGCCCTGCTGCGCGACAGCCTGCGCGAGCGTGCCGAGGCCTTCGCCGATGTCCTGAAGATCGCGCGCACGCACCTGATGGACGCGGTGCCGATGACGATGGGCCAGAGCTTCGACACCTTCGCCCGCCAGGTCGGCCACGGGATCGACCGGATCGACGCCACCATGCCGCGCCTGCTGTCGCTGCCGCAGGGCGGCACGGCGGCCGGCACGGGCTTGAACGCACCGCCCGATTTCGATGTGTTCTTCTGCGAGGAGGTCGGCGCACTCACCGGCTTCGGCTTCTCGCCCAATGCATCGAAATTCGAGGGCATGGCCGCGCACGACGCCCTGGTCGAGGTCTCGGGCGCATTGAACGTGCTGGCGACCTCGCTGCAGAAGATCGCCAACGACCTGCGCTGGCTCGGCTCCGGCCCGCGCTGCGGCCTGGGGGAGCTGAAGATCCCGGACGACGGCCTCACGAGCTCGATCATGCCGGGCAAGCGCAACCCGACCATCGCCGAGGTGCTGGCGCAGGCCTGCATGCAGGCCATGGGCAACCACGCGACGATCACCCTGGCCAACGCCTCGGGCAACTTCGAGCTGAACGTCGCCAAGCCGGTGCTGATCGCCAACCTGCTGCAGTCGATCCGCGTGCTCGCCGATGCGTCGAGCGTGTTCGCGCAGCGGCTGGTGCAGGGCATCGAGGTGGACGCTGCGCGCCTGGCCGCCAACGTCGAGAACGCCTTGCTGTCGGTGACGGCGCTGAACCCGCACCTGGGCTACGACCAGGTAGCGCGGATCACCGCCCTGGCGCTCGAGCAGCGGATCACGCCGCGCGCCGCGGCCCTGTCGCTGGGCGTCATCGACGCGGCGACCTACGACCGGATCGTGGATGCAGGGAAGCTGGCCGATCCCCACGCCCGGGCGAACCGCCCGGACCTCAGAGCTTCTTCATCATGAACGCCAGGTAGTAGCCGTCCGTGTGGTTGTCGATGCGGCCGAACTCCCGGTAGCCGCGCTTCGCATAGAAGTCGCGCGCCTGCCATTCGAAGGTGTCGAGCTTGGCGCTGTGCGCGCCCAGGGCCTTCGCCTTCGCCTCGGCCTGCGCCAGCAGCTCGCTGCCGAGTCCGGCGGCCCGGAGCGTCTCGTCGACCCAGAGCACGTCGATGTGGAGCCAATACAGGAAGACGTAGCCGCGCAGCCCGCCGACCATCCGGTCGTCCGGGTCGCGGGCGCTGAGCCATACCGGCTGCGAATCAAGGTACTCGCCCACGACGGCGTAGTTGAAGCGGCGCAGGCGTCGGCCGAGTTCGCCCGACCTCACCTCTTCCTGCGGGGCGTCGATGATGGTCCAGGCTGTCATGGAGGATCGGCGTGTTGCGAAGGCGGCTCATTTTGCACGCGCGGCGGGCGCTCGGGTCTCAGGCCTGGTGGGGCCACGCCGCCTCCACGGAGGTGCGGGAGGAGTCGCATTCGATTGACCTATCATCGTTTCATGCGACATCGCAGCGAATACCGGCAGGACATCGGCAAGGGGCGCCCCGCATGAGCCCCGCACGCATCGACGCACTGGAGCTCCGGCGGCTGGCCGAAGAATCCGGGCCGACCTCACCCGATCCGGCCTGCGCCTGCCGCCTGCGCGCCGCGACGAGCTGGGACAGCATCACGGAGGAGCGCTGGCCCGCGAAGCTGATGGAGCGGATCGGCACGTTGCGCGATCCGTCGCTGGACGAGCCGACCTTCGAGGAGTTCCATCCCCATGGGACCCGCTACGACTCCGCCGATGCGCCCATCGCCGTGCACCACTTCCCGTTCAATCGATGCGAGGTCTACCGCTGCCGCAACTGTTCGCTGCTGGTGCTGCGATACACCGAGTACGGCGGCTACTACGTGGATCACAGGGTCCGGGTGGTGGATGCAGGCCTGATCGTCGAGGCGGGCTAGCCGGCCGGCGCGGCCACCCCTCGGTGGTGCGCTCGACCGGCCATCGCCTCTCACACATCACTTTTGGTGTCCAAAACCATTGAAAATTAATCGCTTTTGGAAAAGCTTGAGCGCTTCGAGAATTCGAGCGCACCCCTTCAAACTTCAACGAGAGCGCGAAATGAACATGTCTATTCCGATGGCCGTCGGCCTTGCCGCGGTCGTCTTCTGCTCCGGCGCAGCCGCGCAGAGCGACACGCTGAGCAAGATCAAGGCAAGCGGCACCGTGCAGATCGGTGCGCGCGACAGCCAGATCCCGTTTTCGTACCGGCCGACCGGCACCGGCGATCCGGTGGGTTTCACCAACGACATCTGCCTGAAGATCGTGGATGCCATCAAGGCGAAGCTCGGCATGCCCGAGCTCAAGGTGGGCTACACCACGCTGACCTCCACCAACCGCATTCCGCTGCTGACCAACGGCACCGTCGATCTCGATTGCGCCACCACCACCAACACGGTGCAGCGGCAGCAGCAGGTCGCCTTCGCGCCCAGCCACTTCGTCACCAACATCACGGCCGCCGTGAAGAAGAACTCGGGCATCAACTCGCTGGCCGACCTGAACGGCAAGAAGGTGTCGACGGTGGCCGGCAGCACCGGCGTGCAGCTGCTGCGCGGCTACCGCAAGACGGGCAACATCGAAGTCGAGGAACTGGCGGCCAAGGACACGGCCGACGGCTTCCTGCTGATGGCGTCGGATCGCACGGTAGCCTACATCCTCGACGACATCCAGCTCGCGGGCCTGATCGCGACCGCACCCACGCCGGGCGAGTTCAAGATCCTCACCGGCGAATCGCTGCGCCAGGAGCCCTACGGGATCATGTACCGCAAGGACGACCCGCAGTTCAAGGAGCTGGTCGACAAGACCGTGACCGACCTGTTCAAGTCGGGCGCGATCGAGCCGATCTACGCGAAGTGGTTCACCAAGCCCATTCCCCCGGCGAACGCGAACCTGAACTTCCCGATGACCGAGCCGTTGAAGGACCTCTACAAGAATCCGAACAACAAGGGCGTCTGAGCCGACTCGGGGGCGCGCACTCAGCGCCGATCCCCGCCCGGCTCGCGACTGGCCTGGAACATCCGGTCGAAGTCGCAGCACTCCTGCGCCAGCATGATGATCGACGCCAAGAGGGCGCTGCGGTGCTCGCCCTTGTACATCGCGACGTAGGTGACCGACGGCAGCGCCGGCGCCACATCGAGCGCGATCAGCGTCCCGGCGTCGATCATCTGGCTGACCGCCCGCTTGGGAAGGTAGCTGACGCCGAGTCCCGAGAGGGTCAAGCCGATCAGGGCGACGAGGTTGTGGACCACGATCGCGTTCGCGGGCTGGATGCCCAGCTCCTTCATCCAGCTGTCGTAGAGCAGCCCGGTGCCGGACTTGCTGCCCTGGATCAGCAGGCGCTGCGCCGCCAGCTCGTGCAGCCGCACCGGGCCATCCGCCGGCATGAAGCCCGGCTTGCACATCCACGCGCTCTCGACCTGGCCGACCGCCTTGCTCGGGATGCGGGTGTCGGCGAAGGCGTCGGGCACGACGATCAGGTCGAGTTCGTCGGCCAGCACCTTTTCGCGCAGGTTGACGCTGCTGTCCACATCGGGCTCGAGCGACACCTTGGGGTAGTGGTCGCTGATCAGCTCCACCCAGCGAGGGAACCAGGTCATCGCGGTCAGTTCGGTGATGCCGATGCGCACCCGGCGCTCGATGACGTCGACCCGGCTGAACTGCTCGATCGCCGCATCGCGCTGTTCGAGCAGGGCCTTGGCCAGCATGAACATCTCCTCGCCCTTGTCGGTGAGGCGCGCGCTGCGCTGGGTGCGGTCGAAGAGCTCGGTGTCGAAGACCATCTCGAGCTCGTGCACCCGCTTGGACACTGCCGACTGGGAGGTGTGCAGCTTGTTCGCCGCCAGCGCGAAGCTGCCGAGCTGGCCGATCCAGTACAAGGCTTCGAGCTGCTTGAAGGTCATCATGGTCAATGCATCCGGGCGGGGTCAAACAACACTTTTTCTCATTGAATCCTATCCAAAAATATCGCTTTTGCACATGTCTCCTGCCTTGGAAAATCGAGACTTCCCACTAGCCTTGACTGGAACCATCCGATGAACACCGACAAGGGTGTGCTGTTTCCCGAAGCCTTGATGCGCGAGATCAAGAGTCGCTTCCACTACGTCGACCACGACATGAATGGCCGCGAGAGGCTCTATTTCGACAATGCCGGCGGCTCGTTCCGGCTCAAGGCCGCCTCGGAACAGTTCGCCCGCATCGACGCGCTGCCCGACAACCCGGAGCGCATCCACGAGCTGGCGCTGTTCCTGCAGGAGGTGCAGACCCGGGGCACCGACGACGTCCGCGTGATCCTCAATGCCCGGGGCGGCAGCGTGTACGCCGCGCTGACCGCCTCGGGCGGCATGTTCGACATGGTCCGCGCGATCGCCGAGAACGTGGCCGGCAGCAACATGGTCACGACCGCGCTCGAGCATCCGTCGTCCTTCGATGCCATGTCCCTGTATGCCGAACGGCTCGGCAAGGAGCTGCGGGTCGCGAAGTCGAACCCGGTCACGGGCGGCGTCGACGTCGAGCAGATCCTCGGCCTGATCGACCAGGACACCGCGCTGCTGAGCGTGATCTACGCCTCCAACATCTCGGGGGCCAAGCTCGACATCCAGCGCATCGTCGAAGAGGCCCGCCGCATCAAGCCCGGGCTCTACATCGTGGTCGATGCCGTGCAGCACGCGCCCCACGGCCTGATCGACCTGCAGAAGACGCCGGTCGACGGCATCAACATTGCACCGTACAAGTTCTTCGGCTGCCGCGGCTCGGGCATGTGCTGGCTGTCGGAGCGGGCCTCGGTGCTGCCGCACCACAAGCTGGCCGGCAAGAAGAAGGATTTCTGGGACCTCGGGAGCGCCGCCACCTGGCAGTTCGCCGTCGTCAGCGAGATCGTGAACTACGTCTGCTGGGTCGGCGGGCATTTCACCCGCAGCGAAGATCGCCGCACGCTCTTCGCCGCCGGCATCCAGGCGATCGAACTGCACGAGCGCGCACTGCTGTCGCACATGCTCGACGGCAGCGAAGGCCATCCAGGCCTGCGCAGGATGGCGGGGGTCGAGGTCTTCCTGGACTACGAAGACCTGAGCAAGCGGGACCTGATCCTGGCCATCGGCATCGCCAACCTGGAGCATGCGCAAGCGGTGCGCGAGTACGAGAAGCGCGGCGTCATCGTCTACGAGAGAGTCGCCACCAGCCTCTACTCCAAGCGCATGCTCGACTCCTTCGGCCTCGAAGGTGCCGTGCGCGTGTCGCCGCTGCACTGCAACTCCGTGGCGGACGTCGACCGCTTCCTGCGGATCACGCGGGAGATCAGCGAAGCCTTCGCGCCAGCGCAGTAGCAGCCGCGCCCTGCCCTCACTGCGCCAGCGTGATGTTGGCGTCCTTGATGATCTTGGCGTAGATCGCGGCGTCCGCGCGCAGCACCTTCTGGAACTCCTCGGGCTTGCCGCCCCCGACCTGCAGGCCCAGCGCCTCGATCTTGGCCGTCACATCGGGCAGGCGCAGGATCCGGTTGATCTCCTCCGACAGCTTCTGCACCACCGGCGCGGGGGTCCCGGCCGGCAGGAACACGCCGAACCAGCCGTAGGGATCGAAGGAGTGGTAGCCAAGCTCGACGAAGGTCGGCACATCCGGCAGCCCCGGCATGCGCTGCGTGCCGGTCACGGCCAGGGGCCGCATCGACTTCAGGTGCGGCCGGGCGCTGGCGCTGTCGATGAAGGCCGAGGCCAGCTGGCCGCCGACCAGGTTGGTGACCAGCGGCGCAGCGCCCTGGAAGGGCACGTGCACCAGGTCGATGCCGGCCTGCATGTTCAGCAGCGCACCCTGGATGTGGGCCGAGGTGCCGGCGCCGTAGCTGCCGAAGTTGTACTTGCCGGGGCTGGCCTTCACCATCGCGATGAAGTCCTTCAGGGTCTTGGCCGGCGAATCGAGCGGCACCGCGAGCAGGCTCGGGCTGCGCGCGATCATCGTGACCGGAGCGAGGTCCTTCAGCGGGTCGTAGGGCAGCTTGTCCATGAGCGAGGGCTGCTGGATCAGCGCCGTGATGCCGATCAGCACCGTGTAGCCGTCGGGCGGCGCCTTCACGACGGCCTGGTTGCCGATGGTGCCGCCGGCGCCGGGCCGGTTCTCCACCATCGCCGCCTGCCCCCAGGATTCCTGCAGCTTCTGCGCCACCGTGCGCGCCAGCGTGTCGGTGGCACCGCCGGCCGGGTACGGCACGATCAGCTTCAGCGGCTGGCTGGGGTAGCTCGTTTGCGCCAGCGCCGGAACGGCCAGCAGGCTGGCCAGTCCGGCCACCAGACAGAGTCTGCGGATCATCGATGTCTTCACGGGCTTGTCTCCTCAGGAAGGTTGCTGAAAGAAATCAACGCATCGCTTCTTGGCGACGTCGTTCATGCGGAATTCAAAGTGCTTCGGCGGTGCCGAGGATCGCGGTGGCCTGGCTCGACAGCATGCCGCCGTTGCCGTGCGCGAGCGCGGTGCGCACGCCCTCGACCTGCCGCTCGCCGGCCTCGCCGCGCAGTTGCCGCACCGCTTCGATCAGCGCGAAGATGCCGTACATGCCCGGGTGCACGCAGGACAGGCCACCGCCATTGGTGTTCACCGGCAGCCTGCCGCCGGGCGCGATGGCGCCGTCGGCCACGAAGCGGCCGGCCTCGCCCTTGGGGCAGAAGCCGAGGTCTTCGAGAAACAGCAGGGTGTTGATCGTGAAGGCGTCGTACAGCTGCACGACACCCATGTCCGCCGGCGCCAGCCCCGCCATCGCGAAGGCCTCGCGGCCCGACTGGCTGGCCGCGGTGACCGTGAGATCCGACATCGACGAGATCTGCCGGTTCCACACCGCCGTGGCGTTGCCGAGCACGTAGACCGGCTTCCGCGGCAGGTCCCGCGCGCGCTCGGCGCTCACCAGCACATAGGCGCCGCCGCCGTCCGTGACCAGGCAGCAGTCGCGCGCGGTCAGCGGATCGGAGACCATGCGGGCGGCCAGCACGTCCTCGCGCGTCAGCGGCTCGCGCATGAAGGCTTCGGGGTTGAGCCGGGCCCAGGCGCGCGCCGCCACCGCGACCTCGGCCAGCTGCTCGCGCGTGGTGCCGAACTCGTGCATGTGGCGCGAGGCGGCCAGCGCATAGGCCGACACCGGCAGCATCGGCTCGTAGGGATGCTCGTAGGGCTGCGGATCGAGGAAGCGGCGCGCCGCCACGATCTCGCGCCGGCCGAAGGCGGCGCTGCGCTGCGCGCTGCCGTAGCAGACCAGCACCGCGCCGCACTGCCCCGAGCGGATCGCCTGCATGGCCGGCAGCAGGTGCGCGATGAAGCTGCTGCCGCCCAGCATCGTGCCGTCGATGTAGCGCGGGTTCAGGCCCAGGTACTCGACCACCGGCAGGGTCCACATCGCGGCCGATGCGCTCGCGGTGCACAACCCGTCGATGTCCTTCATCGCCAGGCCGGCATCCGCCACGGCCGCGCGGGCCGAACGCGCCAGCAGCTCCATGTCGGTGAAGCCGGGCGCCTCGCCGCAGCCGAAGGTGGCGACGCCCGCGATGGCGGCGCTGCCGCGCAATGTCTTCAGTCCGGCGTTCATTCGGCGGCTCCGTCGACGGCGTCGAACAGCACCAGGCCGCGGCCGTCCTGCGACTGCACCCGGGCCTTGACGCGCTGGCCGATGCGCACCGCGTCGGGCGCGAGATTCTCGACCCGGCTCATGAGCCGCACGCCCTCGTCGAGCTCGACCAGGCTGAGGTTGAGATCGCCGCCTTCGGCGGGCTTGCGCCGCATCGTGGTCACGGCATGCACGGTGCCGAATCCGGCGGGCGCGACCCATTCGAGCGCCGTGCCGCCGCAATGCGGGCAGCTCTCGCGCGGGTAGTACACGTGGCGACTGCAATCGGCGCAGCGCTGGATCAGGAACCGGGCGGCGTCGAGCTCGCGCTGGTGGAAGGCCTGCACGCCGATGGCGGCCTCAGCGGGATTGCTGCTCATGCTGCCTGCTCCTTGTTCGCGGGCCACTGGAACGGCAGCGGCTGCTTGTCCAGAAAACGCTGCACGGCGTCACGGTGCTCGGCGCTGCCGAAGGCCAGCGCCTGCGCGTTGGCCTCGGCATCCAGCAGTCCGGCCAGCGCACCGGCATCGCCGGTGGCGCGCTTGACCAGGCTCACGGCCAGCGGCGACGCACCCGCGAAGCTCTCGGCCAGCGCCAGCGCGCGCGGCATCAGCCCGCCGGCCTCGTGCAGTTCCATCGCGATGCCCAGCTCGCGGGCCTCGACGGCACCGACCTCGCGCGCCGACAGCATCAGCTCGCGCGCGCGCTGGGCGCCGACCACGCGCGGCAGCAGGTAGAAGGCACCGCAGTCCGGCACCAGCCCCAGCTTGAGGAAGGACATGCAGAAGCGGGCGCGCGGCGTCGCGAGCACGAAGTCGGCCGCCAGCGCAAGGCTGAAGCCGGCCCCGTAGGCAGCGCCATCGACCGCCGCGATCACCGGCTTGTCCATCAGGATCAGGTCGCTGAACCAGCGCTGCGTGCTCTGCATGCGGGCACGCCAGCCGGCGTTGTCGAGCGCGGCGTCGGCGATGCCGCGCAGGTCGCCGCCGGAACAGAACTGGCCGTTGGCGCCGGTCAGCACCAGGGCGCGCACCCCGGCGTCGCCGCGCACCTGCGCGATGGCCTGCGCCAGCTCGTCGCGCAAGGCGGCGGTGAAGGCGTTGCGGTTGGCTGGCGTGTCCAGCGTCAGCACGGCGGTGCCGCCATGGCGCTCGAAGCGCAGCGTCGTGAATGGGTTCATGGATGTGGTTCCGTGGCGGCGGCGCGATGCGCGTCCTGCAACTCGCGCCAGAGGATCTTTCCGGTGCCGGACTTCGGCAGGCTGTCGAGGAACTCGACCACGCGCGGCGCCTTGTAGACCGCCATGCGCTCGCGGCACCAGGCCACGATGTCCTGTTCGGCCACACGCCCGCGCTGCTGCGGCTTCAGCACCACCAGCGCCTTGACGCTCTCGCCGCGCTTGCCGTCGGGCACCGCGATCACGCAGGCCTCGTGGATCGCCGGATGCTCGTACATCGCGTTCTCGACTTCGGTCGGCCAGACCTTGTAGCCGGAGGCGTTGATCATCCGCTTGAGGCGGTCGCGCAGGAAGAAGTAGCCGTCCTCGTCCATCGAGGCGAGGTCGCCGGTGCGGAAGAAGCGCAGGCCGCCGATCTCGACGAAGGCCTCGCGATCGGCCTGCGGATTGCGCCAGTAGCCCTTCATGAGCTGGGCTCCACGCGTGACGAGTTCGCCCGTTTCGCCGGGCGGCAGCGGCTCGAGGCTGACCGGGTCGACGATGCGTGAATCGACCCCCTGCGTCGGCATGCCCAGGCACTGGCGCTTGCCGCGCGCGAGCGGGTTGGCATGCAGGAAGGAGGCAGTCTCGGTCAGGCCATAGCCCTCGTTGTAGGCCAGGCCGTAGCGCTCCGACAGCATCGCCGAGACCGCTTCGGGCATCGCGGCGCCGCCGCCCGACAGCAGGGCCAGGCTCGACAGGTCGCGGCGTTGCGCCTCGGCATGCGAGAACAGGTCGATCACCATCGCCGGCGGCGCCGACCAGGCGCTGACCGCATGGCGCTCGATCAGCCGCGCCGCCAGCGCCGCATCCCAGCGCGGCATCATGACGGCCGTGGCGCCAAGGAAGATCGGCAGGTTCATGCCGTTCTGCAGGCCCAGCATGTGAAAGAGCGGCGCGACCGCCAGCGTCACGGTTTCGACGTGCAGCTGCTTCCAGACCGCCGAGGAGGCCAGCGAGGCCAGCAGCGTCGCATGCGTGTGCATGCAGCCCTTGGGATGGCCCGTGGTGCCGGAGGTGTAGGGCAGCACCGCCAGGTCGTCGGGCGACAGCGGCTGTACCGCCGGGGCGAGTGCCAGCGCGATCGCCTGCTCGAAGCCGTGCAGCGACGCCTGCCCAAGGCCTGCGCGCGGCGCAGTGACCCAGTCGGGCCATGCATCCTCGGCCGACGGCGAGCCGATGGCATCCGAGTAGGCATGGACGACGACCTGGCGCAGCTCGCCTTCGCGGTCGCCGAGCGCCAGGGCGGGCAGCAGGTCCTGCGCCGCAATGGCGACGCGGGCGCCGCTGTCGAGCGCGTAGTGGCGCACCTCCGCGGCCTTGCTCATGGGGTTCACCGGCACCACCACGGCACCGGCACGCAGGACGGCATGGAAGGCGACGACGAACTGCGGGCAGTTCTGGCTCGCGAGCAGCACGCGGTCGCCCGGCGCGACGCCCAGCCGCTGCTGCAGGTATGCGGCCAGAGCGTCGACGCGGCGGCGCAGCTCGGCATAGGTGGTGGTCGCGCCGCAGTAGACGATCGCCGGCTTGTCGGGGAAGCGGCGTGCCGCCGTGTCCAGGTATTCGGGCAGGGTCGCGCGCGGCACGCGCAGCTCGCGCGCCACGCCCTTGGGCCAGAAGCGAAAGTGCGGCGGCCGGGCGGCGCTCACTCTTGCCGCTCCAGCGCCCGGGCGATGATCTCCTTCATCACCTCGTTGGCTCCGCCGTAGATGCGGCCGACGCGCACATCGGCATAGAGCCGCGCGATCGGGTACTCGTTCATGAAGCCGTAGCCGCCGTACAGCTGCAGGCACTCGTCGACGATGCGGCAGCAGGTGTCGGTGGTCCACCACTTGGCCATCGCCGCGGTCGGCACGTCGAGCTGGCCGGCCATCAGGCGCGCGATGCAGTCGTCGACGAAGGCGCGCGCCACCTGCGACTGCGTCTCGCACTCCGCCAGCTTGAAGCGGGTGTTCTGCATCTTGAGCAGCGGCTCGCCGAACACCTGCCGGTCGCGCACGTAGGCCACGGTCTCGGCGATCGCGCGCTGCATGGTCGCGACCGCGCCGACCGCGATCAGCATGCGCTCGCGCGGCAGCTGCTGCATGAGCTGCGCGAAGCCGCGTCCCGGTTCGCCGCCGAGCAGGTTGTCGGCACCGACGTGCACGTCGTCGAAGAACAGCTCGGTGGTGTCCAGCGTCTTCTGGCCCATCTTGTCGAGCAGCGGGCCGCGCCGGAAGCCCGGCGTGCCCTCGGTCTCGACCATCAGCAGCGAGATGCCCTTCGATCCGCCCGCCGCATCCGTCCTGGCCGCGACGCAGACCAGCCCGGCATGCATGCCGTTGGTGATGAAGGTCTTGTTGCCCGTGATGCGCCAGTGGTCGCCGTCGCGCCGCGCCTGCGTCTTGATGCGCTGCAGGTCGGTGCCGGCGCCGGGCTCGGTCATCGCGATCGCCGCCACCAGTTCGCCGCTGGCCATGCGCGGCAGCCAGCGGCGCCTCTGCGCGTCGGTTCCGTAGGCCAGCAGGTAGTGGGCCACGATGCCGCTGTGCACGTTGTTGCTGAAGCCCTGTGCCATGGCGCGCATCTGTTCCTCGCAGATCACGGCCTCGTGCAGGAAGCTGCCGCCGCCACCACCGTATTCCTCGGGGATGCTGGCGCACAGCAGGCCGGCCGCGCCGGCCTGGGTCCAGATGTCGCGGTCCGCGTGGTGCTGGGCGCGCCAGCGCGTCTCGTTGGGAACGCACTCGCGCTCGAAGAAGCGGCGCGCGCTGTCGCGCAGCATCTCGAGCTCGGGCGTCATCCAGGCGCGGGTCGCATTCACGGCCGACCACCCCCGCAGACCAGCACCTGCCCGCTGACGTAGTTCGATTCCGGGATGCAGAACATGTAGACCGCCCCCGCCGCCTCCTGGGTCGTGCCGCCGCGGCCCAGCGGGATCAGGGCCTCGGCGTTCTTGAGGATCTGCGGGTTGACGCCGACCTTGATCTGCCGGCCCTCGATGTCGATGCTGGCGCCCGCGGCGGCATCCGCCTCGGTCAGCCGGGTCTTGATCAGGCCGAAGGCGACGCTGTTGACATTGACCTTGTAGCGGCCCCATTCCTTGGCCATCGCCTTGGTCAGGCCGTTGATGCCGGCCTTGGCGGCCGCGTAGTTGGCCTGCCCCGCGTTGCCGTACACGCCGGAGGTGGACGAGATGTTGACCACCTTGCGGAACACCTCCCGTCCCTCGTCGGCCTCGCGCCGGGCAGCATCGCGGATGAAGCCCGAGGCCGCGCGCAGGATCCTGAAGGGCGCGGTCAGGTGCACGGCCAGCATGGCCTCCCACTGCTCGTCGCTCATCTTCTGCACCACGTTGTCCCAGGTGTAGCCGGCGTTGTTGACGATGATGTCGAGGCCGCCGTAGCTCTCGACGGCCGTGCCCACGAAGCGGTCGGCGAAGCCGGCGTCGGTCACGCTGCCGGCGCAGGCGATGGCGCTGCCGCCCGCCGCCACAATTTCGGCGACCGTCTGCGCGGCCGGATCGGCATCGAGGTCGTTGATGACCACGCGGGCGCCATCGCTGGCCAGCTTGAGCGCGATCTCGCGCCCGATGCCACGGCCGGAGCCGGAGACGATGGCGACCTTGCCTTCGAGTTTGCGGTTCATGTCTTTCCTTTGTTCAGTTCCATGCGACGAGCGCCTCGCCCGTCAGCCTGGTGATGCCTTCACGGTTGGCTGTGGCGACATGCAGCTTCACGCAGCGTCGGCCTTCGTGTTCGAGCTTCTCGACGATCCTGCCGGTGCAGGTGATGCGTTCGCCCACATGCGTGATGGCGGCGAAGCGCAGGTCCAGCGAACGTATGGCGGATTGCGGCACCCACTGGGTGACGAGCCGGCCCAGCCATGCGGCCGACAGCATGCCGTGCGCGAACACATCGGGCAGGCCCGCGGAGCGCGCGAAGTCGGTGTCGACGTGGATCGGGTTGTGGTCGCCCGAGGCGCCGCAGTAGAGCGCGAGCGCGAGCCGGCTGATCTCCGGCAGTTCGAGCGCCGGGAGCATGTCGCCCGGCTGCAGGGCATCCCAGGCGGGAAGTGTGGTGGTGCTCATGGATTCGGTCTCAGCGGTGGCGCACCACGGTCACGCAGCGCAGTTCGGCCACCAGTTCTTCGCGCTGGTTGGTCACGCGGGTCTTGCGCACCACGAACTCCAGCGCGCCGTTCTTCTTGTCGTAGATGTCCTCGATGCGCTGCTGGTAGCTCAGCCTGTCGCCGGCATAGGCCATCGCGTGGTAGCTGAAGCCCTGCTCTCCGTGCAGCAGGCTGCGGTAGTCCATGCCCAGCAGTTCGCGGATCGCGGCGGGGTTCGGCGCCTCCATCTCGAGGCAGAACAGGAAGGTCGGCGGCACCGGCAGGGCCGGATGTCCGGCGGCGCGGGCGGCCGCCTCGTCGATGTAGACCGGGTCGGTCTGGCCGGTGGCCTTGGCGAAGAAGCGCAGGCGGCCCTTTTCGACTTCCACCTGGAACGGCGGCAGCGTGTGGCCGATGTGGCGGCGGTCGATCATCGCCTTCAGGCCGCCTGGTAGAGCGTGACGACGCAGGCGCCGCCGAGCCCCAGGTTGTGCTGCAGCGCGAGCCGCGCGCCTTCCACCTGGCGCTGCTCGGCCTGGCCGCGCAGCTGCCACACCAGTTCCGCGCATTGGGCGAGTCCGGTGGCGCCGAGCGGATGGCCCTTGGACAGCAGGCCGCCCGAGGGATTGGTCACGACCCGGCCGCCGTAGGTGTTATCGCCCTCGACGATGAAGCGTTCGGCCGTGCCCTCGGGCGTCAGGCCCAGCGCCTCGTAGGTGATCAGCTCGTTGGCGGTGAAGCAGTCGTGCAGTTCCACCACGTCGAGTTCCTCGGGGCCGATGCCGGCGGCCTCGTACACCTGAAGCGCTGCCGCGGCCGTCATGTCGTAGCCCACCACCTTGCGCATGTCCTTGCTCTCGAAGGTCGAGGCCGTGTCGGTCGCCATCGCCTGGGCCGCGATCACCACCCGCATGTCGAGGCCGTGCTTCTTCGCGAACTCGGCCGAGCAGACGATCGCGGCGGCGGCGCCGCAGGTGGGCGGACAGCACTGGAAACGCGTGAGCGGGTCGAACACCGGCGCCGAGGCCATCACCTCGTCGAGCGTCAGCGTCTGGCGGAACACCGCGAGCGGGTTGCGCGCCGCATGCTGGCGCGCCTTGACCGAGATGCGGCCGAAGGTGTCGCGGCGGATGCCGTACTGCGCCATGTAGTCGCGGCCGGCGCCGCCGAAGAACTGCGCCGCTCGCGGCGCGTCGGGCACGAAGCCCTGCTTCTCGGTCATCACCTCGGCGAAGCGGGCCATCGGCGACGGCCGGTCGTCGTAGGCGCCCTTGAGCGCGCCGGGCTGCATCTGCTCGAAGCCGAGCGCGATCGCGCATTCGGCCATCCCGCTCTCGACCGCCTGGCGTGCGAGGAACAGCGCGCTCGAGCCGGTGGAGCAGTTGTTGTTGAGGTTGAAGACCGGGATGCCGGTCAGGCCGACGCCGTAGATGGCCGCCTGGCCGGCCGTGGAGTCGCCGTAGACATAGCCCACGTAGGCTTGCTGGACGAGCGAATAGTCGACGCCGGCATCATCGAGCGCGAGCCGTGCGGCGCGCGCGCCCATCACGGTGTACGGATCGCTGGCGCCGGGCTTGGTGAAGGGGATCATGCCCACGCCGACCACGTGGACGGGGCGCTGCATACGCGTCATGGAAGCTCCTGGGGGACTGAGGACGATGAAGGCAAGTCTCGGGCGATGCACCGGCCCGGACAATCGCGGATCGGGCCAAAACGATTGGCCGAAACGTTCACGCGGGGTCGCGGTAGCGGAAGGTGCCCATCGCACGCGCCGCCACCTCGCCGCCTTGGTCGGTGACTGTGGCTTCGCAGAAGCACACCGAGCGGCCGCCGCCGGTGGCCCTGCCCGCGGCCTGCAGCCGCCCGCTGGCGGGCCGCATGAAGGCGATGTGCATGTCGACCGTGACCACCTCTCGCGCATAGGCGACGCGCGACAGCGCGGCATGCGCCATCGCGCTGTCGAGCAGGGTCATGAGCACGCCGCCATGGCCGCTGTCGTGGTTGTTCAGCAGCTCGGGGCGCAGTTCCACCGACACGGTGGATTCGCCGCCTTCGGCACGCTCCACCCTCAGGCCCAGGTGTTCCGAGAACGGAACGTGGCGCTGCGGCCCGCTGCGCGGCCTCGTCTCCGGCGCCGTGGCGAGGTGCCGGCTCATGCCTTCTCCCGCTGCGATGCGGCCGCTGCCGCCGTGAAGTCGCGCGGTCCGGTCAGGCCCAGGCCGCCATCGACGGGAATCACGGCGCCGGTGATGTACGAGCCCCAGTCGCTGGCCAGCAGCATCGCCATGCGGCTGATGTCCTCGATGCGACCCAGCCGCTTGAGCGGCACCCGCTCGGCCATCGCCTTCATCGTCTGGTCGGTGGGCGCGAGCCGCTTCAGCCCCTCGGTGTCGGCGATCGGTCCGGGAACGATCGAGTTGATGCGGATGCCCTGCGGCCCCCACTCCAGCGCCAGCACCCGCGTCAGCATGTCGACGCCCGCCTTGGCGGCACAGACATGCGCCTGGTAGGGCGTCGGGATGAAGGCCTGTCCGGCCGAGATCTGGATCACGCAGGCGCCGGGCTGGCGCAGGTGCGCATGGGCCAGCCGGGCGACGTTGAAGCTGCCCAGCAGGTCGATGTCGACCACCGTCTTGAAGGCATTGGGCGACATGTCGAGTGCACTGGCGAGGAAGTTGCCCGCCGCGCCCGAGACCAGCACGTCGATCGCTCCGAAGCGCTGCGCGGCCTGCGCGAAAGCCGCCTCGAGCGCCGCGGGCTGGCGCACGTCCGCGGGAATGCCCAGCGCCTCGGTGCCCAGCGCTGCGAGCTGCTGCGCCGCTGTCGCCACCTTGTCGGGCGACCGGCTCAGCACCGAGATGCGCGCGCCGGCGCGGGCAAAGGCCTGCGCGATGCCGAAGTTGATGCCGCTGGAGCCACCCGCCACGAACACGTGGCGGCCCTTGAAGTCGAAGGCGGAGAAGTCCATGGTCTTCACTCCGGCTTGAAGCCGAGCTCGGCCAGCATCTTCGCGTCGCGCTCGAACTGCGCCTTGGCATAGGCCGTGTAGGCGCTGCCGTCGATCCACTTGGCCTGCATGTCGAACTGGTCGAGCTGGTTCAGGTAGGCGGGGTCGGCCGCTGCCTTGCGGAAGGCGGCGGCGAGGCGCGCGCCGACCTTCGGGTCGAGGTTCTTCGGCGCGACGAGCCCGACCGGCGATTCGATCACCAGATCGTGGCCCAGCTCCTTCACCGTCGGGACCTCGGGGTAGCGCCTCAGGCGCTCGGCGGTGAAGGTCGCGAGCAGCCGCACCTTGCCGCCCTGCACCTGGGCGCCGAAGCCGGGGTCGCCGTAGACGTCGAGGTGGTGGCCGATCAGCGCCGTGAAGGCTTCGCTGCCGCCCTTGAACGGCACCATGTTGAAGGTGGTGCCGTTCAGGCGCGCGAGCCGTTCGCCGTAGATGCGGTTGATGCTGGTCGCGCCCACGGTGCCCCAGCTCAGCGCGCCGGGACGCTTCTTCGCCTCGGCGAGCAGCTCGTCCAGCGTCTTCCAGGGCGCGTCGGTGGCCACGGCGACGCCCGTGGCCATGCCGAACAGGCCCGCCAGGTAGGTGAAATCGCGCAACGGGTCCCAGCTGACCTTCTGGATCAGCGGCGCGCGGATCACGGAGTTGTGCATCACGGCGAGCGTGTAGCCGTCGGCCTCGCTCATCTGCGCCACCGTGCCCGGTCCGTTGATGCCGCCCGCGCCGGGCTTGTGCATCAGCACGATCGGCTGGCCCAGCTCGCGCGAGGCCGCTTCGGCCAGCGTGCGGAAGATCGGGTCGAAGGAGCCGCCCGGCGGGAACGGCATCACCAGCGTGATCGGCTTCGACGGGAACGGCTCGGCCGCGAGGGCGGGGCCCGACGCGGCCGCGGCGCCGAACGCGAGCAGCACGCCGATGGCGGCGCGCCGCCGCAGGGTTCGGAAGGATGGGTTCATGGCTGTCTCCTTGGTCTTCGATGAATGTTCAGTCGGCCGGCGGCAGCGGCAGGTAGCGGAAAGAGCCCTGCGCCTGCGCGACGACGCTCCCACCCGCATCGGTGACGCGGGCGCAGCACCAGGCGACGCTGTCGTCGTGCCGCAGCACCTCGCCATCCGCGGTGAGCGCGCCGCGACCCGGCTGCAGGAAGCTGGTGTTGAGGTTGAGCGTGACGGCGGTGCGCTCGAAGTCGAACAGCGACACGGCCGCGCTGGCCATCACGACGTCGAGCAGCGTGACCACCACGCCGCCGTGCAGCGCGCCGATGACATTGCCGAGTTCGGCCCGCTCGTCGATCACGAGGCGGGCGCGTCCCGCTGCGGAGAACTCGCGGCGCGCGCCCAGGAGCCGCATGAAGGGCACCCGGCCGAACACGTTGCGCCGCTCGTCGGCCGCCGCCGGCTTCATGCACGCACCCGGTCGCGCAGCAGGTTCTTGAGCACCTTGCCGGCGGCCGACATCGGGAGCTCGGGCACGAAGCTGATGCCGCGCGGACACTTGTAGCCCGCCAGGCGCTCGCGGCACCAGGCGCGCAGCTCGTCGACCGTGACCGAGGCGTCGCCGCCCCTCACCACGACCGCATGCACCGCCTCGCCCCAGCGCAGGTCCGGCACGCCGATCACGGCCGCGTTCGCGACTTGCGGATGGCTGCGCAGCGCGGCCTCCACCTCGGCGCAATAGACGTTCTCGCCGCCGCTGATGATCATGTCCTTGAGCCGGTCGACGATGAACAGGTGGCCGTCGGGCAGCATGCGGCCCGCGTCGCCGGTGCGGAACCAGCCATCGCGAAAGGCCGCCGCCGTGGCTTCGGGATTGCGCCAGTAGCCCTGCATCAGCATCGGCCCGCGCGCGAGCACCTCGCCCACTTCACCTCGCGGCAGTTCGCGGCCGCTCTCGTCGGCGACGATGATCTCCGCGCCCAGCCCCGCGCGGCCCACCGAGTTCAGCCGGCCCTGCATGTGCGCCCCGGGTCGGTGGTTCGACGGCAGGTTGATGCACACGGCGCCAGCTGTCTCGGTGAGCCCGTAGGCCTGGAAGAACTCGGCATGCGCCCAGGCGGCGAGCGCGCGATCGAGCAGGTCCGGCGGCATGGGCGCGGCGCCGAAGGCGATGCGGTCCAGGCTCTTCACGCGCTCGGGCGTGAACGCCGGATCGTCGAGCAGCGACTGCAGCATGCTCGGCACGACCATGATGTCGCTGATGCCGTGGGCCGCGATCGCCTCGATCACCGAGCCGGGCCGGAACTGCGACATCGTCACGCAGCTGCCGCCGACGATCGATTGCCCCACGAGGCGGCCGAGTCCGGCGACGTGGAACAGCGGCGCCACCAGCAGCGATACCGAGTCCGGCGCGTTGTTGAGTTCGGCGCCGCGCGTCATCGATGCGGACCAGAAGTTCGCGTGGCTCAGCATCACGCCCTTCGAGCGGCCCGTGGTGCCGCCCGTGTAGAGGATGGCCGCGAGCGCGTCGCCGCCGGTGCGCGTGTCGGGCAGCGCAGCCAGGCTCGCGCACTCCTGCTCGAACGCGGCGAGTTGCAGCGTGGCGGGCGCTCCTTCCGGCACCAGCGCCGCGAACGATTCGTCGACCAGCAGCAGCGAGGCTTCGCTGTCGTCCAGCGCGAAGGCCAGCTCGGGCGTGCTCCAGCGGATGTTGAGCGGACAGGCGATGGCACCGAGCCACCAGCAGGCAAGCATGGCGCGCACCAGCCGGTCGCTGTTGGGCGAGAGCAGCGCGACGCGATCGCCGCGCGCGATGCCGCGCCGGGCCAGCGCGGCCGCCTGCCGCGCGATGCCGTCCGCCAGCTGCGCATGCGTGTGGCGGCGCGTGCCGGTCTCGTCGACGTGCGTCAGCGCCGTCTTGTCGGGATTGCGCTGGAGCGCGCGATGCAGGCCTTGGGTCAGGTACATGCGCCACAGCTTAGGCCGCGACGCCCGCTGGACGAATGGCGGGAAGCGCCAAAGGGCTTGGCGGATCCGCTCAGCCCGGCGCTTCGGGGTTCAGCGCTCGGCGCCGTGCACCAGGCGGTACTCGCCCGGGGCCACGCCGGTCCACTGCTTGAAGGCGCGATGGAAGGTGCTGGCTTCCGAGAAGCCGACCCGGTTGGCGATGTCCAGCAGGGGCAGCGGCGTGTGCAGCAGGAATTCGATCGCGGCATCGCGGCGCAGCTCGTCCTTGATCTGCTGGAAGCCGCGGCCCTCGTCGCGCAGCCGGCGGCGCAGCGTCTGCGGCGTCACCGCCAGCGCCTCTCCCACTTCCTCGAGCGACGGCAACTCGTCGCCGAGCCGCTTGCGCAGCAGCCGGCGAATGCGCTCGGTGAGGCTGCTGGTGTCGCGGTACTTCACGATCAGGTTGGCCGGCGAGCCGGCCAGGAATTCGCCCAGGCTCTGCGGCGATTGCACCACCGGCAGGTCGAGCCAGCGCGCCTCGAAGGAGATGCCCACGTGCGGCATCCCGTAGCGCACGGGCACCTGGTAGACGCGCGAGATGTCGGTGATGGTGTGCTCGGCCGTGTAGTCGACCGCCAGCACCGGAATGCGCCGCGCCACCAGCCAGGAGAACGCATTGAAGGCGAGCAGCATGAAGGCCTTGATCGCGTAGTCGAGCCGCGCATCGGAGGCTCGCCGCAGCACGAACTGCACATGGGCGCTGCCGTCGACCACCGACAGCCGCGGCACGAAGTCCTTCAGCAGCAGGTGATACCAGGCGAAGCCTTCGCGCAGGGCTTCGCCCAGCGTGGCGCAGCGCACCAGGCGCCGCATGCACTGGCCGAAGCTGCCGGGTGGCAGCGGGTGGCTCAGAAGGCCCCAGAGTTCGTCGCGCAGTTCGCGTCGCAAGGCGCGGATCAGCAGCGCGTACTGGCGCTGCGAGATGCGCGCCAGCGGCGACTCGAGCAGCGAGGTGGCGATGCCGGCCCGTGCCAGCAGCGGGGCGGTGTCGAGGCCGCGGTGCCGCACCCCCATCAGGATGCCATGGACCTGCTGGATGGCGATGGTGTGGTGGGTGAGCGTCATCGAGGTGGCGGTGGCGGGCCGGCCGATTGTAGGCAGCGCCCGCTGCCGCCCGGACGGCCCTCAGCCAACGGCGCCGGCCTGGCGCAGCGCGGCCACCGCCGAGGCGTCGAACCCGGCCTGGCGCAGGATCTCGTCGGTGTGTTCGCCGGCGCTCGGCGCCGGCCGCGGCTCGGACGGCGCGAAGCCGGTCATCTTGACGGGGCAGCCCAATTGCAGGCTTGGCGCCGCATCGTCCACCCGCATGCCGCGCGCGCGGAAGTGCGCATGGTCCAGGGCTTCGTCGATGCGCAGCACCGGCGTCACGCAACCAACGCCGTCGTGGAACAGGCTGCGCCAGTGGGCGAGCGGCCGGGCGCCGAAGATCGCGGCCAGCTCCGCGCGCAGGGCCGCCTCGGTCGCCGGGTCGCCGCTGCGATGCAGCGCCACGAGGTCGGGGCGTTCCAGGAGGCGGCACAGGTCGTCCCAGAACTTCGGCTCCAGCGCACCGACCGCGACCTGCCGGCCGTCGGCCGTGCGATAGAAGCCATAGCAGGCGAGCGCACCCGTCAGCGGGCCCTGGCCGGCCAGCGGCACCTGGCCGTGCTGGTGCAGGCCGGCCAGCGGCAGCACCGCATGGGCCAGCACACCGTCGGCCATGGCGATGTCGACATGCCGTCCGCGGCCGCTGCGCGCGGCGTCGAACAGCGCGGCAAGAATCCCCGCCAGCGCCGTCAGGGTGCCGCCCATCAGGTCGGCCACCGGCAGGTTCGACAGCGCCGGGCCGGCGGCGTTGCCGATCTGGTCGGCCACGCCGGCCAGCGCCGCGTAGTTGAGGTCGTGCCCCGGCATGTCGCGCAGCGGCCCGGTCTGGCCGAAGCCGCTGATGCTGCAGTAGACGATGCGCGGGTTGACCGCCGCCACCGCCTCGTAGCCGACGCCCAGGCGCTGCATCACGCCGGGCCGGAAGCCTTCGACCAGCACGTCGGCCTCGCGGCACAGGCGAAGCAGCGTGGCGACGCCGTCGGCATGCTTGAGGTCGATGCGGATCGCCCGCTTGTTGCGGTTGACCAGCGCGCGCACCGCGTCGTTGGCGTAGTCGCCGGCACCGGTGTCCTCGATCTTGACGACGTCGGCGCCGAGGTCGGCCAGGTGCATGGCGCCGAGCGGTCCGGGCAGCAGCCGGGTCAGGTCGAGCACGCGCACGCCGGCGAGGGGTGCGCCGGAGGCTGCATGGGATTGGATTGAAGAGGTCATGGGCAGTGCAATCTAGGGTGCGCGGGCCGCTGCCGCAATGGCGCCAGCGCTCGCATCGATTGGCGAAAAGCGTCAGGCCCCGCGTTGCCACCGATGGATCGGGCCCCGGCGTCCCCGACAATCCGCGCCATGACTGAATCACCGGACACCCGCCCCGTGCTGATCGCCGGCGGCGGCATCGGCGGCATCGCGCTCGCCCTCACGCTGCACCAGATCGGCGTTCCCTGCATCGTGCTGGAGGCCGTGGCCGACCTGCAGCCGCTGGGCGTCGGCATCAACCTGCAGCCCAACGCCGTGCGCGAGCTGTACGACCTCGGCTTCGACGACCAGCTGCTCGACACCATCGGCATCCAGGCGCGCGAATGGGCGCTGGTCGGGCGCAACGGCAACGACATCTATGCCGAGCCGCGCGGCCTGCTCGCGGGCTACCGCTGGCCGCAGTACTCGGTGCATCGCGGCCAGCTGCAAATGCTGCTGTACCGGGCGGCGCTCGATCGGCTCGGCAGCGGCGCCATCCGGCTCGGCCACCGCGTCACCGGCTACCGCAACCATGCCGACGGCGTCAGCGCGCTGGTCGAGACGGCCGACGGCCGGCGACAGGAAATCGAAGGCCGCCTGCTGGTGGCGGCGGACGGCCTGCATTCGGCCGTGCGGGCGCAGATGCATCCCGCGCAGCCTCCGATCCAGTGGGGCGGCGCCATCATGTGGCGCGGCACCACGCCGGGCGTGCCGGTGCGCACCGGCGCGTCCTTCGTCGGCGTCGGCTCGCTGCGCCATCGGGTGGTGCTCTACCCGATCTCGCCGCCCGATCCGGCCACCGGGCTGGCCACGATCAACTGGATCGCCGAGATCACCGTCGACAACGCCGAGGGCTGGACCCAGGGCGACTGGAACCGTCGCGTCGGGCTCGAGGACTTCATCCACCACTTCGAAGGCTGGAACTACGGATGGCTCGACGTGCCCGCGATGCTGCGCGGCGCCAAGGAAGTCTTCGAGTACCCGATGATCGACCGCGATCCGGTGCCGACCTGGGTCGACGGCCGCGTGGCGCTGCTCGGCGATGCCGCGCACGTGATGTACCCCGTGGGCTCCAACGGCGCCAGCCAGGCGATCGTCGATGCGCGGGTGCTGGGCGCGGCCATGCTGGCGCATGGCGTCGGCCCCGCCGCCCTGCGGGCCTACGACGACAAGCTGTGCGCCGACGTCTCGGCCCTGGTGCTGCGCAACCGCGGCGCCGGCCCGTTCGGCATCCTGGGGCTGGTCGACGAGCGCTGCGGCGGCGTCTTCGACGACATCGACGCCATCATCCCGGCCGCCGAGCGCGAGGCCTACATGGCGCGCTACAAGGCGGCCGCGGGATTCGCGATCGAAACCCTCAATGCGGCGCCGCCGACCATCGCAGCGGGGGCATGCGCGTGCCGTCCGATCCGATGACCAGGTGAGCGTGGCTCTCCCGGCTGACCAGGAAGTGCGCCACCAGGATTTCTCCGGTGGCCATCAGCGTGGCGTGCATCTGGAACCATCGCCGCTCATCGGGTGAATGACAGGGGTACTCGCAGGTGAAGACCTTGCGGCTGCCGCGCATCACTTCGTCGAGCCCGCGCAGGACGTGCAGCGCCGAGGCGTCGGAGATCGCGCTGCGGCGGCATACCTCCAGGTAGTTGGCGCCCGGCCCGATGTCGACCGCGGCGGGCTGGCCGTTGTGCTCGGCGAATTCGCTCCAGGCGCGGTTGACGAAGCGGATCACGCCGCGCCGGTCGACCACCGCCACGATCCCCGCCAGCGCGTCGATCACGTCCTGCAGGGTCTGCTGGGTGGGGCTCGCTGCAGCCGTCGCGCCGGCCAGCGGAATCCGGACGTCCAGCACGGTGCCGCCGCCGGGCGCCGCGTCGATGCGCAGGCTCCCGCCATGGATGCGCACCCGCTCCTGGATGCCGAGGATGCCGAAGGCATCGGGCTTGCGGCGGTCCGCCGCGCCCAGCCCCAGTCCGTTGTCGCTGATGCGAACCGAGACCGAGACCGCCGGCTCGAGGGCGATCCGGACTTGCGCCTCGCTCGCCTGGGCATGCTTGGCGACATTGTTGAGCGCCTCCTGCACGACGCGGTACAGGCAGAGTGCCAGCGCCGGCGTCGCCAGCAACGCCTCCGACGCTTCTTCCGGGGCATCGAGCACGCAGGCGACGCGAGTCCGCTGGCCGAACTCGGCCACCAGCAACTCCAGCGCCGGCACCAGGCCGAGGTCTTCGAGCATCGGCGGACGCAGGTCGTTGACGATGCGCCGCGTCGACGCCACGACGCGCTCGGCCAGGCCATCGACCTGGGCCACATGCGCCAGCAGGTCGGGCTCGCGGGCGCCGAAGCGCTCGCCGATGACGCGCAGGTCCATGCGGATCGCGGCCAGCGTCTGCTGCAGGTCGTCATGCAGTTCGCGCGCGATCCGCTTGCGCTCCTCTTCCTGGACCTGATCCCGCGATGCGCTCAGCCGCTGCATGGCGACATGCGATTCCTCCAGCTCTTCCTGCACCTGCCGGACGGCGGTGACGTCCCGGCTCGTCACCACGGCGCCGACGATCGCGCCGTCGCCGGCGCAGATGGGCGCGAAGCTGTAGCTTCCGATCCACTGGTCGCCCGTGTCCTTGCGGCGCAGCCGGTATTCGACATTGGTCGCCGTCTCGCCGCGCAGCGCCCGGTAGACCGGCCATTGCCGCAGCGGCACCGGTGTGCCGTCGGGCGCCCGGACGTCCAGCATGTCCGGGTAGTCCGCGACGCTGCGCCGACAGGCCGCTTTGTCCGGCAACCGGTGGAAGGTCGCGAAGGCGTCGTTGAAGTCGACCAGCCGCCCCGCGGTGTCGGAGATGCACACCGCGTCGCTCATGCTCGACAGCGCCGCCTGCAGCTTGGAGGCGCCGGCCCGCAGCTCCTCCTCGGCCTGCCTGCGCTCCGTGACATCGCGCAGGATGACCGTGAAAAGCGGATGGCCGGCGATCGTCAGCCGGGAGATGGCGCCCTCGACCGGGAACTCCACGCCGTCGGCCCGCAAGCCGACCAGCTCCTGCTGGCGCCCCATCCGGGGCTCGGAGAGCGGGTCGGCGGCGAAGGCCGCTACATCCCTCGCGTAGTCCTCGCGCAGGCGCTCCGGCAGCAGCCGGCTCAGCGGCGAGCCGACCAGTTCATCGAGCGGACAGCGGAACATCCTTGCCGCCGCCGGGTTGGCCTCGACGATGATCTGGCGATCGTTGGCCGTCAGGATGGCGTCGACCGCCGACTCGAAGATGCCGCGCAGCCGCGCCTCGCTGACGGCCCGCGCATCGAGCATCTTGTTGATCTGCTGCGCGACCGCCCTGATCTCCGGCGGACCGTCGACCTCGGCGCGGACCGCGTGCCGGCCCGCGGCGATCTGCACCGCGACCCGCTCCAGTCGCGCAATGGGGTCGGCGATGCCTGCACTCAGGCGCCATGCCAGGACGAACAGGATCACGCAGAGCCCGACGCCGAAGCCCAGGGTTCGCCACAGGGCGTCGTGGTAGCCGGAGAACACATCGGCCTCGGGCAGGCCCGCGGCCACCCGCCAGTCGGCGCCCGGCAGGGTCAGGAGCGCGAACAGCCGGGGCACGCCGTCGCGACCCGGGGCGCTGAAGCTGCCCTCGCGCGCCCCCGCCACCGGATCGGCATCGCCGGGCGAAGGGCGCGAGCCGATGAATGTCGCCGGGTCGGCCGATCGCAGCAGCACGGTGCGCGTCCGATCGGCCACCGAGACCAGCGCGTTCTTCGGGACCCCGGCGAACAGCTGCTCGTTGAGCGCCAGCAGATCCACGATCATCACCAGCTGGCCGACCCGGGCGGCTTGCGGATCGCGAACCGCCTGGCCCAGCGCCACGACCTTCCTGCCGGTGCGTTCGTCGACGAACAGGTCGCTGGCCGAGAAACCCGCGGCGTCCGCCGCCGGCAAGCTCGGCAGCGGACCGGCGTCGTGGGCGCAGAGGGTGTTGCCCTGCTTGTCGCGCACGACGTAGCCCAGGAACGCGGGAGCGAAGCGCAGGGACTCGGCAATGAAGGGATCGCAGCGACCGCTTTCCATGGCCTGCACCAGCGGCCTCGCCGACGGCCGCTCCAGCACAGACCGGTACAGGTCGAGCACGCGCTGCAGGTCGGCGGCCGATGCCGTGGCAAGGATCCGCACCTTCTCGTGCGCGGCGTTTCGAATCCGTTGCGCCTCGGTGGCCAGCATCGATGCCACCACTGCCGCGAAGCCGAGCATGACCGCTCCCGTCCACAGGACGATCCGGCGGCGCAAGCTCAGGTTCTCGAACCACGAAGCCATGGGACCTCTCGTCATTCGGCGGATGAGGGAGTCGATGCGCTGGACATTCTCCTATGTCTGGAAACCAACGCCCGCCGGGGTCGGTTCGCGGCCGAAAATTTCGCGCTTCGACCGCAAACATTGAGCATGCGCACTTCGCCGGGCGCCATCCGATGCCAACATGGGGCCTTGGTCAATGAGGCAAGCGCGGACGAGGTACGGACGTGAAAGTGCTGCTGGTCGACGACTCCGTGATCATTCAACAGAGCTTCGGCGCACTGCTGGCCAGCGCGCCCGACGTCGAGGTCGTGGGCTGCGCGGAAGACGTCGCGACGGCCCTGGCCGCGATCGCGGCCAACCCGCCGGACCTCATCGTGCTCGATGTCCGGCTGCGCGGCCACGACCGGGGCCTCGACGTGCTGCGGCGGGTCAGGCTGCAGTACCCCGGCATCAAGGTGGTCGTCTTTTCCCAGTTCAACTGGAGCTCGATGCGCAAGACCCACCTGGAGGCCGGCGCCCTCGCCTATTTCGACAAGGCGACCGAATTCCAGCAGGCGCGCGACTGGATCGCGGAGCTCTCGCTCGCCCACGCCGCGCAGCCCAAGCCCTGAGCCCGGCGTGCCTCGTTCAGGCGGCCAGCGCCAGCACGCGACCGGGCCGCAGCCCGGCAACCGCCGTGCCGAAGCTCGCCTTGACCGGCGTCCGCGTGCCCTGCGCGAAGCCCTGCAATCCGGCGAGATCGAGGATCTCCACCTCGCGCTGATTCACCTTCACCAGCCGCAGGGCGGCCAGCGCCGCGAACGAACGGCTGATGGTCTCGTGGGCAACGCCGAGGTAGCTGCCGATGTCCCGGCGCGTCATCAGCAGGTGCAGGAACGTGGAGGGCTGGCCGCCGGTCGACATCCGCCGCGACAGATGCACCAGGAACCGGGCCAGCCGCACCTCGGATGCGACGGCCGCCATCATGTCGGCCAGCTGGGTCAGGTCGACCATCGCGCCGCTGACCGCGCGCATCACGCCGCGATGGAAGGCCGGCAGGCTTTGCGCCAGCGCATAGAAGTCGGGCAGCGCGACGACGTAGACGCTCGCATCCTCCAGCGCGACCGTGCCCATGAGATGGCAATCGCCGGACAGGGCATCGCAGCCCAGCAGATCGCCGCGGCGAGCGAATCCGAAGACCTGTTCGTAGCCGTCTTCCGCCGTATGGAAGGCCTTGAAGGTGCCGGCGCGCACGACGTAGATCGAGGTCGCAGGGGCACCTTCGAAGAACAGCGACTGGCCGGCCCGGATCCGGCGCTCGGCGAGCGGCATGTCGGGCAGCTTCTGCCCCGGATCGACGCAGACGCCGAGCAGGGCGAGCATCTCGGGCACTGCGCCAGGGTGCAGCTCGCGCATTGGAATCGAATTCATCGGAAGACTCCCGGCTTGCACGGCGACATGAAGATCGCGGGCGAACGAACTTTGCGCGCCGGGGCGGCTGCTGGGAATAGGCTGGATGCTTGGGAATTCTTCGGACTTGCCCTCGCTGACAAGGTCTTTTTCCCACATCGCATTCGGAATATTCCTAATGACGGGCGAAGGATCGTTCGATCGCCTCCCCTATTTCCACGGCTTGATATTCGTCAACAGAAAGGTCAGGATGCACCCATAAGCTGCCTCCGGTCAGGAAAGGGTATGCATGACAACGAGGGAATCGAGAACGATGCGAGCGACCCGTCTGCGCGCCGGGAGGCGGCGCCCGCGCCGGGCCTGCCCGCCATCCGGATGCTGCTGGTCGATGACCACGCGATCGTCCGCGAAGGCTTGAAGCGCGTGCTCGATCCGCAGGGCAACGGCTGGGAACTGACCGAGGCGGTCACCGGCTTCGAAGCACTCGAACTGCTGCGCGCGCACGAATTCGACCTGGCGCTGGTCGACCTGTCGATGCCGGGCATGCCCGGCCTGGAACTGGTCCGGCGCATCAAGGCCGAGTTCGCCCGCGTCCGCATCCTGGTGTTGAGCATGCATGCGCAAGAGCAGTACGCGCTGCGCGCGTTCAAGGCCGGCGCCAACGGCTACGTCACCAAGGATGTCGCGGCGCTCGAGCTGGTCGGCGCGGTGCGCAGGGTGGCCGCGGGTGGCGCCTACGTCAACGAAAGCCTCGCCGAGCAGGTGGTTCAGCAGCTCAACGGCACGCGCGACGCGCCCCGGCACACGCTGCTGTCGGATCGCGAGATCGAGGTGCTGCAGCGCATCGCGGCCGGGCAGCGGCTCACCGACATCGGCGACGCGCTGCACCTGTCGGTCAAGACCGTGAGCACGCACAAGACACGCATCCAGGACAAGCTGCAGCTGTCGGGCACGGCCGAGCTGGTGCGCTACGCGATGGAGAACCGGATCGACGATCCGGCCGGCCCGCCCACGGCTCCATCCCTGGCCGATCGCAAGGACGAGGTCCGCCATTGAACTTCCGCCCACAACAAAAGGAGGCGCCATGCGTGCCCTGATCGTCCGAATCGCGCGCACCCTCGTGCTGGCGACCTCGCTGTTCTCGCTGCTGGCGGGTGCCCAGCAGGCGCAGACCTTCTCCAGGGAGCAGCTCGACCAGATGATGGCGCCGATCGCGCTCTACCCCGACTCGCTGCTGTCGCAGGTGCTGATGGCCTCGACCTATCCCGCGGACGTTGCCGATGCCGCCAAGTGGTCGAAGGCGAACCGGGACCAGAAGGGCGACGCGGCCCTGAAGCTGGTGGCCGACCAGCCCTGGGACCCGAGCGTGCAGTCGCTGGTCGCGTTTCCGCAGGTGCTCCAGACGATGGGCGACAAGCCCGACTGGGTGCAGAACCTCGGCGACGCCTTCCTCGCCTCCTCCAAGGACGTGCTCGATTCGGCGCAGCGGCTGCGCGCCCAGGCGCAGAAGACGGGCAGCCTCAAGAGCTCCGATCAGCAGAAGGTCATCGTCGAGCAGGAGCCGCAGACGCAGCAGACCATCATCAAGATCGAGCCGACGAATCCGCAGGTGGTCTATGTGCCGTCGTACAACCCGACAGTGGTGTACGGCACCTGGCCCTATCCGGCCTACCCCCCGTACTACTACCCGCCGGCGCCGTACTACTACCCCGGCGCTGCGCTGGCGACCGGCATCGCGTTCGGTGTCGGCGTCGCGGCCACGGCGGCGCTGTGGGGCAACGCCAACTGGGGCGGCGGCAACGTGAACGTCAACGTCAACCGCTACAACAGCGTCAACACGAACCGCCAGCTCAATGCCAGCCAGACGAACTTCCAGCACAACGCGGCCAACCGCCGCGGCGTGCCGTACCGGGATTCGGCGAGCCAGCAGCAGTTCGGCAAGAACGTGGGCGGTGCCAACCAGCGCGGCGACTACCGCGGTCGCGACCCGGCGCAGGCCGCCACCCGCGATGCGCAGCGCCAGCAGGCGCAGAACCAGTTGCAGCAGCGCGGCATGGACCCGGGCCAGGGCCGCGACCAGCTTCGCAACGATCCGGCGACACGGGAACGCGCGCAGGCGGCCGCAGGCGGCGCCGGGCGCGATCGTGGCGGGCAGAACGCGGGCGGGGACCGCGGCGGCATCGGCTCCGGGGACCGAGCAGGTGACCGCGCCGGTGACCGCGCAGGCGATCGGGCAGGCGACCGCGCGGGTGACCGAGGAGGTGACCGCGGGGGAGGCCCGGGCGCCGGCGATCGCGGCGGCGGCGACCGCGCCCAGAACCGCCCGCAGACGCGCGGCGGCGACAACGCGCTCAGGGGCGCCGGCGATGCCGGAAACCAGGCACGCCAGCAGGCCAGCCGGGGCGATGCCAGCCGGCAGTCGATGGCGCAGAACCACGGCGGCGGCGCGGCCCGCAGCCATGCCGGGGGAGGCGCAGGCGGGGCACGCCCGAGCGCCGGTGGCGGCGGCGGCGCGCACATGAGCGCGGGTGGCGGCGGCGCCCGCATGGGCGGCGGCGGCGGCGGGGGTGGCCGCATGGGCGGCGGCGGTGGCGGCGGACGAGGCGGCGGCGGCGGCGGGCGCGGGCGCTGACAGGAGACACACATGACGACGCAATCGACCCCCCTCCAGCGCAACGGAGTTCCGCTCCTGAAAAGCGCCTTCTTCAAGCGTGTCGCGGCCGCCGTCGCGGTCGCGCTCTCGCTCTCGCTCACCTCCGGCGCCTCGTTCGCGCAGCGCGCCTATCCGACGCCGGAAGCAGCGGCCGACGCGTTCGTCGACGCGGTTTCGCGCCTCGACGCCGCGGCCCTGGGCACGGTGCTCGGCCCCGACTGGCGGCGCTTCGTTCCGCCCGCCGGCATCGATGCCGAAGACCTCTACGACTTCCTGGGCGCATGGGCCAAGCGGCACCAGGTGGTCCTCGAGAATCCGGGCAAGGCGGTGCTGGCGGCCGGCGAAGGCGACTGGACCTTGCCGGTGCCGATCGTCAAGACCCCCGCCGGCTGGCGCTTCGATCCCCGCGCCGGCGCCGAGCTCATGCGCAGCCGCCGCATCGGGCGCAACGAGCTCGCCGCGATGCAGGCGGCGCTGGCGTACTTCGATGCCCAGAAGGAATACGCGCAGAAGGATCGGGACGGCAACGGCGTGCTCGAGTACGCCCAGAAGTTCGTGAGTTCGCCCGGCAAGCACGACGGCCTGTACTGGCCCGATGCGTCCGGACAGGACCAGAGCCCGCTCGGGCCGCTCTATGCGGACGCGAGGCCGGGCGAGGGCTACCACGGCTATCACTTCAGGATTCTCAAGGCCCAGGGCAGGGACGCGCCCGGCGGAGCCTACGACTACGTGCTCGGCGGCCGGATGCGCAGCGGCTTCGCGCTGATCGCCTGGCCGGTGCGCTACGGGGATACGGGCGTGATGAGCTTCATGGTCAGCCACGACGGCACGGTCTACGAGAAGGACCTGGGGCCGGGCAGCGATGCCGCGGCGCGCGCCCTGACGCGCTTCAATCCGGACGCGGGCTGGCGCAAGGTGGTGGTGCCCGGGAGTTGAGGTGGACCCCTCGATGAGCGGCGGACATGGCGAACCGCCGCTCCTGCGCTGGCTGCCGGGGCTGCGCACCCTGCGCGCCTACCAGTGGGCCTGGCTGCGGCACGACATCACGGCCGGCCTGGTGCTGACCACGATGCTGGTGCCCGTGGGCATCGCGTACGCCGAGGCTTCGGGCGTCGGCGGCATCTACGGCCTCTACGCGACCATCGTTCCGCTGCTCGCCTACGCGCTGTTCGGGCCCAGCCGCATCCTCGTGCTCGGACCTGATTCGGCGCTGGCGGCCCTGATCCTGGCCGTGGTCGCGCCCTTGTCGGGCGGCGATCCCCTGCGCGCCATAGCGCTCGCGAGTGCGATGGCGATCGTCTCGGGCCTGGTCTGCATCACGGCCGGCCTCGCCAAGCTCGGCTTCGTGACCGAACTGCTGTCGAAGCCGATCCGCTATGGCTACATGAACGGCATCGCGCTCACCGTGATCGTGAGCCAGCTGCCGAAGCTGTTCGGCTTCTCCGTCGAGGCCGAAGGCGCGCACCGGCAGGCCTGGGCCTTCGTGCAGGGCCTGCTGGCGGGAAGGCCGAACCCGACCGCCCTGGCCATCGGCGCCGGCACGCTCGCGGCCATCCTCGCCCTGCAGCGGCTGCCGCGCATCCCGGCGGTGCTGCTGGCGGTGGTGGCGGCCACGCTGGCCGCCGCTGCCTTCGACCTCGCCGGCCGCAGCGGCATCTCGGTGCTGGGTCCGCTGCCCCAGGGCCTGCCCGGCCTCGCGCTGCCGATCATCGGCATCGACGACATCGCGCCGGTGCTGCTCGGCGGCCTGGCCGTGGCGCTGGTGTCCTTCGCCGACACCAGCGTGCTCTCGCGCGTGTACGCCGCAAGGCTGCACACGCCACCGGCCCCGAACCAGGAAATGATCGGCCTCGGCGTCGCCAACCTCGCGACCGGCTTCTTCCAGGGCATGCCGATCAGCAGCAGCGCATCGCGCACCCCGGTGGCCGAATCCGCCGGTGCCCGCACGCAGCTCACCGGCGTGGTCGGCGCCCTCGCCATCACGGCCTTGCTGCTGGTGGCGCCGAACCTGCTGCGCAACCTGCCCAGCGCGGCGCTCGCGGCCGTGGTGATCGCGGCGGCCATCGGCCTGATCGAGATCGCCGACCTGCGCCGCATCTACCGCATCCAGCAATGGGAGTTCTGGCTGTCGATGGTCTGCTTCGCCGGCGTCGCCTTGTTCGGCGCCATTCCCGGCATCGGCATCGCGGTCGTCATCGCGGTGATCGAATTTCTCTGGGACGGCTGGCGTCCCCACTCGGCCGTGCTCGGCCGGGTCGAGCGCATCAAGGGCTATCACGACATCACGCGCTATCCGCAGGCCAGCCGGATCCCGGGGCTGGTGCTGTTCCGCTGGGATGCGCCGCTGTTCTTCGCCAACGCGGAGCTCTTTCGCGACCGCGTGCTGGCAGCGGTGGCGGCTTCGCCGACCCCGGTGCGCTGGGTCGTGGTGGCTGCCGAGCCCGTGACCAGCGTGGACGTGACCGCCGCCGACATCGTGGCGGAACTCGACGACAGCCTGCTGGCCCAAGACATCGAACTCTGCTTCGCGGAAATGAAGGACCCGGTGAAGGACAAGCTCAAGCGCTTCGGGCTGTTCGCGCGCCTGGGCGCCGAGACCTTCTATCCGACGCTCGGCGAGGCCGTGAAGGCCTACCTTCGAAGCCATCCCGTCGAGTGGGAGGACTGGGACAACGACGCCCGGTGAGGGCTCACAGCAGCCGCGCGGCTTCGTCCAGCAGGTTGCGAGGCTTGGGCACCGCGACCCTGGCCACCTTCACGAGCGCGAACGCGCGCTCGCTCGGCGGATCGCCCGGAACCCGGGCGACCTCCAGGTCGAGCGTGTGGCCGTCCTCCGCGCCCTGCCCCTCGAGCACGACGTTCATGCGGCTCAGGCGCAGGCTTCTGCGGGCGACGCGAATCAGGTTCCCGGCGTCCGCCAACACCTGGCACATGCGTTCGAGCTGGCGATCCAGCGCCTCGCTGCGCGAGCCCAGGCTCCTGAGAGCCACGTCGTTCTCCTCGCGCTGCGCGCGCAGCCGCGCCAGCTCGCCGGCATCGACCTCGAGCTCGCCGCCCAGGACCGACTGCATGCCGATGCCCTGCCGCCCCAGCAGCCGCAGCCGGGCGGCGACCAGGGCGCGCTCCTGTTCGAGGTCGTCGCGGCGGGCCGTCTCGTCAGCGATGCCGGCGAGGGCCTCGATCGCCAGCTGGTCGACCATGCGGCGCTGGATCTCCTGCCGCAGCTCGGCCTCGGTGGCGCCGCAGATCCTGATCTGGTGATCGCTGAAGCTCAGCGTGGTCTGCGCCACATCCGAGCGAAGAACACCGCCCTCCTGGGCGACGCCCAGCGTGCGGCGTTCGTTCATGGCCATCCCGAGCACGGCATAGGCCTCGGACAGACCCGGCTGCCGATCGAACAGGCCGAACAGCTCGGTCGAGCGACCGAGTGCGGGCGACACGTCGTCCGCAGCGCCGAAGAAGGCCCGGACATGGGAGTCGGAGGCCCAGCCCGCCGGACTCAGGTCGCGTGCCGGGGCAAAGCCCGCCACCAGCTCGCGCAGGTGGGTCGCTGCCTGCGCGATCGCGCCCCGGAGCCGCGCTTCGTGGCCCTGCGCCATTTGCAGGCGCGGGCTCAGGTCGAGCACGCGCGCCATCATGCGCTCGACTTCCTCGTCCCTCGGCGCCTGCATTTCCCTGTTGCCGAACAGGCGACCGAAGAATCCCACGGCGCGTTGCTCCAGCCCAAGGACAGCCACGGATCAAGGTTCGAACTACTTCGCGGCCTTCTTGAGCGCCGCCTGCAGGCCCGCCGCTCCCGGGCTGCTGACCTCCTTCTTCGCCAGGATGTCGACCGGCGTGACCGGCTTGCCGAAATAGGCGGCGTTGAGCGACTCGCGCACGTCGATCACCGATCCGTCCACGGCCATGCCGGCGAAGGCGCCCTTGACCATCGAGAAGGCGAGGAAGTCGGTGAGCCCGGAACCGGCGCCCATGCCCTTCTTCCAGACCGCGACCGACGCATCGCCGCCCAGCTTCACCTTGCTCGAGAACAGCGAGTCCAGGGCCTTCTGCGTATGCACCATCATCACCATCTCGGCCGACGAGGCGCCGGCCTGGAAGCCGAAGCTGGCCGAGCCCATGGTGTAGAAGGCCGGGCCGCTCCAGGCGCCGGTCTTCTCGTCGCGCACCATCAGCACGCCGGTGCCGCCGGAGCCGCCGAGCACGAAGCCGGCCTTGAGGATCTGCGGGAAGATCAGGACGCCCTTGGCCTGGCCGAGGGCGGCTCCGAAGTCGGGGAAGTCCTTGTGCTTCGAAAAGGCCGCGACCGTGGCCTGCGCCTTCTGGACCAGGGCCTTGGCGTCGGCGGCGTCGTCGGCTGCCTGCGCCGGCAGGCCGACGACCGCGGCGGCCAGCGCCAACGCACCGGCAGCGATCGAGAACTCTCTGCGAATCCTGTTCATCGTGATCTCCTGGTTGAGTACCGTCAGCAACGACGTTGAAGCGGGCGAAACGCAGAGCCTGCTGCTCGTGTCCCGTCATGCCATTGTGGGAAGAGGCAACCGCGACCGGGTTGACATTGCTCAACGCGGGCGAGCGTCGCTCGCCGATCTCACTGCTTCGGCTGCAGCGGCTCGCTGGCGTTGCCGGCGACCGCGGCCATGGCCGGCTGGTCGAATCCGCCGCCCAGGGCCAGGAAGAGGTTGGTCCGCTGGGCCAGCTGTTCGGCCTGCACCTGCAGGCGCGAGGTGCGCACCGCATAGAGCGAGAGCTGGCTCTGCTCGACCGTGCGCAGGTCGACGTTGCCGACCCGGTACTGGACCCGCGCCAGGTCGAGCGCCTCGGCGTTGTCGCGCACGGCCGCCACGAGAATCGCATCGCGCTCGCGCAAGATCGACTCCGCGCCCAGCGCGTTCTCCACTTCGCCGAACGCCTTCTGGCCGACGCGCGCGTACTCGGCGACCGCCTGCTTCTGTTCCGCCGACCGGATCTCGACCTGCGCGCGCAGCGCGCCGCCCTGGTAGATCGGCGCGATCAGGTTGACGCCGAGGCTCCAGACCGGGCTGCTGACGTCCTTCAGCTCGATCAGGTCGCTGGACACATTGCTGCCGCCTGCTGTCAGGCTGATCCTGGGGAGCTGCGCCGCCTTGGCCTCGCCCACGCGGGCGAAGGCGGCGGCGACGCGACGCTCGGCCGCCACCACGTCGGGCCGCCGCTCCAGCAGCTCCGACGGCATGCCCACGGGCAGCGGCGGCGGCATCGGCGGCAACCGGTCGGCAACCGCGATCTCGGCCGCCGGATAGCGCCCGAGCAGCAGCTCGAGCGAACGCCGCGCCTGCTCGCGCGCGAAATCGATCTGCTTCAGCGTGTCGCGGTAAGGGCCGACGCTGGCGCGCGCCTGCGCCACGGCCTGCGCGCTGCCGTTGCCGACGCGGAAGCGGTCGTCGGCCATCCGCAGCAGGGTCTCCGACGACCCGAGCGCATCCTGGGCGATCACGCGCTGCATCCCGGCCTGGACCGCCAGGAACCATGCCTTGACCACCATCGCCGCCAGCGACTGGCGCGCGTAGGCGTAGTCGGCTTCCACGGCCGCGGACTGCTCGCGGCTCGCTTCCCGCCCATAGCGCAGGCGGCCCCAGACATCGAGCTCCAGCGATGCATTCAGGAACACGCCCTCCAGGCCCCCGCCGCCGCCGGACTTCCCGCCGCCCAGGCCGACCACGCCCACCGAGGGCAGCAAGGCACCCGAGGCCACCTTCACGTAGCCGGCGGCCTGCTCGACCCGTGCCGCCGCCACCCTCAGGTCGGCGTTGTAGGCCAGGGCCTCGTTGACCAGCGCCGTCAGCGCGGGGTCCTCGAAGGCCGCGAGCCAGCCGTCGGCCACCGGCGCCGCGACGCCTCCGCCCGCTCGGTAGGCCTCGGGCGGCGGTGCCTGCGGCAGCACCTCCTTCTGCAGCTCGGCGGGCGTCGGCGGCGACTTGAGCGCGCAGCCTGCGACTGCGGCCGCCAGCGCCGCGACGAGCATCCCGCGATGAAGCGACGGCGTGCGCATCAGTGCAGCTTCAGGACGAGGTAGTTGGCGATCGCGCCGACACGAAGCATCACCATGCGCACGATGTGGATCGCCGCCCCGTGCTCGGTGTAGATCGCGCCCTGGCCATCGGCGCCGGCGGCCAGGAACAGCCCGGCGTCCTTCTCGTCGACGATGAGCTTGACCGGGAAGCGCCCCGGAACCTGGGGAAAGGCGCCGGTCTGCGGCAGGTTGCCCGACTGGGCCACCTGCCCCTGGCCCTGGGCCCAGACGATCGAATCGACCTTGGCCGCGATGATCCGGCCCGGATGCGTCGACAGGGTGAACTCCGCCAGGTTGCCGGGCTCGACCAGCCGCAGCTCGTTCTGGGCATAGAGGGCGACGACCTGGTAGGTCTCCTCGACGAAGGTCATCGCGGGCGCCAGCGGCACCGCCACCACGAAGGAGCCCGGCCGGAGCTGGACGTTGATCGCATAGCCGTCGGCCGGCGCGAAGACCGCGGTCTGGTCGAGGTTCCATTGCGCGTTGCCCAGGTCGGCGCGGCTGATATCGACCTGCGCCTTGGCGGTCGCGAGCTGCGCCCGCGCCGAGGCCACCGAGGCCTGCTCGCCATTGACCTGCCCGGAGAGCTTCTGCGTGACCTGCGCCTCGTTGGCCGCGGCCGTCACGACCTGTCCCTGCAGGTCGGCCAGGTTGGATTCCGCCTGCTCGAGCGCGAAGCGGTCACCGGCGCCGGTGGCCACCAGCTCCCGGTTCTGGCGCACCCGCATGCGGGCCAGCTCCAGCTTCGGCTGCAGCGACCTGACCTGACCCGTCGCGCCCTTCAACTGCTCCTGCAGTTGCCGGGCACCTGCCGAGGCGTCGACCAGGACGGCGGCGGCCTGCGCGAACTTGGCCTCGTCGGCGGCCAGCTTGCCCTTGGCCGCGGCGAGCTCGTTCTGGTACTGGGTGGGGTCGATCCGGAACAGCAGCTCGCCCTTCTTGACCAGCCGATTGGGCTCCACCGGCACCTCCAGCACCCGGCCCCTCACCTGCGGCACCACCTGCACCACGTACTTGATGACCCGGACATCGGCCGAGGACGGCGCCACGACGTTGAGCGTCAGGACCATCGCCGTCAGTGCGACGATCGGGATGATGACGACCGTGACCTGGGTCGCCGTGTTCCACGGCAGCCACTTCAGCTTGATGAAGAACAGCCAGACGAAGAAGGAATAGATGCCGAGCAGCAGGGCTTCCATCAGGCACTCGCACTTCTTGCGGCGGCCGCGTCGGCCTCGACGCGCGGCACCGCCGCGGCCAGGTTGCTGCGAAGCAGCTTGAGGTCGACCGTCAGTGCGCCCTTGGCGTCCATGGCGTCGAGCTCGTCGCGCAGGTGCGCGATCTCGTGCGCCAGCAGCTCGCCCTGCAGAGCCCTGCCGCCCTGCTCATGGAAATAGTCGGAGTGCCGCTCGGTGCCGTAGGCCGCCTGGTAGCCGACCGGCTTGACGAAGGCCCAGAGCCAGGCGATCGGCCACAGCATGCCGCCGAACACCAGCGACAGCAGGCACAGCGTCTTGATGGCGTCGCGCTGCGGATGGTGCCGCTTGTGGGCGATCTTCTCGGGCATCACGTGCACCAGCCAGAACAGCACGATCCCGGCGATCGGGACCGCGAAGATGATGAACCAGGCGAGCCCGGTCGCCACGCTGCCCATCATCTCGTGCGGAAGGAACGAGGCGCGGGCTTCGAAAGGAGCAGCCAGCCCGCCCCCTCCGAGCAAGGCGCCCAGGAGCCATGGACCTGGGCGGGGCATTGCCCCCTGGCGATCTGCTGACGCACGATGCATGTGACCAATCTCCTGTTCGGGCCAAGGCCGGCCGGCGCCCAGACGATACGTCAGATGCTAGAGAAGTAACAAGCCGCTTGATTGAGAAAAATCAACTCGGCCGGGACCCGCCGCGGCGGCTTCAGGGCAGATCGACGATCTCGACCCAGTTCGGGTTCTTGCCGACGGCCAGGCTCTTCGGCGCACCGAGCGCGCCGCTCCCGCCGTCGATGGCATGCACCGAGACGCTGTGCGAGTCCTGGCCGGCGACCACCAGGTGCCGGCCGGTCGAGTCGATCGCGAAGCCACGCGGCGTCTTCTCCGTCGGTGTCTGTCCGAGCGGCTGCAGCAGGCCGCTGGCCGGATCGACCCGGAAGCCGGAGATCGTGCTGCTGGTGCGTTCCGACGCATAGAGGTACTTGCCGTCGGGGGTCAGGTGCAGGTCCGCCGCCCAGGGCTTGCCGCTGAAGCCGGCCGGAAGGGTGGTGGTGCGCTGCAGCTCGCGCAAGGTCCCGCGCGCGCCATCCCAGCCATAGACGTAGAGCGAGGCATCGACCTCGTTCACGAGGTAGAGGAAGCGCTGCGGCTTGTCCCACACGAAGTGGCGCGGGCCCGACTTCGGCGCGGCGGCAACCAGCGGCGGTTCGCCGGGCGTCAACTGGCCCTTCTCCGGATCGAAGCGCCAGATCGACAGGTTGTCGCCGCCCAGACTGCTGGCCAGCACGAAGCGATTCGATGCGTCGGCATGGATCGCGTGGGCGTTGGGCGCCGTGGGAATCAGCTGCTGGACCGCACCGGCCGCGCCGTCCTTGCCGATCGAATTGACCGTGATCTTGTGGCCCGGGTAAGAGGCGGCGAAAAGCCAGCGGCCGCTGAGGTCGACGTCGAGGTTGGCCATGCTGTCGGCCAGGGGCGCCTCGCCCAGCTTGCGCAGACGGCCGCTGACACCATCGATCGCGAAGCTGGCGACCCGGTAGGGCTGGGAGCGCAGGGCCGCGTACAGGAAACGCTTGTCGGGGCTTACCGCCAGGGGCATCACGGTGCCGGCGACCGCGACCGTCTCGACCGGCTTCAGCTGTCCCTGGCTGCGGTCGAGTTCGAGGACCGAAATCTCCTGGCTGTCGGCGTTCGCCACATAGACGAAGGTCGCGGCCGGGGCGCCGGCGCTCGCCAGCAGCAGGGCCACGCCCGGGAACCAGGCGGCGGCAGGCCACCTCGTGCACATCTGCATGAATATCTCCTTCTCTTTCTTCTTTGAAGCTGCCAAGGTCGCTCAGGTTATACGTTGTCGTATAACTTATCAACTGGATTCATTGGCGATCAGGGCGATATGTCATCAGACGACGTACAAGTTTCAGCCATTCCGACGGAGAAACCAAGCCAGAACAAGGGCGCCAGCCAGCGCCACGGCGATCGTCAGAGTGACGTCCGGCGCGGGAGCCTCGGACCCTCTTCCCGCCGGCGACTGGGCCCGCGGCGGCGCCGCCGCTGATTCGACGAAGGGGCTGAACACCGCGCTGCCAGGCTCGACGCCGGCATCGGGCCGGGCCGACGCCCCGCCCGATGCCGCAGGGGCGGTCCCGGGTCCGGCCGCGACCGGCGATCCCGGCAGCCCGCCTTCGGCGAAGGCGGCCGGCGTGCAGACGCTCGCGGCCAGCACGCCGGCGGCGAGCAGCCGCCGGATGCCGGCCGCCAGGCTCAGTCGTTGCTCTTTTCGCACTGGCGCGCGTTGACCAGGCATCGGGCGTAGTCGGGGTCGTGCTTGAGCAGGAACATCGCGCGCGCCGCGACCGCCGTGTCGGCGAAATCGCTGAACAGGCCATCGACGCCGGCTTCGTAGAAAGCGAGGTACTCGTTGACCGCGTTGCCTGCGAAGCTGCCCGTCAGCCGCTTCTGCTCGCTGCGGAAGGTGTACGGATGCACCAGCAGGCCGAGCCGGTGGGCATTGGCGATCACATCGGTGGGGGGCAGCAGGACGCGGTCGCGCTCGTCGACCACGCCGCCGCCGGTGACGTCGGCGCATGTCCCGCCCTGCACGGTCTTGCAGGCGCTCGAGATCAGGTACGGCTTCCAGGGTCCGATGCCGTCCGCATAGCCCTTCACTTCCCGCAGCCCGCGCGGCGTCACGAGATCGCTGAACAGGCCGTCGCGGTTCGAGACCACCCAGTCATAGGGCTTGTCGTAGGGCTTGGTGAGATCGAGCGAGCCGTCCGGCTTGACGTCGTTGGCGTCGATCAACTGGATCAGCCGCACGCTGGTCCGGCTGCGCAGATAGCGCAGGTTGGCGGTCTCGAAGGACTGGATGAAGACCGGCGCATTGCGATGGTTCCAGCCGGCGGCGCCGAGCACGGCCAGCAGCCGGTCCTCCAGCGCCAGGCCGATGCCCTGGTGGTAGGTCGGATGCTTGGTTTCGGGATAGATGCCGATGCGGCGGCCTTCCTCGCGCGATTTGCGCTTCGCGAGTTCGATCACCTCGACCAGCGTGGGAATCTGGAACTTGCCGTTGAAAGCCTGGTCGCGCTCGGGAAAGGACTGCACCGCGCGCAGCTGCTTGATCTCGGCCAGCGTGAAGTCGCTGGCGAAGAAGCCCTCGGTCGGCACGCCGTCCAGCATCACGGTGCGGCGCCGATCAGCGAACTGCGGCAGGCTCTTGACGTTGGTGGTGTCGATCAGGTTGGGCTCGTGGCGCGCGATGAGGGCGCCGTCCTTGGTGGCGACCAGGTCGGGCTCGATGTAGTCCGCGCCCAGCGCGATGCCGAGCGCATAGGCTTCCAGCGTGTGTTCGGGCAGGTAGCCGTTGGCGCCGCCGCGATGGCCGATCACCAGCGGTGCGTTGTCCGCCCGGCGACGTGCCTGCTCCTCATGCGCCGCGGCCGGCGCCGCCGCCGCGGACAGCAGGCCGACGGCGAGCAGGGTGGATGCGAACTTCTTCAGGATGGTCATGCGATTTCTCCTCTTTGGTGGCTCCGCACGGTAGCCGCCACGCATGACAAACCAGTGAACGAGGTGTCAGCAAAGGCAAGCGCCTGCTACTTCGACCACTTGACCCACTGCTTCACGGCGCCCTGCACCTCCGGCAGGCCCTCGGCCAGCACGCCGACGATGGTCCGCATCCGCACGCCGACGGCCTCGAGCCTGCGGCTTTCCCAGAATTGCTCCTGCGCCGCCTGGTCGAGGAACAGGCGATACCAGTCGCCCACCAGGTGCGCCGGGACCGTGGACAGGTCCTGCAACAGCAGCGGCGCGGGCATCGGGCCGCGCGTGCCGGCCGTCTCGAGCACCGAGACCAGGTAGGGGCCCTTGCGCAAGCTGCCGTCGATGCGGGCGAGGATCGCGCGGGCGCGCACATAGTCGTAGTGCTCGAGGATCCACTGCGCACTGGGCCGGTCCGGGGCCGGCGCGTCCACCGGCATCTGGTTGGCGTTGAGCTCGCCGCGCTCGAACACGGCCTCCAGCGCCGCCAGCGAGGGGGTCGTCTTCAGGAAGGCGTCGATCGACTTCAGCACCCTTTCACGCGCCTGCTCGTCCGGTGGCGCGCCGAGCAGGAAATAGCTGTAGAGGCCATAGCCCGCGGGTTCGGCCTGGCCGCGGACAAGGAACATCGTGCCGGATTCGCGCCCGCCGACGGCGCGCGAATCGCTGACGACGAACACCGTCAGCGCGCAGGGCGCCAGGCCCGCGCTGGTGGCGCCCGCCGTGACCCGGCCGGTGCGGCCGGGCAGCCGCCAGAGCCGACGGCTGCCGGAGCCTTCGAGCCGGCCTTCGGACACCTGCCAGGCAACATCGCCGGCGTCCGTCCAGGCCTGCAAGGTGACGGCCTCGCCGACGCCCGCGACCGGCGGGTCGGCACTGCAGACCAGGGGCTGGCCCTGCGCGTGCGCGGCAGCGCAGGCGAGGACCACCGCCAGGGCGAGGGCGAGGATGCGCGGCATGGCGGTCATCTCGGGGGTTGCTTGCGGCTCTTCGGCCTGCCCTTGGACGGGGCTTGCGACCGGGCCTCGGGCACGGCCGGCGCGGGCGCCTTGCGCAGGCGCCGCAGCAGGGCACGGACCCCGAAGACGAGCACCGCACTGAGGCCCACCACGACGACCGTCTCGGCGCCATCGAGCGGCGAGCCGAGCAGGTAGCAGGCAGCCCAGATCGCGAGCGCCAACGCGACGATGGCCGCAAGAAAAGGCGACCAGGTCATCGGAGCACCTCCGTGCTGCGCACTGCGGTGCGAGCGCCTTCGGGCGGCCGGGCGGCGCTCATCGGCGCGCCCCGGTCAGCCGAAAGCCGGCCTCGATCTTTTCAAGGTCGGCCTTGTAGGCCGGGAAGTCGCTGCGCGGCGCCGCGCTCATCATCGCGTAGCCGGTCTCGCCCTCGACCGTGGCGACGATCTTGAGAACGGCCTCGGTGCCGCGCGGATCGACGCCGGTGAACCATGCATAGGCGCCGGGCCGGCCGCCGAACTGGACTTCGCCGGCGCTGGTGCCGGTGAAGCGCTGCCACTGCGACGGGAACTTCTGACCGAGCGCCTCGACCAGCCCCTTGGGCGCGCCGCGGCCGCCGACCTTCATCAGGCTCGCATACGCCGGCCCTTTCAGGAGCGACACGCCTCCGCCCTGCGGCTCGACCCGCCATCCGGGGGGGACCTGCAGGCTGTAGCGGCCGTCGGGATCGGTGTAGGTGGATTGCGCATGCGCCAGCGGCACGACGGCCAGCAGCAGCGTCGCCAGGAACGAATGCTTCATCTCTCGCCTCCTCGTGTCAGTGGCCCACGATCACGAAGGCACCCCATAGCTGGGGGCGATCGCGGCCCCAGTCCCTGATGATCCGTTGCCGAAGCTCCAGCTGAGCATCCCGCAGCGCGAGGTGCTTGTCCATACCGGCGAGCCACTTGCCGTAGAAGAGGGTCATCAGCACCCGGGTCTCCTCGTCGGGCACCTTCCACAGGCTCATGACCACGCTCTGCGCGCCCCCCAGTTCGAAGGCGCGCCGCAGGCCGAACACGCCTTCGCTCTGCACGATGCGCCCGAGTCCGGTCTCGCAGGCGCTCAGCACCACCAGTTCGGTACCACGCAAGTCGAGCATGGATGCTTCGAGCGCGGTCAGCACGCCGTCCTCCCTGTCCCCCGATGCGCCGCCGTTGGCGCCGGCCAGCGCCAGGCCGGAGCGCAGCATGGGGTCGTCGGCGGACCCGGGCTGCGCACCCTGGCGCTCGAAGAATCCATGGCTGGCGAGATGCAGCACGCGCGGATGCCGCAGGCCCTTGAGATACGCTTCGGTCGCGCTCTTTCCCTGCACCGTCTTCACCTGCCAGCCGGCATCGCCGAACAGCCGCGCCAGCGCGGCCAGCTCCTCGCGTGTGCCGGGCAGCGCGCCGAAGGCCGGCGCACCCGCGCTGCTGCCGAAGTCCACGTCGCCGACCAGCACGGCGCCTGTCCCCGCCGCTGCCGCCGGTGCCGCGGCGCCCGCGACCAGATCGCGCGTGCTCGACAGCAGCCGCAGGTCGAGTCTTTCGCCCAAGAGGCCGCCAGCGTCCGCCACCGTGGCCCAGGCGACCTGGTTCAGCACGTCGTCGGGCGCCAGGTGGACCCGCTTCGCCTGGCCCAGCGCCGCTTCCAGCGGTTGCCAGAAGGCCTGGTAGAAGCTGCGCTCGCCGGGCCGCGGCGGATCGCGGTCCAGTCCCGCGCGCCGCCGGTAGTCCTTCATCGGCGCGGCGAGGCTGGTGTCGTCGCCGAGCGAGATCAGCTGGGGCCGGCCGCCGGGCGCCAGCACCAGCGCCGCGAACCGGCGCACCGCCGTGGCGCCCGTTCCGCGCTGCGATTCGAAAGCGAGGTATTCGACCGCGGCTTCATCCGGCTTCAGGCTGCCGCGAACCTCCTGCCATCGAAACGGCTTGGCGCCTTGCCGCTCCTGCGACGCGAACACTGTCGAACGCCTTGCCAGCTGCCGCTCGAGTTCGGCGCCCTCGCGCGCCAGGCGATCGACCGCCTCACCCGTCACGCCGCGCCGGCGCAGGTTCGACAGCAGCGTGCGGCTCTCCCGCAGCTGCGCCACCAGGGCGAGCGCCTGCGGATCGCCTTCGCGGTCGATCCGCGCGAGCAGGGCGCGCATGCTGACCGCGACCATGCCCTTGCGCGCCAGCACGGCGTCGTACATCCCGCCGGCGAGCTCGGGTTGCTGCTTCGCCTGAGCCAGCACGAAATCGAAGTAGGCCGAGAAGAAGCGGCCGGTGTCGTCGAGCAGCCCGAGCCGGTCGTCCTCGCTCATGAAGCCGTCGTACTGCTGAAGCCGCGCCCGCAGGTTGACGAAGGCGCGATCGAAGTACGCCTGTGCGACGGCCGGCTTGCCGTTGGCGTGAAAGTGGGCGCCGAGGTCGATCAGGCTGCGTCCGAGATCGGGGTGGTCGGCGGGCAGCTTCTCGCGGACCGCCAGCGCGCGCAGCATCAGCTCTTCGGCCTTCCTGCTCTCGCCTTGCTGGTCCAGCACCATGCCGAGGCTGTGCAGCGAACTCGCCGTGACCGGATGGCTGTCGCCGAAGCTCCGCTCGCGGATGTCGAGCGCCCATTCGGAGAACTTGCGAGCGTCGTCGTACTGGCGATCGCGCGCCTTCAGCGATCCCATCAGGCTGAAGGTCTCGGCGATCGCGGGATCGCGATTCGATCGCTCCGGCAGCAGCACCATGCTCTTCTCGGCCAGCTGCCAGGCATCCTGGTAGCGCCCTTCGCGGATGTACAGATTGGCCAGGTTGTTGAGCCAGCTCGCGACGAACAGATGCGGCGTGCCGATGCCGTCCCCGAGCCCGAGGGCCTGCCGGTACATGCGCTCGGCGTCGTCGAGGCGGTTCACCTTGCTGTAGAACAAGCCCAGGTTGTTGAGCAGCGCGCCCATGTCGGCCGGCCCGATTCCCCAGCTGTTGCGGCCGATGTCGACGGCGCGCCGCAAGGGCGCCTCCGCCTCGGCGTACCGGCCGCCTTCGACATAGGCGTAGCCCAGGTTCGAGAGGCTGGCGGCCAGCCCGGGGTGGTCCTTGCCAAGGCGCGTCTCGGCCTGATCGACCGCGCGCTTCGCGGTCGCGATGGCTTCGTCGTAGCGGCCCTGGTTCAGCAGTTCGATAGCCTGGCGATTGATCGCGTAGACCGCCTGCACCTCCTGCGGACCCTGGGCGCCCACGACCCCGGAAGCTGTGGCAAGGCTCAGCACGAGGGCCATCTGCGCAACCGGCGAGCGCCATGACCGCGCAAAGCGCAGCCCGGGCTGGGGCGACTCGATCTGCATCGGGAGATGGTAGACAGCGTGGCTGCGGCTGTCCAACCGATCGCGCGAGCGACGAGGTCGCCCGTGCAAGTCGCTCAGTCGAACACGATCACCCCACGCGCATTGCGCCCTTGCGCCAGATCTTCGAAGGCCTTCGGCGCGTCCTCGATGCGATAGCGCTGCGTGATCAGCTCGTCGAGCTTGAGCTTGCCGGCCTCGTACAGGCCCAGCAGCCGAGGGAAATCGATGCGCGGGCGGGTCGAGCCGTAGTAGCTGCCCTTGATGCCCTTCTCTTCGAGCGCGAAGGTCGCGGTCTTCAGCGAGGTCATGTCGGTCGGCGCCGCCAGGCCGACGACGATCGCCGTGCCGCCCTTGCGCAGGCAGCCGTAGGCCTGGGCGACGATCTCGCCATGTCCCACACATTCGAAGGCGTAGTCGGCGCCGCCGCCGGTCAGCTTGCGCAGCTCCTTCACGATGTTCTCGGACTTCGAGGCGTCGATCACATGGGTGGCACCGAAGACCTTGGCCAGTTCGAGCTTGCTCGCCAGCATGTCGACCGCGACGATCATCGTCGCGCCGGCGATCTGGCAGCCCTGCAGCGCGCTGAGCCCGACGCCGCCGGCGCCGAACACGACGCAGACCGAGCCCGGCTCGACCCGGGCCGTGTTGCAGGCTGCGCCCCAGCCGGTCATGACGCCGCAGCCGATCAGCGCACAGCGGTCGAGCGGCACGCCGGGCCTGATCTTGACCACGTTGTTCTCGTGCAGCGTCGCGTACTCGGCCATCACGCCGCAGCCGCCCATCACGTTGAGCGGCTGGCCGTTCAGGTCCCAGGTGCGCGGCTGGGCGCCGGGCAGCGTGTACGGCGTGGTGTTGCCGAGGTCGCACAGGTTGGGCCGGCCGCTGGTGCAGTAGCGGCAGCGCCCGCAGGTGTTGACGAAGCTGCTGATGACATGGTCGCCCACCTTGAGGTCGGTCACGCTCGCGCCGACCTGGCACACCACCCCGGCGCCCTCGTGGCCGAGGATCACGGGCGCCGGCAGCGGCAGCGTGCCGTTGGTGACCGACAGGTCGCTGTGGCAGACGCCGCAGGCGCCGACCTTGATCATCACTTCATGGGGTCCGGGCGGATCGACCAGGATGTCCTCGACGTGGACGGTCACGCCATCGGCGCGGAACAGCACGGCCTTGGAACGCATTTGCATGGGAGTCTTTCTTGTGAGTCGTCCTGGGTCGGTCAGCCGACCAGGGTCTGGATCGCGGTGAATTCGAGCAGGCCCTCGATGCCGTTCTCGGCGCCGATGCCCGACTGCTTGCGCCCCGCAAAGGGCGACTGCGGATCGAGCAGGTGCACATTGTTGATCCACACGGTGCCGGCCTGCAATCGCACCGCGATCGCCCTCGCCTGCCCGACGTCGGCCGACCAGACCGACCCGCCGAGGCCGAACTCGGAGTCGTTGGCGCGGCGCACCACCTCGTCCACGTCGCTGAAGCGCAGCAGAGGCACGATCGGGCCGAAGGGTTCCTCGACCACCACGCGCGCATCGTCGGGCGGGTTGTCGACCACCGTCGGCGGGATGAAGTAGCCGGGCCCTTCGGGCACTTCGCCGCCGGTCAGGAAACGGTGGCCGGCGTCGCGCGTGGCGGCGATCAGGTCCTTGACGCGCTCGTACTGCGGGCGGTTCTGCACCGGGCCGAGCAGCACGCCCTCCTGGTGGCCCGGGCCCATCGGCGCCGCCTTCGCCGCGGCGACGAAGGCAGCGGCGAAGGCAGCGTAGATGCTGTCGTGCACGAAGATGCGCTTGGCCGCGATGCAGACCTGGCCCGAGTTCAGGAAGGCGCCCATGAACAGCCGGCGCGCCACCTTCGCGACGTCGACGTCGGGCATCACGATGGCGGCGTCGTTGCCGCCGAGTTCGAGCGTCAGGTGCTTGAGCGTCGGTGCGGCGGACGCCATCACGCGACGTCCGGTCGCGGTCGATCCGGTGAACGCGACCTTGGCGATGCCGGGGTGCGCGGTCAGCATCGGCCCGAGGTCATCGCCGCCGCTCAGCACGTTGAGCACGCCGGGCGGAAACAGGTCCGCCGCCAGCTCGCCGAGCCGCAGCGTGGCCAGCGGCGTGAAGGGCGAGGGCTTGACGATCACGGTGTTGCCGGCCAGCAGCGCCGGCGCCAGCTTCCACACCGCGAGCGACAACGGGAAGTTCCAGGGCGCGATGGCCGCGACCACGCCCAGAGGCACGCGCTGCGTCACCCAGCGGATGCCGGCGGCGTCGGTGCGCTCGGCCACGGGCAGCGCCATGGCGGCGAAGCTGCGGCACCAGTGAACGCAGCCGAGCACCTCGGCCCTGGCCATGGCCAGGGGCTTGCCCTGCTCGCGGGTCAGCAGCGCCGCGAGTTCGTCGGCGTGGTCCCCGATGCGATGCGCCAGGGCCTGGAGCCGCGCGGCGCGATCCGGCAGGGGCGTGGTGCTCCAGCCGGCGAACGCGGCCTGCGCCGCCCGCACGGTGGCGTCCAGCAATTCCGCGGTGCAGTCGGGCACCTCGGCGATGACCTGCTCGGTGGCGGGATCGAGAACCGCCAGCGTGGCCGGCAGCGCGAGCAGGCGGCCGTTCGATAGAAGCTTGAATTTTTCGCTCATGGGTTGTCGTGTCGTGTCGTGTCGGATCGTGTCGGATCAGGTGAGGGGTTTCAGGGCTCGACGACGTTGAACATGCCTTCGAAATCCTCCAGCATCGCGAGCAGCCGGACGACGCTCCGAGCATCGCCATCGACCTCGATCCCGCCCTCGGCCACCAGACGCTCGAAGGCCGCCGGCAGGCCCGCAGGGTCCATCTGCAAGGCCGCGAGCGCGGCGCGGTTCAGGCTGACACGGGCGGTCGGCGTGCCGCGCACCGTACCCGGCAGGTAGGTCATGGTGGCGTTCTCGAGCCGCATCGCCCAGCGCTCGCCGTTGTCGGGGTTGGCCCATTCGACCTGCATCTCGACACCCTCGGCCTTCTCGGCCTGAAGGCGCACCGCGAAATAGTCCAGCAGCAGTTCGAGCGGCAGCACCGAGACCAGGTCCCGGCTGACGTTGCGGCGGCGGATCTTCGGCACGCCGTGGCGCAGCTCCTGCGCGCCGAGCAGGAAGGCGTTGCGCCAGGTCGCCGACTCGGCGGCATAGCCCAGCTGTTCGAGCGCGTCGGCGCATAGGGTGCGCGCCTCGGCGTTGTCGGGCTGCGCGAACACCAGGTGATTCGTGACCTCGGCCACCCAGCGGTGCTCGCCGCGCTCGAAATCCTTGCGGGCGCGCTCCAGCATGGCCTTGGCGCCACCCATGTACTCGACATAGAGCGGAGCCGACTGCTCGGGCGGCAGCGTGTGCAGGTGCGCCGGGTTGCCGTCGTACCAGCCCAGGTAGTGCTGCACGATCGACTTCACGTTGTGCGAGATCGTTCCGTAGAAGCCGTGGTTGGCCCACGGCGTCGCGAGCGACGCGGGCAGCCTCAGGGACTCGGCCACCTCGATGCCGGTCAGGCCGCGGTTCATCAGGCGCACGGTCTGGTCGTGCAGGTGCTTGTAGAGGTCGCGCTGCTGGCGCAGGTAGCCGCGGATCTTCTCGTTGCCCCAGGTCGGCCAGTTGTGCTGCGCGAACACCACGTCGGCGGTCGGCGCGTAGCGGTCGAGCGCCTCGTCGAGGTAGCGCGACCAGAGCCGCGCATCGCGCACCTGGGCGCCGCGCAGCGGACACAGATTGTGCATCGACTGGGTGCCGATCTCGGCCGTGTTGAGCGCGCGCAGGCCGGGGAAGTGCATGAACATCTCGGACGGCGCCTCGCTCTCCAGCGCCAGGTGGAAGATGATCTCGACGCCGTCGATGACGTGGGTCTCGGTCTCCTGCTCGATGCTGCGGGTCGGCGGGATCAGGGTCATGGTCCCGCTCGGGATCGCCTTGCCCATGCCGCAGTCGACCTGGCCGCAGGCGTTGCGCGGCAGCGAGCCGCCGAACTGGAACATGGCTCGCCGGCCGATCGCGTTGCCGGCCAGGATGTTCTCCGACACCGTGTGCCACATGAAGCCCTGCGGTGCCACGATCGGCACGCGCCGGCGGATCGCGTCTTCTTCGTCGATCACGCCACGGGCGCCGCCGAAATGGTCGGCGTGGCTGTGGGTATAGATCACGCCGGTCACGGGCCGGTCGCCGCGGTGCGCGCGGTAGAGCGCGAGCGCCGCCTCGGCGGTTTCGGCCACGGTCAGCGGGTCGATGACGATGACGCCGGTGTCGCCCTCGATGAAGCTGATGTTCGAGACATCGAAGCCGCGCACCTGGTAGACCCGCTCGGTCACTTCGAACAGGCCATGCACGTTGTTGAGCCGGGCGTGCTTCCACAGATGGGGATGCACCGTCGCCGCCGGCTCGTCCTGCTCGAGGAACTGGTAGTCGCGCATGCTCCACACGACCCGGCCCCGGCCGTCGACGATGTGCGCGTCGGGGATCGTGGCGATGAAGCCCCGGTGGGCGTTCTGGAAGTTCTGGTCGGCGTCGGCGAGCGCGGTCGGGGGGTCGGTGATGTTCATGCGTTGTCTCCTTCGTTCGGGTTCTTTGCGCGCGTGGCGCGGCGTCAGATCGCGCCGGCCAGCTCGGGCACGGCCGTGAACAGGTCGGCTTCGAGGCCGTAGTCGGCGACGCTGAAGATCGGCGCCTCGGGGTCCTTGTTGATCGCCACGATCACCTTGGAGTCCTTCATGCCCGCCAGATGCTGGATCGCGCCCGAGATGCCGGCGGCGATGTACAGCTGCGGGGCGACGATCTTGCCGGTCTGGCCGACCTGCCAGTCGTTCGGGGCGTAGCCCGCGTCCACCGCCGCGCGGCTGGCGCCCAGGCCGGCGTTGAGCTTGTCGGCCAGGGGCGCCATCACTTCCTGGAACTTCTCGGCGCTGCCCAGCGCCCGGCCGCCCGAGACGATGATCTTGGCGGCGGTCAGTTCGGGGCGTTCGCTCTTGGTGACCTCGCGGCCGACAAAGCTGGACTTGCCCGAGTCGGCCACGCCGTCCACGGTTTCCACTGCGGCGCTGCCACCGGTGGCGGCTGCGGCATCGAAGCCGGTGGTGCGCACCGTGACGACCTTGATCGCATCGCTGCTCTGCACGATCGCAATCGCATTGCCCGCGTAGATCGGACGCTCGAAGGTGTCGGGGCTGTCGACCTTGGTGATGTCGCTGATCTGGGCGACATCGAGCAAGGCCGCCACGCGCGGCGCCACGTTCTTTCCGTTGGCGGTCGAGGGGAACAGGATGTGGCTGTAGTTCTTCGCAATCGCGAGCACCTGGGCGGCGACGTTCTCGGCGAGGTTCTCGGCCAGGGACGGGCTGTCTGCGACGATCACCTTGGCCACGCCTGCGACCTGGGAGGCGGCCTTGCCGGCTTCGGCGGCATTGGCACCGGCCACCAGCACGTGGACGTCGCCGCTGGCGCAGGCGATGCCTGCAGTCACGGTGTTGAGGGTCGCCGGCTTCAGGGTGGCGTGGTCGTGTTCGGCAATAACAAGTACGGTCATGGTCAGATCACCTTCGCTTCGTTCTTCAGCTTGTCCACCAGGGTGGCAACGTCAGGCACCTTGATGCCCGCGCCACGCTTCGGCGGCTCGCTGACCTTCAGGGTCTTCAGGCGTGGCTTGACATCCACACCCAGGTCTTCAGGCTTGAACGTGTCGAGCTGCTTCTTCTTGGCCTTCATGATGTTCGGCAAGGTCACATAGCGCGGCTCGTTCAGGCGCAGGTCGGTGGTGATGACCGCGGGCAGCGAAAGAGAAATGGTCTCCAGCCCGCCATCGACTTCACGGGTGACGTTGACCTTGTCGCCCGCCACCTCCACCTTCGAGGCGAAGGTCGCCTGCGGCAGGTCCGCCAGCGCCGCCAGCATCTGGCCGGTCTGGTTGGCGTCGTCGTCGATCGCCTGCTTGCCCAGGATGACCAGCGCCGGCTGCTCCTTGTCGACCAGCGCCTTGAGCAGCTTGGCCACGGCCAGCGGCTGCAGCTCTTCGGTGGTCTCCACCAGGATGCCGCGGTCGGCACCGATGGCCATGGCGGTGCGCAGCGTCTCCTGGCACTTTGCATCGCCGCACGAGACCGCGATGATCTCGGTGGCCGCGCCCTTCTCCTTCAGGCGCACCGCCTCTTCGACCGCGATCTCGTCGAAGGGGTTCATGCTCATCTTCACGCTCGCCAGGTCGATGCCGGAGCCATCGGACTTCACCTGCGCCTTCACGTTCGCGTCGATCACGCGCTTCACTGCCACCAGTACCTTCACTGCTTCTTCTCCGTTGGATTGCTGTTCGAAACTCCGAGTCCCTGCTGGACGAGGCCATCGATCGCAGCGGCGTCGAAGCCCCAGTCGTGCAGGGCCGCGGCACCGTGCTCGCCCCGCCCCGGCGCGCGCGCCGGCAGCCCGGACGGCGTGGCCGAGAAGCGCGGTGCCGGCCCGGGCTGGATCACGCCGCCGACCTCGACGAAGCTGCCGCGCGCGAGGTGCTGCGGATGGCTGGGTGCTTCCGAGAAGCCCAGCACCGGCGCCACGCAGGCATCGCTGCCCTCGAAGACCGCGCACCATTCGGCCCGCGTGCGACTGGCAAACGCGGCCTCGAAGGCGTCCCGCAGGCGTGGCCAGCCGCCGCGGTCGTGCTGCGCCGGCAGGCCCGCGGCGGCCAGGCCCAGCTTGTCGATCAGTTCGCCATAGAAGCGCGACTCGACCGCGCCGACCGCCATCCAGTGGCCATCGCTGGTCCGGTAGCTGTCGTACCAGGGCGTGCCGCCGTCGAGCAGGTTGGTGGCCCGCTCTTCCTTCCAGTTGCCCGAGGCGATCAGGCCCCAGATCACCGCGCCGAGCTGGGCCGCGCCTTCGATCATCGCGGCGTCGACCACCTGGCCGCTGCCGCCACGCTGCACGTTGAGCAGCGCCGCCAGCACGCCAAGCGCCAGCAGCATGCCGCCGCCCCCGTAGTCGCCGACGAGGTTCAGCGGCGGCACCGGCTTGCCGCCCGCCGGACCGATGCCCGAGAGCACGCCCGAGAGCGCGATGTAGTTGAGGTCGTGCCCCGCACGTTCGGCCAGCGGGCCGGTCTGGCCCCAGCCGGTCATGCGTGCGTAAACCAGTTTCGGGTTGCGCGCCAGGGCGGCCTCGGGGCCCAGCCCGAGGCGCTCCATGGTGCCGGGCCGGAAGCCCTCGATCAGCACGTCGGCACGCTCGATCAGCGCCAGCGCGGCGGCGCGGGCCTGCGGCTGCTTGAGGTCGAGCGTGACCGAGCGCCGGCCGCGGCCGGTGACGTCGATGCGCGGGCCGCTGGTCTTCGGACCGAGGTCCGACGGCGGCAGCGGGCGGTCGACGCGGATCACGTCGGCCCCCATGTCGGCCAGCAGCATGGTGCCGAACGGCCCGGGGCCGATGGCCTCGAACTCGAGTACGCGAATGCCTGACAGAATACCCATCGAAAGCCCCGATTGCAGTTTGAATGGGAGGAGTAGGCCAGCGGCGGCGGCCTCCGCGCCCCACCCGCAACGGGTAGCGCCGCACGGCGCCGTGGCCGTCGACGACTGCTGCACAATGCCCGCTCGTGCCGGACCTCCCCGCTCAGGACGGCGAAATTCCGAGACACATGCCAGCCCGCCCAAGCCCTCCCGCCACGCCGCCGCCAGCCCCGCGTTCGGGCGTCGGCATCGTGGCGCGCGAGCCGTTGCTGGCCCGGCTGGTCGAGGCGCGGCGGCTGCGCTGCATCGTCGTCCGCGGCCCGGCGGGCGCGGGCAAGTCGACCCTGCTCGCTGCCTGGCGGCAGGCGATCGTGCCGCTGGGTTTCGATGTCGCCTGGCTTACAGCTGCAACCGGCGACGACCATCCCGGACGCTTCCTCGCCGGGCTCCTGGCTGCCATCGCAGCGGTCGATCCGGCGCTGGTGCGCGAGGTCGCGGCGCCGCCCGAAGACCTGGCGCGCGACGACGCCGATGCGGTGGAGCGCGTCGCCGTCATGCTGGTGCGCGCGATCGCCGCGCACCCGCGCGAACTGGTGCTGGTACTCGACGACCTGCACCACCTGCACGACGCCACGATCCGCGACACGCTGCAATGGCTGCTCGACCATGCGCCGGCGCGCCTGCATCTTGCGCTCGCGACGCGGGGCGCGCCTTGGCTGTCGCTCGACCGGCTGCGCAGCGATTCGCAGATCCTCGAACTCGACCGCGACGACCTGCGCTTCACGCCGGAGGAAGCCGCGCGGCTGGTGGCAGCGCAGGCGGTCGAACTCGATGCCCGCGCGCTCAAGCGGCTGTATGCGCTCAGCGACGGCTGGGTCACCGGGCTCAGGCAGCTCGCAACAGACTGGAAGAAGAAGCAGGCGGAGGCCGGCACCAGGGCCGGGGGCGAAGCCTTCGCCGGCGTTGCGCCACGCGATGTCCTGGCCTTGACGCATTTCTTCGAGGCCGAGGTGCTGGCCCGCCTCTCGCCCGGGGAGATCGACCTGCTGGTGCGCGCCTCGCCCTGCACCCAACTGAGCGCCTCGCTGTGCGCCGCCCTGCTCGACAGCCCCGGCGCACTGGCGTCGGCCGCCGCGCTGCTGGGCCGGCTCGGCGCCGAGGATCTTTTCGTCTGGCCACAGGAGGGCCGCGAACCCGAACTCCGGCATCGGATGCATCCGCTGCTGCGCGACACGCTGCAGCTGCGCTTCGAGGCTCTGCCTGCCGCCACGCGCCAGGCGCTGCACGCGCGCGCCTTCGGCTGGTTCCGCGACCGCGGCCGGCATGCCGACGCGGTACGCCATGCCGTGCTCGCAGGTGAACCCGGGCTGGCCGCCGAACTGATCGCGCAGTGCGCGCCCTCCTTGATCGTCCGCGGCGAGCGGCGCGAGCTGATCGCGCTGCTGCAGCGCCTGCCGCCCGAGCAGGTCCGAGCCAGCCCGCGGATGCGCCTGTGGCTGGCGCGCACGCAGCTCTACCTGCGCGAGCTCGAGGCCTGCGCGGGCAGCCTCGACGCGCTGGACCGCGACCTGCCGGCCAAGGACAGCGCCGGGCGCTTCGAGGTGGCGACGCTGCGCGCCGCGCTGGCGGTGCAGCGCGACGACACCGACGCCGCGCTGGCGCTGCTGCCCCGGTTGCTGCAGCCCCCGGCCGACGCCGATGCGCTGTCGGTCGGCGGCCGCAACAACATCCTCTCGTGGCTCTACATGCACCAGGGCGCCTACGACAGGGCGCGCCGCGTGCAGGAAGAGGCGCCGCCCCTGATGATCGACGGCGCGCCGCTGGTCGCCACCGCGTCGGGCAGCCTGCACGGGCGTTGCCTGGTCGGACTGAGCCACGCGCTCGAAGGCCAGATGACCCAGGCCGAGCGCATCTACCGCGCCGTGGCGGCAGAGGCCGAGCAGATCGGCCAGGCCGCCTCCGACACCTACCATCTCGCGATCGCGCTGCTGGGCGACGTGCTCTACGAGCTCAACGACGCGCCGCAGGCCCGCGCGCTGCTGGAAGACAAGGTCGAGCTGCTGGAACGGATCTCGATTCCCGATGCGCTGCTGCGCGTGCTGCGGCTGCTGGGCTCTGCGCACTGGCAAGCGGGCGATCCGCATGCCGCCTTCGGCTACCTCGATCGGCTCGAGAAGCACGCCGCCGCGCAGGGGCTCGACCGCCTGCTGGCCCACAGCCTGGCCGACCAGCTGCACTACCGCCTGCTGCTCGGCGAACTGACCGCGGCCGAGGCGCTGCTGGCGCGGCTCGACGCCATCGATGCGCGCCATCCCGACGCCGCCTCGAACGCGCTGGGCGAGATCAGCGATCTGGCGCAGCGCTCGCGCATCCGCCTCGCGCAAACGCTGGGCGACCTCGATGGCGCGGCCTCCCGGCTCGAGCGCCTGATCGCGCAATGCGAAGCACGCGGCCGCCAGCGGGCCGTGGCGCAGTTGCTGGTCAAGGCGGCCGTGGTCGACTCAGGGCTCGGGCGGCAGGACTCGGCCCGGCAGAAGCTGCTGGGCGCACTGCGCCGCGGCCACCGGCTCGGACTGATGCGCAGCCTGCTGGATGCCGATCCGGCGGCCCGCAAGCTGATCCGCGAACTGGCGCAGACCCAGGCGCTCGACCCGGTCCTGGCCTTCTATGTCGAGCGGCTCCAGGCCGCCCGGACCCAGGCCCGCGCCGCCGAAGCCGACAGCGCCGGCGATGGCGCCGCGCCGGCCGGGTTCGAAGCCTTCAGCGAGCGCGAGGTCGAGGTGCTGCGCCTGCTGGCCCAGGCCATGCCGAACAAGAAGATCGCGCGTGCGCTCGGCCTCTCGCCCGAGACCGTGAAGTGGTATCTGAGCCGCATCTACGCCAAGCTGCGCGTGGCCGGCCGCGACGAGGCCGTGGCCCGCGTGCGCGACCTCGGCTGGGACGCCGAACGGCCCGCCGGCGGCCCGCCACCCACCCGCTGACCCCTCGGCGCCCCCCACTGCGGGTGGGCCTCCTCTGCGCCCTGCGCCCGATCATCGGGTCCAGGCGACACAACAGCAGGAGACATTCAAGTGAACGTGACACGCACCGTCTTCAGGGACGACCACGAGATGTACCGCACGACGGTGCGCCGCTTCCTCGAGCGCGAATGCCAGCCGCGCCAGCGCGACTGGGACCAGGCCGGGCAGGTCGACCGCGAGACCTGGCTCAAGGCCGGCCGCGAGGGCCTCTTGTGCGCCTCGCTGCCGGAGGAATACGGCGGCGGCGGCGGTGACTTCGGCCACGCCGCGGTCTTCAGCGAGGAGCTGGCGCGCTCGGGCGTCAGCGGCCTGTCCTTCGGCATGCACTCGGACATCATCGCGCCCTACATCGCCCGCGTCGGCAACGACGAGCAGAAGCGCCGCTGGCTGCCGGGCGCAGCCTCCGGCGAGATCATCCTGGCGATCGCGATGACCGAGCCCGGCACCGGCAGCGATCTGAAGGCGATCCGGACCACCGCGGTGCGCGACGGCGACGACTACGTCATCAACGGCAGCAAGACCTTCATCAGCAACGGACTGACCTCCGACCTCGTGATCGTGGTCTGCAAGACCGATCCGGCCGCCGGCGCCAAGGGCATCAGCCTGATCGCGGTCGAGGCCACGCGTGCGGGCTTCCGGCGCGGACGCAAGCTCGAGAAGGTCGGCCAGTACGCGCAGGACACGGCCGAGCTGTTCTTCGACAACCTGCGCGTGCCGGTCGCCAACCGCCTGGGCGAGGAGGGCCGCGGCTTCGCCTACCTGATGCAGGAACTGCCGCAGGAGCGCTTCTCGATCGCGGTGGGGGCCGCGGCGAAGCTGGAGCGCGCGCTGCAGACCACCATCGACTACGTCAAGGATCGCCGCGCCTTCGACCAGACCGTGTGGGACTTCCAGAACACCAAGTTCAAGCTGGCCGACATCAAGGCCCAGGCGGTGGCGGTGCGCACGATGATCGACCACTACCTGGCCGAACACATGCGCCGCCGCCTCACGCTCGAGGAGGCGGCCATCGCCAAGCTCTACGCGACCGAGACGCTGGGCAAGGCGCTCGATGACATGGTGCAGCTGCACGGCGGCTACGGCTCCATGCTGGAGTACCCGATCGCACGGGACTTCGTCGACTCGCGCGTGACCCGCATCTACGGCGGCACCAGCGAGGTAATGCGCGAGCTGATCTCTCGCAAGCTCTGATTCAAACCCCGAAGGAAACAACATGACAAGCAAGGTATTCGTCGCCGGTGTCGGCATGATCCCGTTCAGGAAACCGGGCAGCAGCGGCAGCTACGACGAGATGGGCGCCCAGGCCGTGCAGCAGGCGCTGGCCGACGCCGGCATCGGTTACGAGGCCGTGCAGCAGGCCTATGCGGGCTACGTCTACGGCGACTCCACCTGCGGCCAGAAGGCGCTCTACCGGGTCGGCATGAGCGGCATCCCGGTGCTCAACGTCAACAACAACTGCGCCACCGGGTCGTCGGCGCTGTTCCTGGCGCGCCAGGCGGTGCAGAGCGGCGCGGTCGACGTCGCGCTGGCGGTCGGCTTCGAGCAGATGAACCCCGGGGCGCTGAAGTCGGCCTGGACCGACCGCGCCCCGGCGCTCGAACGCGCCAACCAGATCGTCGACGAGCTGGTCGGCAACCCCGACATGCCGAAGGCGATCCGGCAGTTCGCCGGCGCCGGCCTGGCCCACATGCAGAAGTACGGCACCCGGCTCGAGACCTTCGCGAAGATCCGCGCCAAGGCCAGCCGCCACGCCGCGCGCAATCCCCTGGCCGTGTTTCGCAACGAGGTCACGACCGAGGAGGTGATGGCGGCGCCGATGCTGTGGGAAGGCGTCATCACGCGCCTGATGGCCTGCCCGCCGACCTGCGGCGGCGCCGCCGCAATCGTGGTGTCGGAAGACTATGCACGCCGGCACGGCCTGCGCATGGACGTGCAGATCACCGGCCAGGCGATGGCCACCGACCTGCCGAGCACCTACGCCTCGCGCGACATGATCCGCGTGGTCGGCTTCGACATGACGCGGCTGGCCGCGCAGCGCGCCTACGAGGAAGCCGGCGTCGGCCCCAAGGACGTCGACGTCATCGAACTGCACGACTGCTTCGCGCAGAACGAGCTGCTGACCTACGAAGGCCTGGGCCTGTGCGCCGAAGGCGAAGGCGCGAAGCTGGTCGACGACGGCGACAACACCTACGGCGGCCGCTGGGTCACGAACCCCTCGGGCGGCCTGCTGTCCAAGGGCCATCCGCTGGGCGCCACCGGGCTGGCCCAGTGCTACGAACTCACGCACCAGATGCGCGGCACGGCGAAGGACCGCCAGGTCGCGGGCGCCCGGGTCGCCCTGCAGCACAACCTCGGCCTCGGCGGTGCCGGCGTGGTCACGATCTACCAGAAGGTGTCCGCATGATCGACAAGAAACACATCGGCATGAAGCTGCCGGTCTACAAGGCCACGGCCGAGGCCGGGCAGCTGCGCTTCTTCGCCAAGTCCATCGGCGAGACCCAACCGATCTACCTCGACGAATCGGCGGCGCGCGACGCCGGCCATCCGGGCCTGCCGCTGCCGCCTACCTTCCTGTTCTCGCTGGAATTCCAGACCCCGTCGAACGCCTGGCGCGACGAACTCGGCATCGTGACCTCGCGCATCCTGCACGGCGAGGAATCGTTCGACTACCACCGCATGGCCTACGCCGGCGACACGCTGCAGTTCGAGACCCGCATCGCCGACATCTACGACAAGAAGAACGGCGCGCTGAGCTTCGTGGTGCGCGAGTCGCGCGTGACCAACCAGCGCGGCGAGCACGTGGCGGACCTGCGCAGCGTGCTGGTCCACAAGAACGCCTGAAGGAGACCCGCCCCATGACCCGACTCAAGTTCGAAGCCGTCCATGTCGGCGACGCCCTGCCACCGCTGGAACTGCCGGCCATCACGCGCACCACGCTGGCCCTGTTCGCCGGCGCCTCGGGCGACCACAACCAGATCCACATCGACATCGACTACGCGCGCCAGGCCGGCATGACCGACGTCTTCGCCCACGGGATGCTGTCGATGGCCTACCTGGGCCGGCTGCTGACGCAGTGGGTCGACCAGCGCCAGCTGCGCCAGTTCGGCGTGCGCTTCACGGGCATCACGCACCTGGGCCACCGCATCGCCTGCACCGGCCGCGTGGTCGAGAAGTTCGAGGCCGGCGGCGAGCAGCGCGCCAGGCTCGAGATCCAGACCGCCAACCAGTACGGCGAAACCAAGATCCTCGGCGATGCAGTGATCGCCTTTCAATCCTGACCTCTTTTCATTCCGGAGATACACACATGGGAAAACTCGACGGCAAGGTGGCACTGGTCACCGGTTCGGGCCGCGGCATCGGCCAGGCCATCGCGATGAAGCTCGCCAGCGAGGGCGCGCGCCTGGTCATCAATGACCTCGACGCCGAGCCGGCGCACGAGACGGTCGAGCTGCTGAAGAAGAGCGGCGCCGAGGCGGTGGCCTGCGTCGGCAGCGTCGCCGCGCCCGATTTCGCCGAGCGCTACATCAAGACCGCGGTCGACAGCTTCAAGGGCATCGACATCATCGTCAACAACGCCGGCTTCACCTGGGACGACGTGATCCAGCGCATGAGCGACGAGCAGTGGTACGCGATCATCGACTGCCACATGACGGCGCCGTTCCGCATCCTGCGCGCCGCCTATCCGGTGATCAAGGTGCAGGCCCAGGCCGACACCGAGCGCGGCGTGGAGGTGTTCCGCAAGGTGGTCAACATCTCGTCGACCTCGGCCCTCAACGGCAACGCCGGGCAGATGAACTATTCCTCGGCCAAGGCCGGCGTCATCGGCATGACACGCGCGCTCAGCCGCGAGTGGGGCCGCTTCCGGGTCAACGTCAACGCGGTGGCCTTCGGCCTGATCCACACCCGCATGACGAGCGCCGACGCCAAGGCCGGCGCGACCATCAACATCGAGGGCAAGGACATCCGCGTCGGCCTCAACCCCGAGCTTCTCAAGTCGCACGCGCAGCGCAATCCGCTGGGCCGCGGCGGCACGCCCGAAGAGGCGGCCGGCGCGGTGTACCTGTTCTGCCTGCCCGAGTCGAACTACATCACCGGCCAGACGATCGCAGTGGCAGGCTCGCCGCAGTAGGGGCGCCGCGGCGAGCGCCGCGCGCCCATGGAAAACAAACGATGGAGACAAGCACAATGGGCCAGACTGCAACCGAAGAAGCCGCGACGGCTGCGCCGCCGCGCTACCGGCCGACCCCGTACACGCCGCGCCGCATCCTCTGCGAGCGGCGCGAGGACGGCACGCTGATCCTGCGTTCGCCCGAGGCGCCGCCGCCGGCCGGGCACCTGAGCTTCGCGGGCTACATCCCGCACTGGGCCGGGCGCCGCGGCGAGCTGCCCGCCTTCTGCGAGCGCGACGCATCGGGCGCCTGGCGCCGCATCGGCTGGACCCGGCTCTGGCAGCAGGTGCAGGCGGTCGGCGCCGCATTGCTCGAGATGGGGCTCGGGCAGGGCCGCCCGGTCGTCGCGCTGTCGGGCAACTCGCTGGAGCAGCTGGTGCTGCTGCTCGCGGCCGAATACGTGGGCATTCCGGTGGCGCCGGTGTCGCCGGCCTACTCCACGCTGAGCCGCGATTTCGCGCGGCTCGCGGACATCTGCGCGCTGGTGCCGCCGGCGGCGCTGTTCGTCCAGGATGCCAAGGCCTTCGAGCGCCCGATCGCATCGCTTGCCGGCACGCGGGCGCCGGTGATCGCGGTGCACGGCGGCGCGGCCGGCATGCTGCCCTGGGAATCGATCTCGGCCACCGAGCTGACGCCCGAGCGCCGCGCCCGCGTGGCGGCCGCGCACGCGGCCATCCGGCTCGACGACGTGGCACGCATCCTGTTCACCTCGGGTTCCACCGGTGTTCCCAAGGGCGTGCCGATCAGCTATCGCAACCTGCAGGCCTGCGCGACCAACCTGCTCGACATGTTCGCGCTGCTCGGCGAGGGCGAGGAGCCGCCGGTCTTCCTCGACTGGCTGCCCTGGCATCACGCGCTCGGCGGCGTGCTGAACCTCGGCCGCTCGGTGCTGCTCGGCGCCACCCACTACATCGACGACGGCAAGCCGCTGCCGGGCCTGTTCGAACGCACGGTGCGCAACCTGCGCGAAGTGTCGCCGACGGTGCTGACCTCGGTGCCATCGGCCTGGACCCTGCTCGCGGCCGAGCTGGAACGCGACCCGGTGCTGGCGCGCAGCGTCTTCGCGCGCGTCTTCAATTTCGGCTATGGCGGCGCCAGCCTGCCGAAGGACGTGGAAGCGCGCATCCAGCGCGTGGCGGTGCGCACCGTGGGCGAACGCATCATGTTCGCCACCGGCCTGGCCTCGACCGAGACCACCGGCGTCGGCACCTACCGCACCTGGGCCTGCGACGAGCTCGGCAACATCGGCGCACCGCCGCCGGGCACGGAGGTCAAGCTGGTGCCGCTGGAAGGCGGCCGGCACGAGATCCGCGTGCGCGGGGCGCACAACTTCAGCGGCTACATCGGCCGCCCCGACCTGACGCAGGCCGCCTTCGACGAGGAAGGCTTCTTCAAGCTCGGCGATGCGGTGCGGCTGCTCGACGCCGCCGATCCGTCCAAGGGCATGCACTTCGACGGCCGCGTCGCCGAGGACTTCAAGCTGGTCAGCGGCACCTGGGTGCGCACCGGCGCGGTCCGCCTGGGCCTGGTGGAGCAGTGCGCGCCATTGATCTCGGACGCCGTGATCTGCGGCCACGACCGGCACTTCGTCGCGGCGCTGGCCTGGCCCAACGTCGCGGCCTGCCAGCAGCTCGCACCCGAGCTGGCCGGGCTGGGCGCCGCCGAGCTCGTCACCCACCCGGTGCTGGTCGCGGCGCTCGCCGAGCGGCTGCACAAGCACGGCGGCAGCGCCAGCCTGCGCATCGAGCGCCTGATGCTGATGGCCGAGCCGCCTTCGATGGATGCAAACGAGATCGCCGACAAGGGCTACGTCAACCAGTCGGCCACGCGGAACCGGCGTGCCCACCTGGTCGAAGAACTGTTCCAGGACCGACCCGCCGCGCACGTCGCCTGCGCGCACCCATAGAGCAACCAAAGATCCGGAGACACCCATGCGCTTCGCCAAAGCCCTCATCGCCCTCGCCGCACTTGCCTGCGGCGCCCTCGCCTTCGCCCAGGACTACCCGAGCCGGCCCATCACCATCGTCGTGCCGGCGCCGCCGGCAGGCGCCACCGACGTGCTGGCGCGCGTGCTGGCCGAGGAGTTGGGCAAGACCATGAAGCAGACGGTCATCGTGGACAACAAGCCGGGCGCCTCGGGCATGCTCGGCGCCTCGGCCGTGGCCCGCGCGGCGCCCGACGGCTACACGCTGTTCCTGTCGCATGCGGCGCCGATCTACTACGCGCCCTACATGTTCTCGAAGGTGCCCTACGACGTGCGGCGCGACTTCGCCTTCATCACCGAGATCTGCTCGGCCAGCCTCGTGCTCGCGGTCAGCAAGGACGTGCCGGTGCGCACCATGAAGGAGTTCGTCGCCTGGGCCCAGGTGAACAAGGGCAAGGTCAACTACGGCTCGTTCGGCGTCGGCTCGTCGAGCCACCTGCTCAACGCCCACCTGAGCGAATCGCGCCACCTCGACATGAGCCACATCGCCTACAAGGGCGAGGCGCCGATGATCCAGGACATGATCGGCGGCCAGATCCCGATGGGCATCGGGACGCTCGGCACGATGGCGCCGCACATCGCGAGCGGCAGCCTGCGGCCGCTGGCCATCATCGGCGAGGAGCGCCTGCCCGAGCTGCCCAACGTGCCGACGATGGCCGAGGCCGGCTTCCCCGATGCCGAGTTCAAGCCGGTCGGCGGCGTGCTGCTGACCGCGCCCGCCAGGACCCCGCCGGCGATCCTGGCGCGCATCGAGAAGGAAGCCCGGGCGGCGGTGCAGACCGCCGCGATGAAAGCCCGCTTCCAGGCCTTCGGGCTGGTCGGCATGGGCAACAGCTCGGCCGAGTTCCGCCGCAACTTCGAGGCCAGCGGACCGGTGATCCAGAAGCTGGTGCAGGTGTCGGGCGCGAAGGTGGATTGAGCTGCCCGCGCGCTTCACCAGGCGGACAGCGCCCGATGAAGCCCGGCCTTGAGGTCCGCGTTCGCGAAGCTGGCCTCGATCGAATGGCGCGCCAAGGCCCGCACCTCGTCATCCGACCAGGAAAAAGCCTGGCTGCACAGCGCGTACTCTCCCTCCAGGCTGGCACCCAGCAAGACCGGATCGTCGGTGTTGATGGAGACCACGACGCCGGCCCGGCGCAGGCGGTCGATCGGGTGTTCCTCGATCGAGCCATAGACCCCCAATCTGAGGTTGGAAGTCGGGCAGATGCCCAGCGGGATCTGTCTGTCGACCAGCAGGTCGACCAGCGCCGGATCTTCGATCGCTCGCACGCCGTGGTCGATGCGATCGGCACCCAGCAACTCGATGGCGTCCCGCACGCCCTCCGGACCGCTGGACTCGCCCGCATGCACGGTGCGGCGCAAGCCCGCTTCGCCGGCGCGGCGAAAGGCCTGCGCAAAGCGCGGGCCGGTGCGTCCGGCGGCAGCCTCGTTGCCATCGATGGACAGGGCCACCACGCGCGGATGCCGCAGCGCGATCAGCGTGTCGACCAGTTCGGCCGCGGCGTCCGCAGATTGCGTGCGCAGCAGGCTGACGCACAGGCCCACCGGCGCGAATCCGTCCTGCTCCGCGGCGCTGAAGCCGGCATCGATCGCATCGAGCATCTGGGGCAGTCGGCCATGCCAGGCCTTCCAGTGGGTGGGATTGACGATCACGTCGGCATAGCCCGCGCCGCTGGCGGCCAGCCGCTTGCTGAAGCCGTAGCTCAGTTCGGCCAGGCGTTCGCGGGTCGACGCCAGGCCGCAGGCCCAGTCGAGGAAATGCAGGAAGTCGGCCAGGCCTTCGAACTGGAACAGGCGCTCGCGCGGCCTGGGCATGGGCACGCCCGCGCTGGCGGCCCATTGCGCCAGCACAAGAGGTTCGAAACAGCCTTCGAGATGGGCGTGGACTTCGGCCTTGGGCAGGGCACGCAGCCGGTCGAGACGGGCACTTTGCGGATCGGACATCGGAATCGCCTTGTAGGGATGCGGGACGCAGTCACTGGTCATGGTTTCGCCGGAACCGGCACCGGTGCGGAAGGCCGCTCGCCGACGCGCCACTCCCACACGGCACCCAGCGCGTCGATGGCCAGCGTGCTGTCGAGGCCGGCGGCGATCTCCACGGCCAGCAGCTGGGTCGGCAGCGGCCGCAAACCCTCTGCCGCGCCCCAGAGCCAGACGCGGCCGTCCGCAGTCAGCGCAGCCGTGTGGCGGCTGCCGGTGGCGACCGCAGTCGCCCCATCGAACACGACGCCCCAGCTGCTGGCCTTGTCCCCATGGCCGTGGCTTCCCAGCGGTCCGAATCGGTTGCCGCCTGTTCCGAGCACGGCGCCGTCGCGCCGCAGGTACAGCGCATGGCCCGTGTGCGCGACGACCTGCAGCGCTTCGTCGGACACCCGCGTCCAGCCCGGGGCGGCCGCGAGCCTGCCATCGCCATACTGTCCCCGATGGGCAAGGCCACGCACATGGAGCCCGCCCTTCGCATCGATGTAGTAGTCCGCGCTGTCGCCGACCCAGGCATGCACCGCCGAGTCCGCGCTCTGGCGCCAAGGGCCGGCGGACACGCCGCGCTCCCACAGGCTGCCGTCGCAGCGGATGGCGAGCAATCCGCTCTCGCCGGCCGAGATCAAGGCCACCTGCTCGAGCAGCGGCGTCACGGCCCCGCCGTCCAACGGCCACTGCAGTGCGCGGTTCCCGCGGTCGATGGCGTAGCCGAAGGCCTTGCCTACGCTGACGTGCCTCGCGCCCTGCAGCACGAGACGCGGCGCGCCGCTGCCCTGCCATTCGTAGACGCGATCGCCGACCAGCGCCAGCTTGTGGTCGTAGTAGGCAGCCAGCCTGGCCTGCCGCTGCATCGCGGCCACGGCGGTGGGCGCGGGCTGCAAGCAGCCATCCGGCGGCGCGGCGGCCGCACCGGCCGAGGCTGCGCCGACGACGCAGCTGGCGCCGAGCCACAGTGCGAGACGCTGGGCCGGCGTCATCACGGCTGCGTCTTCCAGAAGCCCAGATGCGGCACGGCGGCCTCGTCTTCCAGCATCGGACCCAGCACTTTCACCTGCCGCTGTCCACGCGCGAACACTTCGCGGCAGGGCAGCGAGAAGGTCGGGTTCTCTTCGTGATCGCCGGTGAGGCCGAGCAAGGCGTGCTCCGACAGCGCGTAGACGACGCGGCCGATGCCGGTCCAGTAGACCGCGCCCGCGCACATGCAGCAGGGTTCGGCGCTGGTGTAGAGCGTGCAGCGCTGCAGTTGCTCGGGCGTGAGCTTGCGCGCCGCAGCGGCCGCCGCGACCAGTTCGGCATGCTGCGTGGGATCGCCTTCGGGCGGCATCGAGTTGTTGCCCGCGCGCGCCACGATCTGGCCGTGCTCGTCGGCGACCAGCGCCGCGAAGGGATGGCGGCCGCGCGCCTTCGATTCTTCCGACATGGCGATGGTCATGCGAAGCAGGGCGAGCTCTTCTGCGCAGAGCTGGGTTTCGGGAGCAGGGTCGGCTTTCATGGGCGCGGGCCTCGATGGGTTTTCTGTTGGGCGCTGCGATCTTCCATCGCCGAATGCGCCGCGACAAGCTGATATCCATCGCAAGAATCGATGGAAAATGCGGCATGCGCTATTCGCTGGACCAGTTGGAAATCTTCGCTGCCATCGCCGACGCCGGGTCCTTCTCTGCCGCGGCGCGCCGCCTGGCGCGCACGCAAAGCTCGGTCAGCGCCGCCATCGCCAACCTCGAGGTCGACCTCGGAGTGGCCCTGTTCGACCGGGCCACCAAGGTGCCGACCCTGACCGAGGCGGGCCGCCACCTGCTGCGCGAAACTGCCGAAGTGCTGGACCGCTGCCGCGAGCTCGAACGCCATGCGCGCAGCCTTGGCGAGTCGGTGGAGCCGGCCCTCACCGTGGCGATCGAGGTGCCCCATGGCGCGATCGTCCCGCCGATCACGGCATTCGCTGCGGCCTTTCCCTTCGTCGACCTGGATGTGCGCAGTCCGCTGGAAGGCGACGTGAGCGCGCTGGTCAGGAGCGGCACGGCGCAGCTCGGCATTGCCTTCTCGCAGCCGGCGTACCCGCCCGAACTCGGCTTCGTCCAGATGGGCAAGCTGGTGATGTCGCACGTGGTCGCGCGCGCGCATCCGCTGGCCGGGGCCGCCACGGTGGGTTTCGCCGAACTGCACCGGCACCGGCGCCTGAGCTTCGGCGCCCACGGCGAGCGGCTCCCGAGCACCGAATACCTGGTCGGCACCCGCAGCTGGCGCGCCGAGAGCTACCTGGCGCTGCTGGAACTCACGCGCGCCGGCCTGGGCTGGGCCACGCTGCCCCGGCAGCTCGTGCTGCGCGAGCTGGCCAGCGGCGAACTGGTCGAGCTGCGGCTGGAGGCCTACCCGCACACCGACTGGCTGGTCGGCGTGGACCTGCTCTGGAACAAGGCCCAGCCGCTCGGCAAGGCCGCGAGCTGGCTGCGGCGCGAGCTGGAGCGCTTCAAGGTCAGCGAGGCCGACAGCGCGGGGCATCCGACGACGTTTTGAGTTTCGGCGCGCTCGTGTGGCTACACGTTTGCATCTTCGAATGTGAACTGCACTCTGTAGGTGACAAGCCGCAGCCCGGGAATCGCCTTGGCGGCGTAGCGCAGGGGTTCCGAGAATCCGCTTGCGACCAGGACTGCTCGGGGTGCCTTGCCTTCCTTTTGGGCGTACCACCCAACGTACCGAGCAATCTGCCCGATTGAAGAATCCTTGGCCTCACCAGCTTTCAATTCAATGATGACCGTGCGGCCCTCGGTGTCTCGCGCGAGCAGGTCAAGCCGGCCCACCTCACTGGATTCCTGCCGCGACACGAGCGTCAGTCCCGGCTCCAGCAGGTCCAGGTGACTCACGATCTGGTCTTCCAGATCACGCTCGAGGCTCAGACTGCTCTCGACGTATTCGGTCAGGTCCTGCGGCGTCGATTCGTCGACCACAGCCGCGGCCAGATCGCTGGTATCGACCGACGCATCAAGTGTGAAGACCGTTCGTTTCCCCTTGAAGTCAGGCGATGCCCGTCGGCCGGCGTCAAGCCAGAACTTGGCGTGAGGCTGGCTTGAGGCGTTGTTCGCCCACCAGGCGCCATACTTCTTTGCGGAGTCGGGAAGGCCGCCGGCGACGATCGAATCCAGTTCATCGAAAGACAGGGTGACCTGGGGCTCTTGACTGGAAAGCAGCCGGGGTGTCAAGCGAGCGTACCGGGACATGGGGTCCTCGCAGTCTGTTGAAGATCATGATTTGACCCGGGCCACTCTGCAATCGCAGTTCGCGAACGTCAACACCGACAATCCCGACCCCCTCATGGCTTGCCACGTACGTAGGCTACGTGCTCGCCGGGATGTTCAACGCCGGTCGCCTCGTGCAAGCTCCCCTTTTTCGACCCACGAGAGTTCAAGATGGCCGATTTTGACTATGACGTGATCGTGGTCGGCTCCGGATTCGGCGGCAGCGTCGCGGCACTGCGCGCGACCGAGAAGGGCTACCGGGTGGGCGTCATGGAAGCCGGACGGCGCTGGCCCGACAGCGCGATCCCCAAGACCAACTGGGACATCCGGAAGTACCTTTGGCAGCCCGAGGCCGAGATGTACGGCCTGCAGCGCCTGAGCTTCCTCGACGACGTGCTGGTGCTGCACGGCGCCGGCGTGGGCGGTGGCTCGCACGTCTACGGCAGCACGCTCTATGTTCCGCCGAAGAAGTTCTTCGCCGCACCCGAGTGGTCCTACATCACCGACTGGTACGACGAAATGCCCGCGTACTTCGACCAGGCCCAGCGCATGATGGGCGTCAACCGCGTGCCCTACATGGACAGCGACAAGGATCGGCTGATGCGCGAGATCGCCGTCGAGATGGGGCACGGCGACACCTACAACAAGGCACCCGTCGCCACCTTCTTCGGCGCCCCGGGCGTCGAGGTCGACGACCCCTTCTTCGGCGGCGCAGGCCCGCGCCGCACCGGCTGCGTGAACTGCGGCAACTGCATGATCGGCTGCGGCCGCGGGGCCAAGAACAAGCTGACGGAGAACTATCTCTATCTCGCGGAAAAGAACGGCTGCGTCATCCACGACCTGCACGAGGTGATCGAGCTCGCGCCGCTCGACGGCGGCGGCTACGAGCTGATCGCGACCCATCCCGGCTGGGTGCAGCGCGCGGCACACGTCGATCGCCATCGCTACACGGCCAGGCAGGTGGTGGTCTCCGCGCACGCCTATGGCTCGGCGCGCCTGCTGCACCACATGCGCCATGTCGACAAGCTCACCAGCCTGTCGGATCAGCTGGGCAAGCTGGCCCGCACCAATTCCGAGGCGCTGATCCTGGTCACGCGGCCCTATGTAGCCTGGAAGAAGGACCCGGACCGATTCGTGATCACGCCCGGCAGCGTCGCCATCACCTCCGGCGTCTGGCCGGACCCGGACACCAGCATCGAGCCGGTGTCCTATGGCGTGGGCAGCGACTTCTTCGCGCTGGCCACGACCTACTACGCCTCCGGCCCGCAGAAGCACCCCACCGAGACCTGGCTCAAGCACCTGATGGAGCATCCGGTCCAGACCCTCGGCCAGACCTTCGATGCGCGGCACTGGTCGGAACGCGCGATCACCTTGCTGTGCATGCAGACCACCGACACCTCGATCGACCTCTACTTCAAGGACGGCATCCTGCGCAGCCGGCACGGCTCGGGCGATCCGCCGCCCACGCACATCCCGGCCGCCGACGAGTTCGCGAAGCGGCTTGCTGCCAGGATGGGCGGACTCGAATCGGCCCTGGATTTCGAAGTCGTCAACCGCACGGCGTCGGCGCACTTCATCGGCGGCATTCCGATCGGCGACTCGCGCGAAAAGGGCGTGGTCGATCCCTACCAGCGCGTTTTCGGCCATGCGGGCCTGCATGTCATGGATGGCAGCGTGATGCCCGCCAACCCGGGGGTGAATCCCTCGCTCACGATCCTGGCGCTGGCCGAGCGTGCCATGTCGTTCTGGCCGAACAAGGGCGACGCCGATCCGCGGCCTTCGCTGGGTGCCGGCTACCAGCGCCTGACGCCCATCATGCCGCGCGCTCCCGCGGTGCCGGCGCAGGCGCCCGGCGCCTTGCGCTTCGACAAGCCGCAGCGCGAAGTGATTCCCGAATATCCGTACTGAGTCGAAAGCCGACGCACAGGAGACAAGCATGGCGAACCCGACGGTCGAGTACCGAGACCTGGGCCCATCGGCCCGATTGCCGGACCAGTCCGTCAATCCCTATTACCTGGCCGATCGCAAGCTGCGTGTGTCCGTCGCTCGCGTCGGCAAGAGCCTGTTCGCCTTCGACGACCTGTGCCCGCACGACGGCTGCCAGCTCTCAGCGGGCCTCCTGACCGGCACGACGCTGATGTGCCCGTGCGACGGCTCCCGCTTCGACGTCTCGACCGGCGCCGTGCAGGGCGGCCCGGCGAAGCAGCCACTCCCCATCTACGAGGTGCGCGAGCAGAACGGAGAAATCTGGGTTCGCGTCTGACACCAGGAGCTCATCGCCATGTCCGTCCCCGACTACGCCTCGCTCGTCGCCAGCCAGCGCGCCTTCTTCCTCGAAGGCCACACGCGCCCGGTGGCGTGGCGCAAGACCCAGCTCGAAGCCGTCAAGGCCCTGTTCACCGACCACCACGACGAACTGTGCGACGCACTCTGGAAAGACCTGCGCCGCAACGTGAACGATGCCGACCTGATGGACGTGGACTACTGCGCCAAGGAGGCCGCCTACGCGCTCAAGCACATCGACAGCTGGATGAAGCCGCTGCACGAGCCGATGCCGCTGGTGTTCGAGCCCGGCTACATCCGGGTGAACCGCGATCCGCTCGGCGTGTCGCTGATCATCGGCGCCTGGAACGAACCCTTCATGCTGGTCTTCGGCCCGCTGGTGGCGGCGCTGGCCGCGGGCAACACGGCGGTGCTGAAGCCCTCGGAGATCGCCGCCCACTGCGCCGCCGCCGCGGCGCGCCTCGTGCCCCGCTACTTCGATCCGCGGGCGGTCGCGGTCGTCGAAGGCGCCGTCCCCGAGACCACCGCGCTGCTGGCGCAGGAGTGGGACATGATCTTCTTCACCGGCAGTCCGCCCGTCGGCAAGATCGTGCACCAGGCCGCCGCCAAGAACCTGACGCCCTGCGTGCTCGAACTCGGCGGCAAGAACCCGACCATCGTGCATTCGTCGGCCAACCTCAAGGCGGCGGCGCGGCGCATCGCCTACGGGCGCTACCTGAACTCCGGCCACATCTGCACCGCGCCCGACCACGTGCTGGCATGGCCGGAAGTGAAAGACGAATTCCTGCAGCACATGAAGGACACGATTCGCGAGTTCTACGGCGACGACCCGAAGCTGAGCCCCGACTACGGGCGCGTGATCAACCGCCGCAACTTCGATCGCCTGGCCGGGCTGCTCGGCAGCGGCAAGGCCATTGCCGGCGGCCAGACCGATGCCGACGAGCTCTACATCGCGCCGACGGTGCTGGTGGACGTCGCGGTCGACTCGCCGATCATGAAGGAAGAGATCTTCGGGCCGATCCTGCCGGTGCTCGAGATCGACTCGGTCGAGTCCGTCGTCCAGTGGGTCAACAGCCGGCCGAGCCCGCTCGGCCTCTACATCTTCGCCGAGGACAAGGAGGTGATCGACAGGATCCTGTCGGCCACGCGCTCGGGCGATGCGGAGGTCAACGACTGCGCCATCCACCCGCTCTTTCCCGAGCTTCCGTTCGGCGGCGTGGGCAACTCCGGCATGGGCAAGTACCACGGGCGCTGGGGCTTCGAAGCCTTCACCAACGCGCGCGGCGTGCTCCACCACAGCAGCACCGTCGACCCTGGCGTGCGTTATCCGCCCTACGCGAAGCACGGCCTCGAACGCGTCGTCGTCAACAAGCTGATGCCGTAGAGGCCGCATCGCCGTGGATCTCGATCCAGTCCTCCTGTCGCGGATCCAGTTCGGGTTCCTGATCAGCTTCCACATCATCTTCCCCGCCTTCACCATCGGGCTGGCGGCCTGGCTGGCAACGATCGAGGGGGCGCGGCTGGCGACCGGCAACGCGCTCTATCGCCGGGTGTTCGACTTCTGGCTGCCGATCTTCGCCGTCTCCTTCGGCATGGGCGTGGTCACGGGCATCGTCATGGCCTTCCAGTTCGGCACCAACTGGGGCGTGCTCTCGGTGAAGACCGGCTCGATCCAGGGCCCGCTGCTCGGCTACGAGGGCTTCACGGCCTTCATGCTCGAGGCGACCTTCTTCGGCGTGATGCTGCTCGGGCGCGACCGGGTGTCGCCGCGCTTCTACTTCTTCTCGTGCTGCATGGTGTCGCTGGGCACGATGTTCTCTTCCTTCTGGATCCTCGCCAACAACAGCTGGATGCAGGTGCCGCTGGGCCACACCGTGGTGGACGGCAAGATCATCCCGACCGACTGGATGCAGATCGTGCTGGGCCCGGTGCAGATGGTGCGCTGGCCGCACATGCTGCTGGCCGCCTTGCTGACGACCTCGATGTGCGTGTCGGCGACCGGTGCCTGGTATCTGCTGCGCCGGGTGCACTTCGACGAAGGCCGGATGATGCTGCACTGGGGCCTGGGGCTGGCCGCGGTGCTGATCCCGGTCCAGCTCTTCTTCGGTCACCTGACCGGCGAATACGTGCTCAAGCACCAGCCCGCCAAGTTCGCCGCGATCGAGGCGCGCTGGAAGAACGAGCAGCCCGCCAGCGAGGTGCTGATCGCCATTCCCGACGAGGCCAACGAGCGCAACCTCTACGCCATCTCGGTACCGAAGCTGGGCAGCTTCATCGCCTCGGGCAATTTCACGTCGGCCGAGCGAGGGCTCGAATCCTTCCCGCGCGAAGACCGGCCGCCAGTGCTGATCCCCTTCTTCGCCTTCCGGCTGATGGTCGGCATGGGTCTGGTCATGCTGGCCGTCTCTTGGCTCGGCAACCTGCTGCGCTGGCGCGGCAAGCTGGAGTCCTCGCGCTGGTTCCTGTGGGCCACCTTCATGTCGTTCCCGACCGGCTTCATCGCCATCCTGACCGGCTGGTACACCGCCGAGATCGGGCGCCAGCCCTGGGTGGTCTACGGCCTGCTGCGAACCAAGGACGCCGTCACGCCCTCCCTGACGACCAGCGATGTCCTGACTTCGCTGATCGTCTACGTGCTGGTGTACTGGATCTTCGTGTCCTTCGGCATCTACTACATCTACAAGCTCCTGCGCGAGGGGCCGCGCGCCAGGACCCAGGCCACGGAGAACGTCACCGGCAGCCGGCCCCTGGCGGTCGCCGCGCGCACCGACGCCGCATCCGAAGGCAGATCCGGAGGCCGGCCGTGAACGCGGCGGCACCCAGCGACCTGGCGCTCTTCTGGGCGGCGGTCATTGCCGTCTCGATCCTGGTCTACGTGATCCTGGACGGCTTCGACCTCGGCGTCGGGATCCTCTTCGGCACCACCCGCGAAGAGGGCCACCGCCTGCACATGATGGACACCATCGCGCCGTTCTGGGACGGCAACGAGACCTGGCTGGTGGTCATCGGCGCCGGCCTGTTCGCGACCTTTCCGGTGGTGTATGCCGTCTTCCTGGGTGCCTTCTACCTGCCGGTTCTGCTGCTGCTCGTCGGCCTCATCTTCCGCGGCATCGCCTTCGAGTTCCGCTACCGCAGCGTGAAGACACGCTGGTTGTGGGACATGGGTTTCTTTCTCGGGTCGACGGTGGTCGCCTTCGTGCAGGGCGCCGCGGTGGGCGCATTGATGCGCGGCCTTCCGGTGGCGCAAGGCCAGTTCGCCGGCACGTCCTTCGACTGGCTGCATCCGTTCTCCGTCCTGACCGGCATCGGCCTCGTCTTCGGCTATGCGCTGCTCGGCGCGGGCTGGATCGTGCTCAAGAGCGAAGGCGAGCTGCGCGGCTGGGCCTATCGCCGGATCCCGTGGCTGGCCGCGGCCGTCTTCGTGGTGCTCGGCCTGGCGTTCGCCGTGTCCCTGAGCGTGGACGCGGGCGCGATCGCGCAAAGCCATCTGAAGGATCGGCCATGGGGCTGGGCCTTCGTCGCGGTTGCTGTCGCCTCCCTCATCGGCGTCGTGACGGGCGCTCGCGCGCGCCGGGATGGTGTGGCGTACGCACTGACCGTGCTGTTCATCGCGGCGGCGTACCTGACGCTCGGCACGATGTTCTGGCCCTACATGGTCCCGTATGCGGTCACGGTCGCCAGCGCGGCGGCGCCGGAGGAATCGCTCCGGTTCCTGTTCTACGGCGGCGTGGTCGTGCTGCCGGTGATCGCGATCTACACCGTCGGCGTCTACTGGGTGTTTCGCGGCAAGGTGCGGAGCGGCTACCGATGACTCTCCCGAACGATCCGACGATGGCGATCGACATCCTGCTCGAACCGGACGCCAGGATGCTCGAGCGCGCCGAAGCCAACAACGCCCGCCTGCTCCAGGTCTTCCCCAAGGGATTCGCCCTGGATGCGGCGCATCGACCGCACGTCACGCTGGTGCAGCGCTTCGTCCGCACCGCGGAGCTGGACCAGGTGTTCGCTGCCGTCGAGAAGGTCCTCGCCGGAGTCCGGCTGGACGACATGGAACTGGAAGCCATCCGGTACTACTACATCCCGAGCCAGGAGATCGGACTGGCTGGCATCGTCGTCAAGCCCACGCCTGGACTGCTCGAACTGCAGGCCGCGCTGATCGAGGCCGTGGCGCCGTTCACGACCGAGACCGGCGACTCGAGCGCCTTCGTCACGACGCCCGACGACCCGGTCATCGACCCGTTGCTGATCCAGTACGTTTCGGCGTTCGTGCCGAAGGCTTCCGGCGAACATTTCAATCCGCATGTCTCCACCGGCGTTGCGACGCGCAAGGACCTCGACCAGATGCTCGCCGAACCCTTCGAGTCTTTCGACTTTGCGTTCAGCGGGGCTGCCGTCTATCAGCTGGGCCAGTTCGGCACTGCGGCCAGGAAACTCAAGGGCTGGGATTGAAGCCCCGCCGTTGAGGATCAGGTCCGCGACCCCGGAAAGTGCCCGCGGGCGGGTCAGTTGCCGAACAGTCGCGCGATGCCCCCGCGCAGATGCGCCTCCATGGCCTGCCGCGCGGCGGCGCTGTCCTGCTGCTCGATGGCCTGCTCCACGGCCGCGTGCTCCTGGCACACGCCGGTCCGTCGCTCCCCTTGCGGCCGCCCCGCAAGGTTGCGCGAGAGTCCGATGCTGAAGCGGGTCTGCGGTGCCAGGGCGTTCATCGTCATGCCGAAGAAGCGGTTGCCGCAGGCCTGGGCCACCGCGTCGTGGAAGGCGATGTCTTCCGCCACGGCATCGCTTCCGTCTGCAAGGGCCTGTTCGAAGCGCTCGCGGCACAGGCGGATGTGATGCATCTGATCGGTGCTGCGCGCCAGCGCCGCGCGGGCGGCGGCTTCGCCTTCCATGAAGCAGCGGAACTCCAGAAAAGCGCGGATGTCGGCGATGTTCTCCAGCGTGCTGAGCGAGAGGGGCTTGGCCTGCGGCAGCGCCTCCGTGACGAAAGTGCCCGAGCCCTTGCGCGCGTAGATGCGCCCCTCTTCGCGCAGGCGCGCCAGCGCCTGGCGCAGCACCGGACGCGACACGCCGAGGCGCTGCGCCAACGCGGTTTCACCGGGCAGGCGCGCCCGGGGCTCGAAGCCCGGCGTTCCCAGCAGTTGCATCAGGTCTTCGTAGACCTTGTCTCCCAGCAACCGGTCCGCCCCTTGGGGCTGCATGGACGGGCCTGCGGCATCTGAAACGGGTGCTTGCATATGACAGCTCTTTACAGGGAAATCAGCGAGAAGGCCGAACGCTCCGCTACGGACAATTCAGTTCAGGCCAAGAATCGATCAATAAATAGCGATTCCCCCGCAAAGATATAAAAAGCTGTAAATCATGTCAACCATCCGTTGTCTACGCACCTACCGCCTGCCGGACCGGCCCAGCCTGATCTGGCTCGAACTGGAAACCAGCGATGGCCTGATCGGCCTGGGGGAGACCTTCCGCGGGGCGGCGTCGGTAGAGACCTGTCTGCATGACGAACTCGCACCCTGGCTGCTCGGCCGCGACGCGCGGCACATCGAAGGCATCTCGCGCCATCTGCTCACGCCCTACGTCGGCTACAACGGCTCGGGCGTGGAAGTGCGCTCGGCCAGCGCCGTCGACATCGCCTTGTGGGACCTCGCGGGCCAGCGCCAGGGAGTGCCGGTCCACGAGGCGCTGGGCGGCGCCGCGCGCCTGAGCGTGCCGGTCTACAACACCTGTGCGGGCTACGCCTTCAACACCACCGGGAAGCGTCGCGACATCGGCACCGACGACCAGTCGCAAGGGCCCTACGACGACCAGGTCGCCTTCATGCGCGACGCCGGCGCCTTGGCCCGCAGCCTGCTGGACGAAGGCTACAAGGCGATGAAGATCTGGCCCTTCGACATCTATGCGCCTGCCAGCGGCGGCCACCTGATCAGCCTGCCCGAGCTCGAAAAAGGCCTGGAGCCGTTCCGCAAGATTCGCGAGGCGGTCGGCAACCGCATCGAAGTGATGTGCGAACTGCACAGCCTGTTCGGCGGCCACTCGGCCTTGCGCATCTGCCAGGCGCTGGAGGACTACGACGTCTTCTGGGTCGAAGACCCGCTGTGCAAGATGGACGACGCCGCCGGCCTCGCCGACCTGCGGCGCCGCACCCGCGTGCCGGTGTGCGGCAGCGAGACGCTGGGCGGGCTGCGCCCCTTTCGCGACCTGCTCGCCAACGACGCGCTCGACGTCGTGATGCTGGACCTGGCCTGGTGCGGCGGCTTCACCGAAGGACGCAAGATCGCAGGGCTGGCCCAGGCCTACAACCGGCCGCTGGCGCCGCACGACTGCACCGGCCCCATCACCCTGATGGCGGGCCTGCACATGGCCCTGCATGCGCCGACCGCGATCTACCAGGAGGTGGTGCGGGCCACGCTGGCCACCTGGTACCGCGACATCGTCACCGACCTGCCGGTGATCCTCGAAGGCATGGCCCAGCCGCCCGTGGCGGCGGGGCTGGGCACACGCCTCAAGGACGGCTTCAAGCAGCGCCCGGACCTGATCGTCCGCGAAAGCCGCTAGCCCGCGCAGCCGCGCCATTGCGCCCCACTCTTCCAGGGATTTCGACATGCATATCCAGATCGTCGGGCTTCATGCGCCCAACGCGCCGCGCCTGCGGGCCCTGCTCGGTCCCGGCTTCGAGGTGGAAGCCCTCCAGGCATTCGCCGGGTCGGGCGCCATCCGGTCGGACGTCGTGATCAGCAACAGCATCGGCGCCGACGAGGCGGCGCGCCTGCACTGCCGGCTGGTGCATGTTCCCGGCGCGGGATCGGAGCAGATCGCCTGCCCATCGCTGCCCGCGGGAACCACGGTGTGCAACGTGCACGGCCACGAGGTCCCCATCGCCGAGTTCACCCTGCACGCCATTCTGGAGCACTGCCTGCAACTCTGGCAGTACCCGGCACGCCTGGACGCGCCCGCCTGGGCGCAGGCCTACGCCAGCCGCCAGCAGCACGAGGAGGCCCATGGCAAGAGCCTCGCCATCGTGGGCTTCGGCCACATCGGCCAGGAGATCGCGCGGCGCGCGCGCGCCTTCGGCATGCACGTGATCGCCGTGACGCGCAGCGGCAGGCAGGGGGCGGCGGAACTGGCCGACGAGTTCGTTCCCGTGTCGACGCTGGACGACGTGCTTGCGCGAGTCCGATGCCTGGTGATCTGCTGCCCGCTGGACGACACGACCCGCGGCCTCATCGGCGCGCGCCAGCTCGGGCTGCTGCCCGCGCAGTCGCTGCTGGTCAATGTGGCGCGGGCGGAGGTGGTGGACGAGCAGTCGCTGTACGAAGCCCTGCGCAGCGGGCAACTGGGGCGGGCCGTGCTCGACGTCTGGTACCAGTACCCGAAGAAGGGGCAGCCGCCGGTGAGCCCCTCGCGCTGGCCGCTTCATGAACTCCCCAACGTGCGCGCCACGCCCCACATCTCGGCCATGACGCCGGCCCTGCTCGACCGCCGCTATCGCTTCATGGCAGAGAACATCCTGCGCCTGCAGCAGGGGCAGCCGCTCCTGAACGTGATCTACCAGGCGCCCTGAGCGCTTCCCCCGCCCGCTCGCAGCCACGCGAACACCTCGCCACACATCAACGGAGATGCCCCATGAAAGCCCAGACTTCCATCACCCAATCCGCCCCCGCCAAGGCCCGGCGCGCCCTGCTCGGCATGGCCGCAGCCGCCATGCTGGCAGGCGGCGCGTCGCTGCCGGTCCGCGCCCAGGACGCGGCGAGCTACCCGAGCAGGATGATCCGCATCACGGTGCCCAACCCGGCAGGCGGCACCTCCGACGTGCTGGGGCGCCTGCTGGCCAAGGAGCTGGGCGAGATGTTCAAGCAGCCGGTCATCGTGGAGAACAAGGCCGGCGGCAACGGCCAGATCGGCGCGGCGTTCGTGGCCAAGTCCGCACCGGACGGCTACAACCTGCTGCTGCTGGACATGAGCGTGCTGACCATCGGTCCCAGCGTGGTCGCGCAACTTCCCTACAACCCGCAGAAGGACCTCGCACCCATCACGATCCCGGCGTATTCGCCGCACCTGCTGGTGGTCCGGAACGATCTTCCGGTGAAGAACATCGACGAACTCGCCGCCTACGCCAAGAAGAGCGGCAAGCCCCCGAGCTTCGGCACGCCGCTGGCCTCCATCAGCCAGCTTGCGGGCATCCTCATCGCGCAGGACCGCGGCTTCGAATTCAACGTCATCGGCTACAAGGGCGGCGCCCAGGCCCTGGCGGACCTCGCGGGCGGCCAGATCGACAGCGCGATGGCCAGCGTGGTCGCCACCAACCAGCTGGTGCAGGGCGGCAAGGTCAAGGCCATTGCAGTCACCAGCGCCAAGCCGTTCGCGGCGACTCCGGGCGTGCCGACCGTCGCCTCGCAGATCCCCAACTTCGTCACGGGTTCCTGGCAGGGACTGCTGGCACCCGCCAACACGCCGCCTGCGGTACTCGACAAGCTGCAGGACGCGGTGCAGCGCATCGTGACGCGCCCCGAGTTCGCCAAGCATCTGCAGGAGCTCGGCTCCGAGCCCTCGGCGATGAACCGCCAGCAGATCGCGGAATGGATGCGCACCGAGACCCAGCGCTGGGGCAAGGTGGTCAAGGACAACAACATCAAGGCGGAATAGGCTGCGGGAAACGGGATCGACGAGGGGATCCGGTGGGCAGGTCAGTTGCATTGGATGAACTGTCCGTTGACCTGGCACGGCCTTCCTTGCGGACTGATGAACCGGGACCCATCGCCAGTGCTGTTGTACCGGTTGCCCTGGCTGTCCCAGCAGCCCCCGGCATTGCAGCTGCCGAGCGGCGCCGGGGCCGCTCCCGGCGCCGTGGGCTGCCACGCCGGGTCTTGCTCGCGCGGGCGTTGGCGGTCGACGGCCCCACTGCCGCTGCCGCCGTCGGACGGCCGACCGATCTGGACCGGCTGGACTGCGATCGGAGCCTGGGCCGCGGCGCCGGCGAGGGCCAGCGCCATGGCCAGGAAGACGAGTGGTCGATTCATTTCTGATGTCCCTCTCAAACGCCGGCACGCAGGCTTCGATCGCCTCTAAGGCGGCCGTCGATCGCTTTTCGATGCGCGTGGGCGTCAAAGGTTCATTGCATTCGTCACCGCCGTGTTCGTTGCAGCCCCCGACAAGGCCATGCTCTTGTAGCAAGTATCACTGAGTGAGATACTTGCTACATGAATGACTGGCTGGTCCTGGCCGCATCGCTTCCCGCCTCGCCGAGCGGCCTGCGCGTGCGCATCTGGCGGTCGCTCAAGTCGACCGGGTGCGGCACCCTGCGGGACGGTGTCTACATCCTCCCCTCGACCGCCGCATCGGCCTCCGATCTGTGGGCCATCGAGAAGGCCATCCACGACGGCGGCGCCGATGCGCACATGCTGGTGCTCAAGGCGCGAGACGAGGCACAAGAGCAGACCTTTCTCGCGCTGTTCGACCGTTCCGGGCCCTACGCCGACTTTGCGCAAGCGCTCAAGCAGACCCGCAAGACGCTGAAGTCCGCCGCAGAGCCGGAGTTGCGAAAGTCGCTTCGCGGTCTCGACCAGCAGCTCCAGGCCATCCGAGCGACCGACTTCTTTCCGGGCCGGGCGGCATCGGCAGCGGAGGCGGGCCTGGAAACCTTGCGGGCTGAAATCGAGCAGAGGCTTTCCCCCGGCGAGCCCATGGCAGCATCGGGTTCGATCGAGCGGCTCGAGCGCGCGGCTTTCCAGGGGCGGGCCTGGGCCACGCGCAAGCGCCCTTGGGTAGACCGGCTTGCAACGGCTTGGCTGATTCGTCGCTTCGTCGATTCGTCAGCGCGCTTCGTCTGGCTGGCGGACCCGGGCAAGTGCCCGAAGGGTGCCCTGGGTTTCGATTTCGATGGCGCCAGGTTCACTCATGTGGGCGGCAAGGTCAGCTTCGAGGTCGTCGCCCAGGCCTTCGGCCTGGAGCAAGAGCCGGGCATCCGGCGACTCGGCCAACTCGTGCACTACATCGATGTCGGCGGCATCCCCGTCGACGAAGCGGCCGGCGTCGAAACCATGGTGCGCGGACTTCAGGCGCAGCACGACAAGGACGACGCGCTGCTCGCGGCCTCTTTTCCCTTGTTCGACACCCTCTACACCGCCATGAAGGTACGTCCGTGACCACGACCGCAATCACGACGGCGCCCGAGCGCCTGAGCTTCGGCGAAGCGCTGCTCTACTGGCTCAGGCTGGGCTTCATCAGCTTCGGCGGGCCGGCCGGGCAGATCGCCCTCATGCACGAGGACCTGGTCGAGCGCCGCCGCTGGATTTCCGAGAGCCGCTTTCTCCATGCCCTGAACTACTGCATGCTGTTGCCGGGCCCCGAAGCGCAGCAGCTGGCGACGTACATCGGGTGGCTGATGCACCGCACCTGGGGCGGCATCGTCGCCGGCGTCCTCTTCGTGCTTCCGTCGCTGTTCATCCTGATCGGTCTCTCGTGGGTCTACATGGCGCACGGCGATGTCCCGGCCATTGCGGGCCTGTTCTACGGCATCAAACCCGCGGTGACCGCGCTGGTGGTGCATGCGGCCTGGCGCGTGGGCTCGCGCACCTTGAAGAACGCCTGGCTGTGGGGCATCGCGGTGGCCGCCTTCGTCGCCATCTTCGCGCTGCAACTTCCGTTTCCGCTGATCGTGCTGGCCGCGGGCGTCATCGGCTACGTCGGTGGCCGCGTCGCGCCGGCCAGGTTCAGCGCGGGCGGCGGCCACGGCAAGCCGGTCCACACCCTCGGCCCCGCGCTCATCGACGACCACACGCCGACGCCCGAGCATGCCTTGTTCAGCTGGCGGCGCTTCAGCCGCGTGCTGGCGGCGTGCCTGTCGCTCTGGGCCGCGGGCATCGGGTCATTGACGGCGCTCTACGGATGGGACGCGGTCCTGACGCAGATGGCCTGGTTCTTCACGAAGGCGGCGCTGATGACCTTCGGCGGCGCCTATGCGGTGCTGCCCTATGTGTTCCAGGGCGCGGTCGAACACCACCAGTGGCTGACCGCCGCGCAGATGATCGACGGACTGGCGCTCGGCGAAACCACGCCGGGCCCTCTCATCATGGTGGTGTCCTTCGTCGGCTATGTGGGCGGCTGGACCAAGGCCATCTTCGGCCCCGACGCGCTGTTCCTGTCGGGCGCGGTCGCCGCCACGGTCGTGACCTTCTTCACCTTCCTGCCTTCGTTCTTCTTCATCCTGCTGGGCGCGCCGTTCATCGAATCGACCCACGGCAAGCTCGGGTTCACCGCACCGCTGACTGGCATCACGGCCGCGGTGGTGGGCGTCATCGTGAATCTTGCCGTCTTCTTCGCGTACCACGTGCTCTGGCCACTGGGACTCTCCGGCCGCTTCGAGTGGGCCTCCGCGCTCATCGGCCTCGCGGCGGCGGCGGCCCTCTTCCGCTTCAAGATCGGCGTCATTCCCGTGATCCTGGCATCGGGCCTGGCCGGGTTGGCATTGACGTTTCTGCGGCCCCTGCTGACGTGAGAGGTTCCCATGGAAAGTCGAATCCAGGATTTGCCCTTCGAGCCCGCGGCCCTGCACGGCCTGTCCGAGAAGCTGCTTCGCAGCCATCATCGGAACAACTACGGCGGCGCGGTCAAGCGACTGAACGCCATCCGTTCCAGGCTGGCTGCGTTGTCGCCCGGGAGCCTGCCGGGTTTCGAACTCAATGGCCTGAAGCGCGAAGAACTCGTTGCGGCCAATTCCATGCTCCTGCACGAGCTGTACTTCGGCAGTCTCGGCGACGGCGCAGAGGCGGTGGCTCCGGCCATGGAACTGGCGTTCCAGGCGAACTTCGGCAGCCTCGCCCGTTGGCGCGAGGAGTTCGTCGCCATGGGCAAGGCGCTGGGCGGCGGCTCCGGCTGGGTTCTGCTCGTCTTCCAGCCGCGAGACGGCACACTCGTGAACCAATGGGCTCCAGACCATGCGCATGCGCTCGCCGGCGGCGTGCCCATCCTGGCACTGGACATGTTCGAGCATGCGTACCACATGGACTTTGGTGCCGCTGCCGGCAACTACGTCGATGCCTTCATGGAGAACATCGACTGGGCGAAGCTGTACGCGCGCTATCGGCTCGCCGTCCACGGCGCGAGCGAAGCATTCGGGGCGACGCAGGACGAGGTTGCCGGTGCCCTGGTGGTCGACGTGCGTCGCGCCGGTGTCGTCAAGGACGCGCCGACCCGGTTGCGCGGCGCGGCCTGGCGCGATCCGGCCACCGTGGACAGTTGGGCCGGCGACCTGCCGGCCGACCGGGACGTGGTTGTCTATTGCGTCTACGGCCACGAGGTCGGGCGCGCGACCGCCCTGCGGCTGCGTGCCGCGGGTCTGCGCGCACGCTTCCTGCGCGGCGGCATCGACAGCTGGCAGGCCGCCGGAAGGGCTCTGGAGCCCAGAGAAGCAGCATCTTGAAGCGGCTCGGCCGTGCGCGTCCGAAGATGGGCCGCATCGCCCGGCTCACGCAGCAGCGAGTGGGAGCGTGAAGCTGAAAACCGCGCCGCCCGCACCACGGTGCGCCGCCCAGAGCCTGCCGCCGTGCGCCTCGATCAGCTTGCGACAGATGGCCAGCCCGATGCCGAGGCCCTCGGACTTGGTCGAGTAGAAAGACTCGAAGATCCGCTCCAGATCGCCTGCCGCGATTCCCGGTCCGCGATCCGCGACTTCGACCAGGATTTCATCGTGACGGGCTCGCAGCGAGACCGTGATCTCGCGGCCGCCTCGCGGCGCTCCCTCCATCGCCTGCATCGCATTCCTCAGCAGGTTCAGGACGACCTGCTGCAGATGGATCTCGTCGACCAGCACCGCCGGCAGCGGCTTCTGGGTCGCCAGTTCGATGCGAATATCGCGCAGTTCGCAATCCATCTTCACCATGCCGACGCACTCGACCAGGGCACGTTCCATGTCGATCAGCTTGGGCTCCAGTTCATGCCGCTGAGCCATGGCGCGCATGCGTGCCACCACGTCGCCCGCCCGCGTCGTCTGTCCGATGACCTTGTCGATCAGCTCGACCAGCCGGCCGATGTCGGGTACGGCTTCGGCAACGCGCCGGCGTGCTGCCAGCGCGTAGTTCTCGATCGCGCCGAGCGGCTGCGTGATCTCGTGCGCCAGCGCCACGGACATCTCTCCGGCCGTGTGGACGCGAACCAGGTGCACCAGCCGCTCGCGCCAATGCGCGGCTTCGACCTCGGCCGCCTGCTTGCGATGCTCGGCCGCCTCGCGCGCGTGCAGGTTGGCGAACACCTCGGCAAGCAGGGTCAGGCCCGGCGTGAGCACGTCGGGCCATTCGTGTTCCCGCTCGATGCTCTCCAGCGTGAGTGCCCCGACCATGCTGCCATCGACCGCGATCGGCAGCGCGAGCAGGGAGCGCACCCCGAGCTGCCGCAAGGTCTCGGCATCGGCCTGGCCGGCCGGCGGAATGTCCTCGAGGTGAGCGATCCGCACGACGCTGCCGTCACCGATCAAGCCGTGGATCCACGGCAATGCCGCCGCCTCGCCTTGCGCAGCCTGCGCGGCGAAGCCGTTCGCGAGCCATTGCCGGGAGACGACGAAAGGCAGGTCCGTGCCGCGATGCCACAGCGCCACCCGCTCGGCGCCCACGAACTCTCCCATCTGCCGGAGTCCGGCCGCGATCGCCCGATTCCCGTGGCCGGGTGTGGACAGGGCCAGGGAGGCGAGGATGCCGCTCGCCAGCCGCTCGAAGCCGAGCGCGAGGTCGAGCTCTTCCTGCGCTCGCTTGCGCGCCAGGGCGCCGCCGAAGACCTCCGCGAGCAGCCGCAGGCGCGCCAGCAGATCGTCTGACCAGCTGCGCTCCCGGCGTACGCAGCCGAAGTTCAGGCTCCCCTGCAGCTGCCCCGCCACGACGATCGGCATCATGACGTGGGACCGGAGTCCGATCTTGCGCCAGCTCTCCTTGTCGACGCTTGCCTCGGGCGGCAGATCGTCCAGGCTGGCGAAGACGATCGGCTCGTTGGCGGTGGCCTTGGCGAGGGCCCATGGATTCGAATCGCGCGCCGGCAACAAGCGCCTGGGCACCGGCTCCACGCCTTCCACGGCGAAGGAGTGCGTGACCTCGGCGCGGCCCGTCAAAGGGAAGACGCGGCTCAGGGTCGAACGATCGATGTCCAGCGCCGACACGATCCGTGCGAGGCCCTGCTCGATGGCATGGTCGATCTGATGCACCGGCACGGCGACGAAGGTGGCCGACAGGTCCGAGACCAGGCGCTCGAAATTCAAGGTCTCCCGCAGCGATGCCTCGACCGCGACGGAGTCGACTCGTGCCGACCGGGCCCTTCGGAATGGATAATTCAAGCTGACCTCGGACTTCTCGACTTCGGAGAGTGGGTGATGCGTCTGATGCAGACTTTGCCTTGGCTGCTAGCGGCGGTCCTTTCGGCTGGAGTGGCACCGGGCGCGTCGGCGCAGGTGGCCGAAGGCAGCCCCGCGCGGATCCTGCTGGCCTTCGAGGGAGGCTCGGCGAGGGGCGTGGCGATGCACCTCGCCGAACGCATGCGCGAGCCGCTCAAGCGACCGGTGATCGTCGAAGAAAAGCCGGGCGCTGGCGGCCGCGTCGGCGCGCTGGCGCTGAAGAACGCCACGCCGGACGGAACAACGGTGGCGATGCTTCCGATCGCGGTGCCGGTGCTGTCGCCGATGACCTTCAAGGACGTGCAGTACGACCCGATGCATGACTTTGCTCCCATCTCGCAAATCGGCAGCTACCGTTTCGCATTCGCGGTTTCCTCGAACCACCCTGCGCGGTCGTTTCCCGAATTTGTCGCCTGGCTGAAAACCCATCCGACGCAAGCATTCTATGGATCGCCCGCGGCGGGAAGCCTTCCCCACTTCCTCGGTGTGCTCGTCGCCAAGGCCATCGACATCGACCTGACCCAGGTGGCCTACAAGGGATTCGGCCCCATGTCGGTCGACCTGATGGGCGGCACGGTGCCGGCCGGCATCTCCTCGGTTGCGGACCTGATCGAGCTGCACCGGGCGGGCCGGGTCCGGATCCTGGCGACATCGGGCACCCGGCGCGAATCCCAGTTGCCGGAGGTTCCCACCTTCGTCGAACAAGGCTATCCGACGGTGCAGGCCAGCGGGTGGGTCGGCTTCTTCGCCCCCGCCAAGACGCCCAGGGCGGTCATCAACGAGTGGTCGGCTGCCCTCCTGGCGGCCATTCGTGCACCCGATACGCGGCAGAAACTCATCGACCTCGGGCTCGACACGACCGGCACCACGCCGGAGGAACTCTCCGCGATCATGGCCGACGACATCGCCCGCTGGGCGCCGATCGTCAAGGCCTCGGGCTTTCACGCCGACTAGCTTGTTCACGTACGTGGACTAGGTGGCCGCCGGGATAGGAGGTCCGGAGCGCCGGCTCCAGAATGCAAGGCGCACACGCGGCCGGATGTCTCGCCGGAGGTTCTCATGCACTTCGAATGTCGCCCCGTCGACGCGTCGTTCTTCGACACGGCGCCCATGCAGTTCAGGAACGTCGTCGACCTGGACGCAGCGCCGTCCAGGGTCTTCGCCATCTTCGAGGATGGCGAGTCCTGGCCACACTGGTTCCATGCCATCCACAAGGTGGTCTGGACCAGCGAGAAACCCCATGGTGTCGGAAGCACACGCACGGCGTCGCTGGCCGCCGCCAACATCGACGAACACTTCTTCATCTGGGAGCCCGACCGCCGGATGGCGTTCTACGCGACCGGCACGTCGATGCCGCTCGCCCACGCGCTGGCGGAGGACTACCAGCTCGAAGAGATCGAGCCGGGCAAGACCCGTTTCACCTACCGCGTGGCGATGGAGCCGCACCTCCCGGTCAGTCTGGGCGGGCCCTTGTCGAGGATGTATTTCGAGTCGATGTTCGAAAGCGCCTGCAAGAACCTGAAGAGCTACGTGACGCAATGAGGGGACTCTCGGTGGACTGCTGCGACGCGAACAGCTACAAGACGTGCAGCGCTCCCGGCAGGTAGCGCTGCAACCGGAGAATGCGATGGCAACCACCCCGGCCCTCACGGATCAGCAGATCAGCGACGCCTACATCTACCTCCTGAGCCGCCTGCTCGTGCTGCGACAGCAGCAGCTGGACTTCAATGAGGGCTTCCAGTGGAATCGGCTTGTCCACCGCAAGCCGGGCGAGGTGGCCTGGCCCAATCCGAATCTCGATGTGGCCTATTCGGAAGCCTGGATCGCCGTGGACGAGACCAGTTGCGCGTTGGTGTCGGTGCCGGAGATCAGCGGCCGCTACTACACGGTCCAGTTCCTCAACGGCTGGGGCGAGACGGTCGCCAACCTCAACGAGCGCGTGTTCCCGCGACACCCGCACGGATTGTTCGCGGTGTGCCTGAAGGGAAGCCAGGTCGAGGTGCCGGCCGGCGCGCAGCGCGTCGACGTGCCGGTCAAGCGCATGCGCGTGCTGTCGCGTGTCGAACTCGGCGCGAACTGGGACGAGGCGGTCGCCTTGCAGCAGCAGTTCGAGATCCGCTCGACGGGTCGGCCGGCGGCGCCCGCACCGCCGAAGACCCTGATGTTCGAGATGGATGCACTGCCGGGCGTCGAGGCATTCGATTCGGCCGGGCTGGCGCTCGACAGCGAAGCCGACATCAATCCCGGCATGGACGGCTTGCAGGCGGCCGTGCGCGCGATCGCCAGCGCCGCGGCGCAGCCGGGCGAGCGCAAGCGCATCGACGAGGTGATCCGTACCAAGGCGTTCGCCGACCTCGGCAAGGCGATGCCCAAGCTCGGGCACGGCACGGTTCGCGACGGCTGGGCGCTGCCGTCGACCTCGGGTGTCTATGGCGAAGACTGGCTGGTTCGCACGCTCATCAACTACGGCGGCATCTGGGCCAACACCCCGGAAGAAGTCATCTACTACAAGGCTTTCACGGACACGGCGGGCAAGCCGCTGTCGGGGGACCATGCCTACACGATGCACTTCGCCAAAGAGCGCTTGCCCGCCCAGCATGCAACCCATTTCTGGTCCGTGATCGCCGTCGACTCGGTGCAGCGGCGCGTGCTGCCCAACGCGCAGAAGCGCTACCTCCTCAACAAGGAGTCCGATCTGCAATACGGCGCGGACGGGTCGCTGACGCTGTACTTCGCCGACGCGCAACCCGAGGGCGCCCCGCACGGAAACTGGCTGCCCACGCCCAGGGGCCTGAGCTACAGCCTGACCTTCCGCTTCTATCGCCCCAGAGGTGAAGTGGCAGCGCGCACCTTCTTCCCGCCGCCGCTCGCGGTCCGGTGAGCCGGCGCCACGGCTCAGTGCGCCCATGGCGCATGCGGCCTTGCATGCCCAGGCATGAAACTTAGTGTGGGCAGATCGCCCGCGGATACAAAGGAATACGGTGCGCGGCGCCCCAGGCATGGCGGCCGCAAAGAATCGGCGCTCCTTCATTTCCATTCCAAGGATCCGCCATGACGCAAGCACCCAAGGTTCTCTACACCGCCCATCAACACACGACCGGTGGCCGCGATGGCGGCGCATCGCGCAGTTCCGACGGCCGGCTCGACATCAAGTTCTCGGTGCCCGGCACGCCGGCTGCCGGCACCAATCCGGAACAGCTGCTGGCTGCCGGCTGGTCGGCCTGCTTCATCGGCGCGATGGGTCTGGCGGCACGCAAGCTGCAGGTCGTCATGCCGGCCGAAGCCGCCGTCGACACCGAGATCGACCTGGTCCTGACCGGCGACGCCTACGCGCTGCAGGCCCGACTGAACGTAAGCCTGCCGGGCCTCGCACACGACGTGGCGCGCGCCGTGGCCGACGCCGCGCACCAGACCTGCCCCTACTCCAAGGCGACGCGCGGCAACATCGAAGTGGCGATCAACATCGTCTGAGCGCGCCGGAGAGTCAACGAAGCTAGCCCGGCAACCGCGCAGCGGCCTCCTTCAGCGCCTGCGCAAAGGCCAGTGCAGCCTGCTTGGCCTGCGCCCCACGGCGCGACACCACGTACAGTTCGAGGTGAACCACGGGCTCGCGCAGCATCGCCACACCGAGACCCTGCCCCAGGCACTCTTCCATGGCGAACGAAGGAACGATGGCATGGCCGCGGCCGGCCCGAACCATCGCGATGATGGTCCCGATCAGGTTCATGCGGGGGCGCTCCTCGTGCGCGCGGCCCAAGCGGGCCAGCTGCTTCTCGATCAGAGCCTGGATCGGGTTGTCGATCGGCAGGCTGACGAGCGGCAAGCCCGAGATGCTGCTCCAGGGCTGGCTGGGGGCGAGGCCCCCCGAGTCGGCGCCCGGGGGGCTGATGCGCATCAGCCTGAACTTGCACAGGGGCTGGCGCGACAGGCCGACCGCGGGCTTGACGAAGAACCCCAGGCCGATGTCCGCTTCCCCGTCCAGCACTCGCTGGCGGACCACGCCCACCTCGACGTCCGCGAGGTCGACGTTCACTTGCCGATGGCTGTCGGCGAATTCGCGAATCACTTCCGGCAGCAGGCTGGCCGACACCATCGGAGTCGCCGCCACCCGGAGGCGGGCACGCACGGCGGCCTCGGACCCACCGACAACGGCGCCCAGCGCACGCAGCTCAGCGACGATGCGCTCGGCGACCGGTTGCAGCCGCCTCCCCGCGCCTGTCAGGGTGACGGACCGCGTCGTTCGATCGAAGAGGCGCGCACCGATCTGCTCTTCCAGCTCCTTGACCAGCATGCTCATGCCCGAAGGCGAAAGATGAACCTGCTCAGCGGCCTTCGCAAAGCTCTGCAGCCGCGCTATCTCGAGGAAGGCATGCAGCTGGCGACTGCTCACATTGATCAGTTTTGTTGACGAATTCATCAGAATATTCCGTTTGATCAATGTCAAAGCTGCCGCTGTAATTGTCACCCAACTCCCAAAGAGAGACATCGCCGTGAACACAACCAGACCTTCGCAGCCCCCGCCCTCATCCCTGCACCGGCGCCGCATGCTGCTCGGCGGGCTCGCCGCGCTGGCAACCCCCTTCGCCCGCGCTCAAGGCTCGGCGGACGCCCCCGTTCGCCTGGTCGTTCCCTTTACGCCCGGCACCGGCATCGACCTGATCGCGCGCCAGATCGCTCCGGCTCTTTCCGAACGCCTCAAGCGCCCGTTCTTCGTCGAGAACAGGCCCGGAGCCTCCGGCAACATCGGCACGCAGGAGGTCGTTCGCGCGACACCGGACGGCAGCACGCTGCTCGTGAGTGTCAACACGCTCGTCATGAACATGGCCCTCTATCCCCGGCTGGGATTCAATCCGGTGAGCGATCTCGCGCCGGTCAGCCAGACCAGTTGGGGGCAACTGCTCCTGGTCGCGAATCCGGGAACCAAGATCGATTCCCTGCAAGGGCTGATCGCACGCGCCAAGGCCAGGCCGGGCGCCTTGAACTACGGCTCGCCCGGCGCAGGCACGCCGCACCACCTGGCGATGGAGCTTCTCAAGAACAGGGCCGGGGTTTCCCTGACGCACATCAGCTATCGCGGCACCGCTCCGGCGGTCACCGACCTGCTGGGTGGTCAGATCGACGTCATGTTCCTGCCGATCCACGTCGCGCTCCAGCATGTGAAGGCGGGCAAGCTCACAGCGCTCGCGATCAGTTCCGACAAGCCGAGCCCCTTGCTCCCGGAGGTACCGCCACTCAGCGTCCTCAAGCTGGGAAACATGAACGTCGACATGTGGTACGGCGTCCTGGCGCCTGCAGGCACTCCGCGTCCCTACGTCGAGCGCCTCAACAAGGAGCTGCGCGAGATCCTGGCGCAGCCGGCCATTGCCAAGGCCTTCGAAACCCAGGGCATGACGCCTGCCCACAGCACGCCCGAGGCGTTTCAGCAAATGTTGGCGGCGGACGCCAAACGCTGGGCCGACCTGATCAAGGCCCAGGGCATCACCGCGGAGTAAGCAAAGCATGAACAAGGAAACAGCCACCTCGTCGCCGTTCGATGCGGAGGTCGTCATCGTTGGAGGAGGTCCCGTGGGCATGGGCCTGGCCATCGAGTTGGGCCAGCGCGGCGTTCGCACGATCGTGGTGGAACGCTATCCGCAGCCCCAGCCCATCCCCAAGGGCCAGAACCTCACCCAGCGCACGATGGAACACTTCCACTTCTGGGGAGCGGAGAAGCAGCTGCGTGCGGCGCGCACCATTCCGCCGGAGTACGGGATCGGCGGCCTGACCGCCTACGGCACGCTGCTGGGACCCCACAGCTACGACTGGCTGCAGCGCGACCTGGTCAAGCCCTACTACTACACGTCGAACGAGAGACTTCCGCAGTATGCGACCGAGGCGGTGCTGCGACGACGCGCCGCCGAGCTTCCCTCGGTTCAGACGCTGTACGGATGGGATGCGCAAGCGCTGACCCAGGACGCCGACGGCGTGTCGATCACCATCGCCGAGCGCGACGGCGGCGGCCGGCGGGTCTTGAAGTGCGCCTATGCCGTCGGTTCGGATGGAGCCCGCTCGCTCGTGAGGGAGCAGGCCGGCATCACGCAGACGCGCACCGACCACGACCGCATGATGGTGCTGCTGGTCTTCAAGTCGCATGAGCTGCACAGGCTTCTGGCGTGCTACCCGGGCAAGTCCTACTACAACGTCCTGCAGCCGGAGCTGAAGGGCTACTGGAAATTCTTCGGCCGGGTCGACCTGGGCAGCACCTGGTTCTTCCATGCGCCGGTGCCGCCCGGCACGACCAAGGACAACTTCGACTTCGCCGCCTATCTTCGCGAGGCTGTCGGCGCCGAGTTCGATGTGGCGTTCGAGCACATCGGGTTCTGGGACCTGCGCTTCATGCTGGCCGACAGTTACCGCGAGGGTCGCGTCTTCGTCGCTGGCGATGCTGCGCACAGCCACCCGCCCTATGGGGGCTACGGCGTGAACTCCGGGCTGGAGGACGCGCGGAACCTGGGCTGGAAGCTCGCCGCGACGCTGCAAGGCTGGGGTGGCGAGCGCCTTCTGGATTCCTACGACGCGGAGCGGCGGCCGGTGTTCGGCTCCACGATCCGCGACTTCATCGCCAAGTCGATCGATGCGGACCGGGAGTTCCTGGACGAATACGATCCGGCCCGCGACCCGGCGGGTTTCGAGGCTGCATGGCAGGCGCGCGCCCAAGGCGCGGTCGGCGAGGTCCACGCCTTCGAGCCCCACTACGAGGGTTCGACCGTGGTCTGGGGGAGCGAAGGCCGGGTGAGCAGCGCGAAGGGATCCCACCGCTTCGATGCCCGCGCCGGGCACCACCTGGCACCCGCGGCGCAATCGACCGGCCAGAACATCTACGACGAGCTGGGCACGGGATTCACGCTGCTGGCAATCGGCGCGCCGACTTCAGCGGTCGAGGCGTTCCGCGATGCGGCGGCGGCCTTGTCGCTGCCCCTGACGATCGTGGCAGCGGAGAACGGCGACGAGACTGCCCGCTACGGCGCCAGGCTGGTCCTGGTGCGACCGGACCAATTCGTCGCCTGGGCCGGAGACGCGGTGTCGCAGGACGACGCGCGACGCGTGCTGGGCGTGGCGTCGGGTCGGTCGTGAGACCGTTCCACGAACCCGACGCCGGCGCGCCGCAGCGCCACGCTAGTGGCTGTCCTCGATGTTGAGGACTTTCCCCAAGCCCAGAAAGTAGTTGGCAAACGCGAGCAACGCCGCCGTCACCGCGATGTAGACGGCGGAGAGCGCCGCCAGGGTCGGGTCGGCAAACTCACGCACGTAGTTGTACATGGCGACCGGCAGCGTCTGCGTGCTCTGCGTGGTCACGAAGAGCGATGCCGTGAACTCGCTGAAAGACATGATGGCGGCGAACAGCCAGCCACCGAAGAGGCCCGGCGCCAGCAGCGGGACCGTGATCGTGAAAAGCACCCTCACCGGCGACGCGCCCAGGCTGGCGGCCGCCTGCTCCAGCCGTTCGTCCAGGTTCTCCATCGAGACATAGACGCTGCGCAGCACGAAGGGCAGCACCAGCATCACGTGGCACAGGATCACGATGCCGTATCCGCGCTGCACCGAGGTCTGCGACACCAGGATCAGCAGGCCCAGCCCCAAGGTGAAATGCGGCACCACCAGCGGCGAATGCAGGATCGCGAGCAGCAGCTGCTTGCCCTTGAACTCCAGGCGCTTCACGGCGATGGACAGGCAGGTCCCGATCACCAGGGCCAGGAAGGAAGACCATCCGGTGACGACCATGCTCGAGCGAAATCCTTCCTGGAAATCCGGATAGCTGAACACCCGCGCAAACCACTTGAGCGAATACGACTCCGGCGGAAAGGCAAGGATCGCTTTCTCGTTGAAGGCGGCGATCGTCACCACCACCACCGGCAGCAGGACGAATGCGAGCAGGATGGCGATCAGCAGCGGGCCGGCCACACGCAGCGGCAGAGGCAGTGAACTTCGGATTCTCATGTCAGTGTCCTCCAAAGGCCTTCAGGCGCTTCGTCAAAAGTCCCAGGGCAAACAGCGCCGCCACCGTCAACATCAGCCCCATCACGCTCAGGCTGGCTGCCAGCGGAAAGTTCATCGAAGAGAAGCCGAGCTGGTAGACCAGTGTCGACACCGTGGGCACGCGGCCACCGCCGATCATCTGCGGCGTCGCGAAGGCACTGAATGTCCAGGCGAAGGCGGTCGTGATGCTGGCCAGGATGCCCGGCATCGACAGCGGCAGCGTGACCGTGATGAAGGTCCGGACGGGGCCCGCACCCAGGCTCTGCGCGGCCTTCTCGTAGTCGCGGTTGATGTGCGAGATCGCCGTGGCGAGCATCAGCACCACCACCGGAATCGTCACGTGCACCAGCGCGACGAGCACGCCCAGGTGGGTGAACATGAGTTCGAACGGCCATTCGATCAGGCCGAGCTTGCGCAGGGTGCCGTTGATGAAGCCGTTGCTGCCCAGCACGGCGATCCACGAGTAGGTCCGGACGATCTCGCCCAGGAACAGCGGCGTGATCGAGACGATCAGGATGAAGGACTTGAGCGCCCGGTTCTTCACGCGAACCAGGGCATAGGCCAGGGGATAGGCGGCGAGCAGCGAGAAGACCGTGGTCTCCACGCTCAGCAGCAAGGTGTTGGCAAAGGCATCGAGATAGATCGACTTGCCCATGCCGGTGAAGTTGGCGAAGGTCAGCCCTCCGACATCCAGTGACCCAGGAACAAAAGTCCTGAAGCTGAACTGGAACACCGCGGCCAGCGACACGGCGATGCCCATCGCCACAATGACGGCCGGAGAGACCAGCCAGGCCCTTAGATCGGAGCGCATTCCTTGACCTTCTTCCTGGGACGGGCTCAGTTCATGATGTTTTCGGTGAACCACTTGCGCCACTCCGCCGTCTTCTCGGCGCGCAGCTTGTTGTCGATGACGATGGTCTGGGTATCCCACTGGGCCTTGGTGGTGAACACGCCCGGCAGCTTGGCGTCTTCGGCCGAAACCGTCGCGTTGTCGACCACCGGGCTGGCCTTCTTCGAAGCCACGATCTTCGACTGCACTTCAGGCGACAGCGCGATGTTCAGGAACTTGTGGGCCAGGTCGGACTTGGTGCTGCCCTTCATGATGGCCATGGTGTCGACGCCGAGCACCGCACCTTCCTTGGGCATGACGACCTTGATCGGCACGCCCTGGCCTGCCATGTGGTACGCGTTCATCGAGAGGATGACTTCGACCGGCGTCTCGCCGGTGGCGATCAGCTGCTGCGCATTGGCGTCGTTGGTATAGAAGGCCTTGAAGTTGGGCTTGAGCGCCTTGAGCTTGTCCTGGCCTTTTTCCCAGGACTTGGCATCCCCGCCCGACAGCATGGCCGACACCGCGATCAAGTGGCTGGGGTCGAAGTCGGGGGCGCTGATCTTGCCTTTGAGGGCCGGATTCCACAGGTCGTTCCAGCTTTCGAACTTGACGCTCGGCGGCAGCAGGTCGGGGCGATAGCCGATGGAATACACATAGGCCCAGCTGCCGATGTGGTACGGGCTGATCTTGGCGCGGTCGACCAGGCGGCTGGCGTTCGGGATCTTGCTGGTGTCGAGCTGCTCGAACAGATCACCGTTGACGTAGAGCCAGCCTACATGCGAGGTCGTGAACGTGATGTCGCTCTCGGGCTTGGAGGCGAGCTTGGCCTTGTTCAGGCGGTCGATGGTGCCGCCGGTCACGTACTTCACCGGCACGCCGGTCTGCTTGGTGAACTCGCGGCCGATGTTCTCGTCGATCAGGTCGCGGAAACTGCCGCCCCATGTGCTCACCACCAGGGCGTTGTCCTGCGCGCAGGCCGATGTGGCGGCGAGCGTGGCGGAAAGCATGCACAGTGTCAAAAGCTTGCGAATCATTGAAAACCCTCAAATCGAAAAGTTGAACGTTGGTCGGAGCTGCCATCCGTCGGCGAATGGCCTGACGATGCAAGCATTACGCCAGCACCCGGTCCACTCACTTCAGCGACCGGATGATGTGGAACTCGCGACTTGCGGCCAAGTCGCCTTTTACTTAGAGGTGCCTCAATTTTCCTGATGGGCGCGGGTCGACGGGCAACGCTCGGAAATTCCTAAACGGTCGCCCGGAAAATACAAATGGCTCCAGGGGCCGGCGCAGATGAGGATCGCGATTCCCGTCACCAGCCCCGAGCAACATGAAACACACCCGCATCCGGCCTTTCAACACCAAGGCCACGTACCCCGAACAGAAGCTCGACAACGACCTTTGCCAGGCCGTCGTCGCCCGCGGCAGCATGGTCTTCCTGCGCGGCCAGATCGGACAGAACCTCGAGACCTCCGAGAGCGTCTGCATCGGCGATGTCAGCGGTCAGGCGGAGCAGGCCATGGCGAACATCGCGATGCTGCTCGAGGAGGCCGGCGGCGAGCTCCAGGACATCTGCAAGATCACGATCTACATCATCGATCCGCGCTACCGCGAGGCCGTGTACCTCGTCGTTGGCCGTTGGCTGAAGGGGGTTTTCCCGGTGTCTACAGGCATCGTGGTGTCGGCCCTCGCGCGTCCGGAATGGCTGGTGGAAATCGACGCCACCGCGATGATCCCCGACTGAGCCCATGACCTTCTCCATCATCGCGCGCTGCCCCGCCACCGGGCAGTTCGGTGCCGCCGTGGCCTCGTCCTCCCCCGCGGTCGCGGCGCGCTGCATCCGCGGCCGCAAGGGCGTGGGCGCTGCCGCCAGCCAGAACATCACCGATCCGGATCTGGGCCCGCTCGCCCTGGACCTGCTCGCCAGCGGACTGACGCCGGCGCAGGCAGTGGCCGAGTTGCAGAAGCGCCCCTTCATCGACTACCGCCAGGTGATGGCCATCGATGCGTCGAACCCGCCGGTGGTCTTCACCGGCGCCGAGGCGCTCGGCACGCTGGCCAGCGTGGTCGGCACGCATGCCGCCTGCGCCGGCAACATGCTGCTCACCCGCGAAGTGCCCCAGGCGATGCTGTCGGCCTTCGAGAGCGCCGAAGGCTCGCTGGCCGAACGCCTGATGCAGGCCATGCTCGCCGGCCAGGCAGCCGGCGGCGAGGAAGGCCCCGTGCACTCGGCCGGCCTGCTGGTCTACGGGGAGCAGAACTGGCCGATCGTGGACCTGCGGCTGGACTGGGTGGAGCTCGACCCGGTGCAGGCCCTCTACGCAACCTGGAAGGTCTACGAACCGCAGCTGCAGGCCTACATCACGCGGGCGCTGGACCCGCGCGCCGCCCCGAGCTTCGGGGTGCCAGGAAACCTCTGAAGGGCCGCCGCTACACTGGACTTTTGACGTCACGTGCCGCTCCACGGCCTCTTCTCTTCCTCGACATGCTCAACCGCGTTTCCCTGCGTCAGATGGAGTATTTCGTCGCCACCGCGACCCACGGCAGCATCGCCGCCGCGTCGGCGCAGATCCATATCTCCTCGCCCTCGATCTCCGCGGCCATTGCGCATCTGGAGTCCGAACTGAACGTGCAGTTGTTCGTCCGCCATCCTTCCAAGGGGCTGGGCCTGACCGCCATCGGCACCCTGGTGCTGAAGCAGTGCGAGGACGTGCTCGACCAGTCCTCCCGCCTGTACGAGATCGCCTCGGATTCGAGCGATGTCATGCAGGGCGCCTTGCGCGTGGGCAGCTTCCAGTCGCTCACCGCGATGATTGCGCCCGAAGTCATCTTCGGGTTTTCCCGCGCGTTCGAGTCGGTGGACGTGGAGATGGTCGAAGGCGACCAGGTGGTCTTGATGAACAAGCTGCGTGCGCTCGAGATCGACCTGGCGATCACCTATGACCTGCACCTGGGTGAGGACATCGAGTTCGAGATCCTGGCCACGCTGCCGCCCTATGTGCTGGTGAGCGAACTGCATCCCCTGGCGCAGGAGAAGGCCGTCACCTTCGAGGACCTGGCGGGCCAGCCCTACGTGCTGCTGGACCTGCCGATGAGCCGGGAGTATTTCACCTCGCTGTTCGCCAAGGCCGGCGTCACGCCGAACATCGTGGCGCGCTCGCGCTCCGAGGAAGTGGTGCGGTCCATGGTGGCCAACGGCATCGGCTATGCCCTGTTCAACGTGCGGCCCAAATCGAACCAGGCGCTCGACGGCAAGCGCATGGTGCGGGTGCGCCTGGCCGGCACCCATCGCCCGATGCAGCTGGGCCTGGCGACCTACAAGCCGATGAAGCAGTCGCGACTGACCCGCGTCTTCATGGAACGCTGCCGCGCCTACATCTCCGACCAGTACATCCCCGGCATGAGCGCGGCGAGTTTCTTCGACCCCCACATCACGGCGCCCTGAAGCGCCCCGCATCGCCATGGATCAAGCAAGTTCTGCAAGCATGTCCAGCATCTCGCTGCTGGAAACCCTGATCGCCTTCCCCTCGGTGTCCCTGAAGCCGAACATCGGGCTCATCCACAAGGTGCAGGAGATCCTGGCGCAGGCCGGCATCGAATCGATCCTTGCGCCCGACCCGCAGGACGCCAGCCGGACCAACCTGTTCGCCACGGTGGGTCCGCAAGGCGTGCCGGGCGTGCTGCTCTCCGGCCACACCGACGTGGTGCCCGTGGACGGCCAGCCCTGGACCTCGCCGCCCTTCGAGGCCACGCACAAGGACGGTCGCATCTACGGGCGCGGCGCGGCCGACATGAAGGGCTTCGTCGCCTGCGCGGTCGTCGCCATGGTAACGGCTGCCCGCAGGCCGCTGACGCGGCCCCTGCAGCTGGCCCTGTCCTTCGACGAGGAAATCGGCTGCGTCGGCGTGCGCCACCTGCTGCGCCGGCTCGAGAAGCAGCTTCCCGCGCCCCACCTTTGCATCGTCGGCGAGCCCACCCTGATGCGCATCGGCACGGGTCACAAGGGCAAGGCCGCCTATCGGGCGGTCTGCTGCGGCCAAGCCGGCCATTCGGGCCTGGCGCCCCGATTCGTCAACGCCATCCACATGGCGAGTGACCTGGTCGCGTCGGTGCGCGAGGTGCAGCGCGAACTCTCCGAAACCGGCCCCCGCGAGGAGGGCTACGGCGTGCCCTACTCCACGGTCCACGTCGGCGTGATCCAGGGCGGCCGGGCCCTGAACATCGTGCCCAGCGAATGCGAGCTCAGCTTCGAGATCCGCCATGTCTCCGAGGACCAGCCCGAGGAAATCCTGGCGCGCGTGCTGCAGCGCCTGGTCGAACGCGTGGCGGCCGTTGCGGTGCATCCCGAGGCCCCCCTGCCGGACATCCAGCTGACCAACAGCTATCCCAGCCTGAGCACGCCCGAGGACTCGGAGGCCGTGCGCCTGCTCAGCGGCTTGCTGCCCCCCGGCACCCGCTGCACCAAGGTCGATTTCGGCAGCGAAGGCGGCTTGTTCAAGCAGAGCTGGCGCGAAACCCCGGTGCTGATCTGCGGCCCCGGCAGCATCGAGGTGGCGCACAAGGCCGACGAGTATGTGGAGCTGTCGCAGATCGAGGCCTGCGACCGGATGATGGTCGCGCTCGTCGACTTCCTCTGCCGCTAGCGCATGCGCAGGATTCCGCGGTCGACGCCGCGGACATCCGTCTTGCCGCAGAAAGCCATGGAGAGATCGAGTTCGTTCCGGATCAGGTCCAAGGCGGTGCTGACGCCCTTCTCTCCCATGGCGCCCAGGCCGTACATCATGGCGCGGCCGATGTAGGTGCCGCGCGCCCCGAGCGCGAGCGCCTTCAGCACGTCCTGCCCAGAGCGGATGCCGCCATCCATGTGCACCTCCACCCGGTGGCCGACGGCCTCCACGATGCGCGGCAGGGTGGAGATCGACGACGAGGCGCCGTCCAGCTGCCGCCCACCATGGTTCGACACCACGATCGCATCGGCCCCGCTGTCGATCGCCAGCCGCGCATCCTCGGGCTCCTGGATGCCCTTGACGATCAGCTTGCCGCCCCAGCGCTTCTTGATCCATTCGATGTCCTGCCACGACAGGCGGGGATCGAACTGCTCGCGGGTCCACTCCACCAGCGAGCCGATGTTGTCCACGCCCTTCGCGTGGCCGACGATGTTGCCGAACTGGCGATGTTGGGTGCCCAGCATGTTCCAGCACCAGCGCGGCTTGCTCGCGAGGTTGAGGAGATTGCGCAGAGTCGGCCGAGGGGGCGTCGACAGGCCGTTCTTCTTGTCCTTGTGCCGCTGGCCGAAGACCTGCAGGTCCATGGTGACCACGAGCGCGGAACAGTTCGCGTTGCCGGCCCGCTCGATCAGGCCTTCGACGAAGCTCCGGTCGCGCAGCACATAGAGCTGGAACCAGAACGGATGGCGGCCGGTCGCCTCGGCCACCGCCTCGATCGGGCAGATGCTCATGGTCGACAAGGTGAACGGTATGCCGAACTTCTGCGCCGCGCGCGCCGCCAGGATCTCGCCGTCGGCATGCTGCATGCCGGTGAGACCCGTGGGCGCGATCGCCACCGGCATGCTGACCGGCTGGCCCACCATGGTGCTGGCGGTGCTGCGCTCGGTGATGTCCACCGCCACGCGCTGGCGAAACTCGATCTTGCCGAAATCCTCTTCGTTGGCACGGTAGGTGTACTCGGTCCACGAGCCGCCATCCACGTAGTCGTAGAACATGCGGGGTACGCGTTTCCTCGCCAGGCGGCGCAGGTCTTCGATGCAGGTGATCTCGGCCATCCGGACTCAGGTCTTGCCGTACGACATGTAGGCGTCCTGGATCACGATATGGTCGGCGATGTACTTCGCGTCGTGCCACACGCCGTAGATGAAGGACGACGCGCGGTTGACCAGGTTCGGCAATCCCAGGAAGTAGATGCCGCTCTCGGCCGAGATGCCCCGCTTGTGGAACGGCGCGCCCTTCTCGTCGAAGGCATTGACCTTCAGCCAGCTGTAGTCGAAGCTGAAGCCGGTGGCCCAGAGAATCGTCGTGATGCCGGCCTTCGCGAGGTCCAGGCTCATGATCGGCTCCTTGAGGCAGTCCGGGTCCGGCAGCAGCTCCCAGGCTTCGGGCTCCGGCGCAAAGGGCAGGCCGTTCTGCTCGATATAGGCATCGGCTTCGCGCAGCACGTCGAAGTACGCCTGGTCGCCCTCCGCGACATTCCTCGCCAGGCCTTCTTCGAATTCGATGACGCCGTCCTTGTAGGTCTTGGTCAGGCCGACCAGCGTCACGCCCATGTGGGCAAGGCGGCGGAAGTCGACCGTCTTGCCGCCCTCGTAGCCGCTGACTGCGAAGGCGACGTGCTGCTTCTTGGGCTTGATCTTGACCTCGTCCCACAGGCCCAGGGCACCGAGCCACCAGCAGTAGTCGCGGCCCCGATAGGAACGCGGCGGGCGGTAGTGTTCGCCCACCGAGAGATAGACCGTCTTGCCGGCCTTGCGCAGCTCCTCGGCGATCTGCGAGCCGGAGGCACCCGCACCCACCACCAGCACGGCGCCTTCCCGCAGCTGGCCCGGGTTCTTGTAGGTCGAGGAATGCAGTTGCTGGACCGCGTCGGTTTCGGGAACGATCTTCGGATAGGCCGGGATCTGGAAAGGACCGGTGGCGGAAACGACATTGCTCGCTTCGATGACGCCCTCGGAGGTCGTCACCTTGAAGCCCGGGCGGCCCACGTTGCGCTCGACCTGCCTGACCTCGACACCGGTACGCACCGGCGCCTTCAGCATGGCGGCGTAGTCCTCGAAGTACTGCGCCATGCGCTCCTTGGGCGGAAAGGACTCCGGCGAAACACCCTCGAACTTCAGTCCTGGAAAACGGTCGTGCCAGGCGGGGCCGTTCGCGACCAGGGAATCCCAACGCTCCGAGCGCCAGCGCTCGGCGATCCGATTGCGCTCCAGCACCACATGCGGCACACCCATGAGCGAAAGATGCTCGCTCATGGCAATGCCCGCCTGACCAGCGCCGACCACCAAGGTATTGATTTTTTCCACTGACATTTGAGCTTCCTAAAGAAAATCGCCACTGATGCACATCGCCAGGCAGCCTGGAGGCAGCAGTCATCGATGCAGGCGAGTCTGAAGAAGCGCGCCGCATTTGAGAATCACGCTTTTCGGATTCAGGACTTCGGAAAAAGCAAAGCGCTGCCCGCAAGGCCCTCGAAAGGTTCTCGCAAGGGCTTGTGCCCCGGGGCCGTCGAGGCCTTTCGTTTTTCCGAGGGTCCGCATCAATTTCGGCAAAGACCCGGTCGCGTACCCATGCCTTATCGTTCGGGCATGAAAGTAGTCCACTCCGACCCTGCAGCGCAGCCCAGCCTTTCGCATCCGCAGGCCGACACGGCCGTCAGCCTGGAAGGCGTGGTCAAGAAGTACCACGACCAGACCGTGCTGCACGAGGTCTCGCTGAAGATCAAGCGCGGCGAGTTCCTCACCTTGCTGGGTCCGTCGGGCTGCGGCAAGACGACGCTGCTGAACCTGATCGCGGGCTTCGCCGAGGCCGACAGCGGCGAGATCTTCATCGAGGGCCAGCCGGTGACCAGCGATCCGCCGCACAAGCGACAGATCGGCATCGTCTTCCAGAACTACGCGCTCTTTCCCCACATGACCGTGGAGCGCAACATCGGCTATGGCCTGCGCATGCGGGGCGTGGCCAAGGACGAAGTGGCCCAGCGCGTCAAGGAGGCGATGGCCATGGTCAAGCTCACGGGCCTGGGCCACCGCAAGCCGCGCGAACTCTCCGGCGGCCAGCAGCAGCGCGTGGCGCTGGCGCGCGCACTGATCATCCAGCCCAAGGTGCTGCTGCTCGACGAGCCCTTCTCGGCCCTGGACAAGAGCTTGCGCGGCTCGATGCAGGTCGAGATCCGCGAGATCCAGCGCCGCCTCGGGCTGACCACCGTCTTCGTCACTCACGACCAGGGCGAGGCACTGGCGATGTCGGACCGCATCGCCGTGATGTCGGCCGGCGTCATCCGCCAGATCGCATCGCCGGCCGACCTGTACCGCAGTCCGCAGGATCCGTTCGTGGCGTCCTTTCTTGGCGACGTGAACATCCTGCCCGCCCACTACCACGGCCGGACCGCCCACGAGATCCAGCTGCGACTGGGCTCCGGCTATCTCAGCCTGCCGCATGCGCGACTGGTCGACGCATCGCACGAAGGCGAGAGGCTGGACGTCTACGTCCGCCCGGAACACATCCAGCTGGAAGGCCTGCATGCCGGATCGGTGCTGAGCGGCACCGTGATCCACCATGTCTTCCAGGGCGATCACATCAATACCTACGTCGACGTGGACGTTCCGATGACGGCCCGGCAGGTGGTCACGGTGCGCAGTGCGGGCCTCGCCGCCATGCAGCACTGGCCCGTCGGCTCGGTCGCCGGGCTGGCGCTTCTCGACGAGGGCATCAGCGTGTTCAGCTCCCGAAAATGAAGAGGCCAGACAAATCCATGACCGACATCAGAAGCTCCCTTCCAGGTTCCATGCAAGCCATCGTCGCCCGGGAGCCCGGCGATGCCAGCGTGCTGGTGCTGGCCGAGCGCCCCATGCCCGTGCCCGGCGCCGGTGAAGTGCTGCTGCACGTGCTCGCCGCCGGCATCAACCGGCCCGACATCATGCAGCGCCAGGGCATCGCCAGGCCCGCGCCCGGCATCACCGACGTGCTCGGCCTCGAGGTGTGCGGCGAAGTGGTCGCCTGCGGCCCGGGTGTGGACACCGCGCTGGTGGGCCAGCGCTTGATGAGCCTGGTGCCCGGCGGCGGCTATGCGCCGTGGTGCACGGCATCGGTCGATCATTCCTTCGTGGTGCCGGCCCCGCTGTCGGACGTCGAGGCCGCGGCCTTGCCCGAAGGACTCTTCACGGTCTGGCACAACCTGTTCGAGCTCGGGCGCCTGGCGATGGGCGAGACGGTTCTGATCCATGGCGCCGCGGGCGGCATCGGCACGCTGGCGATCCAGATGGCCCATGCGGCCGGCTGCACGGTCATCGTGACCGACAACGATGAAAGCCGGTTCCCCGAACTGAAGGCCCTCGGCGCCGATCTGGCGATCTGCTGGCCCGACACCGACTTCACGCAGGCCTGCCTGGACTACACCGCGGGGCGCGGGGTGGACGTGGTGCTCGACATCGTCGGCGGCGACTATGTGCGCCGCAATCTGCAAGCCATGGCTTTCGGCGGGCGGCATGTCAGCCTGTCGTTCATGCAGGGCTCGGCGGTCAACATCGAATTGCTGACCTTGATGCAGCGCCAGCTGAGCCTGCACTCCTCCACCATGCGTCCGCAGACCCACTACGAGAAGTCCCGCATGGCCAGGAGCCTGGCCCGTCATGTGATTCCGCTGTTGAAGAGCCGGCGCATCGCGCCGCGCATCCACAGCACCTTTCCGGTCGCGCAGGCCGCGGCATCGCATGCCTTGCTGGAAAGCGGCAAGGTGTTCGGCAAGCTGGTGCTGGTGCCCTGATGATGAAGCTCCTCTTTGCCCCGACATCGCCCTTCGTGCGAAAGGTCATGGTGTGTGCGCATCTGACCGGACAGGCCGACCAGATCGAACGCCTGGACAGCGCCGCCCATCCGGTTCGGCGCGATCCGCGCATCGCGGCCCACAACCCGCTCGCCAAGGTGCCGACCCTGATCCTGCAAGACGGCCGGGCCCTCTACGACAGCCGGGTGATCTGCGAGTACCTGGCCAGCCAGGTGGACACGCAGACGATATTTCCCGCGTCCGGCTCCGATCGATGGACCGCGCTCACCCGGCAGGCGCTGGGCGATGGCCTGCTCGACGCCGCGCTGCTGGCGCGCTACGAGCTGACCGCGCGTCCCGCCGAATTCCAGTGGCCCACCTGGCGCGAGGCCCTGTTGACCAAGGTCACAGCCTGCCTCGACGCCATCGAAGCCATCGCATCCGGGTTGAGCCCCGACAAGCCCACCATCGGCGAGATCACCATCGGCTGCGCCTTGGGCTACCTGGACTTCCGCTTTCCCGAACTGGACTGGCGCGCGCGATGCGGCAACGCCGCCCGTTGGAACGAAGCCTTCCAGCACCTGCCCGCCATGCAGGCCACCCGACCCTACGAAGCTTGAAGACCCATGACCGATACCTCGACTTCTCCCATCACCGTCTGGTTCCTGAACGGCCCCAACGCCAACCTCTACGGCCTGGATGCCAACAAAAACTACGGCACCGACAGCTTCCCCGTGCTGCAGTCGCGCTGCGAGCAGAAGGCGGCCTCGCTGCAGGTCAGCCTGCGTTTCCTGCAGTCGAACCATGAAGGACAGCTGATCGACTGGATCCAGGAAGCGCGCGGCGTCGCCGACGGCATCGTCATCAATGCGGCCGGCCTGACCTACACCTCCATCCCCATCCTGGATGCCTTGCTCTCGTTTCCCGGAAAGATCATCGAGGCCCACATGAGCAACATCTGGAAGCGCGAGCCCTTCCGGCATCACTCCTTCATATCGAAGGCGGCGGATGGCGTCATTGCCGGACTCGGAGGCGACGGCTACGAGCTCGCCATCGAGGCGGTCGCGCGGCTGGTGCGGAAGAACCAACAGGCTTCCTGAAAATGACTGTCGGCACCCTGGGCTTCTACAGCGACTTCGACGATTTCCAGACCTGGAAGCAGGCGCTCCAGGCGCAGCTTCCGGCGCTCCGGGTGGTCCATGCCGGCCAGACCGAGCGGCCGGAAGAGATCGACTACGCCATGGTCTGGAAACCCCCGCAGGGCATCTTCGAACGGATGACGAAGCTGCGGCTGATCATCAACCTGGGGGCCGGCGTCGACTCGCTGGTGGGACGCGACGACCTCCCGCCGAACATTCCCATCACCCGGATCACCGATCCGCAGATGGCGCGGATGATGGCCGGCTACGTGCTGTTCGCGGTGCTCCGGCATGCTCGCGACATTCCGCTCTTCGAGCAGGCCCAGCGCGCGGGCCAGTGGGTCTATCGCCACCCGCGTTCACCGGAAGACATCACGGTCGCGGTGCTGGGACTGGGGCAGCTGGGCGCCAAGGCAGCGCACGAGATCCAGCGCCAAGGCTTCCGGACGCTGGGTTGGTCGCGCAGCCTGGCGCAGATCGACGGCGTCGAATGCTCGGCCGGCTTGGAGACGCTCGATGCCGTGATCGGCCAGGCCGACATCGTCGTCCTGATGCTGCCGCTGACGCCGCAGACGAAGCAGATCTTCGATCGCGCCCGCCTCGAGAAACTGCGGCCCGGCGCCGCCTTCATCAACGTCGCCCGGGGTGCGCTGGTGGACCAGGACGCGATGACGGCGCTGCTGCAGAGCGGCCACATCGGCGCGGCGACGCTGGACGTCTTCGAGCGCGAACCGCTGCCGGCCGAAGACGCGCTGTGGCGCTTGCCCAATGTGCTGATCACGCCGCACCTTGCATCGGTGGCGATCCCCTCTTCCTCGGCGAGGCAGATCGCAGCCAACATCCTGCGGGTCTCGGCCGGCGAGCTGCCGGACAACATCATCGAGCCATCGCGCGGTTATTGACCGGCCCCTTCACGGCCAGGCGGTGCGCGCGCTCCGCGCCAGATCGTCCGATTTGCCATCTGCGCCTTCTGGCAGCAGACTTTCAGGCTTTTCAACTTCTGGAGCGGACATGAGTCAATTGCTTCGTTCGATCATGGGCGTCGCGCTTGCGCTCGGTGCCTGCACGCTGGCCAGCCAGGCGGCCGCGCAAGCCGATACATCAGCGGCGGCCAAGTGCAGCGATCCGCGCGTCGATCGCGCGGCCTGTCTTCGTGAGGCCGCCGCGGCCGAGCAGGCAAAACGTCAGGGCACGCTGAACAGCCCGGGCGGCTACGAGGAGAACGCGCTGCTGCGTTGCGAGCGACAGCCGGAAGGCGCTGCACGCGAGGCCTGCATCAAGCGCGTGCAGGGAGAGGGCAACACCGAGACGCGCGGCAGCGTGCCAGGCGGTGGGGTCATTCGCCGTACCGAGACGCCATTGCCTGCGCCAAAAAACTGACGCCGCCGCCCTGCGGCGCGTACCACCCCCGCAGCGCCTTCTTGTCCACCTTGTCGAGCGCAGTCAATGGCAGCGCCGGCACGAACTCCACCACCTTCGGCGCATTGACCACGCCCTTGCGCGCGCTGACGAAGGCGACCAGCTCGTCGGCCCCGGCAGCCGCGCCCTCCTTCAGCACCACGACCGCCATCACGGCCTCGCCCCACTTGTCGTGCGGCACGCCGATCACCGCCGACAAGGCCACTGCCGGATGCTGCGCGAGGCAGTTCTCGACCTCGCTCGAATAGACGTTGAAGCCGCCCGAGATGATCATGTCCTTGGCCCGGTCGACCAGGTAGAGAAAGCCCTCCGCATCCCGGCGCGCCATGTCGCCGGTGTGCAGCCAGCCGCCGGCGAAAGCCTTGGCCGTTTCCTCGGGCCGGTCGAGGTAGCCCGACATCACGAGCGGCCCCCTCACGCACAGTTCGCCGATCTCGCCGACGGCCACCTCGCGACCCTCGGCATCGAGCAGCCTGACTTGATTGCCCGGCAGGCTGCGGCCGCAGCTGCCCAAGCGCTGCGGGTGTGCGAGATCATGCTCGTCGCGGCGCAGGTAGCTGATGGTCATCGGTGCCTCGGCCTGCCCGTAGACCTGACCGAAGACCGGGCCGAAGCGCTCGAGCGCCTGCCGCAGCCGCGCCGGCGCCATCGGCGCCGCACCGTAGAGCACGAGGCCGAGGCTCGCGGCATCGTGCCGATCGAGCGCCGGCGAATCGAGCAGCCCGTAGATCTGGGTCGGCACCAGGAAGCTCGCCGTGATGCGCTCGGCCTCCACCGTGGCGAGGAAGGCCTCGGGCGTGTAGCGCTCGAGCAGGTGCACGCTGCCGCCTTGCAGCAAGGTCGTGAGAATCATCGCGCCTGCCGCGTGCGAGACCGGCGTGGCCGCGAGAAAGCGCACCTCCGCCGGCCACTCCCACCCCGCAAGCTGCTGCAGCGCCGAGGTCACGACCGTGCGCTGGTGGTGCACGATGCCCTTGGACTTGCCGGTGGTGCCGCCGCTGTAGGCGATCTTGAGCACGTCGTCCGGACGCACGTCGATCTCGATGTCGCTACCGTCGAACCCGGCCGAGGCCGCCAGCAGGTCGGTGCCGAACGGGGCCGGGCCCAGGGTCAGCAGATGCGCCACCAGCCCGCGCCGCGCCAGCGCCAGGCCGCGCGCCTCGTGCCGCGGCAGGTCGACCACCAGCGCCTTGACGTCGGCGTCGACCAGCACGAAGGCCTGGTCCTCCTCGGAGCCCAGCGGGTGCAGGGGCGTGTAGCGCAGGCCCATGAGGTGCGAGGCGATGATCGCCGCCACCGACTCGGGCCGGTTGGTCGCCAGCACCGCGATGCCGTCCTGGCGCCGCAGGCCCATCTGCCGGAAGCAGCGCACCATGCGGTGGCAGGCCTCTTCGAGCTGCCGGTAGCTCCAGCGCGTGGCGCCGCCGACCAGGGCCTCGCGCTCGGCGAATCCCTTGAAGGCCGAGCGGTAGAGCTCGGCCACCGTCGATCCCTGGTACAGCGCTTGGTTGTCGTCCATGTGAAGCGCCTCCGCCTACTGCTGCTTCTCGATGCCCGCCTGGGCGCCGACCTCGACGAAGCGGTCGGAGTCCGCCTTCATCTCCTTCAGGAAGGCCTCGGGCGTGCCGGGCGCGACCGCGAGACCGAGCTTGTCCATGCGCTCCCTGACCTCGGGCCGCGCGAGCGCCTCGTTCAGCGCCTCGTTGAGCCGCCGCACCGCCGCCTGCGGCGTGCCCTTCGGGACCAGCATGCCGACGTAGGGTTGATCGGTGAAGCCCTTGAGCCCCAGTTCGCTGAGCGTCGGCACCTCGGGCAGGGCCGCCAGCCGGCGTTCGCCGAACACGGCCAGCGGCCGGCTGCTGCCGCCGTCGATGAAGGGCTTCTGCGCCGCCAGCGTGTCGATCAGCAGGTCGACGCGGTTGCCGTTCAGGTCCTGCATCGCCGCCGGCACGCCCGAGTAGGGCACCTTGAGGATCTCGGTACGGGCCAGCTTGTTGATGCGCGCGTGATAGAACTCGTAGGTCGACGCGGTCACGGCCATCGAGACGCTGCCGGGCTTGGAGCGCTCCATCTCCACGGCCTCGCCGAAAGTCTTGCCCGGGAAGGCCTGCCGCGCCACCAGCACCATGCTGAGGTTCACGGCCTTGCCCACCGGCGCCAGGCTCTTCTCGAAATCGACCGGCGGTTGGGCGTACATCGCGCGGGCGACCACCAGCGGCATGCCGCCCATGAGCACGGTATGGCCATCGGCCGGGCTGCCGGCGACGAACTGCGCACCGATGGCGCCCGACGCACCGGGCTTGTTCAGCACCATCACCGGCTGGCCGAGCGTGGCCGTCATCCGCTCGGCGAGCACGCGGGCGACGATGTCGTTGGCGCCACCGGCCTGGTAGACCACCACCAGCTTGATCGGCTGCGACGGGAAGTCGCCGGCGGCAGCGGCGGCGTGGATGCCGAAGGCGGCGAAGAGGCTCAGGCCGAGGGCCTGCAGGGTCTTGCGGGGAAATCGCATGGCGGGTGTCTCCGGTGGGAAAGGGCTGCCCGCGAGTAAACCCGCCGGAGCCCTCCATGCCGCCACCCCGTTCGGGTGGCATCCGTCATTGCGCCGGCGGCGCGTCCCGCATCCAGGCGACCGCTTCGTCGCGCCCCGAGACACCCAGCTTGCCGTAGATGTTCTTCAGGTGCCACTTCACGGTGTCGATCGACAGGCCGAGCGCGGCCGCGATCTTCTTGTTGGGCATGGCCTGCGCCAGCAGGGCCAGCACGTCGCGCTCGCGATCGCTGAGCGCTTCGACCGGCGCCCTTTGCGCAGACCTGGCCCCGGTTGCCGCCTGGGGCGCATCCGGCACGTCCCGGGTCGCTCCCAGGCCCTGGGTCAGGCGTTCGACATAGAAGGCCAGCACCGGGTCCAGCGAAGGCTCGGCACCGATCTCGCGCACCAGCGCCAGCGCGGCCGGATCGGCGTCGAGCAGGCTGCGCACAAGGCCGAGCCGGTGCCCTCGCCGCAGCGCCTGCAAGGCGCAGTCGCGCGCGGCGTCGCGGCGGCCGCGGCGCAGTTCGATCGCAGCCTGGATCAGGCGCAGCTGCGCAATCAGGCGCTGTCGCCCGCGCACCTCGATCCGCGCGATCAGGGCGTCGATGCGTGTGCCGGCCTCGTCGAGCCGGCCGCGCGCGAAGGCCCAGCGGATGCGCGCCCGCTCGGCCACCACAGCGATCTCTCCCAGCGCGCTGCCCTCGGCGTCCGGATGCCGGGCATCGATCTCGTCGGCGCGTCGGAGCGCGAGCTCGGCGGCAACGATGTCGCCCAGCTGCAGCCGCCAGTGCACTTGCATCGTGAGGCTGTGCACCAGCAGCCGGTCGAGGCCGAGCGATGCGCTGTAGTCCTCGAGCCGCTCCAGCCAGGCCAGGCTCTCGAGCCGCCGCCCCGCGACCCAGTGCGCAGCCGCCAGCGTGCGATGCACGCGCAGCACCGAATCCGGCATCGACACCCGCTCGAGCACGTCCACCCGGTCTTCGAGCAAGCGCAGCGCCGCATCGGTCTCGTCGTGCTCGCAGAGCACCTCGCCGAGCAGCGCGGTCGCCAGGCAGGCCGGATCGACGCAGGCGCTGCCGTCCTGTCCGGCCTCGCGCAGCACGTCCCGGTAGATGCGTTCGGCCTGCGTCATGCGGCCCTCGAGCGCATAGCTCAGCCCGACCAGGCAGCGCCCCTGCAGCGTGCCCGAGGGCGTGCCGCGCAGGGGCAAGCCGCCGATCAGGCGGATCGCGTTGTCGTGCTGGATGCGCCGCGAGCGCTCGTAGTCCCCGCGGTGCATGAAAAGCCACGAGAGGATGTTGTCGCGGCCGCCGATCGCCAGCGCATCCGCGCCCTCGGGGGCCGCGAGCAGGCGCGGCAGCAGCGCCATGGCGACATCGGTGTCGTCGCGCTGCACCGCCAGGGTGGCTTCCATCAGCGTCAAGGTGAAATGGCTGATCGCGTCGTCCGGCGGAATGTCGGGCCGCAGGCGCTCGATGTGCGCCGAGAACGCATCGAGCTCGCGCGCGAACAGCTCGACGCGGATCATCCACAGCCGCAGGCCGATGCGGGCCTGCACCTCGGCCGGCGGCAGCTGGCGCACCAGCGCGATCAGCTTGCGCAACTCGCCGCGCACCGCCAGGCCGCTGGCCGACTTCTCGACCAGCGCCGCGGCCGCCGCACCCTCGCCCGCGGCAACGGCTTGCCGCACGGCTTCGTCGATCAGACCCTGGTCGCGGAACCAGAGCCAGGCCATGCGGTGCAGGCGCAGCCGCTGGTCCTCGCTGCGGCGGTCGAGCCGTTCGTGCAGCGTCTCGCGCAGCAGCGGATGGAGCCGGTACCAGGTCTCGCGCTCGCCGCTCTCGACCGGCACGATGAACAGGTTCTCGCCCTCCAGCCGGGCCAGCAGCGCCGCCATGTCGGCCCGCGCTTCGGGACGCCCGGCCAGCGCGGCGCACAGCGACGCGCAGAAGCGGCTGCAGGCCGAGACGCCGATCAGCAGTTCGAGCTCGACCGGCGACAGGCGCGACAGCACTTCCTTCTCGAAGTAGGCCGCGAAGGCCTGCGGGTCCTGCACATGGGTGCGGACAAAATCGCCCGGCACCTTGGCGTCGCTGCCCGCGAGTTCCTGGCGCCTCTTCTTCCAGTTGATCGCCAGCAGCTGCAGGCCCGCGGCCCAGCCGTCGGACAGCTCGTGCAGCAGCAGCGCGTCGCGTTGCTCGATGTGGCCGAGCTGCGATCGCAGGAATATCTCGGACTCGGCCGGCGAGAAACGCAGGTCGCGCACGTCCAGTTCCAGCAGCTGGCCCTCGGCCCGCGCACGATCGAGCGCCAGCGGCACGGCGCCGCGCGAGGCCAGCACCAGATGCAGGTTCGCCGGCGCCTGGTCGATCAGCCATTGCAGCGCCTCGTGGATGCGCGGGTCGACCAGGTGATGCAGGTCGTCGAGCACCAGCACCAGCTCGCGCGGGTGTGCGGCGATCGCCCGCACCAGTGCGATCAGGGTGCGTTCCACCGCCTCGCTGTCGATCCCGCGGCCGGCGAAATCGGCGGCCTCCCGCGTGACTGCCGGCGCCGCCAGCGCCAGGCTGGCGAGCAGGTAGTCGAGCAGACGGGTGGGTTCGTTGTCCTCCGGCGTCAGCGTGAGCCAGGCGACGTCGAAGCCGAGCGGCAGCAGCGCCTGGCGCAGGCCGACCAGCGTGCTGGTCTTGCCGCAGCCGGCCGGCCCCTGCAGCAGCAGGCAGCGACGGCGGCGGGCCGCCAGCAGCCGCGCCGACAGGTCGGCGCGCGCAATCATCCGGCCCGCGCCGCGGGGTGGAACCAGCTTGGTGCTGACCAGCGCCTTCAGCGTGGAGCCATCGGGCGAGCGGTCAGGAGGAGAAGGCGATCTGGGCATGCGTGGCCCGGCCATTATCCCGCGCCCCCCGATCGGGGTAGGCGCTTCGGACCCCGGGTCTTCCAGAATCCGGATCAACAAGGAGAGCCCGTGAACATCCACCGCACCGTCTACCGCGACGACCACGAAATGCTGCGCGACACCGCGCGGCGCTTCTTCGAACGCGAATGCCTGCCACGCCAGGCCGAATGGGACAAGGCCGGACGCACCGACCGCGAAACCTGGCTCAAGGCCGGCCGGGAAGGCCTGCTGTGCGTCACCGTGCCGACCGAGTACGGCGGCGGCGGCGGCGACTTCGGCCACTCGGCGGTGCTGGCCGAGGAGCTGCACCGTTCAGGCGTCTCGGGCTTCAGCCTGTCGGTGCACTCGGACATCACGGCGCCCTACATCGTGCGCTTCGGCACCGAGGAGCAGAAGCAGCGCTGGCTGCCGAAGATCTGCCGCGGCGAGACCATCATGGCGATCGCGATGACCGAGCCGGGCACTGGCTCCGACCTCAAGTCGGTGCGGACCAGCGCGGTGCGCGACGGCGACGACTACGTCATCAACGGCAGCAAGACCTTTATCAGCAACGGCCTCAACTGCGACATGGTGCTGGTGGTCTGCAAGACCGACCCGTCGGCCGGGTCCAAGGGCGTGAGCCTGATCATGGTCGAGACCGACCGGGCCGGCTTCCGGCGCGGCCGCAAGCTCGAGAAGGTGGGCCAGCCGGCCGCCGACACCACCGAGCTCTTCTTCGACAACGTGCGGGTGCCGGTCGACAACCTGCTCGGGGAGGAGAACAGGGGCTTCGTCTGCCTGATGCAGGAGCTGGCCCAGGAGCGGCTGCTGATCGCGGTGTACTCGGCCGCCAAGCTGGAACGCCTGCTCGAGCAGACGCTCGAATACGTCAAGGCGCGCCGCGCCTTCGACCAGACCGTGTGGGACTTCCAGAACACCAGGTTCAAGCTGGCCGACATCAAGGCGCAGGCGGTGGCCGCGCGGACGATGGTCGACTACTACATCGGCGAGCACATGCGGCGCCGGCTCACGGTGCAGGAGGCGGCCATCGCCAAGCTGTTCGCGACCGAAACGCTCTGGAAGTGCATCGACGACATGGTGCAGCTGCACGGCGGCTACGGCTACATGCTCGAGTACCCGATCGCCCGCGCCTTCACCGACTACCGCATCACGCGCGTCTTCGGCGGCACCAGCGAAGTGCAGCGCGACCTGATCGCGAGACAACTCTGAAACACGGACCACTCCAATGACCGAAAAAACAATCGTCGCCGGCGTCGGCATGATCCCCTTCGCCAAGCCCGGCGCCAGCCAGAGCTACACGCAGATGGGCGCCGAAGCCACGCGCCGCGCGCTGGCCGATGCGGGCATCGGCTACGACGCCGTGCAGGAAGCCTATGTCGGCTACGTCTACGGCGACTCGACCTCGGGCCAGACCGCGCTGTACGAAGTCGGCATGACCGGCATCCCGGTGGTCAACGTCAACAACAACTGCTCGACCGGCTCGACCGCGCTCTACCTGGCGCGCAAGGCGATCGCCTCGGGCGATGCCGATTGCGTGCTGGCGCTCGGCTTCGAGCAGATGCAGGCCGGCGCGCTCAAGGCGCAGTACACCGACCGCCCGCCGACGCGCGAGCGCTTCCTGCCGGTGCTGCGCGGCCTCACGGCCGACATGGGCGACATGCCGCAGGCGCTGCGCACTTTCGGCGGCGCCGGGCGCGAATACATGGCGCGCTACGGCTGCACGATGGAGACCTTCGCCGCGGTGCGCGCCAAGGCCAGCCGTCACGCGGCGAACAATCCGCTCGCGCTGTTCCGCAAGATCGTGACGACCGAGGACGTGATGGCCGACACCGTGTTGCTGCCCGGCGTGATGACGCGGCTGATGGCCTGCCCGCCGACCTGCGGCGCCGCCGCGGCGCTGCTGGTGTCGGAGCGCTTCGCGAAGAAGCACGGCCTGCGCAGCGACGTTCAGATCCTTGCGCAGGCGATGACCACCGACCCGGTGCAGTCCTTCGAGCCGCCGTCGATGCTGAGCTGGGTCGGCACCCACATGACGCAGTCGGCGGTCGCCAGGGTCTACGAGGCCGCCGGCGTCGGCCCGGGCGACATCGACGTCTGCGAACTGCACGACTGCTTCGCGCAGAACGAGGTGATCAGCTACGAGTCGCTGGGCTTCTGCCCGGAGGGCGGGGCCGAGAAGTTCGTGCGCGACGGCGACAACACCTATGGCGGCAAGGTGGTGGTCAATCCGTCGGGCGGATTGCTGTCGAAGGGCCATCCGCTGGGCGCCACCGGACTGGCCCAGTGCTATGAGCTCACGCAGCAGCTGCGCGGCAGCGCCGACCAGCGCCAGGTCGAGGGTGCGCGGCTCGGCCTGCAGCACAACCTCGGGCTGGGCGGGGCCTGCGTGGTCACGCTGTACGGCAAGAACTGAGGCTTCGCCTCGCAGGTGCATCGATCATGAATCTCCGACCGAGTCCGTCCCAGGCCGCGTTCCGCGACGAGGTGCGCGCCTTCATCCGCGATCGGCTGCCGGCCGATATCCGCGACCGGCTGCGCCTCGGCCATCCGCCGCGCAAGCAGGACACGGTGGCCTGGCAACGCATCCTGCACGAGCGCGGCTGGGCAGCGCCGCACTGGCCGAAGGAATTCGGCGGCGCCGGCCTGGGCACTGCCGAGCGCCTGATCCTGGTCGAAGAGCTCCAGCGCGCCTGCGCGCCGCTGCCGCTGCCCTTCAACATCGCGATGCTCGGGCCGGTGCTGCTGCGCTTCGGCACCGCGGCGCAGAAGGCGTTCTTCCTGCCGAAGCTGGCCCGCCTCGACCTCTGGTTCTGCCAGGGCTTCTCGGAGCCCGAGGCCGGCTCCGACCTGGCCTCGCTGCGCACCCGCGCGGTCCGCGACGGCGACGACTACGTGGTCGACGGCCAGAAGATCTGGACCACCTCGGCCCACCAGGCCGACTGGATCTTCGCCCTGGTGCGCACCGAGCAGGCCGCGCGCAAGCAGGACGGCATCTCGTTCCTGCTGATCGACCTGAAATCCCCGGGCGTCTCGGTGCGGCCGATCGTCTCGATCGACGGCCAGCACCATCTCAACGAGGTGTTCTTCGACAGCGTGCGGGTGCCGGTCGCCCAGCGGGTCGGCGAGGAAGGCCGCGGCTGGGACTGCGCCAAGCACCTGCTGGCCAGCGAGCGCACCAACATCGCGAACGTCGGGCTGTGCTGGGAGCGGCTGGACTGCGCGCGGCGGATCGCCGGTGCGCGCGCGCGCGACGACGCCAAGCTGGGCGCCGAACTCGCGACACTGGGCGCGGAGATCCGCGCGCTCGAGCTGACCAACTGGCGCTTCCTGCTCGACGACGGCGTCGCGCGCACGGCGCCGGGCTTTGCCTCGGTGCTCAAGATCAAGGGCTCGGAGCTGATGCAGGAACTGACAGCGCTGCTGGCGCGCCTAGCCGGCCCGGCCGGGCTCGAGCGCCGCGGCGCCGACGCCGTCGACCCGCTCGCGGCGGCGACGTCGCGCTACTTCTTCTACCGCGCGGCCACCATCTACGGCGGCTCCAGCGAGGTGCAGAAGGACATACTGGCCAAGACCATCCTGGGATAGTCATGCACTTCCAATCCAGCGACGAACAGCAGCAGCTCGCGGACAGCCTCGGGCGGCTTCTCGCGCATCACTACGGCTTCGAGCAGCGGCGCGCGATCGCGGCCTCCGCCGCCGGCTGGAGCGAGGCCGCCTGGCGCCGCATCGCCGGGCTCGGCGTGACGGCGATCGGCATTCCCGAATCCTTCGGCGGCCTCGACGGCGGCGCGGTCGACCGGCTGCCTGCGATGCAGGCCTTCGGCCGCGCACTGCTGCTCGAGCCCTTCCTCGCTTCGAGCGTGCTCGCCGCCTGCGCAGTGCGCGAAGGCGCCACGGACGCGATGAAGGATGCGCTGCTGCCCGCGCTCGCCAGCGGCGAGTTGCGCCTGGGCTGGGCACATGACGAAGCGGAGGCCGGCCACGGCCAAGAGCCCCGCCACATCGCCACCCGCGCGCGCCGGGTCGGCGGCCGGTGGCATCTGCATGGCCTGAAGTCGCTGGTCCTGCATGCGGGCGCGGCGCAGCGCTTCGTCGTCAGCGCCCGCATCGACGGCGGCGTCGATGCCGATGCCGATGCCGATGCCGAAAGCACGGTCGCCCTGTTCCTCGTGACGCCGGGAAGCGCCGGCCTGGCGCTGCGCGAGTTCCGCCTGGTCGACGACACGCCGGCCGGCGAGCTCGCGCTCGACGGCGCCGTCGGCGAAGCGCTGGGCGACGTCGCCGACGGTGGGCGCGCCCGCGCCGCGATCGATGCCGCGCTGTCCGCCGGCAGCGCGGCGGTCTGTGCCGACATGGTCGGCACCATGGAGACGGCCTTCGCACTGACCACCGCCTACGTCAACACGCGCAAGCAGTTCGGCCGCCCGATCGGCGAGTACCAGGCGCTGCGCCATCGCATCGCCGAGATGGCGGTGTCGCTCGAGATGGCGCGGAGCATGGCGATTGCCGCCGCGGCCGCCGCCGACGCGCCCGGCGCGGCCGCATCGGCCATCGACCTCGCGCGCGCCAAGCTGGCGATCGGCCGCCATGCGCGCACGCTGTGCCAGGCCGCGATCCAGTCGCACGGCGGCATCGGCATGACCGAGGACTACGCGGTCGGCCATTGCCTGCGCCGCATCCACGTGCTCGATCACCTGTTCGGCGACGTCGAGGCCCAGGCGGCACGGCTCGCCCGCCTGCATCATCAAGACCAAGGAGACATGCTTTGAAGAACCTCTTTCCCCTGCGCCGGCTCGGCCTCGCGCTCGCCACCCTGGCGCTGGCTGCGGCGCCGCTGTCCGCGGCCCGGGCCCAGGCCTTCCCGGCGCATCCGGTGCGCTTCATCGTCCCGCTCGGACCGGGGAGTGGCTCCGACACGATCACGCGGCTGGTCGCGAAGCTGGCCGCGCCCGAGCTCGGCCAGCCGACCTTCGTCGACAACAAGCCCGGCGGCGACACGATCCTCGCGGTGCAGGGCGTGATGGCGGCGCCGGCCGATGGCTACAGCGTGCTGATGCTCTCGCCCTCGTCGATGGTCATCAATCCGCTGGTCAACGACAACCTGCCCTACGAGCCGCAGCGCGACCTGCGGCCGCTGGCCACGGCGCTGCGCAGCGCCGCGGTGCTGGTCACCGCGGGCAACTCGCCGTACAAGAGCTTCGCCGACGTGATGGCCGCCGCGCGCAAGAGCCCGAAGACGGTCAGCATGGCGAGCTACAGCCACCACTACCGCATCGGCTCGCTGATGCTGCAGCAGGCCGCCGGCGTCGAGTTCAACTACATCCCCTACAAGAGCCCGGCGCAGGTGCAGACCGACCTGATGGGCGGCTCGGTCGACCTCGCGCTGCTCGACATCGGCGGCGCCGTTCCGCTGATCGCCTCCGGCAAGCTGCGCGCGCTGGCCGTCACCGGCAAGGAGCGGCACCCGCAGCTGGCGCAGGTCCCGACGGTGCGCGAAAGCGGCCTGCCGAACTACGACCTCTACGTCTGGATCGGCTTCGGCGTCAACGCCAGGACCCCCGAGCCGGTCGTGAAGACGCTCGAGGCGGCGCTGCTCAAGGCCATGGGCCAGCCCGAGTTCCGCAACTACGTGACGCAGACCGCGGGCGCCGAGGTCTTCAACATCCCCGGCAAGGAGATGAGCGCGATGATCGCCTCGGAGAGCGCGCGCTACCAGCAGCTGGCCAGGCAAGTGGACATCGTGCAGCGCTGAGCCGCCGCCGTTCGAGAAGGAGTGAAAGTCATGGAACAGATCTGCAAGGACCGCGTGGTCGTCGTCACCGGCGCCGGCCGCGGCCTGGGGCGCGAGTACGCGCTGGAGTTCGCCCGCCAGGGCGCCAAGGTGGTGGTCAACGACCTGGGCGGCCGCGGCGACGGCTCGGGCTCGGCCACCGGCCCGGCCCTCGAAGTGGTGGCCGAGATCGAAGCGCTCGGCGGCCAGGCGATCGCCAACGCCGACGACGTCGCCGACTGGAACGGCGCCCGGCGCATGATCGATGCCGCCATCGACAGCTTCGGCGGCCTCGACGTGCTGGTCAACAACGCCGGCATCCTGCGCGACCGCACACTGGTCAACATGGAAGAGGAAGACTGGGACTCGGTGATCCGCGTCCACCTGCGCGGCACCTTCGCGCCCTCCCGCCACGCGGCCGCCTACTGGCGCGCCGAGTCGAAGGCCGGCCGCCAGCGCGCAGCCCGGCTGATCAACACCAGTTCGTCGTCGGGCCTCTACTGCAACCCGGGCCAGGCGAACTACGGCGCCGCGAAAGCCGGCGTCGCCGCGATGACCGTGATCACCGCGCGCGAACTCGAGCGCTACGGCGTGACCGTGAACGCGATCTACCCGACCGCGATGAGCCGCCTGACCGAAGACGTGTTCGCCGGCAGCCAGTGGAGCGCACTGCGCAATGAAGCCGCAGCCACCGGCTTCGATCCGCTCGACGCCTCCAACGTGGCGCCGCTGGTGGCCTGGCTCGGCAGCCTCGAATCAAAGGACATCACGGGACGTGTCTTCGGCGCGCGCGGCGGCCGCATCACGGTCGCCGAGGGCTGGCATGCCGGCCCCCGCATCGAGAAGCAGGGGCGCTGGACGGTCGCCGAACTCGGCAGCCGCATCCCCGGCCTGGTGCGCGAGGTCGCCGCCAATGCGCTGACCTCCGGCGAGATCCCCGCCGGCGAGGCCTCGTCATGAGCAGCCAGCTGCTCGAGGCCTTCCGGCTGGCGCAGCTGCCCGCCGCGGCAGAAGCCTTCCGGAGCGAAGTCCGCGAATTTCTCGCGGCCCATCTGCCGCCTGCGCCGGCCGAAGTCCGGGCCCGCAGCTGGATGGGCTTCGATGCCGGTTTCAGCCGCCGGCTGGCCGAACGCGGCTGGGTCGGCATCACCTTGCCGGCCAGTGTCGGCGGCGCCGGCCTCGACGCTTTCCGCCGCTTCGTACTGGTCGAAGAACTGCTCGCGGCCGGTGCGCCGGTTGCCGCCCACTGGATCGCCGACCGCCAGAGCGGGCCGCTGATCAACAAGTTCGGCAGCCCCGCGCAAAAGGACTTCTACCTGCCGCGGATCTGCCGCGGCGAGGCCTTCTTCTGCATCGGCATGAGCGAGCCCAATGCCGGTTCCGACCTGGCCAGCGTGCGAACCCGAGCCACCCGCTGCGAAGGCGCCTGGCGCCTGTCGGGCCGGAAGATCTGGACCACCAACGCCCACCGCTCGCACTACATGATCGCGCTGGTCCGCAGCTCGGGCGCGCCCGAGGACCGGCAGGCGGGCCTGTCGCAGTTCATCGTCGACCTGTCGCTGCCCGGCATCACGGTGCGCCCGATCGTCGATCTCGCGGGCGACGCCCACTTCTCCGAGGTCACGTTCGACGATGTGCTGCTGGCCGACGACACGCTGGTCGGCGACGAAGGCAGCGGCTGGCAGCAGGTCAATGCCGAGCTGGCCTTCGAGCGCAGCGGGCCGGAGCGCCTGTACTCGAGCCTGGTACTGCTCGATGCCTGGATCGACTGCCTGCGCCGTTCGGGTGCCACGCCTTCGGAGGCGACGCTCGTCGGCAGCTTCACGACCCAGCTGGCGACGCTGCGCAGCCTGTCGGTGGCGGTCACGGCCAAGCTCGCACGCGGCGAGAGCCCGGTGGTCGAAGCCGCGCTGGTGAAGGACATCGGCACCGAGTTCGAGCAGTCGATTCCGGCCGCCATCGCGGCCGCCGTCGCGGCCGACCCCTCGCGCCCGGTAGATGCGGAGCTGCATCGCACGCTGGCCTATCTGAGCCAGATCTCGCCGACCTTCTCGCTGCGTGGCGGCACGCGCGAGATCCTGCGCGGCATGATCGCGCGCGGCCTGGGGCTGCGCTGAATCGCCACCACGAAGGACCCATCACCATGTTCACAGAAGCGATCGAGAGCATTCTTGTCGACCAGTGCACGCCCGCCGCGATCCGCGCGATCGAGAACGGCGGCCCGGCCACCACGCTGTGGAGCGCGTTGGCCGATGCCGGCTTCCTCGAGCTCATGGCCGCCGAGTCGGCCGGCGGCGCCGCGCTCGACCTCGAGGCCGTGTTTCCGATCTGCGTCGCCTTCGGCCGCCATGCGCTGCCGGTGCCTGCCGCGCAGAGCATCGCGGCCCGCGTCCTGCTGCGCGATGCGCCAGTTCCGGCCGGCATGATCACGCTCGCGGCGCACTGCCGGCGCGAGCCCGACGGCGCCGTGAGCGCCGCCAACGTCGCATTCGGTCGCAGCGCCGACTTCGTGCTCGGCAACCTCGACGGCCGCTTGCTGCTGCTCGAAGCCGCACGGGCCGAGCGCAGCCCGACCGGCGTGCGAGGCAGCCTGTGCGCGACGCTGCGCTGGCACCGGGACGAGGTTGCCGCGCCGATGGGCGAGCACGGCGACGAGCTGCGCGCCTTCAGCGCCGCCCTGCATGCGGCCGCCATCGCGGGCGCGATGGAGCGGCTGTTCACGATGACGCTGGGCTACTGCAACGACCGGGCGCAGTTCGGCAAGCCGATCGGCAAATTCCAGGCGGTGCAGCACCAGCTCGGCGTGATGGCCGAGCACGTGGCCTGCGCCGGCGTGGCGGCCGAACTGGCATTCCCTGCCGGCGCGAAGCTGCCGCCGCTGCTGGCCGCGGCCACGGCCAAGTCGCGCACCAGCGCGTCGGTGCCACTGGTGGCCGCCACGGCGCACGCCCTGCACGGCGCCATCGGCGTCACCGAGGAATACGATCTCCAGCTCTACAGCCGCCGCCTGCATGAATGGCGCATGGCCGATGGGTCGGAGGCCTGGTGGAACCGCATCGTCGGCGAGGCGATGCTCGGCGCATCGGGCCGCTCGGTGCTGCAATTCGTGAGAGAGGAGATCCTGTGAGCGACTTTCTGAACTACGAGCAGGACGGCCATGTCGTCACGCTGACGATGAACGATCCCGAGCGGCGCAATCCGCTGACCGGCAACAGCGCGGTGCCCGAATTCCTGGCCGCGATCGAGCGCATCCATGCCGACCATTCGGTGCGCGCCGTGATCCTCACGGGCGCCGGCTCGGCCTTCTCGTCGGGCGGCAACGTGCGCGACATGGGGCGCTACGCGGAGATGCCGGCGATGGCGCTGCGGCGCGAGTACCGGCTCGGCATCCAGAGGCTGCCGCTGGCTCTGTTCAACCTCGAGGTGCCGGTGATCGCGGCGGTCAACGGCGCGGCGATCGGCGCCGGGCTCGACCTGGCCTGCATGTGCGACATCCGCGTGGCCGCCGAGGAGGCGAAGTTCGCGGAGAGCTTCGTCAAGCTCGGGATCATCCCGGGCGACGGCGGCGCCTGGCTGCTGCCGCGCATCATCGGCCTGTCGCGTGCCACCGAGCTGACCTTGACCGGCCAGACGATCGATGCCCGGCAGGCCGCCGAATGGAACCTGGTGTCGCGCGTGGTGCCGCGCGATCAGCTGCTGCCGACCGCACGCACGCTGGCCGACGCGATCGCGGCCAATCCGCCGCATGCGGTGCGGCTCGCCAAGCGGCTGCTGCGCGAAGCGCTGCACAGCCGGCTCGACACGCTGCTGGAGATGTCGGCCGCCTTCCAGGTTCTGGCCCACCAGAGCGAAGACCACCACGAGGCGGTGGCGGCCTTCATCGAAAAGCGCAAGCCGGAGTTCCGGGGCGCGGCATGAACCGGCCGATGCGCGCTCAGCGCACCGGCCGCTGCTGGCCAGCCCAGTGCGGCTCGCGCAGTTCGCGCTTGAGCACCTTGCCGGCCGCCGACAGCGGCAGCGCCTCGCGGAACTCGACGCTCTTCGGGCACTTGTAGCCGGCGATGAACTGGCGGCAATGGCCGGCCAGGCCCGCATCGTCGAGCGATGCGCCGGGCTTTCGAACCACCACCGCGTGCACCGCCTCGCCCCACTGCCGGTGCGGGACGCCGATCACCGCGCAGGCCTGCACCGCCGGATGCCGCGCGATCACGTTCTCGACTTCCGCCGAGTAGACGTTCTCGCCGCCGCTGACGATCATGTCCTTGAGCCGGTCGACGATGAAGACGTAGCCGTCCGGGTCCATGCGCGCGCCATCGCCGGTGTGGAGCCAGCCCTCGCGGATCGCGCGCGCCGTTTCCTCGGGCTTGTTCCAGTAGCCGTGCATCACGTTCGGGCCGCGCACCAGGAGTTCGCCGACCTCGCCTCGTGCGACCTCGCCTCCCTCGGCATCGATCACATTGACCGCCACGCCCAGCCCGGGCCTGCCGGCCGATCGCGACAGCCCCGAGGCGCGGCCCGCGGCGCCATGGTTCGCCGGCGGGTTCGAGGTCACGCCGCCGGCCTCGGTCAGCCCGTACGAATGCGTGAAGGCCACGCCCGGCAGCATCGCCATCGCGCGTTCGAGCACCGCCTCGGCGATCGGCGATGCGCCATAGACCAGCCGCTGCAGGCTGTCGAGCCGGAAGCAGTCGAATTCGGGGTGCGTGATCAGCGCCTGCAGCATGGTCGGCACCAGCAGCACGTCGGTCACGCCCTCGCGCTCGATGGTCTGCATCACCTCGCGGGCATCGAAGCCGGAGACCAGCACATGCGTCTCGCCGGCCACGAACTGGACCAGCGCGCGGCCGATGCCGCCGATGTGAAACAGCGGCGCGACATGCAGGGCGACACTGGGCCCCGGCCCCAGCGGCGTCTGCGCGAGCCGCTGCATGCAGATCGACCAGAGGGTCTGATGGCTGTGCATGACCCCCTTGGGGAATCCGGTGGTGCCGCCGGTGTAGAGCACGCAGGCCAGGTCGTCGCCGGCCCGGCGCGCGTCCTCGATCGGCGCCGCGCGCTCGATCATCGATTCGCACGACCGCAAGCCGGGGGGCGTATCGCCATCGCCGACGTGCACCACCTGGGGCGCACGCCTGGCGGTCGCGCGGATGCCCTCGACACGCTGCACGAAATGGTCGTCGACCAGCAGGATCGAGGTGTCGCAGTCGTCGAGCGAATAGACGATCTCGGGCACGCTCCAGCGCGTGTTCACCGGGTTCAGCACGCCACCGCCCCACCACACCGCCATCGCGACCTCGAGCCAGCGGTCGGAGTTGAGTCCCAGCATGCCGACCCGGTCGCCGGGCGCCATGCCGATCGCCCGCAGCGCCCCGGCGAGCCTCGCGACGCGATCGCCGAAGCTGCGGAAATCCTGTCGCCGGCCGTGGCAGCAGGTGGCGATGCGATCGGGGGTGCACTGGATCGAGCGCTGCAGCGCCAGCGTCATGGACATGATGGCGCTCCTTCAGTGGACCGGGTCCGGCTCGGGCTCGGGCTCGGGCTCGGCCCGGAGCTTGCGGCACTCCTGCTCCTGCAGTTCGCGCCAGGCGATCTTGCCGGTGGCCGACTTGGGCAGCTGGTCGACCACTTCGACGATGCGCGGCGCCTTGTAGGCGGCCATGTGGGCGCGGCACCAGGCCAGCAGGCTGTCGCTGCCTTCGCTGCTGCCGGCCCGCAGCGTGACGATCGCCTTGACCGTCTCGCCGCGGCGCGAGTCGGGCGAGGCGATCACGCAGGCCTCGAGGATGGCGGGATGCGCATGCAGCGCGGCCTCGACCTCGGCCGGCCAGACCTTGAAGCCCGAGGCGTTGATCATCCGCTTGAGCCGGTCGCGCATGAAGACATAGCCTTCCGCGTCCGTGCTTGCGAGGTCGCCGGTGCGAAAGAAGCGCTTGCCGTCGATCTCGATGAAGCTCTGGGCATTGGCCTCCGGCTGGTTCCAGTAGCCGAGCATGATCTGCGCGGCATGGACGACGATCTCGCCGGTGTCGCCCTGCGCCACCGGACGCAGGGTCTCGGGGTCGACGATGCGCAGGTCGACCCCGAAGGTCGGTACGCCCAGGCAGCCCTTCTTCGGCTTGTGCACCGGGTTGGCGCAAAGGAAGCTCGCGCTCTCGGTGAGGCCGTAGCCTTCGACATAGTCGAGGCCGTAGCGCGCCTTGAGCAGGTCGTTGACGTGCTGCGGTGTCGCGGCACCGCCGCCGGTCACCATCGAGAGGCTGCTCAGGTCCCTGGCTTCGATGCCCGGCTGGGAGAAGAAGTCGACCAGCATCGCGGGCAGCGCGGCCCAGAAGGTCACGCGGTGGCGCTCGATCAGCACGGCGGCGGCCTCGCGGTCCCAGCGCGGCATCAGCACGATGGTGCCGCCCCAGAAGATCGCGGAGTTGACGTTGTTCTGCAGCCCCAGCAGGTGGAACAGGGGCGCCACCGCCAGATAGACCGACGAGGGGTTGGTGCGGCGCCACAGCGACGAGCCAGCGCAGGAGGTCATCACCGTGCGGTGCGTGTGGACGCAGGCCTTGGGCCTGCCCGTGGTGCCCGAGGTGTAGGCCAGCATGCAGGGATCGTCCGGCCCGGCCCGATGCGGCGCAGGCGCGAGGCCTTGCGCCAGGGCCGAACGCCAGGACACGGCGCCGCGCGGCAGCTCGGCTTCGGCGACCTGCGTGCGCAGCCAGTCCGCCACCGGCAACGAGGCATCGTCCTCGCCCAGCACATCCCCGTAGGCATGCACCACGACCTTGCGCAGGGAGCCGGTGCCGATGAAGGGCGTCACGCGCTCGAGCAGTTCGCTGGCCACGAAAGCGGCGACCGCCCCGCTGTCGTTCACGATGTGTTCGAGTTCGTCGTGCAGCAGCATCGCATTCACCGGCACGAACACGGCGTCGGCACGCAGGATGGCGAAATAGGCGGCGATGAACTGGGGGCAGTTCTGGCTGAACACCAGCACCCGGTCGCCGGCGGCAACGCCGCAGCCGTGCTGCAGGAAGCCCGCGAGGGATTCGACCTCGCGCAGCAACTGCGCGTAGCTGAGCGCCGTTCCATGGAACCGGATCGCCGCCTTCTGCGGGTAGCGCTGTGCCGAGATCTCCAGGTTCCGGAACAGGCTGGTTTCGGGGATGTGGGCGACCTGGGGCAAGCCCTCGCGCGCATGCGCCGGGTCGATGGCCAGCGCGCCGCGCGGGCGCTCTTGCGTGGGTTGTTCGATGAGTGCGTCCATGGCGTGCGTCCCAGGTTCGATGAATCCGTCTTGTCGAGCCCCGAGTAGACGCGCGCCCCGGCCCGGGGCAGCCACCCCCGACGGGTGGTCGAGCCGAGCCTGCGCGCCCTCGCCCACCCGAGCAGGGTGGTGCGCCGCGCACGGGCGGCGGCGAGCATTCGAAGCCATGGACTTCCTGCCCCCACACCCCTGCGCCCGAAGGCTGCTCCACACGCGCGAGATCGTCTGCCGGGGCTACCTGCGCGACGATGGCCTGTTCGACATCGAGGGCTCGATGCGCGACCTGAGCGCAGAGGGCAGCGACCTTTATTTCAAGACGCTGCGGGCCGGGGATGAGCTGCATGCGATGCGCATCACGATGACGGTGGACGACGCGCTCGTGATCCGCCATCTGCGGGTGCACACCGACGCGGCACCCACGCCGTACTGCGCCGACAGCAATCCGGCCTACCGTGCCCTGGAAGGCCTCGTGATCGGCCCCGGCTTCACCCGCAAGGCGCGCGACCGGGTCGGCGGCACCCGGGGCTGCACGCACCTGACCGAACTGCTGGGCCCGCTGGCGACCACGGCAATGCAGACGCTGTTCGCGCACAAGCGCGAAGCCGGAGGCCTGCGCGCCACGCATGCGCTGCCCGGCAAGCTGCCCAAGCCCTCCCTGGCCGACACCTGCCAGGCCTACCGCGCCGACGGCGAGGCGATCCGGATCATCTGGCCGCCGGAGCGGCGGATGGCCTAGCGAAAGCCCTGAGGAGGACGCTCAGGCTTGCCGCAGCAGCGCGTCGAGTTGATCGACCAGCTCCGCCCATTCGGCGTCCTCGCTGATCTCCTCGCGCAGGAATGCCGCCTGCCCCGTCGTCCAGAATGGTGCATCGGCAAGCTGCACCGTCCCGGGCAGCGGACCGTGCCGCTCGATGAAGGCATCGATCTCGGCTTTGGAGTTCGGCAGGCCGAGTTGTGCGAACAGGCTCTTCAGGTTGTGATCGGTGAGGTCCATGCGGCCATTTTCAGGCGAACGCCCGCTGAAGTGAAGAGGCCCGGCGTTGACACCCGCCGCATCGCCCCCTACCCTCGCGCTGGCCCCTTGATCTCAACGTCCGGAGCACACCGATGGCACTCACCGCGAAACGAATCGGCCAACGGGTCGGCTTGGCCCTGCTCGCCGCCGCCGCGCTGCTCGGCGCCGGCAGCGCGGCCCTGGCGCAGGACACCAAGGCGGCGCCCGCTGCGGCCCCCGCCAAGGACTTCAAGGACGAACGCGCGCTGGCCTTGCTCAAGGCCATGGGCGACACGCTCGCCGGCGCCAGGACGCTGAGCTTCAAGGTGCGCGGCATCGTCCCGACCCCGTCGCCCACAGGGCAGTACGTGAGCCTGTTCGCGGCCTCGCGCGTGGTGATGCAGCGGCCCGACAAGCTCTTCGTGGAGGCACGCGGCGACCTGTTCCCGAGCGACAGCTACTACGACGGCAAGACGGTCACCGTGATCGGCGCCGACCGCAAGTTCTATGCGCGACGCGAAGCCGCCGGCGGTGCCATCGAGGCCTTGATGCAGAGCGTGCAGCCGGGCTCCGATGCCACGGCGCCCTTCCTCGATCTGCTGGTCGCCGACCCCTATGCCTTCCTCACCAAGGATCTCGCGAGCGCCCTCTGGGTCGGGCAGTCGACCATCGGCGGCGTCAAGACCGAGCACCTGGCGTTCACCGCCCCTGGCCTGGACTGGGAAATCTGGATCGGCGCCGCCGACAAGCTGCCCCGGCTGATGGTCGTCGCCTACCGCTCGAGCGAGCGCCAGCCGACCTTCACGGTCGAGTTCTCCGAATGGAAGCTCAACGCGACGGTGCCCGCCAAGACCTTCGTCGCCGCGATCCCGCCGGGCGCCGCGAAGCTCGAGTTCAAGCAGATGGGAGCGCCCAAGTGAGCGCGCCAAGGAGCCATGCGATGAACCGGATCAAGACACTCTTCCTCGGCGCCGCGGTCGCGGCCGGCGTCCTCGTTCCCATGTCCGGCGCCAACGCCTG